>NZ_BAAAFK010000003.1:0-5156 GCF_039523495.1 Rhodanobacter soli | reverse complement strand
TGCTGCGCTTCCACACCTGACCTATCAACCACCTGGTCTTGATGGTGCCTTAAGGAGAGTCAAGCTCTCGGGAGATCTCATCTTGGGGCGTGCTTCCCGCTTAGATGCTTTCAGCGGTTATCACTTCCGTTCGTAGCTACCGGGCAATGCCATGGGCATGACAACCCGAACACCAGCGGAACGTCCACTCCGGTCCTCTCGTACTAGGAGCAGCCCCCCTCAAATCTCCAACGCCCACGACAGATAGGGACCGAACTGTCTCACGACGTTCTGAACCCAGCTCGCGTACCACTTTAAATGGCGAACAGCCATACCCTTGGGACCGGCTACAGCCCCAGGATGTGATGAGCCGACATCGAGGTGCCAAACACCGCCGTCGATATGAACTCTTGGGCGGTATCAGCCTGTTATCCCCGGAGTACCTTTTATCCGTTGAGCGATGGCCCTTCCATACAGAACCACCGGATCACTATGACCTACTTTCGTACCTGCTTGATCCGTCGATCTCGCAGTCAAGCACGCTTATGCCATTGCACACAGTGCGCGATGTCCGACCGCGCTGAGCGTACCTTCGTGCTCCTCCGTTACTCTTTGGGAGGAGACCGCCCCAGTCAAACTACCCACCATACACGGTCCCTGACCCGGATTACGGGCCGAGGTTAGAACGTCAAGCACTTCAGGGTGGTATTTCAAGGATGGCTCCACGCAAACTGGCGTCTGCGCTTCAAAGCCTCCCACCTATCCTACACAGAAGAACTCAACGTTCAGTGTAAAGCTATAGTAAAGGTTCACGGGGTCTTTCCGTCTTGCCGCGGGAACGCTGCATCTTCACAGCGAATTCAATTTCACTGAGTCTCGGGTGGAGACAGCGCCGCTGTCGTTACGCCATTCGTGCAGGTCGGAACTTACCCGACAAGGAATTTCGCTACCTTAGGACCGTTATAGTTACGGCCGCCGTTTACTGGGGCTTCGATCAAGAGCTTCGCCTTGCGGCTGACCCCATCAATTAACCTTCCAGCACCGGGCAGGCGTCACACCCTATACGTCCACTTTCGTGTTTGCAGAGTGCTGTGTTTTTGATAAACAGTCGCAGCGGCCAGGTTACTGCGACCCATCAACGCTCAGTCACGCACGTGACCACGTCGATGGGCGCACCTTCTCCCGAAGTTACGGTGCCATTTTGCCTAGTTCCTTCACCCGAGTTCTCTCAAGCGCCTTGGGATTCTCACCCTGCCTACCAGTGTCGGTTTACGGTACGGTTTTTCTACAGCTGAAGCTTAGTGGCTTTTCCTGGAAGCGTAGTATCAGTCACTTCGTCCAATAGGACTCGTCTCGGTGCTCGGCATAAAGGGTCCCGGATTTGCCTAAGACCCATGCCTACCGCCTTTCCCCGGGACAACCAACGCCCGGTAGACCTAACTTTCTCCGTCCCCACATCGCACTGTAGAAAAGTGCTGGAATGTTAACCAGCTTCCCATCGACTACGCATTTCTGCCTCGCCTTAGGGGCCGACTCACCCTGCGCCGATGAACGTTGCGCGAGGAAACCTTGGGCTTTCGGCGTGGGGGCTTTTCACCCCCATTATCGTTACTCATGTCAGCATTCGCACTTCCGATACCTCCAGCAGACTTTACAATCCACCTTCACAGGCTTACGGAACGCTCCTCTACCGCGTACACATAAATGTGCACACCCCGAGCTTCGGTGCATAGCTTAGCCCCGTTAAATCTTCCGCGCAGACCGACTCGACCAGTGAGCTATTACGCTTTCTTTAAAGGATGGCTGCTTCTAAGCCAACCTCCTGGCTGTCTATGCCTTTCCACATCGTTTTCCACTTAGCTATGACTTTGGGACCTTAGCTGCGGGTCTGGGTTGTTTCCCTTTTCACGACGGACGTTAGCACCCGCCGTGTGTCTCCCGGATAGTCTGTCCTGGTATTCGGAGTTTGCCATGGTTTGGTAAGTCGCGATGACCCCCTAGCCATAACAGTGCTCTACCCCCAGGAAGATTCGTCCGAGGCGCTACCTAAATAGCTTTCGAGGAGAACCAGCTATCTCCGAGTTTGTTTAGCCTTTCACTCCTATCCTCAGCTCATCCCCATCTATTGCAACAGATGTGGGTTCGGTCCTCCAGTGCGTGTTACCGCACCTTCAACCTGGCCAAGGATAGATCACTCGGTTTCGGGTCTACTGCCAGAGACTATGCGCCCTATTCAGACTCGATTTCTCTTCGCCTCCCCTATACGGTTAAGCTTGCCACTGACAGTAAGTCGCTGACCCATTATACAAAAGGTACGCAGTCACCCTTGCGGGCTTCCACTGCTTGTACGTATACGGTTTCAGGGTCTATTTCACTCCCCTCTCCGGGGTTCTTTTCGCCTTTCCCTCACGGTACTAGTTCGCTATCGGTCAGTCAGTAGTATTTAGCCTTGGAGGATGGTCCCCCCATGTTCAGACAAGGTTTCACGTGCCCCGCCTTACTCAATTTCACACAAAATGCCTTTTCGTCGACTGGGCTATCACCATCTATGGCCGGGCTTTCCATCCCGTTTGACTAAAACATAATGTGCTTTTGGGCTAGTCCCCGTTCGCTCGTCGCTACTCAGGGAATCTCGGTTGATTTCTTTTCCTCCGGGTACTTAGATATTTCAGTTCCCCGGGTTCGCCCTGCATGGCTATGTATTCACCATGCAGTACTCCTTGCGGAGTGGGTTTCCCCATTCGGACATTGCCGGATCAAAGCTTGTTGCCAGCTCCCCGACACTTTTCGCAGGCTGCCACGTCCTTCATCGCCTCTGACTGCCAAGGCATCCACCGTATACGCTTAGTCGCTTGACCATATAACCCCAAGTCGCCTCGGGGCATGCACCCTCATCAGGTGCAGCCAAGTTACTTCGTTTTCGTGCCTTAACACTTGTCTCGGTTCGGTTCGAACCAAGACGCTTGTCACTCGTTTACATGTTTTCAAAGAACATCGCACCGGCCTCAATGCCGGACGATTTCAAATCTTTTGTGTGCTGATACTTCACGTGACGCTTGAGTGGTGGAGCCTGTCGGGATCGAACCGACGACCCCCTGCTTGCAAAGCAGGTGCTCTCCCAGCTGAGCTAAGGCCCCAAGGTATCCTTGGAATAATGGTGGGTCTGGGTGGACTCGAACCACCGGCCTCACCCTTATCAGGGGTGCGCTCTAACCACCTGAGCTACAGACCCAGAGATCGAGCCCCAGAACCTACACCAGCCTCTCTCGAACCTGGGCTCGAGGCGGCTGTTGATGAAGAGTCCGGCCACGGATGGCCGGTCTTGATCTTCGCTCTTCGCAACAGGACGTTGCGTAAAGCAACATCTTCGCGTGAAGTACAGGTGTCTTGTGTGGACGTCTTGCGTGAAGATTCACGCCGTCATTTCTTGAAAGGAGGTGATCCAGCCGCACCTTCCGATACGGCTACCTTGTTACGACTTCACCCCAGTCATGGACCACTCCGTGGGCGTCGTCCTCCTTGCGGTTAGACTAACGCCTTCTGGAGCAACCCACTCCCATGGTGTGACGGGCGGTGTGTACAAGGCCCGGGAACGTATTCACCGCGGCATAGCTGATCCGCGATTACTAGCGATTCCGACTTCACGGAGTCGAGTTGCAGACTCCGATCCGGACTGGGATCGGCTTTCTGGGATTGGCTCCACCTCGCGGTATTGCAACCCTCTGTACCGACCATTGTAGTACGTGTGTAGCCCTGGCCGTAAGGGCCATGATGACTTGACGTCATCCCCACCTTCCTCCGGTTTGTCACCGGCAGTCTCCTTAGAGTTCCCACCATTACGTGCTGGCAACTAAGGACAAGGGTTGCGCTCGTTGCGGGACTTAACCCAACATCTCACGACACGAGCTGACGACAGCCATGCAGCACCTGTGTTCCGATTCCCGAAGGCACTCCTGCATCTCTGCTGGATTCCGGACATGTCAAGGCCAGGTAAGGTTCTTCGCGTTGCATCGAATTAAACCACATACTCCACCGCTTGTGCGGGCCCCCGTCAATTCCTTTGAGTTTCAGTCTTGCGACCGTACTCCCCAGGCGGCGAACTTAACGCGTTAGCTTCGACACTGATCTCCGAGTTGAGACCAACATCCAGTTCGCATCGTTTAGGGCGTGGACTACCAGGGTATCTAATCCTGTTTGCTCCCCACGCTTTCGTGCTTCAGCGTCAGTGTTGTCCCAGATGGCCGCCTTCGCCACTGATGTTCCTCCCGATCTCTACGCATTTCACCGCTACACCGGGAATTCCACCATCCTCTGACACACTCTAGCTGCCCAGTATCCATCGCCATTCCCAGGTTGAGCCCGGGGATTTCACGACAGACTTAAACAACCGCCTACGCACCCTTTACGCCCAGTAATTCCGATTAACGCTTGCACCCTTCGTATTACCGCGGCTGCTGGCACGAAGTTAGCCGGTGCTTATTCCTCAGGTACCGTCAGCCCCATAGGTTATTAACCCGTGGTATTTCGTTCCTGATAAAAGTGCTTTACAACCCGAAGGCCTTCTTCACACACGCGGCATTGCTGGATCAGGCTTGCGCCCATTGTCCAATATTCCCCACTGCTGCCTCCCGTAGGAGTCTGGGCCGTGTCTCAGTCCCAGTGTGGCTGATCATCCTCTCAGACCAGCTAGCGATCGTCGCCTTGGTAGGCCATTACCCTACCAACTAGCTAATCGCACATCGGTCCGTCCAACCGCGCGAGGCCCGAAGGTCCCCCGCTTTCTCCCGTAGGACGTATGCGGTATTAGTCCCGGTTTCCCGAGGTTATCCCCCACGTCTGGGTAGGTCCCGATGCATTACTCACCCGTCCGCCACTCGCCACCCACAGTATTGCTACTGCTGTGCTGCCGTTCGACTTGCATGTGTTAGGCATGCCGCCAGCGTTCAATCTGAGCCAGGATCAAACTCTTCACTTAAGTTTTCGACAACCTCACCCTCGCGGGCTCGGCCATCTATCTTTCTGAAGCGTTCTTCCCAACCAATCAAAACTCATTACTGACTTTTTACTTGGTGGGACGCTTGCATTGCTTGGACAGGTCGTAACCCTCCAGCACAAGACGTCCACACAATTCACCTGCGCACACTGTCAAAGATCCTTGATCTGCATCCCGTTTCCGG
>NZ_BAAAFK010000002.1:138986-260599 GCF_039523495.1 Rhodanobacter soli | reverse complement strand
TCTGCACCCCGCAACGTTTCGTCCCGGGTGAGCCGCCCATTCTACATCGCTTTTCTTGACCGTCAACACCCTTAGCTAACAAATTTTTCAGCGTGGAGTGTTGTGGAACCTTCGCGAAAGGGCGCTTCATCGAAGGGGCGAGAATCATAGCGCCGAGCCGCGCATCTGGGAAGGGGGCGCGTGCACTTTTCTCGCAGAAGCACCGTTGACTGCAGCGCTACACTGCCCGTCGCGTCTTCCCGCCCGCGACGAGTACCTGCGATGAAACGATGGATTGCACCGCTGCTCTTCCTGCTGTCCGGTTGTTCCGGCAGCACTCCCGCGCAATCCGCAAAGCCGGCAGTCGAGCTGCATAGGCAGCGTTTCTCGGTGGAGCTCGCCACCGACGACGCCAGCCGACAGCATGGCCTGATGATGCGCACCACGCTGGCGCCCGATCACGGCATGCTGTTCGTGTTTCCCCACACCGGGCCGCAGGCGTTCTGGATGAAGAACACGCTGATCCCGCTGGACATCCTTTATTTCGATGCGGATCGCCGACTGGTCTCGATGCAACTGGACGTGCCGCCATGCAAGGCCGATCCTTGCCCGACCTATCCCAGCGACGCGCCGGCGATCTACGTGCTGGAGCTGTCTGCCGGAACGGCGCAGCGCATCGGGGCGAAGCTGGGCGACGCGTTGAAGATCGACGGCGACATCGGGCCGGTGCACTGAGTGGCTGCACGCGGCGCGTCGAGCATGCCGACACGATAGGGAATCAGGTCTTCGGGACGAAGATTTTCCAGTACGTCCCAGTCGTCTTCGAACGGAATGAATTGTTGCATGGGATGTTCCCCGTATGACGCGCCGCGTGGCCGGGCGCAGGAACATCAGAGCAGGCGGCCCGGTCAATGCACTGACGGGATCGGGCCGTTTGCGGGCAGGAATCGGCGCTCAGTCGAGCTCGATCATCTCGAAATCGTCCTTGGTGGTGCCGCAATCCGGGCAGGTCCAGGTGTCGGGCACGTCTTCCCAGCGAGTGCCGGCGGGAATGCCTTCGTCGGGCACGCCCACGGCTTCGTCATAGATGTAGCCGCAGACGACGCACATCCATTTGCGCAAGGCGGTTTCGGTGGAACTCTGGCTCATGATCAGGCTTCTTCGGATCTCTGGGGAATGGAGCATTCTCGCAACTCGCCCGACAATACGAAAGCGCGACGACGTCGCCACCCCTTCCACCACGCTCGCGAGGCCATGATTTGAAGATGCCCATACCCCTGTCGGGCCGCGGCCTGTACGCCATAACCGATGGGCCGCGCGCCGATCTGCTCGACGTCGTCGCGCAGGCACTGGCCGGCGGCGCGAGGCTGCTGCAATACCGCGACTTGAGCGACGACACGGCACGACGCCGCGCCGAAGCGACGGCGCTCGTACAGTTGTGTCGCGCCCACGGCGTGCCGCTGATCATCGACCACGATGTCGCGCTGGCTCTGGCCGTTGGCGCCGACGGCGTGCATCTGGGCCGCGACGATGACGATCCGGTCGCCGTGCGTGCCGTGCTGGGCGAACACGCGATCGTCGGCGTGTCGTGCTACGGCTCGCTGCCGCGTGCGCAGGCGGCCGCGCGCGCCGGCGCCAGCTACGTGTCGTTCGGCGCGTTCTTTCCCTCGCCCACCAAGCCGTTGGCAGCGCGCGTCCCGATCGACTTGCTGAGGCAAAGCGCCGCGCTCGGCGTGCCACGGGTGGCGATCGGCGGGATCACGCCGGACAATGGCGCTTCGCTGGTCGAAGCCGGCGCCGAATATCTGGCGGCGATCGCCGCCCTGTTCGCCGCTCCCGATGTGCGCGCCGCCGCGCAACGTTTCGCCGACCTGTACTCCTCCGATCGAGAATCCGCACGATGACCAACCACGAACTCTTCCAGCGCGCCCTGAAGCTGATGCCCGGCGGCGTGAACTCGCCGGTGCGCGCGTTCAAGTCGGTCGGCGGCGAGCCGTTCTTCACCGCGCGGGCGGACGCCGCGTACTTGTGGGACGTGGAAGGCACGCGCTACATCGACTACGTCGGCTCGTGGGGGCCGATGATCGTCGGTCACAATCATCCCGCCGTGCGCGAGGCGGTCGAACGCGCGGTGCAGCACGGCCTGTCGTTCGGCACGCCCTGCCCGGCCGAAGTGACCATGGCCGAGACGATCACCCGGTTGATTCCCTCGGTCGAAATGGTGCGCATGGTCAACTCCGGCACCGAGGCGACAATGTCGGCGATCCGCCTTGCCCGCGGCGCCACCGGCCGGGCGAAGATCGTGAAATTCGAAGGCTGCTACCACGGCCACGGCGACAGCTTCCTGGTCAAGGCCGGCTCCGGCGCGCTGACCTTCGGCGTGCCGACCTCGCCGGGCGTGCCGAAGGCGAATGCCGACCTCACCCTGACCCTGCCGTACAACGACCTCGACGCCGCGAAGGCATTGTTCGCCGAACAGGGCAACGAGATCGCCGGCCTGATCATCGAGCCGGTCGCCGGCAACATGAACTGCATCCCGCCGATGGACGGCTATCTGCAAGGCCTGCGCGAATTGTGCACGCAGCACGGCGTGCTGCTGATCTTCGACGAAGTGATGACCGGTTTCCGCGTGGCGCTCGGCGGCGCGCAGGCGCACTACGGCGTGACGCCGGACCTCACCACGTTCGGCAAGATCATCGGCGGCGGCATGCCGGTGGGTGCCTACGGTGGCCGCCGCGAACTGATGGAACAGATCGCCCCAAGCGGCCCGATCTATCAGGCCGGCACGCTCTCCGGCAATCCGGTGGCAATGGCAGCCGGCTTGGCGATGCTGGAGCTGATCCAGGCACCCGGGTTCCACGACAAACTGGCCGCCCGCACGCGCCTGCTCACCGACGGACTGCAGTCGGTGGCCGACGGCGAAGGCATCGCGTTCAGCACCAACCGCGTGGGCGGCATGTTCGGCTTGTTCTTCAGCGCCGAAAAGGTGCAGAGCTACGCGCAGGCAACGGTGGCGGATGCCGCGCTGTTCAACCGTTTCTTCCACGGCATGCTGAAGCGCGGCGTGTACCTGGCGCCGTCGGCATTCGAAGCCGGCTTCATGTCCAGCGCGCACACCGACCAGGACATCGCCGACACGCTGGAAGCCGCACGCGGCGCCCTGCGCGACGCGAAGGGCTGATTCACCAGCTGCCGGTATTCGGCATCGACGCCCACGGCTCGCGCGGCGGCAGGTGGCCTTCCTGCAGCAGCTCGATCGAGATCAGGTCGGGCGAGCGCACGAAGGCCATGTGGCCGTCGCGCGGCGGGCGGTGGATGGTGCAGCCCATCGCCTGCAGGCGCGCGCAGGTGACGTAGATGTCCTCGACGCGGAACGCCAGGTGGCCGAAGTTGCGCGCCGAACCGTAGTCCTCCTGCGAACCCCAGTTGTACGTCAGCTCGACTTCGGCTTCGGGGCTGTCCGGCGCCGACAGGAACACCAACGTGTACTTGCCTTCGGGCACTTCCTTGCGGCGCACCTCGCGCAGGCCGAGGCCCTCGCAGTAGAAACGCAGCGAGGCGTCGAGATCGCGCACGCGCACCATGCTATGCAGGTATTTCATCGGGAGGCTCCTCCTGGTCGGCAAGGCTGGCGAAGGTTTCGCTTCAGCCTGCCGCAAAATCGTTCAAGGCTGCATGCAGGCGCGTGAGGCCGTCGGCCAGTTCTTCGTCGGTGATGGTCAGCGGCGGCACGAAACGCAGCACGTCCGGCCCGGCCTGCAACAGCAGCAGGCCATGCGCGGCGGCGCAGTCGAGGATCGTTCCCGCCTCGCCCCTGTACGCATCGGCCAGCACCGCGCCGATCATCAGGCCGCGGCCGCGCACCTCGGCGAACAGCTGCAGTTCGTGGTTGATCCGGGCCAATCCCGCACGCAGGTCGTGCGCCTGCCGTTCCACATTCATCAGCACCGCCGGCGAGGCCAGCTTGGCCAGCGCGACACGGGCGACCGCGGCGGCCATCGGGTTGCCGCCGAAGGTGGTGCCGTGCGCACCGTACTGCATCACCTCGGCCACCTTCGGGCCGGCCAGCATCGCACCGATCGGAAAGCCGCAGCCGAGCGCCTTGGCCAGGGTCACGATGTCCGGCGTGACGTCGTCGTGCGCGTGCGCGAACAGCGTTCCGGTGCGGCCCATGCCGCACTGGATCTCGTCCAGCACCAGCAACGCGTCATGCTGATCGCACAGCTCGCGAACGCGCTTGAGGAAACCCGGAGCGGCCGGCAACACGCCGCCCTCGCCCTGCACCGGCTCCAGCATCACCGCGGCGATGTCGCCGGTGGCGAACGCCGCCTCCAGCGCGGCGACATCGTTGAAATCCGCGTAGCCGAAACCTGCCGGCAACGGCTCGTAGCCCGCCTGGTACTTCGGCTGCGCGGTGGCGGTGACCGTGGCCAGCGTGCGGCCGTGGAACGATCCCCTGAACGTGAGGATGCCGCGCTGCTCCGGCGCGCGCCCCTTCGACGCCGCACACTTGCGCACCAGCTTGATCGCCGCCTCGTTCGCCTCGGCGCCCGAGTTGCACAGGAACACGCGCTCGGCGAAACCCGAAGCGTGCACCAGCTCCTCGGCCAGCCGCAGCGGCGGCTCGGTGTAGAACACGTTGCTGCTGTGCCAGAGCTTGTGCGCCTGCGCGACCAGCGCGGCAAGCAAGTCCGGATCCTGGTGGCCGAGCGCGTTCACCGCGATGCCGGCGCCGAAATCCACGTAGTCGCGCCCTTCGGTATCCCACACCCGGGCACCCTTGCCGTGGTCGAGCACCAGTTCGCGCGGCTTGTATACCGGCAGCCAGTAGCGCTTGCCGAGTTCGATCAGGGCGGAGGGTTGTTCGTGCATGGGGGTTCTCGAGGTAGCGGCGCTGGCCGCTGGATGGACAACAGGGGGTTGGGTGGCGCGCATCGTAGAGCCACGTCGCGACCACACACAATCACGCCTGCTGTTGTAACACCTGCCGATGGACTGTATCGCCCGCGTTACAGCCCATCGCAACGCAGCTGCGGCGGGCATCGCCACGCGCAGGCGGTCACCCGACGCGGGTGGCTGCTGTATACGCGACGACACGACAACGCCACGGCTCGAATCGGCCTGATCGCTGCAAACCGCGCCGTGGCGGGCTTTGTCGCACATGGCACGTGGATTGCTCATCCGGCGTGGGACCCATGCAGAGGGAGCATCATGTATCCGTGCCACCGTCGTCGGTTCATCGACTGCACCGTGCTGACGCTGGGTGCGCTGCTGCCAGCCAGCCTGCTTGCCGCCGACGCCCAGCAGGCCGTGGCGCAACCGGGCACGGCAGCCCCTCCGCCACCGGGCGGTAGGAGCGACTGACACGGAAAGCCGCGCAAGCGGCTAACGAGGGCGGTAACCCGGCAACCTGTAGCCGGGCACCAACGGAACCCCCCCGGCCCGTCCCCTGCGGGCCGGGGGGACTTCCTTCCGCAGGGAACGAAGTCACGGGAAGTCATCGTTGCGACGTGACCACAGCTGCGTCGTCGTCGATGCGGGGTTGGTGAAACAGCGCGGCTTCTCCATGCTTGACGTCAAGCACTACGTGGAATCACTCGGCACGCGCGCCCGCGGCTACCGCATTGACGAGGAACCCCCGCGCCCCCTGCGCGTGCCGGCACTGGTGCTGACGGACGTGCGCGGTTTCCGCCACTTCGTGGTGCTCAAGCAGGTGCGCAGCGACAAACTGGCCGGCCCGATGCTGCGCAACCGCCAGATGCCGCTGGCTTTCAAGATTTCCTACACGTTCTGAGTCGCCGGCGACCGGTGGCCGTTCACGCCTGCCGCGGGTCGTTCCGCGCGAAAGGGGAAGCCGTTGCCCCGCAGTCCACCCAGTTCCAGCCGGTGCTTCTTGCACAGGCGGTACACGGTGACCCGCGACACGTTGAGTCGCCGCGCGCATTCGCTGATGTTGTAGCGGCTTTCGCGCAGACAGTTCAGCACCGCCTCGCGCTCGGCCGAAACACGCGCCAGGCCGAGGCTGGGACGGAGGGGGACGGCAGATTGCGCGTCGAGCAGATCGAGATCCGCTGCGCCGATCAGCGCGCCCTCGGCGACGACCGCGGCACGCTGCACCCGATTGAGCAGTTCGCGCACGTTGCCGGGCCAGTTGAATGCCCGCATGGCCTGCCGCGCGCTGCTGCTGAATGTGCGGGCACGGCCCGGATGGCGCAGACGGAACGCATCCAGGAAATTCTGCGCGAGCAGTTCGACGTCGCCCCCGCGTTCGCGCAGCGCGGGCATGTGCAGGCGCAGCACGTTGAGCCGGTAGTACAGATCCTCGCGGAAGCTGCCCTGCGCCACTGCCGAGTCCAGGTCCACGTGCGTGGCGGCCAGCACGCGCACGTCCAGCTTGATCGGCTGGCTCGAACCCACGCGCACCAGCGTGCCTTCCTGCAGCAGGCGCAGCAGGCTGGTCTGGGCATCGAGCGGCAGGTCGCCGACCTCGTCGAGGAAAACCGTGCCGCCGCAGGCGGCTTCGAAATGTCCGATACGCCGCGCATTCGCGCCGGTGAAGGCGCCACGCTCGTGGCCGAACAGCTCGGACTGCACCAGGTTCGGCGGCAACGCACCGCAATTGATGGCGACGAACGGCCGGTCGCGACGCGCCGACAGGCCATGCAGCGCGCGCGCCGCAACCTCCTTGCCACTGCCGGTCTCGCCGGTGATCAACACCGGCAAGTCTACCGGCGCATATTTGCGCAGGCTGGCCACCGTGGCGCACATCACCGGACTTTGCGCGCCCAGGATGCCCGGGATATCCGTCTTTTCCGTGGCCGGCGCCCAGCCGCTGCCGAATTTCGTCAAGACGTCGGTCAGGCGCTTCATGTCGACCGGTGCGGTGAAGAAGTCCACGCTGGCCCGCAGGATACGCTCCACCTCCGGCGTATCGGCGGCAGTCTCCTGGGAAACCAGAGCAAGCCAAGGCAACCACGGGTGGTCGGCCATCAACTGGCCCATCGCCCGCACTGTGCATGCGTCGCTGCGACGCAGATCGGCCATGGCCACCACGATGTCGCCGCGCCGCATGCCCACGCCGCCCTGCAGCTGCGCGTCGCCGATCCTCGTGCGCCAGCCAGCCCCTGCCAGACAGGCGCATTCCTCATCCGTCGGTTGGCCAAACCAGACCACGCAACGCCTGGATACCTGATTGCCCGTCATGGCGCTGCCCCCTGTCCCCAAAGTCGCAGTCGTGGTTCGGGATGGCGACCTGAGCAGGCTGTCGATCCCGCTGGCGTTGCAGCCGCATCCTGTGCCTCTACTGCTGCAATAGCGCGGTCACAACATATACTCGCCAATAAACGAGCAATACGTGAAGAAACCAGGCCTCCTGGACGATCCACCGGCGTGGGTGGACACCCCCGATCGGTGCCGGGGCTCATTCCGTCTGAGGACTCCGGTTATCAGCCCAGGAACAGGTCCGGCAGCAACGAAGCGCCCGGCTGCACGGCATAGCCGTCGAAATCGGTGACTCCGACCTCGCGCAGGACCGCTTCGTCGATCGCGAAATGGCCGGTGTAGTCACGTGCCGGGCGGGTCAAGATGGCGTGGGCGGCGTCGGCCACGATCTCCGGCTTGCGACAATGCTCGGCCTTCACGCCGTCGATCATGCCGATCGCCGCAGTGGCGATCACCGTGCGCGGCCACAGCGCATTCACCGCGATGCCCAGCGGCGCAAATTCCGGGCTCATGCCGAGCACGCACAGGCTCATGCCGTACTTGGCGATAGTGTAGGCGGTGTGCGGCGCAAACCATTTTGGGTCGAGGTTGAGCGGCGGCGACAGCATCAGCACGTGCGGATTGGCCGCCTGCTTCAGGTAGGGCAGGCAGGCCTGGGTAACCAGGAAAGTGCCGCGGGTGTTGACCTGGTGCATCAGGTCGTAGCGTTTCATCGGCGTCTCGGCGGTGCCGGCCAGCCAGATCGCGCTGGCATTGTTGACGACGATGTCGATGCCGCCGAACTGCTCGGCCGCCTGCGCGGCGGCGGCCACCACCTGGGACTCCTCGCGGATGTCCACCTGCAGCGCCAGCGCCCTCCCGCCGGCAGCCTCGACCGCCGCCGCCGCGGTGTGGATGGTGCCGGGCAGCTTCGGATTCGGCACGCCACTCTTGGCCGCGATCACGATGTTCGCGCCGTCGCGGGCCGCGCGCAGCGCGATCGCCAGGCCGATGCCGCGCGAGGCGCCGCTGATGAACAAGGTCTTGCCGGCGAGGTCGGCCATGCGCGTCACCCTATCGAAAAATGCCAGTGTAAGACCCGCCGGTTCACGGCTTCTGGAAACGCGGCAGGATGTCGCGCAATTCGGCCAGCCGCTGCAGCGGATCGTTCAATTCGAGCATGCGCTGCTGCTCGCCAACATCCAGCGGCAGCAGCTCCGCCAGCCGGAAGCCCAGCCAGCTGGCGTCGTCGTAGGCGCTGCGTGGCGCGTGCCGCCAGTGCGACGCCATCGTCTCGATCAGCCTCTCGAGGATGGTCTGCAGCAACGCAAACTCCACCGGCACCTGCAGCTCCGGCTCGTCCGGCCAGACCTCCACGTCGCCACGCAGCAGGCCATCGGAGCGCACCCGACTGCGCGCGACACGAAAACGTGCGCCGCCTTCGGCGACGATGCCGAGCAGGCCGTCGTCGTCGCGATGGAAATCACTGATCCGCGCGATCGTGCCGATCGCTGCCGGCACCGCCGACTCGCCCACTTCCTGCCCCCGCAGGATCAGGCACACGCCGAAGCCGGTGCCATGACGCGTGCATTCCCGCACCAGGTCGAGATAGCGCGGTTCGAAGATGCGCAACTGCAGCTGGCCGCCGGGAAACAGCACGGAGGCCAGCGGAAACAGGGGCATCTCTATGAGCGGCGACTGGGACTGGGCGACCATCCGGCGAGTGTAACCAGAGCGGGCGCCGCGGTCAGCCGCGACCCGGTTCAGGCCTGCCGCAGGCTTTCCACGAAACGGCGCGGCGCCGCTTCGAAACCGCCGTTGGACATGAAGATCACCTGGTCGCCGGGTCGTGCCTGCGCACGCAAGGCGGCAATCAGCGCGTCGACCGTCGGCGCCGTCGCGCCGCGCCCGCCCAGCGCCGCGGTGACGCGGCCGGCATCCCATGACAGCTCGGGGCGATGCAGGAACACCACCGCATCGGCGTCGGCGAGCGACGGCGCCAGCGCCGCGGCGTGCGCACCCTGGCGCATCGAATTGGAGCGCGGTTCCAGCGCCACCAGGATGCGCGCGTCGCCCACCTTCGCGCGCAGCCCGGCCAAGGTGGTGGCGATCGCGGTGGGGTGATGGGCGAAATCGTCGTAGACGCGCACGCCGTCCACTTCACCGACCAGCTCCATCCGCCGCTTCACGCTTTCAAATGTGGCGAACGCCGGCAGCAACGCCTGCGGATCCGCACCGGCGGCCGCGGCCGCGGCGAGTGCAGACAGCGCGTTCATCACGCTGTGATTGCCCAGCAGCGACCAGCGCACCTCACCGATCGGTTCGCCGTTGTGACTTACGGTGAACACCGAGCCATCCGCTTCGACCAGCGTGGCCTGCCAGTCGCCGCGGTCGATACCGAAGGTTTCCACCGGCGTCCAGCAACCCATCGCCAGCACCTCGGCGAGCCGCTCGTCGTGCGCGTTGACGATCAGCCGGCCGTTGCCCGGCACGGTGCGCACCAGGTGATGGAACTGGCGCTGGATCGCGGCCACGTCGGGGAAGATGTCCGCGTGGTCGTATTCGAGATTGTTGAGGATCGCGATGCGCGGGTGGTAATGCACGAACTTCGAGCGCTTGTCGAAGAACGCGGTGTCGTACTCGTCCGCTTCAATGACAAACGGCTTGCCCTGCCCGAGCCGCGCCGACACACCGAAATTGCCCGGCACGCCGCCGACCAGAAAACCCGGCGCGAGGTCCGCCTGCTCTCTTGAAGCATGCTCGAGCAGATGCGCCAGCAGGCTGGTGGTAGTGGTCTTGCCATGGGTGCCGGCCACCGCCAGCACGTCGCGCTCGGCCAGCACGGTCTCGCCCAGCCACTGCGGACCGGAGATGTAGCGCAGGCGCGCATCGAGCATGTACTCGACGGCCGGGTTGCCGCGGGTCATCGCGTTGCCGACCACCACCAGGTCGGGCTGGGCGTGATCAGGCCCCGGCTGCAGGTGCTTGGCGGTGTAGCCGCTCATCAGACCGATGCCCAACGCCTCCAGCTGGGTGCTCATCGGCGGATAGACGTTCGCGTCGGAACCTTCGACCGTGTGGCCCAGTTCGCGCGCGAGCGCGGCGACCCCGCCCATGAAGGTGCCGCAGATGCCGAGGATGTGCAGACGCATGGTGAGCGGCTCCTTGAAGCCCGCTCTGCGCGGAGCGGGTAGTGTGCTCAGCCGTTCGCCGCGGCGGCTTCGTTCTGCAGCGCGCGCTCGATCCGCGCGGTAACCTCGGCCAGCTCGCCGACGCCGTCCACCACCTGCAGCTTGCCGCGGCTGGCGTAGAAGTCCGCCACCGGCGCAGTCTGCTCGGCATAGATTGCCAGGCGCTTGCGCACGGTATCCGGGTTGTCGTCAGCGCGGCCTTCGGCCTTGAAGCGGATCTCGCAGCGCCCGATGATCGCCTCGTTCGGCACGTCCAGCTTCACCACCGCATCCAGCGGCTGGCCAAGCTTGGCCAGCAGATGGTCGAGCGCATCGGCCTGGACCAGGTTGCGTGGATAACCGTCGAGGATGAAGCCGGCCTTCGCGTCGGCCTGGGCGAGACGCTCTTCCAGCATGCCGAGCAGGATGTCGTCGGAAACCAGTTGGCCGGCGTCCATCACCGCCTTGGCCTTGAGCCCCATCGCGGTGCCGGCGGCGACGGCGGCGCGCAGCATGTCGCCGGTCGAGATATGCGGAACCTCCAGCGCAGCCTTCAGCCGGGCCGCTTGCGTACCTTTGCCCGAGCCGGGCGCACCAAGTAGGACGAGTCGCATAATGCTCCACAAGTTCGGCGGGCCGCCGCACACTGCAACAGCCCGCCCGACACACAGAATTGTCCGTCAAATTAGCCGCTGCACCGGGTGCCGTCAAACAGAGACATTCGTCGTATCAAGCCAAGTGCTTGTTGCAGAAAAAGATTTGCCGACAACCGTCGCCACCCTTGCACCGTCTGATCGAGGATCCCATGAGCCCGAGTCGCCGTTCGCCCGCCATCACCGGCAACCTGCTGTACGCCCAGTCCGGTGGCGTCACCGCCGTGATCAATGCCACCGCCGCCGGCGTGATCGAGGCCGCCCGTGGCAAGGGCGTGAAGGTGTACGCCGCCCGCAACGGCATCCTCGGCGCGCTGCGCGAGGAACTGATCGACACCTCGAAGGAATCGGCCACCGCAATCGCCGCGCTGCGCCACACCCCCGGCGGCGCGTTCGGCTCGTGCCGCTACAAGCTGAAATCGGTGGAGGACAACCGCAGCGAATACGAGCGGCTGATCGAGGTGTTCCGCGCGCACGACATCCGCTGGTTCCTCTACAACGGCGGCAACGACTCGGCCGATACCGCGCTGAAGATTTCGCAGCTGGGCAAGACGATGGGCTACGACATCCGCTGCATCGGCGTGCCGAAGACGGTGGACAACGACCTCGCCGTCACCGACTGCTGCCCCGGCTTCGGGTCGGTGGCGAAATACACCGCGATCTCCACCCTGGAGGCCAGCCTCGACGTGGCCTCGATGGCCGAGACCTCGACCAAGGTGTTCATCCTCGAAGTGATGGGCCGCCACGCCGGCTGGATCGCCGCCGCCGCCGGTCTCGCTAGCGAGGGCGCCGACGCGCCGCCGCACATCATCCTGTTCCCGGAGAACGCGTTCGACGAGGCCGCATTCCTGGCGAAAGTGAAAGCCACCGTCGAGCGCGTGGGCTGGTGCACCGTGGTCGCCTCCGAAGGCGTGCGCAACGCGGCCGGCCAGTTCCTCGCCGAAGCGGGTACGCGCGATGCGTTTGGCCACAGCCAGCTCGGCGGCGTGGCGCCGGTGCTGGCGGCGCTGGTGAAGGAAAATCTCGGCTACAAGTACCACTGGGCGCTGCCCGACTACCTGCAGCGCTCCGCGCGACACGCCGCCTCGCAGGTCGACGCCGAACAGGCTTACGCGGTCGGCAAGGCCGCGGTCGACTACGCGCTGGCCGGCATGAACGCGGTGATGCCGGTGATCGTGCGCACGGCCGACGCGCCGTACCGCTGGAAGATCGAGCCGGCAGCGCTGGCGAAAATCGCCAACCGCGAAAAGAAGATGCCGAAAAACTTCATCAGCCGCGACGGTTTCGGCATCACCGCGGCGGCGCGGCGTTACCTGGCGCCACTGATCCGCGGCGAGGCGCCGCTGCCGTACGGCAAGGACGGCCTGCCGCGCTACGTGCGGCTGAAGAATGTGGCGGTGGCGAAAAAGCTGGCCGCGTTCCGGCGCTGAACCGGCCGGGTTCCGTGACCGGTTTCGCAAAGCTGAGCGCCACCTGAAACCGCTTCGCCGATATCGGACTACGTTCAGCCGCAACTTCCTACGATCCATCCTGCCCGGGTCGATCGCCGCGCCGTTGCGGCCACGACACCCCAGGAGGAGCCCTGAGATGAAACTCTTCAGTCGCCTGCTCATTGCACTTGCCCTGCTCACCACCGGCAGCCTCGCGCTGGCCGGCCAGAACAGTCACGACCGCGACCGCCGCGGCCAGGGTCATGGCTACGCCGATCAACGCCATGACGGCCGCCACGGCGACTACCGCCGGCACGACGATCGGCGTCATGACTACCGGCGCTACGACACCCGCCGTTACGATGACCGCCGCTACGGGTACCGCGACGGCTACCGGCGCCACGGCAACCATCCGCGCTGGGAGCGCGGCCACCACTACTACGGCCCGACCTATGTCGTGCGCGACTACGGCCATTACCGCCTGCGTCAGCCACCGCGCGGCTACCACTGGGTGCGCGCGAACAATGATTACCTGCTGGTCGCGATCGCCACCGGCATCATCCTGGACATTGCGCTGCAATAAGTCTGCGCCGAGGTGAACGAATCGGGGCCATGCATTCGTGCATGGCCCTTTTGTTTGCCGGACGGCGCTGCGCCGCACAACAGCCTGCACCGCAACGTCTGCCTATACTCCCCGGGACCGCCCGTTCCGGACGGCCACTTACAACCCATGGGGAGGCTCCGATGCTGCAGCAGTATGGCTGGTGGATCGTCGTTGCGTGTGCGGTGGTGGCGGTTTTGTATGGCGCGTTCTCCGCGCGCTGGATCCTGGCGCAATCGCCAGGCAACGAACGGATGCAGGAAATTGCGGCGGCCATCCAGGAAGGCGCACGCGCCTACCTCAACCGCCAGTACACCACCATCGGCATGGTCGGCGTGGTGTTGCTGCTGCTGATCGGATTCTTCCTGAGCTGGCCAACCGCAATCGGCTTCCTGCTCGGCGCCGTGCTGTCAGGGGCGGCCGGTTACATCGGCATGAACGTCTCGGTGCGCGCCAACGTGCGTACGGCCGAAGCAGCGCGGCGCGGCCTGAGCGCGGCAATGGACGTGGCGTTTCGCGGCGGCGCGATCACCGGCATGCTGGTGGTCGGACTGGCCCTGCTCGGCGTCGCCGGCTACTGGCTGGTGCTCGGCCACTTCGGCGTCACCGGCGAGCCGGCGCTGCACGCGCTGGTCGGCTTCGCGTTCGGCAGCTCGCTGATCTCGATCTTCGCGCGCCTGGGCGGCGGCATCTTCACCAAGGGTGCGGACGTCGGTGCGGATCTGGTCGGCAAGGTCGAAGCCGGCATCCCCGAGGATGACCCGCGCAACCCCGCGGTGATCGCCGACAACGTCGGCGACAACGTCGGCGACTGCGCGGGCATGGCGGCCGACCTGTTCGAAACCTATGCGGTGACGGTGATCGCCACCATGCTGCTGGGCGGGCTGATGTTCGCCGGCAACCCGCACGCATTGCTGTACCCGCTGGCGCTTGGCGGGGTGTCCATCATCGCCTCGATCATCGGCACGCTGTTCGTCAAGGTGAAGGACGGCGGCTCGATCATGGGTGCGTTGTACAAGGGCGTGATCGCCTCGGCCGTGCTCTCGGCGATCGCGTTCTGGTTTGTCACCGGCGCGCTGCTGCCGCAGGGCCTGACCACGGCCGACGGCCAGCTGATTTCGGCCAGCCAGCTGTTCTGCTGCTCACTGATCGGACTGGTCCTGACCGGCGTGATCGTGTGGGTCACCGAGTACTACACCGGCACCCAGTTCAAGCCGGTGCGGCACATCGCCGAGGCATCCACCACCGGGCACGGCACCAACATCATCGCCGGTCTTGGCGTGTCGATGAAATCGACCGCGCTGCCGGTGATCGCGGTGTGTGCCGCGATCTGGGGCGCCTACCATTTCGGGCAGCTGTACGGCATCGCGATCGCCGCCACCGCAATGCTGTCGATGGCCGGCATGATCGTGGCGCTGGACGCCTACGGACCGATCACCGACAACGCCGGCGGCATCGCCGAGATGGCCGACCTGCCGCCGGAAGTGCGCGGTGTCACCGACCCGCTGGATGCGGTCGGCAACACCACCAAGGCGGTGACCAAGGGTTACGCGATCGGTTCGGCCGCACTCGCCGCGCTGGTGCTGTTCGCCGACTACACGCACAACCTCGACGCGATGGGCGCGGCCAAGGCACTGGCCGCCGGGATGCCGTACACGACGCTTACCTTCGACCTGTCCGATCACATGGTGATCATCGGCCTGCTGATCGGCGGCCTGGTCCCGTACCTGTTCGGCGCCATGGCGATGGAAGCGGTCGGTCGTGCAGCGGGCGCGGTGGTGGTCGAGGTGCGCCGGCAGTTCCGCGACATCCCCGGCATCATGGCCGGCACCGCCAAGCCGGAATACTCGCGCGCAGTGGACATGCTGACCAAGTCGGCGATCCGCGAGATGATCGTGCCGTCGCTGCTGCCGGTCGCCGTGCCGATCGTGGTCGGCCTGCTGCTGGGGCCGAAGGCGCTGGGCGGCGTGCTGATCGGCACCATCGTCACCGGCCTGTTCGTGGCGATCTCGATGACCACCGGCGGCGGGGCTTGGGACAACGCGAAGAAGTACATCGAAGATGGCCACCACGGCGGCAAGGGTTCCGAGGCGCACAAGGCCGCGGTCACCGGCGACACCGTGGGCGACCCGTACAAGGACACCGCCGGCCCGGCGGTGAACCCGCTGATCAAGATCATCAACATCGTGGCACTGCTGCTGATTCCGCTGCTGTAAGCCACACGTCCGCAATGACAGAAATCCCGCCCGCGTGGCGGGATTTCTGTCTCCGGCCCGCCACCTGACTTTAGTCACGCGCGCCCGTATGCTCGGGCGGTTACGCTCGATCGACCACGGGCCGCGCCCGTCATGTCCATTGCATTCACTCGCGCACCTGGGAGTACACGATGAAATCGGTTTGGCTGATGCTGGCACTCGGCGTCACACTAACGGGCATGAACGACCTCCACGCCCGCGACACGACACCCGCTCCCGCAGCCACGCCGACCAGCGACGATCCGTTCCTGTGGCTGGAAGACATCCACGGCGCCCGTGCGCTGGACTGGGTGAAGCAGCAGAACACGGCGACCGCGAAACAGTTCGTCGACAACGCCGAATTCACGCGCACCCGCGACAGCATCCTCGAGGTACTCGACTCGGAGGCGCGCATTCCCTACGTCAACCGCATGGGCAGCCATCTGTACAACTTCTGGCGCGACAAGGCGCATCCGCGCGGCGTCTGGCGGCGTACCACGCTGGCCGAATACCGCAAGGCCGAGCCGGCGTGGGAGGTGCTGCTGGACATCGATGCGCTGAACAAGGCCGAGGGCAAGCGCTGGGTGTTCAAGGACGTGGAATGCCTGAAGCCGGCGTACGAACGCTGCCTGGTTTCGCTGTCGCCGGACGGCGGCGACGCCACCGTGGTGCGCGAATTCAGCATTCCGCACAAGGCGTTCGTGAAGGGTGGCTTCGAGTTGCCGGTGGCGAAAAGCCAGGTCGGCTGGATCGACGAAAACACCCTCTACGTCGGCACCGACTTCGGTCCCGGCTCGATGACCGAATCAAGCTACCCGCGCATCGTCAAGGCATGGAAGCGCGGCACGCCGTTGGCGGCGGCCGCCATCGTGTACGAGGGCAAGCCGAGCGACCTCGCGGTCAACGCCTACCACGACCGCACGCCGGGCTACGAGCGCGATTTCGTTTCCATCGCCAGGGATTTCTATCACAGCGACCTGTATCAGCGCATCGAGGGCAAGCTGGCCCGCGTCGAAGTGCCGGCCGATGCGGAGGCCGACGCCCATCGCGAGTGGCTGTTGGTGCGGACCCGCTCGCCGTGGACCGTCGACGGCACCACCTATCCCGCCGGCGCGCTGCTGGCAACGCAGCTCGACAGCTTCATGGCCGGCAAGCGCCATTTCACCGTGCTGTTCGAGCCGGACACGCATACCTCGCTGGACTCGTACGCGTGGACCAGGAATCACCTGATCCTCAACCTGATGGACGACGTCAAGAGCCGGCTGGAGGTGCTGACTCCGCCGCAGACGGCAACGCCCGGCGACGACTGGAAGCGCGAGGCGATGCCGGGCGCGCCGGCGATGAGCACGATCAACGTGGTCGACACCGACCCCGACCACAGCGACGAGTACTGGCTCGACGTCACCGGCTTCCTGGCGCCGTCGTCGCTCCAGCGCGGCGTGCTGGGCAGCGCGGCGGCCGAGACGATCAAGCAGGCGCCGGCATTCTTCGACGCCGCGAAGTTCACAGTCAGCCAGCACTTCGTGAAGTCCGCCGACGGCACCCGCGTGCCGTACTTCGAGATCGCTCCGAACGACCTCAAGCTGGACGGCTCCAACCGCACCCTGCTGTACGGCTACGGCGGCTTCGAGGTCTCGCTGCAGCCGCAATACAGCGGCAGCGTCGGCCGTGCCTGGCTCGAGCGTGGCGGCGTCTACGTGATCGCCAACATCCGCGGCGGCGGCGAGTACGGCCCGCAGTGGCATCAGGCTGCGCTGAAGGCGAACCGTCCGCGCGCGTACGAGGACTTCGCCGCGGTGGCCGAGGACCTGGTCCGGCGCGGCGTCACCTCGGCGAAGCACCTCGGCGCCGAAGGCGGCAGCAACGGCGGCCTGCTGATGGGCAACATGCTCACGATGTATCCGCAGCTGTTCGGCGCGATCGCCTGCGAAGTGCCGTTGCTGGACATGAAGCGCTACATCCACCTGTCCGCCGGCGCCTCGTGGATGGCCGAATACGGCAATCCGGACACGCCGGACTGGAACTTCATCAAGACCTTCTCGCCGTACCAGAACGTGAAGAAGGACAGCCACTACCCGCCGGTGCTGTTCTACACCGCCACCAGCGACGACCGCGTCGGCCCGGTGCAGGCGCGCAAGATGGCCGCGAAGATGCAGGCGCAGGGCCACCCGGACGTATGGTTCTACGAAAACCTCGAAGGCGGCCACGGCGCCGGCGCGGACAACCAGCAGTCCGCGCACATGCACGCGGTGGCCTACGACTTTTTGTGGGACCAGCTGAAGTAGGGCGATCCGTCGCCGCCACGCAGCATCCGCGAGCCGGCATCTGCCGGCTCGCGTCGTATGGCGGGGTGGCCTGAAGTAAGCTTTCGTGATCCGTCACCCTTCCCCATCGCCATGCACCCACGCACCACCATCAGCCCCGAACTGCGCGAATGGATTCTGGCCACGACCCGGGCCGGGCATGGCGTGCCGGAGGTGCTGCGGCTGCTGAAGGAGAGCGGCTACGACCCGCGGCAGAGCCGCAGCATCGTCGCCGAGGTGCTGAAGCTGCCGCTGGCGACGTTGCTCGCCAGCACTGCCAAGGGATCGCCGCAGGGACTGCGCACGAAACACCCCGAGGCGCCGGAAGTCTGCATCGACGGGCACGCCGTCGGCGTCTCGCTCAGCGTCGACGTGCCGGCATTGCGGGTGCTGGAGAACATCCTCAGCGGGCCGGAGTGCGACGAACTGATCGCGCTGGCGCGGCCGCGGCTGCAGCGCGCGCTCACCGTCGACAGCGAGGGCCGTCATCAGGTGGACCGGCGACGCACCAGCGAGGGCATGTTCTTCACCTTGAACGAAATGCCGCTGGTCGGCCGCATCGAGCAGCGCCTGGCTACCCTGCTCGGCGTGCCGGCGAACCATGGCGAAGGCCTGCAGATCCTGCACTACCTGCCAGGCCAGGAGTACGAGCCGCACTTCGACTGGTTCGATCCGGAGCAGCCCGGCTACGAAGCGATCACCGCGGTGGGCGGGCAGCGCATCGCCAGCGTGGTGATGTACCTGAACACGCCCGCGCAAGGCGGCGGCACGGCGTTCCCGGAACTTGGCCTCACCGTCACCGCGCGGCGTGGCGCGGCCGTGTATTTCGCCTACGAAGGCGGCGACCAGAGTTCGCTGCATGCCGGTCTGCCGGTGCTTGATGGCGAGAAGTGGATTGCCACCAAATGGCTGCGCGAGCGGCCTTACAAGAAGCCGAAGAAGGCCTGACCACCGCCGTGGCGGGCCCATCGTTGCTGCGTCGCAGCAGCGTTTGGCGTATTCTTGCGAACCTTCTTTCCCCCTTCATCGCCAAGGATATTCCATGGGTCTGCACCTCGTCTCCGCCGGTCGCAACGTGCCGGACGAAATCAACGTCATCATCGAAATTCCGAAGGATGCCGAGCCGGTCAAGTACGAGGTGGAGAAGGAAAGCGGCGCGATCTTCGTCGACCGCATCCTGTCCACCCCAATGCGCTACCCGTGCAACTACGGCTACGTGCCGCGCACGCTGGGCGGCGACGGCGACCCGCTGGACGCGGTGGTGATCCTGCCGCTGCCGCTGGCCGTCGGCTCGGTGATCCGCTGCCATCCGGTCGGCATGCTGAAGATGACCGACGAGGCCGGCAGCGACGAGAAGCTGGTGGTGATCCCGTCGCCCAAGGTGTTCCCGGGCTACGCGCACATCAACGACATGAAGGGCGTCTCGCCGCACTGGCTGGAGCGCATCGGCCACTTCTTCGAGCACTACAAGGATCTGGAGAAGGGCAAGTGGGTGAAGGTCGAAGGCTGGGTCGGCGCCGACGAAGCGAAGGCCGAGATCCTCGCCGGCTTCCAGCGTTACCAGGACGCCATCAGCGGCTGAACCCGTCGCCAGCAAGTTGTCCACGCGTGAACAAACCCCGCCCCGGCGGGGTTTGTTCGTCCGGATCAGCCGCGCCTGAGCAGTTCGCGCAGATCGATCAGCGCCGCGTTCGCGCGCGATACGTAGTTCGCCATCACCAGCGAGTGGTTGGCGAAGAAACCAAACGGCGAACCGTTCAGCACCATCGGGCTGTGCAGCGGACGCTGCGCTTCCTCCAGCTCGCGAATCACCTGCTCCAGACTGACGTCGGCGTGCTTGCTGCGCAGGATCGGGCCGAAATCCTGCTGGAATGCCTTGAGCTGTTCCAGCAGGGTCCAGGTGTAGCCGCGCGCTTCGTAGAAATTGTCGTCGATCCTGGTCCATGAGGTTTTCACCATCCGGCCGCCAGCGGGCGCGCGTGCCGTGCTGGCCTCCGCCGGCGCGTCGACCGAGGGGACGTCGCCGAGGCGGATCTGGCCCACGCTGGCCGACAGCCGCTGCGACAGCGAGCCCAGCCGTGCCGAAGCCACCTGCAGGTAATCGGCCAGGTTGTCCGCGCGCGCGTAGAAGTGTGCGTTGCTGTCGTCGCTGTCGCCGAGCCGGCCCAGATAGCCGTCCAGATGCCTGATCGCCTTGCGGTACTGGCTCTCCGAGCTGGGCAGCAGCCAACGGTCGTTCGGGCTGTTGAGCAACGGATCGGCCTCGGCCAGGTCCTTGTCCTCGGTCGACTGCGTCTGCGAACGGCTGAAGTCGTTGCGCAGCGCGCGCACCAGGTCGCGCGAGGCGGTCAGCGAACCGAATTCCCAATTGGGAACGTTGTCCATGAACACGCCGGGCGGCAGCTTGTCGTTGCTGAGGTAGCCGCCGCGCTTGTCGAGCAGGGTGCGCACCGAGCTGATCAGGGTGACCGTGGTGGTCGCGCCGATGCTGACCGGCCGCTTCAATTCCTGCATCTGCGTCCGGGTCACCGCCACCGGATCGAACAGTGCCGGCTCGCTGTCCCACCACCACATCAGCGCGGCCACGCACAGCACCAGCAACGCGAGCAAGGCCAGGATGGCGCGGCGGATGCCGTGGCGTGGCGGGTTCGAAGTGTCCTGGGTCTGCATCGGGCGACTCCTGCGTGGGCAACGAACGGGGTGAGCAAGCTTACAACGCTGCCAGTCATCCACCGTGAATTGATGGCGCGCCGGCACCTCACGAAGCCACGGATGGACTGCCGTAACGAACAGCCATCCGGTTCGACACACTGACGACGCCTCACCGCCGTATCCTTGTCGCCCTTGTTGGAACGAGTCCTGGAACGAGCCCTTCGCCGAACGCCGATTGCCGTCGGTGCAAGCCCGCCCCCCTGTTGCCGGAGATGCCCATGAAAGCCGTCGCCCTCACCCGCTACTTGCCGGCCGACGACCCGCAGTCGCTGCTCGACGTCGAACTGCCCACGCCTGCGCCCGGCGCGCACGACCTGCTCATACGCGTCGAGGCGGTGTCGGTGAATCCGGTCGACACCAAGCTCCGTTCGCCCAAGCCGCAGGTCGAGGCGCAACCGAAGGTGCTTGGCTACGACGCCGCCGGCGTTGTCGAGGCCGTCGGCGAATCGGTCGACGGCTTCCAGCCGGGCGAGCGCGTGTACTACGCCGGCGACGTCACCCGCCCCGGCAGCAACGCGCAGTTCCAGCTGGTCGACGCACGCCTGGTCGGCCATGCGCCGCGGTCGCTGGATCTGGCCGAGGCGGCGGCGTTGCCGCTGACCGCGATCACCGCGTGGGAGTTGCTGTTCCAGCGCATGCCGTTCGACAGCGAGCACGGCGGCGAAGACAAGTCGCTGCTGGTGATCGGCGGCGCCGGCGGGGTCGGCTCGATCGCGATCCAGCTGGCGCGACGCGCGGGCTTCACGGTGATCGCCACGGCTTCGCGCAACGAGACTACGGAGTGGTGCCGCACGATGGGCGCGCTGCACGTGGTCAACCATCGCCACGCGCTGGCACCGCAACTGGAAGCGCTGGGCTTCGGCCGGGTCGACGCGGTGCTCAACCTCGCCGATACCGATCACTATTGGGATGCGATCGGCCAGCTCCTCGCACCGCAAGGCCACGTCGGCCTGATCGTGGAGCCGGCCGGCGCGCTGAGGATCGGCGACCCGTACAAGGCCAAATGCATCGGCATCCACTGGGAATTCATGTTCGCCCGCGCGCGTTTCAATAGCCCCGACATGGCCGAGCAGGGCCGCATTCTCGACCGGGTCGCCAGCTTGATCGATGCGGGTGAGTTGCGCGGCACGCGCACCGAAACACTGGTGCCGATCAATGCGGCGAACCTGCGCGAGGCGCATCGTCGGCTGGAATCGGGCGGCACGATCGGCAAGCTGGTGCTGGCCGGCTGGTGATACGTCGCGCGGCGTGCGTGCGCGCCGCCGTGCACGATCAGCCGCGCTTGCCCGCGGCTTTCCGGGTCGGCGACGGCTTGGCCGGCTCGCCCTTCTTGCCGAGCTGTTCCAGCAGCGTGTTCATGTCCTCGGCGTGTTCCTCCTCCATCGCCAGGATGCCCTCCAGCATGCGGCGGGTGGTCGAGTCGTCGGTGCCGATGTAGTTGATGATCTCGCGGTAACTGTCAATCGCGATGCGTTCGGCGACCAGGTCCTCCTTGATCATGTCGACGATGTCCTCGCCCTCGACGTAGTCCGAATGGCTGCGGCTGAGCAGACCTTCCGGTGACAGGTTCGGCTTGCCGTCGAGCTGGGTGATGCGCTCGGCGATCAGGTCGGCGTGGCCCTGCTCTTCGTTCGCATGCTGCAGGAACTCGGCCTTGATCGCCTGCGAGTGGATGCCCGAGGCCATGTAGTAGTGAAACTTGTAGCGCAGCACGCAGACCAGCTCGGTGGCCAGCGCGTGGTTGAGCAGCTTGACCACCGTTCCGCGATCGGCACGGTAGCCGGCCGTCATCGCGCCCTTGTCGATGTCCTGGCGCGCGCGCTTGCGGATGTTCTCGATGTCGCTGACGAACGGCTTGGTCTTGGCCATGGCTTGCTCCTGCGGACGGGGATGGATCGCGACGGGCACTGCCCGTGCCGTCGAAAGTCCGGCCAGCCTAGGAACGCACATGAAAAAGCCAGGTGAAGGGGACTTCACCTGGCCCGATTCCATCGTGTCGATTCAGCGCGGCCGATAGGCGCGCAGGAACATCTCGACACCGGCCCGCGCCGTGGCCTCGATTTCCTCGACATAGCTCTCGGGGCATTCGGTGCAGCCGAACATCTGGCGCATCATCAGGTTGCCCTTGATCAGGGTGAGGAACTGCACGCTGGCGCGCGGCACGTCGTCGATGTCCAGCTGGCCGGCGTCAACCGCCCGCCGCAGCAGGCGTTCCATCAGTTCGTGCGTGCGCGATGCACCCTCTTCCCAGATCAGCTTGCCGTAGCGCGGGTTGCCCTGGCGGCAGTCGCTGAGGATGGCGCGGAACGTGCCCACGGTCTCGGCATTGCAATCGAGGTGGGCATGGGTCAGCGCCACCCGCAGCAAGGTGTCGTGGATGTCGGCGTGCGGATCGAAGAAGTAGGTCTCCTCCGGCAGCAGGTCCTGGATGCGCGAGCGGATCACTTCGCGGAACAGGTTGTCCTTGTCGCCAAAGTGGCTGTACACGGTGAGCTTGGACACACCGGCATCCGCCGCGATCGCGTCCATGCTGGTACCGGCGAACGCATTGCGGATGAACAAGGCCTTCGCCGCCACCAGGATGGCCGCACGCTTCTCCATGTCCTTCGGGCGGCCGGGACCCTGGGACTTGACTGGCGCGCTGGTATTCATGCCTCCACCTTCACAAACGGGAATTCTGGCTTTATTATACGCGGCGGTTCAATTATTTTCCAAGATGGCGCCGGAACCACGGCTTCGGCGCCATTTGCGCATGCACCCGACAACGGGTGACGCCCGTCAACCGCTTGCGATGACTTCCGGCACTTCGTGACCCGCCATGCAACCGGCAGGCTTGTCACCGTCGTGAGCGCGTCATTGTAGGGGCGGGCGCAAGCGCTTATCCTCTTTGACCTTTTTCGATCCGTATGGGACACGAGCAGATGGCGATGAATATCGAGCAGGCGCGACTGAACATGGTGGAAAACCAGGTGCGCCCGTGGGAAGTACTGGACGGCCGCGTGCTGGACGTGATCAGCCGCGTGCGCCGCGAGGACTTCGTCGCCGCCGAGCACCGCCAGCTGGCGTTCGCCGACCTGTGCCTGCCGCTGGGCCACGGCGAGGTGATGATGAAGCCGGTGGTGGAAGGCCGCGTGCTGCAGGCGCTGGAGCTGCTGCCCACCGACCGCGTGCTGGAAATCGGCACCGGTTCGGGCTTCCTCACCGCCTGCCTGGCCACCTTGTCCGCGCAGGTAACCAGCATCGACATCCACGCCGACTTCACCGCGGCCGCCGCCCGGCGCCTGCAGGCCGCCGGCATCGCCAACACCAGCCTGGTCACCGGCGAAGCGGTCAACGCGTGGCAGCCCGATGGCCTGTTCGATGCGCTGATGGTGACCGGTGCGGTGCACGCGACCCCGGCACGCTGGCTGAGCTGGCTCAAGCCTGGCGCACGTGCGGTGGTCATCCGCGGCCAGTCGCCGGTGCAGCAGGCCACCTTGCTCACCCATGAAGGCGCCGGCCGCTATCGCGAAGAAGTCCTGTTCGAAACCGACCTGCCCTACCTGACCCATGCCGAACCGCCGCAACGGTTCGTATTCTGATTTCGCCCCCGAATCGATCCCCACGAGGCACTCCATGCGTTTGAAGCTGCTTACTCTTGCCCTGGCCCTGGCTGCCATCTCGCTGCCCAGCCATGGTGAGGATCTGCTCGATGCCTATCGCGATGCGCGCGCCAACGACCCGGTGCTGTCGCAGGCCGACGCCACCCGGCTGGCCACCGGCGAAGGGGTGGACCAGGCACGCGCGCTGCTGCTGCCGCAGATCGGCGCCAGCATGAGCCTCAACCAGACCAACGGCGGCAACCAGATCGGCCATAGCCGTTCGCGTTCGATCAACGGCACGCTCAGTCAGACCGTGCTCGACTTCAGCAAGTACGCCAACCTCAAGGCCGCCCATTCAGCGTCGGATGCACAGGACGAGCTGTACCAGGCCGCGGCGCAGGAGCTTTACGGGCGCGTGGCCGCGGCTTACTTCGGCGTGCTCACCAGCGAGGATGAGTTGACCTACGCCAAGGCCAACGAGGACGCCTTCCGCCAGCAGTACGAGCAATCCGACCAGCGTTTCAAGGTCGGCCTTTCGGCGATCACCGACGTGTACCAGGCCAAGGCCTATTACGAGGCGGCCAAGTCGCAGACCATCGCCGCGCAGAATGCGCTCAACGATGCCCGCGAGGCGCTCACCCAGATCACCGGCAAGCCGGCCGGCGACCTGAAGAAGCTGCGCGACGACCTGCCGATGCAGCCGCCGGCACCGGCCGATCAGGAAAGCTGGGTCAAGCAGGCGCTGGAAACCAACCCCAACCTGCTCGCGCAGAAAAACAACGTGGAGACGGCGCAGCACAACATCAGCGCCGCGCGCGCCGGCCACCTGCCGACGATTACCGCCGGCGTCAGCTACGGCAAGAGCGCCGGCTGGTCCGAGAGCGACGCCGCCGCCCGCTACCGCGACCCCGCCTCGACCACGATCGGGCTGACCCTCAACGTGCCGATCTTCTCCGGCGGCCTCACCCAGTCACGGGTGCGCCAGTCGATCTACCAGCGCGACGCCGCCGCCGACGCGATGGAAGCGCAGCGGCGTCAGGTGGTACGCGACACGCTCAACTTCTACCGCTCGGTGATCGCCGGCATCGCCCAGGTGGAGTCGGCCAAAGCCTCGGTGGATTCCGGCCGCAAGGCGCTCGAGGCAACCCGGGCCGGCTTCGAGGTGGGCACCCAGACCATGACCAACGTGCTGCTGGCGATCCAGACCCTGACCTCCTCGGAAAGCAGCTATTCGCAGGCCCGCCACCAGTTCATCCTGAACAAGCTGCTGCTCAAGCAGACCGCGGGAACGGCCGCTCTCAAGGACATCGAGGAGATCAACGCGCTGCTGCAGTAAACCGCTGCGCGCGGCATGCGAAGACGGCCGGGCTCGCACCCGGCCGTCTCGTTTTGTGCACCGTCATTCCTGCAGCAGCGTATCGATCAGCTGCATGACCCGCTGCACCGCACCGCGTTCGCGCTCGAAGACTTCCTGCGCCGCCTGCCCCATCCGTCCGCGTCCTGCGGCATCGAGCAACAGCTTCAACACGGCCGGACCCAGCCGCCCGGCGTCCGCCACGCGTTCGGCGCCGCCCTGCTCGATCAGGCTGCGGGTGATCTCCTCGAAGTTGAAGGTATGCGGGCCCACCAGCACCGGCACCGACAAGGCCGCCGGCTCCAGCACGTTGTGGCCACCGATCGGCACCAGGCTGCCGCCGACGAAGGCGAGGTCCGACGCCGCGAAGAACGGCATCAACTGTCCCATCGCGTCGATCACGAAGACCTGGTGCGACGCCGACGGCACGCCTTCGAGGCCGCGCGTGGCGACCGTGAAGCCAAGGCTGCGCACCGCGTGCTCGACCAGCCGGAAGCGTTCCGGGTGGCGCGGCGCGAGCAGCAGCAGCGCATCGGGCAATCGCTTCAACACCTGCAGGTGCGCCTCCAGCGCCGCCAGTTCCTCACCCTCGTGGGTGCTGGCCGCCATCCATACCGGTCGCCGCGGCCCCCAGTGTTCGCGCATCGACGCACCGTCGGCGACCGCACCGATCGGTATCGGCATGTCGAACTTCATGTTGCCGGTGACCAGCACCTGTTGCGGGTCGGCCCCGAGCAGGCGATAGCGCGCCGCATCGGTGCGCGACTGCGCGGCGATCAGGCGCACGCAGCGCAGCGCCGAGCGCAGCAACCCGCGCAGCGGCTTGTAGCCGCGCAGCGAGCGTTCCGACAACCGAGCGTTGACGATCATCAGCGGGATGCCGCGCTTGTGGCAGCTGTGATACAGGTTCGGCCAGATCTCGGTTTCCACGATCAGCGCCAGCCGCGGCCGGACTTTCTTCAGGAAGCGGCCCACCGCGTACGGCAGGTCATACGGCAGGTAGACGTGGAACACGCTGTCGCCGAATAGCTGCTGCACGCGCGCGGTGCCGGTCGGGGTGACCGTGGTGACTACCAGCGGGGCATTCGGATAATCCCGCCGCAGCGCCTTGATCAGCGGCTCCGCCGCATTCACCTCGCCGACCGACACTGCATGCACCCACAAGCTGCCGCTGAAGCCGGGCGGATCGAAGAAGCCGAACCGCTCCGGCCAGCGCCGGTGGTAGGGCCGCGAACGCACCCCGCGTGCCAGCAGCCGCAGCACCAGCAGCGGCGTCACCAGGAACATCGCGAGGGTGTAGAGATAGCGCAACGTCAATGCCCGTCAGTCCAACGCGGCAGTATACGAGAGCGGATGGAGCGGGAACGGCACGCGAGGCTGAAGCATGCGACACGCTGCCGCCCGCCGTTCCCGCTTCGCCGCCTCCACTACAATGCGCACGATGCCCGGCATGCCCCGTCCCACCTTCACCCGTTCGCTGCTCGCGCCGCGCCACTGGCCGGCGTGGCTGGGCGTGGGCACGATCTGGCTGATCGCGCGGCTGCCGCAGCGCGCGCTGATGTGGCTGGGTCGACGGCTCGGCGCGCTGCTGCTGCGCGTTCCCTCCGCGCGACGGCGCATCGCCGCGGCGAACATCGCACTGTGCTTTCCCGAACTCGATGCCGCCGCGCGTGCCGCGCTGGTCGATGCGAACCTGCGCGACATCGGCCTGATGCTGGTGGAGTTCGCACTGGGCTGGATGGGCAGCGGCCGGCGCATGGCCAACATCCCCACCCGCATCGAAGGACTGCAACACCTCGAGGCGGCGCGCGCGCAGGGCAAGGGCGTGCTGCTGGTCGGCGGGCACTTCTCGCACCTGGAGCTGTGCGCGCGGCTGGTCTCGCAGCGTATCCGCATCGCCGGCATGTACCGCCGGATGGACTCGGCCGTGTTCGAATGGGTGGTGCTGCGTGCACGACTGGACTACGCCGACGCGATGTTCGAGAAGGACGACATCCGCGGCACCGTGAAGTACCTGCGCGGCGGTGGCACGCTGTGGTACGCGCCGGACCAGGACATGCGCAGCAAGGACACCGTGTTCGTGCCGTTCTTCGGCGTGCCGGCGGCCACCATCACCGCCACCCATCACCTGGCGCGGATGTCCGGTGCGCTGGTGATCCCGTTCTTCCATCGCCGCCTGCCCGGCAACGAGGGTTACGCGCTGCGCCTGGGCGCACCGCTGGATGGCTTCCCCGGTACTGACGCGGAAACCGACACCGCCCGCGTCAACGCCTGCATCGAGCAGATGGTGCGCGAGGCGCCCGAGCAATACCTGTGGGTGCACAAGCGCTTCAAGACGCGGCCGCCCGGCGCACCGGCGATCTACTGATTCGTCCGACAGCCGGGTGAAAGCCTGGCCCGCCGAAAATTGCGCCACTTTCGAGATCCGGGTCGACTTCGCCGACCCGCCTCGCATCCGAGTGGCGACTTTGCGCAACCATCCCGATCCCCGGAGAGCACCGGGTCTTCCAGGCCAGCGGCACGAGCGGGCCGGAAAGGACCCGCGCGATGGTTCGCCACTCCCTTGCACCGCACCGACAAAGGAGTTGGAAAAGTGAGCGACGCCGCTTCGCGGGGAACACCCGCCCTGCCCATCCTCATGTACCACAACATCGCGCGCGCACCGCGCGACCTGCGCGTGTACCGCAGCCTGTTCGTGAGCCCGGCCGCCTTCGCGCGGCAGATGTGGCTGCTGCGCCGATTCGGCTACACCGGGTTGTCCATGTCGGCCGCGATGCCGTACCTGCAGGGCGAACGTACCGGCCGCATCGCCGTCATCACGCTGGACGACGGCTACGTGGACAACCTCGAGGCCTTGCCCATCCTGCAGCGCTACGGCTTCAGCGCCACCTGCTACGTGGTCAGCGGCAGCATCGGGCGATACAACCAGTGGGATGCCGAGCGGCTGGGTATACGCAAGCCGCTGATGTCCGCGGAGCAACTGCGCGACTGGCACCGCGGCGGCATGGAAATCGGTGCGCACAGCCGCAGCCACCCCCGGCTGACGCAATGCGATGACGCGCAACTGCACGACGAGATCCACGGCAGCAAGGCGGCGCTGGAGGATCGCCTCGGCGCGCCCGTCACGCAGTTCTGCTACCCGTATGGCGACGCCGACGAGCGCGTGGCCGGCAGGGTGCGCGAAGCCGGCTTCGCCGCCGCAACCACGACCCGACGCGGCCGGACCTTCGCCGGCATGGACCTGTGGCAACTGCCGCGGGTGCAGGTGGCGCGCCACCACCTGCTGCCGCAATTCGCCATGCGGGTGCTGTCGCGCTACGAGGATCGCCGCGCGTGAAGCTGCTCTTTGTCGGCACCAACCCCGAAAGCACCGGCGCCGCCAGCCACTTCGTCGCATTGGCGCAAGCCATGGCCGCAGCCGGGCATCAGGTGGGTGCGGCGGTCTATCCCGATGGCCCGATCTGGCAAGGGCTGGCCCGCTCCGATGTGCGTCGGTACAAGGCGAAATTCTGCAACGTGTTTGACCTGCGCGGCTATGTCGCCGTCATCAAGGCAGCGCGACAACTGAAGCCGGACTGGCTGGTGGGAAATTTCGGCAAGGAATACTGGCCGCTGATCCTGATCGGACGCCTGCTGCACGTGCCGGTCGCACTGTTCCGCCATCGCACGCCGCCGATGAAACGCCTTTCCGCCTATTTGATCCCGCGCCTCGCGCAACGCTTCCTCGCCGTCTCGGAGCATGCCCGCCAGGCCTATCTGGATCGAGGCGTCCCGGGTCCTCTGGTGCGGGTGCTCTACAATCCCGTCAACATGGAACTGTGCCGGCCCGATCCGTACCGGCGCAGCGAGATCCGGCGCTCGCTTGGTCTGGACGAAGAAGCGATCGTGCTCGGCTACAGCGGCCGCATGCACGGCGGCAAGGGTATCTTCCCGCTGTTCGAGGCCGTCAGCGCGGCCATGGCGGAACAGCCGCGGCTGCATTGCCTGTGGCTGGGCGACGGCCCCGATGCACAGGCGCTGCGCGCGCGCGCCGCGGCGGACCCGACCGCAAGCCGGCATCACTTCCTGGGCTGGATCTCCGACGTTCACCCCTATTACAGCGCACTCTCCATGCTGGCCTTTCCGTCGATCGCCACGGAAACGTTTGGTCGGGTCTCGGTCGAGGCGCAGGCCGCCGGCATCCCCGTGCTGGGCAGCGACATCGGCGGGATTCCCGAGACACTCGAGGCGGGCGTGACCGGCCTGCTGCTGCCGCCGGGCGACGCGGCGGCGTGGCGCGACGCGATCCTGAAGCTATGCGATCCAGCCCTGCTGGCGTCGATGGGCGCAGCCGCACATGACTACGTACAACAGCATTTCAGCATGCAGGTGATCGCCGCCCAGTTCCTGCAGATACTCGCCGGCAACTGAGCCGTGGAGCCCGTTCAATCCCGCGGCCGCCGCCGCTCGTACAGCTTGGCGTATTTCAGGAACGCGTAGAACGCGTGGATGCGCGCCGCGATGAAGCCGGCCCAGCCGGAGCGCCAGTGTCCGCGCAGCACGTAGTAGCGCAGGAACGCCACCGTCGGATACGCCACCATGCGCAGCCGCAGCCAGCCGACCTTGCGTCTGGCCAGGTCGGCCAGTTGCAGGCTGGAGTAGCGATTCGCCTTGGCCACGCGTCCGGCGATGTCGGGTTCGCCGTAATGATCGATGACCACGTCGAGCACACCCACCGGGCCATCCACGTGCACTTCCTCGTGCACCTCGTGACCGCTCATGCGCGCGCGTTGCCGGTCGAACAGGCGCACGTAATGATTCAGTCGCCCGCGCCGCGACTGCCAGCGCCAGAACTGCCACTCGCGCCGCCATAACTGGTAGCCCGCGCAGGCCGGTGCCAACAGTGCCTGCTGCAGGCGCGTGGCGGCGTCCGCGTCCAGCGACTCGTCGGAATCCAGCAGCAGTACCCAGCGATGGCTGGCCAGATCGATCGCCGCCTGCTTCTGCGCGCTGTAGCCGGCGAACGGCTGGGTGTGGATGCGCGCGCCGTAGTGCGCGGCGATCGCGGCGGTGGCGTCGGTCGAGCCCGAGTCCAGCACCACGATCTCGTCGGCCCAGCCCGCTCCGCGCAGGCAGGCGTCGAGCGTGTCGGCATTGTTGAACGTGGTCACCACCACCGACAGCAACTCACGCCCCATCGCGCGTCTCCAGGGGGCGTGCTTCTGTGAGGAGTCCGGCACGGATGCCGGGTTCAGCTGTGCCGGCAGGGATGCCGGCAACAAATAACGCGGCGCACCACAGCCCGAGCAGCCAGGCGAACAGCAACCCCCACCACGCCGAATAGAACGCCAGGTGGGTGTTCAGCGGGAACAGCATCACGCCCAGCGCGAGGGTGACCGGGAACGCCCGCGCCCGCGCCGCGGCGCCGACCCGTCGCCACGCGCGCCACGCCAGCGCCACGCCGGCGAGCCACAGCAGCAGGCCGAGCGTGCCGGTCTCGGCGAGCACCTCCAGCACCAGCTGGTGTGCATGACACGCGCCCTCGCCCACACCGCAGGCTTCCGTGGTCACCACGAAGTGATCGTTCGCCGCGGCGTACTGCGGATACGCATAGCGGAAGCCGCGCACGCCGACGCCGTTGACCGGATGCGCCATGAACATGTTGACGCCGGTGTGCCAGATCTCGAGCCGACCGCTGAGCGCCGTGTCGATGGACTGGTCGGTGCCGTGCAACGCAAACAGTGTGCGCTCGATGCGATCGTGGAAGCGCGCGGAAGTCTTCCACGCGATACCGCCGGCCAGCGTCAGCAGCACCGCCGCGACCGCGCAGAAACCGGCAAAGCGCAGCGGCGAACGCGCCTCGCGCCAGGCAAAGCCCAGCGCCACCAGCGTGTAGCACAGCCACGCCGCGCGCGAACCGGCCAGCAACACCGGTCCCAGCACCAGCACGAACGCCAGCAGCAGGCCCGGCAGGCCCCAATGCCGCCGCGCCGCCCACAGCGCGAACGGCGACAGCACCGCCAGGCTCGGCCCCAGCTTGAGATTGTCGGCGCCGAAGATGCCGGAAACGCGTTCGGCCTCGGCATGCCCGCCCAGACTCCAGCCGGTCAGCGCCTGCAGCCAGGCATCGGCGCACCACAGCGCCAGCACCCAGGCCACAGCCACATACAGCGCCTGCAACTTGTGCTCGCGGCGGATCGCAAAACAGGCGTACAGGCCCAGCGGCGCATAACGCAGCAGCGCGGCCACGGTGCCCCAGCTCTTGCCCGGCATGATCGCGTCGACGGCGGAGAGCAACGCCGCCCCCGCGTAGGCCGCCAGCAACCACAACAGCAGTCGCGCGCCGGCATGCTGGCGCAGCGCCTGCGGGTCGCGCGCGAACAGCATGATCACGCCGAGCAGGCACAGCGCGGTGCCCAGCTCGGAACTGCGCCCGAACGGCAGCAACGCGACCACCAGCCAGAACGGCAGCAGCGGGGAACGCAGCGCGGCCTTGAGTGAGGTGGTGAAGGAATTCATGCGCGGACCGGAACGAGGAGATCACGCATTGTAGGCGAGTGCGCATACCCGCCAAGCGGCGGGCCGTCTCAGTCGGCGGTCACTTCGTCGTACAGCGCCAGCGTGGCCTGCTGCATGTCGACCAGACGGTAGCTCTGCAGCGGCGAGATCGGCGGCGCCACCCGCAGCAGCTCGGCAGCCCGTTCGACCAGCCGCTCGCGATCGCCCGGCGGCACGCGGCCGGCCGGATACAGTTCGGCCAGCAATTCACCGACGCCGCCGTGCGCGTAGCCCAGCACCGGCCGGCACAACGACAGCGCCTCGATCACCGTGCGTCCGAACGATTCGGGCCTGTTCGACAGCTGCAGCACCAGCGCGGAAATCGCGTAGATGTCGCGCACGTCGTGGCGCGGTGGCGTCAGCACCACCTGCGAGGTCACCCCGCGCACGCGGATCAGCTCCCGCAACTCGGCCGCGTAGGCCTCGCGGCCGGGTTCGATCACGCCCAGCAGCAGCAACCGTGCCTCGATGCCGCGGCGCTTCAGGTCGGCCAGCAGCTCGATCGCATCGTGGTGCCCCTTCAGCCGCGTGCCGCGCCCGGGCAGGGTCAGCAGCGGCGCGCCGGTCAGCGCCGGAAACTCGGCGAAGAATGCCCTCTGCCAGGCATCGTCCGGCCGATGCCCGTAGGGGAATGCCACCGGGTCGATGCCACGCGGGATCACCCGCACCTTGCCCGGCTCCAGCCAGCGGTAGTGGCTCAGCACGTAGTCGCGCAGGGTCTGCGAAACCGCCACCACGCGCTCGCCGCGCAACAGGATCGCGCTGTAGCGGCCCGGCGAATTGAGTCCGTGCACGGTGGTGACGAAATGCGGCCGCGGCGTCATCCCCTTCAGCGCCCACCAGCCCATCCAGGCCGGCAACCGCGAACGGGCATGCACGATATCGGGCTTCAGCTCACGCAGCGCCCGGCGCAACGCGCCAAGCCGGGTCAGCGTGCCCAGCGACTTGCGGCCAAGGTCCAGCGTGATGTGTTCGCTGCCCTCGGCCTGCAACTGTTCGGCCAGCCGCCCGCCGGCCGAAATCACCACCGAGCGGTGGCCGGCCTGCACCAGCGCCCGTGCGATCTCCAGCGCCGAACGCTCCGCGCCGCCGGAATGCAGCGCGGGGATCAGTTGGACCACGGTCAGCAGCTTGGCGGGCACGGCAATGCTGGGCATGAGCTCGGGGCTGGAGGCTTTCATTCTCTGGAGACATGCAAAAGTAGTGCCGCCAGCGGTTCGGGTGGACCCGGACGATCAGTCGCGCAAGACGTAATGCGCGCCACAGTAGGCACAGGTTGATTCGCCACCATCGTCGACGATCGGCAGGTACACCTTCGGGTGCGAATTCCACAGCGCCATGCCGGGCATCGGGCAGGACAGTGGCAGGTCGGCGCGCGTCACTTCGTAACGATTTTCGGCATTTGCCGGCATCGATGACGCCGTCGCGGAATGGGGGGATGACATCAGTGGACTCCAGACTGGACATCAGGCCGCAAATGGTAGCAGGCTGCAGCCTTCTGTCGGGGGACAGCGCAGGGAAACCCAGGGAAAACCACCGCCGCGGCGTCCAGCCGTCGGACCGTCGCGGCGGCTGTCATGAAGTGAGCACACCATCCTCGACCCGGCGCTCTGCGCCGGGCCAACTGCAACGGGCTTAGGAGCTGACCATGGACTTCGGAAAGATCGTTGAACGCATCAAGGCCATCCTGACCACACCCAGGACCGAATGGCCCGCGGCCGCCGCCGAGCCGGCCACCGTGCAAGGCCTGTACACCGGCTACATCGCCATCGTCGCCGCCCTGCCGATCATCGCCGGCTTCATCAAGGGCAGCCTGATCGGCACCAGCATGTTCGGCGTCACCGTGCGCGCACCGATCGGCATGGGCATCGTGGGCATGGTGCTGCACTACGTGCTGGCGCTGGCGATCGTCTATGTGGTGGCGCTGATCATCAACGCGCTGGCGCCCAGCTTCGGCGGCCAGAAGGACATGGTGCAGGCGCTGAAGACCGTCGCCTACTCGTGGACCGCCAGCTGGATCGCCGGCATCGCGGTGATCGTGCCGTGGCTGGGCTGGCTGATCGCGATCGCCGGTGCGGTCTACGCCATCTACCTGCTGTACCTGGGCTTGCCGCACACCATGAAGTGCCCGCCAGAGAAAGCCGGCGGCTACACCGCGGTCAGCGTGATCATCGCGATCGTGCTGAGCTGGATCGTCGGCGTGATCGTCGTCGGCGTGGTCGGCACCGCCGCAATGACGGGTGCGGCAATGGGTGGCATGCACGTCACCGGCAGCAACGGCGACAGCGTCACCATCGACAGCAACAGTGCGCTAGGCAAGCTGGCCGCGATGGGCCAGCGTGCCGAACAGGCCAGCAAGGAACTGGAAGCTGCGCAGAAGTCCGGCGACAGCCAGGCGCAGTCCGCCGCGATGGGCAAGATGGTGGGCGCGGTGGCCGGCGCCAATGGCAACGTCGAGGCGCTGGCGCCGGACCAGATCAAGGCGTTCCTGCCCGACAGCCTGGGCAGCCTCAAGCGCAGCAGCCTGTCGGCCGAACGCAACAGTGCGATGGGCATGCAGATCTCCCAGGCCAGCGCCAGCTACGCCGCCGACAACGGCCAGCACGTCACGCTGGAAGTCTCCGATACCGGCGGCGCCAAGGGCTTCATGTCGCTGGCCGCCGCGATGGCGCCGGAGGAAGAAAAGCAGACCGACCACGGCTACGAGAAAACCTACAGCGCCGACGGCAACCTGGTCCACGAGGAGTGGGACACCCAGTCGAAGTACGGCGAATACAGCGTGGTGGTCGGCAAGCGCTTCACGGTGAAGGCGAACGGCAACGTGGACAGCATCGACCAGCTGAAGCAGGCGGTTGCCAGCATCGACCTGGCCAAGCTGGAATCGCTGAAGGACGTCGGCGTGAAACCGCACTGACCCGGTCCACCCGCCCACAAAAAAAACGCGCCGATGATGGCGCGTTTTTTTTGTGGACCATGGAAACTTACTTGGCCGTAGCCTTCTTCGGCACCGAGCCTTCGGTGGTGATGCGGATGCTGAGCTCGTCGCTGACGTTCGGCACGTAGGCGCCGACGCCGAAATCCGAACGCTTGATGCTGGCGGTAGCGTCGAAGCCGATCGACGGCGCCTTGCTCATCGGATGCGGGCCGATCTTGTTCAGCGTCGCATCCAGCACCACCGGCTTGGTCACGCCGCGCACGGTGAGGTTGCCGGTGACCTTGAACTTGTTGCCACCCAACGGCTGCACCGCCGTGCTCTTGAACGTCGCCGTGGGGTACTGGTCGGCGCCGAGGAAGTCCGCCTTCTTCAGATGCTCGTCCAGCGCCGGCACATGCGTGTCGAGGCGGGCCAGCGGCAGGGTCACTTCCACGCTGGAATTGGCCGGGTGCTGTTCGTCGAATACCAGGGTGCCTTCGCCCAGGCCGAAGTCGGCGGTGGGGTTGGAGTAGCCAAAGTGGTTCCAGCTGAACAACACCATCGTGTGGTCCGGGTCGAGCTTGTAGGTGACCGGGGCGGCCTGGACCGACACGGCGGCGCCGAGCAGGCCGGCGAGAGCGAGATACTTCAATGCACGCATGGAGAAACTCCTTGGAAGTGGGAATGGGAAAGTGGGATGGGACGTGGACTTCAGGCGATCGTGCAGGCTTCGCCAAACGCGAGGCGGGGGCTGCGCGCGAACAGGTTGCGGCTGGCGTCGCCGTAGCCGATGCTGATCAGGAAGTTCGATTTGATCGCGGTGCCGGCGAAGAACGCCGCGTCCACGCCGGCATTGTCGAAGCCGGACATCGGGCCGCAGTCCAGCCCGACCGCCCGCGCCGCCAGCAGCAGGTAGGCGCCCTGCAGGGTGGCGTTGCGGAACGCGGTGGTGTCGATCAGCGGCTGGTTGCCGACGAACCAGCTGCGCGCGTCAGTGTGCGGAAACAGCCGCGGCAGCTGCTCGTAGAACTCGTGGTCGGTGGCGACGATCGCGGTGACCGGCGCCTCCATGGTCTTGGCGCGGTTGCCATCGGACAGGAACGGCTCCAGTTTCGCCTTCGCCGCCTTCGACTTCACGAACACCACCCGCATCGGCGAGGAGTTCGCGCTGGTCGGCCCGAACTTGGCCAGATCGTAGAGCTGGTGCAACTGCTCGTCGCTCACTTCCTTCGGCAGCCACGCGTTGAACGTGCGGGCGCTGCGGAACAACTGCTCAAGACTGGCCTCGGAAAGCAACTCGCTCATCGGTATCCTCTGGGGAAAAACGCGCCGACAGTGACGCTATCTTGCAAGTGTATAGGTGGTCGCAGGCGAACAGTCCACCCATGGGGAGAACGTACAGTGCTCATTCTGGAAACAATGCCGCGACGCCCGCACGCATGTTGAAACTGCACGGCGAATGCTGGGTGATCACCGACAGCGCTGCCGGCAACCAGCGCCAGGCGCTGGCGCTGGCCGAACACCTGCAACTGCCGCTGCGTCATCTGGTGTTGCGGCCGCGGGCGCCGTGGTCGTGGCTGGCGCCACGGCTGGAACTGGGCGGCCGGCTCGCCCTGCCCATCCATCAGCGCCGCTTGTTCACGCCGCCGTGGCCAGCCGTGGCGATCGGCTGCGGTCGCGCCGCCGCGCTGTTCACCCGCCTGCTGCGCCGGCTGTCCGACGGGCAGTGCTACACCGTGCAGATCCTGAACCCGCGCATCGACCCCGCACACTGGGACACGGTGATCGCGCCCTGCCACGACCAGCTCGACGGCCTGAACGTGCTGCGCCCGCTGGGCTCGCTGAACTCGGTGGACGACGAGTGGCTGGCCGATGGCCGCGAATCCTGTCCCAGCTTCGCCGAGTTGCCGCAACCGCGCGTGGGCGTGCTGCTCGGCGGGCCACGGCAAGGCATCGCGCTAAATGCGGACTACGCCCGCCAGCTGGCCGCACGCCTGCTCGAACGCCAGCGCCATGAAGGCGGCAGCCTGCTGGTGCTGGGTTCACGACGCACCTCACCGGCGCTGATCGAGCTCTTCCGCAAGACGCTGCACGACGTGCCAGGTCTGGTCTGGGCCGGCCCCGACGATGGCCGCAATCCCTACCCCGGCGTGCTCGGCTGGGCCGATCGTCTGGTGGTTACCCCCGACTCGGTGAACATGCTCTCGGAAGCCTGCGCCGTCGGCTGCCCGGTCGAGACCTTCGTCAGCACGCCGCTGCCGGCAAGGATCGCGCGCTTCCATCAGGCGCTGCGCGCGGCCGGGCGGCTGCATGATCTGGACAGCCAGGCGCCAGCGCCGACCACTCCGCTGCGCGAGACCGCCAGCATCGCCGCCGAACTGCACGCACGAATCCAGCGGCGGCAGGCACAGCAAGCGCTGGACTGAGCGGCTGCTCAGTCGAACGCAAAGCCCAGCGCGTCGGTAACCTCGCGCACGCTGCCGCACAGCTGCTCCAGCTCCGCATCGCGCGGCGCGATGCGCGGGCGCAGGTCGAGCGTGCAGGCCAGTGCGCGTTGCAGCAGGTCGGCATGGGCCACGCCGAGGATCGCGGACTGGTTGCTGTCGAGCAGACCGGCGGCGCGGCATGCTTCGATCAGGCCGGCGTTGGCGGTGACGCCGAGCAGGCCCGGCTGCTCGGCGGCGTGCGCCAGCACCAATCCCTGCAATGCGAATTCGATATCGAGCAGGCCGCCGTGGCCTTGCTTCAGGTCGAACTGGCGCTCGTCGGAGCGGTCGCGCTCGACGCGCCAGCGCGCACGCATGCTGCTGACCTCGGCCAGCACCGTGGCGCGCTCGCGCGGCACCGCCAGGATGTCGCGGCGCACCCCGGCCAACTCGGCGTTGAGTACCGTGTCGCCTGCCACCGGCCGTGCGCGCAGCAGCGCCTGGTGTTCCCACGTCCATGCGCGGCTCTGCTGGTACGCCACGAACGCGTCGAGGCTGCTGACCAGCAGGCCCTTGGAGCCGTCCGGGCGCAGGCGCGTGTCGACTTCGTACAGGCGGCCGCCGCGGGTCAGCACGGTAAGCCAGTTCATCACCCGCTGGGCCAGCCGCTGGTACCAGCGCGAGCCTTCGATCGGTCGCGCACCGTTGCTCATCGCCTGCGCGCGGCGGCTGTCGTAGACGAAGACAAGGTCGAGATCGGAGGCGAAGCCGAGCTCCTCGCCGCCGAGACTGCCATAGCCCAGCACGGAAAAACCCGAACCCGGCTGCATGTCGGTTCCCGGCAGGCGGCCGTGCTGGGCGACCAGCTCGCGCTCGGCCAGCGCCAGCACCGCGCCGATCACCGACTCGGCCAGCGCGGCGAGCCGGCGCGCGGTGGCGACCGCATCGGCGCGGCCGTCGTTCAACGCCAGGCCGAGCCGGAACGCGGTGGACGCCTTGAACTCGTTGATCCGATCGAGCTCCGCCTCAGCCTCGCGCTCTTCCAGCGTGCCCAGCACGCGCGCGATCTCGGCGGTGATGTCGGCGCGCTTGAACGGCAATTGATCGATGCGCGGATCGAGCACGTCGTCCAGCAGCAGCGGCTGCGCGATCACGCGTTCGGCCAGGAACGCACTGTCGGCAAACAGCCGCACCAGCCGGCGGCGCGCCGCCGGCTGTTCTTCCAGCAGGGCCAGGTAGGACGAACGCCGCGCCACCGCCTGCATCAACCGGCACAGCCGCAGCAGGCTGGCTACCGGCACGGCGGTGACGCGCGCGGCGTCGAACAGCTGCGGCATCAGGTGATCGAGGCGCTCGCGCGAGCGCGCCGACATCGCGCGCACCGCCGCGGCCTGCGGCAGTTTCAGCAGGGCATCCGCCAGCTCGTCGCCGGGCGCGAAGCCGGAGGCTTCCAGCGTGGCGGCGTCCAGCGATTCATCGCAGGCGCGCTGCCACAGCACCAGGTCGGCGGCCGGCACGCGGGCGGCGCGGCCGCCCTGCGGCATCAGCACGGCGGCGAATTCCTCGCTGACGACGGCGCGCTGTTTCACCAGCGCCGCATGCAGGCTGTCCCAGTCGGGATAGTCCAGGCTCAACGCGATGCGTTCGCGGCTCAGCGCGTCGGCGGGGATATCGTGGGTCTGCGCGTCGCGCAGCATCTGCACGCGGTTCTCGACCCGGCGCAACAGCACATACGCCTCACGCAACATGCGCGCCCGCGCCGTGTTGATATGGCCGCGCGCCTCGCACGCGGTCAGCGCGCTCAACAGGCCGCGCACGCGCAGGGACGGTTCGCGGCCGCCGCGGATCAGCTGGGTCAGCTGCACGATGAACTCGATCTCGCGGATGCCGCCGGGGCCGAGCTTGAGGTTGTCGGCGAGATCCTTGCGCGCCACTTCCGCGTCGATCAGCGCCTTCATCTCGCGCAGCCCGGCGAACGCGGTGTAGTCGAGGTATTTGCGATAGACGAACGGACGCAGCAACTCCTGCAGCTGCTTGCCGGCGGCGCGGTCGCCAGCGACCGGGCGCGCCTTGATCCAGGCGTAGCGCTCCCAGTCGCGGCCCTCGCTCTGGTAGTACTGCTCCATCGCGGCGAACGACAGCGCCAGCCGACCGGCGTTGCCGAACGGGCGCAGGCGCAGGTCGACCCGTGCACAGATGCCGTCCATGGTCGGCTCGTTCAGCAGGCGCACCAGCTGGCGGCCGAGGCGGATGAAATATTCGCTGTTGTCGAGCGGACGCGGGCCGTCGGTCTGGCCGGCTTGCGGATAGGCGAACACCAGGTCGATGTCGGAGGAGAAATTCAACTCGCTGCCGCCGAGCTTGCCGAAGCCGATCACCAGCAGTCGCTGCAAGGCGCCGTCGTGATTGCGGCTGTAGCCGTAGCGCGCGGCCAGCGCACGCTCGGACCAGCCCAGCACCACCTCAAGCAGCACCTCGTACAGCACGCTGGTGGCGGACAGGGTTTCCGGCAGCTCGTCCAGCCCGTTGACGTCGCGAAACACCAGCCGCAGCGCCTCGGCGTGGCGGAAGCGGCGCAGCGCGACCATGCAGGCGGCCTCGTCGTGGGGCAGTTTCAGCGCCTCGATGCGCGCACTGGCGTCGCTGCCCGAACGTAATCGCTCCAGTCCGGCCGGCGCGAGCAGCTGCGGTTGGCGGCACCACACATCGAACGCGAAGTCGCTGGCCAGCAAGGTACGGCGGATCCGCTCGGCCACGCCGGCGTCGTCGTGCAGCGGCACCCCGGCGGCGCGGCAACGGGCGGCCAGGTCGCCGTAGCGGTCGTCGATCAGCGCTCGCAGCGCGGCGGATTCCGGATGGGTCATCCGGCCATTGTGCCGCATGCCGGGCGGTTGCCGGCACCCGGCGGACAGACCGTGACGGCAACTTGAACAAGCCGTGGACAAGCCCGAAACTCGCCGATTACGCCTACCCGCTGTTCATCTGGACGCCATTACATTGGTGCGTCCTGACCATGACAGCAACCGCAGGACTGCCATGCCCCCGAATCCCGCCCATCCGCCCGCACGCTGGCACGCGATTGTCCCGCGCGTCGCGCTGCTGCTGTTGCTGGCGCTGGCCTTCGTGCTGCTCACCGGCCTGGTGGACGGCGGCATCGGGGTGACTCCGCTGCGCCTGTTCGACCAGGCGCGCTATCCGCTGGCGAATGCCTGGCCGGGCCTGCTGCTGGCGCTCGTGCTGCTGATGATCAGTCGGCGCGCGCTGCTGTCGTTCGCGCTGGCTTTTTTGCTGCAGGGATTGTTGTACGTGGTCAACCTGCTGAAGGTGGCGAACCTCGGCACGCCGCTGCTGCCGGACGATTTCCGCATCGTCGGCCAGTTGCACAAGGGCGGCATGCACTTGCTGTCCGGTTACCTGCCGCACAGTCCGTGGCCGTACCTGGGCCTGCTCGCCGCGGTGGCGCTGATCGTCGCGGCTTGGCGGCTGGAGCCGCCGCTGTTCCCGCGCCGCACGCGCGGCGCGCGCCTGTTTGGCGGCGGCGTGCTGGCGCTGGCGCTGGCCAGCATGCTGGCCGGCCTGCCCGCCTGGGCGAAGGTCTACAACGGGAAGACACTGTGGCTGGAACCGTGGTCGGCGATCTCCACCACCACCCATTCCGGACTGGTCAGTTCGCTGATGCTGTTCCATCTGCACTACGGCCAGGGCGAGCGCAAGCCGGATCGCGCGGCGGCCGCGAAGCTGATCGAGCAGACCACGCCGGCCCTGCTGCAATCCATGCAGGCACCGGCGGCCGGCGGCGCATTGCCCGACATCGTGGTGGTGCAGAGCGAATCGTTCTTCGATCCCACCATCATGCGCGGCTACGAGCACAGCAACTTCGCGCCGAACCTGCGTCGGCTCGCCGCCCACGGCACCAGCGGCAAGCTGCACGTGCCCACCTTCGGCGGCGGCACCATCCGCACCGAATTCGAGGTGCTTACCGGGCTCTCGCTGCGCTACTTCGACAACCTGCAGTTTCCTTATCTGCAGATGAGCCACAAGGCGCTGCCGGGGCTGGTGCGCACGCTCAACCGGCACGGCTACACGACGCTGGCGCTGCACGGCAACGACCCGGCGTTCTGGAACCGCACCACTGCGTTCAAGGCAATCGGCTTCGACCGCTTCGTCTCGCAGTCGGCGTTCCCGCCCACGGCGGCGAACGACGGCAAGTACATGGCCGACAGCGCGATGACCGACGAGATCATGGCGCAGCTGAAGAACGACGGCCCGCCGCAGTTCATCTTCGCGATCAGCATCGAGGCGCACGGCCCGTATGACGTCGAGCCCGCCCGCGTCGCCGAGCGCGACGCGATCCCGGTACCCGAGGGCATCAGCGGTCGCGACAAGCTGGAGCTGCAGACCTACCTCTACCACCTCAAGCATGCCGACGCCGAACTCGGCCGGCTGGTGAAGCTGCTGGCCCAGCGCAAGCGGCCCAGCGTGGTGCTCTTCTACGGCGACCACCTGCCCGCGCTGAGCAACAGCTACCAGATCGCCGGCTTCGTCGACGGCGGCGACATGCTGAGCCAGGCCGGCGTATGGCTGCTGCTCGACCCGAAGCATCCGGGCAAACGCAGCACGGCCGACACCGCCTCCTGGCTGCTGCCCGGCAAACTGCTGGCACACATCGGCATCCGCGACGATCCGTACTTCGCGCTGACCGAACTGGTCGGCCCGCAGCTGGCTGCGCTCACCGAGGCCCCCGGCGCCCCGCCGCTGGCCGAGGGCGACGACCAGCAGCAACTCGACAAGGCCATGGCAAGCATCGACCAGCTGCGCATGAGCGGCAAACTCGACAAGCTGCTGCCCCAGCCTGCGCCGCCGGTCATCGGCATCGCCCACGACGGCACCGGGCAGGCGCAGCCGACGGGGGCGATTCGCTGAGCTGAAGTCTGCGTCGTCTGCACCCGTAACGCGTGGCGCACAGGAATGTCGACGTATCGCGATCTGAGACAACCAACTGCGAGCATTCATGGCTCGCACGCCACGCATGACCCGTCCAGGTCGCAAATCCGGAATCGATTGCCGGCGGGACATAATGCGGACATACTGTCCCAAACCGTTACCGGATCTGATTGCCATGGAAAACATCCGTCATCTGCTGGCGAGCCTGCGTGGGCGCTACAACCAGCGAGAACTGGCCGAGGCTCTGGAGGTCAATGTACGCACCGTGCGCCGCTGGGAAACCGGGGAAACCGACCCACCGCCATACTTGGCCGGCGCCATCCGGCAATACCTGTTGCCGCTGGCCGGAAGCGATGAGGGGCGACCTGCCGACTTCACCTTCATCGACCTGTTCGCCGGCATCGGCGGTATCCGCATGGGCTTCGAGGCACAAGGCGGGCGCTGCGTGTTCACCAGCGAATGGAACCCGTGGGCGCAAAAAACCTACCTCGCCAATTTTCCGGAATCGGTTCACACCTTTGTCGGCGACATCACCAGCGTGAACGAACGCGACATCCCTGATCATGACGTGTTGCTGGCAGGCTTCCCCTGCCAACCTTTCAGCATCGCCGGCGTCTCCAAGAAGAATTCACTCGGTCGCAAGCATGGCTTCGCCGACGAAGCGCAAGGCACGCTGTTTTTCGATGTGGCCCGCATCATCAACGAAAAGCAGCCGAAGGCGTTCCTGCTGGAAAACGTGAAGAACCTCGTCAGCCACGACAAGGGCAACACCTTCCGCGTCATCAAGAAGGTGCTGGAGCAAGACCTCGGCTACCACATCCACTGCAAGGTCATCGACGGTCAGCACTTCGTGCCGCAGCACCGCGAACGCATCCTGATCGTGGGCTTTCGCGAAGCCACCGATTTTTCGTGGGAAGACCTTCAGATGCCCAAGGACGGTCCAAGGTTGCAATCCATCCTGCATCCGCAAGACGGCAGCGAAGCGCCCGAATCGCACTACACGACGGGTGCAAAGGCAAAAATCGATCCGCGTTACACCCTCACACCCAATTTGTGGGCCTACCTCCAGAACTATGCCGCCAAGCATCGCGCCGCCGGCAACGGCTTCGGCTTCGGACTGGTCGATGGCGACAGCGTGACGCGCACCTTGTCCGCGCGTTACTACAAAGACGGCTCGGAAATCCTAGTGTCGCAGGGACCGCGCAAGCGACCGCGGCGACTGACGCCGCGCGAATGCGCGCGACTGATGGGTTTGCCAAACTCATTCGTGATCCCGGTTAGCGACACGCAGGCGTACAAGCAATTCGGAAACAGCGTTGTCATGCCGGTCATGCGCGAAGTGGCTCGCATCATGGTGCCACGCGTGATCGATTTGATCCGGCAGGAAGAGGAAGGTGTCCATCAACAGCCACTGCTTGTGGCCTACGCTTGAGCAAGGAGAGTCTCATGAACACATCGCGCATCCCCAAATTCGCCAACAAGAGCCGCGAAGGCATGTCGATCTGGTTCGCTGAAATGTCATTGCGCGGAATGTTGTTCCACCCGGAAGAAACGCCGAGCAGCATCTTCACGATTGCGACGAACGAGCGCGCTTTCACACCTGACGAGTGCATCGAACTCGACGGCATCATGGCGGAGATGTTCGAATTGTTCGGCGACGGCGTTTGCGAAGCCGCCTACCCGATCTTCATGAAAGCCGCAGGCATCCGCCTCGCTGCCTGATGACCGATATCGTCGATCGCGCCACACGAAGCCGGATGATGTCCGGCATTCGCGGACGCGACACGAAGCCGGAAATCATCGTGCGGAAATATCTGCACGCACAGGGTTTGCGCTATCGCATCGCGCCGAAGGACCTTCCCGGCAAGCCGGACATCGTGCTGCCGAAATATCACACCGTCGTCTTTGTGCATGGGTGCTTCTGGCACAGGCATCCCGGTTGCAGGTACGCCGCCACGCCCGCGAGCAACAGAGACTTCTGGCAAATCAAGTTCAAACAGAATCTGGCACGTGATATCCGGGTTCGAAGTCAACTTGCGAAGCACGGGTGGAAGGTTCTTATTGTGTGGGAGTGCGAAGTCAGCACGGAAAGACTTCAGTGGCTTGTCAGCGAGATTCGCTCGATACACCAACCCTGAGCACCTCCTGGCTCAGGCGCGATTTGCTCACGCCTCCCGTACTGGTTTAACGTGGCGTTTGTATCGGCGTGGAATCAGGGGAATCACATGGCGCACTGGGAGTTCCTGCCCAACCCGGGCAAGGAAGAGGAAGGTCTCGGCCACGCCGGTATCGAAACGTTCAAAGGTTCGCCGTATCCCGGCATCGCCCGCGAGTGTTCACAGAACAGCCTCGACGCGGCGGCACGCCGATCAGACGGGACATCCGAACCAGTACATCTCGTATTCCGGTTGCTCTCAATTCCCGCTTCCGAAGTGCCGGGATTGCAGGAGCTCAAAGGCACCTTTGCCGCGTGCCTGAAACAGGCCAAGATGCGTAACCTGAAGAAGGACAAGGAGTTCTTCGAGCGCGCAGCCAGAATCGCCGACAGCTCCAGCATCCCTGTGCTATTGATGGAGGACTACGGCACGACTGGACTTGTCGGCCCTGCCGTGGAAGGAACAGCCTTCCATGCACTGGTCAAATCCTCGGGAATCAGCCAGAAATCAGACACCGACGCAGGTGGCTCGTTCGGCATCGGCAAGAATGCCGCGTTTACCATCTCCAGCCTTCGCACGGTGTTCTATTCCACCCGCTACCTTGGCGATCACGGGCCCGCGTTCCTTGCCCAAGGCAAGAGCATCCTCATATCCCACAATGACGGCGGCAGCCCGAAGCGTTCCACAGGATACTGGGGCCACGGGGGATACATGCCGGTTGATGATGCTAGCTCGCTTCCCGCATGGCTTCACCGCGCCAAAGTTGGCACGACGGTCGCCAGCATCGGCTTCTCGAATGAAGCCGATTGGGAGTGGCTGATGACCGAATCCTTGATCCGAAACTTCTTCTCGGCCATCCATGAAGGCTCGATCCGTTTCACCGTCCAACGACCCGATGCCAGCCCCATCGAGATAAGCAAGGACACCGTCACGGTGCTCTTCGATAAACTGGAAGTGCGTGCAGCTGCGGAAAGCTCAGGTACGACCGACGACCTGGACTTCAGCGCAGCGATGCTGGAAGCACTCATGAGTTCGGAATCGGAACGGAGCGAGCAAACTTTTCCTCCCGTTGGCACATTCCGGATGACACTCCTGCAAAGGGACGGATTCCCCCGACGCTTGGGCATTCTTCGCAACGGCATGTACATCGCGGACAACCTGAAGCACTTCGGTCATCGCATGGCTCGCTTCCCGATGTCCAAGGACTTTATCGCGCTGCTCGAACCAGCCGATCGCGACACCAGCAGCCAGATTCGGGACATGGAGAGCCCCAGACACGACGAAATTTCGCCAGAACGCATTGATGACCTGCACAAGCGCAGGCAGCACAAGTCAGCCATGAAGGCGGTCGGGGCGTGGGTCAGGGAAACCATCAAGGCAAGTACCACCAAACCGGCCGAAGCAGTGATCCTGCTCGATGAGATGAACCGCTTTTTCTCGAACCCGAGTGCGGGCAAGGTCATGCCCGACCCGACCAACATCAACGATGATCCAGAACACCCGAAAATCACCCTGAAGCCAACCTCACCCAAACCTCGCACAGGCGGTGGTGACGCAGGCGAATCCGGTTCATCCGGTGGCGTCATACAGAGCAAGACAAAGAGCGGCCAGACTTCCGGGGAACGCCCGGGGAGCGGTCGGGGCGCGGCCGGCGGCCGAGGTGGCAAAAGCGTTTCCTACTCCGCGCTTCGCAATTCCGGATCAGGCCCCGACACCATTCGAGTGGTCTCGCTCACTCCCGATGAGTCCGCCATGGCAACTCTCGAGATCGTGGCCACAGGCGTGTCAAGCAACGAGACCCTGAGCATTCGCTCCATCGACGGAACACCATGCGCAAAGGCTCCCAGAGTTACTCTTGAGCAGGGCGTGCGCACAAATTTCAGGATCGAATTCGACGCCCCCTACGTGGGTCCGATTCGTGTGGTCCTCACGCCAAGCGAAGGAGCGGCAGATGCGCATTGATCAAGGCATCAGTTTTCCACACCCAATCCTTTCTGCGGAAACACAGGACTACAGCAATGGGAGCTTCGATCTTGTTCTCAGCGTCCAGGAAAGCGCAAATTGCAACGACGCCACACTTCGCGGCAACTTGATGCTCGATGAATGCTCTATTCATGAACTGCTGGATTCCGGCAAGGCCAAATCTGGCCTCATGGTCACGTGCCGCGAAACCTACCTGGATCGCTTTGAGGAACGCCCGCCCGGCGACATATCCATCCTGCTTGGCAACGGCATCGTGCGCGGCACCGTGCACGTCCGAGCCGTCGTTATCGCTGCGCAGGACGATCTCAAACTGGACTCCGAGCATATCGACAAGGAGTTTCCCGACGGCGCGAGGATCGTCAACACTGGCGATTTCCTGGCCCTAAGCGACGAACTGCGCTTCGAGGCTGGCTTGGAAAAGCTGGCGCCCCTGGAATCCATCTTCACGCTCGTGAAACACGAGGACGTCCCGAAAGGAAGCTTCAGAATCAACCCCGACGAAGAGGCCATCCAGATCATGGTCCATCCTGATCTGCACGCCTTTCTCGGCCTCTTGCGCGGACGTGCCGACATGTGTGACGTCATGCTCTCGTCTGTATTTCTTCCCGCCGTCATGTCGGTCCTCGACATCATGCGGGGCGAGTCCGATTTCCAGGACAAACGCTGGCATGGCGTAATGACAGCTCGCTGCAAGGCGGAAGGAATCGACATCGAGAATCAAGACCTTGCGGAGTCCGCACAGAAGCTGCTGGATGCACCACTGAACTCACTGCAGGGCATCATCGAGAGGCTGGATCGATGAGCAAACTCCTTTACGTCGGACAACAGGTCGCCGACGACCTGAAGAACAAGATCACGGATAACCTCGATCGCTATCGCGAGGGCAACTTCGGTGACATCGAGAACAAGGGAGACTGGCGCATTCCGCTGTCCGTCGATGCCGATCTTGCCAGCCTTGTGCGACTGGAACTCATCGATGGTGCCACGGCCGAAATCCAGAACTCTCTGATTGTCGGCCATGCCCTCGACAAACTGACGCCCACACTGGCGCGTGAGAATCGTATATGGGTGCGCCTGAGCCACGTCGAGTGCCTTGAATATGCGCGCAAACGCTGGCTACAACCCGCGATGAATGATGATGCGCTGACAAAAGCCGTCACCAAACACTTCTTCGCTCCAACCTTGACTGGTTGCCGTGATGATCACGCAATTGCCCGCCTGTGGTGGAACCATCACATCGCCAAGCTGATCATGCCGGACAACCCGGCACGAGCTTTGAAAATGATTCTCGCAAGGGCAGATATTCGTCTGAATTTTCTGGAGCGGCCGGGTCTGGCCGCACGTCCATCCCTGGCCAAGGGTATTGTTCTGATCATGGAAAACAATGCCGACCTGCTCAGCGGTGAGCACCTGTTCCGTCAGTTCATGAAGCAACTCAATCTCCTTGGTGCAGGCGTTGCATTCGAGGTTTTGAGTGAAGACCGTATCGACCAATTCATGGGGCGCTGCCTGAAGCATGCCCAGGGCACTGACAAATCCGCGGCAGTTTGATCCGAACTCAACAGCATCCCGGCCGATTCAGCATCTCTTCGAGCCGTCGGAGTCGTATACACAAACTGCACATCTAGCGAGTGATGCAAATGGCGAATCGGCCATCATGGACTGACATTCGGAGTTGGGTTGCGAAAAGCTCTCGCATCCTGATCAAGAAACTGGCACGCAACGACTGCGGATGGGCGGACAACGCCAAGAACGGTCATCAGAATGGCGTATACGTCCCTCGCGAGATCAGGGAGGATGGATTTTTCCCGGAAGTCCGAAACACAAATCCCGACAAGCCGCACATCCTCGACACGCTTTTTGAAACCTTCTGGCCGTCAACAGGCGAAACAAAATTGTCGTCGTTGAAGCACTACACGAACAAGGGAACGGAGATGCAGTTCACTCGCGTACCGCGTGATGAATTCGCTGGACTCACACCGGCGTCCTGGCTTCTCGGTGGCACGTTGGATCATCCCGTCGGCGGAGCGCATCACTGGTTCATGGTGATTGATTCCGAGTCTGAGGAGGCTGAGCTGCTTGAGTCCATGTTTTCTCTGGACTCGGACTTTCACTTCGCACTCTTCGACCCTGACGCCCTGCCCGGCGAGCCGCTCGACGAAACCGAGCAACTCATTGAAGAACTCACTCGCGCGCTCCGGGAAGGGACGCTGGATCAGTTCATCAGGCGCACATCTGCGATGCCCGCTACCGAGGACTTCGCCCTGCAGGCTCAGGAATCGTGGCTTGTGGAGAACCACAAGGAAGCCATTGACCCATGGCTCATACCCAACCCTGGCGACGTGATCATGCGCATCAGTCGCGACATCGAGTACACCTTGTTCAAACGTGCCGAGGTGCGATTCCGCGCCGCGCAAGTGCTGCGAACCATCTCTGCGGGAACAGACTTGGCGAGCGCCGTCGTTCGAGGCTTTCCGGAACTTGACGCAACATTTCTGAGCGCCGCCCAAACGCGCAAGAGTCGCGCCGGGCGCTCCTTTGAGCACCATGTGGCACGGGTGTTCATGGACGGCAACGTTCGTTACGAGGAGCAGGTTATCCTCGGCAGTCGCCGACCGGACTTCGTGCTTCCAGACGTAATGACACTGAGATCTCAAACGCGACCTTTCGATGACGCAATGATTGTTTCATTGAAGACGACATTGCGAGAACGCTGGAAGCAACTGTCGCTGGAGCGAATCAATGGTGCGGTGTTTCTGGCCACTGTGGATGACCGGGTGACCGCCGATGCCATTTCTGACATGGCAGACAACGGCATTCACCTGTTGGTGCCTGAGTCGCTGAAGGCATCGAAGGAAACCTGCTATGCCAAGCTGGCGAACGTCATTACTTTTCGTGAATTCTTCGATGAAGAAATTGCCGATAAGCGGCCTCAACTCCGAAATAGTTTGATTTGATGCGAGTCACACCCGACACCCAGACATTAACCAAACAGCAATTTTCCGTCCCACAAATTCAGCGGCACTGTACGCTGCAACCTGCAGCAACGATCTGAGACCAGCTGATTGTCCATTTGCGCGCCGATCGGACGACCAGAATTGATTTCACCCAATCCTCATTGCCGTGGTTCAGAAACAACCAAACAGGGAGGTGCTTACGCCCATGACTATCGCGTGGAAAGACATCTTTGACGTGTTCGGCACAAAGCGGGTAACAAAAACGGACAAGAGCAAGAGCGCATACCTCCCGAACAAGGGTCAGCGAGCAGCCATCAAAGCCGCCGGCATCATTCCCGGGGCAACACGACCAGCCCCTGAGTTCGACGTTGTTATCCTGTTTGACCCAGACGTCAGGGTGATCAAGGCGTCTTACTACCACTCGAAAAGGTCAGCCAAGGCCAAGAAGCGCGCCCCTGAACCAAGAATGGGACATGGCATCATCAGCGACTGGTTGAGCCAAGGCGATCAAATCCTCATCGGTAACGTGGGCAGTCAGCTTTTTGCATTCAAGCTCCCATCAGCACCGGCTGCAGGTGACGACATCACTGTCGAGGTAGCGAGCAGAGCAAGCACCCAGACAGTGCTTGACCGTGCGAAGCGAGCGAAAGGCAAACCAGCCAGGAAATCGGTCACCCGGAATGATTTCGTCCGGAATCCCTATGTTGTCGTCGCTGCACTGCACCGCTCTGGCGGAAAGTGTGAGATGCCAGACTGTGGTCGAAGCCTGTTCTTCCGTGACAACGGCGCTCCGTACTTGGAAGTCCACCACATCGTGCCCTTGGCGGAAAATGGCGACGATACATTGGCAAACGCCGCGGCCATGTGCCCTCACTGCCATCGCGAACTCCATCTGGGGAAGAACCGCAAGTTGCTCAGAAAATCGCTCAAGGCTTACATAGCGACGCTACCTTAGTCAGTATTTGTTGCCCGCAACAAAAAACCCCGCCAAGGCGGGGTTTTTTGTGTCGCGGGCCCTTCGACTTCGCCGCTACGCGGCTACGCTCAGAACCTGCCCCGGACTTGATCCGGGGGCGAACGGCTTGGGCTGGATCAGAAATCCATGCCGCCCATGCCACCCATGCCGCCGCCCATGCCACCGCCGCCATGGCTGTGGCCTTCGTCCTTCTTCGGCAGTTCGGCAATGATCGCTTCGGTGGTGATCGCCAGACCGGCGACCGACGAGGCGTGCTGCAACGCGGTGCGGGTCACCTTGGTCGGATCCAGGATGCCCATCGCCACCATGTCACCGAACTCGCCGGTGGCGGCGTTGTAGCCGAAGTTGCCCTTGCCTTCCTTGACCTTGTTGAGGATCACGGACGGCTCTTCGCCGGCGTTGGAGACGATCGCGCGCAGCGGCGCTTCCAGCGCGCGGCGGGTGATCGCGATGCCCAGGTCCTGGTCGGTGTTGTCGCCCTTCAGGCCTTCGACCGCCTTCAGCGCGCGGATCAGCGCGACGCCGCCGCCCGGGACCACGCCCTCTTCGACGGCTGCGCGCGTGGCGTGCAGGGCGTCTTCGACGCGGGCCTTCTTTTCCTTCATCTCGATCTCGGTGCCGGCACCGACCTTGATCACCGCAACACCGCCGGCCAGCTTGGCCACGCGCTCCTGCAGCTTCTCCTTGTCGTAGTCCGACGAGGTCTCCTCAATCTGCGCCTTGACCTGCGCGATGCGCGACTGGATCTTCTCCGCCTCACCGGCACCGTCGATGATCGTGGTGTTTTCCTTGGTGATGACGATGCGCTTGGCGCGACCCAGATCGGCGATCGTGGTCTTCTCCAGCGACAGGCCGACTTCCTCGGACACGACCTGACCGTTGGTGAGGATCGCGATGTCTTCCAGGATCGCCTTGCGACGGTCGCCGAAGCCCGGCGCCTTGACGGCGGCGACCTTGACGATGCCGCGGATGGTGTTGACCACCAGGGTGGCCAGCGCCTCGCCCTCGACTTCCTCGGCGACGATCAGCAGCGGCTTGCCCGCCTTGGCGACGGCTTCCAGCACCGGCAGCAGCTCGCGCACGTTCGACACTTTCTTGTCGTGGATCAGGATGTACGGGTCATCCAGCTCGACCTGCTGGCTCTGCTGGTTGTTGATGAAGTACGGCGACAGGTAGCCGCGATCGAACTGCATGCCCTCGACCACGTCCAGCTCGTTCTCCAGACCCGAACCTTCCTCGACCGTGATCACGCCTTCCTTGCCGACTTTCTTCATCGCGGTGGCGATGATGTCGCCGATGTTGGCGTCGGCGTTGGCCGAGATCGTGCCGACCTGCGCGATTTCCTTGTCATTCGCGGTCGGGTTGGACATCTTCTTCAGCTCACCGACGGCGGCCGCGACGGCCTTGTCGATGCCGCGCTTCAGGTCCATCGGGTTGATGCCGGCAGCCACGGCCTTGAGGCCTTCCTGGATGAAGGCCTGCGCCAGCACGGTGGCAGTGGTGGTGCCGTCACCGGCGACGTCGGAGGTCTTGGAAGCGGCTTCCTTGACGATCTGCGCGCCGAGGTTCTCGTAACGGTCGGCCAGTTCGATCTCTTTTGCGACGGACACGCCGTCCTTGGTGATCGTCGGCGCGCCGAAGCTCTTCTCGAGCACGACGTTGCGGCCCTTCGGGCCGAGAGTGACCTTGACCGCATTGGCCAGGGTGTTCACGCCCTTGAGCATGCGGGCGCGGGCGTCTTCGCCGAATCGGACTTCTTTAGCTGCCATAAAATTTTTGCCTCAAAAATTTTGAATCAAGAATGGGGTTTGTTGTTGCGAAAGTGCTGCGGGAGGGAGCCGAAGGCGACTGGCGTGCGCGGTTTCTACTTTTCGCGCTCGTTTGCCCAAGCCCCAGCCCATCAGCCCTCAATCACGGCAACGATGTCGTCTTCCTTAAGAAACACCAGATCTTCGCCGTCGATCTTGATTTCCTGGCCGGCGTACTTGCCGAACAGCACGGTGTCACCGGCCTTCAACGACATCGGGCGCACCTTGCCGTCGGCCATGATCAGGCCGGTGCCGGCGGCGACGACCTTGCCGCGGGTCGGCTTTTCGGTGGCGCTGTCGGGGATGACGATGCCGCCGGCGGAGACGCGCTCTTCTTCGAGACGCTTGACGATGACGCGATCGTGCAACGGACGCAGTGTGCTCATGGATGACTCCAGCTGACTATTGAGGTGGGACAAGGCTTTCAAGACCCCGATCGGTCGTCTTGTTAGCACTCAAGGTAAACGAGTGCCAATTTTAGCGGTACAGAACCCCGCTGCAACAACTTTGGACCGGGAACGAACAGCTTATTGGGTGGCCGAGCGCCTGTTTCAAGGGCCGCGGACACTGCAGCTTCCGCCCGCTCGGTCGACACAGGGCTGGTGATCCCGGCAGCGGGAAGCGCCCGCCGTGCAAAAGCGGGCCTCGTGCGCGTTAGGCTTGCCGGCATGCCCGACACCATTCTGCTCTGCTATTGCAGCTGCCCCGACACCGCCAGCGCCCGGCGCATCGCCGAAACGCTGGTGAGCGAGCACATGGCCGCCTGCGTCAATCGCGTAGCGGGAATCAGCTCGACCTATCGCTGGCAAGGCGCGGTGACCACCGACAGCGAGGAACTGCTGCTGATCAAGACCACCGCCGCATGCTTCGACACGCTGAGGGCCCGAGTGCTGGAACTGCACCCCTACGACCTGCCGGAGCTGATCGCGGTACCGGTGGAACGCGGCCACGAAGCCTACCTGGACTGGGTCCGCGCCAACGCGCACGTCTGACGGCAACGCCGCGGCGCCGGCGCGGCGTAATGAAGCAAGGCCGCGGCCCCGATGCCGAGACTGGGCCATAATGCCAACTTCCCTGTCCCCCGGGTTTTCGCCGCTGGAGTCGTGATGCGACCGTTGTCTACCGGCCGGATGGCCGTTCGCCTGCTTGTCTGGCTGAGCCTGCTGCTTGGTGCGCTGCCGGTGTTCGCCCAGGACACCGCCGACCTGCTGCCGGTGACCGAGGCGTACAAGCTGAGTGCCGACACTTCCGCGCCGGGCGTGCTGAAGCTGCACTGGACGATCGCGCCGGACTACTACCTCTACCGCGGCCGCATGAAGTTCAAGGGCGGCGACGGCGTCACCTTGGGCGAGGCGCAACTGCCCGACGGCGAGAAGCACCACGACGAATACCTCGGCGACGTGGAGACCTACCACCACGGCGTCGACGCCAGCATCCCGTACACCGTCGCCACCGGCACCACGCGGCTGCAATTGAGCGTGCAGTACCAGGGTTGCCACGAGGTCGACCCGAAGATCTGCTACCCGCCACATACCGAGAAGCTGGACCTGCCGTTGCCGGCCAACGCCGGTGCCACAGTGACGCCGGCGGCCGGCAACGCACTGGGCGCGGCGCTGAACCGGCTCGGCAGCAACACGGTCACCGCCACGATCGGCGCACCGCTGCCGGCCGAGCAGGCATTCCGCTTCGAGGCGCTGGCGCAGGGTCCGCAGCAGTTGCTGCTGCGCTGGACGATGCCGAAGGGTTACTACCTGTATCGCGACCAGACCACGCTGACGCTCAAGGATGCCGCCGGCCTCACGCTGAAACCCGCGTGGCCGGCCGGCACCGCGCATCACGACGAACACTACGGCGACGTCACCGTGTACTTCGACCAGGTCGAGCTGCCGGTGACGCTGGAAGGCGATCTGGCCGGCCGCAGACAGCTCACCCTGCAGGCAAGCTTCCAGGGTTGCCAGGACGGCGGCCTGTGCTATCCGCTGATGACGCGCGCGGTGGATATCGACCTGGGCAGCGATGCCGTGACGTCCGGCGCCGCGGCGCCGGAACTGCCGCCGGCCGATCTCGCCGGCGGTCCGCTGCGGGTCAGCCTGATCGCCGCGTTGCTGCTCGCGCTGGGCGGTGGCCTGGTGCTGAACCTGATGCCATGCGTGCTGCCGGTGCTGTCGATCAAGGCGGTCAGCGTGCTGGAGAGCGGCGAGAGCCGCGCCACGGCGCGTCGGCATGCCTTGTTCTATACCGCCGGCGTGCTGTGCAGCTTCACCGCGCTGGGGCTGGGCATCCTCGCCCTGCGCGCGGCCGGGCATGCGCTGGGCTGGGGTTCGCAGCTGCAGCAGCCGTTGCTGGTCGGCGCGCTGGCCTGCGTGATGCTGGCGGTCGGCCTGTCGATGTCCGGCGTGGTGCAGTTTGGCGCCTCGCTGGGCAATACCGGCGCCGGCCTCGCCGCACGCTCCGGTCCGGCCGGCGACTTCTTCACCGGCGTGCTGGCGGTGGTGGTGGCCAGCCCGTGCACGGCGCCGTTCATGGGCAGCGCGCTGGCGTATGCGTTCGCCGCGCCGATGCTGTCCGCGCTGCTGGTGTTCCTGGCGCTGGGCGTCGGACTGGCGCTGCCGTTTCTGCTGATCGGCTTCGTACCGGCGCTGGCGCGCCTGCTGCCGAAACCGGGGCGCTGGATGGAAACGCTGAAGCAGGTGCTGGCGTTCCCGATGTATCTCACCGCGGCGTGGCTGGTGTGGGTGCTGGCGAACCAGCGCGGCGCCGACGCGGTCGGCCTGGTGCTGGTGGCGATGGTGCTGCTGGCGATGACGCTGTGGTGGTTCGAGCGCAGCCGCTCGCGCGGCACGTCCAGCAAGATTGCCGTGATGGTGCTGGCGCTCGCCACCCTGGTGCCGATGTACCTGCTCGCCCACGTGCCGCCGCCGTCGAGTACGGCCGTGGCCGAGGAAGGCGTGGTTGCCTACAGCCCGGAAAAACTCGCCGAACTGCGCGCGGCTGGCACGCCGGTTTTTGTCGACATGACCGCCGACTGGTGCGTCACCTGCAAGGCGAACGAGCACGCGGTGCTGGACACGCAGGCGTTCCGCGACCTGCTGCAGCGCACCGGCGCGGTCTACATGAAGGGTGACTGGACCGACGTCAACCCGGCCATCAGCGCGTTCCTGCAGCAATACCATTCGCCCGGCGTGCCGTTGTACGTGGTGTTCCCGAGGAACGGCGGCCCCGGCAAACAATTGTCCACCGTGCTGACCCGCTCGATCGTCGAGCAGGCGCTGACGGAAGCGGCGCGCTGATGCTGAGCCGCAGCAACTGGCTGATTCTCGGCCTGGCGGTGCTGGCCGCTGCGCTCGGCGGCTATGCGCAACATCACGGTCGGTCACCGGCACCTGCGGAACCGGCCCTGATCGGCCAGCCGCTGCCGGCAATCAGCCTGCCAGACCTCGACGGCAAGCCACACCTGTTGAGCGACTATCGTGGCCGCCGGGTGCTGATGAATTTCTGGGCCAGCTGGTGCGTACCCTGCCTGGCCGAGATGCCGGCGCTGACCTTGGCACAGGAAAAGTTCGGCGAACATGCGCCGATCGTGGTCGGTATTGCGATGGACGAGCCCGCTCACGTTCGGGCATTTTTAGCCGCACATCCAGTGAATTACCCGATCTTGATCGGCCAGATGAGCCCGCCAAGCACGTCGTTGCAGTTGGGCAATATCCATCAGGTTCTCCCCTATAGCGTGCTGATCGGTGCCGATGGGCGCATTTTGGCGACACATGCCGGTCCACTGTCTGCGGCGCAGCTGAAACAGTGGCTGGCGCCGGGGCACGAGCAGCGCTAACTCAGCGTCGACATACGCTTACGCACGGAAACCCGGCACTTCTCCGTCAAACATCGCCGATCTGCGGCGAACTGGACAAGATTCCCGACTGCGCGCACACTGCGCCGGGTTCCGGGACCTCCGGACGTTGGCTGGACGGTTTCGTGGCGAAGATCCTGGTCCTGCATGGACCCAACCTCAACCTGCTGGGTGCACGCGAGCCGCAGATCTACGGCCGCGAGACGCTGGCCGACATCAACCAGCAGCTGGCCGAGCGGGCGCAGGCGGCGGGGCACGAGTTGGTCTGGTTCCAGTCCAATGCCGAGCACGAGCTGGTCGGACGCATCCATCAGGGCCGCGACGACCGCACCGCGATGATCCTGTGCAATGCCGGCGCGTTCACCCACACCAGCATCGCGCTGCGCGACGCGTTCGCCGCGACGGCGATCCCGTTTATCGAAGTGCACCTGTCGAACGTGTTCGCCCGCGAGCCGTTCCGCCATCACTCGTACCTGTCCGACATCGCGCTCGGCGTGATCTGCGGCTTCGGCGGCGACAGTTACCGGCTGGCGCTGGACGCGGCGCTGCAACGGTTGCAGGCAAGCACCGCGCCCTGACGCCTCCGGCCGCGCGGCCACCCCATTCACCCCCGGCCACCCAAGCGGTGGCACGACTGACCAAAGGCTGATCCGATGGATTTGCGCAAAATCAAGAAGCTGATCGACTTGCTCGAGGAATCCAACCTCGCCGAACTGGAAATCAAGGAGGGCGAGGAAGTCGTCCGCCTGTCGCGCGTACCGAAGAGCACCGCGCCGGTCGCCGCTGCACCGGCGGCCCCGATCGCCGTGGCCGCCGCCCCGGTCGCTGCTGCGCCCGCGGCCGTCGTCGAGGCGCCCGTCGCGAATGCGCTGCCGGCAGGCCACGTGGTGAAGGCGCCGATGGTCGGCACCTTCTACGCCTCGGCCACCCCTGGCACGCCGGCCTTCGTCAAGGTCGGCCAGCAGGTCAAGGCTGGCGAGACGCTGGGCATCATCGAGGCGATGAAGATGTTCAACCAGATCGAGGCCGACGTGGCCGGCACCGTGCAGGCCATCCTGGTCGAGAACGGCCAGCCGGTGGAATTCGACGAACCCATGTTCGTGATTGCCTGATGATTGAGCGGGAACGGGGAACGGGGAACGGGGAACGAAAAAGCCAGGAGCTGCGGTATCGCGCTTTTGATCTTTCCGCTCCCCGTTCCCCGTTCCCCGTTCCCCGCTCCTTGGAGCTCCCATGCTAGAAAAAGTCGTTATCGCCAACCGCGGCGAAATCGCGCTGCGTGTCTTGCGCGCCTGCCACAGTCTGGGCATCAAGACCGTGGCGGTGCACTCCACCGTGGATCGCAACCTGAAGCACGTCGGCCTCGCCGACGAGTCGATCTGCATCGGCCCCGGGCCGTCGACCGACAGCTACCTCAACATTCCGCGGATCATCGCGGCGGCCGAGATCACCGACGCCCAGGCGATCCACCCCGGCTACGGCTTCCTGTCCGAGCGCGCCGACTTCGCCGAGCAGGTGGAGCAGTCCGGCTTCGTCTTCATCGGCCCCACTGCCGATGTGATCCGCCTGATGGGCGACAAGGTCGAGGCGATCCGCGCGATGAAGGCGGCGGGGGTGCCGTGCGTGCCCGGTTCCGGCGGCCCGCTGGGCGAGGACGTCGACACCAATATCAAGATCGCCCGCGAGATCGGCTACCCGGTGATCATCAAGGCCGCCGGCGGCGGCGGCGGCCGCGGCATGCGCGTGGTGCGCACCGAAGCGCACCTGGGCAATGCCATCACCATGACCAAGGCCGAGGCCAAGGCCGCGTTCGGCAACGAACAGGTGTACATGGAGAAGTTCCTGGAGAATCCGCGCCACGTGGAAATCCAGGTGCTCGCCGACGGCCAGGGCAACGCGATCCATCTCGGCGAACGCGACTGCTCGATGCAGCGCCGCCACCAGAAAGTGGTCGAGGAAGCGCCGGCGCCGGGCATCACACCCGAGCAGCGCGCGGCAATCGGCAAGGTCTGCGTCGACGCCTGCCTGCGCATCAACTACCGCGGCGCCGGCACGTTCGAGTTCCTGTACGAGAACGGCCGCTTCTACTTCATCGAGATGAACACCCGCATCCAGGTCGAGCACCCGGTGACCGAGTGGATCACCGGCGTCGACCTGGTGCGCGAGCAGTTGCTGATCGCCGGCGGCGAGAAGCTCACGCTCAGGCAGGAAGACATCGTCATCCACGGTCACGCGATCGAGTGCCGCATCAACGCCGAGGACCCGGACACCTTCATGCCCAGCCCCGGTACGGTGAAGCGCTTCGAGGCGCCCGGCGGCCCCGGCGTGCGCGTGGACACGCACCTGTACGATGGCTACCGCATCCCGCCGAACTACGATTCGATGATCGGCAAGCTGATCGTGCACGGCCCCGACCGCGAAACCGCGATCGCGCGCATGCGCCTGGCGCTGGCCGAGACGGTGATCGAAGGCGTCAAGTGCAACATCCCGCTGCAGCAGCGGATCATGGCCGATGCCGGTTTCCACCATGGCGGCCAGAACATCCACTACCTCGAGAAGCGGATGGCCGAACAGAAAGAAAAAAGTGCGGCAACGAGTGGGGAGCAGTGAGAAACGAGCAAGCGCGTCACCCACACCGTATTTCTCACTCCTCATCACTCACTTCTCGCCCATGCCTTTTCTCGAACTCTCCCTGATCGTCCGCACCGAGCAGCAGCCCGGGGCGGAGGAAGCGCTGGACGATCTCGGCGCGCTGTCGATCACCTTGCAGGACGCCAATGCACAGACGCCGGACGAGCAGGCGATCTTCGAACCGGGCGTGGGCGAGCTGCCGTTGTGGCCGACGATCACGCTGCACGCGCTGTTCGACGAGCACGCCGACCGGCGCGGCCTCAGCGCCGCGCTGGGCGAGCTGTTGCCATGGCTGGAACCCGACCAGCTGAGCTTCGCCGAGATCGCCGACCAGGACTGGGAGCGCGCGTGGATGGACCAGTTCAAGCCGATGCCGTTCGGCCGTCGGCTGTGGATCTATCCGTGGAACATCGAGCCTCCCGTCGACGATGACCTCGTGGTGGTGCGCCTCGATCCCGGTCTCGCCTTCGGCAGCGGCACCCATCCCACGACCGCGCTGTGCCTGGAATGGCTGGACGGCCTCGAGCTTGCCGGCAAGACCATCACCGATTACGGCTGCGGCTCGGGCATCCTGGCGATCGCCGCGCTGAAGCTTGGCGCCGCCAGTGCGGTCGGCGTCGACAACGACCCGCAGGCACTGACCGCGTCGGCGGACAACGCCGAACGCAACGGCGTGGCCGACCGGCTCGCGCTGTTCCTGCCGGAGGACGTCGACGCCCCGGCAGCCGACGTATTCATCGCCAACATCCTCGCTGGCCCGCTCGGCGAGCTGGCGCCCACTTTCGCCGCGGCGGCGAACCCCGGGGCGCCGTTCGCGATCTCCGGCATCCTCGCCGGCCAGCAGGACGAACTGCTGCAGCGCTACGCCGAATGGTTCGACGAGTTGCGCGTGGACAGCCGCGAGGACTGGGTGCGCATCAGCGGGCGTCGCCGCAGCTGAGAGGCTGTGACATAACAGCCTCTCAGCCCGGCCAGGGATGGCCGGAGCGCGAAGCAGACACGCAAGTGTCTGTTTCGCGGGAGCGAGTACGGACATGCGCCGGACTCGCGACTGAATAAATCCACAGGATGTGGATTTATTCACAAGCTCTGAGGCCACCGGCCCGCCGGTTTGCCGGCGCGATCACCCTGCTAAGCTTGCCGGACACCGATTCAAAGCGGCCTGCATGTACACACAATGCCCCGAATGCCTGTCCGTGTTTTCGCTGGATGCGCAGACGCTAGCGAAAGCGCACGGCCATGTCGTGTGCGGACATTGCGAGGCCAGCTTCGACAGCCTCGCCACGCTGGCCGAACAGCTGCCGCCGGAACCGTTCGCCGAACTGCCGATCAACGAGCCCGCGTTCGAACCGCCACTGCTCGACCTGGTGGTCTATCGGCCGCGGCCCGATCCGCCGGCGGTGGTTGTCGCCCACGAGATGGTGACGGCGGCCACTCCCAGGCCCGCCATCGAGGACTTCTCGCAGCTGGTCTTCGCGCCGCGTTTTGCCCGCGAGCCACAGACACGCCAGCACAAACGATCGACCCGACGCGAGCGGCGGCGGCACCTGCAATCATCCGGCGAACAGCGCTGGCCGTGGGTCGTGGCGTGCCTGCTGCTCGCGCTGCTGCTCGTCGTCCAGCTGGCCTGGGCCAAGCGCGACGACCTGATCCGCCATCCCGCCGTGGGCGGCTGGCTGCGCGGCAGCTGTGCCGTGCTCGGCTGCGAGCTGCCGCGCGTCGCCGCGCCGCAGCAACTGCGCCTGCTGGCCAGCAACGTGCAGGCGCATCCCAGCGTCGCCGGCGCGCTGATGATCAGCGCCAGCGTGCGCAACGACGCCACGTTCGCGCAGCCCTGGCCGGTGCTGACGATCACCTTGTCGAACGCACAGGGCCAGCGCATCGCGATGCGCCGACTGCAGCCGACCGAGTACCTGGACGACGATGCGATCCTGCGCCATGGCCTGGCGCCTGGCGGCAGCGCCGTGCTGCTGCTGGAAGTGGAGGACCCGGGCGACAAGGCGGTGGCGTTCGAGATCGGTTTCGAATAACGACGCCCCCGGTACTTAAAATTATCCGTCCACGCGGGTAGACTCGACCCCTCGCGCTGACATGCCGGACGGCATGCGATACACGCCGCGACCTGCAAGATCAGTCATAACCATGAGCAGCGGCCCATGCAGTCGTCGCTTCGTACGTGAGGGAAAATGTCCGTGAATGCCGTAAGACTGCCTGCTGCCGAGGCCGCAAAACAGACCTCGTCGCAGAGCGCGGGTTCGCCTGGCGCCGGCTCCCAAGGCCAGAGCGCGCTGGGCGAATGCGTCACCCGCACGGTGCGCCGCTACCTTGCCGACATCGGCGACACCGAATGCGCCGAGGGTCTGCATGCACTGGTGCTGCGCGAAGTCGAAGTGCCGTTGCTGCGCGAGGTGCTGGCGTTCCATGACGGCAACCAGAGCCGCGCTGCCAGCGCGCTGGGCATTAACCGCGCCACCTTGCGCAAGAAGCTGGCTGCGCACGGCCTGCTGTAACCCACCCCCGCGCATCCGTACGAAAGCCGCTCACCATCCGGGCGGCTATAATGAGCGGCTTTCCCCTTCTGGAAACCCGCTCATGTCCGCTCCCCAGCTCGTCCCGGTCCGTCGTGCCCTGCTCAGCGTCTCCGACAAGGCCGGCTTGATCGATCTGGGCCGGCGCCTCGCCGCCAGGGGCATCGAGCTGCTCTCCACCGGCGGCAGCGCGAAGGCACTGCGCGAGGCCGGCATCGCGGTCACCGAGGTCAGCGACCTCACCGGTTTTCCCGAGATCATGGACGGCCGCGTGAAGACGCTGCATCCGAAAGTGCACGGCGGCCTGCTCGGCCGCCGCGGCATCGACGACAAGGTGATGGCCGAACTCGGCATCGCGCCGATCGACCTGCTGGTGCTGAATCTGTATCCGTTCGAAGCCACCGTGGCGAAACCCGGTTGCACGCTGGAGCAGGCGATCGAGAACATCGACATCGGCGGCCCGGCGATGCTGCGCTCGGCGGCGAAGAACTGGAGCGACGTCGGCGTACTCACCTCGCCGGATCAATACGCCGATGCGCTGGCCGAGATCGAACAGCACGGCGGCCTCACCCGTGCGACGCGCTTCAAGCTCGCCGTGGCCGCGTTCAACAACGTATCCAGTTACGACGGCGCGATCAGCGACTACCTGTCGGGGCTGCAACTCAACGATGCACAGGATGCGATCGCCGGCCACGCCACCTTCCCGGGCCAGGTCAACGGCCGCTTCGTGAAGCTGATGGACCTGCGCTACGGCGAGAACCCGCACCAGCAGGCGGCGTTCTACCGCGACCTGTACCCGGCGCCGGGCACGCTGGCCACCTTCCGCCAGTTGCAGGGCAAGGAGCTGTCGTTCAACAACATCGCCGACGCCGACGCGGCATGGGAGTGCGTGCGCAGCTTCAAGAAGCCGGCTTGCGTGATCGTCAAGCACGCCAACCCGTGCGGCGTGGCGGTGAGCCTGGACGGCATCGGCATGGCGTACGACCTGGCCTTCCAGACCGATCCCACCTCCGCGTTCGGCGGCATCATCGCGTTCAACCGCGAGGTCGATGGCGCCACCGCGCGCGCGATCGTCGAGCGCCAGTTCGTCGAGGTGGTGCTGGCGCCGGGCTATGCGGACGACGCGCTGAAGGCGTTCCACAAGAAGGGCAACGTGCGCGTGCTGGTCATCCCGCTGCCGACCGACGGCAACCTGCTGGCCGCGCACCCCGGCAACAGTTCCAAGCGCGTGGGTTCGGGCCTGCTGATCCAGAGCGCCGATACCGGCATGATCACGGCCGACGACCTCAAGGTGGTCACCCGCCGCGCGCCCACCGAGGCGCAGATCCACGACCTGATCTTCGCCTGGAAGGTGGCCAAGTTCGTCAAGTCCAACGCCATCGTCTACGCCCACAACCGCCAGACCATCGGCATCGGCGCGGGCCAGATGAGCCGCGTGTACAGCGCGAAGATCGCCGGCATCAAGGCGGCCGACGAGAAGCTCGAGGTGCGCGGCTCGGTGATGGCCAGCGATGCGTTCTTCCCGTTCCGCGACGGCATCGATGCGGCCGCCGAAGCAGGCATCAGCGCGGTGATCCAGCCCGGCGGCTCGATGCGCGACGCCGAAGTGATCGCCGCCGCCGACGAGCACGACATGGCGATGGTGTTCACCGGGATGCGCCACTTCCGGCATTGAGCCCCGCCACGTAGCGCAGTGCTCTTCGTCCCATGATGGAAAGCGGTCGCGCACTGGGTGCGCTCCTACACGTCCCGTAGAAGTCGCACGTGCCAGCATCAAGTCGAGTCCGGGGAAACGGCCATGCATTACGAGCTGTATTACTGGACCGGCATCCAGGGCCGCGGCGAATTCGTGCGGCTGGCGCTGGAAGATGCCGGCGCCGACTACGACGACGTGGCGCGCATACAGGGCGACGACGCCATCGTGCGTTACCTCGATGGCGTCCACGAAGGCGCGTTGCCGTTCGCGCCACCGTTCCTCAAGGCCGGCCGGCTGCTGATCGCACAAACCGCGAACATCCTGCAGTACCTCGGCCCGCCGCTCGGCCTGGTGCCGGAGAGCGAGAGCCGGCGCTTGTATGCGCACCAGCTGCAGCTGACCCTCGGCGATCTCGTCGCCGAGGTACATGACTCGCACCACCCGATCGCCGCCAGCCTGTACTACGAGGACCAACGCGTCGAGGCGCGGCGTCGTGCAGCCGACCTGCGCGAGACGCGGCTGCCGAAGTACCTGGACTATTTCGAGCAGGTGCTGGAGCGCGGCGGCGGCCAGCATGCCCTGCACGGACACTCCTACGTCGACCTTTCGCTGTTCCAGCTGATGAGTGGGCTGGAGTACGCGTTTCCGCATGCCATGCAGCGCCTCGGGCACAAGCTGCCACTGCTGCATGCGCTGAAACAACGGGTGGCGCAACGACCGCGCGTCGCCGCCTACCTCGCGTCGCCGCGGCGCCTGCCGTTCAACGAGAGCGGCATCTTCCGCCACTATCCGGAACTGGACGACCCGGCCTAGAACAGCGCGATCACCATCGCGCCGGCCACGATCAGCGCGCCGCCGACCAGCAGCGGCCAGCTCGGCTGTTCGCCCAGGAACAGCAGACCCAGCACGATCGCCAGCGCCACGCTGAGCTTGTCGATCGGCGCCACCTTGCTCACCGGCCCCAGCTGCAGCGCGCGGTAGTAGCACAGCCACGACAGCCCGGTGGCGATGCCGGACAACACCAGGAACAGCCAGCTGTGCAGCGGCAACCCGGTGGGCTTGGCCCACTCGTTGCGCAGGCTGAGGATGCCGGCGGTGACGACCAGGATCACGACGGTGCGGATGAAGGTGGCGAGGTTGGAATTGATGCCGACCACGCCGAGCTTGCCGAACAACGCGGTCAGCGCCGCGAACAGCGCCGAACCCAACGCAAACAGCAGCCAGCTTTCACGCAGTTGCATCGCGCCGCCCTCCGCGTGGATACCGGCTTGGCGTCGTCAGCGCAGCCGGCGCCGGCAACGCGGTTCAGTGCCCGACTCAGTGGCCGCCGTCGGCCGCCGGAGTCGTCTCGTTCGATCCCGCGGCCGGCGGCCGGCTCTTGCCCCACTCCAGCACCTTGTACATCACCGGTCCCACCGGCTTCATGCCGTGCTCGTCGACCAGCCGGCCCTGCGGATCGACCATGTAGGTCTGCGCGATGCCGCTCTTCGGGGTGATCACCACCATGTAGACGCGACCGCTGCGGCTGTATTCCTGGATGCTGTTGTCACCCTCCTGGCGAATCCGCACTTCCGGTGGCGGCTGGTTGCGACCGCTCTGCACGCTGCCTTCATCATGCATCGCCGGCAGTGTCTGCGGCTTCAGGTTCAGCGGTTGACTGGATGAAGACGGCGCGGCGTGGGCCGACCGATGTGTGGCCGCCGGCCTGGTGGCCGGCTTGGCCGGCGGTTCCACCGCTTGCACGCCCGGGTCGTTGATCCCGGGCGGCGGCGGTACGCTCGTCGACGGAACGGACTGCGCCAACACACTCGACGTAAACAGGACGCTGGCGACAACCAGCAAGGCAGCGGTTTTCATGGCAGCAACCTCGTTCGGGGAGGGCAGCATAACAGCGCCTTTGCCGGGCTTTCGTGAAGCGCGACGTTTCGCCGTGCATGCGAGAATGAGGAATGGCCAAACTCATCCTGATCGACGGCTCCTCCTACCTGTACCGCGCGTTCCACGCGCTGCCGCCGCTGAGCAACGCCCGCGGTGAACCCACCGGCGCGCTGTTCGGCGTGGTCAACATGCTGCGCGCCACGCTGAAGGCCCGGCCGGATTACCTGGCCTTCGTCAGCGACGCCCCCGGCCCTACCTTCCGCGACGCGTTGTACGCCCAGTACAAGGCGAACCGGCCGCCGATGCCGGACGACCTGCGTTCCCAAGTCGAACCGATGCTGGCGATCGTCGGCGCCTTGGGCTTCCCGATCCTGCGCGTGCCCGGCGTCGAGGCCGACGACGTGATCGGCACGCTCGCCCTGCAGGCGCAGGCGCTCGGCATCGAGGTGGAGGTTTCCACCAGCGACAAGGACATGGCCCAGCTGGTCGGTTCGCACGTCACCCTGGTCAACACCATGACCAGCACGGTGATGGACCGGGACGGCGTGAAGGAAAAATTCGGCGTGATGCCGCAGCAGATCATCGACTTCCTCGCCCTCACCGGCGACGCCATCGACAACATTCCCGGCGTACCCAAGTGCGGCCCGAAGACCGCCGCCAAGTGGCTGGCCGAATACGCCACGCTGGACGGCGTGATCGCGAACGCCGACAAGATCGGCGGCAAGATCGGCGAGAGCCTGCGCGCCACGCTGGCGCAACTGCCGCTGTCGCGCCAGCTGGCGACGATCAAGACCGACGTCCCGCTGGAGTTCCGCCCCACCGAGCTGACCCGGCGCGATGCCGACACCACGCTGCTGCGCGAGTTGTATACGCGTTATGAGTTCAAGGCCGCGCTGAAGGACCTCGATGCCGCCGAGCCGGGATGCGGGATGAGCGGCCTTGCGGCTGTGGGAAACCGGGATGCGGGATCCGCAACACCGCCCGCCACGGCTGTTTCGTCCGCGCGCGTCGCTACCGCCGATGCGCCTGCGGCGGCGCTGTCGACTCCCGGCGAATACGAGCTGATCACCACCCAGTCGCAGCTCGACGCGTGGCTGGAAAAACTGCGCAGCGCCGAACTGATCGCGTTCGACACCGAGACCACCAGCATCGACGCGATGCGCGCGGACATCGTCGGCATCAGCTTCGCGGTGGAGGCGGGCAAGGCCTGCTACATCCCGCTCGGCCATGATTATCCCGGCGCACCGAAGCAGCTCGACCGTGACGCCGTGCTCGCCGCGCTGAAGCCCATCCTCGAGGATCCAACCCGGCCCAAGCTCGGCCAGCACGCGAAATACGACATCAACATCCTGTCCAACTACGGCATCGTAGTGCAGGGCCTGAAGCACGACTCGATGCTGGAATCCTACGTGTGGAACGCCACCGCCACGCGCCACGACATGGACTCGCTGGCGAAGAAATACCTCGGCTACGAGACGGTCAGGTACGAGCAGGTCGCCGGCAAGGGCGCGAAGCAGATTTCCTTTTCGCAGGTGGATCTGGACACCGCCTGCCGCTACGCCGCCGAGGATTCGGACATCACCCTGCGCCTGCACCGGGCGCTGTGGCCCAAGCTCGCGAGCGTGCCGGCCCTACGCAAGGTCTACGAGGACATCGAGATTCCGCTGGTGCCGGTGCTGGCCGCGATGGAGCAGCGCGGCGTGCTGATCGACGGCGATGAGCTGCGCCGGCAAAGCCAGCAACTGGGCAAGCGCATGCTGGAACTGCAGCAGCAGTCGTATGCGCTGGCCGGGCGCGAGTTCAACCTCGATTCGCCCAAGCAGCTGCAGGCAGTGCTGTTCGACGAGCTTGGCCTGCAGGCAAGACTGAAGACGCCGACCGGCCAGCCATCGACCAACGAGGAGGCACTGGAAGCGATCGCCGACAGCCACGAACTACCGCGGCTGATCCTCGACTACCGCGGCCTGGCCAAGTTGCGTTCCACCTACACCGACAAGCTGTCCGGCATCGTCAACCCGCGCACCGGTCGCGTGCACACCAGCTATCACCAGGGCTCGGTGGCCACCGGGCGGATCTCCTCGTCCGATCCGAACCTGCAGAACATCCCGGTACGCACCGAGGAAGGCCGGCGCATCCGCCAGGCGTTTATCGCGCCGCCGGGCTGGCAGGTGCTGGCGGCGGACTATTCGCAGATCGAGTTGCGCATCATGGCGCACCTGTCCGGCGACGAAGGCCTGCTCAAGGCATTCCACGAAGGCGGCGACGTGCACCGCGCCACCGCCGCCGAGGTATTCGGGCTGAAGCCCGAGGAGGTCAGCGCCAACCAGCGCCGCGCCGCCAAGGCGATCAACTTCGGCCTGATGTACGGCATGAGCGCGTTCGGCCTGGCGCGCCAGCTCGGCGTCGACCGCGGCGAAGCCAGCGACTACATGGCGCGCTACTTCGCCCGCTATCCCGGCGTGCATGCGTTCATGGAAGCGACCCGCGAACGCGCCCACCGCGACGGCTACGTCGAGACCATCTTCGGTCGCCGGCTGTACCTCGAGAACCTCACCTCGCGCAACCAGGGCCTGCGCCAGGGCGCCGAGCGCGCCGCGGTGAACGCGCCGATGCAAGGCAGCGCCGCCGACATCATCAAGCGCGCGATGATCGCGGTGGCGGCATGGCTGAAGGATCGCGACGACGCCCACATGCTGATGCAGGTGCACGACGAACTGGTGTTCGAGGTGCGCGCCGACGCGGTCGACGCGGTGCGCGCCGCGGTGGTCGAACGGATGTCCGGCGCCGCGGAACTGGCGGTGCCGCTGCTGGTCGATGTGGGTGTGGGCGCGAACTGGGACGAGGCGCATTGAACGCAAGTCGGGGGAATACCCTCTGCGCAACAACGACTTGTTGGTTAACTTTTCATGAGAATGAATCGTCTTTAAATTTCTTTGGAAATCGTGCAACTTTCTCCGCCAATCACGCACTAACAGTACGGATGCACGCAACGGCATCCGCGGCGAGCTCACCTCCCTGAGCCGCCACAGGCGCGAACCTCTCCCCTGGGTCTTCGCGTCTGTCCCCGCCCCGGAGGCTCCCCCTAGCCTCCGGGGCTTTTTTTGCCCGCTATCCGCGCGGCCTGTACATTCCATGCACGACGGCACCCGGCATACTCGATCCACATTCACCGAGGGGAACATCCATGCGCGCAGGACTTTTCATCGCCGGCATCATCCTGCTGGTCGCCGGCATCTGGGTCATTGCAGGCAATGGCAGCTACAAGCAGACCGAGACCCTGGCCCAGCTGGGTTCGGCCAAGATCGAAGCCACCCACACCAAGGCCGTGCCCCAGTGGATCGGCATCGCCGGCATCGTGGTCGGCGGCCTGCTGATCGTCGGCGGCATCGCCAGCAAGAAACGCTGAGCAGCATCCGCCGCTCCGAAAACCGCCGCTTCCGCGGCGGTTTTCGTCTGCGCCCACTACAATGGGCGCGATGGATGTCTCGTACCTGATCGACCCGCTCAACGAAGCCCAGCGCGAAGCCGTTTGCGCTCCCCCCGGCCACTACCTGGTGCTGGCCGGCGCCGGCTCGGGCAAAACCCGTGTACTGACCCACCGCATCGGCTGGCTGACCCAGGCCGAGCGCGTGCCGCCGTGGGCGATCCTCGCCGTCACCTTCACCAACAAGGCCGCCGGCGAGATGCGCGCGCGGCTGGAGGCGCTGATTCCCGGCGGCACCCAGGGCCTCACCGTCGGTACTTTCCACGGCATCGCGCATCGCCTGCTGCGCCGGCACTGGCGCGAAGCGGGGCTGCCGGAAACCTTCCAGATCCTCGACTCCGACGACCAGCTGCGGCTGGTCAAGCGTGTGGTCGCCGGGCTGGGTCTGGACGACGCGAAGTATCCGCCGCGCCAGGCCTGCTGGCAGATCAACAGCTGGAAGGACGAGGGCAAGCGGCCGGATGGCATCGAGCATCGCGACCATCCGGTCACGCACACCTTCGTGAACATCTACAAGGCCTACGAAGACGCCTGCCGCCGCGCCGGCCTGGTCGACTTCGGTGAGTTGCTGCTGCGCGCGCACGAGCTGTGGCTGAAGAACCCGGCCGTGCTGGAGCACTACCAGCAGCGCTGGCGGCACCTGCTGATCGACGAATTCCAGGACACCAACACGCTGCAGTACGCGTGGATCCGCGTGCTCGCCGGCGCCACCGGGAAAGTCTTCGCCGTCGGCGATGACGACCAGTCGATCTACGGCTGGCGCGGCGCCAAGGTGGAGAACATGGCGCAGTTCCTGCGCGACTTCCCCGGCGCGCGCACGATCAAGCTGGAACAGAACTACCGCTCCACCTCGACCATCCTGAAAGCCGCCAACAGCGTGATCCAGCGCAACGGCAGCCGTCTCGGCAAAGAGTTGTGGACGGCCGGCGACGACGGCGAACGCATCGCGCTGTACGCCGCCTACAACGAGCAGGACGAGGCGCGCTTCGTGATCGAGCGCATCCGCGAATACATCGACGAGCACGGTCAGGCGAAGGATTGCGCGATCCTGTATCGCTCGAACGCGCAGTCGCGCAACTTCGAGGAACAGCTGGCCCAGCGCAACATCAAGTACCGCGTCTACGGTGGCCAGCGCTTCTTCGAACGCGCCGAAGTCAAGGACGCGCTGGCCTACCTGCGGCTCACCGCGAACCGCCACGACGACGCCGCGTTCGAGCGCGCGGTGAACACCCCGCCGCGCGGCATTGGCGACCGCACGCTGGACGCGCTGCGCCGCCGTGCGCGCGGCGAGAACATCTCGATGTGGGAAGCGGTGCTCGCCGAACTGAGCGGCGGCAGCGAGCTGGCCGGGCGCGCGAAGAATGCAGTGAAGGCGTTTCTCGGCATGATCGACACGATGGCCCACACCTTCCAGCCGTCCACACCCGATGGCGAAAAGGGCGCGCTCACCCTCGCCGAACAGATCGACCACGCGATCACCCACACCGGCCTGCGCGACTTCTACGAAAAAGACTCGCGCGGCAACGCCGAGTCGCGGGTGGAGAACCTGGACGAACTGGTCAACGTGGCCAGCCGCTTCGAGCGTACCGCCGAAGACATCGACGCTGGCCTCAATGAGTTGTCCGCGTTCCTGTCGCACGCCACCCTGGAAGCCGGCGAGAACCAGGGCGAGGCGTGGGACGACTGCGTGCAGCTGATGACCTTGCACTCGGCCAAGGGGCTGGAGTTTCCGGTGGTGTTCCTGGTCGGCATGGAGGAAGGCCTGTTCCCCAGCCAGCGCTCGGTCGACGACGAGGGCCGGCTGGAAGAGGAACGCCGGCTCGCCTACGTCGGCATCACACGCGCCCGCGAGAAACTCGTCGTCACGCATGCCGAATCGCGCCGCATGCACGGCGCCGAGATGCTGGCCCGGCCGTCGCGCTTCCTCGGCGAGATGCCGGCCGAACTGATCGACGAAGTGCGTCCGCGCGTCCACGTCACCCGTCCGCTGTACGCCGGTCGGCCGCGCGAGATCTCGCCGTCGCTGGAGGAATCGCTGCCGGTGAAACTCGGCCAGCGTGTCAGCCATCCCAGCTTCGGCGAAGGCGTGGTGATCAGCGCCGAAGGCAGCGGCGCGCACACCCGCCTGCAGGTGAACTTCGAAGCTGCCGGCAGCAAGTGGCTGGTCGCGGCGTACGCGAACCTGACCCCGCTGTAGCAGGCAACCTATTCGCGCAGGCGCGGCACGCCGTGCACGTCACGTTCCTCGATCGCGATCGGCTGCGTGTCGGGTTGCAGGGGGCTGGCCGTCTGCGCCAGCGGGGTGACCGCGTCGCCGCGAGCGGATGCCAGCGCGTTGCGATAGCAGCGCTGCGCCTGTTCCGCATCGCCCTGGCCGGCGAACGCATCGCCCAGGGCTTCCCAGGCGGCGCTGCCCGGCGCCAGCGCCAGCGAGCGCTGCAGATACTGCCGCGCCTTGCCCCACAGTTTCAGCCGCACGCACATGCGCCCGAGCGTGAGCAGCAGGTTCGCGTCGTTCGGGTGCGCATCGAGCCAGCCTTCGGCGCGGCGCAGGCGCGCCTCGACGTCGTCGCCGGCCAGGGTGCCGTAGGTTTCAATCAGCAATGGCGACCACTCGCGGCGCAGCGCGGATTCCACTTCGTCCATCGCCGGCAGGGTCAGTCCGAACGCGGCTGCGCGGCGGGCGTAGGCGTCGATCACTGCGGGCACGCGACGTTGCGTCTTCGGCAGCTGCGACCACAGCGCGTTGAGGCTGGCGCCGTCCGCGGCGGCATGAATGGTGGCGGCCAGCACTTGTGCTTCCAGCGCGGCATAGGCGCGGTTGCCCAGCGCGCCGCTTTTCTGCAACGGCGCCAGGGCTTCGCGCGCGCGCCGGATATCGCCATTCGCCATGGCCGCCTGCACCAGTTCGCGCCAACCGCCCGGTGTCAGCGTGCCCTTGTCGGCTTCCGGCACCAGCAGCGCCAGCGCTTCGGCCGACTTGCCTTCGCGGCGCAGCACGCGGGCGCGCAGCACGCGGGCCGCCTGCGGTGCGGATTGCGCGGCCTGGTCCAGCGCCTCCAGCGCACGGCCATGTTCGCCGCGGCGCGAAGCCGCCTCGGCCGCGGCCAGCAGGGCCGGGCCGCGCAGACTGTCCAGCCGCGAGGCGCGGTTGAGGTCGCGCTCGGCGTCGCCGTGGCGGCCTTCCATCAGGGCGATCAGGCCGTCACCAAGACGCTGCTGACTGAGCCGCCGGTGCCGCCGCGAGAACGCGCCGAACGGCCAGCGCGCCAGCCGCCACAACACGGCGAGTAGCGCCCACGCCAGCAGCAGGATGACCAGCGCCGCGACCACCGTGGTTTCCACCCGCCAGCCGCGCAGGCGCAGCAACACGTAACCGGGATCTTCAGCCACCCAGTGCCAGCCGAACGCGGCCAGCGCGGCGGCGACCACCAGCAACCCGATCCCGTACCAGAGCCTCATGGCCGGGCCTCGCCCGTCACCGCGGAACCGGCCGGCGCGGGACTAAACGCATGCACCGCGCGCAAGTTGCGCAGTTCGGTCAGCGCGGCACCCAGCTGCACCGGCGCGTTCGCCGGCAACTGGCGGGCGAGTTGCTTCAAGGCCGCGCGCACCTGCTGCACTGCCGGCGCACTGCCATCGAACTGGCTGGCCAGCGCTGCATCCACTCGCTGCAGCGCGGCCGCATAGCCCTTGCTGTCATAGGCCAGCAACGCAGCCTGCGCCTGGGCCAGGTCGAGCGCGGCCAGCTCGCGTGCGAAACGTGCATCGGCGACCGCCAGCGGCGCGCCGTTGTCGCGCTGCACGCTGACCACGCCGGCCAGCGCGCGGCGAATGCGCGACCACGCATCGGTGGCCGCGGCGGTATGGCTGTCGAGCGGCTTCAACGGCAGGCCGGCCAGATCGCCGCGCAACGCCACCAGCTGCTGCAACGCATCGGCCTGGCTGGCCGGCTGGCTCTTGACCAGCGCTTCGCGCTCGGCGTTGACGCTTTGACGCAGGCCGCTGAAGGCGCCGTCGTTGACCGCGGCCAGGGTCTGGTCGGCCAGCGCATATGCGGCAGCCGCGCCCTGCGCATCATGGAACAATGTGTAGCGTTCGCCGGCCATGCGCAGCAGCGATTCGGTCTCGTCCAGCAACATGCCGTCGCGGCCGCTCCGGCTCTTCTCGGCGAGCTTGGCCACCGCGTCCTCAAGATGGCGCGTGCGCTCGGCCTGGCCGAGCAGTTCCTCGCGCAGCGAACGGTTGACCTGGGCCGCATCGTCCAGCCGCTGGTTCAGGCTGCTGCGCTGGTCGCCCAGGGTGATCAGCGTGGTTTCCAGCGTGGCCACGCGCTGCTGCAGGCTGGCGACACTCCGGTTGTCGGCGGCGCTGCCCTGCTCCTGCTGCCACTGGCGCCAGCCGATGTAACCGGAAGCACCCACCGCGATCAGCGCCAGCAGCACCGCCAGCGCCAGGCTGCCGCCGCCGCGCGGACGCGGCGCGGGCCGCGCGGCGGCGGTGCGGGTCGCGCGCACCGACGGTTCGATCAGCACCGCATCGGGCGCAGCGGGATCGGGACGGGCGCCCTCGGGCGCGGTGGACGCGTTCGGCTTGTCTACGTTGCTCATGCACGCATGCTAGCAGCCCATACGGCCGCGTTCGTAGCAGGCGGATGTGAAGGACGCTCAGTGCGCCGACATGGCCGCGGCCAGCAAGTCCGCCGACAACGCCGAGGCGGCCGGGGCGATGCGCCGGAAACCCGCCGCACGCGCCGCCGCGGCCAGCCGCTCGCTACTGACCACCGCGGTTGCCGCGCACAGTCGGGTCCACGCCGCCGGCGGCAGCAACTGCTGCAGATTGTGCAGCGCCTCGGCGCTGGACAGCAGCACCTGCGCCGAGGCTGGCAATTGCAGCAGCGCATCGACATGGCGCCGGTCCAGCCGCGGCGGCACCCGCCGGTAGACATGCAACTCGTGCAGTTGCGCGCCACGTGCGGCGAGCTGTTCGCGCAGCACGCCACGGCCGCCAGGCGCGCCGATCAGCGCCACCCGGCGACCACGCAGCGCGTGCAGCGCGGGATGTTCGAGCAGACCTTCACTGTCCTGCTGCTGCGGCGCCAGCGGCGCGGCGATGCCATGCCGGCGCAACGCCAGCGCCGTGCCCTGGCCCACCGCCAGCACGGTCGCCACCGTCTGCAGCGGCAACAGGGCCGCGGCATAACGCACCGCGGCGGGGCTGGTGAACAGGATAAATTCGGCCGCCAGCGCTGAGCGCAGGCCGGCGCGTGTGGCCGCCGCATCGGCCACGCCACGCAAGGCCAGGCCCGGCAGCAGCAGCGGAACACCACCGAGCGCGCGCACCCGGCGCACCAACGCCGACGCGGTGCCGGCCGGACGGGTGATCACCACGGTCCGGCCGTGCAGGCCGTGCTTGTCCCGAGGGGATTGTCGCTGCATCCGCGCACCGCGTCCGGTCACTGTCATGGCCCCAGTGTAGCGGTGGCCCTACACTGGGAGGTCTCCCCTTCCCCGCGGACCCCCGACCACGTGAGCACGACCGACGACGCTACACCGCACGCGCAGCAGCTGATCCAGTTCATCCGTGACGAAATCCCGCTGGCCCACGCGATGGACCTGCAACTGGCCGACTGCGACGACGCCAGCCTGAGCCTGCGCGCACCGCTGGCGCCGAACGTCAACGACAAGGGCTGCGCGTTCGGCGGCAGCCTGGTCAGCCTGATGACCCTGAGCGGCTGGGCGCTGGTGGAACTGGCGCTGCGCCGGCGCGGCCACGACTGCGACGTGTTCGTGGCCGAATCCAGCGTGCGCTACCTGGCGCCGCTGTGGCAGGACTTCCGCAGCGAGGCGCGGCTGGCCGTGGACGCGGGCTGGGACACGTTCTTCAACACGCTCGGCGCACGCGGCAAGGCGCGCATCGGCGTCGACTGCGTGGTGCCCGGCGAGCACGGCAAGCCCGCCTGCACCCTGAGCGCGCGTTTCGTCGCCAAACGCCGCGGCTGAGTCGCCCGCTTCCGCTTGAGGCAGAATGGGCGGGTATCCATCGGGGGAGGAACCACCATGCGCCGCATCCTGAGCATCCTTGTCGTGCTGTCCGTGTTGTTGCTCGCCGGCTGCGCCACCAAGACCCGCAGCGACGCGCTGACCACCACGCTCAAGGCCTACGGCAGTGCACTGCGCTGGGGCGATTTCCAGAGCGCCGCGCAGTTCATCGACCCGACGGTGCGCGCCGCCCACCCGCTGAGCCCGCTGGAGCTGGCGCGCTACCAGCAGGTACGGGTGAGCGAGTACGACGACGGCGCCGGCCCGGTGCCGACCGGCGACTTCGACGTGCAGCAGACCGCGACGATCAGCCTGGTCAACATCCACACCCAGTCCGAGCGCAGCGTCGTCGACCACCAGACCTGGCACTACGACGAGAAGACCAAGCACTGGTGGCTGACCAGCGGCTTGCCGGACATCACCCAGGACTGAGCGCCGGCCCCGGATCGGCGGGTGCCCCGCGCCGATCACGGCATACCCGTATAATCGCCGGTTCACCCGAGCGGATGCCATCAGGGCACAGTGGACTGACGATGAACGATTTCCTGCACAAGCTGCCCGAATTTATCGGCAACCATGTGGCCTTGTCGGCCCTGTTCGCGGTCCTGCTGGTGGCGTTGATCGTCATGCAGCTCAGCACCCTGTTCAGCAAGATCAAGGAACTCAGCCCGACCGGCCTGACCCAGCTGATCAACCGCGAAAGCCCGCTGCTGATCGACCTGTCGGCGATCGCCGAGTTCGAGAAGATGCACGTGCCCGGCGCGAAACACGTGGCGATGAGCCAGTTCGACCCGGAACACAAGGAACTGGCCAAGGCGAGGGAGCTGCCGGTGGTGGTGATGGACAAGGACGGCCGCGGCAATTCGGTGAAGGCCGCGCAGCGGCTGGTCAAGGCCGGCTTCGGCAAGGTCTATACGCTGGGTGGCGGCGTGCTGGCGTGGCACGCGGCGCAGTTGCCGGTGGCCAAGGGCCGGTAGGCGCACACCCCCGGATCAATCCGGGGCAGGCGCGGTGCGCGATGCTCTTTCTCCACCGCTGGCAAAAGCCTCGCCCTACAAAAAATCGTGGATGCCGGCACGCCCGGCGATGATCGCCGCCAGCACGTCCGGCGCGTATTCGAACGAGTCGTAGTACAGCCGCTCTTCCGGCAGCCCGGCGTCGAGGAACAGCTGATGCCCGGCGTCGATCATCGCCGGCGGGCCGCTCATGTACAGGTCGTGGCCGGACAGGTCGGGCTGGTCTTCCAGCACCGCTTCGTGCACCAGCCCCGTGCGCAGGCCGTCGGCGCGCTCCGGGTCGGACACCACGGCGTGAAACGCGAGGTTCGGCACGTCGCGTGCCCAATGTTCGGCCAGCGCGCGCAGGTACAGGTCCGCCGCGCTGCGTGCGCCCCAGTACAACTCCATCCGCCGGCGCGTGCCCAGCGCGATGAAGTGCTCGACGATCGCCTTGACCGGGGCGAAGCCGGTGCCGCCAGCCATGAAGATCATCGGCCGCTCGGAATCCTCGCGCGGCACGAAGGTACCCAGCGGCCCCTCGATGCGCAGGCGGTCGCCGACCTTGAGCACGTCGTCGACCCATGAGGTGAAGCCGCCGCCGGCGACATGACGCACGTGCAGCTCGATCGTGCCGTCCGGCTGCGGGCGATTGGCAATCGAGAACGGCCGGCGCCTGCCGTTCTCCAGCAGCACGTCCAGGTACTGGCCCGGCAGCCGCCGCAGCCGGCGCTCGCCGCGATCCGGGCGCAGGCGCAGGCCGATCACGTCCGGCGTCAGCCGCCACTTGTCGACCACCACCACGCCGAGCTGGCGCCGCGCGATGTCTTCCACCGAGGCGACTTCACGCGCCTCCAGCAGCAGGTCGCTGGCCGCCACCGCCTGGCACAGCAGCACCGCGTGCTGGGCCAGCGCGCTGGCGTTCAGTGCCAGCGGCGGGTTGCGCGGATACTCGCAGCGCCCGTCCAGCAGGGTCGCCTTGCAGCTGCCGCAGACGCCGGCGCGACAGGAATACGGCAACGCCACGCCCGCGCGTTGCGCCGCTTCCAGCACGGTTTCGCCGGCCGCCACCGGAAACTGGCGGCCGGTAGATTTGAGAGTGACGGTAAACACCAGGTGCATTGTCGCGGCGATCGCAGCGGACAACAATGCGGGCTCGCATCACGGGAATCAACGATGAGCCTCTGGAAACAACCCACCGACCTCGCCCGCCTCAACGGCTGGAGCGCCAACACCATGATGGAGGCGCTGGGCATCCGCATCACCGCGGTCGGCGACGACTGGCTCGCCGGCAGCATGCCGGTCGACTCACGCACCCACCAGCCGTACGGCCTGCTGCACGGCGGCGCTTCGGTGGCGCTGGCCGAGACCTTGGGCAGCACCGCGGCGATGCTCACGCTGGACCCAGAGAAGGAACTGGCGGTAGGCCTGGACATCAACGCGAACCACGTCCGCGGCGTGCGCAGCGGCACGGTGACCGGCACCGCGAAGGCGCTGCACCTCGGCCGCACCACCCAGGTGTGGGAGATCCGCATCGAGAACGAGGAAGGCGCGCTGGTGTGCATCTCGCGCATCACCATGGCGGTGATCCCGGCGCGCGGCATGGGCACGCGTTGAACGACACCCCGTACGCCAGCCTCACCCCCGACCTGGTGCTCGACGCGGTGAGCGCCTGCGGCCTGTGGCCGGACGGCCGGCTGCTGGCGCTGAACAGCTACGAGAACCGGGTCTGGCAGGTCGGCCTGGAAGACGCTACGCCGGTAATCGCGAAGTTCTACCGGCCCGGCCGCTGGAGCGATTCGGCGATCATTGAGGAACATGCGTTCATCCAAGAGCTGGCCGATGCCGAACTGCCGGTGGTGGCGCCGCTCGTCTTTGGCGGCCGCACCCTGCTGCATCACAGCGGCTTCCGCTACGCGTTGACGCCACGCCGCGGCGGCCGCGCGCCGGAGCTGGAAGCGATCGACCAACTGCAATGGCTGGGCCGGCTGATCGCACGCATGCACCTGATCGGTGCCCGTGCGCCGTTTGCCCATCGCGGCAAGCTCGACCGCGACACGATGGTGCTGCAGCCGATGCAGGCGGTACTCGGCTCGTCGCTGCTGCCGGCCTCGCTGCAGACCAACTACCGCGCCGCCGCGACGCGGCTGGATGCGGCGATCGCCGCACGCCTGGAGGCTATCGGCCCAGTGCGCCAGCTGCGCCTGCACGGCGACTGCCACCCGGGCAACGTGCTGTGGACCGACGCCGGCCCGCACTTCGTCGACTTCGACGACGCGCGCACCGGCCCGGCGGTGCAGGATCTGTGGATGCTGGCGAACGACGCGCGCGCGATGGAAGCCGTGCTCGAGGGCTACCAGCAGTTCCGCGATTTCGATCACGCCGAGCTGGCGCTGACTCCCGCATTGCGCGCGATGCGCCAGCTGCACTACGCCGGCTGGATCGCCGCGCGCTGGCACGACCCGGCGTTTCCCGCCGCGTTCCCGTTCGCCGCCGAATCGCGCTGGTGGGAACAGCACATCGCCGACCTGCACGAACTGGCCGACGAGCTGGAATGAGGGAGCGCTGCGGCATTCGATCGCAAGAACTTCCCTCCTCGCGCGCAAGCAGGCATGCTTGGCCGGATATCTTGCCGAGTGTGTCCATGAAACGATCCCGCACCGCCGCCCTGCTGCTGATGAGCACGGCCCCGTTGTTGCTGACCGCCTGCGACCGCAGCGAAAGCGCGTCGCGCGAAGGCCTGTACACCTCGGTCGAGGCCTGCGTGGCGCAGACCAACGACAGCAACACCTGCCAGCAGGCGTTCGCCAAGGCGCAGCAGGACGCGGTGGCCACCGCGCCGCGCTTCGCCAACCGCGAGGAATGCGAAGCCAGCTACGGCAAGGAAAAGTGCGCCGAGCGCAACGACGGCGCCAGCCATTCGTTCTTCGGCCCGCTGATGACCGGCTTCTTCCTGTCGCAGATGATGTCGCGCAACGGCGTGGCCGCCAACGGCTTCAACAGCGCGCCGGCGTTCCGCGACAGCAACGGCGGCTGGCAGCGCCCGGCCACCGGTGCCGGCGGCGTCTATCGCGGCGGCGCCGGTACCGCGATGGTGCCGGTCAACGCCACGCCAAACCGCGCGGTCACCAGCAGCCGTTCCGGCTTCGGCACGTCCGGCAGCAGCCGCGGCATCGGCGGCTGATGCGCCGGGTCAGCACGGCCGAGCGCCCCGACTGGCGCGCCAAGGCCGCCGCGTGCGGCTTCGGTTTCCACACCATCGACGATGCGCCGTACTGGGACGAGTCGGCGTACTACGCGTTCAGCCTGCGCGAGATCGAGAACGACATCGAGGCGCCCAGCGAGGAACTGCACGCGATGGCGCTGGACATGGTCGAGCGCATCGTCGGCAGCGAGCAGCACATGCAGCAGCTGGCGATCCCGGAGCCGTACCGCGACTGGATCGCGCAGAGCTGGCGCGCGCGCCAGCCGCACCTGTACGGCCGCATGGATTTCGCCTACGACGGCACCGGCCCGGCCAAGCTCTACGAATTGAACTACGACACGCCGACCTCGCTGTTCGAGGCTGCGTTCTTCCAGTGGCAATGGCTGGAGGACCAGCTCGCCCGCGGCCAGCTGCCGGTCGGCAGCGACCAGTTCAATTCGATCTACGAATCCCTGGTGGAAGCGTTCGGCACGATCGCGCGCGGCATCGCGCGGCCGTTTCATTTTGCCGCGGTGCGCGACTCGGTGGAAGACCAGGGCACGGTGGCCTACCTGCGCGATTGCGCGCTGCAGGCGGGCATCGACTGCGGCGCGCTGGCGATCGAGGACATCGGCATTTCCGAAGATGGCCGCTTCACCGATCTCGACGACCAGGTGATCGGCTGCCTGTTCAAGCTGTACCCGCTGGAGGACATGTTCCGCGAATCGTTCGGCGCGTACCTGCCCCATTCCGGCCTGCAACTGATCGAGCCGCCGTGGAAGGCGCTGCTGAGCAACAAGGGCATCCTGCCGCTGCTGTGGGACGCCCATCGCGGCCATCCGAACCTCCTGCCGGCGGCGTTCGACAACGGCGGTGCGTTGCCGCGCGGCTGGGTGCGCAAGCCGCTGCATTCGCGCGAAGGCGCCAACATCGCGATGCATTTGGACGACGGTCGCGAACTGCGCACCGACGGCCCGTACCGCGATGGCCCGTGCATCCGCCAGGCCTGCCACCCGCTGCCCGCTTTCGACGGCCACTACCCGCTGATCGGCAGCTGGGTGGTCGGCGACCGCGCCTGCGGCATCGGCATACGCGAAGACAGCTCGCTGGTCACCCAGGACAGCGCCCGCTTCGTGCCGCATGCGATCGTCGAGGAAGCGCGCGGCGTGCTGATGGCCTGACGGCTCGGCTAAGCTTGCGTCTTCTCCGAACGAAGGACCACGCGTGCGCAACTTTCTGTTCCGCTTGATCGGCATTTTCGAGGTTGCCGGCGGCCTGTATGGCGTGACCGTGATGCTGCGCCGCCTGCTGCCGCTGGGCTCGACCCACGACAGCATCGTCGCGCTGATCGGCCTGCTCCTGTTCGGCTTCGTGCTGGTTGCCGGCGTACTGTTGCTGGAAGGCAGCGAGAGCGGCGTGCGGCTATCGCGCTGGGCGCAGCTGCTGCAACTGCCGCTGATCGCCACGCCGGTATTCAGTTATGCGCTGCACAGCGGCGCGTTCGTCAACGTGTTCGCCACCTTGCAGGCCGCGCCGCGGCTGGGCATCGACTGGCACTTCGGCACCCAGGGTTTCGTGCTCGCCGTCGCCGGCCCGGCCGTGTCGCGGCTGGGCATCAATCTGCTGGCGCTGCTGTCGTGGCTGGTGCTGCGCCTGCGCTGAAAACGCTTCGCCCTTGCACTGCCTGCCGGGGATAAGCGAAGCACCAGCTATCATGCGTGGATGAATAGTCCCGCTGCGTTACCCGTCATCCGCCTGAAGTCCGATCGCAACCCCGGCCATCCATGGGTGTGGTCGGCGCAGATCTATAAACCGGAGTCGAAGCTGCCGCCGGGCAGCGTGGTCGAGGTGCAGGATGCGAAGGGCCGCTTCGTCGGCCGCGCATTCTGGAACGGCCACGCGCGCATCGCGCTGCGCCTGCTCGACACGCATCCGGACGCCAGCATCGACGCCGAGTGGATCGCCGCGCGCATCGCCCGTGCCGTGCAATTGCGTCGTGATTGGCTGCAGCTCGATGCCGTCAGCGACGCTTGGCGCGTGGTGCACAGCGAGGGCGATGGCCTCTCGGGCCTGATCGTCGACCGCTACGCCGACATCCTCGTCATCGAATACTTCGCCGCCGGCATGTGGCGTTTCCGCGAGGCGATCCATGCCGCCCTGCTGACGCACTTCCCCGGCGCGCAGCTGTACTGGTTCGCCGAGTCGCACGTGCAGAAGCAGGAATCGTTCGACTGCCGCAGCCCCGATGTGCCGGAAGCATTCGAGGTGCACGAACACGGCCTGCGCTTCCACGCCGCGCCGGGCTCCGGCCACAAGACCGGCTTCTTCGCCGACCAGCGCGACAACCGCAAACGTTTCGCCGAACTGGCGAAGGGCCGCCGCGTGCTCGACCTGTGCTGCAACGCCGGCGGCTTCGCCGTGCACGCGATGGCAGCCGGCGCGCGCGAGGCGGTTGGCGTGGATCTGGATGCGGGCATCCTGGAAGTCGCCCGTGCCAACGCCGCCGCCAACAACGTCGCTGTCACGTTCGAACAATCCGACATCTTCGACTGGGTACGCGCTGCCGTCGCACGTGGCGAACGCTACGACGCAGTGATCCTCGACCCGGCCAAGCTCACCCGCGACCGCAGCAAGGTGATGGACGCGCTGAAGAAGTACTTCGCGATGAATCGCATGGCGCTGGACATCATCCCGCCCGGCGGCCTGTTGCTGACCTGCTCGTGCACCGGCCTGGTCGGCGAAGGCGAGTTCCTGGAGATGCTGCGCCGGGTGGCGCTCAACGCCGGCCGCGAAATCCAGGTGCTGGAAGTGCGCGGCGCCGGCGCCGACCACCCGTTCCGCACCGACGTGCCGGAAGGGCGTTACCTGAAGGCGGTGTTCTGCCGGGTGGATTGATCAGCCACCGCGCGGCAGCCGCCCGCGCAGTGAGGCGGCGTCGAATGGGCCGGGTTGCGCGATCAGCTCGCGCGCGGCATCCACCTGATCCCACGTGTTCCACAACAGCACGCCGCGCACGCGACCGGCCTCGAGGTAATACACCACGCCTTCGCGGTTCGGCTCGCGCCAGTCCTCGACCACCTCCAGTCGCGTATCCAGCAGGCCGACCGCTTCATAGCCGAGATCGAACAAGTCGGAATAGAAGAACGGCAGCGTGGTGTAAGCCTCCTCGACCCCGGCCATCGCACGGCCAGCGAGCCGGCCCATGCTGACCGCCGCATCTTCATGCTCGACGCGAAGGCGTCGATCCAGCGCCGCGCTGCGGAAATTCGCCACGTCGCCGGCGGCCCAGATGTCCGCATCGCTGCTGCGCAGGTGGGCGTCGACCACGATGCCGTCGTCGACCGTGAGCCCGGCCTGCTCGGCCAGGGCGGTGTCGGGCGTCACGCCGAGGCCGGCCACCGCCGCCTCCACGCGCAGCAGGCTGCCGTCGGACAGCACCAACTCCACACCGCCGTCGGTGGGGTTGCTGCCCTGCACGCGCACACCGCTGCGCACGTCCACGCCGCGGCTGCGGTAGTAGTCGTCGAGATAGTGCGCCAGGCCATCGGGGTAGCGCCCCGCGCCGATCGTCTCGCCAGGAAACAGCAAGGTCACCTTGCAGCCGAGGCTGCACAGCGACGCCGCCAGCTCGCAGCCGATGAAGCCGCCGCCGATCACCGCGATGAAGGCGCCGGGCTGCGCATAACGCCGCAAGGCCTGGTAATCGTCCAGCGTGCGGAAATGGATGATGCGCTCGTCGCCTTCGAACGGCAGCCGCCGCGGCGTGGCGCCGGTGGCCAGCAGCAGGCGGCGGTAGCGATAGGTATCGCCGTGGTCATCGCGCGCGGTGCGCGCCACCCGGTGCAGCGATTCGATGCGGCGGCCCAGGTGCAAGGTCGCGCCGCTTTGCGCGGTGGCCAGGTCGATGTCGGCCACCGACTTGTCGCCCTTCCACAGCGCCTTCGACAGCGGCGGCCGTTGATACGGCGGCGGTGTCTCAGCGCCGACCATACCAACGTTCGCGGCGGCATCGACCTCGCGAATCGCCTTGGCAGCCGCATCGGCAGCCATGCCGGCACCGATGATCAGGTAATCGTGAACATGTTCCATGACGCTCTCCCAGGCCGACGTATCGGCCCATGATGCACCGCCCTGGCAGCGGCAACGTGAAATCCAGGCGCAGCCGATGAGACCGCCCGACGTACACTGGATGCATCGACCCGGGAAAACGTTCCATGCCACTCAATGAAATCCTGCTGATCGCCCTCGTCATCCTCGCCGCGCTGGTGCTGCTGTTGCAGATAGCGGCGCTGCTGCGCGGCCGCGGCGACCCCGGCCTCGGCGCGAAGCTGGACGCATTGAAGGACGACAGTGCGCGCGTCGAGCGCACCTTGCGCGAGGAGCAGCGCGCCGGCCGCGAGGAACTGCAACAGGGCTTCGACCGCTTCCGCGGCCACCTCGGCGAACAACTCAACGGCATGTCGCAGCAGCAGGCCGAGCGCATCGATGGCTTCGGCCAGCGCCTTGCCGCGCTCACCGACGGCACCAACCAGGGCCTGCAGACGCTGGCACAGCAACTCACCGAGGACGCGCGCAAGAGCCGCGCGGAAACCACGCTCGCCCTCAACCATTTCGGCGAGCAGCAGCAACAGCGTTTCGCCGCGCTCAGCGCCGAGCACGAGAAACGCATGGGCGAAGTGCGCGCCACGCTGGAGGCCAAGCTCGGCGCGATCCAGCAGGACAACGCAGCCAAGCTCGAACAGATGCGTGCCACCGTCGATGAAAAGTTGCACGCCACCCTCGAAACCCGCCTGGGCGAATCGTTCAAGCTCGTTTCCGACCGGCTGGAAGCGGTGCAGCGCGGCCTTGGCGAGATGCAGAACCTGGCGATCGGCGTGGGTGATCTGAAGCGCGTGCTGACCAACGTGAAGACGCGCGGTGTACTGGGTGAAACCCAGCTCGGAGCGCTGCTCGAACAGCTCCTGACGCCTGACCAGTACGCAGTCAACGTGGCCGTGGTGCCCAACTCCGACGCACGGGTTGAATACGCCATTCACATGCCTAACGGCGTCGATGGTGCCGCGTTGTGGTTGCCGATCGACGCCAAGTTTCCGCTCGAGGACTACCAGCGCCTGCAGGAGGCCCAGGAGAACGCCAACGCCACCGCCGCAGCGGACGCCGCCAATGCGCTGGAGCGGCGCGTACGCGACGAGGCCAAGCGCATCCGCAGCAAGTACGTGGCACCTCCGCACACGGTGGATTTCGCCATCCTGTTCCTACCCACCGAGGGTTTGTTCGCCGAGGTGCTGCGGCGGCCGGGCCTGTTCGAATCACTGCAGCGCGACCACCACATCACGGTCGCTGGACCGACCACACTGGCAGCAATCCTGACCAGCCTCAAGGCCGGCTTCCGCACGTTGGCGATCGAGAAACGCAGCAGCGAGGTATGGCAGCTGCTGGGCGCGGTCAAGACCGAGTTCGGCAAGTTCGGCGTGGTACTGGACAAGGTCAAGAAGAATCTCGACCAGGCCAGCAATCAAATCGACGCGACCGGCCAGCGCACCCGCGCGATCGAACGCAAACTGCGCGGCGTGGAAATCGCGCCGGGCGAAGTCACCCAGCAGCTGCTGGGCGACGCGCCGGCGCTGGACGACAGCGACGACCCGGAGATCTGAGCATCCCCCAAGCCCGCGCCTGCGCGAGCTTGACGCTGCCGTTAAACTGATCCGCCCCGCAACCCCAAAGGCATCCGCATGAGCGACCAGCCCCATCCGAACGACGTCACTCGCGAACAGGCCGAAGAGGCCGTGCGCACCTTGCTGCGCTGGGCCGGCGAAGATCCGGCGCGCGAAGGCCTGCTGGACACGCCCAAGCGGGTGGTCAAGGCGTACCGCGACTGGTTCTCCGGCTACGAATCCGACCCGGCCGACTACCTGCGCCGCACCTTCAAGGAGGTGAACGGCTATGACGAGATGGTGGTGCTGCGCGACATCGAATTCGAAAGCCATTGCGAGCACCACATGGCGCCGATCATCGGCCGCGCCCACGTCGGCTACCTGCCGACCAACCGGGTGGTCGGCATCAGCAAGCTGGCTCGCGTGGTGGAAGGCTTCGCACGCCGCTTCCAGGTGCAGGAGAAGCTCACCGCGCAGATCGCCCAGTGCATCCAGGAAACCCTGCAGCCGGCCGGCGTGGCGGTGGTGGTCGACGCCAGCCACGAATGCATGACCACCCGTGGCGTGCACAAGCGCGGCGTGTCGATGGTGACCAGCCAGATGCTCGGCACCTTCCGCGACGACGCACGCACCCGCGCCGAGTTCCTGCAATTCATCGGCATCCACGGCAGCAACCGCTGAACACGCGACTGGCCGGAATCGCGCTGGCGCTGCTGCTGGCCTCGCCGGCGACGCCGGCGCAGGACACCCGGGCGCAGTACCTGCAACGGTTCGACGGCAACGGCGATGGCCGCGTCGGTGAAGCCGAGTACCTTGCGTACATGGGCCGCGGCTTCCGGAGCATGGACAGCAACGGCGACGGCATCATCGAGGTCAGCGAACTGCCCGGCGGTCGTGGCCAGCCGATCACGCTTCAGGAATACCAGGCCAACCTGCGCCGGCAATTCCACAAGCTGGATCGCAACCGCGACGGCTACCTCAACGCACGCGAACTGACCGCCCCGCCATGCTGACACCCCCGAAGACGTGCAGGGGCGCATCCTGTGCGCGCCTGCACACGGTCAGGGTCTCAGGTGGAAATCGCCAGCTTCTCGGAGCGGTACAGCTGGATCGTCGCCAGCACCGCGAGCAGTGCCGCGGCGAGGCTGCCGGCCAGGCACAGACCGAGTTGCTCGCCGGTGACGCCGTCGCCGCGCAGCAGCTGCATGATGCCGAGGTTCTGGCCCAGCAGCGGCACCGCGTACATCCACGCCTGCGCCTTGATCGGCATGAACGACAGCACCGCGCTGGGGATGATCGGCACCAGCATCAGCAGCGAGATGTAGGTCTGCGCCTCGCGGTAGCTCTTGGCGAACGCCGCCACCATCGACTGCAGCGCGGACAGCAGCAGCACCAGCGGCAGCATCAGCAGCAGCACGTGCGTGGCGAAGTGCACGCCGAGGTCCAGTTCCATGCCGATCTTCTCGGCAGGAATGAACTGTCCCACCACGGCGAATGCCAGCAGGGTGATCAGCAGGCTGGCGGTGGAGAACGTGCAGATCGCCGCCAGTTTGCCGCACAGGATCTTCCAGCGCGGCACAGGGTTGGCGAACAGCGGCTCCAGCGATTGCCGCTCACGCTCGCCGGCGGTGAGGTCGATCGCCAGGTACATGCCACCCATGAAGATGGTGATCACGAAGAAATACGGCAGCATCGCGAACATCAGCACGCCGCGCGACTGCGGCGTGGCCTGGTCACGCTGGGCCACCTGCAGCGGCCACGCCGTGCTCGGCGACATGCCGCGCGCAACCAGTCGCATCGCACCCTGCTGGCGGGCGTAGCCTTCGACCAGCCGGGTCACCCGTTCCACCGAGCTGCCGGCTTCGCGCAACGAGGAGTCGTAGAACAGCTCCACCTGCACCGGCTCGCCCTGGCGCCAGGCCTTGCCGTAGTCGGAGGCGATGCGCAGCACCACGTCGGCGTCCTTCTTGCGCACGGTCTGCGCGGGATCGGCCACCGCCGCGCCCGGTACCACACCGCCGGCTTTCAGCGCGTCGAGCAGGTTCGGCGCGAACTCGGCGCCGATCACCGGCACTGACAACGGTTTCTCCGCCTTGTCCAGTTCGCGGCTGAGGGTGAGATTGATCAGCATCACGAACAGCAACGGCCCCAGCAACGGGCCGGTGAGGAACGCACTCATCAGGGTGCGGCGGTCGCGCAGGTTCTCCTTCACCTCCTTCAGGAACACGGTGAGGATGGCGCGGCCGCGATGGATTTTCGATGTTTCCGTATTCATGCGGCCAGGCCCTCTTCGCTGCCGATGATCTTCACGAACGCATCCTCCAGGTTGGTCGTGCCGGTCTGCGCGCGCAGCGCGTCGGGCGACTCGTCGGCGACCACGCGCCCATTTGCGATCACCACGATGCGATCACACAGCGCGGCGACCTCCTGCATGATGTGGCTGGAAAACAGCACGCAGCGGCCCTCGCCCTTCAGGCGCAACATGAACTGACGCAAGGCGCGCGTGGCCATCACGTCGAGGCCGTTGGTCGGCTCGTCGAGGATCACGTTGCGCGGGTCGTGCACCAGGGCGCGGGCGATCGCGGTCTTCACCCGCTGGCCCTGCGAGAAGCCCTCGGTGCGCCGGTCGGCGATGTCGTCCATCTCCAGCGCCTTCACCAGCGCCTCGCGCCGACTGGCCAGCAGGTCCTCCGGCAAGCCGTGCAGGCGACCGAAGTAGTCGATGTTCTCGCGTGCGCTGAGCCGCTTGTACAGGCCGCGCGCGTCCGGCAACACGCCGAGCTGGCGGCGCACGCCGAGCGGGTCGACCGCCGCGTCGATGCCGTCGACCAGCACCTGGCCGCGGTCCGGCGCCATCAGCGTGTACAGCATGCGCAGCGTGGTGGTCTTGCCGGCGCCGTTGGGGCCGAGCAGGCCGGTGATCTCGCCGTCGCGGGCGATGAAGCTGGCACCGTCGACGGCTTTCACTGCGCCGAACGCCTTGTGCAAATCCCTTACCTCGATCATGGCGTAGCTCCGTTGAAGTCGATGAAGATCGGCGTGGGCTGCAGGCGGTCGAGACAGCCGGCGTCCAGCATCTTCGGATCGGGTTTCTCGATGAAATGCTGGATCAGCTGCGGCGTGCAGCCGGCTGCCATGACGCTGTGCGCCTGGCCCTTGAGGGTGAGTACGCGCGCGTTCGGCAAGCCCCTGGCCACCTCCTCGGCGTAGCGCGGCGGAGTCACCGGGTCGTACTGGCCGGCCAGCAGCAGGATTGGCTTGTCGGTCTTCAGCGGCGCATGGAAATCGGCCGGACGCGTGCCTTTCGGCCACACCGAGCAAACCGCCTTCAGCGCATCGACCATGCGCGTGCCGAGGATGGTGTGTGCATCCTGCGGGCGCGCCGCAAGCAGGTCGGCGTCCTCGCTGCAAATCACCGAGTACTGCATGCCACTGCCCATCAGCTCGGACAACTCGCCGGACAGCAATTTGGCCTGGCCAAGCAACGGGCCGACGTCGCCATGCGCGGCCGCGTCGATCGACAGCGGCAGCAGCGCGGCGGTGGCCGGCGTGTAGGCGAACATGCGCACCACGCTGGCCAGCGCATCCTCGTCCAGCATCCGCTTCACCGTCTGGTAGCTCTGCGGGTCGCGGAAGCTGACCTCGTGCGGGTTCGCACGCAGCGCGTCGCGCAGCTGGTACAGGGTCTGGTCCGGATCGCCGAATTGCTTCTTGCAGGCCGGCTCGGCGGTGCAGCGGGCGAACTGCGCCTTCAACGCGTCGTCCAGATTGCGCGCGAAATCCTCGCCCAGCGCCAGCGAATTCGGCACCGTGCTGTCCAGCACCACGCTGCGCACGGCATCCGGGAAACGCCGCAGGTACTGCTGCGCCATCCGCGTGCCGTACGACACGCCGACCAGGTCGAACGGCGGCGAGCCGAGCGCCTTGCGCACGTCATCCAGGTCCTGCGCCGCGATCGTGGTGGTGTAGTAGCGCGGGTCAGCGCGGCCGGCCAGTTGCCGCAGGCAGTCGGCGGCAGCGGCGCGCAACTTGTCGGCGTCGAACGTGCTGTCGTCCGCCGGCGTGACCGTCTCATCGGACTCCTTGCAGCTGAGCGCATTCGAACCGCCGGTGCCGCGCTGGTCCAGCAGCACGACATGACGATGCGCCAGCAGCGGCTTCAGCACCGACGCCACCAGGCCCGCGGAATCGGTCGCCGCCTGGCTGGGGCCGCCGGCGAGGAACGCCAGCATGTCGGGATTCGCCACCTGCGCACGCGAACGCAGCACCGCCAGCTTCAGCTTGATCGTGCGGCTGTGCGAGTCGGCGCGGTTTTCCGGCACCGGGAAGTCGGCGCACCATGCCGCCGTGCTGAGCCCGCTGTTCGGCTGGGTCAATTCGCACGCGGTCAGCGTGAGCGTGCCCAGCTTCCAGCGTGCCGGCTTCGCGGGCGGCTGCGGCGCAGCCGTTGCCGTTGCCGTTGCCGCGGCGGCCGGTGCCTGTTGCTTGCCGTGAAACTGGTTCCACGCCAGAAACCCCAAGCCTGCGACCACCGCACCGATGCGGATCGCGGTTCGTCCACTCAATGCCATGCCCTACTCCTCACCGGGTATAAAAATCGATTCAATCGGATGGCCAAACAGTTTCGCGACCTTGAACGCCAGCGGCAGGCTGGGATCGTACTTGCCGGTCTCGATCGCGTTGACAGTCTGCCGCGAGACGTCCAACCGCTCGGCCAAGTCGGCCTGCGACCAGCCGTGTTCGCCGCGCAGCTTGCGCACTTGGTTATTCATGAGCGCGGTATCGCCATGCCACGAAGCACTTCGCCAGGCCAAAGGAAGCGAACAGGCAGGGCAGCACCCAGATCGCGACAGCATCGGACCCGATCTTCCAGTCGACTGCACTCGTCAGCAGACCGAAACTGAAGAAGCCAAATCCGGTCGTCGTCGAAGCGATCGCGATGGCTTCCAGATCGATACGACGCTCCAGCTCATCCTGATCCCGGATGACCCGCACGATGGCGCGGATTACCAGCGCGATGGGCATCAGCGGCAGCAACGCCAGCACGACCTTCAGGAACACGCTTTCTGTCCTGGGGACGAACGCGCCGTAAAGAATGATCAGCGCGACATAGGCGAACATCGCGGGAATGAATTCGCGCAGGTAGCGCTTGTGCACGGCGCGCAGTGTCATGAATTCCGACCCTCCCCGTCAGGGCGGGCCAATCGACGTGCGACACCCAGGCCAATGCTGGCGATCACCATGGCGCCTGTCGCTCCCCAAAGAAAACCACGGCGGATGTCGTCCAATGACGACCAGCGGAGAGCCGCCACCACAACGAGCAACACCGCCACCCACAAGCACCGCTGGTAGATCGGCATGCCCTTCTCGTCCTCGCACGCGAGCGACATGCCATAGCGCCGTCCCACCCAGCCTCGCGCGATGCTGTAGCTGAACATCAATACCGGGAACACCCAGATCAGGATGTCGCCCTCGATCGGCAGCACCTTGCCCGCCGCCAGAAAGCCGCCGACCAGGCTCAACACACCCACCACGGCTGTGGCCACGCCCAGCGCCAGCAGATGGGTGCGTTGTTCCAACTCGTCGCTGTCGCGAACAAGCCGCGCCATCAGTCCGATCACATAAAGCATCGGCACTACCGGTGCCATCGAAATCAACCATTTCAGCGGCAGCGACTGCGCGGTGCGCACCATCGGCCAAACCAGCAGCATCAGGCCCACATACACCACCATCGCGATCATCAGGTTGCGCTGATATCGCTTGTTCCCAAGACGAGCCATGATCTGAACCTCAGAGGGATTTCAAAAAGCTGTCGATCACCTGCTGGAACTTCGCGGGCTGGTCGAGCATCACGAAGTGCCGCGACGGCGAGATCGATACCACCTTCGCGTTCGGCGCACCGGCCAGCAGGCTCTGGTAGTACGCCGTCTTCTGCGCCTCGCTCATGATCATCGGCGGCTGACTGAAGTCGGGCGCGTGGTACGGCGAGATCTCCAGGATCGGCACATTCGCATGCTTCAGCCCCGGGCGTCCGTCGAACGCCAGATCCTCCGCCATGTACTGGGCACTTGCCTTGATGTCGCTGCGTGCATTCATCGGCGCGTAATGCGCGGCGAGCTGCGGATCAATCACGCCGATACTCTGCATGTAACCCAGCGCCTGCGCCTGGAACTGTGCCGGCGTCGCCGCCGCCAGCTGCTGCTGCATCCGCGCCGCCATCGCCTCGCGTTGCTCCGCGCCCATCCGCTCCATGCCGGGAAAGATCGGCAACCCGTCCACCGCCACCACGCCCGAGATCAACGGCGCATGCTCGCCGGCAAAGCGCAACGCCAGCGTGCCGCCGAGGCTATGCCCGACCAGCACCGGCTTGTCGATCCGCTGCTGCTCGATCAATTGCAGCAGCGACGCGTTGGCGCGATCGAACAGGTTGCCGCCATCGGCCGGCGCCGGCATGCCGTCGAAGCCGGCCAGCGTCAACGCATACACCACGTGGTCCCTTTGCAGCTGCGCGATTGTCTGCCGCCACACCCACGGCCCGCCCTGCAGCCCGGGGATCAGGATCACCGCCCGGCCGTGGTCGCCATGGCGCTCGACATGGAGGGTGCCAACCGTACTGGTGGCTGCTTCATGGGCCAAGGCGGTCGCGCCGGCAAACAGCGCGAGGGCCAAGCCCAGCAAGCGGAAGGTCTTTCGGAAGGACGACTTGTCCATGGCGCTCTCCTGTTTAGATATGTCAAGCAGACTTGACATTCGGCAGCATAGAGAGCGTCCGTATTCATGTCAAGCAAGCTTTACATTTCCGGCAAATTTTGTGATCTGCGTCGCACTTATGTCGAATAGAAGTGAAATACCTGTTAATTTAAGTGACGCAGTTCGCATTTAATGGTGTCGAAATTTGTCAGGGATCGCCGACAAGGATCAAGCGAATCCCCGTCCCGCTTCAAATCTCGCCCGCCCGCGAATGGCCCGGCGCCTAGAGTTATTGCCCAGGTGCATGAGTTGGCACGCCGATTGCCTATGACCCAGCGAAAGACCTTAAACCCTACCCGGAGAGAACCATCATGATGCCCAAGAAAACTCTGCTTGCCGCCGCTGTGTTCGCTTTGGGCGGTGTCGCCATGAGCGCCGCCTCAGCCAACGTCACCACCGGCACCTTCAACGTTTCACTGACGGTCAACAAGACCTGTGCGGTGAACACCACCGGCGCCTCCAACATCACCCTGGCTGCCGTGAATGCGGGTGCCACGACCGCCACCTTGCCGGGCACTTTCACGGTCAGCTGCTCGAACAAGACCCCGTTCAATGTCGGTCTGGCTCCAAGCAACAACAACACCGCCGGCGCAGGCAACCTTGCCGGTACCGGTGGCAACCTGGCCACCATCGCCTACGCGCTCTACCAGGATGCCAGCGGCACTACGCCCTGGGGTAACACCGCCACCGCGAGCGCCGTGGGCAACGGCGAGTCGGGCATGGGTGGTGGCATGGCGGCGGCCAAAGCCGTGTCCTTCACGACGTATGCCAATGCCACTGGCACCACCGATGTGCAGCCGGACACGTACACCGATACCGTCACGATCAATGTGAACTTCTGAAGCTCCGATGACCCAAGCACTGTTGCGACATAGCTGGCGAATCGCCCTGCTCGCCTGCCTTGTGGCGGCGAGCAGTTGGGCGGCCGCCACCGGTCTTCAGGTGTCGCCCACCAGCCTCGGCCTGAAGGCGACCCAGAACGCCGACGGACTGTGGCTAAGCAACACCGGTGACGGCGTGGTGCATGCGCAGGTGCGCGTGTACCACTGGACGCAGGATGCATCCGGCGACCAACGCACGCCGTCGCAGGGCCTGGTCATCAGTCCGCCGATGCTGGAGATTCCGGCCGGCGGCCAGCAATTGATCCGGGTGATTCGGGTTGGGGCACCGCCCAGCGGAAGCGGAGCGGTCGAGGATGCCTATCGGCTTGCCATCGACGAGTTGCCGGTCGATGCGCCCAACAGCCCCGGACTGCACTTCGTGGTGCATTACTCGGTGCCGGTGTTCGTCGAACCGGTCGGCGCAACCAGCGTGGCGCCGCAACTGCAATGGACGCTACAGCGCACGGGCCAGCATGCCGTGCTGGTAGTGAGCAACCACGGCAACGGCCATGCGCAGGTGGCCGACTTGTCCTTCGTCGATGCCGCCGGTCGTCGTACCACGATCGACTCCGGCCTGCTCGGTTATGTGCTGCCCGGATCAACCATGCACTGGGCATTGAAACCGTCCGCCGCCGTGTTCACCCAAGGCGGCACTCTCGAGGTCCTGATCAATGGTCAGAAGACAACGCAAGACCTGTCGCTGGCCGTCGGATCTCCTTAAGGGACTGCTGCTGCAGAGTCTGCTCATCCCTGCCGGTCACGCCGCGATGAACCCGGATGCCGCACTCCCGGCCGCCCTACTAGCCGACGGCAACAGCCAAGCGACTATCCCGGGCGCCAGTGACCTCTATCTAGACGTGACCCTCAACGGCACCCATGTCGGTCTCGCTCATTTCGGTTATCGCGACGGCCAGCTGTGGGCCAGTCAGGCGACCCTACATGAGCTGGGCTTCGCCCTGCCTGCAGGCAGCGCCGACCCCGTGCGACTGGACAGCCTGCAAGGCCTGAAGGTGAGCTACGACGCCAGCCAGCAGACCCTGAACCTTGCAGCACCGCTGCAGTTGCTGAAGCTGGGCACCACGATCCTTTCCACCACTGCCAATCAGCGGTCGGCACCCACCGTCTCCCCCGGCGCGCTGCTGAACTACAACCTCTACGGCACCTACGGCACGCACGGCACCCGCAGCCTCAACGCCTTCGCCGAACTGCGCGCGTTCAATGCCGCCGGCGTATTCAGCACCACTTCGCTCATGCAGGACAATCACGCCGACGATGGCAACTCACAAAGCCGTTCGGTGCGCCTCGATAGCAGCTGGAGCATGTCGTTTCCCGAGCACCTGCTGACCTTGCGTTTCGGCGACACCATTACCGACGGCCTGAGCTGGTCGCGCTCCACACGCATCGGTGGCTTGCAGTTCGGCACCAACTTCGGCCTGCAACCCTATCTGGTCACCGCGCCGCTGCCTGCCTTCATCGGCTCGGCGACGATGCCATCGTCCATCGATCTTTACGTAAACGGCCTGCGCCAGTACAGCGGCCAGGTGCCTACCGGCCCCTTCCAGCTAAGTACCATTCCCAACATCAACGGCGCTGGCAACGCCCAGGTTGTGCTGACCAACGCGCTGGGCCAGACCACCACGCTCAACTTCTCGCTGTATGGCGAGAACCAGCTACTGCGCAAAGGCCTGTCCGACTGGTCCGTTGAAGTCGGCAAGGTGCGCGAGAACTACGGCGTGGATTCGTTCGACTACGGCAACGACGCGGTGGGCAGCGGCACTTGGCGCTATGGCATCAGCGACCATTTCACCGCCGAGGCGCACGCCGAACTCACCTCCGGCCTGGGTGACGCCGGCGTGGGTGGCATCTGGCTGCTCGGCGAGCGCGGCGGCGTGCTGTCCACCTCGCTGGCGCACAGCGAATACCACGGCCAAAGTGGCGAGCAGTACAGCCTGGGCTACAACTGGAGCAACGAGCGCTTCAATGCCGGCTTCAACAGCACCCGCACCCATGGCGATTACCGCGACCTGGGCACGTTGTATGGCTCGGTCATGCCACGCGTCAGCACGCAGGGCTATCTCAGCTACAACTTCAACCGCATCGGCAATCTCGGCTTCAGCTACATCAAGCTGGCTGTCCCGCAGCAGGCCGCGCAGCGCTACGCCAGCGCCTACTGGTACAAATCACTGGGCCGCTGGGCCATGTTGAACTTCAGCGTCAATCAGGACTTGGACAACTCGCGCAACCGCACTGCTTTCGCCATCATCACGCTGGCGCTGGATCACAACATCTCGGTCAGCGGTAGCCTGCAACGCGAGAACGGCCGCACCGGCTTGGCGCTGAATGCCACGCAATCGCTGCCCAGCCAAGGCGGCTTGGGCTGGCGTGCATCGCTGAGTCAGGGCGACGGTCAGAACGGCGGCCAGGGCGAACTGGACTATCTGGGGCGCTACGGTCAAGTGCAGGCGGGCGGCTACGATATTGGCGGCACCCGTTACGGCTATGGCGGTGCCACCGGCTCACTGGTGCTAATGGGCGGTGACGTGTTCGCGGCGCGGCAGATCAATACGGGCTTCGCCGTGGTTTCCGCCGAAGGTGTGGCCGGTGTGCCGGTGAGTCTGCAGAACAACCCAATAGGTGTCACCGACCGCAAGGGCATGCTGCTGGTGACCCCGCTCAACGCCTATCAGAACAACAAGCTCAGCATCGATCCGATGAGCCTGCCGGCCGACATGCGCATCGATCGCGTGAACGCGGATGCTACGCCCACCGATCGCGCCGGGACGCTGGTGAAGTTCGGCATCGTGCCCGTTCGTGCCGCCTCTGTCATCCTGACGGAGGAGGCCGGCAAGCCGCTGCCGGTGGGCAGCGCGGTGCGGCTGCACGGGCACGCCGGCGAACCCGCCCTGGTCGGTTTCGACGGCGCGGTTTATTTGGACACTCTGGATGCCCGCAACGTGTTGGACGTGACGACGCCGACCGGCGTCTGCCATGCGAATTTCGACTACCGCAAGCAAGGCAGCGGCATCCCGCAGATCGGGCCGCTGACCTGCCGCAAGGTGATGCCATGAACAAGTCGCTGCTGCGCCTTCTCGCCGTCTTGTTGCTCGCAGTCGGTGGCCTGCTCCACGTTGCGCCTGCGCGTGCCGCCGGCATCACCTGCACCTCGGCCAGCATGACCGCGGTGAGCTTCGGCACGGTGAGCCCGCTGTCGAGTCTGGCCACGACCACGGCCACCCTGACCTACTCGTGCAGCAACACCGACAACAAGACCCATTCGGCCACGATCTGCTTCAGCATCGGCGAGCCAGGCGGCGCGCAGACCAGCCCACGCCAGATGAGCAGCGGCGGCAACAAGCTGAATTTTCAACTTTACCAAGATCCCGGGTATACCCAAGTATGGGGCAGCGAGATGTTCGGTACCTTCCGTACCCCGCTGATGGTGAACCTCACGCTTGCCAAGGGCGCATCCACGAACGGCGCGTCCGCCACGCTATACGCCCAGATACTCAACGGACAGACCACGGCGGTGGCGGGCAGCTACACCGACAACTACCAGAACGGCGACACCGCGATCACCATCAACGACAGGCAAAGCGGCACTGCCCCGGGCAGCTGTGGAGGCAGCCAGATCAACGAGTATTTCCCGTTCCTGGTCTCTGCCACCGTGCAGAAGAACTGCACGGTCTCGGCCAACAACCTCACCTTCAATGCCGTCGCCGCCGGCGCGGCTACCGCACCTGGCAACACCACGATGAGCATCGCCTGCACGGTCAACACGCCCTACACCGTCGGCCTGCAACCGCTGAACGTCGCCAGTACCAGCGGAGCAGGCACGATGAAAGGAGGAACCGGCGGCAACACGAATACGGTGCAGTACCAGCTCTACTCGAATTCCACCCTGAGCCAGGTCTGGGGCAATACCGCCACGATGGGCAGCACGGGCAACGGCGTGGCCGGAAGCGGCACCGGTTCAGCGCAAAACCTGAGCGTCTATGCCAAGACCACCAGCAGTACCGACGTCACGCCCGACACCTACACGGACACTGTCCAAATCAATGTGAACTACTGAGCCGCCAGCGTGAGCCTTTCCCGACTGCCAATCCTGTTGTTGCTGCTACTCGCTGGCGCCTTGCTCATGCCCGGAGCGGCGCATGCACAGGTGAGTTGTACGGCCACCCACCCCACGCTCAACTTCGGCACCGTCAAGGTCAATACCAGCTCCGGCGCGTCTGACAACGGTTCCATCAACTACAACTGCCAGAATTCCGGTACCACCACAGTTACCTTCAAGCTTTGCGTGGCGATCGGCACTCCTGACTGGGGCACGCCGAGCCAGCCCCTGTTGAAGGGCACCGGAGCCAACAGGCTGGATTTCAATCTCTATGCGGACCCACTGTCCGCAAACGTCTGGGACGCCAGTCACCCGTTGTCGGTACCGCTATCGCTAGCGCCCGGTGGCACGCGGACCGGCACCATTTCCTACTACGGTCGCATTCCCGGCAATCAGACCAGCGCGTCAGCGGGTACTTACCTGTCGACCTTCAGCCAGACCACGCTCGGTTATCTTGTCGGTTCCAGCTGCGGCGCAGAACCGGGTTATCGATTTCCCAGCTTCACCCTCAGCGTCAAGGCCAAACTGGGCAATGCCTGTGTGGTCAGCGCGGGATCTAGTCTAATCTTCGGCAGCGCGGGCGGCGTGGCGGCCGGCACGCCAACCGTCAGCGGCAGCGACACCATCGCCGTGACTTGCCCGAACAAGACTCCCTACAACGTGGGCCTGCTGCCTTCCGACGGCGATACCGGTGGCGCCGGCATCATGCAGGGAACCGGCAGCGGTACGGACACGGTGCAGTACCAGCTCTACCAAGATCCGGCCTTGAGCACGGTTTGGGGCAACACCGCCACGCGCACCTTCGCCGGCAATGGCAAGCATGGCACCGGCAACGGCAACGCGCAGCTGCTGACCGTCTATGCCCAAACCACCAGCAGCACCGATGTCACGCCGGACAGGTACACGGACACCATTCAGATCAACGTGAACTACTGAACAACGCTCAGTAGACGACCCGCACCACGGCCGCGTCAGCATAATCGCCGGGCATCACGTTCTGCCCTGCGGGCACGTTGCCGGAGAGCCGTAGACGAATCGGCTGCGCCCCTTGGCCGAGTACCGCAATCGATGCACCGGCCGGCCACGCCTGCCCGTTTGCTTGCACGGTATACGCCACCCGTGCGCCTGCCGGCCCAGCCAGCGTGCGGTCGCCGTCGAGATAGACGGCTACCGGGATGCCTCGGGTGCAACTCACGTCAATGGCGCCCGGCGTGGCGGTACCCGTGGTCGAGCCGCCGGCCGTGTGGGTGGCGAAGGTCAGCGGCTGGGTTCGCACGCTGCATGAGGTCACTACGGTCAAGGATATCCGTAAGGTGCCGGTGGCTTCGTTGGCGATGGCCAGTGCGGGCATAAGGGCCAGAGTAAATGCGATGAATGAGGATAGGCGCCTCATCAGGATTTGCGCTCCCGACTTGTCACGCTGTCCGCCGTGACCATATCCGCGACGGATGGCTTCCCAGCAATGGGGACGTTCCGCCGACACGCTGATTGACCGTTTCATACGCTCACCTCTTTAGGTGACCCCGGCCATTACGGGGTTCCTTAAGTGGCTTTCGGCTTGCTCCGTCTGAGCTTTACCGGTTTGAGCCGACCAATGTCACAAAACGTGACGTTCATCACACTAAGCGATGCATTGGGGCCGGACTGCGCCGCAGCCACCCGTCCAAGCCATTGATTTACCCCCTCCCGCCGTGAGCCGCGCGTGAGATGACACGTGCGAAAGCACAAAACCGCCCTGGCTCGTCCCAATGGCGTGGTGCCGAGCCAAGTGTCCTATCGGCGTGAAAACGGCAACCTTGATATCAGCGCGACGAAATGTACTTCTCGCGCCGGATCTGCGGCACCGGCAGGCCGAATTCCTTCAACGCGGTGAAGGCGGCATCGACCATGTTCGGGTTGCCGCACAGGTAGGCGATGTCGCGGTCGGCGCGTGGGCCGAGTTCGGCCAGCACGTGCTGCACGTGGCCGCTGCGGTCGGTGGGGCGCGGGGTGGCGCGGGCTTCGCGGCTGAGGCAGCCGTGGAAGATGAAGCCGGGGTGGGTTTGCGCGAACGCCTCGAACTCCTCGCCGTAGAGCAGCTCGGCTTCGCTGCGGGCGCCGTACAACAGCACCACTTCGCGATCGCCCCTGGCGAGCAGCTTTTCGATCTGCGGCAGCATTGCGCGGTACGGGGTGACGCCGGTGCCGGTGGCGAGCAGCAGGTAACGCGGATGGCTGTCGGCGTCCTGCAGGCAGAAGCGGCCGTACGGGCCGCTGGCGTCGATGACGCCGCCCACGGGCAGTTCGCCGAGCAGCTTGGTGGCGGCACCGCCTTCGACGTAGCTCACCGCGATCTCGATGCGTTGCACCGGCGAGCTGCCGTCGCCGATGGTCGCCACCGAGTAGCTGCGCTTGGTCGCCGTGCCATCGTCGTAATGAAAGTGCACCTGCAGGAACTGGCCGGGCTGGAACGCCAGCGGCTGGCCGTCGGCGCGCTCGAACACCAGGTGGCGCACCGCGGGCGCAAGCATGCGGCTGTCGACGAGACGGAGCTGGAAGTGGTCGGCCATGAAAGGTTTCCGGAAACAGTGTGTGCCGTCGGGCAGGGCCGAACGGCTGGGCGTAGCCCGTTATAATAAGGGCTAACCCCCTCGGTGCAGCCCATGTCTTCGCAGTATCCAGATACAGCCCCCGCGCTTGTCGTCGACAATCTGCGCAAAACCTACGGCAACGGCGTCGAAGCGCTGAAGGGCATCAGCCTCACCGTGCAGCCCGGCGACTTCTTCGCCCTGCTCGGCCCGAACGGCGCCGGCAAGTCCACCCTGATCGGCATCCTGTCCTCGCTGGTGAACTCCACCAGCGGCGACGCGCGAGTGTTCGGCGTGTCGGTAAACCGGCAGCGCAGCGCAGCAATGCGGCTGATCGGCCTGGTGCCGCAGGAAATCAACTTCAACCAGTTCGAGAAACCGTTCGACATCTGCGTGAACGAAGCGGGCTTCTACGGCATCCCGCGGAAGATCGCCGCCGAACGCGCAGAGAAATACCTCAACGAGCTGCGCCTGTGGGACAAGGCGCAGATGCAGGCGCGCACGCTGTCCGGTGGCATGAAGCGGCGGCTGATGATCGCCCGCGCGATGATGAACGAGCCGAGGCTGCTGATCCTGGACGAGCCGACCGCCGGCGTCGACATCGAGATCCGCCGTTCGATGTGGCAGTTCGTCAGCGGGATCAACGCGGCCGGCACCACGGTGATCCTGACCACGCATTACCTGGAGGAAGCCGAATCGCTGTGCCGCAACATCGCGATCATCGACCACGGCACGATCATCGAGAACACCAGCATGAAGCGCCTGCTGGCGACGCTGGACGTGGAAACCTTCGTGCTGGACGTGGCCGGCATGCCGGATGAGCTGCCGAGCCTGCCCCACGTCACGCTGCGCCGCCGCGACGAACGCACGCTCGAGGCTGAACTGGCCCGCTCGCACGACCTCAATTCGCTGTTCGCGCAGCTGTCCGCGAACGGCATCATGGTGACCTCGATGCGCAACAAGACCAATCGGCTGGAGGAGCTGTTCGTGCGGCTGGTCGAGAACGGTCGGCAAGAGCCGGGTCGCAACGGCGCGACCCACGTCGACAAGGAGCAGGTCGCATGAGCAACACCGCCGCCAACCTCGTCGCACTGAACACCCTCATCCGCCGCGAGATCGTGCGCATCATGCGGATCTGGACGCAGACGCTGATTCCGCCGGCGATCACCATGACGCTGTACTTCGTGATCTTCGGCAAGTTGATCGGCAGCCGCATCGGCAGCATAGAGGGCGGCTTCAGCTACATGCAATACATCGTGCCGGGCCTGGTGATGATGAGCATCATCACCAACAGCTACGGCAACATCACCAGCTCGTTCTTCGGCGCCAAGTTCAGCCGCGCGGTGGAGGAGATGCTGGTGTCGCCGATGCCGAACTGGGTGATCCTGCTCGGCTATGTTGCCGGGGCGGTGGTGCGCGGACTCGTCGTGGGCGTGCTGGTGCTGCTGATCGCACTGTTCTTCACCGACCTGCACGTGATGCACCCGCTGATCACGTTCACCTCGGTGCTGCTGGGCGCCACGATCTTCTCGCTGGCTGGCTTCATCAACGCGGTCTACGCGAAGAAATTCGACGACATCGCGCTGGTGCCCACCTTCATCCTGACCCCGCTGACCTACCTCGGCGGCGTGTTCTATTCGATCAACATGCTGGGCGAACCGTGGCAGGCGATCTCGCGCGCCAACCCGATCCTGTACATGGTCAACGCATTCCGCTTCGGCGTGCTCGGCATCAGCGACGTGCACGTGGGCTGGGCGTTCGTGGTGATGATCGGCTTCGTGATCGCGCTGTCGATCGTGGCGCTGCAGCTGCTCAAGCGCGGCGTCGGCCTGCGCTCGTAAGCCATGCGCGTCAACAAGTACATCAGCGAAGCCGGCCTGTGCTCGCGCCGCGAGGCGGACGAGCTGCTGCTCGCCGGGCGCGTCAGCATCAACGGCGAAGTCGTCACCACCGGCGCCAAGGCGTTGGACGGCGACGAGGTGCGCGTGGATGGCGAGATCGTGCGCGCGCGCATCCTGGCCGCCACGCCCGCGGCGAAGAAGGCCATCTACATCGCGTTGAACAAGCCGGTCGGCGTCACCTGCACCACCGACCATGGCGTCGACGGCAACATCGTGGACTTCATCGACCACCCGCAGCGGATCTTCCCGATCGGCCGGCTGGACAAGGATTCCGAAGGGCTGATCCTGCTGACCAGCAACGGCGACATCGTCAACGAGATCCTGCGCGCCGAGAATAACCACGAGAAGGAATACCTGGTCGGCGTGAACAAGGCGGTCACCGACGAATTCCTCGCCGGCATGGCCAAGGGCGTGCGCATCCACGGGCAGATGACGAAACTCTGCCGCACCCGCCGCATCGCGAAGTTTGGCTTCTCGATCGTGCTGACCCAGGGCCTGAACCGGCAGATCCGCCTGATGGCCGCCGCGTTCGGCTATCGCGTGACTCAGCTGCGCCGCGTGCGCATCGACAACGTGAAGCTGGCGCACCTGAAGGTCGGCCAGTGGCGCAATCTCACCGAAGCGGAATTGAAGGGGCTGCTGCCCGGACGCACGCAGTGGTGAGCGCGCGTTAGGCGGCGGGCAAGCTCTGCAGATCCCAGCGCGGGCGCACCTGCACGGTTCCGTCCTGGTGCTGGCCGCTGGCCAGACGGATCGCACCGGCCAGCGCGATCATCGCGCCGTTGTCGGTGCAGAAGTCCAGCCGCGGGAAATACACCTGGAAGCCGTCTTTCTCGCCGGCCTTGGCCAGCTCACTGCGCAATCTTCGGTTCGCACCGACGCCGCCGGCGATCACCAGCCGCTGGGCGCCGCTGGCCTCGAGTGCACGCCGGCACTTGATGATCAAGGTGTCGACGATCGCGTCCTCGAACGCGCGCGCGACGTCGGCGCGGGTCTGCTCGCTCTGGTCCGAATGCTGCCAGGCCAGCAGCACCTGGGTCTTCAGGCCGGAGAAACTGAAATCCAGCCCCGGCCGGTCGGTCATCGGGCGGGAGAAGCGGAACACGCCAGCGCGGCCCTGCTCGGCCAGTTTTGCCAGCGCCGGGCCGCCGGGGTACGGCAGGCCCATCATCTTGGCGGTCTTGTCGAACGCCTCGCCGGCGGCATCGTCCAGCGTGTCGCCCAGGATCGTGTACTGGCCGATCGCCTTCACCTCGACCAGCATGGAATGCCCGCCGGAGACCAGCAGCGCCACGAACGGCGGCTCCGGCGGGTTTTCCTCCAGCAACGGGGCCAGCAGGTGGCCTTCCATGTGATGCACCCCGATCGCCGGCACGCCCAGCGCCCAGGCCAGCGCACGCCCGACCGAGGCACCGACCAGCAGCGCACCGACCAGGCCGGGGCCGGCGGTATAAGCCACCCCGCCCAAGTCCTGCACGGTCAGCCCGGCCTGGGCCAGCGCCTCGCGGATCAGCGGCAGCAGCTTGCGCACATGGTCGCGGCTGGCCAGTTCCGGCACCACGCCGCCGTAATCGGCGTGCAGCTTGATCTGGCTGTACAAGGTGTGCGCCAGCAGGCCGCGGCCCGGCGCCTCCGGCTCCCAGCGCAGCAGGGCCACGCCGGTTTCGTCGCAGGAGGATTCGATGCCCAGTACCGGGCCGGTGACCGGCTTGTTCGCCGACTTTGAAAATTCTGTGATATCCACGGTATAATTCGCGGCTCGCCCTATTTGACAGTCCCGTACCAGCGGGCAGATTACCACTCGGAGTTTCCATGCCCAACGTAAAAGTTCGCGAGAACGAGCCGTTCGAGATCGCACTGCGTCGTTTCAAGCGTACCTGCGAAAAGGCCGGCGTCCTCGCCGAAACGCGCAAGCGTGAGTTCTACGAAAAGCCGACCCAGGAACGCAAGCGCAAGCGCGCCGCCGCGGTGAAGCGTCACCTGCGCCGTCTGTCGCGTGACGTCTCGCGCAAGGTCCGTCTGTACTGAGTTTCCGCTCGCCGCTCGTCGGCAGGCCCGCCAGCGTCTTCACGCTGCGCATGCAGGAAACACGGTCGGCGCGGGTTCTCGCAGCCACCGCAAGCTCTCGGATTCGACATTGGCCGGTGTTGTCCCAAGGACAACGCCGGCCTTGTCGTTTCCGTAGAATCGACATCCCACCCCAGAGGCTCCGTCCATGACTCTCAAGCAGCAGCTCACCGAAGACATGAAGACCGCGATGCGCGGCGGCGACAAGCAGCGGCTGGGCGTGATCCGGCTGATGCTGGCGGCGATCAAGCAGCGCGAAGTGGACGAGCGGATCGAACTGGACGACGTGCAGGTGCTGAGCGTGTTGGAGAAGATGCTGAAGCAGCGCAAGGACTCGGTAAGCCAGTACGCCGCCGCGCATCGCGAGGATCTGGCCGACGTCGAGCGCGCCGAGATGGTGGTGATCGAGACCTACCTGCCGGCCAAGCTCGGCGACGACGAGATCGACGCCCTGATCACCGCCGCGATCGCCGACACCGGCGCCAGCTCGCCGCGCGACATGGGCAAGGTGGTGGCCGCGGTGAAGGAAAAGGCCGCCGGCCGCGCCGACATGGGCGTGGTTTCGGGTCGGATCAAGGCGCGCCTGGCCGGATGAGGGGCGAACCCTCACAGCAGTACCAACGGGCCCGCTAACGATCCCCGGCGCGATGCGCCGGCGCAGGCCCCGCGCCGCCGCTGGCAAGCGGCACGATGCATCGCGTTCACGCCCGCCCCGATACAAACGCCGTGACCCGCCCGAGATTCACCGTACGGGCGATCATCGCTGCGGGAGAAGCACATGCTGAAATGGGCCATCATCTTCGCCATCATCTCGCTGGTCACCGGCTGGCTCGGCTTCGGCGGAGTTGCCGGAGTCACCGCCACCATCGCCAAGGTGCTGTTCGTATGCTTCGTGATCCTGTTCCTGCTGGCCGTGCTGGCGGTGATCGGCGTGATCAACCTGTTCTAGCAACGACTCGGGCCGGCGCCTGCCATGGCATGCGCCGGTGATCGGGTGCCCGCCCCTGCGTCCCGACCAGTTCGAAGGGCGCTCCCCGATCGCCGCGAAGCCGGTCGCTGATATAGCCGCTGCGCATCCGGATTGATCGCCGCTACATCGAGGATCACCGGCCCGCCTGAACGCGGTCGGGCCGGAGCTGTGGATCAGCTGCACGGCGGTCGTCGCGTCCGCCGCCGCGGCGCGAAAGCGCATTCCAGCGCGGTTCACCGCCCCTCCCCTGTGGCATTTCGTCTCAGACCAGCACAATCCGCCCGAGCCTCCCCGGCGGCGACCGACTAGACTACGGGGTCTATGCGTGGCCTGATTCCCGACAGCTTCATCGATGAACTGCTTGCCCGCGTCGACATCGTCGACGTGATCGAGCGGCGCGTGCCGCTGAAGAAGGCCGGGCGCGAATGGACCGCCTGCTGCCCGTTCCACAACGAGCGCACGCCGTCGTTCTACGTCAGCCCGGCCAAGCAGTTCTTCCACTGCTTCGGCTGCGGCGCACACGGCAGCGCGGTGAAGTTCCTGATGGACTACGAGCGGCTGGAGTTTCCGGACGCGGTGGAGGAGCTGGCGCAGACGGTCGGCCTCACCGTGCCGCGCGAAGGCGGCCGCGACGCGGCGCCGCGCGAGGACAAGACCGACCTGTACGCGCTGCTCGATGCCGCCGCGCTCTGGTACGAAGGCGAGCTGCCGCGCAACACCGATGCCCAGGCGTATTGCAGGAAGCGCGGCCTGGACGCGGAGACGATCAAGCGCTTCCGCCTCGGCTGGGCGCCGGCCGGCTACGACGGGGTGATCAAGGCGCTGGGCAACACGCCGCGGCGGATGGAGCTGCTGAACGAGGCCGGCATGGTCGCCAGCAACGAGCGCGGCAGCAAGTACGACCGCTTCCGCGAACGGCTGATGTTCCCGATCCTCGACCGCCGCGGCCGGGTGATCGCGTTCGGCGGAAGAGTGCTCAGCGCCGAGCAGTCCCCCAAGTACCTCAACTCGCCGGAAACCCCGCTGTTCCACAAGGGCCGCGAGCTGTTCGCGCTGTGGCAGGTGAAGCAGGCCAACGCGAACCTGGCGCGGATCGTGGTGGTCGAGGGTTACATGGATGTGATCGCACTGCACCAGGCTGGGCTGCCGATCGCGGTGGCCACGCTGGGCACGGCGACCACGCCGGAGCACACCGAGGTGTTGTTCCGCGCCGCGCCGGACGTTGTGTTCTGCTTCGACGGCGACCGCGCCGGCCGCGCCGCGGCGTGGAAGGCGCTGGAGTCGGCGCTGCCACGCCTGCGCGACGGCCGCCAGGCGTACTTCCTGTTCCTGCCCGACGGCGAGGATCCGGATTCGCTGGTGCGCAAGGAAGGTCGCGAGGGCTTCGAGAAGCGCATCAAGGAAGCGATGCCGCTGTCCGACTATTTCTTCAACGAGCTGTCGCACGACGTCGACATGACCAGCCTCGACGGCCGTGCCCGGCTGGCCGAGCGCGCGCGCCCGCTGATCGCGAAACTGCCCGACGGCGCGTTCCGCGACCTGATGGCGCAGGAACTGGAGAAACGCAGCGGCGCCCGCGCGCTGCTGCAGGCCGACCCGGCCGCGCATCGTGCCGTGCAGCGCCCCACCGCCGTGCAGCGCAGCCTGGTGCGCAGCGCGATCTCGCTGCTGCTGGCGCAGCCGGGCCTGGCCGATCAGGTCGAGAAGCCCTATCGTTTCCTGCGCCTGGACAAGCCTGGCGTGGGACTGCTCGCTGAATTGCTCGATATCGCGCGCGCGCGGCCGGGTATCAACTCCGCCATGCTGGTCGAACATTTTGCCGAGCGACCGGAATATCCGTCGCTGCAGAAACTGATGGCGACGCTGTCGGTGGGCGAGCCGGAAAGCCAGCGCATGGAATTCATCTCGGCACTGGAACGCATGGAACACCAGTCACTGATGCAGCGCCGCGACTTCCTCAGCGCTCGACGCGGCGAACTCAGTGACGACGAGAAGGCGGAATTGCGCACGTTGCTGCCGCTTCGCGAACAGATGAGCACCAAGTCATGACCTGCATCGCCACGGCGAGCCAGTGGTCGTTGCACGTTGCGACCGGCACAGGGAATTGCGCGAAAGAGGCATCGGCATAGATGGACCTGCTGCAGCAACTGATCACGATCTTCGCCGAAAACGGCTACGCCGCCGTGTTCATCGCGCTGATGATCTGCGGCGCCGGCCTGCCCTTGCCGGAAGACATCACCCTGGTCGCCGGCGGCGTGATCGCCGGGCTCGGCTACGCCAACGTGCATGCGATGGTCGCGCTGGCGATGTTCGGCGTGCTGCTGGGCGACTCGGCCATCTTCCTGCTTGGCCACCACTACGGCGCGCGCATCCTGCAATGGCGTTTCGTGGCGCGCGTGCTGACCCCGGAGCGCTACCTCAAGGTGCAGGAAAAATTCGACCAGTACGGCAACCGCATGCTGTTCTTCGCGCGTTTCCTGCCCGGCATGCGCACCACCGTCTACCTCACCGCCGGCACCACCCATCGGGTCTCGTTCCTGCGTTTCCTGCTGATCGACACGCTGGCGGCGCTGATCAGCGTGCCGTTCTGGGTCTACCTGGGCTTCTTCGGCGCCGACAACCACGAATGGCTGGTGAAATGGCTGCATCGCGGCCAGAGCAGCCTGTGGGTGCTGGTGGGGATCCTGCTGCTGACCGTGCTGGTGCTGTGGTGGAGACACCGGCGCCGCACGCGTTGCGGACTGGATTGAGCTGACCGCATGTCGTTGCGTCGCGTTCGCCCCGACAACTTCACCCTCGCCCTGCTCGCCACCGTGCTGCTGGCCTCGCTGCTGCCATGTCGCGGCGAGACCGCGCGGGTATTCGACGGCGTCACCGACGCGGCGATCGCGCTGCTGTTCTTCCTGCACGGCGCCAAGCTGCCGCGCACGGCGATCGTGCAGGGCCTGACCCACTGGCGGCTGCACCTGACCGTGTTCGCCGGCACCTTCGTGCTGTTTCCGCTGCTGGGGCTGGCGTTGCAACCGGTCGGGCATGCGCTGCTGACGCCCGAACTCTACCTCGGCGTGCTGTTCGTGTGCACGCTGCCGTCCACCGTGCAATCGTCGATCGCGTTCACGTCGATCGCCGGCGGCAACGTGTCGGCCGCCGTGGTCAGCGCCTCGACGTCGAACCTCATCGGCATCGTGCTGACCCCGCTGCTGGTCGGCCTGCTGCTGGCCAGCCATGGCGGTGGTGCCTCGTGGCAGGGCGTGCTGGACATCATGCTGCAGCTGCTGCTGCCATTCGCGCTGGGCCACGTGGCGCGGCGCTGGATCGGCGGCTTCGTCGACCACCACAAGCCGCTGCTCGGCTACACCGACCAGGGCACGATCCTGCTGGTGGTGTACACCGCGTTCAGTGCCGCGGTGGTCGACGGCTTGTGGCGCGACACGCCGATCTCCGCTCTGCTGTCCACCCTGGCGATGTGTGCGCTGCTGCTCGCGCTGGTGATGCCGACGCTGACCTGGGCCGCACGCCGGCTCGGCTTTTCACGCGAGGACGAGATCACGATTGTCTTCTGCGGTTCCAAGAAGAGCATGGCCAGCGGCATCCCGATGGCGAAGATCCTGTTCGCCGGCCAGCTCGGCGGGCTCGGCGCGCTGGTACTGCCGCTGATGATCTTCCACCAGTTGCAGCTGATGGTGTGCGCGGTGGTGGCGCGCCGATACGCGCTGCGTGGCGACCACGCCGTCGCCGAGGACAACCGCGAAGCCGACTGAGACAGGTCGGTCCGACTACAGCCAGCGGCCGTAGCGGCGGATGTAGATGATCTTCATCAGCTGGGTCAGCACGCAATAGCTCGCCAGGGTCAGCGCCAGCCAGGCGAAGTACAGCGGCGGCAGCGGCACCATGCCGATCTTCGCGCCCAGCGCGCTGAACGGGATCAGCATGCCGATCACGATGATCGCCAGGGTCAGCCCCAGCACCGGGGCGGACGCCACACTCTGCAGGAACGGGATGCGCCGGGTGCGGATCATGTGCACGATCAGGGTCTGCGACAGCAGGCCTTCGATGAACCAGCCGGAGTGGAACAGCGACTGCCGCGCCGGCGTGTTCGCGCCGAACACGTGCCACATCAGCCAGAACGTGGTGATGTCGAAGATCGAGCTGACCGGGCCCACCCACACCATGAAACGGCCGATGTCGCCGGCGTCCCAACGACGCGGTTTGCTCAGGTATTCCTCGTCCATGCGGTCGAACGGTATCGACAGCTGCGAGATGTCGTACAGCAGGTTCTGCACCAGGATCTGCAGCGGCAGCATCGGCAGGAACGGCAGGAATGCGCTGGCCACCAGCACGCTGAACACGTTGCCGAAATTGGAACTGGCGGTCATCTTGATGTACTTCATGATGTTGCCGAAGGTGACGCGACCTTCCAGCACGCCCTCCTCCAGCACCATCAGGTTCTTCTCCAGCAGGATGATGTCGGCCGACTCCTTGGCGATGTCGGTGGCGGTATCCACCGAGATGCCGACGTCGGCGTCGTGCAGCGCCGGCGCATCGTTGATGCCGTCGCCGAGGAAGCCCACCGTGTGGCCCAGCCGCTGCAGCGAGCGCACCACGCGCGCCTTCTGCAGCGGCGACATCTTGGCGAACACGGTGACCCGCGCCACCAGCGCATCCAGTGCCGGGTCATCCAGTTCCTCGATCTCGCGGCCCTGCACCGAATGGCTGACGTCCAGCCCGACCTCGCGGCAGATCTTGCGGGTCACCGCCTCGTTGTCGCCGGTGATCACCTTCACTTCGACGCCATGTTGGTGCAGCGCGCGGATCGCGGTGGCGGCCGAGTCCTTCGGCGGGTCGAGGAAGGCCAGGCAGCCGACCGCGACCAGTTCGCTCTCGTCGGCCACGCCGTAGGCATGCTCGTGTGTGGCCTCGCGCCGCACCGCCACCACCAGCACGCGCAGGCCGTCCTCGTTGAGCCGGTGCGTCATCGCCTTGATCTCGTGGCGACGCGCCTCGGTCATCGGCCCGATCGCGTCGCCGGTCTTCGCGAACGCGCAGATCGACAGCATCTCCTCGACCGCGCCCTTGCAGATCAGCAGGTGTTCGCCGTTGCCGCTGGTCACCACCACCGACATGCGCCGACGCTGGAAGTCGAACGGAATCTCGTCCACCACCCGGTAGCGCAGCGCCGCCGCTTCCAGATCGCGATGTTCCAGCACCGCCTTGTCCATCAGATTCTTCAGGCCGGTCTGGAAACGGCTGTTGAGATAGCCGTATTCCAGCGCCTCGTCCGACTCCTCGCCGTCGAGGTCGAGGTGACGTTCCAGCACGATCCTGTCCAGCGTCAGCGTGCCGGTCTTGTCGGTGCACAACACGTCCATCGCGCCGAAGTTCTGGATCGCATTGAGCCGCTTCACCACCACCTTGCGCCGGGACATCGCCAGCGCGCCCTTGGCCAGGTTCGCAGTGACGATCAGCGGCAGCATCTCCGGGGTCAGCCCGACCGCGATCGACAGTGCGAACAGGAACGCCTCGGTCCAGTCGTGCTTGTCCAGCCCGTTGATCAGGAACACCACCGGCACCATCACCGCCATGAAGCGCAGCAGCAGCCAGCTCACGCTGCTCACGCCCCGATCGAAACTGGTCTGCACGCGCTGGCCGCTCATGCTGTGCGCCAGCGAACCGAGGTAGCTGCGCGCGCCGGTCGCCACCACCACGGCACTGGCGGTACCGCTGACCACGTTGGTGCCCATGTAGCAGACGGTGGACAGCTCCAGCGGACTGGCGTGGCTGTCATCGTCGAATCCACGCGTGGGCGCGGATTTCTCCACCGGCAACGATTCGCCGGTGAGGATCGCCTGGCTGATGAACAGATCCTTCGCGCCGAGCAGGCGCAGATCGGCCGGCACCATGTCGCCGGCGCCCAGGTGCACGATGTCGCCGGCGACCAGCTCCGCCACCGGTACCTCGATCCGCTCGCTGTGGCCGTCGGACGCACGGCGGGTCACCGTGGCGGTGTTGCGCACCATGGCCTTGAGCTTTTCGGCGGCGCGGGTGGAGCGGTATTCCTGGGTGAAACTCAGCAGCACGCTGATGCCGACCATCACCGCGATGATGATCGGCCCGGTCAGATCATTGCCATCGGTGAATAGCTGCACGCCGGCCAGCACCAGCAGCACCACGATGAACGGGTTCCTGAATGCGCGCAGCAACTGCAGCGACCAGCGCGGCGGCTTCTCGTGCGACACCTCGTTGGCACCGTCGCGATGCAGCCGCGCGCTGATCTGCGCTGCGTCGAGACCGTTCACCGACGTATCCAGCCCGGCCAGCAGTGCCTCGGCGGCGCAAAACGCCTGCCCGGCCACGATCACCGGCCGCGGCGCAGCCTTGCCCACCAGCCTGGCGGCGGGTGCCTGAAAAATTTTGCTCATGCTTCGCTTCCGTGAGGCGGAATGCCGATGCTGCGAAGCGCTGGCGGCGTCAGGCCACCATCACGCTAGCCCGTGCGGCCGCGGGCGCGGCCCGTGCCGGAGAGCGCTGGCGGAGGCCAGCCCTTGCGCGGGATCACGGCGCCCATCAGCGGCCGGAGCCCAGCCGCCGATGGCGCGGTGCCTTCAGGAACGACGCCGGCTCACGCCGCGCGGGTGCGGCAGTAACGCGCTCGATGCCGCCACCCGCCGGCTCGGCCAGCGGCGCAGGTACGGTCACGCTGAATTCGGGCGACACCGCGGCACCGCGGACGAACGCGGTGCGCAGGCCCGCAAGGCGCGGGCGGAGAAAATAGTGAAGGAGCTTCATCAGCCCATCTCCTCATGACGACGCCGTCGGCGTCCTCAGGAGTGGGCCGGACTTTCCCTAGCGGAAAGCACCAGCCGACCGCAGGCGGTCGCCGCAGGCGTTCAACTTGTTATGCGGCGCCGGCACCCGAAGCGAGCGGATGTCGACGTTGCGACTAGGGTAAACGTCCATATGCCTTGGTTAGTCAGGACAGGAAGCCGGCCGGCACAGCGCGCCGGAGGGCGCGCGCATTGTCGTGCTGCGCCGCGGGAGTGTCAACGTTCAAGCTGAATTTTTCCGCACCGACGTAGCGTTGGCAGAACCGGTCAGACGACCGGCTGCAACGCCAGTCCCTGCTGCACGATCGGCTCGACCAGCCAGTGGTCGACGAGCAGGAAGGCGAACAGCGCCATCAGGTAGACGATGGAGTAGCTGAACACCTTCATCGCGTACAGCTCGTCCGGCGGATTCAGCAGGCGCACCGCGTAATACAGGAACGCCCCGCCCAGCACCGCGGCGCCGCCCAGGTAGACCAGGCCACTCATCCCGGTCAGCGCCGGCAGCAATGTCACCAGCACCAGCAGCACGGTGTAGAACAGGATGTGCCAGCGGGTGAACACCACGCCGTGGGTCACCGGCAGCATCGGCACCTGCGCGCGCGAATAGTCGTCGCGGCGGAAGATCGCCAGCGCCCAGAAGTGCGGTGGCGTCCACACGAAGATGATCAGGCACAGCTGCAGCGCGTACGGGTGCAACGCACCGGTGACCGCGGTCCAGCCCAGCACCGGCGGAATCGCCCCGGCGAGACCGCCGATCACGATGTTCTGCGGCGAGGCGCGCTTGAGGAACGCGGTGTAGATCACCGCGTAGCCGATCAGCCCGGCAAACGTCAGCACCGCGGTCAACGTGTTGACCAGCAGCACCAACACCAGCATCGAGGCGATGCCCAGCAGCAGCGCGAACACGAAGGCCTGGCGCGCATTGAGATGCCCGGTGGCCAGCGGCCGGTGTGCCGTGCGCACCATCACCTTGTCGATACGCTGGTCGATCAGCTGGTTGAACGCGGCGGCCGACGACGACGCCAGCCAAATGCCCAGCGTGCCGAACACCAGCGCGCGCCACGGCGGCATCCCGGGCACGGCGAGAAACATGCCGATCACCGCGCAAAACACCAGCAGCGCAACGATGCGCGGCTTGGTCAGTAGCAGGTACTCGTGAAAAACGCTCATCTTCAGTGTCGCCCCAACGACAGGAACATCGATTCGTCATGCCGCCGCTGCGTGCGCGCCAGCGTGGCCAGCAAGGTGAACAGCAGCAGGGCCGCCACGCCATTGTGCGCGGTCGCCACGGCCAGCGGCAGGCCGAAGTACACATTGCTGATGCCCAGCAGCACCTGGCCCGCCAGCGCCAGCGCGATCGCCAGGCCGCACACGCGCAGGCCACGCCGGGCCGCCTTGATCGACAGCCAGCCGAGGTAGCAGAACACCACCAGCGCGCCGAGCCGGTGCGCGACCTGGATCGCGCTGCGCGCGGCCATGTCGAGCACGCCGCCTTCGTAGTTCACGCCGATGCCGCGCCACAGCACGAAGCCTTCATGGAAGTCCGTCGGCGGCGCCCACTGGCCCAGGCACTGCGGGAACGAGCCGGGGCCGTAGCCGCAGGCCAGCGCCGCGTAGTTCGCCGAGGTCCAGCCGCCCAGCGCGATCTGGCACAGCAGCAGCACGATGCCGATCGTCACCAGCCGGCGCAGGTCGGCGTGGCGTTCGTCCGCCGCCGCCACGCCGGCGAAGCGCAGCGCGGCGTACGCCAGCAACGCGAACGTGGCCATGCCGCCGAGCAGGTGGCCCATCACCACCACGGGCTTGAGCAGGAGCGTCACCGTCCACATGCCGAGCATCGCCTGGAAGATGATCACCGCCAGCGCCAGCACGCAGATCTTCCACGCGCCGGGACGCTGCAGCCGGATCGCGGCGAACAGCGGCAGCGCAATCGCGCAGGCCGCCAGCGCGGACGACCACAGGTGTTCGCCGCGCATGTACAGGCCCACCCCGAGTGCCGCGAACACCGCGCCGACGAGCACCGCCAGCAACGTGCCGCGCCGGCGCCAGCTGGCGATCAGCGCGAGCAGCAGCACCAGCACGCCGAGCGTGCCGGCGAGAAACCGATGCACCTGCTCGCGCCAGGCCTTGTGCGCCTCGTACGGGCGATCCGGGAACGTCGCGTCGGCGTGCGCCACCGCCTGCGCATGCTGCGGCCAGGTGACCTGGCCATAGCAGGTCGGCCAGTCCGGGCAGGACAGGCCGGCATTGGACAGCCGCACGAAGGCGCCGAACATCACCAGCCCGAACGCGAACACCGCCGCGAACACCGCCAGCCAGCGCAGCGCCCGCAGGGAGCGCGACGACATCACTTGATCACCTTCTGCAGGTCCTTGCGCAGCCCGGACGGATCGAACCCGGCCCGGTACAGCGACAACGCGGTGCCGTTGGATTCCACCAGCAGTGCACTCACGCTGTCCGGTGCACTCGGCCGGAAGCTGGCCAGCTTGCCGTCGACATCCTCGCCGAGCTGCCAGTAGTTGCGCATGCCATCGCGCGCGTCGTCCGCCGGCGGCGTGCCCAGGTAGAGCAGGCGCAGGCGCGACTGGTTGCGGTTCAGCGTGACCCGCGCGGCGGCCATGCTGGTCAGCGTGGCCAGGCATTGCGTGGCGCAGTCGGGACCGGCCAGCGCCACCAGGGTCAGCCGCGGCTCGCTGTCGCGCCAGGCGTAGGGCTGGCCATTCGCCAGCTGCACGCGCAACTGTTCGTCGACGAAATTGCGCTGCGGCAGGATCGGCTCGCCGTTGCCTCTGGTGCCGGGTTGCCAGCCGCTCCAGCTGAGCAGACCGGCGACGATCATCGGCGCGACAAACGCCAGCACGATCAGCAGCAGGAAGATTCGGCTCTTGCGCACGGCGGCGGGATCAGCAGCTTTCATGGGACGTCATCAACCTTCGTGGAATCAGGATTTGCGTGGTTTGCGCTTGCGATGCACGACCAGCAGGATCACCACCGCGGCAAGCGCAAACGTGAACCACTGGAACGCATAGGCGCGATGCCGCGCCGGCGGCATCGAGGAAACATCGAGGCTGCGCTCGCGCTCGTAGATCGCCGCCGGATCGGGATCCAGCGCAAGCACTCGCGGATACAACGGACGCCCAAGGTCAGCAGCGACCTGCGCCGTGTCCAGGAAGATCGCGCTCTTCGGCCACTGGACCTGCCGCGCCAGCGCATTGCCACCCATCTCGAACCCGACCGGCGGCGGCGGCACATACAGCCCCTGCAAGCTCACCTTGCCGGTGGGCAACGGCGGCACCTGGGGCGCCTTGTCGCTGCCGTTGCCGGGCAGAAAGCCCAGATCGACCAGCAGCAACGACGAGTCGCCATCCAGCGCCAGCGGCGCAAACACCTGGATGCCGCCACGCCGGTCATGCTTCGGGTTGTCCAGCAGATACACGCGGTCGGCCAGGTAGTGGCCGTCGACCTTTACCCGCGGGAAGCCGTCGGCCGGCGGCGTGTCGGCCACCCTGGCAAAGTCCTGCAGCGGCGCGGCGGCCGCCGCGGCATACCGTCGCAGAAGCGCTTCCTTGAAGTCGGCGCGATGCAGCTGCCAGACGCCCAGACGTATGAACAGCAACGCTCCAGCCACGGTCAGCAGCAACGCCCACCACGAAGGACGGCGAAATCCGGTCACGCCGGGCACCTGCCAGCGGCCGTTATACTGGCCATGTCGAACTGGATCGGATCAATCACGTGGAAACCATCTATAAAATTGCGCTGGTCGTGGTGCTGCTGGTGGTGATCTTCAGCCTCGGCCAGGCGCTGTACTTCATGATGACCGACAAGGACAACGACAAACGCACGGTCTGGGCGCTGACCCGTCGCATCGGCCTGTCGCTGCTGTTCATTGCCATGGTCGCGTTCGGTATCTGGATGGGCTGGTTGCACCCGCACGACGTCGGCCAGTGATTGTACCGGTTGTGCCGCCGCGGCGTCCCGCCTGTGGCGAACCGCCCGAGCCGGGTGGCTAACGAGCCCCCAGCCTCTTCAACAAAAAGCCCGCCATTGGCGGGCTTTTTGTTGCGGGCATGTCGCGGCGCTCGTGACGAATCCGGCCGTGACGAGAGGGGTCTCGCGTCAGAGGATGTAGACGAACATGAACAGGCCGAGCCAGACCACGTCGACGAAGTGCCAGTACCACGCCACTGCCTCGAAGCCGAAGTGGTGATCCTTGTCGAAATGCCCCTTCAGTACACGCAGCCAGATCACCGCCAGCATGATCGTGCCCAGGGTCACGTGCATGCCGTGGAAGCCGGTGAGCATGAAGAAGGTCGAACCGTAGACGCCGCTGTGCAGGGTCAGGTTCAGTTCCTTGTAGGCCTCGATGTATTCGTGCGCCTGGAAGTACAGGAAGGTCGCGCCCAGCAGCACGGTCAGCCCCAGGAACAACAGGATCTTGCCGCGATGCCCGGCACGCAGCGCGTGGTGGGCGATCGTCACGGTGACGCTGGAGGTGAGCAGGATCACCGTGTTGAGCAACGGCAGACCCCACGCCGGCACGGTGCGGAACGCGCCGCCGGCCTGTTCCGGGCCGTTGCCGCCGTTGGCACCCCAGGCAGCAATGTAGTCGCTCCACAGGAATTGGTGGGTCAGCACGCCGTGGCCGTGACCGCCGAGCCATGGCACCGAGAACATGCGGATGTAGAACAGCGCGCCGAAGAAGGCGCCGAAGAACATCACCTCGGAAAAGATGAACCACATCATGCCCATGCGGAACGAGGTGTCCACCTGGCTGTTGTAGTTGCCGGCCAGCGACTCGTTGATCACCGAGCGGAACCAGCCAAAGAACATGCCCAGCACGCCGATCACGCCGATGATCAGCACGGACTTGCCGAAGCCGGTCTCGCCGGGCTCCGCGTTCAACCAGTGCGCAGCACCGAACACGGTGGTGAACATGACCACTGCGGCCACAAACGGCCAGTAGCTCTTGGCCGGAACGAAGTAAGCGTCGTGTTGCTGACCCATGGTGTAACCCCGTGGATTTCTCTTGATGACTTTTGCCCCGTCACAGCGACCGGGGAACTGCACGCCGGTCGTCGAACCCGGCCGGTTGAAGAAAACGTGTAACGCGTGGAACGCTATTTCATCAGCAGAATTTGCAGGAACGTCGACAGGTAGACCGCCAGCGCGACCACGGCAAGTATCGTGACCGTGCGCCGCACGCCCCGACGGGACTTCCCGTCTGGCTGGACCGTTGCCGCATGAATCGTCTGCTGCGCCATGTCACTTTGCTCCCGAGGTCATGCCGGCCGCGCGACCGGCGTGACGGATGGACAATCAGTCGTTCACGTGGCCGTGGGCCAGTTCATCGTCGTTGATCACCGGCGGCACTTCGAATGTATGGTGCGGCGCCGGCGACGGAATGGTCCACTCCAGGCCCTTGGCCCCTTCCCACACGCGATCGGTGGCCTTCCGCTTCGAGAAGAACGCGCAATGGATCACTACGCCCACGAAGATCAGCTGGGTGGCGCCGAACAGGAAGCCGCCGATCGAACTGACCATGTTGAAGTTGGCGAATGCCACGTTGTAGTCGGGGATGCGGCGCGGCATGCCGGCCAGGCCCAGGAAGTGCTGCGGGAAGAACAGCACGTTGACCCAGATCACGCTGTTCCAGAAATGCACCTTGCCCCAGAACTCGCTGTACATGTTGCCGGTCCACTTCGGCATCCAGTAATACGCGGCGCCGATGATCGCGAACAATGCACCGGTCACCAGCACGTAGTGGAAATGCGCCACGATGAAGTAGGTGTCGTGATACTGGAAGTCGGCCGGCACCAACGCCATCATCAGGCCGGAGAAGCCGCCGATGGTGAACAGGATGATGAACGCCACCGCGAACAGCATCGGCGTCTCGAACGTCATCGAGCCGCCCCACATGGTGGCGACCCAGTTGAACACCTTCACGCCGGTCGGCACCGAGATCAGCATGGTGGCGTACATGAAGAAGATTTCCGCACCCAGCGGCAGGCCCACCGCGAACATGTGGTGCGCCCACACGATGAACGACAGGAACGCGATGCAGGCGATCGCGAACACCATCGCCTTGTAGCCGAAGATCGGCTTGCGCGCGAAGGTCGGCACGATTTCCGAGATGATCCCGAACGCCGGCAGGATCATGATGTAGACCTCGGGATGGCCGAAGAACCAGAAGATGTGCTGGTACAGCACCGGGTCGCCGCCGCCGCCCGGGTTGAAGAAGTTGGTGCCGAAGTACTTGTCGGTGAGCAGCATGGTCACCGCACCGGCCAGCGCCGGCATCACCGCGATCAGCAGGAACGCGGTGATCAGCCAGCTCCACACGAACACCGGCATCTTCATCAGGTCCATGCCGGGCGCGCGCATGTTGAGAATGGTGGCGATGATGTTGATCGCGCCCATGATCGAGCTGATGCCCATCAGATGGATCGCGAACACCGCGTAGGCCAGCGAGCTGCTCTGCAGCGACAGCGGCGGGTACATCGTCCAGCCGCCGGCCGGGGCGCCGCCGGGCAGGAACAGCGTGGACAGCAGCAGCGCGAACGCGAACGGCAGGATCCAGAACGACAGGTTGTTCATGCGCGGTAACGCCATGTCCGGCGCGCCGACCATCAACGGGATCATCCAGTTACCCAGGCCCACGAAGGCCGGCATGATCGCGCCGAAGATCATCACCAGCGCATGCATGGCCGTCATTTCGTTGAAGAAATACGGCTGCATCAGCTGCATGCCCGGCTTGAACAACTCGGCACGGATCAGCATGGCGAAGCTGCCGCCGATGAACAGCATCGTCAGCGAGAAAATCAGATACAGCGTGCCGATGTCCTTGTGGTTGGTGGACATGCACCAGCGCTGGAAGAAACCTTTCGGCGCGCCGTGGTGATCGTCGTGCTGATCATGGGTGGCTGCGTAGGACATGGCCTTGCACCTCTAACCTGGAATATGGAATGCGACTGCAAAAAAACGTGTGCCGGAAACGGCGGCTAGCGGCCTCAGCCCTGCTTGCCGGCAACCGGAGCGGCGACCTGTGCGGTTTGCGGCGCCGGAGCAGGTGCCGCGGATGGCGTCTCCTGCTCGGCCAGCCACTTGGCGAAATCGGCCTTGGACTTCACCACCACCACGATCGGCATGAAGGCGTGGTCCTGGCCGCACAATTCGGCGCACTGGCCGCGATAGGTGCCCGGCGTGGTGAAGTTGGCCCACGCCGCGTTGATGATTCCGGGGATCGCGTCGATCTTCCAGCCGGTCGCCGGCACCCACCAAGAATGGATCACGTCGCCGCTGGTGATCACGAAGCGGATCTTGGTGTCGACCGGCACCACCAACGGCTTGTCGACATTCAGCAGATAGGTATTCTCGGCGCCCACCTTGACCGCGAACGGGTCCAGGCCCGAACCCAGCTGGCGGGTCTGGTCGCTCTGCGAGTCCAGCTTGGACATGAAGCCGACCTTGTCGATCGACTTGCCCATGTAGTCGACATAGTCGTAGCGCCATTTCCACTGGTAGCCGGTGACCTTGACGGTCATCTGCGAGCCGGTGGTGTCGGCCCAGCTGGCGAGTCCGCCAGTGGCCATGTAAGCCAGGGTGATCAGGATCAGCACCGGGATGGTCGTCCAGACGACTTCCACCGTGGTGTTGTGCGACCACTTCTCGGCGACCGCACCGCGCGACTTGCGGAAGCGGAACATGGCGATGAACATCGCGCCGAACACCAGCATGCCGATCACCGTGCATACGGCCAGCGCGGTGTTGTTGAGGTGGTACGGCACGTGCGACCAAGTGCTCGCGCCGCGTTCCATGTTCAGCTGCCACGGACCGGGGGCGGCCAGGGCCACGCTGCCGAACGATGCAAGGGCGAGAGCCGCCGCTGCCGTGAATGATCGCCTGATGCCGCCAGATGTCATGTCTTGCACCTTTGTTGAACCTACTTGCGTAGCTGGTTGAAGTCGGCCAGCAACACCATGAGTTTCTTCGACAGCGCGATGCGCTCCTGGTCCGCCAGGAACGCACCGATTTCCAGCTCGCGTCCGTGCGACGACAGCAGCAGCCGCTGGCGCCCGTTGCCCGGCTCCAGCAGCACGCGTACCCAGTACGACTGGAAACGCATGCGGCGCGGACCAGGCAGCGATTGCACCTCCAGCGACACAACGTCGAGGGTGATGCGCTCACTGCGGTCGCCGGCCCGCCAGGCCACGCTCAAGGCGATGGCCACGGCGGCGGATTCCACCAGGGCAAACAGCGGAGCGAACACGTTCCCCTGCCACACACCCAGTCCAGCCGTCATCAGCACCAGCGCTACCAGAACCACGATCAGTCGACGCAAACCGCGTCGGCTGAGCGTGCGATTCGGCTTGAGCCATATCGTCACGCGCGGCAAGCCGGCGGTAGCTGGTCGAAGCACGATCATGGGGATCCGGCGTGCCTGGAACGCCGGAATGATAGGCCGCGGCGGCGCAGCGGGCAACAATGTCGCACCGACTTGACCTGGATCAAGCGTTCGGGCTAGGCCGCCGGGGCGTCGTCCAACGGCGCCCCTGACTCCCGCGAATCGCACGGCACGCGTACAATTCCGCGTTTACCTCCGCATCCGCGGATCTCTGCGATAGACCCGTGACCCAGCCCATTCTCAGCCCCGAACTCCCCATCGACAGCACGCCCGCGCGCGCGCGCATCACCGCCGCCTGGCTGCGCGACGAGACCGAGGCCGTCAACGACCTGCTCGCCCAGGCCACGCTGCCCGCGACCGAGCGCGAGCAGGTGATCGACCTCGCCGCGGGCCTGGTTTCGCGCGTGCGTGCGCGCGCCAAGGACCAGAGCGCGGTCGAATCCTTCATGCGCCAGTACGACCTGTCTTCCGAGGAAGGCGTGCTGCTGATGTGCGTGGCCGAGGCGCTGCTGCGCATCCCGGACAAGGCCACCGCCGACAAGCTGATCCGCGACAAGCTCGGCGAGGCGGACTGGAAGAAGCACCTGGGCCAGAGCGAATCGCTGTTTGTCAACGCCTCGACCTGGGGCCTGATGCTCACCGGCCACCTGGTGAACCTGGCCGAGGACACCCGCCATGACGTCACCGGTGCGCTGAAACGGCTGATCGGCCGCGCTGGCGAGCCCGCGATTCGCCTGGCCGTGCGCCAGGCGATGCGCATCATGGGCCATCAGTTCGTGATGGGCCGCAGCATCGACGAGGCGCTGGACCGTTGCGCAAAGAAGGAATACGCGGTGTACCGCTACTCCTACGACATGCTCGGCGAGTCGGCGCTGACCAGCGAGACTGCCGAGCGCTACCAGCAGGACTACCGCGACGCGATCGCCGCGATCGGCGCACGCGGCCCGTTCGCCAACCACACCGACGCGCCGTCGATCTCGGTGAAACTGTCCGCGCTGCACCCGCGCTACGAAGTGGCCAAGCGCGAACTGGCGCGCCGCCAGCTCGGCGACAAGCTGCTGGAACTGTCGCAGCTGGCGATGAAGTACGGCATCGCGCTGTCGGTCGACGCGGAGGAAGCCGATCGCCTCGAACTGTCGCTGGACATCATCGGCGACGTCTTCGCGCACCCCTCGCTCGCAGGCTGGAACGGCCTCGGCATCGTGGTGCAGGCATATTCCAAGCGCACCCCGTTCGTGATCGACTGGCTGATCGAGACCGCGCGTGCGGCAAATCGTCGCTGGTACGTGCGCCTGGTGAAGGGTGCCTACTGGGACGCCGAGATCAAGCGCGCGCAGGAGAATGGACTGGCCGGCTACCCGGTGTACACGCGCAAGCCGAACACCGACGTATCCTACCTGGCCTGCGCGCGCAAACTGTTCGACGCCGGCGTCGAGCTGGTCTATCCGCAGTTCGCCACCCACAACGCGCACTCCATCGCCGCCGTGCACCACATCGCGCGCGGCCGTCCGTTCGAATACCAGCGCCTGCACGGCATGGGCACCGACCTGTACAGCGAAGTGATCGGCGCGCAGAACCTCAACGTGCCGTGCCGCGTGTACGCGCCGGTCGGCACGCACGAGGACCTGCTGCCGTACCTGGTGCGTCGCCTGCTCGAGAACGGTGCCAACACCAGCTTCGTCAACCGCGTGGTGGACGAAACCCTGCCGGTGCGCGAACTGGTTGCCGACCCGTGCGAAACCGTGCGCGGTTTCGCTTCCATCCCGCACCCGCGCATTCCGCTGCCGGTGAATCTGTACGGTGAGAATGCTGCGCTTGCGCAGCATTCGAATTTTGTATCCAGGAAGAACTCCATGGGCGTCAACTTCTCCAACGACAACGAACTGAAGGCGATGGCCGCCGCCGTCGGTGCCAACGCCGGCCCATGGACCGCCGCGCCGCTGGTGCCGGGCGCGACCGCCAGCGGCCCGACCGTGCAGGTGACCAACCCGGCCGACCGCCGCCAGGTCGTCGGCAGCTACGTCAGCGCCGACAGCGCCACCGTCGACAAGGCACTGGGCAACGCGGTCGCCGCACAGCCCGGCTGGGACCGTCTGCCCGCGGCCAGCCGCGCCGCGATCCTCGAACATGCCGCCGAACAGCTGGAAACGCGCCGCGGCGAATTCATCGCGCTGTGTGTGCGCGAAGCCGGCAAGAGCCTGCCCGACGCGATCGCCGAGATCCGCGAAGCGGCCGACTTCCTGCGCTACTACGCCGCCATGTCGCGCCGCCTGTTCGGCCAGCCCGAACAGTTGCCCGGCCCGACCGGCGAAAGCAACCAGCTGTTCCTCAACGGCCGCGGCGTGTTCGTCTGCATCAGCCCGTGGAACTTCCCGCTGGCGATCTTCCTGGGCCAGGTCAGCGCCGCACTGGCTGCCGGCAACAGCGTGATCGCCAAGCCGGCCGAGCAGACCTCGCTGATCGGCCATGCCGCGGTGAAGCTGCTGCACGACGCCGGCATCCCGCTCGACGTGCTGCAGTACCTGCCCGGCGACGGTGCCACCGTGGGCGCCGCGCTGACCCGGGACCCGCGCGTGGCCGGCGTCGCCTTCACCGGCTCCACCGACACCGCCTGGGCGATCAACCGCGCGCTCGCCGCGCGCAACGCGCCGATCGCCGCACTGATCGCCGAGACCGGCGGGCAGAACGCGATGATCGCCGACTCCTCCGCCCTGCCCGAGCAGATCGTGAAGGACGTGATCGCCTCGGCGTTCCAGTCCGCCGGTCAGCGCTGCTCGGCCGCGCGCGTGCTGTTCGTGCAGGAAGACATTGCCGACAAGGTCTGCGCGATGCTCACTGGCGCGATGGCCGAGCTGAAAGTCGGCGACCCGGGCCAGCTGTCCACCGACGTGGGTCCGGTGATCGACGCGGACGCGCTGAAGATCCTGGTCGACCACGCCGCGCGGATGGACACCGAAGCGAAGAATGGCGCTACCAAAAAAATCGGCGAGGTCGTGCTCGACCTGGCGACCACCGCGCACGGCACGTTCTTCGCCCCGCGCGCCTACGAAATCCCCTCGCTGGCCACGCTGACCCGCGAAGTGTTCGGCCCGGTGCTGCACATCGTCCGCTGGAAGGGCAGCGAGCTGGCCAAGGTGGTCGAGCAGATCAACGCCACCGGCTACGGCCTCACCCTCGGCATCCACAGTCGCATCGACGACACCGTCGACTACATCGCCCGCCACGCGCGCGTCGGCAACTGCTACGTCAACCGCAACCAGATCGGCGCGGTGGTCGGCGTGCAGC
>NZ_BAAAFK010000002.1:112649-138904 GCF_039523495.1 Rhodanobacter soli | reverse complement strand
TACCATCAACACCACCGCGGCTGGCGGCAATGCTTCACTGCTGACGATCGGCGAGTAAGTCCGCCTCACCATAGCCTCGCGTCGTTGCTACGACGTGGGGCTGCGAGTACGGTTCATGTGATCACATGGAGCGTCCCGCACGTCGAAACCGAAGAAGGGCCAGAGCGAATTTGTCCCATGGATCGACCACTCGTTCTTCGACGAATTTCGCCGCACACAGTGAGTGCCTATCCATGCCCGATCCAATGATCATTGAACTGACTTCTGCGCTGTCGCGCATGCGCACCGCGCATGCGGCTGACCCGATGCCGTCGTGGGACGTCCGCGCGAAGCGGCTGCGTGCGCTGGAGACCATGTTGCTCGAACAGCGCGCGGCATTCGCCGCGGCGATCAGCGCCGATTTCGGCCAGCGCCCGGCCGAGGAAACCGACCTACTGGAGATTTTTCCCAGCCTGTCGGCGATCCGTCACGCGCTCGGCCACGGCCGGCGCTGGATGAAGCCGCGGCGGCGCCTCGCCGGTCTGCTGTTCCTGCCCGCGCGCACCGAGTTGCGGCCGCAGCCGCGCGGCGTGGTCGGCATCATCGTGCCGTGGAACTACCCGTTGTACCTGGCCGTCGGCCCGCTGGTCGACGCGCTGGTCGCCGGCAACCGCGCGATGCTGAAGATGAGCGAGTTCACCCCGCGCTTCTCGGCGCTGTTCGCCGAGCAGGTGGCGAAGTACTTCCCACCCGACGAAGTGATCGTGGTGAATGGCGACGCCGCGGTGGCGCAGGCGTTCTCCGCGCTGCCGTTCGACCACCTGCTGTTCACCGGCTCCACCACGGTCGGTCATCACGTGATGCGTGCGGCCGCGGCCAACCTGACCCCGGTGACGCTGGAGCTGGGCGGCAAGTCGCCGGCGATCATCGGCCCGGGCGCGCGCCTCGAACACGCGGTGGAGCGCATCCTGTTCGGCAAGCTGGTCAACGCCGGACAGACCTGCATCGCGCCGGACTACGTGCTGTTGCCACGCGCACGCGAGACCGAGTTCATCGACCTGGCCGGCAAGGTGATGGCGCGGATGTATCCGCAACTGGATCAGAGCACGCAGTACGCCAGCATTGTCTCCGACCGCCAGTACCGGCGCCTGACCGACCTGCGCGATGGTGCGCTGGCCGCCGGCGCGCACGCGCATCCGCTCGGCGAGGCAACGGAAGATCCGGCTCGCCGACTGCTGCCGCCGCAGCTGCTGACCGGAGTCGACGACAGCATGGCGGTGATGCGCGAGGAGATCTTCGGCCCGCTGCTGCCGCTGGTGCCGTACGACTCGCTGGACGAGGCGATCGCCTACGTCGGTGCACACGCGCATCCGCTGGCACTGTACCTGTTCGAACACGATCAGGCCCGCATCGACCGGGTGCTGGCGCGCACCCACGCCGGCGGCGTCAGCGTCAACGACACGCTGTACCACATCGCCCAGCACGACCTGCCGTTCGGCGGCGTCGGCGCGTCCGGCATGGGCGGCTATCACGGCGAGGCCGGCTTTCGCACGTTCTCGCACCTGAAGCCGGTGTTCCGCCAGGCCCGCTGGAACGGTGCCGGCCTGCTCAATCCACCGTACGGCGCACGCTTCCGGCGCATGCTCGATTTATTGCTGCGCCGCGGCTGACCATTCCTCGTGTGCAAAAAAACTCCCCGCCGAAGCGGGGAGGTTTTTTTATACGGTTACAGCACGGCCGGGCGTCAGAACTTGTACATTGCCGACAGGCTCAGCAGGTTGCCGTAGTCCTTGAAATTGCCGGTGACCACATCACCGGTCGAGCCGGTGCTGTTGACGTGCGCCTGGTTCACGAAGATGTGCGCATACGACGCATTGATCTCGAAATGCTCGCTCGCCTTGTAGCCGATGCCCACAGTCGCCAGCTTGCGGGTGGAGTCCGGCACGCGCACGTCGCGCACCGTGTTGTAGGTCGGCGTGGTGTCGACCGCGATACCCGCGCGCAGCGTGACCTTGTCGTTGAGGTAGTAGTCGCCACCGACCGAGGCGTAGACCGTATTGCGCCAATTGAACGTCTCGGAGGTATCCGGCTGCGCCGCGTTGCCGTACTTGACGCGCAGCTCCTTGAACACGTCCCACTTGGTGTAGGCAAAGTCGATACCCAGGCCGAACTTCTCCGCCTGGTGCCAATAGCTCGCACTGAACACGGCCGGCGTGGTGAAGTTGGCAGTGCCCGAGGTGTTGGCGAACGGTGGAATCGAGCTGGCCAGCGCCGGATTGCTGAGCAGCAGGCCGTAGCCCGGCGTGGTGGTGAAGTTGCCGGTGCCCTGCAGGCGATGGCTGATCTTGGAACGGTAGTTCAGCGCCAGCTTGTCGTTTGGCGTGAGTTTCCAGAAGGCGCCGACCTGGTAGCCGTAACCCCAGTCGTCACCCTTGATGCGGGCATAGCCGTCCACGCCCGGAGGCGTCACCGCCGCCACGCCGGCCGCCGCGGCCTGGCCCTGCTGCGCGGCCGCCTGGATCATGGCGGAAGCCTGCGCCGGCGAAATCTGGCCGGCGGCGGCAGCAGCCTGGATTTGCGCGATGCCGGCCGCAGTCTGCGCACCGATGCCCTGCTGGATGCTCAGGCCCACGGCGTTGAAGTTGATCGCGCTGGTGAGCTCGGCTGAGGTGCGCTGCGCGATCGCGCTCACGCCCAAGGCGAAGGTGTCGGATACATCATACGACGCCGAAAAGGTGGCATCGAGCGACTGGAACTTGGACTTGATACCGTTATAGCGACCCACCCAGTCACGATCATATTCAGTCTGGAAGCCAAACGGCACCGAGAAGCCGAAGCCCAGGTGCACCTTGTCCGAAACTTTGCTGGAGAGGAACAACGCCGGCACCGGCAGGGTGGTCCCGGCATCGCCGCCGTTGCCACCGGAGATCGGACGGCCCAGCACGTCGTGCGCGCTGCCATCGAACTTGGCGCTGAAATTGATGGCGGTGACATCGGCTTGGAAATAGGTGCCGTCCAACTCGGTCATCGCCGCCGGATTGTTTACCACCACCGAGACATCGCCGCCAGCGGTGGCGGAGCCCGCATAGGCCCGGCCCAGCCCCTTGGCGCTGTTCTCCTTGAGCTGGAACGCACTGGCATCGGCACTCGCGGGTGCGAACAAGGCGCCCATGACCGCAATGCTCAAGGCGGCGAATGCCAGTGGACGGGCGGTGCCCGTGAGGGAACGAAAAGACTTGTGCATCGCTAGCTCCTGCATGTTGTTGGTGCAGCTCGGGGTAGTTAACGGGTAATTAGCGGGTAGTTAACCGACGGAACGCACGCATTCATACGTACGTTTGAACTTCATGCGCTGAACTTTGCCCTCTTGGACAAGGTGTTGCAAGTGCGGCCGCAACAAATAACTAACGCCGGCATCTCAATCGGGTGATGCAAACTGGGAGGCCAGTCCATCGGCGGGCGCGCTGTTACCCTCTCCTGTCTGGGCGTCGCCCGGCCTCAACTCGACACGGTGCCGTCATGCAATGTTTCATCTATGCCAGCCTGCGCAAGGTCGACAGCTATTTATGGCTGGCGCAGCGCGATGCGTTCGACACCCTGCCCGAGCCGCTGGTGCTGTTGCTGGGTGAACTGCGCTTCGTGATGGAAGTGCAGCTGGACGAGCAGCGCAGGCTGCCGGTCGAGGACACCGCGCAGGTGCTCGAACACCTGCGCACGCAGGGCTGGCACCTGCAGCTGCCGCCGCAGGAAACCCTGGCCACTGCCAACCATCCCGCCTATACGCATTCGCCGAGGGATGATCGGGACGAGTGAATCGCGCATCATGCCGCCGGCGTTAACACTTGGTTACCGTCTGCACATCCAACGATTTCTATACTGTCCCCATGACCCAGCCCAAATCGCGCCGCCGCCCTCCGTTCCTGCATGCCTTGGCCTGGTTCATTCCGGGCCTGCTCGCGGTCGCCGTCGCCGGCCTGGTCACCCATCCGCTGACCCTGCTTCCGCTGCTGCTGGCGAACGCGCTGACCATGGCGGCGATCTGCCACGCGATCGGCTTCGACCCCGAGCCGCGCTTCGGCCGCACCGTGCTGCGCCGCGGCGCCGCGCACCTGGTGATGTTCACCGGCTACACCGTGCTGGTGTTCGTGCTGGTCGCCTGGCCGATGCTGCAGCTGACCCAGGCGCCCAGCCTCAGCGCGGCGCTGGTGCTGGCTGCGGCGCTGGTGCTGGCGCTGGTCACGCTGTGGCGGCTGTGGCCGGCGTTCGGCCTGGTGTTCGTGTGGGACGACGCCTACCCGAGCCAGCGCGACGGTTCGTGGATCTTCACCGCCACCTTGCGCAGCATCGCGTTCGGCCGCCACCTGTCGCGCGAGGAGCGTTTCTTCAGCCACTTCCTGCCGGCTGCGTTCGCGCTGCTGGTGCTGGCGTTCGGCGCGATCGCGCTGACCGGCCTGTACGGCGTGCTGCCGCCGGAGCCACGCGTCGCCGCGCTGGCGATCTACGGCGTGCTGCTGCTGCCGCTGGGCTGCCTGGTGATCGCCAACCGCACGCTGCGCGCGTTGCTGTGCGAACGCCACCAGCCGCGCCGACGTACCGATCGCGCGCCGGCCGCCGCGCCGCGCCCGGTGCTGAGCGAACAGGAACGCACCGCCGGCACGCCGGAACAGGCCGCTGCCCTGCTCGCCGCCACCCGCGACGGCGACATCGAGCGTGCGCTGGCCCTGGTCGAGGCCGCGGCCGACCCCGACACCGCGCCGACCAGCGACGACCGCGACCAGCGCCCGGTACTGATGCTGGCCGCACTGCTGCCGGATACCCGCCTGCTGCGCGCGCTGATCGCCAGGGGCGCCGACGTGAACCGCGCCAGCGGCGGCATCACCCCGCTGCTGGCCGCCACCCGCGACAGCTGGCACGGCCGCGCCGAGGCGGTGCTGACCCTGCTTGCCAACGGTGCCAGCCCGCTGGTCACCGATGCCGAGGGCAACACGCCGCTGCACGGTGCCGTGCTCAGTGCCGACGCCGGCGTGGCGGCGATGCTGCTGGACGCGGCGGCACCGATCAACGCGCTGAACAAGGCCGGCATCAGCCCGCTCGCCACCGCCTGCCGCGCCGCCAACTGGCCGCTGGTGAAATTCCTGCTCGAGCACGGCGCCAAGCCGGCTCCGGCCGACGGCGAGCCGGCGCTGGTCGCCGCCGCCGGCATCGCCGACGACGATGTCGAAGGCGTGAAACTGCTGCTCAAGCATCGAGCCGCGGTCAACGCGGTCGACGCGCGGCAACGGCACGCGCTGCTCAGCGCGGCCGCCGAAGGCCACGAGCAGATCGCCCGCGCATTGTGCGCCGCCGGCGCCGACGTCAACCTGGTCGACCGCCACGGCAGCAGCGCGCTGATGGAAGCGGCGCGCGCCGGTGCCGGCGGCATCGTGCAATTGCTGGCGGAGGCGAAAGCGGACGCCGGCCTGCGCGACAACCACGGCCGCGATGCGCTGACCCTGGCCTGCCAGTCGCCGCGTGCGCATAGCGAAACCGTGCGCGCGCTGCTGGCGCTGGGCGCCGAGCCGAAGGCCGTCGGCAGCGACGGCCGCAGCGCGCTCGACCACGCCGCCGCCGCCGGACGCTGGGACCTGGTCGCCCTGCTCGATCCGGACACGCCGCTGCCGGCCAGCCTCAGCCAGGACGTGCTGGGCGAAGGCAGCGACACCCCGGCGCATTTGCTCGACGCGTTGCGTTTCGGCCACTGGGCGATCGTCTCCGGCTTCATCGAGCGCGTGCGCGAATGGCCGCAATCGGAGCTGGCCCGGCTGTACCTGGACCTGGCCACGCCGGGCCTCGCCGCGGCCCGCCGCTGGCTGCTCGACCACGGCCTGGATGCCGAAGCCCGACTGGAAGCGCCGCGCATCGACGACGCCGAAACCACCGACGCGCCGCACCTGCCGCCGCTGGGCCAGCGCCTGTTCGACGCCTTGCTGCAGCAACTGCCGGACGCCACCGAAGCGGTGGACGACCTGCTGCAGGCCGGTGCCAGCCCCGCCGGTACCGGCCTGCTGGCGCAGGCGCTGGTGCATTTGAACGGGGCCGCCCAGGGCGCCGCGCTGCCGCTGAACCTGCTCGAACGCGGCGCCGATCCGTTCGGCGCGGACGCCCGTGAACGCACCCCGCTGCAGCTGGCCGTGGTCAACGCACAGCTGCCGCTGCTGCAGGCGCTGCTGGCCCGCGGCTGCGACCCGAACACGCGCGACCGTGACGGCCGCACGCCGCTGTTCGCCGCGCTGGAACATGGCGCACAGGCGCTGCCGCTGGTGCGTGCGCTGATCGCCCACGGCGCGAATCCCGAGGCGGCCGACGCGAACGGCGAAACGCCGCTGGGCCTGGCGCTGGAACATCCGGCAGTGGAGCGCTGGCTGGACTGGCGCGACTGGCCGCGGCCGAACCGCGCGCTGCGCGCCGACGACCTGCCCGCCTCCGCCAAGGCCGGCGCGCTGGCCAGCGTGCAACGCCTGCTGGAGCTGGGCTTCGCCGTGGACACCCGCGACGGCCAGGGTGCCACCGCACTGCTGCACGCCTGCGGCGCCGGCCACCGCGACATCGCCGCCCGCCTGCTCGAGGCCGGTGCCGATCCGTCACTGGCCGCGCGCGGCGGCGTGACCCCGCTGGCCGCCGCGGTGGCCGCGCGCCGCGAGGCATTGGTCGCGCTGCTGCTGCAACATGCGGTCGCAGTCGATCAGCGCCTGCCGAACGAGGCCACCGCCTTGATGGTGGCCGCGGCCATGGGTTACCCCGACATCGCCGAACAGCTGCTGGACGCCGGCGCCGACGTCAACGCCGTCGACGACGCCGGCCGCAGCGCGCTGCACGCGGCCGCGCAGTTCGGCTTCGAACACAACGACAGCCTGCGCGCGCGGCGCCTGTTCGATGGCCTGCTCAAGCACGGCGCCGACATCAACCACGCGGACAACGAAGGCAAGACGCCGTTGCTGCTGTTGCTCGGTGCACAGCTGCACCCGGGCAATGCATGCGACGCCACCCACATCGGTGCGCTGGTGCCGCTGCTGCTGGATGCCGGTGCCCGGGTGGAACACGCCGACCAGCGCGGCGTCACCGCGCTGCACGCCTGCGCCATGCACGCCCTGCTGCCACCGGCGCGCGTGCTGCTGTCGCGTGGCGCCGACCGCAACGCGGCCGATGCGTTCGGGCGCACTGCGGCCGACGTGGCGCGGCAGCTGGGCTACGTCGACATCGCCCACGAGCTGGCCGCGCGCAGCAGCGCGATCCCCAGCGTGCGACAGACCCTGCGCCAGCCGGCGCAGCCGTCGGACTAGGGATGGCGCCGATCTATTCCTCTTCCTCGCCGGTCAGCGACGTGTCCGCGTCGCGCTGGCGCTCACGCTGCGCGCTGCGCTCGGCATCCGCGTCGAACAACTGCTGCAGGTCGACCAGCGCGTCACGCGTGCTCTGGATCAGCTTGGTCTCGTCGTCGTAGACCAGCGCCTGCTTCTTCAGCAGTTCCTCGTCGTAGCGACGGAAGCGCTCAACCCGATCGGCCGCCAGTTCGTGCGGCAGGCCCAGCGCCTCCAGCGTCTTGCGGGTCATCTTGAGGCTGGAGTGGAAGGTTTCGCGGATCGGTTCCTCCACGCCCATGTCCATCAGCCGGAACACGTGCTGGCGGTTGCGCGCACGGGCGATGATCTTCAGGTGCGGGTACTGCCGCCGCACCAGCCGCGCGGTGCGCAGGTTCGCCTCCGGGTCGTCGGTGGCCAGCACGAACACCTCGGCCTTGTCGGCCCGCGCCGCGCGCAGCAGCTCCGGTCGCGCGGGGTCGCCGAAGAACAGGTTGACGCTGCCGAAGCGACGTGACTGGTCCACCTGGTCGGCCGAATGCTCCAGCGCCACGAACGGGATGTTCTGCGCGCGCAGCACGCGGGCGATGATCTGGCCGACCCGACCGAAGCCGGCGATGATCACCCGCGGCGTGTCGGCTTCGATCGCATCGAACTCGCGCGCCGGTTTCTTCGGCCTCACGTTCAGCGCCTTCGCCGCCAACACCACCAGCAGCGGGGTCAGCGCCATCGACAAGGTGATCGCCAGCACCAGCGCGTCGCGCTGGACCACGCCGATCAGCCGCTGTTCGGCCGCCTGGCGCAGCACCACGAACGCAAACTCGCCGCCGCAGGCCAGCAGCACCACCAGGCGCAGCGTGTCGGAACGGTTGAGCCCGCCCAGCAGCCGCCCCAGCGGCCACAGCAGCACGCTCTTCAGCAGCAGCAAGGCGCCGACCAGACCGAACATCAACCCGGGCCGGTGCAGCAGCAGCGACAGGTCCATCGACATGCCGACGCTGATGAAGAACAGCCCCAGCAGCAGGCCCTTGAACGGCTCGATGTTCGATTCCAGTTCGTGCCGGTACTCCGAATCGGCCAGCAGCATGCCGGCCAGGAACGCGCCCAGGGTGGCCGAGACGCCGGCCATCTCCATCAGCAGGGCCACGCCCATCACCACCAGCAGCGCGGTGGCGGTGAACACTTCGACCGAATCGGCCTTCGCCACGAAGCGGAACACCGGGCGCAATAGGTAGCGGCCGCCGACGATCACCGCCACGATCACCCCGACCGTGCGCAGCACCGCGAACAGGTTGAAATCCTGCGCGGTGGATGAAGCCAGCAGCGGCACCGCGGCGATCAGCGGGATCGCCGCCAGGTCCTGGAACAGCAGCACCGCGAACACCTGACGCCCATAGGCGGAGCCGGCCTCCTTGCGCTCGGCCAGGATCTGCAGGCCGAACGCGGTGGACGACAGCGCCAGGCTGCCGCCTACGATCACCGCGCCCTTGCCGGTGAGACCGAACAGGAAATACCCGGCTGCCGCGATCGCCACGCTGGTCGCCAGCACCTGCAGCAGGCCGGTGCCGAATACCGAGCGGCGCATCACCCACAGGCGTTGCGGCGACAGCTCCAGGCCGATTACGAACAGCATCAGCTCGACGCCGAACTCGGAAATCGTGGCGACCCCTTCGGTGTCGTTGACCAGACCGAGCAGCTGCGGCCCGATCGCCACGCCGGCGATCAGGTAGCCCAGCACCGCGCCCAGCCGGAAGCGCTTGGTCAGCGGCACCGCGATCACCGTGGCCAGCAGGAACACCACCGCGGTCTGCAGGAAATGGTGACTGTCCACGCGCTGGGTGACTCCGGTCGGCGATGCCCGATTATTCCACGCGAAAGATGACCGCACGGCATCCTCGCATTCGTTTCCATGACGCGGTGGCCGAAAAAGATCAGGCCCGCGCGAGGCGGGCCTGATCGGCATGCAAGGGCGGTGCGCCGCTTACTTCTTCGGCGCGTCCTTCAGCCCGCGGTTTTCCAGCATCGGTTCGATCTGCGGATCCTGGCCGCGCCAGTCCTTGTACATCTTCGCCAGCTCCTCGCTGTTGCCGCGCGAGAGCACCATCGCGCGGAAGCGGTCGCCGTTCTCGCGGGTCAGGCCGCCGTGCTCCTTGAAGCCCACGAAGGCATCGTCGGCCAGCATCTGCGTCCACAGGTAAGCGTAGTAGCCCGCCGCGTAGCCGTTGCCCCAGACGTGCTGGAAGTAGCTGGAGCGGTAGCGCGGCGGCACGTAGCCGAGATCGATGCCGTCCTTCTTCAGCGCGGCGGCCTCGAACCGGTCGGCGTCCTGCAGTGGCGCATCGGCACCGAGCATGTGCCAGTTCATGTCGAGCAAGGCGGCGGAGACCAGCTCGGTCATCTCGTAGCCCTTGTTGAACTTGCCGGCCTTCTTCATCTTGTCGACCAGTGCCTGCGGCATCGGCGCGCCGGTCTGGTAGTGCTTCGCGTAGTGGGCGAACACTTTCGGATCGGTCGCCCAGTGCTCGTTGAACTGCGACGGGAACTCGACGAAGTCGCGCGCGGTGTTGGTGCCGGACAGGGTTGGGTACTGCTCGTCGGCGAAGATGCCGTGCAGCGCATGGCCGAACTCGTGGAACATGGTGGTCACGTCGTCGAACGACAGCAGCGCCGGCTGGCCCGCGGCCGGCTTGCTGAAGTTGGCGACGTTGAAGATCACCGGCTTGGTCCCGAGCAGCTTCGACTGGGTGACCAGGTTGTCCATCCAGGCGCCGCCGTTCTTGTTGTCGCGCTTGAAATAGTCGGTATAGAACAGCGCCAGCGATTTGCCGTCCTTGTCGAACACCTCGAACACGCGCACGTCCGGCTGGTACACCGGGATGTCGTGGCGTTCCTTGAAGGTCAGCCCGTACAGCTGGTTGGCGGCGTAGAACACGCCGTTCTGCAGCACGTCGTCCAGCTCGAAGTACGGTTTGATCTGGTTCTCGTCGAGGTCGAACTTCGCCTTGCGCACCTGCTCGGCGTAGAAGTTCCAGTCCCACGGCTCAAGCTTGAAATCGCCGTGCTGCTTGTCGATCAGCGCCTGGATGTCGCCAGCCTCGGTCTTCGCACGGGCGGTGACCGCGGGCACCAGGTCCTGCATGAACTTCAGCGCCGTCTGCGGCGTCTTCGCCATCTGGTCGTCCAGCTTCCACGCCGCGTAGTTCGGGAAACCGAGCAGCTTGGCCTGCGCAGCGCGGATCTGCGCCAGCCGCTCGATGGTCTTGCGGGTGTCGTTCGCGTCGCCCTTTTCGGCCCGGTTCCACGAAGCCTCGAACAGCGCCTGGCGGGTGGCGCGGTCGGTGAGGTCCTGCAGCTCGGGCTGCTGGGTGGTATTCTGCAGGGACAGCACGTACTTGCCGTCCAGCTTGCGGTCCTTGCCCGCCTGGGCCGCCGCGGCCAGCTCGGCGTCGGACAGGCCGGCCAGCTTCGCCTTGTCGGCGATCACCGGCGCGGCGTCCTTGGTGGCGGCCAGCAGCTTGTTGGTGAACGCGGTGCTCAGCGTCGACTCCTCCTTGTTGAGGTCCTTCAGCTTCGCCTTGTCGGCGTCGGAAAGTTTCGCGCCGGCATGCACGAAGTCCTTGTAGACCACTTCGACCAGGCGCGCCGATTCGGGATCGAGTTTGAGCGTGTCGCGCTGGTTGTAGATCGTCTCGACGCGCTGGAACAGCTTGCTGTCGAGATGGATCGCATCCTGATGCGCGGCCAGCTTCGGCGCTTCCTCTTCCTGCACCTTCTGCAGCGTGTCGTTGGTGTTCGTACCGGTGACGGCGCTGAACGCGGCCATCACCCGATGCAGCATGGCGCCGGATTTCTCCATCGCCACATAGGTGTTTTCGAACGTGGGCGTGGCCGGATCGTTGGCGATCTTTTCGATCTCGGCCAGGTGCTGGCGCATGCCTTCCTCGATCGCCGGCTGGTAGTCCGCATCCTTGATCTTGTCGAACGGCGGCGCCTGGAACGGCAGCGTGCTGGCGCTGAAGAACGGGTTGCTGGTCATGGCGGTGGCAGTGCTGCTGGCGGCGGCGACCGAAGCGGCCGGCGCGGGTGGGTTGGCGGCCTCGTTCGGCGTCTGCGAGCAGGCGGCCAGGGCTATCGTGGTGGCGATCACAATCATGCGCAGACGAAACATCGGATTCCCCAAGTGGTGTGCCCTCGCCGGGTACGGAAAGTCGTAGCCGCCGACTGTACCGACAGCGCGGGCACTTTCCAAACGGCGCAGGATCCTGCGCTCAAGCCGCGCGCAGGTCGCGCAGCTGCCACGCCGCACCGATCAGCAGGTAGAGCCGGTGGCGCACCACGCTCATCGGCAAGTCGGTGATCAGGTCGACGTCGGTACGCAAGTCGGCGACCCGGGCATTCACCTGCGCCGCCGGGTCGGTGGTGCCGAGGCTGCCGTCCACCGCATCCGGATCGGGTTGCACCGCGCGCCAGCGCTGGAACAGTCCGTCGTCGCGCAAGGCCTGCTGCAGCGCCGCGGCGAAATCGTTCGGACCGGCGCCGTCGTACGCAAAACGCGGATCGGCGCCGCGCGCGTGAGCCAGGTCGGCGATCGAGAGGTAGTAGTGGTTGCGGGCCATGTTGCCTCCGGCGGTAGGAACCGGCACCTATCCAAGCACGACCGATGTGAAGGCCGATACCGCCGCCGTCAATTCACCGGCCGCCGCGGCCGGCGCCAGCCCGTGCGGCAGCACGCCCAGGCACGGCGCCGGCAGCAGTTCGCGCAGCGTGGCCAGGTTTTCCTCCGGTGCGTCCATCTCCGGATCGACCCGGTTGCCGATCCAACCCAGCAGGTGACAGCCATCGGCCAGGATCGCGCGTGCGCTGAGCAGGGCATGGTTGAGGCAACCCAGCCGCAGCCCGATTACCAGGATCACCGGCAGACGCCACTGCTTCGCGATGTCCGCCGCGAAAAATCCCGGCGCCAGCGGCACCAGCCAGCCGCCCACGCCTTCGACCACCACGCGTTGATGGCCGGCGCTCAACTGATCGAAGGCCGCGCGCAGTGGCGCGAGAGAAATCGCCACGCCGTCATGCGCCGCCGCCAGATGCGGCGACAGCGGATCGCGCAACGCCACCGGGTTGATCAGCGCGTACGGCAGGTGCGCGTCGCTGCCCGCCGCCTGCAGCGCCAACGCGTCGTCGTTGCGCAGGCCGTTCGGGGTTTCCACGCAGCCGCTGGCGACCGGCTTCATGCCGCAGGCGTTGTATCCCGCTGCGCGCAGCGCATGCAGCAGCGTGCACGCCGCATGGGTCTTGCCGATGCCGGTGTCGGTGCCGGCGATGAACAGCGCGGCCGTCATGCCTGCGTGCTGCGCCGGTCGAAACGGTTCGCCACCACGGCGCTTCGATGGTCTTCGCGCTGTCCAGCCAGGCTCACACTGCATTACTCGTCATGATCGCTCGGCGCATAATACGGGCTTTGCCGCCGGACACGCCGCATGTTCGAACTGAAATCCCACACCCATGCCAGCAAGCGCGAGCACTACGCAGACCTGGTGCAGCAGGCGCGCGGCATCCTCGCCGGTGAGCGCGACCTGATCGCGAACGCGGCCAACTTCGGCGCGCTGGTCTACCACAGCCTGCCGCAACTCAACTGGGCCGGCTTCTACCTGTACGACGGCACCGAACTGGTGGTCGGCCCGTTCCAGGGCAAGCCGGCGTGCATCCGCATCGCGCTCGGCCGCGGCGTCTGCGGCACCGCCGCGCAGACCCGCGAAACCCAGCTGGTGCGTGACGTCAATGCGTTCGCCGGGCATATCGCCTGCGACGCCGCCTCGCAGTCGGAGATCGTGGTGCCGCTGATCAAGCCCGACGGCAGCCTGCTCGGCGTGTGGGATGTCGACAGCCCAGTCACCGACCGCTTCGACGAAGACGATCGCGCCGGGATGCAGGCGCTGTGCGCCGTATTCATGGAATCCGTGCACGGCTGATCACCCTTGGCGATTTTCGTAGGAGCCCGCTCGCGGGCGATGCTCTCCCGAATCCCGATCCCGATCTCCGCCAAAAGCATCGCCCGCGAGCGGGCTCCTACGAGCGCTCGCGCGTCTGGTGCGCGCCTTCGCGCGGCTGCTGCAGCAAGGCCATCACCGCCTGACGCGCCTCGTCCACGCCGGTGCCGGCGGAAGACGAGAAGATCTGCGCGGTGGCGTACAGGCCTTCGGCGGCGAACTGCTTGCGCAGCGCGGCCAGCGCTTGGGTGGCCTGGCCGCGGGAGAGTTTGTCGGCCTTGGTCAGCAGCAGGTGGCAGGGCAGCTGGGTGGCGAAGCAGAACTCCAGCATCATCCGGTCGAATTCCTTCAGCGGATGGCGGATGTCCACGATCAGCACCAGCCCGCGCAGGCTGCGGCGCTGGTGCAGGTAAGCGTCGATCTCCAGCTTCCAGTGCTCGCGCATTTCCAGCGGCACCTTGGCGTAGCCGTAGCCGGGCAGATCGATCAGGCGCAGATCCAGCGCCGACTCGCCGGCGGTTGCGGCAGACGGTCGCTCCTGCGCATCCTGCGCCCGCGACACGGGTACATCCCTGTACGGCGGCAGGCTGAACGCGACCATCTGCTGGGTGCGACCGGGGGTCTTGGAAGTGCGCGCCAGCCCCTTGTGTCCGGTCAGCGCGTTCAATGCGCTGGACTTGCCGGCATTCGAGCGTCCGGCGAACGCCACCTCGGCGCCCTGGTCGGCGGGAAGCTGGCTGATGCGGTGGGCGGCGAGCACGAATTGCGCGCCCTGCAGGGGATTGGGCATGGGAATGGTTTGACCAAGGTAGGGTGGCACGGGATAATTCTGAGGTTTCTGCCTGTTGCAGGCCGCATGGCCGCAATCCCTGGCAGTGTTCGCAAGTCTCTCGGGAGTCAAGTGTATGAGTTTTCGGTCCGCTGGTTTTCGACCCACGGTTCTCGGGTCTGCCCTGGCCCTTGTGCTGGCGCTGTCCGCCAGCGCCGTGATGGCGCAAGACGCCCAGCCGGAGACTGCCACGCCAGCCGCCGCCAGCACCGCGGCAACACCCGCCGGCGCGGCCACTGCGGCGGCGCCTGCCGTTGCCGCGGCTGCGGTCAAGCCGAGTGACGCCACCGCGGGCCAGGCCAAGGCCGCGGTCTGCGGCGCCTGCCACGGCATGGATGGCAATTCCGCCGACGCGCAGTACCCGAAGCTGGCTGGCCAGAGCGAGCAGTACATCGTGCGCCAGCTGACCAGCTTCAAGGCAGCCAAGCGGCAGAACCCGATCATGATGGGCATGGCCGCGCCGCTGTCCGAGCAGGACATGCACGACCTCGGCGCCTACTTCGCCAGCAAGACCGCGCTGCCCGGCGTGGCCGACCAGGCGCTGGTGGAGCACGGCCAGACGCTGTTCCGCCAGGGCGACGCCACGCGCGGCATCCCGGCCTGCATGGCCTGCCACAGCATCGATGGCCGCGGCAATCCGGGCGCGATGTATCCGCAACTGACCAGCCAGCACGCGCAGTACATCGAGGCCACGCTGAAGGCCTGGCACGACGGCACCAGCTGGGGCGACGACGCCCACTCGCAGGTCATGCCGGCGATCGCCAAGCAGCTGAGCGCCGACGACATCGCCGCCCTGGCCAGCTACATCGAAGGCCTGCACAGCGCCGACAGCCAGCCGGCCGCCACACCCTGATCGAATCCGCGCCGACCGAAGTGTCGGCGCTGTGGTTTTACGTTCCGCTCTTTCGAGGTCTGCCATGTTGAAGCGTCTGCCGTTCCTGTGTGCCGCCCTGCTCGCGCTTGCCGCCTGCAGCCATGACAGCGACACCAGCGGCACCGCCCAGCAGGCCGCGCCAGCCGTCAGCAGCAGCGCCGAAGCCGCGCCGGCCAGCACCGCACCGGCAGCTGCCGGCAGCGCGACGCCCGCCGCGACCGGCACGGTCGCCGCCGCACCGGCCGCGACCACCCCCGCCGCGCCCGCTCCGGCCGTGGCCGCGGCGCCGTTCATCGACAACGGCAAGTGGGTCGAGGGCAAGAACTACTTCCGGATCGATCCGGCGCAGCCGACCAGCCATCCCGGCAAGATCGAAGTGACCGAGGTGTTCTCCTACGGCTGCCCGGCCTGCAACGGCTTCCACTCCACCGCCGAGCAGATCGCCAAGAGCCTGCCGCCGGGCGCGGTGATGAACTACCTGGCTGCCTCGTTCCGTCCGGACGAGAACTGGCCGATGTATCAGCGCGCGTTCTACGCGGCGCAAGCGCTGGACTTGGTCGGGAAGACCCACGACGCGATGTTCGACGCGGTGTGGAAGAGCGGCGAGCTGTCCACCTACAACCTGAAGTCCAGCGGGCTGAAGGCACGCTCGGCATGGCCCACGATCGAGGACGCAGCGAAGTTCTACGCCAGGTACGGCGTCGATCCGCAGGAATTCGTCGGCGTCGCCAACTCGTTCACCGTCAACACCAAGATGAAGCGCGCCGACGACCTGATGAAGGCCTACGGGGTGGACAGCACGCCGACCATGATCGTCAACGGCAAGTACCGCTTCACGGCGGGCTCTGCCGGCGGCTACGCGCAGTCGATCGAGCTGACCCAATGGCTGGTGGCCAAGGAAGCCGCCGGCAAGTAAGCCGGTTCGGTTAATCTGACCCGCACGGCGATCCCCACCGCCACCCCGCGAAGAGAGACCCCATGTTCAAGCGATTCGCCCACCCGCGCGTACTCACCCTGCTCGTCGGCCTGCTGCTGGCCAGCGCCTGCACCGCGCAACCCGGTGCGCCGGCGCCGTACACCGAGGGCAACGAATACGTCACCCTGCCCGCCCCGTACCAACGCTACAGCAGCGAGGGCAAGGTGGAAGTGGTCGAGGTGTTCTCCTATGGCTGCATCCACTGCGCGCAGTTCGCGCCGGTCGCCGAGGCGTTGCGCAAGCAGCTGCCGGCCGGGGTGGAATTCAAGCTGGTGCCGGCACCGTTCAGCGCCGAGTGGCTGCCGTATGCGCGCGCGTACTACGCAGCCAAGCAGCTTGGCGCGGTCGAGCGCACCCACCTGAAATTGTTCGACGCCAAGTTCGCCCAGCACTACCCGATCAGTTCGATGGATGAGCTTGCCGACTTCTACGCCCGCGAGGGCGTCGACCGCGCCGAGTTCCTGCGCGTCGCCACCGCGCCACAGACCACGGCGCAGATGAAGAGCGATCTCGCGTTGATCCAGAAGTGGCAGGTGGACGGAACCCCGACCATCGTGGTCAACGGCAAGTACCGCGTGGCCGCGGTGCACTCGTTCGACGAGATGGTTGCGGTGACGCAATGGCTGGTCAAGCGCGAGCTGGCCGGCAAGTAAGCGTCGCACGGGGCGCCCGGCAACGCGGCTGGCGCACCATTCACGTCCGCTGGATCATGCTGGCCGCAGTGCCCGGCGCGTGAGCATGATCCACGATCATGGGCGCCGGCATCCCCTTCCCGTGTACTGTGTTGCAATGACCCGCACCGCCACTTCCCAAGCCGCCCCTGCCGAGCGTCGCCTGCGCCTGCTGAGCTGCAACATCCTGGCCGGTGCCAGCGTGCAGCGCTACCGCGAATACGTCACCCGCAGCCTCAACGCGGTGTTGCCGGGGCGCAGCAAGATGGACAACCTCGACCGGCTCGCCGAGGTGCTGTCGCAGTTCGACGTGATCGGCCTGCAGGAGGCCGACGCCGGCAGCCTGCGCTCCGGCTTCCTCAACCAGACCCGCTACCTCGCCGAGACCGCCGGCCTGCCGTTCTGGAGCCACCAGCCGAACCGGGCGATGGCCAGGCTGGCGCACTCGGCGAACGGCCTGATCAGCCGGCTCGAGCCGTCCTCGGTGATGGATTACCCACTGCCCAGCCGGATCCCCGGCCGCGGCGCCCTGCTGGCCCAGTTCGGCGAAGGCGACAACGCGCTGGCGGTGATGATCGCGCACCTGTCGCTGAGCGCCCCGGCGCGCGCGCGCCAGCTCGGCTTCATCGCCGAGTTGCTGCAGGATTTCCCGCACGCCGTGCTGATGGGCGACCTCAACACCGAACCGGGCAGCAGCGAGATGCAGCAGCTGTTCGCCAAATCCACCCTGCAGCCACCGGCACAGCCGACGCTGACCTTCCCCAGCTGGAAGCCGCGGCGCGCGCTGGACCACATCCTCACCTCGCCGGCGATCCAGCTGGAGAAGACCTGGGCACTGCCGCAGGCGTTCTCCGACCACCTGCCGCTGGCGGCGGAGATCCGGCTGCCGGCGCACGTCGGCGGCAAGGCCACGCCGAGGAAGAGGCGATGACGTCGACGACGTGGCAACGGGCATGGCCATGGCTGCTGTTGCTGCTGGTGGCGCTGTTCACGGCGTGGTTGCGCTACGGTGTGATCGAACCCGCCACGATGGCGCAACAGTGCGGCGGCGGCCACGCGCCGTGGTGGTGTCGCTGGCGGCAATGGCTGGTGCTGGGTTTCCTGCATGACGTCTATGGCATCGCGGCACTGCTGGCGACGGCGCTGGCGCTGCTGTGGAAACGCGCTTGGCTGGCCTGGCTGGCCGCCGCGCTCGGCGTCATCGCGTTGCAGCTGTACTGTTTCGAGAGCGGCGCGCTGGCCGTGCTGATCGGCTGTCTACGCCTGCTGCGCCTGCAGGCGACGCGCGCGGTACCAGTCGCTCAGCACCGGCACGGCCAGCAGCAGGCTCACTCCCAACCATAGCCACGCCACCGCGGTGAGCCCGGCCTCCTGCACCAGCACGACCGCCGCCAGCAGCGGCAGCCAGGGCGCGAGAAAGCGTTCCTCCAGCCAGGGCATCGCCGGTGCATACCGGTCGCCCAGCCAGCCGAACAGCGCATAGCCGACGCACGGCAGCAGGAACAGGCCCAGCGGGAAATCCCGGTAGCGGCCATCGACCACCAGCAGCAGCCCGTAGAACGCCAGCCCGAACAGCCAGCCCAGCCGCAACCAGCGTGGCGGCGCGGCCGGCGCGATCACGCCGGCCAGCCGCGCGGCGATCCAGTGCGCCAGCTGCAGCGCGGTGAACAAGGCCAGCGCGCAGGCGGCGAACGACACCGCCCACTCCCAGCCGTCGCGGCAGGCGTACAGCATCTGCCGGTACTGCCAGGCCAGCGCGCAGCCACTGGCCACGCCGGCCAACGCCAGCGCGCTCCAGCCACGCCAACCGCGCCAGCGTCGCCGCCAGGCGCCGATCAGCGCAAACAGCGCGGCACCGGCCGCGCCGGCGAGCCAGCCGGCCCACCAGCGCGGTTCCTCGGTCACCGGGCCCTGCATCGCGAACTTCGCTCGCGCCTGCACGTCGAAGATCCCCCAGTAACCGCCCACGGTGCCTTCCTGCGCGCGTTTCCACGGCTGGTCGAACGCCTCGATCACGTTGTACGGCATGTGCACGGTAGCCGCGTAGCGCAGGAACTCGCGCAGGTAGCGCGCCTCGTTGACCACGCTGGCGCTGGCCGCCTGGCGCGGCCGCCCGGTGCTGGGCCAGCCGGTCTCACCGATCATCACGCGGCGGTCGGGAAACGCCTGTTGCACCTGCGCGTACACCGCCGCCACATGCTGCACGGCGCCTTCGGGCGGCACCGGCTGGTCTTCCCAGTACGGCAGGATGTGGATGGTCAGGTAATCCACCGAGCCGGCCAGCTCGGGGTGACGCAGCCAGAACTCCCACACGTCGGCATACGTCACCGACACGTGGACCGCCGCACGCACCTGGCGCAGATAGCCGGCCAGTTGCGTCGATGACAGCTCGCCGCGCAGCAGCACCTCGTTGCCCACGATCACCCCGCGCAGCACCTGCGGGTATTTGTTCGCAGTGGCGATGCCGAGCTCGACCTGCTGTGCATTCGCCTTCGCGTCGCGACCCAGCCAGATGCCCAGCAGCACCTGCATGCCGTAGCGCCCGGCGATTTGCGGCACCGCGCTGAGGCCTTGCCCCTGCGAGTACGTGCGCACGCAGTCGAAGCGCTGCGACAACGCACGCAGGTCCGCATCGATGCGTTCAGGGCTGATGTAGGCGTTCGCGTCCAGCGGCGTCTCGCCGGCCTGGCGGAATGGCGCGTACGAGACGCAGGCGATCCGCGCCGACGGCGCATCCGGCAGCGCCACCGGTCGGCCGATCGCCCACCACCAGTACGCCCCGGCCAGCGCAGCCAGCAGCAACACCATCCAGGCCAACCCGTTTCGACGAAAAGCGGGCGAAGCTGCTGACGACATGCCAATCCCGGAGATGCTGAAGATGAAGCGTGCCAGCTTAGCAGGCGTGTCCACACTCACCGAATCGCGACAAGCCGGCCCGGACCATCGACTACACTGCCAGTGATCAATCGCAGGAGTTCCCATGTTCGTTTCCGCTTCACCGCGGCGTGTTCCGCTGGCCTGGCTGCTGCTGGTCGCCGGCTGGCTGCTGGCCAGTGCGATGGCACGCGCCGCCGAACCCGACGCTGCCCAGCGCACCGCCTTCAGACAGGCGTATGCCGCGGCCCAGCAAGGTGGCGATGGCTGGCGCAGCCTGGCCAGCGGCCTGCGCGACTACCCGCTGTACCCGTACCTGCAGGCGGCGGCGCTGCAACACGACATCCAGCAGATCGATCGCGCCAGCGTCGAGGCGTACCTCGCGCAATACCCGGACTGGATTCCCGCTGCCGACCTGCGCCGCGCCTTCCTGCTGGAACTGGCGCGCCGACAGGACTGGAGCACGTTCCTCGCGCTGTACCAGCCCGGCCTCGGCGACACGCTGGCCTGCAATGCCTTGCAGGCACGCCTGGCCGATGGCGGCACACTGGATTTCGAGCAGGACCTGGCCGGCCTGTGGGCCAAGCCGAACCTGCCCGACGTCTGCGACCCGGTGCTTGCCGCCGCGCACGACCAGGGCCTGCTGACCGCCGCACGCTTGTGGACGCGGATCGACCGCGCTGCCGATGCCGGTCAGGCCGGCACCATCGCCAACCTCGCCGGCTGGTTGCCGGCGGCCGAACGCGCCGTCGCGCAGCAACTTGCATTGGCGCTGCGCGACCCGGCCGCCGCGCTGGCGGCCGCCGCCAACTGGCCCGACGGCACGCGCCAGCGGCAGGCCGCCACGCTGGCGCTGACCCGGCTGGCCCGGCGCCAGACCAGCGACGCGGATACGGCCTGGCAGAAACTGCAGTCGCGCTTCCGTTTCAGCGAAGCACAGCGCAACCGGATCCTGCAGACCCTGGCGCTGTATCACGCCACCAATTTCGACGACGGCGCGCTGGCCCGGCTGATCGCCCTGCCTGCCGCCGCGCAGACCGACGGCACCCGCGAATGGCGGGTGCGCGTGGCGCTGGCGCAGCAGGACTGGCGCGCGGTGCTGGCCGGCCTCGACGCGATGCCCGCCAGCCAGCAGCAGGACGGTGAATGGCAGTACTTCCGCGCCCGCGCGCTGACGGCGCTGGGCCGTGACGACGAGGCGCACCAGCTGCTCGGCGCCCAAGCCGACAAGCCCACCTTCTTCGGCTTCCTGTCCGCCGACCGGCTCGACCAGCCGTACGCGATCTGCCCGCTGACCCTGGCCGACGATCCGCAACGCGAACAGACCCTGCTGGCCAACCCCGGCCTGTTGCGCGCGTTCGAACTGTACGCGGTGGATCTGCCGAAGCTGGCGCGGCGCGAATGGACGCGCGCGCTGCAGGATGCCGATCCGGCCACTCAACGAATTGCCGCCGACATGGCCAACCGCCGCGGCTGGTACGACCGCGCCGTGTTCACCATGAGCAGCGGCGACGCACTGCGGCTGTACGACCTGCGCTTCCCGCTGGCCAGCCAGGACGGCCTGGTGCCGCAGGCCGGGCTGGCCGGGATCGAGCCGGCCTGGGCTTACGGCATCCTGCGCGCGGAAAGTGCCTGGATGAGCGATGCGCAATCCGGCGCCGACGCACGCGGCCTGATGCAATTGCTGCCGGCCACCGCCGCGCTGGTGGCGAAACGCAACGGCCTCGACTGGGGCGGCGGCGACACGCTGTACGACCCGGCCACCAACATCGCGCTGGGTACGCGCTACCTGGCGCAGATGGCCGCGCGCTTCAACGGTTCGCCGTGGCTGGCCAGCGCCGCCTACAACGCCGGACCGAACAAGGTCGACCAATGGCTGGCCGCACGCGGCACATTGGCGCCGGACCTGTTCGTCGCCACCATCCCGTACCGGGAAACCCGCGAGTACGTGGCGCGGGTGATGGCGTTCAGCGTGATCTACGATTGGCGCTTGAGCGGCGACACGGTGGTGCCGCTGGCCACCCGCATGGGCGCCATCGGCCAGCCCTACGCACTGCCGACCGCTGCGACGGTGCGCCGCACGGTCGACTGCCCGCCGGCCGTCGCACCGGCCGCAGCGGCCAGTGCGGCATCCGCCACGCCCTGAGTGCAGGAGAGCCTTCGCATGAGCGCACAGCAACTCGTCATCCTCGGCGGCACCGGTTTCGTCGGCAGCCATCTGGTGCCGCGCCTGGCCGCCGACGGCCACCAGATCGTGCTGCTCAGCCGCAACCGCGAGCAGCATCGTGAGCTCGGCGTGTTGCCCACGGTGAGCGTGCGCAGCGCCGACATCTACGACGACGACGTGCTGCGTCGGCAGCTGGCCGGCGCCGACGCGGTGATCAACCTGGTCGGCATCCTCAACCCGAGCGGCCGGCACAGCTTCCAGCGCGCGCATGTGGAACTGGCGCGCCGGCTGATCGCCGCGTGCCACGCCAGCGACGTCGGGCGCCTGCATCAGATGAGCTCGCTGAAGGCCGGCCAGGGCCTGTCGCAGTACCTGAAGACCCGCGGCGAAGCCGAGGCGCTGGTCCGGGCGTCCGCGCTGGACTGGACGATCTACCAGCCCAGCGTGATCTTCGGCCCCGGCGACGGCCTGGTCAGCCGCTTCGCCAAGCTGCTGCGGCAGATGCCCGCGCTGCCGCTGGCGCGCGCGCAGGCGCGGATGGCGCCCACCTGGGTCGGCGACGTGGCCGAGGCGATCGCCCGTTGCGTCGATCACCCGACGCTGGGCCAGCGGCGCAGCTTCGAGCTGTACGGCCCCGAGGTGCTCACGCTAGGCGAGATCGTGCGCAAGATCCGCGCTGCCGCCGGCCTGCGCACGCCGGTCATCGCGCTGCCCGATAGCCTCGGCCGGCTGCAGGCGCAGTTCGCCGAGCTGTTGCCCGGCAAACCTTTCTCGCTGGACAACTTCCGTTCGCTGCGCACCGATTCGGTCGGCAAGGTGAATGGCTACGCCGCGCTCGGCATCGAACCGCAGGCGTTCACGCCGTGGCTGCCGGTGCTGCTCGACGAGCCGCCGCGCCAACGCCGGCTGGCCGCGGCGCGTTCGCTGCAACGCTGAGCGCGGCGCGGATCAGCGAACGCCCAGCAACAGCCGCAAGCGATCCAGCTCGGCGCCGTAGCGCGCGGCCAGCGCCGGCTCGCGCAGCCAGGGCCGGCGCGTGCGCAGTGCGGTGCGCGCCTCCATCGGCTCGTGCCGGAAGCCCAGGCAGGCCGGGTCGACCTCGAGTCCGCAGAACGCCAGCAGTCGGCGCACCTGGGCCTCGGGATCGGCCAGCAAGGCCTCGTAGTCGTGTTCGAGGAATCGCTGCGGGAACAACCGCTGCCAGTGTCGGCCGAGCCGTTCGTGGTCGCGCCAGTAGCTGGCGATGTCGTCCAGGTCGTAGCTGAAGTCGTGGCCGCTGGCGAACAGCTGGCGGTAGCAGGCAAAACAGGTTTCCAGGGCGTCGCGCCGGCAGTGCACCACCCGTGCGCCCGGCAGCATCGCCAGCGCCACGCCCACCACGCGCCAGTTCAGCCGGTTTGCGTCGATGAAGCGCGGCAGGCCGCGGCGCGAATGCGCGGTGCGCGCCAGGTAGTCCTGGCCCAGACGCGTCCAGTCCGCCGGCGTGGCCGAGCCGACCCACTGCAACAGCGGCTGTCTGCGCCGGGCCGACTCGTCGCCGATCACCCGTTGCAGGTCGGGCGACTCGTCGACGCCACCCACGTACGGGTGCGCGGCAAGGATCTGCCGGGCCAACCCGGCACCGGCGTGCGGCAGCGCCATGAGGAAGATCACCTGCTCGCCCAGCGCGGCATCCGCGGCCCCGGTCAACGGCTCGGCGAACGCCGCGAGCATGGCATCGGCGCGCGCCCGCATTCCCGCCGCGTTCCAGTTCAGCTGCCGGCGCCGCCACGCGTTGGCCTTGCGCAGGGCACGGAAGGCCGCGCGATAGTCGCCCTGGTCTTCCAGCGCGCGAGCCAGCGCGAAGCCGAGCCGGATGCGCGCCAGCGGCGCCGGCTGCGGCATCTGCAAGGCGCGCTGCAGCTGGGCCACGTCATTCTCGCCGAAGCGCTCGGTGTCCAGCCCGGCCAAGCCGCTCCAGGCTTCCGGATGGCCGGGCTGGCGCTGCAGCACCTCGCGGTAATTCGCGGCTGCCGGGACCTCGGCGCCGAGACTGGTCTGCGCCGAGGCCAGCACCAGCCGCGCGGCAAGATGGCCCGGATCGAGATCCAGCGCGCGATGCAGCGCGGTGATCGCCCCGGCCGACCGGCCCTGCAGCTGGAACATCCGGCCCAGGTTGAACCACGCCGGCGCGAAGTCGGGCGCCAGTTCGCAGGCTCGCTGCAACGCCGACAAGCCCGCTTCGTTGTCGCCCTGGGACTGCAGCGAAACACCCAAGTTGATGTGCACCAGGGCGTCATGCGGATCCCGCGTCAACGCCTGGCGCAGGATCGTCACCGCCTGCGCGTAGTTGCCGCGCAACTGCTGCAGTTGGCCAGACAGGCGCAGCGCCTCCACGCTATCGGGCACCAGCGCCAGCACCGCGGCCAAAGCCGCTTCGGCGCGCTCCAGTTCGCCGTCGGCCATCGCGCCGCTGGCTTCGTCGAGCTGTTGCACCGCCTCCGCCGACAGACCCGCGGCACGATCCCGCAGCAGCGGATGAGCCTGCTTTGCCACCATGGTCGAGGGCCCCCTGCCCGCCGTCGGTTTCAACCGCCAGCTTACGTGAGCGGGGCGGCGGCATAAAGCGCCACCGATCGGTCGGCATGCCATCCCGGCCCGGCCATGCATGGCAGAATCCCCCTCATGCACATCTACCTGGTCGGCGGCGCGGTCCGCGACAAACTGTTGAACCGCCCCGTGGTCGACCGTGACCACGTGGTGGTCGGCGCGTTGCCGGAGGAGCTGCTGGCGCTGGGCTACAAGCCGGTGGGCAAGGATTTCCCGGTGTTCCTGCATCCCGACACGGGCGAGGAGTACGCGCTGGCGCGCACCGAGCGCAAGAGCGGGCGCGGTTATCACGGCTTCGTGTTCCAGGCCGACCCGACGATCACGCTGGAGCAGGACCTGGCCCGGCGCGACCTCACCATCAACGCGATCGCCGAGGACGAGCACGGTGCGCTGACCGACCCGTTCGGCGGCGTGCGCGACATCGAGGCGCGCGTGCTGCGCCACGTGTCGCCGGCGTTCGCCGAGGATCCGGTACGGGTATTGAGGGTGGCGCGTTTCGCCGCGCGCTTCGCACCGCTGGGTTTCACGGTGGCCGCGGAAACCATGGCGTTGATGCGGCAGATGGTGGCCGATGGCGAGGTCGACCACCTGGTGCCGGAGCGCGTATGGGCGGAAACGCGCAAGGCGCTGGGCGAGCCGCAGCCATCCATGTTCCTGCGCGTGTTGCGCGAATGCGGCGCACTGGCCGTGCTGTTTCCCGAAGTCGACGCGCTGTACGGCGTGCCGCAACGCGCGGAGTTCCACCCGGAGATCGACACCGGCGTGCATGTGGAGCTGGTGCTGGACGCGGCGGCACGGCTCGCGCCGGGCAACGACGTGGTGGGCTTCTGCGCGCTGACCCACGACCTCGGCAAGGCGCTGACGCCATCCGATGAGCTGCCGCGCCACATCGGTCATGAGCATCGCGGCGTGGCGCCGCTGCGCGCGCTGGCCGCGCGGCTGAAGGTGCCGACCGAACACGCCGCGCTGGCCGAGCTGGTCTGCCGCGAGCATCTGAACGTGCACCGCGCGTTCGAGCTGAAGCCGGCCACCGTGCTGAAACTGCTGGGCGCACTGGATGCCCTGCGCCGGCCGGCGCGGCTGGAGCTTTTCCTTGCGGCCTGCGAGGCGGACAAGCGCGGCCGGCGCGGCCACGAGCACGACGCTTACCCGCAGGCGGATTACCTGCGCGCGGCGCGCGCCGCCGCCGCCGCGGTCGAGTCCGCCGACTTCGTCGCGCGTGGCCTGGCCGGCCCGGCGATCGGCCAGGCGATGGATGCGGCGCGGATCCACGCCATCGCCGCGCTGAAAACTCAGCCTTCGCCAAGCGGATCCGCGGTATAAAGCCCGGATGACCTCCGCCCGTCGCGGCGTCCGATCACTTCTTGCTGGAGTTGCCCGTGTCGAGTGCATTCACCCCGACCTCTTCCCTGCGTCAGCGTTTCCGCCCGCTGCTGTGGCTCGCGATCACCTACCTGGCGATCTCGTTCGCCACCCGCGTGGTGCTGTTGGTGATGTCCGGCAGCGAGGTGCCGCACACACCGCTTAACCTGCTGTACGCGTTCGGCGTGGGGCTGGGCTACGACCTGGTCACCTACATCTACGTGGCGTGGCCGCTGGTGCTGTTCCTGTGGCTGGTACCGACGCGATCCGGGCGCATGCCGGGGTTCCGGCGCTGGTTGCTGTCCGCGGCTGCCGCGGTGCTGGCCTGCGCGATCTGCCTGGGCGCGCTGCACCTGATGTACCACGCCACGCTCAAGACCAGCTGGCCGGCGGTCCTGCCGTTCCTGTTCGTGCTGCCGCTGACCGCGTTCACGTATACCTCGCGCGTCGGCCAGTGGATGTTGTACGGCTTCGGCATGCTGCTGTTGTATGGACTGCTGTTCGTGGCGGCGTCCGAGCTGGTGTTCTGGAACGAGTTCAGCGTGCGCTTCAATTTCATCGCGGTGGACTATCTGGTCTACACCACCGAGGTGATCGGCAACATCCGTGA
>NZ_BAAAFK010000002.1:104930-112575 GCF_039523495.1 Rhodanobacter soli | reverse complement strand
TGCGCGCGCGCGACGACGGCAGCCGCTTCTGGCAGCGCGGCAAGGTGGCGCTGCTGTGGCTGGTGCTGACGGTCATTTCGGTCGTCGCGGTGAACGGCGGGATGAAGGACCGCACCGGCAACAACTACGTCAACGAGCTGTCCGGCAACGGCATCTACCAGTTCTTCAACGCGTTCCGCAGCGGTCACCTCGACTACGCGAAGTTCTACCGCACGCTGCCGGACGACGAGGCATTCCGCCGCGTGCGCGAGATGCTGCAGACGCCGGAGGCAACCTACGTCAGCGACGACCCGCGCGACCTCACCCGCGCGATCCGCCGGGTCGGCCCGGAGAAGCGCCTCAACGTGGTGCTGATCAGCGTGGAAAGCCTGTCCGGCGACTACCTGGGCACGTTCGGCAACCCCGACCACATGACGCCGTACCTCGACTCGCTGGTCAACCAGGGCCTGTTCTTCGACAACCTGTACGCGAACGGCACGCGCACCGTGCGCGGACTGGAAGCGCTGTCGCTGTCGGTGCCGCCCACGCCCGGTGATTCGCTGCTGAAAGAGCACAACAACGAGAACCTGTTCTCGCTGGCCACCGTGTTCAATGACCGCGGCTACCAGTCGGACTTCGTCTACGGCGGCTACGGCCAGTTCGACAACATGAACTATTTCTTCAGCCACAACGGCTATCGCGCGGTCGACCGGCGCGACATTCCCAAGACCGCCACGATCCACGGCGAGAACGTGTGGGGTGTGTCCGACGAGGACCTGTACACGCTGGCGCTGGGCCAGATGGATCAGATCCACGCCGAGGGCAAGCCCTTTTTTCTGCACGTCATGACCACCTCCAACCACCGCCCGTTCACCTTCCCCGAGGGCCGCGTGAAACAGCCCAACGGCACCCGCCAGGGCGCGGTGGCATACACCGACTGGTCGATCGGCGATTTCATCCGGCGCGCGCGCGAGAAGCCGTACTTCGACGACACCATCTTCGTGATCACCGCCGACCACTGCGCCTCCAGCGCGGGCAAGACCAGCGTGCCGGTGAACCGCTACCACGTGCCGCTGTGGATCTACGCGCCGAAGCACATCACGCCGCAGCGGGTGGACCGCTTGATGGGCCAGGCCGACATCGCGCCGACCCTGCTCGGCCTGCTCAACTTCAGCTACCGCTCGCGCTTCTTCGGCTACGACCTGTTCCAGCTGGAACCCGGCCGCGAGCGCGCGTTCCCGGCCACCTACGAGAAGCTCGGCTACCTGCACAACGACGTGCTCACCGTGCTGGAGCCGCAGCGCAAGCTGGAGCAAATGAAGCCGGACTACGCCAGCGGCGACGCGGTTCCGCTGGTGCCGCAGAACGAAGAGCAGATCGCCCAGGCCGTGGCCTACTACCAGGTCGCCAGCGAACTGTTCAAGCGCGGCCAGCTGGTGCGTCGGCCGGAGGATTCGACGCCGGTGGAACCGCTGCCGGCGGAACCCGCTACCGCGCCGGCACCCGCCAGCTCGGTGGCTGTAGCGGCTGGTTCAACGCCCGCGCCGGCGCGTTGAGCGCGCTTCCACGCTCGCCAGCACGCTGGCGAGCGGTGTGTGCAGCAGCAGCAGCGCGATGACGATGCCGACGCCATCGGCCAGCACGTCCAGCGCATCGGCGTCGCGCGGCGGATCCAGCCACTGCGCGAACTCGATGAAGACACCGAACGCCAGGCAACCCAGCGCGGCCCAGCCGCGCGCACGGCGCAGGCGGTAGACGTTGCCCCACCAGCCCATCAGGCAGGTGAAGGTGGTGGCGTGCAGCAGCTTGTCGCCGTACGGGACATCCAGCGTGATGCCGGGGTCCGGGCGCAGCGCCATCCACAGCACCCACAGCATGATCGTGCCGCCCAACGCGACCCAGGCGCGATGCCAGCGCAGCCGTCCGGACGGCTGAACCGTTTCGCGCTCGGTCAAAGCCGCTCGCCCTGGTCGGCGGCGAGCAGCTCGGCCGGCAGCGGCAGCGCTTCGAGGCCGCGCGCCAGCAGCATGGCCTGGAAACGTTCGCCCATCTGTTCGGGCAGCATCAGCCGCTTCGCCTGCTGCGCCAACCGGTAGCGGCCGTGCTCGTCGGCGATCGCCGCGTGCTCGCGCTCGAACACGTCCTGCAATCCCGCGCCGATCAGGAACTGCGCCTGCGGCAGGTAGCCCGCCACGCCGAAACCAGCGCTATTGCCGGCCTCGGCCAGCGCGGTGAAGTCGACCGAGGCAGTGAGGTCGTTCATGCCCGGCAGGTACAGCGGATCGCTGTGCGCGTGGTGGCGGTAATGCGCCATCAAGGTGCCGTCGTCGCGCTCGGGCAGGTAGAACTCGCGGCGCACGTAACCGTAGTCGATGAACAGCAGCAGGCCCGTCGTCAGCGCACCGGCGACCGCCTGGATCCAGTACGGCAGCTGCGGCAGGATCTCCGAGCGATAGCCATCGGCAAAGTCGACGCCGAGATCGCGCTCGACATGGCGCACGGCGGCGGACACCAGCGCATCGGCCGGGCGGTCGACGCGCATCAGGCGGCCCTCGCCATCAAGCGCCACGTGCTCCTCGTAGACCTCGCCCTGACGCATCGCAAAGCGCGTGGCCGGCAGCGCGTCGATGACCTCGTTGGCGAACAGCACGCCGCGCCAGTCGTGCTCGGGCGGGCGATCCAGCCACTGCACGCGGGCGTTGAGCCCGGCCGGCAGGTGCGCCAGCAGGCGTTCACGCTGGCGCTCGCGCAGATCGGCGCTGGGTTCCAGGATCAGGTATCGCCGCGGCAGCGTGCCGCTGGCGGCCAGCGCCTTCAACGCCGCCTCGGCGAACGCGCCGCTGCCGCCGCCCAGTTCGAGGAAGTCCGCCTCGTCGCCGAGCATCGCCAGCACCGGCTGCACTGCATTCACCACACAGCCGGCGAACAGATCGCCCAGCTCCGGCGCGGTGACAAAATCGCCGGCCGCGCCGAACTTGGTGCGGCCGGCGCTGTAGTAGCCCAGCCCCGGCGCGTACAGGCAACGCTCCATGTATTGCGAGAACGGCATCGGCCCATGCGAGACAATCTGTTCGCGCAGCAGCTGCAGCAGGCGGTCGGAATGGGCGCGTTCGTCGGCGCTCGGTTCGGGGAGGCGGGAGGGCATGGCGATTGTCGATCGTGAAAACGCGGCCAGCATAACGGATGGCGCCGCGTGCCCTTCATCGGCACCTGCAGATCAACCCGCCCTGCAAAACTGCCGCACGTTCTTGCGCTCAGAAATCCTTTTGCAGACTCAGGTACACGCCGCGCCGCGGGCCGAACTGCGGCGCGCCGACGCCGATGCCGCTGCCGTCGCGCAACTCGTACGTGCGGTCGAGCGCGTTGAGCACGGCGAACTGGGCATGCAAGTTGCCGAAGCGCTCGAACGTGAAATCGCGCGAGACGCTGAGGTTCAACTGGAAATACGCCGGCAGCGAGGCACCGTTCGGCACGTCGCCGTCCTTGCGCAGGCCGCTGCCGAACAGGTAATCGGCGCCGATCCGGGTGCTGTCGTTCAACGCGTAATGGATGCCGCCGGACGAGGTCAGTTTCTGGTCGTGGTCGAGGAAGATCCAGTGGCTGTTGACCCAGGCCAGGTCGTCCGGCGCGAAGTTGTACTGGCTGGTGATGATGCGCTTGCCGATCGCCTTGCCAAGCGACGCGTTGAAGTAGGCGGACAGCGGCCCCTGCTCGTAGTTGACGGTGAGCTCCAGTCCCTTCACCCGGCCCGCGGCGTAGTTGAAGGTGGAGTAGACCAGGGCGGAGCCGAACTGGCCCTCGTCCTGCAGGCGCCGCACCTTGCGGTAGTAGGCATCCAGGCCGACGGTCCAGGCGGAACCGATGTTCTGCGAGACGCCGACGTCGAAATAGTCCGAGCGCTCGGCCAGCGGCGTGTTGTTGCCCATGTCCGACACGGCGTTGGTGGTGCCGTCGAACTTGGCGATGTTGCTGCTCGCGATCATCTCGGTGGCCGGCGGCGTGAAATAACGCGAGTAGCCGGCGTGCACGGTGGTGCTGTCGGTGGCCTGCCAGACCAGGCCCAGGCGCGGGCTCAGCTGGCTCTCGCTGCGCACCAGTTGATAACGGTCGCCGCGCAGACCGTAGTTCAGCGTCCACGTGTCGCCGAGGCTCCACTCGTCCTGCACGTAGGCCGACCAGGTTTTCGCGGTGAGGCGGTTGTTGTCGAGGATGTTGATCGGCGCGGTGCTGACCTGGTTGCCGTCGGCGTCGGCCGGAAATACCCACGCGTCGTTGCCGCTGACCGCACGCTCGAAGCTGCCGTAGATGCCGTAGCGCAACGTGTGGCGGTCGCCCATCGGCATGGCGAAGTCGGCCTGCAAGGTGCTGGCGCGATTGCTGCGGATGACCGCGGAGGCGACGCCGTTGAACATCAGCTCGCCGATCCGGTCCGGCGCATAGGCGAGGCGGCTGTAGCGCTGGCCCACCGACACCTGGTAGTCGGTCGAACCCAGCTTGCCCTGCAGCGCCAGCACGCCGAAACGGGTGTTCTCGCGTTGGCGTTCGTCGAGGTCGGCGGAGTTGAAGTCGACCGTATCCAGACCATCCTGTCCAAGATAGGCAAACTGCGGCGTCTGGTTCGGGTTGTTGGGGATCTGAAAGCGGTTGTTGGCGACGCCGAACAGAAAGCTCAGGCGAGTGTCGTTGTCGATCAGGTAGCTGATGTCGCCGAAGCCCTTCACCTGGGTGGTGTGGTCGTGGATCGGCTTCCTGCTCGACGTGGGATTTTCGATACCGGCATCGTTCTCCATGTAGTTGCCGGTGAGGAACCAGCTCCAGCGATCGTTGCTGCCCCAGACCGACGCGTTCGGATTCAACGTACCGTTGCTGCCGCCGGTAATGCCGGCGCTGCCGCCGTTGCCGAGGTCGTGGCCGCTCTTCGTGGTGATGTCGACCACCGCCGCGGTGCGCAGGCCGTACTGCGCCGGCAGCGCGCCGCCGAGCAGCTTCACGGTGTGGATCGTGCGCGCATCGAGGCTTTGACCAAAGCCGCCGATCGACTCGGGAATGATCACGCCGTTGATGCGGTACTGCAGGTTCGCGTGGTCGCCGCGCACATGCAGGCCGCCGTAGGAATCCTGCACTACGCCGGGTGCCTGCAGCAGCACCTGGTTCATCGGCGTGGAGGCGCCCAAGGGCAGTTGCGCGATCGCCTTGTGGTCGATCACGTACTGGCTGCTGCCGGTATCCGGCGACAGTGCATTGCGCGCCTGGTCCAGCGCGCCGGAGACCGAGATCGCACTCAGGTCCTGCACTTGCGGCTGCTTGTTGCGACTGCCATCGCTCGCCTCGCCATCGGGGCTGGCGGCGGCGCTCGGCACCGCGTCGACGGCATGGGCGGCTGATGCGGCAAACGCCACGGCGAGGCTCAAGGCGAGCACGGAAGGCTTCATCGGGATTCCAGCAGGAAGGACAATTTCTATATGCAATGTTATAACATTACTGCACAGAATCCTGATGGCGCCTGCGCCAGAAGTCATGCACGCGAACCCGACGGCTACGGCCATTGACCCCTGCTTCATGCAGCGCGCCTAGACTGCAAGGAACGCGTGCGCGCTTCAGGAAGCGATCCATGACCCAGCCCAGTCGACAGGTACCCGCCGTCATCGCCCCGGTCGAACATGGCCGGATCACCGAGGCGATCCTCGACTTTGTCAGCCAGGTGCCGGACAGCAAGATCGCCAACAGCAAGGATCCCGCCAGCGAGGCCCGCCGGCTGGCCAACCGCGCCGCCCAGCGCGCCGCGCTCACCGCCGGTTCGTTGGCGCTGCCACCGGGACCGTTGGGCTGGCTGACCTTGCTGCCGGAACTGATCGCGATCTGGAAGATCCAGGCGCAGATGGTCAGCGACATCGCCGCTGCCTACGGCCACCACGCCAGCCTCGGCCGCGAGCAGATGATGTGGTGCCTGTTCCGCCACACCGCGGCGCAGGCGTTCCGCGACCTGGTGGTGCGCATGGGCGACCGGCTGGTGTTCCAGCGGATGTCCTGGGGCGTGGCCGAGCGCGTCGCCAAACAGATCGGCATCAAGCTCACCCAGCGCACGTTGAGCAAGGGCGTGTCGCGCTGGCTGCCGGTGATCGGCGCGCTTGGCGTGGGCGCCTACGCGTATTACGACACCGGACAGGTCGCCGGCACCGCGATCGAGCTGTTCGAGGGCGGCATCACCGTCGAGGGCGCGGGCGAGGGCGCGCAACCAAAGCCAAAGCGCCGCGTGGTCGATTCGCTGGTCGACAAGGCGGTGAGCAGCGCCGCGCGCAAGGTTGCCAGCACGACACGCAAGGTCGCCAGCCGGAGACCGCGCAAGCCGAAAGGCGAATAGCACGCGCTGCGGATGACGCCATCGCGGCTTTGCGGCAAGCTGCATGCTGGAGAACCACCGGAGCCGCTGCATGCCACCACGCCATGATCGTCCCGTCGCGCTGGTCACCGGCGCCGGCCGACGCGTCGGCGCGGTGACCGCGCGCACGCTGCACGCGGCCGGCTATGACCTCGCCCTGCACTATCGCCACTCCGCCGACGATGCCCGCGCGCTGGCCGACGAACTGGAACGGCAACGCGGCGGCAGCACCTTGCTGTTGCAGGCCGACCTGGCTGACCTGGCCACCCTGCCCACGCTGATCGAACGGCTGCTGGCGCAGTACGGCCGGCTCGATGCGCTGGTCAACAACGCCTCGGCGTTCTTCCCCACGCCGCTGGGCACGGCGACGCCGCAGCAGTGGGACGCATTGTTCGCCTCGAACGCGCAGGCGCCGTTCTTCCTTTGCCAGGCGGCGATACCGGCCTTGCGCAAGGCGCGCGGCGGCATCGTCAACATGATCGACATCTATGCCGAGCGGCCCCTGGCGGGGCACACCGTCTACTGCATGGCCAAGGCCGCACTGGCCGCGATGACGCGCTCGCTGGCGCTGGAGCTGGGTCCGGAGATACGCGTCAACGGCGTCGCGCCTGGCGCCGTGATGTGGCCCAGCGACGGCAAGCCCTACGACGACCAGCAGGCGATGTTGGCACGCACGCCACTGCAGCGCACCGGTGCGCCGGAAGACGTGGCCGGCGCAGTATTGTGGCTGTTGCGCGATGCGCCGTTTGTCACCGGGCAGATCATTCGCGTGGATGGCGGGCGCACGTTATCGGTGTGAGTTTCGCGGCCCGCGGCTATTTCTTCTTCGGCGCGAAGGCCTGCTGCAGCAACGCCTGGTCGAAACCAACGCTGGCTTCGCCCGCTTCCGCGTAGCGATACAGCGCGGCCGAATAGATGCCCTGCAGCGACGCCTGGATCAGCCCGAGCAGGGTCAGCCCCAGCACCACCACGGCCACCGCCAGCACGATCGCCACGGCCGACTGCAGCACGACCGCGCCGCCGATCAGCACCGCACCAAGCAACACCGCCAGCACCATCAGCAGGCCGAACACCACGCCGAGGCCGCCGTTGCCGATCAGGTTCTCGCCCCAACTGCGCTTGAGCAGCTCCACGCTGCGCTTGACCGCGTCGACCGGGCCCACGTCCTGGCTGGCCAGGATCGGCACCACCAGGAAGGTGGCCACGGTCCAGGCCAGGCCGATGAAGCCCACCACCAGCCGGCCGATCAGGCCGAGTCGCTCCTGGATCATCCGCAGCAGCAGGCCG
>NZ_BAAAFK010000002.1:76716-104850 GCF_039523495.1 Rhodanobacter soli | reverse complement strand
CTCGCCGCGCAAGTGCATCAGCGCCACGCCGGTCAGCGCGGTCTGGAAAAAGATGATCACGAAGTACTGCACCAGGTAGAAGCCGAACATCAGCAGGTAGGCACCCGCGGTCATGCCCTGCTCGAACGGCTCGCCGGCGTGCTCGTTGCCGATCACCATCACGCCGACCGGGATCAGGAAACTCGCCGCCACCAGCAGCGTGCACAGCCCCGACAACAACGGAAACACCAGCAACGACTTGTCCGAACGCAACACCGCCGCGCTCGCCTTCAGCAACGCCCAACTGCGTGCAAATTTACCGGCCATGCGTGTCTCCCCTTCTCCGTGGATCGTGAGTGCGCCCTTTCTAGCATCCGTCGCGCGCGTGCGACAGTGCTCAGTCCGGCAGCGATTCGACCTGCAGCGGCTCGCTTCCGGCCGGAAACGCCGCCCACAACTCGGCCATGCTCCGCCCGCTGACGGGATGCCGGAACGCCGGCGCGATGTCCGCGATCGGCCGCAGCACGAACGCGTGCTGCAGTTCCTTGCGCGGAATCTGCAGGTGGCCCGGCCCGTCGAGCACCAGCGCGTCGTAGAACACGATGTCGACGTCCAGCGTGCGGTCCGAATAACGCGGTACGTCGCGGCGGCGGCCGTGGCGATCCTCCAGCGCGTGCAGCCAGTCGTTCAGCGCCACCGGCGACAGCTCGGTATCCAGCCCCACCGCCAGGTTGACGAAGTCGGCACTGTCGAAACCCACCGACCGGCTGCGATACGCCGGCGACACGGCGATCGCACCGAAACGCTCGCGCAACTCGCCAATCGCCGCGGACAAGTGACGTTGCGGTTCGAGGTTGGAGCCGAGGCTCAGGTAGACCCGTGCCATCATTAGAGGCTCTAAGTCCGCGTGCCGCGTTCGATGCACACGCCCACCGCCTTCGCGCCGCGCACCGCGCCCGGCTTGGACAGCTTCAGGCGCACCCAGCTCACGCCGAACTCCTCGCGGATGATCGCCGCGCAGCGCTCGGCCAGCGTCTCGACCAGGCCAAAGCTGGACGCTTCCACGTAGCCGATCAGGCGCTTGGACACGTCCTTGTAGTTCAGCGTCAGCGCGATGTCGTCGCTGCCCGCCGGTACGGTGTTGTCGAACGCCATCTCGATGTCGAACGACAGCGTCTGCCGCACGCGGCGCTCCCAGTCGTAGATGCCGATGACGGCGTCGATGCGCAAATCTTCGATGAAAACGGTATCCATGGCGGTGATCACGAGAGGCGGTAGCCGTACAGGGTCCGCGAGCCGGCCGCCGGATGCAAGCCTGTGGCGCGCTGGCCGCCATGCGATCATGTGCGGATGACCACGTTCAGCACGCTCCCGCTCAAACCCGCCCTGCTCGCCAGCGTCGAGACGCTCGGCTACACCGAGATGACCCCGGTGCAGGCGCAAAGCCTGCCGCCGATGCTGCAAGGGCGTGACGTGATCGCGCAGGCGCAGACCGGCAGCGGCAAGACCGCCGCGTTCGGGCTGAGCCTGCTGCAGACGCTGGACGCGGATGCGATCCGGCTGCAGGCGCTGGTGCTGTGCCCGACCCGCGAGCTGGCCGACCAGGTCAGCAAGGCGATCCGCAAGCTGGCCGCGAACATTCCGAACGTGAAGCTGCTGACCCTGTGCGGCGGCATGCCGCTGGGTCCGCAGCTGGCCTCGCTGGCGCACGATCCGCACATCGTGGTGGGCACGCCCGGCCGCGTGCAGGAACACCTGAAGCGGCAAAGCCTGCACGGCGGCGGCATCAAGGTGCTGGTGCTGGACGAGGCCGACCGCATGCTCGACATGGGTTTCTCCGAGGCGATCGACGACATCATCGGGCGCATCGCCAAACATCATCAGACCCTGCTGTTCTCGGCCACCTACCCGGACGAGATCCGCGCGGTGAGCCGGCGCGTGCAGAAGGACCCGATCGTGGTCACGGTGGACGCGCCGGCCGAGCAGAAGCCGGCGATCGAACAGCAGTTCATCGAGGTGGACCCGGCGCAGAAGCTGGACGCGCTGGCGCAATTGCTGGCCGGCGAGCGCGGGGAGCACGCGCTGGTGTTCTGCAACATGCGCCGCGACGTGGACGCGGTGGCGCAGGAACTCGACCGTCGCGGCTTCTCCGCACTGGCCCTGCACGGCGACATGGAGCAGCGCGACCGCGACGAGGTGCTGGTGCGCTTTGCCAACCACAGCTGCGCCGTACTGGTCGCCACCGACGTGGCCGCGCGCGGGCTCGACATCGTCGCGCTGCCGCTGGTGCTGAGCTACGACATCGCACACGACCCGGAAACCCATACGCATCGCATCGGCCGCACCGGCCGCGCCGGCGAATCGGGCCTGGCGATCACCCTGTGCACGCCGCGCGAGCGACCGAAGGCAGCGAACATAGAGCAACTCAACGGCACGCCGCTGCCGTGGCGCACGCTGAAAGTCGCGCCGCCGCGCGGCAAGACCCTGCACCTGGCACCGATGAAGACCCTGGTGATCGACGCCGGCCGGCAGGACAAGCTGCGCCCCGGCGACATCCTCGGCGCGCTCACCGGCGACGCCGGGCTGGAGGCGAAGGACATCGGCAAGATCGACGTGTTCGCCACCCGCGCCTACGTGGCGATCAGTCGCGCATTGGCGAACAAGGCACTGGAGCGCCTGCGCGCGGGCAAGATCAAGGGCCGCAATTTCCGCGTGCGTCCGCTAGGCTGAGCGGCCCAACTTGTCCGGAAGCGACCCGATGCCGCGCTGGTCCATCTGCACCCTCGCCTTCGCCCTGCTCGCCTGTGCCGCTCCGGCCTGGGCGGCCATCCCGGTCTACGGCTACCAGGTCGTGCGCGCCTACCCGCACGACACCGGCGCCTATACCGAGGGGCTGTTCTACAAGGACGGCTACCTCTACGAAAGCACCGGCCAGGTCGGCCAGTCGACCGTGCGCAAAGTGGTGCTGGAGACCGGCGAAGTGGTGCAGCGCCATCGCCTGCCGAAGCAGTACTTCGGCGAGGGCATCGTCGACTGGAAGGATCGGCTGGTGCAGCTCACTTGGCAGAGCCAGACCGGCTTCGTCTACGACCTGGCCAGCTTCACGCCGCAACGCAGCTTCAGCTATCCCGGCGAAGGCTGGGCGTTGACCCGCGACCGGCACCACCTCTACATGAGCGACGGCTCATCGACACTGCGCGTGCTGGATCCGGAATCGCTGCAAGTGGTCCGCCGCATCACGGTCACTGCCGACGGCGAGCCGGTCACCCACCTCAACGAGCTGGAGTGGGTTGACGGCGAGATCTACGCGAACGTGTGGCTGACCGACCGCATCGCGCGGATCGACCCGGCCAGCGGGCATGTCGTAGGCTGGATCGACCTCACCGGCCTGTTCGACGTCAGCCGGCTGCCGAACCCGGTCGACGACGTGCTCAACGGGATCGCCTGGGACGCGGAGCACAAGCGCCTGTTCGTCACCGGCAAGTGCTGGCCGCAGCTGTTCGAGATCGAGCTGGTGAAGCGACCCGCGCGGTGAACCCGCCCGTAGTCGGTGGCGTCACAGCGTACCCAGATAGGTCGACAGCGCCTGCACGTCGTCGTCGCCGAGCGTGGCCGCCACGCCATGCATCACCTTCGCATTGCTGCTGCCACCGCGCAGGCCGCTCTTGAAATCGCCCAGCTCCTTGGCCACGTACAGGCTGGATTGGCCACGCAGACGCGGGAAGGTTGCCCACGACGGCTGCGGCGCGCTGCTCCCATGCGGCCGCGGGCCGCGAGCGTCCGGGCCGTGGCAACCCTGGCAGGGCGGAATGCCCCTGGCCGGATCGCCGGCGAGGTACAGCTGCGCGCCGCGCGACGCGGCATCGGCGCGGCCGGCCGGCTTCGGCGCCAGCGCGGCGTAGTAGCTGGCCAGGTCGCGCATGTCGGTGTCGCTCAGCGCGGCGGCCTGGCCGGTCATCACCGGATCGCTGCGCTGGCCGTTGTGGAACTCCTTGAGCTGCACGTACAGATAGGTGGCCGATTGCCCGGCCAGGTTCGGGAAGTTCGGCGCTATCGCCACGCCCTGCGGGCCATGACAGGCCGCGCAAACGACGGCCTTGCCGGCTCCGGCCTGGGCGTCGCCGCTGACCGGCTGCATGCGGCGCAGATCCAGCACGCTGGCCGGCGCGGCGGACGTCGTGGTGGCGGGTTGCTGCGCGGCGGCGTCGAGCGCGGCGGTCGACATAAGCAGGCAGACCAACAGGAGACTGGTGCGATACGTCATCACGGCTCCTACAACTTCAGGTTCAACATGACGCCGACCAGACTCACGCTGTAGTGCAGCTGGCCGCCCTTGTCGGTGTAGAGGCGGTGGTCGTAGCTGAGCGTGTTGTCGAGTCCGGCGTAGTGCCAGTCGCTGAAGGCGCCGGTCTCGTAGCGGCCGTACAGGCGCACGCCGACGTTGCGATTGACGCGGAAACTCAGGCCCAGGTCGAGCGTACTGGTGCGGTACTTGTTGTCGGGAAAACCTGCATTGGCTACGGCCACGCCGGCGGGGTCGCGGTAGGCCAGCGCACCAATGGTGGCGTAGCTGTAGCCGACGTGACCGAACGAACCGGTGTAGTTGTAGCTGAGGTCGGCGCGCGCGCGACCGAAATCGTGGCTGAAGCTCAAGCCCGCATTGCGATTGCTCTCGCGATCGAACTCCCACCACTGATTCGCGTACGGGTACAGCGGCCCGCCGAGATTCGGGTTGACCTGCTCGGGCGTGCCGAACACGGCGCCGTTGTCCGGGCCGTCGGCATCGTTGACGTTGGAGATGCCCATGCGCGAGCTTTCCGCGCCGAGGTAGGCGTTCATCGTGGTCGCCGGGGTCGGTTGCCAGTCCCACTGCAAGGTGGCGCCGGTGGTGCGCGTGTCCTGCCGACCGATCAGGGCGTCGTACTGATCGCGGTTGCCGTAGAACGTGGCCGACAACGTGGCTGATTCGCCCCACGGGAAGGTAATGATCGCGCGCGCCTTGCTCTCGGTGCGGTCGGACAGATCGTACTTGCGCATGTCGGCGACGGTGTGCGCCGGCAGGCCGTTGGCCGGGTCGACGAAACCGGGCAGCGACTTGGAGAAGAACTGCACGTACGGATCGTAGTTGTACTTGTCGCCGTCGCGCCTGGCGTATTCCCAGCTCAGCCGCACGGTGGCGCCGATGACGTCGCGGCTGACCCAGTCGAACTTGATGCGCTGGTCGTCGACGCGCTTGCGCTCGCGATACTTCGGCTGGTTGTGGTCGTAGGTATAGGTGACGCCGAGCGAGGTCTTGCGGCCGAGCTGCCAGTCGGTGCCCAGTTCGAGGATCGTGTCGGTGTAGCCGAACGGCACGTTGCGCACGGTGACGTTGCGCGACCAGTACAGGGGATTGGTCGGGTCGAAGATGCCGGTCTCGCCCGGCACCACGCTGCCCTGCGAGCCGTTCTCGGAGATGTAGCCGTACTGGCCGGTGAGCGGGTTGTAAGCGAGGTAGCGGGTCTTGTTGTCCTCGCGGTACCAGCGCACGCCGGCATGCCAGCCGAACGCGGGCGTGGGATGGAAGGTGACCCGCGCGTCGAACAGGCCGGTGTCGATGCGCGCATTCGCGCTCTTCTGCGACAGCGCCGCGGTGGTGTTCCAGTTCGCGCACTGGAAGGTGTAGTCGGCCGGCGGCGCGATGAAGATGCCGCCAACGCCCGTGCAGGTGGTCGGCGGCAGCAGTGCATCGTTCTGCCGCATCGTGCCCCACGCGCCGGCCACGGTGAACTGGCCGTTCCACTTCAGTTCGCGCGACAGGTCCAGCCGCACGTTGTGGTAATCGTTGTTTGGCTCCAGCGAGAACTGGCCGTCCTTGATGTCGGCTACTTGCGGCGTGCCAGCCACGTTGTACAGGGCAAACGGACTTTCGAAGTTCAGATGATCCTTGTGGTTGCGGAAGAACGAGCCGTTGTAAGTGCCGAGGAAGTGCCACAGCTTGCCGACGTTGCGCAGGCTGAGGTTGATGTCGGTGGTGCGGAAGTCGATCGGCCGCACCGTTTCCAGGATGCCGCCGTTGTCCGGGAACGGGAAGTTAAAGAACATCGAGCCGCCCCACAGGCGGGTGCCGCTGCGCTTCTCATTGGTGATCGCGGCGGAGCCGATCCAGTTGCGGTACAACACGCCTTCGTAGCTGAGCCCCGCGCGCGTGCGGGTGAGCCCGATGCTGCGCCGTGGCGTGGCGGCCGACGCGGCGGCCACCTGCGCCGGGGTGCTGGCGCCGGCGACCAGCGGCGCGGGCAGGGTCAGGTCGGTGCTGCCGACGCCGTTCCAGATCGGGTAGGCGTTGGTCGATACGGTATGCGGCATGTCGCGGTAGAAGCCCTCGATGCGATAGCTGCCGTAGCGGCCGGCGCGCAGGCGGTAGTACTGGTCGTCGCCGCTGAGCCGGCTGCCGCGGACCTCAACGTAGTTGCCGGTCTTGCGGTTGTCGAAGTTGAGCGCGAACAGACCCAGCACGGCGCCACTTTTCCAGTCGGCGTACTGACGGAAGTATTCCGCGTTGCGGTCGCCGCCAACGTGCAGGTAACCGAACTCGATCAGCCCGGCGTAGGTCCAGTCACCCTGACCCAGCGGACTGCCCGGATCGACCATCGGCGGATACGGATACAGCGCGCCGGTCGGCGTGCGCAGCATGCCGGCGTGCAGGTAGGACATGCCGTCGGAGTCGGCCGGCTGCAGCATCGGCGTCCAGCCGCGCAGGTCGAGTGCATTGCCGAACTGCATGTCGCCCACCCGCATGGTGCCGCTGGTATCACCGGCCCGCACGCCCTGCGTGCCGAACAGCCCACACAGCAGAGCCAGCGCCAAGGCTGTCGGCGTCGTGTGATTTCCTTTCAGCGCAAGCATCGTCGGCCTCCGTCACTTGTGGAACTTCGGTCCGGAAGGATTGTTCGAGCCGTGGATATTGCTGTGGCAAGTCAGGCAACCGCGCCCGATCAGCCGCTCGTCCGGATGCGGGCCGGTGCCGAGTCCGGCCGCGCTCTGCAGATCGTTCGGATGCAGCGTCATGGTGTGGCACTGCTGGCACAGCATCGGGATCGGTGCGACCAGCAGGGTCTGCTGGTTGGAGCCATGCGCGTCGTGGCAGTTGAGGCAGTTCGCGCGCACCGGCGCGTGCTCGAACAGGAACGGCCCGCGCTTCTCGGCGTGGCAGGTGTAGCAGGTCTCGTTGACCGTGTCGGTCTTCAGCAGCGGCTTGGTGATCGAGCCGTGCGGGTTGTGGCAATCGGTGCAGGCCATCTGCCCTTCCGGCAGCGGCATGTGCGAGCGGCGGTTGAACTTGGCGCGGATGTCCTGATGGCAGGTCGCGCAGACTTCGTTGATCGACGACTTCGCCAGCACGCCTTCGGGCGACAGCCGCGCCATCGGGTTGTGGCAGTCGGTGCAGGACAGCCCGCGGTTCTGGTGGATCGAGCCGATCCAGTGCTGGCGCGCGCCGCCGGCATGGCAGGCCAGGCACACCCCGGCCTGGACTTGCGGCGAGGTTTTCGCATCGTGGGTGAAGGCGATGATCAGCCCCGGCGCGGTGGGGTCCTTGGCATGCTCGGAACCCGGGCCGTGGCAACTTTCGCAGGCCGCCTGCGGGCCGCTGTTCGCCGCGCCGGCACGGAACGAGGCGACGTGCAGCGTGTGCGAGGCCTGCATGTTTTCCTGCGCGTGGCAGGCCACGCAACTCTTCGCGCCGATCGCGTCGGCCTGCGGCGCCAGCGGATTGGCCGGAATGGACGCGGCATCGAATGGCGTGGCCGGGCTGTCGCTTGCCGGCGGCAGGTGCGGATGGTTCGCCTGCGCCGCGCCCGCGCCCATGTCGGTGGCCGGCAACATCTTCGCGATGTCGCTCTGGCTGAGTGCGCTGGACGGGCTGTGCGTGGAATCCGTCGCCGTGGGGGTGGTCGCCTGCTGGGCCTGTGCGCCCCAGGAACCCGACAGGACGCCACCGGCACCCAATACCACGCACAGCAAGGCGGCAGGAAACAACGAAGTCACACGCATGGCTTGGCGCCCCTTGGCTAGCGTGAACAAACCGCAATCGGCCGACGGCGCCCCTGCCCGGTACAACTCCCTGGCGACCGGCCTTGTCCCAAACCGGAGTATTCACCCGGAAGTGAAAGATTGTTAAGCCTTTTTGATTGCGTTAAATGTCCATGATCACAGAACAATTCCCGGTGATTGTGCGTCGCAACAAGACATTGCGCCGCATCGCGCTAGCCTGACCCCGGCCGCAAGGACACGCCATGCAGGACCTCAACGACATTTACTACTTCGTGCAGGTGGTGGAGCTGGGTTCGTTCACTGCCGCCAGCAAGGCACTGGGCGTGGCCAAGTCGCAGCTGAGCTTCCGGGTGGCGCGGCTGGAGGCCAGCCTCGGCGTGCGGTTGATCCAGCGCACCACGCGACGCTCGCACGTCAGCGAGATCGGCCAGCGCTACTACGAACAATGCCGGCAGCTGCTGGCCGCCGCCGAGCAGACCCAGCGCGTCATCGACGAAGCCCAGGCCGCGCCGCGCGGGCGCATCCACGTGGCCTGCCCGGTGCTGTTCGCGCAATTGCTGCTGGCGCCGATCCTGGTCGACTTCCTGCGGCGCCATCCCGAGGTGCAGGTCGACCTCGACATCTGCCATCACCAGGTCGACGTGATCGCCGGCGGCTACGACATCGCGTTCCGCGTGCACGATTCGCTCAAGGATTCCAGCCTGGTCATGCGCAGCTACGGCATGGACCCGCAGGTGCTGGTGGCCAGCCCCGAACTGTTGCGGCGCCAAGGCCAGCCGACCCAGCCGCTGGAGCTCAAGCGTCTTTCCAGCGTGGGGCTGATCAGCGCGGAAGGGCGGCACTTCTGGCACCTGCAGGCCGCCGACGGCCGCACCCAGCAAGTGGAACACCACCCCAGCCTGACCAGCGACGACCTGCAGGTGCTGTACCAGGCGGTGATCGGCGGCGTCGGCGCGGCGCAGCTGCCGCAGTTCGTCTGCCGCGAACCGATTGCCGAAGGCCGGCTGGTGCCGCTGCTGCCGGCATGGTCGCTGCCGGCGGGCAACGTGCACGCGGTGTACCCCTCACGCCACGGCCACACCCCGGCGCTGCGCAGCTTCATCGAGTTCGTGGCGCAGCGCATGCCGCAGGTACTGCGCCGCACGCAGCAGGGCGTGCTGGCCGAAACCGTGAAACCCGCACCGGCAGGCCTGATCGTCGGCTGAAACCGGGGCGGCTACGCACCCAGCCAGCGCGCCGCACCGCGACCGGCGATCAGGCCGCTGGCGAAACAGGCGGTCAGCAGGTAGCCGCCGGTGGGCGCCTCCCAGTCCAGCATCTCGCCGGCACAGAACACGCCGGGACGGGCGCGCAGCATCAGGTTTTCATCCAGCACTTCCAGCCGCACGCCGCCGGCCGTGCTGATCGCCTCGGCAACCGGCCGCGGCGCGCGCAGGCGCAGCGGCAAGGCCTTGAGCCGCGCCGCCAGCGCCAGCGGATCGGCCAGGGTGGGCTTGTCGGTGAGCTCGAACACCAGCGCGCACTTCGCCGCGTCCAGCCCGGCACGGCGGCGCAGCCAGTCGCCGATGCTGTGCTTGCCGCGCGGTGCGGCGAGGCGCTCGGTGAGTGCCGCTTCGCTGTAACCGGGGACCAGGTCCAGCTGCAGCAGCGCCTCGCCACGTTCGCGGATCTGCTCGCGCAGCTCGGCGCCGATCGCATAGATCAGGCTGCCCTCGATGCCGTATTCACTGAGCACGAATTCGCCCTGGCGCGAGTGGGCCACACCATGACGGTCGACCCAGTGCGCCACCACCGGTTTCAGTGGCGCGCCGGCGAAGCGGCTGGAAAGGTGCTCGCTCCACGCCAGCTCGAAGCCGCAGTTCGCCGGCTGCAGCGGCGCCACGTCGACCCCGGCCTGCTGCAGCGGCACCACCCAGGCGCCGTCGGAACCCAGCTGCGGCCAGCTGGCGCCGCCAAGCGCCAGCACCACCGCACCGGCCGGCACCGCGCGTTCGCCCTGCGGCGTGGCGAAGTGCAGCGTGTCGTGCGCCTGCCAGCCCAGCCAGCGATGGTGCATATGGAACGTCACGCCGGACTCGCGCAGGCGACGCAGCCAACCGCGCAGCAGGGGCGCCGCCTTCAGGTCGGCGGGAAACACCCGGCCGGAACTGCCGGCAAAGGTCTCCACGCCCAGTCCGCGCGCCCAGGTGCGCAGCGCATCCGCGTCGAACGCATCGAGCCAGCGACCCACCTCGTCACGGCGCGCGCCGTAGCGCTCGACGAAACGCGCGCGGGGTTCGCCGTGGGTGAGGTTGAGGCCACCCTTGCCGGCCAACAGGAATTTCCGCCCGACCGAGCCCTTCGCGTCGTACAGGTCGACCGCCACGCCAGCCGCGCACGCAGCCTCGGCCGCCATCAGTCCCGCCGGGCCGCCGCCGATGATCGCCAGTCGGGGAAAGGCTGTCCGGGTCATCCGCGCATGGTCGCATGTCGCCTGTGCGGAATGAACCGGCGGCTTCACCGCCATGGGCGAGTGAGCCACCGATCGCACCGCCATGTCATGCATGTCCACTGGATCCAGGGCACGCCATCGAGCATTTCAGGATGAATCAGACATGACCGGACACGGCCGCCGCAAACTGAAATGCCAGGAACGGAATGTGGTGTATCGAGCAATATCTTTCGGGGCGCCCATAATAATATCGTTCCAAACGTAACTAATTGCGCCAATAAATATCCACGTCCGACAGATAAATGCGCCGCAAGGATGCCGTCGACGCAGATCATGATAATGCCATTTTTGCGCGATTTTTTCCCTTGAAAGCCGGATACATTGCGCAATTCTCGCCGTACGGGCGGCGTCGCCAGGCCACTTGCCGGCGCATCTCCCGCGGCTCATGCGCTTATTCGAAAATCGCAGACATTTACGACATTCGGGCCTTTTCATAATCCGTAAATTGTGTGATGGCAGTCACCGGTTCCCTGAAAAAATCCTATTGACGATTTTCAGTCGACAACCCTACCGTCAACCAGTTCGCCAATGGGGATCTTGACGAATGATCCCGTGATGACATCACGCCACCGGCGTTTATTTATCCGGCGGCAAAACAAACCTGCGCGACAACCCGGAGGGATTGAAGGGGGAGGGTTGATCGCAGTCCGCACGGGATCGCTGGGCAATCCAAAAACCAATCGCGTCGTGCCTGTCCGCGACGCTCATTCCATGAGGTCCACGCGGCCCCAGCGGCTTCGTTCGCCTCGAAAAAACCTTTTGGGAGCTATAAATGCCAAGTCATTTCCGTCTCACGCTGCTGACCGCCGCCATCGGCATGGCCGCCATCGCGTCGGCCAACGCCACGTCGGCAAACAGCCAGGCCTTCGTCGCACTGAACCAGCACGCCACCCAACTGCGCCAGGGTGACGTGGTCAGCGGCCCGCTGGCGACCTCGCAACCGATCCACATCGAGGTGGCGCTGAAACTGCGCAATCCGGACCAGCTGCATACCTTCCTGGCCACGGCCAAGACTTCGACCCTGCCGATGGTGCAGCACAGGCTGTCGAACCAGCAGTTCGTCGCCAATTATTCGCCGACCGCGGACCAGGCGAACAAGGTGGCCGCCTGGCTGACCTCGGCCGGCTTCACCAACGTCCATATCGCGCCGAATCGCCTGATGGTCTCGGCGGATGGCCGCGCGGATACCGCGCAGGCCGCGTTCAAGACCAGCTTCGCCAAGGTCCGCACCAAGGAAGGCCGCATGGCCTTCATGAACAACAGCGGCGTGCAGATTCCGGCCGCGCTGCAGGACAGCGTGCTGTCGGTGATCGGCCTGCAGAACGTGCACCAGGCGCACACCTTCGCCAAGCCCATGCAGGCTGGCTTCACCACCCAGGCGGTGACCGGGCACAACCCGACCGAGTTTTCCTCGATCTACGGCGGCAACGGCGTGGCAACGGCCGCCGGCGTGCCGGTGGGCATCGTCACCCAGGGCAAGATCACCCAGACCATCACCGACCTGAACACGTTCACCTCGCAGAACGGCCTGCCCACGGTCACCACCCAGACCGTCAACACCAACGGCACCAGCACCGATACCAGCGGCCTGGGCGAGTGGAGCCTGGACAGCCAGGACGTCGTCGGCATGGCCGGCGGCCAGGTCGGCAGCCTGATCTTCTACAACATCCCGACCCTGTCCAACGCCGACCTCACCGCCGACTTCAACACCATCGTCAACGCCAACGCCACCAAGATCATCAACGTGTCGCTGGGCGAGTGCGAGACCAGCGCGCAGGGCGACGGATCGGCCGCGGCGCAGGACCAGATCTTCCAGCAGGCGGTGGCGCAGGGGCAGACCTTCTCGATCTCCACCGGCGATTCCGGTGCCGACGAGTGCGGCAATGGCGGCGTCACGCCGAGCTGGCCAGCCGCGTCGCAGTACGTGGTCGCGGTGGGCGGCACCACGCTAAACGCCTCCACCACCACCTGGAACAGCGCCACCGTGTGGGTCAGCGGCGGCGGCAGCTCCAGCACGTTCGAGCCGCAGCCGAGTTGGCAGAACGGCGTGGCCCCGGGCAGCACGCGCGGCCTGCCGGACATTGCCTATGACGCCGATCCCAACTCGGGCTCGAAGATCATCGTCAACGGTGCCACCCAGCAGTATGGCGGCACCAGCCTCTCCGCTCCGCTGTTTGCCGGCGCCTGGGCGCGCGTCATCGCCATCAAGGGCTCCAGCGTGGGCTTTGCCGCACCGCTGCTGTACCAGTTGGCGGGCACCGATTTCCACGACATTACCTCGGGCAACAACGGCGGCGAGACTGCCGGCGTCGGCTATGACCTGGCCAGCGGCCGGGGCGAGCTGATCATCAGCGCGGCCGCCAGCGATATCGGTGGCGGTTCGCCGCCGGCCAACGTGCCGCCGGTCGCCAATTTCAGCGACTCGATCAGCGGCCTGACCGTGAACTTCACCGACAGCTCCACCGACAGCGACGGCACCATCGCCTCGCGCTCGTGGAACTTCGGCGACGGCAGCACCTCGACCGCGACCAACCCCAGCCACACCTACGCCGCCGCCGGTACCTACAGCGTGTCGCTGACGGTGACCGACAACGGCGGCGCGACCAACACCAAGACGCAGTCGGTGACGGTCTCCAGCGGCGGCTCGTCGCAGCTGCTCGGCAACACCGGCTTCGAGAGCGGCACAGCCTCGCCGTGGACCATCAGCACCGGCGTGTTGTGCAGCAACAGCACCTGTGCGGGTGAAGTCGCTCATGCCGGCAGCTGGTTCACCTGGCTGGACGGCTATGGCACAACCCATACCGACACGGTGTCGCAGGCGGTGGCCATTCCGAGCGGCAAGACCTCGGCGACCTTGTCGTACAACCTGCACATCAACACCTCGGAAACCACGACAACGACGGCCTACGACAAGCTGAAGGTGCAGGTGTTCAACAGTTCGGGCACCCTGCTCAAGACGCTGGTGACCTACTCGAACCTCAACGCCAACTCGGGTTACACGGTGCACACGAACAGCCTCGCCGCGTACATCGGCCAGACGGTGACGCTCAAGTTCACCGGCACGGAAGATTCTTCGCTGCAGACGTCGTTCGTGCTGGACGACATCACTTTGACTGTGCAGTAAATCCGGGAGGCCTGGCGGCTTGCACAAAGCAAGCCGCCGCCAAGTCATCCCAGCGAAAAGCCCGGCCGCAAGACCGGGCTTTTTTCATCGCCGGCAGAGGACGACAGCACACGCTGTGCAAACGAAGCCTGACGCCCACAACCGCTTGGGTGCAGGGCACCCGCGCGACCTGCGCACGCACCCACAACCCGAGCGCGGCCGAAGCTGCCGGAGCCTGCACAGGCGTTGTATCGTGCGTCCTTCCCCGCTGAAGGATGCGAACGATGCTTCGAGCCATGCCAGTCCTTTTCTTCTTGCTGCTGGCTGCGGCCGGCGCCAGCCAGGCAGCGACCGTCGCGCCGTCCGAGCAACCGGCGCTGCACGCACTGGCCAACGCGCCGAGCGAAGCGGAACTGCGCGCGACGATCACCCGACTGGTCGGTTTCGGCACCCGCCACACGCTCTCCGACACGAAGTCCGATACCCGCGGCATCGGCGCCGCGCGGCGCTGGGTGAAGTCGCGCTTCGAGGCGATCTCGCACGATTGCGGCGGTTGCATCGAGGTGGTGACGCCGTCGCAGAAGTTCAGTGGCAAGCGCGCGCCGCAGCCGACCGAGGTGATGGACGTGGTCGCGATCAAGCGCGGCAAGCGCGATCCGAACCGGGTGATCGTGATGACCGGCCACCTCGACTCGCGCGTCACCGACGTGATGAACGCCACCAGCGATGCGCCCGGCGCAAACGACGACGCTTCCGGCGTCGCCGCCCTGATCGAGGCGGCGCGACTGCTGTCGAAGCAGGACAACGACGCCACCCTGGTATTCGCCGCCCTGTCCGGCGAGGAGCAAGGTTTGTACGGCGGCAAGGTGCTGGCCGACTACGCGGTCGCGCACGGCTGGCAGGTCGAGGCGCAGCTCAACAACGACATCGTGGGCAACAGCCAGGGCCAGAACGGGGTGATCGACAACACCCGCGTGCGCGTGTTCTCCGAAGGCACCAAGAGCAACGAGACGGCGGCCCAGGCGGACTACCGCCGCTACCACGGCGGCGAGGTGGATTCGCCCTCGCGCAACCTCGCCCGCTACATCGACCGCCTCGCCGACAGCTACCTGCCCGACTTCCAGGTGCGCATGGTCTACCGCACCGACCGCTATGGCCGCGGCGGCGATCAGGTGCCGTTCCTCGAAGCGGGGTATCCCGCCGTGCGGGTCACCGAGGCGCACGAGAACTACACCCGGCAGCACCAGGACCTGCGCAGCGAGGGCGGTGTGCACTACGGTGACACCATCGACGGCATCGACTTCCGCTACCTCGCCCGCGTCACCGCATTGAACGCCATCACCATGGCCGCGCTGAGCCGCGCGCCGGCGCCGCCGACCGGCGTCGACAGCCAGGGCGCCGTGGCCACCGACACCACGCTGAGCTGGCACAAAGTGCCCGCTGCCGCCGGCTATCGTGTGCACTGGCGCGATACCACCGCGGCGCAATGGCAGCATCAGCGCGCGGTCGGCGATGTCGACCACGCGGTGCTGCAGGACGTGGTGATCGACGACTGGTTCTTCGGCGTGTCGTCGGTCTCGGCCGACGGCTACGAGAGCCCGGTGGTGTTCCCCGGCGACGCCGGCAGCTTCGAGCGTTCGCCGGCAGCGGCATCGAGCAGCGCCGGTCGCTGAAGCGGCGCCGGCAGTACCGCGCCCGGAGCCTATTCGAAGTCGCGCTGGAACAGCGCCAGTTCCGGCCGGTGCAGGCTGAAGCCCTGTACCCGGTTCACCCCCAGCGCCGTCAGCGCCTGCACGGTCTCCGCGTCGGTCACCCATTCGGCAACCACTTCCAGGCCGAGCCGGTGGCCGATGTCGGTGACTGCCCTGACCATCAGGTGGCTGACCGGGTCGGTGAGCATGTCGCGCACGAAGCTGCCGTCGATCTTGATGATGTCCAGCGGCAGGTTCTTCAAATAGGTGAACGAGGACATGCCGGCGCCGAAATCGTCCAGCGCGATGCGGCAGCCGGCCGCACGCAGGCGCTCCATGAAGCGCACCACCTGCGACAGGTTGCGCACCGCCACGGTCTCGGTGATCTCGAAGCACACGCGCGACGGCTCCACCCGGTAACGGTGCAGCAGCTCGATGATCAGATCGGCCAGTTCCTCGTCCTCGACGCTGGCGCCGGACAGGTTGATCGCCACCATGCGCAGCACGCCGCCGGTCGGGTGCAGCCGGTCGAAGTTGGCCAGCGTGGTCTCGATCACCCAGCGGTCGACCACCGGCATCAGGCCGTAGCGCTCGGCCGCGGGCATGAACACGCCGGGCATCACCAGTTGGCCGGACTCTTCGCGGAAGCGCAGCAGCACCTCGATGTCGGGCTGGCCGCCGGCAGCCAGCGGCAGCGGCCAGATCTCCTGGTAGGTCAGCATCAGGCGATGCTCGTCGACCGCCCAGCGCAGCCGGTTCGCCCATTCCATCTCGCTGTGCCGGCGCACCGTCTCGTCATCGCTTTGGGAATAGAAATGCACGCGGTTGCGGCCGAGTTCCTTGGCCATGTAGCAGGCGGTATCGGCCTGCGCCAGCAGGTCCTTCACTAGGATGCCGGGGCGATCGATCGCGACGCCGCCGATGCTGGCGCTGACCATGTAGCTGCGCTGCTCCCAGATGAACACGTAACCGTCGATGCAGCGGCGCACGCGCTCGGCAATCCGTTCGGCACCCGCGCGGTCGGCCACGTCGGTCACCAGCACGCCAAACTCGTCGCCGCCGAGCCGGGCCAGCACATCGGTGCCACCCAGCTGCTTGCGCATCACGATCGCCAGCTGGGCCAGCAGCTGGTCGCCGGCGAGGTGGCCGGAGGTATCGTTGATCAGCTTGAACTGATCAAGATCGATGTACAGCAGCACGGCCAACGGCGTGCCGATGGCGGTCGCCGCCAGCGCACCGTGCAGGCGGCGCTCGAACTCGCGCCGGTTGTACAGCTCGGTCAGCGCGTCGTGGCTGGCCTGGTGGCTCAGCAGCTCAGTCAGCTGGCGTTGTTCGCTGATGTCGCTGGCCACCATCAGCAGCTTGTCACGCCCGCTCAGCAGTACCCGCGAGATCGCCACGCTGGCCCAGAAGCGGACGCCCTCATCGTTGTGCAGTACCGCCTCGATCCGGCTGCAACCGCGGGTATCGGCATCCTGCAGCTGTGCGCGCAGGTCCTGGTCCTCGAACAGGTCGGGCAGCTGCCGTTCGGTCACGCGTTCGCCGAGGCGGTCGCGCGAGGCCTGGTTCGCGTAGGTGACCTGCCCGCCATCGACCTCGGCCAGCAGCACCAGCGCCGGCAGCAATTCGTTCAATGCACGGAAGCGCTCCTCGCTCTCGCGGTAGCGGCGGCTCATCCGCCAGCCCAGCGCAAGCGCACGCTGGCGGGTGCTCACGACGGAATACACTAATAGCGCCAGCAGCAGGCTCACCAGCAGGCCGGCGGGCAAGGTGGACTGGCGCCAGTCGATTGCGGCCGGGCCGGCATCACGCGACCGCATCGACACGTTCCACACCCGCCCGCCATAGGCCAGCCGGCGCTCGAACCGGTACCCGTCCGGCGCCATCGCCGCGCCCGGACTCGAATCGAACAGCGGCAACACGTGCCGGACATCGGTGACGTCGCTGAGACGCAGGTTCAATTCGCGGGTCACCTGGTCCGGCAATGCGCTGCCGATCAGGCTGCTCACCCGGAACGACACCGCAATCGAGCCGCGCATGCGCTGCCGCCGCTCGTCGACTGTTTGCGGCGACCTCCCCGAGCTGAATACCGGCAACCGCAGCGTGATGCCGTCATCCGCTGCCGCGGCGACGAGCTGCTGCACCGGGCGGAACGGCGCCGACAAGGTTGCCCGGTCGCTGTCGCGCGAAGCCAGCAGGCCGGCGAGATTGTTCGGCTGTGCGCCCACATCGAGCCCGACCACCGCCCCGTTCCCCTCTATCGGCTCGACCCAGCGGGTCATGTAATGCCAGCCATCGGGACCCGGTTCACGCTGCGCATAGGCCAGCGCAAGCAGGCTGGGGAACTGCTCGCGGGGGCGCAGGTTGGTATAGAAGTTGTTGAACTCGGTCGCGGTCACCTCATCCGAGGCGAGGAACAGGGTCTGCACTGCGCGCAGCATCGACTCCGCCGAGTGCAACTTGGTCTGCAGCGCCGCATAGGCCTTGTTGGCCAGCTCGTCGCGGACGAAGGTCTGCTCCACCTCCCGCCGCTGCTTCTGCTGATGGTATACGGCCAGCGCCAGTGCCAACCCCGACAGCAAGGCGAGCATGCCCCACAGCCAGGCCGTCAGCCGCCATGGCGAGGGCATCGAAACCACGACATCGGGTTCGCCGCGGCCGTCCATCGCCGCCAGACGGAATTCGTCGAAATCCTCTCTCTCTGACAAGGGATCCACCACGCGGTGTCGTGACTGCCGATGGTACACAACTGCGATGTGGTTGCACCGCCACCCAGGTCGCGATGCCCACCGACGACTCACCGCCGCTCGCGCGGCTTCGCCCGGTGCGTCGGCGTGGCGGTCCACGGATCGTCCGGCCACGGATGGCGCGGGTAGCGACCCTTCAATTCCTTCTTCACTTCCGGGTAGGTGCGTTCCCAGAAACCCTTCAGGTCCTGGGTCACCTGGACCGGCCGGCCGGCCGGCGACAGCAGATGCAGGGTCACTGGGATGCGCCCGCCACCGACGCGCGGGGTGTCGGCCAGGCCGAACAGTTCCTGCAGCTTCACCGCCAGCACCGGCGGCTCGCCTTCGGCGTACTCGAGGCGACGGCTCTGCCCGCTCGGCACGACCAGGCTTTCCGGTGCCTGCGCGTCGAGCATGCGTCGCTGCTCGTAGTCGAGCCGCGACGTCAGCGCTTGCGACAAGTCCTCCGCGCCCAGCGCATCGAGCCGGTGCCGGCCATCGAGATGCGGCGCCAGCCAATCCTCCAGTGAGGCGAGCAGCGCTGCGTCGGAAACATCCGGCAAACCCAGTTCGGGCATCCACGCGCGCAGCGCCTGCATGCGCGCGCGCAAGCGCCTGGCGTGATCGCTCCACGGCAATGCGTCCAGGCCTCTGGCGCGCACGGCGGCAAGCAGCGCGGGCAATGCATCGGCGGGTTTCACTGGCACGCTGCGGCGTTCCAGCACGATCGCGCCGAAACGCCGTTCGTCGAACGCCTCGGCGGCGCCACGCTCGTCGTTCCAGCGCAGCGTGCGTTCGCGCGAGAACTGCGCGGGATAGTCGCGTTCGAGCACGCGTGGATCGAGCGGCGCGGCGGCCAGGATCAGGCTGTCGCGCGCCTCGAAGCGCAGGTCCAGCGCGACCAGCCACGGTTCGCCCAGCAGCGCGGTGTTCTCGTGCAGGCGTGCGCCGCGGCCGTTGGCCAGCGTGTAGCGCAGCGGGTTGCTGTCGTCGCGACGCGCGACGCGGTCGGGGAACGCATGCAGCAGCAGCTCGCCGACCGCGTGGCTGTCCGGCACGCCGCTGGCAGCGGTGCGCACGTCCAGGCGTCGGCGCCAGCCCTTGCTGCTCTGCTCGATCGCCGCCAGTGCACCGCCGTCGACGTCACCGCGCAAGGACGGACCGCGCCGGTCGCGCCACGCGTGCAGCGCGGTCACGCGCACGCGGAAGTCGTCGTTGTACGCGTCACTGCCGCGCAGCGGCGAGCGCGCGTCCATCAGCGCGAGCAGGTCGGCAACCAGCGGGCGCAGTTCGGCGGGTGCGCGCAACGCCGCTGCCGCCAGCCGCGGGCTGGTGCCCAGTTCCAGCATGCGCCGGCCCAGTGCGGTGATGCGGCCATCGTCATCCAGTGCGGCCAGCGCGATCAGCAGTTCGCGCGCCTGCGCGAGCGCGCCGGACGGCGGCGGGTCGAGCCAGCGCAGGGCGTCGCCGTCGTTTGCGCTGACGCCCCAGCCCGCCAGCTCCAGCGCCAGGCCGGACAATTCGGCCTGGTTGATTTCCGCGCTGCGCGCCGGCTCCAGCCGTTTGCTTTGCGGCCACAGCCGATACGCCGTACCCGCCGCCACACGGCCGGCGCGACCGGCGCGCTGGTCGGCCGAGGCCTGCGAGATGCTGACGGTCTGCAGGCGGGTGAAGCCGGAGTTCGGATCGAAGCGCGGCTCGCGCGCGAGCCCGCTGTCGACCACCGCGCGAATGCCCGGCAGGGTGACGCTGGACTCGGCCACGTTGGTGGCCAGCACGATGCGGCGCAGGCCCGGCTCGGCCGGTGCCAGCGCGGCCTGCTGTTCGGCCAGCGAAAGCTCGCCATGCAGCGCAAGCACTTCGACATCGTCGCGGCTCAGGGTTTGCCGCAACACGCTTTGCACACGCGCGATCTCGCGGCGACCGGGCAGGAAGGCCAGCACGTCGCCGTCGTTCTCTTCCAGCGCCTGCCGCGCGACGCGGGCCAGCTGATGCTCGACGGTCTCCTGGGTGCGCGCCGGCGGGTGCTCGATGCGCACCGGAAAACTGCGGCCGGGGCTGCTGATGCGCGGCGCATCCAGCCACGCCGCGATGCGCTCGCCGTCCAGCGTGGCGGACATCAGCAGCAGGCGCAGGTCCGGCCGCAGCGTGGCCTGCACGTCCAGCGCCAGCGCGGCGCCGAGGTCGCCGGCGAGATGCCGTTCGTGGAACTCGTCGAACACGATCGCGCCGATCCCGGCCAGCTCCGGATCGTGCTGGATCAGGCGGGTGAGGATGCCTTCGGTGACCACCTCGATGCGCGTTGCCGCGCTCACCTTCGCCTCGAAGCGGATGCGGTAGCCGACGGTCTGCCCGACCGCTTCGCCGAGCTGCTGCGCCATGAACTGCGCGGCGGCGCGCGCGGCGATCCGGCGCGGCTCCAGCATCACGATCTTCTGCCCGGCCAGCCACGCCGCGTCGAGCAGGGCCAGCGGCACCTGGGTGGTCTTGCCGGCGCCCGGCGGCGCCTCCAGCACCAGCCGCGGCTGCGCCGCCAGCGACGCACGGATCTGCGGCAGCAGCGGGGTGATCGGGAACGAAGGCGGCGCACTGCTCATCGCCCGCATGATAGCGGGCGCCACCATGCGCCCGCCCTGATCGATCAGAACATCACTTGGGCTTCGTGCCGGCAGCGGCCGGTGCGCGCAGCGGCTCCAGCGATTCGAACTTGCTCTGGTAGTCGTCGGTGATCTGCTTCGCATCCGCGCCGCCGCGAATCACCCGCGGCGTGATCAGCACGATCAGCTCGGTGCGGTTGCGGCTGCGGTTGGTGCTGCCGAACAGCCGGCCCAGCACCGGGACGCGGTTGAGCCCCGGGATGCCGGTGTCGGTGTTGCCCTCGGCCTGCTGGATCAGGCCGCCCAGCAGCACGGTCTGGCCGCTCTGCACGGCAACCTGGGTGGCCAGCTTGCGCTGCGAGATGGCCGGGTTGCCGTTGACCAACGGCACCGACTTGTCGGCCTGGCTGACCTCCTGGCTGATGTTCATGTAGACCAGGCCACCGGGATTGATCCGCGGCTGCACGTTGAGGATCACGCCGGTGCTCAGGTAGTTGACCTGGCTGTAGCTGGTGGTGGTGCCGATGCCGGTGTTCACGCTGGTCTGGTTGATCGGGATCTGGTTGCCGACCGCGATGCTGGCCACCTGGTTGTTCATCACCACCATCGACGGCGCCGACAGCGTCTTGGTGTTGCCGCTGGTCTCCATCGCGCGCACGGCGACCTGCAGGTTGCTGTTGAGGAAGGAATAGAAGAACGGCTCGCCACCGAACGCGTTGCCGCCCTGGCCCAGGCCGATCTGGCGATGCCGGTATGGCTGGCCCGGCACGATGTTGCCGCTGCTGTCGGTGGTGCTGCCGGTCAGCCCTTCCAGATACCACTGCACGCCGAACTGGAATTCGCCGGTGAGATTGACCTCGAGGATGCGCGTCTCGATCTGCACCTGCAGCGGCACGTTGTCGAGCTTGTTGATCGCGCCCTTGATCTCCTCCCACTGCGAGGGTCGCGCGCGCACCAGCAGCTGGTTGCTGCCGTCGACCGAACTGATCCGCACGCTTCCGTCGCTGGAGCTGTACTGCTGCTCGCTGGCCGCGCCGGCGCCGCCGCCGGCCGCAGTGGTGCCGAAGCCGGTCGAACTGCTGCCGAAGCCGCCGCCGGCCACGGCGCCGCCCTCGCGGCCACTGCCGGCGCCGACGCCGAACCCGCTGCCTGCGCTGGTGTTGACCTGGCCAGCGTTGCGCGACGCGTCGGCCGGGCTGCCGAAGCCGCCGGCGGTGCTGCCCATGCTGGTCGCGCCGGCGTTGTCGGCGCTGCCCAACGTGGCGCCGACCAGGCCCGGCCCGACCTGGCCGCCATTGTCGCCGCCGCTGCCGGCGCCGGCGCCGTTGGTATAGATCTGCGCCAGGTATCTCGCCAGGTCCGACGCCTTGATGTTGCGCACGTCGTAGACGAACAGCTGCGGCTCGTTGCCGCCGCCGCGGTCGATGCGGGCGATCCAGTCACCGACTTCCTGCAGGTACTCAGGCTGGGTGCTGATCACCACCAGCGCGTTGGTGCGCTCGATCGGGATGAAGCGCAGCATGCCGGCCAGCGGGGTGTCGCCGTGCACGCCGAACATGCCGTCCAGCTTCGGCATCAGCTCGCCCACGTTCGCGTACTGCAGGTTGAACACGCCCACCGACATGCCGCGCAGCCAGTCGACGTCGAACGTGCGCACCATGCTCTGGTAGTTGGCCAGTTCCTGCGGCGTGCCGGACATCACCAGCAGGTTGCGCGCCGGATCCACCAGCAAGATGGCGTCAGGTCGCGCGAACGGCTTGATCAGTTTCTGCATCTCGCTGGCGGAGATGTAGCGCAGCGGGAACAACCGCGCCTGCAGGCCGCCCTGCGGCGCGGCGGCGCCGAGGCTGGGCACCAGGTTGCCGGCTACCGCGTCCTTCTGCGGCATCACCACGTAGCCGCCGTCGCGATGCACCAGCGCGTTGCCGGTCCATGACAGCAGGGTTTCCAGGATCGGCAGCGCCTGGCTCGAATCGACCGGCTCGGCGGTGGAGAACGAGATGTTGCCCTGCACGCCGGGCACGATCGTGTAGTTCTGCTTGAGCAGGTCGCCGAGGATCGCCTTGACCACCGCCTGCACCGGCTGGTTCTCGAAGTTGAACGTCACCGCGCCGTTGCCGCTGGCCGCCGGTCGCGGCGTGGCCAGCGCGCCCGGGCGGATGAACTGGCCGCTGCCGTGGCTGACCTCGGCAGTCGCCGCGCCCGCCCCGCGGCGGCCGCTCTCGTTGTTCAACGGCAGCGGTGCCGGCGCCGGCTTTTGCGTGCCGGCCATCGCCTCGCGCTGCAATGCGCCGTCGTCATGCGGCTGCGGCAGGCTGGCGCAACCGGCCAGGCCCGCCACGAGGGCAAGCATGGCGGTGCGCAGGATTTTCTGGGTGAGCGTGCGGGACATGGGTCAACGTACTCCTTCGTGGGCCGCGGCGGCGCGGGCGGCCCGACGTTTCTGGATGTTCTGGCGCAGCCGCTCGGCGGCCGATTCCCTGGCAGACCCCGGCGCGGCCGCCGGGACGGGTTGCACCGGCACGATCGTGGCGCGACCGGAGCCGGCGGTCTCACCCGCCGGCGGCGCCCCGGCGTCGCCCGGCGCGACCTGCATCGCCGCCTCGCCGGCCGGCTGGTCGCGTGCGTCCGGCCCGGCTCGCGGCTGATCGATCGGCGTGCCGGCCGGCAGTTTCAGTTCGGTGCGCCCCGCCGCCGAATCGAACAGCGCCGAGCGCGGACGCAGCTCGACCAGCTTCACGCTGCCGTCGGGCAGGGCCTCGCCTTCGCGCAGGCGCACCTGCTTGTCGCCATTGCGATCGTGCAGCAAGGCCATGCGCAGGTCGGGGGTGAGGATGATGCCGGTCAGCTCGAGATCGCCGAGGTTGCTGCCGCCGTCGGCGGCGCGCGCGACCGGCTTGCGGTCGGGGCTGAACAACGGCTTCTGCCAGACCAGCGCGAACTGCTGCAACGGCACCGGCTGCGGCAGGTTGGCCGGGTTGCCGGCCGGCGGCAGCGGCGCCAGCGAGCGCGGCTCGTCCCACTGCGCACCGCGGCCGATGCCGGCCAGCAGCAACAGCAGCACGCCACCCAGCAGCACCACCAACACGACCAGCCACGGGGTCAGCTGACGCTGGTTGGCGGCGTTCATGGCGCGGCTCCCGCGGCATCGGGCGAACGGCCGGACGGGGCCGGCGCGGTGCGCGCCGGGCGCACGTAGCCGGACAGGGTGAACTGCACTTCCAGCGGCACGGCACTGTCCTGCTGCGCGGCGACCGGGTTGCGATAGATGCTGAGGTCGTCGACGAACAGGTACGGCGTGCCCTGCTCCAGTGCCTGCAGCACCGCCGCCAGCGGCTCGACGTCGCAGCTCAGACTGATGCTCACCGCCGCCTTGCGATACGGCTCGCCGGCGGTGGCCGGCGGATTCGGCAGCGGCATCTTCTGGCTCACCACGCAACGCCCGCCGGTGGTGTTGCCGGCGACCACGTCGACCACGCGTTGCATCAGGTCCGCGGCGGCGGTGTTCGGATCGGCGGCGGCAAGGAACGCGCTGCTGGCGGCCTGGCCGGCGCCGAGCGCGGCGATGCGCTGCTGCAATGCCGGCTTCTCCGCGATCGCGGCGGCGTAGCGGCTGTGCGTGTCGCGCAGGTCGGCCATCTCGCTGCGCACCTGCTGCAGCGGCGCCACGAACCACCAGTGCAACAGCACGAAGTAGGCCAGCCCCAGCGCCAGAAGCAACAGCAGGATCGCCGCGATGCGGCTGTCGCGCGGGCTCAGGGCGGTCATCTTCATGGCGCACTCCCGCCGGTCGCCGGAGTCGTTGTGGGCGGCTTCGGCTGGTTCACGCGCGCGGTCAGGTAGAAGCGCTCCTTGCCGGTGGTCGGGTCGGGCTGGATGCTGCCCTGGAAGCTGGCGTCGGTGATCAGCTTCGAATCCTTCAGCGCGTCGAGCAGTTTCGCGGCCTGCTGGCTCTGCCCTTGGAAACCGACCTGGCCGGTGTTGTCGACGCTGAAACGTTCCAGCCATGCACTGTCCGGCAGGCGCGCGGTGACGTCCTGCAGCAGGCTGAGCATGGCCACCGTGTTCTTCTTGCGCTGGGCCAGGAAGCCGGCGGCACCGGCGTTGTCCTGCAGTTGCTGGCGCAGCGCGGCCACCTGCTGCGCCTCGCCGCGCATCGCCTCGACCTCGGCCTGCATCTGCGCCAGCGCCACCTGCCGGTTGTGCAGCCATTCGCCCAGCACCAAGACCAGCAACAGCACGCACGCGGCCGCCAGGATCAGGTTCAGCCGGCGGCGCGGACGCGCGCGATGCGGCACCTGCTCCGCTGGCAGCAGGTTGACGCCGAGACGGCCATCGCCCACCGCCAGGTCCACCGCGTCGACCGCGATGTCCTGCGCGCGCAGACGCGCCAGCAACGGGTCCAGCGTGTCCCGGGTGACCACCACCAGCTCCGCGTTGAAGCGGCCCGGCGCGACCGGCGTGCCCAGTTCGCGTGCGGCGTAGTACACCTGCGCCACGCTGAACGGGGTCTGCCGGTCCATCTCGAAACCGGCCACCTGCGGCAGGTTGTCGCGCGCGGCCAGCGGCAGCGCCAGCGTGCGCCGCAGCACCAGCGCCGGCGGCAGCAGCAGCGCCAGTCGCAGATCCTCACGGTCCACGCGCTGCAAGGCGGCGTTCAGCGCGAGCGGCGGAACGCGCACGCCATCGGCAGCCAGGTCGGCGCCGTCGTCCCAGGTCGCCAGCACCTCGCCGTGGCCGCTGCGGCGCAGGCTCCACTGCGCACCGGCGTGCTGCAGCAGATGCCAGTCCGCGCCGCTGCCAAACCAGCCGCGCCAGCGCGGCGGCAGCATGCCGCGCAACTCACTGCCCCACCAGCCGAGGAATCCCGGCAGCGGCGAGGCACGCCAGCCGCGGCGTACATGATCCACCCACGGCTGCAGCGACTGCGTTGCCGTACTCATTCTGCCTCACCCTCCCGCCAGCGCAGCACGGTATACGGTTGCGCCTGCCCCGCCTGCAGGCGAACCGTGGCGCGCAGGACCGCGCGCGTGCCGTCGGCCAGCGTTGCCTCGGACTGGATACTATGCGTCGTTCCGTTGTTCAGAACCAGCCGCGGATCGTCCGCATTCCGCTGCCGCGCCGCCTCGACCATCTTGCGCTGCTCCGGCGTCATTCCCGGGATCGCGGCCAGCGCCAACGGCGGCGCCGTGTTCGGGTCCGGGCTGGCGCCGCCCGCCCAGATCGTCACCGCCGGCGCCACCTGCCGGTACAGCGCCGGCGTCATGCCCAGCACCAACTGCAATTCCTCGACGCTGGCGAACGGGCCGTTGCGCGGACCGTAATCGCGCCCGTCCGCCACGTAGGCGGCACGCTGGCTGGCCGCCTCCCCTTCGAGGCCGACCGGGTTGCGCCAGTCGACCACGCGGTCGGCCAGGGCCTGCGCCTGGTCCGGCTTCAGCCCGGCGGCCTGGAACAGGCCGAGCAGCACGTCGGGCGAGGCGGCGTTGAGATCGACCTTGCCGCCTTCGTCGATCGCACGCACGCTGATCGTGGCGTCGTCGTAGCGGAACGTGTAGACCCGGCCATCGGCAACCCAGCGCTGTCCCTGCTGTGGGCTCTGCAAGCTGAAGACGGCGCGCATCAGGCCGGCCTCGGCGGCGTAGTGCGCCTGGGTCTGGGCGAACTGGTAGCGTGCCTGCAAGCCTTCGGTGCGCGCCAGCGCGGCGTAGCCGCCGAGCAGGATCGCCAGCAGCGTGCACGCCCACAGCACCAGCAGCAGGGCAACCCCGCGCTGGCTGGCCGGTGACCGTCGCGACCCACGCTTCATCGCAGGCTCCCGCCGCGCATGCCCAGTTGCGGCAGGCCGGCCTGCGCCGGATTCACCCGCAGCGGCACGTCCAGTTGCGGCCAATCCACCGAGCCCGGCAGCTGCAGTTCGACGCGCACCAACTGCGGCAGCAGACGGCCGTCGGCCCACGCCGGCGACCACGGCAGCGCTGCGCCCTGCTGATCGACGCCGCGATAGTTGAAGCTGCCGGCCTTGATATGGTCCAGCAATACCTGCGGCTCGCCCAGCGGTTGCGGCGGCTGGCCGTCCGGCGGCAACAGGGCCAGGCTCAATTCCAGCCGCAGCCCACCATGGCCGTCGTCGACCAGTTGCAGCCGCTGCAACTGCGGCCCCAGTTTGCCGAGGTAACCGGGCAGCGGTGCCACGTAACGCATCTCGCGCGCGCTGCCCTCGAAATAGATCGGCTCACCGTGCTCGGTGTGGCTGATCGGCTGGGGCAGGCTTTGCGCCAGTTCGCGGCGCAGGAACTGCTGGGCCGAGCGCACCTGGTCGATCCGCTCGATCGCCGCGGTGCCCGAACGCACGCTGTGGGTGGCGGTGCGGATGCCCGAGTACACCCCGACCAGCAGCAACGCCAGCAACACCAGCGCGGCAAGCACTTCCAGCAAGGTGAAGCCGGCGGCGCGTTTCACGGGGACGCCTGCGCATCGTTGGCAAGCACCGGCCCGCCCAGCCGCAACGTGCGGAAATGCGCCGAACGCGGATGCGCCGGCGGCCCCCATGACACGGCCAGGTCCAGCTGATACAGCTGCAACGGCGCGCCCGGCAACGCCGGCCCGGCCTGGTTCCATGGGGTCACGTCGAGTTGCCAGCGGTACTGCGGATTGAAGCGGCCGGAGCGGCGGCCTGGCCTGACGGGTTCACCCACGAACGCGCTGTCGAGCAGGCTGCGCGCCCACATTGCCGCCTCGCTGTGTTCGGCCGCGTTGTGAGTCAGGTTGATCGAAGCGCCGGCCACCTTCATCAGCGCGGTGAACGCGATCGCCAGCAGCATGATCGCGGCGATTACTTCGAGCAGGCTGAAGCCCCGCTGCGGGCGCGCGCCGTTCATCGCTGCGCCACCGTGTCGACCACGCGCACTTCGCCGGTCAGCCATGACACGTTGACGTGCCACTCGCGCTGGCCGCTGTGCAAGGTGATGCGCCCGCCGGTGGAGCTGCCGTCGGGAAAGAAGCGGATGCGCCCGGTGTGGTCGTTCGGCTGGTCTTCCTTCGCACTGGTGATGCTCACGCGCAGGCCCTTGGGCAAGGCCACGTCCTGCCGCTTCGCGCCGTCGTAGCTGTTCGCGCGGGTGTCCACGTCGAAGTGCTGTTCCTCGCCGCGCACGATCGCCTGCGCGCGGGTGGCCCGCAATGCGCCGGCCAGTTCGCCACTGGCCGCGCGCACGCGTGCACTGGCCAGGCCCTGCGTCACCGACACCGACACCGCCGCCACGGCAATACCGATCAGCAAGATCACCGCCAGCATCTCCAGCAGGGTGAAGCCGTTGGCGCGTCGCGCTCGCATGACTTACTGCCAGTTCCCCACGTCCTTGCTGTAGCCGTCGCCGCCCGGCTTGCCGTCCTGGCCGTAGAAGATCAAGTCGAAGCTGCCGTTCTGGCCCGGGTACTGGTAGCCAAACGCGTGGCCCCACGGGTCCTTCAGGTCGGACGCTTTCGCGTACGGGCCTTGCCAGTTCGGCGC
>NZ_BAAAFK010000002.1:47107-76633 GCF_039523495.1 Rhodanobacter soli | reverse complement strand
GTCATCAGCTGCGCCTTGCCGGCGCCGTACTTGCCCTTGTCGACGTTCTTGCCGACCTGGGTCACCACCACCGCACCGATGATGCCGATCAGCACGATCACCGCGAGCATTTCGAGCAGGGTGAAACCGGCGTTCGAACCGGGTCGTCGTGGCTGCCTGCGCTGCATGGAAATCACCTCGGATGTGCGAATGGAATGTCTACTGGATATTGCTGGTCAGGCTGAGCAGCGGCAGCAGGATCGCGGCCATGATGCTCGCCACCAGCACGGTCATCACGATGGTCAGCGCCGGCACCAGCGCGGCCAGCAAACGATCGATCGCGCGCCTGGACTCGAGCTCGAAGGTGTCGGCGACTTTCAGCAGCATGGTGTCGAGCTGGCCGGCTTCCTCGCCGACCTGCACCATCTGCATCGCCAGCCGCGGGAACAGTTTCGACTGGCCCAGCGCCAGGCTCAGGCCCGCGCCGCCCTTGACCTGTTCGTGCGCCGCCTCCAGCGCCGCGTCCAGCGCGCGGTTGCCGGTGACCTGGCGCGCGATGGTCAACGCGCTGAGCAACGGTACGCCGTTCTTCAGCAAGGTGCCCAGCGTGCGCGCGATGCGCGCGGTTTCCACCTTCAGCAGCAGCGGGCCGACCAGGCGCAGCCGCAGCAGGCGGGTATGCCAGGCCAGTCGCGCCGCCGGATCGCGCAGCCGCGCGCGCCAGGCGAACGCGCCGCCGCCGAGCAGCAGCAGGATCAGCCACCACCACGCCTGCAGCGTGTTGCCGAGCACCAGTACGGCTCGGGTGATCCACGGGATCGGCACCTGCATGTCCTCGAAGATCGGCACGAACTGCGGCACCACGTAGGCCAGCAGCAGCACCAGCGAGCCGAGCACGCCAACCAGCAGGAACGCCGGATAGATCAGCGCATTGACGATGCTGCCGCGCAGTTGCTGTGCACGCTCGAGATAATCGGCCAGCCGGCGCAGCGTCTCCTCCAGCGAGCCGCCGGCCTCGCCGGCGCGTACCAGACTGACGTACAACTTGGGGAACACGCCGTGCTCTTCGTCGAGCGCCGATGACAGCGTGTTGCCGCCGCGCACGCGATCGCGCACGCGTTCGATCAGCTTCTTCGCGCTCTCGCCTTCGGGCAGGTCGAGCAGGATGCCGAGCGCGCGGTCCAGCGGCTGGCCGGCGCCGAGCAGGGTCGCCAGCTGGTGGGTGAACTGGGCCAGCTGGTCGCCGCTGAACGGACCGCGCTTGAACCATCCCGCCAACCCGCTGCCGCCGGCTGCACCATCGGCCGGCAGCGCTTCCAGCGGTGTGTGGCCCTGGTCCTGCAGGCGGCCGATCACTTCCTCGACGCTGGCCGCTTCCATCTGGCCCTGCAGCGTTTCGCCGGCATCGTTGACCGCCTTGTAGCGGAACTGCGCCATCTCAGCTTTCCTGCGTCACGCGCAGCACTTCTTCCAGCGTGGTGATGCCGGCCACGGCCTTGGCGATGCCGTCCTCGTACATCGTGCGCATGCCTTCGGCGCGCGCCTGCCGCTCGATCTCGCCTTCGTTGGCGCGCTGCATCACCAGTCGGCGCAGCGGATCGCTCATGGTGAGGAACTCCATGATCGCGCGACGGCCACGGTAGCCCGTCGGGTTCGCCGCGCTGCTACCCGGCTTCCACAGGCGGATCGGGCGTTCGTCGGTGTATTTGTGCAGCTCGAACTGTTCGACAACTTCCGGCAGCGCCTCGTACGGGATCGCCGTTTCCGGATCGAGCCGACGCACCAGGCGCTGCGCCAGGATGCCGTTGATGGTGGAGCCGAGCAGGTAATCCTCCACGCCCATGTCGAGCAGGCGCGTGATGCCGCCGGCGGCGCTGTTCGTATGCAGCGTGGACAGCACCAGGTGACCGGTGAGCGCAGACTGGATCGCGATGCGGCAGGTTTCCAGATCGCGCATTTCGCCGATCATGATCACGTCCGGGTCCTGGCGCATGATCGAGCGCAGCGCGCCGGAGAAATCCAGCCCGATCTGCGGCTTCACCTGGATCTGGTTGATGCCTTCGAGCTGGTACTCGACCGGATCCTCGACGGTGATGATTTTCACGTCGTTGGTATTGATCCGCGACAGCGCGGTGTACAGCGTGGTGGTCTTGCCCGAGCCGGTGGGGCCGGTCACCAGCAGGATGCCGTGCGGCTTTTCCAGCACGTCGACGAAGCGTTGCTGGAAGCTGTCGGTGAAGCCGAGCGAGGCGAAGTCGAACACCACCGATTCACGGTCGAGGATGCGCATCACCACCGATTCGCCGAAGCTGGTCGGCACGGTCGACACGCGCAGGTCGAGCTCCTTGCCCTGCACGCGCAGCTGGATGCGGCCGTCCTGCGGCAGCCGACGCTCGGCGATGTTCAGCCGCGCCATGATCTTCACGCGCGAGATCACCGCGGCGGTCGATGACGATGGCGGCGCCTCGACTTCATGCAATACGCCGTCGATGCGGTAGCGCACCTTCAGCCGGTTCTCGAACGGCTCGATGTGCACATCCGATGCGCGCTGCTCGACGGCGCGCTGAAGGATCAGATTGACCAGCCGAATCACCGGCGCTTCGGAGGCGAGATCGCGCAGGTGCTCGACGTCGTCCTCTTCCGCGGCGCTGCCGTCGAGGTTCTCCACGATCGTGCCCATCGCCGAACGGCCGCTGCCGTAATAGCGTTCGATCAGGCCGTCGATTTCCGAACGCAGCCCGACCCGCAACGCCACCGGCCGGCCCGCCGCCAGTTCGACCGCCTGCAACGGATACGGATCGGCCGGATCGGCCACCAGCAGGGCCAGGCCATGCACGTCATCCTGCACCGGCACCACGTGCTGCTGCTTCAGGAAGCGCAGCGATACATCGAGGTCCGCCGGCGGCAGTTCCGGCGCATCGCGCGCCGCCAGCAGCGGCACCTGCAGCAGCTCGGCCCAGGCCTCGGCCAGGTCGCGTTCGGACACCAGCCCGAGCCGTGCCATCAAGGTGGTCAGCGTGCCCTCGGCCGATTCCTCGTGCAGGCGGCGGGCGCGACCCAGGTCGCTGTCCTTCAGGCGGCCGCGCGCGACCAGCCACGCGCAGACTTCCGCCTCGCGATCGTTCACGGCCATGCCCCCGCTGGCCGCCGGCTCAATGGCTGCCGACATCCTTCACCCCGCTCGATACCTGCAAAAGTCGCCGACGTCTCCTGCTGCGAAACGACGATCGTCATTGTTATCACATACGCCAACCGTCAAGCGAGCATCATTCGCCGCCATATCCTGCCCGTTCACGCAGCCCGCTTGCCGGGGACGCCCATTGTGACGGTTGCACCCGGTCTCATGGGCCTCCGCCGCCTAGGAAAATTTCCCGATTCGTGCCGGGTGTGATGCGGATCGCGCAAGTTGTTCCGACGACATCGCTCCGCTGCCATCCGGGCTCCCTCCCGGGTTCGAAGCTGTGGCCTGCGCTTGCCGCGGTCTGGGACAATGCCGGTCTTTGATCACCGGTCCCCACCATGCAACTGCTCGACATCGGCGCCAACCTCACCCACGAGTCGTTCCATCACGATCTCGATGCCGTGCTGCAGCGCGCGCAGGCGCAGGGCGTAACGCGGATGGTGGTGACCGGTGCGTCGCGTGACGGCAGCGAACACGCACTGGTACTGGCGAAGGCGCATGCCGGCACGCTGTTCGCTACCGCCGGCGTGCATCCGCATCACGCGGTCGACTACGACGACGCCACCGATGCCTTGCTGCGCGAACTGGCGCGGGACCCTGCAGTACGCGCGGTCGGCGAAACCGGACTGGACTACAACCGCAACTACTCGCCGCGCGACGTGCAGTTGCAGGTGTTCGAACGCCAGTTGCAGATCGCGGTGGACTTGCAGATGCCGCTGTTCCTGCACCAGCGCGACGCGCATGCGGATTTCATCGCGCTGCTCAGGCGCTACCGCGACAAGGTGCCGGGCGCGGTGGTGCACTGCTTCACCGATACCGGCGAGGCGCTGCGCGATTACCTGGCGCTGGACTGCCACATCGGCATTACCGGCTGGATCTGCGACGAACGCCGCGGCACCCATTTGCGCGAACTGGTGCGCACGATTCCGGCGCACCGGCTGATGCTCGAGACCGACGCGCCCTACCTGCTGCCACGCACGGTGCGCCCGCCGCCGGCGCACCGGCGCAACGAGCCAATGTACCTGAAGCACATCTGCGAGGAGATCGCCCGCGATCGCGGCGAGAGCGTGGAAATCACCGCGGCGAACAGCACGGCGACGGCCGAGACATTCTTCGGGCTGGCACCCCTCGCGTAGAAGCGCACCCCGTTCACAAGGTGCGCTTCTACCGCTGGAGCACTCGTGTCGCGCCGGGCGTCAGGCCGTCCAGCGCATATTCGCCGATACGCACGCGGATCAGCCGCAGGGTCGGGAAGCTGACCGCCGCGGTCATCCGGCGCACCTGGCGGTTGCGGCCTTCGCGCAGGGTCAGGCTGAGCCAGCTGGTGGGAATCGCCTTGCGGAAACGCACTGGCGGATCGCGCGGCCATAGCCAGTCAGGTTCACTGGCGAACTCGGCTTCGGCCGGCTGGGTCAGGCCGTCGTTCAACAGCACGCCGCGGCGCAAGGCTTGCAGCGCCACCTCGTCGAGCGTGCCCTCGACCTGCGCGAGGTAGGTCTTGGCCTGCTTGTGGCGAGGGTCGGTGAGCCGATGCGCCAGCCGGCCGTCGTCGGTGAGCAACAGCAATCCTTCGCTGTCGTGATCCAGCCGTCCAGCCGCATAGACGTCTTTTTGTTTGACGAAATCCGCCAGCGTGGCGCGGCCGCGGTCATCGGTGAACTGGCACAGCACGCCGTACGGCTTGTTCAGCGCAATCAGCACGGCGTGCGTCGGGTCAGGGGGTCGAAGCCGCTGCCGGCACCACGGGTTTGACGAAGCGCAGGGTCATCCGGTCGGACTCGCCGATGGCCAGATATTTCGCCTTGTCCTGCTCGCCCAGGGTGAGCGTGGGCGGCAGCGTCCATACGCCCTTCGGGTAGTCCTTGGTGTCCTTCGGGTTCGCGTTGATCTCGCTGCTTTCGTCCAGCGTGAAGCCCGCCTCGGTGGCCAGCTTCACGACGTAAGCCGTGGGCAGGTAGCCGCTGCGCTTCACCGCTTCCAGCGAGGCGCTGTCGTCGGCGCGGTGGTCGACCACGCCGAGCACGCCGCCGGGTTTGAGCACCGTGAAGAACGCCTTGAACATCGCCGGCGCAGTGTCGGCCATGACCCAGTTGTGCACGTTGCGGAAGGTCAGCACCAGGTCGGCCGAAGCGGGGGCGCCGAACACCGGCGCCTGCGGATCGAACTGGACGATGCGGGCGTTGCCGTAGTGCACGGCATCGGCCGCGAATTTCTTGCGCAGGGCACTGTCGTCGCTGCGGGCCTCGCTGTCGGCGGCAGGCGCCTTCTCCGCCGCGACGTAGTGGCCGTTGTCATGCAGCAGCGGTGCCAGGATCTCGGCATACCAGCCGCCGCCGGGAGTGATCTCGATCACCGTGCGATCCGGCCGTACGCCGAAGAACTGCAAGGTGGCCTTGGGGTGGCGATACACGTCGCGGGCGCGGTTCGCCGGCGAACGCCAGCTGCCGGCCAGCACGCTGTCCAGCTGCGAGGCGGTGAAATCGCTGGCGCTGGTGGGGGGCACCAGCATGTCGGCCGGCTGGTCCGGCTCGACCCGCGCCACTTGCGCGCCGGCCACGGCGGGCAGGCCCAGGCAGACCGCCAACAGCAGTGCCGCGACCAGGCGCGCCGTACCCATCCTTGTCACTTGTGTTCCGCGGTTCATCGATGACTCCTTGGCGCATTGGCCGTCCGGATTTGACGCAATATCACGAAAATCATGTGCAGACTGGGTAGATGGTTCAAAACGGCCGCGGGCACACCGATTGCAGGCCGTCGATATGTTCGTGCAGGTCCGGCGCGATGCCCTGCCACATCGGGTCGAGGATGAAGTCGATGCCTTCGTAGCGGGCCAGCTTCGCGGCCGGGATGAAATCCGCATCGCCGGCGACCAGGATGATCTGGTCGACCAGCTTCTTGTAAGTCAGCGCGGCGATGTCGATGCCGATCTTCATGTCGACCTGGGTCTGCCGCATGTCCGGCTCGAAATGTTCGTCGCCCAGATCGTCCCAGTGCAGGCTGCCGTCGCGCAACTGCTGGTAGGCACCGCGCTTCAACTGCCACTCGCCACGCTCGGCCAAGCGGCCCAGCCGCAGCGCCATCTTGCGCTGGCGGCGCAGCTGGTCATGCAGCTCGCGGCGGAAGGCGGCGGCGCCGGTACGGCCGAAGTCGATGCTGTCGCCACTGATCGGCTTGACGAAACTCTTTTCCAGCGGCGGGCAGTCGTAGAAGAAGATGCGGTACAGCTGCTCGCGCGGCCGATCGACCGCCTTCAGATGCTCCAGCGCCATGCTGAACACGGTCTTCGCCACGGCGCGCGCGTCGCCGGCGTCGCGCTCGCCGTACACCTTGCGATAGCGGGCAAGAAAGAAGGCGCCGTCGACGAGGATGGCGGTGCGGTTCATGGAACAACCTTGTGGATGTGCTGGCATAAACGAGGATGAGTGCCGCCAGCAGAATGGAGCCGGCGGCGTGTGCGCATTCTACTTCAGTAGTGGATCACCGAGCGGATCACCTTGCCTTCGTGCATCAGCTCGAAGGCCTCGTTGATGCGCTCCAGCGGCAGCACTTCGGTGATCATCTCGTCGATCTTGATCTCGCCGGCCATGTACCGATCCACGTAGCCCGGCAGCTGCGAGCGACCCTTCACGCCGCCGAACGCCGAGCCGCGCCAGACCCGACCGGTGACCAGCTGGAACGGCCGCGTGCTGATCTCCTGGCCCGCGCCGGCGACGCCGATGATGATCGACTCGCCCCAACCCTTGTGGCAGCACTCCAGCGCCGAGCGCATCACGTGGACGTTGCCGATGCACTCGAACGAGTAGTCCACGCCGCCGTCGGTAAGCTCGACGATCACCTGCTGGATCGGCGTGTCCGGGTAATCCTTCGGATTGATGAAGTCCGTCGCGCCAAGCAGCTTCGCCATCTCGAACTTGTCGGGATTGGTGTCGACCACCACGATGCGGCCGGCCTTCGCCATCACCGCGCCCTGCACCACCGACAGGCCGATGCCGCCCATGCCGAACACCGCCACGGATGCGCCCGGTTCGACCTTCGCCGTGTTCAGCACCGCGCCGATGCCTGTGGTGATGCCGCAGCCGAGCAGGCACACCTTTTCCAGCGGCGCTGCCTTGTTGATCTTCGCCACGGAGATTTCCGGCAGCACGGTGTATTCGCTGAACGTGCTGGTGCCCATGTAGTGCAGCAGCGGCTTGCCGTTCAACGAAAAGCGCGAGGTACCATCCGGCATCAGGCCCTGGCCCTGGGTGACGCGGATTTTCTGGCACAGGTTGGTCTTGCCGGAGCGGCAGAATTTGCACTCGCCGCATTCCGGCGTGTACAGCGGAATCACGTGGTCGCCCACCTGCAACGAGGTCACGCCCGCGCCTACTTCCTCGACGATGCCGCCGCCCTCGTGGCCGAGGATCACCGGGAACAGGCCTTCCGGATCGGCGCCGGACAGGGTGAACGCATCGGTGTGGCAGACGCCGGTGGCGACGATGCGCACCAGCACCTCGCCGGCCTTCGGCCCGGCCACGTCGACCTGTTCGATGCTGAGCGGTTTGCCGGCTTCCCAGGCGACGGCGGCGCGTGACTTCATGATTCAACTCCTGACAATGGTTTTATAGCAACCCACGATGATGCCGCGTCCGGCCCGTTTGCGAAACCGCGTCAATCGACCGCCGTGTCATCGGGCCGAAACGCCGACATCTGCCGACCGTAGTCGTCCGCCTCGGCCAGCAGCCATTCGCGGAATAGCTGCAAGCCGCGGTGCTCCTGCGAGCGTGGCGGATACACCAACCAGTAGGCCTCCTTCACCGCCAGGTAGTTTTCGCCCAGCACCTGCAACCGCCCGGCGTCGATCAGCGACTTCGACGTCACCATCCGCCCCAGGGCCACACCCAGGCCTTCCAGCGCGGCGTGGCGCAGCGCATCGAGGCTGTCAAACTGCGCCACGTAGCGTTTCGGTGGCGTACCGCCGGTGCGGCCGAACCAATCGCTCCAGCGCGTGGAAGGATTCGGCTCACCGAGCAGCGGCCAGCGCGACAGGTCGCGCGGATCGGCACCGGCCATCCGCGCGATCAACGCGGGCGCGGCCACCGGTGCGATCCATTCGCCGAACAGGCGTTCGCAGTGCAGGCCGGGCCATTCGCCACGGCCGTAACGCAGGGCCACGTCCACCGGTTCGCGCGCAAAGTTCACCAGCGCCGAACCGGACTGCAGGCTGAGCTCCAGCTCCGGATGCGCGGCGACCAGTTTCGGCAACCGCGGCACCAGCCAGCTCGACATGATGCCGGGGCTGGCGCTGAGCGTGAGCGCATCGTGGTGGCGCGTGCGGTAATGCGCCAGCGCGTGTTCGATGCCGTCGAAATGTTCGCCGACCGCCTCCAGCAGGCTGCAACCTTCGACGGTCAGCGTCACCCCGCGCGGGCCACGTTCGAACAGACGCCGCTCCAGGCGTTCTTCCAGCTGGCGCATCTGGTGGCTGAGCGCGCTGACGGTGAGATTCGCCTGCGCCGCGGCACGCGACAGGTTGCCCAGCCGGGCGACCAGCACGAACTGTTGCAGCAGCCCCAGCGGCAGCTTTCCCATCTTGAATATCCCTCAAGGCTGGCTTGTGAATATATCGCTTTTTGGCGACCGCCGGCACGCGTACCTTGAGCGCACCCCAAGTCCAAGGCTTCCCAAGGAGGCTTCCCCCATGAGCTCGATCTGGAAAGATTTGCTGTTCCTGCACGGTCACCTCACCAACATCGATCCGTCCTGGCGGCCCGATCCGCAAGACGACGCGAGCGAGCGCAAAGCCATCGCCGACAAGGCTGCCGCCAGGAAGGCCAAGTCGATCGCGGCAATCTGCTGTGCATCGACTTGGCCGCGACTCATCCGGCCCCGCTGACCCGCAGCGCGGCGGCCGGCGCTTGATTCCGGCGCCGGCCGCAACCACCTCGGATGGAGTGTCCCCCGCCCCATCCGAGGTTTCTCCATGCAGCAGCGTCCGCTCGGCCATTCGCCACTTTCCATCGCCCCGCTCGCCTTCGGCGGCAACGTGTTCGGCTGGAGCGTGGACGAGAAGCGCTCGTTCGAGCTGCTCGATGCCTTCGTCGACGCCGGCGGCAACCTGATCGACACCGCCGACGTCTATTCGGCCTGGGTGCCGGGCAACGCCGGCGGCGAGTCGGAAACCATCATCGGCAAGTGGCTGAGGAAGAGCGGCAAGCGCGACCGCGTGCTGATCTCGACCAAGGTCGCCAAGTGGGCCGAACACCCCGGCCTGTCGCCGGTGAACATCCGCCAGGCGGTGGATGGTTCGCTGCAACGCCTGCAGGTCGACTGCATCGACCTGTACCAGGCACACCAGGACGATGCCAGCGTGCCCATGGCAGACACGCTGGGCGAATTCGCCCGGCTGATCGAGGCCGGCAAGGTGCGCGTGATCGGCGCATCGAACTTCAGCGCCGCCCGCTTCGCCGATGCGCTGACCATCGCGAAACAACACGGCCTGCCGCGCTACGAAAGCCTGCAGCCGGAATACAACCTGGTCAGCCGCGCCGGCTACGAGAAAGAACTGGAGCCGCTGATCCGGCGCGAGAACATCGGCGTGATCGGCTACTACGCGCTGGCCAGCGGCTTCCTCAGCGGCAAGTACCGCAGCGAAGCGGACCTGGCCAAGAGCAGCGCACGCGGTGGCGCGGTGAAGCAGTTCCTGAATCCGCACGGCCTGCAGGTCCTCGCCGCGCTTGACGCCGTCGCCGCCGCGCATGGCGCCACGCCCGCCCAGATCGCGCTGGCCTGGCTGATCGCCCGCCCCGGCCTCACCGCACCGATCGTCAGCGCCACCAGCGTGGAACAGCTGCGCGAATTGCTGGGCGCCACCGCGCTGACTTTGAGCGACAACGAGATCGCGCAGCTCGACCTGGCCAGCGCCTGAACACGGCTCCCGCCGCATCTCACTCCGGCGCGTCGACCTGGTAGCCCTCGACTTGCAGCGTGGCCAGGTAGCCGTCCGGCTTCAGCAGTTCGTCCATCGGCAGCAGCGCGAAGGTCTGCGCGTTGCCGGTCAGCGCCTTGCGCGCAGCGGCCAGCCACGTGGCGCGCTGCTTCGCCGGCACATCATCGAGACCGAGCGTCTGCGCGAAGCCGGCACCGGCGACCGCCGCCACGCAGGCGTCGTGGCGATCGCTGTCGGGCAGTTCGCGCAGCGCCTGCAGGTCGCCGGTGGCCCAGGCATTCGCGCGCGCGGTCATCGCCGGGATGTCGCGCTCGACGCTGTCCAGGGTGCGGATGAAGCAGGTGGTGTCGCGCGGCGCGGCCTGCTTGAACGCCTTGATCGCCGCGCGCGGGTGCTCGATCAGCACGGGGTAGTCGGTCACCAGCTCGGGCACGCCGTGGCGCTTGGCCAGTGCGTCGATGTTCGCCTTGATCCCGCCGGATCGGCTCAAGCCATTCGCCTTCAGCGCCCTGCGGTACAGCTCCTGCGACGCGAACAGCGGCCGCCAGCGCTCGATGCCGCGGTCGTCGCCGAGGTATTTCTGCTTCAGCACTTGCCAGCGCGCATACACCGGCGGCGGCAGCACCTGCTGCAGGGTTTGGCCATCGGCGTTCTTGCGCGCGCTGTAGGCCGAAGGCAGCAGGAACATCTTGCCGAGGAAGCCGACGTCGGCCTTCAACTGCACCGAGGGCGCCAGCAAGATCTGCTGCGAGGCGCCGATCACCTGTTCCACCTCGCGCGACTGCCACTGCATGTCGCGCGGCAGCGGCGACAGCGTGCCGAGCACCCACATCACGTGATCGCCCTTGCTCACCTTCCACAAGCCGGGGCCGGGCTGCACGCCGCTGACCACCACGGCAGGCAGGTCGGCCACGTCCGGTGCCGGCGGCACGGCCGCCGATTGCGCGAACGCCGGCAGCGGTGCGCCCAGCACAAACAGGAAAGCCAAGTGCAGCAGACGCATCCGGATCGCTCCATTCCCAATGGCCTTCATTGTGGCAGGACGATCCTGAGCCGCAGGTGGCCCGCACCCTCGACAGGAAACGGGGCACCGCAGGGTGCCCCGTTTCGCTTCCAGCCCGTTTCTCAGTGCGTCACGCCGTCAGCTTCGCCAGCGCCGCGTTGAACGTCGCGCTGGGGCGCATCGCCGCGCCGACCTTGCCCAGGTCCGGGTGGTAGTAGCCGCCGATGTCGACCGGCTTGCCCTGCACGCGGTTGAGTTCGTCGACGATGGTCGCCTCGTTCTCCGTCAGCGCCTTGGCCAGCGGCGCGAACTTCGCCTTCAGCGCGGCGTTCACGTCCTGCGCGGCCAGCGCCTGCGCCCAGTACAGCGCCAGGTAGAAGTGGCTGCCGCGGTTGTCGATGCCGCCGAGCTTGCGCGAAGGCGACTTGTCGGTGTCGAGGAACTTGCCGTTGGCCTGGTCCAGCGTCTTCGCCAGCACGTCCACCTCGGCGTTGCCATAACGGTTGCCCAAGTGTTCCAGCGACGCGGCCAGCGCGAGGAACTCGCCCAGCGAATCCCAGCGCAGGTAGTTCTCTTCCAGGAACTGCTGCACGTGCTTCGGCGCGGAGCCGCCGGCGCCGGTCTCGAACAGGCCGCCGCCGGCCATCAGCGGCACGATCGACAGCATCTTCGCACTGGTGCCCAGCTCCATGATCGGGAACAGGTCGGTGAGGTAGTCGCGCAGCACGTTGCCGGTGACCGAGATGGTGTCCAGGCCCTGGCGGATGCGCTCGAGCGAGAACTTCGTCGCGGCGACCGGATCCATGATGCGGATGTCCAGGCCGCTGGTGTCGTGATCCTTCAGGTAACGCTCGACCTTGGCGATCACCTGCGCGTCGTGCGCGCGGGCCGGGTCGAGCCAGAACACCGCTGGCGTGTGGCGCGCACGGCTCACCGCCAGCTTCACCCAGTCCTGGATCGGCGCATCTTTCGTCTGGCACATGCGCCAGATGTCACCGGCTTCGACGTCGTGCTGCAACAGCACCGTGCCGGCTTCGTCGAGCACCTTGACCACGCCATCGCCGGCGACCTGGAAGGTCTTGTCGTGCGAGCCGTATTCCTCCGCCGCCTGCGCCATCAGGCCCACGTTAGGCACGCTGCCCATGGTGGCCGGGTCGAATGCGCCGTGCGCCTTGCAGTCCTCGATGGTGGCCTGATAGACACCGGCGTAGCTGCGGTCTGGGATCACCGCCTTGACGTCCTGCAATTGACCCTGCGCGTTCCACATCTTGCCGGAGTCACGGATCATCGCCGGCATCGAGGCGTCGACGATCACGTCGCTGGGCACGTGCAGGTTGGTGATGCCCTTGTCCGAGTTGACCATCGCCACGCCCGGGCGCTGCGCGTACTCGGCGTCGAGGTCGGCCTTGATCGCCGCCTGTTGCGCTTCCGGCAGCGAGCCGAGGCGCGCGTACAGGTCGCCGATGCCGTTGTTCGGGTTGAAGCCGATTTGCTTCAGCGCATCGGCATGCTTCGCCAGCACGTCCTTGTAGAACTCGCCGACCACCACGCCGAACATGATCGGATCGGAGACCTTCATCATGGTCGCCTTCAGGTGCAGCGAGAACAGCACGCCCTGCTGCTTCGCATCTGCAATTTGCGCGTCGATGAAACCGGCCAGCGCGCGCCTGCTCATCACCGCGCCGTCGATGATCTCGCCGGCCAGCAGCGCGGTCTTCGGCTTCAGCACGGCGTGGCTGCCGTCCTTGCCGAACCACTCGATGCTGACGTTGCCGGCCTGCGCGATCAGCGCGGACTTCTCGGTGCCGTAGAAGTCGCCGCCGTCCATGTGCGCCACGTGGGTCTGCGAATCCTTGCTCCACGCGCCCATCTTGTGTGGATGCTTGCGCGCGTAGTTCTTCACGGAGGTCGGCGCGCGGCGGTCGGAATTGCCCTCGCGCAGCACCGGGTTCACCGCGCTGCCCTTGACCCGGTCGTAGCGTGCCTTGACGTCTTTCTCGCTGTCGTTCTTCGGCGCATCCGGGTAATCCGGCAGCGCGTAACCCTGGCCCTGCAGCTCCTTGATTGCCGCCTTCAGCTGCGGCATCGAGGCGCTGATGTTCGGCAGCTTGATGATGTTCGCTTCCGGCGTGGTGGCCAGCTGGCCCAGTTCGGCTAGGTCGTCGGCCAGCCGCTGATCTTCTTTCAGCGCTTCCGGAAACAGCGCGATGATGCGTGCGGCCAGCGAGATGTCGCGCGTCTCCACCCTGATGCCCGCCGTGCCGGTGAACGCCGCGACGATCGGCAGCAGCGACTGCGTGGCCAAGAACGGAGCTTCATCCGTGAGCGTGTAGATGATCTTGGGCGTGGTGGACATTGTCTGCATGGACCTCTGTGCTACTGCATTGGCCGGAAGGGAACGGCGGGTGGCTTGATACCCGCAGCCCGCTGATACAAGCCTCCCATTGTCGCGTTTTCGCCGGGGAGGGGAAAGCGCGACCGCAGCCATCCGGCAACATGCGGTGACGTACGGCGCCGCCGCGCGAGACAAAAACGACGAGGGCGCGGCATGGCCGCGCCCTCGCGTTTCGTCCGTCATCGCTGCAGCAACTTACTTCACCGTGAAATCCTTGCTGGCGACGTGGCTGCCATTCAGCGAAATATCGACCTTGTAGTTGCCTGCCGCGAAGCCGCCCGGCTTGCTGATCATGAAGGCGGTGGTCTCCGGGCCCATGGCATTCAGGGTCTTGCTGTCCTCATGCACGGTCTGGCCGTCCTGGTACGTCCACTTCGCCGCCAGCGTGGCGTTGCCGCTGCCGCTGGTGTCGACCGAGGCATAGATGGTGTCGGTCGGCGCGAAGCTGGTGCTGCTGGCGAGGATCTTGTTGCTGGCGTCGACCGTCGAGCCCAGCTCGACCGAACCGAACGTGACCGCGGCGGGCGCGTTGTTCATGGCCATCGGTGCCGTGGAGGATGGCGCAGGTGCCGGTGCGGTCGCGGCAGGCGGCATCGCGGACGGAGCCGGCGCGGCCGATTCATCTTTCTTGCCACAGGCGCTCAAAGCCAGCACCGCGGCCAGCGATGCGGCAAGGATCAAGGGTTGGCGAGTCATCTTCATGGGATACCTCCTGCTTCAGGACTGGGCGGGAATCTTCAACGTCTGGCCGGGCTGGATCCGGTCCGGATCGGTCAGCTGGTCGCGGTTCGCGTCGAAAATCCGCTTCCACGCATTCGCACTGCCATAGAAGTGCTTGGCGATCTTCGACAGGCTGTCGCCTGCCACCACGGTGTAGGTCGTGGCCGCGTCGGCGGTTGAACTGACCTGCGACTTCACGTCACTGAAATCCGCCTTGGGCGGTGCATCCGGCGCGGTGGATTTCACCCCGCCCCGTACATCGGAAAAATCCGGTTTGCTTGTCTCGTTGCCCATCGCACGCAACTCCGTCCGGGAAGAGGGAATCAGTGATAACCACCTTGCGGTTAACGGGTTGTGAGTGCGTTGCCGGGGCGTTCAGCTGCCTGGCCATGTCGCCCGACCACCCTTTTCTCAGCCGGGATCGGGCCTGGCCACCATCGCCTTGCGCGGCCGCCGCCGTGCCCACCACGCTTTCCGCCGCTCGGCCAGGCACGAGAAAATGACGTACAGCGCCGGGGTGCTGAGCAGGGTGAGGCTTTGCGAGATCAGCAGGCCGCCGATCAGGGCGATGCCGAGCGGGCGGCGCAGTTCGCTGCCTTCGCCGAGACCGATCGCGATCGGCAAGGCGGCGAGGATGGCGACCATGGTGGTCATCATGATCGGGCGGAAGCGCACCGTGCAGGCTTCGCGCGCGGCTTCCAGCGGACTCTTGCCGTGTTCGCGTTCGGCGACCAGGGCGAAGTCGATCATCATGATCGCGTTTTTCTTGACGATGCCGATCAACAGCACCAGCGCGATCTGCGCCACCACCGACAGCTCGGTGCCGGTCAGCCACAGCGCCAGCAACGCGCCCACGCCGGCGGCCGGCAGGGTGGACAGGATGGTGATCGGATGGATCAGGTTTTCGTACAGCATGCCGAGCACGATGTAAACGGTGAGCACGGCGGCCAGGATCAGCCAGCCCATGCCGCTCTGCGATTGCTGGAAGCGGCGGAAGTCGTTGCCCATCTGCACCCGGATGTCGCCGGGCATGCGCATGTTCTTCACGGTGGACTGGATGATCGCCATCGCCTCGCCCATGCTCACGTCGGGCGCGAGGTTGAAGCTCAAGTCCATCGTGGTGTACTGGTTTTCGTGGGTGATCTGCGATGGCGCCAGCCCCGGCTCCTGCCGCGCGAACGCGGTGATCGGGATCATCTGGCCGCTGCTGGAGCGCACGTAGATGCGGTTGAGCGCCTCCGGTGTGGCGGTCTGTTCGGGCAGCGCGTTGACCACCACCTGGTACTGGTTGATGTCCGAGTAGATGGTGGACACCTGGCGCTGACCGAACGCGTCGTACAACGCGCCGTCGATGCTGCCGATCGACACGCCGAGCCGCGCCGCCTTGTCGCGGTCGATCACGATGTTCTGGCGCAGGCCGGCTTCGTCGACGTCGGTGCCCACATCCATCAGCTTGGGATTCTTCTTCAACTCGGCCTGCAGTTTCGGCAGCCACTCTTGCAGGCTGGTCAGGTCGTTGCCCTGCAGCGACACCTGGTATTGCGCACCCTGGCTGGTGCCGCCGCCACCACCGCTGGGCAGGTCCTGCACCGGGCGCAGGCGCAGGTTGAGGTCGGGATAGTTCGCCGCCTTCGCACTGAGCCGCGCGAGCACCGCGAAGGTGTCGTCCTGGCGGCCTTCGGCGCGGGTCCTCAGGTCGATGTTGAACGAGCCGCTGGTGCCCTGCCGGCTGCTGCCCAGGCGCGAACCCACGGTGGCGACGTCGGGGTCGGCCATCAGCATCGTAGTCAACCGCTCCAGCCGCTGCCTGCTTTCGGCGAACGAGACGGTGGCGCTGGAACTGGCGCGTCCCCAGATCAGGCCGGTGTCCTGCGCCGGGAACAGGCCGGTCTTGACCACGCCGAACAGATAGAACGTGACCACGATCAGCACCAGCGGGGTCAGCGAGAACAGCAGGGCATGCCGCAGCGAGAAGTTCAGTGCGCGGGTGTATACGCGCAGCATGCCGGTGTGGAAACCGTCCAGCGCGCGCGCGAGTCGCGACGGCTGCGTCTTTTCCTTCGCGGCATGCCCGTTGAGGAAGCGCCCGCACAGCGCCGGCGTCAGCGTCAGCGAGACCAGCGCGGAGACCACGATCGCCGCCACCAGGGTCACCGAAAACTCGTGCATGAACATGCCGGTGACGCCGCCGGCGAACAGCAGCGGGATGAACACGGCGATCAGCGAGGCGGTGATCGAGACGATGGTGAAGCCGATCTCGCGCGCGCCGGCCAGGGTGGCCTGCATGCGCGACATGCCCGCGTCGATGTGGCGGATGATGTTCTCGATCACCACGATCGCATCGTCGACCACGAAGCCGATCGCGATCACCAGCGCCAGCAGGGTGAGGTTGTTCAGCGTGTAGCCGAGGATGTACATCACCACGAACGCGCCGGCCAGCGACAGCGGCACCGCCACCGCGGCGATCAGGGTCGGCGCCAGCCGGCGCAGGAACAGCGCCATCACCAGGATCACCATCGCCAGCGAGATCAGCAGCGTGGCCTGCACCTCGTGCAGCGAGGCGCGGATGGTCGGCGTGCCGTCGAAGAACGGGGTCAGCACGGTGGCCGGCGGCAGGTAGTCGCGCAGCAACGGCAACTGATCCCTGACCAGGTCGACGGTGGCGATGACGTTGGCGTCGGCCTTCCTGTAGACGTACATCAGCACGGCCGGCTTGCCGTGGAACCAGGCCGCCTGGTACGCGTCTTGCTGGCCGGCGTAGACCTTCGCCACATCGGCCAGCCGCACCGGCGTGCCGTTGCGGCTGGCGATCACCAGCTGGGCGAATTCGTCCGCGCTGTGCAGCTGGGTGGTCGCGCTGATCGACATGGTGGTCTTGCCGTTGGACAGGAAGCCCTCCGGCGAAGTCACGTTGGCCGCGCTCAGCGCGTTGCGCAGCTGGTCCGGCGACAGCCCCATCGCGTTCAGCGCGCGCAGGTTCACGTCCACGCGGATCGCCGGCGTGGCCGCACCGGCGATCTCCACCGACGATACGCCCGGCAACTGGCGCAGCCGCTGCGCCAGCAGGGTGTCGGACAGGTTGTACAAGTCGGCCGCCGACTGCGTGGTCGAAGTCAGCGCCAGCGCGATGATCGGGTCGTCGTTCGGGTTCGCCTTCTGGTAGCTGGGCGCGCCGTTGAGGCCGCTGGGCAGGTCCGGTGCGGCCGAGTTGATCGCCGCCTGCACGTCGCGCGCGGCGGAATCCAGGTCGGTGCCGTTGCGGAACATCATGAAGACGAAGGTGCGCCCCTCGGAGCTGGACGAACGCATCGTCTCGATACCGGGCACCTGGCCCAGGTGGCGTTCCAGCGGTGCGGCCACGGTGGATGCCATCGTGCTGGCGTCCGCGCCGGCCTGGCTGGCCTGCACGAAAATCGCCGGGAACTGCATGTTCGGCAGCGCCGCCACGCCGAGCAGGAAGTAGCAGATCACGCCGGCCACGAACAGGCCCATCGCCAGCAACGACGTGCCGATCGGGCGGCGGATGAAGGTGCCGGAGATGTTCATGGATTCAACGTGGGCGGGGACGGGCGGGTGGTGCGTGAACAGATCATTCCACCCTCAACGTCCGGGCCGCGAAAAGGTTGATCGGGGCTTTGCGCGAAGACCCCTCCCTGCAAGCAGGGGAGGGGTAGCAGGACATCGGCAGGATCACGCCGCGCTGCGGGCCTGGGCGTGGGTCAGGGCGCGCCGCTCGCGGCGGACGGCCAGCCAGTCGGAGAAGCGTTCCATGTACAGGTAGATCACCGGCGTGGTGTACAGCGTGACCAGCTGCGACAGCAGCAGGCCGCCCACGATCGACACGCCCAGCGGCCGGCGCAGTTCCGCACCGATGCCGTTGCCCAGCGCCAGCGGCAGCGCGCCGAGCATCGCCGCGGCGGTGGTCATCATGATCGGGCGGAAGCGCAGCAGGCAGGCACGGCGGATCGCGTCGCGCGCGTTGAGGCCGGTGCGGCGCGCCTCGATCGCGAAGTCGATCATCATGATCGCGTTCTTCTTCACGATGCCTATCAGCAGCACGATGCCCACGATGCCGTCCACCGACAGACTCATGCCGCAGATGATCAGCGCCAGCAGCGCGCCGACACCGGCCGGCGGCAGCGTGGAGATGATCGTCAGCGGGTGGATGTAGCTCTCGTACAGCACGCCCAGCACGATGTAGATCACCACGATCGCGGCCAGCAGCAGCAGCACCTCGTCGCCGAGCGAGGAGGTGAACTCGGCCGCCTTGCCAACAAACTCGCCGCGCACCTGCGGCGGGAAGTTCAGCTGCTGCTCGACCTGGTGGATCGCCGCCACCGCGTCGGACAGCGAGTAGCCGGGCGCCACGTTGAACGCCAATGTCACTGCCGGCAGCTGCTGCTGGTGGCTGACCACCAGCGGCGCACTGGTGACCTCGGCGCTGACCAGCGAGGACAGCGGAATGGTGCCGCCGCCGCCGATCTCGAAGCCGACGTTGCCGGCGTTGCCGATGCCCGACGGTGTCGCCGAGTTGCTCGACTTCAACTGGCCGAAGCTGGTCGCGTTGCTGCCGGTGAGCGCGCCGTTGCCGTTGCCGCGCACGGTGAGCTTGTTCAGCAGGTCGTCGCTGGTGCGGAACTCCGGCGCCACTTCCAGCACCACGCGGTACTGGTTCAACTGGGTGAAGATGGTGGAGATCTGGCGCTGGCCGAACGCGTCGTACAGGGTGTCGTCGATGCTCTGCACCGGCACGCCGAGGCGGCTGGCCTTCTCGCGGTCGATGGTCAGCTTCAGCGCGTTGCCATTGTTGGCCAGGTTGTTGTCGACGTCGGCCAGCTCCGGCCGCTGGCGCATCGCCTGGGTCATCTGGTTGGCGTAGCCGGCCAGCTCGACCGAGTTCACGTCGGACAGCGAATACTGGTATTCGGTGGCGGCGACGCGGCTGTCCAGGGTCACGTCCTGCACCGGCTTCAGGTACAGCGCCACGCCCGGGATGCCGGCCACCGCGTGCTGCAACCGCGGCAGCAGTTCATCCAGGCCGTCGCGGTCGCCGCGGTCCTTCAGCACGATGCTGAGCTGGCCCTGGTTGAGGGTGGGGTTGATCGTGCCGGCGCCGATGAAGGCGGCCACGCCGGCCACCGCGGGGTCCTTGCGCAGCGCCTCGGCGACCGCCTTGGTGCGGTCCTCCATCTGCGGGAACGCGATGTTGTCGTCGGCCTGCACCACGCCGGTGATCAGGCCGGTGTCCTGCTCGGGCAGCAGGCCCTTGGGGATCACGATGTACAGGAACACGGTGAGCACCACCGCAGCGCCGGCCACCAGCATGGTCAGGCGCTGATGGTCGAGCACCCAGTCCAGCGAGTTCTCGTAGAGGTGCACCGTGCGCGACCACACCGTGCGCTTGCCGGCGGCGGCGTGACGCTCGTGCGCGTCGTCGCCCTCGGGCAGCTGGTCGGGCTTGAGCAGGTAGGCGCACATCATCGGCGTCAGCGTCAGCGACACCAGCATCGAGATGGTCACCGCGATCGTGAGCACCCAGGCGAATTCGTGGAACAGCCGGCCGGTGACGCCAGGCATCAGCAGCAGCGGCAGGAACACCGCCACCAGCGACACGGTCAGCGACAGCACGGTGAAGCCGATTTCCTTCGCGCCGACCTCGGCCGCTTCCTTGCCGTCCCTGCCCTGCTCGATGTAGCGCACGATGTTCTCGATCATCACGATCGCATCGTCCACCACGAAGCCGGTGGCGACCGCCAGCGCCATCAACGACAGGTTGTCCAGCGACATGCCGGTGAACGCCATCACGCCGAACGTGCCCATCAGCGACAGCGGCACTGCCACCGACGGGATGATCGTGGCCCACAGCCGGCGCAGGAACACGAAGATCACGCCGATCACCAGGAACACGGTGAGGATCAGGGTGAACTCGACGTCGCGCACCGAGGCGCGGATGGTCACCGTGCGGTCGGCGAACACGTCCAGGTGCACGTCGGCCGGCAGCGCGGTGCGCAGTTCCGGCAGCACGTTGCGGATCTGCTCGACGGTCTGCACGATGTTCGCGCCGGGCTGGCGGCGCACGTCCAGCAGCACCGCCGGCTGGCCGTTCGCCCACGCGGCGAGCTGGTCGTTCTCGACGCCGTCGACCACCTTGGCCACGTCGGACAACCGCACCGGCGAGTTGTTCTTGTAGCTGATGATGGTGTTCTTGTACTCGGCCGCGTCGCTCAACTGGTCGTTGGTGCCGATCGAGTAGCTCTGCGTCTTGCCGTTCAGCGTGCCCTTCGGCGCGTTGACGTTGGCCTGGGTCAGCGCGCTGCGCACGTCCTCCATCGTGAGACCGAGGTTGGACAGCTGCGCCGGGTTGACCTGCACGCGCACCGCGGGGCGCACGTTGCCGGCGATCGAGACCAGGCCCACGCCCTGCACCTGCGACAGCTTCTGCGCAATGATCGAGTCGGCCAGGTCGTTCACCTCGCGCAGCTGGCGGCTGTCGGAGGTGAGCTTGAGGGTGAGGATCGGCGCGTCGGCCGGATTCACGCGGTTGTACACCGGCGGATACGGCAGGTTGCCCGGCAAGGTGCCCTTGGCCTGGTTGATCGCCGCCTGCACGTCCTGCGCGGCGATGTCGACGTCGCGGTCCATCGAGAACTGCAGGATGATCGTGGACAGCCCGGCGGAGGAATCCGAGCTCATCATGGTGAGCCCGGAGATCTGCCCCAGGTTGCGCTCCAGCGGCGTGGTGATCAGCGCCGCCATGGTGCTGGCGCTGGCACCCGGGTACTGCGTGCTCACCACCAGGCTGGGCGCCTCGATCTCCGGCAACGCCGAAACCGGCAGCTGGCGGTAGCCGAGGATGCCGAGCAGCAGCACCGCCACCATCAACAGCGAGGTGGCGATCGGGCGGCGAATGAAGAGGGTCGAGAATCCCATGGCTATCCGTAACGTGTAGGTGCGGGTTCAGCCGCGATCATGGCCGGGACACGGCCGGGTTCGCACGGCTGCGGTGGCGTGGCACGGGTCGGCACGCGGCCGCTCAGCCGCGACGGCGACCGCCCTTGCTGTTCTGCTTGGCTTTCTCCAGTTCGGCCGCGGTCGGCGCCGCCGGCACTTCGCCCGGCTTCAGCGCGTTGACCTTGCTGCCCGGCTTCAGCCGGAACTGGCCTTCGGTGACGACGCGGTCGCCGACCTTGAGGCCGCTGCCGATCATCACGTGACTGTCGCCCACTTCACCGGCGATCGCCACCACCTGCATCTTGACCGTGCTGTCGGCCTGCACCTGGTAGACGTAGTCGCCGTCCGGACCGCGCTGCACCGCCTGCGCCGGAATCACCAGACCGCCGTCGACGGTGCTCACCAGCAGTTGCACGTTGACGAACTGGCCCGGCCACAACTCGTTCTTCGCGTTCGTGAACTCCGACTTCAGGCGGAACGTGCCGGTGCTGGTGTCGATCTGGTTGTCGATCACCTTGAGCACGCCGCCGCTGGCGATCGGGTGCGCATCGGTGCGGTCCAGCGCGGTCACCTGCAGCGCGGCGCCTTCCTGGGCGGCGGCGGCACGCACCATGTCGAGGTTCTGCTCGGGCAGGGTGAACATCACATTGATCGGATGCAGCTGGGTCAGCGTGACGATGCCGGTGCTGGTGGTCACCACGTTGCCCGGATCCACGTTGCGGATGCCGGCGAGGCCGTCGATCGGCGAGATCACCTTGGTGTAGGCCAGCTGCACCTGGCTGTCGCGCACGCTGGCCGCATCGGCGGCCACCGCGGCCGCGTACTGCGCGGCGGTGTTGCGCAGGGTGTCCAGGTCCTGCCTGGAGATGTAGCCCTTGGCGGCCAGGTCCTGGCTGCGCGCCAGGTTGCTCTTCGCGGTTTCCAGCAGCGCCTGGTCCTGGCGCTGACGCGCCACGGCCTGGTCATGGGCGGCCTGGTAGGTGCGCGGATCGATCTGCGCCAGCACCTGGCCCTTCTTCACCGGCTGGCCCTCGGTGAACTCCAGGCTGAGCAGCTGGCCGCCCACCTGCGGGTTCACGGTGACCGTGTTGAGCGCCTGCACCGTGCCCAGCGCGGTCAGGTAGACCGGCACGTTCTGCTTGACCACCGGCACCACGGTGACTGGCACCGGCGGCGTTTCATCCTTGCCATCCTTGCCGCCCTTGCTCTTGGTGGCGGACTGCGCCGACGCGGAACCGGCCGGGGTGGCCTTGTGCAGCAGGCGGAAACCCACCGCTGCCACGACGATCACGGCAATCACGATCAACGCGATCTTCCAAAAACGCGACATGTAAAACTCCTGGATTGAACGGTGCGCCCGACCGGCACACGACTGCGTGGCATGTGTCTGCAAAACAACGGACGCCTGCCGGGCCATGCCGGCACGCGTCTCTTGAGATGAAAGCATAGGGGCAGATCAACGAACTTGAACAATGCCGGTTGACATGGGTACAGCATGACCGATGGCAGGGGCGCCGCCCGCTGCAGGGCCATCCGCAGGCACCGGGCGGGCTGCCGCGGCAGGCACGGTCACCGCGGCGGGTCGCCGCGGAAGCCTGAAACTTGCCGCGCGCTTCGTTTATAATCGCCGACTGTTGCCTGTCCGACCCCCGAATCCGGGTCGAACGGCAAGCGTGATCCGTGCCGTGCACTCACGCACGGCAATCCACACCGGGACGCGTCCATCGGGCCGGTGCGACAGCAACAGGCAATTCAGGCAGGTCGGGGCAGCCATCGTGGCGTTCCGCCTTGCCCACTGACAGGAGTACGTGCGTGAGCGGTCCCATGAGCAAGTCCGACCAGAGCGTCTTGCGCCAGTTTTCGATCATGATCGGCGGTCTGGCCGTGCTGACGGTGGTGCTGATCTTCGCGGCGCTGGCGATCCACGACCACGAGCCGAAGGAAACCAACCCGAAGCAGCCCGCCAGGGTTGCCGCGCGGATCGCGCCGGACGGCGCCGTCTACGCCGGCAATACCGGCCGCGCCGCCATGCAGGCCGCCGCCGATGCCGCGACCAAGGCCGCCGCGTCGCAGGTCGCCTACGGCGGCACCACCGACGGCAAGGCGATCTACGATCACCTGTGCACCAGCTGCCACACCTCCGGCGTCGCCGGTGCACCGAAGACCGGCGACAAGGCCAACTGGGGGCCGCGCGTGGCCCAGGGCATCGATACCCTGGTCAAGCACGCGATCGAGGGCTACCACGGCCCCGACGGCAACTTCATGCCGCCGAAGGGCGGCAACCCGGCGCTCACCGACGAACAGGTGACGAATGCCGTGCACTGGATTGCCGATCAGGTGAAGTAACGCTTCAATGAAACGAAATCAAACGCCGCCCCTCCCGGGCGGCGTTTTCGTTTGCCCCTTGGCCGCAGAGCGCGCAGACGCTCACTCCGCGTGCGCCTCGATCCACTCCCGCGCAAACTCTCGCAGCTCCGGAAAGAACGCCTCGAAGCGCCCTTGCAATTCCGCTTCCCGTTCCAGCAGCACCGGCAACGCCGAATCCAGCGGATTGGCGCGGCTCAGGCGCTGCCCGATACCGCCCAGCGCCTCGCCCAGCACGGCGTCGTCGGCGTAGCCGGCCGGCAGGCCATACGCCTCCATGTAGTTGCGAAAGCGCCGCAGCGGTGGCGGCAGCAGCGCATCCTGCCGCCACAGCAGGGCGCGCAAGGCGACGGAATACTCCGGCAGCGGCTGCACGCTCCAGCGTGGAAAATCGCGCGCCAGACAGCGGTCGAACCACATGTCCAGCAGGATCCCCGCGTAGCGTCGATACGGCGATGGCAGCAGCGCCTTCGCCGTCAGCACTTCGGGATGAGCATCGGTGTACACGTCGATCGCCCGATGCAGGCGGATGCCGGCGATCACCCGCGACGGCAGCACGGCCGGGTCCGGTTGTCCGTGCACGAAGTCGCCCAGCATCCCGCCGAGCTGCAGGGCCTCGTCGTCGCCGGCCAGCAACGCATGCGCCAGGTGGTTCATCCGGGGCCTCCGCGGCAGCCGATCCGCCCGGCGGTTATCATCGTGCACATGAATCCCACCGAGCTCTCTGCCGAACCTGTCAGCTTTCCGGACGTCGCCGCCAGTTTCATGCTCGACGGCCCCGCCGGCAAGCTCGAGACCATCAGCGACGTCGCCGAACCGGCCTGTGCGCGTCGCGGCGTGGCCGTGCTGTGCCATCCGCTCACGATCGAGGGCGGCACCATGCACAACAAGGTGGTGACGATGGCCGAGCGGGCGCTGCGTGAATCCGGGCTGGATACGGTGCGCTTCAATTTTCGCGAAGCCGGCAATTCGGCGGGCAGCTACGACAAGGGGCATGGCGAAAGCGACGACCTGGCCGCGGTGGTGGCCTGGGTGCGCCGCACGCGCCCGGACGATGCGTTGTGGCTGGCCGGTTTCTCGTTCGGCAGCTACGTGGTCATCGCCAACGCGGTGCGCCTGCGCGCCGATGCGTTGATCAGCATCGCGCCGCCGGTCGGGCGCTGGCCATTCGAGGCGGTCGCGTTGCCGACCTGCCCGTGGCTGATCGTGCAGGGCGAGGCCGACGAGATCGTCGAGCCGCAGGCGGTGTTCGACTGGGTCGAGACGCTGAAGCACAAGCCCGAGCTGGTGCGCATGCCCGAGACCAGCCACTTCTTCCACCGCCGGCTGATGGACCTGCGCGGCGCGATCAAGCATGCGGTGCGCGGCTGGCTGCCGCCGAAGCGGCATGCCTGACGACCGCCGATCATCCCCTGCCAAGACTTGTCCGTTCCATGAGTGAATCCCCCTCGCTCGCGCCCAGCGCGCGCTACCTCGAAGGCGTCGCCGCGCACCGCTGGGAGTCCGACCCGACCCAGCTGGCACTGCTGCCGGAGTTCGACCGCATGCACGCTGCGTTGTGCGCCGAACCGGCGAACGGCAACGGCCTGTTCGGCCGGCTGAAATCGCTGCTCGGCAACGACCCGCCCGAAGCGGTCGCGGGACTATACCTGTGGGGCACGGTCGGCCGCGGCAAGACCTTCCTGATGGACCTGTTCGTGGCCAGCCTGCCGCACGGCGTGGCGCTGCGCCGGCACTTCCACCGCTTCATGGGCGAGGTGCACGAGAGCCTGCGCGGCCTGGGCGAGCAGCAGAGTCCGCTGGTCGAGGTCGCCGCCGGCATCGCCGGACGCTGCCGCGTGCTGTGCCTGGACGAGTTCCTGGTCAACGACATCGGCGACGCGATGATCCTGTCCAACCTGCTCGACGCACTGTTCGCGCGCGGCGTCACCCTGGTCACCACCTCCAACACCGCGCCGGCGAACCTGTACAAGGACGGCCTGCAGCGCGCGCGTTTCCTGCCTGCGATCGCACTGATCGAACAGCGCTGCCACGTGGTCGAGATGGCTTCTTCGCGCGACTGGCGCCTGCGCGCGCTGACCCAGGCACCGGTCTACCTGACCCCGCCCGGCGCCGAGGCGCATCGCGCGCTGGCGCGCATCTTCGCCAGCCAGGCCAGCGGCAACGTGCAGGAGGATGGCGTGCTGCACATCAACAGCCGCGGCATCCCGTTCCACAAGCGTGCCGACAACATCCTGTGGTTCGACTTCGCCGCGCTGTGCGAAGGCCCGCGCGCGGTCGCCGACTACATCGCACTGGCCAAGGCCGGCCCGGCGATCATCGTCTCCAACGTGCCGCAGTTCACCGTCTACAGCGAGGACGCGGCCAAGCGCTTCGTGCAATTGGTCGACGAGTTCTACGACCGCCACGTCAAGCTGGTGCTGTCCGCCGCCGCGCCGATCACCGAGCTGTACGACGGCGAGCGCCTGCGCGCCGAGTTCGGCCGCACCGAGTCGCGGCTGATCGAGATGCAGAGCGAGGAATACCTGGCCTTGCCGCATCGCCCGGAGTGAGGCGACGGCTCACAGCGCCGTCGCCGTACCGGGATGCGCCCGCTGGAAGCGGCGGTGGTGGATCAGCAGGCCGCTGAAGTAGACGATGTAGTAGCCGACCAGCAGGCCGATCACCAGCATGGTCAGCGGACTGGCGGCGTAGCCCATCGGCGGCATCGCACCAGGCGCGGCCGAGACCTGCTGCATCTGCGGCCACACGACCATCAACCGCCAACCCAGCCGGCCCAGCAGCAGCACGGTGAGCAGCGCACCGATCCACGGATTCGGCACGTAGCAGTCGCCCTTCACCGGGTCGACCTCGAAGCGGGTCAGGCGCAGGCCGAGCAGGCCCAGCGCGCCACCGAGCAGCGCGCCGCCGAGCAGCCCCTCGGCCAGTGCGACGTGGTGGAATCCGCCGAGCGCCAGCAGGCCGCCAAGGATCGCGAACACCGCGACGCGGAAGATCATTCGCTTGCGCCGGATCGGCTGGCGGCCAAACTGCCGGCTCACCCGCCGCCAGACGATCCAGGCCAGCAGCGGCAGCATCACGAAGTACGAGGTTAGATGGGCGGGCATCGAGATCACGGCGGGGTGGACGTGCGCACAGCTTAGTCGAATCGGCACGCCACGACGGCCGCCAGCCGCTGACGCGATGCCCGGCGGATCAAAGCGGGTAGCTGACCGACAGCATCAGGCTGTTGTTCCAGTAACCCGCGCCGCCGCTGCTTTCCGAGGCGGCCGAACTGCGACCCAGCTGCAGCTGCAAACGGCCGTTGCGCGGCAGGCGCCCCTGCAGTGAAACCTGCCAGCCGTAGATGCCCGCGCCGGCGCCGTCAATGAACTGTCGGCCCATCTCGGCCGTGGCGCGCAGCTTCCAACCGGGGCCGAGACCGTACACGCCGATCAGGCCCGCCTGCACCGCGCGGTAGCGGGCCGGATTGAAATACACCCCACGGCTCGGCTGACTGCCGTGAAAGACGCGCGTGGACAGCTGCGCGCCGAGCGCGGCGGCGGTGTCGGGGATGTCGCGCGGACTGAGCAGCACGCGCAGCGAGCCGCCGTCGCGGCGGTTGCCATCGCTGAACGTCTGGCGGTAGTACGTCGGAATCACGTACCAGGACGCTGCCGCGCGCAGGCTGCTGGCGAGGCTGTAGGTGTTGCCGACGAGCCGCCGCCCGATCGCCGCATCGGTCAGCAGCGGCGCGCGCTCCGCCCCGGCCGACAGGCTGAAGCTGTCGCTGCTCCGCCACGTCCAGTTCACGGCACCCTGCAGGTACTGCCAGGCACCGCTGTGGCCCAGGCCAAGCCGCAGATCGGCATAGTGCTCGTCGACGATGCGCCATTGGCCCAGCAGCGCCGCCTCATCCAGCCGGTGCTGCCGCTGCCGGTCGTCCACCCGCGTGGTGCCGAAGGCAGCGCCCCACGCCTGCACCAGTTGCGCACCGGCACGCGGGGCGGAACGCCAGGCGGCACCCGCATGCCAGGTATCGAGATCCTCGCTGTCGTGGCTGAAGCTCAAGCTGCCTTCCACCTGCGGTGCCAGCGCGTATTGCATGTCGTCCCGCAGCAGCCGGTACTGTGCCCCGGCGTAGGCCGCCGCAGGCGGCGTGGCGGTCAGGTAGGCCGTGCTCTTGTCCTGCCAGCCCAGCGCCTGCATCGCCCGCAGCAGCTCCAGGGTCGGCGCAGCCCGCCCCTTGGCGAACGGTGCCACCAGCGCGTACGCCTTGCGCGGGTAGTCCTGCGCATTCAGGGCCTGGGCCAGCCCGCTATCGGCCAACTGTCGCCCGGCAGTATCGCCGGCCTGTTCGCGGGCGATACCGAACGCACGCGCGGCGGCCGGGTAATCGCCCAGCCACAGGCTGGCCCGGCCCAGGCCAATGGCCGCCGCAAACAAGTCTTCCTGATTGCCCGGCTGCGCCAGCGCCGCGCTGAACAACGCGCGCGCCCGCTGCGGCGCGCCGGCCTCGAGCGCAGCGCGCCCCGCGCGTACTCCGTCCGCCACGGTCTGCGCATGCACGGCGGGCATCAGCAACAGCAGCAACAGCGGAAGGGCGCGCTTCATTTCGTCCCCCAGCGCTTGCGCAGGTTGAGCAGTTCGGACAGATAGCCCACCACGCAGCCAGGCTGCAGCACGAAGCCGTAGAACAAGGCATACATCACGAAGCCCACCGGATTGCGGCGCACCTTGAGGCCTTGCGCGCGGAACATCTGCGACTGGACGTAGAACATCAGATAGTTGACGACGAAGGCCAGCGGCAACACCAGCAGGGTCATCGGGCCGGCCAGCCAGTAATAGCCGAACAACGCCAACACGAGTCCCGGCACGAAGAACAGCGTGTAGACCAGGTCCATGTAGGGGAACAGCAGGTTCCACCAGATGAAGATCGTGCTCATGCGCCGACGAAACAGCAACTGCGGGTACGCCTTGAACGCCTCGATCAACCCGCGTGACCAGCGCTGGCGCTGGCGGATGAATTGCCTCCACGTGGCGGGTGCATTGGTGAACGTGACGGCGTCTTCGCAATAGCCCACGCGGTCGCCGCGGTTGAGTATCGCCCAGGTCAGCACGATGTCCTCGCCCACGCACTCCGGCCAGCCGCCCAACTCGCGCAAAACCTCGGTGCGATAGAGCGAGAACGCGCCTTGCGCCACCAGGGTGCCCTGGAACAGGCTCTGCAGCCGCTTGATGGCGGCGATGCCATGGAAATAGTCCCATTCCTGGACCTTGGTCACCAGATTCAGGCGCGAGTTGCGCAACAGCACGGCCCCGGCCACCGCCGACGTATTCAGCGGATCGCTGAGGAAACGGCCGACCAGATGACGCAGCGCATGACGGTACAGATACGAATCGCCGTCCAACGTGATCGTCAGCGAATGCCCGGCCAACTTGAGGCCCTGATTCAGCGCATTGGCCTTGCCGCCGTTGCGCTCCAGATCGAGCACCTGCAGCCACGGATAGGACACGCTGCGCAAGCGTTCCATGGTGGCGTCCGTGGAACCGTCGTTGATCACCAGCACCTGCATCGGTGCCGGGTAATCCTGCTTGCTCAGACTTTCCAACGTGGACAGGATGGAATCCTGCTCGTTGTACGCCGCCACCAGCACGGTGATACCCGGGTAGGTGGCGATCGCGGTACGCGGCGGTCGCCGATCCAGCAGCAGCCCCACCACCAGGAATGCGTTCATGAAACCCGGCAGGATCGCGATGCCGAGGATCGCCAGATGCGCGAAGAAACCGCCCATGATGAGAGCCAGCTCATCGAGCCAGTGCTGCGCAATCAGATAGGAGCTCACTCCCCACGCCAACGCCAGCATCAGCGTCACGGCGAACTTCAGTCGCACGGGTACGTAACGCGTCCGACTCAGCAAGCTGGCGACCGCGCCGGGACGGCGAGGTCCGGCAAGGGCGTCCACCGCAACCTCGGCTTGTATGCGCTTGCTGACGGGCAGCTTCATGAATATCAATCCAGGGGC
>NZ_BAAAFK010000002.1:0-46993 GCF_039523495.1 Rhodanobacter soli | reverse complement strand
CTGCAAGCCATGTCAAGCACCTTTTGTGCCAGTGATGGGGGAACCGATGCCGGGTTCACTCTGACGGACACGCCGCGACGCGAGCCGCTTGCCGGGGCCTGCGGCAACGGGATGCAACACGGATCGCCGGTCATCGACTGACCTATACCCGCCGGGACTGGATACCCGACGCGTCTCCCTTGAGCACAAACTGACCCGATTCGACGCCTATCGCCCACGGCGGGGTCGCGTTCGCCAAGGTCCCCGATTCCCGCGCACCCGGCCCGGATACTCGTCACCACGACCGCGGGCGCCACAACACATCCGACCCGCATAGACAGGCACGGCTACAGCGCGCTGGTTCCGGCGAGCCGACGCACGGGTCGCGGCGACGTGTTACTTCGCCTTGCCCTGGTTCGCCACCGCGGCCATCTTCGCGGCGATCGCGTCGGCGTCGCCGAGGTAGTAGTGGCGCAGCGGCTTCAGCGCGTCGTCGAACTCGTATACCAGCGGCACGCCGTTGGGGATGTTCAGCTCCACGATCGCCTCGTCGGAGATGCCGTCGAGGTACTTCACCAGCGCGCGCAGCGAATTGCCGTGCGCGGCCACCAGCACGCGCTGGCCGGACTTGATCGCCGGCGCCAGCAGCTCGTGCCAGTACGGCAGCACGCGCGCCACGGTGTCCTTCAGGCATTCGGTGTCGGGGATGTCTTTCGGATCGAGCGCCGCGTAGCGCGGATCGTGCACCGACTCGTTCGCGGCCCGATCCAGCGGCGGCGGCGGGATGTCGTAGCTGCGCCGCCAGATCTTCACCTGATCCTCGCCGTACTTCGCCGCGGTCTCGGCCTTGTTCAGCCCGGTGAGGCCGCCGTAGTGGCGCTCGTTGAGACGCCAGTCGGTGAGCACCGGAATCCACATCAGGTCCATCGCATCCTGCACGCCCCACAGCGTGCGCACCGCACGCTTGAGCACCGAGGTGTGCGCCACGTCGAACGCGTAGCCGCCCTCGCGCAGCAGGCGGCCGGCCTCGCGTGCCTCGGCCATGCCCTGCTCGGTGAGGTCGACGTCGGCCCAGCCGCTGAAACGGTTGTCGAGGTTCCACTGCGATTGGCCGTGGCGGATCAGGACGAGCTTGTGCATGGAGGCGCCCAACAGTGAGGAGTAAACCGGGAATGGTGCCGGCGGGCCCCGGCAGCGTCAAATGCGGCCCCTGCCACAGGTCATCTCAAACCCTCGGCCCGCTGGCTGCATCCTAGTGCCGGTATCCATCCACTGAAGACACAAGGAGATTGCCATGCGTCGATTCCCGACGATCCTCATCCTGGCCGCACTGGCGCTGAGCCTGGGCCTGCCGCCGCTGGCCGCCGCGCAAGACCACGACATCGACAAGGTCAACGGTTCGGTGCAGGTCGCGGCCGGGCAGCAGGCGGGAGATGTCAGCACCGTCAACGGCGCGGTCCATGTCGGCGACGGCGCCAGCGTGCACGAGGCCAGCACCGTCAACGGCGAAGTCGAACTGGGCGACAAGGCGCAGGCAACCGAACTGGGCACGGTCAACGGCGCGATCAGCCTGGGCAGCGCCAGCCGAGTCAGCGGCAAGGTGAATGCGGTCAACGGCAGCATCCATCTGGCTCGCGGCGCCGAGATCGGCGGCCGGCTGGAGAACGTCAACGGCGCCATCGTGCTGGATGGCGCCCACGTCGCCGGCGGCATCGGCACGGTGGCGGGCGACATCACGGTCGGTGCCGATTCGCGCGTCGAGGGCGGCATCCTGGTCGACAAGCCGAACAACGGCTGGTTCCACTGGGGCAGCGAGCGCAAGCCGGTGATCGTGATCGGCCCGCACGCCGTGGTGCAAGGCACGCTGGAATTCCGCCGCGAGGTGGTGCTGAAGGTCAGCGACAGCGCGCAGATCGGCTCGGTGAAGGGAGCCACGGTGGAGAAGTTCAGCGGCGCGATGCCGTAAAGCCGACTCCTACACCCAGTCGCGCGGTTTCAGGTAATCGGCCAGCTTCGCCTCGGCGGAGCCGGCTTCCGGCTGATACGCGTACTCGAAGCGCACCCGCGGCGGCAGGCTCATCAGGATCGACTCGGTGCGCCCGCCGGACTGCAGGCCGAACAGCGTGCCGCGGTCGTAGACCAGGTTGAACTCCACGTAGCGGCCGCGCCGGTACAGCTGGAACTCGCGCTCGCGCTCGCCGAACGGCGTGGCCTTGCGGCGCTCGACGATCGGCAGGTAGGCATCGAGGAAGCCCTGGCCGACGTCACGGGTGAACGCGAAGCAGCGCTCGAAGCCGCCCTCGTTCAAATCGTCGTAGAACAGCCCGCCGATGCCGCGGGTCTCGTCGCGGTGCTTCAGGTAGAAGTACTCGTCGCACCACTGCTTGTAGCGCGGATAGACGTCCGCACCGTACGGCTCGCACAGGTCGCGCGCCACCGTATGCCAGTGCCGCACGTCCTCGTCCACCGGATAGAACGGGGTGAGGTCGAAACCGCCGCCGAACCACCACACCGGCTCCACGCCCTCCTTGCTGGCCTCGAAGTAGCGCACGTTGGCGTGGGTGGTCGGCACGTGCGGATTCTTCGGGTGCAGTACCAGCGACACGCCGGTGGCGATGAAGCTGCCGCCGGCCAGCTCCGGCCGATGTGCAGTGGCGCTGGGCGGCAGCTGGTGGCCGGACACGCGCGAGAAATTCACCCCGGCCTGCTCGAACACTGCACCGTCGCGCAGCACGCGGGTGCGCCCGCCACCGCCGGCTGCGCGTTGCCACGCGTCCTCCTCGAATCGCGCCGTGCCGTCGGCCTGTTCGATCGCGGCGCAGATGCGATCCTGCAGTTCGCGCAGGAAGGTTTCGGCCTGGTTGGCTTGCTCGCTCATCGTCCGGCTCGTCGATTCAATGGCGCAAGCTTAGCAAGTGCCCATGCACGAACGGCTGTGGCGCGGCGCCGCGCCACCGTGATCCAGCTCAGCTGATCCGCGCCGCCATCCGGCGGTGCCCGATCAGCTGCGCCCAGCGCAGGCCCAGGTCGATCCACATCAGGTAGCTGGCTTCGAGCAGCAACAGGCCGAGGTAGCGCCGCTGCCGCGGCAGCGCCGGTTCGGCGGCAACCGGCAAACCATCGAAGCCGAGCCGGCGCGCCAGCAGCAGGCAGCGCGCCAGGTGATAGCGGCTGGTCACCAGCGCCACCGGTGGCAGGCCGGCGTCGCCGGCCTCGGCCAGCAGCAGGCGGCGTGCGTGGCGCAGGTTCTCCAGCGAGTCGACCGAATCCTGCTCCAGTTCCACCCGTACTTCGCCGGCCAGGCCATGCTGCTGCAACCAGGCCTGACCGGCGGCCGCCTCGCTGCACTGGCCGCCGCTGCAGCCGCCGAGCAACAGCAGGTGATCGGTCTGTTGCTGTTCGGCCAGGCTCAGCGCACGACGCAGGCGCTGCTGATAGTCATGCTCGGGCGCATCGCGCTCGAGGCGGCGGCCGAACACCAGCGTCACCATCCGCCGCGGCGGTACCAGCGGGCTGTGCATGGCGACGCGGCAGACGTGGATCAGGTAACCCAGCCAGACCAGGCCCGCGCTCAATACCAGCGCCAGCACGGTCACCAGCGCGGCATGCTGCACGTCGCGGTCGCGCAGGTAGCGCCAGCTTCGTGAGGGGGAGGGGTTCGACGACACAGGTTTCGCAGAGAACCGGGGTGCTCCAGCTTAGCGGGCGCGCGCTGTTCGCGGTGCCTTCATGTCGCAGCCACCACCCTGAATGCCCACCCGATCACAGGGCAGAAATGCCCTGATTCATTCAGTGCATCCCTAGGCATTCTGCAGGGGCGACGTTAGGCTTTCCTGATGCCCATTCTCATGACACCCCTCGCAGTCACCGCGTATACCGCCACTTCCGCCATGGGCAGCGGCCTCGCAGCACAGCTCGATGCGCTCGAACACGCCCGCAGCGGGCTGCGTCCGAACGACATCAGCAGTGCGCCGCTGGCCTGCTGGGTCGGCCGCGTCGATGGCGTGGAGGGTGTCGCCCTGCCCGCGGCATTCGGCGCGTGGGACTGCCGCAACAACCGGCTGGCCTGGCTGGGCCTGAACCAGGACGGCTTCCTCGAACGCGTGCACGCCGCGCGCGCGCGCTACGGCGCCGACCGCGTGGCGCTTCTGCTGGGCACGTCCACCGCCAGCATCGGCGCCACCGAGGAAGCTTATCGCCGGCTCGATCCCGATGGCGGCTTCGCCGACGACATGCTGCGCCCGGCGATCCACGCGCCGCATTCGCTGGCCGCCTTCGTCGCCGCCGCGCTGGAACTCGAGGGCCCGTGCCTGACGGTTTCCACCGCCTGCTCGTCCAGCGCCAAGGTATTCGCCAGCGCCGAACGGATGATCCGCCTCGGCCTGGTCGACGCAGCGGTGGTGGGCGGCGTGGACACCCTGTGCGACAGCGTGCTGTTCGGCTTCAATGCGCTGGAGCTGGTGTCGCCCGAACCGTGCCGCCCGTTCGATGCCGCGCGCAACGGCATCTCGATCGGCGAGGCCGCCGGCTTCGCGCTGCTGGAACGCACCGACGTGGCGTCCGACGCGCCACGGCTGCTCGGCTATGGCGAGGCCAGCGACGCGTACCACATGTCCACCCCACATCCGGACGGCCTAGGCGCCGAGCTGGCATTGCACGATGCGCTGGCCCGCGCCGGCCTCGATGCGGCCCGGGTCGACTACATCAACCTGCATGGCACCGCCAGCCAGAAGAACGACGAGGTCGAGGCGGCGCTGGTCGGCCGCGCCTTTCCGGCCACGACGCGGGCCAGCTCGACCAAGGGCTTCACCGGCCACACGCTGGGCGCGGCCGGCATCGTCGAGGCGACGATCGCGCTGCAGGCGATCGAGCACGGCCTGGTGCCGGGCAACCTTGGCGGCGACACGCCCGACCCGATCTGCGGCGCGCACTTCGCCTGGCGCAACGAGTACCAGCGCGTCGATGTGGCGCTGAGCAACTCGTTCGGCTTCGGCGGCAACAACGCCTGCCTGGCGTTCGCCCGCGCAGGATTTGCCGCATGAGCGTGCTGCGCGTCCACGTCGAAGGCGTCGGCCTGTGGTCGCCGCAACTGGCCGACTTCGCCGCGCTGCGCGCGCTGCTGGCCGGCACCACCCCGTCAGTACCGCCACCGCGACCGGCCGCCGCCAGCTTGCCGGCGAACGAACGCCGGCGCGCGCCGGAAAGCGTGCTGCTGGCGATCGAGGCGGCCGGCCAGGCGGTGGCGATGAGCCGCCGCGATGCCGCCACGCTGGCCTGCGTGTTCGCCTCCGCGCACGGCGACCAGGCAATCACCGACTACATGTGCGCCACCCTGGCGCAGGCGCCTACCGAGCTGTCGCCGATCCGCTTCCACAATTCGGTGCACAACGCCGCGGTCGGCTACTGGACCATCGCCACCGGTTGCCACGCGTCATCCACCGCAATCTGCGCCCAACGCGCCAGCTTCGGTGCCGCGCTGCTGGAAGCGGCCAGCCAGGTGCTGGCCGAGCAGCGTCCGGTGCTGCTGGTGTGCAGCGACACCGCCGGCGGCGGCCCGCTGGCCGAGGTCACCGGTTGCACGCAGGCGTTCGGCTGCGCGCTGGTGCTGGCGCCGCACGCTGGCCCGGCGACGCTGGCCCGGCTGGAGTTGCAACTGGCCACCACGCATACCGACACGCCCTTGCCGGAACCGTTGCACGGCTGGCGCGCCGGCAACCCGTCGGCCGCCAGCCTGCCGCTGCTGGCCCGGCTGGCCAGTACGGGTGGACACTGCGAACTGGCCGTCGCCGCTACACTCGGCTTGCGGATCGACATGGAGAACGTCGCTTGAACACTGCCGTGGCGCGCTGGTGCGTGCTGATTCCCTGCCTCAATGAGGAGGCCGCGATCCAGTCGGTGGTCGAATCCGTGCTGGCGCTCGGCGCGCCGGTGATCGTGATCGACGACGGCTCCGACGACCGCACGCCGGAGATCGTCGCCACGCTGCCGGTGACGTTGCTGCGCCACGACGAACGCCGCGGCAAGGGCGAGGCGCTGCGCCACGGCTTCCGCGAGGCGCTGCGGCAAGGCTACGAGGCGGTACTGACGATGGACGGCGACGGCCAGCACCTGGCCAGCGACATCCCGCGCATCGTGGCGGCCGCCGCGCAATATCCCGGACACATCGTGATCGGCGCGCGCCTGCTCGATCGCGAACAGCAACCGAAGGGCCGCCGCCGCGCGAACGCGGTGGCCGACTGGGGCATCTCGTGGGCCTGCGGGCAGCCGATCGCCGACACCCAGAGCGGGCAGCGCTGGTATCCGCGCGCAGCGCTGGACCTGGTCGACCTGCCGGCGGAGAACTTCGTGTTCGAAGCGGCGATCCTGATCGCGGCCTCACGCGAGAAAAAGCTCGGCGTGGTCTCGGTGCCGATCGCCTCGCGCTACCACGGCGCGTTCCGTCCCAGTCACCTCAAGCCGGTGCGCGACGTCACCCGCATCACCACCTACACGATCGGCCGGGTCCTCCACTACGGCCACATCGTCGCCAGCCACCGCCGCTCGCGCGCGACGCCGCTCATCGTCGACGACGGCACGACGGGCTGACGCCATGGGCCACGCGCTGCTGCTGGTGCAGTTGGTGGTGATCCTGGTCACCGCACGAGCACTCGCCTGGCTGCTGCGCTGGATCGGCCAGCCGCCGGTGATCGGCGAGATGATCGCCGGCCTGGCGTTGGGCCCGCTGCTGTTCGGCGCGCTGGCACCGGCCTGGCAGGGCTGGCTGTTCGCACCGGCCAGCCTGCCGGCGCTGGACGGGCTGAGCCAGATCGGCCTGGTGCTTTTCATGTTCATCGTCGGTGCCGAGCTGCGCCTGTCCGGCGGCGTGCGGCAGGCGCTGCGCACGGCCGGGGCGGTCGGCGGACTCGCCGTGCTGCTGCCGATCGGCCTCGCCCTGCTGATCACGCCGCTGCTGCATGCACGCTATGCGCCGGCCGGCATCGCGTACTGGCCGTTCGCGCTGTTCCTGGCCGCGTCGCTGGCGATCACCGCGATGCCGGTGCTGGCGCGCATCCTCAAGGATCGCCACGCCACGCACACGCCGGTCGGCCAGCTCGCGCTGACGGCGGCGGCGATGGCCGACGTGCTGGCGTGGATCCTGCTCGCGCTCACCGTGGCGCTGATCTCCGCGCACGGCGACTGGGTGCCGTTCTGGCGCAGCGTGCTCGGCGTCGGCGCCATGCTGGCGCTGTGCTTCGGCGTGCTGCGGCCGCTGTTGCGGCGCTGGCTGACGCGGCACGCGGCCGATGGGCGGCCAGCCGGCGGCGTGCTCGCCGTGCTGCTGATCGGCGCGTTCGGCTGCGCCGCGATGACCGAGTGGCTGCATCTGCATGCGGTGTTCGGTGCGTTCGTGTTCGGCCTGTGCCTGCCGCGCGACGATGCGTTGCTGGCCGGGCTGATCGAACGGCTGGAACACGTCGCGGTGATCGCGCTGATGCCGGTGTTCTTCGCGCTGACCGGCCTGAGCACCAGTGCCGACGCGTTCCAGCGCGAAGCGCTGGGCGCCTTCGCGCTGATCCTCGCGGTTGCCGTGATCGGCAAGGTGCTCGGCGGCGCGCTCGGCGCGCGCATGGGCGGCCACGGCTGGCGCGACAGTTTCGCAGTCGGCTCGCTGATGAATGCGCGTGGCATGGTCGAGCTGATCGTGCTGAAGATCGGTCTCGATGCCGGCGTGATCGGCCGCGAGATGTTCACCCTGCTACTGTTGATGGCGATCGTCACCACCATGATGAGCACGCCGATGCTGCTGTACTTCAGCCGCCACCACCGACCTGCCGCCGTGGAATGCTCACGCCACCCAGACCAGGGTTGAGCCAGCATCGGTCGTGCACGGCAGCCGTCGCGCATTTCCGGAGCCTTGAACCTGCATGAGCGACACGACCCATGAAGCAGTCATTCTCGGCGGCGGGCTGGCCGGCCTGTGCCTGGCGTTGCAGCTGCGCGGCGAATTTCCGGAGATGGACATCCTGGTGCTGGAGCGCAACCGGCACCCGCTGCCGGCGGCGGCGCACAAGGTCGGCGAGTCGACGGTGGAGATCGGCGCGGATTATTTCGACCACACGCTGGGCCTGCGCGACCACATGGATTCGGCGCACATCCGCAAGTTCGGCCTGCGCTACTTCTTCTGCGACGGGCGCGACGACGTCGAGAACACCACCGAACTGGGCGTGAGCCGGATCCTGCCGGCACCGAGCTACCAGATCGACCGCGGCATCTTCGAGACCTTTCTCGGCGAGGAAGCGCGGCGACGAGGCATCACGTTCCGCGACGGCGCCACGGTCAAGCGCTTCGACGTGGGCGAGCATGGCGTCGAGCACGAGGTGCATTACGTCGATGCCGACGGCGAGCACCATGTCACGGCGCGCTGGCTGCTGGATGCGTCGGGCCGCGCCGCGCTGCTGCGCCGGCGCTTCGAGCTGACCGTGGACAACGGCCATCACGCCAACGCGGTGTGGTTCCGCATGGATGCGAAGCTCGACATCGACCGCTGGAGCGACGACGCCGACTGGCGCGGACGCGTTTCGCCGCCGGAACGCTGGCGCTCGACCAACCACCTGACGGGGCCGGGCTACTGGGCGTGGCTGATTCCGCTCGGTTCGGGCGCGCACTCGGTCGGCATCGTCACCGACGCGGCGATGCATCCGCTCGACGGCATGCGCGACTTCGAACTCGCGCTCAAATGGCTGCATACCCGCCAGCCGGCGATGGGCCGCGCGATCGCCGCCGAGCGCGACAGCCTGCTCGACTTCCGCTTCCTGCGCAATTACTCGCACGACAGCCGCCAGCTGTTTTCCGCCGATCGCTGGGCGCTGACCGGCGAGGCCGGCAGCTTTCTCGATCCGTTCTACTCGCCCGGCAGCGACTTCATCGCGATCGCCAACACCTACATCGTGGCGCTGGTCGGACACGACCGCGCCGGCCGCAAGCTGGCGCCGTACGCGCACATCTACGAGCAGCTGTTCCGCTCGTTCTACGCGAGCACGCTGAGCCTGTTCCGCGGCCAGTACCCGTTGTTCGGCAACGCCCAGGTGCTGCCGGCCAAGGTGACCTGGGACTATGCGTACTACTGGGGCGTGCTGTGCCAGCTGATGTTCCAGCGCCGGCTGACCGACCTCGACCTGCTCGGCGAGATGCGCCCCGAACTGGAACGCGCACAGGCGCTCAATGCGCGCATGCAGCAGTTGTTCCGCCACTGGCATGCGGCCAGCAACGGCCACAGCCGCCGCGAGATGCTGGACCAGTACAGCCTGGCCTGGTTCGCCACACTCAATCGCGGCCTGCACGACACGCTGGACGATGCCGGCATCCGCGCGCGGCTGCGCGAGCACGTGCGCCTGCTCGACGGCCTGGCCGATGCGCTTACCCTGCAGGCGGCCGCCGTCGATGCGCGCCTGCATGCACCGTTGTCCGGGCAACCGCGGCCGGCGCTGTTCAACGCGGCGGGGTGACCGCGCGGCTCAGCCCATCGCGCCGTTGACGCCGATCGACTGGCCGTTGATGTAGCCGGCCGCGTCCGAGCACAGGAACGCGACCAGCGCGGCGACTTCCTCCGGCTTGCCGGCGCGCTGCGCGGGCACCAGCTCGCGGATGCGTTCGGGCGGGAACGCGGCCTCGGCCATGCGCCCCTCGATCACGCCGGGCGCGACCACGTTGACGGTGATCCCGCGCGAGGCCATCTCGCGCGCCAGCGACTTGCTGGCGCCGACCAGCGCGGCCTTCGCCGCGGCGTAGTTGGTCTGGCCGCGATTGCCCAGTTGTGCCGCCGCCGAGCCGATCGAAACGATGCGGCCGAAGCGTGCACGTGCCATCGGCAGCAGCAGCGGCCGGGTGACGTGGAAGAAGCCATGCAGCGAGACGTCGATCACCCGGTGCCACTGCTCGTCGCTCATGCCCGCCATCGGCGCGTCGTCATGGATGCCGGCGTTGTTGACCAGCGCGTGGATCGGTCCTTCGGACAGCAGCACGTCGAGCGCCGCGCGGGTCACCTCCGCATCGGTGACGTCGAACGCCAGCGCCTGCGCGCTGCCGCCGGCGGCGACGATCGCGGCGGCGGTCTCCTCGGCCCGGGTCAGGCTGTGGTGGCCGTGCACGACGACGTGCCAGCCGGCGGCGGCAAGCGCGTGGCAGATCGCGCCGCCGAGCTCGCCGCTGCCGCCGGTGACCAGGGCGCGGCGGGCAGGATGGGCTTCGGACATGGCAGGCCTCGCAGGCGGGTCAGCGGGAAGGATGGATCACCGCGGCACGCCCGCTGGCGAGCAGCCGGCCGCGATGCTCGACGCGGAACGCATACTGCGCGCCGCCGTCGTCGGCGTAAAGGCATTCGGCGTGGACGTCCAGAGGGCCGTCGAGCCGATCGACGTACTCCTCGAACAGCCGCACGTCGCGCAGACTGACCAGCATGCCGGGGCGCACCGTCTCGTCGCCGCGCGTGCGCGCCAGCAACGCGCCGTGCACCGCCATCGCCTGCGCGCCGTATTCGGCCAGGTGCACGGCGTGCAAGCCGTGCGGGCCGCGCAGCGGGTTGTCGGCGCGCGCGTGGCCCGCGCTGATCGCGTGGATGCTGCGCTCGTCCCACGCCAGCACCGCATCGAGCAGGCACATCGCGCCCGCGTGCGGGATCAGCGGCGCCCAGTCAGTCTTGTCGAGCATGCGGCGCCATCAGGATCGACAGGCAGAAGTGGAACGCCACGCCCAGGCTCACGGTGAGCCCGATCGCGCGCAGCACGGGAATGGTCGCCCACGCCAGCATGCCGAACACCAGCAGCGCGGACAGCACGCAGACAATGGTGGCGTGCAGCGTGCGCCGCTGCTCGGCGGGGTCGCCGGTGTCGCGCTCGAAGAACAGCGCGTAGTGCAGGCCTAGGCCGCCGGCGAGAATCAGCGCGACCAGATGGAACAGCGAGATCTCGATGCCGACCACGCGCTCCACCGCCAGCACCAGGAAGGTGGCCAGCGTCATCGGCGCCAGCACGTGCCAGGCGCGGCGCAGGCTGCGCAGCGCGAACGTGATGGTCAGCACCAGCAAGGTCGCAGCGACCAGCAGGGCCTGCAGGATGCGTGTGCGGTAGTCGACCACCAGCGACTCCGAGGCCGCCTTCAGGTCGAGCAGGCGCACCGCGCCGTTCGTGTTTTCACCCAGCGCCTGCAGCGCGGCCGCGTCATGCACGCCGCTGACCGTGCCCAGGCCCAGCCAGTGGCCGTCGCGCTCTACCAGCATGGCGGCCAGGCGCTGGCCCAGCGGCGTCTGCGCGTAGCGCTGCGGCGTCAGCGGCGGCAGTTGGCGCGCGGCTTCCACATCGTCGACGAACGGCTGGAACAGGTCGGGACGGAACGGCAGGCCCTGCACCGCGCCGTCCAGTGCGTGCTGCAGCGTGGCGCGATCGGGCAGCTTCTGCTGGCGTTCGCGCTGCAACGCTGTCGTCGGCAGATAACGCGACGGCAGTTCCAGCGCATCGGCCGCGCGTTGCGCCAGCAGTGCATCGACGCGCGGCTGCAGTTGTTCCGACAACGCCAGCACGCCCTGCTCGGTCGGTGCCTGCAGCACCAGCAGGTAGCGCACGTCGGGCGCGCCCAGCGCTTCGCGCAGGCGCGCGTCGTGCTGCAGCAGGTCCTGCGGCAACGGGGTCAGCGCGGCGAGGTTGTTTTGCCAGAACGGCGCGGGTGCGAGCGCCAGCATCAGCACGATCGCCACGGCGACCGCGGCGGGAATCCAGCGCGGCCGCGGCAACCGGTCGACGACATCGCGCGCGCGCGCCAGCCAGCGCATGTCGGCGACGTCGCGCACGCGTCGCGGCAACAGGTGCGGCAGCAGGTAGCGCGTGCTGAAACCGGCCACCAGCAGGCCGACGATGGTGAACACCGCCAGCTGCTTCAGCCCGTTCACCCCGGAAGCGTAGAACGCCAGGTAGGCGATGCAGGCCGAGGCGATCGCGGTCAGCAGCAGCGGCCACAGGGCGCGCACGCTGTGCACCGCATCCTCGCCGGCGCGGCGGTGGCTGAGCACGCGGATCGGGTATTCCTGCGCCACGCCAAGCAGGGTGAAGCCGAACGCCAGGGTGATCCCGTGCACTTCAGGGAACGCGAGCGTCAACGCGGCGATGCCCGCCAACGCGGCGCTGGCGATCGGCAGCGCCGACAACAGCAGCGAGCTGAAGCTGCGATACGCCAGCAGCAGCAGCGCGATGAAACCCACGGTGGAGACGCGCCCGATCCAGTCGGCCTGATGCCGCGTCTGCGCACCGACCACCACGCTGAAATAGCCCGGACCACTCAGCTCGAGCTTCGCGCCGGTACTGCCGGGCAACGCGTGGAAGGCCTGGCGGATGCCGTCGATCGCCTGCTGCTGCGCGCCCGGATCGAAACCGGCGGCGACCGTCTGCACCAGCAACAGCGCTTCATCCTGCGGCGAGAACCACACGCCCTCGCGCAGTTCCGGCGATTTCGCCGGTGCCCACCGCTCGGCCAGCTTCAGCACCTCCAGCGTGGGGTCGCGCGGCAACAGGCCTTTCAGCAGACTGGCCGCCGGCGAGGAGAGATCGTCCAGCCGCTGCTGCAGCTGGTCGGCCAGGTACGCCGCGTCCAGCGGCTGCGTGTCCAGCGTGGGCGACAGCAGGTAGCGATATGGCAGCAGGCTGGCGTCCAGCGCGCCGAGATCGAAGCTGCCATTGAGCGCCTGGCTGTAGCGCTTGTCGTTTTTCAGCGCCGCAGCGAGACCCTGGCTCAGCGCCGCCAGCTGTTCGTCGGGCTGGCCAGAGATGGACAACAACAGCAAGCGCGAGCCCGGTCCTTCGCCGACCTGCTCCATCAGCAGGCGCTGGTCCGGCGTGGTCGGCGCGGGCATGAAGCTGCGCAGGTCGGTGCTGACGTGCAGCCGCTGGCTGACCATCCAGCCGAGCGCGGCCAGCGCCAGCAACCATCCGATCAGCAACGTCGCGCGGGCGCCCCGACGCATGCTCAGGGCACGCCCTGGCACAGCGCCTGCAGCGCTTCACGGGTAGGCTCGGTCGGCATCTGCGCGGCCAGCGGGCCGAGCAGGTCGACCGCGAGGTCACCGTCGGCCTCCTGCATGTGCATGCAGCGCGACTCCTTCGCGTAGCCGTCGATGCGGATGCTGGCGACGGTTTTCACCACGCGGGCGTCGCGCGGCACCAGGGTCAGCGTCCACGCGCCGCCGGCGTCGCCGCCCTGGCGGATCTCGAACGCCTGCTGCAATCGCGCAGCGTCGCCGCTGAGCAACGCCACGAAGCTGTCCAGCAATACCTGCAACTGCGGCGCACGCTTCAGCGAAAAGTGCCGCGGGCTCTTGCCGGCGCGCTGCTGGGTGACCTCGCCGTCGGCGATGGTGGACGTTTCCTGCTGCGGATGATCGACGCGCCGCTGCAGCCGGTCGCCGCCGAGCCACGATAATTCGCCGGAGACCACCAGCGGCCGATCGAGCACCTGCAGGAAACGCGCCTCGGCGAATGCGGTACGCGCGGGCGCGGGCTGGCCCAGGGCCGCGATCAGCGCCGGCGCGGACGACGCTGTCGGCGCCGGCTCAGACGCCGACGCGCTCGCCCACAGCGGCAGCAGCAGGCCCATCAGCCACAGGCGCGTCTTGCCAGAAATCATAGAAGTTGAACCAGTTGTAGGGAGCGACATGGATGTAGTGCTCCAGCCGTTGCGCGTAACGGGCAATCAACGCATCCAGCGCCGGGCCGCGATTCTGCCGCGGGATGTGCACCTGGTCGCTGAACGGCTCGAAGATCAGTTTGTAGCGGTTGCCGCCAAGGTACAGCCCGAAGCACAGTACCACCGGCACCTGCAGCGTATGCGCCAGCAGCCACGGGCTGATCGGGAATGGCGCGGAGGAACCGAGGAAACCGGTGCGCCGCAATACCTCGTGACCGCGGCCGCGATCGGCCAGCATCGCCACCAGCGCGCCGTCGTGGCAGGCCTCGGCCATCGCCAGCGCGATCGTGGTGCCGTCCTGCGCCGCGTCGATCACGCAGGCGCCCACGTCCGGCGCCAGCGCTTCGAGCAGTTCGGTCATCGCCGGGGTCTTCTGCTTGTCCAGCACCACGCGCAGCGGCATCTCCGGCCGGCGCGCGCCGATCGCCCGCAGCGCCTCGAAACTGCCCTGGTGCGAGCCGAACAACAGCACGCCGCGACCCTGCGCGACGCACTGGTCAAGCAGGTCCAGACCCTCGGTCTCGATCCGGAACGGCTGCTCGCCGTGTGCGAGCAGGAAGATCCGGTCCAGGATCGTCGCGGCAAAACAGTGGATGTGCTTGAGCACCTGCCACGTCGAGGCCGGGCGGCCGAACACGCGTTGCAGGTATTGCCGCGAGGCCTGCCGTTCCGGCCCGCGACGCAGGAAGAAGTACAGCGTGATCGGGTACAGGCACAGCCGGCCCAGCCGGCGCCCGCCGTACAGCGCGATCGCGCGGATCAGCCAGATCGCGAAACGTCCGCCGCCTTCCGGTCGGTTCTGCCAGTGTTCGTGTGTGCTCATCATGTCGTTCCCTCGACCAGGCCACGTGCCAGCAGGATGCCGTCACGCCGGATCTCGAAACGCGCCCGCGCGCCATCCGCGGCGGTCAGGCGCAACGTGGCGGTTTCCTCCGGCAGCAGCGGCGCGGCGAACTTCGCTTCCAGCACGCGGCCCAGCCGCTGGCCGCGCCAGGCGCGCAGGGCCAGCGCCACCTGCTCCAGCAGGACCACTCCCGGCACCAGCGGCGCGCCGGGAAAGTGGCCAGGCAACGCCGGATGCCCCGCGTCGATGCGCAGCGCCTGTTCGAAGCCGGCGTTCATGGCGTCACCGCGCGCTTGCCGCGCAGCAACTGCGGCCAGTGCAGCGCCAGCTGCAGCAGCATGTCGTGCAGGCCGGGATGAGGCAGATGGCGCAGCCGCCAGCGGCGATAGGCGTACTCCAGCAGGAATGCCGCCGCCAGCAGGATGTAGCAACCCAGGTGCAGCCACGTTGCGGCCCAGCGCTCGGGCACCGACAGCGGCGCGGCGATGCCGGCGCGCGCCAGCAGGCCGTTGTGGTCGGCGCACAGCAGCAGCACGGTCAGCAGCAGCGCCTGGGCGCCCAGCAACACTGTCCAGAACCAGGTGATCTGGCGCGCGTAGGCTGCCACGCCCGGCTGCAGCAGCCGTTCGGCGCCTTCGATGGCGACGATGATGCGCGCCACCAGCGGCTCGGACGTGCCCAGCGTGCGGCCGAACCAGCCCGCCAGCAGTGCATTGATCAGCACCGGCACCGCCTCCAGCAGCACGTCGGCAAAGCCGTACCGCCACGTCCACAGCAAGCCGGCCAGCAGGCCCGACCACCACAGCCACGGCGCGGCGCGGCGCGTCAGCAGGCGCGGCAGCATCAGCACGGTCAGCAGCAGGGCCAGCGCCAGCAGCGCGAACACCTGCCGCTGCGTCACCGCGCCGGCGATCGCCAGCAGCGGATAGGCCGGCAGCAACAGCAGGCCGTAGCGCCGCGTCGTGCCGTCAGGTGGTGAAGAGAACGTCATGCGGGGTTCCGCGGTGGCTCCATCGAAGCCGCCAGCCTGCCACCGGCGCTGGAACATGGCGTGACAGAAGCAACGCCGATGCGTCGACGCGCCCGCTTCAACCGACGCGGTTCTTCTCGACATGCGCGGACAGCGTGCGCAGGTTGGTGAAGATCTGCCGGTTGTCCGGGTTGTCCGAGCGCAGCTGGAAGCCGTAGCGTTTGGACACGGCCAGGGCGATCTCCAGCGCGTCGATGGAATCCAGTCCCAGCTCGCCGCCGAACAATGGTGCCTCCGGGTCGATCTGTTCCGGGGTCACGGTCTCGAGATTCAGGCATTCCACGACCAAGGTGGCCAATTCGTGCTGTGCCGCTGTCTGTTCCGCCATGCTCGATTCCGTACGCTGAATACATTGCCTCCCCCCGGTGGCAGTGGCCGCGGAGTGTAACATAGCGCCCTTGTCGCTCCCGGTTGTACGCAATGATGCAGGGCTGTGAAAACCCCCAGATCGACCCGCAGCCGCGCCGCGCGCCACGGGTGTCCTACCGCATGGCCGAGGTCGCCGCGACTCTGGCCGAACCCGGCACGCTGGCGCTGTTCGGCTTTGGCGCCAGCGCGCCGGCCAGCACCGACCCGCGCTATCTGCAGGTGGCGTTGCAGGCCTTCGATACCCCCGCGCCCGTGGAGCTGTGGCAGGTCGACGCGCCAGTCAGCAGCGGCAGCGACGGCGCGCTGCGCTGGTCGGCCGGCGGCGGCTGGCTGTTCGCCTCGATCGAGCTGGACGAGCGCGAACACGGCGGTCCCATCGCCACCGCCCGGCTGGCCTACGAGCAGTTGCACCGCTTCGTCGCCACGCGCGAGGCGCGGCATGTGCTGCGGGTCTGGAATTATCTCGGCGCGATCAATCACGGCGACGGCGACGCCGAGCGCTACAAGCACTTCTGCGATGGCCGCGCCACCGGCATGGGCGATTTCTTCGCCGAAGGGTTTCCCGCCGCCACCGCGATCGGGCATCACGGCGACCCGCATCGCCTGCAGGTCTACCTGCTGGCCTGCGACCAGCCCGGCACGCGGGTGGAAAACCCGCGCCAGGTCAGCGCCTGGCGCTACCCGCGCCAGTACGGCCGCACCCCACCGAGCTTCGCCCGCGCAATGGCGCTGCCGGCGCAGGACGTGCTGGCGATCTCCGGCACCGCCGCCGTGGTCGGCCACGCCTCGGCGCACCAGGACGACCTCGATGCCCAGCTGGAAGAAACCCTGACCAACCTCGAGGCGCTGCTGTCCAGCGCCGGTATGGCCGCCAGCTTCGACACCCGCTCGCCGCTGAAGGCCTACGTACGCCACGACGCCGACGCCCCGCACGTGCGCGCGTTCCTGCAAACTCGCCTGCCCGGCGTGCCGGTACTGTTGCTGCACGGCGACATCTGCCGCAGCGAGCTGCTGGTGGAGATCGACGGCTGGCGCTACGTGTAAGAAAGGCAAGTTGTGAGAGAAAGGCAGCGCTTTCTCCAGCTACTGGCCACTCGCCACTTACTTCCGCTTCACGGGTCGTTTCCAGCCCGCGAACGTCTGCTGCCGGCCGCGCGCCACGGTGAGCTCGCCATCCGGTGCATCGTGCGTGATCACCGAACCGGCGCCGATGGTGGCCTGTGCACCGATCGTCACCGGCGCCACCAGCGCGCTGTTGGAGCCGATGAAGGCACCGTCGCCGATGCGCGTGGTGAACTTGTTCACGCCGTCGTAGTTGCAGGTGATCGTGCCGGCGCCGATGTTGACACCGCGACCCACCACGGCGTCGCCGAGGTAGGTGAGGTGGTTGGCCTTGCTGCCTTCGCCGAGGCGGGTCTTCTTGGTCTCGACGAAGTTGCCCACGTGCACGCCGCCATCGAGCTCGGTGCCGGGGCGCAGCCGCGCGAACGGGCCGATCGTGCAGGGGCCGTGGGTCACCACGCCGTCCAGGTCGCAGTGCGACTGCACCACGCTGCCGGCCGCCAGCTGCACGTCCTTCAGCCGGGTGAACGCGCCGATGCGCACGTCGTCGCCGAGCACCACGCGGCCCTCCAGGATCACATCGATATCCAGCTCGACATCGTGACCGGCCTCGACCGTGCCACGCACGTCGATGCGCGAGGGATCGGCCAGGCGCACGCCATCGGACATCAGCGCGCGCGCGGCACGCTGGCGATACGCCGCTTCCAGCTCGGCCAGCTGCAGCGGATTGTTCGCGCCGGCGGCCTCGATCGGGTCGACGCATTCGACACTGAGCGCCGTTCGGTTTTCCGCGGCGGCCATGTGGAAGATGTCAGTGAGGTAGTACTCGCCCTGCGCGTTGTTGCGGTCGAGCCGGCCGATCCAGCCGCGCAGGGCCTGCGCCTCGGCGACCAGGATGCCGGTGTTGACCAGGTTCACCGCACGCTGGTCGGCATCGGCATCCTTCTCTTCGACCACGGCGCGCACGCGGCCGTTGCCGTCGCACAACACACGGCCGTAGCCGTGCGGGTCGGCGAGCCGTATGGTCAGCAGGCTGAAGCCGCCCTCCGCCTGCACCAGTTGCTGCAGTGTCTCGACCCGGGTCAGCGGCACGTCGCCGTACAGCACCAGCACGCGCACGCCATCGGGCACGCCGGCCAGCGCCTGCTCCACCGCGTGGCCGGTGCCCAGCCGCTCCGCCTGCAACACCCAGCGCAGAGCCTGCCCCGGACTTGATCCGGGGTCGGCCTGACCGGCAAACGCGGCCGGCACCTGCTCGCCGCCATGGCCGTAGACGACGTGGATCGCCGCCGGCTGCAGCGCGCGCGCCGCCGCGATCACGTGCGCCAGCAGCGGCCGGCCGGCCAACGGCATCAATACCTTCGGTCGGTTCGATTTCATCCGCGTGCCGGCGCCGGCGGCGAGGATGATGACGTGAAGGGGTGCGTGATTCATGGATATCGGCCTTGGCGCGTCGCGATCAAAAAGCATACCAGCCCGTTCTGCCCGGACGAGGGCGGGTGAGGCTCAGGGCGTCGTAGCCACGGCCGAAACCGCGGGCTTGCCGGCGGGGCACGCGAAGCGGAACACGTAGGCCAGGCTGAACGGTTTCGTCTCGCTGTCCACCACATGGCTGTTGCCGTCGGCATCGGCCGCCCAGCGGTTGATCAGCAGCGGATTGAACTGCCATTGCAGCGCGGCCACGCGCACCGCGGCGATGAAGGCACGCCGACCGGCGTCGGCCTGCGCCTCACCCGCCACGCGCACTTCGTCGAGCCGGCCGTTCGCGCCGACGATCAGCAGCGCCGGCACTTCCTGCGGTGGCGGGCAGCGGGCGAGCAGATCGGGCGGATACGCCGGCGTCACACGCTGTAACGGCGTGCCGCCGCTGGACACCTCGCCCAGCGCCAGTGGATAGCGTGTCGTGCCGGGCGGCAGCACAGCCCGCCACGATGCCTCGCTCGTGGCGGATGGCAACGGCGGCGGCCGGGGTGGCGTGATGGCGCAGCCGACGAGGATCAGCAACAGTCCGCCCCATGCGTACTTCAGCCGCGTCATCGTCATCATCCCTGTCTGTCCAAAGCTGCATCGTGCCGATGCAAAAACGCCGGCACAAGGCCGGCGTCCTTTTCTGAAGTGTCCATCGAAGCGACCGCTTCATCCACGAGTGCGGCCACGGACGGCCGCCTTTTGATCCTGGCTCTGCGCTCACGGACGAGCGCACAAACTCAGTGCTTGAGGTTCTTGCGCAGCCGCTCCAGCGCCTGCAGCTGGGTCATCGCCTCCACCAGCTTGGCCTGGGCCTCGGCGATTTCCATCGCGTCGGTGCGGTTGGCCAGCGCGTCTTCGGCTTCCTTCTTGGCGCGCTGCGCGGAGGCCTCGTCCAGGTCGGCGGCGCGCGCGGCGGTATCGGCCAGCACGGTGACCACTTGCGGCTGCACTTCCAGCATGCCTCCGGAGACCCAGAACTGCTGGCGCTCGCCACTGGCCAGCAGCACGTCGACGTGGCCCGGCTTGAGACGGGTGATCAGCGGTGCGTGGCGCGGCGTGATGCCTAGCTCGCCGATTTCGCCGGTGGCAACGACCATCGTCGCGTCGCCGGAGAAGATCTCGGCTTCGGCACTGACGATGTCGACGCGAATGGTTTGGGTCATGGCTTGGTCTCGCTTTGCTCGACTGGAACAGGGAACGGGGAACGGGGAACGGAAGAATCAGGAGCGCTGACGCCGAGGCATCGCTGCTCTTGTTCCCCGTTCCCCGATCCCTGTTCCCGCTTTTGCAATCAGGCGGCCTTCTTGGCGCCCATCTCTTCCGCTTTCTTGATCGCCTCGTCGATGCCGCCGACCATGTAGAACGCCTGCTCCGGCAGGTGGTCGACGTCGCCGTCGACGATCATCTTGAAGCCGCGGATGGTTTCCTTCAGCGACACGTACTTGCCCGGCGAACCGGTGAACACCTCGGCCACGTGGAACGGCTGCGAGAAGAAGCGCTCGCACTTGCGCGCACGCGCCACGGCCTGCTTGTCCTCTTCGCTCAGCTCGTCCATGCCAAGGATCGCGATGATGTCCTTCAGCTCCTTGTAGCGCTGCAGCGTGCCCTGCACCTTGCGGGCAACGTCATAGTGCTCCTGACCGATCACGTTCGGATCGAGCTGGCGGCTGGTCGAATCGAGCGGATCCACCGCCGGGTAGATACCCAGCGAGGCGATGTTGCGGCTGAGCACCACGGTCGCGTCCAGATGCGCGAAGGTGGTGGCCGGCGACGGATCGGTCAGGTCGTCCGCGGGCACGTAGACGGCCTGGATCGAGGTGATCGAGCCGGTCTTGGTCGAGGTGATGCGCTCCTGCAGCACGCCCATTTCCTCGGCCAGCGTCGGCTGGTAGCCCACCGCCGACGGCATGCGGCCGAGCAGCGCGGACACTTCGGTACCGGCCAGCGTGTAGCGGTAGATGTTGTCGACGAAGAACAGTACGTCGCGACCCTTGCCATGCTCGTCCTTCTCGTCGCGGAAGTATTCGGCCATGGTCAGGCCGGTCAGCGCGACGCGCAGGCGGTTGCCCGGCGGCTCGTTCATCTGGCCGTACACCATCGCGACCTTGTCGAGCACGTTGGAGTCTTTCATCTCATGGTAGAAGTCGTTGCCCTCGCGGGTACGCTCGCCCACGCCGGCGAACACCGACAGGCCTTCGTGCGCCTTCGCGATGTTGTTGATCAGTTCCATCATGTTGACGGTCTTGCCGACGCCGGCGCCGCCGAACAGGCCGACCTTGCCGCCCTTGGCGAACGGGCAGACCAGGTCGATCACCTTGATGCCGGTTTCCAGCAGGTCGGTGGCGGCGGCCTGGTCGGCGTAGCTCGGCGCCTCGCGGTGGATCACCCACTGGTCCTGCTCGCCGATCGGGCCGGCCTCGTCGATGGCGTTGCCGAGCACGTCCATGATGCGGCCCAGGGTGGCCTTGCCGACCGGCACCTTGATGCCTTCGCCGGTGTTGCGCGCCTGCAGGCCGCGCTTCAGGCCTTCGGTGGAACCAAGTGCGATCGTGCGCACGATGCCGTCGCCGAGCTGCTGCTGGACTTCCAGCGTGATCGCGGTGCCGTCGATTTTCAGTGCGTCATACACCTGCGGCACCTGGTCGCGCGGAAACTCCACGTCGACGACCGCACCGATGATCTGAACAACTTTGCCCTGGCTCATGCTGATAGCTCCGGATGAATCTCTTTAAGATTTCGATTTGTACAAAGCGCCAATGAAACGTCGCTCTTGCTAGGAGTGCGGCCACGGATGGCCGCTTTTTGATCTTGTTCTGCGATCACGGATGAGCGCATTTATACCGCCGCAGCGCCGCTGACGATTTCCGAGATTTCCTGGGTGATCGCGGCCTGGCGCGCCTTGTTGTAGATCAGCGTCAGCTCGTCGATCACCTTGTTCGCGTTGTCCGACGCGCTCTTCATCGCGACCATGCGCGCGGCGTGCTCGCTGGCCAGGTTCTCCAGCGCCGCCTGGTACACCACCGACTCGATGTAGCGGGTCAGCACATGCTCCAGCACGGTCTGCGCATCCGGCTCGTAGATGTAGTCCCAGTCGTGGCTCGCTTCCAGCTTCACGCCGGCGTACGCCGACTCGCCCGCTTCCTGGTGCGCTTCCATCTCCGCGGCCACCAGCGGCAGCGGCAGCAGCGCGTCGATGGTCGGCTTCTGCGTCATGGTGTTGACGAAGTCGTTGTAGGCGAGGAACACGCGGTCCAGGCCGTTGGCCTGGTAGGCGTCCATCATCACCTTGATCACGCCGACCAGCTGTTCGAGCTTGGGCTTCTCGCCGAGATGAGTGACGCTGCCGACCAGGTTGACGCCCTTGAGGCGGCGAAAGAACGCCACGGCCTTCTGGCCGATCGCCACCACGTCGACCTGCACGCCCTGCTTCTGCCATTCGGCGATCGCCGGCAGCAGGCGGCGGAACAGGTTGGAGTTGAGGCCGCCGCACAGGCCGCGATCGGTCGACACCACGATGTAGCCGACCCGCGCCACGTTGTCGCGCTGGACCATGAACGGATGGCTGAAGTCGGTGCTGGCCTGCGCCACGTGCGCGATCACCTTGCGCATGGAGCGCGCATACGGACGCGAGGCCTTCATCAGATCCTGCGCCTTGCGGATCTTCGAGGCCGAGACCATCTCGAGCGCGCGCGTCACCTTGCGCATGTTCTGCGTGCTCTTGATCTTGGTTTTGATTTCGCGTCCGCTGGCCATGCTCTATCCGCTCGTTATGCTCGCTGGTGGGAAGAGAGGAAACCGTCCACCCTTCCGATTCGCCACTACCCGTATTACCAGCTACCGGTCTTCTTGTACTCGTCCAGCGAGGCCTTGAAGACGCCCTCGATGTCCTTGTCCCAGTTGCCGGTGGCCACGATGGTGTTCATCAGGTCGCCGTGGTTCTGGTGCATGAACGCGTGCAGACCCTTCTCGAACGCCAGCACCTGGTTCACCGGCAGGTCGTCGAGATAACCCTGCTCGGCGGCGTACACCGACAATGCCAGCTCGGCGATCGACAGCGGCGAATACTGCTTCTGCTTCATCAGTTCGGTGACGCGCTGGCCGCGGTCGAGCTGGGCGCGGGTGGCCGGGTCCAGATCCGAGGCGAACTGCGCGAACGCGGCCAGTTCGCGGAACTGCGCCAAGGCTAGCTTCACGCCGCCGGACAGCTTCTTGACGATCTTGGTCTGCGCGGCACCGCCGACGCGGGATACCGAGATACCGGCGTTCACGGCCGGTCGGATGCCGGCGTTGAACAGGTCGGTTTCGAGGAAGATCTGACCGTCGGTGATCGAGATCACGTTGGTCGGCACGAACGCCGAGACGTCGCCGCCCTGGGTCTCGATGATCGGCAATGCGGTCAGCGAACCGGTCTTGCCCTTCACTTCGCCGTTGGTGAACTTCTCGACATACTCCTCGGACACACGCGAGGCGCGCTCGAGCAGACGGCTGTGGAGATAGAACACGTCGCCCGGATACGCTTCACGACCCGGCGGACGCTTCAGCAGCAGCGAGATCTGGCGATACGCTACGGCCTGCTTGGACAGATCGTCGTAGACGATCAGCGCGTCCTGGCCGCGGTCGCGGAAATATTCGCCCATCGCGCAACCGGAGTACGGCGCGACATACTGCAGCGCGGCCGACTCGGACGCCGAGGCGACCACGATGATGGTGTTCGCCAGCGCGCCGTTCTCGTCGAGCTTGCGCACCACGTTGGCGATCGACGAACGCTTCTGGCCGATCGCGACGTAGATGCACTTAATGCCGGAATCCTTCTGCGCGATGATCGCGTCGATCGCCAGCGCGGTCTTGCCGGTCTGGCGGTCGCCGATGATCAGCTCGCGCTGGCCGCGGCCGACCGGGATCATCGCGTCGACCGACTTGTAGCCGGTCTGCAGCGGCTGGTCGACCGACTTGCGCCAGATCACGCCCGGCGCGACCTTCTCGATCGGCGCGTTGAGCTTGGCATTCAGCGGGCCCTTGCCGTCGATCGGATTGCCCAGCGCGTCGACGACGCGGCCGAGCAGCTCCGGGCCAATCGGCACTTCGAGGATGCGGCCGGTGGTCTTGGCAGTGTCGCCTTCGCGCAGGTGCTGGTATTCACCGAGCACCACCGCGCCGACCGAGTCGCGTTCGAGGTTGAGCGCCAGCGCAAATGAGTTGCCCGGCAGCTCGATCATCTCGCCCTGCATCACGTCGGCCAGGCCGTGGATGCGCACGATGCCGTCGGACACGCTGATGATCGTGCCCTCGTTGCGCGCTTCCGCGCCGAGCTTGAACTGCTCGATGCGGCTCTTGATCAGTTCGCTGATCTCGGACGGATTCAGTGTGGTGCTGGACATGGTCATCTATCCCGAAAATGAAAAGCTTTTTTGAAGAGTCCGGCCAGGGATGGCCGGTCTTGCTCTTCGCGAAACGGATCTCGCGTTTACTCAATCTGTCCGGCCACGGACGGCCGGTTTTGCTCTTCGCGAAATGGACTTCGCGTAAATCAATTCGCCAGTGCGCCAGCCAGCTTCGCCAGGCGCCCACGGGCGGAACCGTCAATCACTTCGCTGCCGGTATCGATCACCACGCCGGCCAGCAACGCCGCATCGACCTGGGTTTCCAGTTCGATCTCGCGCTTGAAGCGGCGCTTCAGCGATGCCTTGAGCTGCTCGGCCTGGACGGCGTCCAGCGCCATCGCGCTGGTCACCTTGACCAGCAGCTGCGACTCGGACTCGCGCTTGAACGCCTCGAACAATTCAGCCACTTCCGGCAGCAACGCCAGCCGGCGCTGCTCGGCCATCTCGACGAGGAACTGCCCGAACGGGGCGTCCGCGGCCACGCCGGTGGGCAGATGCAGCGCCACCAGCTGCGCCGGCAGCACCCGCGGGTCGTTGCCGAGGCCGGCCACGCGCGGGTCCTTCGCCACCGCGGCGGCGAACGCCAGCGCCTGCGACCATGCGTCCAGCGTGCCGGCCGCATGCGCCACTTCGAAAGCGGCGCGGGCGTACGGGCGGGCGAGGGTGATTGCCTGGGCCATGGATCAGATCTCGGCCGCGAGCTGGTCAAGCAACGCCTTGTGCGTCGACGCATCGACCTCGCGCTGCACGATCCTGCTGGCGCCCTGCACGGCCAATGCACCGACCTGCTCGCGCAACTGGTCACGGGCACGCTGCGCCATCGAGGCGATGTCGTCCTGCGCCGCCGCCTTCAGCCGGTTGATCTCGCTGACCGCTTCGCCACGGGCCTTCTCGATGATCTGGTTGGCCTGCTGCTGGGCCTTGTCAATGATCTCGGAAGCCTGCAGGCGGGCCTGCTTGATCTCGCCGGCCACCTTCACGTCCGCGCTCTTCAGCTCGGCGTGGGCGCGCTCGGCCGCATTCAGACCTTCGGCGATCTTGATCTGCCGCTCTTCGATGGCCTTGTTGATGTGCGGCCAGATGAAGTGGACAGAGAACCAGATCAGGATGGCGAACGAAATCATTTCGCCAATCAAGGTCGCGTTGAAATTCATCGCTGCGTTACCTGCAAATACGGAATGGAACAGACACGGGTATCAGATACCCGTGCCGAACAGACGGCGGCGCCACAACGACGCGCGCCGTAACGACGACTCTTACTGGCCTGCGCCGGCAGCAGTCAGCACCTTGCCCAGCAGCGGGTTGGCCACCGCGAAGTACATCGCCAGCGCCACGCCGATCAGGAACGCCGCGTCGATCAGGCCGGCCAGCAGGAACATGCGGCCCTGCAGCAGCGGCACCAGCTCCGGCTGACGGGCAGCGGCTTCGAGGAACTTCGAGCCCATGATGCCGATACCGATACAGGCGCCGAGTGCGCCGAAACCGATGATCAGGCCGAGCGCGATGGCGGTGAAGCCCTGGATTTGTGCAAACTGAACGAGATGTTCCACGGTGATCTCCTGAAAAAAAATTGAAGCTGAAAAGTTGATTTACAGAAACGGATGTCGCGAAAACTTCACTCAGTGATGGTCATGCGCCATCGAGATGTACACGATCGTCAGCACCATGAAAATGAACGCCTGGATCGAAATGATCAGGATGTGGAAGATGCCCCACACCGTGTAACCGATGATGCCCGCGCCATACAGCGCCCAGCCCGCGATGCCCGCGCCGGCGCTGAACAAACCGGCGATCAGCATGAACACCAGCTCGCCGGCGTACATGTTGCCGAACAGTCGCATTGCCAGGCTCACCGGCTTCGACGCCAGTTCGACCAGGTTCAGCGCGAAGTTCGGCAGCCACAGCAGCGGATGCTTGCCGAACGGCGCGGTGAACAGCTCGTGCATGTAGCCGCCGGCGCCCTTGGCCTTGAAGCTGTAGAAGATGATCAGGATGAACACCGTCAGCGACATCGCGAACGTCATGTTGACGTCGGCGGTGGGCACGGCGCGGAAGTGGCCGATACCGAACTTCTCGGTGATCCACGGCAACAGGTCGACCGGCAGCAGATCCATCGCATTCATCAGGAACACCCAGACGAACACGGTCAGCGCCAGCGGCCCGAGCACGCGGCGGTCGCCATGGAACACGTCCTTGACCTGACCGTCGACGAACTCCAGCACGATCTCGACAAAGGCCTGCCCCTTGCCCGGCACGCCGGCCGTGGCCTTGCGTGCTTTCAGCCAGAACCACAGGCAGAACATCGCGCCCAGCGCCAGCGACACGGTGACCGAGTCGACGTGCACCGCCCAGAAACCGCCCTCGCTCGAGTGCGGGGTCAGATGCTGCAGATGGTGCTGGATGTATTCGGTAAGACCGCCCTGCGGCTCGCTTGCCATGGATCAACCCTTGAATCTGAACGCCAGCAGATAAACCGCGTAAGCCGCCGCCAACCCCGTGATGGCGGCCAGCGGTGGCAACTTGAATTGGAACAGGATCACGACCAGCCCCCCGACGATCACGATCCATTTCAGGAACATGCCCGTCAGCAGGCGGCTCAACGCCAGGCCCGCTCCGCCGAGGCCGCTGAAGAATCGCGCCGACATCAGCGCGGTACCCAGCGCCACCAGCGCCGCACCTGCCGCTGCCGACACCGCTTCGCGGCGCCCCAGCATCAGGAAAACCAGGCCAGCCAGCAGCGCCACAGCAAGCTGCAGCAAAATGATGCGCAAGGCGAGGCGTCGACCAGAGGCAAGACTATTGAGCACGTAGCGTCTCCGCGCGGCCTGCGTCAGGCGGCACCGATACAGCTACGGGCCACGATCCAATCCGCAAAAGTATATCAGTGCGGCAATTGTGCGGACAAGCCGTGCAGCCTGCGGCATCGTGTCCGGACCACCAGAATCCGCCCATACGGATTGCACTTCCTGGCCTGTCGCCGCCCGCATCTTCCTGCGACCGTACACACAAACAGGGCCGAACACGAGGTTCGGCCCTGTTTCATCGCGTGAACTGCGACGTATGGCTGGATTACTTGGCGGCAGCCTTCTTGGCAGCGGCGACCGGCGCGACAACGGCGTCGTTCGCGGCCTGACGCTGCTCCTGCACGAGCGCATTCAGCGACTCGGCGGTCTTCTGGGTGATCGCGAGCACTTCCTGCGAAACCGCCACCGCACGCTCGGCGTTGTCGCGGCCCAGGCTGGTGCCCTTTTCCCACAGGCTGCGCAGGCCGTTGATGTCGCGGGTTTCCAGCGCTTCGGCGACGAACTCGGCGGAGACCTTGGCCTGCTCCTCGAGCGCCTTGAGCTGCAGCTCGGTGACCGTCTCCAGACCCTTCAGGGCCAGCGACTGCGCCTTGAACGCGCTATCGGTGAACTGCTTGGTGAAAGCGAAAAGCTGGTTGTTGAGTTGCTGCGTCATGACGTAGTCCTCGTTGAGGATGGGGTAGTGGCATGCACTCTAGCAACGTTTCTGTTGCAATGCAACATATATTTTCGTACATGCACAGCCAAGTCAAGAAACATTCATGAAAAACGGTGACTTATGACCACCTCAAGTACTACCGCGACGCGTCAAAAGCTGTCGCGGCTGCAGCTGGCTCCCGAGGTACAGGTCTCGTGCACCACCACCTTGTCCAACCCGGCCAGGCGCGGTTGCAGCCGTTGCCAGATCCAGCGCGCCAGTATCTCGCTGGTCGGGTTCCCCAGCCCTTCGATCTCGTTGAGATAGTGATGGTCCAGTTGCTCGTACAGCGGCGCAAAGGCCGCCTTCACGTCGGCGAAATCCATCACCCAGCCCAGTTGCGGGTCCGGCTCGCCCGTCACATGGATCTCGATACGGAACGAATGCCCATGCAACCGCGCGCACTTGTGCCCGGCCGGCACGTTCGGCAGCCGATGCGCCGCCTCGATCTGAAACACCTTGAAGATATGCATGGCGGACGCCTGCGAAAAATGATGGGCCGGCGGCAGAAAACACGCACGACGCGTTTGGTGGCTATGGGTGGACTCGAACCACCGACCCCAGCATTATGAGTGCTGTGCTCTAACCGGCTGAGCTACATAGCCTTGGGGGAAACCCGCCATGCCGGATCGGAACGATGCGGGCGGGGCGCGGCAGTGTAGTCGGGTAACCCGGTCGGTTCAAGTCCGCCGCTTGCCGCCGCTTCGCGCGCCGTGGTTGAATCGACTGCAGGAGTCGCTGCGGTCTTGTCGACTGTGGCTGCGCCGTTCGACTCCAGGAGGCGACATGATTGATGTAGATGGCTACCGCCCGAACGTCGGCATCGTGCTGCTGAATGCAGACGGCCGGCTGTTCTGGGCGCGCCGGATCAATCGCGACGGCTGGCAGTTCCCGCAGGGTGGCATGCGCTCGGACGAGACCCCGCTGGAGGCGATGTACCGCGAACTGGAAGAGGAGACCGGCCTCGCCGCGCACCACGTCGAGGTCATCAGCGCCACCCACGGCTGGCTGCGTTATCGCCTGCCGAACCGTTATGTACGCCATCACCAGCGGCCCACCTGCATCGGCCAGAAGCAGGTCTGGTTCCTGCTCAAGCTGGTCGGCGGCGAGGATGCGCTGAAGCTGGATGCCTGCGATAAGCCGGAGTTCGACCTGTGGCGCTGGGTCGACTTCTGGTACCCCGCCGCGCACGTGGTCAACTTCAAGCGGCAGGTATACGAACGGGCATTGCGCCACTTCGCCCCGCTGGTGGAAGACCTGTTCAGCGTGCAGCTGGGCACCCTGCCGCCGCGCGACAACGCCGACACGCCACCGACCGGACCAGGCGACGGCCGCGCCGTCGCCTGAACGGATTGCCGCGGCCCGCCAACTGCTTGTTGACAATCATTCGTATTCGCGTTCTTATACGCGCCATGTACATCTGCATGTGCAACGCCGTCACCGACCACGACATCCGCCGCGAAGCGGCCGATGGCGTACACACCTTTGCCGAACTGCAGGCCCGCACCGGCTGCTCGGACTGCTGCGGCTGCTGCGAACAGGAAGCCCGCGCCACGTTCGACCAGGCGGTATCGCAGGTCCGTTGCCAGCTGCCGCTCGCCACCGCCTGAGTCCTTCATCTTCTGCTCGCCATGCGCGGATGCCCTGCTCCGCACAGGCAAACCATTGCCATTCTCATTCCGTCGATTCCCGCATGGAATTCGTATAGTCCAAGTCGTCTGTTGATCGGAGAACGACCATGAAAGGTGATGCCAAGGTCATCGAGTTCCTCAACAAGGTGCTCTACAACGAACTGACCGCGATCAACCAGTACTTCCTGCATTACCGCATGCTCAAGGACTGGGGCTACACCGAGTTGGCCGAGCACGAGTACAAGGAATCGATCGAGGAGATGAAGCACGCCGATCACCTGATCGAGCGCATCCTGTTCCTCGATGGCCTGCCGAACCTGCAGCACCTGGGCAAGCTGCGCATCGGCGAGAACGCGCTGGAATCGATGCAGGGCGACCTCGACCTGGAACTGGCCGCGGTGAAGGATCTGCGCGAGGCGATCGCATACAGCGAAGGCATCGCCGACTACATCAGCCGCGATCTGTTCAAGGACATCCTGCACGACGAGGAAGAACACATCGACTGGCTGGAAACCCAGTTCAGCCTGATCAAGGACATCGGCGCGGAGCGCTACCTGCAAAGCAAGATGCAGGGCTGAGCCACGGCGGTTGCATCGAGGCCTGCGCATCGAAGCGTGCACCCGTTCCTTGACGCTTTCATCACGCCGGGGCTATACCTTCGGTTTTCCCCGGAACGCGCCGCATGGCCTCACGACCACCACCGCGTTTTGTCGTGCGCCGACACGACGATGCCAGCCAGCGCCGACGCTGGCTGTGGCTGGGCCTGGCCTGGCTCGGCAGCCTGCTGGTGGTCGGCCTGGTCGTTGCTGCGCTGGGTTGGCGGGCGAACGCCCCTGCCGCCGTCGACAACCGCCAGCAGCGCGCCCTGCTCGGCCAGATCGACGACCTGAAGCAGCAGCTCGCGAACCTGCAGCGCGCGGCCCAGGTCAACGAAGTCGCCACCCGCTCGCTGCGCGGCACCCTGGCCCAGCGCGAGGAAGAGCTCAACGGCTTGCGTGCCGACCTGGGTTTCTACGCGCGACTGGTCGGCGGCGACGCCCAACGGCAGGGACTGAAGCTGCAGGAAGTGAAGTTGCAGCCGATCGTCGGCTCGCGCGGCTGGAACCTCAGCCTCAGCCTGACCCAGAATGCCAAACGCGGCAACGAGATTTCCGGCAATGCCCTGGTCAGCGTGGAAGGTCTGCGCGGCGACCAGGTGGCACGGCTGGACTGGCCCGCGCTGGGCGATGCCGCGCAGAAGGATGGCCTGCCATTCCGTTTCACCTATTTCCAGCAATTGCACGGCACCATCGTGCTGCCGGCGGATTTCCGCCCGACGCGATTGCGCATCAGCATTCAGCCCGTCAGCGGCGAGCCGGTCAACCGTGCCGTCGCATGGGGCGCCGCACTGAGCGGAAACATCACCAACGCCGAAGGGGATCGCGATGCTCAACCGTAGACGCAACGATCGCAATGATCGCAACACCAGTCATGAGACCAGCCTGATCGCGCGCGGCACGGTGATCCGCGGCGACCTGCGCTTTAGCGGCGCGCTGCACCTGGACGGCCGCATTGAGGGCACCGTGCTGGGCGAGGGCGACGATGCCATGTTCACGCTCAGCGAGCACGGTCAGGTGCACGGCGAGATCCATGTACCGCAGGCGGTGATCAATGGCCACGTGACCGGCGACGTCGTCGTCAGCGTGCGGCTGGAACTGGCGCCGCTGGCGCGCATCGACGGCGATCTGCGCTACCACACGCTGGAAATGGCCGCCGGCGCGCAGGTCAACGGGCGCATTTCGCGCCAGGTCGAGGAGGCGCAACGTGAACTGCCGGCACCAGACGCCGAACTCGACGAGGCCATGCCGGCCTGAAGCGGTATGCTTGGCTACAGTCCGCCACGCCCCCATCTAGATGACCATGGAAACTCTCATCGCGATCCCCGATTACCGCAGCAGCGGTGCCCCGCTGGTGTTCACCGCCGCCGCCGCGCACAAGGTGCATGAGCTGATTGCCGAAGAGGGCAATCCGGCGCTGAAGCTGCGCGTCTACATCTCCGGCGGCGGCTGCTCGGGTTTCCAGTACGGCTTCACCTTCGACGAGGCCCAGGCTGAGGACGACCTGGCGATCGAGCGTGAGGGCGTGACCCTGCTATGCGATCCGCTGTCGCTGCAATACCTCACCGGCGCGCAGATCGACTACGCCGAGAACCTCAGCGGCGCGCAATTCGTGATCAGCAACCCGAACGCGAAGACCACCTGCGGCTGCGGCTCCTCGTTTTCCGCCTGAGCACGCCGCCGATGGATCGGGCCAAACTGCCACCGCCGAACACGTTCGCCGGGCTCAGCCTGGTGCTGAACCGCGTCGCCGAGTCGCGCGACGAATCGATGTGGATCGTCGAACAGGCACGCTCGCCGGCGGCGCGCTACCTGCTGCTGGACGCCAGCGGCGAAGCGTTCCTGCGCCGCGATGGCGACGTGTTGCGCTGGCTCGACGTGAACGAACGCGAACAATGGCTGGGCGAGTTGCACGCCAGCCTGCTCGGCATCGCCTACGAACGCCCGCATTTCCTGCTGGTGGTGGACGATCCCGCCCGCATCGGCGAACTCGAAGGTGCGCTGGACGCACGCCGCATGAATCTGCGCAGCGCCGGTCTGCAGCTGGCGGCCGACGAGGCCAGCCTGTTCGCCTATGCCAAGGGCCTGTCGCACTGGCAGCGCGAGACGCGCTTTTGCGCCCATTGCGGCGCAACGCTGCGGCTGGTTGCCGCCGGCCATCGCGCGCAATGCACCAACCCGGATTGCGCGCGCCTGCACTTCCCGCGCACCGATGCCGCCGTGATCATGCTGGTCGAGCACGACGGTGCCTGCCTGCTCGGCCGCCAGGCCGGCTGGCCGCCCGGCCGCTACTCCACCCTGGCTGGCTTCATCGAGCCGGGCGAGGCGCTGGAGGATGCGGTGCGCCGCGAGGTGGCCGAGGAAGCCGGCGTGATCGTCGACGAAGTGCGCTATCACTCCTCGCAGCCGTGGCCGATGCCGGCCTCGTTGATGGTCGGCTTCATCGCCACCGCCGTGTCGCGGCAGATCGTCATGCGCGACCACGAGCTCGAAGACGCGCGCTGGTTCACCCCGCAGCAGATCGTCGACGGCATTGCCGACGGCAGCTTCCTGCCCTCCACGCGACTGTCGGTGTCCTATCAGTTGCTGGCGCACTGGCTGCAGCAGCGCGCGGGGCTGGACCTGGACGCGCTGGTTGCCGATACCCCGTCACGCTGATCCGCTGGCGCGAACTTCACACCGATCTGCCGGTCCCAGCCGCATCCACCACCAAGGATCGGCCATGGCGCACCGAAGCACTCTGCTATACGACGCCCGTGGGCGATCGCGTGCGCACCCCGCCTGGCGTGCCACATTGCGCCGCGGCGTGGTCCTCGGCAGCGTCACCGCACTGCACCTGGTCACCATGGCGCTGGTGCTGCGCCCTATGCCGCCGTACCGATCGGCGCGCACCACCATCCACGACGATGACGAAGCCCTGCGCCTCAGCTTCGTGATACGACCCGACAAACCACGACCTGCCAGCCTGCCGCCGGGACCGCTGCGGCCCCGAGCGGCGCACCCGGCGGCGTTGGTGGCCGCACCGCTGCCGTCGAGCGCAACCACGCCGCCGCACACTGTCGTCGTCACCCCGCCAGCAAGCGTGCCCGATGGTCCCGGCGACTACCGTTCCGCGGCCTTGGATGCAGGCCTGCGCGACGCGCCACAGACGCCGCGCGTGCGCCTGCCCGGTTCGGATGCACCGCCGCACCCGGGTATCCAGCTGCGGACCACCCCGAGCCTGCAGGAAGTCGTGCGCGCGATGAGCACGGCCAGCCGCTGCAAATACGAGCGCATGAAGATGGAACGCAGCGTCAACCAGTTCGTCACGCGCCAGCTGGTGGAACGCGCGCTCGACGCCGACGGCTGCGGCCCGCAAGCCGCTCGCACCGCAGCCGACGCCACCATCGATGCGGCCTCCCGTCGGGCCATCTCCAACGACTGACGCCAGCGCATGCTGTCGACGCCGAGCGGTCGCTTACAATGGCAGCTACTGTCCGCGAGTCTGTTCCATCATGGCCATCAGTCTGCTCGTCGCCCTCGTCGCCCTTGGCCTGCTGCACGTCCTGCCGCAACTGGCACGCTGGCGCGGCGACGGCCTGTTCCGGCGCTGGGTGGCGCAATTGGCAGACACCAGCGGTGGCGGGCGCGTGGCGCTGGCACTGCTGCTGCCGCTGATCGTGTGCGTGCTGCTCGAATGGTCGCTCGGGCGTTCGCCGCTGGGCGAGTTGCTGCCATTGCTGTTCGCGCTGGCGGTGCTGCTGTACTGCTTCGGTCCGCGCGAATTCGAAGCCGACCTGGAAGCGATCCTGGACGCCCCGGATGACGCCAGCCGCGAAGCCGCGTCACAGACGCTGGCCGACGACGGCCGTCCGATCCCCTGGAACGCACCGGCGCTGGGCGAGGCGGTCGCCTATGCCGCGTTGCGCCGGCGCTTCGCCGTACTGCTGTGGTTCTTCCTGCTCGGCCCGGCCGGCGCGCTGCTGTACCGGCTGGCGCAGACGCTGGGCCGTGACGACGCGCTGCGGCTCGATCCGGACAGCCGTCGCGCCGCCGGCTACGTGGCCAACGCACTGGACTGGCTACCGGCGCAGCTGCTGACCTTCACCTTGGCCGTGGTCGGCCACTGGGAAGCGGTGATCGGCGCCTGGCGGCGCTGGCACAGTCAGGCCGCGCCGACCAGCTGGTATGACGCCGGCCCGGGTTTCCTGGGCGTGGCGGCACAGGCCGACGTGCTGATCGACATCGAGGCCGGCGACGGCTACGCCGAGGAACACAGCGACCCGCTGGCGGAACTGCGGCGCCTGCGCAGCACCCTGCTGCGTGCGTTGCTGGCATGGCTGAGCGTGGTGGCGCTGATCGTGATCGGCAGCTGGGTCGGCTGAAGGAATCCGACCTAAGCCAGGTCGCCGCGCAACTCGCGCACCCGCGCCTCCAGCGTTGTCGCGGTGACCTGTGCGGGCGCACGCGGTGCATCGACCACCAGTTCCACCCGCGCCCGGAAACGCCGCGGCAAACGGGCGCGATGCAGCATCGAGTCGCGTCGGCTCCACACGCTGCCCCACAGGCCGCGCAGCGCCATCGGCACCACCGGCACCGGCCGCCGCGCCAGGATCTTCTCCACGCCCGGCCGGAACGGCGCGATTTCGCCGTCGGTGCTCAGCCCGCCTTCGGGGAAGATGCACACCACCTCGCCCGCCGCCAGCGCGGCGTCGATCGCATCGTAGGCCTGCTGCAGCACCGCGGGATCCTCCTTGTGGCCGGCGATCGGGATCGCCTTCGCCGTGCGGAACACGAAGCTCAGCAGCGGGATGTTGAAGATCTTGTAATACATCACGAAGCGCACCGGCCGACGCAGGTTCGCCATCAGCAACAGCGGGTCCATGAAGCTGACATGGTTGCACACCAGCAACGCCGGACCTTCTTCGGGAATCTGCCCGGTGCCGTCAGCGCGTAGCCGGTACAGTGTGTTCACCAGCACCCAGGTGATGAAGCGCATCACAAACTCGGGTACCAGGGTGAAGATGTACCAGGCCACCAGCACGTTGAGCAGCGCCGCGGCGAGGAAGATCTGCGGCGCATCCATGCCCAGCGCGCCCAGTCCCAGGCCGAAACCGGCCGCCGCCACGATCAGCAGCGCGTTCAGGATGTTGGTGCCGGCGATGATCCGCGACAGCTTCTCGCGCGGTGCGCGCGCCTGCACGAACGCGAACAGCGGCACCACGTAAAAGCCGGCGAACACGCCGATCAGGGTGAGGTCGAGCGCAACGCGCCAGCTGCCCGCGCCGTGCAGGAAGGCCAGCCAGTCCAGCCCGCGCACCGCCGCCACGCCGTGCTGCGCGAAGTACAGGTCGATGCCGAACGCGGTCAGTCCGAACGCACCCAGCGGCACCAGGCCGATTTCCACCCGCCGGCCCGACATCCGCTCGCACAGCAGCGCGCCGACGCCGGTGCCGATCGAGAACAGGGTCAGCACCAGGGTGTTGACCGAACCGTCGCCGCCCAGCGTCTCGCGCGTGTAGATCGGCAGCTGCGCGATCAGCACGGTGCCGAAGAACCAGAACCACGAAATGCCGAGCACCGCGTTGAACACCGCGCGATCGGCGCGGGTGATCGCCAATACCCGCGCAGTTTCACTGAACGGATTCCAGTTGAACTCCAATTCCGGCGCGGTTGCCGGCGCAGGCGGAATGCGGCGAGAAGCCAGATAGCCGGCCATCGCCACCGCGATGGTGGCGCCGGACGCCAGCAGCGGCCCTACGCCGGCCACCAGCATCAGCGAGTTGCCGGCGATCATGCCGACCAGCATCGCCATCTGCGTGCCCATCTCGACCAGCCCGTTGCCACCGACCAGCTCGTCCGGCTTCAGCGCCTGCGGCAGGATCGCGTACTTGATCGGCCCGAACGTGGCCGAATGCATGCCCATCATGAACAGCACAACCAGCAGCAGCGTGGTGTGGTGCGTGTAGAAACCGTACGCAGCCAGCGCCATCGCGCCGATCTCGAACAGCTTCACGTAGCGGATGATCCGGCTCTTCTCGTACTTCTCGGCCAGCTGGCCGGCGGTGGCGGAGAACAGGAAGAACGGAATGATGAACAACGCCGGCGCGAGGTTGGTGTAGAGCGACACCGTGCGGTCACCCAGCCCCATCTGGAACGCCACCAGCATCACCAGCGCATTGCGGAACGCATTGTCGTTGAACGCCCCCAGCGCCTGGGTCCAGAAGAACGGCGCAAAGCGCCGCTTGCCCAGCAATGCGAATTGGCTCATGCGATGCCCTGAAAGAGAAAGCGTCCGCGTCAGCCCACCGACCCCGTCCGCGAGATTATTGCCACGAGCGAGCGCGCATCAGGCCCAACGAAGGCCGCTTGCCTGAAAATGGCTCTCACGTTGCCGCCTGATGGCACCCATAGTGCCCGATGCCGCATTCAGCCGTATACAAAAAAGCCGCCGAGGTAACCCCGGCGGCTTTTCTTGTAACTACCACGTTATGCGTACTGCTTCAGACCATCAGAAGTCGTACGAGATACCAAAACGGACATAACGCGGGGTTTGTGCAGTATACGGACGTCGGAAGCTGGAGCTCGCCTCGATCGCGTAGGTCTGCGTGGTCTTCTGGCTGTCAAACACGTTGTTGACCATCACGTTGAACGCCAACTTCTTGTCAGCCCACAGCGGACGGTACTCGGTGCTCAGGCTGAGCTGGTACGTCCAGGCCTCACGCGAAGCGCCCGGCGACGACGGCTGACCCTTGCAGAAGTGGTAGTACGGACCATAGCCAAGACCCGGGTTGGTCTGGCCCTCGCCGTAATAACCCAGGCAGGTACGCGGCGCACCGGACATGATCGCCAGGTTACCGGACACCATCCATTCCGGGGCGACCTGGTACGAGCCGAACGCCTTGATCTGATGGCGACGATCATTGGCCAGCGAGCCGTTGGCGTAATCCATGACGGCAGCGTAATCCCAGTCCACCGTGGCTGAGACGTCGGCCTGGCCAATGTCCGTACGAACCTGGCCTTCGCTGTTTCCGTAGCTGCGCGACCACAGATAGTCGACACGACCGAACCACTTACCGTCGAACGGATGCTCCAAGAACAGGTTCAGGCCGTAGTACTTGCGCTTCAGCGTGGTGTTGAAGTGGAAATCCTTCGCCCAATCCATCGTCACATCGTAGTAGCCACCGCCGATCTTGGGGATCACGAAGGTGTTGGAGCGACCCGGATTGACCAGGTAGCTGCCCTGGATCGAGTCGGGATCATAGGTAGCCGGATCGATACCCATGGCATCCATCTTGTCCATGATCGCGAACGAGTCGCCGACATCATCGATGGCGTTGCGCAGATTGCGGTAGGTCGCCTTGGCACCGTACACCCACGAGTCGCCCAGCTTCTTGTCAAAGCCGACGATGTACTCATCCTGATATTCGGACTTGAGAGTGCTCGAAGTTGCGGTCTTCGGATCACGCGGAATGCCGTATTCCAGGTTGGCCGAGATCGGGCCGCCGGTGCTGCTCTTGATCGGAGTCAGACCAGTCGGAACGCCATTCGCGTCGATGCCCGTATACGTGAAGTACTCACGGGTATACAGCGAGGCACCGGCCGAACGCAGCGCCACGCTGGCGGGCATCGCCAGGTAGTAGCGACCGGCGTTGCCGTACACCTTGAAGCTGGAGTCACCGTTCACGTCCCAGCTGAAGCCCACGCGCGGAGCCCACTGCGGGCTGGTCAGACGCAGATACGGAACGCCGTCACCATTGAAGTTGGTGAACTGGTCATTGCGCAGACCGAGCTTGACCAACCAGCGGTCATTGACCTGCCAGCTGTCTTCGATGTACTGGGCACGCTGCGTCGTTTTGACCGACGAATTGTTGCTGTAGACGTACCGGGCCGCGTAGTAGCCGGTCTGGCCGCCGGCATAACCCGCCGGAGCCTCCACCCACGGCTGGCTCTGCCAGCCCGCACCGTTGGCAACCGGGCCACCGGTGATGTAGGTCGCCGGGGTCTTGCCCGTGCTGTCGTTGTATTCCCAAGCGTAACCCGGACCCGCGGTCACCGTACCGTCGTCGGCATCATGAACCGTCTGGTTATCGATACCGGCGATGATCGTGTGATCACCCAAGCGGTAGCTCAGGTCGAAGCGCAGGTTGGTGTTCTTGGTGCTGTGTGCCGGATTCGCGATCCGCAACAGGGTTTGGTTATTGGTGATGACTTGGCCACCCGTCAACGCCGGGTTCTGCTTGTCCGGGGTGAGCAGGTACGGGTTGGTCGGATCGTAACCCGGGGTATTGCTGTACAGCGTGCCCCTCATCTCGCCATACAGCGCGGTCAGGGTCAGGTCGTCGGTGAGGTAGCTGGTGAACTTGGCCGAGTAGAGGTCGCTGCCCTTCTTGGTCGAGGTATCGTTGCTGTTGAAGCCGCCCTCGGTGTTGGTGGCGTAGTCGTAGTCATTCAAGACGCCCTGGTAGGACGACTTGTTCGACGCGCCGGTCAGCTCAAGGATGTTGCTGTCGGTGATGTTCCAGTCCAGCTTGCCGTACCACTTCGGGTTGTCGTAGCGGTAATGGGTAACGAATGGCGCCACGTTGGAGCCAGTCGACTCGCCCTGCTGACGCTGTGCCTCGACGGCCGCAAAGAGGAACAGCTTGTCCTGGATCAGCGGGCCGCCGACATAGGCGTCCACCGTGGTGGTCCACGACTTGTTGTTCTTGCGGTACTGGCGGATCTTGCCCTGCGAACCGTCCTTGTTGACGTAGTAGAAGTTCTTCGGGTCGCTCCTCAGGTCGGTCGGGGTCCATTGAATCTGGCCACCGAAGTGCCACTCGTTGGTGCCTCGCTTGCCGACCTGGCTGATTACGCCACCATCGGAACGACCGTAGGCTGCACCGTAACCGCCGCTGAGGATTTCCTGCTGGTCGATCGCACCGTACGGGAGGGTCAGGCCGCCGAAGCCACCAAGCGGATCGGTGGTGTTGAAGCCGTTGATGTAATACGCGTTCTCGGTCACTGAGGAGCCACCGAACGACACCACCGAACCACCGGTCGGACCGCTAAACAAGCCACTGCCTTCGACCACGCCCGGAGCCAACAGGGCAATCGCCTCGGCGCTGCGCGCCAACGGCAGGCGGGCCAGCTGCTCGGCCGTGATGATCGTGCGCGAGTCAACACCGCTGACATCGATAGTCGGCAGGGCGTTAGCCTGCACTGTCACCGCCGACAGGTTCTGGGCGTCCTGCGGGCCGAAGGAAACTTCCGTGCCCGAACCCACACGCAGGGTGACGTTCGAGCGCGAATCGACGGCCTGGCCGTCATGCTGCAGGGTCACGGTGTAGTTGCCCAGCGGCAGGGAATCCACCGCATAGCGACCAGCCGAGTCAACCGCGACCTGGCGGGTGATGCCCGACGAGCTCTTGACAATCACGGTTTCGCCACTGCCAGCCTGAACCTGGCCGAAGATGCTACCGGTGGTCGACTGCGCCAGCACACCCGTGCCGGCCAGGCACAAGCCCAGTCCGATCGCCAACGATGTGCGACGCAACTGACGCGTCATAAAGGTTTTACGTGAATTCATAATTGGTAACTCCCCAAGGTTCAGCCCGAGCCACCCGGGCACATGAAACTTTTTGTGTGTTCAAATATCCAACGGCGGCGTCCCAAGCGAGACACCTAGCCCATGCTCATCCACATGATTTAACGTGCGTTCCTGCGCAAATTCCTACGCAAGTTATTGCGACGTTAATTCAAGGAATCACGAAGGTCAACACTTCCGTAACTTCATTTCCTGTATTTCTCTGCTTGACTTACGCCATGAACTTGCGCTAATCCCACTCCACAGCACGGCGGTCTCCCCCATGGATACGCAAAAAATAACGAATCCGCTCGTCGCGGAAACATTTGCCGAACGCATCAAGTTGTTGATCCAGCGCGTAGGAAGCGCCACCGAGATCGCCCGAATGTGCGGCTTCTCCGAAGGCGTGGTACGCAGCTGGCGCGACGGCAACACCGATCCGTCGCGCGCGCGTTGCGTCACACTGGCCAGGACGCTGGGTATCTCACTGGTCTGGCTGGTGGCTGGTGAAGGAACGCTGCAAATCGATCCCACCCATGCTGGTGCGGATGAGCAGTACAGTTCGGAAAAGGCCGTATCACACCGCTCTCACGGTCGCATGGTCTCTACGCACAACCATGCGGTCACCACTGCGGTCGACGCACAGCGACTGGATACGGCCGTACGCATCCTGCAGTCGGAGCTGAGCCTGGCCGACAGCCATCTCTCGCTGTCCGAGAACACCGATCTGCTGACTCAGCTCTACGAAATGCTCGGCCCAGGCGGCTCCCATCTGGATCCGCTCGCCATGGTGACGTTCAACCAGCAACTCGCCGAGAGGGTCCACAAGGAGCGTGGCACGGTCTGACCCGCAGCCCGGTCCGAGCGCACAAAAACGCGGCAGCCATCTGGGCTGCCGCGTTTTTTGTGCGCTCAGTCAGAGCAGCGCGATGTCGGCAATGGCGCCGAACTGGGCCTTCAGCTGGCCCAGCAGGGCCAGTCGGTTGGCGCGCACGGCCGGGGCGTCGGCGTTCACCAGCACGTTGTCGAAGAATGCGTCCACTGGCACCTGCAACTGCGACAAGCGCGCCAGCACGGCGGTGTAGTCGCCGACGGCCAGGGCCGCGGCGCTGTCCCGCTGTGCCGAGGCCAGCGCGTCGGCCAGTTCGCGCTCCGCATCCGCCTCGAAATGCGCCGGATCGACGACCCTTCCGATGGGCGGCGCACCGGCCTCCTCGGCCTGCTTGCGCAGGATGTTCGCGACGCGCTTGTTGGCGGCAGCCAGGCTGACCGCTTCCGGGCAACGACCGAATTCGGCCACCGCACGCAGACGGCGATCGAAATCGGCCAGGCTCGCTGGCTGCACCGCCAGCACTGCCTCGAACTGAGCATTGTCGAAGCCTTGCTCGGCGTAGTAGCCGCGCAGGCGATCGAGCACGAAGTCGTACAGCTCGTCAGTCAGGATCGCCCGTCGCTGGCCCGCGTTCAGGACTGGCGGCTTGCCGTCCTTGCCTGGCTTCAGCCCCGCAGCCAGCGCCGCGTCCGGCAGCAGTTCCAGCGCCTCAATAAAGCTGCCGCGCAGATCGAGTTCGAGGCCGCCTTCGATCAGGGTGCGTGCCAGACCCAGCGCGGCGCGGCGCAGGGCGAACGGATCCTTGTTGCCGCCGGGTTTCATGCCGACCGCGAAGATGCCAGCCAGGGTATCCAGCCGTTCGGCCACGGCCAGCACTTGACCGAGCCGGTCGGCGGCGATCGCATCACCGCCGAAACGCGGCTGGTAGTAGCTGTCCAACGCCTCGGCCACCACCGCCGGCTCGCCGTCATGGCTGGCGTAATAACGACCCATCACGCCCTGCAATTCGGGAAATTCGCCGACCATGCGAGTCAGCAGGTCACACTTGCTCAGCGAAGCGGCGCGGGTGGCCGCGCCGGCATCGACGCCGACCCGGTTAGCGACGATCCGCGCCAGTTCGGCCACGCGCACGCTCTTGTCCCACAGGCTGCCCAGCGCCTGCTGGTAGGTGACGTCCCTGAGCTGTTCCTGGTAGCCGGCCAGCGGCGTCTTCAGATCCTCGTCCCAGAAGAACTTGGCGTCGGCGAAGCGCGGCCGGATCACCCGCTCATAACCCTTGCGGATCTCGGCCGGGTCCTTGCTCTCGATGTTCGCGATGCCGATGAAGTGCTCGGTCAGCTTGCCGTCGACGTCGAACACCGGCACGAACTTCTGGTTCGCCACCATGGTGGTCACCAGCGCCTCGGGCGGCACGCCGAGGAACTCGCGCTCGAACGTGCAGGCGATCGCCACCGGCCATTCGGTGAGGTTGGCCAGCTCGTCCAGCAACGCATCGTCGAGCCGCGGCACGCCACCGGTCACTCCGGCGGCCTGCCTGACCTGGTCGCGAATACGCTGGCGCCGCTCGCGCGGATCAGCCAGCACGTTGCAGGCCCGCATCGCATCCAGCCAGCCGTCCGCGTCGGCCAGGTGCACCGGCTGCGGATGCATGAAGCGATGGCCGCGCGACTTGCGGCCGCTGTTCAGGCCCAGCACCCTGCCATCGATGATGTCGGCGCCGTGCAGGATCACCAGCCAGTGCGCCGGACGCACGAAGCTGTAGTCGTGGTCGGCCCAACGCATCGGCCGCGGGATCGGCAGCGTCTTCAGCGCCTCGTCGATGATTTCGGGCAGCAGTGCCGCCACCGGCTGACCTGGCTTGACCGTCCGCCAGACGAACCAGCCGCCCTTGTCGGTTTCCAGCTTTTCCAGCTGCTCCACACCGACGCCGCAGGATTGCGCGAAGCCGAGCAACGCTTTCGACGGCTGCCCCTCGGCATCGAACGCGGCATTCAACGCCGGACCACGCCGTTCCAGCGCCTGTTCCGGCTGTGCCGCAGCCACCGCAGGTACATGTACGGCGAGGCGGCGAGGCGAGGCATAAGCCTGGGCCAGGTCGAGCCCGGCGTCGATGCCACGCTTGGCCAGGCCGTCACAAATGCCGCGCAGGAAGGCAGCGGACAGTTCATCCAGCGCCTTCGGCGGCAGCTCCTCGGTGCCCAACTCGATCAGCAATGACTTGGCGGCGCTCATGCGGCCTGCTCCTTCGCGTTCTTCGACGGCGCGTGCTTCAGACCCGGGAAGCCGAGCTTCTCGCGCTGCGCCACATAGGTCTCGGCCACGCTGCGCGACAGCGTGCGCACGCGCAGGATGTAGCGCTGGCGCTCGGTGACGCTGATCGCACGGCGCGCATCGAGCAGGTTGAAAGTATGGCTGGCCTTCATCACCTGTTCGTACGCCGGCAGCGGCAGGTTCGCCGCGATCAGCTGATTCGCGGTGGCTTCGCACACGTCGAACCAGCGCAGCAATTCGGGCACGTTCGCGTGTTCGAAGTTGTAGGTACTCTGCTCCACCTCGTTCTGGTGAAACACGTCGCCGTAGGTCACGATGCCACGTGGACCATCAGTCCAGATCAGGTCGTAGACGTTGTCCACGTTTTGCAGATACATCGCCAGCCGCTCGAGGCCATAGGTGATCTCGCCGGTCACCGGGCGGCATTCCAGGCCACCGGCCTGCTGGAAGTAGGTGAACTGGGTGACCTCCATGCCGTTGAGCCAGACTTCCCAGCCCAGTCCCCAAGCGCCCAGGGTTGGCGACTCCCAGTTGTCTTCGACGAAACGCAGATCATGTATCAGAGGATCCAGCCCAAGTTCCTTCAGCGAGCCGATGTACAGCTCCAGGATGTTCTCGGGATTGGGCTTCATCACTACTTGGTACTGGTAGTAATGCTGCAGGCGGTTCGGGTTCTGGCCATACCGTCCATCGGTGGGTCGGCGCGAGGGCTGCACGTAGGCGGCGGCCCAAGGCTCGGGACCGAGCGCGCGCAGGAAGGTGGCGGGGTGGAACGTGCCGGCGCCGACCTCGGTGTCGAGCGGCTGCAGCAGCACACAGCCCTGCGCCGCCCAGTAGCGGTTGAGGGTCTGGATCACATCCTGGAAGGTGCGTGCGGACATGGTTTTCCGTGACCTTGGGTAAAGCGCGTTAGTATAGCCGCAGCTCGCTTTTCCACCGGGTTCCGGTCGGAAAACGCATCGTGGGGGACGCATCCGGATGGCCGCTTCACCGCAAATCGCATCCCTGCTCGGCCGGCGTGGCCGACTGGAGCTGGACGAACTGCTGGCGACACTGGTGGTCGACGGTTACCTGCTGGCCGATGACGCCAAGCAGGTGCGCATGGGTGTCCGGGCCGGCCGCAGCACGGTCGAATTGCACCCGCTGGTGCTGATCGCGAACGCCAAGTTGGCGAACCAGCACGAAAAGGGCCGACCGCTCAGCCTGGAAGCCCTGACCGAGTGGCTGGCCGGCCACGCCGGGCTGCCGTACCTGAAGATCGATCCGATGAAGATCAACGTCGCCTCGGCGACCCAGGTGGTGAGCCATGCCTACGCCAAGCGCCACCGGATCCTGCCGATCGCGGCCAGTCCGGGTGAGGTGACCTTCGCCACCTGCGAGCCGTTCGAAGCTGGCTGGGCGCCGGATCTGGCGCAGATGCTGCGGCGGGACATCAAGCGCGTGGTGGCCAGCCCGATCGACATCAACCGCTACCTGCAGGAATTCTACGGCGTCCAGCGCTCGATCCAGCTGGCGCAGGACGCCAAGGGCAGCAGCGATGCCTCTTCTGCCATCCTCAATTTCGAGCAGTTGGTCGAGCTGGGCAAGAGCGGCGAAGTCGGCGCCGACGACCGCCATGTGGTGCACATCGTCGACTGGCTGCTGCAGTACGCATTCGAGCAACGCGCCTCGGACATCCACCTGGAGCCACGCCGCGACACCGGACACATCCGCTTCCGCATCGACGGCATCATGCAGAAGGTGTTCGAGCTGCCGGCGCCGGTGATGACGGCGGTGACCGCGCGCATCAAGATCCTGGCGCGCATGGACGTGGCCGAGAAGCGCCGCCCGCAGGACGGCCGCATCAAGACCCGTTCGTCCTCCGGCCGCGAGGTGGAGCTGCGCATCTCGAACATGCCCACCGCGTTCGGCGAGAAGGTAGTGATGCGAATCTTCGATCCAGACCTGGTGGTGAAGGATTTCGCCCAACTCGGCTTCTCCCCTCGCGAGGGCGCCAACTGGCGCAGCATGGTGGAGCGGCCGCACGGCATCGTGCTGGTCACCGGTCCGACGGGTTCGGGCAAGACCACCACGCTGTATTCCACGCTGAAGCACCTGGCCACGCCGGAACTCAACGTGTGCACGGTGGAAGACCCGATCGAGATGGTCTCGCCGGAATTCAACCAGATGCAGGTGCATGCGGCGATCGACCTGGATTTTGCCGCCGGCGTGCGCACGCTGCTGCGACAGGACCCCGACATCATCATGATCGGCGAGATCCGCGACCTGGAAACCGCGCAGATGGCGGTACAGGCCTCGCTCACCGGCCACCTGGTGCTGTCCACCCTGCACACCAATGATGCCCCCAGCGCGGTCACCCGCCTGCTCGATCTGGGCGTACCGCATTACCTGATCCAGTCCACCCTGACCGGTGTGGTGGCACAGCGACTGGTGCGCACGCTGTGCCCGCATTGCAAGCAGGTGAGCGCACAAGACCGGCAGACCTGGACCGTACTCACCCATGGTTGGGACATGCCGTTGCCGCAGCAGGTGTTCCAGCCGATCGGTTGCCTGGAATGCCGCAATACCGGCTTCCTCGGCCGCACCGGCATCTACGAGATGCTGAAGCTGTCGCCGCGGTTGCGTGGCATGATCTCCGCCCAGCTCGATCTCAGCGGGTTTGGCCAGGCCGCACTGTCCGAAGGCATGCGTCCGCTGCGCATCTCGGCCGCGGACCAGGTGGCGGCCGGACTGACTACCGTGCAGGAGATCCTCACCGTGCTTCCGCCGATCGACGCGTTCGACGATACTCAGCCGTAAAGACGTCCAGATGATGCGCAACCGATTCCTCGCATGAAACCCGTACTGATCATTCGCACCGGCCGCGCGCCGGATCGCATCCGGGCCCGCCACGGCGACTTCCCCCACTGGTTCCGGCTTGGCGCGGGGCTGCACCCGCAGCAGCTGCGGATCGTCGACGTCGCTGCGGGCGAAGCCTTGCCGGCCGCGCAGGAGGTTGCCGGGGCCATCATCACCGGTTCGGCCGCCATGGTCACCGAGCGCCTGGCGTGGAGCGAGCGCACCGCCGGCTGGATTCGCGATGCGATGGATGTTGAACTACCACTGTTTGGCGTCTGCTATGGCCACCAGCTGATGGCGCATGCGCTGGGCGGGCGCGTCGACTACCTGCCGGGCGGGCGCGAAATCGGCACCCAGGCCATCGAGTTGTCAGACGCCGGCGCGCAGGATCCGCTGGCGCGCGGGCTGCCGGCCAGCTTCCGCGCGCACACCACGCACGAACAAAGCGTGATCGAACCACCAGGCGGGGCTGCCGTGCTGGCCCGATCGGCGCGCGACCCACATCAACTGCTGCGCTATGGACCGCATGCGCTCAGCGCGCAGTTCCACCCGGAGTTCAACGCTGAGGTGATGCGCGCCTACATCCGGCGCAAGCATGCCGACATCCGACGCGAAGGTGCGGACCCACAGCAGGTTTTCAGTGCCGTAGCGGCCACGCCGATCGCTCGCCGGCTGCTGCGTCAGTTCTCACGCCACCACCGCTGGACCGCGACCACCGGCTGAGACCTCAGCCGCGCAGGCGGCGGGCAATCGCATCGCGCGAGAACAACGCGAACACCACGCCGAACAGAAAACCCCCGATGTGCGCCCACCAGACGTAGGCGCCGTAGCTTGGCCCCGCATAGCTGAACAGCAATTGCAGCAAAACCCAGAGGCCGATCAGCAGGAACGCCGGCACCCGCACAAACTCCAGGTACAGGCCCAGCGGCAGCACCAGACCGAGCCGGGCACGCGGAAACAGTGCCACATACGTGCCGACCACCGCCGATACCGCGCCACTGCAGCCGATGATCGGCAGGCGGACGCCGGTCAGGGACAACGCACCGATCAGGTTCGCCACGATCCCGCCCACCACGAACAGCAGCAGGAACCGCAGCGAGCCCAACGCGCGTTCGCCCGGCAAACCGAAGATCGCCAGAAACAGCAGGTTGCTCAGCAGATGCAGCCAAGTCACATGGATGAACAGCGCCGTGAACAGCCGCAGCAAGGCGGGATCGGTAAACTGCGGCAGCAGCGCCTCATGCGGGTCGAAGATGTTCGCCGGCACCGTGCCCCATTCCAGCAACAGGGAAATCCGTTGCGTGGCAGGGGTCAACGCCAGACCCACGAAACACATCACGCAGACCGTTACCACCAACAGGGTTGCCCAGTGCCAACGGGGACGGCGACGTGTTTCGACATGGACAAACAAGAGTCGCTCTCCCCCAGACATGCGCCGGGCCGCGTATGCCCGCCATCATAGGCGATGACGGATTGCCCACGATGACGGGGTCGGCCCTTCGACATAAAAGAAAAACCCCCAGCGTTGCCGGTGAGGGTGTTTCAGGATAAAGCCCCTGGCGGTGACCTGTTGCAGCCAGCGATCGGTGATCGCCGCGGAACGACCGACGCCATAAAGACGAAGGCCTCCCCGGATGGGGAGGCCTTCTAAGGATAAAGCCCCTGGCGGTGACCTACTCTTGCATGGCAAAGCCACACTACCATCGGCGCATGCGCGTTTCACTTCTGAGTTCGGGATGGGATCAGGTGGTACCACGCCGCTATGGCCGCCAGGGAAGGGGTGGGAGCAGCGCGTAAGCGCCGGCTCCACATAGGGTGTAAACGAGTGACAAGCGTCGAGGTGAATTCGAATCGAGGGTGTTGCGGACACACGAAGCGTCTTGGGGTTATATGGTCAAGCCTCACGGCTCATTAGTATCAGTTAGCTGAACGCAT
>NZ_BAAAFK010000001.1:2981050-3314990 GCF_039523495.1 Rhodanobacter soli | reverse complement strand
ATGCGTTCAGCTAACTGATACTAATGAGCCGTGAGGCTTGACCATATAACCCCAAGACGCTTCGTGTGTCTTAACTCAAGTCTGATTCGAATTCACCTCGACGCTTGTCACTCGTTTACACCCTATGTGGAGCTGGCGCTTACGCGCTGCTCCCACCCCTTCCCTGGCGGCCATAGCGGCGTGGTACCACCTGATCCCATCCCGAACTCAGAAGTGAAACGCGCATGCGCCGATGGTAGTGTGGCTTTGCCATGCAAGAGTAGGTCACCGCCAGGGGCTTTATCCTTAGAAGGCCTCCCCATCCGGGGAGGCCTTCGTCTTTATGGTGTGGGTCGTTGCCGCGGCGACCGCCGATCGCTGGCTGCAACAGGTCACCGCCAGGGGCTTTATCCTGAAACACCCTCACCGGCAACGGTGGGGGTTTTTCTTTGGGCGCTGGGCGCTGTGGCGACCGCAGATCGCGACCCGCCCACGGGTCGCCGCTACCGGCTTTTCCCAAAGAAGGCCTCCCCATCCGCGGGGGCCTTCGTCCTTGTGGCGCCAGTCGTTGCGGACGCGATGCCGGATCGCAGGCTGCAACAGATCACCGCCACGAACTTCATCCCCGAACACCCTCACCGGTAACGGGGGCCTTTGCTCTGGTCGCGTTTGATATGGAGCCGCGAACGCGAACGGGGTGATGCACGACGATCGCCGCTTGCACGGCCTGTTGCTACTCTTTGTCGACAGGTTCGTGCGAAGGGAAGTGTCGTGGTGCAAGGTTACGTATTGGCAATAGATCAGGGCACCACCAGCTCGCGCGCGATGTTGTTTGATCGAGCCGGCGCCGTGGCCGGCTCGGCGCAATGTGAGTTCCGCCAGGTTTTTCCGCAACCGGGCTGGGTGGAGCACGATCCGCAGGATATCCTGGCCAGCGTGCTGGCGACGGTCACCGAGGTGCTGGCCGCGGCACAAGTCGATGCCAATGCATTGGTCGGCATCGGCATCACCAACCAGCGCGAAACCACCGTGGTGTGGGATCGGCGCACTGGCCAGCCGGTCTACAACGCAATCGTATGGCAGTCGCGGCAGAGCCTGGCGGTCTGCGAGAAGCTGGAGGCGGACGGCTATGCCTCGATGGTGCGCAAAAAGACCGGGCTGCTGATCGACGCGTACTTTTCCGGCAGCAAGATTCGCTGGATCCTCGATCATGTCGCCGGTGCTCGCGCCCGTGCGGAGCGCGGCGACCTGCTGTTCGGCACGATCGACAGCTGGCTGATCTGGAATCTCACCGGCGGCAAGCTGCACGTCACCGACGTCAGCAATGCCGCGCGCACGCTGCTGTTCGACATCCATACACGTCAGTGGGACGACGAGTTGCTGCGCATGCTGGATATCCCGCGCAGCATGTTGCCGCAGGTGCATTCCTGCAGCGAGGTATACGGCCGTACCGTGGCGTTGGCTGGTTTGCCGGCCGGGGTGCCGATCAGCGGCGTGGCCGGCGACCAGCAGGCGGCGCTGTTCGGCCAGGGCTGTTTCGAGCCTGGCATGGCCAAGAATACCTATGGCACGGGTTGCTTCATGCTGATGCATACCGGAACCCAGGCGGTGCCATCGCGCCACGGGCTGTTGACCACGATCGCGTGGGAGCTGGACGGTGTCGTCGAGTATGCGCTGGAAGGCAGCATCTTCGTTGCCGGCTCGGTGGTGCAGTGGTTGCGCGATGGCTTGTTGATGCTGCAGCACGCCAGTGATTCACAGGCATGCGCGGAGAGCGTCGATTCGAGCGAAGGCGTGTATCTGGTACCGGCTTTCGTCGGGCTGGGCGCCCCCTATTGGCGCAGTGACGTGCGCGGCGCGATGTTCGGCCTGTCGCGTGGGACCCGCAAGGAGCATGTCGTGCGCGCTGCGCTCGAGTCGATGGCCTATCAGTCGCGCGACGTGCTGGCTGCGATGGAGGCGGATGCCGGCATTCCGCTGAAGGAATTGCGCGCCGATGGCGGCGCGATCGCCAACGATTTCATGGCGCAGTTCCAGAGCGACATGCTGGGCGTGCCGGTCCTTCGCCCGCGAGTGGCCGAGACCACCGCGCTGGGAGCGGCCTATCTGGCCGGACTGGCGGTAGGATTCTGGGAAAGCCGCGAACAGATTGCAACGCTATGGCAGGTGGAGCGGCGCTTTCAGCCTGCCATGGAAGGCGCCACCCGCGAGCGCTTGTATCGCGGCTGGCAGGATGCGGTGAATGCGACCATCGGTTTTCGCGTCGACTGATACAGACGAGGCTCCCAGGGTGACGCGAGGGCCTCGCGGTCCATCCGCTGGTGCACCGATCAATCCAGCGCGTAACCGAACTGGTCGAGGAACTCCGCGGCGAATTCGGCGTAACTGAAGCGCTGGTTCTGCGTGCCGGGATGCTCCACCTTCAGCGCGCCCATCAGCGAAGCCATGCGACCGATCGTGGGCCAGTCGTCCTCGCGCATGATGCCGAAGATCAGGCCGGCCCGATAAGCGTCGCCGCAGCCGGTCGGGTCCACGATCTGCCGTTCGCGCGCCGGCGGGATGTGGTGGGTATCGCTGCCGACGTGTATGAGCGAGCCGCGCGGGCCCTGGGTCACGATGTACGCGGTCACTCTTTCGGCGATCTCGGCGGCGCTCCAGCCGGTGCGGGCTTGCAGCAGCTGCGACTCGTAGTCGTTGACGATCACGTAGGTCGACTTCCCGATCATCGAGCGGAACTCGTCGCCGTTGAACAACGGCATCGCCTGGCCCGGATCGAAGATGAAGGGCACGCCGCGCGTGGCGAACTCCTCGACGTGCTGCAGCATCGCCTCGCGACCATCGGGCGCGACGATCGCGAAGTCGATCTGCGGGATGTCGCGCACGTGGTTTTCCTGCGCACTGGACATCGCGCCGGGATGGAAGGCGGTGATCTGGTTGTTGTCGAGGTCGGTGGTGATGAAGCACTGTGGGGTGAACTGGTCGTCGAATTCGCGCACGCAGTCGAGCCGGATGCCGCACTGCTCCATGTGCTTGCGGTACGGTCCGAAATCCTGGCCCACGGCGGCCACCGGCAGCGGGTCGCCGCCGAGCAGCTTGAGGTTGTAGGCGATGTTGCCGGCGCAGCCGCCGAACTCGCGGCGCATCCGCGGCACCAGGAACGACACATTCAGGATATGCATCTGGTCGGGCAGGATGTGGTTCTTGAACTGGTCCTGGAACACCATGATGGTGTCGTAGGCCAGTGATCCGCAGATGACGGCAGACATGGTATGCGGGAGCCCTCGGGCAAAGGTGGAAAGGCCGCGAGTGCCGCGGTCGGCCGAACGCCGAACCGACAGGCTCCGGCCAAAGTTTGGAATCGTACCGCCATCTGCCCGAATTGGCGACTTCTTGCGCTGACGCCCAGCTCACTTCGAAGCACAGGAAATGCACTTATGGTGGTGTTGTAGAAGGGTTTCTTAACGTTATTGTCCTTGCGCATGCGAGCCACGCTGACTAGACTGGCCAGCTTACTTTTTAGCCAAGCCGAGCCACGGCGGACCCATGTTCAAGAAGTTTCGCGGGATCTTTTCCAACGACATCTCCATCGACCTCGGCACCGCCAACACGCTGATCTATGTGCGTGGTCAGGGCATCGTGTTGAACGAACCTTCGGTGGTGGCGATTCGCCAGGACCGTGGCCCCGGTGGCCCGCGCACGATCGCCGCGGTGGGCGGCGACGCCAAGCGCATGCTCGGCCGCACGCCGGGCAACATCGCCACGGTGCGGCCGATGAAGGACGGCGTGATCGCCGACTTCACCATGACCGAGGCGATGTTGCAGCACTTCATCAAGCAGGTGCACAAGTCGCGCTTCCTGCGTCCGAGCCCGCGCGTGCTGGTCTGCGTGCCGTGTGGTTCGACCCAGGTCGAGCGCCGCGCGATCAAGGAATCGGCCGAAGGCGCCGGCGCGCGCGACGTGTTCCTGATCGAGGAGCCGATGGCTGCGGCGATCGGCGCCGGCATTCCGGTGCACGAGGCGCGCGGTGCGATGGTGCTGGACATCGGCGGCGGCACCTCCGAAGTGGCGGTGATCTCGCTCAACGGCATCGTCTACTCGCAATCGGTGCGCGTCGGCGGCGACCGCTTCGACGAGGCGATCATCAATTACGTGCGGCGCAACCACGGCACCCTGATCGGCGAATCCACCGCCGAGCGGATCAAGCTGCAGATCGGTTGCGCGTTCCCGCAGAGCGAAGTCAGGGAGATCGAGATCTCCGGGCGCAACCTGGCCGAGGGCGTGCCGCGCATGTTCACGATCAACTCCAACGAGATCCTCGAGGCGCTGCACGAGCCGCTCGCCGGCATCGTGGCCGCGGTCAAGTCGGCGCTGGAGCAGACCCCGCCGGAACTATGCTCCGACGTCGCCGAGCGCGGCATCGTGCTCACCGGCGGCGGCGCGTTGCTGCGCGACCTGGACCGGCTGATCTCCGAGGAGACCGGTCTGCACGTGCAGGTGGCCGACGACCCGCTGACCTGCGTGGCGCGTGGTGGCGGCAAGGCGCTGGAGCTGATCGATCAGCACGGCAGCGACTTCTTCGCGCCCGAATAAGGCGCGACCATGGCGCGCACGCGCGATGAGTCCTCGCCGCTGTTCGCTGGCAATGCCGCCGGCACGCTGCGGCTGATCGTCTATCTTGCGCTGGCCGTGGTGCTGATGGTGCTCGACCATCGCAACGGCTGGTTGTGGCGCCTGCGCTACACGGCGGCAGCCGTGGTCGAGCCGGTGTACCGGTTGGCCGGGCTGCCGGCCGTGGGCGTGCGCACCATGAGCGTGGCGTTTGCCGATCGCCAGCGGCTGACCGAGCAGAACCAGCGCCTGCGCGAGGACCTGCTGCTGGCCAACGCCAAGTTGAACCGGATGGCCGCGGTCGCCGAACAGAACCAGCGTCTGAAGGAATTGCTCGATACCCAACACAGCCTCGAGCTGAACGTGCAGTTGGCACGGGTGATCGGCGTGGACCTGGGTGCGTACCGTTACCAGATGACCCTGAACATGGGTGCGCGCGACGGGGTCCGGCCGGGCCAGCCGGTGATCGATGCACATGGCGTGATGGGCCAGGTGAAAGAGGTGCTGCCGACCACCTCGGTAGTGATGCTGATCACCGATCCGGCGCACGCGATTCCGGTAGTGATCGAACGTACCGGCTTGCGCACGGTGGCTTACGGCTCGCGCGATGGCGACCAGCTCGCCCTGCCCAACATCCCGCTGGCGGCCGATGTGCGCACGGGCGACAAGCTGCTTACGTCCGGCCTCGGTGGGCGCTTCCCGCCGGGTTTTCCGGTTGGCGAGGTACGCGCGGTGGCGCCGGCGGCGACCGGCATGTTCCTGGTGGCGATGGCACGGCCGTCGGCGGATCTCGATCGCAGCGAGGACGTGCTGCTATTGCACGACCAGGCCGAGCCGGACGGCCCGCCCGCGCCGGTGACGCCGATGGGGCCGCCCGGTGATCTGGCGCCGAGCGCGACCTCGGTCGCCCTGCCGGCGACCAGCGGAGCGCCGCGATGAACAAGCAGCGTCTGAGCCTGTGGTGGTTCGTCGGCACGCTGGTGTTCGCGCTGCTGTCGATGCTGGTGCCGCTGCCCGGCGTGCTGGAGCCGTTCAAGCCGTACTGGCCAGCCTTGTTCCTGCTGTACTGGTCGTTGGAGTCGGAAGACCGGGTCACCCTGGGACTGGCGTTTGCGGTGGGGTTGTGTGCGGACCTGCTCAATGGCGTGGTGCTGGGCGAGCAGGCGTTGCGTCTGTGCGCACTGGTCTTCATCGCTTTGCGTTTCCGCTCACGCCTGCGTTTCTTCCCGATGTGGCAGCAAGCCCTGGCGGTGTTGGCGCTGCTGTTGAACGACCGCATCCTGCTGCTGCTCGTGCGCGTGCTGGCCGGCGCGTCGCTGCCGCCGGCGAGCTGGTGGATCTCGCCGTTCGTCGGCGCCGCGCTGTGGCCGTTCCTGTTCCTGCTGCTCGACGATCTGCGCGCGCGCCTGCGGATTCAATGAGCATGAACCAGTGACATGAAGCTCCGGCGATCGATCAAGGACCCCCGCGGCGAAAGCATCCTGTTCCGGCGCCGCGCGCTGGCCGGCTTCGTGCTGATCGTGCTGAGCCTGTGCCTGCTGCTCAGTCGCTTCGTATTCCTGCAGGTGACGCATCACGACGAGTTCGTCACGCGCTCGACCAACAACCGGGTCAAGCCGCGCGCGATCCCGCCGGCACGCGGGCTGATCTACGACCGCAACGGCGTGCTGCTGGCCGACAACGTGCCGGCGTTCCGGCTGGAAGTGGTGCCCGAGCAGATCAAGGACATGCCGGCGCTGCTGGCCCAGCTGGGCCAGGTGGTGCCGCTGGACCAGGACGACCTGGACGCGTTCCGCAAGCAACTCAAGCAGAGCCGGCGCTTCGAGAGCGTGCCGCTGAAGATGCATCTGACCGAGGACGAGATCGCGCGCTTCGCGGTGAACCGCTGGCGCTTTCCCGGCGTGGACGTGGTGCCCTACCTGACCCGGCGCTACCCGCTGGGCGGGATGTTCGCGCACGTGGTGGGCTACGTCGGGCGTGTCGATGCGGACGACCTGGAACGGCTCGATCCCAAGCGCTACCAGGGCACCAGCCACGTCGGCCGCAGCGGTCTCGAGCGCTCCTATGAAAACATCCTGCATGGCACGCCGGGCTACGAACTGCTGGAGGTGAATGCCGACGGGCGCACCCAGCGTGTGCTGGAAACGCATGCGCCGACGCCGGGCAAGAACTTGTATCTGAGCCTCGACGTGCGCCTGCAGAAGGCCGCCGAAGTGGCGTTCGACGGCCGTCCCGGTGCGGCGGTGGCGATCGATCCGCGCAACGGCCAGGTGCTGGCGATGGTCAGCGTGCCCACGTTCGATCCCAACCTGTTCGTCAACGGCATCAGCCAGGTCGACTACGGCACGTTGACCAACGATCCCGACAAGCCGTTGTACAACCGTGCGTTGCGCGGGGTGTATCCGCCCGGTTCCACGGTGAAGCCGTTGGTCGGCCTGGCCGGGCTGGAGACCGGCATGCGCACGCCGCAGGACACCGTGGTTTCCACCGGCGTGTTCTACATTCCAGGTCAGCAGCGCGGCTATCGCGACGACCAGCGCGGCGGCGTGGGGCGGGTCGATCTGGTCGGTGCGATCGAGCAGTCGGTGAATACCTATTTCTACAAGCTCGCGCTGGACATGGGCATCGACCGGTTCAGCGAGTACATGGGCAAGTTTGGTTTCGGCCGGCCGACCGGGGTCGACCTGATCGGCGAGTCGTCCGGCGTGCTGCCTTCGCGCGAGTGGAAGGCGGCGAACTACAAGCAGCCGTGGTACCCGGGCGAGACGGTGATCGCCGGCATCGGCCAGGGCTTCTGGGCGGTGACGCCGCTGCAGCTGAGCCATGCGATCGCCACCTTCGCCGGCCACGGCATCCCGTATGCGCCGCGCCTGGTGATGGCGACCCAGGGCGCCGTCAACGCGAAGCCGCAACCGCTGGCCAATCCACCCAGCGGACCGTCGGTGATCCGCAAGCCGGCCGACTGGGATGCAGTGAATCAGGGCATGCAGCAGGTGATCTACGGTGCCAAGGGTACCGGCCGCAAACTCGGCGTCGGGTTTCCTTACCTGATGGCCGGCAAGAGCGGCACCGCCGAGCGCTTCTCGCGCCGCTCCGAGGCCTACGAGACGAACCGCAGTGCGGAGTACCTGGCCACCCGCCATCGCGCCTGGTTCGTTGCCTACGCCCCGGCGGACAACCCGCAGATCGCGGTAGCGGCGATCCTGGAATCCGGCGCCTGGGGCGCCTCGGCGGCCGGACCGATCGTGCGCACGATCCTCGATACCTGGCTGGCCGGGCACGACGGCGTGATCCCCGACGCGAAGCGCCTGCCGGTGTCGGCCGCGCCGTTGCCGCCGGCCGCGAGCATCCCGCCCGATACCGGAGTGGAAGACGTCGAGCCGGTCGAGGATTTGCCGGCGCCGGCCACCACGACGGGAGGCACGCCATGATCGAAGCGCTGTACGCGCGCGCGCGCCGCTTCCTGCGCCGCATCCTTACCCGGCCGCGGATCGACCTGCCGCTGGCGTTCGGCCTGTTCCTGCTGGCGTTGACCGGACTGGCCACCCTGTACAGCGCGGGCGACGGCAGCCTGGCCCTGGTCGGCGGCCAAGCCGGCCGCTTCGTGCTGGGCGGCGCGTTGCTGCTGCTGGTATCGCGCATCCCGCCGGCGGTGCTGCGCGGCTGGACGCCCTGGCTGTACGCCGGCAGCACCGCGCTGCTGGTGGTGGTGGCGATTCTGGGCGAGGGACGCGGTTCGATCCGCTGGCTGGACCTGGGCGTGATGCGCTTCCAGCCGTCCGAATTGCTCAAGCTGACCATGCCGATGATGGTGGCCTGGTACCTGCATCCGCGCCAATTGCCGCCGGGCTGGAAGGACATCGCGATGGTCGGCCTGCTGATCGCGATCCCGGTCGGGCTGATCGCCGAGCAACCCGACCTGGGCACGGCCGTGCTGGTGGCCGCGGCCGGTGCGTTCGCGCTGTTCCTGTCCGGGATGGCATGGTGGCGCATCGGCCTGCTGGTCGGCGCGGTCGGCGGCATGGTCCCGGTCGGCTGGCAGTTCCTGCACCAGTACCAGCGCGACCGCGTGCTGACCCTGCTCAATCCCGAGTCCGATCCGCTCGGCAACGGCTGGCACATCATCCAGTCGCAGATCGCGGTGGGCTCCGGTGGCATCTTCGGCAAGGGCTGGCTGCACAGCACGCAGTCGCGGCTGGACTTCCTGCCCGAGCACACCACCGACTTCATCTTCGCGGTGTTCTCCGAAGAGTTCGGCCTGGTCGGCGTGGCCGCGCTGATCGCGCTGTACGCGTTCATCATCGGCCGCTGCCTGTGGATCGCGATGGAGGCGCGCGATACCTATTCGCGCCTGCTCGCCGGCGCGATCGGCATGAGCTTCTTCGTCTACGTGTTCGTCAACGGCGGCATGGTCGCCGGCATGCTGCCGGTGGTCGGCGTGCCGCTGCCGCTGATCAGTTACGGCGGCACGTCGGCGGTGTCGCTGCTGACGGGTTTCGGTGTGCTGATGTCGATCCACGCCAATCGCAAGATGCACATCTGAACATGGTCGGCGCATGGCATCGTGGCGCCCGAAGTTGCGCTCACGTGCGTGTTAGGCTTTCGATGACATCGCTATTTCTGTGAGTGAAGCCACAACATGACAGCCACGTCTGCGCCGCACCTGGCCCGTTTCCTCGCCATCCTCGGCCTGCTGGGGATGGGCGCACTGACCCCGGCCCTGGCGACGACGCACCCTGGTCAGGCCGAGCTGGTTCGCGAGGTGGCACGCGAGACCGGCAAGAGCCCGCAGGCGCTGAACGCGCTGCTCGACGGCGCGAAGATGCAGCAGAGCATTCTCGATGCGATCAGCCGCCCGGCCGAGGCGAAGCCGTGGAAGGATTACCGGCCGATCTTCCTGACCGACCAGCGCATCGACAACGGCGTCGCGTTCTATCGCGAGCACCGCGCGCTGCTGGAGCAGATCGGCAAGCAGTACGGCGTGGCACCGCAATACATCGTGGCGATCGTCGGCGTGGAGACCAGCTACGGCCGCAACACCGGCAAGTACAAAGTGCTCGACGCGCTGGTCACGCTGGGCCTGTACTACCCGCCGCGGGCGAAGTTCTTCCGCGAGCAGCTGAAGGAATTGCTGAGCATGCCGGACAACCACCTGGCCGGGCCGATCGGTACGCTCACCGGCTCGTACGCCGGCGCTCAGGGCTGGGGCCAGTTCATGCCGACCAGCATCCGTGATTTCGCGGTGGACGCTGATCACGACGGCCACATCGATCTGCAGAACTCGCTGCCGGACATCTTCGCCAGCGTGGCGAACTACTTCGTGCAGCACGGCTGGGTCAGTGGCGGCCCGGTGGCGGCGCGGGCGCAGCCGGACGGGGCGGCCAAGCCGGTTGCGGTGAAGGACGCCAAGCCGCAGTGGCCGCTGGAGCAGTTCGAGGCCTGGGGTTACGCGCCGTTGCAGCCGTTGTCGCCGGCCGAACCGACCAGCCTGCAGACGCTGGAAGGGCCGCACGGAGCGGAGTACTGGTTCACCTTCCAGAATTTCTACGTGATCACCCGCTACAACCGCAGCCCGCTGTACGCGATGGCGGTCGACCAGCTGGCGCAGGCGATCGCCACCGGCGTGGGCCAGGCGGAAGTTGCACGATGAGGGCGGTGTGCGCGGCGGCAGTGCTGACGACGGTCCTGTTGCTGACCGGCTGCGGCAGCCACAAGACGAAGCCCTCGCATGGCGGCAGTCGGCAGGATCACGCGCGGGGCCCGGCCTCCGCCGGCAGCGGCGACGGTTTTCGTGACGACATCAGCAAGCCGCAGGGCAGCCGCTATCGCGATGGCGAAGACAGCGTGCCGCCGCCGCTCGATGTCAGCAAGCTGGTCGAACCGGTGCCGAAGGCGGAGCCGCGCTCGCTGTACGGCAACAAATCGCCCTATACCGTGCGCGGGCAGACCTATCGCGTGCTCCCCAGCGCACGCGGCTACGACGAACGCGGCATCGCCTCGTTCTACGGCAACAAGTTCCACGGCTACAAGACTTCCAGCCTGGAGACCTACGACATGTACGCGTTCAGCGCGGCCAGCACCACGCTGCCGCTGCCCAGCTATGCGCGCGTCACCAACCTGGAGACCGGCAAGAGCGTGATCGTGCGGGTCAACGACCGCGGCCCGTTTCACGACAACCGGCTGATCGACCTGTCCTACGCCGCGGCGGTGAAGATCGGCGTTTATCCCAAGGGCACCGGCCTGGTCGAGGTGCGCGGGATCGACCCCGGGCAGCCACTGCAGGAACTGCCGCCGCCGACCGTGGTCAGAAGCGGGCACCCGGGAATCTATCTGCAGGTGGGCGCGTTTGCCGACGCGGACAACGCCGACCGGCTGGCCCAGCGCCTGCGCCAGGCCAACCTCGGCGCGGTGCAGGTGAGCGCTGCGGTGATCAACGGCCAGCAGGTTCGCCGCGTGCGGGTCGGGCCGCTGGCCAGCGTGGATCGCGCCGACCAGGTCACTGCCCGGATCGAGGGCATGGGTCTGCCGCGGCCCCAGGTCGCGGTAGACTGAGCAGGATTTGCGCAGCTTTTTCCCATCACGTCGGCACCTGTCACGCCGATATCCAGAAACCGGACTGAACAACACGATGAATTTTTTCCGCCGCACCCTGATCCCGTTCGCTGCCGTCCTGCTGGTCGGCGTTGCCGTTGCCCAGACGCCACCGCGCCCGTCGCCGGTACCGCGTCCGGTGGTGCCGGACGCGCCGGTGCCGCCGCCGCCGGATGTCGACGGCAAGAGCTGGGTGCTGATGGACTACGCCACCGGCCAGATCCTCGCCAGCAAGGACCCCGACCTGCGCGTGGAGCCGGCGTCGATCACCAAGGTGATGACCGACTACGTGGTCTCGGCCGAGGTGGCCAACGGCAAGGTGCACATGACCGATCCGGTGACCATCAGCGAGAACGCCTGGCGCGGCGGCGGTGCCGGCACCGACGGCTCCACCAGCTTCCTCAAGCTCAACAGCCAGGTGCCGCTGAAGGACCTGCTGTACGGCATGATCATCCAGTCCGGCAACGACGCGGCGATCGCGCTGGCCGAGCACACCGCCGGTTCCGAGCAGGCGTTCGCCGGGCTGATGAACGCCTACGCCAAGCAGCTGGGCATGGTCAACTCGAACTTCCAGAACGCCTCCGGCTACCCGATCGAGAACCACTACACCACCGCGCACGACATCGCGATCCTGTCGCGCGCGCTGATCCATGACTTCCCCGAGGACTACGCGATCTCCGCCGTGAAGGAGTTCGAATGGAACGGGATCAAGCAGCACAACCGCAACACCTTGCTGTGGCGCGACCCCAGCGTGGACGGCATCAAGACCGGCCACACCTCCGGCGCCGGTTACTGCCTGGCCGCCTCGGCGAAGCAGGGCGAGTCGCGCATGATCGCGATCGTGATGGGCGCCAGCAGCGAGAAGGCGCGCGCCGATTCGGCGATGGCCCTGCTCAGCTACGGCTTCCGCTTCTACGAGACGCACAAGCTGTACGACGCCAGCAAGCCGCTGGCCACGCCGAAGCTGTGGAAGGGCGCGGCGAACCAGTTGTCGCTGGGCGTTACCGACAACGTGCTGGTCACCGTGAAGCGTGGCCAGTACGACCAGCTCAAGGCGACCATGGACATTCCCGCCACGCTGATTGCGCCGTTCACCAAGGGCCAGCAGATCGGCATGCTGCGCATCACCCTGGATGGCAAGCCGGTGCAGAGCGTGCCGCTGGTGGTACTGGCCGATGCGCCGCAAGGCGGCTTCTTCTCGCGCCTGTGGGACAGCATCCTGCTGTGGTTCCACAGCGACAAGAAGGCTGACGCGGGTGCGCCGGCCAAGAGTGCGGATGCGAAGTAATGCAACCGATCGACTTCGGCAAGGCGAAGCAGGAAGGCAAGGGCTTCCAGTTCCCCGGCGAGTTCGAGATCACCGCGGTCGGCAGCGCCAGCGCAAACCTGCCGAGCCACGTGCCGCAACTATTGGAACGCGCCGGCCTGCACGTGCTGCACGAGACCGTGCGGCACCGTCACTCCGGCGCCGGCAACTTCGTCTCGGTCACCGTGAGTTTCCGCTGCGACAGTCGGGAGCAATACGAAGCGGCGCACCAGGCACTGCGCGTCGATCCGGATATCCGTTACACGCTTTGAGTTGCCGGGATTCGGAATTGGAGATGACCGGACATTCGTCTGTTGAAAGCCGGGATTTGCAAAAGCGGGGGTCCGACTCCATCGTCAAGTGCGTCGCCATCACTTTCAGGAAACACCGCTAGATCGCCCGTGAACAACGAATCCCGAATCCCGGATCCCGGATCCCTCCCGTTGAAAATCCGCCGCCTCGGTCGCCAGCCATACGCGGTCACCTGGAAGGCGATGAGCGCGTTCACCGACAACCGCACCGTCGACACGCCGGACGAGCTGTGGCTGCTGGAACACGACCCGGTGTTCACCCTGGGCCAGGCCGGCAAGATGGAACACGTGCTGGCGCCGGGCGATATTCCAGTGATACCGGTCGACCGCGGCGGCCAGGTGACCTACCACGGTCCCGGCCAGATCGTCGGCTATCCGCTGATCGACCTGCGCCGGGTCGGCGTCGGCGTGCGCGAACTGGTCCGCCGGATCGAGCAGTCGCTGATCGATACGCTGGCGCACTGGAACGTGGTCGCCGTACGGCGTGAAGGCGCGCCCGGCGTCTACGTGGCCGACGCCAAGATCGCCGCGCTCGGGTTGCGTGTGCGCCGCGGCTGCAGCTTCCACGGGCTGGCCTTCAACGTGGCCATGGACCTGGAGCCGTTTCACCGCATCAACCCCTGCGGTTACAAGGGTTTGGCGGTCACGCAGCTGCTAGACTTGGGCGGTCCGTCGCAGTTGGCCACGGTCGAGGACGTGCTGGTGGAGGAGTTCTGCCGCCAGTTCGGTTTCGTCGCCGAGCCCGCTGCCCCCGTTTTACCCGAACTCCCCGCTCGCGCAGCGGTCTGAGCTGTCTACATGAGCGAAATTTCCACATCTTCCGCCAAGGTCATCCCGATCACCGTCGTCAGCGGTGCGCCTGCGGGTGAAAAGCAGGTTGGCAACGACAAGATCGCGCTGAACCGCGCCGGATTCGACACCAGCGTGCCGACCCTGCGCAAGCCGTCGTGGATCCGCGTGCGCCTGCCGCAGGGCAACGCCGTGCAGCAGCTGAAGGCGCGTCTGCGCGAGAACTCGCTGGTCACGGTGTGCGAGGAAGCCTCCTGCCCGAACATCCACGAGTGCTTCAGCAAGGGCACCGCCACCTTCATGATCCTCGGCGAGGTATGCACCCGCCGCTGTTCGTTCTGCGACGTGGCGCATGGCCGCCCGGTGGCGCCCGATCCGCTGGAACCGGCGCGGCTGGCCGAGACGATCCACGACATGCGCCTGAAGTACGTGGTGATCACCTCGGTCGATCGCGACGACCTGCGCGACGGCGGCGCCGAACACTTCGCCGCCTGCATCCGCGCCACCCGCCACGCCAGCCCGAACATCCGCATCGAGATCCTCACCCCGGATTTCCGCGGCAAGGGCCGCATGGAGCGCGCGCTGGAGGTGCTGAAGGACTTTCCGCCGGACGTGTTCAACCACAACCTGGAAACCGTGCCGCACCTGTACCGCGAAGTGCGTCCGGGCGCCGACTACCAGTGGTCGCTGGATTTGCTCAAGCGCTTCAAGGCGCAGCACCCGGACGTGCCGACCAAGTCCGGCATCATGCTGGGTCTGGGCGAAACGATGGAGCAGGTGCTCGAAACGATGCGCGATCTACGCACTCATGACGTCGAGATGATCACCATCGGCCAGTACCTGCAGCCCACGCCGCACCATCATCCGGTGGTGCGCTACTGGACCCCCGAAGAATTCGAGGCGCTGCGCGAAGCCGGTGAGGCGATGGGTTTCCACCACGTCGCCTCCGGTCCGCTGGTGCGTTCGTCCTATCACGCCGACCTGCAGGCCCATGCAGCCGGTGTCACCGAGTCAGCCTGAGAACCTCCATGAAATTCCGTCCCGCGCTGTTCCTGCTGCTAGCCCTCACCGCGACCTGTGCGTTTGCGCAGTCGGCGGCCGATCTCGGCGCCGGCAAGCCGCGCAAGGCAGCCACCTGGCCGCTCACGTCCACCCCCGAGGAGGCGCAGGCCGCGCAGTTGTCGGCGCGCTTCCTGACCCGCTTCCATTACGACGCGCAGCCGCTCGACGACGCGATGTCGGCGCGCATCTACACCGCCTACTTCAAGCTGCTGGACAGCGAGAAGGTGTTCTTCACCCAGGCCGACATGGCGAAGTTCGCGCCGCTGAAGAGCCAGCTCGACGACGCGATCTGGAACCAGGACCTGTCCGCACCGTTCGCAGTGTTCAACCTGTACGTGCAGCGTGCGGTCGAGCGCATGAGCTACGCGCGCAACTTGCTCAAGCAGGGCTTCGACTTCTCCGCCGACGAGAGCTACACGTTCGACCGTGAGCACGCCGACTGGCCGAAGGACCAGGCCGCGCTGGACGAACTGTGGCGCAAGCGCACGATGAACGACTGGCTGCGCCTGAAGCTGGCCGGCAAGGGCGATGCCGAGATCCGCAAGACGCTGGACAAGCGCTACGCCGGCTACATCGAGCGGGTCAGGCAGCTCGACGGCCAGGACGCGTTCCAGACCTTCATGACCGCCTACGCCGAGACCACCGACCCGCACACCGATTACCTCGGCCCGCGCGCGGCGGAGAACTTCGACATCTCGATGAAGCTGTCGCTGGAAGGCATCGGTGCGGTGCTGCAGCCGCGCGACGACTACACCCAGGTGCGCGAGCTGGTGCCGGCTGGCCCGGCCAACAAGTCCGGCAAGATCCAGGTCGGCGATCGCATCGTCGGTGTCGGCCAGGGTGACAACGGTCCGATCGTCGACGTGATCGGCTGGCGCCTGGACGACGTGGTCAACCTGATCCGCGGCAAGAAGGACACCACCGTGCGGCTGGAGGTCATTCCCGCGGACGTCGGCGTGGACGGCAAGCACGAAATGGTCACCCTGGTGCGCAAGAAGGTCAGCATCGAGGAGCAGGCGGCGAAGAAGAAGGTCGTCGAGATCAAGGACGGCGAAGTCACCCGCAAGATCGGCGTGATCGAGCTGCCCACGTTCTATTCTGACTTCGGCGCGCGCAGCGCCGGCGACAAGGATTTCAAGAGCGCCACCCGCGACGTCGCCCGGCTGCTCGGCGAACTGAAGCATGAGGGCGTGCAGGGCGTGGTGATGGACCTGCGCAACAACGGCGGCGGTTCGCTGGCCGAGGCCAATTCGCTGACCGGCCTGTTCATCGACAAGGGCCCGGTGGTGCAGGTGCGCGACTCCAAGGGCCAAGTCGAGGAGCAGGGCGACGACGATCCGGGCATGGCCTGGAGCGGCCCGCTGGCGGTGCTGGTTAACCGCGGCACGGCGTCGGCGTCGGAGATTTTCTCGGCGGCGATCCAGGACTACCACCGCGGCCTGGTGATCGGCGAGCCGACCTTCGGCAAGGGTACCGTGCAGAACCTGGTCGACCTGGACCGCTTCTCGCAGAGCGACAGCGAGAAGCCGCAGCTGGGCGAGCTGAAGATGACCATCCAGGAATTCTTCCGCATCAACGGCGGCTCCACCCAGCTGAAGGGCGTGACGCCGGACATCGCGTTCCCGAAGAACGGCGACGACAAGGACTTCGGCGAGTCGACCTACGACAACGCGCTGAAGTGGACCCAGATTGCGCCGGCCGACTACCAGGTGGTGGCGAATCTCAACGCCTACCTGCCGCAGCTGCAGCAGAAGCATGCCGGGCGCGTGGCGCAGTCGCCGGCGTGGAAGCTGATGCTGGATGAGCTGGCGCAGTACCGCACGATGCGCGCAAAGACCGCGATCTCGCTGAACTTCGCCACGCGCGAGGTCGAGCGCAAGCAGCTGGAGGCGATCCAGGCCGATTTCCGCGCGCGGCACAAGGCGATCGATGGCACCGATGCCTCGCTCGCCGACGAGGCGAGCAGCCTTGATGACGGCCTCAACGCGAACGAGCGCAGCCTGAAAAGCGAGCTCAAGCAGGAGAAGGACGCGAAGAAGGCCAAGGACGTGCAGCTCAACGAAACCGCGCACATCCTGTTCGACGCGATCGGCATGATCAAGGCCGACCCGAAGCTGGCCGGCGAAGTGTTGCCCTATGGCGGCAAGTTCTCGCCCAACTCTATCGCCAGCGTTTCGACGCCGGCGCCGGCAACGAGCAGCGCCACGCACTGAGTGGCCGGTTCCCGCACGACGAAGAAGGCAGCGCACAGCGCTGCCTTCTTCGTTTCCGGCACGGGATGCATGGAGACCGTGAAACGGTCTCTCACACGGTGTAGCCGAGGCGGTCGATCCACGGCTGCAGCACCGGCAGCACGGGCACGAACTGCTCGCGATAGTTCTGCCAGCGACCGACCGCCTTGCGGTGAACGCCCTCGGTGACCTGCGCGTAGCTGGGTGTGCTGATGAACCGCTTGTGCCGGGCGTGCTCGGCGAAGCGTGTCATGGGTGACGTGTCGGCGATTTCGAGAAATGGCCCCAGGCGCGCGACCTGGTCGTCGAACTGGCTGACCACGGATTCGTAGCGCCACTCCAGCACGTGCGGCGCAAACCTCTCGACGTCGCGGTGCCACTGCTCGAAGGCCTTCGCGTAGCCCCGTGCCAGGCGTTGCAGCGACGAACACAGCACCATGAAGGCCGGCGAACGGAACGGTTGCATGCTGCAGCTGAGCAGCACGTCACAGGGGTGGCGCAGGCACAGGATGATGCGCGCGTTCGGAAACAACCGCATGATCATCGGCAGGCACAGCATGTTGAGCGGATTCTTGTCCACCAGGCGACGCTCGCCGAGCTCGGGCAGCACCTCGCCGACCATGCGCCGATAGACACTGCGCAGCTGATCGGCGTCCTGCTGCGTCAGGCTCGCCAGATCCGCGGGATACCGCTGGCCGACCAGCTCCATGCCTTCGATCAGGTCATGGATGTAGGCGCGCTCGTCCATGGACTGGAAGTCCGGGTGGGCATCGAGCATCTGTTCCAGCAAGGTGGTGCCGGAACGGGGAAAGCCGACCACGAAGACCGGGCTCTGTCGGCTGCCAGGCGAGGACAGCGGTTTCCAGTCGGCACGGGCAGCCTGCTCGACGCTGCCGCTGGTCACCTGCAGCGGTTGACTGTCTGTGGCCAGCAGTTCCGGCACCACGTTCCGGGCGATCTCGAGTTGTGTGGCGTGCGCCTTCTGCAGGGCTTGCCACGCCTCGGGATACAGCCCTTGCCGGTCAAGCGCGGAAGCCAGGCCGAAAGCCGCGCTGGCCTGGCTTTCGTCGTCGCCGGCGCAGGCGAGCACACGCCGGTACAGTGCATCGGCCTCGGCATAGGCGCCCCTGCGCATCGCCAGTGCGGCGTGCGCGCGCCAGCCGTCGGCGCGCGCACGCTGCGCATCCGCCGGCAGGGCGTCGAGTACGTCCGGCGGCAAGCGCCGCAGTTCGTCTTGCGCTGCGTCGATCCGGTTGTTTCTTTCGAACAGCAAGACGCGTTGCGCGGCGATGCGCAGACGCATGACGCCGGCCGCCGGTTCGTCGGGCAACTGCGCGTGCGCCAGCGTGTGCAGCGCTGCATCCAGATTGCCCTGGACAGACAGCATGGCGGACAGCACCAGGGCTTGCTCGGCCGGTTGCGCCGGCCAGTCGCTGGCCCCGCCCAGCATCGCCTCCTGCTGGGTGTTGTCGCCGCAGACATAACAGGCGTAGGCAGCCTGCAGCCGGGCTTCGATGAAGTGCGGGTCCAGCGCCACCGCATCCAGCAGGGTCTGCCTGGCCAGTATCCAGCGCTGTTGCTGCGTGTAGAGCAAGCCGAGGTTGTAGTGCACCTCGGCATCGTCCGGCGCCAGCGCCAGCGCGGTCAGCAGGGCCTGCTCGGCGGCAGGCAAGTCGCCCGCCTGCCGACAGGCGACCGCCAGGTTGTTCCAATAGGCTGAAACGCCCGGCCGCATCTGCGCCAGCCGGCGGAACGTCGCCGCGGCCTGCCGGTGACGACCGGTGGCCTGCTGCGCCAGGCCAAGCAGCACCTGCACGCCTTCGTCTTCCTCGTCGGCCGGCGTGGCCTGCCCGGCGAGGGCGATGACGCGCTCCGTCTCGCCGGCGTTCCAGGCGCCGGCCATGGCTTTGGCCAGATCCGTGATCGAAGTGGACATGGCTTCTCCATCAATCGTTTTCCGATCCCCATTATGCAAGAGGGCCGCGAACGTGTTCGCGGCCCTCTTGCATGCTCCGGACGTTCCGGATGTCGCCTACCCGATCAGGATGTCAGAACTTGATCGTCGCCCGGGCCCAGTAGTAGCGGCCGAGCACGTCGTACGTGGCGGTGTCCACGTTGTAGTTCGAACCATTCTGGTAGACCAGCGGCGGCAGCTTGTTGCTGAGGTTGTCCACGCCGACGTCGAAGCGGGTGTGGATCGATGGCACCGCATAGCCCAGCTGGATCGAGTGGTAGAGCACCGAAGCCATCGGGATGTTCACCCCGGTGATGGCGGCGTCGGCATTGAGCGCGGTCAGCCGGTGGATGTACCGCGTCTGCCACTGGGCATTCCAGTTGCCCTTGTCCCAGTTGAGCGTGGCCGTGCCGCGCCAGCGCGAGATGTTGCCGAATTGCGGGCTGAGGGTACCGGCGTAGTTGATCGTCTTTGCACCCGGCTCGCCGGGTGTGGCGTTGATGTTGTACGTCGAGGTGTAGCTGGTGCTGAGGCCGGCCCGGAAGTTGCCCGGATCCACGCTGCCCAGGTCGAAATGCGGGACCTTGTAGCGCAGCGTGTAGTCGATGCCGGTGGTGCTCAGGTTGCCCAGGTTGACCACCGGGGTATTGATCAGGAACACCTGGCCGGGCTTCGTGCTGGTGTTGCCCTCGCGCGTAATGAACGAGCAATACGGACTGCTGGCGTTGTTGAAACAGGAGTTGACGACGATATCGGCCTGGATCGCCGTCAGCGTGTCGGACAGGTGGATGTGCCAGAAATCGAGGCTGGTGGACAGGCCGGGCAACCAGTCCGGATCGTAGACCAGTCCGATATTGATGGACTTGCCCTTTTCAGGCTTCAGTGTCGAGCCCACCGTGGCGGCACCGGAGTAGAACGTGTTGACCTGCGCCGGATCGTTGCCGCCCCAGTTCACCGGAACGAACTGGCAGGCTGCCTGATGTGCCGCGAGATCGGCCGCGGTGAGTCCGCGGCACGGATCGTTCAAGTTGGGCTGGACCAGCGTGCGGCCATCGTAGAGTTCATTGAGATTGGGCGCGCGGAACACCTGGGAGACCGTGCCGCGTACCAGCAGATCGTCCACAGGCTTCCATTCGATCGCAATCTTGCCGTTGGTGGTCGTGCCGGTGGTGCTGTAGTTCGACGTGCGCACGCCGAGATCGAGGTTCAGCGAGCGTGCCCATGGCTGCTCGGAGAGCAACGGGATAAGCGTTTCGGCAAACACCTCTTTGACGTCGAAGTCGCCACGCCCGGGCGAGCCGCAGGCTTCCTGCAGGATCTGGCAGGTGGTGGTCACCGGATCGAGCACGGCAAAGTCGCTCACGGTGTAGTTCATGGACTGCTTGCGGTACAAGGCGCCGGCGGACAGCTGCATCGCGCCGGCGGGCAAATCCCACAGCTCGCCGCTGGCATTGAACTGGGCCTGCTTGGTGGACTGGGTAAAGACGTAGATCGGCGTCTTCACGCCGCCCCTCAATAGCGCGCCGACGCTCGGGTCGGCCTGGTTGAAGATGTTCGCGCCGCCGTCGACGGCGGCCTGCAGCGACGGGATGTCCACCTCGTTGGTGTCGCGCTGGTCGCGTTTGGTATGGCTGTAGTTGACCGACGCGTCCCAGATCCAGCTGCTGTCCTGGCCGAAGTTGCCGCGCAGGCCAGCGTTGATCTGGCCGGTATCGGTGGTGTAGCTGTGCACGCGCGTGCCGGCGCCTGTAAGGCGGGTCTGGAAGGTGTAGCCGCTGTTCGGGTCGCCGGGGAAAAGTCGATTCTGGCTGAAGGTGACGCCGAACGGATTGATCGGATTGTTGGCGTAAATGATCAGGCCGTCGCCGGTGCCGACCGGCGAAGGAGCATCCTGGCCGCTGGATACCGTGCGGTTGTAGAACGCATCGACGAAGCCGGTGAGGCTGTCGGTGAAATTGAAGCTGCCGAGCACGAAGCCGTTGGTGCGCTTCTGCGCGGTCTGGATGTAGTTGAGCGCCGCGTAGTTATAGGTATCCGAGGCGAGACGGCATCGGTAGTCGCCGAGGGCCGATCCATCGCCCTGCGCCAGGGTCACATTGGCGGTGCCGCTCGAATTGATCGGGCAGCCGTACTGGTTGACGATCGATGCGGGCAGCTGGATTCTGCCGGTCGGAATCGAGCTGGAACCGGCCGCCACGACAGAGCCGCTCGACAGGTACAACTGCTGCTTGGAGAACTTGCGCCTGGCGGCGAGCGTCGCGTCGTACTTGTTGTAGTCAAGGCCACCGACGATGCTGTAGTTCTCACCCGTGTTGCCGGCGGTCAGATTGAAGCCGCGGCGCTGGGCGTCGCCGTGGCTGGAGATGCCGTCGTTCAAGCTGAACTGGGCGCCCTTGAAGTCCTTGCGCAGGATGAAATTGACGACGCCGCCGATGGCGTCGGAGCCGTACACCGTGGAGGCGCCTTCGGCCAGCACGTCGACCCGATCGATCATCTCCGGCGGGATCAGGTTGAGATCCGGGTTGGCCATGCGCTGACCGTTGACCAACACCAGCGTGCGGTTGATGCCCAGGCCGCGCAGCGATACGCGCGACGCACCATCGCCTGCTTCCAGCAAGGGACTGGCTACGCCGCCGCCGTTGCTGTTGTTCTGCGGATTGGTGGCATTGCCGGAAATGCTCGGCATCTGCTGCAGCACGTCGCCCAACACGGGCTTGCCCGAGTTGGTGATGGTCGCGCGGTCCAGCGTCACCACCGGGCTCGCCGTCTCGACATCCACGCGCCGGATCAGCGAGCCGGTCACGACAACCGCCTGCAGGGTCTTGGCCTTGCTCTTGGACGGTGGCGTGGCCTGATCCGACGATGGCGGGTTGTCCGCCTGCGGTGCCTGCGCCTGGGCCACGCCCGCTGCCGTGATGATTCCCGCGGTCAATGCCAGGCGTACCGCCAATGACAGGTGATTCATGCCGTATTTCATTTGGTCTCCCCAGTAGAAGTTGATATTCGTTCCCAGCTTTCGAATGCGTTGAGTCCCCTCCCCGGGGTACACGTTGGGCTACGCGACGATGATCGCCTGCAGTGCCCAGCCGGCAAAAGACTACTCCCAGAAACGGTCCCGCGTACAACTACCCCCGGTGCGCAAGCCAGGCGGCCGTCGGAGCGTTGATCAACCCGCCCGCGATCCGGAAGGCTCCGGGAGCAGGGGGTACGCTGGAGTCCCGCTGGACCGGTTGAAGTCGCCGATGGCCGCGACCAGGTCCGTTACCGCCGCCTGTTCCGCTTCACTGAGATCGGGATTCCAGCTGTCTAGGATCAAGACCACGCGGGTCTGGTCACTGTGGTTCCACGCTTCGTGCTCGAACGTATCGTCGAAGGTGACGCAGCGGCCTTCTTCCCACACATGGATTTCGCCGCCCACGCGCAAGGCGCAGTCCGGCGGCACGATCAGCGGAAGATGGGTAACCAGGCGGGTATTGGTGACGCCGCGGTGCGGCAGGATATGCGTACCCGGGCGCAGCACGGAGTACAGCGTTTCCGGCGCGTGGTCGCGAACCCGGACCAGTGGCATCGAGTCCAGCACCTCGCTGGTGCGCGGGCAGCGCGCGCATTGCGTGTCGTGGCGCACGCCGTGTCGGTAGAAGAAGAAGGCATCCCAGGCCGCCTCTTGCGTACCGGACGAGCCCAGCAACTGGGCCGCCACGGCCTCGGCGGAGTTGGTGCCCAGGAACGGCACCAGATCGTCCTGCGTGTGCGAGAGCACGGCGCGCAGTTCCTCGCGGATCACGTCGACGGCCGCCTCCAGCCGCGCGTGCGCCGGAAAGCGCTCGCGCGGATAGAACGCCCGGCTGGGGATGCCCGGGAAATACAGGAACTTGGGACGCTGCCGCGGATCGGGTAGCACCGCAGCCTGCTCACCGAGATAGATCGCCAGGCACTGGTCGACGCGAGCCAGTTCCGATCGGCCATAGCGTTGCCGCAGCGGCTCGATGATCGCGTCGAACAGTTCGCGCCGGCCGGCCGCCACGTACCGCACGGCATGCTTCACCGCGTCGCGCAGGCCCGGCGCGGTGGTGGCGTCGTCGAGCCAGCGCCCTTGCGCTTGCGCGACATCGATCGCGCCGAAGTAGGCCAGCATGGCCTCGTGCCGGCGCCCCTGCTGCTCGAGCGCGACACCCAGGCGCAGGCGCGCCACGAACATGCCGGGCGCCACCTGCAGACCCTTGCGCAAGCTGTCGGCGGCGGCCTCCAGATCCCCGGCCAGCATCTGCACCTCGCCCAGCCGGTGCAGGATGGCCGCATCTTGCGGTTGTGCGCGGTGTGCCGCGAACAGCAGCTCGATCGCGCGTTCCATATCGCCCCGGCCAAGCTGGCGGGTGGCCAGGAACTGCAGTGCCTCGGCATCATCGGGCTCGACTTCCAGCAGGTGCAGGAAGGCCTGCTCGGTGATCGCCATGTCGCCGCGCTGCCATGCGGCAAGCGCCTGTTCGCGGCAAATCGCGGGAGTGGCAGGTGACGGCTTGTTCATCGGGGAGATTCGCTGTTGAACGTTCCCGGTGATTATAGGGACGCGAGCGGCAGCTGCCGGCCCGTGCCCCGGGGCGGCTATTTCTGCGCGGACCGCGCTGCCCGTTGCTGCTTCATCCATTGCCGGTATGCCTTGACGTGCGGCAGCTCACGCAGCACCTTCGAGCGCGGATCGAGGATGAGCAGGCTGCCGGCCGGTACCTGCAGCTGGCCGCTGCCGTCGCGCATGGGCAAGGTGTGCACGGTGTCGCCCACCTGCACGTCGATCGGCATCGGGAACGGCTTGCCGTGCTCGGTCACCCAGCGCAGCTTCAGCGTGTCGCCGTCGCGTTGCTCGTCCAGGCGCGGCAGCGCGGCGTCGCGCAGGTACACGTCGAAAAACCAGTCCAACTTGCGCCCGGTGACCTGGTCGACGATCGCCATGTAGTCGTTGGTGGTCGCGTAGCGCGGCTTGAAATTGCCCGGCTGCGGATCAGGGCGGCCGTAGACCAGCCGACGGGTGCTCTCGAAGAAATCCCGGTCGCCGATCAGCGCACGCAGCGTGTGCAGCATCAGGGCGCCCTTGTTGTAGATGTCCTGGCCGGGGCCGGCCGACTCGTCGTACACCTGCTCCTCGGTCTTGCTGCTGCCGGACACGATCGGATGGCGATTGCGCAACTGCAACCGCAACTGGTGCAGCCAGCTGAAATAGTCCATGTCGCCGTTGAGGTACTGGCTGTACAGCGGCTGCATGTAGGTGCCGAAACTCTCGTGCAGCCACATGTCGTCCCAGTCGGCATTGGTCAGCTGGTTGCCAAACCACTCATGCGCAAACTCGTGCTGCAGCAGCCGGTCGAAACCGTAACCATCCTGCTTGTAGCCGTTGCCGTAGGCATTGAGGGTCTGGTGCTCCATGCCCAGGTGCGGGGTTTCCACCACGCCCATCTTCTCGTCGCCGAATGGATACGGGCCGATCTGCTGCTCGAAGAAATCCAGCATGCGCGGGAACCCGGCAAACAGCTTCTTCGCCTGCGCCTCGTGTCCGCGCAGGTACCAGAACTGCATCGGGATGGTGTTGCCGTAGCGGCTCTTGTAGTCCGCCTTGAGTTCGTCGAAAGGTCCGATGTTGATCGCGATCGCGTAGGTATCCGGGTGCTTGGCGCGCCAGTGATACGTATGCCGCTCGCCTTCCTCGGTGATGCCGACCAGCACGCCGTTGCCGGGCGCGGCGAGCGTCTTCGGCACGGTCACGTAGGTGTCGACCAGGTCGGGCTCGCCCTGCGGCTGGTCGATGCACGGCCAGAACAGATCGCAGCCTTCGCCCTGGACCGCGCTGGCGACCCACGGCTGGCCGTCGGCGGTATGGCTCCACACGAAGCCGCCGTCCCACGGCGCCTTCTTCGCCACGTGCGGCTTGCCGCCGTAGCGGATGGTGACCTTTACCTTGCCGCCGGCAGCGAGCGGCGCGGGCAACCGCATGCGCAGGCGGCCGTCCGGGTTGCTCCACGCGCCGGCGGCGAGCGGCTGGCCAGCCAGCTCGATCGCGCTGATCGGTAGGTTGCGGTCCAGGTCCAGCAGCAGCGTGTCGGTGGCGGACTTGGCGGTGAAACTCAATGTCGCACTGGCGTCGATGCTCTGCGCGGCTGGATCGACCGCGAAATGCAGCTCGGCATGATCGAAGTGCACGCGCGCCTGTTCGGCCGGCATCACGCCGCCCGAGCTCAGCGTCTGTGCAGTCAGTGCCGGCTGGGCGACGGCCGCGGTTTTGGCGACGGGTACGCTGGTGCAGGCGGTGAGGCCGAGCGCCACGCAGGCGGCGAGCAGGTGCGGGCGAACAGGCATGGCGGGCTCCGGTCAGGGCAATCCCGCAGGATGCAATCTTTCACCCCGGCACGACAACGCCGGAAAGTCATGCCGCCGGTTCAGCCGCCGTAGCGCTGCTGCAGGAACTCGAACGTCGCGCGCAGCCCCATCGCCTCGCCGCCGCGCGGGCGGCCGGGGCGATCCGCATCGTTCCAGGCGTAGGTGTCCAGGTGCAGCCACGGCGTGCCGTCCGGCACGAAGCGCTCCAGGTACAGCGCCGCGGTGATCGCGCCGGCATGGCGTGACGGACCGGCGTTGGCGAAGTCGGCCAGGTACGAATCGAGCATCTTGCGGTACGGCCGCCACAGCGGCAGCTGCCACAGCGGATCGTTGACGCGGCGGCCGGCGGCCAGCACGCCGGCGGCCGCGGCCTCGTCGTTGGCGAACAGCGCGGGCAGGTCCGGGCCCAGCGCCACGCGAGCGGCGCCGGTGAGGGTGGCGAAGTCGAGGATCAGGTCGGGTTGCTGCTCGGTGCCGTAGGCCAGCGCGTCGCACAGCACCAGGCGGCCTTCGGCGTCGGTGTTGTCGATCTCGACCGCGTGGCCGGCGCGGGTGACCACCACCTCGCCCGGGCGCAGCGCATTGCCGGCCACCGAGTTTTCCACCGCGGGAATCAGCAGGGTCAGCCGCACCGGCAGCTGCGCCTGCATCACCAGGCCGGCCAGCGCGATCGCGTGCGCCGCGCCGCCCATGTCCTTCTTCATCCAGCGCATGCCGTCGGCGGATTTCAAGTCGAGCCCGCCGCTGTCGAAGCACACGCCCTTGCCGACGATCACCAGCTTCGGGTCGGCCTTCCGGCCCCAGCTCAGCTCGACCAGCCGCGGTGCGAGATGGCTGGCGCGACCGACCGCGTGGATGGTCGGGAAATTCGCCTTGAGCAACTCGTCACCGACCCAGTCGCGCACCTTCGCCTTGTGCGTCTTGCCGAGCTGCCTGATCGCGTCGCCCAGTTGCTCCGGACCCATGTGCTCGGTCGGCGTATTGACCAGGTCGCGCACCAGTGCGGTGGCTTCGATCAGCGGCGCCAGTTGCTGCAGTTCGGTGGCAGCCACGGCGAGCCGGGCCGGCGCGCGCTTCGGCTGGCGGTAGCGGTTGAACTGGTAGGCGCCGAGTGCCCAACCCAGCGCGGCCAGCGCCGGATCGCCCAGCACGCCTTCGTCGGCGAGGTGGTAGTTCGCTTCGGGCAGGCTGCACGGCAGCGCGGCCAGCGCCGCCAGCGGATCGCGCGCGTCGACGCCGACCAGCACGCGCACCAGCTTGCCCGCGGCATCGGCCAGCAGCGCGAACGTGCCGGTGGCCGCCTCGAAACCGCTGTCGGCCAGCCAGCGTCGCTGCGCCGTGGTGAGCCGGCGACGGCTCGCGGCGTAATGCGCGGCGTCGGTGGTCTCGATGGCGATGCTGTGGCGGGTGCCGGGCTGGCGTTCGATCAGGGCGGACATGCGGGATCCTTCTGGCTTGCGATGGCACAACGCGGGGCGTGCCATGAATGGCGAATCGCCAATGATGCGCGCATTGCCCCCGACTGCCTATCGGTCCTTGGTCGCAGGAGCCTGTGCTTCGAGCCAGTCGGCGAGCGCGGTCATGTCGCGCAGGTCCAGCTCGGGCGGTTGGCCCAGTTCGACGGGCCAGGGAAGGCCTTCGCGATTGATCCAGGCGGTGTGCAGGCCGGCGTCGCGGGCGCCGGCCATGTCCATCGCCGGGTCGTCGCCGACGTGCAGGATCTGCTCGGGCGCCACGCCCAGCCGATCGGCCGCGGCCAGGAAGATCCGCGGGTCGGGCTTGGCCACGCCGCTGTCGCGCGCGCAGATGTGGTGGACGAAATGCGCGTGGATGCCGATGCGCTGCAGGTCGGCGTTGCCGTTGGTCAGGCTGGCCAGCGGCCAGCGTGCGGTGATCCGTTGCAGCGCGGGCAGGCTGTCCGGATACAGCTCCACACTGTTGCGCGCGGCGAAGTAGATTTCCCACAGCGTCTCGATCGGCGCGTCGTCCACGCCGCAGGCGGCGAACGCCTGTCGCAGGGTGAGCTGGCGCTGGCTGGTGAAATCATGTGCCAGGTCCAGCCGTTCGGTGGCGACCTGCATGCGCAGCGCGCGCATGGCCGCGATCGGCCACGCGCGTGCGACGTCGGGATGGTGCCGCCGCAGCCAGGCGTCCACCGCCTGGTCGGCGCGTTCGAGCGCCGGCAGCACCGGCCACAAGGTGTCGTCCAGATCCAGCGTCAGCGCGAGTATCGGCACGCCCGCGCGACTCAGTGATTGCGGATGCGCAGCACCTGGCCGAGCTTGATCTGGTCGTTCTTCAGGTGGTTCCACTCGCGCAGCTGGGCCACCTCGACCGAATGCCGCTTGGCGATCGTCGACAGCGTGTCGCCCTTGGCCACCTTGTAGGTGGTCGAGGCCTGGGTGGCGTTCGCGCTGACCTTGCCGAAGTCCTTGCCTTCGGTCCGGCTGACCGTGGTGGCGCTGCCGTGCGCCTGGGCCACGCCGGTGACGGTGGCGTCGCTCACGCTGCCCTGCACCTTGCTCAGGCGGGCGGTGTCCTTGGCATCAGCGCGACGCTGCTCCAGCGCCTGCCGGGCCGCCAGCGTGTCGGGCGAGGTCGGCGCGATCGCGGCACGCGCCGCGTAGGTGGCACCCGGTGCCGACACCGGCGTGCTCCTGACCGGGCGCGCGCCGACTTCGGCCAGGATCCGGCTGCGCCGCGAGGTGTCCAGCGCCACCAGCGCGCCGTCGTCCTGGTACGGCAGCACGGCGTGCTTGCGCAGCGCGGCCTTGGCCGGCTCGGTCTGCATGAAGTCGATGAAGGCCTGCGCCTGCGCGGCCTTCGGGCTGCGCGGGTTGGTCACCAGGTACAGCGGGGTGAACAGCGGGTAGCTGCCGTCGGCGATGTTGGCGACGGTGGCCGGCTTGCCGTTGATCGGGATCGCCTTGAGCGCGGCGTTGCCGCTGATGCTGGCCAGGGTAGTCACGCCCAGGCCGTTCGGGTTCAGCGCGATGCCTTCTTCCAGCTTGCGCGTGTTGACGTACAGCCGCGGTGCCGCCACCGGCTGATTGCCGCGGCCGAACAGCAGGCTGCGCAGGCTGTATTCCACGCCGTCGCCGGGGCTGGCCACCGCGTACACGTCGATCGGCGCGCTGCGGCCACCGACTTCGCTCCAGTTGTGGATGCGGCCGTAGTAGATGTCGTGCACCTGCTTTAGCGTGAGGCTGCGGACCGGGTTGGACGACTGCGTGATGATCACCAGCGCATCCCACGCCACCGGGGTGAAGGTGAGGTTCGCGTTCTGCGCGCTGTTGTCGCTGGCGCGCGCGCTGCCGGCCAGGTCCGCGGTGCCCGAGGCTACTGCGTCGATGCCCGAGGCGGTGTTGAACGGCTGCAGTTCGATCCGTCCGTGGCCGGCCTTCTCCCACGCCTTCGCCACTTCGTTGACCACGCCGTTCGCGGTGGCCACGTCGCCGCGCCAGATCAGGCTGCTTTTGGCGGGGGCGCTGGTGTGCGCCTTGGGCTTGCTCTTGGCGAACGCGGGGGTGGCGAGGCAGGCCCCGATCAGGGCGATGGACAGCAGGCGGGTAAGGCGGACAGACATGGTGGTAGGGAGCCCCGGCATGATTCAGGTGTGGATGTGATGGCGCGAGTATGGCGCCTTGCAGGCGCACACAAGGTGAAGCGGTGAGGATATTTCATCGGCCTGAATGCAGAACATCAAGCGCCCTCATGGGTTTGCGCGACGGCAGACGCCCAAGCTGTGCGCCGGGACACGGCGTGGGGGCGATCCCGGCCACGCTTTCGCCTGAACGGCTTGGCCCGGGCCGGTCAGTTCACCACCACGTAGCGCGTGCCGTCGTCGTCGGCGACCACCAGCACCAGCTGGCGCGGCTTTACCCCGGCCAGCCCGCGCAGCATGTTCAGGCCGGTGATGCGCTGGTTGCCCACGCCGATCACCACGTCGCTGGTGCTCAGTCCGGCGCGTGCGGCGCGACTGCCCGGCTGCACTGCGCTGATCGCCGCGCCGTACCAGCCCTGGTTGCGCTGGTTCTGGCTCAGCTCGGTGAAGCGCACGCCGGCCAGGCGCGGATCGAGCTGGCCGCCGTCGACGCTGGCCAGCTTCTCCGCGGTGAGCGTGGCGCTGACCTCGCGCAGCTTGCCGTCGCGCAGTACGCCCAGGCGCAGCGTGCTGCCCAGCGGCAGCAGGCCCTCGGCGTTGTTCAGTTCCTGCACGCTGTGCAACGACTTGCCGTTCAGCGCGGTCAGCACGTCGCCTGGCTGCAGGCCGGCGTGTTCGGCGGCCGAACCGTCGCCCACGCCGGTGACCACCACGCCATTGCTGTCCTTCAGCCCGAGCAGTTTGGCGATGCGCGGGGTGATCGTCTGGGTCTGCACGCCCAGGCTGCCGCGCTGCACCTTGCCGTGCGCCAGCAACTGCGCCATCACCTCGCTGGTGAGGTTGCTGGGGATCGCGAAGCCGATGCCCACGTTGCCGCCGGACGGCGAGAAGATCATCGTGTTGATGCCGACCAGTTCGCCGCGCAGGTTGACCAGCGCGCCGCCGGAGTTACCGGGGTTGATCGAGGCGTCGGTCTGGATGAAGTTCTGGTAACCGGAGCTTCCCGAAATGGAGCTGCCGAGGCCCGAGCGGCCCAGTGCCGAGACGATGCCGGCGGTGACCGTCTGGCCCAGCCCGAACGGGTCGCCCACCGCCACCACGTAGTCGCCCACCTGCAGCGCGGACGAATCCGCCAGCGGCAGCGCCTTGAGGTTCTGCGCCGGGATCTGCACCACCGCCACGTCGGTGGCCGGGTCGGTGCCGAGCAACTTGCCCTTGAACGTGCGCCCGTCCTGCAACGTCACGCTGATGTCGTCTGCGCCGCCGACCACGTGGTTGTTGGTCAGCACGTAGCCCTTGGCCGCATCCACGATCACGCCCGAGCCCAGACTCTGCTCGACGCGCTCGCGTGGCGTCGCCGGCAGGCCGAAGAACTGGCGCACCATCGGATCGTCGAAATACGCATCGCGCACCTGCACCCGGGTGGTGGTGGAGATGTTCACCACCGCCGGGGTCACCCGCGTCAGCATCGGTGCCAGCGACGGCAGCGGCTGGCCGCCGATCGCGGCCGGCAAGGTCGCCGCATGACTGCTGCCCGGCACGCAGCCGATGGCGACGACGGCCACGACCAGCAGGCTGGTCAGCCAGGGCACAAGACGGAAAGGCAGCTGCGACATGGAGTCCTCCTGAAGGCGGTGAAAGCGGCGCTGCTTCGACCGGAGCGCGGCGCCACGGTTCCGTCCGGACGAATGCTGTCGTGGGACTTTACAACCAGCGATGTGGGGGTTAACTTGCTTACCCGATATCAACCACAACATCTTGTGTTCACGAACCAGCGCCAAGACAAGCACTGGTGTCGACCGTCGCACTCTTGAGGGGGAGTCGTTGTCGTCGGGAATCAGCTGGCGCATGGGCTGGAGGGCAATCCTCGATGGCCCGTCAAGTTGCCGCTGGTGTAGTTGTGAACGACATTGTCGTATCAAATAAAAAACAACGCCGGCCGCAAGGTCGCAGCGAGAGGTCAGGAAGCCGATGAGCACAGTGCGTGCGCCAGCCACAAGTTCAGCCCCCAGCGCGAACCCAAGTTCAACCATGAACCTAGCCGCCAACCGTGATGCCGCCGTGGAAATTCCGCTGCAACCGGCGTCCTACGACATCTGGGACAAGAAGTATCGTCTGAAGGCGAAGTCCGGCGAGCCGGTCGACGCCACCATCGACGAGACCTACCAGCGCGTGGCGCGCGCGTTGTCCGACGTCGAGGTCAGCGACGACCTGCGCGGCCTCTGGTACGAAAAATTTCTGTGGGCGCTGCGCCGCGGCGCGATCCCCGCCGGCCGCATCACCTCCAACGCCGGCGCGCTGGCGCACAAGCCGGCCACCTCCACCATCAACTGCACCGTCTCCGGCACCATCCGCGACTCGATGGACGACATCCTGGAGAAGGTGCACGAGGCCGGCCTGACCCTGAAGGCCGGCTGCGGCATCGGCTACGAGTTCTCCACGCTGCGCCCGCGCGGCGCGTACGTGTCCGGCGCCGGCGCGTACACCTCGGGCCCGCTGTCGTTCATGGATATCTACGACAAGATGTGTTTCACCGTCTCCAGCGCCGGCGGCCGCCGCGGCGCGCAGATGGGCACGTTCGACATCAGCCATCCGGACGCCAAGGAATTCATCCGCGCCAAGCGTGAGGACGGCCGCCTGCGCCAGTTCAACCTCAGCCTGCTGATCACCGACGGCTTCATGGAAGCGGTCGAGCACGATCAGGACTGGCCGATGGTGTTCCCGGTGCACGTCAAGGAAAAGGACGAGATCGACGTCGACGACCCGACCCAGGTGATCTGGCGCGAATGGCCGACCCACGAGAACTACGTCGACCGCGAGGATGGCCTGGTCGCCTGCAAGATCTACAGCCACATCCGTGCGCGGCACCTGTGGGACATGATCATGGTGTCCACCTACGACTATGCCGAGCCGGGCTTCATCCTGATCGACAAGGTCAACGAGATGAACAACAACTGGTGGTGCGAGCACATCCGCGCCACCAATCCGTGTGGCGAACAGCCCTTGCCGCCGTACGGCTCGTGCCTGCTCGGCTCGATCAACCTGACCACCTTCGTGCGCGATCCGTTCGGCCCCAAGGCGCGTTTCGACTGGGACGAATACCGCGAGGTAGTCAAGGTATTCACCCGCATGCTCGACAACGTGGTCGAGATCAACGGCCTGCCGCTGGAGCAGCAGCGCAACGAGATCATGGGCAAGCGCCGCCACGGCATGGGCTTCCTCGGCCTCGGCTCCACCGTGACCATGCTGAAGATGCGCTACGGTTCGGCCGACGCGGTGAGCTTCACCGAGGACGTCTCGCGCGAGATGGCCGTGGCCGGCTGGGAAGTCGCGCTGGAACTGGCCAAGGAAAAGGGCGCCGCGCCGATCCTGCTGCGCGACTACACCGTCACCGGCGACATGCTGCGCAAGCGCCCGGAAATGGTGAAGGACGGCTACAAGGTCGGCGACGCCATCCCCGGCCGCGTGCTGCACGCGAAGTACAGCCGCTACATGCAGCGCATCGCCACCGTGGCGCCGAACCTGGTTGAGCAGCTGGCCGAGACCGGTGCGCGCTTCACCCACCACAGCTCGATCGCGCCCACCGGCACGATCTCGCTGTCGCTGGCCAACAACGCCAGCAACGGCATCGAGCCCAGCTTCGCCCACAGCTATTCGCGCAACGTGATCCGCGAGGGCAAGAAGTCCAAGGAAAAGATCGAGGTGCTCAGCTACGAGCTGCTGGCCTATCGCGCCCTGATCAACGCCGACGCCAAGGTGTTCACCGACGAGGCGGACAACAAGCTGCCGGACTACTTCGTCTCCGCCGACGACATCAGCCCGAAGCAGCACGTGGACATCCAGGCCGCCTCGCAGAAATGGATCGACTCGTCGATCTCCAAGACCGCCAACGTGCCCACCGACTACCCCTACGAGGACTTCAAGGACATCTACTTCTACGCCTACAAGCAGGGCCTGAAGGGATGCACCACGTTCCGCTTCAACCCCGCCGCGTTCCAGGGCGTGCTGGTCAAGGAAGCGGACCTTGAAAGCACCCTCTACCGCTTCGAGCTCGAAGACGGTAGCGTTGTCGAACTGAAAGGCAATGAGCAGGTGGAGTACGACGGCGAAATGCACTCCGCCGCCAACCTCTTCGACGCCTTGAAGGAAGGCTACTACGGCAAGTTCTGAACCGTCGCACGCCCCCGGCGTGCGACAACTCAAGCGGTCCACCGGAGGGGAACACCAGCATGTCCATCGATAACGAAGTTGAACTGAACACCACCACCACGCCGGCCGCCGAGGCGCCTGCCGTCGTCCTGCCGGTCTTGCCGGAAGTGCCGCCGGCTGCGCCGGTTGCCGCACCCGCGCCGGCAAAGAAGAAGCCGGCAGCGAAGAAGGCCGCTCCGAAGAAGGCCGCGGCCAAGAAGGCTGCGCCGAAGAAGGCCGCTGCGAAGAAGGCTGCACCCAAGAAGGCTGCTGCGAAGAAGGCCGCGCCGAAGAAAGCCGCTGCAAAGAAGAAGGCAGCGCCCAAGAAGGCTGCAGCGAAAAAGGCCGCGCCGAAAAAGGCCGCCGCCAAGAAAGCCGTGAAGAAGGCGGCGAAGAAAGTCGCCCGGAAGGTTGCGAAGAAAGTGGCGGTGAAGAAGACCGCCGCGAAGAAAGCCGTCAAGAAGGCAGTAAAGAAAGTCGCCAAGAAGGCCGGCGCCGCCAGGAAGGCGGTGAAGAAGGTCGCCAAGAAAGTCGCCAAGGTGGTGAAGAAGAAAGCCGCCAAGGTTGCAAAGAAGGTCAGCAGCAAGAAGCCGGCCAGCAAGAAGGCCGCACCGAAAAAGGCGGCAGCAAAGAAGTCCGCCAGCAAGAAAGCCGTCGCCAAGACGGCCAAGAGGTCCACTGCCAGCAAGAAAGCGAGCGTGAAGTCGGCAGCGCGCAAGCCTGCCGCCAAGAAGGCCGCTGCAAAACGGAAGTAAGCGACACCCCATCCGGCCCGGCCCAGCGCCGGGCCGGATGATCCACGCCGCACGCCGCGTCCGCACCGGCATCAACACTCAAGAAAGAAGCGAACACCATGGCGATCAAGATCGACAAGAAGATCACCGGCTACAACGTGGTCAAACCCGAAGACAAGGTTGCCGCCACCCCGGTCACCGCCGCCGCCTCGAAAGAGCCGCCGACGGCCGAAGTGATCCAGATGCACGAAAGCGTCGAGCGGCCCGAGACCCTGGTCGGCTCCACCTTCAAGATCAAGTCGCCGCTGTTCGAGCACGCGCTGTACGTCACCATCAACGACATCGTGCTCAACGCCGGCACCAAGCATGAGCTGCGCCGCCCGTTCGAGATCTTCATCAACTCGAAGAACATGGACCACTTCCAGTGGATCGTGGCGCTCACCCGCATCCTGTCCGCCGTGTTCCGCAAGGGCGGCGACGTCACCTTCGTCGTGGAAGAACTCAAGGCCGTGTTCGACCCCCGCGGCGGCTACTTCAAGGCCGGCGGCGTCTACATGTCCAGCATCGTCGCCGAGATCGGCTCGGTGGTGGAACAGCACATGAAGAACATCGGGCTGATCCACGATCCGGAAATGGACGAGGCGACGCGCAAGCTGATTGCCGAGAAGCGCGCGGCCTACGAGCAGGCAGGCGCAAAAAAAAACTCTGACGTGAGCGTGGCGGCTGCGGCCGCGACAGCCTCCAGCGACACCGAGTCCTCCGGCTTCCCGCCGGGCGCCGCGATGTGCGCGAAGTGCAATACGCAGGCGCTGGTGCTGATGGATGGGTGTCAGACTTGTTTGAATTGCGGGTATAGCAAGTGCGGGTGAGCCAGCTTTGATTGAATTGCCCAAGTGCGCCTACAGGGGGCGAAGTTAATGGATGGTTCTTACTACCAAGTGCCGAATGACAGGCGCTATTGGGTGGTGCGCGCAGAGGGTGGCGATTTCTTGCCGCACTTCGCCGACGCTGGCGTCGTTGCGATCGGGCATGTTGATCAGGCCGTCTCCCAGGCACCGGCTCAGGTGCCAAAGAACACTAATTGGGCGACCATTCATGCAAATTTGGTAAAGCTCCGAGAGCGGGAGGGGCAGCGACCGCGCGGAATTAGCTCGTTGATTTCGCAGGCAAAGGCTTTTGTCAACGATATTAAGAAAGGTGACTGGGTTATTTGCCCTGGCGGCAGCCTTCTCAGGATTGGCGTTGTAACAAGCGAGGCCTATTGGGACAACAAACCCATTGTTCTCTATGACCGCGATAACCGGTCTTCCATCATGGACTTTAGGCTCCGTAGGCACGTGGCTTGGGGGCCCAATATTTACAGAGGTGAATTCTCCAGCCCTTTGCAGCGGTCGCTTTTCGCGAATCAAACGGTTTTTAACGTCGATTCGCATTGGGAAGCCATTTGCCACACTATTTATCCGGCTTTTTCTCGGAACGATGCGCTTTATCTCTCCGCAAGAATATCGACCGATGGTCAGATTAACAATGTAGATGTCGCATCATTTTTACTATCGCTCAGTGATATTGAGTTGACGATAAGAGCTCTCAATAAGGGGCTGACTAAGTCGAACTTCGACGATAAGTTGGCCAGTTACTCCGACTCTGGTCAGTTGAGCCTGGCGACGAAGGCTGAGTTTTACTCGCCTGGAGATATCTGGGTTCAACTAATTGGTGGGGCTGGAGATCTCTTCTCCGGTAGTAAGTGGATGGCGGCAGTTGTTTTCGCCTACGGTATGTTGTTCGGCAACAACAAGCTTGGATTTGATGGTGTATTGGATCTGGATACCCGCCATAAAATTCGCGACCTCATCCTAGATCGCATGAAGAAGCGGCGTGTCGAGTCTGCAATTAGTAGGATGGATGTTGTATTGCCAAATAAAGATACAACGCCACTCGAATCCAAGGATCCGGCTCATAAATCAAATTAGTGGCTACTGGCTGTGTGTTACACCAAGGCTGGGAGGAGACTTCTGGCCTTTTTTATAACTTCTGAGGCCGTCGCATGGAAATAGTGATTGGTATAGTGGCTGGCCTTTTAACTTCCGTTGTCCTTGCGCTTTTCAGGAAGGTAATATACGAATGGATTATTCCCTGGTATCGACTAATAACCTACAAGGGCCTTTCGCTTCAAGGCAGCTGGTTTCGTGTTGCAAATTCTCAAAAGACGTTGCTAGAAATTAAGCAGGAGTGTGAACGTCTTACTGGAAAAGCCACGGCTTCTAGCTTTCATCAAAATAAGGGATTGCACATTGATGACATCAGAACATTTGATCTTGAAGGATATATTTATGATCGATTTGTAATTATTACTCTAAAAAATACAGATAGATCTCGGCTTGGAGTGGTAAGCTTTCTACTGCAGATTGATGGTGATGGTACTTGCCTGAAAGGTGCTTCGAGTTGGTACGCGCCTCTTGTATCTTCGATTGAATTTGGTGAGATGGCTTTCTTTAGAAGTGAGCAAAGGGCGAGTGAAGGCTTGGCGAAAGATGAAAGCCAAAGATGAAGGCCGGGACGGAGGAACCATCGGGCTTGATTTCGGCTCGCGCTGGGCGCCCGAGGACAATTACTCTCGTCCCTTTTTTGAGAAGATCCAGGCGAAAGACCCTTACTTCCAAGGGCTAAGTGCAAGGGCTACAAGGGCTAAGTGGGTCAGAGCTACTTCCTTAATGTGCGCAACAGGCTCTCGCGCAGACACGAACATCCGGCTTCGGCGAACCGACGGGCAAAGTCCGCTGACCCAGGTGCGAGCCTCAAACTCCCGGGCGCGACGCTTCCCCATCTTGCGCGCAACGCCCAGACCACCACGCGCAACCCTCCACGCCCTGCGTCCCACCCCCAGACCTTCGTGCACAACGCCCGCGACCTCGCAGCGGCAAGCGTCGCAGCCTCGCGCGCCACGCCCGACGGCTTGCGCGCGAAGGTGGCGCAGTGGCGCGCGACGGTTTGCGCCTCGCCGCCGAAGCGAGCTAACCGGGTCGAGCTAACCGGGTCAGAGCCACTTCCTTTGTGCGCAACAGGCTCTCGCGCAGACACGAACATCCGGCTTCGGCGAACCGACGGGCAAAGTCCGCTGACCCGCGTGCGAGCCTCCAACCTCCGGGCGCGACGCTTCCCCACCTTGCGCGCAACGCCCAGACCACCACGCGCAACCCTTCACGCCCTGCGTCCCACCCCCAGACCTTCGTGCACGACGCCCGCGACCTCGCAGCGGCGAGCGTCGCCGCCCCGCGCGCCACGCTTGACGGCTTGCGCGCGAAGGTAGCGCAGTGGCGCGCGACGGTTTACGCCTCGCCGCCGAAGCCGGCGACCTTCGCGATCCGAGGCTCCGGACCTTGCACTTTGGAGTTTTTTGCTCGCGAACGGGGCTGCCGTATTGGCGCGCGGAGGTCTCAGCCTTGCGCGCAAGGTACCCACCTTTGCGCTCAGGTCGGGTTCGTCCGGGCGTGGGAGTGAGGACGCTGGCATGCGGGGGTGGCGGCATGGCGGTTGCCGCCGGCTTGCTTGTGATCGGACTGATCCGGCGCCTGCGAAGGGGACTAAACTGGCCTTGGTAAACGTTCCCGCCCCACGGCGTGGAGGGTTTCGGCATGGTGACCTGGGCGTACGCGGCAATCCTGGCATGGTCCGTTGCCATGCCTGCGCCGGCCACGTCGGTGGCGCCGGTTCCCTCGGTCACGCCGGTCACGCCGGCCGCGTTGCCGATGCCGCGCCCGGAGCAGGTCATGGCGGTGCCGCCGGAGTTGCATGCGCAGCTGCAGCAGCAGGTCATCGATGCCGGCGGTTCCGGCCGGTCGCGACTGGAACGGCTGGTGGGCTTCCTGTTCCAGAAGCCGGGCCTGGGCATGGAGTATTCGGCCGACGCCACGTTGACGGTCGAACAGGCCTACCGCACCCGCAAAGCCAACTGCCTGACCTTCACCCTGCTGACCGTGGCGCTGGCACGCGAATCCGGCTTGCAGGCCTACGGGCAGGAGCTTGACGACATCGTGGCCTGGCGCGTGGGCGACGACATCATCTACCGGTTCAACCACGTCAACGCGGGAATCACCGTGGGTCGCTCGCGCCTCACCGTGGATGTGGCGCAGGATCTGGTGAGGGGGCGCAAACCACCCGAGCCGATTTCCGATCAGCGTCTGTTGGCGCTCTACTACAACAACCGCGCTGCCGAGTTGCTTGTCGGTGCCGCGCCCGCGGCGGCCAATCCGTACATGGCCATGGCGTTGCAACTGGCTCCGCGCTATGCCAACGCCTGGGCCAATGCCGGCGTGTTGCACCTGCGCCAGGGCGATCCGCCAGCGGCCGAACACGATTACCTGAAGGCGCTGGCGCTCGACCCGGACAACGCGGGTGCGCTGGTCAATCTGGTGGCGCTGTACCGGAACAACGGCGACGAAGCGCACCGCGCCATCTATGCGCGGCGTCTCGAGAAGGTCCAGGTGAAAGACCCCTACTTCCAGTTCCTGCAGGCCGAGAGCGCCGAGAAGCAGGGCGACTACGCGGGTGCCGTGGAGCACTACCGGCAGGCCATCCGCTTGTATGACGGCGACCCGCGTTTCTACTTCGGGCTGGCCCACGCTTATCAGCAACTGGGCGAGGAGCGTCGCGCACGGCGAGCGATGAACCGTGCCGCCGCGCTCACTCGCAGCAATGCCGCGGGCAGAAACTAGGGTCGCAACCACGGGCAGGGTGCGCTTTTCGAGCAGGCCAGCGCGCATTGATCCGCGCCGCGTTCGTTTTCAGACGCTGGAGTGCCGCGGTGCCCGCGCGCAGCAGCCGGAACTCGCCGCGGAGACGGCAGCGCCATCCGCCTTCCGGGCCGGACGTATACTGATCCTTGCCGCTCCACTGCCGCGCCAGGCGGCCTGCTCCGCCACGGGAGATCCGCCATGAAATCCTCCCCGCTGTTCCGCCTGCTGTGCCTCGTCTGCCTGGCCGTAACCTCGGTGACGGCATGGGCGGCGACGCCGCCGGACAACGTCAGCGTTCGCTACAAGGATTCCCGGCACTTCACCGAGGCAAGACGCAGTTTCGGCTTGCACCTGGTCAAAGCCGACGCCTACCTGGAGCCGCTCAAGACCTACATCGCCCAGCGCGCCTCGCGCATCCTGGCGCCGGGCCAGCGGCTGGAGATCGAGGTGACCGACGTGGTCCGTGCCGGCCAATACGAGCCCTGGCGTGGCCCCGACTTCAACGACGTGCGCATCATCAAGGACATCTATCCACCGCGCATCGATCTGGACTTCACCTTGTACGGCGCCGACGGCAAGGTGCTGCGCCAGGGCAGCCGCAAATTGCGCGACGCGGCTTTTCTCAGCCGCGGTTCGCCGGTGAATCAGGATTCGCTGCGCTACGAGAAATCCCTGATCGATCTCTGGCTGCGCAAGGGCGCCGGGGAGCTTTGACGGGGGCGTCACCCGCACCGGCTCAAGGCCTCTGGCCCGTTCGCTGGCATGCGACACCTGGGGCGCGCCGCGCTGCTTGGTTTCAACCACGAGTTGTGGCCCGTGAGGCGCCGCACCGCGGTGCCTCGTCCCGCCGGATGTGACGCCGTGCACGCTGCTTCATCCATCGGCAGGCCTGTGCCGCAGTAGCATGTGCGCCAGGGGAGTGGATGTCAGTGCCGTCCGCGTGCCTCGGTCGAATTACATGCCTGCACGACGTCAGGCGAATGTTCCAGGCAAGCGAGGCTCCCGATGGTCCGTACCGGATGGTGGTGGTTGATGTGTGCAGTTCTGGCCACAGTCGACTGCGGGGGCGGTGCACTGGCAGCTGACGCGGCAACGGCGAAAGACATGCGATCTCCGGTGGCAGCATCCTTCAGCGATCGCGTGCCGGCGCCGACCCACTATGCGGACTGGCCGGCGATCGACAGCCGGCTGGCCACCGATCCCGCGCTGGAAGCGCGCGTGCGAAAAATCGTGGCGAGCATGAGTCTCGCGCAGAAAGTCGGCCAGATGACGCAGGCCGAGATCAAGTCGATCACGCCGGCGCAGGTGACGAAATATTTCATCGGCTCGGTGCTCAATGGCGGCGGCTCCTGGCCCGGTGGAAACAAGCTCGCCGGCATCGGGGATTGGCTGGCGCTGTCCGACCGTTACTACGATGCGTCGATGGCGACCGACGCGGCGATCAAGGTGCCAATCATCTGGGGCATCGATGCCGTGCATGGGGACAACAATGTCTTCGGGGCCACGCTGTTTCCGCACAACATCGGCCTGGGTGCGGCGCACGACCCGGCCTTGATCGAAGCCATCGGCGCGGCGACCGCCAGGGCGGTACGCGCCACCGGCGTCCAATGGGTGTTCGCGCCAACCCTCGCCGTTGCACAGAATGCCCGCTGGGGCCGCACCTACGAAAGTTTTTCCAGCGAGGGTCCGCTGGTGCGCGCGTATGCGCGCGCCTACGTGACCGGCCTGCAGGGCGACTTTGGCGACCACAACGTGATGGCGACGGCCAAGCATTTCATCGGTGATGGCGCGACGCAGAACGGCACGGACCAAGGCAATGCCAAGGTCAGCCGGAACGACATGATCAACGTGCACGGCGCGGGTTACTTCGGCGCGCTCGAAGCCGGCGTGCAGAGCGTGATGGCGTCGTACAGCAGCTGGGATGACGTGGCCGCCGGCATCGACTACGGAAAAATGTCGGGTGCGCGCGCCTTGTTGACGGGTGCGCTCAAGGACAAGATGGGCTTCCAGGGCTTTGTCGTTTCCGACTGGAATGCCATCGGCCAGTTGCCGGGCTGCACCAATGCCAGTTGCCCGCAGGCGATCAATGCCGGCATCGACATGGTGATGGTGCCCGACGACTGGCAGGCCTTCATCGCGAACACCACCCGCCAGGTCGAGCACGGCGAGATCCCGATGGCGCGCATCGACGACGCCGTCAGCCGGATCGTTCGCGCCAAGTTGCGCATGGGCCTGTTCGGCACGCGGCCTTCGCAGCGGGCAGGGGCGGGCGACGTCGGCTCATTGCAGAGCCGCGCGCTGGCGCGGCGCGCCGTGCGCGAATCGCTGGTGCTGTTGAAGAACAATCACGGCGTGCTGCCCTTGAAAGCGGGGTCGAAGATTCTGGTGGTGGGCAAGAGCGCCGACAGCCTGTCCAACCAGACCGGCGGCTGGTCGTTGACCTGGCAGGGCACGGACAACGGCAATGCCGATTTCCCCCACGGCGAAACGATCCTGGCCGGGCTGCGCCAGGCCGCTGGCGCGGCGAACGTCACCTACAGCAAAACGGCGCAGGGCGTGGATCTGAAACCCTTCGATGTCGTCGTGGCGGTGATTGGCGAGACGCCGTATGCGGAGACCATGGGCGACATCATGCCGTCGGCCACGCTGCGGCACAGTGACCGCCATCCGGAGGACCTGGCCGTCCTGCAGACGGTGGCCAAGGGCCACAAGCCCGTCGTCGTCGTGTTCGTCGCGGGGCGCCCGCTCGACGTCAACAACCTGCTCAATCTCGCCGACGCCTTCGTGGCTGCCTGGTTGCCCGGCACCGAAGGCGCGGGTGTGGCCGACGTGCTGATGGCAGGCACTTCCGGCGCGGGTGCCTACGATTTCAGCGGAACGCTCGCCATGCCGTGGCCGGGCGTTCCCTGTCCCGACGCGAGCGGCAGTGCCAAGGCGGCGCGCTGGTTGTTCGCGCCCGGCTACGGGCTGCGCTATTCCGGCAGGCACGCGATGGCCGCGCTGCCCACCTATCCCGCCGTCGACGCCTGCGCCGACGCGTCGGTGCTGTCGGTGTTTCACACGCTTGCGGTGCCGCCGTTCGCGCTCTACCTGGCTGACGCGAGCCCGCAGCAACCCGCGCATGACATCGGCGCCGATCTGAATGCTGTCATCGAATGGCCGGCCAGCCATCCGGTGCTGCGTTTGCGTACGGTCCAAGTCAACACCCAGCAGGACGCCAAAGCCGTCACCTGGCTCGGTGTCGGCCGATTCTTTGCACGGAGTCCTCAACCCAGGAACCTGATGCCGCTGGCAGCCACCCACGCGGCCTTGCAGTTCGATGTGGTGATCGGCACGCCCGCCAACGGGCCGGTGAAGGTGTACATGGGCTGTGGCGACCACTGCACGAGAAGTGTCGACCTGACGCACACCTTCGCCACCTATGCGAACGGCGCCCGCCACACCGTGTCGATTCCGCTGGCGTGCTTCATCGGGAACGGTGCCGACCTCTCGCATATTGACGTGCCGTTCGGCGTGCTGGCATCGCCGCCGTTTTCCGCCGCGTTTGCCGACGTGAAAATCGTCGCGGGTACGCCGGCTGGACGCGCCGACCTGCCATGCGCCAGCCTGGACGCCCCGTGAGCGTGGGGTTGTCGCCAATGAACCGCAACGTGGTCGATGGGCCTTGTGTGCACCATGGATGAGCGCAAGGGTGTTCCCGGGTGGATAGCCATTGCATCCATCACCCTGATGACCTTGCTCGCACTGACGGCCCTGCAGGTGTCGCGTCGCAAGCATTCCGCGGTGGAGTCCAAGGTCACCTCGGCGGTGCACCCGCTGGTGCCCACCGCCAGGCTATGGCTGAGCACGGCTGATCGCCGGCTGCGCCTGGTGCGGCAGCCCGATGTTGAAATGAGCGCCGACGAACCGTCACCTGCCGATGTGGTCGTCGACATCCACAGGAAATATCAATCCATCGTCGGCTTCGGCGCAGCGTTGACGGACTCGTCGGCGTGGTTGATCCGGAACAAGCTGGATGAGCGGCAGCGTGGCGCGCTGTTGCAGGAACTGTTTGGCCCGCCGCCCAACCTCAATCTGAACATGACGCGCCTGACCATCGGCGCCTCGGATTTCTCGCTGCAGCATTACACCCTGGACGATCTTCCCGTCGGCGAGGTCGATCCGCAACTGCTGCATTTCAATGTCGCCTCCAATTTGCGCGACGTGATACCGACCGTACGCGAGATCCTGACCGTCAACCCGCAACTGCGCATCATCGCGTCGCCGTGGAGCGCGCCGGCGTGGATGAAGACCAGCGCGAACCTGATTGGCGGGGAGCTGCTGCCGCAGTTCGAAAGCGCGTACGCGGACTATCTCGTCAAGTACCTCGACACCTACCGCGGCTACGGCATCCCCATCTTCGCCCTGACTGTGCAGAACGAGCCGGGCTTTGTGCCGGTGACTTACCCGGGCATGGAAGTACCCGCGGCCACGCGCGCGCGCATCATCGCTCGGTATCTCGGTCCGGCGTTGGCAGGCCGCAAGCCAAGAACACGCATTCTTGGCTGGGACCACAACTGGGACGCGCCCGGGCAACCGCTGGACGTGCTGGCCGACCTCGATGCCGCGCGCTATATCGACGGCATCGCCTGGCACTGCTACAGCGGCAGCCCGTACGCGCAGAGCCAGGTGCATCGTGCGCATCCCGGGAAGGAGGTCTACATCACCGAGTGCTCGGGCGGCGACTGGGAGTCCGCGCGGAATGGCGAGCTGATGTGGTTCACGCGCGACCTGTTGCTCGCCGGGCTCAGGCAGTGGGCGCGCGGTGTCGTGTACTGGAACCTGGCACTCGACGAGCAGCATGGTCCGCATTCCGGCGGGTGCGACCTGTGCAAGGGCGTGGTCACGATCGACTCGCGTACCGGCGAGGTGAGCCGCAACGATGAGTACTACGCGTTCGCCCACTTCAGCCGGTTCGTCCTGCCCGGTGCCGTGCGGGTGGGGTCCAGCGAAACCGACAAGGAGATCAACAATGTGGCCTTCCAGAATGCTTCCGACGGATCGATCGTGCTGGTGGTGGTCAACAGCCATGCGGAGGCACGCCGCGTCTCCGTGAGGCAGGAGCAGACCCGTTTCCACTACACGTTGCCGGCGCAGAGCGTGGCGACTTTCGTGTGGAATCCGCAGCAGGCAGGCGAGCCCGTGGATACGACGCGTCCAGCTTCGATTGATTCAGCTCAGATTGATTCAGCTCCGAATGATTCATCGCCGGCCAAAAAGACGCCCGCTACCCCAGCCACGAGCGGGACGAGCGGTGAGCGCCAGTGATCGAGTGATGCCTGCGTTCCGGCAGGCGCCTTTTCTCCATCGACGGGATCGCATGATGTGCTCAACCTCCCATTTGCTTCGCAACGTCGCGGCCGCGGCGTTGCTCCTTGCGGGCAGCCTCTCGCTTCCGCTTTGCGCACAGGCAGCGCCTGCCGTGCAGCGGCCGAAGGTCATCGTGATCAGCCTGGACGCCTTCGCCGCGGTCAGCCTGCATGAGCCGCAGCTGCCCGCGCCCACGCTGCATGCCTTGATGCGGCGCGGCGTCCATGCGGTTTCCATGCAGCCGATCAACCCCACCGTCACCTGGCCGAACCACACCGCCATGGTCACCGGCGTCGACGCGAGCCGGCATCACGTGCTGGTCAACGGGCTCATCGTCAACCAGCGCACCTCGACGTTACCCGGGATCGACATGGCAGCACCGAAGTCGCGGCTGGTCGCCGTCCCCACCGTGTACGACGCCGCGCACCAGGCGGGCCTCACCACGGCGCAGGTGGACTGGGTCGCCATCGAAGGCGCATCGAGCATCGACTGGCAATTCGCCGAACACCCCGACCCCGACGGCGCCATCGAGCGGGATCTGGTGGAACAGGGCATCGTCACCCATGATCAGCTCGCGCACTTCGGCGAGTCATCCCAGGCGTGGCGCGATCGCATCTACACCCACGCGGCGATCGCCATCATCCGCAAGCATCACCCCGACCTGCTGTTGCTGCACTTGCTGGCGCTCGACAACATCGAGCACGAGACGGGCTTCGGCAACGACTCGGGGCGCAACACCATCGCCTTCCTCGATGACCGCGTAAAGGACGTCGTCGACGCGGTGCGCGCCGCCGGCGAACTCGACCGCACGACCTTCATCATCGTCTCCGACCACGGCCAGCGCAGCGTGCACCAGCTGTTGCACCCCGACGTCCTGCTCAGGCAGGCCGGCCTGCAGGCCGCCTCGGCGAGCCAGCCCACTTTCTGCGTACCGGATGACGGTTTCGCGCTGGTCTTCCAGCAGCACGCCACGAAGGCTTCGATCAAGGCGTTGAAATTGCTCTTCGTGGGCAAGCCCGGCATCCGCTCGGTGCTGACGCCCGCCGAGGCGGCGCAAGCAGGCTGGCCGACGCCGGCGCAGAGTGATCAGGCGCCCGATTTGCTGCTCTACGCGGCAGACGGCTACGCCTTCAAGAAGGGCGACACGGGAGACTACGTGACACCCACAACTGAAATCGGCGCCCACGGCTACCCCAACTCGGATCCCCTCATGCAGGGCATCTTCATCGCGGCGGGCTTCGGCATTCGGCCCCGAGGTGAAATCCCGGCGTTCCCCAATGTCGACATTGCGCCGACGATCGCGCATCTGCTGCATATTTCCCTCGGCACGGTCCAGGGCAAGCCGCTGACGGACATTCTGGAATCGCCTGGCCGCGTGGCCGAATAGGCAGGCCCGGCGGTGCTAAAGTTGCAGGCTTGATGTCCATGCAGAGCGAATGACGTGATGACGAAGGCCCCCTATCCGATCGGTACCCCCGGACGTCCCTGGGGAGCGGAGGAAGTCGCCGCCTGGCGGTCACGCCAGACCGTGCAGCGCAGCTACGCAGCGGATGTGCTGAGCGTGATCGAGCCGCTGCGCGCGCGCTTCGACGTGTCGGAGTACGGCCGGCTGGACTATGCCTCCGGCAGCTACCCGCTGCTGGCGATCAGGAGCCGCCACTGGCGTGACGAACTGCCCCTCATGCTGGTGACCGGCGGCGTGCACGGCTACGAGACCAGCGGCGTGCATGGCGCGCTGCAGTTTGTCGAGCGGGAGGCGCAGCGCTACGCGGGACGGATCAACCTGCTCGTGGCGCCGTGCATCAGCCCGTGGGCCTACGAGCGCATCCATCGCTGGAACCCGGATGCGCTGGACCCGAACCGCTCGTTCCGCGAGGACAGCCCGGCGCCGGAGTCGGCGGCGTTGATGCGGCTGGTCGCGCCGTTCCGCGATCGCGTGCTGATGCACATCGACCTGCACGAAACTACCGACAGCGACGAGAGCGAGTTCCGCCCGGCGTTGGCCGCGCGTGACGGCAAGCCGTGCGAGCCGGGCGAGATTCCCGACGGCTTCTACCTGGTCGACGACAGCGAACATCCGCAGCCGGCGTTCCAGCAGGCGATCATCGCGGCGGTGGCGAAAGTCACCCACATCGCGCCGGCTGACGAACGCGGCGAGATCATCGGCTCGCCGGTGGTCTCGCCCGGCGTCATCGAATACGCGCTGACGTCGCTCGGCCTGTGCGCCGGCGTCACCCGCGCGCCGTACAAGACCACCACCGAGGTCTATCCCGACAGCCCGCGGGCCACGCCCGCGCAATGCAACGATGCGCAGGTGGCGGCGGTTTGCGCGGCGATCGATTTCGCGCTGGCGCATCCGGCAGGCTGAGCCGGACGCGCGCACGTCGCTCGAACCCGATATCGAACGGATGGCCCGCGACAACCAGTGCGCCGGGTCCGCGAAAGCCGTCCGTCAAACGCGATCCATTTGTTCACCGATCTCACTCGCCGCCACCGCCAGTCCCGATACCACGCCCAGCGAGGGGTCGCCCTGCACCAGCGGAATCCCGGGAAAGCAGGCCTGCACGCGGGCCTTGATCTGCGGTGAGCGCGAGGTGCCGCCGGTGAGGAAGACGCTGGCCGGCAGTTCGGCGAGATCGGCGCGCACGGTGGCCAGCGTGCGTTCGAGCTGGCCGAGGAAGGTATCGATGGCGGCGTCGAAATCCTCGCTGCTGGTCTCGACAGCGAGGCCGCGTTCGACGAAGTCCAGCTCGGCTCGATGGAGCGACGACGTGCTCAGGGTGATCTTGGTGCGTTCGGCCAGCTGGTTGAGGCGGGTGGTGGCGCCGGGTTCCTGCAGGGCACGCAGGCGTGCGGCGTAGGGCTCGGCCACCAGGCGATAGTCCTGTTTGCGGAACTCGCGCTGCTTCGGCAGGTTGTGCACGCTGGCGGCCTCGACGAACTGATGCTGCGGGATCCGGATGCTGTCCTTGCCCAGCAGCGGCATGAAGCTGCGCAGGCTCACGCTCACATCGAGGTCGGTGCCGCCCTTGGGCAGGCCCCAGCTGCGCGCAATGTGTGGTGCGCTGCCACCGCCGAGTTCGGCATGCGCCACGTCGGTGGTGCCGCCGCCGATGTCGACGATGAGTGCGTGCTGCCGTGCATCGAGGCTTTTGTGATAGTGCATGGCGGCCGCCGCCGGTTCTTCGAGGAAGCGCACCTGATCGAAGCCGGCGACGGCAGCGGCCTCGCGCAGGATTTCGATCGCCTGTGCCGATCCCTGCGCGCCCATCGAACTGCGGAATTCCACCGGCCGACCGATCACCGCACCGCGCACCGGTGCGCCGAACTGCCGACTGGCGGTGAGGCGGATGTGTTCGAGGATATGCGTGGCGATGTGCACGATCACCTTGCGCACCTGCGGATCGAGCCGATAGCCGAACATCGACTTCGGCGATTCGATCAGATTGCCGCCGCCGCTGTCGAGGTAGCCTTCCACCGCCTCTTCGCCGAACAGCGCATGCTGGAAACTGGCGACCGAGGCCGTGGCTTCGCGGGCCTGCTGTTCCATCCACTGCCGGCGTACCTCGCGCAGCGCCTCGCGATGGATATCGCCTTCGCTGCGCGACACCGGCGTCTGCCCGCGTGCAGCGGCGGCGGCCGCCATCTCGCGCTGCCGGGTTCGCGCCAGGCGCAGCTGGATCTCCAGTTGCGCTTCCAGTTCGGACGTCAGCTGGAAGTCGCCCGGATCGGGCACCAGCTCGGGGAAAAACACCGCGGTGCGGAACTGTTCGGCCGCGCCGAAGCGCACCAGGCTCAATTCGCCGTTGACGATGGCGGCGGCCGCCGAATAGCTGGTGCCGAAGTCGATACCGATATGCATGGAAGTCACGTGGTTGTTCAATCGCAACCCGGCAGTATGACGGCCAAGCCTTCATCGACCCAAATCCGGAAGAGGTGCGGAGCTGAATGGCGCTTGAGATACCACGCGCCGCGTGGCGCGGAGTCGGTGTGTTAGCATCCTCCGCTGAAGGGGAGTAGCTCCCAGTCGCTGTCGCCGTCATGACGGGCTCACGCCCCGGTGCAGCAGCAGACCGCCAGGCGGTTTGCGAGCAAGACCTTCGCCGTTCCACGGCGAAGGTGCGTCCATCCCAGATGCCTTTCCCGCCGTGGCCTTTCGAGCCTTGCCGGAGCATCCGCATGCCATTGGACGTCCACACGAAGTCGTGAAGCGCGCTTGCGCGCATTCGTCGTTTCCGTTTGCCGGGGCCTGCTCCGGCAGGCTGGCGTCACCCCACCACCGCACCGTCACGCCGCCAATGGCGTGATGGCGCGCAACCCCTCGTTCATCGAAGAGACTTCCCATGGAATTGCTGGCCAATCCCGAAATCTGGATCGCCCTCGCCACGTTGACGGCACTCGAACTGGTGCTCGGCATCGACAACATCATTTTCATCTCGATCCTGGCCGGCAAACTGCCGGCGGAGCAACGCGACAAGGCGCGCCGCGTCGGCATCGTCCTGGCGGCGGTCACTCGGCTGGGGCTGCTGCTGGCGATCGCCTGGATCGTTGGGCTGACCGCGCCGCTGTTCTCGCTGATCGGCCATGCCTTCTCGTGGCGTGACCTGATCCTGATCGGCGGCGGTCTGTTCCTGATCGGCAAGGCCACACACGAAATCCACCAGAAGCTGGAAGGCGCCACCGAGCAGGTCACAGTGGGCGCAGCGGCGGCCACGTTCGGCGGCGTGATCGTGCAGATCATGCTGCTCGACATCGTGTTCTCGCTCGACTCCATCATCACCGCGGTCGGCATGGTCGACCAGCGCTGGGTGATGATCACCGCCATCCTCGCCTCGATCGGTTTCATGCTGATGTTTGCCCGGTCGATCGGCGAGTTCGTCGAACGCCATCCCACGGTCAAGGTGCTCGCGCTGAGCTTCCTGATCATGATCGGCCTGGTGCTCATGGCGGACGGCTTCGGCCAGCACATTCCCAAGGGCTACATCTATGCCGCGATGGCCTTCTCGGTGTTCGTGGAAATGATCAACCTGTGGATCCGCCGGCGCGCGAGCAGGCAGGTCGCGCCGGTGGCGTTGCACGAAAAGTACGCGCAGGGCGGTACCGAATAGGTTCGCCCGCCCGCCATTGTTCCGGATAGCATGAATTCCCCTGCGGCTCGGAGCCCCTGCATGACGATGTCGCGCGACGCCACCCCTGCCGACTTTCCCACCATCCTCGCCCTCAACGAGGCGTTCGTGGCGGTGCTGAGTCCGCTCGACGGCGCGCGGCTGGCGCGGCTGCATGCGCAGGCGGCGCTGCATCGGGTGGTCGAGCGGGACGGCCGGGTCGAGGCGTTCCTGCTCGCGCTGCGCGAGGGGGCGGATTACGACAGTCCGAACTACCGCTGGTTTGCGCAGCGCTATCCGCGCTTCCTGTACGTGGATCGCATCGTGGTGGCCGGTGACGCGCAGGCGCGCGGCGCCGGCCGCCGGCTCTATCGCGAGCTCTACGCGCTCGCGGTGCGCGACACGGTGCCGTGGATCACCTGCGAGTTCGACATCGAGCCGCCCAACCCGGTGTCCGAGCGCTTCCACACCGGGCTGGGTTTTCGCGAGGTCGGCCGCCAGCCACTGTACGGCGGCAGGAAGACCGTCTCGCTGCAGGCGCTCGATGTCGCCGCGGGCGATACGCCGCTGGCCGACCTCGACGCCGGCTGACGTCGGGGGTGTGGTGGGCGTTTGCCGCCATGCTGCGACGGCAAAGCGCTATGCTGGCGGAGCAATCACGCCAGGAGGCTCCCGCCATGACTACGGTCTCCGGCAAGACGAAGAACGGATTTACCTATGAAGGCGATTACGAGCAGGCGAGCGCCGGCCGCATCGTCTGGACGGCGACGTTCCGCCGGGATGGCGATTACGCCGGCATGCGGCACGGATGCATGTTCGGCATGCAAGATACGGCGCTGGCGGCGCTGGATGACCTGGTGAAGGCCGACATCGAGGCGACGTGGACGGACGCGACCTGATCCGTCCAGCTCCAGGCGCAGGGCTGGCAAATCGGCGATGCCGTGCGGTGACCGGCGCGCTCGCCGATAATGCCTCCCCTTTTATTGCCTGACATGCCCGTGACTGACCCTCGGCCGCCGTTGCTGCTGCTTCCCGGATTCCTGTGCGACGAAGACCTGTGGCGCGACCAGCTGGCGGGGCTTGCCGATATCGCCGATGGCCGGGTGGCCGACCTGGGCCACGGCGACAGCCTCGCCGCTCTGGCCCGGCAGGTGCTGGCGACGGCGCCGCCGCGTTTTGCGCTGGCCGGCTTTTCGTTCGGCGGCTACGTCGCCCAGGAAATCGCGCGGCAGGCGCCGCAGCGCATCGAGCGGCTGGCGCTGCTCGACACCTCGTTCCACGCCGATACGCCCGAGCGCATCGCGCGGCGGCGGGCGGCCAACAAGTCGGTCAGCCTGCCCGGCGAATTCCGCGGCATGACCGAGCAACTGCTGCCGAGCTTCATCGCGGCGGAGCGCCTGCACGACACCGCGCTGGTGCAGCGGATCAACGCGATGACGCTGCGCCAGGGCCGCGAGGTGTTCATCCGGCAGAACGCGATGCGGCGCGACGACGGCGCGGCGGTGCTGCGCGGGTTGACCTGCCCGGTGCTGGTGCTGTGCGGCCGGCTGGACGTGCTCACCCCGCCGGCGCTGCACCAGGCGATGGCGGCGCTGATGCCGCAGGCGCATCTGGTGATGGTCGACGACAGCGGCCACATGAGTCCGATGGAACAGCCCGCCGCGGTCACCCGGGCGATGCGGCAGTGGTTGGCGGCGTAGGCGGGCGGTAGTTGCCTGGCGCGGGCCTGCATCCGCCTGTCCGGCTGTCCGGCACCACCGCGCCGGCCGTCCGCGGACAGTTGGCCCGCATCACTGGCGCCGTGCCAGCCGCCGCACTACAACGTTTTGCGCATGCCGGATGGGTTGGCACGGTGATTGCTCTCCGTGCACTACAGGGAACATCACCCATCACCGGAGACACGTCATGAAATTCGAATCACAGATCCTGGCCAGCCTGTTCGTCGTCTGCTTCGCCATTTGCGCGCTGGTCATGGGCGCCATGCTGACTGCCACGCCGAGTTCGGTGCAGTTGGCCGGCGCGAGCACGACCACGGTGCTTGCTCCGGTCGCACGGGCGAGCTGAAACCGCGGACGCGTGCGCACCCGGATGGCCGCGGCGAATCGCCGCGAACCATGGCTTTAGTCATGGATGGAGACGCCGGGCATTGGGTAGCATCGAGGTTTTCCCCTCGACGAGATCCTTACTGATGAAGCACCCCATCGCGCTGGCCCTGGCCCTGGCCATTGCCCTGTCCGGCTCCATGGCCGCCTGCACCGATGCCGGCAGCGGCAAGAGCGAATCCGCCACATCGCAGGCGCAGACCGATGCGGTCGTGGCCGACGCCGGCAATCCGTTCTTCAGCGAAAGCCCGCTGCCGCTGCACTACCCGCAGTTCGACAAGATCAAGGACAGCGATTTCGCGCCCGGCTTCGACCGCGGCATGGCCGAGCAGCTCAAGGAAGTCCAGGCGATCGCCGGCAACGCCGACGCGCCCACGTTCGACAACACGATCATCGCGCTGGAGCAATCCGGGCAGATCCTCACGCGCACCTCGACCGTGTTCTTCAGCCTGGTCGGCGTGGATACCAACGACGCGCGCAAGGCGCTGCAGGCCGAGTACGCGCCGAAGCTGGCCGCGCATCGCGACGCGATCTCGCTGGATCCGCAGCTGTTCGCGCGCATCCAGCAGCTGTACGACACGCGCGACAGCCTGGGTCTGGACGCCGAGGGCGTGCGCCTGATCGAGCGTTACCACACCGGCTTCGTGCGCGCCGGCGCCAAGCTGTCCGACGCCGACAAGGCGCAGCTGAAGGCGATCAACGGCGAGCTGGCGAAGCTGGGCACGACGTTCAGCCAGAACGTGCTGGCCGAGGTGAACGATTCGGCCGTGGTGGTCGACACGAAGGAAGAACTGGCCGGCCTCACCGACGAGCAGATCGGCGCCGCCGCGGCTGCCGCGAAGGAGAAGGGCCTGGACGGCAAGTACGTCATTGCCTTGCTCAACACCACCGGGCAACCACCGGAAGCCCAATTGCAGAACCGCGCCCTGCGCGAGCGCCTGCACCAGGCGTCGATCGTGCGCGGCAGCCGCGGCAACCAGTACGACAACACCGCGATCGTGTCGCAGGTGCTGAAGCTGCGCGCCGGGAAGGCGAAGATGCTCGGCTACCCGACCTACGCCGCCTACGTGCTGGCCGACGAAACGGCGAAGACGCCCGAAGCGGTCAACGCGATGCTGACCCAGCTGGCGCCACCGGCGGTGGCGAACGCGAAGCGCGAGGGCGCGGCGATCCAGGCGATGATCGACAAGGAGCAGGCAGCGAAGGGCGAGCCCACGTTCGCGCTGCAGCCGTGGGACTGGGCGTACTACACCGAGAAGGTGCGCGCCGAGAAGTACGAGTTCGACGAGAGCCAGTTGAAGCCCTACCTGGAGATGAAGAACGTGCTGGAGAACGGCGTGTTCTACGCCGCCGGCCAGCTCTACGGGCTCAGCTTCAAGCAGCGTACCGACCTGCCGGTCTACAACCCCGACGTGCTGGTGTACGACGTGTACAACGCGGACGGCAGCCAGCTGGCGATCTTCCTGGCCGACATGTACGCGCGCCCGTCCAAGCGCGGCGGCGCGTGGATGAACTCCTACGTGCAGCAGTCCGCGCTGACCGGCAACCTGCCGGTGGTGGCCAACCATCTCAACATCACCAAGCCGGCCAGCGGCCCGACCCTGCTGACCTGGGACGAGGTGACCACGACGTTCCACGAGTTCGGCCACGCGCTGCACGGCATGTTCTCGAACGTGAAGTACCCGTACTTCAGCGGCACCAGCGTGCCGCGCGACTTCGTCGAGTTCCCGTCGCAGGTCAACGAGATGTGGTCCGACTGGCCGAGCGTGCTGGCGAACTACGCCAAGCACTACCAGACCGGCGCGCCGATGCCGAAGGCCCTGCTGGACAAGGTGCTGGCCACCTCGAAGTTCAACCAGGGCTTCGCCACCACCGAGTACCTCGGCTCGGCGATGCTCGACCAGAGCTGGCACCAGATCGGCGCCGACAAGATCCCCGCGCCCGCTGGCGTGGTGGCGTTCGAGGCCGCCGCGCTGAAGGCGAACGGCACCGACTACGCGCCGGTGCCGCCGCGCTACCGCACGCCGTACTTCAGCCACATCATGGGCGGCTACGCGGCCGGCTACTACGCCTACATCTGGTCGGAAGTGCTGGACGCGAACACGGTCGAATGGATCAAGGCGAACGGCGGCCTCACCCGCGCCAACGGCGACCGCTTCCGCGCCACCCTGCTGTCGCAGGGCGGCAGCAAGGACGCGCTGCAGTTGTTCCGCGACTTCACCGGCCAGGAACCGAAGATCGAGCCGCTGCTGAAGCGGCGCGGACTGGACGGCGCGATCGACTGATCCGGAATCATCCGCTGTAAACGAAGCCGCCCGGAGCGATCCGGGCGGCTTTTTTGTGGGATACATGGAGCAGCGCCGGCGCGGTGAAGCAGGCGCAGGTCGAATGCTCCGGGGCGCGATGCCTGCGGCGCGAATGCCGAATGTCTGGGCCAGGTCATGCGCGAGCGCGCCGATCAGCTGATGCAGCAGTAGGCCGCGGCAAGGGGCACACGTCCCGGCGTATCGGCATGCGCTGGAGCGCGAGCGCCGGGATGGATTGATCACAGAACCGGAACGGACTGATCATCGCCACCGATTTGGAATGATCAGCCGACGGATCTGCTGAGCTTATTGCGAGGGACTGTTACCGGCCAGAAGCAGACGGTCAACGCTTGAGCTAAGCGGCGGCGTAGCCGTCCGCCTTGAACGAGCTGTTAGCGCTCAGCGGCGAACTTCTCCAGAGCGCTGTCCGATGGCGTTTCAATCTGTCCCTCAAGTTCCTCTCGAACCTCCGAGGTATCTAGCTCCGCAACGAAGTCGAGATACGACTGCCGGCTTTCCGCAGCAGTTGTAACAAAGAAACTGTCGTTTCCCGACGCGACTCTCATTGCGTCGACCGCGTCTGTGACGTAGCGATCGTTCGCGAGTAAATGATAGAAGGCCGAAAACGCGACAGCTGTCTCCGGCCATGTAGGTTTTGATCCATTGGCTACAAGCGCTAGGAAAGGGAAATCATCCGGCTCGCTGAGCATGGCCATCCTTGAACCGGAATAGCCCTCGCAGGTCGACATGCACACGATCAGATTCCCGTTGAGCGCTTTGTTGATGGGTGTTAGCAACCCCTTTAGCTGTGCCCAATCAATGATTTCCTCTGAGGAAAGTTGAATCCCGTCAGAGAACCCGTGTGCGCTAATGTGAATTATCGGAACGGAATTTGGCGTTGCAGACATTGCCTCCGTCAGGCCAATCTGAAGTGAAGCTTCAAACGCTTGTCGATTGATAGCCAAGCGATGAACGCACTGGAGTTGGTTGAGCCGAACGGCCTGCTGAATGACACCGCCCTCTCCACGCTGGTGATACATATCCACGGCAGACGGTGATTCAATGATGTATACGAAGAAGTGGAACTTCTTTTCTTTGGGTATAAGGTCGGTCATAGGTGAGCGCTAATGCTTGAGTTAAGCGGCGGCGCAGCCGTCCGCCTTGAACGAACAGTTAGATTGCGCACCCAAGTAGCTGCCCTGAAACTGAAAGCGCCCGCTAACGCCATGCGGGCCGTCCCAGCCTTGCTGCAACAAAGCCATAAGCGCCTTTCCGTAGGCGCGCATGAGCCGCAAGTAAGCTTCCCAAAGTGCAGATGGCAAGTTTTGCTCACACTCGGTCTCGGTAGCGGACAGTGCGCAAGGATAGCGCGCCCAAGATTCTAGCCCCTGCTCGAAACGCGACAGGATGGAAGGGCTGCGCTTCTGCCACGGGATGATGGAGGATTTTTGGGACAACACTACAAGCTTGTGAGACCGCAGTGGGCGAGCTAGCACGCCATTAGAAACCCATTGCGGGTGCTCGTACACCAAGAAAGCCTTGATTGCGTTCTCTAGCGCAAAACCTGCAAGGAGGAAAGTGGAACGGCTGCTGCTTGGCCACTGACCGAGGACGGTGCCAAGACGGTCTATTTGTGTCATTTTCCCAGAAGGGAAGTGACGATAAAGCGCTATCGACTGTTCGTAGAGGTTGTCCGCAACCAACATCCAACTGTGCGGGTGAGCTGCTTGGGAAAATTCACGTGCATCCAAAGTTCTCTCCCAGCAACCTAACTAAGTAGATTTAAAAATGAAGTGTAATCCCGCCGCCTAATCCCGCCGTCTAATCTCGCCATGTTCAGAAGCGGGAGACCGGGATGCCATCCTTTCACGCTGTTGGGCTGGGGACAAGCGGCGGGGCTGCCGCGCCATCACCAAAGTTGCTCGACGGGATGCGCGCTCGGATGGAGCAAATGCGGGATCAGATTCAGTTTCTGCAATGTCCGCTTCGGGTCGGTAGCAACCTCTGAGCTCGAAATAATCAGCATGGCGGCGTGCTGATCAAGACCTCTTGGTCCTGGTGATCCATTCCATCGGCATGCGCTAGAGTCGGCCAGCATCCTTTCACGAGTCCGCTTCTTGTCCACGCCGCGTCCAGCCGCCCCGGAACAACGCCGAGCCCTCATCGTGCGCTGGCTGCTGATCGTGGCCGGCGCGCTGTCGCTGGCGCTGGCCGTGGTCGGCATGGTGCTGCCCTTGCTGCCGACCGTGCCGTTCCTGCTGCTGACCGCCGCCTGCTGGTCGCGCGCGTCGCCGCGCTGGCATCGCTGGCTGCTGTCGCGGCCGCGGCTGGGGCCGGCGATCGCGCGCTGGGAGCGCGAGCGCACGATACCGCGACGGGCCAGGCTGACCGCGATCGCGCTGATCGTGCTGTCGATGACCGCGTCGATCTGGCTGGTGCGCGACCACGCGTGGCTGCCGTGGGCGCTGGCGGGCGTGGCCGTGCTGGTGATCGCGTTCATCCTGCGCCTGCCGGAAACGCGCGACGGCGCGCGCTGATCGAGTCGCGGCATGCACGGATCGAGATGCGGACCGGTCGCGCAACGGCGATCCGGCGGAAGGCGCATCGAACTCAGTGCACGTAGTTGAGCGCCACCGCCGGGGTGATCGTGGTGGCGGTGGCGTGGCCGCCGGTGATCACGCGTATGCCGACCAGCATGCCGACACGGGCACTCCAGTTGTATTCGATCGCCGGCGCGAAACCGAACTCGGTGCTGGTGCCGGAATCGCGGCGCAGGCGTGAGGTGGCCGTGCTGCCGGGAAGCGCGACATCGCCGCGCACGCGGGCGCCATGGCTGTGCCGGTAGGTGAGGTCGAACGCGAGCACCCAGCGCTGGCTCAGGCTGTATTCCCACGCCGCGTTGACGAGGAAGGAGCGACCGGGCCGGGCCGTGCCGCGGAAGCCTTCCGGCGTGCCGTAGACGCTGACGTCCGCGACGTCCGCCGTGCCGGAAAACGACTGCGCCACGTTGAAGCGCATGCGCAGGATGCGGCCATTCGCCAGCCAGAAGCACGTCTGCGTGTTGACCTGCAGCGTGGTGGTGCGGGCGCCGCTGCCGAGGCCGTCGGCGGGGCGGTTGCCCAGCCGGTCGTACTTGCCGGTCGGCAGCGTTTCCTGCAGTTGCAGCGAGATCGTGGGAAGCCAGCTGCCTTCGTGGAACTGGGTCAGCCGGTACTGCGCCTGCACGCTGACGTCGCCGAAGCCGACGCCGGAGCTGTCGCGGCCGCCGTCCACCCGGTTGTAGCCCAGCACCGGTACCAGCCCGACGGTGAGCCGGTCGGTGAGTCCGTACAGCATGTAGGTGAGCGAGCCGTAGCCGTTCGCGTGGGCCGAACGCACGTCGTACAGATAGGGCTCGACCAGGACGTGGCCGCGCGGCAGCGTCGCGGCCGAGTTCGCCAGCATCGGCCCGGTCCACCACGCGTCGTCCAGCGACTGGCGCGGCGCCGGCGTGGCGTCGCCGACGGTCTGCGGGTACGCCGCCTGCAACGGCAGGGCGATGCCCAGCGCGCTGCACAACAGTAGAGCCTGGCGGCCGCTCGGCCGGGTTTTCATGATCGGTCTTGCACCGCTTTTTCCAACACGCACGCGTCGTTCTCCCCTTGGATGATCGTCGTTGACCCGGACAGTCTCGTCCCGTGCACGTGCCGTGCATCGCGGTGCCCTGCCGGGAGCGCGCAAAGCATGCACCCGACGAACGGGACGGAACACCCCGTTTCTTGCCATGCCCCGCGTTGGCCGGCTGCGGTGCACACGGCAGGGCCGCCTTGGCGGCGCCGGACACGCCGCTCGCCGGATCGCACCGGTTGCATCGTCGGGGCCATGGTTTCACGCTGTCGCGCATGCACCCACGGCGTCCGTCCATGACGATGAAATCATTCGTGTCAGTTGTCCTGTCCGGTCTGGCGGTCCTGCTTGCCACCACGGCGGCCGCGGCCCAGCCCGATGCGCAGAAGACGCGCGCCTACATCGACCACGCCTGGGGCGTGCTGACCCGTTCGATGGACGACTGCTCGGCGCTAGGCGATAGCAAGGTGGGCACGCGGCCGCTGCTGTACCTGCCGGCGAACCTGCCCATGCCGCCGGACCTGGCCGCGGTGCAGGCGCGTTGCCGCGTCGAGGTGCACGTGCTGCCACGGGCGATCGGCGAGCTGGGCGACATCGCCCCGGCCACGTTGCCGCAGCAGGGGCTGCTCTACCTGCCGCATCCGTACGTGGTGCCGGGCGGTTTCTTCAACGAGATGTACGGCTGGGACAGCTACTTCATCGTGCTCGGGCTGCTGGCCGACCAGCGCCCGGCGATGGCGCGCGACATGGTCGACAACGCGCTGTTCGAGGTGCAGTACTACGGCGCGGTGCTCAACGCGAACCGCAGCTATTACCTCACCCGCTCGCAGCCGCCGTTCCTCGGCGCGATGATGCGCGCGTTGCTGGACGACCCGGCCAGCTTCAAGGACGAGGCCGCCGCGCGCGCATGGCTGCAGCAGGCGTATCCGCTGGCGGTGCGTGATCATGCGACGTGGACGCGCAAGGAGCACCTGGCCGGCGCTACCGGGCTGGCCCGCTACTACGACTACGGCGGCGCGGCGCCGGTGCTGGAATTCCGCGACAGCCACTACCTGCGCGGCGTGATCGACTGGCTGCTGGCGCACCCCGCCGACGATCCGGGCTATCTGGTGACGGCGGCCGAGCACCCGGATGCGGCGGAGATCGCGCGGCTGAGGAAAACCAGTTGCGACATCGCGGCCTCGAAAGTCTGCGCCGGCGCCTGGTCGCAGGGCTATCGGCTCAGCGCCGACTACTACCTGGGCGACCGCGCGATGCGCGAGTCGGGCTTCGACACCACCTTCCGCATGGGTCCGTTCGGCGGCTCCACCCACCACTACGCGCCGGTGGATCTGAACAGCCTGCTGTACCGCTACGAACGCGACCTGCACGACTTCGCCGTGCAACTGGGTCTGCAGACGGATGCCGTGCACTGGGCCGATGTCGCCGCGGCGCGGCGCGCGGCAATCGACAAATACCTGTGGCGTGCCGACCAGTGCATGTACATGGACTACGACTTCGTCAGCGGCCAGCCGTCCGGCTATCGCTTCGTCGCCACCTACTACCCGTTGTGGGCCGGCGCGGCCTCGCCGCAGCAGGCTGCGGCACTGCGCGGCCAGCTCGGCGTGTTCGAGCGCAAGGGCGGCCTGCAGATGAGCGACCACGCCAGCGGCGCGCAGTGGGATGCGCCGTTCGGCTGGGCGCCGACCAACTGGCTGGCGATCGCGGGTCTGGACGCCTACGGTTTCCACGACGACGCCCGCCGCCTCGCGCGCGCGTTCACCGCCACCATCGACCGCAGCCTCGCCGCCGACGGCACCATCCGCGAGAAATACAACATGGCCAGCGGCAATGCCGACGTGAAGATCAGCGCCGGCTACAAGGACAACGTGATCGGCTTCGGCTGGAGCAACGGCGTGTACCTGAAACTGCAGGCGCTGCTGCAGGAGCGCAGCGGGGACCGCTGAGGGACGCCGGCGAGCGCAGCGGCTTCGGGCATAATCGCCAGCAGTGCGGCGCCATCGCACAAGGGGAAGGGGACACGCATCGTGGCATCGGGAGATGCCTGCCGGCACGACCTCGGATCGAGGCCGCGGCTGTCCGTGCATCGACCGTGTTGCCATATCCGTGCCGGTGGGCAACCGCGTTGCGTCGGCACCGACCGCCGTCAGCCATCAACAGGGGAAGGGAAATGAATACCTACAATCCGTACGAGGCGCCGAAGGCCGATATCGCAGCGCCGGTGGTGAGCGATATCGGCATCGAGCAGGTGGCCAGCGCGCAGAAACTGATCATCTATTCGATCCTGGCCTATTTCGCCGGTGCCGCCGCGCGGACTTTCCTGGGCCCGATCGGCCTGCTGCTGGTGGTGTGCGCGGTGCTGATGGGTCTGGTCGGCACCTTTCGCCTGTGCTCGGGCCTGGGCTATTCGATGGTGACCCGGGTGATCCTGATCGTGCTGATGTTCGTGCCGCTGGTCAGCCTGATCGTGCTGCTGGTGCTGAACGCGAAGGCGACCGGCAAGTTGCGCGCGGCCGGCTATCACGTGGGCTTGCTGGGGGCGACGCGCTGAACGGCGGGCGGTGTCCCTGAGCAAGGCTCAAGGTCGCGCCGCGTCCTTCGGTACAACGCCCTCGCTCTCGACCACCCTATCCAGCACGTACGCACTGGACGGCGCATCGGCCGGCGGCTGCTTCAGCGTGTAGCGCTTCACGCGCAGCACGTTGCGCACGCCGGGCTGGTGCGCGTAGCCCTCGATGTCCTGCTGCAACGGCTGCCACGGACCGGGCTCGCCCACGCGCAGACCGTTCGCGTCGTAGTGGCGCTCGCGCACCTGCAGGCAGGTCTTGTCGGGCATCGGCGGATGCGGGCAGGGCACCGTCTGCGGCGCCACTTCCAGGAACACCGTCCGGCCGGGGCCGCCGTAGCGCGTCTCGGCGGTGGGCTGGCCGGCGAACGTCAAAGTCTGGCCGCTGGCGGCGGCCAGGGTGAGCAGCGGCGTGTCGTCGGGCGTCGACACGATCAGCGTGGGCCGGTCCCGCAGCACGGCCTTGATGGTGGTTTCGCGCTGCATCAGGGTGGCATCGGTACAGGCCATCATGGTCTGCTGCAACGAGCTGACTACCAGGTGGCCGTCGACGATCCGGTAACCGCCGCCGATCGCGTTGCAGGCGTTGTGCACGCTGAGCCGGTCGGTGGTGAAGTCGAGCTGCAGCGGCGGCTTGTCCGTCGCGCCGAACAGCGCATCGAGGCGCTGGTTGCCGGCGTCGACGGCGTCGTGCAGTCGCCAGTGGTAGCGCGCGAGGGTGGTGGTCGATGTCGGCATGCGGTTGACCGATGCCGGCGCGGCCGCTTGCGTGTCCGACTCCGGTGCCGCCATGCAGGCGGCCAGCACGAGCGGGAGCAGCCACAGGAAGTTTTTCATGCGATGCCTCCGGCGGAATGTATGCCGTGAGGTTAGCGCGGCGGCGCGCGGCCGCCGCGTGAAGGGTTCAGGGTGCGCGCAGGCTCGCGGTCATGGCGCGCCCGATGCTGCACTTGAGGTAGGGCGAGCTGTTCAGCCAGCGCGCATCGGGGTAGTAGGAGAACACGTACTGGCCGCCCTTGAGCGTGTCGATCAGCGGGCGGGCGATCGCGTTGCGCACGGCGGGGCAACCGTAGCTGCGGCCGATGCGGCCCTGCTGATGGGCAAGGGCGGGGTTGACGTAGGCCGCGCCGTGGATCACCAGCGCGCGTGCCAGCGCATGATCGTTGGTGCCCGGTTCGAGGCCTTCCATGCGCAGCGAGTAGCCGTTGCGGCCGGCGTAGGTGTTCAGCGTACGGAACAGGCCCAGGCTGGACTGCAGGCTCTCCGGCGTGTTCGAGAATTTCGTCGCCAGGTTCTCGCCGGTGTTGCGGCCATGCGCCACCAGCTCGTGGTACAGCAGCTTGCGCTTGGCCAGGTCGAACACCCACAGCCGCGGCTCGGTCGAGGGCTTCGAATAGTCGATCACCGCCAACCGGTCGGACGGCGGCTGGCCCTGTGCGGCGGCGCACTCGGTGGCGGCGAGCGCGAGGCCGATCACCTTGGGATTCGCCTGCGGCGCGAGCTTGCTGAGCGCGTCCTGCAGCGACGATTCGGCGGCATGCGCCGCCGCGAAGCCGCCGGCGAAGGGCAGCATCAGGGCAACGGCGTGGCGCAGGAGTCGGCTCATGGGAATGACTGGGCGTGGGTCGGATCGGGCATGCGGTCGTCGATCCTAGCAGTGCCCTGTTAAGAACCCGTCTGGTGCGACCGGACGCCGCGAGTGCTTGCGCCGATGCAAGGCTGTGCTATCACAGCAGGCCATGCCCAGCGCAGGATCGTGTCGTGCCGCCCAGATTTTCCCGTTTCGCTCATGCCGTCGCCCTGCTGGGGTTGCTGCTGGGAACCGTCGTGCATGCCCAGCCGCCCGCGCTCGAGCAGCCACTGAGTCCGGTGGCCGAACAGATCCGCGAGCGGGTCGAGCAATGGCGCGGCGCGCATGCCGACGCCGATGTCATCAAGACGCCCGGCGACGCGGTGGCGGTGTTCTACGAGCAGACCCGGTTCGCGCCGGCATGGACGCGCCCGGGCGACCTCGACCAGTTGCTGGTCGCGCTGCGCGACATGGCTGGCGACGGCCTCGAGCCGGAAGACTATGCGCTGGGTGAACTGCAGCGCCGGCGCGTCGTGCTGGACGATCCGCGGGCCACGCCGCAGCAGCGCGCGCAATTCGACCTGCTGGCCACCGATGCCTGCCTGGCCGCGCTGCTGCACCTGTATCGCGGCAAGGCCGATCCGGCCACGCTGGACACACACTGGAACTTCGACCCACGCCAGCTCGACCAGGCGCAAGGCCTCAAGGCGGTGCGCGACGCGCTGGCGCAAGGCACGATCGGCGCGCTGTTCGCGCGGGCACGGCCGCAGCATCCGCTGTACGGCCAGTTGCGCACGGCGCTGGCGAAGCTGCGCGGGGTGGCGGCGCAGGGCGGCTGGCCGCTGATCGCGGACGGTGCCACGTTGAAGCCGGGTAGCCGCGATGTGCGCGTGCCGGCGTTGCGCCAGCGGTTGCTACTGGTCGGCCACGCGGTGGGCGACGGTGCAGACGACCTGTACGACCCGGCGCTGGAAGCCGCCTTGAAGCAGTTCCAGCGCGAACAATACCTGGCCGCGGACGGCCGCCTGGGCAAGGCCACCCTGGCCGCGTTGAACGTGCCGGTCGCGGCGCGCATCGGGCAGCTGCGGGCGAACCTGGAGCGGGCGCGCTGGCTGTTGCATCAGTTGCAGGGCGAGTTCGTGGTGGTCGACATCGCCGGTTACCAGGTCGCCTACTACCGGGACGGCAAGCCGGTGTGGCGTTCGCGCGTGCAGGTCGGCAAGCCGTACCGCAGCACGCCGGTGTTCAAGTCGACGATCAGCTACCTCACGCTCAATCCGACCTGGACGGTGCCGCCGACCATCCTGAAGAACGACATCCTGCCGAAGGTACGCAAGGATCCGGGCTACCTCGCCGCCAACCGCATCCGCGTGCTGGACGGTCAGGGCCGCGAGCTGTCGCCGGCCAGCGTGGACTGGGCCAACCCGCGCGGCATCGTGCTGCGCCAGGATGCCGGCCCGGGCAATTCGCTGGGCCGGCTGGTGATCCGCTTCCCCAACGACTACGCGGTCTACCTGCACGACACGCCGCATCAGGAGCTGTTCGCCGGCGAGCAGCGTGCGAACAGCTCCGGCTGCATCCGGGTGGAGCGTCCGCGCGAACTGGCCGAGCTGCTGCTGGACGATCCGCGCTGGGATCGCGCAGGCATCGACCGCGCGATCGACACGCTGAAGACGCAGACCGTGATGCTGCGCAAGCCAGTGCCGCTGCTGCTGGCGTACTGGACGGTGGACCTGCGCGAGGACGGCCGGGTCGGGTTCCGTCCCGACGTCTACCAGCGCGACCCGCCGCTGCTCGCCGCGCTGGGGCGACCGCGCTTGTCGCCGTGGTTGCCGACGGCCGCGACGCCGCCCTGAAGCGAAAAAAAACCGCGCCAGCGGGAGGGCCGGGCGCGGTCAAGGTTTGAACCGATCCACTGCCAATGCATCGGGTGCCGGTGACGGAGCGATCCGCACCGGCCCGGGCAGTTTGCCGAGCGTAGGTCTCACCGGCTGGGATTGCCCTGATCCCGGTCAGGGCGCCGGGCCGGGCCGGCCGCCATCATCGCCGTCGGCGGATGTGCCGCCCTTAGCCTTGGAGACTGTACCGATGCTGTTTCAAGTGAAGGATTTTGCCGGTGACACCGGTGCCATCGCCGCCATACTGCGTGCCCATGACGCCACGGCAACCGTCACCGGCGATGCCTCCGCCGGGCAGATCGACGTGGCGGCGCAGCTGACCTCCGGCCAGGTCATCACCGCCCTGCACGAGGCCGGCTACGACGCCGCCCGCGTGTCCGAGCCGCGGCAGATCCACGTCAGCGGCGGCAGCACCTGCTGCGGTAGTTGCTCATGATGCGTTGACATCGTCGTCCGTGCCGCGTGGCCGCGTTGAGCGCGGCTTGCGCGGCCCCGGCGCGGAATGCCGGCCCTGCGCCGCGTCGATCGCGTCGATCCAGCCGGCGCGCGCGGCGGGGAACGCATCCGCGTACGGCACGTACGGCTTGATGTCGAGGATCGGCGTGCCGTCGAGCAGGTCCATTCCGCGCACGCGCAGCGAACCGTCTTCGACCGCGACCAGTTCCACCGCCGACAGCCCGATCGCGTTCGGCCGGTGTGGCGAGCGGGTCGCCAGCACGCTGCGCTTGCCGCCGCCGCGCGGCGGGCGCACCTCGGCCTTCCAGCCTTCGCTGCGGTGGAACGCGAACAGCAGCCAGATCCGCTCGAAACCGGCGAGGTCGCGCCAGGCTGCCGCGGGAAAGCCCACCACGAACTCGATCACCGCCTCGGCAGCCGCTTGCATCTCGGTGCCGGCGACCACGGTGGACTGGTGCGGCGCGTCGATGCGCCGCGCGTACGGCGAGCGCACGAACGCGATCGGATGGCAGGAGAATGCGCCGGGGGTATCGTGCATGGTGGTCATGTGCGGCATTATCCACGTTCACACCGTTTCCCCATGGTTCCGTGAACCTTTCCCCGTCGAGGACGCCATGAAATTTCTCGTGATGATCTACTGCGACGACGCCTTGCTGGACGCGTTGCCGGCAGGCGAGTTCGACACCCTGATGCATGGCTGTTTCATGCACGCGGACGAGTTGCACGAGCAGGGCCATCTGCACGATTCGCAGCAGCTGGAGGCGCCGGCCACGGCCCGCACGCTGCGCGTGCGCAACAACCGGGCCACCGTCGTCGACGGGCCGTTCGCCGAAACCAAGGAATACCTGGGCGGCTTCAACCTGATCGAGGCCGCCGACATGGACGAGGCGGTGCGGATCGCCGCGGAGTTCCCGTGGGCGCGCACCGGCGCGATCGAGATCCGCCCGGTGCGCGACATCGATGCGGTCAGGCGGCGGGTGGGCGCGTGAGCATGCGCGACGACGACGATTTCGACGCCGGCCCGGACTTCGACGAGGAGGACGACTCGGTCGAGGCGAAGGTCTGGCAGTTGCTGCTGCTGATCAATCCCGGCGACGAGGAGACGGCGCTGCAGCAGTTCGCGGGTTACCGCGAGGCCGCGGCGGAGGCCGAAGACGCGGAGCCGGTCGAGCTGATCGGCCGGGTGATCGACTGGCACTCCGGCTTCATGGTCGACGAGCACGACCTGCGCGCGCTGGTGCAGGCGCTGGACGAGCTGAGCGCGCGCTGGAACCTGTCGATCGACTGGAACGGCGACCCGGACGACGACGACTTCTTCGACGACACTGACGCGGGCACCCTGCTCGGCATCGCCTACGACCGCCTCGCCGAATTCGGCTACACGGTGTGGTCGTGGGAAACCGCCGATGATGCCTGCGCCGGCTGGATCACCCTGACCCGCGACAACGAGCCGATGCGCGAACTGGCCACGGCGCTGCACATCAACCTGCGCCTGGGCAGCGACGTGGGCTGAACGGCGAAACAGTAGGAAACGGAACAAGCATGCTGCAATTGATCGGTTTCGACGGCGACGACACGCTGTGGCACAGCGAGGGCTACTACCGCGCGGCCAGCGAGGCGTTCGCCGCGGTCATGGGGCGCTACGTGGATCTCGGCGACCAGCACGTGCACGACGCCATGCTGGCCACCGAACAGCGCAACCTCAAGCTGTTCGGCTACGGCGCCAAGGGCATGGCGCTGTCGATGGTGGAAACCGCGATCGCGATCAGCGACGGCCGCATCAGCGCCGCCGACATCCATCGACTGGTCGAGCTGGGCAAGACCGTGCTGCAGCATCCGGTGGAACTGCTGCCCGGCATCCGCGCAGCGGTCGAGGCGGTGGCCACGAAGTATGAAGTGGTGCTGATCACCAAGGGCGACCTGTTCCACCAGGAGAAGAAGGTGGCCGAATCCGGGCTGGCCGACCTGTTCCGTCGCATCGAGATCGTGTCGGAGAAGAACGCCGCCACCTACCAGCGCGTGCTCGGCGAGTTCGCGCTGCAGCCGGCGCAGTTCGCGATGGTCGGCAACTCGCTGCGTTCGGACATCGAACCGGTGGTGCGCCTGGGCGGCTGGGGCGTGCACCTGCCGTACCACGTGACCTGGGCGCACGAACTGGAGAACGGCCTCAGCGCCGACGAACCGCACGTGCTCACGGTGGATGCGCCGGCTGGGATTGCCACTGCGGTGGCGCAATTGGCCGTGCTGGCGGCAGAGTGAACCGGGCATTGCGATTTCGCGATGGCGGTGCCGGCGGGTGACGCAAAGGGCCGGCGCCAGCCGGCCCTTTGCGTTGTGGTTGTGGTCGCGTCAGGCAGCGGCCAGCGCCTGGTCCAGATCGGCGAGCAGGTCGTCGATGTGCTCGATGCCGATCGACAACCGCAGCATGTCCTCGCTGACGCCGGCCTTGGCCAGTTCGCCGGCGTCCAGCTGCCGATGCGTGGTCGACGCCGGATGGGTGGCCAGCGACTTGGCGTCGCCGATATTCACCAGTCGCGTGAATAACTTCAGTGCATCCAGTACCCGCGCACCCGCCACGCGCTGATCCTCGCCGGCGCGGCCCTTGACGCCGAACGACAAGATGCCCGACGCCCTGCCGCCCATGTACTTCTGTGCCAGCGCATGATCCGGGTGATCGGCCAGGCCGGCATATTTCACCCAGGACACCTTGGCATGGCGCTGCAGATGCTGCGCGATCGCCAGCGCGTTGTCGCAGATGCGCTCCATCCGCAGTCCCAGCGTGCTGATGCCCTGCAGGATCAGAAACGCATTCATCGGCGAGATTGCTGCACCGGTATTGCGCAATGGCACCACCCTGGCCCGCCCGATATAGGCGGCGGCACCCAGCGCCTCGGTATAGACCACGCCGTGATAGGACACGTCCGGTTCGTTGAGGCGGCGGAAACGCTGCTTGTGCGCGGCCCAGGGAAACTTGCCGCTGTCGATGATGGCGCCGCCGATGCTGTTGCCGTGCCCGCCGAGGTACTTGGTCAGCGCCTGCACCACGATGTCCGCGCCATGCTCGATCGGGCGGCACAGGTACGGGCTGGGTACGGTGTTGTCGACGATCAGCGGGATGCCGTGCGCATGCGCGATGTCGGCCAGTGCCGCGATGTCGCTGACATTGCCCAGCGGATTGCCGATCGACTCGCAGAAGATCGCCTTGGTGCGCGCATCGATCAGCGGGGCAAAGGATTCCGGCTTGCCCGCGTCGGCAAAGCGCACTTCCAGTCCCTGCTGCGGAAACGTGTGGGCGAACAGGTTGTAGGTGCCGCCGTAGACGGTGGCGGCCGAGACGATGTTGTCGCCGGCTTCGGCGATGGTCTGGATCGCGTAGGTCACCGCCGCCATGCCGGACGCGAGCGCCAGCGCTGCAATCCCGCCTTCCAGCGCGGCAACGCGCTGCTCCAGCACGTCCTGGGTCGGATTCATGATGCGGGTGTAGATGTTGCCGGGCACCCTGAGGTCGAACAGGTCGGCGCCGTGCTGGGCGTTGTCGAACGCATAGGCAACGGTCTGGTAGATCGGTACCGCCGAGGAACGGGTGGTGGGGTCGGGCGAATACCCGGCATGGACGGCGAGTGTCTCGATCTTCATCAAGTGCTCCTGGAGGCACGGTGGTCGGTGTAAAGGCGGATGGTGCGAGGTATCGGGACGGCTCTGGCAAATGGCCGTTGCGCAGTGTAGTTCAATTGTGTGTGTGGAAGTAAAGACGTAAAGACGTCTAAACGCGATCTATCGAACGTCGTTGGGCGCGATGGGCTGGCCGTCGATCGGGCGAGGAACTGTCCCCGGCGACGAGGCCGGAGCCGGTTCGTGCGGGCGACGCAGTGCCGCGGATGGCCTGGAGGGGCGAGGGGTGCCGGCCACCACCCGAACCGGGCGGTGTGGCCGGCAGGGACCGCGAGGCAAGCGCGATCAGGGCTGTGCTGGCGTGATGTCGGGGCGGCGGAAACGATGCCGCCGGGAGGGCGCGTTACGGTGCGGCAGGCGGCGCGTCGTCGTCGAAGCCGGTGTAGCCTTCGGGGAAGATCGGGGTGCCGTCATCCTCCAGTCCCAGCATCTCGGCCAGCGCCTTGGCGGCAGCGGCCTCGGCGACGGTCTTGTCACGGAAGCTGCGGTTTTCGCAGATCGCGAAGTACATCGGGAAACCGTGCTTGCGCGGGGTGATCGCCAGCCAGGCGGAGTAGCGCGAGCCTTCCAGCGTGGCGCCGGAGCGGGCCAGGTAATTGTCGAACTCGCGCTCGGCCATGGTCGGCATCTCGATCGGAAAGCGTGCAGTGTATCGCGTGACCCGCTTGCTTCATCATGTGGCGATGACTGCTGACGACCTCCCCGTGCCGCGCATTGTGCTGGACACCAACGTGTGCCTGGACCTGTTCGTGTTCCATGAACCGCAGTCCGCGGCGCTGCATGTGGCGATGCGGGACGGCACGATCGAGGCGGTGACGCGCGCCGATTGCCGCGACGAATGGCTGCGCGTGCTGCACTATCCGCAGCTGCCGGTCACCGCCGCCGCCCGTCCGGCGATCGAGGCGGCGTTCGATGCGCTGGTGCGCTGCCTGTCGGACGAACTGGCCACGGCGCCGGCCGCTGCCCCGTTGCCGCGTTGCGCCGACCCGGACGACCAGAAATTTCTGGAACTGGCGCAGGCCTCGGGTGCGCGCTGGCTGGTCAGCAAGGACAACGAACTGCTGAAACTGGCCCCGCGCTGTGCGCGCGATGCGCTGTTCTGGATCGGCCTGCCGCAGGCGTGGTCGTTGCGCAAGGGTTGAGCGTCGCATCGTCGTCGGTACGCCGCTGTGGTGTACTCGGCTGACAGTCTGTCGAGACGCGCCCATGCTCACGCCATACACCATCGACTGCCCGTACTGCGGCGAGCCGATCGAGATCCTGGTCGATGCCTCGATCCCCAGCCAGGAGTACATCGAGGACTGCCAGGTGTGCTGCCGGCCGATCACGCTGCGCGTGGAGGTCGATGCGGATGGCGAGCCGCAGGTGCGTGCATCCGGCGAGAACGACGCCTGACGTTCAGGCGGCCGCCAGCTCCGCCGACGTGACGATGCCGATGCCTTGTGCCAGCAGCGTGGCGCGGGTGGCCTCGTCGCTGGCCGGCGTCACCGGGCGGCTCAAGTCCCACAGCACGTTGGCGCGAAAGCCCAATTCCCGCGCGTCCTGTGCGGTCCACAGCACGCACACGTCGCGCGCCAGCCCGCACACGAACACCTCATCCACGCCGCGCTCGCGCAGCCAGCCGGCCAGGCCGGTGCTGGGGCGGCCGCCGTGCGGACCGTGGTTTTCGCGGAAGCCGCTGTAGGAATCCACAGCGGGGTCGCTGCCCTTGCGAATCACCGCATTCAGCGCCGACCAGTCGATGCCCGGGTGCAGCGCGGCGCCGGGCGTGCCCTGCACGCAATGCTCCGGCCACAGCGTTTGCGGCTGGCCGTACAGGGTGATCTGCTCGAACGGCGCGCGGCTGGGGTGCGAACCGGCGAACGAGATGTGTCCGCGCGGGTGCCAGTCCTGGGTGGCCACCATGTGACGGAAGCGGCGCTGGCGCAACAGCGCGTCGATGCCCGGCACGACCGCGTCGCCTTCGTGGCAGGCCAGCGTGCCGCCGGGCATGAAATCCGGTTGCACGTCGACCAGGATCAGGGCGCTGCGCGGCGAGAGTGGCTGGTTCATGGTGTGGCTTGTGCGGAGGTTCCGGCGCAGTCTAGCGCGCGACACGCCGTCCACGGCGATGACCCATAATGCGCGATGCAGTGGCAACACGGTTCAGGGGTGCGCAATGCAGTACGACCAGTCATGGATGGGTTACGGGATCGTCGGCGGGCTCCAGGCCGGCTTGATCGCCGCGGCGGCAGGGCTGCTGCTGTTTTTCGTGTTTCACTGGCTGGGCCGGCGCAACGGCTGGGGCTACGGTGCGCAGATCGGCTGGACGTTCCTGCTGGCGACCGCGCTGACCGCCAGCGGCGACCTGTGGAACCTGTTCTATTTCAACTACGGCCAGGTGCAGTCGTTGCAGCTGCTGAAGGTGAAGCTGGCCGAGGTGCACGACCCGGACAGCATCGGCCTGCGCGCATTGTGCGAGTTGCTGGGCGTGACGGCCGGCATCTACGTGGGCTGGGCATTGTGCAGCGGCGACTGGCGCCGGCGCTTCGGCGGGCGCAAGTAGTTTCTCAGCGTGCCGGCAGGCGGTGCGCGAACAGCCACGGCCACAGTTCTTTGGTGGCGTATGCGGCCTGCCAGGAGGCGTGGTTGATCCCGGCGAATTCGGTGTAACGCACCTCGGCGCCGCGCGTCTGCAGCGCAACGTGCATGCGGCGCGATTCCTCCGGTGGCACCACGTCGTCGAGCGCGCCGTGGAAGATCCATGTCGGCAGCGCGCCGAGGTGGGCGGCGACCCAGGCATACGGGTTGCCGGCGTCGGCGGGGATGCCTTGCACGGACAGGTCGGCGTTGTCGTTCGGATGGCGGATGCCGCCGCAGATGATCGCGGCGGCGGCGAACATGTCGGGATGGTCCAGTGCGATCTGCCACGAGCCATAGCCGCCCATCGACAGGCCGGTGAGGTAGAGCCGCCGGCGGTCGCCGCGCCATTCGCCGATGCTGTCGTCGAACGCCTTGAGCGCCATCTGCTCGATCTTGCCGTTCCAGCGGCTGCCGGCCGGCGCCTGCGGGATCACCACCACGGCCGGGAAATCCCCGCCGTGTTCCTTCAGCCACGGCGGCAGGCCCTGGCCGAGCTGGGCGCGGTTGTCGTTGCCGCGCTCGCCGCTGCCGTGCAGGAACAGCACCACCGGCCAGCTGCGTTCGGCCGTCCAGCCGTCCGGTACGAACACCCGGTAGCGGTACGTCGCGCCATGCAGTTCCAGCGAGCGCTCGACAAAGCGCGCCGGCTCGCCGGCGTGGCCGGCCAGGCTGACGGCCATCAGGCAAAGCAGCAGGGCGAGCTGACGCATGGCGGGATACTCCGGGTGGGCGAGCTACAGCAGCGGATCGAACAATCGTGCCACGTGCATCGCCACCCGGCGCAGGTAGGGCGCCTCGCGGTATTCGCGTTCGTCGACGGCCGTCGCGTGGCTGAAGTCATCGGTCAACATCGCGGCGACCTCGGCGGCGAAGGCATGATCGACGACCAGGGCGGCGACCTCGAAGTTGAGCCGGAACGAGCGGCTGTCCAGGTTCAGGCTGCCGATCGCGGCGGTGTCGCGGTCGACCAGCAGCGCCTTCTGGTGCAGGAAGCCGGGCTGGTAGCGGTACACGCGGATGCCGGTGCGCACGGCGTTGTAGGCGTGCAGGCTGGAGGCGAGGAACACGGTGTGGTGGTCCGGCCGCGACGGGATCAGCACGCGCACGTCGACCCCGCGCAGCACCGCCAGCTGCAGTGCCGCGCGCACGGCGGTGTCGGGCACGAAGTAGGGCGTGCTCAGCCATACGCGCTGCTGCGCCGCGTTGATCGCGGCGGCGAAGAACAGCGAGCCGGTTTCCTGCGGATCGGCCGGGCCGCTGGCCACGACCAGCGCGCTGGCGTCGCCGTCGCCGGGCGGCGTGGGCAGCAGCGGCGGCACTGCGCCGGTGATCCATTGCCAGTCCTCGGCAAACAGCTGCTGCAGGTCGGCCACCGCCGGTCCGCACAGTTCCAGGTGGGTGTCGCGCCACGGCGCCAGCGGCGGCTTCAGGCCCAGGTATTCGTCGCCCACGTTGAGCCCGCCGACGAAGGCGCGCGCACCGTCCACCACCACGATCTTGCGGTGGTTGCGGAAGTTCAGCTGAAAGCGGTTGCGCCAGCGGTGGGTGGCGAAGCGGTGGATCGCCACGCCGCCCGCGCGCAAGGTCTCGACGTAGCGCTGCGGCAGCGCATGGCTGCCGATACCGTCGAACAATACGCACACCTTTACGCCAGCCGCCGCGCGTTGCAGCAGCACCTGCTGCAGGCGCCGGCCCAGCGCGTCGTCGTGGATGATGAAGAATTGCACCAGCAGGCAGTGTTCGGCCGCGGCCATCGCCGCCAGCATCGCGTCGAAACCGGCTGCGCCGTCGATCAGCAGGCGCAGCCGGTGGCCGCGGCGGAACGGCCGCCCCTGCAGCGCGCTGAGCGCGGCGTAGCGGGCGCAACCCGGGTCGACCGGCGAGGCGGCGTCCGTCGCCGCGGAAAGCGCGCGTGCACGTGGCAGGTGGTGACCGGCGCGATAGCCGAGGAAGCGGCTGGAGCCCAGATACAGGTACGGCAGCAGGGTCACGTACGGCAGCAACAGCAGGCCGAGCGTCCAGCCGACCGCGCCCTGCGGCGTGCGCGCATGCATCACCGCATGCATCGCCGCGAACATGCCCAGCAGATGCAGCAGGACGATGCAGGCGGTGAGTGCGCTGGCGGTCATCGCGGGCGCGGCGGGCGGCTCAGTCGTTGCTCAACAGCTGGTCGGCCAGGTGTCGGGCCTGCTGGCGGATTTCCGGCATCGCGGTGGATTCCCACAGCGTGCCGCGCAGCAGGCTGCCGATGGCGAACAGGTTCGGCCAGTATTGGTCGCCGTGCCGCAGGTGGCCGTCGCTGTCGGCCTGCACGCCGAGGCCGAGCGGGTCGGCGGCGATGTGCGCGTTGGTGAGCAGCTGGCTGATCAGCCGGTGGTCGCTGCGGCGCAGGTCGGTCTCCAGGCCGACGGTCTGGATCACCAGGTCGGCATCCAGCAGGTGGGTCGTGCCGGCATGGCCCACGGTCAGTTGCAGCGCGGCGTCGGCGACGTCCACCGCGTGCACGCGTCCGCGCTGGCGTTGCAGCCGGCCGTCGCGTTCCAGCGCGGTGATCGCTTCATGTATCTGCGGCGGCATGCGATGACGCACGCGCTCCCACGCCCAGCGCGCGTGGCGCATGAAGCGCGCGCGCTGCTCGGGCGACAGCTCGGCCCACAGGCTGGGCAGGTGCGGGCGCAGGCTGTCGACGATGGCGCGCCACTCGGTGCCTTCCAGGGCGATCGCCTCGCGCAGCAGGCGCATCCAGTGGCGGATCTCGGGCGCATCGCGCATCGCCTCGACCAGCGCGGCGCCGTCATCGGCGGGCGCGGCGGCGGCGTGCAGGTGCGCTTCGGGAAAGCGGCCGTGGCGGGAGATCGCGACGAATTCGGCCTGCGGCCATTGCGCGGACAATTCCAGCAGCACGTCGACCGCGGTCAGCCCCAGCCCGATCAACACCACCTTGCGCGGCGGCGGTTGCAGCGCGCCGGCGTTGGCCAGCAGGCGCCATGGATCGACCACGTAACGGCCACTGGCGAGGGCGGCGGCGCTGACGCCGGCCAGCGGCTGCGGCGGCAGCGCGCCCAGGGCCAGCACGGCGGCGTCGGCCGGGTGGCTTTCTTCGCCGTGGATCACGGTGATGCCATCGCGCTCCGGGACCAGCGCGTCGACCGCGAACGGGATGATGTTGACGTGGTGCCCGTGCGCCTTGCCCTGCTGCAACGCGCGCGCCACTTCCGCCTCGAGGTAGTCACCGTAGCGGCGGCGCGGCAGGAAGTCGGTGCCGGCGATGGCGGGGTTGTCGCCCTGCACGAAATCCAGGAAGCCGCGCGGCTTGCCGGCGAACATGCTCATCGAGGCCGCCCGCACGTTCAGCAGGTGGCGCTCCGAGGTGGTGCCGTAGGCCACTCCGCGTGCCGGCGTGCCGCCGCCGGTGAACCAGTCCAGCTGCAGCGGCTGCGGCGACTCGCGCTCCAGCAGCTCGCTGAGCAGCGTGGCGGCCGCGGCGCCGCCGCCGATGATGGCGACCCGTCGAAACATGAAATTCCCTGTGTCTGGTGTCGTGCGGGTCAGCCGGGCAGGCGACCGGCGATGACGCTGCGCTGCGGCTGTGCGACCCACCGCCCGGTGGGCTCGGCCTGTTCGTAGGCGAAATATTCTGCCAGGTCGCCGCCGTAGACGTGCAGCGAGAGTGCCGTGTCGTGCCGTGACAGGTTGCGGCAGCGATGCGCCTGCCCGCGATCGCCTTCGAACCAGACGCCGTCGCCCGGGCCGAGCCAGTTGCGGCCGTGCAGGCTCAGCTCGCCGGAGTCGGCGTCGCGGCGGTACGACTGCACTTCCAGCGCGCCTACCAGGGTCATTTCCAGACCCCACAGGCCGGCGTGGTCATGCACTGGGGTGGCGTGGTTCGGCGGCCATGCCAGCACCAGCACGCTGATCGACGGCTTGCTGCGCTCGGCCAGCAGCCAGCGTTCGAGACCGTGCCGGCGCTGGCGCAGCGAGGCCAGCCGGGTGGCCAGCGCTGATGCGTCCTGGTGCACCACGCGGCCCAGTTCGCGCGCCATCGTGGCGAGGTCGGGGTGTTCGGCGGTGGCATGTTCGAGCGCGATCGCGCGCAGGGTCTTCAAGGTGTGCTGGTGCTTGCCCATGCGTGGAACCTGGCAGGGTGAATGGGCGCCAGTGGAGCATGCGTATCGTTAAAGGCGCGTAAGCCGACGGCATCGCTGCGGGCACTTGCGCCGGTGCGTGGATGGGTATCCGGGCGGCGTGGCGGCCGACCGGATACCCGCGCCGGGTCGCTATTCGCGCAGGCTGAACGTCACCGGCACCCGCGCCCACGCACGCACCGCCTGTCCGTTCACCACTGCCGGCTGGAAACGCCATCCGGCCAGCACCTGCTCGGCGGCGCTGCGGTCGAGCAGCAGGTAGCCGCTGCCGTGCTCCACCGACACCTGCACCGGCCTGCCGGTCTCGTCCACCAGCACGCGCAGCAGCACGGTGCCCTGCATGCGCTGTTGCAGGGCGCGGGTGGGGAAGCGCAGCGGGGCCGAGCGGTAGGCCAGGCTGGCCTCGACCGGCGCCGTCAGCGTCGGCCCGGGCGTGCTGGCGTTCGGCAGCAGGGTCGGGGTGGTGACCGGCGGCGCGGCGACATTGCCTTCGGTACTGGGTACGACGGCCGGCGGGTTGGCCGGCAACGGCCGCGGATGCGCGATGGGCGCGACCGGCGGGTGCGGCACGGGCTTCATCTCGACCGGCGGCGGAGGAGGCGGCAGCGGTTTCGGTTCGACGAAGTGGATCGTGGGTATCGGGTTGACCCGTTCGGTCGCGTGAAAAAATGCCGGGCCGGTCGGTCGCGAGGCAATCACGATCACGGCAAGGTTGAGTGCGATCGCGGCGCTGATGGCGGCGATGCGTGCACGGTCGGGGTGGGTACGGTGAGCGACGGCCAGGCTTGCGGACGACATGGCGACCTCCTGACTTCGGTGGGGAAGTTGCGGCGGTCACGCTGCGTGGGCAGGGGGATCGTGCCGTCGCGACTGCAGCGTATGCCCCGGCAAGGCGGTTGCGCAAGCAGACGGCTGGATGGCCAAATGCCGGATGGCGGCGTGGTGGCCGCAGCGGGCAAAAAAAACCCCGCGGGAAGGCGGGGCGATAATGCGGATGATCAGGGGATGCTCACACCCGCTAGCAACAGCTTGTGCTGCGGCCGCCGTGATGCGGCGTGGATTTTTTGTGAAGGCGGGTTTCACGCCGGTTCTCGCCGCGGTCCTGCAACCATCGGCCCCGGGCAACGGGCCGGCAGGCGCCGGGGAACGACGATGAACCTGATCAAAGGGGCGGGCGTGGTGAGGCTGGCATGCGGCGGCCTGACCTTCGGCAAGATGAAGATCATCGACGGTGTCGGTAAATTTACCGGCATCAGCAACGTGCGCGACGTGCTGGGCCACTATGCCAACGCCGAAGCGCGGCCCGGCGCGGAGAAGTCGGCCGCGGCGTTCGCAGCCTGGCGCAGCGGTCGTGACTGGCCGCATGCCACAGTAGGCAAGCCCCGGCGCCCCGGCTAAGGTACGCCGAGGCGCTGCCGGCGCCGACCCATGCAGGAGTCGACCATGCCCGCCACATCCGCCGCGCTGCTGCCGCGCTACAACTTTGCCGACGAACTCGCCAGCAGCGTCATCCATGGTGTCGGCATCGTTCTCAGCATCGCCGGGCTGGCCACGCTGGTGGCGTTCGCGGCGCTGCATGGCAATGCGCTGACGGTGGTGGCCTGCGCCGTGTTCGGTGCGTCGCTGGTGTTGCTGTACACCGCCTCGACCCTTTACCACTCGGTTTCCGTGGTGGCGGCCAAGCCGGCGCTGCGCGCGTTGGATCACATCGCGATCTACGTGCTGATCGCCGGCACCTATACCCCGTTCACGCTGATCGCTCTGCCCGGCGTGTGGGGCTGGAGCCTGTTCGCCGCGGTGTGGACGCTGGCTTTGCTGGGCAGCGCACTGGAGCTGGGCCTGCTCGGGCGCTATCGCAAGCTGGCCGTGCTGTTGTACGTGGGCATGGGCTGGATCGGCATGATCGCGTTCAAGCCGCTCAGCGAGCACCTGCAGAGCGGCGGCACCGCGCTGCTGCTGGCCGGCGGCCTGGCCTATACGCTGGGTGTGCCGTTCTACCTGTGGCGAGGGCTACCCTACCACCACGCGCTGTGGCACGTGTTCGTACTGGCAGGCAGCGTGCTGCACTTTCTCGCGGTGCTGCTGTACGTGATTCCCGACGCACCGGCATGAGCATGCCGGCCGCGCTCGAAGCCCTGCGCCGCGAACTCGAAGACGCGGCGATCCACCTGGGCAAGCCGCACGATCTGCGTTTCAAGCCGATGTTCGGTGGCCTGATGGCCTATCTCGACGAGCAGCCCTGTGCGTGGCTGACCCCCGCCGGGCTGGCGCTGAAACTGGCGCCGTCCGACCAGGCCGTGCTGCTGCAACACGCTGGCACCGCGCGCCTGATCGCCAAACCCGGCGCGGCACCGAGCCGGCACTACATCGTGCTGCCGGCTGCGCTCAGCCGCGACACCGTGCAGCTTGCCGGCTGGCTGGCAAAGAGCGCCGCGGCGGCGTTGCCCCGGTCGGGCCGCTGAATTCGCGCCGCGCTCAACCGAACAGCATGGCGACGCCGAACAAGCCGACCATCACGAACGAGATCACCAGCTTCACCAGGGTGCCGAACAGCAGGCCGAGCCAGGTGCCGACGCCGACGTGGGTCGAACGCAGCACGCTGGTGCCGGAGGCCAGTTCGCCGGCCAGCGCGCCCAGGAACGGGCCGAACAGCAGGCCGGGAATGCCGAAGAACATGCCCACCAGGGTGCCCAGCGCCGCGCCCCACAGGGCCAGCTTGCTGGCACCTACGCGCTTCGCGCCGAGCGTGCCGGCAACGAAATCGACGATTACCCCGAGCGTGCCGAGCACGCCGATGATCAGCAGCCACCACAGGCCCAGGTGCCGGTAACCGTCCACCGCCGCGACCAGCCAGATGCCGCCGAACAGCATCGGGATGCCGGGCAGGGCCGGCAGCACGGCACCGGCCAGGCCGCCGACGATCAGCAACGCGGCCAGCACATACAACGCAATATCCATCAGTCGGGTTCCGTTGGCGTGGTCACGCGGCGGACATGCCGGCCGCACAACCCTAGCTGGTGGGGACACTATGGCATGCAAGCGCGTGGCGTCCGCGCCTGCCGGAATCTCCGTGGACACAAGCGCACGTATTGCCCGGAGGCACTGAGCGCACGTCAGCGCGCGATTGAAGCGTCCCGGACGTAAAGGCTACTTCTCCACGAACGCCCGCTCGATCACGTAGTCGCCTGGTTCGCGCGTGCGCGGCGAGGCCTGGAAGCCGCGGCCGTCGAGCAGGGCGCTCAGGTCGTCCAGCATCGCCGGGCTGCCGCACAGCATCACGCGGTCGATCGCCGGATTCAGCGGCGACAGCCCGGTCGCCGCGCTCATCGCGCCATCGACGATCGCGTCGGTGATGCGGCCATGGTGGCGGAACGGCTCGCGCGTCACGGTGGGGTAGTAGATCAGCTTCTCGCGCACCAGCTCGCCCAGGTAGTCGTGCTGCGGCAGCTGGTTTTCCAGGTAGTCGGCGTAGGCCAGGTCGGCGACCTGGCGCACGCCGTGGGCCAGCACGATCCTGTCGAAGCGCTCGTAGGTGTCCGGGTCGCGGATGATGCTCATGAACGGCGCCAGCCCGGTGCCGGTGCCGAGCAGGTAGAGATGCCTGCCGGGCTTGAGGTCGGTCAGCACCAGGGTGCCGGTGGGCTTGCGCGTGACGATCAGCGGGTCGCCGGGCTTGAGGTGCTGCAGGCGCGAGGTCAGCGGGCCGTTGGGCACCTTGATCGAGAAGAACTCCAGGTGCTCCTCCCAGCTGGCGCTGGCGATCGAGTAGGCGCGCATCAGCGGGCGGCCTTCCGTTTCCAGCCCGATCATCACGAACTGGCCGCTGTCGAAGCGGAAACCCGGGTCGCGGGTGGTGCGGAAGGAGAACAGGTTGTCGTTCCAGTGCCGCACGTCGATCACGTGCTCGGTTGCCATTGCCACCATGTCGGTCGTCTCGCGTGTTGCGGTGTCAGGAGGAATCGCACGCCGGATCATCCGGCAGACCGGAGTGGGGACTCGCGGGGAGGGCGGTCATGGCCGCGGTGCCTGGCGAGCGCCGGAATGAACGCGGCGACGGTGTCCCTAAGGATACGCGAGCGGGCGCCGTCGCGCCCGTACCCGCACGGCAATGAGTGCCACGAAGCGTGGGTCTGCGACGCCATGCCGCGCCCTCGATCCAAGGGGGACGCAAGCGTCGATTTTGTGACCGGTAGCCGTTCCTGACGCACATAAGGCGGTGTACTGGCTCCGTCTGCGGCGAAGTACTACGCCGACGACAGCCAAGTACCACAACAGAAACGTCGTTTGGACTGCAGCACCGAAACTGCGCATACTGCAGCGTCGCCGATGATCCGGAGCGCCACAGGCCGAATCACGATGGTGCCAGGGGGATTCCGCTGCACGCCGAGACTGGCGTGCCTGGTGTCTTGTTGGTGACTTCGGGGGTAGGCGATGCCGGTCATGCTCGGCCAATCCACGGCAATCCAGGCAGTGCGGGCGCAGTTGCAGCGCTACGCCAGCTGCGACGTGCAGGTATTGATCGAGGGCGAGACCGGCACCGGCAAGGAGCTGGCGGCGCGCGAGATCCACTACGCCAGCGCGCGCCGCGACCATCCGTTCGTGCCGGTCAACTGCGGTGCGATCCCCGACAGCCTGATCGAGAACGAACTGTTCGGGCACGACCGCGGCGCCTTCACCGACGCCAGGGCCGCCCAGCCCGGCCTGATCGACCATGCGCGCGGCGGCACGCTGTTCCTGGACGAAGTCGATGCGCTCTCGGACAAGGGCCAGGTGACCTTGCTGCGCTTCCTGCAGGACAACGAGTACCGCCCGGTCGGCGGTGGCGCGGCGCGGGTCTCGGATGCGCGCATCATCGCTGCCACCAATGCCGGCCTGGAACAGCAGGTGGCCTCCGGACACTTCCGCCGCGACCTGCACTACCGGCTCAACGCGCTGTATCTGCGACTGCCGCCGCTGCGCGAACGCGACGGGGACGTGGCCGAACTTGCCGCTCATTTCATCCGGCTCGTGGCGGTACGCCTGCGCGGCCCGGACAAAAGCTGGGGTGCGGATGCGATGCAGGCGCTGCTCGGGTATGCCTGGCCGGGCAATGTGCGCGAACTGGAGAACGTCGCCTTGCGTGCCTACGTATGCACTGAAGGCAGCGTCGTCGGCGCGGCCGAACTGCTGGCCGCGGAGCCGGCATTCGCCGGCACCGCGTCGGCGCCGCGGCGTCGCGCGAACGAGCCGGATCTCGGCTTCAGCGCCGCCAAGCTGCACGCGATCCGCAAGTTCGAGCACGACTACCTCACCCGGTTGATGCAGCAGGCGGGCGGCAACGTCAGCGCTGCCGCCCGCCTGTCCGGCACCGAGCGCCGCCAGCTCGGCAAACTGCTGCTCAAGCACGGCATCGAAACCAAGCGGTTCCGGTCGCACTGATCCGCGGGTGCGATAGCGGCGGCCAGTCCGGGTGCAATCGCTCCCACTGCGCCGCTGAAGCGGGTCATTCCTGACCCGGCCGGCCGCGGATCGGATGTCGCAAACCCAGCCGGCGCCTCATCCGATGGACGTTCCCCGATGGCATGCATGTTGCCTCGCTGCAAGCATGTGTGCAGAAGAGTCCCATGACGAAACATCAGGGCAAAAGCACGGTCGGCGAAGGCGAGATGGAGATCGAGCGTTCGGTACTCGCGTATCTGCACTCCCATCCGCAGGCGGCGGACACCTTGCGCGGCATCGTCAACTGGTGGCTGCCGCTGCAGCGCTATGAAAGCGGCTGCCTGCGCATCGAGCATGTGCTGAGCCGGCTGGTGGCCGAGGGGCTGCTGCATCGCGACGAGTTGCCCGACGGCGAGGTGCTGTATGCGCTGAACCGGCACACGAAGCCGCCGCACTGACGGCGCCACGGGTTTTCACGACGGAGGATCGATCCCATGCCATCTGCGCTCACCTATCCGGGCGTCTACATCGAGGAAATCCCCAGCGGCGTCCGCACCATCACCGGCGTGGCCACCTCGATCACCGCCTTTGTCGGCCGCGCCGCGCGCGGGCCGATCGATGCCGATGCGGAAAGCCCGGTCATCATCAACAGCTACGGCGATTTCGAGCGCAACTTCGGCAGCCTCGATCCGGCCTACCCGATGGGCTACGCCGTACGCGACTTCTACGTCAACGGCGGCGCGCAGGCGGCGATCGTGCGGCTGCACAAGGGCACCGACGGCAAGCCGGCGAAGGCCGCGATCAAGATCGCGAACCTGCCGCTGGAGGCCGCTTCCGCCGGCAGCTGGGGCAACCAGTTGCGCGCGCGCATCGACAGCAACGTGTCCGCCGACATCGCCAGCAGCTTCGGGCTGGTGGTCGGCGACCTGTTCAACCTGACCGTGCGCGACATGGCCAGCGGCACCCAGGAAAGTTTCCTCAACCTCAGCGTGAAAGAGAGCCCGCGCCGGGCCGACCGCGTGCTGAAGTCCGGCTCGTCGCTGCTGCGCGTGGCGTCGTCGCTGACGCTGCCGGCCACCGCCGTGCCTGCCGCCCACCTCGACCCGGACGCCGGCAAGACCGTGTGGGAGCAGGACAAGTCCTCCACCGGCGTCGCCGCCGCCGACCAGGCCGTGGACAGCGTCGCGCTGGACGACGCGGCCTACCTGGGCGACGAGAACGCCAAGACCGGCATCTACGCGCTGAAGAGGGCCGACCTGTTCAACCTGCTGTGCCTTCCGCCGGATCTGCGTGGAGGCAACACGTCCGTGCCGGTCTACCAGAAAGCGCTGGCGCTCTGCGTGGAGCGGCGCGCACTGCTGATCGTCGATGCGCCGAACGACTGGGGCAGCGCCGGTGCGATCACCCCGGCCGTGCTCGCCGCCTTCGGGCTCGGCGGCATGGCCGCGCGCAACGCCGCGCTGTACTTCCCGCGGGTGATCGAGTCGGACCCGAAGCGCCAGGGCCAGCTCGACACCTTCGTGCCTTGCGGCATCGTCGCCGGGGTGATGGCGCGCACCGATACGCAACGCGGTGTGTGGAAGGCACCGGCCGGCATCGACGCGGCGCTGAACGGCGTGCAGGGGCTCACCGTGGCGCTCAACGATGCCGAGAACGGCATGCTCAATCCGCTCGGCGTGAACTGCCTGCGCAGCTTCCCGCTGGTCGGTCCGGTGCTGTGGGGTTCGCGCACGCTGCGCGGCGCCGACCTGCTCGCCGACGAATACAAGTACGTGCCGGTGCGGCGGCTCGCGCTGTACATCGAGGAGAGCCTGTTTCGCGGCACCCAGTGGGTGGTGTTCGAGCCGAACGACGAGCCGCTGTGGTCGCAGATCCGCCTCAACGTGGGCGCCTTCATGCAGAACCTGTTTCGCCAGGGCGCGTTCCAGGGCAAGACGCCGAGCGACGCCTACTTCGTGAAGTGCGACAAGGAAACCACCACGCAGAACGACATCAACCTCGGCATCGTCAACATCGTGGTCGGCTTCGCGCCGCTCAAGCCCGCCGAATTCGTGGTCATCCAGCTGCAGCAGATGGCCGGCCAGATCCAGACCTGAGGACACATTCATGGCTCAGTTCAGCGTCAACGCGCAGCGCTTCGATCCGTACAAGAACTTCAAGTTCCGGGTGAAATGGGACGGCCGCTACGTGGCCGGCGTCAGCAAGGTGTCGGGTCTGAAGCGCACCACCGAGGTGGTCAAGCACCGCGAAGGCGGCGACCCCAGCAGCACGCGCAAGTCGCCCGGGCGCACCGAGTACGAGGCGATCACCATCGAGCGCGGGGTCACCCACGACACCGAGTTCGAGAAGTGGGCGAACAAGGTGTGGAACTTCGGCGCCGGGCTCGGCGCGGAAGTCTCGCTGAAGGATTTCCGCAAGGACCTGATCCTCGAGGTCTACAACGAGGCCGGCCAGCTCGCGCTTGCCTACAAGCTGTATCGCTGCTGGGTCTCGGAGTACCAGGCGATGCCCGACCTGGACGCCAACGCGAACGCGGTGGCGATCCAACACCTCAAGCTGGAGAACGAGGGTTGGGAGCGCGACGTGGGCGTCACCGAACCGAGCGAACCCAGTTTCACCGTACCCGCCGGCTGAGCGTCATGCATACGCCCACGCCCGCGCAGCTGCTGCAGGTCTGGGAACGCGGGGGCGACCCGTCCGCCGCGGCACGCGGACTGTTGCTGCTCGGCTGCAGCTGCGACGAATACTCCGCCGAAACGCAGGCGGCCTTGCCGCTGGGCCGGCGCGATGCGCTGCTGCTCGAGTTGCGCGAGCGCCTGTTCGGCACCGCGATCGACGCGGTGGCGGCGTGCCCGCAATGCGCGGCCACGGTCGAGGCGACGTTCCACTGCGATGACCTGCGGCTGCCGGATGCGGAAGCCGCCGCCGCGCTGGAACACGCCGCGTACGGCATCCGCGTGCAGTTCCGCCTGCCCGACAGCCGCGACCTGCTGGCGCTGGAAAACTGCGGCGATGCCGGGGCGGCGCGTGCGCTGCTGCTCGACCGTTGCGTGCTCGCCGCGCAGCGTGGCGACGAATCGTGCGAGCCGCGCGGCCTCCCGCACGAGCTGCAGGCGGAGATCGCGCAGGCGATGGCGCGGGCCGATCCGCAGGCCGACCTGCAACTGGCGTTCCGCTGCCCGGACTGCGGTCACGAATGGCAACCGCTGTTCGATATCGCGCGCTTCCTGTGGCAGGAGCTTCATGCCTGGGCGCTGCACATGCTGCGCGAGGTGGATACGCTGGCGCAGGCCTACCACTGGGCCGAGGCCGACATCCTCGCGCTGAGCCCGCGCCGCCGCCAGGCTTACCTGGAGCTGTGCGCGCCATGAGCGATTTCATCGACCGGCTGGCCGCACGCGCGATCGGCAGCGAAACCTCGCTGGCGCCGCGGCTGCCGTCGCTGTTCGAACCGCTGCAGCGTGCGCCGATCATGCCGCTGGCCGATGCGGGCGAGGCGCTGCCAGACCGGCGCGAGGCGGCGCCCGCAGTTCACGCGGTGCCGGGCGTGGCGCCGACAAGTGCCACGCCCGCGAGCACGTCGATGCAGCCGGCTGCAGCACCCGTCGCGCCCATCGAGCACGTGGTGGCGCCAGCGTCGGCAAGCGCCGCCGCGAGCGCGGCGCAGCACGCACCGGCACCGTCGATCGTCGGCGAGCGGGCCTCCACACCTGTCGTCGACCGCCCCGCGGCGCCACCCGTGTTGGCGCGTCTGGCCATGCCCGCACCGCCGCTACCGGTACAGCCGCGGAAGACACGCGTCGCGCCGGATCGGCTGGAGGCGGCACGAACGCCAGCATCGAACGGCGCCTTGTTGCCCGCGCCTGCGCCGGTGTTTGCCGCGCCACGCGTAGCGCCCGCACGATCCGGGCGCACCGTCGCCGCGCGGGCCGCGGCGGCGCGAACCGAAGGCCAGGCCGGCGCAGCGGATGAGCCGGTGGTCCACGTCAGCATCGGCCGGCTCGAAGTGCGCGCCGCGCCCATGGCCGCCGCGCCACCACGGCGTCGTGATGGCCCGCAGCCGAGCAGCCTCGACGACTACCTGCGCCAGCGCGGCGGCAAGGCATCGCCATGAGCAACGTGCTGGCGATTGCCGCGACCACGCGCACGCTGCGCAACCTGCTGCTGGCGCAGATGCCGGCGCTGGACGCCGAGCTGAGCGACCTGGAAGTGACCCTGCAGCCGCCGGACGTGGCGCGCAAGGGCATCAGCAAGGCGCAGCTCAACCTGTTCCTGTACCAGGTGGTCGCCAATGCCGCCTGGCGCAACCTCGACCTGCCCGGCCAGGTGCGGCCCGGCGAAACCGCACCGCCGCCGCTGGCGCTGAACCTGCACTACGTGCTCACCGCGTGGGGCCGCGGCGAGAACGACAACGATGCGATCAGCCATCGCGTGCTGGCCGCGGCAATGAGCACCCTGCACGACCGCGGCGTGCTCGACGGCAACGACATCCGCAACGCGCTACCAAACAACGACCTGGCCAGCCAGGTCGAGCGCGTGCGGGTCACCCCGCTGCCGCAAAGTGTGGACGAGCTGTCCCGGTTGTGGACCGCGTTCCAGACCAACTACCGCGCCTCGGCCGTCTACGAGGCGGCGGTGGTGCTGATCGACAGCCAGGCGACGATGCGCGCGCCGCTGCCGGTGCTGCGGCGCGGCCCGCAGGATCGCGGCGTGATCGCCAGCGCGTCCGCCGCCGCAGTGCTGGAGGCGCTCGACTACCCGCGCCATCAAGCCGCCGTGCGCCTCGGCGAGGACATCGTGCTGAACGGGCGCCAGCTCGCGACGGATCACGCGTTGGCCCGCTTCAGCAGCCTGCGCGTCGACGCACCGATCGATCTCGCGCCGCAACCCGGCGACGTGGCCGGCACGTTGCGCGTGCATCTCGCCGACACTGCCGAAGACACGAACGCCGCCGCGCGCTGGGCGCCGGGCATCTACACCGTGGCCTTGCTGGTGCAACCGCCGGGCCTGCCGCCGCTGCTCAGCAATGAACTGCCGCTGGCGCTGGCGCCGGTCATTACGCTGGGTTCGCTCACCGCCGCGGCCGGCGACTTCGCCTTGAACCTGACCTGCACGCCGCGCATCCGCGACGGCCAGCGCGTGTTCCTGCTGTTCGGTGATCGCCTGCTGGCGCCGGCCAGCCTCGGCAACCCGGCCGATACGCACCAGCCGACCGCGCTGGTCTTCCAGCTCACCGGCGTGGCCGCGGGCACGTACACCGTGCGCCTGCGCGTGGACGGTGCCGACAGCATCCCGGTCGACTTCAGCGGCAGCGCGCCCGCGTTCGCCGCAGACCAGCAGGTGGTCGTGTCATGAGCGACTACGCGCCGTGGCTGGAAGCGAACGACCGCTACCTCGCCGGTGCGCTGGCCGAGCTGCGCGCGCGGCTGGAACGCGCCGCGCAGCGGCACGACACGCCGCCGGCGGCACCGGCGGCGGCCACCGCGCTGATGGAATCCGCGCCGGCGGTGAGCGCGCCGGCCGGGCCGAAGCATTCCTGGGTCGCGCGGCTGTTCGGCGGCCAGCACGTACCGCCGCCGCTTGCGACGGCGAATGCCGACGAACCGCCCGTCGCCCGATCGCTCGTCGCCGCCGTGCCGGATGACGGCACCGCCGCTGCCGCACCGGGCGATGACGAGGGCGGCCACACTCCCGCGCTGGCGGTGCTCGCGAACCGCCTCGGCTTGTCCGCGTTCGAGCGCGACGTGCTCCTGCTGTGCATCGGCATGGAACTGGACACACGCTTCCCCGCGCTGTGCGCGCAGGCCCAGCACGATCCGGCACGGCCGTACCCCACCTTCGCACTGGCCTTCGCGGTGCTGGATGCGCCGAGCTGGGATGCGCTGTCGCCACAGCGGCCGCTGCGTTACTGGCGCCTTCTCGACATCCACCAGCCCGGCGCGCAGCCGCTGATCGGTGCGGCGCTGAGTGCCGACGAGCGCGTGGTGAATTTCGTCAAAGGCATGAACTACCTGGACGACCGGCTGACGCCGCTGCTCACCGCATTGCCGCCGGCCACGCTGCCGCCGTCGCAGCAGGCGCTTGCCGACCGGCTGCTGGACAACCTGCGCCATGTGCCACCGGGCGAGCCGCTGCCGCTGGTGCAACTGCTCGGCAGCGACAGCGTCAGCAAGCAGGCGATCGCGCAGACGATCGCCGCCGCGTTCGGCGCGCAGGCGTACCGGCTGTCAGCCGAGCTGCTGCCCGCTGCCGTCGCCGAACAGGAAACCCTGAGCCGGCTGTGGCAGCGCGAAAGCCAGCTGTTGCCGCTGGCGTTGTATCTCGACGCGGCCGAGGTCGAACACGGCGACGCCGCTGCCGCGTGGGTCAAGCGCTTCCTCGCGCGTACTGGTGGGCTCGCTTTTGTGGACGCGCGCGAGCCGTGGGCGAGTGCGGTCACGCATGCGCTCAGCGTCGATGTGGCCAAGCCCACCGCCGTCGAGCAACGTTCGCTGTGGCAGCGCCTGCTCGGCGACGCCGCCGGCGCGCAGCCGCAGCAGCTGGCCGGCCATTTCGATTTCAACCTAGGCAAGATCGAGCAGATCGCGCGCGGTGCGGTGGCGGCGGTCGAGGGCAAGCCCGCCGCGCTGGCACAAACGCTGTGGCAGGGCGCGCTGGCGCATACCCGGCCGGCGCTGGACCGGCTCGCCCAGCGGATCGAGCCGAAGGCCGGCTGGGACGATCTGAAACTACCCGACAGCGAGAAGGCCCTGCTGCGCCAGATCGCCGACCAGGTTGCCCAGCGCAGCACCGTCTACGACGACTGGGGTTTCCGCCAGCGGATGAACCGCGGGCTGTCGATCAGCGCGCTGTTCACCGGCGAGAGCGGCACCGGCAAGACCATGGCGGCGGAAGTGCTGGCGCAGGAACTCGGCCTGTCGCTGTACCGCATCGACCTGTCGGCGGTGGTCAGCAAGTACATCGGCGAGACCGAGAAGAACCTGCGCAAGCTTTTCGACGCGGCCGAGGACGGTGGCGCGATCCTGTTCTTCGACGAGGCCGACGCGCTGTTCGGCAAGCGCAGCGAAGTGAAGGACAGCCACGACCGCTACGCCAACATCGAGGTGAACTACCTGCTGCAGCGGCTGGAGTCGTTCCGCGGGCTGGCGATCCTGGCCACCAACATGAAGGGCGCGCTGGACAGCGCGTTCCTGCGCCGGCTGCGCTTCGTCCTCAACTTCCCGTTTCCCGGCACGGCCGAACGCCGCGCGATCTGGGCCTCGGTGTTTCCGGCGCAGGCGGCGGTGGGCGCGCTGGATCTGGACCGCCTGGCGCGGCTCCCGCTCACCGGCGGCAGCATCCAGGGCATTGCACTGAACGCGGCGTTCATGGCGGCCACGGGCGGCGTGCCGATCGGCATGCCGCTGCTGCTGGACGCCGTGCGCGGCGAGTACCGCAAGCTGGACAAGCCGATCAACGAAGCGGACTTCCGCTGGCTCGAAAGCGCCGGAGGGAAACCGTGAGCATCGAGCTGCATATCGAACGGCTGGTGATCGACGAAGCCGCGCTCGGCGGCGAGCGTGCAGGCAGCGTGCGTGCCGCACTCGAAGGCGAGCTTGGCCGCCTGCTGGCGCAACCCGGCGCCGTCGACGCACTGCGCGGCCTTGGCGCAGTGGCCACACTGCCGCCGGCGACGCTGCCGACTGCCAGCCACCTGCGCGACCGCCTCGGCGTGCGCATCGCGACGGCGGTGCAGCACGGCCTCGGCATCATTCCCGCCCCGCGCGTCGCGGGCAAGGAGCACTGACATGAAAGCGATCCCCAAACCCCGTCCCGGTGGCATCGTTCGCTTCGGCAAACGGAAGGCCAAACGCGACGACCGCAACCTGATGTTCGCCGCGCTGTTGAAGGCGCCACCGGCGCTGCCGGCCGAGTACGACTTCGACGTGGCGCATCACGGCATCCCCACGCCGATGTTCGGCAACGACCAGTACGGCGATTGCGTGATCGCCGGCCGCGCGCACCAGACCCTGCGCTTCGAGAAGGCCGAGCAGAACAAGCTGATCGCGATCAGCGACAACGACGTGCTGCACGAATACTTCGGTGAAACCGGTGGAACGGACAGCGGCCTGGTCGTGCTCGATTCGCTGAAGGAATGGCGCAAGCAGGGCTGGCTCGCCGCGAAGCGACGCTACAAGATCAAGGCCTTTGCGCAGATCGACCAGGCCAAGCGCAGCGAGGTCAAGCGCGCGGTGTTCATGGACATCGGCGTGGGCCTCGGCTTCACCCTGCCCAATGCCGCACTGACCCAGTTCTACGCCGGCAAGCCATGGGCGGTGGTGGGCGGCAAGGCCGGCCAGCCGAATCCGAAGAATGGCCACTACGTCTACGTGCCCGGCTACACGAAGAGCGGCCCGGTCTGCGTCACCTGGGGCCGCAAGCAGCAGATGAGCTGGGCCTTCCTCGTCAAGTACTGCGACGAGGCCTACGCGATCATCGACGCGATCGACACCGCGAAGAAGAAGCGCGGGCTGGATGCGGGCAAGCTCGATGCCTTCCTCGCCGGATTGCGCAAGGCGAAGCTGGCGGCGACGAAGAGGGCGGCGGCGCGCGCCGGCGGCGGACATGGCTGAGCGCAGCGCCAGCGTGGCGGCGAAGTCGGTGCCGGTAGCTCACGGCGCGCTGCTGCGGCGAAAATGCGCCTGCGGCACGCATGTGCCAGGCGGCGGCGAATGCCCGGATTGCGCGAAGAAGCGGCTGCGGCGAAGCAGCCGCGATGGCGCGGCATTGCCGATGGTGCCGCGACTCGTGCATGACGTGCTTGCCACTCCGGGTCGGCCGCTCGAACCTGCGACCCGGAGTTGGATGGAGCCGCGTTTCGGCAGCGACTTCAGCCGCGTGCGCGTGCACGACGACGGCCACGCCGCTGAATCCGCGCGCGCCGTGGGAGCGCTCGCCTACGCAGTCGGCAGCCATGTCGTGTTCGACACTCAGCAGTACGCACCGGGCACACCGGCGGGCCGTCACCTGCTTGCGCACGAGCTGGCGCATACGCTGCAGGATCCCGGCGCCGGCGGCCTGCACACGTCGCTGGCGATCGGGGCGCCCGGCGACGCTTCCGAAATCGCCGCCGACCGGGCGGCCGACGCGGTGACGCGCGGCGAGCGGGTTTCTGTTGCGCCCGGCGGCAGTGGGGTGGTGCGCCGGCAGATGCGCGGATGCGCCGCCAGCGCAGGCGACAGCGCGGACGTGCGCAACGTGCATTGCCCCGACGGCTCCGATTACCGGGTGACGATGACGGCCACCGACGGGCCGCCGGTGCCCGGCTTCCACGGCTCGGTCACGCCTGGCGCCAGCCTCAAGGAAATCTGGCTGGACATTTATCTGTGCAAGGGCAACATCCAGGTCAACCTGAAGCCGGGCGTGGACATACCGCAGGCGCTCGGGTCGGTGGTCGCCAACATGGTTGCGGGCTCCGACGCGCTGAAGGGCGTCGCCATCAATCCCGGGCTGAAGGTCACCTTCATCCAGGGCTCGAGCTTCACGGTGTCGCTCACGCCGTCGGTCAAGCTGGACGACAAGGGCGTCGCCGGTGCAGGCGGGTCGGTGCAGGTGCAGACCCCGGACGTCACCGTGACCGGTGGGGTCAACTGCGACCCGCGGGCGAGGTCGTGCATGTTCACCATCGACATCGGCGGTGGCGCGGCCGCGAAGGACGTCCACTGCGTCAAGAAGGGCCAGCAGAAGCTGGTTTTCACCTGCGAAAAAATCAATCACATACCAGCGGTACCGGAAGTGCCGGAGCAGAAGCGGACGGACACCCAGACGCGCTACGTGTTCTTCCGGCACGCCAGGCACGAGGTGCGCAAGGATTTCCGGCTGCCGACCGACATCCAGGCGCTGAACGAGCAGGGTTACCGGGTCACCTTCATCAAGGGTTTCACCTCGCCCGAGGGCCCGCGTGGTTCCGAACACGCGCCGCAGTTCGAAGGCAACGTGGCGCTGGCCATCGAGCGGGCGCAGGCGGCCCGCGACTGGCTGGCGGACCCGAAGGTGTGCGCCGGCTGCGACCTGTCCGGCGCCAGGCAAAGCGGCGAGAGCGAGCTGCCGCCGGAACAGGGCCAGCAGGAACCCGAACCGAAAGGGCCGGGCATGGAACACGGCGCCGTGGACGAGTTCCTCGGCAAGCAAGGCACGCCCGACCCGCTGGCGCCTGCCGATCCGGCGGAACGCGAGAAATTCGAGCGCATGCCGTTCGGCCGGCAGCGCGAACAGGCGTACGAGCTGATGCGCCGGGCAGCCATCGTGCTGGAGCGCACGCAGGTCGTGCGCGAACGCCAGCCCGGTGTTCCGGCGCGGGACGAACCCAGCACCGTCGAATGCAGTCCGCAGGTGCTGGAGGCGGCGCAGAAATCGTTCGGCATAAAGACGCCGGGGCCATTCAATTTCGACACGCCGGGGAAACCCTGATGGACACCTCGCCATGAACATCTTCGACGGCCTGTACGGCTACGAAAAACTGATGCTGCTTTGCGGCCTCATCCTGTTCGTGTTCGCGCTGGCGGCAATCACCGTGATGATCGTGCAGCGACGCGACTTCAAGATGGCGATGGCGCTGATCGTGCTCGCGATCGTGCTGATGGGCTTCCCCGGCATCCAGGCGGTGAAGTTCAGCCAGGACACGGTCGAGCTGGACCGTATCCGCATGCAGCCGCAGGCGCCGACCGATCCGGTGCAGAAGCAGCAGGCGCAGCAGGCACTCAGCAATCTGGAGCAGCGCGCCGCCGGCAATCCGCAGCTGCAGGCGCAGGTGTCGGATGGCTACCGCGCGATTGGCGAAGTGGACAAGGCCTATCGGCTGGCGCAATCGGTGCTGCATGAGAAACCCTCGGCGCAGGTGCAGGCCACCCTGGTGCCGGTGCTCACCGCGAAGTTGAACCAGGTGCAGGCGAACGCGCCGATCACGGCGCCGCCTCCCGCCGCCGCGGCCAGCGCGCCGCCTGCGGCCGCGAGCACTGCGGTGGCGACGGCGCCGCCAGCCGGAATCGGCAGCGTCGCGGCCACGCCGGCTCCCGCACCCGCTTCTTCGACACCCGCCGCGACGGCGCCGATGGACAGTGCACGCCAGCACCAGATTGCCGAGATCGCCACGCAGTTGCAGTCGACCGGCGCGGTGTTGCCTGCGGCGTCGCACGCGGCGCTGGCCAAGGCCTACGTGGTGCTGGGCCAGCCGCAGAAAGCGCAGGCGAACGTCGACGCGGCCCGCCGCATCGACCCGAACATCCGGATCAACCCCGCCGTGCTGCGCGCGGCCAGGACGGGCAGCCACCCATGAGCGACGGAGCGACGACGATGGATACCTTGCGCAAGAACGACCAGGGACCGCAGGTGCGGCAGCTGCAGAAGTTGCTGGCGCAGCGTGGCTATACGGTCGATGCCAGCGGCACGTTCGACACGACGACCTGGCAGGCGGTGCGCGCATTCCAGGCGCAGAACCTCGACCAGCACGGCCAGCCGCTGGTGGTCGACGGCGTGGTCGGCCCGCTGAGCTGGTGGAGCCTGCAGAACCCGAAGCCGTTCATCAAGACGCCGACCGCGGTCGACTACGCCACGCTGCCGGCGCGTGGCGGCAGCCGGCTCGGGCGTGCTGCGCTGGCGGCGGCGATCGGCGAGCTGAAGGCGAACGCGCGTGAGATCGGCGGCAACAACAGCGGCCCGTTCGTGCGCAAGTATCTGGCGCCGGCCGGTATGGACGAAGGCAATTCCTGGTGTGCCTCGTTCGTGAGCTGGTGTTTTCTACAGGCGGTGGAGGGCGACCGCCCGGCGATGCCGTTCGCGTATTCGCCTGGCGCGCGCGCCTTGCTGGCCGAATTCAAGCGCAAGGGCTGGGCCTCGGCGCCGGGCAGCGACTACCTGCCGCAGCCGGGCGACGTGGTGGTGTGGTGGCGGGTGAACCTGGCCGGCTGGCAAGGTCACACCGGCCTGGTGCATTCGGTGCAGGACGGCATGCTGTACACGATCGAGGGCAACCGCAGCCCGCGCGTGCAGGGCTTTTCCTATGTGCTGAGCCGGATGGACAAGCTGCTCGGCTACGGCCACGTGCCATGAGCGGATTCCCCGGCTCACCGCGGATTCTCAAGGGCGGCATCGTGCTGATCGACGCGGCCAGCTCGGCGGTGCTGCGGGTGATCGCGCTGCAGTACAACCCCGATTCGCTCACGCGCTCGCTGCAGGTGCAGGCCGTCAGTGCGGATGGCGGCGACCGTTCCGAAGTGCTGCGCCTGAAGGGGCCACCGGTGGAGACGCTGAAGCTGGAGGCGGAGATCGACGCCACCGACCAGCTGGAGTTCCCCGAGCAGAACAGCAGCGCTGCCCAGTCCGGCATCTTCGCGCAGCTGGCCGCGCTGGAGACGATGGTCTATCCGAGCAGCGGGCAGCTGCGCGCGAACGACGTGCTGGCGCAGATCGGCACGCTGGAGATCGTGCCGATGGAGACGCCGCTGGCGCTGTTCGTGTGGAGCAAGTCGCGCATCCTGCCGGTGCGCATCACCGAGTTCGGCATCACCGAGGAGGCGTTCGACACGGCGCTGAACCCGATCCGCGCCAAGGTCAGCCTCGGCCTGCGCGTGCTGTCGGTGAACGACGTGCCGTCCGGGCACAAGGCCGCCAGCCTGTTCATGAATTACCTGCAGCAGAAGGAGCGCCTGGCCGGCGGCGCCGGCGGCCAGCTGTCCGCGCTCGGCCTGAGTGGAGTGCCGTGATGAATGCGATCTTTCCCCCCACCAGCCGCTACGCGCTGACGCCCACCGCGAGCTTCGTGCGCGCGGACGGCACGCCGGTGACGTACCTCAAGCGCCGCTTCGTGCCGGCGCCGGAAAATCTCGCGCTGCTGCAATGGCATCAAGTCGTGCAGGGCGAGCGGCTGGACAACATCGCGGCGAAGTACCTGGGCGATCCGGAACAGTTCTGGCGGTTGTGCGACGCGAACCGCGCGCTGCGCCCACAGGAGCTGACCGCGACGATCGGGAAAAAGCTGCGCATCACCTTGCCCGAAGGCATCCCGGGGGTGCCGCATGCTTGAAGGCGTGCACCTGACCTTGCTGGTCGGGCCGGTGGTGCCGGTGCCGGTGCCGCAGCTCGTGCTGGACGCGCTCACCCAGATCGAGGTGAGCGCGCCGGACGAGGCGGCCGGCGCGTTCACCCTGCAATTCACGCTGAGCGTGCAGTCGCCGCTGCACACACTGTTCCTGCTCTCCGGTGGCGGCGTGGTGCCGCTGTTGCGGGTGATCGTGGTGGTCACCGTCAACGGCATGCCGCAGGTGCTGATCGACGGCGTGGTGACCCGCACCGAAGTGCTGCCGGGTGCGGGCCAGCGCCACACCACCTTGCAGGTCACCGGCGACGATCTCACCGCGGTGATGACCAAGCTGGAATTCTCCGGCTTGCCGGGCCTGCCGTATCCGGCGATGCCGGCCGAGGCGATCGTGGCGCTGCTGCTGGCGAAATACGCCTTCCTCGGCATCGTGCCGCTGGTGATCCCCAGCATCGCGCTCGACGTGCCGATCCCGACCAACCGCATTCCGACCCAGCAGGGCAGCGACCTGGAATACATCCGTCTGCTGGCCGAGCGCGTCGGCTACGTGTTCTATCTCGACCCCGGCCCGCTGCCCGGCATGAGTACCGCGTACTGGGGGCCGAAGATCAAGGTGGGCGTGCCGCAGCCGGCGCTGAACGCGGACATGGATGCCGCGAGCAACGTCGACGAACTCAGCTTCAGCTACGACGGCAATGCGCGGCAGCTGCCGGTGGTCTACATCCAGAACGAGCAGACCAAGGTGCCGCTGCCGATTCCGATTCCCGACATCGGGCCGCTGAATCCGCCGCTGGGTCTGATCGATCCGCCGCCGCAGCAGTTCCGTCCCTTGCCCGAGACCGCGAAATACTCGCCGCAGCGCGCGCTGCTGCTGGGCATGGCCGAGGCGGCGAAATCCGCCGATACCGTCACCGGCCGCGGCAGCCTGGACGTGGTGCGCTATGGCCGCGTGCTGAAGTCGCGCCAGCTGGTCGGCGTGCGCGGCGTCGGCCCTGCGTTTGACGGTCTGCACTACGTCACCCAGGTGCGCCACACGATCAAGCGCGGCGAGTACAAGCAGAGTTTCCAGCTGTCGCGCAAGGGATTGATCTCCACCGTGCCGCTGGTGCTGCCATGAGCAAGTTCTTTGGCAAGTACCGGGGCACCGTGGTCCAGAACGTGGATCCCGAACAGCGCGGGCGCATCCAGGTGATGGTGCCGGACGTGTCCGGGCTGATCCCGTCGAGCTGGGCGATGCCGTGCGTGCCGATCGCCGGCAAGCAGAGCGGCGTCTACGTGGTGCCGCAGATCGGTGCCGGCGTGTGGATCGAGTTCGAGCAGGGCGATCCGGATTACCCGGTCTGGGTCGGCGGCTTCTGGGGTACCGCAGCGGAAGTGCCGGCGCTGGCGCTGGCCGGCAATCCGGCCAGTCCCAGCGTGGTGCTGCAGTCGGGCCTGCAGCACACCATCGCGATCAGCGACGTGCCGGGGCCGGCCGGCGGCATCCTGCTGAAGAGCGTCACCGGGGCGATGATCCTGATCAACGAGATCGGCATCACGATCTCCAATGGCCAGGGCGCCACCATCGTGCTGGCCGGGCCGACGGTGACGATCAACAACGGCGCGCTGGTCGTGACGTAGGAGATGCGCGATGCCGGGCTTCCTCACCCATGTCGGCGCCAGCGTGCTCTGTTCGCACGGGGGACAGGCGCAAGCCACTACACCGAATCCGCGCGTCACGGTGAGCGGTCAGCCCAGCGTGACGATGGCGGCGCCGTGGCTGGTCGCCGGCTGCGCGCTGCCGCCGCCACCGGGGGCGAACGGGCCGTGCGTCAGCGCGCAGTTCGTCACCGCCGCGACCCGGGTGACGTCGAACGGCCAGCCGCTGCTGTTGTTCGACAGCCAGGCGATCTGCGCGCCGACCGGCACACCGCTGCTGATCGTCGCCAGCCAGACGCGCGTCACCGCGATGTGAGGACGCCATGAGCACCGTGATGAACATCGACTACCCGTTCCATTTCGACCCGCGCGGCCGCACCGCGGAAACCGGCGACGACGAACACGTGCGCGACATGATCGAGCAGCTGCTGTTCACCAGCCCTGGCGAGCGGGTGAACCGGCCCGACTTCGGCAGCGGCCTGCTGCAATTGGTCTTTGCGCCGAACAGCCCGGAACTGGCCGCCGCGCTGCAGTTCACCCTGCAGGCGGCATTGCAGCGCTGGCTCGGCGACGTGATCGACGTGGGCAAGCTGGAAGTGAGCAGCGAGGACGCCACCCTGCGCGTCGACCTCAGCTACACCGTGCGCGCCAGCGGCGACACGCGCAGCGACAGCTTCGTGCGGAGCCTGCCATGAATGCCTCACGCGAAACGGCGAGCCCCGGCACGATCGGCTGCGCGCCGCTGCCGGCCTGCAGCGTGCCGGCGCGGCGCGAAAAGTTGCGGCTGGCCGGCGCGCTCAACGGCATCGACTACGTCGAGGTGAGCGACGACGGCGTGAGCCTGTGCGTGCACCTGTTCGGCGAAATTCCGCGAGGCCTCGGCGTGGCCAACGTGCGGATCAGCGGCGGCGACCGCATCACCGGGCTGCGCGTGCTCAGCGTGAACTCCGAGCTGGAACCGGAGCTGCACGACGACGCCTGCCTGCGCGTGGTGCTCGACCGCGAAGGCGACCACACTGCGTACTGCCTGTGCCTGGTGGATGCGGCCTCCGGCAACGACCCGGCGAGCTGGCAGGCCTATCCCGGCTTCGACCCGCGCTACGCCTGCGCCACGCTGCGCTTCCGCCTGGACTGCGCGAAGACGCTGGACTGCGCCGACGAGGCGCCGTGCGTGTCGCCGCCGTCGCCCGCGCCGGAGATCAATTACCTGGCGAAGGACTATGCCAGCTTCCGCCAGCTGTTCCTCGACCGCCTCGCGCTGGACATGCCGGCGTGGCAGGAGCGTCACGTGCCGGACCTCGGCATCGCGCTGGTGGAGACGCTGGCGTACACCGCCGACTACCTCAGCTACTACCAAGACGCGGTCGCCACCGAGGCCTATCTGGGCACCGCGCGCAAGCGCATCTCGGTGCGCCGGCATGCGCGGCTGGTGGACTACCGCATGCACGAGGGTTGCAATGCGCGTGCCTTCGTCACGCTGGCATCAGGCAGCGACCTGAGCCTGGACCTCGCCAACCTGCTGTTGCTGGTGCCGCCGCCGGGGCCGGCGAATCCGCCGCCGGGCATCATCAATGCCAACCAGCTCGACGCAGCGCGGATCCAGGGCGCGCTGATCTACGAACCGATGCCGCTGGACGGTGCCACCACGTTGAACGTGGTCGCCGCGCACAGCGCAATCCGGCTGCACAACTGGGGCGACGAGCTGTGCTGCCTGCCGCGCGGCAGCACCCGGGCCACCTTGGTCGATGCGCCGCCGCCCCCGACGACGCCACCGGCTGCATCGGCGCCGCCCTCGGCACCCGCGGCATCGAACGATCCCGCACCGGTTGCCGTGGCTGCCGCCGCAACGCAGCGGGCGCTGAGGCTCGCTGTAGGCGACCTGCTGATCTTCGAGGAAGTACTGGGGCCGCAGACCGGCAACCCCGCCGACGCCGACCCCGCACATCGGCACGCGGTGCGCCTCACGGACGTCCAGACGTCCATCGATCCACTCGACGGCACCCTGCTGCTGGAGGTGGGGTGGGATCCTTGCGACGCGTTGCCGTTCGACCTGTGCCTGTCGGTGCGCACGCCGTCACCCGGTTGCGCGTGGCTGCACGACGTCAGCCTAGCGCGTGGCAACGTGCTGCTGGTCGACCACGGCGAGCACGTGCGCGGGCAGTGCACGTCCACCGCGATCTGCATGCCCGACGGCAACGACGGCGACTATCCCGGGCTGACCGCCGCGCTCGCCGCGATGCCGGATGCCTGCACGCGCTGCAGCACGCTGGTGGAGGATTGCTGGCTGGTGCCGGGCAGCACGCAGTACGGCTGCTGTCATTGCGACGGCGCCGTACAGGACGTCCGCCGTCCGCCGTCCGACACCGGCCACGTGCTGCCGGACACACCGCTGACCTGGGCCGAACCGCTGCCGCCGCATGCGCCGGTATGCAAGCTGCTGGCGCGCGACCCGCGGCGCGCGCTGCCGCAGTTGAGCGTATACGGCGGCGCGCTGGGCGACGTGCTGGTAGCCGGCACGCCCGACTCGCGCTGGCAGTGGCAAGCGCAATACGACCTGCTGGAGAGCGGTCCGGACGATCGCCACTTCGTGGTCGAGATCGACGACGACGGCGCCGCGCATCTGCGCTTCGGCGACGGCGTGCTCGGCGCGCAGCCGCAGGCCGGCGATTTCTTCCGCGCCGCCTCGCGCATCGGCAACGGCCCGGCCGGCAACGTCGGCCGCGACAGCATCGTGTGGCTGGCGCTGAAATCGGGCGTGCTGTCGGCCGACCTGGTGCCGCGCAATCCGCTGCCGGCCAGCGGCGGCACTGCGCCGGAAAGCCTGGCCGAGGTGAAGCTGTACGCGCCGGGCGCGTTCCGCGCAAACCCGCTGCGCGCAATCGTCGCCGACGACTACGCGAGGTTCGCCGCGCGCGCGCCGGAATTGCAGGGCGCCGCCGCCGCGCTGGAGTGGAGCGGCAGCTGGTACGTCGCAGACGTGGTGGTCGATCCGCTGGGCCGCGAGAGCCTGCCGGCAGGACTGGCGCGGCGGATCAGGGCGCAGCTGGAGCGCTATCGTCGCATCGGCCACGACGTCGAGGTGCATGCAGCCCGCTACGTGCCGTTGCGCGTCGCGTTGTTCGTCTGCGTACTGCCGGACTTCCTCGTCGCCCACGTCGAGGCCGAGCTGCGCGACCGCTTCGGCGCGGGCCTGCGCCGCGACGGCACGCCCGGCTTCTTCCATCCGGACCGGCTGAAACTGGGCGCGCCGGTATTCGCCAGCGCGCTGCTGGCCGAGGCACAGTCGATCACCGGTGTGGCCCACGTCGAAGTGACTTGCCTGGTTCGTGCCGACGACCCGGCCGACGGCGTGCCCGACGACGGCGTGCTGCACCTGGCTGCGCGCGAGATCGCGCAGGTCGACAACGATCCGGATCATCCCGACCACGGCAGCATCGCGTTCACGCTGGGAGGTGGCCGATGAGCTGCTGTAGCGCCTGTGGCAAGCATGCCTGCGCCTGCGGTTGCGGCGCGACCGCCGGCACGCCGTTGCCGTTGTACAACCGGCCTGGCCTGGCCAGCCTCGCGTATCGCGTCGGCACGTATGCCGACTTCCGCGCCACCATGCAGGACGATCTCACTGATGCTGCCTTGCCGGCACTGGCCGGGCTGCGCACGCGCGAAGCGGACGATGCGGCGATGGCCCTGCTCGACGCCTGGGCGGTCGGCGCCGACGTGCTCAGCTTCTACACCGAGCGCATCGCCAACGAAGGCTACCTGCGCACCGCCACCGAGCGGCGCTCGGTGCTGGAGCTGGCGCGCCTGGTCGACTACCGCCTGCGCCCCGGCGTGGCTGCCAGCGCCTACCTCGCCTACACGGTGGAGAAGGATTCACCGCCGGTGACGATTCCCGCCGGCGCACGCGCGCAGTCGGTGCCCGCGCCCGGCGAGCAGATGCAGACCTTCGAGACCGCCGAGCCGCTGGATGCGCGCTTCGAGTGGAACGCGCTCAAGCCGCGGTTGACCCGGCCGCAGAACATCACGCTCGACAACGTCGCCGGCTTGGCCGAGCTGTGGATCGCCGGCATTACCAGCAACCTCAAGCCGAACGATCGCGTGCTGTTCCTGTTCGGCGACTTGCCCGATGGCGTACCGGCGATCCGACTGGTGCAGTCGGTCGAGGTGCAGCAGCAGAGCGGGCGCAGCAAGGTACTGCTGCAACCGCTTGGCGCGTTGAAGGAGCAGATCGTTGCCGCGGCGAGAGTGGCGATCGCCGCGTTGCCGAGCGGCACGCCGTTGCGCGGCAAGATCGAAAAGATCTATCGGGGAGTGCTGCTCGGCGGCGGTGACATGGGAAGCATCAACAGATTCCTCGGCGGCTTCGGCCTGGAAATTGGCTCCCTTGCCGGCGGCCCGCAGGCGGCAAAGGATTTCCTGCTGGCCGTGGTCAAGGCGTTTGGTGGCAGCAGCCCCAGCGTCCCGGCGCCGACGGTTGGCTTCGGCGCGCTGTTCGGTGCCTTGACGCTGCAGACCCCGCCGCAGCCGGCCAACCTGTTCCGCCTGCAGCGGAGCGTTGCGACGGCACTGGGCACGGCCAGCGACACGCGGCCGCAATTGCTGCTGAAATTCGCGCCGCGGTTGGCCGATACCTTCTACCGTGCCTGGACCAGCGTGCCGCGGGGCGAACCCTCGCCGGCGCTGAGCGGCGTGTACGCGTTGCGCGTGGCTGCGGCGCTGTTCGGCCACAACGCGCCGCAGAGCATCGCCATCGCGCAGACGCCGGATGGTCATGGCGGTTCCACCTCGACGGTCACCACCAGCGAGCTCCCGCTCGACGAAGAGGCGGATGTGGTGCGGCTGGACAATGGCCATGACGGCGTGACGGCGGGCAGTTATCTGGTCATCGACCCGCCAGGCGACGTGCCCACGGTGGCGCGCGTGCGGAGCGCGCAGGTGCATCCGCAGTCGAGCTACGGCATCAGCGGCACGACCACCGAGATCACGCTGGATGATTCATCGGCGGATAGCGAGTCGGTCGTGTGGCAAGTGCCCAGCATGGCGGTCTTGCGGCGTACCCAGGTGCATGCGCAGAGCGAACGCTTGTCGCTGGCCGAGCTCACGATTGCGGATGAAGTCGGCGCGCTCGTCGTCGACAGTGCCCCGCGCGCCACGGGCGACAGCGCCACCCGGCTCACCCTCGACACCGCCGTCGACGGCCTCAAGGCCGGCCGCTGGGTGATCGTGGAAGGCCGGCGCAGCGACGTGCCGGGCACCGATGCGGTGAATGCCGCCGAGCTGGTGATGCTGGCCGCGGTGGAGCAGGGCGCCAATGCAAACCTGCCGGGCGATACGGTGCACAGCACCCTGGTGTTCGCCAATGCCGGTCTGGCCTACCGCTACCGGCGCGACAGCGTGCAGGTGCACGCCAACGTAGTGCGTGCCACCCACGGCGAGAGCCGCCGCGAGGTGCTGGGCAGCGGCAACGGCGCCTTGCCGATGCAGGCGTTCGTGCTGAAGCAGCCGCCGTTGACGTACGTTTCCGCGGCCACCGTGGATGGCGTGCAGAGCGCGCTCACGCTGCGCGTCAACGACTTGCAATGGCACGAGTCGCGCAACCTCGCTTTTGCCGGCGCGGCCGACCGCCGCTTCGTCACCACCACCGACGACGACGGCAAGACCGCCGTGCAGTTTGGCGACGGCGTCCACGGTGCGCGCCTGCCCACCGGCATCGAAAACGTCATTGCCACCTACCGCAACGGCATCGGCGTGCCGGGCAACGTGCGCGCCGGGCAGGTCAGCCTGCTGGCGACCCGGCCGCTCGGCGTCAAGGAGGTGATCAACTCGCTGCGCGCCTCCGGCGGCGCCGACGCGGAGACGCGCGACCAGGCGCGCCGCAACGTGCCGTTGGCGGTGCTGGCGCTGGACCGGCTGGTCTCGGTGCCGGACTACGCCGACTTCGCGCGCACGTTCGGCGGCGTCGGCAAGGCGGCGGCGGTCAAGCTGGGCAGCCTGGTGCAGGTGACCATCGCCGGTGCCGCCGATGCGCCGATCGATCCAAGCTCCGACCTCTACCGCAACCTGCTGCAGGCGCTGCAGCAGTATGGCAATCCGTCGCTGCCCGTGCGCCTGGATGTGCGCGAGCTGCTGGCGCTGACCGTGAGCGCGAAGGTGGGACTGCTGCCGGACTTCGCGTGGGAGTCGGTCGAGCCGGCCGTGCGCGCGGCGCTGTTCGATGCGTTCGGCTACGAGCGGCGCGCGCTGGCGCAGAGCGTCTACCTCAGCGAACTGGTCGCCTGCATGACAGCGGTGCGCGGCGTGGCCTGGGTCGACGTGGACGCGTTCGGCAGCCTCGACGAGGCGACCCTGCTGGCCGGCTTCAGCGCCGGCGACAACGAGAAAAATGGAAACGGTTCGTCGCTGCACACCCAGGCGGTCGTCACCGCCGCCACGGTGCCGCCGCGCGTGCGGGTGCTGCCTGCCCGCTACGACGACACCGGCACGCTGCGCCCGGCGCAGCTCGCCTACCTGCCATCGAACGTCCCCGACACCTTGCTGCTGCAGGAGGCCACGCCATGACTGTGCGCCCGGATCGGCTGTACGACCTGTTGCCGGTGGTCTACCGCATGCGCGACGCGGAGCAGGGCTGGCCGCTGCGCGATGTCCTGCGCGTGCTGGCCGGCCAGGCCAACGTGCTGGAGCAGGACATCGCGCGGCTGTACGACAACTGGTTCATCGAGACCTGCGACGACTGGGTGGTGCCGTACATCGGCGACCTGCTCGGTTATGCCCTGTTGCCCGAGGCGGCCGCGCTGGACGGCAGCGGCCGCTGCAGTGCCGGGCTTGGCCGCGTGCTGGCGCCGCGCGCCGACGTGGCCAACACGATCGACGCGCGCCGGCGCAAGGGCACGCTGTCGCTGCTGGAAGACCTGTCCCGCGACGCGGCGGGCTGGCCGGCACGCGCGCTGGAGTTCTACCGCCGGCTCGGCTGGATGCAGCATCTCGATCATCAGCACCCGCACCGCGGTGGCACCGCCGACCTGCGTGACCCGGGCCGGCTGCAACGGCTCGGCTGGGCGAATGGCGCGTTCGATCCGTTCGCGCACAGCGTCGATGTGCGGCGCATGGGCAGCGCTCATCGGCGCGGCCGCCACAACATCCCCGCGGTCGGCGTGTTCGCCTGCCGCCTGCGCAGTTACCCGGTGACGTGCACGCCGGCGTACTGCATCGAGGAACGCGGCCCACAGTGTTTCAGCTTCAGCGTGCTCGGCAACGACACGCCATTGTTCCAGCGTCCGGTCGCGGAAAGCGAACCGACCCACATCGCCGACGAGCGCAACCTGCCGCTGCCGTTGCGCCGCTGGCGCTTCGCGGAACGTGGTCCACTGGCCGATTACGCCAGCGTGTCGGCGGAACTCTACGGCGATGGTCGCAGCGTGCAGGTGTGGGCGCCGGACTGGCCGGCGAAAGGGCAGGGAACGCCGGTGCCGCGCGAGGCGCTGATCCCGGCGGATTTGTCCGGCTGGCGCGGGCAGGTGAAGCGCGGGCGCGTGGCGATCGATCCCGAACGTGGCCGCATGATGTTCCCGGCCAACCAGCGGCCGAAGCGCGGCGTGTGGGTGTCGTATCAGTACGGCTTCGCTGCCGATCTCGGCGGCGGCGAATACGCGCGGGTCACGCCGGAACTGGAAGGCGCCACCCGCTACGTGGTGCACGCCGCGTTGCCGGATCGCGCGGCGAGCGGCAGTTGGCCCGCCGGCCACTTTGGCAGCATTGCCGAGGCGCTGGCGGCGTGGGCACAGGCGAAAGCGGCCATGCCGGCGTTGCGCGCGCTGGTGGTCGAGCTGGCCGAAAGCGGCGTGTACGAGGGCAGCATCGAGCTGCAACTGGACGCTGGCGAGGCGATCCAGCTGCGCGCCGCCGAACGTACGCGGCCGGTGCTGCGCCTGCTCGACGTGCGCGCCAGCCAGCCGGACGCGCTCGGCATCGGCGGGCGTGCCGGCAGCCGCGTGCTGCTGGACGGCCTGCTGATCGTGGGTCGCGGCATCGAGGTGCACGGGCCGGACGACGAAGCCGCCGCGGACGACGATCTGTGCGAGGTGCTGATCCACCACTGCACTCTGGTGCCCGGCTGGGCGCTGCAATGCGACTGCGACCCGAAGCGCCCGGGCGAACCCAGCGTCACCCTCGACGGCACGCGTGCCGCGCTGCGCGTCGAGCACAGCATTCTCGGCGCGATCGCTGTCATCAGCCCCGAACGGCGCGGCGAACCGCCGACGCTGGAGCTGTGCGACAGCATCCTCGACGCGACCGGCCTGGAGCGGGTGGCGCTGGGTGCGCCGGACGAAGCGGTGGCGTACGTCGAGGCCAGCTTCCGCCGCTGCACGGTGATCGGCGCAGTGCAGGCGCACGGTATCGCGCTGGCCGAGGACTCGATCTTCGCCAGCCCGCTGCGCGTGCTGCGTCGGCAGCAGGGCTGCGTGCGCTTCTGCTACGTGGCGGTCGGCTCGCGCACGCCGCAGCGCTTCCATTGCCAGCCCGACCTGGCGCTGGCCGCGGTCGCCGCGGCCGATCGCGCGCACGAACGGCTGCGCGTGGTACCGCAATTTCGCAGCCGCCGTTACGGCACCCCGCACTACCTGCGCCTCGCCGACGGCTGCTGCGCGGAAATCCGCCGCGGCGCGTCCGACCGTTCGGCGATGGGCGTCTACCACGACCTGTACGAACCGCAGCGCGAGGCGAACCTCGCGGCGCGGCTGGTCGAATACGTTCCGGCGGGCACGGACGCCGGCATTCTTTTCGCGAGTTAGGAGATCGACATGAAAGGCGACTTCGCACGCGTCAGCTTCGATCCGACCCTGCATTACAGCCAGGTGTTCCAGCAGCAGGGCCGCGTGTTGCTGGAGGCGGACTGGAACGAGCAGGCGCACATCCAAATGCACCTGCTGCGCACCCTGGTGCGCGACCTGGTCGGCCCGTGCTGGGCGGCGGGCAGCGGCTTCGCCATCATCAGCAGCATCACCAACCCCGACGGCAGCAACAAGCCGCTGCCGCTGACTGACTGGCAGCTCGCGCCGGGGCACTTCTACGTCGACGGCATCCTGTGCGTGAACGAGGCCGCGTGCACGCTGGCCCAGCAGCCGAACGCGCCCACGCCCGACTACGGCGTGGCCGATGGCAAGAGCGGTTTCGAGAATCCGCCGGCGAGCTTCGCGCTGTGGCTGGACGTGTGGGAGCGGCATCTGTGCGCGGTGGAGGCGCCGGGCATCGCCGACGTGGCGCTCGATGGTGTCGATACCGCTTCGCGCGCGCAGGTGGTGTGGCAGCTCCGCCTGCTCGATCAGCCGCGGGCGCAGCAGCAACTTGACGACGTCACCGCGGCGTTGAAGACGCGCCAGAGCGCCGCCGGCAGCCCGGCCGACGTCGCCACGATCAAGCAACAGCTCGCCGAGGTGGCGCAGTTGCGCAAGGACCTCGACAGCGGCGGCCAGGCCAACGCCTCGCCCTGCATGCTGCTGCGCCAGTTGCTCGGCGCCGGCGCCGCTTACGCCTTGCCGCGGCTGCGCGCCGAGCTGGGTCCGCACGAGGCCGACGACGACCCCTGCGTGATCGCCGCCGACGCGCGCTACCGCGGTATGGAGAACCAGCTGTACCGGGTCGAGATCCACCAGGGTGGGCTGGCCGACGCAGCCAGCTTCAAGTGGTCGCGCGAGAACGGCTCGGTGGTGTTCGCGGTCACGCACCATGACCCCGGTGCAGTGGCGGACGACGGCAGCGCGCAGTTGACGGTGACCCTGGCCCGGCTCGGTCGTGATGCCCGGCTCGGGCTGGCGGCGAACGACTGGGTCGAGCTGGTCGACGATCGCTACACGCTGGGGCAGCGCGCCTATCCGCTGCTGCAGGTGATCGCGATCGACACGGCGGAGTGCAGCGTCACCTTGAACGTGCCGAAGAACATCCTGCCGTGGCCGCTGGACGACGATCCACGCCGGCATCCGCTGCTGCGCCGCTGGGATCAGCGCGAGGCGGTGAACACGCAGGGCGTGCTGGCGGTGGCCGAAGGCGACGCGATTGCGCTGGAGAACGGCATCGAGATCAGCTTCGATCCGGGCGGCGTGTACGCCACCGGCGACTACTGGCTGATCCCCGCGCGCGTGGCCGGCAACGGCCAGCTCGACTGGCCATCGGTGAACGGCACGCCTGCCGCCTTGCCGCCGCGCGGACGGCATCACCAGGCGGTGCTTGGCGTTACCGGCGACAACGGCAGCTACGAGGAATGCTGCTGCCGCTTCGACAGCCTGTGCGAGTTGCTGCGCGCCTCGTCCAAGGTCGTGCCGGGCACACCCGGACACGACCTGTTCACGGCGCCCGCGCTGGGTGCCGCCAAGTCCACGGCGGTGGCCGGCAGCGCCAAACGCAAGCGGGCGCGCGCCAAGCCGGCGAAGCCCGGCAATCCTGTCTGAGCGCGCCGCGCCTCAGCCCGGCATCTTTCCCGCCTGGATCGTCGCCAAGGAAACTGTTCATGGATCCGCTGACTGCCCCGTACTTTCCGCTCATCTACGTCCGCGGCTACGCGATGACGGCGAACGAGATCGCCGACACCGTCGCCACGCCGTACATGGGCTTCAACCTCGGCTCCACCAAGCTGCGCCAGGCCTGGGACGGCACCGTGCGGCGCCACGTGTTCGAGTCGCCGCTGGTGCGGTTGATGAAGGACTACGGTTACCGCGACGTCTATGCCGACGGCAACGAGATCGATGGCGAGCTGCCGGCGCGCAGCGTGGTCATCTACCGCTACTACGAAACGGCCGACACCGACCTGGGCGACGGCAAGGTGCTGTCGATCGTCGAAGCCGCCACCGGCCTGCGCGACCTGATCCGCAAACTGCGCGACCAGGTCTGCGGCACCGATGCGGCGCGGAAAAAGGCGTTCCGCGTGTATCTGGTCGCCCATTCGATGGGCGGACTGGTGTGCCGGAGCTTCCTGCAAAACGACAAGATCAGCACCGGCGCGGACCGTGCCATGGTCGACAAGGTGTTCACCTACGCCACGCCGCACAACGGCATCGAGATGGTCGGCATGAACGTGCCGGCGGTGCTCGGCCTGTGGGACATGAACAACTTCAACCGCAAGAACATGGCCGGCTACCTTGGCCTGAAGGGCACGCCGGAGCGCGTGGATACGCTGGACGGCAAGTTCGATCCGCAGCGCTTCTTCTGCTTCGTCGGCACCAATCACCGCGACTACGAGGCGGCGCTCGGCATATCGCGCAAGCTGGCCGGCGAGATGAGCGACGGCCTGGTGAAGATCGAGAACGCCACCGTGAGCGAAGCGCCGCGCGCGTTCGCCTACCGCAGCCACAGCGGCGTGTACGGCGTGGTCAACTCCGAGGAGGGTTACCAGAACCTGGTGCGCTTCCTGTTCGGCGACATGCGCGTGGATGGCGCGCTGGAGGTGGACGCGCTGCCGCTGCCGGCCTCGGTGCAGAAAGCGAAGGACGACGGCAAACAGGTGCGTGCTTCGTACTACTTCGAGGCCACCGTGGCTCCGCGCGGCACCAACAGCTACCGCCTGAGCGAGCGTCGCCGGGATACCTTCAGCGCGATCCTGCGCAGCTTCGACGAACTGCTGCGGCCGGACAACGCCGGGCTGGCGGCGCCGCGTTCGCCGGTGCTGTTCTCGGCCTTCCTCGACACCAGCAAGATCACCTCCGGCAATACCGTCGTGTTCAGCGTGGAGCTGACCGTGTCGACCACCGGCTACACCATCGACAACAAGCTGTGGCTGGACAAGCACGTCGAGGGCGAATACCTGTTCCGCGACACCGTGGTGGTCCGGGCGACGCTCAGCGGTGATAGCTGGAACGTGCGCTACGTGCTCGCCGACGAGCAATCCAGCGAAGGGCTCGGCACACTGGTGGAGTCCCAGCCGGAAGGCTACCTGATTCCGCTTGCTTCGCAGAAAGGCTTCAAGGGACGGCTGCGGCTGACGGTGCAGCGGCCCGTGCCGGCGGGCGGCTGAGCGTACAGGACAGGAGGCTTACTGCGCTGTCGACGGTCCTGGCCGGGCTGGCAACCCACCCTCGGTATGCAACGCGCTGCCTTTACACTAGGCGCATGAACGACTCCGCCCGCGTATCACCCTGGCGCCTGTCCGTCGCCCCGATGATGGACTGGACCGACCGCCACTGCCGCTACTTCCACCGGCTGCTGTCGCCGCGGGCGCGGCTGTATACCGAAATGGTGACCAGTGCGGCGCTGGTGCGCGGCAAACAGCTGCGTCTGCTCGAGCACAGCCAGCAGGAGCATCCGCTGGCGCTGCAACTCGGCGGCAGCGATCCGCACGAGCTGGCGCAGGCGGCGCGCTTCGGCGCCGAGGCCGGCTACGACGAGATCAACCTCAACGTGGGCTGCCCGTCGGACCGGGTGCAGTCGGGTCGCTTCGGCGCCTGCCTGATGTACGAACCGGCGCTGGTGGCCGAGTGCGTCAAGGCGATGCGCGATGCGGTCAGCATCCCGGTGACGGTGAAGTGCCGTATCTGCGTGGACGACCAGGACGACTACGCCGATCTGCAGCATTTCACCGAGCTGATGCTGGAAGCCGGCGTCGAGGTGCTGGTGGTGCACGCGCGCAAGGCCTGGCTCAAGGGCTTGTCGCCGAAGGAGAACCGCGAGGTGCCGCCGCTGGACTACGCGCGGGTGTACCGGCTCAAGCGCGAGTTTCCGCAGCTTGTCGTGGTAATCAACGGCGGCATCACCACGGTGGCGCAGGTGCAGACGCACCTGGCGCGGTTGGACGGGGTGATGCTGGGCCGCGCCGCGTACCACGACCCGTACCTGCTGGCGCAGGTCGAGCATGCGCTGCACGGCGAGCCGCTGCCCACTCGCGAAAGCGTGCTGCAGCACCTGCGGCCGTACGTCGAGGCCGAGCTGGCGCGCGGCACGGCGCTGAAGCACATCAGCCGGCATCTGCTCGGTCTGTATCAGGGCGAACCCGGCGCGCGCGCGTTCCGCCGTACGATCAGCGAAGGCGCGCATCTGCCGGGAGCGGGCTGGGCCTTGCTGGAGCAGGCGCAGGCGCCCCGTGCGGCGGCGTGACAGCCGCCGTCCGTCCGGTCAGTATTCAGGCCTGATTGCCTAGGCTGGACGTTTCGGCAGCTGCGGGCGGGAACTTCGCGCATGACAACGCACAAAAACTTCATCCCTGCTCTGTTCATATCGCTGTTCATCGGCGTGTCCGGGGCGGCTTTGGCGCAGTCGGCCGGGTCGGCGGTGACGCTGGACCAGGCGGTGCTCAGGGTGCAGCAGGACACCGGCGGCAAGGTATTGTCCGCGGAGCAGCGTGGGGTCGGGCGCCGGCAGGAGTACCGCATCAAGGTGCTTACCCCGGATGGTCACGTCAAGGTGATGGTGGTCTCTTCCGAATCGGGCAAGAATCCATCATCTGCCCAGTCAACCAAGAATTCGCCCGCCAAGCACGCGGGCAGCAAGGAGAAACGCTGATGCGCATCCTGTTGGTGGAGGACGAGGCGCCGTTGCGCGAGACGCTGGCGGCACGCCTGAAACGGGACGGCTTTGCCGTCGATGCGGCACAGGATGGCGAGGAGGGCATCTACCTCGGCCGCGAAGTGCCGTTCGACCTGGCGATCATCGACCTGGGCCTGCCCAAGATGTCCGGCATGGAGCTGGTCAAGGCGCTGCGCGAGCACGGCCAGCGCTACCCGATCCTGATCCTGACCGCGCGCGGCAGCTGGCAGGACAAGGTCGAGGGGTTGAAGTACGGTGCCGACGACTACCTGGTGAAGCCGTTCCACGTCGAGGAACTGCTGGCGCGCATCAACGCGCTGGTGCGCCGCGCCAGCGGCTGGTCGAAACCGATCCTGGCCTGCGGCATGATCAAGCTGGACACCACCGCGCAGACGGTGACGGTGGAAGGCAAGCTGGTCGATCTCACCAGCTACGAATACAAGGTGCTGGAATACCTGATGCTGCACGCCGGCGAGCTGGTCTCCAAGGCCGACCTCACCGAGCACATCTACCAGCAGGATTTCGACCGCGACTCCAACGTGCTCGAAGTATTCATCGGCCGGCTACGGCGCAAGCTCGATCCGGAAGGCACCCTCAAACCCATCGAGACGGTACGTGGACGCGGATACCGCTTTGCCATCCCGCGCACCGACGGCGACGACGAATGAGCGTGGGTCGCCGCGCCGCCCGCTTTCGCTGGCGGCGCGCGCGGCGATCGCCACCAGCTTCGTGCTGGCAGGCTTTCTCGGCCTGGTCGGGCTGACCCTGACGCAGACCAACAAGGCGCGCGCGCTGCGCACGCTGCATGACCGGCTCGAGAATTTCGCGATTGCGTACATCACCAATACCGACGTCAACCGGTACGGCAAGCTGTTGCCGCCGGAAACGTCGCCGAACCCGAACTTCTCGCGACCGGGTTCCGGCCTGTATGCGGTGGCGCTGGGCGACCACGGCTATCACTGGGAATCGTCGTCGGCGATCGGCCGCGACTTCACCTTCCTGAAGCCGCTGGAGCCGGGCCAGAGCCAGTTCATCGGACCGATCGACACCCGCATGGGCCGGCTGTACTACTACAGCTACGGCGTGGCGCTGGATACGGTGGACAGGAAATCGGTGCGGCTCACCGTGATGGTGGCGCAGACCGAAGACCAGCTCGAAGGCGAGAACGCGGTGTTCCGCCACACCCTGGTGATCTGGCTGTCGATTCTCGGCGTGATGCTGATCGTGCTGCAGCTGCTGCTGCTGCGCTGGAGCCTGACCCCGCTGCGCAAGGTGGCCAGCGACATGAGCCGCGTCGAGCGCGGCGACAGCGAACAGCTGGACAGCCAGTACCCGCTGGAACTCATCGGCCTGACCGAACGCATCAATGCGTTCATCACCAACGAGCGCGAGCAGCGCACGCGTTACCGCCACACTCTGGCCGACCTGGCGCACAGCCTGAAAACACCGCTGGCGGTGATCCGCTCGCAGCTGGAATCGCCGACGGCAGGGGACGAGGCGGCGCGACGCAGCAGCGTGCTCGACCAGGTCCGGCGGATGAACGAACTGGTCGCCTACCAGCTGTCGCGCGCAGCCACCTCCGGCCGGCAGACGTTTGCCAGCGCGGTGCCGATTGCCGGTCATGCCGAAGACCTGGTGCAGGGCCTGGAGAAGGTCTATGCCGACAAGAATGTCCTGTGCGAATTCGACATCGAGGACGGCGCGGTGTTCTACGGCGAGCAGGGCGACCTGCTGGAACTGATGGGCAACCTGCTGGAGAACGCGTTCAAGTGGGCCGGCCACCGCGTGCTGCTGGTGGTGAGGATGCAGCGCCAGGCCGGCCGGCAGCGGCCCGGCCTGTGGCTGAGCGTGGAGGACGACGGTCCGGGCATTGCCGAGGACAAGATCGAGAAGGTGCTGCAGCGCGGCGTACGCGGCGACGAGCGCGTGCAGGGCCACGGCATCGGCCTGTCGATCGTGCAGGACATCGTGCATGCCTACCAGGGCGAACTGGTGGTCGACCGTTCGCCGGAATTCGGCGGCGCACGCTTCAGCGTGAAGCTGGCGGCGAGCTGAGTCCGGTTTCTCAGCGCGCGCGGCAGAAGCCGACCGGCTCGCAGCCTTCGGCTGGCGAACGGCCGTAGAACGCCTCCAGCAACTCGGCGATCATCGGCTCGGCCTGGCGCAACAGCACCGGCTGCGAGTAATGCAGTTCGCTGACCACGGCGAAATACTCGGCGGCACTTTCCGTGGCGTGGTGATCGATCGGGCTGTCGCAGCTGTCTTGCGGCATCGCGGCCAGGCGGTCGTAGGCCTGCTGGAACTGCTGGATCCAGCGCCGCCGCGGAATGTTCACCAGCGGCGGCACGCCATCGGGCGGGCCGTCGAGCATGTCCAGCTTGTGCGCCATCTCGTGCACGACCACGTTGTAGCCGTCCCACGGCTGCTCCAGGTCCAGTTGCACGTCGGCCAGCGACAACACCAGCGGGCCGCGTTCCCACGCCTCGCCGATGCGGATCTCGTCGCTTTCGGTGACCACGCCGGTGCGATCGTCGTGATGGCTGCGGCGTACCTTGAACTCGCCTGGGTAGATCAGTACCTCGCGCCAGCCGCGCAGGCTGGCGGCGCCCTGCTGCAGTGCCGGCAGGCAGGCCTGCATCGCGATCAGCAGGCGCCAGTAGTCGTCCAGCACGGCGCCGGCCAGTGCATGGAAGCGTTTGCGCGCCAGGAACAGGGCGGACAGCCGGCGCAGGTGTTGTTGCCGGTCGGGGTCGAGTCGGCGTGCCAGCGGGCAGCCGGCCAGCGCGCGTCGCCACAGTGGGTCGGTTATCGGCGCCGGCTCAAAACGCGCCAGCAATGATGGCCACCAATGCCCCGGCATGACGCCGAGCGCTTACTGGATCGACCCAGGCAGCAGCGATTGCCAGCCCAGATGCGGCCGGCGGGTTGGCGTCGGCGCGGAGGAAGCGCCGCCGGAGTGATCGCTGCCGTTGCCGGAAGTGCTGCCGGAACTGTCGCTGCTGCTGGCCGGCGGACAGTCACGGGTCAGCCCCAGCGCATCGCCGCCGCTGCCGGTGTTGCCGTCGTGGGGGCTGCTGCTGTCCAACGCGGTGTGCGAAGAGCTGTCCAGATCCTGGGTGTCCAGACTGGTCGCGGCGGCGCTGCCGATCCCGGCAAGGCACAAGGCGCAACCGACAAGCCAATAGGTGGCACGCATGGCGATCGAACTCCCTGACCCGCAAGCGAAGATCTTGATCGTCTCAGAAACATGGGTGCCATGCCAGTGCTGCCGCCCCGACGGCGGTCACGCAGCAAGGCCAGCGGTGGCTGCCGCAGGGCCGGCCGGCCGGGCTAGAATCCGCCGATGCCCAATCTGTCCCACCATTCTTTTTCCGGTTGTCGCCGGCCCGTTGGCACTGCCATGTCCGGGACTCGCTGATGCAGCCGGCGCAGTTGCTGGCCCTGCTTGCCGGAGGTGAGCCGCTGTCCGGTGCCGGACTGGCCGCGCAGGCCGGGGTGACCCGTGCGGCGATCTGGAAGCAGGTCGAGGCCTTGCGTGCCCGCGGCGTGCCGATCGAGGCACGTGGTGCCGCCGGCTACCGTCTGCCGTGGGCGCTGCAGATGCTGGATGCGAAGCGGATCCGCGCCATGCTGCCGGCGCCGCTGGCGCGTTCACTGGGTGCGCTGGAAGTGCATTGGGAGCTCGATTCCACCTCCAGCGAACTGCAGCGCCGCGGCGCCGCCGCGAAGGACTTCAGCGTGGTGCTGGCCGAGACCCAGCATGCCGGCCGCGGCCGGCGTGGTCGCGAGTGGCTGTCGCCGCCGGGGCTGAACCTGTATCTGTCCTGCCTCAAGCGTTTCGAGTTGGGGTTCGCCGCGCTGACCGGGTTGTCGCTGGCCGTCGGCGTGATCGTGCTGCGCGCGCTGGAGAACCTTGGCATCGCCGGGGCCGGCTTGAAGTGGCCAAACGACGTGCTGGCCGTCACCGACGGGCAGGCGGGTGGCAAGCTGGGCGGGATCCTGGTGGAGCTGAGCGGCGAATATCAAGGGCCATGCGCGGCGATCATCGGCATCGGCCTCAACCTGCGGCTGACGCCGGCGCTGCACGAACAGGCCGGCCAACCCGCCTGTGACCTGGCCACCCTGGCCGGTGGCACGCCGCCGGATCGCAACCGTACCGCGGCAGCACTGGTCGCGGCGCTGGTCGAGGGGTTGCGGCAGTTCGAGCGCGACGGTTTCGCCGCATTCAGTGCCGACTACGCGCGCTACGACCTGCTGCGCGGCCAGTCGCTGCAATTGAGCGGAGCGCTGGGCGCGTTCGACGGCGTGGGCGCCGGGGTGGATGCGCACGGCGCGCTGCAGGTGCGCATGGCCGACGGCAGCGTGCGCCGGGTCGACAGCGCGGATGTCACGGTGCGCCGCGCATGAGGCTGCTGCTCGACCTCGGCAATACGCGACTGAAATGGGCGCTGCAGGCGCAGCCGGATGGCTGGCTGGCGCGCGGCGCGGTGGACTGGCAGGGGGAGGATCTTGCGGCCGCGCTGACGTCGGCCTGGACCGGTCTGCCGCCACTGGCGCGGGTGATTGCGGCATCGGTTGTCGATGCCGCGCGCGAGGCACAGGTGGCGGCCGTGGCGGAGCGTCTGTTCGCCTGCACGCCGACCTGGCTGCGCACGCCGGCGCACGCCTGCGGCGTGCGCAACGCGTATGCCGAGCCGCAGCGTCTGGGCGTGGATCGTTTCCTGGCGATGGTCGCGGCGCATGCCGATGGTCACGCGCCGTGCGTGCTAGCCGGTGTCGGCACTGCACTCACGCTGGATGCGCTGGCCGGAGATGGACAGCACCTGGGCGGCTTGATTGCGCCCGGTCCGCGACTGATGCAGCAGTCGCTGCTGGACGCCACGGCGCGGATACGGCCGGAACGGCCCGGCGAGATCGTGGAACTGGCCGACAACACGGCCGACGCGGTGGCCTCGGGCTGCTGGCAGGCGGCGGCTGCGCTGGTCGAGCGCTTCGCCACGCGTTCGGCCGCACGACTCGGCGCGACGCCTGCGCTGATCCTGGGTGGCGGCGACGCCGCGCCGCTGCTCCCGCTGCTGTCGTTGCCGGCCCGGCTGAGCCAGGACAGCGTGCTGCGCGGTCTGGCCGTGTGGGCCAACGCGCAGTGACGCCGGCGCTGTCCCGTTTAGAATGGTGATTGCTGCCGGTTGATGGGGGTTCGATGTTCCTGCGTCTGCTGTTCGTACTGTTGACCGCGCTCAATATCGCAGTGGGCGCCTGGCTGCTGCTGGGGCAGCCGTATGCTCGCGGCGGCACGCCCAGCGATCCGGGTGTGGCGGAACTGCGCCTGCTGTCGGAGTTGCCTGCGCCCGGCCCGGCTACGACGGCGGCCACGCCCGCCACGCCCGCGGCGGTGACGCCATCGCGCAACCTCAGTTACAGCTGCCTCGCGCTCGGCCCGTTTGCCACCCCGCAGGACCTGCGCAACGCACGCCAGGCGCTGTCCGCGCAGGCCACGCGGATGCGCTCGCGCCAGGAACAGGCCAGCCAGACTAGCGGCTGGTGGGTCTACCTGCCGGCCGCCGGCAACCGTGCGCAGGCGTTGGCGGCGGCGCGGCAGCTGGCGGCACGCAACATCGACGACTACTTCGTGGTCAGCTCCGGCGACCAGCCCAACACGATCTCGCTGGGCCTGTTCAAGGACCCGGCGAATGCGCGCAAGCGCCGCGACGAAGTCGTCGCGGCCGGTTTTCCCGCCCGCATGAGCGAGCGCAGCGAGAGCGTGCCCGAATACTGGCTGGACCTGGTGGTCGCCGACGGCGGCAACTTCGACTGGCGCAGCCGCGTCCGCACCAGTGGCATCGGCTCGCACAGCACCGGCTGCTTCTGAACGCGCGTCGGGACGCAGCCTGCTAGAATCCCCCACCTTCGCCGGCATAGCTCAGTTGGTAGAGCAACTGATTTGTAATCAGTAGGTCGCGGGTTCGACTCCTGCTGCCGGCACCACGAAACCCACACGGCCTGGGTCGCCTTTCGAGCGTACGGCCCTTGGCTGAACGCTCCCCACCGGTCTTAACGCGACCATCGCGATTCGTCCACTTCGGTTTGCCCACGCTCGGAACTTCAAGCGCGAGGACACATCATGGGTACGCTTTACGTGGTGCAGGGCTTTCACAAGGTGGACGGCGATTTCATCGCGGACAAGCCGATTCTTCACGGCATGGAGCAGTTGGCGCGTACGCGCGGCGAGATGCTGGCTGAGGAACGTGACGGCGTACTGGTTTACGCGCAGGCGGCGGACACCGATTGTGGCGAGTACTCGGAGCCGATCATCCTCGCCAAGTATGGCCGTGTACCGCATCCGGAGCAGCAGAGCCTGCGTCAGTCAGGCTGACGCAGGCGACTGAGGCCATCGTGGGGCAGCTGCGCACACGTGCCGTAGGCGTACGCCGACATACGCGGCGAACCGCGCTGGGCAGACTTGGCCAACACCGGAAACACACGATCATCCGTCACCGGGGGCACGGATGGACGCTCCGGCCGATTTCTTTGTCCGAGGATGCGGCAATGCGCATGGTTTTGACGATCAAGGAAAGCAGCCACGGCCTGTGGCGTATCTGCAGTGGGGAGGCGGTGCTGTACGACCAGTTGCGCTTCGCGCACGCGATTCGCCTGGCTCGCGGACTGGCCCGCGAGGAACACGCCAACTCCGGCCGCGCGGTCAGTGTCGAGATGGTCTGTTCGGAATTCACCATCGCCCTGGTGCACTACGCAGGGCCAGTCACGTCACAACGTGCCGCCGCCTGATTCCGCCGAATCGGAGTGGACCTTGGACGTCGCAGCCCCGGTCGTGCCTCGACCGGCAGGAGCCATTCCGTCCGCCGGTTAGGCGTGATGCCGCATGGCATTTCAATCATATGCGATACGGACGGGCCTTGGCGGGCGGTTTCCTGTCAGTTCGCCCGGTCGGTGCTGGCGTCTTGATATACATGTAACGTGAAAGCTTGCTAGGATCAACCCAACGGCTGCGCAGGGGCAGCTCAGGGTGATCAACATGCAAACGCTTCTTGCACATTCCGCCTTCTGGCGTGGAGTGTTGCTGTTTGCAGGGATGCTGTTCGGAAAAGTCGTTCGGGGCGCTGAACCCGGAGCCTCGCTGACCCGTGGCGCCGGGAATCTGGTGTCCTGGAACCCGGGTGCGCGATCGCGTCGCGAGGACGAGCTGGCACGAAGTCGTCAGGCGGGACTCCACTAGCCGGCGGACGTGCCGGTTCCGGTCGGTTAGCGTGGTTGCAGTGGATGCGATCACCGTGGTCATGTGCGTCGATCCGGTGCCGTCACTTTTCAAGCCGAGCCGGAGCATGTCCATGCTCCTGCCATCCCTTGCCCGCATCCGCAGCCTGTGCGCGTTCGCATTGCTGGCTACGGCGGCGTCGGCGCAACCGGATCCCCGCAACATGATGAAGATGAGCGTCAGCATGAAAATGCAGATGCCGGGTGCGGGGACATGCCTGCGCATACACCTCCAGGGACCGCGACATGCGCGCCATGCTGCAGCGACAGCAGGACTGTACCGTCAGCGATTACCAGCAGGTCGGCGATGTCGTCAGTTATCACCCGGTCTGCGGTGGCAATCCGCCGAAGATGACTGGCGAGGCGCGCTTCGAGATGATCGGCGTTTGCCGAAGCTGCCGGCGCCGCTCCGGCGTCGGCGGGATCGTTGCGGTAAACTCCGGATCATTCGCGACGCGCTCCGAAGGTGGCAAGGCGCCCCCTTTGCTAGTCGCCATACCGACATTGACGGCGAGCGATGGCCCTGGCCTGGCGCTGCCCCGCGACGCATGGCAGGTAAACACGGATCATGGGCAAACAGACCATTTCATTGATCGGCGTGCCGACCGACATCGGCGCCGGCCACCGTGGTGCCGCGATGGGACCGGAGGCGCTGCGGGTGGCCAACCTGGCGGAAAGGCTGGAGCGTCGCGGGCTGAAGGTGATCGACCGGGGCAACCTGCAGGGGCCGCTCAATCCGTGGTTGCCGCCCGAGCATGGCTATCGTCACCTGGATGAGGTGGTGGCCTGGAATACGGCCGTCTATACGGCTGTTCAACAGGAACTTCAGGCTGGGCGCCTGCCGATCATGCTTGGCGGCGACCACTGCCTGGCGATCGGCTCGATTTCGGCGGTGGCCCGTCATTGCCGCGATGAAGGCAAACAACTGCGCGTGCTGTGGCTGGATGCGCATACCGATTTCAACACCGCGCAGGCCACGCCCACCGGGAATATCCACGGCATGCCGGTGGCCTGCCTGTGCGGCATCGGCCCGGCCGGACTGACCGATCTGGGCGGCAGCACGCCGGCGACCACGCCGGACGTGTTTCGCTACATCGGCATCCGTTCGGTTGACGAGGGTGAGAAGAAACTGGTGCGCGGAGCGAACATGCAGGTGCACGACATGCGCCATATCGACGAGGTCGGCATGAAACGCGTCATGGAAGAAGCGCTGGCCGGGATCGACGAGAACACCCATCTGCACGTGAGCTTCGACGTCGACTTCCTCGACCCCAGTATCGCGCCCGGCGTGGGCACCACCGTGCGCGGCGGACCGAATTATCGCGAGGCGCAGTTGTGCATGGAGATGCTCGCCGATACGGGACGCGTGGCGTCGCTGGACATCGTCGAGCTGAACCCGGCCTTCGACAAGCGCAACCAGACGGCCAGGCTGGCGGTGGATCTGGTCGAGTCGCTGTTCGGCAAGTCCACGCTGATCCGCTGAAGCGGGTCGAGGGGGTTTCGACGCGACCCGACGGGATCGCGCCGAAGTGCTCATTCCTCGCCGAGCTTGGCGTCCGGCGCGTTCGCCATCACCGAAGCGATGCCGGCGTCGCGCGAGCGCTCACTGTCGTACATCTCGCTGCTGCCGATGACCTGATGGTTGGTCGCCTTCAGGTTGAAGTGGAACTTGCCGCTGGCCGAGGTCTTTTTCTCGTAACGTGTGGCATCCGGCGCGTTCTTGCGCACCGATTCGACGCCGTTGCGTGCGCTGGCCTTGTCCTTGTAACCCTCGCTCTTGAGGATGATCTCGCCGTTGCCGGCCCTGAGGTTGAAATAGGTCTCGCCGTTCTTGCCAGTAAACACGGTGAATTTGCCACTCATCAGCTGGATCTCCTTGGCTATGGTCAGGGTCGGCAAAATCTGGACTCGCCCTTGTGATTTTTTTGGCAAGGGGGCAACGCCGATCATCGTGGACGGCAGGCCGGTCGGTCGAGCCGTTTTGCCGGATGTCGTAGACTGGCGTTTTCCCTGCGCGATGCAGCATGAACACCCGAATCCTCACCGGCATCACCACCACCGGCACTCCGCACCTGGGCAATTACGTGGGCGCGATCCGTCCGGCCGTCGAGGCCAGCCGGCGTGACGACGTGGATGCGTTCTACTTCATGGCCGACTATCACGCGCTGATCAAGAGCGACGACGCGGCACGGATCGAGCGTTCACGACTGGAGATCGCCGCCACCTGGCTGGCCGCCGGACTCGATCCGCAGCGGGTCACCTTCTATCGCCAGTCGGATATCCCGGAAATCCCCGAGCTGACCTGGTTCCTCACCTGCATCGCCTCGAAGGGCATGCTCAACCGCGCGCATGCGTACAAGGCGGCGGTGGACAAGAACACCGCGGCGGGCGAGGACGCCGACGCCGGCATCACCGCCGGCCTGTACATGTACCCGGTGCTGATGGCGGCCGACATCCTGGCGTTCGACGCGAACCAGGTGCCGGTGGGGCGCGACCAGATCCAGCACATCGAGATGGCGCGCGACCTCGGCCAGCGCTTCAACCACCTGCACGGGCACGAGTTCTTCGTGCTGCCGGAGGCGTTGATCGAGGAGCAGGTGGCCACGCTGCCGGGCCTCGATGGCCGCAAGATGTCGAAGAGCTACGACAACACGATCCCGCTGTTCGCCGGCGGCAAGAAACAATTGCGCGAGACGATCATGCGCATCGTCACCGACTCGCGAGCGCCCGGCGAGCCGAAGGACCCGGACGACTGCGCGCTGTTCACCATCTTCCGCGCGTTCGCCAGCGAGACCGAGACCGCGGCGTTCCGCCGGGCCCTGCTGGACGGCATCGGCTGGGGCGAGGCGAAGCAGGTGCTGTACGAGCGGATCGAGGCCGACGTGGCGCCGATGCGTGAACGCTACGAGGCCTTGATGGCCGACCCGGCCGCGATCGAGGCGATCCTGCAGCAGGGTGCGCGGAAGGCGCGTGCGATCGCCGCGCCGAAGGTCGCCGCGTTACGTGAGGTGCTCGGGCTGCGCGCGATGACCACCGCGCCGGCACGCATCGATCAGCCGAAGGCCGCGCCGAAGCAGGGCAAAATGCCGCGCTTCGCCAGTTTCCGCGATGCCGATGGTAGTTTCCGCTTTCGTCTGTTCTCCGCGGAAGGCGAGGAGCTGCTGCTGTCGAAGCCGTTCGCCGATCCAAAGGCGGCCGGTTCGCTGCAGAAGCACATCAAGGCCCTGGGTGCCGCTGCGGCCGTGTTGCAGATCCAGCCGCTGGGCATGAGCCTGGAGCTGGATGGCGAGGCGGTCGCCAGCACGCCCGACTATCGCGACGGGCAGGCTCGTGACGAAGCGCTGGCGCAATTGCGTGACGCGCTGGACCAACTTGCCGCGCAGGAATGATGCGCGGCGCCAAACTTTCCGGGTGATCGACCGATGCGTTACCTCGCCGTCCTGCTGCTTGCGCCGTTGCTGCTGATCCTGTGCTGGGGCTACTGGGCGTACCCGAAGAGCCTGCCGCGCACGTCCGGCCGGCGCATTTTCGATTTCACCGCCCTGCTGCTGGCGGTGATCGCCGCGGTGCAGTGCGCGGTGCTCGGCTTCGACATGGTCGAATTGCCCACGGTCGACGGCTTCGGGCGCGCCAGCGGCGCGATCTGGCAGCAGGTGCTGCCGGCGTTGTACGGCTACGGCGCGTTCGCCGCGGTGCTGGTGCTGGCGATGCTGCTGCGCCATGTGCTCTGGGGCCGCCGGCGATCCTGATCGGGCGCGAAGACGCCGGGCCCGGACGGGACGGGCAGCTACCTGCCACAAGTCAAGGCATGACTTATGGCGGTCGAGGCAGCTAAACGCAAACGGCAAGCTGCGCATCTATCCGATGTGGCGAGTTCATCGCCCCCATGGCGCCATCCTGCGCCGCATCCTCGTGGAAGTTTTTGACATGCGCATGGCGTGCCTGTTGTTCGTGAGTCTTGCCGCGTTGTCGGCGCCGGCGCTGGCCGTCGACATCGACGGCCACATCGGTGCCGACGAGTGGAAGGGCGCGCGGCATATCACCGATTTCCGCCAGACCCAGCCACTTAACGGCAAGCCGGGCTCGCTGCATACCGAAGCCTGGATCCTGGCCACGCCCAAGGGTCTCGCCGTGGCGTTCCGCTGCGACCAGCCGGCCGACGTGCCGCGCACGCGCCAACGCGTGCAGCGCGACTTCGAGGACCAGGTCGACCGGGTCAATCTGATGGTCGACTTCAACGGCGACGGGCGCACCGGCTACGACTTCGTGGTCAGCTCGACCGGCGGCATCAACGATGCCGTGCTGACCAACGAAAACCAGTTCAACAAGGACTGGGACGGCAACTGGCTACACGCGGTGAGCGAGGATGCCGAAGGCTGGTCGGTCGAGATCCTGATCCCGTGGTACATCGCGCCGATGCACACCGCGCGCGATGGCAAGCGCACGCTCGGCGTCTACCTCGACCGCGTGACCGGCTCGACCGGCGAGCGCGCGTCGTGGCCGGTGGCCAGCTTCACGCTGCCGCGTTTCCTGTCCGCATTCAGCCGGGTCGAGGTGCCGCAGTACAGCCAGTCGCTGTTGGCGGTGACGCCGTACGTGTCCGGCCTGTACGACAACGTGCGCGGCCGCAGCCACTTCCAGGAAGGCGCCGACCTGCTGTGGAAGCCGAACGGCCAGTTCCAGCTGACCGCGGCGCTGAATCCGGATTTCGGCCAGGTCGAGAGCGACGATCTGGTGGTCAACTTCAGCGCCACCGAAACCTACGTCAGCGACAAGCGGCCGTTCTTCACGGAAAATCAGGGCATCTTCGACTTCAGCCTGCTCGACGACTACAGCCAGCTGGTCTATACGCGGCGTGTCGGCGGGCCGTCCGACGACGGCCACGGCGCGGCCGACATCAACGCGGCGGTGAAGCTCAACGGCAGTTTCGGCACCACCAGTTACGGCGTGCTGGCCGCCGACGAGGACGGCGAGGCCGGACGTTTCTTCGGCGCCGCGCGGCTGACCCATGATTTTGGCGACCAGAGCCTGGGCATGCTGCTGACCCGGGTCGATCGGCCGTGGCGGGATCGCGAGGCCACCGTGCTCGGCATCGATCATCGCTGGCGACCCACGCCGCAACTGACCGTTACCAGCAACGTGGTCGGCAGCGACATCCTGCAGTCGGGCACACACACGCGCGACACCGGCGGCACCGTGATCGCCAATTACGAGATGGGCGATGGCTGGCGCCAGCAGTGGCTGGGCATGCATTTCGGCGACCAGCTGCAGGTTAACGACTTCGGCTACCTGGAGCGCAACGACTTCAACTACGGTCACTGGGAAGTGCGCAAGCGCAATACGGCGCTGCCGGCCGACTCCGCCTACAGCTCGCACGAATGGCGCTTCCGCATCGACGGGCTGGACAACGATCATGGCCTGCGCCTGCGCCGCCAGCTGCGCATCAGCCGCAACAGCAACCTGCGCAACGGCGCCAACGAAATCGTGCAGCTCAACGTCAACAGCGCGGGCTGGGACGACCTGCTCACCCGCGGCAATGGCGCGTTGTTCCTGCCGCCTTCGCTGGACTTGGTCTACGAGCGCGTCAGCCCGCGCCACGGCGACTGGGCGTTCAAGCTGGACGCAGAAGTCCTCAGCGGCGGGCTGGGCGGCAACCGGCAACTCGGCTACGACGTCAAGTTCATCCCGACCTATTTCATCAGCGACGCGTTCAGCGTGTATGCCGGTCCGTACTACGAACACACGCCAGACTGGCTGGTGTGGCAGCACGACAACCTGGTCGGTCGCTTCGACCAGCACACGCTGCTGCTCGACGCCGGTTTCGACTGGAGCATCGACAGTCGCCAGGAACTGCGCCTGAAACTGCAGGCGATCGGACTGGATGCACGCGCGCGTGGCGGCTATCGCGTTGGTGTCAATGGACGGGCCGCCGCCAGCAACGAGCCGGTCGACGACTTCAGCGTGCACAACCTGGGCCTGCAGATCCGCTATCGCTACGAGCTGGCGCCACTGTCCTATCTCTACGTGGTGTATGGACGCGGCGGCTATGCCCAGGACGAATTCGCCGGCAAGACCACTGACGCGCTGCGCAACAGCTTTGCGTTGCGCGACGACGAGCAGCTGCTGGTCAAGCTGAGCTACCGCTTCGATATCTGATGGCGGGCAAGCGCCCGACGCCATCGGGCGCGTCGCCGGTTGCGCCGGTCGCTCGGGCCAGAGCGGCCGCAGCGGCTGTCACGTCTGCGCGACTTTCCGCGAGTGCTCCGGCATGATCGCGACGTGGCCGGAATGCGGTCCGATTCGTCATGGATGTGGCTTCATGGGTGTCGTCTTTTCCTGGACCGGTTTCGCGGTGGCGCTGGGCATCGGTCTGCTGATCGGTGCCGAACGCGAACGGCGCAAGGGCAGCAACGGCCACGCGGTCGCCGGCCTTCGCACCTTTGCCGTGGTGGCCTTGCTGGGTGCGGCCAGCGCGACCTTCGGCGTGGCCATGCTGCTGCTGGCCATGGCCGCGGTGGCGACGCTCCTGGCGATTGCCTATGCGCGCGATACCGACAGTGATCGTGGCCTCACCACCGAGGTCAGCCTGCTGCTCTGCCTGGTGTTGGGGGCGGTGGCCATCCGCCAGCCGCCGCTGGCGGCCGGGCTGGCGGTGGTGGTGACGATCCTGCTGGCGGCGCGCGAGCCCATGCACCGCTTCGTGCGCGGCGTGCTGACCACGGAGGAACTGAACAACCTGCTGGTGCTGGCCGCTGCCACGCTGCTGGTGCTTCCCCTGGTGCCGGATCGGCAACTGGGTCCGTTCGATGCGATCAACCCGCGCTCGCTGTGGCTGATCGTGATCCTGATCATGTCGATCGGTGCCGTTGCACATGCGCTGCTGCGGCTTGCGGGTCGCCGCATCGGCTTGCCGCTGGCCGGTCTGCTCTCCGGCTTCGTGTCCAGCGTTGCCACCATCGGGGTGATGGGTGCGCAGGCGCGCAGCCTGCCGGCGTTGCGGCGCTCGGCGATCGCGGCGGCGGTGCTTTCGACCGTGGCCACCTTTGCCCAGATGGCGGCGGTACTCGCGGTCACCGACGTGGCGACGCTGCGCGTGCTCGCCGTGCCGCTGGCCTGCGGCGGCGCGACCGCGGCGGTCTACGGCGCGTTGTGGACATGGCAGGGCCTGCGCCTGAGCGCGCCGGATCCGGTTCAGGGCAGCGTCGTCTTCAGCGTCAAGGCTTCGCTGTTGCTTGGGCTGATGATCGCCGTGGTGCTGCTGGTGTCGGCCGCGATGCGGGTCTGGCTGGGCGACCGTGGGCTGGACATCGCCACGGGCGTCGCCGGATTCGCCGACACGCATGCCGCGGCGGTATCCGTGGCGACGTTGGCCGCCGCGGGCAGGATCGAGCCCGCGGCCACGGCCGTGCCGATCCTGATCGCACTGACCAGCAACAGCCTGTCCAAGGCGGTGATCGCCCGGGCGAACGGCGACTGGGACTATGCGCGGCCGGTGCTGCTGGGTCTGGTCATGGTGCTGACGGCAACCTGGCTGGGCTGGTGGCTCGGCTGACTGGCCCGGTGCGCGCTGCCGCGCTGGCGATGACGTGTCAATCCCAGCGGTTGAGGTGCGGTCCGAACGTCTCGCGCTGCGGCTGTACCACGCAGAAGCGGTGTCCGCTCGGCGCCTCCAGCACCCACCAGCGCTCGCGCACGAACGCGACGCGGCGCGCACCCAGACGCTCCAGTCGCGCCACCTCGGCGTCGAGGTCGTCGGTCTCGATGTCCAGATGCACGCGGCTGGGGTGATCCACCTTCTGCAGCAGGATGATCGGTTCGTCCGCGGCGGTCTGCAGTTCCGCGTACTTGCCGTCGCCGTCCTGGTCGACGCTGGCGATCGGCTTGCCCAGCGCCCGGCTCCAGAAATCGGCGACGGGTGCGAGCTCGTCGACGTGGCAGTCGATGACGATGGTGCAGAGTCGGCTGTGATGCATGGGATGCCTCCGTCGGGTGGTCGATACGTGTGCAGCGATGCAGTGCGAGAATACCCCGCATGATCCCGCTCAAATATCTTCAGGCGTACCCCGCCACCTTGCAGGACAAGGTGCGTGAACTGATTGCGCAGGAGCGCATGGGCGAGCACCTGACGAAGCGTTATCCGGATCGCCATGAAGTGCAGAGCGACAAGGCGCTGTATGCCTATGTGGCGGCGCTGAAGCAGCAGCACCTGAAGAATGCGCCAGGCATCGACAAGGTGCTGTACGACAGCAAGCTCGACGTGTTGCGCAATGCGCTGGGCCTGCACACCGCGATCTCGCGCGTGCAGGGCGGCAAGCTCAAGGCGAAGAAGGAGATCCGCGTGGCCAGCCTGTTCAAGGCCGCCGCGCCGGAGTTCCTGCAGATGATCGTGGTGCACGAGCTGGCGCACCTGAAGGAACTCGACCACAACAAGGCGTTCTACCAGCTGTGCACGTACATGCTGCCGGATTACCACCAGCGGGAATTCGACCTGCGCGTCTACCTGACCTGGCGCGAGCTGCCTTCGACGAATGACACCGGCGGGCAGGAATGACGATGGACAGTGCGGCGCTGCAAAAGTACCTGTTGCGGTTGTTCGAGCGCCACGACGTCGAGCTGGAGGTGGACGAGGACGGCTGGCTGGTCACCGATGGTGATTTTCCCGCGATCCGCGCCGCCTGGCACGAGGGTGCCGCCAGTGAACCCGGCCGGCTCGACGTCGACGTGGTGCTGAGCGAGGAGCGCTACATCGAAGAGAGCTTCGCCGGCATGGGCGGCGGCGACGCCGGCTGCCGCGATGCGCTGCGCACGTTCGAGCAGGATGTGTTCCACCCGCTGCTGGCCGCCTGCTGGTACGTCACCGACGACCGCAGGATGCGGATCGCCGCCTGGGATATCGGCGCGCGCACGTGGGATGTGTTCATCGGCCCATTCAGCGCACGGGGTGCGGATGCTGCAAGCATGCCGGCCGAGGCGTTGGCGTCGATCGAGGCCGCGTTGAAACGCGAGGCGCTGAGCCCCGAGCTGCACTGGCTGCGGCTGGTGCACAGCCATGCCGCGGCGGGCGATTCACGCTGCGAGGCGCTGCTCGACAACGAACTGTGGACGGCGGGAACGCTGGCATTGACCGCCGTGCCGTGGCCGCACGGCGGCGACTACAGCGCACGCTGCTTCATGCTGCTGGACGTGCGCGATTACTGACGGCCGGCAGAAACAGACAGGGCGCCCGAGAGCGCCCTGTCTGTTTCCGCGGTTGCGGCCCGCTCAGTTCGGCAGGGCCAGATCGTCCAGCATCGCCTTGAGGAACCTTGCCGCTTCGCCGCCGGTGGCGGCGCGGTGATCGAAAGTCAGCGACAGCGGCATGCGGCGATGCACTTCGATGCCGCCGATGACGGCGACCACGTCGTGGCTGAGCTTGCCGGCACCGACGATGGCGACGGTCGGCGGCACCACCACCGGCGTGGCGTAGCGGCCGGCGAACATGCCGAAGTTGCTGAGGCTGATGGTGTAGCCGGACAGCTCCGAGGCCGGGATCGTGCGGTCTTCGACCTGCGAACGCAGGCGCTTGATCGCGGCGCGGACGCCGGCCGCGTCGAGCACGTCGGCGTTGCGCAGCGCCGGCACGAACAGGCCGTCGTCGGTGTCCACCGCGATGCCGATGTCGACCTGCGGGTGCAGCGTGCGGGTGAGGTTCTTGCCGTCGAACCAGGCGTTCAGCGCCGGCACCGTCTTGCAGGCAAACACGATGGCGCGGATCAGCCGTGCGGTGATGTCCTGTTTGCCGATCCAGGCGTGCAGGTCGGCGTCGTCGACCAGGGTGGTCGGCACCACCTGGGCGTGCGCGTCGGCCATCACGCGAGCCATGTTGCGGCGCACGCCCTTCAGCTGTTCCGGCTGGCCGCTGGCGCTGACGCTGGGCGGCGCGGTGCGCACCGGCTTGCCGGAGAGCGAGACGGGGCCACGCTGCGGTTCGGGCTGCGGCAGTTCCGGTGCCAGGTGGCGGCCGGCGGAGGCGGGCACGGCACGCGTCGGCGCGGCGCCGAGCGTGGCCGAGCCGTTCGCGGCGGCGTCCTTGACGTCCTTCATCGTCACCACGCCGTCGGCGCCGCTCGGGCGCACCCGGGCGAGGTCGACCTTGAGCTTCTTCGCCAGCGCGCGTACCGCGGGCACCGCCTTGACGCCGCCGATGCTGGCGGCCTGTTCGACGTGCACGGTGTTGCCGCTGACCATCGCGCCGACCACGGTGCCTTCGTCTTCGCGTGCCGCCGTCTCTTCGACTTCGCCGCCTTCGTCGGAGGCGACCACCTTGTGGCCGTCGTCCGGTGCGGGGCTGCCCACGCTCTTCTTCGGGCCGTGGTGATGGCCGGTGGATTCGGCCTCGGCACGCTGCTTCGCGTTCGGGTCCGGCTCGAAATCGGCCAGTGCGGCGCCGGTCTCGATAATGTCGCCGGGCGCGCCGTGCAGCTTGACGACCTTGCCGGTGTACGGCGAGGGCACGTCGACCACCGCCTTGGCGGTTTCCATCGAGCACAGCGGCGCGTCGAGCTTGATGCTGTCGCCCACCTTCACGTGCCACTCGACCACGGTCGCGTCGGGCAGGCCTTCGCCGAGGTCGGGCAGGTAGAACGTCTTGATATCAGCCATGGGATCGGGTCCGTTGAAGGTTAGCTGGCCGCCAGCGTGCGCTTCGCCGCGTCGACGACGCGCTCCACGCTCGGCAGGTATTTCATTTCGAGTCGGAACAGCGGGATGTGCGTGTCGAAGCCGGTGACGCGTTCGACCGGGGCGAGCAGGTCGTACATGCATTCCTCGGCCAGGCGCGCGGCGATCTCGGCGCCGAAGCCGGCGGTCTTCGGCGCCTCGTGCACGATCACGCAGCGGCCGGTCTTCTGCACGGATTCGGCGATGGTGTCGAAGTCCAGCGGGGTCAGCGTGGCGACGTCGATCACTTCGGCGCTGATGCCCTGGCTGGCCAGTTCGTCGGCCGCTTCCAGTGCCTCCTTCACCTGCGCGCCCCAGCTCACCAGGGTCACGTCGCTGCCGTCGCGCAGCACGAAGCACACGTCCAGCGGCAACGCCTCGCCGTCGTCCGGCACCTCTTCCTTGTACTGGCGGTAGATGCGCTTGGGCTCGAAGAACATCACCGGATCGGGATCGCGGATCGCGGCGAGCAGCAGGCCGTAGGCGCGTGCGGGCGACGACGGCATCACCACGCGCAGGCCGGGGATGTTGGTGAACAGGTGCTCGTTCGCTTCGGAGTGATGCTCAGGTGCACGGATGCCACCGCCCCACGGTGCGCGCCACACGGCCGGCACGGTGAGGCGGCCGCGGGTGCGGTTGCGCATGCGTGCGGCGTGGCAGGCGATCTGCTCCATCATCGGATAGATGAAGCCCTCGAACTGTGCCTCGGCGACCGGCTTCATGCCCTGCACGGCGAGGCCGACGGTGACGCCGGCAATCGTGGTTTCGTCCAGCGGTGTGTCGAGCACCCGCAGCTCGCCGAATTTTTCCTGCAGGCCCTGGGTGGCGCGAAATACACCGCCGTTGACGCCGACGTCTTCGCCCAGTACCACGACGGAATCGTCATGGGCCATTTCGTAGGCCAGCGCCTGGGTGACGGCTTCGATGAGAGTGATTTGTGCCATGACTTAATTCGCCTTGTTTTCAAGCGAGAGGACGTAGTCGCGCTGTTTTGCGAGATCGGCGGGGACTTCGGCGAAGATGTAGTCGAACATCGCCGAGACCGGCTGGGTCTTGGTCTCAAGGTAGGCATTCACCTCGTTGTCCATCCAGTCGTCGCACTCGGCCTTCCACGCCTCTTCCTTCGCGTCGTCCCATACGCCCTTGGCCACCAGCCAGTTGCGCAGGCGCTTCATCGGCTCCTTTTCCCAGCCGTCCTTCACTTCCTGCTCGCCGCGGTAGCGACGCGCGTCGTCGGCGGTGGTGTGGTCGCCGAGGCGATAGGTGACCGCCTCGATCACGCTGCCGCCCTGGCCGCTGCGGGCGCGATCGAGCGCATCTTCCATCGCCTTGCGCACGGCGATGATGTCGTTGCCGTCCACCTGGATGCAGAACAGGCCGGCGGCGATGCCCTTCTGCGCCAGCGTCGGTGCACCGGACTGGATCTTGCGCGGCACCGAGATCGCCCACTGGTTGTTGACGATGACGCAGACCAGCGGCAGGTTCTGCGCGCCGGCAATGTTGATCGCACCGTAGAAATCGCCCTTGGACGAGCCGCCGTCGCCGATCGTGCACACGGCCACGCGCTTCTCGCCGCGGATCTTGAATGCCAGCGCCGAGCCGGCGGCATGCAGGCACTGCGTGGCGATCGGCACCGACCAGGCGAAGTCGTGCCGCGCCGGTTCTTTCTGGTAGTCGTTGCCGCGCTCGTCGCCGCCCCAGTACATGTACACCTCGCGCGGCTGCACGCCGCGATAGAGCTGCGCGCCGTATTCGCGGTAGCTCGGCGCATATACGTCTTCGGGTTTCATCGCGCTGCCGATGCCGACGTGCGCCGCTTCGTGGCCGAGACAGCTGGCGTAGGTGCCCAGCTTGCCGGTGCGCTGCAGCGCGATCGACTTGGCGTCGAACACGCGCGTGGACAGCATCAGCTTGTACAGCTCGACCATGTGGCCGAGGTCCTTGGCGAACTCAGGCAGATCATCTCGAACCTGCTTGCCCTCGGCATCGAGGTATTGCAGGTATTCGATTTCAAACTTGGCGGCGATAGTCACGACTCGCTCCGGGGGTGAGGAAGAGAGGGGAAAAACCTGGCTGATGGTGTGGCCTCGAAGGATCCGCGGGCACACAAACGACCGAACAAGACCGCGCTTGATAACAGGCGGACATGTTGCGCTGCAAGGTACGGCGCAGCATTCGTGGGCGTATGGGGAGGCGGATTCCATGTGCCGTGGAGGGGCGCTGGGCCGCGCCGGGGTTGGCTTTCTGCGCAGGCCATGGCATCGGAAGTGGTGCGCATCGGGGTGTGTTGGATCCGGAGCCTGACCCCTCACCAGCCCACCCTGTGCGAGCAGTAAGGGAGCGTATCAGGCAATGGTGAAGTGTGCGGCTTGTCTTCGATCAAGGTATCGAGTGGTACACAGCCGTTACCATGAGGCTTTTCCGAATACGTGACGGAACACCATGAGCGACAACCAGCGCGATATCGAAGCGGGCATCCAGACCGACCTCAACGGGCAGATGACGTATGGCGGCTATCTGCATCTGGACACGCTGCTGTCGGCGCAGCAGCCGTTGAGCCAGCCGCCGCATCACGACGAGATGCTGTTCATCGTGCAGCACCACGTGTCCGAGCTGTGGATGAAGCTGCTGATCCACGAATTGAAGGCGGCGGTGACGCATCTGCAGGCGGACGACGTCGACGCGTGCCTGAAGATCCTGGCGCGGGTGAAGCAGGTGCAGCGCCAGCTGTTCGAACAATGGGCGGTGCTGGAGACGCTGACGCCGTCGGAGTACCTGGAATTCCGCGGCGTGCTGGGCCCGTCATCCGGCTTCCAGTCGCTGCAATACCGCCAGATCGAGTTCCTGCTGGGCAACAAGAACGCCGGCATGCTCAAGGTGTTCGCGCACGATCCGGCCGCGCAGGCCGAGCTGCGCGCGGTGCTGGAAGCGCCCAGCCTGTACGACGAATTCCTGCGCTACCTGGCACGGCGTGGCCATGCGGTGCCGGCCGAGCTGCTGCAGCGCGACTGGACCCAGGCCTATCAGCGCAACGAGGCACTGCTGCCGGTGCTCAAGCGCATCTACGAGCAGCGCGCGGGGTTCTGGCCGGAATACCACATGTGCGAACAGCTGGTGGACGTGGAGGAGAGTTTCCAGCTGTGGCGCTTCCGCCACATGAAGACGGTGGAGCGGATCATTGGCCACCGTCGCGGTACCGGCGGTTCGTCCGGCGTGAGTTTCCTGAAGAAGGCGCTCGACCTGGAATTCTTCCCCGAGTTGCTGGACGTGCGCACCGTGCTGGGCAGCTGAACGAGAGGCCCGTGCTGCAGCGCATTTGACGATCGCGCAGCCTGCGGTTACATCTGACCCCTCGCAATATCTTTCGATCAGTCGACAAACGGGGGTCAGGCATGGGCAACACCACACTCTCCGGCGATACCAGGCCGGTACCCGACTACCCGCAACTGCTCGGGCATCCGCGTCCGCTGTGGATGCTGTTCATGTCGGAGTTCTGGGAACGTTTTGCGTTCTACGGCATGCGCTGGGCGCTCACGCTGTACATCGTGGCGCAGTTCTACGACGGCAACGACGCCGGCCAGGCGGATGCCAGCCGCACCTACGGCGCGTATCTGGCGCTGGTCTACGCCACCGCGGTGTTCGGCGGCTACGTGGCCGACAAGATCATCGGCTACCAGCGCTCGATCCTGCTGGGCGCGGTGGTGATGGCGGCCGGCCTGTTCATGGTGATGGTGCCGCAGCACGAGATCTTCATGCTCGGGCTGGCCACGATCATCGTCGGCAACGGCCTGTTCAAGCCGAATATTTCCTCGATGGTCGGGCAGTTGTATGCGCAGGGCGATTCGCGCCGCGACCGCGGCTTCACCTTGTTCTACATGGGCATCAATGCCGGCGCGCTGATCGCGCCGGTGCTGACCAGCATGCTGGCGACCAAGGTATTCGGCACGCCCGGGCATCAGAACTACCACGTGGTGTTCGCCGCCTCCGGCGTGGGCATGTTGATCAGCCTGGTGTGGTTCTGGTTCGGTCGGCGCCAGCTTGGCCGGGTCGGCATGCCGGCGCCGGAAATCGCCAACCCGATGCGCGTGGTGTATGTCGCGCTGGGCGTGTTGGTGGCGATCCCGCTGGTGTACCTGCTGATGGATCGCGCCGGCGCGGTGGTGTTGCAGTGGCTGCTGACCGCGTTGTTCCTCGGTGTGGGCGTGATGCTGGTGGTGGAGGCGATCCGCACCGGCCGGGTGCAGATCCAGCGGGTGATCGCGATGCTGATCATCTTCGTGTTCAACGTGCTGTTCTGGATGTTCTTCGAGCAGGCCGGCAGCTCGTTCAACTTCCTCGCGCAGCACATCGTCGATCGGCAGATGTTCGGTGGCTGGGAATTCCCGATCGGCTGGTTCCAATCGGTCAATCCGGTTGCCATCGTGCTGCTGGCGCCGTTGGTTACCCTGGTGTGGGCATGGCTGGACAAGCGCCGCATCGAGCCGTCGATCCCACGCAAGTTCGGCCTCGGCCTGATCGGCAATGCGCTGGGCTTCGCGGTGCTGATGTACGCGTTGTCCAGCCTGGTCGACAGCAGCGGCATGATTCCGTTGTGGACATTGGTGCTGTGCTACGTGCTGCAGACCTCCGGCGAGCTGTGCCTGTCGCCGATCGGTTTGTCGATGGTGACCAAGCTGGCGCCGGTGCGGCTGGTCGGCCTGGGCATGGGCGGCTGGTTCCTGTCCACCGCGATCGGCAACAACCTGGCCGGCCTGTTCGCAGGCCATGTCAGCGGCGAGACCGGCATGACCGTGGAGTCGGCGCTGTCCGGCTACACCATGGGCTTCTGGATCCTGCTCGGCGGCGGTGTGCTGCTGTTCCTGATCGCGCCGCTGATCAACAAGCTGATGCACGGCGTGCGCTGACTGCGCCAGCTTCAACTGCATGGAACCGGCGGCTTCGGCCGCCGGTTCTGTTTTGGCAAGTGCGACGACAACACGCTGCGGCTGGTCTGGCGCATTTGACGCGGAGCGGGTGACGGGTCGAATCTTGGCGCCCGTGCCCGTCGGGTGGCATGTCGACGAGAGCAATGCATGAGCCAGACCAGCGCCACCGGCGACAGCGTACCGACGCCCGATTATCCGCAACTGCTCGGGCATCCGCGGCCGTTGTGGATGCTGTTCATGACCGAGTTCTGGGAGCGCTTCGCGTTCTACAGCGTGAGCTGGGCGCTGGCGCTGTACATCGTGGCGCACTTCTACAGCGGCGACGCGTCCGGCCAGGCCTGGGCCAGCAGCATCTTCGGCGCGTATACGGCGCTGATCTACGCCTCCAGCATCTTCGGCGGCTATGTGGCGGACAAGGTCATCGGCTACCAGCGTTCGATCCTGCTCGGTGCGCTGGTGATGGCGCTGGGCCTGTTCGCGGTGATGCTGCCCGACCGCGAAATCTTCCTGGCCGGCCTGGCGATGGTGATCGTCGGCAACGGCCTGTTCAAGCCGAACATCTCCACCATGGTCGGGCAGCTTTACGGACGCGACGACCCGCGCCGCGATCGCGGCTTCACGCTGTTCTACATGGGCATCAACGGCGGCGCGCTGCTGGCGCCGCTGCTGACCGGCTGGCTGGCCAGCCATTTCACCGACACGCCGATGCAGCAGAATTACCGCATCGTGTTCGGCGCCGCCGGCGTCGGCATGCTGCTCAGCCTGCTGTGGTTCTGGTTCGGGCGCCGTGGACTGCAAGGCGTGGGCCGTCCCGCGCCGGAAGCCGCCAGCCGGATGCGCGTGGTATGGGTGCTGCTGGGCGTGGTGGTGGCGGTGCCGCTGGTGTACCTGCTGCTGGCGTTCGTCACCACGGGGTTGTCGTGGATGCTGGGCGTGCTGTTCGCCGGCGTGGCGGCGATGCTGCTGGTCGAGGCGCTGAAGCACGGCCGGGTGCAGGTCGATCGCGTGGTGGCGATGCTGGTGATCTTCGCCTTCAACATCCTGTTCTGGATGTTCTACTTCCAGCTGGGCACGTCGTTCAACTTTCTCGCGGCGAACCTGGTCGACCGCGAAATGTTCGGTGGCTGGGTGTTCCCGGTGGGCTGGTTCCAGTCGGTGAGCCCGCTGGCGATCCTGCTGCTGGCGCCGCTGGTTACCGTGGTCTGGGGTCTGCTGGCGGCGCGCCGCCGCGAGCCGTCGATCCCGCGCAAGTTCGGGTTGGGGCTGATCTTCAACGGCATGGGCTTCGCGGTGCTGATGTACGCGCTGTCACATCTGCTCGGCGGCCAGGGGCTGATCCCGTTCTGGCCGCTGGTGCTGTGCTATGTGCTGCAGACTGTCGGCGAGCTGTGCCTGTCGCCGATCGGCCTGTCGATGGTGACCAAGCTGGCGCCGCCGCGGCTGGTCGGCCTGGCGATGGGCGGCTGGTTCCTCTCGCTGGCGGTGGGCGGCAACCTGTCCGGCCTGCTGGCGGGCCGCATCAGCGGAGAAAGCGGCATGACTGCCGCCTCGGCGCTGGACGGCTTCACCTTCAGCTTCTGGCTGCTGGCCGGTGCCGGCGTACTGCTGCTGGCGGTCTCGCCGCTGATCAACAAGCTGATGCACGGGGTACGGTGAAGGCCGGGAGTCGGAATTCTAAAAAGCAGGGGCTTCGCACTTCGCTCCTGGACGAATTCCCCATCCCGATTCTCGTCAAGAAAGCAGCTTGTCCAGGATGCGGGTGAGCCATACCCGCTCTTCGGCATTGAGCTTCGCCAGCACCTCGCGTTCGCGCGCACGGGCCATCGGTGCGACTTCGTCGTGGATCGCCCAGCCGGCGTCGCTGAGGTTGAGCACCGAGCGGCGCTTGTCGTTGTCGTGGACCGCGCGGTCGACCCGGCCCGCCTCGACCAGCCGCGCCAGCGCCCGGCTCACCGCCACCTTGTCCATCGCCGTGCGTTCGGCCACCTCGCGCGCGGACAGGCCGGCGTAGCGCGCCAGCACGGCCATCACCCGCCATTCGGTCATCGAGATATCGTGACGGCTCTGGTAGTCGTCGGCGATGGCCTGGCTGATCGTGTTGGACAGGATCGACAGCCGGTACGGCAGGAAATGCTCCAGCTGCAGCGGGGCGTGCTCGGCAGTGGCGGGGGCTGGGTGGCGCTTGACGGGCATTGCGGCGGTGATCCTTGCAAATGGTTTCATATGAAACTACAACGTAAGATTACCGCCGATGGTGGCACGCTCACGTGCTGCCGTCGTGCACCGACAGACAGGAGAGCGCCATGAACGCCCAGCCGAACCTTGGCATGCAGGTCACCACGTTCGAAAACCCGATGGGCATCGACGGCTTCGAATTCGTCGAGTTCGCCGCCCCGGCCGGCCGCGCCCACGAACTGCACGAGCTGTTCAAGCGCATGGGCTTCAGCGCCGTACTCAGGCACAAGACGCGGCCGATCACCGTGTACCGGCAGAACGGCGTGAGCTTCCTGCTCAACGAGGCCCCGGATTCGTTCGCCGCCGACTTCGCCGCCAGGCACGGCCCGAGTGCCTGCGGCTTCGCGATCCGCTTCAAGAAACCCGCGGCCGAGGTGCTGGCTACCGTGCTCGGCCATGGCGGCGAAGCGGTGAGCGACAAGGCCGCCAGCAAGGCGGTCGACGCGCCGGTGATCAAGGGCATCGGCGACTGCATGCTGTACCTGGTCGACCGCTACGGCAGCGCCGGCAGCATCTACGATGCCGATTACGCGTTGATCGAAGGTGCCGAGCCGAACCCGGCCGGCTTCGGCCTGACCTTCATCGACCACCTGACCCACAACCTGTACTTCGGCAATATGCAGAAGTGGTCGGACTACTACGAGAAGCTGTTCAACTTCCGCGAGATCCGCTACTTCGACATCAAGGGCGTCAAGACCGGCCTGGTGTCGAAGGCGATGACCGCGCCGGACGGCATCGTGCGCATCCCGCTGAACGAGTCGAACGACCCGAAGAGCCAGATCAACGAGTACCTCGACGCCTACCACGGCGAAGGCATCCAGCACATTGCCTGCTTCACCGACGACATCTACGCCACGGTCGAGAAGATGCGCAAAGCCGGCGTGGAATTCCTCGACACGCCCGACGCGTATTTCGAGGTGATCGACGTGCGCATACCGAACCACGGCGAAGACGTGGCGCGGCTGGCGAAGAACAAGATCCTGATCGATGCCGACCCGGAAACCAAGCAGCGCAAGCTGCTGCAGATCTTCACCCAGAACGCGATCGGCCCGATCTTCTTCGAGATCATCCAGCGCAAGGGCAACGAGGGTTTTGGCGAGGGCAACTTCCAGGCGCTGTTCGAGTCGATCGAGCGCGACCAGATGAAGCGCGGATTCCTGTAAGGAGCGGTTCCCATGGCGATGAGCGTCAGCAACGGCTATCAATCCGGTTTCGGCAACGAGTTCGCCAGCGAGGCCATTCCAGGCACCTTGCCGCAGGGGCAGAACTCGCCGCAGCGGGTGGCACACGGCTTGTACGCGGAGCAGCTGTCCGGCACCGCGTTCACCGCGCCGCGCCACGCGAACCGGCGCAGCTGGCTATACCGGGTCCGTCCGGCGGCGGTGCATGAGCCGTTCCAGCCGCTGGCGCATGCCACCTTCCACAACCGTTTCGACGAAGCCCCGGCCACGCCGAACCAGCTGCGCTGGGACCCGCTGCCGCTGCCGTCCGCGCCGACCGACTTCGTCGACAGCCTGGTCACCCTGGCCGGCAACGGCGGACCGGCCGAGCAGGCGGGCATCGGTATCCACCTGTATGCGGCCAACCGCTCGATGCAGGGGCGGTTCTTCTACGACGCCGACGGCGAACTGCTGATCGTTCCGCAGCAGGGCCGGCTGCGGCTGGCCACCGAGCTGGGCGTGATCGAGATCGAGCCGCAGGAGATCGCGGTGATCCCGCGCGGCGTGCGCTTCCGCGTCGACCTGCCCGATGACCTCGCCCGCGGTTACGTCTCCGAGAACTTCGGCGCGCTGCTGCGCCTGCCGGACCTCGGCCCGATCGGCTCGAACTGCCTGGCCAACGCGCGCGACTTCCTGACTCCGGTGGCGGCCTACGAGGACGTCGAAGGCGCGTTCGAGCTGGTGGCGAAGTTCCAGGGCGCGCTGTGGTCGGCGAAGATCGGCCACTCGCCGCTGGACGTGGTCGGCTGGCACGGCAACTACGCGCCGTACAAGTACGACCTGCGCCGCTTCAACACGATCGGTTCGATCGGCGTCGACCATCCTGACCCGTCGATCTTCACCGTGTTGACCTCGCCCAGCGATACCGTCGGCACGGCGAACGTGGATTTCGCGATCTTCCCGCCGCGCTGGCTGGTGGCGCAGCACACGTTCCGGCCGCCGTGGTTCCATCGCAACGTGGCCAGCGAGTTCATGGGCCTGATCACCGGCGTGTACGACGCCAAGGCCGAGGGTTTCGTGCCCGGCGGCGCGAGTCTGCACAATTGCATGAGCGGGCACGGCCCGGATGCGGCCACCTTCGAGAAGGCCTCGAACGCCGACCTCGCGAAGCCGGACGTGATCGACGGCACCATGGCCTTCATGTTCGAGACGCGCAAGGTGATCCGTCCCACGCAGCAGGCGCTGGCCGCGCCGCAACTGCAGCACGACTACTACCGATGCTGGCAGGATATCCGCAAGCACTTCGCGCCGTGACGGCGATCCCTCCACGCATCAGACACAAGGCGGCACGATGAAACTCGGATCTCTCAAGGAAGGCGGCCGCGACGGCACGCTGGTCGTGGTCAGCCGCGACCTCACCCGTGGCGTGAAGGCGAGCGGCATCGCACCGACGCTGCAGGCGGCGCTGGACGACTGGTCGAACGCGGCACCGCGGCTCAACGCGCTGTCCGAGGCGTTGAACGCCGGCAGTGCCGCGGGCGCATTCGCGCTGGACATGGTCGTGCTCGCGTCACCGTTGCCGCGCGCCTACGAGTTCGTCGACGGCAGCGCCTACCTGCCGCACGTCGAGCGCGTGCGCCGCGCGCGCGGCGCCGAGGTGCCGAAGTCGTTCTACACCGACCCGTTGATGTACCAGGCGACCAGTGCCGGCTTCCTCGGCCCGCGCGATCCGGTGGTGGTGCCGAGCGAGGATTACGGCATCGACCTGGAAGCCGAGGTGGTGGTAATCACCGACGACGTGCCGATGGCGGTGACGCCGGCACAGGCCTCCGAACACATCCAGCTGGTCGGCCTCATCAACGACGTGAGCCTGCGCGGGCTGATCCCGGGCGAGCTGGCCAAGGGCTTCGGCTTCTTGCAGAGCAAGCCGCGCTCGGCGCTGTCGCCGGTGCTGGTGACGCCGGACGAACTCGGTGACGCCTGGCGGGGCGACAAGCTGCACCTGCCGATGCGCACCTGGTTGAACGGCGCCTGGTTCGGCGAGGCCGAGTGCGGCGTCGACATGCAGTTCAGCTTCGCCGAGCTGGTCGCCCACGTGGCGAAGACCCGTCCGCTGACCGCCGGCACCATCATCGGCTCCGGCACCATCGCGAACGAGGACACCGGCAAGGGCGCTTCTTGCCTGGCCGAGCAGCGCACGGTGGAAACCCTGCGCGACGGCCATCCCATCACGCCGTTCCTGAAGTTCGGCGACCACCTGAAAATCGACGTCACCGACGCCGTCGGCGCCTCGATCTTCGGCTCGATCGAGCAGCGGATCGAACCATACAGCCGCTGAAACGCGCCGGAGTCCCGCGAGAGCCAGGGCTGCGGCAGGGCGCCGCAACCGTCGTGTGACTTGATCCGGATCAATGCGGGCAGGCGAGGGCATCGACAGACTCGTTGTCATGGCCATTCCCATCACACCTCCCGAATTCGACCCGGCGCTGATCGCCCGCTACGACGTGGCCGGGCCGCGCTACACCAGTTACCCGACGGCGCCGCAGTTCAAGGCCGCCTTCGACGAGGCGGCGTTGCGCGAGGTGATCCGCGCCTCCAACGAGGAGCCGATCCCGCGGCCGCTGTCGGTGTACGTGCACGTACCGTTCTGCATGAGCCCGTGCTTCTACTGCGGCTGCAACCGGGTGATCACCCGCGACGTGACCCAGGCCGACCGTTACCTGGAACGGCTGTACCGCGAGATCGAGCTGATCGCGCCGCTGTTCGATCGCGACCGGCCGGTGCGCCAGCTGCACTTCGGCGGCGGCACGCCGAACTTCCTCGATACCGCGCACATGGGCGAGCTGCTGGAATCGCTGGCGCGGCATTTCAGCTTCAGCCACGCGGCGGACCGCGAGTACGGCATCGAGATCGACCCGCGCTTCGCCGACGGCGCCTACATTCGCAACCTGGGCGAGCTGGGCTTCAACCGGATCTCGGTGGGTATCCAGGATTTCGATCCGCTGGTGCAGAAGGCGGTGAACCGGATCCAGAGCTTCGAGCAGACCCGCGAGGTGATCGAGGCGGCGCGGGCCTCGGGCTTCCGCTCGGCCAGCGTCGATCTGATCTACGGCCTGCCGCTGCAAAGTGTGGACGGCTTCAGCCGCACGCTGGATCAGGTGGTGGCGCTGAACCCGGATCGCGTGGCGGTTTACGGCTACGCGCACCTGCCGGAGATGTTCAAGGCGCAGCGGCAGCTCGACGCGGCCGACCTGCCCGATCCGGCGACGCGGCTGGCGCTGTTCGGTCGGGCGCTGGAGCACCTGTCGGCAGCCGGTTACGTCTACATCGGCATGGACCACTTCGCCAAGGCCAGCGACGAGCTGGTGCTGGCGCAGCGCGCCGGCACATTGCAGCGCAACTTCCAGGGTTACTCGACCCACGGCGACTGCGACATCGTCGGCCTGGGCGTCAGCGCGATCGGCCGCATCGGCGACAGCTACAGCCAGAACGCGCGCGACCTGATCGGCTACTACGCGGCGCTCGACGCCGGCCGTCTGCCGGTGGTGCGGGGGCTGGCGCTGGACGAGGACGACGTGATCCGGCGCGAACTTATCAACGAACTGATGTGCCATGGCACGCTGGACAAGCAGGCGTTTGGCGCGCGCCATCGGCTGCTGTTCGACGAATACTTCGTGCGCGAGCGGCAGCGCCTGGTGCCGCTGCTGGAAGACGGGCTGGTGCTGGAAAGCCCGCGCGAGATCCGGGTGACCTCGCAGGGGCGGTTGCTGTTGCGTATCATCGCCATGTGCTTCGACGCCTACCTGGACGACGCGGCACAGGCCCCACGCTACTCTCGCGTGATCTGATCCACGCAGCCCCGACCCGGCAGCCCATCACCATCATGCAATACAAGCCCATGGCAGGTCGCCTGCCCGAGCCGCCCAGCCCGATTGCCGACGACGGCGACGAGACGCGCTTCTGCGGCACCTGCGCGTTCTCCAGCGCCTGCATCGCGGCCGGCTACGACAAGCCGGAGCTGGCCGAGCTGCAATGCCTGGTCGAGCACGTGGGGCCGTTCCGCGCCGGCGAGCACATCTTTCGCACCGGCGATCCGTTCCGCGCGATCTTTGCCGTGCGCGCGGGCACCGTGAAGACCCGCATGGTCGACAAGGATGGCCGCGAGCAGGTGCTGGGCTTCTATCTGCCCGGCGAGGTGATCGGCCTCAACGCGATCTACCCCGAGCATTTTCCGTGCGACGCGGTGGCGCTGGACACGGCCTATTTCTGCCGCTTCTCGTTCCCCGCGATGAGCGCGCTGGCTTCGCGCATCCCCGCCGTGCAGCAGCATCTGTTCCGCATGCTGAGCAAGGAGCTGGGCAGCGCCAGCCTGCTCGCCGGCGACCACAGCGCCGACGAACGCGTTGCCGCATTCCTGCTGGACCTGGCCGGCCGCTACGCCGTGCGCGGCTTTTCCGGCACGCGCTTCCACCTCAGCATGTCGCGCGGCGACATCGCGAACTACCTGCGCCTGGCCGCGGAAACCGTCAGCCGCGTGCTCAGCCGCTTTCGCAGCCAGCAGCTGATCGAGATCGAAGGGCGCGAACTGGAACTGCTGAACCCGAAGAAGCTGCGCGAGATCGGACAGGCGCTGCTGCCGGAGTGAGGTAGCCGCGATCTGCGGGCATCGGGCGGCCCGCACCGCGGGTCGCCCGATGGACTCATTGCGGCTCTACTTGCCTGTGGGCCGGTAGCTCAACTCCGCGTTGTAGCTGTCGACGTGCGACGGGCTTTCCTGGGTGGCTTCGCGCAGTGTCTTGCGCAGCGCATCCGCATCCGCCTTGCCGTAGACGTTTTCGAGCATCTTCCACAACGTCGGATCCAGCTCCTTGCCGAGATCGGCCCAGTTCTTGGCGGGGCTCACCAGCAGGAAGTCCGGTGCGCCTTCGCCGCCGTCGACGACTTCGTTCAACATCGAGTAGCCCGCCCATTTGGTCTTTTTCGCGGCGGCGTAGATCTTCTTGGCCGCATCCATGAATGCCTGGCGCTGGCCCGATTTCAGCTTGAAGTAGGTGACCTCGATCAGGGCAGGCGTGCCGAGCGTGTCTGTCTGCAGGTGGCTGAGTTCGGGGTTGCCCTGCATGAAGACACTGGTCTCGCCCTTGAGATGCGGATTCACCTGCGTCCTGAACGTGGCGTCGCAGGCCTTGCCGGCGTCGTGCATGGCGTCGAAGCTGGCCCATGTCATCGGCTCGGTGACGTAGGAATAACTGTAGACGTCGCCGGTTTCGTGCACCCAGCTGGTCCACGCATACTTGAAGCCATGCTGGGCCAGGCACTGGTTGTAGCTCTTGATGCCCGCCTCATAGGCCTGCTGGTCGGCCGGAGCCACGGTGTCGGTGTAATCGCGGACGATGTTCGCCTGGTCCTTCGCCGCCGCCTGGACGCTGCCCAGGCACAGCACCGCGACTGCCGGTGCCAGCCACACACTCATGCGTTTCATGATGATTCCCCTCGGGGCGACTGCCCCCACGGTATGGGTCATGGGTATCCCCTGGGCGCTTCGTGACCCGGCAAAGCTTGGCGAGCATACGCTGGTGAAACGCGTTGCGAATCTGCCGATGCGGGCAGCCGATTCGCATGGCGGCACTGCACCGGTGGCCCGTTTGATGCAGGTCATGGTTGCCGTGGGCGGCGCTGTGTCAGCATGGCAAACCATTCTCATTCCGGCTGTTGACGCCATGTCCGAACCGCAATCCGCCGGCCCCGTGCCTTCGACTTTCGCCGAGCTCCCCCGCTTGCTCGCGGCCGCGCCGCACCGGCCGCTGTTCCTGGCTGGCACCATCGCGGTGCTGCTCAGCATGGCGTGGTGGGCGGTCGAGCTGACCTGGATGCGCTTCGGGCTGGGCGGCTGGCCACAGCCGTCGATCCCGCCGGGCTGGGCGCACGCGATGTTGGTCCAGTACGGCCTGTTCCCGCTGTTCATGTTCGGCTTCCTGCTGACCACGTTCCCGCGCTGGCTGGGCCGGCCCGATCTGCCCTGGACGCGCTACGTGCCGGTGGCCGGCTGCGTGTTCGGCGGTTACGTGCTGGCGAACGTGGGCCTGCTCGACCTGCCGTGGCTGCTGAAGCTTGGCGTGGCCGTGATGCTGGTCGGTTACCTGATCGGCGTGTGGACGCTGGCCGGGGTGCTGCGTGCGTCGGTGGCGGAGCGCAAGAGCCATGCGCGTTCCTGCCTGGCGGCATTGAGCCTGGGCTGTCTGGGGTTGGTGGTGTTCCTGGCCTACCTGTTCGGCGCGCCGGAGGATTGCGCGCTGCTGGCGATCAAGCTGGGCACGTACGGCCTGCTGCTGCCGATCTATTTCTCGGTGATGCACCGCATGCTGCCGTTCTTCACCGGCAACATGGTGAAAGGCTACGAGGTGATCCGACCGGACTGGAGCCTGCCGGTGGTGTGGGTGCTGCTGCTGGCGCACCTGCTGCTGGAATGGCGCGGCGCGCTGGGCTGGCTGTGGCTGGTCGACGTGCCGCTGGCGCTGGTATTTGCCTGGCATGCGCTGACCTGGCAACCGTGGAGGGCGATGCGTCCGGGCCTGCTCGCGGTGCTGCATCTGGCGTTTGCATGGCTGCCGGTGGCGTTCGTGCTGTATGCAGTCCAGGACGTGGTGTACGCGGCCAGCGGGCATCTCGTTCTTGGCCGCGCGCCGTTGCATGCGCTGGGGATCGGTTTCTTCGGCTCGATGCTGGTGGCGATGGTGACCCGGGTGACCCAGGGCCACTCCGGCCGGCCATTGCAGATGGGCAAGGTGGCGTGGCTGTGCTTCGGACTGCTGCAGGTGGTGGCGTTGCTGCGTATCCGCGCCGAACTGGGCGGCGACGTCTACCTGTGGCTGGTGATCGCCGCGTACGGGTGGCTGCTGGCGTTCCTGCCGTGGGTGCTGCGTTCGGCGTGGATCTACCTGACCCCGCGGGCGGACGGCAAACCCGGTTGAAGAGACATGGCGCGGACCGCGGCAGGGTGACGCAGCAGGGCGGCAAAGCCATTCAAATTGACTCAGGTCAGTAGGGCGATCGGGCGATCTCCTAGGCTAGGATGCGCAAGAACTCACGGAGATCGCCCATGTCACGTACACCGCTCCTCGCCGTCGCTGCCGCCGCGTTGCTGACACTGGCGGCTTGCTCCGGCAAGCCGCAGGCCACGACAGATGCCGCCCCGACCGCCAACGCCCCGGCCGAACACATCACCCGCGGCGACTTCGGTCCGCCGCAGGGCGAGCCGATCCACGCGGTGCTGACCAGCCCGCCGCACGTGCCGCCGCCGGTCAACCGCAACTACCCGGCGAAGGTGATCGTCGAGCTGGAAGTGATCGAGAAGGAGATGCCGATCTCCGAAGGCGTGAGCTACACGTTCTGGACCTTCGGCGGCACCGTGCCGGGCAGCTTCATCCGGGTGCGCCAGGGCGACACGGTGGAATTCCACCTGAAGAACGCGCCGGACAGCAAGATGCCGCACAACATCGACCTGCACGGCGTGACCGGGCCGGGCGGCGGCGCGGCGTCCAGCTTCACCGCCCCGGGGCACGCCTCGCAGTTCACCTTCAAGGCGCTGAACCAGGGCATCTACGTGTACCACTGCGCGACCGCGCCGGTGGGCATGCACATCGCCAACGGCATGTACGGGCTGATCCTGGTCGAGCCGCCGGAAGGCTTGTCGAAGGTCGACCACGAGTACTACGTGATGCAGGGCGACTTCTACACCACCGGCAAGTACCGCCAGAAGGGCCTGCAGCCGTTCGACATGGAGAAGGCGATCGAGGAGCACCCGACCTATGTGCTGTTCAACGGCAAGGAAGGCGCGCTCACCGGCGACAACGCGCTGACCGCCAAGACCAACCAGACGGTGCGCATGTTCGTGGGCAACGGCGGGCCGAACCTGGTATCGAGCTTCCACGTGATCGGCGAGATCTTCGACAAGGTGCAGCCGGAGGGCGGCACGGTGGCGCAGCACAACGTGCAGACCACGCTGATTCCGTCCGGCGGTGCGGCGATGGTGGAGTTCCACACCGACGTGCCGGGCAGCTACGTGCTGGTCGACCACTCGATCTTCCGCGCGTTCAACAAGGGCGCGCTGGGCATCCTCAAGGTGGACGGCCCGGAAGACAAGACGATCTACTCGGGCAAGGAAGTGGACTACGTCTACCTGGGTGATCGCTCGGAGCCGAACCTGACGGCGGTGAGCACGGCGGCGAAGGCGCATGCGGCCGGCACGCTGACCAAGGCCGAGCAGATCGCGGCGGGCAAGCAGCTGTTCACCGGCACCTGCTCGGTGTGCCACCAGGCGAACGGCGAGGGGTTGGCGAACGTGTTCCCGCCGCTGGCGAAGTCGGACTACCTGGCGGCCGACCCGAAGCGGGCGATGACGATCGTGACGCACGGCCTGACCGGCAAGATCACGGTGAACGGCCACGAGTACGACTCGGTGATGCCGCCGATGGCGCAGCTGAACGACGACGAGGTGGCGAACATCCTGACCTACGTGCTGAACAGCTGGGACAACCCGGGCGGGCAGATCAGCAAGGAAGAGGTAGCCAAGGCACGGGCCGAAGCCGAGCCTGCGGCAGCACCGGAGCACTGAGATGCGTGCACGACTGGCACTGGCCTGGCTCGGTCTGATGCTGGCATTCCCGGCAGTGGCGGCCGACTACGTCGCCTTGCCGGGAGGCAGTTTCAACAGCGTGTTGCCGGCCGACGGCAAGGCGGCTGCGGCGCAGGTCGCGCCGTTCCGCCTGCGCACCGAGCCGGTCACCAATGCCGAGTTCCTGGCGTTCGTGAAGACCCATCCGCAATGGCGGCGTGACCAGGTCGCGAAGATCCTCGCCGACCAGCGCTACCTCAGCCATTGGGCCGGTGCCGAAACGCTGGGCAACGAGGCGCTGCCGCGACAGCCGGTGACCCGGGTCAGCTGGTTTGCGGCCCATGCGTATTGCGAGAGCGAAGGCGCCCGCCTGCCCAGCTGGTACGAGTGGGAGTACGCAGCGGCGGCCGACGCCACCCGCCGCGACGCGCGCAGCGATCCGGCCTGGCGCGAGAACCTGCTGGCCTGGTACTCGCGGCCGTCCAACGCGCCGCTGCCCGACGTCGGCGGCGCGCCCAACGCCTACGGCGTGCGTGACATCACCCAGCCGGTGTGGGAGTGGGTGGACGACTTCAACGCACTGCTGGTGGCCAGCGACAGCCGCGATCAGAACGACCCCGACGTGCTGAAGTTCTGCGGCGCCGGCGCGGTCAGTCTGCAGGAGAAGGAGAATTACGCGGTGCTGATGCGCATCGCCATGCTCTCCGCGCTGAAGGCCGCCGACACCACCAACAACATGGGCTTCCGTTGCGCGAAGCCCGAATGAGGAATGCGTCATGAAGCGCCTGTTGCCCCTGTTCGCGATGCTGCTTCTGCTCGGCAGCGCCCGGGCGGCCACGCCGCTGCCCGGCGACTCGGTATACAACCTGCCGGTGCAGCTGACCGACCAGGATGGCCGCCAGCAGACGCTGGCCGAGCGGCGCGGCCGTCCGCAGCTGGTGACAATGTTCTACACCTCGTGCCAGATGGTCTGCCCGATGATCATCGACAGCTTGCGGCTAACCCGCAATGCGCTGGACCCGGCCACCCGCGCGCAGATCGATCTGCTTGCGGTGAGCTTCGACCCGGCGCGGGACGACGTTGCCACGCTGAAGAGCTACGCGCAGAAGCGCAAGCTGGATCCGCGCATCTGGACCCTGGCGCGGACCGAGCCGGCCCAGGTGCGCCAGCTGTCCGGCGTGCTGGGCCTGCAGTACCGGCAACTGCCCGACGGCGAGTTCAACCATTCCAGCGAGCTGATCCTGCTCGATGCCGACGGCCGCATCGCTGCGCGCACCGCACGGATCGGCAAGCTCGATCCCGAGTTCGTGGAAGCGATCCGCAAGCTGGTTGCGCAGCCACGCGGTTGAGGCGACTGCCTCCCGCGGCCTGATCCAGGTCAGCGCGGCAGCGGCTGGCTGCGCGCAGACTTCCCGGAGGACTTCGGGAGACGCTGCATGATGGCCTGGTATCCGTGGATCGTGTTGGTGCATCTGGCATGCGCCATCGTGTTCGTCGGTGCGGTGACGTTCGAGGTGCTGGTGGTCGAGTCGCTGCACAAGCATTTCGACACGGCCGTCATGCAGCGCATCGAGCAGTCGATCATGGCGCGGGTGCGCCGCTTCATGCCGGTGATCGTGGTGCTGCTGTTCGTCAGCGGCTTCGTGTTGTTTGACATCCGCTGTGATGGCCTGGCCTGCGTGGGCAGCCGCTTCGGCAATCTGCTGCTGCTGAAGGTACTGCTGGCGTTCGGCGTGCTCGGCGTGTTCGTCAACGCGATGTGGGCGATGCGCAGCGGAAAGATGGACGTCTGCCGGTTCCGGCATACCCATCGCATCGTGCTGGGCCTGATGGTGGGCATCGTCTTCCTGGCCAAGACCATGTTCTACTTGTAGCCATCCATCCACACACGAGGTGCACGATGTCCCATGTCACGTTCAAGGGCCAGCCGATCAGCGTCGACGGCCAGTTTCCCGCAGTAGGTTCGACCGCGCCGGCATTCAGCCTGGTCGGCGGTGACCTGTCCGACGTGGCGTTGTCCGGCTACGCCGGCAAGCGCAAGGTGCTGAACATATTCCCCAGCGTCGATACCGGCGTGTGCGCCGCCTCGGTGCGCCGCTTCAACGAACTGGCCGGCAAGCTCGACAACACGGTGGTGCTGTGCATCTCGGCCGACCTGCCGTTCGCGCAGGCGCGCTTCTGCGGCGCCGAGGGGCTGGACCGGGTGACCAATCTGTCGCTGATGCGCGGCCGCCAGTTCCTCAACGACTACGGCGTGGCGATCGCCAGCGGCCCGCTGGCCGGGCTGGCCGCACGCGCGGTGCTGGTGCTGGACAAGCACGACAAGGTGATCCACGCCGAACTGGTCAGCGAGATCGGTCACGAGCCGAATTACGACGCGGCGTTGAAAGTGCTGAGCTGACAACGATCACTGCAGGAGCGCACCCTGTGCGCGATGCTTTTTCGCCACGTGACGAAGAGCCATTGCGCACAGGGTGCGCTCCTACGGCTGGTTGATACCGACGATCGGTATGCCGAACGGCTGCGCCTGCGGGTGCAGGCCGAGGCCCAGCTTGAGGCTGCGGCCGATACGTTCGGCGTATTCCAGCATCAGTGCGGCGCTGGTTTCGTCCAGTTCCTCGGCACAGGTTTCGCGCCACAGCGCGAGCCAGCGGTCGAAGTGTTCGGCGCGGATCGGATGCGACCGGTGCGCGCCCATCGGGTTGCCGCGATAACTGCCGGCGCGCAGTGCCACTGAGGCCCAGAACGAGGTGAGCAGGCGCTTGTGTTCGTCCCAGTCGTGCACGGCCGCGTTGAAGATCGGGCCGATCTGCGGCTCGCGCCGCACCTTCTCGTAGAAGCGGTCGACCAGCCTGGCGATGGCCGGTTCGTCCAGGGGCGACTGTGGGTTCATGCGGGACATTGTGGATCCGTACGCGGAACGATGTGCAAGTTTGTCGGCAACAAAAACGCATCCGGCCACGGCGGCCGGATGCGTCGTTGGTCCGAAAGGCTTACTTGCCCAGGCTCAGCGTGCCCTTCATCAGCGCGGCATGGCCCGGGAAGGTGCAGAAGTAGGCGTACTGTTCGCCGGCCTTGAGCTTGGCCACGTCGATCGTGGCGGTGTCGGACTCGCCGCCGCCGATCAGCTTGGTGTGCGCGATGATGCGGGCGTCGCCCGGCTTCTCGTAGCTGTTGGCGGCGCCGGCCTTCATGCCGTCGGCGATCACGCCGGACTCGTCGGCGCTGTGGGCCAGCACCCAGTTGTGGCCCATCGCGGTGACCGGCAGCTTGCCGGTGTGCTTCAGCGTGACCTTGAAGGTCTTGCAGGTCTTCGGCACGGTAATGGTTTTCTGGTTGAACTGCATGGCGTCGCTGCCTTCGATGGTGGTCGCGCATTCGGCGGCCATCAACGGAGTGGAGAGCAGGCCGAGCAGGGCAATGGCAATCAGTTTGCGCATCATGATGTGTTGCTCCTTGGGGAAGTGGTGGGGCTCAGGTTAATTCTGCGGTGGCGGCGTGTGACGGGCACTGATCTGGATCATGGCCGCGGCACCGGCTGTCGTCGACACTGTAGCCATCGCCGACGGGTGTCGGAAGGAGGCACGATGACGCACGTCGTCACCGAAAACTGCATCAACTGCAAGCACACCGATTGCGTCGAGGTGTGTCCGGTGGACTGCTTTCACGCAGGCCCGAACTTCCTGGTGATCGACCCGGACGAATGCATCGACTGCACCTTGTGCGTGGAGGAGTGTCCGGTCGGTGCGATCTTCCCCGAGCTCGACGTGCCGGCGGGGCAGGAAATCTTTCTTTCGATCAATGCCGAGCTGGCGCGCGAGTGGCCGGTGCTGACCAGCAAGATCCCGTCGATGGAAGATGCCGCGAAGTGGGATGGCGTACCGGACAAGCTGCCGCTGCTGAAACGCTGAGCCCGATGCCCATGTGGAGTGCACTGACGGGTGGCACTCCTGTTCGGTCTCACACGGCATCAAATCGTCGCGTTCAGGACAAGCGGCCGCTTCCGAAGCATCAAGTCTTGTTGACCCTGTACTTGCCGGTGATATAGGTGACCGGTATTACGGCATAACGCAAGTCTGGTGCTTTTATGGAATTCACTCGAATCCGCTGCGCAATTGCCACTAGCTTGGCGGCAAGATGATGAGAGCTGTCCGGATAGGCGACGATCGGCAGCACTTGGACGGGTTGTCCATCCGGGCCATAAACGATGAAGAATTCGGCGACGCCGGGTTCGGTAAGTGGAACGGAGTGGAGTTGATGATCCTTGGCCTTCAGTTCATGAAGATTGCCATGTTCCGCGACGTCGCTTGAGTGCTCTACGCCCGCGCGGATGGTTGCATCATATTTGGCAAGAAAGGCATTGAGCACTGTTCCGACTTCAGCCACCCGTTTGCGATCAAATTTTGCATAAATGCGACTGAGCAGGAAGCCGGTATAGTCTTCATCCTCGCGAGCTTTTTCATGGGCTCTTTTTGTCTCGAGTGGCTGGTAGTGGCCGTAGACCTGCGCCCACAGCATGGCTTCGAAGGTTCTACCCGCTTCCAGTTCCAGCTCAGCCATCTTCGCCATGGCCCCGAGTCGCCCCTGGATTGCCGCATGACTGAGCAGGGCGCGGGCTTGGGTCAAATCCTGTTCCACCACGACGCCAGGCTGAGCATGGCCTCGCCAGTACCATGAGCCGGCAATGTCTTGCGCTATTGCGTCGCCGGCGTTCGCCTCTTGCATCAGTGCAGAAAATTCGCGCAGTCGCTCTGCGGTGGGGCGTGCTGGGTCCAGTACGGTAGAAAGCTGAGCGTCCCCGGATGCCGGAGCTGTCGGCGACGTCTGTTGAGCGTGCGCCGCGGCAATGCCCAGGCAGCATAGAACGGCCAGTGTGGTGGCTCGAAACATGGTTGTCTTCCCCCGAAAGAAGTCCGCACAGAGCACGTGGGTTTCCAGTGTTGCAAGAAGTGGAGTGCTGGCGCAATTGCTTCGCCGGCATCAGGGGCGATCGTCACGGCCCTTGGTTATCTGCGCAGGTTGGTCGATCAATAAAAAAACCGCGCCAGCCGGCGCGGTTTTTTTATCTCCGAAACAAGGTGGGCTTACTTGGTCGCGACGACGCGCACCATCTCCAGGCACTTGTTCGAGTAGCCCCACTCGTTGTCGTACCAGCTGACCAGCTTGACGAAGGTGTCATCCAGCGCGATGCCGGCTTCGGCGTCGAAGATCGAGGTGCGCGCGTCACCGCGGAAATCGGTGGCGACGACCTTGTCCGTGGTGTAGCCGAGGATGCCCTTCAGCGCACCTTCGCTCTGCGCCTTCATCTCCGCGCAGATCTCCGCGTAGGTCGCGGGCTTTTCCAGCTCGACGGTGAGATCAACCACGGACACGTCCGAGGTCGGCACGCGGAAGCTCATGCCGGTGAGCTTCTTGTTGAGCTCGGGGATCACCACGCCGACGGCCTTGGCGGCGCCGGTGGAGGAAGGAATGATGTTCTCCAGGATGCCGCGGCCGCCGCGCCAGTCCTTGTTGCTCGGGCCGTCGACGGTCTTCTGCGTGGCGGTGGCCGCATGCACGGTGGTCATCAGGCCGCGCTTGATGCCCCATTTGTCGTGCATGACCTTGGCGATCGGCGCCAAGCAATTCGTGGTGCAGCTGGCGTTGGAGACGATCGCCTCGCCCTTGTAGGTCTTGTCGTTGACGCCGTAGACGAACATCGGCGTGTCGTCCTTCGACGGCGCCGACAGGATCACCTTCTTCGCGCCGGCATCCAGGTGCTTCTGCGCGGTTTCCTTGGTCAGGAACAGGCCGGTGGATTCGATCACCACGTCGGCGTTCACTTCGTTCCACTTCAGGTTGGCCGGGTCGCGTTCCTGGGTCAGGCGGATGCGCTTGCCATTGACCACCAGGTGGCCGCCATCGACCTTCACGTCGCCCTCGAAGCGGCCATGCACGGAGTCGTAGCTCAGCATGTAGGCAAGGTAGTTCGGCTCCAGCAGGTCGTTGATCGCCACGATCTCGATGTCGTTGCTGAAATTCTGCACGGCTGCACGCAGCACGTTGCGACCGATGCGGCCAAAGCCGTTGATGCCGACCTTGATGGTCATGAGGGAACGTCCTCCTGAGGGCGATTGGGAATGTTGCGATGATGGATGGCAGTCGCGGGCCGCGATGCCGGTGTTTCAATCGCGAAATCTTACAATGAAAGCGCCCGGATGGCCCGCGCCAGATCGTCGCCATGGCAGACTGCGGGTTTTGCGCCGGTAGCCGCCATGTCCATTTCAAGTCGCTTGTTTGCCTTCGCGGCAGCCGTGTTCGCGGTGGCGCCATCGGCCCAGGCTTGGGGACCGCTCGGCCACAGCGTGGTCGCCGAGCTGGCGCAGCGACACCTGGATCCGGCTGCCGAGGCCGAGCTGGAGCGCCTGCTGGCGCCGGAGCACACGCAGCGGCTGGCCGACGTGGCCAACTGGCCCGACCAGATCCAGGACGATCCCGCGCGCGCGGCATTGTGGAAACAGACACGCGGCCAGCACTACGTCAATTTCCACAGCGGCAGCGCTTGTGACTACGTGCCGCCGCGCGACTGCCGCGACGGCCGTTGCGTGGTGGCCGGCCTGCAGTATTACGTCGGCGTGCTCGGCGATCGCGGCAAGCCGGACAGCGCACGCCGCGAGGCGCTGAAGTTCGTGGTGCATTTCGTCGGCGACATCCACCAGCCGCTGCATGCCGGCTACCGCGACGACAAGGGTGGCAATACGTACCAGGTGCAGTTCGACGGCCGGGGCAGCAACCTGCACAAGGTGTGGGATTCGGGGCTGCTGTCCAGCCGCGGGCTCGACGAACAGGCCTATGCGCAGGCGCTGGATTCGGCGGCACCGGTGAACCTGCCGGTGCCGGTCGCGCCACTGGACAACCCTTACGCGCAATGGGCCGAGGAGTCCTGCCGGATCACTGCCGAAGCCGGGTTCTATCCGGCCGGTCACAAGATCGACCCGGCCTACGTCAGGGCCGAGCTGCCAGTGGCCGAGTTGCGCCTGCGCCAGGCCGGTCGGCGCTTGGCCGCGGTGCTCAACCTCGCCCTGGCGCGGTAGCTCGGAGGCGCTGTCTGCGCGCCAGTGCACATCGACGGCATGCATACGAATGCAGGGTGCTGGCGTGCCACGCGGCATCTGCTAGCCTCGGCACATGAACGAGAATCCCCTGCGCCGCACCAAGATCGTCGCCACCCTGGGCCCCGCCACCGACGTGCCGGGCATGCTCGAACGGATCATCGCCGAAGGCGTCAACGTCGTCCGACTGAACCTCTCGCACGGACAGCCGGACGATCACCGCGCGCGCGCCAATGCGGTGCGCGCGGCGTCGGCCGCCGCCGGGTGTGAAGTCGGCATCCTGGCCGACCTGCAAGGCCCGAAGATCCGCATCGAGACCTTCGCGAACGGGCCGGTGGAATTGGTCGACGGCGCATCGTTCGTGCTGGATTGTCGCCCCGACGCACCACCCGGCGACGCTACCCGCGTCGGCGTCAGCTATTACAACCTGCCGCGTGACGTGCACGCCGGCGACGTGCTGCTGCTGGACGATGGCCTGGTCGCGCTGAGCGTGCAGGAAGTGGCTGGAGCCGAGGTGCGTTGCAAGGTGCTGATCGGCGGCAAGCTGTCCAATCGCAAGGGACTCAACCGGCAGGGCGGCGGGCTCTCGGTGACGGCGCTGTCGGACAAGGACAAGGCCGACATCAAGCTGGCCGCCGAGATCGGCGCCGACTTCCTCGCGGTGTCGTTCGTGCGTTCGGCCGAGGACATGCACCAGGCGCGCCGGCTGCTGCACGAAGCCGGCGGCAACGCCGCGTTGGTAGCGAAGATCGAGCGCGCCGACGCGATTCCGGTGCTGGGCGAAATCATCGACGCCTCCGACGTGGTGATGGTGGCGCGCGGCGACCTCGGCGTGGAGATCGGCGACGCCGAGCTGCCCGGCCTGCAGAAGAAGATCATTCGCGAATCGGTGCAGCGCAACCGCGCGGTGATCACCGCCACGCAGATGCTGCAGTCGATGGTGCGCTCGCCGATCCCGACCCGGGCCGAAGTGCTCGACGTGGCGAACGCCGTGATCGACGGCACCGACGCGGTGATGCTGTCGGAGGAAACCGCCGCCGGTGCGCATCCGGACAAGGCGGTGGCGGCAATGCGCCGGATCTGCCTTGGCGCCGAACGCCAGTTCGAGCCGAAGGAAGACCTGTCCGGTAACCACCAGCTGGACCGTACCGACCAGGCGATCGCGTTGGCGGCGATGCTGTTGGCCGGCCAGCTCGGCGTGCGTGCGATCGTGGCCCTGACCGAATCCGGTGCCACTGCGCAGTGGCTGTCGCGGTATCGCTCGGCGGTGCCGATCTACGCGCTGTCACCGCTGGCCGATGCGCGCCGGCGCATGCTGCTGTTGTGCGATGTGCAGCCGGTGGCGTTCTCGCATGAGGGCCTGAGCTCGGTGGCCACCACCCGCGCCGCGGTGCAGCAGCTGTTTGCGCAAGGCCGCCTGAGCGAAGGCGACCGCGTGGTGCTCACCCACGGCGACCACGTCGGCCAGGGCGGTGGCACCAACACGCTGAAGTTGCTCTCGGTCGGCGCCGACGGCATGGTCGAAAGCCTGCGCGATCTGTGAGGCTGACGCGTGGCTGTCTGGTCGGCTGCGCGTTGACTGGCGCTGGACGACAGCGCGGCTACACTTCGTCTCAGCCACATCCGGCCCAGGAGAACGCCATGAAATCCATGTTTCGCCCGCTGCGCCAGGGTTTGCTGTTGGCACTGGCGCTGGGCTTCGTCGCGCCGGTGCTGGCGCAGGTGCGCCAAATCGACCAGCAGGACTTGTACCGCTACTGGATCCTGCTCAATACGCAGGTGAAGATGGATGTGCCCAACAGCGGGTTGAACCTGGACAAGCCCGGCTGCGCGGCGGTGACCTATACGGTCGGTTCCGACGGCGTGCCGATGAACGTGCAGGTGGTCAAGGTGGCGCCGAAGAGCGATCTCGGCCCGGCGGCGCGCAGCGCGGTCGCCAATTTCCGCTACGGTCCGTCGCTGAGCAACCGCATCGGCGAGCCGGTCGCCACCTATTACGTCGTGCCGTTCAATGCGCCCAAGGATCCGGTCCAGCGCCAGCAACTGCTGGACCAGTGCAAGCTGCCCGGCTACACCCCCTGAATAATCGGTGCGATCTCGTCCGGTCCCGCCGCGCTCTGGCGCTTGCGGCCGCCAATCTGGCCTATAATTGACGTTTTGAACCGTGCCGCTTCGGCCCCGAGGCGGCTTAAACCATGTGCGGGCGGGCAAGCCCCCGTACCACGGAGTCGTCATGAGTATTGAAGATCTCGAAAGCATCGCTCTGGCGATGGTCGCGCCCGGCAAGGGCATCATCGCCATCGACGAGTCGACCAACACCATCAAGAAGCGCTTCGAGGCCGTCGGCATCGAGAACACTGAGGAAAACCGTCGCGCCTACCGTGAGCTGTTGCTGACCACGCCGGGCCTGAACGAGCACATCTCCGGTGCGATCCTGTACGACGAGACGATCCGCCAGTCGACCCGGGACGGCGTGCCATTCACCACGCTCATGAAGAAGGCCGGCATCATCCCCGGCATCAAGGTCGACAAGGGTCCGGTGCCGCTGGCCGGCTTCCCTGGCGACGTGGTCACCGAAGGCCTCGACGGCCTGCGCGAGCGGCTGCAGGAATACGCGAAGCTGGGCGCCCAGTTCGCCAAGTGGCGCGCGGTGATCAACATCTCCGAGGAAAACCCCAGCTCCACCGCGATCGAGGCGAACTGCCACGTGCTGGCCCGTTACGCCGCACTGTGCCAGGAAGCCGGCCTGGTGCCGATGGTCGAGCCCGAAGTGATCATGGACGGCGATCACAGCATCGAGGTCAGCTACGAAGTGCACGAAGCCGTGCTGCGCAGCCTGTTCAACGCGCTGTACGAGCAGAACGTGATGCTGGAAGGCACCATCTTGAAGATCAGCATGGTCATCCCGGGCAAGGATTCGGATGAGCCGGCCGATGTCGAGGAAGTGGCCGAAGCCACCGTGCGCGTGCTGAAGTCGACCGTGCCGGCCTCGCTGCCGGGCATCGTGTTCCTCTCCGGTGGCCAGACCGACGAGCAGTCCACCGCTCACCTCAACGCGATGAACCGCATGGGCCCGCATCCGTGGCCGCTGTCGTTCTCCTACGGCCGTGCCATGCAGCAGGCGGCGTTGAAGCTGTGGTCGAAGGACATGAAGGCGAACTACGCCGACGCGCAGAAGACCGTGCACGCCCGCGCGCGCGACAACGGCCTGGCCGCGCTGGGTCAGTGGAACGGCTGATCGCCGCGCCATCCGTCGTGCAAAAAGAAACGGGCGCCGCGAGGCGCCCGTTTCGTTTCATCCTTGTGCAAACAGAGGAATCAGAAGCGGTATTCCGCGCTGACCGAGACCATGTCGGTGCTCAGGTCCACCCGATCCTTCTTCGCGTTGTAGTAGTCGTAGTTCAGGCCGAGGCTGACGTTGTTGCTGAAGTCGTAGCCCACGCCGGCACCGGCGTACCAGCTGGTGTCGTTCAGGCCCTTGCGCACGGGGTTGACGTCGTTGCTGAGGCCGTGACCCTTCCAGCCGTAGAGACCGGTGCGTGCGCTGACGTACCAGTTCGGGCTGACGTTGAAGTGGCCATTCACGCCGGCGGTCCAGCCGTGCAGCTGCGATTTGCCGTTTTCAACGACCGGCTGGCTGTTGAAGATGTTCTTCGGATGAATGTTGCCCAGGTCGTTGTAGCCCACCTCGGCGCCCAGAGCGACCGACGGGTTCAGCGCCCAGCGGTAGCCGCCGTTGATGCCGTAGCCGGTGTCATGGTCGTCGTACGGGCCATGGTTCAACGAGGTCTGGCCGACATTGCCATTGATGAACCAACCGCCATTTTGGGTCCGCGCGCTCTGCGCGAACACGGCGGGAACGGCCAGCAGGCCGGCGGAAGTGAAGGCGAGGGCGAGCAGGGTCTTTTTCATTTTCATGGAAGTTTCTCCGGTTGTTGTCATGGCAGTCGGCCCAGTGGGGGAGTGGCCGCTGCTGGCGGTGCGCCGCCCAAGTCGGTTGGCGACACCTGACCCTTAGATGGGTCGTGGTCCGAAAGATTCAATACCGATAAGTTCAGTATTAAGCCAACGTTAATCCGGGCGAGATGGCGAGGAAACCCGCGTCATCCCGCCGTACCCGGACTCAGAAGCGGTATTCGGCCGTCAGCGACGCCGTATCGGTGGACAGGCTGATGCCGTCTTTCTTGGCGTGGTAGTAGTCGTACGCCAGACCCACGCCGAAGTGGTTGTTGATGTCGTAGCCCACACCGGCACCGGCGTAGTAGTCGACCTTGTCCAGCTTGTGCCGGTTGATGTCCTGGTTGGCGTAGCCGTGGCCCTTCCAGCCATACACACCGGTGCGCCCGCTGACATACAGGCCCTGCCAGACGTTGATCTTGCCATTCACGCCGGCGGTCCAGCCGCGCAGCGCATTGCGCTGGTCCTTCAGATTGACCGGGTTGTCATTGAACGCATTCTTCAGCTTGAAGTTGCCGAGATCGTTGTAGCCGGCGTCCACACCGAGCCCGAGATCCTCACCGACTTTCCAGCGATAGCCGCCGGTGATGGCATAGGTCGTCGGGTGGTCGTTGTACGGGCCCTTGTTCACATGGGCCTGACCCACGCTGCCGTCGATGAACCAGTTGCCGCTGCCGATGGCTTGGCCCGGCTGGTAATTGCCGGTGGTCGGGGCGGTGCCGTCGCTGGTCACCGGAGCGGGCATGTTGTCCTGCGCCAGGGCAGGCAGGGTGCACAAGGCGGCGGAGGCGATGGCGAGGGCAATGAGCGTCTTTTTCATGGGGAACTCCTCTTCTATTGAACCGGGCCGCGGATCGTGGGGACGACGCGCGGTCGGGCAGCGCCTGGGGATGGCTCTGCGGGGCGTAGTGATAGCGGGACGATGCTGAAGCTCGCTGAACCGTATGGCCTGGGGTTAAGCGGTTATTAATCCCGCCGCCACGAGCGACAGCCAGAGGGCATATCGGCGACAATGGGCGCTTTTGCACCCTCCGGAGACTGCCCGATGACCACCCGCCGCGAACTCGCCAATGCCGTGCGAGCCCTTGCCATGGACGCCGTGGAAGCGGCCAAATCCGGTCATCCGGGCATGCCGATGGGCATGGCCGACATCGCCGAGGTGCTGTGGAACGACTTCCTGCACTTCAATCCCGCCAACCCGCAGTGGTTCAACCGTGATCGCTTCGTGCTGTCCAACGGCCACGGCTCGATGCTGCAGTACGCGCTGCTGCACCTGAGCGGTTTCGACCTGCCGATGGATCAGCTGAAGCGTTTCCGCCAGCTGCATTCGAAGACCGCCGGCCACCCGGAAGCGAGCGAAACGCCGGGAGTGGAGACCACCACCGGGCCGCTCGGCCAGGGTCTGGCGAATGCGGTCGGCTTCGCGCTGGCGGAGAAGGTACTGGCGGCGCGTTTCAACCGTCCGGGCCACGATGTGGTCGATCACCACACCTACGTCTTCCTCGGCGACGGCTGCCTGATGGAAGGCATCTCGCACGAAGTCGCCTCGCTGGCCGGTACCTGGCAGCTGGGCAAGCTGGTGGCGATCTACGACGACAACGGCATCTCGATCGATGGCGAAGTGCATGGCTGGTTCACCGACGACACGCCGGCGCGCTTCGAGGCGTATGGCTGGAACGTGATCCGCGGCGTGGACGGGCATGACGCCGAGGCGATCAGGCAGGCCATCGCCAGCGCCACTGCACAACACGACAAACCCACCCTGATCTGCGCGAAAACCATCATCGGCTTCGGTGCACCGAACAAGCAGGGCAAGGAAGAGAGTCACGGCGCCGCGCTGGGCAAGGACGAAATCGCCGCCGCCCGTGCGCAGCTGGGCTGGCAGCATGCTCCGTTCGAGATTCCCGCCGAGATTTATGCCGGCTGGGATCACAAGGCCAAGGGTGCCGCCGCGGAGCAGGGCTGGAACGACGCGTTCGCGAAGTACGCCGCCGCGCATCCGGAACTGGCCGCCGAGTTCAAGCGCCGCCTCGCCGGCGAACTGCCGGCCGACTGGGCCGAGAAGTCGCAGGCATATATCGCGAAGCTGCAGGCCGAAGGTCCGGAAGTGGCCTCGCGCAAGGCCTCGCAGATGAGCCTGGACGCGTTCGGCCCGCTGTTGCCGGAACTGATCGGCGGCTCAGCCGACCTGGCCGGCTCCAACCTTACCAAGTGGAAGGGCAGCCTCGACGCCGCTACCGGCAACAGTGCGGACGGCAAGGGCAACTACGTCTATTACGGCGTGCGCGAGTTCGGCATGACCGCGATCGCGAATGGCCTGGCCCTGCACGGCGGCTTCATTCCCTACGATGCCACCTTCCTGGTGTTCTCCGACTACGCCCGCAACGCGGTGCGCATGAGCGCGCTGATCCCGGCGCACGCGATCCACGTCTACACGCACGACTCGATCGGCCTGGGCGAGGATGGCCCGACCCATCAGCCGGTCGAGCACATGGCGTCCTTGCGCTACATCCCGAACAACCAGCTGTGGCGCCCGTGCGACGCGGTGGAATCGGCGGCGTCGTGGAAGGCGGCGATCGAGCGCAAGGGCGCGCCGTCGTGCCTGATCTTCTCGCGGCAGAACCTCAAGCACCAGCAGCGTAGTGCGCAGCAGGTGGCCGACATCCTGCGCGGCGGTTATGTGCTGTCCGATCCGCTGGACACAAAGTTCCAGGCGATCCTGATCGCCACCGGCTCGGAAGTGGAGCTGGCGATGGAAGCCTCGCGCGCGCTGGCGCAGCAGGGCGTGGCCGTGCGCGTGGTGTCGATGCCGTGCACCGAGGTGTTCGATGCGCAGCCACTGGAGTACCGCGAAGGTGTGCTGCCGCTCTGGTGCCGCGCCCGCGTGGCGGTGGAGGCGGCGACCGCCGACTTCTGGCGCAAGTACGTGGGCCTGGACGGCGAAGTGGTCGGCATGACCACGTTCGGCGCCTCGGCTCCCGCGCCGCAGCTGTTCGAGCATTTCGGTTTCACCGTTGCCCACGTCGTCGACGCGGTGAAGCGCGTCGTGCGCTAGGCGCGAGTTCCTTCAGCCACAAAAAAGCCGCGGCACGCCGCGGCTATTTTTTCGTGCACCGGCAAGCTCAGGCGAGCAGCAGCCGGGCCAGTTCGTCCGGCGTCGCCGCAATGGCATGAGCCCCGGCCTGCTCCAGTTCCGCGCGGCCGCCGAAACCCCACAGCACGCCGAAGCCACGTACCCGGTTGGCGACCGCGCCGTCGATGTCGAAGTGACGGTCGCCGATCATCACCGTGTCCACCGGATCGGCACCGAAGTCCGTCAGCGCCTCGGCGATCATCGTGGCCTTCTCGCTGTGTGCGCTATCCGGGTGCGGACCGTACAGGCGCAGGAACGCCTCGCCGAACGACAGATGGGCGATGATCGGTGCGGCGTGGCGGTGCGGCTTGCTGGTGACCACGGCAAGCTGATGGCCGGCGCCGCTCAACCGCTCGATCAGCGCCTCGATGCCCGGATAGATCTCGTGCTCGCGCCAGCCGAGCGTGTTGAAGCGCTCGTAATAGTACGCCACCGCGGCCTCGATGCGTTCGGCGTCGTGATCCAGCAGCGGCGCGAAGCTGTGCCGCAGCGGCGGTCCGATCCAGCGGCGCAATTCCGCATGTGCCGGTGCCGGCACGTCCAGCCGCGCCAGCGCATGTTTCACGCAGGCGGTGATGCCGTGCTCGGAATCGATCAGGGTGCCGTCGAGGTCGAACAGGCAGAGCATTACTTCGCGGCCCGCGCCTTCAATGCGGTGACCGCCGGCAGTTCCTTGCCTTCGAGGAATTCCAGGAAGGCGCCCCCGCCGGTGGAGATGTACGACACCTGGTCGGCGATGCCGTACTTGTCGACCGCCGCCAGGGTGTCGCCGCCGCCGGCGATCGAGAACGCGTTCGAGGCGGCGATCGCCCGCGCCAGCGTCTCGGTGCCTTTGCCGAACGCGTCGAACTCGAACACGCCGACCGGGCCGTTCCACACCACGGTGCCGGCCTTGGCGATCAGCGCGGCATAGAGTTCGGCGGTCTGCGGGCCGATGTCCAGAATCATCTCGTCCTCGTCGACTTGGTCGACCGGCTTCACCGTGGCCGGAGCCTGCGCGGAGAACGCCGGCGCCACCACCACGTCGACCGGCATTGGCACTTCGGCGCCGCGGCGCCTGGCGTCAGCCAGCACTTTCTTCGCGGCGTCGATCAGATCGGGCTCGTACAGCGAGTTGCCGACCGAGTAACCCATCGCGGCGATGAAGGTGTTGGCGATGCCGCCGCCGACGATCAGCTGGTCGACCTTGCCGATCAGGTTGTCCAGCAGGGTCAGCTTGGTCGATACCTTGGAGCCGGCCACGATCGCCAGCAGCGGATGCGCCGGGTGCTCCAGCGCCTTGCCCAGCGCATCGAGTTCCGCGCTCAGCAGCGGGCCGGCCGCGGTGACCGGGGCGTACTTGATCACGCCATGGGTGGAAGCCTGGGCGCGGTGCGCAGTACCAAACGCGTCCATCACGAAGATGTCGCACAGCGCGGCATATTTCTTCGCCAGCGTGTCGTCGTCCTTGCCCTCGCCGACGTTCATGCGGCAGTTTTCCAGCAATACCACTTCGCCCGCGGCCACCTCCACGCCGTTGACCAGATAGTCGGCCACCAGCCGCACCGGCTGGTCCAGCTTGCTGCTCAGCCACAGCGCCACCGGCGCCAGCGAGGACTCGGCGTCGAACTGACCTTCCTTCGGCCGACCCAGGTGCGACATCACCATCACTTTCGCGCCGGCGTCGCGGGCAGCCCGGATCGTGGGCAGGGCGGCGTCGAGGCGCTGGGTGGAGGTGATCTGGCCGCGATCGTCGATCGGCACGTTCAGATCTTCGCGGATCAGCACGCGCTGGTCGCGCAAATCGAGGTCATTCATGCGGATGACGGACACGGCGGAACTCCGGCAAGAGGGTGGGAAACGGCCCGAATGGGCGGTAACCGACTATTGTCCGGTCCGCCGGGTGCCGATGCAAACGGCGCGGGTCGAGGCGCGTTGCGGCGCGCCATGTGCCCGGCCCACACTGTGGCAAACTGCGGTTATCCGTCGGGAGGGGTGGCTCATGGCTAGCGGGTTGGTGCTCTACGGCTATTGGCGTTCCAGTGCCGCGTATCGCGTACGCATCGCGCTGAATCTGAAGGGCTTGAGTTACGAAACGCGGCCGGTGCACCTGGTGCGCGACGGCGGCGAGCAGCACGCGCCGGACTACCGCGTACTCAATCCGCAGGAGCTGGTGCCGTGCCTGTGCGACGGCGACCGGGTGATCACCCAGTCGCTGGCGATCATGGAATACCTCGACGAGATGCACCCGGAGCTGGAGACGGCCCTGCTGCCGGTCGATGCGCGCGGGCGCGCCCAGGTGCGCGCGCTGGCGATGGCGGTGACTTGCGATATCCATCCGCTGGGCAACCTGCGCGTCCTGCAGCGGCTCGAGGCGCAGTTCGGTGCCAGCGAAGAACAGCGCGCGGAGTGGTCGCGGCACTGGATCGGTGCGGGCTTCCAGGCGATCGAGGTGATGCTGGGCGACAGCGTGGCAACCGGCCGGTATTGCCACGGCGAAACGCCGAGCATGGCCGATGCCTGCCTGATACCGCAGGTCTACAACGCGCTGCGCTGCAAGCTGCCGATGGACGATTACCCGACCATCTCGCGCATCTACCGGTCCTGCAACGAACTGGAAGCGTTCCAGCGCGCGGCGCCGGAAGTGCAGCCGGACGCGCCTTGAGTCAAGCCGGGGAGCGGAAACCCGGGAACGGGTAGGGTGTCGGTGTTGCCGTTTCCGCTCTTCAGAAGCCCATGCCGTACGGGTCGTTGCCGACCAGCTCCTCGTCATTGGAGCCGCCTTCGGCGAGGCGGATCTTCAACGCCAGGCCGTCGCGCGAGTCGGACTTGTTGAGCGCTTCCTCCAGCTCCACGCGACCGTCCTTGTACAGCCGGTACAGCGACTGGTCGAAGGTCTGCATGCCTTCCTGCAGGCTGCGGTCCATCGCTTCCTTGATCTCGTGGATCTGGCCGCGGCGGATCATGTCGCGGATCAGCGGGGTGTTCAGCAGCACCTCGGCGGCCGGGATGCGGCGGCCGTCCTTGCCGATCACCAGGCGCTGGCTGATCACCGCGCGCAGGTTCAACGCCAGGTTCATCAGCACGTTCTTGTGCGCCGACTCGGGGAAGAAGTTGAGGATGCGCTCCAGCGTCTGGTCGGCGTTGTTGGAATGCAGCGTGGCCAGGCACAGGTGGCCGGTTTCGGAGAACGAGATCGCCGCCTCCATCGTGTCGGTGTCGCGGATCTCGCCGATCATGATCACGTCCGGCGCCTCGCGCATCGCGTTCTTCAGCGCCTCGTGGTAGCTGTGTGTGTCCAGCCCCACCTCGCGCTGGTTGACGATCGACTTCTTGTGCCGGTGCAGGTATTCGATCGGGTCCTCGATGGTGAGGATGTGCCCGGGCGAATTGGTGTTGCGCTGGTCGATCATCGCCGCCAGCGTGGTCGACTTGCCTGAACCGGTGGCGCCGACCACCAGGATCAGGCCGCGCGGCTCCATGATCAGGTCACGGAAGATGCCGGGCAGCTGCAGCTGGTCGATGCTGGGGATCTCGCTCTTGATCGCGCGGATCACCATGCCCACTTCGCCGCGCTGCTTGAACACGTTGATGCGGAAACGGCCGGCTTCCTTCACCGCCAGCGCCATGTTCAGCTCCAGGTCGCGTTCGAACTGCGGTACCTGGCCCTCGTCCATCAGCGAATAGGCGATCTTCTTGACCATGCCGCTGGGCAGGCCGGTGTTGCCCAGTGGATACAGCTTGCCCTCGACCTTGATATTCACCGGGGCGCCGGTGGAAAGGAACATGTCCGACGCGCCCTTGTCTACCATAAGCTTGAGGAAGTAGCCGATGTCCACGAATGACCCCTGTTTGCGAAATGCGCGTTGCAATGATGGATTATGCCCGCCCACAATACGCTGCGACACACCATGAGGAATGTGATGTACATCTTTTCCCCGCCGGCCGGATCCCCGCGCCGTATCCGCACGGTCATCGCCGTTCTGGTGCTGGCTCTGGCGCTGACCGGCTGCGCCTCGGTACCGCCGCCGAATGATTCGATGAATCAGGCGCAGAACCAGCTGCAGATGGCCCGCGATGCAGGCGCGGCGGATTATGCGCCGGTCGACCTGGGCTTTGCGCAGGACAAGTTCCAGCAGGCGCAGGCGGCCATGGCCGAACGCAAGTACGCCGACGCGGCCAGCCTCGCCGAGGAGTCGCGGGCCGATGCCGAACTGGCCCAGGCCAAGGCCCGACTGGGTGCGGCGCGGGCGCAGATCCAGCGCAAGGTGCAGGAAAACACCCGCCTGCGCCAGCAGGGTGAACAGGCGGCGGCCGCCGGGCAGACGCAGGACGCGGCTCCGGCCCCGGCCAGCGCACCCCCCACCGAGGACATGCCGGCACCGTCGTCGTCGATCCTGTCCGCGCCGCCAGCCGACGGTTTCCAGACCGTGCCCGACGCCGTCCAGCAACCTGCCACGAATTCCCAGGGAGGCCAGCCATGAAGCGCTCCACTGCCACTCTTGCCGCGATCACGCTGGCGCTGGCCAGCCTCGGTTCGGCGCACGCCCGGCAGGATGACATCGACATCAACCGGTTGACCGGCAGCCTCAACCAGCTCGCCGACGACCCCGGCATGGGCAATTACGCGCAGGCCGAACAGGCGCGCGCCCGCGATGCGATCAACCGGCTGGCCCAGGCCAGCTCACGCGAGCGGCCGCATGTGCTGTACCTGGCCGAGCGCCGGGTCGACCTGGCCAAGACTGCCGCGCAACTGCAGGACGCCCAGATCAAGCTGACCCAGCTCGACCGCGAGCACGACCAGATCCTGCTCGACAACAGCCGGCGCGATGCGGAACTGGCACGGCGCGAGCTGGAACGCCAGCGTCTGCAATACCAGCTGGCGCAGGAAGAGTCTGCCCGGCTGCAGGCGCAGGGGCTGGAATATTCGCAGGCGGCCGAGCAGGCGCGTGCCGAAGCCGATCGCGCGAAAAAGCTGGCGGCGGCGCAGAGCAAGGTGGCCAAGGCTGCCCGGCGCCAGGCCGAGCTGGCCGCGCAGGCGGCCAAGGCCATGCGTTCGCAGATGGAAGACGCCGACAAGCCTGCCGAGGCGGCCCCGGATACGTCAAAAAAGCACCCTTGACGCGACCCCGGCAGGGCGCTGGACGCCCTGCCGACGCCCACGTCCGTGTGTCTGGAGGCGGCTCGCCCGGGTTTCGGTTAGCTAAATGTAAAATACTGTTTTGACAGCTTTTTCGCGGGAGCCCCCGGGTTTCGCCAAGGGTCCTCGAAAGGCTTGCAGCCCCCTGACCGGGGGAGTAGGGTCGAAGTCCCACGGGGCATCCAAGCCGCGTGGGCCACTGACCCGAATCATGCGCTTATCCCATGTTTCCATGAGTCACCCGCTTCCCGGTATGCCGGCGCGGGTCGTGGGTGCGTGCATGCATTCAACGTCTGCGGATGCTTCCTGTCGCATCCGCACGTCAAACTCGCGAGGAGGTCGGATCATGTTTGAAAACCAGCAGCGTGATGATGTCGAGGCATTGATGAAGGCCGACGCCGAATTCCGGCGGCTCTACCAGCACCACCGGGAACTCGACAGCAAGGTGCACGACGCCGATATCGGCGTACTGCCCATCGACGATGTCACCCTTGCCAGCATGAAGAAGGAAAAACTGCTGGCCAAGGCGCGACTCGAACGCATGTGGGCGAACCGCGCGCATCTCATCCACTGACACTGCGGTTTCACGCAAACGCGGCCCCGGGCCCTTCCCCGTGTATCGGGAAGGGTGCCGGGGCCGCCGCGTCTGCGGCGTGCGGCCGGGCCACTCGGTTATCATGGCGATCCTGCAGCCGCGGCATCGCCCGAAGCTGCTTTCCCAGTGACGGAGTCCCCATGACGGTCCACCAGAGTGTCCTCGAGCTGATCGGACGTACCCCGATGGTGCGCGCGCAGCGCCTCGACACCGGGCCGTGCGGACTGTTCCTCAAGCTGGAGAGCGCTAACCCCGGCGGCTCGATCAAGGACCGCATCGGCCTGTCGATGATCGAGGGCGCCGAGAAGGATGGCCGCATCCGCCCGGGCGACATCCTGGTCGAAGGCACCGCCGGCAACACCGGTCTGGGCCTGGCCTTGGTCGCGCAGCAGAAAGGCTACCGCCTGATCCTGGTGGTGCCGGACAAGATGAGTCGCGAGAAGATCTTCAACCTCAAGGCGATGGGCGCCGAAGTGGTGCTGACCCGCTCCGACGTGGCCAAGGGCCACCCCGAGTACTACCAGGACATGGCCGAGCGGATCGCCCGCGAGACACCCGGCGCCTACTTCATCAACCAGTTCGGCAACCCCGATAACCCGGCTGCGCACATCGCCAGCACCGGGCCGGAAATCCTCGAGCAGATGGACGGCAAGGTCGACGCGATCGTGGTCGGCTGCGGCTCCTCCGGCACGCTCAGCGGCCTGTCGAAATTCTTCGCCGAGCACTCGCCGCAAACCGAACTGATCCTGGCCGATCCGGTCGGCTCGATCCTGGCGCAGTACATCAACGAGGGCACGCTCTCGACCAAGTCCGCCAGCTGGATGGTCGAGGGCATCGGCGAGGATTTCCTGCCCAGCATCAGCGACTTTACCCGGGTGAAGAAGGCCTATGCGATTCCCGACAAGGAGAGCTTCCTCACCGCCCGCGAACTGCTGGCGAAGGAAGGCATTCTGGGCGGCTCGTCCACCGGCACCCTGGTCGCCGCGGCGCTGCGCTACTGCCGCGAGCAGACCACGCCGAAGCGCGTGGTGACCCTGGTCTGCGATACCGGCAACAAGTACCTGTCGAAGCTGTACAACGACTACTGGATGCTCGACAACGGCTTCATCGAGCGCGAGCGGCACGGCGACCTGCGCGACCTGCTGCTGCGCCCGTTCGCCCAGCGCGACACCGTGGTGGTCGGCCCGAACGAACTGCTGATCACCGCGTACAACCGCATGAAGCTGTACGACGTGTCGCAGCTGCCGGTGATGGACGGCCGCAAGCTGGTCGGCATCGTCGACGAGTCCGACGTGCTGATCCATGTGCACACCGACGGCGCGCGTTTCCGCGACCCGGTGTCGACCGCGATGATGACCAACCTGCAGAAGCTCGACGTGCATTCGCCGGTCGAATCGCTGTTGCCAGTATTCGAGCGCGGCCATGTCGCGATCGTGGTCGACGGCGACGATTTCCTCGGTCTGATCACCCGTATCGATCTGCTGAACTGGCTGCGCCGCAAGGTGGACTGAGCGGTTTGCCCGGCAGGGCGCCGCTCCGGTACATCAAAAATTCACGTGGCCCCGCCAAAATGGCCGTACCTGCGAAGCTGGGGCTTGGCATCCATCAGAGGAAGTTCTGTCGATGTGTGGAATCGTTGCCGCCGTTGCCCAGCGTGATGTCGCCCCGCTGCTGATTGCCGGCCTGAAGGCGCTCGAATACCGGGGCTACGACTCGTCCGGCGTGGCCGTGCTTGACCACGGCGCGATCCGCCGCGTGCGTGCCAAGGGCAAGGTGCGCGAGATGGAGACGCTGTACCTGGCCGATCCGCTGCCCGGCGGCACCGGCATCGCGCATACCCGCTGGGCCACGCACGGCGTGCCGAACGAGGCGAACGCGCACCCGCACATCGCCGGCCGCGTGGCCATCGTGCACAACGGCATCATCGAGAATTACGTCAGCCTGCGTGCCGAGCTGCAGGCGGGCGGCCACGTGTTCACCTCCGAGACCGACACCGAGGTGATGGCCGCGCTGATCGACAGGCACCTCGACCAGGGCCTGAACCTGCGCGAGGCGGTGCTGGCCACCGTGCGCGAACTGGAAGGTGCCTATGCGATCGCGGTGCTCAGCAGTGACGAGCCCGACCGCGTGGTTGGCGCGCGCCGCGGTGCGCCGCTGCTGGTCGGCATGGGCATTGGCGAGAACTTCCTCGGCTCCGACGCGCAGGCGCTGGTCCAGGTCACCAACAAGATGGTCTATCTCGATGATGACGATGTCGTCGAGATCACCCGCGACAGCGTGCAGGTGTTCGGCCTCGACGGCACACCGGTCGAGCGCGCCGTGCACGAGAGCGAGCTGTCCGCCGACGCGGTCGAGCGCGGCGAGTACCGCCACTACATGCAGAAGGAAATCTTCGAGCAGCCGCGCGCGGTGGCCGACACGCTGGAGGCACGCATCGGCCCGCACGGCGTGCTGCCGAACATCTTCGGCATCGACAGTGGCGCGCTGCTGCAGGCCACCCGCGGCCTGCACATCATCGCCTGCGGCACCAGTTACCACGCCGGCCTGGTCGCGAAATACTGGATCGAGGAATTCGCCCGGCTGCCGGTCAGCGTGGAAGTGGCTAGCGAGTACCGCTACCGCGAGACGGTGGTACCGGCCGACACCTTGTTCGTGGCGATCTCGCAGTCCGGCGAAACCGCCGATACCCTGGCCGCACTGCGCGAATCGCGCCGCCGGGGCTACCTGGGCACGCTGGTCATCTGCAATTCGCCTGAGTCCTCGCTGGTACGCGAGGCGGACCTGAAGTTGATGACCCGTGCTGGCCCCGAGATCGGCGTGGCTTCGACCAAGGCCTTCACCACCCAGCTGGCCGGGCTGGCCCTGCTGGCGTTGGAACTGGCCCGTCGCAACGGGCTCGATGGCGACCGTTACGCCGCGCTATGCGCTGAGCTGCAGCGCCTGCCGCGCGCGATCGAGGGCGCACTGAAGCTGGAGCCGGCGATCATCGAACTGGCCGGCGAATTCATCCAGCGCCAGCACGCGCTGTTTCTCGGCCGCGGCGCGCAATATCCGGTGGCGCTGGAAGGCGCGTTGAAGCTCAAGGAAATCTCCTACATCCATGCCGAGGCGTACCCGGCCGGCGAACTCAAGCACGGCCCGCTGGCCCTGGTCGACGACAACATGCCGGTGGTCGCGGTGGCGCCGAACGGCCCGCTGCTGGACAAGCTGAAGTCCAACTTGCAGGAAGTGCGTGCCCGCGGCGGCCGCCTGATCGTGTTCGCCGACGGCGCCGCCGGCATGGGCGACATGGCCAGCCACGGCGTCATGCTGCGGGTGGAGTCCGGCGGCAACTTCATCGCCCCCGCCGTGTTCACCGTGCCGCTGCAACTGCTGGCCTACCACGTCGCCGTGCTGCGCGGCACCGACGTCGACCAGCCGCGCAACCTGGCCAAGTCGGTAACGGTGGAATAGGGTTTCCGCGATCAGGCGCGGCCGTAGACGTCGTCGTAGCGCACGATGTCGTCTTCGCCGAGGTAGCTGCCGGACTGCACCTCGATCAGTTCCAGTGGCAGCTTGCCGGGGTTGCGCAGGCGGTGCCTGCTGCCGAGCGGGATGTAGGTGCTCTGGTTCTCGGTGAGCAGGAACACCTTGTCGTCGCAGGTGACCTCGGCGGTGCCGGAGACCACGACCCAGTGCTCGGCGCGATGGTGGTGCTTCTGCAGGCTCAGGCTGGCACCGGGTTTGACCACGATGCGCTTGACCTGGAACCGTTCGCCTTCCTCCAGCGAGTCGTAGCTGCCCCACGGCCGGTACACCACGCGGTGCAGCGCATGCTCGCTGCGACCGGCGGCTTTCAGTCGCTCGACGATCTTCTTCACGTCCTGTGCCGCGTCGCGGTGCGCCACCAGGGTGGCATCCGGCGTGGTCACCACGATCAGGTCGTCGACGCCGACCGTGGCGAGCAGGTGGCGGTCGTGCGAACGCAGCAGCGAGTTGCGCGTGTCTATCGCCATGGTGTCGCCTTCGCCCAGGTTGCCGTCGGCATCCTTGTCGCCGGTGAGCCACAGCGCCGCCCACGAGCCGATGTCGCTCCATGCGCAGCTGACCGGGATCACCGCGGCACGCTGGGTCTTCTCCATCACCGCGTAGTCGATCGACTTGTCCGGCACCAGCGCGAACGCGTCATGATCGATGCGCACGAAGTCGAGGTCGGTCGAGGCTTTCGCGTGCGCCTCGCGCACCGCGGCAAGCATCGCCGGCGCGTGCGCGGCCAGTTCCTCCAGGTAGCGCGAAGCCTTGAACAGGAACATGCCGGAGTTCCAGTCGTAGCCGCCGTCGGCAAGGTACGACTCGGCCTTGGCCAAGTCGGGTTTCTCGACGAATTGCCCGACACCGAAACCGTGGTCGTCGATCGCGTCGGCACGGCGGATGTAGCCGAAACCGGTTTCCGGGCGATCCGGGCGGATGCCGAACGTCACCAGCCAGCCCTGTGCGGCCAGCGGCAGCGCCTGCTGCACCGCTTCGACGAAGGCAGCGGTGTCGCCGATCAGGTGATCGGCCGGCAGCACCAGCAGCACGGCGTCGGCATCGCGCTGCAGCGCCTGCAGTGCGCCCAGCGCGATCGCCGGCGCGGTATTGCGTGCCAGCGGCTCCAGCACGATGGTGGCGTCTTCGATGCCCGCTTCCAGCAACTGGTCGGCAGCGAGAAAACGGTGGTCTTCGCTGGCCACCACGATCGGCGCGGCGACGTGCGGCAGTTGCCGGGTGCGCGCGATGGTCTGCTGGAACAGCGTGCCCTTGCCGGCCAATGCCAGGAACTGCTTGGGCAGGTTCTTGCGCGATACCGGCCACAGCCGGGTGCCGCTGCCGCCACTGAGGATGAGGGGGATCAACATGGCTGGGTCCTTGTTCAGTGCCCGGATGCGGCAAGCCGGCGCATCACGCCGCGCAGGCCGTGCTGCCAGTCGGGCAACGGAAAATCAAAATGCTGCCGGAAGCCGCCATTATCCAGCAACGACCAGGCCGGGCGCACGGCCGGTGTGGGGAATTCGGCACTGCTGATCGGAACCACCCGCGGTGGGCGGACAAGCACGCCCAGTGCCGCGGCCTGTTCGAAGATCGCGCTGGCGAAGCCATGCCAGCTGGTGGTGCCGCTGGCGACCAGGTGATGCGTGCCGGCCAGTATGCGGCGCTGCGCGCTGTCGGACTGCAGCCAGCGGTCGAGGGCGGCGAGGGTGCCGTCCACGATCAGCCCGGTATCGGTGGGCGCGCCGTGCTGGTCGGACACCACGCGCAGCTCGTCCCGCTCGGCACCGAGGCGCAGCATGGTACGCAGGAAGTTGTGGCCGTGCGCGGCGTAGACCCAGGCAGTGCGGAAGGTGAGGTGATCGGCATCGCTGTCGCGCAGCGCCTGTTCGCCGGCCAGCTTGCTGCGGCCGTAGGCACCGAGCGGGCCGGTTGGCGCGTCGACCGCGTACGGCTGCGACTGATGGCCGTCGAACACGTAGTCGGTGGAGTAGTGGATCACCAGCGCGCCGTGCGCCGCCGCCCAGCGGCCGAGTACGCCGACCGCCTCACCGTTGACGCGGGTGGCCAGGGCTTCTTCCTGTTCGGCGCGATCGACTGCGGTGTAGGCGGCGGCATTGACGATCAGCTCGGGCTGCACGCGATCGAGCAGGGCCGGCAGCGATTCGGGGATCGACAAGTCGGCGATCTCACCATGGCCGCCGTGCGTCAGCGCACCGTCCCGGGTGGCGACGGTCAGCTTGCCGCGGGTGGCCAGGCCGCCGTGCTCAAGAAACGTGCGGCCGAGCTGGCCGTTGGCGCCGAGCAGAAAAATTCTCATGGAAACCTCGAACAACCATCGTCATTCCCGCGAAAGCGGGAATCCAGTGTCTTGGCATCGGTACGCATTGAAGTCACTGGATCCCCGCTTTTGCGGGGATGACGAGAAAAACGGCTTGTCGAGGCTTGCTCATGCAACGTAGACCGGCAGCCGCTCGGGCGGAACGTCCTCGAGCAGTGGCGTCTTGACATCCTTGTCCGACAGCAGCGGTTCGCTCAGCGGCCAGTCGATGCCGAGTGCAGCGTCGTTCCAGCGGATGCCGGCGTCGGCTTTCGGGTCGTACAGCGCGGTGCACTGGTAGGTGAATGTGGCGAACTCCGACAGCACGCAGAAGCCGTGGGCGAAACCTTCCGGCACCCAGAAGTGGCGATGGTTGTCGGCGGTCAGCATCACGCCGACCGACTGCCCGAACGTAGGCGAGCCGCGGCGGATATCCACCGCCACGTCGTAGACCTCGCCTTCGAGCACGCTGACCAGCTTGCCCTGCGGGTGCGGCCACTGGTAGTGCAGGCCGCGCAGCACGCGGCGGGCCGAGCGCGAGACGTTGGATTGCACGAAGCGGTGGTCGATGCCGGCCGCGCGATACTTCGCCTCGTTGTAGCTCTCGTAGAAGAAGCCGCGGGCGTCGCCGAACACCTGCGGTTCCAGGATCAGCGCGCCGGGCAGTGCGGTTTCAATCACCTTCATTGCACGTGGCCTTGCCGGGTCAGCTGCTGCAGGTACTGGCCGTAGCCGGTCTTGGCCAGCGGCGCGGCCAGCGCCAGCAATTGCTCGGTGTCGATCCAGCCGCTGACGTAGGCGATTTCTTCCGGGCAGCACACCTTGAGGCCCTGCCGGTTCTCGATCGTCTCGATGTAGTTGCCGGCCTCCATCAGCGACTCGTGGGTGCCGGTGTCGAGCCAGGCGAAGCCGCGGCCGAGCTGCTCCAGGTGCAGCGAGTTGTCGTCGAGGTAGCAGCGGTTGAGGTCGGTGATCTCCAGCTCGCCGCGCGGCGAGGGCTTCAGCGAAGCGGCGTAGTCGCACACGCGGCCGTCGTAGAAGTACAGGCCGGTGACCGCGTAGTTCGACTTCGGCTGGGCCGGCTTTTCCTCCAGTCCGATCACGCGGCCGGCGTCATCGAATTCGGCCACGCCGTAACGTTCAGGGTCCCTTACCCAGTAGCCGAACACGGTGGCGCCGCGCTCGCGCGAAGCGGCGCGCTTGAGCCGCTCGGTCAGGCCCACGCCGTAGAAGATGTTGTCGCCCAGCACCAGGCAGCTGGGCTGGCCGTCGATGAAGTCACGGCCGATGGTGAATGCTTGCGCCAGTCCGTCGGGCGAGGCTTGCACCGCGTAGCGGATGTCGATGCCCCATTGCGAGCCGTCGCCGAGCAGGCGCTGGAACATGTCCTGCTCGTGCGGGGTATTGATCACCAGCACCTCGCGGATGCCGGCCAGCATCAGCGTGGCCAGCGGGTAGTAGATCATCGGCTTGTCGTACACCGGCAGCAGTTGCTTGCTGACCGCACGGGTGATCGGGTGCAGCCGGGTGCCGGAGCCGCCGGCGAGGATGATCCCTTTCTGCGTGTTGCTCATGAGCCCATCCTTTCTGTTCTCGGCTTTCATGAGCCGAGGCGCTCCATGCGGTAGCTGCCGTCGAGCACGCGCTGCACCCACGGCTGCTGCGCCAGATACCAGTCCACCGTCTGCGCGATGCCGGTTTCGAAGGTCTGCGACGGCTGCCAGCCCAGTTCGGTCTGCAGCTTGCTGGAGTCGATCGCGTAGCGGCGGTCGTGGCCGGGGCGGTCCTTGACGTAGGTGATCAGCGACTCGCGTGCACGACCGTCGGCCAGTGGCCGGCGTGCGTCGAGCAAGGCGCAGATCGTTTTTACCACGGCGATGTTCTCGCGCTCGGCATTACCGCCCACGTTATAGGTCTCGCCCACCCGGCCGGCGTCCAGCACGCGGCGAATTGCGCTGCAGTGGTCGCCCACGAACAGCCAGTCGCGGATGTTTTTCCCATCGCCGTAGACCGGCAGCGCTTCGCCGGCCAGCGCCTTCTGGATCACCAGCGGGATGAGTTTTTCCGGAAACTGGTACGGGCCGTAATTGTTCGAGCAGTTGGTGGTCAGTACCGGCAGCCCGTAGGTGTGGTGGAACGCGCGCACCAGGTGGTCGGAGGCGGCCTTGGAGGCGGAGTACGGTGAATTCGGCGCGTACGGCGTGGTCTCGGTGAACTTGCCGTCGGCGCCGAGCGAGCCGTACACCTCGTCGGTGGACACGTGCAGGAAGCGGAACGCCTCGCGAGCAGTGCCTTCCAGGCTGCGCCAGTAATCGCGGGCGCATTCCAGCAGGCCCAGCGTGCCGACCACGTTGGTCTGCACGAACTCGGCGGGGCCGTCGATAGAGCGGTCCACGTGCGACTCGGCCGCAAAGTTGATGATCGCATCGGGGCGATGCTCGGCCAGCAGCCGGGCCACCAGCGCGCGGTCGCCGATGTCGCCGTGCACGAACACGTGCCGCCCATTGCCCTTTAACGAGGCCAGCGTGTCCGGGTTGCCGGCGTAGGTCAGCTTGTCCAGGTTTACGACCCGCAGACCATCGGCCACCGCCTGCAGCACGAAATTGGCGCCGATGAAGCCGGCCCCGCCGGTGACTAGCAGTGTCTTTCGTGATGCGGATGACCCGTTCATCAATACGTCCCTGGTTGAGCTGGAATCGCCCTTCAAGCGCTCCGGACGCCGGACGGACAGCAAATGATGCCGGTTCCGGATCCGATCACCAAGTCTTGGTCGCGTCCGTGAGTGCAGCAGGGCGAGTGAAGTCATTGAAAACGGGACAGTTTGCTCACTCCCTTCTGAACGCGATCTTGATGCCTGTGGCCTGAATTGGTCCCTTAGCCTCTACAATGACTGGCTTGATCCTCATGAAGTTACCCGTCAGGCGGGTTGGGAGATTTACGGCAATGAAAAACGGCAAGCAACGCAGTGAACACGGAATGGGCACCCGCGCGATCCATGCCGGCCAGCATCCCGATCCCAGCACCGGCGCCATCATGACGCCGATCTACGCCACCTCGACCTATGTGCAAGAGAGCCCCGGCAAGCACAAGGGTTACGAGTACTCGCGCACGCAGAATCCCACCCGGATGGCCTACGAGCGTTGCGTGGCCGATCTGGAAGGCGGTGTCGCCGGTTTTGCCTTCGCCTCGGGTCTGGCCGCGGCGGCGACCGTGCTGGACCTGCTGGATTCGGGCAGCCACGTGATCGCGATGGACGACCTGTACGGTGGCACTTACCGCTTGTTCGAGAAAGTGCGTCGGCGTTCGGCCGGGCTGGACTTCAGCTTCGTCGACCTGAACGACACGGCGGCGTTGAAGGCGGCGCTGAAGCCGAGCACGCGGATGATCTGGGCGGAGACGCCGACCAACCCGATGCTGAAGCTGGTCGACCTGGCCAAGGTGGCCGCGTTTGCGAAGAAGCACGGACTGATCCTGGTAGTCGACAACACGTTCTGCTCGCCGATGGTGCAGCGGCCACTGGAATACGGTGCCGATCTGGTACTGCATTCGGCCACCAAGTACATCAACGGGCATTCCGACATGGTCGGCGGCATCGTGGTCGCCGGCAACCAGGAACTGGCCGGGCAGATGGGTTTCCTGCAGAACTCGGTGGGCGCGGTGGCCGGTCCGTTCGACGCGTTCCTCGCCATGCGCGGCCTGAAGACCCTGCACCTGCGCATGAAGGCGCACTGCGCCAGCGCGCTGGAACTCGCGGCATGGCTGCAGAAGCATCCGGCAGTCGAGCGGGTGATCTACCCGGGCCTGAAGAGCCATCCGCAGCACGCACTGGCGAAGCGTCAGATGAACGGCTTCGGCGGCATTGTCACGATCGAGGTAAAGGGCGGCCTGAAGAAGGCGCGTCGCATGCTGGAGCGCTGCGAACTGTTCGCGCTGGCCGAGTCGCTCGGCGGCGTCGAGAGTCTGATCGAGCACCCGGCGATCATGACCCACGCCTCGGTGCCAGCGGCCAACCGCAAGCGGCTGGGCATCAGCGACGGGCTGGTACGGTTGTCGGTCGGGGTGGAGGATATCGCCGATCTTCGCGCGGAGCTGTCCGACGCCCTAGGCAAGTAGGCATTCGATCCATCGCGTATCCAGGGGGCTGGCCGGATTTCGCACCACGAACAGACAACATCAGGTGAGCACCGTGAACAAGCAAAGGAGGGCCACCGGCATCGCGCTCTTGAACCTGTCGGCGTGGATACGCCGACAACCATGGCTCAGCGCCATCTATCGCCACTTTCCCGAAGCACTGCGCAGCAGGACGTCGGAGGCGTTGGCGGTGCGTACCAGCGAGCTGCTTAAATTCCGGCGGACCGTAAGTTGGGGGCGCGGAAACCGATCGCCCGATGCGGTCACGACGCCTTGCCAAAGCATCCATGCCGACGGTGCCGGCGTGAACATTTTCGCCTATGTCCGGGGCCAGTTCGGTCTGGCCGAAGGTGCGCGGCTGTATGCGAGAGCCCTGCTGGAAGCTGGCTACCCAGTAACGATTCACGACATCGATATCGATGTGCCCCATGGCATGGACGACAGTAGCCTCGATCTGCATATCGGTGGCGAAATACGGCATGACGTCAATCTGGTTTTCGTCAACCCCGACTATCTGGAGCAGGCGATGGCGAGCATCGGACGTGACCGACTGGGCGGTCGGTACACCATCGCGTGCTGGTTCTGGGAGCTGGAAAAATTTCCGGACGAATGGCTGCCTGCCCTGCAGCGCGTGGATGGGGTGATGGTGTCGACCAGCTTCATCCGCCACGCGGTAGCCAAGGTCACCGACAAACCCGTGTGGAGCGTCCCTCTGCCGGTCAACCAATCGCCGGACAGCGGGTTGGTGCGCGCCGATTTCGGGTTGGAGGAGGACGACTTTATTTTCCTCTGCAGTTTCGACTTCAACTCCTACCTCGCGCGAAAGAATCCGCGGGCGGCGATCGAGGCGTTTCGGCGTGCCTTCGCCGACCGTCGGCCGAACGTCAAGCTGCTGGTCAAGTCGAGCAATGGCCACCGCCACCCGGAGAAGTTGCGTGCCTTGTTGAACGCGGCCGGCACCGATGACCGAATCATCGTTCGCGACGAGGTCATCGATCGCGACGACCTCGGCGCGTTGCAGCGTTGTGCAGATGCCTACGTCTCGCTGCATCGCGCCGAGGGATTCGGGCTGGGATTGGCCGAGTGCATGCGCCTGGGCAAGCCGGTGATCGCCACGGCGTGGTCGGGAAACATGGAGTTCATGACGTCCGACAACAGTTGCCTGGTTGACTACCGGTTGGTGCCCGTGGGCGAGGGCGAGTACCCGCATCATGTCGGTCAACGCTGGGCCGAGGCCAACGTTGACCATGCGGCGGAGCTGATGCGGCGGCTGGTGGACGATTCCGGGTTTGCGGCCGCCATCGGTGCCCGGGCAGCGCACGACATCCGCACCCGACTTTCGCCGCATGCCGCGGCGCAAGAGATCATTCGGCGAATCGAATCACGGCCTTCCCGGGCCGGCATCGCTCCGATGGCCGCAGTGCACTCTGGCGATGCGGATCGACGGGAGGGAACACCATGAACGGGATGCTGACGGCGATCTGGAGCTATCGCCACTTCATTGTTTCCTCGATCAGGAACGACCTTCGCTCGCGTTTCGCCCGCAGCAAGCTGGGCGCGGTGTGGATGATCCTGCAACCGCTGGCCCAGGTATTGATCTACTCCCTGGTGCTGTCCCGCATCATGGTCGCGAAGCTGCCAGGCATCGATAGTCCCTATGCGTACTCGATCTACTTGCTCGCCGGCATGCAGGCCTGGTCGTTGTTCAGCGAAGTGGCGACACGCTCGCTGACCGTTTTCGTCGAGAACGGCAGCATGCTGAAGAAGATCGTGTTCCCGCGAGTATGCCTGCCCATCGTCACGCTAGGCTCCGCGCTGGTGAATAACGTCCTGCTGTTTGTCGTCATGATGATCGTGTTCGCGTTGCTCGGGCACTTTCCGATTTCTGCGCTGCTGTGGATGCCCCTGCTGATGTTCGTGACGGCGGCATTCTCGCTGGGCTTGGGACTGCTGATGGGCGTGCTGAACGTGTTCGTCCGCGACGTCGCCCAGTTCATGATGGTCGTATTGCAGCTGTGGTTCTGGCTGACGCCGGTGGTTTACATGTCGTCAATCATTCCGGAGAGCCTCCACTCCGCGATGCAGTTCAATCCCATGTACTGGATCGTCGCGGCCTACCAGGACACCCTGGTTTATGGTCGTGCGCCGGAACTCACCGGCTTGCTGGGGGTGACGGCGGTGGCCCTGATTCTGCTGGCCTGGTCGCTGCTGTTGTTCCGCAAGGCCGCCCCCGACATGGTGGACGTGCTATGAAGGCGGTCGTGCTGCAAGTCAAGAACGTGGGCAAGTCCTTCCGGGATTACGGCAGCGAGTGGCGCCGGTTCGGCAGCTGGTTCGGCATGCATTCGCCGAAAGTCAAGGATCACTGGGTGCTGCGGAACATCAACTTTGCCGTGCATGCAGGAGAGGCGCTGGGCATCGTCGGCCAGAACGGCGCGGGCAAGAGCACGCTGCTCAAGATCATCACCGGTACGTTGGGCGCCACCGAAGGGAGCGTCAGGGCCAGTGGCCGCGTGGCGGCGATCCTGGAGCTCGGCATGGGGTTCGACCCGGATCTGACCGGCAGACAGAACAGCGAGCACGTCGCGGGATTGATGGGTTTCTCGAGGGCCGAGATACGCGAGTTGCTGCCGCAGATCGAGGCCTTTGCCGAGGTGGGCGCCTATTTCGACGAGCCGGTGCGCACGTACTCCAGCGGCATGCAGATGCGCGTCGCTTTCAGCCTGGCGACCGCCTCGCGGCCGGATGTGCTCATCGTCGACGAGGCGCTTGCCGTCGGCGACGCGTATTTCGTGCACAAATGTTTCAAGCGGATCCGCGAGTTTCGCGAGGAGGGGACGACGTTGCTGATCGTCTCCCATGACAAGTCTGCCGTGCAGGCCTTGTGCGACCGGGCCGTCATGATCGATCAGGGTCGTCTGGTCGCCGATGGCTCGCCGCAGGAAGTGCTGGATTTCTACAATGCAATGATCTCCGAAAAGGAGAACAGCACGGTGCGGCAGACCAGGCATGAGGACGGCACGACCGTCACCGTGTCGGGTAGCGGCGAGGCCGTGATCGACTCGATCTGGCTGGAGGACGCCGCAGGCAATCGTATCGAGTTCGTGGGTGTAGGTGATCCGGTGGACCTGGTGATCCGGGTTAAGGTCGAGTCCGCGGTGGAACGGTTGGTGGTCGGCTACGTGATTCGCGATCGGCTCGGCCAGGCCGTGTTTGGCACCAACTCGTTCTATACCGATCAGGTCGTCGAGGATGCGCAGGCCGGCGAACAATTCGAGTTTCGCGCCCGTTTCCCGATGAATCTCGGCGTCGGCACGTATTCGTTCTCCGTGGCGCTGTCGAGCACGGAGACGCATCTGGTGAACAATTACGAATGGCGCGATCTCGCACTGGTGTTCACTGTCGCGAACACGCAACGTGCGACCTTTGTCGGAATGGCCTGGGTGCCGCCGCAGATCATCATCTCCGCGTGCGGGCGTGCTGACCCGCCGGCAACTACGCGGGCGGACGCCTGCCAGGAATCAGGCGCGCTGGAAAATCGCCACTGACCTGCCCTGGGTGCCCGTGCCCGCCGCAGCGCTACCACATATCGAGGTTGAGACACCATGAATCATCCTGACCCCTCGCACCCGGACAACCGCGAGAACCCGGCTGCTGCGGCAAAGGGCCTTGAGGGGCAGGGCCTCGAGGAACTGATGGCCCGCATCCGCCTTGAATTGACCGGTAGCGCGGAAGATCCCCTGCGGATGGCCAAGGCTCCGGGCGGCGAAGCGTGCGCCGACGCGGCCGAGCTCGGAGCGGACTCCTTGAGTGTCGATGAGGTCATCGCGCGGGTGCGCCGTGAACTGAAACGGCGACGTGGCGGGCCGTCCGGTTCGGCGGAAGCTTCGACCACCCCGGTTCCCGTGGAAGATCGCCTGCCGCGTTGGCAGGCCGCCGGCTCGCTGCCGTTGCAGCCGCAGTACACGCTGGCCGAGATGTTGCGCCCATCCGATGGAGACTTTGTCGACAATACCTTTCGGATCCTGCTTCGGCGATCGGCGACCGCCGCCGAGAAGGCTCACTATCTCAACGCCCTGCGCAGCGGGGGCAGCGGTAAAGTCGAGATTCTCGGCCACATCAGGTTCTCGAACGAAGGCATGCAACACGGTGTCCACGTGGACGGGCTGCTGGTTCCATACAAGCTGCACCGGTGGCGACGCGTCCCGGTGCTGGGCTGGTTCCTCGCCACGGGCATCGCTGTGTTCCGCCTGCCTAGGCTGTTTGCGTACCTGCAGAGGTTGGAAGCGGCGGGCGCGCAGGAGAGCCAGCAGGTCGGGCGTGCGCTCAACGATCTGGCCCAGGCCGCGGAGACGCGCCAGGCGCAGTTGGGCGATCAACTCGATACCCTCGCGGGATCGCAACGCCGGCTGCAGGCGCGGCTGTCGGCAGAGTTGCCGGTCCATGCGGAGGCCATCGATCAATTGCAGCGGCAGCTTGCGGCGCAGGCGTCGCTGACGGCGCAGATCGAGGATCGACTGCAGAAGCTCGATCAGCTTGAAGCAACGTTGATCGCGCGTTTTGAATCCGCGCTGACGACCCAGGCCGATGCACTCGTGCGGGTGGAATCCGCGCTGACGAATCAGGCCGATGCACACGCACGCCTGGAGCATCGGCTCGAGGCCGAATCGTCGATGGTGGCGAAAGCGCTCGCGGACGCGGTGGGCGATCGTCGTACGGTGCACGCCATCGAGCGCCAATTGGTGGATTTGTCCGATCGCATGAACCAGCAGCCGGCGAAGTCGTCGGCGGCGGCGTCGAACGGCCCCGACGAAGACCAGGCGAGTGCCGGGCTGCTGGATGCGCACTACGTGTCGTTCGAGGATACCTTCCGCGGCACCCGGGACGACATCAAGGCGCGAGCCGGGCAGTATCTCGGCACATTTCGCGAAGCCGGAATCGAGCCGGGCGACGGCCTGATCCTGGATCTCGGCTGCGGGCGCGGCGAATGGCTGGAGGTTCTGTCCGAGCACGGCTACGCCTCACGAGGCGTGGATATGAACAGTGTCATGGTCGGCGAAGCGCAGGCCGTGGGTCTCGACGCCGTCGAGCAGGATGCCATCGCCTACCTGCGGGGTCTCGACAACGACTCCGTCTCGGCCATCACCTCGATGCATCTGGTCGAGCACCTTCCCTACGAGACCCTGATCCGGCTGGTCGACGAAGCACTGAGGGTCCTGCGGCCCGGTGGCGTGTTGATCCTGGAAACTCCCAACCCCGAAAACCTGACGGTCGGCTCGTACTGGTTCTACATGGATCCCACCCACCGCAACCCGATTCCGCCCCCGCTGCTCCAGTGGGTCGTCGAGGCCCGGGGCTTCGAAGACGCCGCCATCGATAGGCTGACCCTGAATCGCGGGGTCTTCGATATCCAGCCGGTGGGCGAAGACGTTGCTGCCGCGAATCAGATCAACAAGATCGTCGGACTGCTGACCGCCGCGCCGGACTACGCGATCGTGGCGCGCAAGCCACACGCCGACGTCGTGCTTGGACAGGGGGCCTGATTCGATGAAGAAGCTTTACATCACCGGCGGGAGTGGCTTCGTCGGTCAGCACATTGCGCAGATCGTCGCCGAAGGCGGTTTTGGCGCCTGCGCGCTGCACACGATGCCCGATGGCCTCGACATCCGCGACAGCAAGGCGCTGCACGCCTCGCTGGCTTCCGTGCAACCGGACTGGGTGATCCACCTCGCCGCCCGCAGCTTTGTCCCGGATTCCTTCGCCGATCCGCGCGAGACGCTGGATGTCAACTTGTTCGGCACGCTCAGCCTGTTATGCGCGCTGCGGGAGATGAAATTCAGGGGGCGCCTGTTGTACGTGAGTTCGGGCGATGTCTACGGTGCAGTGCCCGAGGCGGCGCTCCCGGTGGCCGAATCGCGCTGGCCGGAACCGCGCAGCCCTTATGCAGCAAGCAAGGTATCCGCCGAAACGCTCTGCCTGCAGTGGCATCGCAGTGAGCAGCTGGACGTGATCGTGGCGCGGCCCTTCAACCATATTGGCCCGGGCCAGGGCGAACGCTTTGTTGTACCGGCGCTGGCGCGCCAAGTGTCGCTGATCGCCGCCGGCCTGCAGGAACCCACTCTGATGGTGGGCGATATCGACGTGACCCGCGACTTCTCCGACGTGCGTGATGTGGTCAGGGCCTATGCAGCCATGCTTTGCCGGGGGCAGGGCGGGCAGACATACAACGTATGTTCGGGCCGGGAAGTTACAATTCGCTCCATTCTGCAGACCCTGTGCGCGCTAGCGCAGGTGGATCCGGCCGTGGTGCAGGATCGCGAGCGACTGCGCCCCAGCGAACAGCGGCGCATGGTGGCAGACTGCCAGCGCCTGCGGCGGGACACCGGCTGGGAGCCGGTCATCCCCCTTGAAACTTCCTTGAAACAGATACTTGACCAATTAGGGACGAACCAGACGCCATGAGCAAAAGCGCACTCATCACGGGAATCACGGGACAGGATGGCGCTTATCTCGCCAAGCTGCTGCTCGAAAAAGGCTACCAGGTGCACGGGTTCGTGGCCCGGCGCGGCTCGGACATGCGCTGGAGGCTGCGCGAAGCGGGCGTCGAGGCGGGCGTGAACTACATCGAGGGCGACCTGATGGATCTGTCGTCGCTGGCGCGGGCGATGGAAACGTCGAAGGCGGACGAGGTGTACAACCTCGGTGCGCAGAGTTTCGTGGGCACGTCGTGGCAACAGCCGGTGCTGACCGCGCAGGTCAGCGGTGTGGGTGCCATCAACGTGCTGGAGGCCGTGCGCATCGTCAATCCGGCGGCGCATTTCTACCAGGCCTCCACCAGCGAGATGTTCGGCCTGATCCAGGCCGAGAAGCAGGACGAGACCACGCCGTTCTATCCGCGCAGCCCCTACGGCGTGGCGAAATTGATGGCGCACTGGGCCACGGTGAACTACCGCGAGAGCTTTGGCCTGCACGCCTCGAGCGGCATTCTCTTCAATCACGAATCGCCGCTGCGCGGTGTCGAGTTCGTGACCCGCAAAGTCACCCACGCGGCAGCGTCGATCAAGCTCGGCCTGCAGAAGGAGCTGCGCCTGGGCAACATCGACGCCAGGCGCGACTGGGGTTTCGCCGGCGACTACGTCGAGGCGATGTGGCTGATGCTGCAGCAGCCCCAGGCCGACGACTACGTGGTGGCGACCGGGATCACCACCACCGTCCGGGACATGTGCCAGATCGCTTTCGGCCACTTGAGCCTGCGCTATGAAGATCACGTGGTGATCGATCAGAAGTTCTTCCGCCCGGCGGAGGTGGATGTGCTGCTGGGCAACCCCGCGAAGGCCAAGGCGAAGCTGGGCTGGGCGCCGAAAACGTCGCTGGAGCAGTTGATCACGATGATGGTGGACGCGGACATGCGACGCCTGCAGGCACGTACGGCGTGAAGGTCGCGATCGTCACCGTGCGCTCCGCCTCCGGCGAAGCCGGCGGGGCGGAGCGTCTGTACGATGCGCTGGTGGAGGCCTTCCGCCGGGATGGGCACCAGGCGCAGGAAGTACCCGTCGTCGCCGATGAATCGACGTTCGAGCAGATCAAGCGCAATTACCTCGCCTGCTACGACCTCGACCTGTCGGCGTTCGATATGGTGGTGTCGACCAAGGCACCGACCTGGATGGTGCGGCACCCGCGCCACGTCTGCTATCTGGTACACACCATCCGCGTGTTCTACGACATGTTCGACAGCGCGTTTCCGCACGCCGGGCCGGAGCACAGGGCGCAGCGGGATCTGATCCACCAGCTCGACACCCAGGCCTTATCGCCGCCGCACTGCCGCGGAGTGTTCTCGATAGGCAGCGAGGTTTCCCGCCGGCTGCAGCAGTGGAACGGGCTTGACGCCGAGGTCATGCACCCGCCGCTGTGGGGTGGTGCCTTCCGTGCCGGAGCTTTTGGCGACTACCTCCTGCTGCCCGGCCGGTTGCATCCATGGAAGCGGGTGGACCTGGTCATTCGCGCCATGCGTCATGTGCGTGCGCCGCTGCGACTGGTGATCACCGGCACGGGCGAGGCCGAGCAGGATCTGCGTGCGTTGGCGCAGGGCGATCCGCGCATCGAGTTTCGCGGCCGCGTTTCGGATGCCGAACTGGTCGAGCTGTACGCGGGAGCCTATGCGATTCCGTTCACGCCCATGCGTGAGGATTACGGCTACGTCACACTGGAGGCGTTCGCCAGCGCCAAGCCGGTCATCACCTGCCGCGATTCGGGCGAAGCGGCGGCGATCGTGCGAGAAAGCATGGCCGGTTACGTCTGCCCGCCGGATCCGAAGGCCATCGGCGAGCATATCGATATGATCTGGCAGGATCGCGAGCGGGCCGAGGCGCTTGGCTTGGCGGGCCAGGCATGGGTGTCGGGCTTGTCATGGGGTAACATCGCCGGTCGCCTGATCGAAGTGTCGGCAGGTTGACAAGGGGTTCTTGCAGGATGGGTGTGGTCACGGGGAAACAGTTACGGGTGACGGTCATCGACATGCAGCCGATCACGCCGGCGGTGGGGGGTGGGCGCCAGCGCCTGCTTGGCCTGTACCACGCGCTGGGCACGAACATCGCCTGCACCTATGTCGGCAGTTACGACTGGCCGGGCGAGTCCCGCCGCGACCAGCAGCTCTCGCCGGGCCTGCGCGAGATCGTGGTGCCGCTCTCGGAAGCCCATCACGAGGCCGCCGCGGCTCTGTCTCGGCGAACCGGCGGGCGCACCGTGATCGACCTCGCCTTCGCCGACCAGGTGCATCTGTCCGACGACTACCTTGCCGCGGTCCGCAAGCACGCGATGGAAGCCGACGTGGTGGTGTTCTCCCACCCCTGGGCCTATGCCGCCGTGGCCGACGTGCTGCGCGCCGATCAGCTCGTCGTCTACGAATCGCACAACGTGGAAGGCCTGCTCAGGATGTCGTTGCATGACGACCTCCCCGCCGCCGACCCGCTGGTGCGTGGAGTGGTGGCGCTGGAGTATCGCCTGTGCCGGGAGGCGGATCTCATCCTTGCCTGTTCCCAGGAGGATCGCGAGATCTTCGCCCGTGTCTACGATATCAACTGGGACAAGCTTCGCGTGGCGCCCAATGGCATTTTTGCGTTCACCCACGCGCTGCCGACGAGCGAGCAGCGCGCGGCGGCGAAAACGGCGTTGCACGTGGGCAAGCAGCGGCTGGTCATCTTCGTGGGTTCGAACTACGGCCCCAACAACGATGCCGCGGCATTCGTCGCGGGCAAGCTGGCCGGTGACCGCCGCGATGTGGCTTTTGCTCTTATCGGCGGCTGTTGCGACGGGCTTCAGAAGCAAAGCCTGCCCGCGAACGTCACCCTGCTGGGCACGCTGGACGAGGGATCCAAGCACGCCTGGATGTGCGCGGCCGATGTGGCAGTAAACCCGCTGTCCGCCGGGTCAGGTACCAGCATCAAGATGTTCGATTTCATGGCCGCCGGCTTGCCGACCGTGACTACGCGAATCGGCGCGCGCGGCATTTGCTCGCACGGCGTGCCGCCATTCGTCGTCGCCGAACTCGACGACTTCGGCGACGCACTGGATGGCCTGCTCGGGGATGCCCGCCGGCGCGAGGAGTACGCAACGCTCGGACGCAAGAACGTCGAGAGTTTCTATGCGTGGGAACGTATCTCGCCGACGCTGGGTCGCCAGCTTGCTGTCCGGTTCGCTGCGAAGTCCGAACCGAGGCCGCATTTCACCGTCGTCATTCCCAGCTACGAAAGACACCACCTGCTCGATCATTTGATGCTGAAGCTCGAAGCGCAGACGGAGCAGGATTTCGAGGTCATCGTGGTGGACCAGTCCTCCTCACCCTGGCCAGCGGCGCAGTCCGTGCGGCGATTCCCGTTGCGCTATGTACACAGCGAGATCAAGGGCGCGGTGGCCGCGCGCAATCTGGGCGGTAGCCTCGCGACGGGGCAGATCATCGCCTTCACCGATGACGACTGCGAACCGGCGGCCGATTGGCTGAAAAACAGTCGTGTCTGGTTCGAAACCCCGGGCGTCGTAGGTGTCGAAGGCCTGATCCGTTCGGATCACATCGACGAGCCGGAATGGCGACAGGTGACCAACATCGGTTTCGAAGGCATCGGCTTCATGACCGCGAACCTGATGGTGCGCAACGCGGCATTCCAGCAGCTGGATGGTTTCGATCCCGCGTTCGACAGCCCTCATTTCCGCGAGGACACCGATTTCGGCTGGCGCATGCAGGCCATCGGCGAGGTGCCCTATGCGACCGACGTGGAGGTGTTTCACCCGGCCCAGCGGCGCGACATCCAGCGCGAGTCGCAGGCCGAACGCAACCGCTTTTTCGAAAAGGATGCGCTGCTGCTCAAGAAGCATCCCGAAAAGTATCGGCAGTTGTTCTTCATGGAGGGGCACTACCGCAAGACCGATGGTTTCTGGGCGAACTTGCGACGTGGGCTGGAATTGTACGGTGTGAGCCTGCCGGAGTGGATGGCCTCATTCCTGCCGGGGAAATGAAGGCATTGGCCGCTTGTAGATTCCTGCGAAGTTTGCGATCCCGGACGCCCTGCCGTGTGGCCTGGTGGCCGATCCGGCATGGCCTGTATCTGTATCAATCTGTCTCGAATGGCGATCGCGAATCACATTTGCGCAACGCGTGGAGTGAACATGAAGTGGATTGAATGGCTTTGGGGAGCAGCGAGGCGTGGCAGCGTGTTCGCGCTGATGCTGGCCGTAGTTGCCGCTTATTATGTGAGGATGCTCCGGGGCTATTCCGCACCGTTGATCGTGCCGGACGAATTCGGCTATACGGTGATTGCCGCTTACCTGGCCGGGCACGATTGGTCCAATGTGGCACAGGGTCTTCCCTGGTACAGCTATGGCTATTCGCTATTGCTGGCGCCTGTCTACGAGTTGGTCAAGCCGTCGAGCTGGTATCACGCCGCGCAGTTCCTGAATGTGCTGCTCGTGATGACGGCGGGCGTCTTCGCAAACGTGCTTCTCCGCCAGTACGTCACGCGTACATCGTATCGCTATCTGGCGGTCGCGGCGGTGATGCTCTATCCGTCGCTGGTGTTCTACGCACATTTCACGTGGTCGGAATCCCTCATTGTTCTGCTGCCCTGGCTGGTGGCAATCCAGGCGTTCAGAATGGGAAGGGCCGGTGCCGGTTATCTGAACGCCGTGACTTACGGCGTACTGCTCGGTTGCTGCTATTACGTCCATTCGCGCCTTATCGTGATCTGCCTTGCCGGCCTCATGGTCCTCGGCTACCAAGTCTGGATCGGAAAGCGAAGACTGTTGGCTGCTGCCAGCACCATGGCGTTCGCCACCACCATGTTCTTCGGCGCACTGCTGAAGAACTACTTCATTGACCGCGTGTATCACGGTGCAGTGGGTGGGGCGCAGGATTCGCTGGTAAAGATGGTGCTTGAGCTGATGCACCGCTTTCAGGATCCCTCAGTCCTGCTGACCATGCTTTCCGGGGCGGCCGGGCAGCTCGCCTATCTGGTCATCGCCACGCTGGGTCTGGTGGTGCCGGGTGTCATCAGCATGGCAGCAAAGGCACGGCAGTCCCACCTTCAAGGGAGGACTGACGAGACCAGTGCGCTGCTGTTCCTGCTGCTCGCCTTGCTGGGAAGTTATGCGTTGATTGCGATATCCATGGGCAGCTCGCCTGGCTATCCGCACCATGTCTTCTATGGACGCTACACCGACCCGATCGTATTGCCCGCACTGGCGTTCGGCTTGATCTATTGCATGGAACACCGGCGTGCCGTATTCAAGATGGCGCTGATCTCGCTGGCCGTGGTGTTCATCACGGTTCCCTTGGCGATGCATCTCGTCGCGAAGCTGCCGCAGGTCATTTACTGGGTTCTGCTTGCGGGTTTGTTTCCCTTTCGCACCGCGGGTTGGCAGCTGAATGCCCACCACATCCTCTTGTGTTTCTCGCTGATCACGATTGTCCTTGCGCTGCTGTTCCGCGCGTCCCCGCGTCTGGCGGGAGCAGTGGTCTGCCTGGCCTTGCTCCTTGCGGGGTTGGACATCACCCGCGTGCATCAGGCGGCTTCGTCGGAACACGCCTTCAACTGGCGAGCCCGGCTGGATCAGCCAACACGTCGGTACCAGGGCAAAATCGTCTTCGACGCGAGCAACGGTGATCCGGCCTACCTGCGCACCCAGGCGCGAATGATCAATCCGGAGGCGAAAGTTTCCATTGTCACGGCGAGCCACTCCGGCGTCGAGCATCGCGAGATCGAGGATCACTTGCTCATCAAGCGCGACAGCAAGGGAATGCAACATCTGTTCTGCGACGTGGATGATTCGGCCGGTGGAACCCGGCCCACGGTGTGCCAAAACATCGGCGCCGAACCGTTCAAGGTGGCAGCCGGGTTCACCTTGGGTGATCCCCGCAAGAAGCTGGAGTTCCAGCACGCCTGGATGGGGGCGAGGGCCTACTATTTCGTCTCGACCTTTCCCTACCTGCGCACGCTATGGCCGCTTTTTGGCGCCCATCGCACCACCCTGCGGTATACCACTCATGCGACGTTCCCCACGGTGGTGACGGTCAGGGCCTTTGTCACCCGACCGGGCGACACCAGTTGGCTGGGAGAGCGCTCGACGAAACTGCCCGTGCCGGCGGGAGACGCCACGGGCCTGATCAAGGTACCGGCCACCGTGCGTGCCTATGACGGCAATCCCTTGCCGCCTGGGCAGTATTCCTTCCATGTGGTGGTGTCGTATCCGGACGGCAACGATTGGTCGACCATTGCGACCATGCCCATGTCGATCCATTGATTTCATCCTGCACGCAAAGAACAGCCACCCAACTGCTTCAGAGCCTACGACATCCGCGGACGCGCACCCGGTGACCTCAACGACGACGTGGCCTACCGGATCGGCCGTGCGTTTGTGTAGATCCTGCAGCTGGCGAAAATGGTGGCGGGGCGCGATGTGCGCCTGGACAGCCCGGCACTAGCCGCGGCGGTGGCGCGCGGCTTGAATGACGGCGCCGCCGCGGTGATCGACACCGGCTTGTGCGGCGCGGTACCGAGGAGGTGTATTTCCAGACCGTGTACCGTGGCGTCGGCGGCGTCATGGTGACCGCCAGCCCCAACTCAATGGACTACAACGGCATGAAGCTGGCGCGGCAGAGTGTCCGGTCCATCAGCAACGATGCCGCTTTCGCGACATTAGGGCACTAGTCGAGGCCGGCGCCACCAGAAAGGCGACCAGCGCTTCGCGTGAACGCGGACAAATCGGCGTACATCGATTGCCTGCTCGGCTACGTGGATCGTGCCGCGTTGCGCCCACTGATGATCTCAGCATGGCGTTTGATGACTGGCGCTTCAGCCGCGAGATTCCAATGCTGGGCTGCTACTGCGACTGAACGTAGAAATACGAAGTAGCGCAACGCTACTTGAGGAGAAGACCGAAGAACTGCGCCGACTGGTTCGTGGCGAGTAATAGGGCTTAGTTGGTTCCACTTACAGAGCGGCCACGTTGTATCCGAAAAACCGAACTTGTTTCGTCATCAGGGGACTTTCCGAAAAATATTTGAAGTAGAAGTCCTGAAAACTCAGTTTGCACAGGTAGAGTTTGTTTTCTCCGATGGCGAAAGGTACCAAGGTGGGGGATGTGCTCAGGAATTTAAACAGGCCTTCCATCACACCGAGCCAGTGGTGATTCATGACGTCATCCAAAATAGCAACGCCTTCATTTTTAACTAGCCTATTGGCAAGAAGGAGGTCGTTGACTGTGTGTTCGACGCTATGACCCCCGTCAATGGAGATTAATCGGAGCGATCCCGGGCCGATGTTCTTCTCGAGTTCAAGGCCGTAGTCAGTTGAGTCACCTATGATGACCTTTGTGTTCATGCCTTGGTGAGCATCATATTTTTCCAGGTTGGAACGGAATATCTCGAGTGAGCCTGAGCCAGACCAATCGATGTTGAGGTGTTGATTGTGGAATACATCGACGGCATATGATGTTTCAGTGGATGGAATGACTTGGTTGAGCAATAAGTAAAACTTACCGTGGTGAACGCCTATTTCAAGGCAGCCACCGCTTTTGTTTATGCTTGCCGAGGCCAACAGATCGACCGTTTCGAAGAGTTGATCAGAGCACCATCCATCGATCAGCTTGAATCCTTCCGACTGATATTTTCTCAAATTTTCGTTCGATACCATCGGCTTCACCTGTCCTTGCATTTGAGAATCGAGGATGTGGCAAAAACTTCGGGCTAACCCATAACCAATATCGGTGGCGCTGCTACAGCATGTACTCAATTGGGCAGGGTGCGAATATCCCAAGTCGCATGACGACTTCTTTTAGACGTCGCCACCGGATTGTACATAGATTGGGTTCAGCCGCGTCTGGCTGGCCCCGCCGTAGTGCAGGTTTGTTTGGCGGGGCGCTCCAGCTGATGTCGAAGGGCAAGCGGTCACCTGAGCCTGAACGCAATGTGGCGGCCCGATGTACGTTTGTCGAATGCCCAATTATGGCTTCGCCTGATATCGATACGCGCACGGTGCGGTCTCACCGTCGCGGCTTGAGAGCCTGCAGGAGGGTTGCCACTCTCCTGCCAGCATGGCGTTTCACGTCAGTGCGCTGCCGCCGGTGGCAGCGGCTTTCCATTCGCGTCGCATATCTTGCCGGTGGCTGCATTGGCGCGGTTGTCGAATGGGCCCAGCGCCAAGGCTTTGGTTCCCCAGGTATCGAACCAGGCGACATTCTCCTGCACCGGCAGGATCTGGGCGTATGGAAATGCGTCTTTGTCGGCTGGGTAGGAATGGACAACGGTGGGGAAGCCCGGAACAGGGGTCACGCGCGACCGTAGACGTCCTCCAGCCGCACGATGTCGTCCTCGCCCAGGTAGCTGCCGGACTGCACCTCGATCAGCTCCAGCGGCACCTTGCCGAGATTGCGCAGGCGATGCACGCTGCCCAGCGGCAGGTAGGTGCTCTGGTTCTCGCTGAGCATGAATACCTCGTCGTCGCGAGTCACTTCCGCGGTGCCCGACACCACGATCCAGTGTTCGGCACGATGGTGATGCTTCTGCAGGCTCAGCGATGCTCCACCCTTCACCATGATGCGCTTCACCTGGAATCGCTCACCCATGTCGATGGAGTCGTAGCTTCCCCACGGGCGATACACCTTTCGGTGGAACATGTGCTCCGGCCGATCTGCCGCCTTCAACTCGTCGACCAGTTTTTTCACGTCTTGCGCATGGCTGCGGGCGGCGACGAGTACGGCATCAGGTGTGTCGACCACAATGAGGTCCTCCACACCGAGCAGCGCCACCATGCGGCGATGCGAGCTGCGCGCGTAGGAGTTCTTGCTGTCCAGCGCGAGCACGTCGCCCTCAAGTCGATTGCCATTGTCATCGCGCTCGGACGCAGCCCATAGGGCGGCCCACGAACCGATGTCACTCCACTCGCAGCTGACCGGAACCACGGCGGCGCGCCTGGTTCTTTCCATTACGGCGTAATCGATCGAGTCTTCGGGAACCTCGGCAAACGCATCCTTGTCGACGCGCACGAAATCAAGGTCCGTATGCGCGCTTTCGAAGGCGGCTGCGGTACCGGCATATATCGTTGGTGCCCGTTGAGCGAGCTCTTCCAGCAGACGGCTCGCCCGGAACAGGAACATGCCCGAATTCCAGTCATAGGCACCCGTTTCCAGGTAGGACTCGGCGGTGGCGCGATCGGGCTTCTCCACGAAGGCATCGACCTGGTAGCCGCTGTCGTTCAGTGGATTGCCGCGACGGATATAGCCGAAGCCGGTTTCCGGGGCATCCGGACGAATACCGAAGGTGACCAGCCAACCATCGGCAGCCAGTGGCAAGGCCTTGCGCACGGCGTCGCCAAAGCTGTCCGTATCGCCGATCAGATGGTCGGCAGGAAGCACCAGCAAAGTTGCGTCAGGGTCCCTGCTCAAGGCCTGCAACGCAGCAAGCGCAATGGCTGGCGCGGTATTGCGGGCGACCGGTTCCAGCAGGATCGAGGCATCGGAGATGCCAAGCATCTGCAGCTGTTCGGCGACAAGGAAGCGGTGATTCTCGCTGCAGACCACGATCGGGCTGGCCGCATCCGGCAGCGTTTGTGCACGCGCCACGGTTTGCTGGAACAGTGTCGAGTCGCCGGCGAGCGGAAGGAACTGCTTGGGCAGGTTCTTGCGCGACAGCGGCCATAGCCGGGTGCCGCTGCCGCCACTGAGGATGACGGGAATCAACATGAAGAACTCCTTTTCAAGGTTCGGGTGGCATAGGTTGTGCCGCCGCACGGCTGCCGGCATCTAAACCTCGCAAGTGTAACGCTCCGATCTGCCCGGAGTCTGAGGAGGCCTTGAATGACTGAAGCGACGGCATGTCACTGGAATTGCGCGATTGCGTCAGCAAGGCGGAGAGGCAACATCAGCAACGCCATGACATGGTTGGTACGAACGGCCAGGCCTTGCTTGATCCGCTCGACTGGCAGACCCCGCTAACATTGTACGACCGGCGTGCCGGATCATTGATGCGACCGGCGCCATCCATGGACGAAGCAGCGCGCGCGTACATGCGCGGGATCAGTCCTGATTACGGTGGTCGTAGCTCATCTTCTTCAGACGGGTGTTGATGTTTTCCATCAGCTTGCGATTGGTGGCGATCAAGTCGCCGATCAGCCCCATCATGTACAGCAACATGCCGAGCGTGACGCACAGCGAGGCAAGGATCACCGACTGGATATGGCCTTCGCCGCTGTGGCCAAGGTAGTAGTAAAGGAAGCGTGCGCCCGCGGCCAGTCCGATCAGCCAGAACACCGAACCCACGTAGAAAAACAGTGCCAAGGGGCGGTAAATCACGAAGACGCGAAGGATCGTCACCAGCGAACGCTTGACGTAACTGGAAATGCTCTTGACCAGTCGCGACGGGCGCAGGTCGCCATTGGTGCGGATTGGCACGGAGACGATGGTCAAATTGCTCTGGCCCGCCTGGATGATGGTTTCCAGCGTATAGGTATAGGCGTTGAACACGTTGAGGCGCATCGCCGCTTCACGCGACATCGCGCGGAAACCGCTGGGGGCGTCGGCGACGTCGGTCTTGCTGGCCACGCGCACGGCCCAGCTGCCGAGGCGCTGCAGCTTTTTCTTGATCCAGGAAAAATGCTCGGTCTCGTCGATCGGCCGCGCGCCGATGACGATGTCGGCCTCGTGAGCCAGCACCGGTGCAGTAAGCTTGGGAATGTCGGCGCCACAGTACTGGTTGTCGGCATCGGTGTTAACGATGACATCAGCACCCAGGCTCAGACATGCATCCAGGCCGGACATGAAGCCGACCGCGAGGCCTCGATTCACCGGATGGCGAACAACGTGATGGACACCGTTCTGCCGAGCGATCTCCGCCGTGTTGTCGGTTGAACCATCGTCGATGATCAGCCATTCGACGGTGTCGAATCCTTCGACTGCACGAGGTAGATCAGCCAGTGCGATCGCCAGCGTCTCGGCTTCGTTGAGGCAGGGGATCTGGATGATGAGTTTCATGGATGTCCTTAATAAGGCCAATGGTCGGCGCGAATATCTGGTTGCGACGATAATTCATGATCTGAAGTGGCTGCCGCCGACCTTAAATCATATCGTCGCGAAGATTTGCAAATCGACATGAGCCTTAATTTAGCTTACGGATTTGTCGGGCCGTCGGAGTCAATTTTCGCATTCTATGAACAAACGAGCTGCAAATAATTTCCCAATTACCGGTAATGCGGATAGCGGGTGTAGAACTCTCAATACGTTGTAGTGAGCAATGTGCTGGACCCGCATTTTTGCTTTGTCGAAGCCGCACTGTTCGAGCATTTCCACATTTTGTGCAGTGTTACGCACCGCGATATGCTCAGGGAACTGACGCAAGATGCCCTTACTCTTTAACCTTTCGATAAAAAAATCTAGATTTGGAGTATGTAAGAAAAGTCGACCACCGGATTTTAAGCTTTTCCGAATGGCCGAAAATATTTTTAAGAAATCTTCATTATCTATATGCTCAGAAAAATCAAGTGCTGTTGCAATATCAAATTGATTTTGGTGATCGTTGCAAAAAGTAATAATGTCCTGGCAGTAAAGGCTGCAGTTTTTAATGGAATGGTTTTCAGCGCGCCGTTTCGCGGCGGTGATGAAGTCTTCGGAAAAATCCACACCGTAGTAGTGGGTTACCATAGGCGCAACAAGCGGAAGCAGCATCGCATTGCCGCAAGCAAAATCCGCAATCAACTCGCCGCCATTAATGTTCATTAGCGCAACGAGGTTGGCAATTCGTGTAATAGGTTTGTGCTCATAACTCTCCACGTAAGAGCCTGAGTGCATACGCTTGCTTTCTTCAATATTGGCCACGCCTAACCTCCTGCTTCGTGCATGTAGTATGTTTCTGACTTTCTACGCCCTACCAAACCTAGGCGACAGCGAAAAATTTTCGTGTCCTGGAGTTTGCACGCTACGTCTCCGACGGAACCGGCATAACTCATTTCCAGAAATCGTGAAAGGCGTAGCCATTAGCTGAGTATATGGCGTTGGGTCATGCAGAGAGGTGGGGGATCGTTTCAGCGCGCCACCGTCCCTATATGCCCCTTCGAAATAACCGAGTCAAGAGCAGGCCGATGCCAAAGGCCACTGCATCTGCCATCACCGAACACAGCCGAAGAAGAGCCGCGGCCAACAGTGCCTCCGGCTCGCCGATGGTCGGTGCGAGCAGCTGTACGAGGATGAACTCTCTTACACCTAAGCCAGATGGAGCACCTGGCGTCACGAAGCCGGCAAGCCAAGACGTCGTATAGGCGAGAAGTGCCAAACTGGGAGAGATGGCATGGACATGCTGCTTGCCAAGCAGCAGCCAAAGCGCCACGCCGCCTACGATCAGTGCAGCCGCGTAAAAAACGCACGTGGCGAGCACGGTTGATGGTGCTGGTAGCTTGAGCTTGAGCCGACGCTGGCTTGCGATCAGCAGGCCGATTATGGCGGCTACCGCTAGGCAGATGGCGCACACTACGATGTAAGGACGGACGAGGAACTGCGCGAGCCACGAAGGGGCAAACACAGCGAGCGCTGGGATTGCCGCAGTGCTCAAGAGGGCAGCACACACAAGGGACAGCAGCAGTTCGATGGTCATCAGGGCGGAGCCATGGGCGGCGCCAACGCCCATATGGCGTTTGGTAAGCATCACACGGCCCACGAGGTGTCCCACATTGCCGGGCAGATAGCGTGCGGCTTGCGACAGCATCACTATCTTGACTGACACTGGAAACCTTTTTAATACCTTTCCGGGAGATGTGAGCAGTGCCCATGCCATGGAAATTGGCAGGTAGGCCAGCAAACAGGCTGCACTGGCCATGGCCATAGTGGCCCAAGGCAGGCCGCCATGAAGCTGGATGGCGACTGCTTGCCGCATTTGCACGAAACGGCTAACGAGATAGGCGATCAGTATCAGCGATATGAGAGTCCCGGCGAGATGGAGCAGCCGCTTGGAGTGCGCATTCATCGGGTCAGCTCCAGTCGCAGCACTTAGGTACATCAGAATGGTTGTGAATCGCGAATCTATTCTGGTGGGTGGTGCTCATTTGCTGCTCAGCGCTTTTTTGAGTAAGAGACTGGCAAATGCATCGCCCATCCGTTTGCGGGAGTAGTGGTCGCGCGTCCGCACCGCCGCTATGGCCCGGCGCGCGGTGAGCTGCGCAGGCGTCTCGTCCAGCAAGCAGCATACGGCGTCTCGCCATGCGCTGGTATTGCCGGCCTCTACCAGAAGTCCGGTGACGCCGTCCTGCAGGGCATCTGTGATGCCCTGCAGGCGCGAGGCTATGAGCAGTCCGCCGATAGAGGATGTTTCGATGGCAACAAGGCCGAAGCCCTCAACATCCCTCGTACCATCCGGCGACGACACATTCGGCATTACTACCGCGTCTGCGCTGCGAATAAGTGTGGCTAGGTCATTCGTAGGCATGGGCCCGAGGTAATGCGTCCGAGCACAGCGGGTCAGCTCGTCGAGCTGGCAGTAGCCATGCGCGGAGCCGACCACAAAAAACTCGACATCGTCCGGCAGCAGAGGTACGACGTTTTGCGCGAACCATAGTGCGCCCTTCCTTGGAACGAGGCGTCCGAACTGCAGCACTCGCTTGTGTGCTCGCGCGAATGCTTTTGGAAGTGGCGTCGTCGCAGTAACTGTGGCTGTGAGTTGGCTCTGTGGCAGTGCGGGGGTTACAACGCGTACTGGCGCTAGGCCGACCTCGATGGCCAGCTGGGCCGTGTAGCCTGAGATCGCAACTATATCGAGGAACAGGCGTCTGCATGCGCGGAAGAGAGTGAAGTAGACGGCGTAGACCCGAGGCAAAAGACCTTTCCGTTGCCCATAGACCAAGTCAAGACCGTAGACAATCACTGTGCGCCGCTGTCCTGGATTGGCCAAGCGACAGCAGAGCGCCACTGGGAAAAGCACCAAGTCACCCAAGACGAGGTGCGTGAATTTTCGGCTGTAGATAAGGCCATAGAGCATGGCCTTGAGCAAGAAGACTCCGTATCCGAACAATGACGGCGTCCGACCGCTCTTTCGGCCAGGCAGCACCAACCGCGTTACCTCGAAATGCGATTCGAGTGCGGCGGCCAACTCCACCGAGTAGGTTTCCATGCCCCCGACTGCTGGTGGCCATTTGCGCGAAATAAAAAGAAGTCGTGGTTTCACTCGTCAGTCCAGGCGATGGCGCTCTTACGGAGCGAACGGCCAGCCGTCCTGCGGCCGCAGAGTGTTCATTGATCAAGTGGGTGCGATTGAGTCCTAAGGGCATCGTCACGATTCTACGGCAAGGTTGGCTCACTCCAGTGCCGCCTCAAGCTCCGGAATAATCTTGAACAGATCCCCCACCAGGCCGAAGTCGGCGACCTCGAAGATCGGCGCTTCACCGTCCTTGTTGATCGCCACGATGGTACCAGCGTCCTTGATGCCGGTGAGGTGCTGGATGGCGCCGGAGATGCCGATGGCCATGTACAGCTCGGGGGCGATGATCTTGCCGGTCTGGCCGACCTGCAGGTCGCTCGGCACGTAGCCGGCGTCCACCGCGGCGCGCGAGGCGCCGACGGCGGCGCCGATCCTGTCCGCGAACTTGAAGATGATGTCGAAGTTTTCCTTCGAGCCGACGCCACGGCCGCCGGAGACGACCTTGCTGGCGCTCTGCAGGTCTGGGCGATCGCTGCTGCCCTGCTTCAACTCGACGAAGCGGGTATGCGTGGGCAGGGTCGCGCCGACAGCCAGCGCTTCGACCGGTGCGTTGCTGGCGCCGGTGGCGGCGGCCGGCCACGAGGCCGAGCGGATCGTGGCGACGACGGTGTGGGCGGCATCGGCTTCGACCGTGATGATCGCGTTGCCGGCGTAGATCGGGCGCTTGAACGTGTGCGCGGCTTCGACGCTCATCACGTCGCTGACCTGGGCCACGCCGAGCAGGGCGGCGACGCGCGGGGCGACGTCCTTGCCGAAGGTGGTGGACGGCACGAACACGTGGCTGTAGCCGGCAGCGGCCTTGGCGATCTGCGGCGCCAGCACGGCGGCCAGCGGGTGGGCGTTCTCGGGGCGGGCGACGGTGAGCACGCGGCTTACGCCGTCGATCTTCGCGACCTCGGCGGCGATCGCGTCGACGCGGTCGGCCAGCACCAGTACGTCGATCGCTTCGCCTTTCACCGCGATGGCGGCGCTCACGGCGCGCGCGGTGGAGGAGTTGAGTTTGCCGCCGAGATGTTCGGCGATGACCAGGATCTTGCTCATGGGGTTTCCTCAAACTTGGGACTTGGCGGCTTTCATTTGAAAGTCCGGCCATGGATGGCCGGGGGTTGATCAGGGATGATCACAAAAGCCCTTTCTGCCTCAGTGCCGCGACCAGTTCGGCCGCGTCCTTCACCATCACGCCCTTGCTGCGCTTGGCCGGCGCGGCGTAGTGCGTGGTCTTCAGATGATCGTTCGCTTCGACACCGAGCGAGCCTAACTCGATCGTGTCGATCGGCTTGGACTTCGCCTTCATGATGTCCGGCAGCTTGATGAAGCGCGGCTCGTTGAGGCGCAGGTCGGTGGTGATCACCGCCGGCAGCTCGGCTTCGATCACTTCCAGGCCGGCGTCGACCTCGCGGGTCACCGTGGCCTTGCCGTCGGCGATCTCGACCTTGCTGGCGAACGTGGCCTGCGGGCGATCCCACAGCGCGGCGAGCATCTGGCCGGTCTGGTTGGCGTCGTCGTCGATCGCCTGCTTGCCCAGGATCACCAGGCCTGGCTGCTCTTTCTCGATCAGCTTGAGGAACACGCGGGCGGCGGTCAGCGGCTGCACGGCGTCGCTGGTGACCACGTGGATCGCGCGGTTCGCACCCATCGCCAGGCCGTTGCGCAGGTGCGCAGTGAGGTCGGCCGGGCCGATACCGACCACGATGACTTCCTCGGCGACACCTTTCTCGCGCAGGCGCAGCGCCTCTTCCAGCGCGATGTCGTCGAACGGGTTGGCAGACAGCTTGACGCCGTCGGTGACCACGCCGCTGCCGTCGGGCTTGACCTGGATGCGCACGTTGTAGTCCACGACGCGCTTGTAGCCGACCAGAATTTTCATCTGCGAATTCCTACCTCGTTGGCCGCCCCAGCAGGGGTGCGAAACCGCCATTCTACCCGGCATCGAACAATCGTACGAAATGAGCGGTTCGGCGGCGCAGCGATGGTGATCAGCCGCTGCGCTGCGCGTACGGGTACGTCCCGGGCGCCGCTTCGGCGAGGCCCAGCAGGCCGGCCGCGCTGAGCGTGCTGAAGCCGCCGGCGCTGGCGCTCAGGCTGAACACGCGTTCGATGGCGTGGGCCAGGGTGCCGTCGAGCTGGCCCGCTTCAGCCTCGAATTCCGCCACTTCCAGATGGGCGTCCAGCAGCAAGCGCAGGGCCGCCGGGCGCAGCCAGAACATGCTGCCGGCGATGAAGCTGTCGTGTTCCACCTGCGGCGCCGCGATGCCGAGGCGACGGGTGAGATAGTCGACGTTGGCCTGGTTGGCGCCCCAGTAGTAGTCCAGCGGTTGCAGGTGGCCCTCGGCGTGTACCAGGCCGAGCGTGGCGTCGTCGCGGAAGGCGGCCGCGATGCGCGCGGCGCGCTCGGGCGCGAGCAGCTTGTCGAGCAGTTCGCGGCGCCAGGTCTCGCCGTCCTGGCGATGGGTGGAGCGCTTGCCGTGCAGTTTCAGTACGGTTGTCACGCCCTCGTCGAGCAGGCGGTTGGCCACGTGCAGGAACGGCAGGATGTCGCGGCCGCGGTTCTCGAACACTTCGATCTCGGCGTCGAGGCCGAGCTGTGTCATCCGTTCGCGCACCGACTGTTCGCGCTCCACAGCGGTGGTGATCACGATGCGCCAGTCGATGCCGCTGGCACGTAGTGCTGCCACCAGTTCGTCCAGCAGCTCGGGGTACCAGACGTGGATCACCGCGCAGGGGCGCGTATCGGCGGCCGGCGCCGGCTGCAGCGCGGCGCGGGTGGCCTCCAGCCAGGCATGGCCAAGCCGGCTGTCCGGCTCCAGTACGGCGCCTTCGGCCCATTCGTTCCACGCGTTGACGAACACCAGCGGCTGCGCTGGAAAGCGCCGCTGCGCGACACCGACGGCGTGCCGCAACCAGTCGCGATAGCCGCGCGGCGAGGCATGCGCGAACACGCGGCCGCCACCGCTGCGGCGCGGCTCGTTGTCCCAGCCCGGATTGACGCCGGGGTAGCGCGGATAGGCGGGCTCGGGTTGCGCCATCGACTGCCGCGCCAGCTCGCGCCAGTCGTGCACGTCGCCGCGGTAGTCCGGGTTGAGCAGGCGCTGCCGCGCGGTGATCGGCGCGGGCGTGGTGTTGTTCGGCGGGAATTCCACCGCGGCGTCGAAGCCGATGGTGCGCGGATCGACCCGGTCGAAACTCTGCACGTAGGCAAGCCGGATCTCGCCGATGCCGTTCGCGCGGCACCACTCGCGCCAGCGCGCGGCGGTCGCCTTCGGGTCCGGCAGCAGGCCGGGGCGGTAGACCAGCAGCAACGGCTTGCCGTCGACGCGCAGGTAGCGCGGGTCGGCGAGGTACTGCGCGACATGTTCGATGAAGGCGAGGTCGTCGGCGGGACTGTGCTGCTGGCCGATCAGGATGTCGTCGGCGCGGCCGTCCCAGCGTCGTGACCAGTTCTCGTTGGCCCAGCACAGGCACAGCGGCAGGTCGAGCGCGGGGTCGGTCAGCCATTGCTGCAGTGGCGTTTCCAGCAAGGTCTTGCCGGCGAACCAGTAGAAGTAGCTGCAGAACGCGGCGATACCGTATTCGCGGGCCAGCTGCATCTGCCGGCGCATCGTGTCCGCCAGGCGCAGGTCGTAGAAGCCCAGCTCGCCGGGCAGGCGCGGCTGCGCATGCCCTTCGAACTGCGGCAGCGCGCGCGTCACGTTGTGCCACTCGGTGAAGCCCTCACCCCACCACGCGTCGTTCTCCGGGATCGGGTGGAACTGCGGCAGGTAGAACGCCACCACGGTGACGGGCAACGGCGTCGGCAGCGCGCCACTGCGTCGGGGCACAAAACCGATCGCGCGTCCGGCAGCCTGGCTGCGTGGTCGGCGCTCGGCCTGCGACGCTTCATTCGATTGGCCGCGCGGCCCCTTCGGCAGCAGGTCCGCGTGCCGGTCCAGGAAACGCTGGCGCAGCCGGTCGCGGGTGGTACCCGGCATCGGGGTCAGCCGGAAGCCGATGCGCAGCACGGTGAACAGACAGCGTTTGGCGAAGTCGCGAGCGGACATGGCGGCCTATCGGTGGCGATGCCGAAGCATCGGCGCTGGCGTGCGCGTGGTCAATCCAGCACGCGATGCAGGACGGCGGCGGCGGCGGCGGCGGAAAAGTGCTGCTGCACATTGTCGAGGCCGTGCATGGAGAGCTGCTGCCAGAGCGTTTCGTAGCGCTGCAGCCGCAGCACCGCCTCGACGATGGCGGCTGCGTCGTCGGCCACCAGCACGTTCACGCCATCGGCGAGCTGCATGCCTTCCACCGCGATGGTAGTGGCGATCACTGGCACGCCGTGGCTCATCGACATGTTGATCTTGCCCTTCACGCCGGCGCCGAAACGCAGCGGCGCCAGGGTGGCGAGGCAGCGGTCCAGCCACGGCGCCAGCTCCGCCACGCGGCCGTGGAATTCGAGGCCTGGCGTGGACAGCGCGCGCCGCGCCGCATCGGGCATGTCGCCGAGCACGTGCACGCGGATGCCGGGTATCGCTTCGCGCAGGCGCGGCAGGATCTCGTCGGCGATCCAGTGGACCGCGTCGCTGTTCGGTGGGTGGCCATAACCGCCGATGAAGACCAGGTCGCCGCGTCCCGCGTGCGGGTGCCGGCAGCCGTGTACCTCATGGATGTTGGACAGCAATTCCACCCGCGCCTGCGGCAGCAGGCGTGCCAGCAGTGCCCGCTCGTGCGGGCTGACCACGAAGCTGACGTCGGCCTGTTCGATCAGGGCCAGCTCGCTGCGGCGTGCGGCTTCGGCCTGGCGGGCCATGATGCTGCTGCCGCCGAGTTCGGCGGCGCGCCGTTCGCGCAGGAAGTGCAGGTCCACCGTGTCGAAGACCAGCTTCGCCTGCGGCGCGTGCCGGCGCACCAGTTCGGCGTACTGGCCGGCGACGGTGTGCCGGCACAGGATCACCGCGTGCAGTTCGCTGCCGTGCTCGCGCAGCCAGCGCGGCAGGTCCGCCACCCACGGCTTGCACAACACTTCGCAGCCCACTGCGCCGAGTGCGTCGATCTCCGCCGGGCTGGCGCGGCCATCGTCGGGCAGGAAGGCGGTGCTCCAGCCCTGCTCGTCGAGCAGGCGCAGGATCGCGCACAGGCGCAGCGAGCCGGAATCGCGTGCAGGCTCCGGCGTCATCGCGTCCACCACCAGCACGCGGCCGCGCCGGCGCCAGTGGATCGCGCGTTCGAGTGGCGTGCCGGCGGGCGGCTGGGCGGCGAGTTCGGCCGTCCATTTGTCGACGAACTTCGCCTGGTTGGGCCGTTGGTGACGCTTCATGCCGCGGCTCAAGTCGGTGCCGGCACTGATGCCTTCGCAGTGGATCACCGTGCTGGCCGGTTCGTAGTACACGCGCAGGCCGCGCCGGCGCACCGCGAACGCCAGGTCGGCATCCTCGTAGTAGGCCGGTGCGAAGCGCGCGTCGAAACCGCCGATGCGTTGGAACAGTTCGCGGCGGATCAGCAGCGAGGCGCCGGAGACGTAGTCGACCTCGCGGCGGCAGCGGAACAGCGGCATGCTGCGCGGTTGGAAGCGGCCGGTGGTCCAGCAGCTGCCGTCGGCAAACACCAGGCCGCCCGCTTCCTGCAACCGCCCGTCCGGGTAGACCAGCCGACTGCCGGCGATGCCGCAATCGGCGCGCTCGGCGAAGCAGTGCAGCAGCGCGTCCAGCCAGCCTGACGTCACTTGCGTGTCGTTGTTGAGGAACAGCAGGAATTCGCCGCGGGCCGCGGTAGCGCCGGCGTTGCAGCTGCCGATGAAGCCGAGGTTCGCGGCATTGCGCAGCAGGCGCAGGCCGCCGATCTGCGCCAGCGCGGCGGTGCTGGCGTCCGGCGAGGCGTCGTCCACCACGATCACCTCGAACGGCGCCTGCGCACCGTGCCGCGCCAGCGAGCGCAGGCAGGCGACGGTGTAGGCGAGCTTGCCGTGAACCGGAATGATCACCGATACCAGCGGTTGCTCGCTGACCGGCAGCGCGAACGGCGCGAACGGTTCGTCCAGCGGCAGCAGCGCCAGCGTCTCGTCCAGCTCGGGGCGTGACTGGAACTCCTGCCGCATGCGCGCCAGCGTGCCGCGCCAGCCGCGCAGCGCAATGCTGCCGCGCGTGCGCTGCCACAGGTAGCCGAGGCGTTTGAGTCGCCAGTGCAGGTTGCCGATCAGCGGATTGCCCTCGGCGGTTCAGAGATTCTGGTAATTCGGCCCGGAGCCGCCTTCCGGCGTGACCCAGGTGATGATCTCGTACGGATCCTTGATGTCGCAGGTCTTGCAGTGCACGCAGTTGGCCGCGTTGACCTGCAGGCGCTTGCCGTGTGGGGCGCTGGCATCATCCACCATTTCGTAGACCGCCGCCGGGCAGAAGCGGGTGCAGGGGTTGTCGTATTCCTCGACGCACTTCGTCGCGCAGATGTCGGTGTCGGCCACGTGCAGGTGGATCGGCTGGTCCTCGTCGTGCTCGGTGGCGGCGAAGTAGACGCCGGCCAGGCGGTCGCGCGGCGGCAGAGTGCGCTGCACGTAGTCGCGCTTTGGCTCTTCGTACTCGCCCAGCTTGTGCAGCGAGGACCAGTCGGCCTTGTTCTTCAGCGTCCATGGCGACAGCCCGGCGGTGACGGTTTCCCAAGCCGCATTGAACAGGCCGAACCACAGGCCCTTCTTGAACGCGGGCTTGATGTTGCGCACCTTCTTCAACTCGGCCATCACCTCGGAGCCGCGCAGCTTCGCGTCGAAGCCGCTGGCATGGAGCCCGTTCACGGCGAGGTGCTCGGCGGCGAGCATGCCGCTCCTGATCGCCTGATGCGTGCCCTTGACCTTGGGCACGTTGAGCAGGCCGGCGGTGTCGCCGATCAGCAGCGCGCCGGGCATCTCGCATTTCGGCAGCGACTGGTAGCCGCCGGTGACGATGGCGCGCGCGCCGGCCGAAAGAATCGTGCCGCCTTCCAGCAGCGGCTTGACCATCGGGTGGTTCTTCCACTGCTGGAACGCTTCCCATGGCTGGTACTTCGGGTCGCTGTAGTCGAGCCCGCTGATGTAGCCCAGCGCGATGCGGTCCTTGTCCAGGTGGTACATGAAGCTGCCGCCATAAGTATGCGTGTCGGCCGGCCAGCCGAAGCTGTGCACGATCTTGCCCGGCGTCACGCGACCGGCTGGCAGCTGCCACAGTTCCTTGATGCCGATCGAGTAGCCTTGCGGATCGCAGTCGGCGTCCAGCTTGAAGCGCTTGATCAACTGCTTGGTCAGGCTGCCGCGCGCGCCCTCGGCGAGCACGGTGACTTTCGCCTTGATGTCGATGCCTTCGGTGTAGCCGGGCTTGTGCGTGCCGTCCTTCGCCACGCCCATGTCGCCGATGCGCACGCCGGCGACCGAACCGTCTTCGTTGTAGATGTTGTCGGCGGCGGCGAAGCCGGGAAACACGTCCACGCCCAGCGCCTCGGCCTGCGGCGCCAGCCACGCGCACATCGCGCCGAGCGAGACGATGAGGTTGCCGTGGTTGCGCATGCCCGGCGGCACCGGCAGCTTGCGGCCGCCGTCCTTGCCGAGCAGCCAGAATTCGTCGTCGCCGGCGGGCACGCAGATCGGTGGCGGGTTGTCGCGCCAGCCGGGCAGCAGGGCGTCCAGCGGCTGCGGCTCGATCACCGCGCCGGAGAGGATTTGCGCACCAATGGTCGAGGCTTTCTCGATCACGCACACGCTCACTTCCGGCTTCAGCTGCTTCAGGCGAATCGCGAACGACAGGCCGGCCGGACCGGCGCCGACGACGACAACGTCGTATTCCATGGTTTCGCGTTCGCTCATGGCGGACTCCCTGAGGCTGGGTGGAGGCGCACGCGGCTGCCGTGCGTAAGAGTATGGGTCAGACCGCCATTGTCCGTTTTCGGGCGCCGTGCGGCAACGCGTGCTGCGCCACCGCTTGCAATCGCTTCACCGGACGCGGCGATAATCGGGGCAACCCAAGGGAGTGTTCATGAATTCGATGCCGCCGATCGCCGATCTCGACCTGCGCCGCGCCTCGCTGTGCCAGTTGCTGCACTGGCTGGCGGTGGGCCGCGTACAGCCGCAGGCGCTGGCCGACGCTTACCAGCAGGCGATCGAGCGAATCGATCCCGCGCTGCATGCCTATGTCGACCAGCGCTCGGGCCTGGTGCAGGACCAGGCGCAACTGGCCGATCGGCGCCGCCGCGACGGCGTGATCGGGCGGCTGGACGGCATTCCCCTGGCGTTGAAGGACAACTTCGATATCGCCGGCTGGCCGACCCGGGTCGGTTTGCCGGGCCGCGGCAAGCCGGTGCAGGAGGACGCGCACGTGGTGGCGCGACTGCGTGCGTCCGGCGCGATCCTGCTGGGCAAGACCAACATGGATGAGGGCGCGCTGGGCGCCGTCACCGACAACCCGCATTTTGGCGCCACCCACAATCCGCACCGGCACGGCTACACCGCCGGCGGTTCCTCCGGCGGTGCGGCGGCGGCGGTGGCCGCGGGCTTGGCGGTGGCCGCGGTGGGTTCGGACAGCCTCGGCTCGATCCGCATTCCGGCCAGCTACTGCGGCGTGTACGCGCTGAAGCCCACTCACGGCGAGATCTCCGCGCGCGGCCTGGTGCCGGCAGCACGTCGGCTCGATGCAGTCGGTTTGCTGGCGCGCAGCGCGGACGACCTCACCGTGCTGCTGCAGGTGCTGGCCGGCTACGACGCCGACGATGCACGCTCGCGCCGGCGCCGGGTCGCGTTCGCGTTGCCGGACTGGGAGCCGGGCAACCTGCGCGCAGGCCTGCTGCCGGATCTGGCCGCGGTCGGCGTGCAGCCGGAAGTCATCGAGGTGTTCGAAGCGGCCATGGCGAAATTGCCGCACGCGCTGGGCGACCGCCGCACGGTCGACTTCGCCGACTGGGATTTCGCGCACACCCGCCGCGCTGGCCTGCTCTTGATGGAAGCGGAAATGCTCGGCACCTTCGCCGCGGACCTGGCCAATACCGAGCGTCCGGTGTCGGAGCGTTTCCGTCGCATGCTCGGCTACGCCGCGAGCAAGAACGCGGCCGATTACGCGGTGGCCGACCGCGTGCTCGACGCGGCCACGCTGAAGATGCGCCGGCTGTTCTCCCAGGTCGACGTGCTGGTGCTGCCGACCACGCCGCAGGGCGCGTTCCCGCTGGATGGCCCAGTGCCCGATTCGCAGGCCGACCTCACCAGTTTCGCCAGCCTGGCCGGTTGCCCGGCGGTGAGCCTGCCGATGGGCACGCTGCCGAACGGCCTGCCGGTAGGCCTGCAACTGGTCGGCGCGCGCGGCTCGGACCTGCGCCTGCTGGAGCTGGCCTCGGTGTGCGCGGCCACGCTCGATGTCGAGCCGACGTATCCAGTGATCGCCTGAGCGCCTCCCCGATCGCATCGTTCCCTCGTGCGGCGGGGCATCGGCAAGCGGCGGGCTTATCCGCGATTCCAGCGGAAGGCATATGTCGAGTTCGCATGGCGTGCCGCGCCGAGGTTATTTCGGAACCCCGCCGGTGATCGCGTAACATGAGCGGATGACCGGCGCGCGGTGGCGCGTCGCGCAAGGCCAGCTTGGGTTCCACGCATGAGCACAGACAACGCGCCGACGCATTCGCACCTGGACGATCTGGAGGCGGAAAGCATCCACATCTTCCGCGAGGTGGCGGCCAGCTTCCGCCATCCGGTGATGCTGTATTCGATCGGCAAGGATTCCTCCGTGCTGCTGCACCTGCTGCGCAAGGCGTTCCATCCGGCGCGGCCGCCGATGCCGCTGCTGCACGTCGACACGACGTGGAAGTTCCGCGAGATGATCGCGTTCCGCGAGCGGGTGGCGGCGGCCGGCGACGTGCAGGTGCTGGTGCACATCAACCAGGACGGCGTGCGCCAGGGCATCTCGCCGCTGACCCACGGCGCCACCGTGCACACCGACGTGATGAAGACCCAGGCGCTGAAGCAGGCACTGGACCAGTACGGGTTCGATGCGGCGATCGGCGGCGCGCGGCGCGACGAGGAGAAGTCGCGTGCGAAGGAACGCATCTTCTCGTTCCGCAACGCGCAGCACCGCTGGGATCCAAAGCGCCAGCGGCCGGAGTTCTGGCACACCTTCAACACGCACATCCGCAAGGGCGAGAGCGTGCGGGTGTTTCCGCTGTCCAACTGGACCGAGATGGATGTGTGGCTGTACATCCGCCGCGAGAACATTCCGGTGGTGCCGCTGTACTTCGCCAGGCCGCGCCCGGTGGTGGCGCGCGACGGCGCCCTGATCATGGTGGACGACGAACGCTTCACGCTGCGCGAGGACGAGGCGGTGGAAATGCGCGAGGTGCGCTTCCGCACGCTAGGCTGCTACCCGCTCACCGGCGCGGTGGAATCCAGCGCCGATACGCTGGACAAGATCATCCGGGAAATGGCCGACTCGCGCAGTTCCGAGCGGCAGGGTCGGGTGATCGATCACGACCCCACCGCCTCGATGGAACGCAAGAAGCAGGAGGGTTATTTCTGATGACCGCATCGACCGCGCCGGGCCTGCTGCGCTTCATCACCTGCGGCAGCGTGGACGACGGCAAGAGCACCTTGCTCGGCCGCCTGCTGTACGACGCCGGCACGGTGCCGGACGACCAGTTGGCCGCGCTGGCGCGCGACAGCCGACGGCTGCATGCCGACGCCGGCGATGCGCTGGACTTCGCCCTGCTCACCGATGGGCTGGACGCCGAGCGGGAGCAGGGCATCACCATCGACGTGGCCTACCGCTACTTCCACACCGCGCGGCGCAGTTTTATCGTGGCCGACTGCCCCGGACACGAGCAGTACACGCGCAACATGGCCACCGGCGCCTCCAACGCCGAACTGGCCGTGGTGCTGGTGGACGCGCGCAAGGGCCTGCTGCCGCAGACCCGCCGACACACTTATATATGCAGCTTGCTCGGCATCCGTCAGGTGGTGCTGGCGGTGAACAAGATGGACCTGGTCGATTGCGACGAGGCCGTCTATCGCGAGATCAGCGAAGCCTACCGTGCGCTGGCGCAAACGCTGGGCATTACCAGCGTGGCGTGCCTGCCGGTGATCGCGCCGGGCGGCGACAACGTGGGTGCGCGTTCCGCGCGCATGCCCTGGTACCGCGGCCCCAGCCTGCTGGAGCTGCTGGAGGCGGCTGACGCGGCGCCCACCCGGGCAGCGGATTTCCGCATGCCGGTGCAGTGGGTGAACCGGCCCGACCAGTCGTTTCGCGGCTACGCCGGCACGATCTGCGGCGGCCGCGTGGCGCGCGGCGACGAGGTGGTGGTGCAGCCCGGCGTGCAGCACGCGCGCATCGAGCGCATCGTCACCGCCGATGGCGACCTGGACAGCGCAGGCGACGGCCAGGCGGTGACGCTGTGCCTGGACCGCGAGATCGACGTGAGCCGCGGCGACGTGATCGCCGACGCACGGCACCCGGCGCCGGTGGCCGACCAGTTCGCCTGCCACCTGCTCTGGCTGGGCGACGCCGCGCTGCTGCCGAACCGCACCTACTGGTTGAAGCTCGGCACGCGCACGGTCAACGCGCGGGTGATGTCGCTCAAGCACAAGGTGGACGTCAACAGCCAAGCGAAGCTCGCCGCGCGGCAGCTGGTGCTGAACGAGGTGGGCTACTGCACCCTGGGCCTGGACGACGAGGTTGCGTTCGAGGCCTATGCGGACAACCGCACGCTCGGCGGCTTCATCCTGATCGACCGTCAGAGCAACGCCACGGTGGCGTGCGGCATGCTGGATTTCGCGCTGGGCCGCTCGGCCAACGTGCACTGGCAGCACGTCGACATCGACAAGAGCGTGCGCGCCGCCAGCAAGGGGCAACAGCCGCTGTGCCTGTGGTTCACCGGCCTGTCCGGCGCCGGCAAGTCCACCATCGCGAACCTGGTCGAGCGCCGCCTGCACGCGCTGGGCTGCCATACCTACCTGCTCGACGGCGACAACGTGCGCCATGGCATCAACAAGGATCTCGGCTTCACCCCGGAGGATCGCGTCGAGAACATCCGCCGCATTGCCGAGGTGGCGCACCTGATGGTGGACGCGGGCCTGATCGTGCTGGTCAGCGCGATCTCGCCGTACCGCAGCGAGCGGCAGTCGGCGCGCGAGTTGTTCGCGGCGGCGGAATTCATGGAAGTGTTCGTGGACACGCCGCTGGAGGAATGCGAGCGGCGCGATCCCAAGGGCCTCTACCGCAAGGCGCGTGCGGGCACGATCCGCAACTTCACCGGCATCGACGCGCCGTACGAGCGGCCCGCGGCGCCGGACATCCACCTGCTGAGCGGCGGACAGCACGCCGAACAGCTGGCCGAACAGGTCGTGGCACGGGTGCTGGCCGGGATCGACGGCACCATCCACGGGTGACCCTGCGGCGGCGGCGCCTGCGCACGGCTTGGATTGCCCGCTGCCGGCGGCGATAATGCAGGACTTTCCCCCGCAAGGTGCCGCCGCGATGACCGAGAAGACCGTACTCAACGCCACCCACCGTGCGCTCGGCGCGCGCATGGTCGACTTCGGCGGGTGGGACATGCCGATCAACTACGGTTCGCAGATCGAGGAACATCACGCGGTGCGCCGTGACGCCGGCATGTTCGACGTCTCGCACATGACCGTGGTCGACCTTCACGGCGCGCGCACCCGGGAATTCCTGCGCCATCTGCTGGCCAACAACATCGACAAGCTGAAGGTGCACGGCAAGGCGCTGTACTCGTGCATGCTGGACGAGCGCGGCGGGGTGATCGACGACCTGATCGTGTACTACCTCGGTGAGGAGTTCTTCCGGCTGGTCGTCAACGCCGGCACCCGCGCCAAGGATCTGGCCTGGATCGAACGCCAGGCGAAGGCGTTCGACGTGCAGGTGAAGGAGCGCCCCGAGTTCGCCATGATCGCGGTGCAGGGCCCGCATGCGCGCACCAAGGTGCTTGGCCTGCTGCATGAGGTCGACCGTCCGCGCATCGAGAAGCTCGGCAAGTTCAGTGCCGCCGCCGCGCAGGGTCCGCACGGCATGCCGCTGTTCGTGGCGCGCACCGGCTACACGGGCGAGGACGGTTTCGAGATCATCGTGCCGGTCGAACATGCCATCGCGCTGTGGGAGGCACTGGCCGCCGCGGGCGTGGCGCCGGCCGGCCTTGGCGCGCGCGACACGCTGCGTCTGGAAGCGGGCATGAACCTGTACGGCCAGGACATGGACGAGAGCGTCACGCCGTGGGAGGCGAGCCTGGGCTGGACCGTCGCGCTGGACGAGGGTCGCGACTTCATCGGGCGCGCCGCGCTGGAGCAGCAGAAGGCGGCCGGTGTGCCGCGCGTGATGGTCGGCCTGGTGCTGGACGACAAGGGCGTGCTGCGCCACGGCCAGAAGGTGCTGACTGCGAACGGCGAGGGCGAGATCCTTTCCGGCAGCTTTGCGCCGACGCTGAACAAGGCGGTGGCGTTCGCGCGCATTCCGGTCGGCGAACCGGGCGACGTGCGCGTCGACATCCGCGGCCGCGAGGTGCCGGTGCGTCTGGTGAAATATCCGTTCGTGCGCGACGGCAAGCCCTGCGAAGGGATCTGAGCCGCCGTCACGCCCGTGTGCCGCTCGCGGCACATTCTTCCCGTTGGCGGATGTAGCTAGAATCACCGCCTGTAACCCAACCAAACGACTGGACCCCGATCATGAGCGAGATTCCTGGCGATCTGAAATTCCTCAAGTCCCACGAGTGGGCCCGCGTCGAAGACGATGGCCTGGTCCGGGTGGGCATCTCCGACCACGCGCAGGGCCAGCTCGGCGACCTGGTCTACGTGGAACTGCCGGAAGTCGGCTCCGCCGTGCAGGCGGGCACCGGTGCGGCGGTGGTGGAGTCGGTGAAGGCCGCTTCCGACATCTACTCGCCGGTCTCCGGCGAGGTCGTCGAGGTCAACGAGCTGCTCAACGACAAGCCCGAGACCATCAACGAGGACGCGTTCGGCGAAGGCTGGATCTTCCTGGTGCGCCCCAGCGACCGTGCCGAGCTCGACGAGCTGCTTGACGCAAACGAGTACGAAGAGCTGGTCGAGAACGAAGACCACTGAGTCGTGCGCGACGATGCTTGAGCTTGCCGGCCGCCTAGTGCGGCCGGCAACGTTTTCGGGGATGGGATACGTCGTCGCGTCGTGCATGCGGCCGCTCTGTTTTCCACGCGCGTCATCGAACGGAACCGGTTGCACCGTGACGAGCATCGCGCAGTTCCCTCGATGAAATCGCATCGATGTTTGTGCAGCGTGTGCATGTCGTGGTCGACGCAGTTGTGTCCGAGATGACGCCGCGTCATCGCCTTCGACGGAGCGTGTGCGACGGCGCCGCGCGTCCCGTTCGCGCCGTCGTCGGGGTGCGAACGGGGCGGGCGGCAGATATTTTTCGCTTCCGCCGAAATGCGGGTTTGACGGGTTTCGGTCGTGTTCCGTTCATCTGCCGGAAGCCATTCGATGGCCTGGAATGTGCCTCGCGCGAGCGAGGCCTTGTGTGTGGATGTTTATTGCATTGCCACGCCGCGATTGCCTCGAAAGCGTTGTGTGGCAAGGGTTTCAGCGTGCCATGCTTATTTCTAGTGAAATAACGTTTGGACGTATAGACGTCCAATTTAAAATTGGCACGATTGCCCGGAAGCCTTGTCGCGGCGGGTCTTTGGCCGGTTTGGGGTGGGTTGGGGCGGGTTGATTTCATGACTGAAATCAATTGACAGCAGAAATCTTCGGGGATAGCTTTCGCAACAGATCACGGGGAATGCGTTTTATGGCGACAACGAAATTCATCAAGCCCTATGTCGAGCACGGTGAAAAAGCCAATGCAGTACGCAAGATCACCGTCTCGATTCCGCTGCATGTATTGCGGCGGCTTTCTGATTTGCGCACCCACCGTCAAGTGAACAATCTTCGGCACGCTACCAACAGTGACGTGTTGGTCGAAGCGTTCCTGCACGCTTTTACTGGGCAACCACTGCCAACTGATGAGGAGCTGAGACGAACCATGGCCACTGCCAAGAAATCCGCTGCAAAGAAACCGGCCGCCAAGAAGGCCGCCGCCAAGAAACCCGCCGTGAAGAAGGCCGCCGCCAAGAAGCCGGTTGCCAAGAAGCCGGCCGCCAAGAAGGCTGCTGCCAGGAAGCCGGCCGCCAAGAAGGCTGCCGCCAAGAGGCCGGCTGCTGCCAAGAAAGCCGCTGTGAAGAAGGTCGCGAAGAAGGCTGCGCCGAAGAAGGCCGCCGCCAAGAAAGCTGCACCGGCCAAGGTGGTGAAGGCCACCAAGACCGCAAAAGCCAAAGCGAAGAAGTAAGGCGACAAGCAACACGACAAGCAGCATTCCACAATAAGACAAGCAAGCAATCGACTTCTCTCCCCGCGGTGCCCAGCGCGGGGAGAGCACTTCGAGAAGATTCGTCCCGGCCTGGCCGGGACGCTTCGTTTCAGGGGTTGGAAAATCCATCCCGCGATGGCGGCGACCTGCCGCGTTCCCCTTCGCTGCCGGCGCTGCCCGCGATGTTTTCGGCGATCTTCACGACGACACCCTGCGCGGCATCCCTGGCCCAGATTCCGGCCCGATACCGTGATCCCGCGCGTGATTTGCCGTGCTGCGCCATTGGAGTTACCTTCTGCACATCCGCGCCGCGGTGAATCCGGGGGATTCACCGCTCCTGGATGGACAGGGGGAAAAAGCGCGGGTATCTGTCGACACTCAGTGAGAGACCATGGATACCCGATACATACTTGATACGCGCCGGCATGTGCGCGGGGCCATCCAGCCCCTGATCATTGCCATCATCGCCATCTTCGCCCTGCTCGCCGTGGGCGCGTGGTTTCTGGTCATCAAGCCGCACCAGGAGTTGGTCATGACCGACTCGGGCGGCCATCCATCCACTCCGGTTTCCACCGCGACGCGGACGGCGCCGCCGCCGGCCAACGTGGCGGCGATGGATCTCAACCAGCTGCTGGCCGAGGCGCGCACCGCCATGAACGAGCAGCGCTACCTGGCGCCGACCGGCAACAATGCGTTCGAGTTCTACCTGCGCGTGCTGGAAAAGGAGCCCGGCAACAAGGTGGCTTCCGATGCGCTGCGCGAGACGTTCCCGTTCGCTGCCACTTCGGCCGAGCAGGCGATCAACTCGCGTGACTTCAATGAGGCGCAACGCCAGATCGATCTGCTGGCGAAGGCCGATCCGGCCAACTTCACCTTGACCATCCTGCGCTCCAAGCTGGATGCCCAGCGCAAGACACTGGACAAGCAGCAACAACTGGCGCTGGAGCAGGAGAAGGCCAACCAGCTGGCGGCCACCCAGAAGGCTGCGGCGGACAAGCTGGCGGCGGATCAGCTGGCCGAGCGGCAGAAAGCTCAACTGGCCGAGCAGCAAAAGGCGGCGCAGGCGAGCACGGCGCAACAGCCGCGTCAGCAGGCCTCGGCGAATCCGTCGGCGACCGGTGGCGACAATGCCGCGAGTGCGGACAGTGGCAGCGACGCTGGCACGACCACGGCGGTGCTGGTGAAGGGTTCCCCGGCGCGTTATCCCACGGCCGCGATGCGGGCGCGCCAGGAAGGCTGGGTGCTGGTGTCGTTCACGGTCGACCCCGACGGAAAGACCAGCAACGTGAAGGTGGTCCAATCGCAGCCGCGTCGCGTCTTCGACCGTGCCGCGATTGACGCGGTGGAGCGTTACCTCTTCACCCCGGCGATGAATGGTGGCACGGCCGTTTCCAGCACCAAGCAGCAGCGGATCGAGTTCAAGCTCTGATCGTGGCGTGACTGCAAACAACCGGGCGGCGCATGTTTCGCATGCGCCGCCTTTCTTTTGGGCAGTTGCAGCCGGGAGATCGTGAACAGGTTCTCAGCGGTGGCGCGGCGCGCGACGATGCACGCGCGGCTTGCTCTTCGGTTTCGGCTTCGCTGCCGTCGACTTGGCGGCACCTTCGATTTCGGCCCAGTCCATGTGCTGCAGGCCCAGCAGGTCGTCGAACACCATCGGCATCAATCCGCCGGGGATGGGTCCGGTGGAGTTCCACAGGGTGACCACGCCGGCGCGGTACTTCGGGAAGAAGCCGATCATGGTCCGATAGCCGGCAACGGCGCCGGCGTGATAGATCAGGGTTTCGCCGCCGTATTCATAGACCCGCCAGCCCAGCGCGTAGTACGCGTCGGTCAGACGCCCGCGGCGCCACGCGGTGGCGTGCAGTTCGCTGGGCGTGGCGACGCCGGGAGTGTGCAGCATGTTCAGCAGTGAGGTGGGCAGCACGTCCTGACGGCCGCCCATCTGCGCGATCAGCCATTTCTCCATGTCACGCAGGCTGGCGTTGACGCCGGCTGCCGGCGCGACCCGGTAATAGGTCTCGTTCGGTTCGAACGGTACCCAGCCGCGGCTGGTGGCGCGATGCGGACGTGCCCAACTCTTGCTGGATTCCAGCGCGGCGCGGCCGTAGCTGGCGGTGGCCATGCCCAGCGGATAGAAGATGCGCTTGTCGACCTGGTGATAGAAGAAGTCGCCGGTACGCGCCAGGACCACGTCGCCGATCATGCTGAAGGCGACGTTCTGGTAGCCGTAGCACTGGCCCACGCCGCAGACCATGTCGACCTCGTCCAGCTTGCGCACCAGCTCTTCGTACGAGGTGTCACCCTCGAGCATGTTGTCGTAGGTATTGCGCGGCAGGCCCAGCCGTTGCCCCAGGATGTCGCTGACCGTGGCCTGCGAGGCGGCCTGCATGTCTTTCAGCTTGAAGTACGGCAGCACGTCGACCAGCTTGGTGTTCCAGCCCAGCTTGCCGTCATCGATCAGCAGGCCGGTGATGGCGGTGGCGAACGCCTTCGACAGCGAGGCGAGGCGGAACACGGTGTCCGGGGTGATCGGCTGTTTGGTGGAGGCGTCGGCATAACCGACGGTGCCCTCGTAGACCACCTTGCCGTCGATCACCACCGCGGTAGCCAGGCCGGCGACGGCGTCGCGCTGGGCGATGCGGTTCAGCCAGCGCTGGTAGTCCGCGAGAGTCTGCTTGACGCGCGCCGACGGCAGCTTTTGCGGTACGTTGCCGACGCTGGCGGGCAGCAGGGTCGGAGCCGGAGAAGCGGGTGGCGCGGCAACGCAGAGCGGCGCGCAGGCCAGCCCCAGTACGCCCGTGATCAGCAAGAAGATCTTTTGAAACTGCATGGTATTCTGACGTGGTTCCGGCGTGGGGATGCGCCTCAGGGTGGAGAGTTTGGCGATGGGCCTGATCATTTTTCTGATTGTCGTCGTTCTGATTGTCTTGTACTTCGTGGCGATCTACAACGGACTGGTCACCTCGCGCAACGGTTACAAGAACGCGTTTGCGCAGATCGACGTCCAGCTTACCCGGCGCCACGACCTGATTCCGAACCTGGTCGAAACGGCCAAGGGTTACCTAGCGCACGAGCGGGGAACGCTTGAGGCAGTGGTGCAGGCGCGCAACGCGGCGGTCAGCGGGCTGGCCGGAGCGAAGGCCAACCCGGGCGATCCGGCCGCGATGCAGCAACTGGCCAGCAGCGAAAATGCTTTGACCCAGACGCTGGGGCATTTGTTCGCGCTGCAGGAGGCCTATCCCGACCTGAAGGCGAACCAGACCATGATGCAGCTCTCCGAAGAGCTGACGTCCACGGAAAACCGGGTGGCGTTCGCGCGCCAGGCGTACAACGACTCGGTGCTGACCTATAACAACAAGCGCGAGGTCTTTCCCGCCTCGTTCGTGGCGAACAGCTTCGGCTTCGCCGCGGCCGAGCCGCTGCAGATCGAGGATCCGGCCGTACGCGCCGCGCCGAAGGTTTCCTTCGGCTGATCGCCGTCGCGTCGCGGCAAGCGCCGCGGCCCGCCCGGAGCTTCCATGGATTTCTTTGCGCAACAGGCGCGCGTGCGCGGCAGCAGCCGGCGGTTGGTGGCGCTGTTCGTGCTGGCGGTGATCGCGATCGTGGTGGCGATCGACGCGGCGGTGTGGCTCATCGTGGGCCATCACGCGGCCGGCGGCGAGCCGGCCGCGTCGAACCTGCCGTTGCTGTTCACCAGCAGCATCGTGGTCATCGCCGGGATCGGGCTCTGTTCGTTGTTCCGCATCATGAGCCTGTCCGGCGGCGGCAAGACTGTCGCCGAAAGCGTCGGTGCGGTGATCGTGCCCATCGACACGCGCGATCCGGAATTGCGCCGACTGCGCAACGTGATCGAGGAGGTCGCGATTGCCTCTGGCGTACCGGTGCCGGACATCTACCTGATGGCCGACGAACCCGGCATCAACGCCTTTGCCGCCGGCTATTCGGCCTCCGACGCGGCGGTGTGCGTGACCCGGGGCTGCCTCGACAACCTCAGCCGCGACGAGTTGCAGGGCGTGATCGCGCACGAGTTCAGCCATGTGCTGAACGGCGACATGCGGCTCAACATCCGCCTGATGGGCCTGCTGTTCGGCATCCTGGTACTGGCGATCGTGGGGCGCCGGGTGATCTGGTTCGGCGGCAGTCGCAACCGTCGGGGTGGCGGCCAGGTGTGGCTGATCGGGCTGGCGCTGATGGTGGTCGGCTACATCGGCTATTTCTTCGCGCGGCTGATCCAGGCCGCGGTGGCGCGTTCGCGCGAATCGCTGGCGGATGCCTCGGCCGTGCAGTTCACCCGCCAGACCGACGGCATCGCCGGCGCGTTGAAGAAGATCGCGATCCTCGCCGAGGGCTCCACCCTGCAGGTGGCGAACAAGCAGGAGGTGGCGCACATGCTGTTCGGCGAAGCGGGCAAGTTCAGCGCGCTGTTCGCCACCCATCCGCCGTTGCTGCAGCGTATCCGCACGCTGCAGCCCGGTTTTCGCGAAGCGGAACTGGTCTCACTGGCCGCCTCGCTGCAGCGCCCGACCGCAACGACGCCGATCATCCCGGTCGCCGGCAAGCCGGCGGCGACGCAAGGCGTTGGCCCGGGCATGGCCATGCCGCCCGTGTTGCCCGCCGTGTTGGCCGGTGCTGCCGTCGTCGGCAGCACGGCATCGGTGCCCCGCTTTCAACGTGCGGCCTCGGTGCGTCAGGCCATGCCACCTGCGTTGACCGGAGCCGTGCAGCAGCCCGAGTCCGCGCTTGCCGTGATACTGGCGTTGGCCACGTCGACCGAAGCGGCGCTGCAGCCGGCGCAGCGACGGATCGTTGCCGATGCTTTCGGCGATGATGTGCTGCAAACCGTACAGACGCTCAGTGGCGAAGTGGCACAGCTCCCGCCGATCGCACGCCTACCGCTGGCCTCGCTGGCGTTTCCCGCGTTGAAGCAGTTGTCGGAAGGACGCCGGCAGACCTTGCTGGTTGCGTTCGATGCACTGGTCAAGGCCGATGGCAGGGTCGACTTGAACGAATATTGCCTCGCGCGGCTGCTGCGCCTGCAGCTCACGGAGGCCAGCCAGCCTCGTCGTACGCCGGTCGATGGATTGAAGAAACTCCCGGCCTGCCGCGATAGCCTGATCCTGGTTTGCACGGTCGTCGCGTCGGGCGGCTGTTCCGACGAGGCGAGTGCCCGCCGTGCCTGGCTCGTGGCGATGCAGCAAGCCTTCCCGGGGGAGGCGATCGAATGGACGTCACCGCCGGCGGCGTGGCAGGCACCGTTCGAACGTGCGCTGGATGATCTGGATGGATTGCTGCCGGTGGCCAAGGAACTGGTGATCCAGAGTCTGGTCAGCGCGATTCACGCCGATGGCGTGATCAGCGTGGAAGAGGTGGAATTGCTGCGCGTGATCTGCGCCAGCCTGCATTGTCCACTGCCGATGTAGGAGCGCACTGAAGTGCGCGATAGCTCTTCGTCACGTCGCCGAAAAGCATCGCGCACGACCGAAGGAAGTCCCTTGTGGGCAGGGGGCGCTCCTGCAGCTCAGATTTCGCCCAGGAGCAAGGCGCTGGCGCGCTCGGCGATCATGATCGTCGGTGCGTTGGTGTTGCCGCTGGGCAGGCTCGGCATCACCGAGGCGTCGACCGCGCGCAGGCCGTCCACGCCGCGCACGCGCAGTTCGCTGTCCACCACTGCACGATCATCGCTGCCCATGCGGCAGGTGCCGACCGGGTGATAGATGGTTTCCGCCTTGCGCCGGATGAAGTCGGCGTACTCGGCATCGGTGCCGATCCGGCGCTCGGGAAATACCGGCGCGCCGCGGAACGGCGCGAACGCCGCCTGGTCGAGGATCTCGCGCGACAGCCGCGCGGCCTCGATCATCATCTTCATGTCGTGCCCTTCCGGGTCGCTCAGGTAATCGGCGTGGATCGCGATCGGCTGCGTCGGGTCGGCCGAATGCAGGCGTAGTCGGCCGCGGCTGCGCGGATGCAGGTGGCAGGCGTGCAAGGTGTAGCCGTAGCCGGGCAGGCGATGGCGGCCGTGGTCGTCGAGCAGCGCGGGCACGAAGTGGAACTGCAGGTCGCAGCGCGCGTCGACGGCGAAGCGGCTGCGTACGAAGCCGCCGGCCTCGGCCACGTTGGAGCTGCCCGGTCCGTCGCGATGACGCAGCCAGCGCAGGCCGGTGGCCAGTTCGTTGAGGTGGTCGTAGCTGACTTTGCCCGGGTTGCCGTCGAGCGTGCAGATGTCCAGGTGATCCTGCAGGTTGCCGCCGATGTCGGGCATGTCGGCGACCACCGCGATGCCGTGTTCGCGCAGATGGTCGGCCGGGCCGAGTCCGGACAGCATCAGCAGTTGCGGCGTGTTGATCGCGCCCCCGGCGAGAATCACCTCGCCCGCCTCGATCCGCTCGGCGTCATGCCGGCCGCGACGCAGCTGCACGCCGATGGCGCGGCCCTGCTCGATCAGCACGCGCTCGACCAGCGCATGCGTGCGCACGTGCAGGTTCGCGCGCTGGCGCACCGGCTTCAGGAACGCCGTTGCAGACGAGCAGCGCGCGCCGTTGCGCTGGGTCACCTGGTACAGCCCGAAGCCGGCCTGCTGCCCGCCGTTGAAGTCGTCGTTGCGCGGGAAGCCGGCGCTCTCGGCCGCGTCGATCAGGGCTTCCGACAGCACGTTGTGATGGCGCAGGTCGGCGACGCCGAGCGGACCGCCCGTGCCGTGCAGCGCGCTGGCGCCGCGGCTGTTGTCCTCGCTGCGCAGGAACCACGGCAGTACCTCGCGCCATGACCAGCGCGGATCGCCGCTGGCCTCGGCCCAGCGGTCGTAGTCGGCCGCCACGCCGCGGATGTAGCACATCGCGTTGATCGAGCTGGAACCGCCGAGCGTCTTGCCGCGTGGCCACCACAGCCGGCGCTGGCCGAGCGCGGGTTCCGGCTCGGTGCGGTAGTTCCAGTTGAGCGCGCGGTTGTTGGCCAAGCGGGCGATGCCGGCGGGCATGTGGATCAGCGGGTTCCAGTCCGCGGGACCGGCTTCCAGCAGCAGCACGCGTGTGGCCGGGTCGGTGCTGAGCCGGTTGGCCAGCACGCAGCCGGCCGAGCCGGCGCCGACGATGACGTAGTCGTAGTGGTTCAAGGCTTCTCCATGCTTTGCTGGACGGATATGGCCGCATGCTAGGCTTGCCGCGCCCCACGCTGGATGTGCCTGTGAGTTTGCCCCGTCAGACCGTTGTGGAACAAGCCGCCGCGCCGATGCTGTCCGCGTTGGCGTTCTTCTTCGTGATGACCTCGTACTACATCATCCGGCCGGTCAGGGATCAGCTGAGCGGTGCCGTCGGTTCGCAGTCGCTGCCGTTGTTCTACGGCGCGGTATTCGTGGTGATGCTGTTGCTGACGCCGCTGTTCGGCATGCTGGTGGCGCGCTTCCGGCGCCGGCAGCTGCTGGGCTGGAGCTACAGCTTCTTCATCCTGTGCCTGCTCGCCTTCGTGCCCGCATTCGTGGCGCAGGAGCGTATCGGCGCGCGCGAACTGGGCGTGGTGTTCTTCGTCTGGGTCAGCGTGTTCAACCTGTTCGTGGTGTCGCTGTTCTGGAGCTTCATGGCCGACATTTTCTCCAGCGGCCAGGCGCGGCGGGTGTTTTCGCTGATCGCGCTGGGCGGCATGGGCGGCGCGATCTTCGGGCCCCTGGTGACCAAGTTGCTGGTGCAACTGATCGGCGTGGCGCCCCTGCTGCTGGTCTCGGCGGCGGCGTTGTCGCTGTCGCTGGCCTTGTTGCTGCGGCTTTCGGCGCAGCATGACCGGCAGCCGGGCAGTCGGGGCGGGGAAGCGATCGGCGGCTCGTTGTGGGCCGGCATCAAGGAGCTGTGGTCGCGCCCGTTCCTGCGCTACATGGCCTTGATGATGCTGTTCGGCGACGGCATCGGCACGCTGGCCTACGCACTGGTGGCCGATTACGCGAAGGCGCATTTCACCGATACCGTGGCACGCACGTCGTTCTACAACGACCTCGACCTGGCCACCAACCTGCTCGGTGCGCTGCTGCAGCTGAGTCTGACCCGCTGGCTGCTGATCCGTCATGGCGCCGGTTGGGGTCTGCTGTTGCCGGCGCTGGTGAACGTGGTGCTGCTGGGGGGCGTGGCCCTGATCGGCGGCGGCGACCTGTGGTTGCTTGGCTACAGCGTGCCGCTGCTGGCGGTGATGAGTGTGGCCACGCGCGGTTTCGCCTACGGCATGACCAAGCCGGCGGTGGATGCGCTGTATACACGGGTGCCGCGCGAGACGCGCTACAAGGGCAAGAACTTCGTCGAGACGGCGGTCTGGCGCTTCGGTGACGTGGTGGTGACCAGCGCGGTGAGCGGTTTGCGCATGCTCGGCTGGGGCATCGGCGGCCTGGCCCTGGCCGGTGTCGGCGTCGCCACGCTGGCGGCGCTGGTGGCCAGGCGCGCCGGCTGGTCACCGGACCTGGCGCCGGACGAACACGCACAGGCCCGCGCCGCGCCGCCGGCCGCCTGACTCGCGAACTGCCTGCGGGATTCAGCTGGTGATATAGCGCTGCAGGTGCTCGATCTGCTCGGCCTGCGCGTCGATCACCGCTTTGACCAGGTCACCGATCGAGATCACCCCGACCACCTTGCCGTCCTGCACCACCGGCAGGTGGCGGATACGGCTGTCGGTGCACAGGCGCATGCAGTCGAATACGTCGGTATCCGGGCTCACGGTCAGTGGCGTGCTGCTCATGATGTCGGACACGGCGGTCTGTGCCGACGAGCGTCCCTGCAGGATCACTTTGCGCGCATAGTCGCGTTCGGACATGACGCCGACCAGTTGCTCGCCGCGCATCACCAGCAGCGCGCCGATCCGGCGTTCCGCCATGTGCTTGATCGCTTCGAGTACGGGCGCATCCGGTGCAATGCTGTAGATCGCGTTGCCCTTGCCTTGCAGCAGATGTTTGACCTGGCTCATGCTGGGGTCTCCCACCGGCCCGGGCGGGCCGTCTGGGCTTGAGTCTAGCGCCGCCGTCGCGCCGGCGTGTAGTGAAGTTGTGAATCGGCGCAGCGGGTCAGCGCGGCGCGCGCGGTGGCGCGCGACCTTCGATGTAGGCGGGGCCGCCGAGCTGGTACATCTGCCGCTGGATCCAGTTCGCACGGCGTTGCACGTAGGCGCTGGGCCGGTCCGCATGCAGGCGCCGCGGGCTGGGCAGCACCGCGGCCAGGCGAGCGGCCTGGGCCGGTCCGAGCCGCGCCGGCGTGGTGTGGAAGTACGCCTCGCTGGCTGCGCCCACGCCATACACGCCGTTGCCCAGCTCGGCGATGTTCATGTACACCTCGAGGATGCGCTGCTTCGGCCAGGTCAGCTCGATCAGCACGGTGAAGTACGCCTCCAGCCCCTTGCGCACGAAGCTGCGGCCATTCCACAGGAACAGGTTCTTGGCGGTCTGCTGGCTGATCGTGCTGGCGCCGCGCAGGCGCTTGCCGTCGTCGGCGGCGTCGAGTGCGTTCTGGATGGAGTCGAGGTCGAAGCCGTGGTGGTAGGGAAACTTCTGGTCCTCGCCGGCCACCATCGCCAGCGGCACCCAGGTCGACACCTGCGTCCACGGCACCCAGTGCTGACGCAGCCGGAAATCCTTCTCGCCATGGATCCATGCGCCGAGCTGGCGCTGCATCATCACCGCCGACGTCCACGGCGGCACGAAGCGCAGCACCAGCACCACCAGCCAGCTCAGCGCCAGCCATGCGAGCAGCAGGATCGCCAGCGAGCGCAACAGACGAACCAGCGGAACGCGACGGAACGGAGAGGGCATGGCGGTACGCGTGGGAAGATGCGGGCAGTATAGGGGGCGTTGTTCGGGCGCTGCCGCGTCCCCATTTGCTTCGCCTGACTTCAGAGAGAACATCTGCCGTGGAAAACCTGCCTGTCGAAGACGTGCTGCATCGCTTCCTGCTGGAACGCGCCGGCGTGCGCGGCACCCTGGTGCGGCTGGGCACGGCCTGGCGCGAAGTGGCCGGCCGCGCCGACTACCCGCCAGTGCTGCATGCCTTGCTGGGCGAGGCGCTGGCCGCCAGCGCACTGCTGACCGGCAACATCAAACTGGATGGCACGCTGTCGATCGAGCTGAAGAGTTCGGATGCGTTGCGCCTGCTGTTTGCCGAGTGCAGTGACCAGGGCCGCCTGCGCGGGCTGGCGCGCTGGAACGCAACGCTGCCCGAGCCGCTGGCGCTGGATGCGCTGGCCGACGCGATCATGGCGATCACCATCGGCAACGTGGACCGCGGCCAGCGTTACCAGGGCCTGGTCGACCTGCAGCACGCCGACCTGGCCGGTTCGCTGGAAGACTATTTCGTGCAGTCCGAACAATTGCCGGCGCGGATCCTGCTGGCCGCCGACGGCGAACATGCGGTCGGCCTGATGCTGCAGAAGATGCCGGGCGAAGGCGGCCGCGATGCCGTGCGGGATGACGATGCGTGGAATCGCGTGGTGCACCTGACCGCCACCCTGGGCGCGCAGGAGCTGCTGGCCATCGCGCCGGAGCAGTTGCTGTACCGGCTCTACCACGAGGAATCGGTGCGCTTGTTCCAGCCGCGCCCGCTGGCGTTCGGCTGCAGCTGCAACCGCGAACGGGTCACGTCGATGCTGCGCTCGCTCGGCCGCGACGAGGTGGAGGCGGCGCTGGTCGCCCGCGGCGACGAGATCGAGGTGGTCTGCGAGTTCTGCGCACAGCGCTATCACTTCGACCGCATCGATGCCGAGCACCTGCTCAGCGAGGGCGCGGCACCCGGTGCGCCGGGCACGGCGCAGTAGCGATGAGGGTCGATCAGGCCAGCAGCAGCGGCTTGTCTGCGCCGAGCCAGGTGCCGGCGGGTTGCGGTTCGGCGAACAGGAAGCCCTGGCCGTAGCGGCAGCCGACGCGCAGCAGCGCCTGTCGCTGCGACTCTTCCTCGATGCCTTCGGCGATCACCTTCATCTGCAGCGAATCGGCCAGCACCTGGATCGCGCGCACCAGCGCCAGGCCTTGCGTCTCGGTGTCGTCGGGCGGCAGTTCGGTGATGAACGAGCGGTCGATCTTCAGCGTCTCGAACGGGTATTGATGCAGGTAGCTGAGCGAGGAATAGCCGGTGCCGAAGTCGTCCAGCGCGATGCCGACGCCGTGGCTGCGCAGGTTCAGCAGCATCTGCTTGACCTGGGTCGGGTTCTCCAGCAACGCGTGCTCGGTGACCTCGATGCGGATGCAGCGTGTCGGCACGGCGTACTGGTCGAACAGCGCCAACAGCCGCAGGTCGAGGTCGGCCGAACGGAAGTGCCGGCCGGACACGTTGATGCTGATGAAACCCTCGGTGCCGATCAGCCGCACGGCCTGGGTGCACACCTGCTCGAAGATCTGCCAGTCGATCGCCTCGGCGCAGCCGCACTCCTCGGCGATCAGCAGGAAGTCGTTCGGCGCCAGCAGGCCGCGCTCGGGATGATGCCAGCGCAGCAGCGCCTCATAGCCGGTGATGCGGCCGTCGGCCAGTTCCACGATCGGCTGGTAGAACGGCTCGAATTCGTTGCGGCTGAGCGCGTGGCGCAGGTCGCTCTCCATGTCCAGCAGCGACAGCGCCTCGCGGCGCAGGCGGTCGTCGAACATCGCCGCGCGATGGCGGCCGCCGTCCTTCGCGTTGTACATCGCGGCGTCGGCGTCGCGCAGCAATTCCTCGGGCTGGCGGTAATGCGGGCTGGACAGGGCGATGCCGATCGACGCTGAGGTGAAGATCTCCTTGGTGCCGAGCCGGAACGGCGTCTGCAGCTCGCTGATGATGCGCTCGGCGATCAGCGTCGCCTTGTTGGTCTCGACGATGCCTTCCAGCAGCACCGCGAATTCGTCGCCGCCCAGCCGCGCGACCACGTCGCGCGTCTTCAGGCAGGCGCGGATGCGGCCGCCGACCTGGAACAGCAGGTCGTCGCCGACCAGGTGACCGACCGAATCGTTGATTACCTTGAAACGGTCCAGGTCGATGAACAGCACGGCGAACTGCTCGTTCGGGTTCGCGACGTAGCGCTGCATCGCCTGTTCCAGCCGTTGCAGCAGCAGGGTGCGGTTCGGCAGGCCGGTCAGCGAGTCGTGCAGGGTCTCGTACTTCAGCCGGCGCTCCACGCGCTCGCGCTCGGCGATCTGTTCGCGCAGGTCGCGGTTGGCCAGCGCCAGCGCGCGGGTGCGCTCGGTGACGCGGCGCTCCAGCCCGGCATAGGCCTGCTTCAGCGACGCCGCGGCCTGCTTGCGCTGCAGCGCGTTGGCGATGTGGTAGCTGACGAAGGTCAGCAGTTCCTGGTCGCGCTCGTTATAGGTGTGCTCGGGCGAGTAGCTTTGCAGCGCGAGCACGCCCATCGCCTTGCCGCCCCAGATCAGCGGCACGCCGAGCCAGCACACCGAACGTGCGCCGAAATGGCTGATCTCGCCGAGCGCGCTGAGCCGGTCGATCTCCGCCGGCGTGGCCAGCAGCGGCTTGGCGTGGCGCAGCACGTATTCGGTGGCGCCGCGGCCGTGCGCGCGCGGCGGGCGCACGCTGTCCACATCGTCCACCGAATAGGGGAAGGTGAGGTGGCCGTTTTCCTCGTCGACCAGCGCGATGTAGAAGTTGCGCGCATACAGCAGGCCGCTGATCACCTGGTGCATGGCTGCGTAGAACTTTTCCAGGCTGTCCGAAGTGTTGGCCAGCTCGGCGATGCGGAACAGCGCTGCCTGCAGGCGTTCGCCGCGCTGGCGCTGCAGCACCTGCTGGCGCAGCACGCGGTTCGCCTCGCGCAGCGCGGCGGTGCGGTCGGTTACCCGGCGGCCCAGCTCGATGTGCGCCTCGCGTCGCTCCAGCGCGGTCTGCACGTGCTGGGCCACGTAGTTCAGCAGCTCCAGGTCGTGCCGCGAGTAGTGGGTGTCGGCGCGGTAGCTCTGCATCACGATGCCGCCGACGACGCGGCCGGCGCGCAGCAGCGGCGCGCCCAGCCAGTGCTCGCAACTGGGCCCGATCGGCACGAAGCGGTCACCGAACTGCTGCCTCAGCTCCTCGAACGAGCCCATCAGCGGGCGGCCTTCCTGCAGCAGGTTCCAGGTCAGGCTGTGCAGCATGTCGTGCAGCGGCAGGCTCTGGTCCGGCGGCGGCGGGTCGGTATCGGCGATGTCGACGTAATACGGGAAGCGGACGGTGTCGGTGGCCGCGTCGTACAGCACGATGTAGAAATTTTCCGCGTACATCAGGCTGCCGACGATGGCATGCAGCGAGCGCATCATCTCGGGCATGTCGTGCTCGGCGCCGGCCTGCTCGGCGATCGCGTAGAGCGCGCGTTGCAGGCGTTCGGCCAGCGCCAGCCGCGAGATCGCCTCGTACAGGCGGCTGGTCTCGGCCAGCTGACGCAGGCGGATGTCGGCCAACCGGCCCAGCCAGTCCAGCCGGTCGCGCACGATCTCGGGCAGCGGCAGGTCAGCCCATTCGAGCATCAGGGTGCGCGGGCCTTGAGGATCCTCCGCCAGGTCCAGTTGTCCGGCCAGGTGGGCGGGTTGTTCGTCCATGCGTCGCCAGCGCAGCCGACCATGGATGTCGAAGTTGCCCAGCATGAGTTCGCAGACTTCCATCACGCTGGCGGCGTCGGGCGCCTCGAACAGCCGTTCTACCGCAGCATGCAGGGCTGCAAGATCCCGTGCCACCGGTGGTGGTTGGGATGAACGGATCGTCGGCGTGGCGCTCATTGGGCTGGGACTGGTTCCGGGGCAACCTGACTGGATCGACGTGACATGCCTTTATATCGTGTAAGTCTGTTCCCTCGCCAGTTTCCGAAGGTGGGAACCCGCGGGTGGGGGCGGGGTCAAAATGGGGTTAGAACCCTGCCGTTTTGTGCGTTGGGGCGGATTTTCAGGGTGTTAGTAAAACGTAAAACGAGGTATAGTGAGGCCCAAGTATCCTCTATCGAGTGAGTCATCGGTTCATACCTATGCGTCGCCTGTCCGCCCTGCTGCTGATCCTGCTGTTGCCGCTCACCGCGGCCGGGCAGTCTGCGGGCGGCGACAGTGCCATGGCGGAGCGTCTGCTGGCGCAGCCACCGGACCAGATGACCGAGGTCGAGCCCGGCGTCATGGTGCCGCTGTGGCGCGGTGCCGATGGCCGCCTGCTGGCGCTCAAGGCAGAACGCAGCACCGGTGCCGAAGCCCTGCGCAAGAATGCGCCGCTGGCACTGCGGGTAGTGGATGCCTCCACGGTGATGACGACCGGCGTCGAATACGGGCTGGGGCCGCGGCTGCAGGCGCATGCGGAGGTCAGCGAACATTCGTGGGCGAATCCGGGCCTGCGCGTGCTCGGCAGCGAAGTAGGCGCCACTTATGACACCGGCCGCTACAGCGTGGGTGTCAGCGTCGGCACCAACACCACGCCGAACAAGAACGTGTTGCCGCGCGTGCTGCCGGGTGCCGCGCCGGGCGTGGATGGCCTGTCCAGCTTCGACAGCAGCTCCCAGCTCAACGCACACGGCCGGCTGGCCCTGGGCAGCAAGAGCGGTATCGACCTGGGTGCCAGCGTGGGCCGCATCCACCTGCTGCCGGGCAATCTGCTCGGCGTCGACACGCTGGACCAGAAGGCACTGAGTTTCGGTGTCGACCATGGCCCGCTGAGCGGCGTCCTGATCGGCCGCACGATGCAGCCGCAGGCCGGCATCCCGGGTGGGCTCAACGGGGATCGGCGCTGGAACAGCATCGATCTTGGCGTGACCTGGCGCCTGCCGTGGCGCGGCTCGCTGAGCGTCGGTGCGCAGAACCTGTGGTCGTCCGGCACCCCGGCGAATACACCGGCAGGTCCGGAACCGGATCAGTCGCGCACGCCCTACGTGCAGTATCACCAGGATCTCTGAGCGGTCGGGTCGTGCTTTGCGATGCATCATGAAAACGCCGTCGCCTCTGCGACGGCGTTTTTCGTTTCGGGGAGCATCGGCTGCGTTCAGTCCTGCCTGCGCACGCGCAGGTCGCCGCTGAATGTCTCGATGTTGATCTTGCCGGCGCCCGCGCCGAGGCGGACATCCAGCGAGCTGCCGGGGCCGTGCTCGGGTTCCTTCGGTGTGCCGAAATCGCTGCGCAGGTCGCCGCTGAAGCTGCTGGCGTGCAGGCTGGCGGAGGTGTTCGCGGGCAGTTGAAGCTGCACGTCGCCGCTCATGCTGTCGATATCGATGCTGCCGCCGGCGGCCAGGGCACCGGTGAGCTGCACGTCGCCGGATACCGTGCTGAGGGTGAGTTTCTGCCACGGCCCACCGTTGGCCTGGATACGGCCGGAGATGGTCTGCAGTTCGACATCGCGACCCAGCGCCGGCGCCAGGATCTCGCCGCTGACGGTCTGCAGTTCGGCCTGCTCGGCATGTCCGGCCTGCTCGATGCCGCCGCTGACGCTGTCCACCTTCAGCGAGGGCGTGCGTGCGTTGATGCGCGCCTTGCCGCTGACCGTATTGACCTGGATGCTGCCGCCGTCCATGCCGTCGATGACCAGTGGCGCACTGATCACGTCGACGTCGAGCGAGGCCGCCCTGGGCACATGCAGTTCCAGCGTGGTCGGTGCCATCTTGCTGTCGCCGCCCCAGTTGAACCAGCCGGAGCCGCCCTGCGGCTCGACCTTGATCTCCAGGTCGCCGTTGCTGCCGGTGATCGCCAGCGGCTTGGCGCCGTCGCCGAGGCGGCCGCTGACCTGCACTTCGTTGCGGTCCCACGCGATCACGTTCACCGTGCCGGCGATGTTGCTGATGCTGACACGGGCGGTCGGCGTGGCGTCATGGCGCAGCTGGATCGGGGTGTCGGCAAGGGCCTGGCCGATGCAGAAGCACAGCAGCAGGGGAAGGTAGCGGGCGGTTTTCATGGTCGTTCCTGGTGGTATCAGCCGGCCTGATTGGCCAGTTGGCGCAGTTGCGTCTGCTGCTGTTCGGTGCGGCCGAGCAGACGTTGCAGTGACGGTGAATCCGGCGCCTGCTGGATCGCCAGCTGCAGCTCCATCCGCGCGGCGTCCAGTTCGATCGCGGCGCCGGCGAGTCGTGGGTCGGACGGCTTCCAGTTGCCGGAAGCCTTCGTGTGGCTGGCCACCGGCGTGGCGGTCGGTGTCTGCAGCACGCGCCAGCCGATGCCACCGGCCAGCAGCAGCGAAGCGGCGAGACTGGCGGCGACCAGCCAGCGCCGGAGATGCGCTGGCCGTGGCTCACGCATCGCCAGGTTCGCGGGTGCTTGCGTGCGTTCGGCGTCTTCCAGTGCAGCGTCGATCGAGGCCCACAGGTCGCGCTGCGGTGTGAGCGGCTGGCGCAGGTCGCGCATCTGACGGCGCCATTCGAATTCGTTCATGAGCTTTCTCCCAATATTTTGCGCAGCAGGCCGCGGGCGCGATGCAGTTGCGCTTTCGACGTGCCGACCGCCATGCCCAGTTCGCTGCCGATGTCCTCGTGCCGCCAGCCCTCGATGTCGTGCAGTACCAGCACGGCGCGGGCGCGTGGCGGCAGCTGGCCGATCGCGCGTTCCAGTTCCTCGCGTTCGGCGGCGCAGAACGGTGTTTCGCCGGTGTCCGGCAGATGCTCGTCGTCGAGCATGTTGACCGGGTCGGCACTGCGGGCGCGGATGTCCATCAGCGCCACGTTCACCGCGAGCCGGTACAGCCACGTGCCGAACGCGCTTTCATGGCGGAAGCCGGGCAGTTTCTGCCAGGCGCGGATGAACGCGTCCTGGGTAAGGTCCTCGGCGCGCGCGTGGTCGTAGCCGGCGAGCCGGTACACCGCGCCATGCACGCGGCCGACGTGCAGCTGGTACAGCCGCTGGAATGCGCGGCGATCGCCGGCGGCCGCGGCGCGCACGTCATCGCTGTCGTTCGCTCCCGCTGAGGCAGGCGACATGGAGCTTCCAAGGGCAGGGCAGGCGGCGATCATCTTGCCAGCTTGGATGCGGCGTTGCGCAAAAGGGTTTGAACGGCCGCCGCGGTGACGGGCCCGCAACATCACGGGCAGGTCGTGGCGACCTGCCCGTGAACCGGCTCAGGAGGCGACGGCTCCGCGGCGCGACCGGTCGGCGTCATCGTCCAGCGCCTGGGCCACGCGTTGCCGTTCCTGGCGCAGGCGTTCGGGCAGGCGTGGGGCAAAGCTCTCCAGGTATTCGCCGATGGCGGCCAACTCGGCCTGCCAACCGACGGTGTCCACGTCGAGCAATGCATCGAGCCTAGCCTGGTCGAGCCTGAGCTCGTCCAGCTTCAGCTCGCCCTCACCGGGCAGGATGCCGATCGGCGTCTCGACGCCACTCACGCGGCCTTCGGCGCGGTTGATCATCCACTCCAGCACGCGCAGGTTGTCGCCGAAGCCCGGCCACAGGAATTTGCCGTCGGCGCCTTTGCGGAACCAGTTGACGTGGAAGATCTTCGGCAGCTTCGCGCCGGGTTTGTCGAATGCCAGCCAGTGTGCGAAATAGTCGCCGTAGTGGTAGCCGCAGAACGGCTTCATCGCCATCGAGTCGCGACGCAGCACGCCGACCGCGCCGGTGGCGGCGGCGGTGGTTTCCGAGCCCATCGCGGCGCCCATCAGCACGCCGTGGGTCCAGTCGCGCGCCTCCATCACCAGCGGCAGCAGCGACGGGCGGCGGCCGCCGAACACGATCGCGCTGATCGGCACGCCCTGCGCGGCTTCGGCCATCTCCGACCAGGTCGGGCACTGCTTCGCGCTGACCGTGAAGCGCGAGTTCGGATGCGCGGCCGGGCCGTTGGCCGGATCGTACGGACGTCCCTGCCAGTCGGTGACCGGGGTGCCGGGCAGGCCTTCCCACCATGGCTGGTTGTCGGCAGTGACGGCGACGTTGGTGAAGATGGTGTCGTGCGAGATGCTCCTCATGGCATTGTGGTTGGTGGCGTCGCTGGTGCCCGGTGCCACGCCGAAGAAGCCGGCTTCCGGGTTGATCGCGTATAGCCGTCCATCCGCGCCGGGGCGCATCCAGCAGATGTCGTCGCCGACCGTCCACACTTTCCAGCCATCGCGCAGGTAGCCTTCCGGCGGAATCAGCATCGACAGGTTGGTCTTGCCGCAGGCGGACGGGAACGCGGCGGCGACGTAGTGCGTCTCTCCCTGCGGGTTCTCGATGCCGACGATCAGCATGTGTTCGGCCAGCCAGCCTTCGCTGCGCGCCTGGTTGCTGGCGATGCGCAGCGCATGGCACTTCTTGCCCAGCAGCGCGTTGCCGCCGTAGCCGGAGCCATAGGACTTGATCGACAGCTCGGCCGGGAAGTGCATGATCCAGCGCCGCTCGGGGTCGAGTTCGCCCTTCGAATGCAGACCCTTGACGAAGTGGCCTTCGCGCTCGATCCGTGCCTGCGCGGCAGCGCCCATGCGGGTCATGATCTTCATGTTGGCGACCACGTACGGGCTGTCGGTGATCTCCACGCCGCAGCGCGCCAGCGGCGAGTCGATCGGGCCCATGCAGTACGGAATCACATAGAGGGTGCGGCCTTCCATGCAGCCGTCGAACAGCGCGTCGATCTTCGCGTGAGCGTCGGCCGGGGCCATCCAGTGGTTGTTCGGGCCGGCGTCCTGCTCGTTCGGGTGGCAGACCAGGGTCAGCTGTTCCACGCGCGCCACGTCGGACGGGTGGGAGCGGTGCAGATAGCAGCCCGGGTGGGTCTGCTGATTCAGTTCGATCAGGGTGCCGTCGGCCAGCATCTGCTGCACCAGGGTCTGGTATTCGGCATCCGAGCCATCGCACCAGTGGATCCGGGCGGGGCGTGTCAGCGCCGCTACTTCGTCAACCCACTGTCCGAGCGCTTCCAGCTTGCTGGCCATCGTGTCCTCTTCAAGGTACAGGGAAAAAGTGATCGGAAACGGTAGTTTGCGAACACTGGTATTGCAAGGCTGCATGCAGCAAAAACGGCGCCAGATGGCGCCGTTCGGGGGTACGCAGGGTGATGTGGCTCAGGTTGGGGTGAGGGTTGCGATCATGTGCTCGACGTAGGCGTCGAACTCCTCGTGGTTGATTCGGGGCAGGCCCAGGGTGAAATTCAACTGCAGGAAGCCGACGTAGGCGGCATAGGTCAGCCGCGCCCGATTCAAGGCCTGCGGCGGGGCCAGGCCGGCCTCGCGATAAGCGGTGGTGAGGAACTCGATCCGCCGCTGCGACACGCGCGCCATCACCGGCACCACTTGCGGATGATCCAGCGCCTTCAGCAGGGCGGCATACACCCGATGCGGCTGCAATTCGTGCGCGACCCGGCGGAACAGTTCGGGCAGGCGCTTGCGCGGGTCGGCGATCTGCTCGATCTGGCCGATGATCTCGCGCTCACCGTACTGCTCCCAGCGCTCCAGCGCGGCATTCAGCAGCGCTTCGCGGGTGCGGAAATGCCAGTAGAAACTGCCCTTGGTGACGCCGAGCTGACGCGCCAGCGCCTCCACGGCCAGGGCGCCGACGCCGTGTTCGGCGATCAGCTGCAAGGCGGCAAGTTCCCAATCTTCGGCCGACAGGCGGGTGCGTTCTGGCTTGTTACTGACATTCATGCCCGTATGGTAGCCACACCTCGCGCGTTTGTAATCTGGACGATTCCATCGGCCCGAGCCGGCGGAAGCCCGATGTTGCCGACGGGTTCCGGCTGCGGAGATGTTGACGGCCGTCGCTGCGGCAATCCATACTCGCCCGTATGGTTGATGATCCGCACGCCACCGATACGAGTCGCCGCTTCGCCGTTGCCGACCTGAGCCTGGCGGTGGAGACGCGCCGTCCGGCCGGCCGCCCGGCGCTGCTGTTCGCGCATGGTTTCGGCCAGACCGGGGGTGCGTGGAAGGGTGCGGCGGTGGCGCTGGCGGAGGTGGGCTGCCGTTGCGTCACGTTCGATGCGCGTGGCCACGGCGAAAGCGACCGGGTGACAAGCGGCGGCTACCACATGGACCAGTTTGCCGATGACCTGCTGCGGCTGGCCGCGGCGCAGCCGCAGCCGCCGATCCTGGTCGGCGCGTCGATGGGCGGCTTGCTGGGGATCGTGCTGGCGGGCGAGATGAGACCGTCGCCGTTCCGCGCGCTGGTGCTGGTGGATATCACCCCGCGCTGGGAAACCGCCGGTGTCGAACGCATCCTCGCCTTCATGCAGGCGCACCCGGATGGTTTCATGAACTACGCCGACGCGGCCGAGCAGATCGCCGCCTATTTGCCGCAGCGACGCGAGCGCAAGAGCGAGCAGCAGCTGCGCCCGCTGTTGCGCGAGAGTGCCGACGGCCGCTTGCGCTGGCACTGGGACCCGGCCCTGCTGGCCGGCGATCTGGTGCAGGAAAGCGAACGCTACCAGCCACGCCTGCAGGCCGCGGCGACGAAGATCGACGTGCCCGTGCTGTTGCTCTCGGGCGGGCGCAGCGACGTGGTGTCGCGCGCCACCGTCGATGAATTCATGCAGCTGGTGCCGCACGCGCAGCATGTCGAGTTGCCGCACGCCACGCACATGGTGGCCGGCGATGCGAATGATGCATTCACGCGCGAAGTCGCCCGCTTTGTGCAGAGTCTTGATCCGTTACCCGTCGACCGGCGCGTTGCCGGTGTTGCCCAATCGCAATGAGGTGTTGAGATGCCCGTGCTACTGACCCTGCTGGCGGCGTTGATTGCCTCTGGCGTCTGCGCCTACCACCGCACCAGCCTGCGCACCTGGGCGATCGCCACCATCGTCGCCACGCTGGTGGTGGGGCTGCTGGCCCACGCACCGTGGACCATGGCGATCCTGTTGATCGTCGAGCTGGCCATCGCGCTGCCGCTGCTGCTGGTGGATTTCCGCCGCAAGCAGATCAGCCTGCCGCTGCTGAAGCTGTTCGCCAAGGTCACGCCGAAGCTGTCGGAGACCGAGCAGACCGCGCTGGAGGCCGGCACCGTCGGTTTCGAGGGCGAGCTATTTTCCGGCAAGCCGGACTGGCACGAACTGCTGAAGCAGCCGAAGCCCGAGCTCTCCGTGGAGGAACAGGCCTTCATGGACGGTCCGGTGGAAGAGCTGTGCAGCATGATCGACGACTGGCAGATCACCCACGAGCTGGCCGACCTGCCGCCGAACGTGTGGGAGTTCATCAAGAAGAACCGCTTCTTCGGCATGATCATCCCGAAGCAATACGGCGGCCTGCAGTTCTCCGCGCTGGCGCATTCGGCGGTGCTGCAGAAGCTCAACAGCATGTCGGCCACGGTGGCCTCGACGGTGGCGGTGCCGAACTCGCTCGGGCCAGCCGAACTGCTGCTGCATTACGGCTCGGATGAGCAGAAAAACCACTACCTGCCGCGCCTGGCGGTGGGCGAGGAAATTCCCTGCTTCGCGTTGACCGGGCCCTACGCCGGTTCCGACGCCACCTCGATCCCTGACGTCGGCATCGTCTGCAGACAGGTGGTCAATGGCGTCGAAACGCTGGGTCTCCGGCTCACCTTCGACAAGCGCTACATCACGCTGGCGCCGGTCGCCACGGTGGTCGGTCTGGCGTTTCGCATGTTCGATCCGGATCACCTGCTCGGCGACAAGGAGGACCTCGGCATCACCCTGGCCTTGTTGCCGCGTTCGACGCCGGGGCTGGAAATCGGCCGCCGCCATTTCCCGCTGAACATCCCGTTCCAGAACGGGCCGGTGCGTGGCAAGGACGTGTTCGCGCCGTTGTCGGTGCTGATCGGCGGACCGGACATGGCCGGCCATGGCTGGCGCATGCTGGTCGAGTGCCTGTCGGTGGGCCGCGCGATCTCGCTGCCGTCGAACGCCACCGGCGGCATGCGCGCCTCGGCGCTGGCCACCGGCGCATACGCGCGCATGCGCAAGCAGTTCGGTCTGGCGGTCGCGCGTTTCGAGGGCGTCGAGGAAGCACTGGCACGGATCGGCGGTCTCACCTACGCCACCGCGGCTTTGTCGCGCGCCACCGCGGCCGCGGTCGACCGCGGCGAGAAGCCGGCGGTGCCGTCGGCGATCGCGAAATACCACGCCACCGAGTGGGCGCGGCAGATCGCCGCCGACACCATGGACGTGCACGGCGGCAAGGCGGTGCAACTCGGCCCGAAGAACTACGCCGGCCGCGGCTGGTCCAGCGTGCCGATCGCGATCACGGTGGAAGGCGCCAACATCATGACGCGCAGCCTGATGATCTTCGGCCAGGGTGCGATCCGCTGCCACCCGTACGTGCTGAAGGAAATGCAGGCGCTGTCGATCGCCGATCGCGGCGAGCAGCTGAAGGTGTTCGATCGACTGCTGTTCGGCCACATCGGCTTCGGCATCTCCAACGCAGTGCGCAGCCTGGCGATGGGCCTGAGCGGCGCCAGCATCGGCGAGACCGCCGGTGATGCCTATACCCGCCGCTACTACCGCAAGCTCGACCGCTACTCCGCCGCGCTGGCGCTGTGCGCCGACGTGTTCATGGGCGTACTCGGCGGCAAGCTGAAGTTCAAGGAAAAGTTGTCCGCGCGCCTGGGCGACGTGCTCAGCTATCTCTACATCGCCAGCGCCATGCTCAAGCAGTACGAGGACAACGGTCGGCCGGAATCGGATCGCCCGTTCCTGGCCTGGGGCTTTCACCAGTGCATGTGGCTGATCCAGAACGCGCTGGACGGTGCGATCCGCAACTTCCCGGTGCGGCCCGTGGCGTGGCTGCTGCGTGCGCTGGTGTTCCCGCTCGGTCGCCGCGAAGTGCCGCCATCGGATCGCCTCGGTCGTCGTGTCGCCGCGCTGCTCACCGCGCCGAACGAAGCGCTCGATCGCCTCACCGACTGGGTCTACACCACGCCCACACCGAACAACACGATCGGTCGCATGAAGGCACTGCTGCCGGACGTGATCGCCGCCGAGCCGGTCGATCGCAAGTTCGGCAAGGCGCTGAAGTCCGGCCAGTTCACCTCGCACGACTACCTGGGCCAGCTCGCCGAGGCGCAGCAGGCCGGTGTGATTTCGGAGGCCGAGGCCGACCTGCTTCGGCGCGTGCGCGAGGGCGTGTTCGAGTTCATCTCGGTGGACGATTTCGACACGGACGAATTGCGCGCGTTCAAGACGCGCGCGGACGCCGCATGAATCCAGTTGACCGACCGGCCCGCCTTGCGGGCCGGTCTCTTTCGGAGCATGGCCGATGAGTATCTCGGTGTTGTCGCTGTACCGCCGCGTCACGCGCTGGCCGGCGGGTCACTGGATCTTCTCGCGCCTGGTCTGCCTGAAGGCGCCGTACTTCGCCACCATCGCGCCGCGTTTCATGGTGCTGGAACCGGGACGCTGCGAGGTGCGCATCCGCGACCGCCGCCGCGTGCACAACCACATCGGCACCGTGCATGCGATCGCGCTGTGCAACCTCGCCGAACTCAGCGCAGGCGTGATGACCGACGCGACCATACCGGCCGACATGCGCTGGATTCCCAGGGGCATGACGGTCGAGTACCTGAAAAAGGCCGTCGGCACGCTGCACGGTGTCGCCACGCCAGCGACCGCACTGACCGATGCCGGCGATGGCCAGGACTGGCCGGTCGCGGTGCAGGTCACGGATGCCGCTGGCGAGACGGTCTTTCGCGCATGCGTGACGATGTGGGTGTCGCCGCGCAAGCGCGCCTGAGCGCCCGGGCGTTCAGTCGGCCAGCACGCAGCGGTTCTTGCCGTTGCGCTTGGCCTGGTACATCGCGTTGTCCGCCGCGCGCATCAATTGCTCCTCCGCATCGGCATGTTCGTTCGGCGCATAAGGCGCGATGCCAATGCTCGCACCGACGCGCACCTCGATCAGTTCGCCGTTGACGTGCAGGCTGTAGGGCTCGCCCAGCGCGGCGCAGAGCTTCTGGCACAGTTGCAGCGCCGTCTGTGGCTCGTCGATCTCTTCCAGCACCAGCGCGAATTCGTCGCCGCCGAGGCGGGCCACGGTATCGTTGCTGCGCAAATACGTCGGCAGGCGCGTGGCGATCTCCTGCAGCAGCGCATCGCCGGCGGCGTGGCCGTGGTTGTCGTTGACACTCTTGAAACCATCGATGTCGATGCAAGCCAGCGCGAAGCGGCTGTGATGCCGGTTGGCGCGCTGGATCGCACCGTTGAGCCGGTCGCGGAACAGGATGCGGTTGGGCAGGCCGGTCAGCGGATCATGGCTGGCCTGGTGGCGCACCATGGTTTCGATCAGCTTGCGCTCGGTGATCTCGCGGTTCAGTTCCTCGTTGCGCTCGGCCAGCTCGGCCATCGCCTCGCGCAGCTTCATGCGCGCCGCATGGAGTTCCAGGAACACGCGGACCTTGGATTGCAGGATCACGTCGTTGATCGGCTTGGCGATGTAATCCACCGCGCCGGAGTGGTAGCCCTTGAGCCGGTTCATGTCGTCGGCGTAGGCGGCGGTGACGAAGATGATCGGGGTCTCGCTCAGGTGTTCGGCGTCGCCGAGCAGGGCAGCCACCTCGAAGCCGTCCATGTCCGGCATGTTGACGTCGAGCAGGATCAGCGCGAATTCATGATCCAGGCAAAGCGCCAGCGCCTGGTTGCCGCTGGCGGCCTCGAACAGCTGCGCGCCGCTGCGCGCGAGCAGGCGACGCATCGCCACCAGGTTCGCCGCGGTGTCGTCGACGATCAGGATTTTCGGCGCGATCAAGATATCTGCCCTCCGCTTCATGGTCTTTCCGGAACAACCGTAACCGATACCGACGTGGTCCGCCGTGGAGCGTACCCGTTCCGGCGCGTGCGTCGGTCACGACTGCCCGCCCGCCAGCCAGCCACGCAGCATGGTCGCCAGCTTGTCGATGTCGATCGGCTTGGAAAGGTAGTCGTTGGCGCCCATCTGCAGGCAGGTCTCGCGGTCGCCGGCCATCGCCTTGGCCGTCACCGCGATGATCGGCAGGTCGGTGAAATCGGGCATGTCGCGAATGCTCCGGATCGTCGCGTAGCCATCCATCCCCGGCATCATGATGTCCATAAGGATCAGGTCGGGCCGCGGTTCAGTCTCCAGTGCATTCAGCGCCTTGTAGCCGTCCTGGGCCATGCCGACCTGCAGCCCCCAGCCGCGCAGCACCCGGGACAGCGCGAACAGGTTGCGCATGTCGTCGTCCACCAGCAGCACCCGGTGACCGGCCAGCGGAACCGGAAGGCTCGCGCCCGTGCCGGATGCCGCGGCGGGCCGGGCGATGTCCTGCAGGAACGGGCAGACCTCCTGCAGCAGGCGTTCGCTGGAGCGTGCGCCCTTGAGCACGATGGCGTCGGTGTACCTGCGCAGTTTCTGCTGCTCTTGCGGATCGAGTTCGCGCCCCGAATACACCACCACCGGCGGCATCGCGTCCGGCCTGGCTGCCAGGTGCTCCATCAGTTGCAGGCCGGACATGCCCGGCAGCCCAAGGTCCAGCACGATGCAGTCGTAAACGGTCGCGGCGATCTTCGGCAGTGCGTCCTCGGCGGAGTCGGCTTCGTCGACTTCCACCCGATGGGCGCGCAGGGCGGCGCGGATGGCCTTGCGCGAGGCGGCGTCATCCTCGACCACCAGCAGCCGGTGTTGCCGGCCTTCGCCGAAGCGCAGCAGGCGATCCAGTGCCTCGGTGATCGACTCGCGGCTGACCGGCTTGGTCAGGAAGCCGATCGCGCCCCGCTCCATGCCGCGCCTGCCGGCGTCGTTGACCGACACGAAGTGGACCGGGATCGAACGCGTGGCCTCGTCCACCTTGAGCCGGTCGAGCACCGTCCAGCCGTCCATCACCGGCAGCGAAATGTCCAGCAGGATGCCGGACGGGTGATGCTCGCGTGCCAGCTGCAGGCCGGACTCGCCGTCCATGGCGGCGAGCGCGCGATAGCCCTTGCGGTGAATCATGTCGACCAGGATGCGCACGAACGCCGGGTCGTCCTCGATCACCAGGATGGTGGTCTGGCCTAGCAGCAGCGAGTTGCGGTCGTCCGCGATGGAGGGGGGCAGCAGCGCCGGCGGGAAAGCGTGGTGGCTCTGCCCGCTGCCGGTCGCTTCCGCTTCGGCGCGGTGCGGTGCGGAGGCCGGCGGCGTTTCCGGCAGCAGCAGGGTGAACTGGCTGCCGTGCCCGATTTCACTCTGTAGCACGACGTCGCCGCCGAGCAGCTGCGCCATCCGGCGCGAGAGCGCCAGGCCGAGCCCGGTGCCGCCGAACTGGCGGCTGGTGCTGGCGTCGGCCTGCTCGAAGGCATTGAAGATGCGCTCGAGCTTGTCCGGCGAAATGCCGATGCCGGTGTCACCCACGGTGATCGCCAGCAGCGGTTGGCCGGACAAGGCGGCAGGCACGGGGACGCCGGCCTGCGGGCGGCCGATGCGCAGGCTCACCGAGCCGTTGGCGGTGAACTTGAACGCGTTGCTGAGCAGGTTGTTGGCGATCTGTTCGACCTTGCCGCCATCGGTGGCGAGTACCGCCGGCAGTTCGGCATCGACCGAGAGGTCGAAGCCCAGCCGCTTGTTGCCGGCGACGTGCGCGAAATTGCGTCGCAGCCGCTTGCCGAGCTCGGCGATGGAAACCTCCTCGATCACCAGCTCCATCTTGCCGGCCTCGACCTTGGACAGGTCCAGGATGTCGTTGATCAGGTGCAGCAGGCTGTTGCCGGCATCGTGGATGATGCGCGCGGATTCGATCTGCTCGTCGTCGAGGTTGCCGGTATCGTTGTCCGCGAGGCTGCGTGACAGGATCAGCAGGCTGTTCAGCGGCGTGCGCAGCTCGTGCGACATGTTGGCCAGGAATTCCGATTTGTACTGGCTGGCGCGCGCCAGCTCGGCCGCCTTGTCTTCGGTTTCCCGCTGCAGATCCTCCAGCACGTACCTCTGCCGGTTCAGGCTCTCGGTCATGTCGCGGAGCTCTTCATTGGAAGATCGCAGCTCCTCGGCCTGCACGCGCTGCTCTTCCTCCGACGCGATCAGCCGTTGCGATTGCTCTTCCAGCTCGGTGGTTTTCGCCTGCAGGGTTTCGTTGCTTTCACGCAACACCTCCTTCTGCTGGCGCATCACCAGCTCGGACAGGCGCAGCTCGTCGGCCTGTTCCCGCGTCTGCTGCAGCAGGCCTTGGGTATGCACGGCCTGGTTGAGGTTCTCCAGCGCCAGCGCCACGATTGGCAGCAGTTCGTCCAGCAGTTGCCGCTGCAGAGTGGTGAACGGGGCGAAACCGCCCAGTTCCAGCACGCCGATCAGGGTTTCGCGGTAGGTCACCGGCAGGATCGCGACGTGGCTGGGCACCGCCTCGCCGCTGCCCGAATCGATGCGCAGGTAATCGGCCGGTACCTGATCCAGGATGATCGCCTTGCGCTCCACGGCACATTGGCCGACCAGGCCTTCGCCGGGCATGTACTGGTCGGCGGAGCGGTTGCTGAGGCGCAAACCGTAGCTGCCCAGCAGGTCCAGCCGGTGGCGCGTGTCGTCGAACGAATAGAACAGCCCCAGCCCCGCGTTGCACAGCGGCACCACCTCGCTGGTCAGCCACTGGGCGAAGTCCTTGTGCGTGGTGGCCTGCAGCAGCACCTGCGAGATATCCGACACCCGGGAGCGAATCCACGCACGCGCATCGGTGTCCAACGACATCTGCTTGAAGACCTGCAGGGCGCGGGCGATCTCGCCCACCTCGTCGCGGCGATCCAATCGGCGGATCTCGAAATCGTGGTCGTGGTTGGACAGCCGCGTCATCTTGTCCGTGAGCCGGCGCAAGGGTCGGATCACCAGCCGCGAAGTGAGCCGGATGACGGCGATGCCGAGCAGGATGCCCAGCCCGATGGTCACCGCGCTGATGGCCTTGGTGCGGCTGAGGGTCAGGTCGAGCTGGCGGTTGCGCTCGCCCAGCAACCGGTTTTCGTCGCTGGCCATCTGGTCCAGCACGACGAAAAGATCCTCGGTGCGCACGGTACGCTGCTGCATGTAGTCGGCCTGGATGCGCTGGCGCTGCCGGCTGGCATCCGGGTCGGTGAGGTCCAGGTGCCTGAGCGGATTGATGGCGTGCTCGAGCGCCTCGTCGCGCCAGCGGACGGCCATCGACTCGACCCTGTCCAGCCGGGTCTGCTGCAGGTAATTGTCGAGCAGCAACCGGCGCAGTTCGGCGATGCGCTGGCCGAGTTCGCCGTTGGACCGGTTGAACAGCTCCAGCTCACTGGGCGCATGCGACAGCATGAAGCCGCGCGCGCCGACCTGGCGGCTCTGCGCGGCCCGCTCCACCATGTCGATCTGCAGCAACACCCGGTAAGTGTGGCTGGCCCAGTGCCGCGCGTTCTCCTGTTTCTGCAGCGAGTCGAGCGTGATCACGTTGGCGCTCAGGAACAAGCCGAGCAGCAGGCCGATTGCCAGCATCATCTTGCGCTGCATCGACTGGTTGGCCAGCCATGAATTCTCTTTCGACGAGGCGGGCTGCAGCGTGCTGATTGGGGCCATGGCGGGGTCCTTTACCGAACTGAGTGGACCGCAGGGCAGCAGTCGCAGGCACAGGGTAGCCGCAGCGGCGATCAAACCCCAGTTGAGCGCCGCCGCGGGTTCAGCGTGGGGCCAGCGCCTGCTCGCGCCTGGCGCGGGGACGGAAGGGCACGAGCGAGCCTCTCCGCAGTGCGAGCACCAGCAGTCCGAGCGTGCACAGCGAGCACAGGCCCAGCGCGACCACCGACGCCTCGGCGCCGAACACGCCGCCGCTCAGCCAGTCCGGGCCGCTGCGGGTGGACACCAGCCAGCCGTCGGCCGGAGTGCCGGACACCGGGATGCCGTAGATCGTGCCTTGGGCGAAGTTCCACGCCGCATGCAGGCCCATGCAGAGCGGCAGCGAACGGGTCAGGTGGTAGATCATGCCGAACAGCAGGCCGGCCTCGATCGCGATGGCGGCCGAACTCCACAGCGTGGCGCCGGGATTGGCGATGTGCGCCGCGCCGAAGAACAGCGCCGAGATGACCAGCGCCCACCAGCTGCCCAGGCCTTCCTCGACGATGCGGAACAGCACGCCGCGGCAGATGATCTCCTCGCCGATGCCGGCGCCCAGCCCCACCATCAGCAGGGCCGGTACCCACGGCGCATCCGGGTTGGTGCCGGTGACGTGATAGCTGCCGAGCAGGTACAGCACGCCGACGATCGCACTGAACAGCAGCAGGCCGGCGAGCGTGCCGAGGGCTCCGTCCGGCAGCAGCTTGCGCGGAGCCAGTTCCGTGACCGCGCGGCGTTCGACGAACCGCACCAGCAGCAGATAGGCGAGCAGCGCCGGCACCGCACGCATCAGGAACTGTGCCAGGGCGTGGAGGGTGGCCGGGGCATCCTTGCCGAGCCAGCCCAGCGGACGCAACAGCGCCCCCGACGCAAAGCTCAGCGCCATGAACAGCAGCACGAAGATCACGATCCGCGCCAGCGGCGAGAACAGCAGCCAGCGCTTCCAGCGTGGCGCCGCGGGCGGCGTGGTGAAGGCGATGGCCTGGTCGTGCATGCGTGATCCCCTGACAAAGACCCGCACGTTAGCAGCGGCGTCGCGCGGCGGCTACAGCTCCACCGCCACGGCATGCTCGCGGGTATTGGCGAAGCGCACCTGCGGCCAGCGCTCCTGCGCCAGTTGCAGGTTGACCCGCGTCGGCGCGATGTAGACCAGCTCGCCGGCGCCGTCGATGGCCAGGTGCATCGCGTTCTTCTCGCGGAACTCGGCCAGTTTCTTCTCGTCATCGCAGTGCACCCAGCGCGCGGTGGTCACCGTCACCGGCTCGAAGCTGGCGTCGACGTTGTACTCGTCCTTCAGCCGGTAGGCGACCACTTCGAACTGCAGCACGCCGACCGCGCCCAGGATCAGGTCGTTCGACATCAGCGGGCGGAAGAACTGGGTGGCGCCTTCCTCGCTCAATTGCGCCAGGCCCTTTTGCAGCGCTTTCATCTTCAGCGGATCGCGCAGCCGCGCGCGGCGGAACAGCTCGGGCGCGAAGTTCGGGATGCCGGTGAACGTGACCAGCTCACCCTCGGTGAACGTATCGCCGATGGTGATGGTGCCGTGGTTGTGCAGGCCGATCACGTCGCCCGGGTACGCCGTCTCGACGATCTCGCGGTCGCTGGCCATGAAGGTCAGCGCGTTGGCGATGCGCACCTCCTTGTTCGTGCGTGTCTGGATCATCTTCATGCCGGCGTTGTACGTGCCCGAGCACACGCGCATGAACGCCACGCGGTCGCGGTGCGCCGGGTCCATATTGGCCTGGATCTTGAACACGAAGCCGGAGAGCTTCTCTTCCTCCGGCTGGATCTCGCGCGTGGTGGTGGCGCGCGGGCGCGGCGACGGTGCGTGCTCAATGAAGAAGTCCAGCAGCAGCTGCACGCCGAAGTTGTTCACCGCCGAGCCGAAGAACACCGGCGTCTGTTTGCCGGCGAGGTACTCGTCGAGATCGAACGACGGCGCGGCGCCCTGCACCAGTTCCAGTTCCTCGCGCAGCTCGCGCATCGCCTCGACGCCGATCTTTTCGGCCAGGCCGGGCGCGTCGAGGCCCTTGAAGATGGTCGAGTCCTGCCGCGTGAAGTTCTTGCCCTGCTCGAAGATGTGCACTTCGTCCAGCGCCAGGTGGTACACGCCCTTCAGGCGCTTGCCCATGCCGATCGGCCAGGTCAGCGGCGCGCAGGCGATGCCCAGCACCGACTCCACTTCGTCCAGCAGTTCGATCGGCGAGCGGCCCTCGCGGTCGAGTTTGTTGATGAAGGTCATGATCGGCGTGTCGCGCAGCCGGCACACTTCCATCAGCTTGATCGTGCGTTCTTCGACACCTTTGGCGCAGTCGATCACCATCAGCGCCGAGTCCACCGCGGTCAGCACGCGGTAGGTGTCCTCGGAGAAGTCCGCGTGTCCCGGCGTGTCGAGCAGGTTGACGATCTTGCCCTCGTACGGGAACTGCATCACCGACGAGGTCACCGAAATCCCGCGCTCCTTCTCCAGCGCCATCCAGTCCGAGGTGGCGCTGCGCGACGTCTTGCGACTCTTCACCGAGCCGGCCATCTGGATCGCACCGCCGAACAGCAGCAGCTTCTCGGTCAGCGTGGTCTTGCCCGCGTCAGGGTGGCTGACGATGGCGAAGGTGCGGCGGCGGCGGGTTTCTTGGAGATGGGTGGGCATGGGGAGCGGGTCGGCTGGAGCGCGAACCGGTAATTGTAGCGTCGATCGACTGAATCCGCAGTCGGGAGCGGACCTCGTGCGGCATCAGTCAGCGGCTGCCGCGCCGCTGCGCAACGGCAACCTCACGCGGAATGTCGTGCCACTTGCCGCCGACGATGTGACCTTGATGGTGCCACCGTGGGCGGTGACGATCTCCTGCGCGATGAACAGGCCAAGCCCCAAGCCCGCGCCTGGACCCCGCTCCGCAAGGGCAAACTGCGAATGCCGCGTCATCGGATTGAAAATGCGCAGCGTGTCTTCCGCTGTGATGGGTTCGCCTTCGTTGTGGATCGCGAACACGACGTGGTCATCTTCCAGCTCCTGGCTGACGGTGACCGGTGAGTCGCCCGAACCGTGCTTGACGGCGTTTTCGATCAGGTTGCTGAAGACCTGCCCCATGCGGGAGACGTCGAATTTCCCGATGATGCGCTCGTCGGGCTGGAACACCACAGTGCGATCGGGATGCAACAGACGCACTTCCTGCACGACGTTCTCGCACATCACGGTGAGGTCGGCTTCGACGCGATCCACCGGGATGCCGCTACCGACCCGCGCGCGCGCGAAGTCGAGCAGGTCCTGCACGATCTTCTCGGCGCGGCGCACACTCGTGTAGATGCCGGCGGCGACCTTGGTATAGCGGCTGTCCAGCTCGTCGGCGTGAAGAAAGAATTCGGCCGACAGCAGAATGACGCCGAGCGGCGTGCGCAGATCGTGTCCCAGCACGCCAAGGAAAACGTCTTGTGATTCGTTCACCGTCTGCGAATAGCGCGACACCGATTCGGCGAGTCCCTTGTCGATCGCCTCGTTGAAACGCAGCATATCCTGCTCGCGAAATTCGGCGTCGCGGTCGGGCTCCTGCGACCACAGCAGCAGCACGCTGGCGCGCAGCGCACGGTATTCGGCTACCAGCTGATCGATAGTGAATCCCGAGCGAAGACGGGTGCCGGCATGCACCTCCGATGCCGTGTCGGCGCGAGCTTTGGGGCCTTCACCGCGCGATTTTTCGACGGCTTGCCGGGTCGATTGAGGCGTGCTGATGTCGGCCGCGATCTCCGTCAGCATCTGCCCGGCGTGATCGCGCACCTCCTTGGCACCCATCACTCGGGTCTCGGGCTGCAGGGTACTGGCGAAACTGTCCCACGCTTCGAGGATCGCCTCCCGGTGGATCGAAATGAATTGTGCCAATCGCATGCTGTGACGTACTCCGGAGTAAACGACTTGCCAGGTGTCAGGATCGCCCTCCAGTGCCCACCTCTTTAAACCAGGAGCGACGAACCGGGCATCGATTGAGCCACGGAAGCGGCGCCGCTGCCATGATCGTTTCGCGCAACAGGAACAAGCGACAAGCCGCCACGCCACGGCGATCGTGCGCGGTAACTTTTTTGGCCCAACGCTTGCCGTTGCCCGCGGTGGGATCACATTGACCATTGGCGACGCCGGCGTGCTTCGGCGGCACAAGCGCTCGGGAATCGCTGCCCGGGCTCTTTCGATGCGACGTTGGCGGTGAGGTGCTCGCCGGTCATTTCGCCAGCTGGATCAGTACCCGATGCCAGAACTCCAGCCCGGCTTCGACTTCCGAAGCCGGCAACTTCTCGTTGAGCCCGTGGGCAAACGTGTCGTCGGGCTTGGTGAACGCCGCATCGATGCCGTAGCTCGGGACGCCGGCATTGCGGAAGTACATGCTGTCGGAGGCGCCAGCGGACATGCCGGGGACGATTTCCACGCCGGGGAAGCGGGCGTGCACGGCGGCGGTGACGGCGGCGATCACGTCCTGGCGCAGGGGTGAGGCGGGGCTGGCCACCGGTGTTGGCGACAGCACGGTGACGCTGGCGGACTTGTCGTTGATCACCTTGACCAGGGTGTCGCGCACGCTGTCGACCGGTGTGCCCGGAAAGATGCGGCAATTCACGTTGACGCTGGCGCTTTGCGGCAGGGCGTTGAGGGCGTGGCCGCCGTTGAGCATGGTCGCCACGCAGGTGGTGCGGAGCTGGCCGACGTAGGCGGGGTCGGCGGAGATGGTCGCCGCGGCGGCGGCATCGTCGGGGTGGGCGGCGAAGCGGGTCATCGCGGCGCCCAGCGGGCCGGGCGTGTTGGCGCCGAGCGCGCGCAGCGAGGCGAGCGTGATCTCGTTGCTGAGCGGTGGAAACTGGTAGCCGGCGACGCGGTCGATGGCGCGCGCCAGCCGGTAGATCGCGTTGTCGTTGTTCGGTTCGCTGGAGTGCCCGCCGGCCGAGGTCAGGCTGATGCGGAAGTCCGCATAGGTCTTTTCGGCGGCCTGGATCTGGTACAACGCGGGCTTGCCGGTATCCGGGTTCAAGGTGCCGCCGCCGGCGTCGGCGTTGAGCAGGAATTCGGCGTCGTGATAGCGCTTCGCCAGCTCGCGGGTCGAGGCCATGGTGGTCTCTTCGTCGCCGGACAGCAGCAGGATCAGGTCGTGGCGCGGCTTGAAGCCTTCGCGCTTGAGCCGGATCAGCGTTTCGACCAGCACCACCACCGCGGTTTTCATGTCGGCGGTGCCGCGGCCGTAGAGGTAGCCGTTCTCCTCGATCAGGGTGAACGGGTCGCGGGTCCAGTCCTGGCGCTTCGCCGCCACCACGTCCATGTGCCCGGACAGCAGGATCGGCTTGCCTTCGCCGGTGCCGCGATAGCGTGCCACCAGCGCGGCGGTTTCGCCCACCGGGATGATCTCGACGTCGCTGTCGGCAAAGCCGGCGGCCTTGAGCTTGCCGGCCAGATACGCGGCCAGCACCGGCACCTGGTGCTGGCCTTCGACCGTGGGGATGCTGATGGCATGCTTCAGCGTGGCCATGGTTTCGGGCAGCGCCTCGGCGGTGGTGCCGGCGTGGGCCATGCCGATGCCGGCGCAGAAGACCAGCGTGGCCGCCGCGGCGGGCCCAAGTGCTCGTGGTGCTCTCATTCGAAGTCCCCTTGCATGTCTTGAACGAAGCCTGAGTATGCGCGGCGACTCGCGCGTCTGCATATGCCGGGCTCGCGGTGCCGTCGTGCTAACCTTGCCGCCGCGCTGGCGGTCATGCCGGCAGCGCGACCCCTTGGGGAGTAGCCTGCCTCGTCCCGACGAGGCGTCTTCGTCAACATGCTCGGCAAGCCTGCCGTGGCGAAGACACCGATCCTGGTTGGCGAGACCAACGGCTGACGGCGCCACTGCGGTGGGGCGCGCCGTCGTGCCGTTGCGCCTTGCCCGACCGACCTGGCCACCCATGAATCCCATTTCCATCCTGCTGCTCGGCTTCGCCATGTCCACCGACGCGTTCGCCGCGGCGATCGGCAAGGGCGCGGCGATGGCCAAACCCCGACTCGGTCAGGCCATGCGCGTCGGCCTGATCTTCGGCGTGATCGAGGCGATCACGCCGGTGGTCGGCTGGCTGCTGGGCAAGGGCGCCGCGCGCTACATCGAGGCCTGGGACCACTGGATCGCGTTCGGCCTGCTGCTGGTGCTGGGCCTGCACATGATCTGGAACGGCTTCAAACCGGACCCGGACGAACCGGTCGACGAGGCGAAGAAGCACGGCCTCGTCGGCCTCGCCATCACCGGCTTGTCCACCAGCATCGACGCGCTGGCGGTGGGCGTCGGCCTGGCCTTCGTCGACACACCGATCGCGCTGGTGGCCGTAGTCATCGGCCTGTGCACGTTCGGCATGGTCACGCTGGGCATCATGCTCGGCCATGCGCTCGGCGCCATGGTGGGCAAGCGCGCCGAGATGCTCGGCGGCGTCATCCTGATCGGCGTGGGCGCGGTGATCCTGTACGAGCATCTTTCCGCGTGACCGGTGCCCCATGAAAAACCCGGGGATCGCTCCCCGGGTTTCGTGGTTTTCCCGCGGTTACCGGGTTGCCTACAACTTGTAGTTCAGTCCGAGCATCACCGTGCGACCCCAGGTGTCATATTCCAGCGGCCGGGCTACCGAGACGCCGTTGGGCAGGCCGGAAACCTGCACGGTGGCGTCCGGCGCGTTGGTGAGGTTGCTGACCTGCAGCAGCAGCGACAGGCCGTTCCAGCGGCCTTCGGAGAACGCGTAGCCGAGTTGCAGGTCGGTCTGCTTGTTGGCCAGCACCTTGGTGTAGCCGAGCTGGTCGAACAGGGCCACGGCTTCACCGGTGAAGGACGAGCGGTAGCGTTCGGCCGCGCGCACCGACCAGCCGTACTTCTCGTAGTACAGCGCGAGGTTGGCGACCTTGCGCGACAGGCCGGGCAGGGTGGCCGGGCCGCCGGGGATCGAGGAGATTGAGCTGACCGGGATGTTGCTGTTGGTCAGCGAGAAGTTGGCCTGCACGCCGAAGCCATCCAGCGCCTGAGCCAGCAGCCCGCCTTCCAGCGCACCGGACAACTCCAGGCCCTGCATCTTGCCGCCGGTGCCGTTCGCCGGCCGCGTGAACGAACCGATGGTGCTGGTCGGCGTGAGCGTGGGATTGTCGTTGGTGTAGTGCGAGAAGTCGTAGTCGAGCGTGGTCTGGTTGTAGATGTAGTTCAGCAGGTTCTTGTTGAACACCGCGGCGGCGAAATAGCTGGACTTGCCGAAATAGAATTCGTACGACAGGTCGGTGCCGACCGCGATGTACGGCTTCAGTTTCGGGTTGCCGCCGCTGCCGGACCACAGCACCTGGCCGGCGCCGGGGCCCTGCTGCACCAGTGACACGCTGGCGGAGGTGGCGACCTTCTCGTCGTCGATGCGTCCGCGCGCCATCGTCTTGGCCAGGCCGAAGCGCAGGTACTGGCGGTCGGTCAGCTGCGCCACCAGGTTCAGGCTGGGCAGCACGTTGTTGTACTTCGCGCCGTCGCTGATGCGGCCGACCAGGGTGTCGCCGTTGGTCTGCAGCGCCTGCGACGACTGGTCGGTGCGCACGAATTGCATGCCCACGTTGCCGCGCAGCGGCACGTTGCCCAGCATCGTCTCGATGTTGAACTTGGCGTAGGCCACCGGCACTTTCTCTTCCACCGTGTAGTTGCGGCTCCAGTCGCCCTGGCCGTTGCGCTCGGTCAGGTAGAACTGGTTCGCCAGCGCGCCCAGCACGTCGTAGTAGAGGATGCCCGGGATGCCGCCGTAGCCGAGCGAGGTGGACCCGCGCAGGAAGGCGGGATCCACCGGCGCGCTGAAGTGGTTGTCGTAGGTGCCCTGAGTGGAGCCGTTGCCGTTGAGCCAGGCGAAGTTCACGTCGGCCAGCTTGGTCTTGGTGCGGTCCGAGTAGTCCACGCCCAGGTTCATGCTGCTGAAGATCCAGCCCAGCGGGTGGCTCACTTCCAGGCGCACCGCCTTGATCGTGTCCTTCTGGCTGTCGAATTCCTGGCGGCCGTTGTAGCCGTAGCCGTCCGGGTCGGTGAACACCACCGTGGCGGGATCGGCCAGGTTCACTGCCGACGAGAAGTACGGGTAGCCGTTGCCGAGCGGGGTGCGGAAGTCGACGCTGGTGAAGGCGCCGCCGGCCAGGCCGGTGAACAGGTAGGCGTCGTGCAGTTTCTTCTTCGCGCTGGAATACGACAGGTCCGCGGTGGCCGCCCAGCCGTTGCCGAAGTCGTACTGGTTGTTCCAGCCGGCCGAGAACAGCTTGTCGTGTTCCTTGGTGTACTGGTTCTGCAGGATCGGCGCGATGCCGTCGATGGTGCCTGAGGTGACGATCGGGTAGGGCTGCGCCGGCGTGACGCCCACGTTGGAGTAGCTGACGTTGTCCCACGGGCTGCTCGACCACTGCGCGCCGTTGGTGAATTTCTTCTCGCCGAAGGTGGAGTGGTACAGGTCGAGCGTGGAGTGGTAGTTATCGCCCGGCGCCCATTCCAGCACGGCCATCAGGCCGCTGCGCCGCTGGGTCAGCGACTGCGCGCGCAGCTGCATGCCTTCCTGCGAGATCACGCCGTCGGGCAGACCCTGCGTGTGCGGTCCACCCCAGTTTTCCTCGGCGCTGCCCGGGCCGTTGTTCATGCTCCACCACCAGGCCTGGTACTGCTTTTCCTGGATCGGCGAGTCGAGGTGGGCGAAGCCCACCGCGAGGCCCAGCGTGTGGTCGAAGAACTGGTCGATGTAGGAGATGCTGGCGCGGTGGCCCATGTCGCTCACGCCGCTGCCCGGGTTGAGCTTGCCGTTGCTGGTGTGCTCGCCGCGCAGGTTGACCGCGAAAGCGCGGTTGGGCAGGTCCAGCGGCTTGATCGTGTGCAGGTCGACGGTGCCGGACAGGCCCTGGCCGATCAGGCTGGCGTCGGGCGTCTTGTAGATCGCCGCGCCGCTGATCAGCTCGGACGGGTACTGGTCGTATTCGACGCCGCGGTTCTCGCCGATGGTGGCCTGCTCGCGCCCGTTGAGCGTGGTGCCGGCGAAATCGGGTGCCAGGCCTCGGATCGAGATCATGTTGGCGCGGCCGTTCAGGCGCTGGGTGGCCAGGCCCGGCACGCGCGACAGGCTTTCGGCGATGCTCGCGTCCGGCAGCTTGCCGATGTCCTCGGCCGAGATCGCCTCGATGATGTTGTCCGAGTTCTGCTTGGCCTTCAGCGAATTCTCGATGCTGCCGCGGATGCCGGTGACGATGATGGCGTCGAGGTTGCTCACCGTGTTTTCGGATTTCTTGTTCTTCTTGGCGCCTGCGTCGGCCTTCTTGTCGACGGGCACGGTCCGGGTGTCCGTGGACGTGGGCGCCTGCTCCTGTGCCTGCTGGGCCGATGCCGTGCCGGCCAGGATCAGGCCGAGCAGAGCGGTGGCGCAGGCGGCAGCCAGCGGTCGCTGATGGATACGAAAAGGCCGCGCAAGCAATGCTCGCGGCAAGTGGTGAAAATTCATGGGATCCCCTGTCGGATGGTGAGTGCCCCCCGGCACCCGGATGCAGGAAGCGTCGATCCTGCGGGCGGACAATATGCTACTGCTGGCCGGGGCAAGGGTGCTCGGGACCGTTTTCCTTCGGTACAGGAACGCGGGAGTTGCCGTTGCAGCGCGCGGGCCGGCGCGCGCTGCCGGCACCGGCCCGGAGAAGCGAAGCCTTACTTCGCCTCCTTCTCCATCAGCTTCTCGACCATGCTGGTCGGCACGTCCTCGTAGTGGTCGAATTCCATGCTGAAGGTGCCGCGGCCGCGGGTGGCCGAGCGCAGGAAGTTGATGTAGCCGAACATCTCGGCCAGCGGCACGAAGCCCTGCACGAAGGCGGCGCTGCCTTTCTGGCCCTGGTCGTTGACCGTGCCGCGGCGGCGGTTGATGTCGCCGATGACGTCGCCGAGGTAGTCCGCTTCCATCACCACTTCCAGATGCATGATCGGTTCCAGCAGCTTCGGCTTGCTGAGCTTCTGCGCCTCGCGGAAGCACTGCCGCGCGGCGATCTCGAACGCCAGCGCGGAGGAGTCGACGTCGTGGTACTTGCCGTCGACCAGGCGCGCCTTGAAGTCGACCACCTCGTAGCCGGCGACCTGGCCTTCCTGCGATTCGGCCTTGACCGAATGCTCGACCGCCGGGATGTACTCGCGCGGCACGCGGCCGCCGACCACCTCGTCGGAGAACACCACGCCCGAGCCCGGTTCTCCCGGCTCGAAGATCATCGTCACCTCGGCGAACTGGCCGGAGCCGCCGGTCTGCTTCTTGTGCGTGTAGGTGTGCTCGACGGTCTTGCCGAACGCTTCGCGGAAGCTGACCTTGGGCTTGCCCATGTTCGCTTCCACGCCCAGCTCGGTACGCATGCGGTCGATGGTCACTTCAAGGTGCAGCTCGCCCATGCCCTTGAGCACGGTCTGGCCGGTTTCCTGGTCCACCTCGAGCTTCAGCGACGGGTCGGCCTTGACCATCTTGTAGAGCGCGCTGGACAACTTGTCGACGTCGTTGCGGTTCTTCGGCTCCACCGACACGCTGATCACCGGATCGGGGAAGCGCATGCGCTCCAGCAGCGCCGGGTGCGCCGGGTCGGCCAGCGAATCGCCGGTCTCGGTGTCCTTCATCGAGACGAAGGCGCAGATGTCGCCGGCGCGCACCTCGTCGATCTCCCGGGTGTCGTCGGCCTGCACCTCGACGATGCGGCCGACGCGCTCCTTCCGGCCGCGGGTGACGTTGAGCAGGGTGTCGCCCTTCTTGATCACGCCGGAGTAGATGCGGCAGAAGGTGAGCGTGCCGAACTGGTCGTTGATCACCTTGAACGCCAGCGCGCGCGCCGGCGCGTCGTCGGTGACGACCTGCTCGCCGACGACGTGGCCGTCCTCGTCGACCATCGCGATGCCGCCGTTCTCGCCCGGGTAGGGCAGGTAGTCGACCACGGCATCCAGCAGCTGCTGCACGCCCTTGTTCTTGTACGACGAGCCGCACAACACCGGCACCAGTTCGCCGGTGACGGTGCCGCGGCGGATACAGTGCTTGAGCACCGCCGGGTCGAACTCGCCGGTGTTCAGCAGGCGCTCGAACGCGTCGTCGTCCAGCGCCAGTGCGGTTTCCAGCAGGTTCTGGCGCAGCTTCGGCAGGTCGGCGATCCATTCGTTGTCGGCCACGGAGGCGAAGTGGAGGCGATCCTTCAGCTGCTCCAGCGGCACGGTTTCCCACACGCTGTCCTTGTCGTCGGAGGCCCACAGGTAGCCCACGCCGGCGACCAGGTCGGCCATGCCGACGAATTCGTCGCTGCTGCCCAGCGGCACCTGGCACAGCAGCGCGTTGGCGCCGAGGCGCTCGCGGATGCCTTTCACGCAGTGCGCGAAATTCGCGCCGATGCGGTCCATCTTGTTGACGTAGCAGATCCGCGGCACCTTGTACTGGTCGGCCAGGCGCCAGTTGGTCTCGGTCTGCGGCTCCACCCCGGCGACGCCGTCGAACACCACCACCGCGCCGTCGAGCACGCGCAGCGAGCGGTTCACCTCGATGGTGAAGTCGACGTGTCCCGGAGTGTCGATCACGTTGATCTGGTGGCCCTTCCATTCGGCGGTCACCGCCGCCGACTGGATCGTGATGCCGCGCTTGCGCTCCTGCTCCATGTAGTCGGTGGTGGTGGAACCCCGGCCGTCCTTGGTGTCGTGCACGTCGACGATCTGGTGCTTGCGCCCGGTGTAATAGAGGATGCGCTCGGTGGTCGTGGTCTTGCCCGCGTCGATGTGCGCGATGATGCCGATGTTGCGGTAGAGGGTCAGGGGTTTCTTGCGGGCCACGGGTTGGACTCCGGAAAGGGGCTGCACGAACGCAGCCAACTAACAGCTCAAATGTTGTCGGTGGCGGATTTTTTCAATGCGCGGCGTGCCGGCTCGGCATGGCGGGCCCGGGCAGCGCAACGGTGCCCGGCAGCGTGCGCGACGGCATGTCCTGCCATCGGCGAAGGCGGTCAGGCGGCGGCGCGCAGGGCGGTCAGCGCCGCGGCCAGCTGCCGGGTGTCGTAGGGTTTCTGCAGAACGGTTTCGTTGCGCCATATCTCCGGGATGTCTTCGCCGCCGTAACCGGAGGAAAACACGAAGGGTATGCCGCGACGGCGCAACACCACGGCCACGGGGAAACTCTGTTCACCGGCCAGGTTGATGTCGAGGATCGCCAGGTCGATCGATGCGAGCTCGGCCAGCTCCATGCATTTGGCCAGCCGCGCGCCCTTGATCACGTGGTAGCCCGAGGCGCTGAGGCGATCTTCCAGCATCATCGCCAGCATCATCTCGTCTTCGGCGAGCAGGATGCAGGGCAGGTGGTTGTTGGTGGTCATCGGGAAACTGCCTCGTCCAGTGGTACATCGATGGTGCAGGTGACGCCGCTCGGCGGAAAGGCGAGCGATACCTCACCATCCAGTTCATACGGAATGCCTTCGTCGATCAGGCGTGAACCGAAGCCGCGGCGGGTGGGCGGTTCAACCAGGGGGCCTCCGGTTTCCGTCCACTGCAGCAGCAGCCATGGACGGTGGTCCTTCACGCGTGTCGCCCAGGTGACGGTGACCTGGCCTTCGGGTACCGACAGCGAGCCGTACTTGCCGGCATTGGTGGCCAGTTCGTGGAAGGCCATGCTCAGCGCCAGCGCCTGTTTTGGCGGCAGGTTGAGTCCGTTGCCCTGCAGGCGCACCCGCGCATCGTTCACGCGCGTATCGCTGTCCTGCCGGTACGGCGCCAGTTCGTTGTTGATGATGCCGAGCAGTGGCGCACCAAGCCATGCGTCCTGCGCCAGCAGGTTGTGCGTATGCGACAGCGCCAGCAGCCGCGACAGGAAGCTGTCGCTGAAGGCCGGCAGATCCGCTGCGTTGGCGATGGTCTGGTGGGCGATTGCCTGCACCGTGGCCAGGGTGTTCTTCACCCGGTGGTTGAGCTCGGCCATCATCATTTCGGTATGCCGCGCCGCGCGCACGCGCTCGGTCACGTCGCGTGCGATCAGCTTGCCGGCGAACATCACGCCATCGTGGTCGCACACCGGCGAATAGCTGATCGCCAGCGGCACCGACTCGCCGTCCGGGCGCACCCAGGTCATGTCGAACTCGGCCAGCCGGGTCGGCCGCTCGTGGCTGACGAAGAACTTCCTGGTCTCCTCGGACGGCTTGGGCGGCAGCAGCATGTTCAGCGGCTGGCCGATCACCTGTTCGGCCGTCAGGCCGAAGATGCGTTCGGCGCCTACGTTCCAGCTGGTGATCCGTTCATCCAGCGAAAAACCGAAGATCGCATCGCGCGAGGAGTTCACGATCGCCGCCAGCCGCGAATGCTCGCTGTTCAACTGCTGGCTCTCGGTGATGTCGACGAAGGTCAGCACCACGCCATCGACGACATTGTCGAACGTCAAGTAGGGGCGCATGCGCAGCAGGAAGGTCGGCGCGTCGCCGGTTCCGCGCAACGTGCGCTCGGTGACCGCCATGTCGTGCAGCACCTGCGCCACGTCGCTTTCCAGTTCCGGGTAGTTGATGCGCGGCGAGATCTCGGTAATCGGGCGGCCCTTGTCACCGTCACGCAGGTGGAACAGCTCGGTCATCATCGGCGTGTAGCTGCGGATATGCAGCTCGCGGTCGAGGAAGATGGTCGCGATGTGCGTGCTGTCGAGCAGGTTGCGGAGGTCGTTGTTGAGCCGGCTCAGCGCTTCGTTCTTGCTGTTGAGCTCGGCGTTGACGATCTGCAGCTCCTCGTTGATCGACTGCATTTCCTCGGTGGAGGTTTCCAGCTCCTCGTTGGCGGATTGCAATTCCTCGTTGACCGACTGGTATTCCTCGTTCGCCGATTTCAGCTCCTCGCTGGCCGTTTCGTGCAGGTCGATCGCGGCATGCAGCTGCACGCGGGTTTCCCGCAGCTCGTCCTCCAGCGTGTGGATGCGTGTAAGCTCGCCGCCGGCTTTGCCGTCGGTGGCCGGTTCGGCCGGACGCGGCGCGAATTCGAGTTCATGGAAGGCGATCACACACATCTCGACCTTGCCACTGCCTTCGACCAGCGGCTCCGCGATCAGCCGCAACGACCGTTCCTGTCCGTTGAGCAGGAAGTTCAGCCCATCGCGGGTGACCTGCTTGCCGCTGGCAAAGGCCTGCAGCGCGGCAGCGCGCACGGCGCCGCGCAAGGGCTTGTCGAGCAACTGGAACAGGTTGAGGCTGGCCGCGCCGGTCGAGGGCGCCAGGTAGCGCCCGGTGTCGCCGCCGAAGCGCAGCACGTCGTGGCTGGCGTTGATCACCACGTAGGCCGGCGACCATGGCTCCAGCGCCTGGCGCGCACGCTGGTCGATCGGGTCCTCGGCCTGCCGCGGCGTGGCGTATTCAGTGCTGTTGAAAGGGCGAAGCTGCATGCTGACGAAATCCCGTGGACGTGTGTGTGCATCGTCGCGGCGCACGTACAGCCGCTGTTTCTTGTCCAGTTCGGTGAACAGACGCGCGTTGCGGGCCAGTCGTTCCGACGGACCCAGCAGCAGGAAGCCGCCGGGTCGCAACGCGTAGTGGAACGCCTGCACCAGCCGCTCCTGCAGGTCGTTGTCGAGGTAGATCAGCAGATTGCGGCAGGAGACCAGGTCCATCCGCGAAAACGGCGGGTCCTTGATCACGCTGTGCGGCGAGAACACGCACATTTCGCGGATCTGCTTGACCACGCACCAGTCGTCGCGATCCTTGCTGAACCAGCGCTCCAGGCGCTCGGGCGAAACGCCGCTCAACGGCGCGCGGTAACGCCCGGCGCGGGCGCGGTCGATCGCCTGGTCGTCGATGTCGGTGGCAAAGATCTTCACCTTCAGGCCGCGTTGCGAACCGATCGCCTCGCGCAGCAGGATGGCGATGGAATAGGCCTCCTCACCGGTGGCGCAGCCGGGCACCCAGATCCGCAGCACGTCGTCGCTGCTCCGGTCGGCCAGCAGCGACGGGATCGCGATGGTGCGCAGTGCCTCGAACGCGACCGGATCGCGGAAGAACTCGGTGACCCCGATCAGGAACTCGCGGAACAGCAGCTCGTGCTCGTTCGGATACTGGCGCAGGTGGTCGATGTAATCCGCGACGGTCTCGGCCTGCACCACCAGCATGCGTCGCTGGATGCGCCGCATCAGGGTCTTTTCCTTGTAGTGGCTGAAGTCGTGGCCGACTTCGGCATGCAGCAGTTCGCAGATGGTTTTCAAGTGCGCCGCCACGTCGCCGCGCACGCCATCGGAACCCTTCTTCTGCTGCGCGGCGTGCATCTGCTGCTGGTAGGCGAGCAGCCGTGCCGGCATGTCGGCCACCGGCATGACGGCGTCGACCATCCCGGTGGCCACCGCGTTGGCCGGCATGCCGGTCATCGCCTCGTGGTCGAAACCGGATTGCGCCAATGCCAGCCCGCCGTGATCCTTCACCGCGCGCAGGCCCTGCGCACCGTCGTTGCCGGTGCCGGCCAGCACCACGCATACCGCGCGGTCACCCTGGTCCTCGGCCAGCGACGTGAAGAACGCATTGATCGGCCAGCGATGCTCGCGCGGCGGTGCCGGCTTGCATACCTGCAGCACGCCGCCGGCGATGCTCAGGGTGGCATTCGGCGGAATCACATAGACGTGCCGCGCTTCGACGCGCATGCCATGGCTCGCCTCGAGCACCGGCATGCTGGTACTGCGGCCGACCAGCTCGGCCAGCAGGCTGTTGTGATCGGGCGCCAGATGCTGCACCAGCACGAAGGCCAGCTCGCCATCCACCGGCATGTTCGCGAAGAACTCCTTGAACGCTTCCAGTCCGCCGGCCGAGGCGCCGATGCCGACGATCATGGTGCTGGTGCTGGCTGGCGGTGGCTTGCGAAGCTTCGCCGATGGGCCGCCCTTGCCAGCGGTCGCGGCGGGAGTGGGCACGGGCTTCAGAGACGACGGCATGCGGGGCAGCCTGAAATCCAGGCGAAGCCCGGATGAAGCGGCAGCATAGCGTGCCTGCTGCCCGGCGCGGGTGATTGTCGGCAGGCGCGCGTGCCGTGCCTGCGCCGGTCAGCGCGTCAGCAGATCCTCGTGGAACGCGCCGAACGGCTCCGTCGGATGCGCGATCTGGATCTCCAGTATCCACAGCCCGCTGGAGGGAGATGCCTCCAGGTCGCCGAGATCGCCGCCCTGGTGGATCGAGTGCGGGAAGTCGCTGACCCGGTGCCCCTTGATCGCATGGTTGAAGCGCCAGCCCATTGCCTCCGCGCGTTCACCGGCAAAGGCATACAGCGCCTGGCCGCTCAGCCCTTGCGAACGCCACGCCGCGGCCACTTCGCCGAACAGCGCGCGTGCCGCGTCCGCGCAGGCCTGTCGCTGCGGCGCGTGGCCGACCACGAAGGTGTCGCCCACGTCGCCCTCGTGGCCGTCGAACACCAGGCCGAGGTCGATGAAGTAGTTGTCGTTCTCGCCCAGCCGCACGTTCGGATCGGAGCGTTGCCGGTACGTCCTGGTGGTATTCGCGCCGATGCGGATCAGCACCGGATGCCACAGCCGCTCGTATCCGAGCTCGCGGAACACGTCCGTCGCCGCGGTCTTCGCCTCGTCTTCGCTGATGCCCGGGCGCATGCGCTCGCGGATGCCATGCAGCGCGGCCCAGGTTTTCTCGCGGGCGCGCTGCATCAGCGCAGGATCGAAGCGTTGTCCGACAGCTTCGCGGGAGGGCGTCGTCATGGGTGTCTGCGCAATCAGGTCAGATGGATGAGTACCAGTGCGAGCAGCGCCGGCAACGCCTGTATCCACAGGATTTTCCGGCTTGCGGTCAGGCCGCCGAAGATGCCGGCGATCAGCACGCAGGCGAGGAAGAACAGTTTCACGTGGAAGCCGGCGCCGCCGTCGAGGCAGAGGCCCCAGACCAGGCCGGCGGCGAGGAAGCCGTTGTAGAGACCCTGGTTCGCGGCGAGTGCCTTCGACTGCGCGGCGAATTCCGCGGTGGTGCCGAACGCGCGAAGGCCCGAAGGTTTCGTCCACAGAAACATTTCGAGGATCAGGAACCACAGGTGCAGCAGCGCGATGACGGCAATCACGACGTTGGCGGCAATCGACATGACGGCTTCCCTCGAATGGCGCCGGGCGGCGCCTCAGCGGCGGAGTGTCGCAGCCGCCCCGGCCGATCGCAATGCGGGCGCGGGCGCCGGCTCGCGCCCTGCTCAGGCCGGGGTCAGTGCGGGCACGCTGGCGATTACTGGTCTGCCCAGCCGCCGCAGCAGGCGGTAGTGCGAGGCGATGCCGGCGCCGAACGTGCGGTGTTCGCGATAGGTCACGCCGAACTCGCGGCAGGTGTCCTCCACCACGCGGGCGACCAGCGGATAGTGCACGTGCGGGATGCGCGGGAACAGGTGGTGCTCGACCTGGAAGTTCAAGCCGCCGATCAGCCAGCCCAGCACGCGGTTGTCGCGGGCAAAGTCCACCGTGGTCTGCAGCTGATGGATCGCCCACGGCGTCTCCATCCGGCTTCCGCTTGCGTCCGGCAGCGGGAACGCCGCTTCCTCGACCACGTGCGCCATCTGGAACACCAGGGCCAGCAGTACGCCGGCCACGGCCGAGACCAGCGCATAGAACAGCAGCACGGTGCCGGGCGAATGGAAGAACAGCGGCAACCCGAACGCCAGCGTGAAGAACACCAGTTTGCCGCCGACGAACCCGGCCAGGTCCCAGCCTTTCGGGCGGTCGAACGGGCGCTCGCCGACGGTGCCGGTTGCCATGTCGCGGAAGTCGCCGTACAGGTGCCAGCGGATCGCCGTGACGCCGTACAACGGCCACAGATACAGGTGTTGCCAGCGATGCCACGGCCGCCGCGGTTGCTGCGGCGACAGCCGGCCGAGTACGCCGAGGTCGATGTCGCTGTCGTGCCCGGTCACGTTGACCCAGGTGTGGTGGAAGCGCGCGTGCTTCCACTGCCAGATGTACGAACTGCCGCCGACCAGGTCCAGCGCCAGCGCCATCAGCCGGTTCACCCAGCGCCGCTCCGAATACGCCTGGTGGCCGCCGTCGTGCATGATGTTGAAGCCGATCGCCGCCATCGCGATGCCCAGCACCAGGCCGAGCAACAGGCCTTGCCACCAGCTGTCGGCGAGGAACACCAGCGCCACGTAGGCGAGCGCGAACACGCCGAGGATGATGGCCGTCTTCAGGTACATCTGCGCGCTGTCGCGCTGGCGGGTGCCGCTGCGCTTGAACTCGGCGTCGACACGGCGGCGCAGTTCGCGATGGAAGCTGTTGTCGCCGTTGAACTTCAGCCGGTCGGCATGCGCGTCCGGCGGCGTCGCGGCCGCAAGGGTCCCGCGATGTGTTGAATCGAGGGACATGGCAGCGCCTGCGAAAGACAAGTTCGTCATCTTACGCGATGCGGGGCAAGGCGAATGTTGCGCTGGTCGTGGAAAGTGCCGAATGGCACGCCGCGCTACGCGGTGGCCTTGAACGTCACCACCAGCACGTCGCGGTGCGCCGGTTTCGACGGATCGAGCGGCGTGACCGCGGTGACACCGTGAAACACCCGGGCGTCGTCGACCAGCGCCGCATCCAGCGGGTGGGTCAGCGTGAAGCTGCCCAGCACGCTGCGGTCGGCGGCATGGATGGTGGTGGTGCCGCGCTCGATGTTCTCGCGGTCGATCAGCAGCACCAGTACGTAGTCGACGCCGTCGCGGTGCACGCCCTCGGGGGTGGGTTCGCCGGCCTCGTCCGCGCGTGCCTCGATGCGGAACTGGTGCACCTCGACATGCCAGTGGCGGGCGGCCGGGGCCAGCGCGCCGAAGCAGTCGTGGCAGAAACCGAGGATGCGGCGCAGGCTGGCGCCATCGGCGATCGCCGGCAGCACCGGTTCGAACCAGCGCTGGATGTCGCCCTGCAGCGGGTTGTACTTGAGGCTCTGGTAGTGCGGCTGATGCGCCTCGCGGCGGATGCCGCCGTCGGCATCGGCGGAGAACGTGGCGTGCCGGCGCCGCCGGTGGCGGCCGCTGGCAGCGAGGTAGCTGTCCGGCGCCAGGTCGTTCCAGCTGGCGGTGAACGCGGACCAGTCGGTGAGTGCCTGCGCTGGCAGCAGGTCGCGCATGATGTCGGCGGTGACGAAGGCAAAGCCGTCGCGCTGCAGCCGGGTGTGCAGCGCGGACGTGTCGGGGTGGGGAGTCATCCGATTACGTTAGCAGGGCTGGCATGAAGCGGCGATGGCTGCGCGGGATGCTCAGCCCGGAAACGCCCGCGCCAGCCAGTCCGGCACCGGGATGCCCTTGCCGCGCAGGAACGCCGGGTTGAACAGCTTGGCCTGGTAGCGCGTGCCGGCGTCGGCGAGCACGGTGACGATGGTGTGGCCGGGGCCGAGTTCGCGTGCAAGGCGGATCGCGCCAGCCAGGTTGACGCCGCTGGAGCCGCCGGTGCACCAGCCTTCCTCGGCCAGCAGGCGATGCAGCAGCGGCACCGATTCGTCGTCCGGAATCGACCAGGCCAGGTCGATCGGAGCGCCGTCGAAATTCGCGGTGACCCGGCTGGAACCGATGCCTTCGCTGATCGAATTGCCGCTGGCGATGAGTTCGCCGGTGTTGACGTAGCTGGCCAACGCCGAGCCGGTCGGATCGGCCAGCGCGATGCGTACGCCGGGGTGGCGCGCCTTCAACGCGCGACCGACGCCGGCCAGGGTGCCACCGGTGCCGGCGGCGCAGACGAAGCCGTCGACGTGGCCGCCGGCGTCCTGCCAGATCTCCACGCCAGTGGTGGCCTCGTGCCAGTCGCGGTTGGCGGTGTTGTCGAACTGGTTGGCGAACCACGCGCTGCCCGGGTCGGCCGCATTCGCCGCCTCGGCGTGGGCGCGCGCCTGGTGCGCGTAGTGGTTCGGGTCCTTGTATGGCACGGCCGGCACCAGTCGCACTTCGGCGCCGGCGATGCGCAGCGCGTCGATCTTCTCGCGGCTCTGCGTCTCCGGCATGAAGATCACCGTGCGATAGCCGCGGCTGGCGCCGAGCAGGGCCAGCCCGATCCCGGTGTTGCCGGCGGTGCCTTCGACGATGCTGCCGCCGGGGCGGATCAGTTCGCGTTGTTCGGCGTCCAGCAGCAGGCCGAGCGCGGTACGGTCCTTGATCGATCCGCCGGGATTGAGGAACTCGGCCTTGCCCAGGATCTCGCAGCCGGTCAGCGCGGAGGCATGGCGCAGGCGCAGCAGTGGGGTGTGGCCGATGGCGGCGGAGAGGTCGGGCCGGATGGGCATCATGGACGATGGCTTGAGGGAAGGAGTGATTTTGCTCCTTCCCCTGCGCGCAGGGGGAGGGGGCAAGGCACTCAAGCCAGTGGCGCCGGCACCAGCCGCAGGTACGACTTCAGCGTCTTCCAGCCGCCGGGGTAGAGCTTCTTCGCCTCCTCGTCGGACACCGAGGGCGCGATGATCACGTCGTCGCCCGGCTGCCAGTCCACCGGCGTGGTCAGCTTGCGGCCGTCGGTGAGCTGCAGCGAGTCGAGCACGCGCAGCACCTCGTCGATGTTGCGGCCGGCGCTGGGCGGGTAGGTCAGTACCAGCCGGACTTTCTTGTTCGGATCGATGATGAAGACCGAGCGCACGGTGACCTTGGCGTCCGCCTTGGGGTGGTACATGCCGTACAGCTTCGCCACCTCCAGCTCCGGGTCGGCCAGCAGCGGGTAGTTCAGCGCGGTGCCGCCGACGTCCGCCACGTCCTTCGCCCAGGCCCGATGGTCGGCCACCGAATCCACCGACAGGCCAAGCAGCCGCGCGTTGCGCGCATCGAACTCGGCCTTGCGGCTGGCGAACGCGCCCAGCTCGGTGGTGCATACCGGGGTGAAGTCCTTCGGGTGCGAGAAGAACACCACCCAGCGGTTGCCGGCGTAGTCGTGGAAGCGGATCGGGCCCTCGGTGGAGTCGAGGGTGAAGTCGGGGGCGGTGTCGCCCAGTTGCAGGCTCATGCGGATCTCCGGTGACGTTGCGGCGCCATGAGCATGTTTGCGCGACGCCATGATGACAAATTACTTGATCGAATAACCATATATACGCCTAGACGTTTAGACGTCTATTGACAGGATGCCATGAAGCATTCACTATCCGCTCCACTCATCGAGACCGGCTGAGGGACAGGCCCATTGAAGCCGGGGCAACCTGCGGAGCGTTTCCGCCACGGTGCCAACTCCTGCGGAGGTGCTTCGGCATCCACCGGAAGATGGGCGTCATCCGGCTCGCGGCGGTCTGCCGCCGAACCCGGGATTGGCGACCTTTCCGGTCCTTCGCAGGGCGATGCCGACCGGAGAGAGTTCCATGACGTTGCTGCCCGAAACCCGCGGTACCGAAGCCAGCCAGGTCGCCTTCAGCGCCTTTCCCGAACCGCGCGCGCGGCTGACCGCCCAGCGCAGCACGCGCCGGCTGCGGCTCAGTCCGAAGTACGGCAGCGGCCCGCGCGAGGTTGAGATCAGCTACCTGTGGTGCGGTGCGGCGGGTGCGCCCACCGTGATCGTGCAGGGCGGTATCTCGGCCGACCGCGACGTCACCGCGCTGGACGGCGATGCCGCGCCGGGCTGGTGGCAGGCGCTGGTCGGCAGCGGCGCGGCGATCGACCTCGAACGCTGGCGCGTGCTGGCGATCGACTGGCTGACCCCGGACCAGCTCGGCGCCGGTTCGGTCTCCAGCGAGGACCAGGCCGATGCGCTGGCCGCGCTGCTGGGCGAGCTGGGCATCGTGCAGGTACGCGCCTTCATCGGTTCGTCCTATGGCGCGATGGTGGCGCTGGCCTTCGCCGCACGCCATCCGCGCAACGTCGGGCGCCTGTTGCTGCTGGCCGGTGCCCATCGCCCGCACCCGCTCAGTACCGCGCAGCGCAGCGTGCAGCGCGGCATCGTGCGGCTGGGCCAGGCCAGCGGCCAGACCGATGAGGCGCTGGCGCTTGCCCGTCAGCTGGCGATCACCACCTATCGCGGCAGCGCCGAGTTCGGCCGGCGCTTCGCCGGCGGCCCGGAATGGCGCGACGAGCGCTTTCATTTCCCGGTCGAGGACTATCTGGCGCACCAGGGCCGCCGCTTCGTCGAGCGCTTCGATGCGGACCGTTTCCTTGCGCTGTCCGAGTCGATCGACCTGCATGACGTGCAACCCGAGCGGATTCCCACCCCGGCCACCCTGATCGGCTTCCCCTCCGACCGGCTGGTGCCGCTGGCCGACCTGTGTGAGCTGCAGCGCCGCCTGCATGGTCCGGCCACGCTGGAAGTGGTCGAGTCGCCGTACGGCCACGACGCCTTCCTGAAAGAACCCGAACAGCTCGCGCCGCTGCTGCGCGAAGCACTGGCCTGATTCCCCGTCCCCGCACAACAAGAACCGGAGATCCCATGATGACCGAGCCCGCCTTCTGTACCCGCGCCGTGCGCGCCGGAATCGAGAGCGACACCCAGCACGGCGCCGTGGTGCCCGCGCTGCACCTGTCGACCAACTACAGCTTCGCGGGCTTCGGCCGCAAGCGCGCGTACGACTACTCGCGCAGCGGCAACCCGACCCGCGACCTGCTCGGCGAGGCGCTGGCGGAGCTGGAGCAGGGTGCCGGCGCGGTGGTGACATCGAGCGGCATGTCGGCGGTGGCGCTGGCGCTGGAACTGGTGCCGGCCGGGGCCACCGTGCTGGCGGCGCACGATTGCTACGGCGGCACCTGGCGGCTGCTCGATGCGTGGGCGAAGAAGGGCCGCTTCCAGGTCGAGTTCGCCGACCTCACCGACAGCGTGGCGCTGGCCGCCGGCCTGGCGCGCAAGCCCGCGCTGGTGTGGGTGGAGACACCGTCGAACCCGCTGCTGCGGATCACCGACATCCGTCACGTGGCGCAGGCCGCGCACGCGGTGGGCGCGCTGCTGGTGGTGGACAACACGTTCCTGTCGCCGGCGCTGCAGCAGCCCTTGCTGCTCGGCGCCGACGTGGTGGTGCACTCCACCACCAAGTACATCAACGGCCACAGCGACGTGGTCGGCGGCGCGGCGGTGGCGCGCGACGCGGCGGTCTTCGAACAGCTGAAGTGGTGGGCCAACTGCGATGGCCTCACCGGCGCACCGTTCGACAGCTATCTCACCCTGCGCGGCCTGCGCACGCTCGCCGTGCGCTTGCGCCAGCACCAGGAGAACGCCGCGCGCATTGCCGAACGGCTGGACGCGCACGCGGTCGTGCGCAAGGTCTACTACCCCGGTCTGGCCAGCCATCCCGGCCACGCGCTGGCGGCGCGCCAGCAGCAGGGTTTCGGCGCGATGCTGAGCTTCGAGCTGGACGGCGACGTGGCGCAGATCGAGGCGTTCGTCGACGGCCTCAAATACTTCTCGCTGGCCGAATCGCTGGGCGGGGTGGAAAGCCTGATCGCGCACCCGGCCAGCATGACTCACGCGTCGATGGCGCCGGAGGCGCGCCGCACCGCCGGCATCGCCGACAGCCTGTTGCGGCTGTCGGTGGGTATCGAGGATGGCGACGACCTGCTGTGCGACCTCGATGCGGCGCTGACCCGCGCCGCAGCCGTACAGACGTCCAAACGCCGGGTGCTTGCATGAGCGCGGTGCTGGCCGGGCGCGCGGCGAGCGTCAGGAGCGAAGCGTCCACCATCGCGATTGTGCTGCTCGGCACCGGCGTGGTCGGCGGCGCGCTGCTGAAGCTGCTCAACACCGCCGCCGCGGGTTCGCTGCGACTGGTCGGCGCGGCAAACTCGCGCCGCCAGCAGACCGATCCGGTCAGCCTGGCCCAGCGCAATCTGCGCGAACAGCTGAATCGCGAAGGCGCGCCGCGCGACAATGCCGGCCTGCTGGCGGCGCTGGACGCCAGCGGCGCGGCGGTGAAGGTGATCATCGACGCCACCGCCAACACGGCGCTGGCCTCGCGCCATGCCGAGTGGCTGGCGCGCGGCTACCACGTGGTCACCGCGAACAAGGCGCTGGCCGGCGGCGAACTGTCGGGCTGGCGTGCGCTGCAGGCGGCGCTGGCGAGCGGCGGTCGCTATGGCGACTCGGCCACGGTCGGCGCCGGCCTGCCGGTGCTGTCCACCTTGCGTCGGCTGCGCAGTTGCGGCGACGGCCTGCTCACGCTCGAAGGCGTGTTCTCCGGCTCGCTGTCGTGGTTGTTCAATCAGTACGACGGCAGCCGCCCGTTCTCCGAACTGCTGCGCGAGGCGCGCCAGTTCGGCTACACCGAACCGGATCCGCGCTCGGACCTGTCCGGTGAGGACGTGGCGCGCAAGCTGCTGATCATCGCGCGCACCGCCGGTTTCACCTTGGGCACCGACGAGGTACAGGTGGACGGCCTGGTACCCGAGGCGCTGCGCGTGCTTACCACTGAAGCGTTCCTGGCCCGGCTGGGCGAACTCGACGTACCGCTGGCCGCGCGCCATGCCGCCGCCAGCTCACGTGGCTGCGTGCTGCGTTTCCTGGCCCGGCTCAACCAGCGCGGGCATGCCCGCGTCGGCCTGACCGAAGTGCCGCTCACCCACCCGGCCGCGCGGTTGTACGGCACCGACAACCAGTTCGCGCTCACCACCACCCGTTACCACGCCCAGCCGCTGGTGATCCAAGGGCCGGGCGCGGGACCGGAGGTGACCGCGCAGGCGCTGCTGGGGGACGTGCTGGCGCTGGCCTGACGTGATTCAGGCGGCGGGCACGGCGATGGCCTCGACCTGGATGCGCAGCGTCACCGTCATGTCGAAACCGTACGCCTTGCCGGCATCCATGCCGAACGCGTCGCGCTGGAAGGTGGCCAGCGCGTCGGCGCCACAGACCTCGCGTTTCAGCAGCGGGTGCGGCATGCACTTGAAGCTGTCGATCTTCAGCGTCAGCGGACGGGTCACGCCATGCAGGGTCAGGTGGCCCACCACCGCGGTCGGCGCGCCGCTGACGAAGTTGACGAGCTTGCCCTGGTAGACGGCCTGCGGGTAGTTCGCCGTGTCGAACAGCTCGGTGCCCTGCGCCTTTTCATTGAGCTGGTCCTGGCCGAAGTCGGCGCTCTTCATGTCCACGACGACGTTCACCGTGCCGCTGCCGCCTGCCTTGTCCAGCGTCACCGTGCCGCTGCTGTGGTTGAACTTGCCGCGCCATACCGACAGCCCGCCCAGATGGTCGGCCTCGAAGCTGGGGTAGGTGTGGTCCGGGTCCAGCTGGTATTTCACCTCGGCGGCACTGGCCGTGCTCAGCGACAACCAGGCGAGCAGGCCGAGCGCATGGACGAGGGTGCGGGTCTTGGGCGACATGGGCGGTTTCCGTTTGGGGCGAGAGGAGTGGAGCTTGCAGGTACGACGAACCGGACGGCGCGATTTCGACAACGTACGAGGCCGGGTGGCGGTGTCGTTCCCGGTTGCGCGATGGCGCGATTGCTGCCGATACTCTCGCCTTCCCGTATGTCCGGAAGTCCAAATGCAAAAGAGCCTGGCTCGATGAATGCCCGCCCGCTGGCCACGCTGGCATGCCTGCTCGCCCTGCTGGCCGGTTGCACGATGCCGGGCGCGGTGCGGCATGGCGGCGCGACTCATCCGGCACAGACGCAAGGCTGGGTCGACACCCGACTGTACTTCGGCCTCGGCCCGGCCGACCAGCCGCAGCAGGGCGTCAGCGAGCAGGCCTGGCGGGAGTTCCTCGATCGCGAGGTGACGCCACGCTTCCCCGACGGGCTCAGCGTGCTCGACGTCTACGGCCAGTGGCAGGACGCGCGGCAGTCGGGTCCCGAGCGGCTGCGTTCCAAACTGCTGGTGATCGACTATCCGGACACGCCGGCGAACCGCGCCAAGGTCGAGGCGATCCGCGCGGCGTGGAAGCGGCGCACCGGCGACCAGTCGGTGTTGCGCGTGACCCAGCCGGCCGACGTGTCATTCTGAGCCACTATCGTCCCGGCGGATCCCGCGCATGAACACTCCAGGCAATCGCTGGTTCGCCCCCGGCGATCTCAACGGCTTTCTCGGCCTGCTGGTGGACAACCTGTCCATCATGGCTTTCCTCGCCGCGGCGCTGATCGGCCTGTTCGGCCTTCCGGCGGACATCGTGTTCCTGCACATGTTCCCGGGCACCGCGCTGGGCGTGCTGCTGGGCAACCTCGCTTATACCGTGATGGCGCGCCGGCTGGCCCGGCGCAGCGGCAGCAACACGGTCACCGCGATGCCGCTGGGGCTGGATGCGCCGACCAGCATCGGCATGGCCTTGCTGGTGCTCGGCCCGGCCTTCGTCGGCTTCAAACAGGGCGGCATGGACGCGCACGCCGCCGGTATCGCCACCTGGCAGCTGGGCATGGCCGCGCTGGTGGTGATGGGCGTGCTGAAGTTCGTGCTGTCGTTCTTCGGCGCGATGGTGCAGCGGCACGTGCCGCGCGCCGGCCTGCTCGGTTCGATCGCCGGCATCGCGCTGGTGCTGATGGGCTTCCTGCCGCTGGTGGAAATCCTGAAGGTGCCGGTGGTCGGTTTTGCCGGGCTCGGCGTGGTGCTGTACGCGCTGGTGGCGCACGCGCGGATGCCGTTCGGCCTGCCCGGCGTGCTGGTGGCGTTCGTGATCGGCGCGCTGCTGTACTACGGGCTCGGTCCGCTGGGCGGGCTGGGTGCGGGCTATCACGCGCCGGCCGCGTGGCAATGGCGCTTCGCGCTGCCGTGGCCGACCCTGCAATGGGTCGGCGGGCTGGAACACATCGTGCCGTACCTGCCGCTGATCCTGCCGTTCGGCCTGCTGATGGTGGTGGGCGGCATCAACGTCACCGAGAGTGCGCGCGCGGCCGGTGACGATTACTCCACCCGCGACATCCTGCTGGTCGAGGCGCTGGCCACGCTGGCAGCCGGCTTCTGCGGCGGCGTGGCGCAGACCACGCCGTACATCGGCCAGCCGTCGTACAAGGCGATGGGCGCGCGCAGCGGCTACACCCTGCTCACCGGCATCGTGGTCGGGTTGGGCGGCGTGTTCGGTTACCTGTCGAACCTGGTCGAGCTGGTGCCGCTGCCGGTGCTGGCGCCGATCCTGGTGTTCGTGGCGATCGGCATCACCGTGCAGGCGTTCGAGGCGACGCCGATGCGCTACGCGGCGGCGGTGGTGTTCAGTTTCTTTCCGGCGATCGCGCGGATGCTCACGATCAAGCTGAGCGACCCGGCCTACGTCTCACCCGAACACTTCGCCCAGTTGTTCAACGACGGCACGCACGGCATATCCGAACTGGCGGTGATCACCGTGCTGGGCAACGGTTTCATCATCACCTCGATGATCTGGGCCAGCTTCGTGGTGGCGCTGATCGACCATCGCCCGCGGCGTGCCGCGCTGATCCTGCTGCTCGGCGGGGCGCTCAGCCTGTTCGGCGTGATCCATTCGGTGGAGTTGTCCGGTGGCGTCTATCTGCCGTGGCTGCTCGACGCGGCATCACGTGGTGTCGTGTGGCAGTTCGCCGGCGCCTACGGAGTGCTGGCGATCGTGCTGGTGCTGCTGTCGCTCGGCGGCCGCGAGCGGGCGGCCGTTCGCTGAAAACAAAAACGCGCGGCTCGTCGCCGCGCGTTCCGGTCGAACGGATGACTGGGCTCAGCGCCCGGTGATGCGTTCCGCGGTTTCCTCGTCCGGCGGTACCAGCGGCGCATCGGGGTCGATGCGCGCCTCCAGTTGCGCTGCTTCCACCGATGGCGTGCGCCAGCCGGAGGCCACGCCCCACAGGTAGAACACCAGCCCGATCACCGCGACCACGGCCAGATCCCAGCCGTACGGCAAGTAGCCCTTGCCGCCGAACATCGTGCTGCCGGCCCACGACACCAGCGCCAGCGCGGGCAGGTAGCACACCAGCCACCAGGCGCCCTTCATCTGCCGGCCGAAGTCGTGCCAGCCGGCCTTGGCCTGATAGTAGAAATACACCGGCAGCGCGACCACCATCAGCAGGATGATCTCGCCGGTCAGCGGCCACTTGGCCCAGTACAGCAGTTCGGTGGACATGATGAAGGCCACGCCCGCCAGCAGCGGCAGGCCAGCCAGCCGGAACGGACGGTGCAGCTCCGGCGCCGTACGCCGCAAGGTCATCACGCTGACCGGGCCGGTCAGGTAGGAAATGATCGTGGCCACCGAGATCACTGCCGCCAGCGCACCCCAGCCGCGGAAGAAGAACAGGAACAGGAACGACACGCCCAGGTTCACCCACATCGCCGGACGCGGCACGCCCCACTTCGGGTGCACGCGGCCGAGGATCTTCGGCAGCGTGCCGTTGCGCTCCATGCCGTACAGCATGCGCGCGGTGGTCGCGGTGTAGGTCATGCCGGTGCCGCTGGGGCTGATCACCGCGTCGATGAACAGCAGCGTGGCCAGCCACTGCAGGCCCAGGATGATTGCCAGGTCGGCGAACGGCGAGCTGAAGTTGATGCCGTGCCAGCCCACGTTGGCCAGCATCTCGCGCGGCACCGCGCCGATGAAGGAGATCTGCAGCAGCACGTAGACCACGGTGGCCAGCGCGATCGAGCAGACGATGGCGAACGGAATGCTGCGGCCCGGGTTGCGCGCTTCGCCGGCCAGATTCACCGGGCTCTGGAAACCGTTGAAGCTGAACACGATGCCGGCGATCGCCACCGCGGTGAGGATCGAGGGGAAGTCCGTCTTGTGCAGCTCGCCGTGGATGCCGACGCTGAAATTCTCGGGGTGGAAACCGCTGGCGATCAGCAGTACCGCCGTGGCGGCGGGAATCACCAGCTTGAACAGGGTGATCGCGCTGTTCGAACGCGCGAACAGCTTCACGCTCCAGAAGTTGAACAGGAAATACACCACCACCAGCGCAGCGGCGATCAGCAGGCCATTGGTGCTCAGCTCACCGTGGCCGCCGGGCATCTGGTGATACAGGTCCTTCGCCCACTGCCATTTCCACGACGACATGTACTGTGCCGATGCCTCCGCCTCGACCGAGATCACCGAGACGATCGCGATCCAGTTCGCCCACGCCGCGATGAAGCCGACCAGCGAACCGTGCGAGTAGTGGCCGTAACGCACCATGCCGCCGGACTCGGGGAACATCGACCCCAGCTCGGCGTAGGTCAGCGCGATCGCCATGATGATCACCGCGCCGATCACCCATGCCCAGATCGCCCCCGGACCGGCGATCTGCGCCGCGCGCCAGGCCCCGAACAACCAGCCTGAACCGATAATCGAGCCCAGACCGGTAAGCATCAGGGCGAACGGGCCGACATCGCGGCGGATCTGGCTGGCTTGGGACATTGACGTTCCGATGGGGGCGCGTGCGCGCCGAAAGTCGGTGATGGTTGCAGAATTTGCCGCCACCTGTCACCCCGCAGAAGTCATGCTGGTCCTTGGCGCCGCCTGCGTTTGCTTGCCGCTGCTGCCCCTGTGGCCCCGGGGAACGCGCCGTCAGAGCGCCAGGCCAGGCTGGCGTGCGCGCACCAGTTCGCCCAGCGCGGCGAATTCGTCGGCAAGCTCGTCGCAGGCTTCGGCGAATGCGGGGTCTTTCGATCAGCGTTTGTGCGTCGCCGGGAGGTTCAAGAGCGACGGGTTGTAGCGCCGATGTGGCGTGCTGGTGCCATCTTGTCCACGCAAAAGCTTCGCGCACAGGGTGCGCTCCAACGGCGTGGCCTCAGCACTCGATGACGTTCACCGCCAGGCCGCCGCGGCTGGTTTCCTTGTACTTGTCCTTCATGTCGCGGCCGGTGTCGCGCATGGTCTTGATGACCTTGTCGAGGCTGACGCGGTGCTTGCCGTCGCTCTTCAGCGCCATGCGGCTGGCGTTTATCGCCTTGACCGAGCCCATCGCGTTGCGTTCGATGCAGGGGATCTGCACGAGGCCGCCGATCGGGTCGCAGGTGAGGCCGAGGTTGTGTTCCATGCCGATCTCGGCGGCGTTCTCGACCTGCAGCACGTTGCCGCCGAGTGCGGCGGTGAGGCCGCCGGCGGCCATCGAGCAGGCCACGCCCACTTCGCCCTGGCAGCCCACTTCGGCGCCGGAGATCGAGGCATTTTCCTTGTACAGGATGCCGATCGCGGCGGCGGTGAGCAGGTACTCGATGATGCCTTCGTCGTCCGCTTTCGGGCAGAAGCGCAGGTAGTAGTGGCCGACCGCGGGCACGATGCCGGCGGCGCCGTTGGTCGGCGCGGTGACCACGCGGCCGCCGGCGGCGTTCTCTTCGTTCACCGCCAGCGCGTAGAGGTTGACCCAGTCGAGGATGGTCAGCGGGTCGCGCAGCGCGGCTTCGGGCTGGTTGCGGAGCTCTTCCAGCATCGCCGGTGCGCGGCGGGTGACCTTCAGGCCGCCGGGCAGCACGCCGGGCGAACGCAGGCCGCGGTTGACGCAGTCGGCCATCGCCTTCCAGATCGTCAGCAGGCCGGCGCGGGTCTCGGCCTCCGGACGCCACACGCTTTCGTTCGCCATCATCAACTGGGCGATGGTCAGCTTGTGCTGCTTGCACAGCGCCAGCATTTCGTCGCCGCTGCTGAACGGATAGGGCTGGGCGGTAGTGTCGGCGACGATGCGGTCCTCGGCGGCCTCGTCGGTGTTGACCACGAAGCCGCCGCCGACCGAGTAGTAGTCGCGCGTGGCCAGTTCGTTGCCGTCGGCGTCGTACGCGGAAAAGCGCATGCCGTTGGTGTGGAACGGCAGCTTCTGGCGCTTGTTGAAGACCAGGTCGGCCTTTTCGTCGAAGGCGATCTCGTGCTTGTCCAGCAGGCGAATGCGACCCGTGCCGCGAATGCGCTCGAGCGTGGCGGGAATCCGGTCGGGGTCGACCGTATCCGGGTGCTGGCCCTCGAAGCCGAGCAGCACCGCCTTGTCGGTGCCGTGGCCGCGGCCGGTCATCGCCAGCGAGCCGTACAACTCGGCGCGCACGCGGGCGACGCGGTCGAGCACGCCCTTCTCTTCCAGCCAGTGTTCGGCGAAACGCGCGGCGGCGCGCATCGGCCCCACCGTGTGTGACGACGAAGGTCCGATGCCGATCTTGAACAGGTCGAATACGCTGACGGCCATGGCTGCACTGCCGGGGATGCTGGGGAAACGGTTATTCTACGCGGCACCCACGGCTTTGGCAGTCCATTCGCAAACGCATGTCCGACCTGATCCTGTACCAGCGCGACTACTGTCACCTGTGCGACCTCGCGCTGGCCGTGCTGGCCGAGGCGCATGCGCCGGATTTCGACAGCGTGTGGGTGGACGATGCGGATGAGCTGGAACAGCGCTATGGCACGCGCGTGCCGGTGCTGCGCGATGCGCGCGACGGGCGCGAACTGGATTGGCCGTTCGACGCCGCGACGGTGCGGACATTTCTCACGCGCCTCTCGTAGGAGCCCGCTGGCGGGCGATGCTCTTCCGATCCCCGATTCCCGTACAAAAGCATCGCCCGCGAGCGGGCTCCTGCGGGGTGTGGTGGGGGCTCAGGCCCGGCGGGTTTTCAGCCGCTTGAGAATTTCCTCGCGTGCCTCGCGCAGGATCGAGTCGCGGTCCAGGCTGGCGACGATGTCGGCGACGGCGCGTTTGGCCCCTGCTTCGCCCCAAGACTTGCCGGCGACGAGATAGCGTTCGGCGGCGCGGCCGATCAGCACGGTGGCGTACCAGCCGAGCGCGCCTTGCGCCGCGGCGGTGACCACGACCGACAGCCCGGCGCTCATGCCTTTCAATGCCGAGGCGACCAGCTGCATGCCCCAGATCGCGCCCATCAACGCGGCCAGCTGGGCGGAGATCACCGCCACCAGCCGGCCGGATTCGGCGCGGGTCAGCGGCAGGCCGTAGACGCGCGACAGCTGCAGCACCATCGCCGCATCCAGCCCGGCGGCGGCGAGCAGGTCGGCCACCGGGATCGGGTTCAGCGCCACCGCCACGCCCTTGGCGAGACAGTATTGGCGGATCAGTTTCGCGGCCACGACCTGCCGCGTCTGCGCGATGCGCGCGCTGACCTGGTCGGTGAGCCGGCCGGCGTACAGGCCGGCGTTGATCGCCGACAGCGTCTTGCCCTCGCGTGCGGCGATCGCCAGCAGGCGTTCGCGCAGGGCGGCAACGTCGGGAAGGCGCGGCTGCTCGCGCACCTGTTCGTGCCCGCGCGCGTCGACCTCGACCACGCGTTGCGCGGCCGGATGCGCCGCCACCGCAAGCACGTCTTCCGCACGCACCAGGCCAGCCACGCGCAGGCGCAGGTGCTGCAGCAGGCTGTCCAGCTCGTCGCGGCCGTAGCGGTCGGCCTTGTTCAGCGCCAGCAGCAGCGGACGCTGGGTGGCGGCGAGCGTCTTCAACGCGTCGAGTTCCTCGCGGGTAAGGTCGCCGTCGCAGACGAACACCACCAGGTCGCTGACCTCGGCCACCTCGAACGCCAGCCGTTCGCGCGCCTCGCCATCCAGCTCGTTGATGCCGGGCGTGTCGATCAGCACCAGGCCGCCGTGCTGCGCCTCGTCCAGCATCGCGTGTTCGGCGTCGGTGGTGGTGCCGTGCAGGACGCCCACGGTGAACGCCTCGCGACCGAGCAGGGCATTGCCCAGCGCGGACTTGCCGGCGGAGACGCGGCCGAACACGGCGACGTGCAGTTCGCCGCGCTCGAGCTTGTCCAGCATGCTCTCGATGCGCGCGAAGTCTCCGGCCAGCTCGCTGCGCAGCGCGGCCGGGATGGTCGGATCGTCCAGCAATGCACGCAGGCTGTCGGCGACCCGCGTCGAACCGACCGTGTCGCGGAGCGGCGGTGTGGTCACGCGGCCCGGATCAGGCTTGAGCCAGCCGGGCCTGATCGAGCCGGGCCTGATCCAGCCGCGCAGGCGCCGCCAAAGCGTGTCGCTCGCCATCGCGGCGGCGTTACTTCGGTGCCAGCTGCAGGTGCGCGGTGACCTTCACGTCGCCGCCGATCACTGAGGTGTCGGCGTAGTCGCCTGTGCCCACGCCGAAGTCCAGCCGTTTCACCGTGCCGGCCACGTCCAGCGTGGCGCCGCCGGCCTGCGGTTTGAACGTCACCTCGAGGCTCACCGGTTTGGTCACGCCGCGCAGGGTGAGCGTGCCGTCGGCAATCACCTTGCCGCCGCTCTGGCGGAAGCCGGTGGTGACGAAACGGGCCTTCGGGAATTTCGCCGTGTCGAAGAAATCCACGCCGGGCAGCGCGGTATCGCGATCGTTGTCGCCGGTCTTCACGCTGGCCAGGGTCACTTCCACGTCGAACTTGGAGCTGGCGAGATTTGCCGCGTCGTAGCTGATCGCCGCGGTCCACTGGCCGAACTGGCCGTTGAACGATTCGCCCTGGAAGGTGTTGCTGAAGCCGAGCGTGCTGGCCGCCGGCTGCACGGTGTAATCGGTGGCCGCCGCGGCGCCGGGCAGGGCGAGTGCCAGCAGCAGGATGGCGAGACGTTTCATCGGTGGTCTCCTTCGGAAGTGGAGCGCTCGCGCAGACGGCCGAACGGCAGCATCCGGCGCAGCACGTTGTCGTTGTCGAACACATGATGTTTCAGCGCGCCGCCGACATGCGCCACCAGCACTAGCAGCAGGAACCAGAACAGGTACTCGTGCACGCCGTGCGCGACATCGCGCAGCGCGTCGTTCTTCGCCACCAGCGCCGGCAGGTTGAACTGCTTGAACCACTGCAGCGGCTTGCCGGTGACCGAATTGAACCACCAGCCGCTGAGCGGCAGCAGCACGATCAGCACGTACAGCACGCCGTGCGCCGCCTGTGCGGCGAGCCGCTGCCAGCGCGGCATGGGCTCGTCGGGCGGGCGATGGTCGGCCCAGCGCCATGCGATGCGCAGCAGCGCCAGCGCCAGCACGGTCAGGCCGATCGACTTGTGCAGGGCCAGCCAGTTGATCTTCTGCATCGGCGAGTGCGCCAGGTCCATCAGCAAGCCGAACAGGCCGTTGCCGAGGATGCCCAGCGCGATGACCCAGTGGAAGAACTTCGCGACCGAGCCCCACTGGCGGTCGTTGCTGCGCAGACTCATGGTTGCTCCTTCGGGGCCGGAACGGCGTGCTCGTCGCTGAGCGCTTCCAGCTCCAGCCACACGCTGACGCTGGCACCGATCGAGTTGGGGTTGGCGGTGATGCCGAAGTCGTTGCGATCCAGGCTGGCGGTGGCCGAGAAGCCGGCCACTTTGTGCGTTTCGTAAATGGTCTTGGCGGCGCGGTTGAAGGTGAACGCCAGATCCAGCGGGCGGGTGACGCCGCGCAGGGTCAGTTGCCCGTGCAGCACGCCGTGCTGGTCGTCCCTGCGCTCGACGCCGGTGCTGCGGAAGTGCGCGTAACGATGGTTCGCGCAGTCGAGCAGGGCCGGCTTGCACACCGCCTGGTTCCAATCGGGGTCGCCCATGTCCAGGCTGGCCAGGTCGATGTCCAGTTCGGTGGCCGCCGTGCTCCAGTCGCCCGGGTCGAAACGCAGCCAGCCACGCGCGATGTGCAGCCGTCCGAACGGCCGCGAGTAGCCGTTGTGGCTGATGCTGAAGACGACCTGGCTGTGCACCGTGTCGTAGCGCCAGCCGTCACCGGCAGCGTGCGCCGCCGCCAGCGGCAGCAGGGTCGCCGCGAGACACCACAGCCAGCGGGTTGAGCGCAAACGGAACATGCGGCGAAGTCTGGCCGATTGACGGCGAGGCTGCCAGCGCTGGTGGCTGAACGATGGGTTTCCGGAGGCGAGCCAATCGGTTGGGGGTTCGCCGGGAAAAAACCGTTCGCCCCCGGATCAAGTCCGGGGCAGGCTCTGAGCTTGTCGAAGGGCGTTGCCGGGGAAAAACCGTTCGCCCTGAGCGTGTCGAAGGGCGTTGCCGGGTGCCGGACCAGTGCCGCGGCCTCTTCCGCTCATCCTTCGACAGGCTCAGGACGAACGGAAGGGGCGGGCTCAGGGCGAACGGAGGGGTGGGCTCAAGGCGGATGGAAGAGGGCGAGATCAGGCGGTCGAAGCCGTCACGTCCTCAGAACGTGCGTTGCACCGAATAGTCGGCCAGCGTGGCCAGGGCGTCACGGTGGGCTGAGGGGGGCAGGGTGGCGAGAGCGGCGCGGGCGGCACGGGCGTGGTGCAGGGCGCGGTCGCGGGTGCGTTCCAGGGCGCCGGAATCGCGGATCGAGGCGATGATGCGGTCGAGCGAATCGAGGCCGCCGTGTTCGATCGCATGGCGCAGCGACTGCGCCTGTTCCGGGTTCGCCTTTTCCAGCGCGTAGATCAGCGGCAGGGTCGGCTTGCCCTCGGCGAGGTCGTCGCCGATGTTCTTGCCCAGCGTGCCGGCGTCGCTGGTGTAGTCGAGCAGGTCGTCGGCGATCTGGAACGCGTAGCCCAGTTCCATGCCGTAGTGGCGCAGCGCGGCCACCTGGCCCTCGGGCAGGCCGCCGAGGATGCCGCCCAGTTCGGTGGCGGCGGCGAACAGCACGGCAGTCTTGCGTTCGATCACGGCGAGATAGGCAGTCTCGCTCACGTCGGCGTTGCCGATGTTGAGCAGCTGCAGCACTTCGCCTTCGGCGATGGTGTTGGTGGTGTCGGCGAGGATGCGCATGATGCGCATGTCGTCCAGTTCCACCATCAGCTGGAACGAGCGCGAGTACAGGAAGTCGCCGACCAGCACGCTGGCGGCGTTGCCCCACAGCGCGTTGGCGGTCTTGCGCCCACGGCGCAGGTCGGACTCGTCGACGACGTCGTCGTGCAGCAAGGTGGAGGTATGGATGAACTCGATGATCGCGGCGAGCTTGGTGTGGCGTTCGCCGTGATAGCCGGCGGCGCCGGCGGCCAGCACATGCAGCATCGGGCGCAGCCGCTTGCCGCCGCTGGCGATGATGTGGTCGGCGATCTGGTTGATCAGCACCACGTCGGAAGACAGCCGCTGGCGGATCAGCGCGTCGACACGCTGCATGTCGGCGGCGGCGAGGTCGCGCACCTGGGCGAAGTCGGCGGGGGGGGTGGCGTCGGCGGGCATCGAATTCATGGAGGCATCACAGCGGCGTAGGGCATGATTATAGGGGTTGCAGGAAGTTGCGCCGCGACATGTCGCCACAAACCGCTGCGCGGGGCACGCCCCTATAATGCCGGCAATGCCCTTATCGACACCCCTCCCCCCGGTGAGCAAACTCACGAGTCTGGAACTGCGCAGCGCGTTGACGCTGGCCTGCGTGATCAGCCTGCGCCTGTTCGGCCTGTTCCTGATCATGCCGGTATTCTCGCTGTACGCGAAGACGATGCCCGGTTCCACCGGCTTCATGATCGGGCTGGCGCTGGGCGTCTACGGCATCGGCCAGGTGCTGTTGCAGATCCCGCTGGGGCTGCTGTCCGACCGCGTCGGGCGCAAGCCGGCGATCACCCTGGGATTGATCCTGTTTGCCATCGGCGGACTGATTGCGGCGATGTCGCACACGCTCACCGGCATCGTGATTGGGCGGGCGGTGCAGGGCATGGGCGCGGTGGCCGGCGCCGGCATCGCGCTGGCGGCAGATCTCACCGCCGAGGAAAGCCGCGGCAAAGTGATGGGCATCATCGGCGTGTCGATCGGCCTGGCGTTCCTGCTGGCGTTGATCCTGGGGCCGCCGCTGGAGGCGATCGCCGGGTTGCCCGGCCTGTTCGCTGCCACCTCGATCCTGGCGCTGGTTTCACTGCTGCTGTTGTGGCTGATCGTGCCCACGCCGGAGCGCCCGCGCGCACCGGCCGCGGCGGCATTCGGCCCGGTGCTGGCGATGCTGCGCGACAGCCGCATGCTGGTGCTGAACGGCTCGGTGTTCTTCCTGCATGCGCTGCTCACTGCCAGCTTCGTCGGCCTGCCGCTGTTGCTGGCGAACACGCTGCACCTGCCGGTGAACCGGCATTGGGAGTTGTACCTGCCGGTGATGACGGTGGCCGCCTTCGTGATGGGCGCGACCATGCACCATATGCGCGAGATCGCGCAGAGCCTGCGCATCGTGATGGTGTGCGTGGTGGCGATCGGGCTGGCCCTGCTCGGTTTCGCGCTGTCCGGCAGCCACCTGGCGGCGTTCGGCGTGGCCGCGGCGGTGTTCTTCTCCGCGTTCAACCTGCTGGAGGCGGCGCTGCCCAGCCTGGTCTCGCGGCTGGCACCGGCGCACCTGCGCGGCGCCGCAATGGGTGCGTACTCGACCAGCCAGTTCCTCGGCGCCTTCGTGGGCGGCACGCTCGGCGGCATCGCGTTGGGCCGGCTCGGCCCGAATGGCGTGTTCGTCTGCGCCGCGGCGCTGACCCTGCTGTGGCTGCCGCTGGTGATCACCGGCTCACGGCGGATCGGCCGCGCCGCCGCCGCACAGGCCCAGCCCGTCTAGGAATTCGAGGGGTTTGCAATGGCCACCGGGCGGCCCAATCATGGGAGCGCGCGGCGTGGCCGCATCGAGTACCGCTCCGATGGCCCATGAAATCATCGCGCTGATCGCGCAGTACGGCGTGCTGCTGGTGTTCCTCAACGTGCTGGTGACCCAGCTCGGTGCGCCGGTGCCGGCGGTGCCGACGCTGGTGGTGGCCGGTGCGCTGGCGGCGGGCGGACAGGTGCCGGTGGTCGGCGTGTTGCTGGTCACCGTGGTCGCGTGTCTGCTCAGCGACACACTGTGGTACGCGGCCGGGCGGCGCTACGGCGCGGGCGTGATGCGCCTGTTGTGCCGCATCTCGTTGTCGCCGGATTCGTGCGTGCAGCGCTCCGAGCTGCAGTTCCAGCGCTGGCGTGGACAGGTCTTGCTGATCGCGAAATTCGTGCCCGGGCTGGCCACGGTGGCGCCGCCGCTGGTGGGCGCGATGGGCCTGCCGCTGCCGCGGTTCGCATTTTTCGACGGGCTGGGTTCGCTGCTGTGGGCCGCGGTGGCGGTCGGGCTGGGCTATGCCTTCGCCGCACAGATCGACGACCTGCTGGCGGCCATCGCCGATGCCGGCACGCTTGCGCTGGAAGTGCTGCTGGGCCTGCTGGCGCTGTACGTCGTCGCGCGCTGGTGGCAACGCCAGCGCCTGCTGCGTACGCTGCGGATGGCGCGCATCACGGTCGAGGAGCTGGAGCGCGCGCTGAAGTCGGAGCCGGCACCGGTGGTGCTCGACGCGCGGGCGGAGGGCTCGCGGCTGCTCGATGCGCGAATGCTCCCCGGCGCGCTGCTGCTCGACGACCGCGGCATCAATCGCAGCGTGCACGACATCCCGTTCGATCGCGAGCTGGTGGTCTACTGCAACTGCCCGAACGAGGTATCCGCCGCCAAGGTCGCCAAGGTGCTGATCGCGCAGGGTTACCGCCGGGTGCGTCCATTGCTCGGCGGGCTGGAGGCGTGGGACGCGGCCGGCTATCCGGTCGATCGGCTGCCCGCCCCCAGCGACGCGGCAGGGCACCGGACTGCCGGCACGCTGGCCTGAGGCGTCGCCGGACACAGACAGACGGCCCGGGTCGGGACCTACGCCTATTCAGGTTTCCGGCCGCTGGACGGGGCCCTTCCCGCGGTTATGATAGCCAGCCTGATTCACCACTCCGGCCGCAACCCATCGCATACTTGCGGCCGGCTCAACGAGGACATTCCCATGGCACGTGGCGTCAACAAAGTCATCCTGGTCGGCAACCTTGGCGCGGACCCCGAAATGCGCCACACCGGCGGCGGCACCGCCATCTGCAGCTTCAACCTGGCCACCTCCGAGTCGTGGACCGACAAGCAGAGCGGCGAGAAGCAGGAGCGCACCGAGTGGCACCGCGTGAAGCTGTTCGGCCGGCTGGCCGAGATCGCCGGCGAGTACCTGAAGAAGGGCCGCCAGGTCTATATCGAGGGCTCGCTGCGCACCGACAAGTACACCGACAAGGCGGGCGTCGAGCGCTACTCGACCGACATCATCGCCAGCGAGATGCAGATGCTCGGCGGCGGCAGTGAAGGCGGCGCGGGCGGCGGCGGCTTCCAGCGCGAACGTCCGCAGAGCAGCGGCGGCCAGCGCCAGGGCGGCGGCCAGTCGCGCGGCAGCGACGACTACGGCAGCCAGCGCCAGTCCCCGGCCCCGGCCGACAGTGGCTTTGCGGACGACGAGATTCCGTTCTAGACAACGCATAGTCCACGGTGCTGATGAAAGCCCGCCTTGCGCGGGCTTTCTGCTGTATGTCCGACGTTGGCATCACGTGTACGTACGGCATGCCTGCCATCGACGGCACGACGCGCGGCGTGGCAGGACAAGAGCGTGAGCGGTTCCGGCTTGATCATCCAGATGCACGGGCGCACCGATGCCGCGTCGGCGCCGCAGGTGGCGATCAGCCACGCCGCGCGGCTGGTCTATCCGGACAGTGGGCGTCGGCACGTTGCAGCAGTTGTTGCCGGAGCTTTAGGGCGCCCCCTTCCGTTCGTCCTGAGCCTGTCGAAGGATGAACGGAAGGGGGGGCTGGCGGCATCCCGCGAGCGCCCTTCGACAGGCTCAGGGCGAACGGAGTTGTGTGCCCTTCGACAAGCTCAGGGCGAACGGAGTCGTGTGCTCTTCGACAGGCTCAGGGCGAACGGAGTCGTGTGCCCTTCGACAGGCTCAGGGCGAACGGAGTCGTGTGCCCTTCGACAGGCTCAGGGCGAACAGAGTCGTGTGCTCTTCGACAAGCTCAGGGCGAACGGAGTCATGGTTGCAGGACAAAGAGGGGTTGGGTGGCTCTACTTCACCCGCAGTGTGTTGTTCGCGCGCTGGCCGTCCGGCAGCGCGTGTGCCGGGTCGATGGTGGCCGATACCAGCTTGCGCGTGCCGGCCACGTGGATGACGTAGCTGCGGTGTTGCTGCCAGGTTTCCACTGGCACGCGGATGTCCTGCTTGCTGCCGTCGTCGTAGACCACTTGCAGCGTGGCCGGTAGCACCAGCTGGTCGAGGTTGGCCACGGTGACGTCGGCGCCCTTGCGGTAGTCGCCGCCGGTGTAGGTGACCTTCTGCACGGCCAGGTCGAGCTGCCAGTTGTGTTCGAACCAGCCGCGCCAGAACCAGCCCAGATCCTCGCCGGTCTCGCTTTCCATGAAGCGGAAGAAGTCCGACGGACTCGGGTGCTTGTACGCCCAGGTGGCGATGTAGCGGCGGAACGCGGGGTCGAAGCGTTCCGGTCCGATGATCTGCTCGCGCAGCAGCACCAGGCCGAACGCGCCCTTGAAGTAGCTGATCGGGTGACGATACTTCTCGCTCGTCATGTCGGCGCCGTTGAGCAGGGCCGGCGCATTGGGGGCGGCCAGCACGGCGGCGATCTCGTCGGCCGGGTTGCCGCCGCCGGGCGCGTATTCGCTGTCGCGCTTGGGTGCGTATTCGCCGTGGTTGAAGGCGTCGTCTTCGTAGATGTCGATGAAGGTGTTGAAGCCCTCGTCCATCCACGCGTCGCGGCGCTCGTTGCTGCCCACGATCATCGGGAACCAGCTGTGCCCGATCTCGTGCGCGATCACCATGTGCAGGTTCTTGCCTTTGGCGAGCTTGTGGTCGAAGGTGATGCCCGGGTATTCCATGCCGCCGGCGGTGCCGGCCTCGTTGATCGCCACCGGCCACGGGTACGGATACCACTGCTGCGAGAAGTGTTCGGTGGAAGCCTTGAGGTATTCGGTGGCGCGGCCCCAAGCTTCCTTGCCACCGCTCTCGACCGGGTAGACCGACATCGCCAGCGCGGTCTTGCCCTCGGGCAGGTTGATGCGCGCGGCGTCCCACACGAACGCCTTCGAGGCGCCGAACGCGACGTCGCGGGTGTTGTGCATGCGGAAGTGCCAGGTCAGCGTGCCCGGCTGTTTTGGGTCATGAGGTTTCGGACGGCTGGATGGCTGGGTGACTTCTTCGGGCGTGCGGATCATCACGGTCTTGTCGCTGTGTCGCGCCTGTTCCAGCCGCTGTTGCTCGGTCTTGGTCAGCACGTCTTCGGGGTTCACCAGATCGCCGGAGCCGGCCACGATCATGTCCCATGGCACGGTGACCGCGTAGTCGAAGTCGCCGTATTCCAGATAGAACTCGCTGTTGAGGTAGGGTGCGGTGTCCCACCCGCGCAGGTCGTCGTACACGGCCATGCGCGGGTACCACTGCGCGATCTCGAAGATCTCGCCGTTCTTGCTGGGGTTGACGTCGGTGCGGCCGCCGAATTCGCCAGGCACGGTGAAGCTCCAGCTGACGTGCAGGCGCAGGCTACCGCCATGGCCTTTCAGCGCGTCGGGCAACTGCACCTGCATGCGCGTGTCGGAGACCAGCCACTTCACCGGCTGCCTGTCGCCGTGCGCGTCGTCCACTTCGACCGAGGCAATCTTGTAGCCGTCGGTGAACTCGGCGGGGAACTTGCTCGTGAACGCGCCGCGGGCGTCGCGGCGGTAGCGGTTCTGGTCCAGCTGCAGCCACAGCACGTCGAGCGCGTCGGGGCTGTGGTTGGTGTAGCTGATCACCTCGCTGCCGCTGAGCCGGCGCGTGGCCGGATCGAGCGTGGCGGTGATCGTGTAGTCGGCGCGGTTCTGCCAGAACAGCGGGCCGGGCTTGCCGCTGGCCGAGCGATACGCGGTGGCCGGCTGCGGGTAGCTATACGGGGCGAAGGTCTGCAGCGGGTCGAAGCGCGCCGTAGCGCTGTCGGCGGCGAACGCGGGCGCGGCCAGCAGCGTGGCGGCCGTGATGGCCAGGGAAATCGCTAACTTCATCATGCAGTGCCTTGGGGGAAGGGGGTGGATCACGGCTGGCCGCCGGCGCGCAACAGCGCCAGCACTTCGTGGCAGGCGCCCATGGTGTGGTAGTCGGTCTTGCCGGCCGGGCTTTTCTCGTCGCTGAGCTTGCGGTTGTCGCGGGTGAGGATGCGGTACCACGCACCGTAACGATGGTCGACGAAATGCTGCCATGCGTACGCCCACAGCTTCCCGTACCAGTCGTCATAGGCGGGTTCGCCGGTGCGCGCGTGCAGCAGCGCGGCGGCGGCCAGCGATTCGGCTTGCACCCAGAAGTACTTGTCGTCGTCGCAGACGCTGCCGTCGGGCGCGAAGCCGTAGCAGATGCCGCCGTACTCGCGGTCCCAGGCGCGCGCCAGCGCGGTGTCGAACAGTTGCCGTGCGGTCGGCAGCAGCCAGTCCTCGTCGTAACCGCGCTCGCGCAGCAGCGGCTCCATGATCAGCAGCAGTTTGGCCCACTCGGTCTGGTGGCCGGGCTGGAAACCCCACGGGCGGAACAGGTGTTTCGGATCGTCGCGGTGGTAGTTCCAGTCGATGGCCCAGTGGGCGTCGTAGTGTTCCCACACCAGCCCGCCGGCCAGCGCCGCCTGACGGCGGGTCATGTGGTCGGCGAGGGTGTACGCGCGGTCGAGATAACGCGGCTCGTTGCTGGCCTGGTAGGCCGCCAGCATCGCCTCGCACAGGTGCATGTTCGCGTTCTGGCCGCGGTAGTCGCTGAAGTGCCAGTTCGCGTCGGCCTCGTCGCGGTACAGCCCGGCGTCGGCGTCCCAGTAGCGCTGTTCCAGCAGGTGCCAGGTTTCGTCCATCCATGCGGCGGCCTCGGCGATGCCGGCCTTGCGCGCGCTGGCGTAGGCGAGCAGCACGAAGGCCACGCCGTAGGCATGGTTGGTGCGGTCTTCCGGCTGCCCGTTGCGGATCGTCCAGGCGTAGCCGCCGGTGTACGGGTCGCGATGCACTTCGCGCAGGTAGCGCAGACCGTGGCGGGCCGCTTCGAGATATTCACTATCAGGAGCCGCGTCGTTGCCGAACTCGATCGCCGCCATCGCGTAGTTGAAGACGAAGCGGGTGCTGCTGACCAGGTGCCGGTGGCTGGGGTCGTAGATCGTGCCGTCGTCGCGGAAGTAATGGAAGAAGCCGCCTTTCGGGTCGATCGCGTGCGGGTGGTAGAACGCCATCGTTTGCGCGATGTGCTCGCGCAGGAAGTCGGTGGAGCGGAAGTCGGGGGCGCTGCTCATGCCTGTTGTTCCATGAAGGCCAGCACCTCGTCGCCGCGTGGCATCGCGGCGAACGAGCCCTGACGGGTGACGGTGAGCGCGCCGCAGGCGGCGGCGAAGCGCAGCATCGCGTGCAGACGCGGCAATTCGGTGACCAGCCGTTCGAGCCGTTCGGCGGCGGTCGGGAGTTCGGCCAGGCAGCACAGCAAGCCGCCCATGAAGGCGTCGCCGGCGGCGGTGGAATCGACCACCTCGACCGTGTAGCCGGGCAGCTCGCCTTCGGCGTCCGGGTGGAACCAGCGCAGCGGTCGGGCGCCGTCGGTCACCACCACCAGCCGGGTGCGGCCCCGCCACAGCCGGTCCAGCGCAGCCTGTTCGCCGTCCGGCGCCAGCCAGGCGAACTCCTCGGCGCTCAGCTTCACCACGTCGGCGAGGTGCAATGCCGGCCACAGCAGCGGGTGCGGATCGACCTCGGCCGGCCACAGCGCGGGGCGCAGGTTGAGATCGAAACTCACCAGCGCATCGACGCCGTGCGCGCGCTGCATGCCTTCGCGAGTGGTTGCCGCGAGCGCCGGGTCGGTCATGCTGTTCGAGCAGACGTGGAACACGGTGACGTCGCGGAAGGTGTCGGTGCGGAAGTCGGCCGGCCGGAACAGCAGGTCGGCGGTGTTGTCGCGGTAGAAGCTGAAGCTGCGTTCGCCGTGCGCGTCCAGGGTGACGAAGGCCAGCGCGCTGGCCGCCGCGTCGGTGCGCACGACGTCGTCGGTGCCGACGCCGGCCTGCTGCAGGCTGTCGAGCAGGAAGTCGCCAAAGCGATCGTGCGAGAGCATGCCGGCGAAGCGCGCGTGTCCGCCGAGCCGTGCGGCGGCGACCGCCACGTTGGCCGGTGCGCCGCCGGCGAACGGCGTGAAGCGCGCAGCAAAGCCGCGTGCGTCGAGGCCGTCGGCATGCAGGTCGATCAGTGCCTCGCCGAAGCACAGGATGGGCCGCACGGTCACCTCAGGGGTTCCCGCTGGCGTCCGGTGCCGGCAGGCCACGGATGCGCGAGCCGCGCAAACCGTAGAACACGATGTACAGGTAGCACAGCAGCGGCAGGAAGAACGCGTGCTGCAGGCCGATGTGATCGGCGAACACGCCCTGCACGTAAGGAACGATCGCGCCGCCCACGATCGCCATGATCAGCAGGCTGGACGCCTTGCTGGTCATCGGCCCGAGCCGCTCGATGCCGAGCGCGAAGATGGTGGGAAACATGATCGAGTTGAACAGGCCGATCGCGATGATGCTGTACATCGCCAGGCCGCCGCTGCTCAGCATGGTGGTCAGCACCAGCAGCGCGTTGATTGCGGCGAACAGGGCGAGCAGCCGGCGCGGCGAGAACTTCGCCATCAGCGCCGAACCGCCGAAGCGGCCGACCATCGCGCCGCCCCAGTACCACGACACGTAGTGCGCGGCCTGCTGCTCGCTGATGTGGCCGATCTCCGGCATCGACAGGTAGTTGACCATGAAGCTGCCGATCGATACCTCCGCACCGACATAGAAGAAGATGCCGAGCACACCGAACAGCACATGCGGATGGCGCAGCACCTCGACGAAGCCGTGACGCGCGTGGTCGCCCTTGTCGGTGGCCTCGGTCAGCGCCGGCAGGCGGAACAGCCACACGAAGATCGCCAGCAGGAACAGCACCACGGCCAGTCCGATGTACGGGAACTGCACCGCCTGCGCCTGCTGGGTGTCATAGAGCAGGCGCTGCGCCGGCGCCAGCATGGCCAGCTCGGCCGGCTCCTTCACCACGTTGGACAGGATCAGCAGGCCGCCGAACAGCGGCGCCAGCGTGGTGCCCAGCGAATTCAGCGCCTGCGCCAGGGTCAGCCGGCTGGAACTGGTCTTTTCCGGCCCCAGCAGCGCCACGTACGGGTTGGCCGCCACCTGCAGCACGGTGATGCCGGTGGCCAGCACGAACAGTGCGCCGAGGAACGCCGGGTACAGGTGCAGGCTGGCCGCCGGCCAGAAGCCGAGTGCGCCGACACCGGCGATCGCCAGTCCGGCCACGATGCCCTTCTTGTAGCCGAGCGCGGCGATCAACCGGCCGGCCGGCATCGCCATCAGGAAGTACGCGCCGAAGAAGGTGAACTGCACCAGGATCGCCTGGGCGTAGTTGAGTTGGAAGATCGACTTCAGGTGTGGGATCAGGATGTCGTTGAGGCAGGTCAGGAAGCCCCACATGAAGAAGATGGTGGTGAGCACGCCCATCGCCATCGGGTTGTCGGTATAGCGCTCGCCATGTGCGGACGAGCCGGGCGTCGGTGATGGAGCTTGGGCGAAGGCCATTGGGGTTCCCCTGGGACGAGTGGTCAGGCGACGGGTGGGCAGCTGCTTTCGCGAACGATCAGTTGTACCGGTGCCACGGTCCGGCGGCTGGCGGCCAGCGGGTGTTGCAGGCGTTGCAGCACCAGTTGTGCCGCCTGCTGGCCGCGCTCGCGCGGCGCGACCGATAGCGTGGTCAGCGGCGACATGCCGAGTGCCGCCTCGGCGATGTCGTCGAAGCCGGTCAATGCGAAGTCGCGGCCGGGGCGCAGCCCGCGTTGATTGAGCCCGAGCATCAGGCCCAGCGCGACCGCGTCGTTGTAGCAGACCGCCGCGGTCGGGGCGAGTGCGCCGGCGAACAGAGCCGGGGTGTGATGGGCGGCATCCAGCCGGGTCGGCGCGCATTCGATGCGCCAGTACGGTTCGGTGCGCAGCCCGGCCGTGTGCATCGCCTCGACGTAACCGGCGTGGCGATGCCGGCACGAGCTGGAATCGTGGTGGCCACCGAAGAACGCGATGTGCCGGTGGCCGCGGGCGATCAGGTGTTCGGTAGCCAGGCGGGCGCCGTGCTGGTTGTCCAGCATCAGCTGATCCCAGTGCGCGAATTCGGGCAGGGCGCCGCCCAGTTCGCGGTTGAACAGCAGCAGCGGCACACGCCGGCCGACCACGCTCAGCACGTCGTGCGCCTTGCTGTGTTCGGCCGGCGACAGGATGATTCCGGCCGGGCCATGTTCCAGTAGCGAGCCGAGCACGGCCTGCTCGCGTGCGGGCGATTCGCCGGTGCAGCCGAGCAGGGTGACGAAGCCGGCGGCCGCGAGCGTCTCGTCCACGCCGGCGGCGAATTCGGCGAAAAACGGATTGGCCAGGTCATTCAGCACCAGCGCGATGCTGGTCGAGATGCGCCGGCGCAGGTTCGCCGCGGCGCGGTTGTAGACGTAACCCTGCCGGCGCAGTTCCTCCTCGACCCGGGCGCGGGTGAGCTTGTTCACCAGCGGACTGCCGCGCAGCACCAGCGAGACCGTGGCGCGCGACACGTCGCAGCCCGCGGCGATGTCGTTCAAGGTCACCTTGCGCCCGATCGGGATTTGACTCGGCATGCAGTTTTACCGGATTAGAACGATCCAAATGTAACTTATCGCCGCCGTTGCGCACGTCGCGCCGCAGCATGCCCTGGCCGGCAGCGAGTGTTAGCGTGCCGCCTTGGATCGTTCCAACCAGCGAGATTGACGATGACTATCCGGCGGCGTGGCGTACTCCCCTGTCTGCTCGGTGCCGCGGTCGGCATCGCGGCGATGACACCTGCCAGCGCGCGCGCCGATGGCCATGCCGCGGCGGTCGATCCGCGCATCGGCACGGGTGGCGACGGTCATACCTTTCCCGGCGCCACCGTGCCGTTCGGGATGATCCAGCTGTCGCCGGACACCGCGATGCCGGATTTCAAGCATGCCTACAAGTGGGCCGCCGGCTACCAGTACGGCGACAGCAGCATCCTGGGTTTCTCGCACACGCACTTTTCCGGTTCCGGCCATTCGGACCTGGGCGACGTGCTGGTGATGCCGGTCGCCGGCGACGTGCGGCTGGAGCCGGGCGATCCGGCCCAATCGGGCAGCGGCTACCGCTCGCGCTTCTCGCACGACAGTGAAGTCGTACAGGCCGGTTACTACGCGGTGACGCTGAGCGATTACGGCGTGCGCGCCGAACTGACCGCCGGGCGCCGAGTCGGCTGGCACCGCTATACCTTCCCGGTCGGCAAGCCGGCCCACGTGCTGCTGGACCTGCGCCCGAGCATTTACGACTACGCCGGCAAGGTGCTGTGGTCGAGCCTGCGCGTGCACGGCGACGGCACCGTCACCGGCTGCCGCACCACCCGCGGCTGGGCGCCGGGGCGCGAGCTGTGTTTCGCCATGCGCTTCTCACAAGCGATGACCTCGCGCGAGCTGCTCAACCGCGAGGCTGACATCACCTACAAGGGCTTCAAGGGGCCGGGCAACCAGGCCGAAGACCGCGATGCGCAGGACGGCCGTGCGCTGGTTGGCGTGTTCGACTTCGGCCCGCTGAAGCAGCCGCTGGAGGTGAAGGTGGCGATCTCGCCGGTGAGCGAGGCGAATGCGATCGCCAATCTGGACAAGGATGGCGCCGGCTGGGATTTCGATGCGCGTCGCGCCGAGGCAAAAGCCGCCTGGGATGAGGCGCTGGCGGTGGTCGACATCGATGCGCCGAAGACCGCGAGGACGCAGTTCTACACGGCGCTGTACCACGCGATGCTGTCGCCCACGCTGAGCATGGACGTCAACGGCGACTACCGCGGGCCGGACCATGCGGTGCATCGCGCCGATGGCTTCGAGTTCCATTCGACCTGGTCGCTGTGGGACGTCTACCGCGCGCAACAGCCGCTGATGGTCTTGCTGAATCCCGCGCGCAGCACCGATTTCATCCGCTCGCTGGTCGCCGCGCGCGAGGCCAGCCCGTTCGGCATCCTGCCGGTGTGGGCGTACCAGGGGCTGGAGACGTGGTGCATGATCGGCTACCACGCGGTGCCGGTGATCGCCGACGCGTACATCAAGGGCGTGCGCGGCTTCGATGCGGACAAGGCATTGCAGGCGATGGTGGCCAGCGCCACCTATGCGCCGTATGGCGACCTGGCCGACTACATGAAGCTCGGCTACGTGCCGATCGACAAGGAACCCGAAGGCGCCTCGAAGACGCTGGAATATGCCTACGACGATTGGTCGCTGGCGCAGATGGCGAAGGCGATGGGCAAGACCGACATCGCCGCCACCTTCAGCAAGCGGGCAGCGAACTGGCGTTATGCCTGGGATCCGAAAACCGGCTTCATGCGTGCGCGGCTGAGCGACGGCACGTTCCGCGAACCGTTCGATCCGACGGCCGCCGGCTACGGTAGCGACTTCACCGAAGGCAACGCGTGGCAGTACTCGTGGTACGTGCCGCAGGACGTGGCCGGGCTGATCGGCGCGATGGGCGGCGACGCGAAGTTTGTCGCGAAACTCGATGCCTTGTTCGACGCGAAGGTCGACCCGTCGCACTTCAAGCACGTTGAGGACATCACCGGGCTGATCGGCTGGTACGCGCACGGCAACGAGCCCAGCCATCACATCGCCTATCTCTACGACTACGCCGGCGCGCCGTGGAAGACGCAAGCGAGGCTGAAGCAGATCATGGACAGCCAGTACGCACCGCGCCCCGACGGCCTGAGCGGCAACGACGACCTCGGCCAGATGTCGGCGTGGTACGTGTTCACCGCCCTGGGCTTCTACCCGGTGACGCCGGGCAGCGACGAGTACGCGATCGGCCGGCCATTCGTGTCGCGCGCCACGATCCATGTGGGCAACGGCCGCACGTTCACGGTCACCGCGTCGCCGCTGGATGATGCGCATCCGTACGTCGGCGCGGTGACGCTCGACGGCAAGCCGCTCGAGCGCACGTACCTGCGTCACGGCGAGATCGTGGCCGGCGGCGAGCTGCACTTCAGCATGCAGGCCGGACCGAATCGGGAATGGGGCGGCGCGGCGACGGCCCGGCCCGCGGCGATGGGCCGCTACGATGAATGAGTCACGCCCGCGCAGCCTGGACGAAGCACGGATGAAACATGCCAGAATGCGGCGGGAATCCTTTGACCGTGGGCCTGTCGATGCGGCGAGCGGGATGAAAACCAAGGGAATCATGCGCTGGCGTACCGTCGGCCTGCTGCTGGCGATGCTGATCATCGTCGGCCTGCCGTATGTCGTCACGCTGCAGGGCGCACGAGATACCGAGCGAGCCACCGAGTGGGTGGTCCGTTCGACCGAGGTGAAGTCGCTGGCCTATCGGGTTGCCTATGTCGTGCACGACAGCGAGGCGGCCATCTATCGTCTGCTGGCGGGCGACGTGAACGAGGCCACCCGCGCGCGCGCGGCGCGAGTCGGCAAGGAGGCGCTGCCGCTGCTGCGGGAACTGCGCAAGATGACGCGCGACAACCCCGACCAGCAGGCGCTGATGGGGGCCTTGGCCGGCGGCGTCAATGGCCGCCTGACCCTGATGAACCAGGCGTTGGCCCGGTTGCAGCAGGGCAATCCGGAGGGTGCCCGGCAGTCGCTGCGCGACGCCGACGACCTGTTCGGAATGGATACGCAGATTGCCGGCATCGTGCAGATCGAGGACGGTCTGCTGAAGCAGCGCCAAGAGGAAGCCACGCGGCAATCCGTCGATGGACGCGTCGTGCTCTCGATCACCGCGCTAGCGCAGATCCTGCTGCTGACCATCATCGTGATCGCCTCCGAGCGACAGGTCGGCCGACGCCAGTTGGCGGAGACCCGCGAGGGTCGCGCGGTGCTGCGTTCGCAGATGATCTTCCAGGCGGTGCGCGAGCCGATCGCATTGTTCGACGAGCACCTGAACAGCCTGCTGGTGAACAACGCCTTCAGCGAGCTGTACGGGATGGACCCGGGGCAGCGTTCCCAGCCGCTGGTGCAGATCGGCGAAGGCGCCTGGAGCGACAGCGTACTGCTGCAGCGCCTGAACGACGTGCTGCTGCGCGACCGCGAACTGTGGGACTACGACATGGTCCAGCGCACGGTCGACGGGGTTGACCGTCATGTGGTGATCAATGCGCGCCGTCTGCAGCAACACGACGGCGGCGCGCCGGCGCTGCTGCTGACGGTCAGCGACGTCACCACGCGCGCGCTGGCCGAGCAGAAAGTGAACGAGCTCAACCGCCAGCTGGAAGGCAAGGTCACGCAGATCTCCGACGTCAATCGCGAGCTGGAGGCGTTCAGTTACTCGGTGTCACATGACCTGCGCGCGCCGCTGCGCCATATCGCCGGGTTTGCGCGCAAGCTGGAACAGCACCTGGGCGATCAGGTCGACGAAAAATCCGGTCATTACATCGAAGTGATCGCCGACTCGGCGCAGCGCATGGCCGTACTGATCGACGACCTGCTGGTGTTCTCGCGGCTCGGCCGCGGCGCGTTGCGGCTGCAGGCGGTGGACATGCAGTCGCTGGTCGACGAGGCACGCGCGCTGGCCGAATCGGGCGTGTCGGATCGGCGTATCGTGTGGACGATCGCGCCGTTGCCGATGGTGATCGGCGATGAGAACATGCTGCGCACGGTCTGGCAGAACCTGCTCGGCAATGCGGTGAAGTACACCGGGCACTGCGAGGTGGCGCGCATCGCGGTAAGCGTGCAGCAGGGGCGCAACGGCGACTACGAATTCACGGTAAGCGACAACGGCGCGGGGTTCGACATGCAGTATGCGGACAAGTTGTTTGGCGTGTTCCAGCGCCTGCACCGCGCTTCGGAATTCCCGGGCAACGGGATCGGGCTGGCCAACGTGCGGCGGATCGTGGCGCGCCACGGCGGTCGCGTCTGGGCCGAGGCCGAGCCGGGGCACGGCGCCCATTTCCATTTCTCGCTGCCGGCCACCGACGCGGCCGGCACACGCACCTGAGAGCGAAGCATGAACCAGAGAGACCTGCGCACCATCCTGCTGGTCGAAGACAGCATGGCCGATGCCGAGATGGCGATGGACGCGCTCGGCGAGGCGCACCTGGCCAACCCGGTGGCGCACGTGGAAGACGGCGTGGAGTGCATGGACTATCTCTACTGCCGCGGTGCGTGGGCCGCGCGCGATCCGGGCGACCCGGCGGTAGTGCTGCTGGACATCAAGATGCCGCGCATGAGCGGGCTGGACGTGCTGACCGCGATGCGCGCCGATGAGCGGCTGCGGCGGATTCCGGTGGTGATCCTGTCGTCCTCGCGCGAGGAAAGCGACCTGGCGCGCAGCTGGGACCTGGGCGCCAATGCTTACGTGATCAAGCCGGTCGACGTGGACCAGTTCTTCGACGCGGTGCGCACGCTGGGACAGTTCTGGGCGGTGCTCAACCAGGGGCCCGAGCACGAATGAGTGAGTGGACGCGGTAACCCGCATCGGCCCACAGGCTGCATGCGGGCGCCGGAAACGAGCAGGGGTAGCAGAGAACCATATGCCAAACCGGCAATCACGGGCGATGCCGACCATCCGGGTGCTGCAGGTCGAGGACAGCCAGCTCGATGCCGAGCTGGTGCTGGCCGAGCTTGACGCCGACAACATCTGCTACGAGGTGCGCCTGGTCGACGACGAGGCGAGTTTCCTCGCCGCGTTGACCGACTTCAGGCCGCACATCGTGCTGTCGGATCTCAGCATGCCTGGCTTTTCCGGCCAGCATGCGCTCGACCTGTTGCGCCAGCGCGACGAGGATCTGCCCTTCATCTTCGTCTCCGCCACGCTGGGTGAAGAGGCGGCGATCGAGGCGCTGCGCAATGGCGCCACCGACTACATCCTGAAGCAGAACCCGGCCCGGCTGGCCAGCGCGGTGCGCCGCGCACTGAGCGAGGCCGAAGCGCGCCGGGCCAGCCGCCGCTCCGAGGCGGCGCTGGTGCGCGCGCAACGTTTCGAGAGCCTGGCGATGCTCGCCGGCGGCCTCAGCCACGACTTGCGCAACCTGCTGCAGCCGCTGCTGCTGGCCGGCGACAGCCTGCAGGACTACCAGGACGACCCGCGCCTGGCGCGGCTGGGCAAGCTGGTGCGCGACTGCGGCAAGCGTGGCCTGGACATGGTGCACTCGATGTTGTCGTTCGCCCGCGGAGCGCGCCGCGCGGAGAAGGTGCGGCTGGGCGCGCTGTTCAGTGCGTTCGACCTGCTGATGCAGGGCAGCGTACCGCGCGCGGTATCGATGGAACTGGTCATCGACGACCCCGAGCTGTCATTCGAGGGCAACCACACCGAACTGCAGCAATGCCTGCTCAACCTGTGCCTGAACGCGATCCAGGCCATGCCGGATGGCGGCCACCTGCGCGTCGAGGCGGCGCAGACACCATTGCCGGCGGAATTTTTCCTGCCGGAGCAGCAGCCACGGCCGGGCCGTTACCTGTGCATCAGCGTGATCGACGATGGCGCCGGCATGGATCAGGCCGTGCTCGATCAGATATTCGAGCCATTCTTCACCACCAAGGAGGGTGGCACCGGGCTCGGCCTGCTGTCATGCAAACGGATCGTCGACAGCCATGGCGGCGTGATGCGGGTGGACAGCGAGCCGGGCCGCGGCACCCGCTTCGACCTGTATTTCCCGTTGGAGGAACCGGTGGCGGACGGCGACCAGCTGGACGATCGTGACAGCCTGGAAGGTGCCGCCGAGCGCGTGCTGGTGGTGGTGGAAGAGGCCGGCCAGCTGTCCCTGCTGGCCGACACGCTGGACGCCTACGGTTACCAGGCGCATGCCAGCCAGAGCGGTACCGCCGCGCTGCAGTGGATCGAGGCCGGCGGCCTGCCCGACCTGGTGGTGCTGGATGCGGACATGAACCTGTTCACCGGCGTGCGCACGCTGGCCGCGCTGATCGAGCAGGGCTACAGCGGCGCGGTGATCCTGCTGGCGCGCCCCGGCGCCATGCCGGACCTGCACGAATTGCCCCCGCTGGAACACCTCTACGTGATCGACAAGCCGGTCACCACCCAGGTGCTGCTGCGCACCTTGCGCAAGGCGTTGGATACGGCCGGTAACGCGGCTGATGCGTGAGCCGCGCGGATATGGCGGCCGGGAGGACATGGATGTTCGCGTACTACCTTGATCTGGCCTTGCGCAGCTTCCGCCGCAGCAAGGCGCTGACCGCGCTGGTGGTGGTGCTGATGGGCTGCGGCGTCGGCACCTGCATGGTCACCTTCGCGGTGTTCCGCGCCGCCGCGGCCGACCCGATCCCGTGGAAGTCGCACCAGCTGTTCGTGCCGCAGATCGACAACTTCGGGCCGGCGCACAACTGGAAAGGGCAGCCGCCGATCCTGCTCGGCTACACCGATGCCATGGCGTTGCTGCGTGCGCGGCAGGCGCGGCGGCAGGTGCTGATCTACGGCAGCAAGTGGACGGTGCTGCCGGGTGATGCGCAACACCTGCCGTCTTCGCAGGAGGGCGACGCGGTCAGCCACGACTTCTTCGCGATGTTCGATGCGCCGTTCCGTTACGGCGGCGGCTGGTCGGCCAGCGACGACGCTCAACGCGCGGCGGTGGTGGTGATTAGTAGTGCGCTCAACCAAAAGCTGTTTGGTGGCGTCAACAGCGTGGGCCGTGAGATCAATCTCGACACGCATGCCTATCGCATCGTGGGTGTGCTGGATGACTGGAATCCCAGCCCGCGCTACTTCGATGTGAGCAGTGCGTGGTATCCCTTCAGTCATCCGCGCCAGCTGTATCTCCCGTTCAGTCGTGCCATCGATCTGCAGAAAGCCGCCAGCACCAACTTCTATTGCAGCACGTACTCCCCCAATCCTGATCTGCCGAACTGGGACAGCGTGTTGCACAGCGAATGCGCGTGGATCGCCGCGTGGGTGGAACTGCCCACCCGCGCTGACATGGCGCGCTATCGCGACTGGCTGCACAACTACGCGGCCGAACAGCAGCGCGTCGGCCGCTTTGCCTGGCCGCCGAACGTGCGCCTGTCCGATGTCGGGCAGTGGCTGGACCTGATGAAAGTGGTGCCGAAGGCGTCGGCGCTGTCGATGATCGTCTCGGTGAGTTTTTTGCTGATCTGCCTGGTCAACGTGGTCGGCCTGATGCTGGCGCGCTTCATGCGCCGCGCGCCGGAGATCGGCGTGCGCCGCGCGCTGGGTGCGTCGCGTGGCGCGATCTATCGCCAGTTCCTGACCGAGGCGGTGGCGATTGGATTGGCCGGTGGCGTGCTGGGCCTGCTGCTGACGGCGCTCGGCATGGACGGCATCGGTCACTTGTTCGAGCCGGAAATCGCCCAGCTGGCGACGCTGGATGCATCGCTGTTGCTGCTGACCGTGCTGGTCGCGGTGGCCGCCAGCCTGATCGCCGCGCTGTATCCCACCTGGCGCGCCGCCCAAGTGCAGCCGGCGTGGCAGCTGAAGTCGAACGGATGAATACGACCATGCAGATACGCCCCATCCTCGCCGCGCTGCGCCGGCACAAGATGGCCACGCTGCTGATCGTGCTGCAGATCGCGCTGACCCTGGCGGTGGTCAGCAACGCGCTGTTCATCGTCAAGACGCGGGTGCTGCATCTGTCGCGACCGAGCGGCACTGACGAGGCGCATCTGTTCGTAATCAACAACCAGTGGATCGGCCAGCCGGACGTGCCGCACATCGACGCGCAGGTGCGCGCCGATCTGGCGACCTTGCGCAACCTGCCCGGCGTGCGCGGCGCGTTCGCCAGCCAGGCCTATCCGATGGAGGAAGGTGGCGGCGGGCTGGTGCGCCTCAAGCATCGGATCGAGCAGACGACGAAGGCCCAACTGGCGCTTTCCTATTTGGCCGACGAGCACGCAATCGACACGTTCGGCACCACGCTGGTGGCGGGCCGCAATTTCCGCGTCGACGAGATCGGCAGTCTCGGCCCGTACGACAAGGTAGTGCCGGCGGTGATCATCATTACGCGCGACCTGGCCCACAAGCTTTTTCCGGGCGACGTGGCGGTGGGTCAGCGCGTCTACCTGAGCGATGACGGCCCGAGCACGATCATCGGCGTGGTCGATCGTCTGCAAGGCAGTTACGCGGGCAGCAGCACGCGTTCGATCGACGAGGACACCGTCCTGGTGCCGGCGCGTTACGCCAGCTCCGACGACGGGGCGAGCTATGCCGGCGGTACGGTCTATCTGGTGCGCGCGCAACCGGGCCAGCTCGCGGCGGTGCTGCGCACGGCGCCGGCTGCACTGGTCGCGCAGAACCGCATGCGCCTGATCAGCCCGGAAGACGGCGTGGTTACCCTGGCACAGGCACGCACAAAGGCTTACGCCACCGATCGCGGCGTGGCGATCATGATGGGCGTGGTGTGCGTGTTGCTGCTGCTGGCGACGGCCGGTGGCATCGTGGGCCTGAGCAGCTTCTGGGTCGGCCAGCGGCGTCGCTCCATTGGCGTGCGGCGTGCGCTGGGCGCGACGCGCGGCGACATACTGCGCTATTTCCAGACCGAGAACGCGCTGATCGTCGGCATCGGCGTGGTGCTAGGCGCGGCACTCGGCGTCGCGACGAACCTGTCGCTGATGAAGCACTACGAACTGCCGCGGATGCCGCTGTGGCTGCTCGGTGTCGGCGCGCTGTTGCTGTGGCTGCTTGGCCAGCTGGCCGTATTCGGCCCGGCGCGGCGCGCCGCGGCGGTGCCGCCGGTGGAGGCGACGCGCTCGGTGTGAGCGTGCTGCCTCAGTCGATGCCGAGCTTCTTCAGCTTGTAGCGCAGCGCGCGGAAGGTGATACCGAGTTTGCGCGCGGCGGCGGTCTTGTTGTAGCGCGATTCCTCCAGCGCCTTGACGATGGCGGTGCGCTCGAGGTTGCTGATGTAGTCGTCGAGGCCGCCGTCGGCGCTGGCGGCAGCCGGTGGCTGCGGCGGCTGGCCCGGTGCCGCTGCTTCCTGGCTGAGCCGGGCGCTGCGCTGCGGCAGCATCAGGTCGGCGGCTTCGATGGTGCTGCCGTCGCACATCGCCATCGCGCGTTCGAGGACGTTTTCCAGCTCGCGCACGTTGCCGGGGAAGTCGTACGCGTCCAGCGCGTCGCGGGCGGACGGCGACAGCTGGCCGACGCTTTCGCCGCTCTTGCCGGCCAACGCCTTGAGGATGAAGGCGGACAGCTGCGGCACGTCGCCGCGGCGTTCGCGCAACGGCGGCACGCGCAGTTCGATCACGTTGATGCGGTAGAACAGGTCCTGGCGGAACTGGCCCTGCTCGACCAGCTGGCCGAGGTTTTTGTGGGTGGCGGAAAGGATGCGTACGTCGACCGGGATCTCGTCGCGGCCGCCGATCGGGCGCACCGCTTTTTCCTGGATCGCGCGCAGCAGCTTCACCTGCATGTGCAGCGGCAGTTCGGCCACCTCGTCGAGGAACAGGGTGCCGCCCTGGGCGGCCTGGAACAGGCCTTCCTTGTCTACGCTGGCGCCGGTGAAACTGCCCTTGCGATGGCCGAAGAACTCGCTCTCCATCAACTCGGACGGGATTGCGCCGCAGTTGACGGGCACGAACGGGCCGCTCGCGCGCGGGCCCTGCTCGTGGATCAGCCGGGCCACCAGTTCCTTGCCCACGCCGGATTCGCCGGCGATGTAGACCGGCGCCTGGTTGCGCGCCAGCTTGCCGATGGTGGAGCGCACCTGCTGCATTGCCGCGGAGTCGCCGATCAGGCGATCGCCGGAATCGCCGGTTTTCGCCGCTGCGCCGCCGTTGCGCTTTTCCTCGGCCAGGCGCAGGGCGGTACGCACCAGTCCGCGCAGCATCTGGATGTCGACCGGCTTGGAGACGAAATCGAACGCGCCGGCCTTCAGCGCGTTCACCGCGGCGTCGACGTTGCCGTAGGCGGTGATCATCGCCACCGGCATGTCCGGATGGTTGGCGGCGATCAGCTCGATCACCTCCTGCCCATTGCCGTCGGGCAACCGCATGTCGGTGAAGCACAGGTCGTAACTGCGTTCGGCCAGTGCGCGGCGTGCCTCGCCGACGGTACCTACTGCGTCGACCTGCAGGTCCATCCGCCCCAGCGTGATGGTCAGCAGCTCGCGGATGTCTCGTTCGTCATCAATGACCAGAACGGTCTGTGGGTTCATGGCACGGCGCGTGGCTATCGATGCGACAGAGAATACCCGGCCGCGCGCTGCGGGGCAAAGACTGCTGGTGCCCCAGCCGTCGGTCGAAGAGGCGCGCCATCACGGCATGCGCCTCGCGCGGTTCGGGTATTTCCGGATCCGAGTAGAACGAATGCCACATGCCGTCCCGCACATGCAGCCCGGTATCCACCCCGGCCGCGGCCAGCTGGGCCTGGTTGTGCAGGACCGAGCTCAGGGTGAAATAGCGACTGCCGGTGATCGGCAGGGTCGGCGGCAATTTCGCCGGCAGCGGTGCCCCGGCGGTTCTAGAGTGCGTGGCGGACCAGCTCCGGCTTGCCGTCGGCCGCGCGGCGGACCGTGATGTCGTAGTAGTGACCGCGCAAGCTGACGTGCTTCAGCGTGAACGACTGCCACGGAGGCGGCAGCACCGGTGCGTACGCCTGGACTAGCCCGTCCTGTTCGAGGCGCAGGCCGCTGAAGCCGTAGAGGATGTTCTGCAGCAGCCCGCCCGAGGCGGTCAGGAAATAGCCGGTGTTGTTGGTGGCGGTCTCGGTGCGCACGTTGAACGGCGGCTTCAGCACGTGGGTGGTGAGGTTGCGCTGGAACCACGCGCCGGCCGTGGTCGCGTCGCCCAGCGTGGCGGCGGCGATCGACACGGGCGAAAGCCCCATGCTGTTCGGCGCCTGCCGCGACCGTTCGATCAGCCCCATCGCGTAGTCGAAATCGTGGCGACGCACCTCGGCGCTCATCGCCAGGTCCAGCGAGGGATAGGCGAGCGCCGGCAGGGCGGTGTCGCCCCAGGCATCGATGTTGTGCGCCACGCTTTCGTCGAAATCGAGATGGTGTCCGTCCTTCGCGGAGAACGGGATATGCAGGTGCGCGGCGACATCGGCCCAGTGCGGGTCCGGCTTTGTGCCGACGACGGACGCAGCGGCGACGGCGATGTTCAGCGCCTTGCGTGCCGAGGCGTTGGTGAAGGTGTCGTTTGGTACGTCGTTGTAAGCCTCCAGCACGGAGGTGACGTGCTGGATCTCGTAGCGGTGCCTGCCGGCCACCCGGGTCGCGCGGCTGGCCCAGAAATCCGCCACGTCGCGGATCACCGGCCAGCCGTGGCGGGCCAGCCACTGGCGATCGCCGGTGGCCAGGTAGTACTGCCACTGGGCGATGGCGACGTCGGCATTGACGTGGATTTCGCGTTCGCCGAGCACGTAGGCCATGTGCGGCGTCTGCTCGCTGCCGTTCTGCGGATCGGCCTCCCACGGGAACATCGCGCCGCGCAGGCCGCGTGCCCGCGCACGCGCTTCGGCGGCCGGCAAGGTGCGCGAGCGGAACATCACCAGCGATTTCGCCCGCTGCGGATGCAGCAGCAACAGCGCGGGAAACACCCAGGTATCGCTGTCCCAGAACACATGGCCGGCGTAGCCGGGCGTCATGCCGCAGGCTCCGGTCGGCCAGGCAGTGTCGGGGGCGGTGTTGGACAGCAGGTAGTAAAGGTCGGAGTGGACGATCCGCTGCGCCTGCGCATCGCCGTCGATGCGGATGTCCGATGTCCAGAGTTTGCTCCAGGCATCGCGGTGCGCGTCGAGCAGGCGCTCGAAGCCGGCCGTGCGCGCGGCCGTGGCCAGCGCGCGATCCTGCTTCGCATCGCCACCCCAGCCCGCGCGCGACAGCGCGACGAACTTGGTGAAGGTGTAGGTCTGTCCCTTGCGCACTTTCGCGGTGAGGTTCAGCGCCAACCGATAGCGGCTCCGATACACCCGCAGGTCGGTGGGCTGCAGGCCCGCGGGCAACTCGATCGCGGCCGCCTCGGCCATCGACAGGCCCTGCTCGGCGTGGCCGTCCAGCCACAACGTGCGGTCGGCCGTGTCGCCATCGGCTGCCGTGACGTGCGTGTCGCCGTGGTACCAGAGGACCGCACGGTCGGGCGTGGCCGGTGCGACCGGTTCGAGCTTCAGGTTGTGCGCCGCCACCGCCTCCTGCATGTCGTCACCGCTCAGGCGCGCCAGCGGGAAGCGCGGCTGATGCGGCGCCCACAGGTTCAGCGCGAACGACAGCTGCACTTCGCCGTCGAACTCCGGCGTGATCGACAGCCGGGTCGCGGCGAGGTGGGGCGAGGCCTGGCTGACCAGGCTCGTCACCTCGATGCGCGTGGCTCGGCCATGGTCGAGGTAGCGATAGCGCGTGGTGAGCGTGCCCTCGTATAGATTCAGCTGCTGCTGGTAGTCCTGGAACACGGCCGGGTCCAGCGCGGCCTGGTTGAGCCAGAAGTGGCCGGCCGGCGAGTTGCCCGTGCTGTAGTCGATCTCGCTCCAGCCGGGCACCGCGGCGTGACGCGCGATGTCACCCTGCGCGTAGTCCATGAACGCGACAAGGTAGGCGAGGTTGCCCTCGGTGCCGCGCGGCGCGGTCAGCGTCGACAGGTAGCCGTTGCCGAGCTGGCCGGGAAAGTAGCTGGCGAAGTCCTTCGCGGTGGCCGTCAGCAGGAAGCTGGGATCGGTCGCGGCCCGTGCGCCGACGGCACTGCCGAGGCCGATGACGGCCAGTGCCGCGAGCTGCCAGCGTCGACGGGATGCACATTTCATCTCGGCCTCCCCAGTCTTGCCGATCGTTGCTGGCCACACCCGGTCCGTCCGGGCGCGGCGTGATGGCGACGTTTCAGATCGCCGTGCGGGTCAGCTTCGCCTTGCCGTCGGCAGCGCGATCGATGCGGATGTCATAGCGCTTGCCGCGGAACGTGATGCGCCTGAGCGTCAGCGATTTCCATCCCGGCGGCAGCACCGGTGCATACGCTTCGGCCAGGCCATCGTCCTCGATGCGCAGGCCGCTGAGGCCGTAGACGAAGCTCTGCACGAAGCCGGCCGAGGTGGCGAGGAGGTAGCCCGCGTTGTTGGCGACGGTTTCCGTGCGCACGTTGAACGGCGGTTTCAGAAAGCCGACCAGGTTGCGCTGGATCCACTCGCCGGCGGCCTTGCTGTCGCCCAGTTCGGCGGCGCCGACGGCGAGCATCACCATCATCATCTCGTTCGGGTCGTCGCCATGCACTTTCAGTTCGTGCAGCTGGAACGCGAAGTCGTTGCGGCGCACTTGCGGCGACATCGGCAGGTCCAGGTTCGGATACATCAGCCAGGCCAGCGACGAGCCCATCCAGGTGATCTTGTCGTGCGGCACCGAGGCGTCGAAGTCGAGATGGCGCTGGTTCTTCTGGTCGAACGGGATGTACATCTTCGCGGCAATCGTGGCCCATTGCGGATCGGGCGCGGCGCCGACGAGCTTCGCGGCCTTGATCGCGATCTGCAACGACTTGCGCGCGGCGGCATTGGTGAACGAGTCGTTCGGCACATCGTTGTAGGCCTCGTCGGGCGAGGTGACGTGGTGGATCTCGTAGCGGTCCTGCGCCTTGTCGTAGGTAACCCGGCTGACCCAGAACTGCGCGATCTCGCGGATCACCGGCCAGCCCTGCTGCTTCAGCCAGGCGTCGTCGCTGCTGGCGAGGTAGTACTGCCACTGCGCGATCGCGATGTCGGCGTTGACGTGGATCTCGCGGAACACCCCGTAGGCGAAGTGCGGCGTGTGGTCGACACCGGTTTCCGGATCGGCCTCCCACGGGTACATCGTGCCTTTCACGCCGTACTGCTTCGCCCGCTCGCGCGCAGGCTGCATGGTGCGTGCGCGGAACATCACGATCGGTTTGGCGCGTTCCGGGTGCAACAGGAGCAGGGCGGGGAACACCCACGAATCGCTGTCCCAGAACGCGTGGCCGGCGTAACCCGGGGTCAGCGCGCAGGCACCCATCGGCCAGGCCGTGCCCACGGTGGAATTGGACAGCAGGTAGTACAGGTCCGAATGCACGGCACGCTGCACGCCCGGATCGCCGTCGACCACGATGTCGGATTTCCACAGCTCGTGCCAGGCGGCCTGGTGTTCGGCGAGCAACGCGGCGAAGCCCTTCTGACGCGCGGCCTTGGCCAGCGCCACGTTGTCGCGGGCGTTGCCGCCCCAGTTCTGCCGGGACGCGGCGATGTACTTGGTGAAGGTGTAGGTCTGGCCCTTGTGCACCCTGGCGGTGAGATTGAGCGACAGCTTGTACGGGCCTTTTTCCAGCTTCACGCTTTCGATCGCGAGGCCCGGCGGCAGCCCGATCGCCGCCGCCTCGGCCATCGTCAGGCCGTGTTCGGCGCGGCCGTCCAGCCACAGCGTCAGTTCCTTCGTGTCGCCGTCGCTGGCCAGCACGCGGGTGTAGCCGGGGTACCACACGGCGGCGCGGTCGGGCGTCGGCACCGGCTTGTTGTCCAGCGTCTGGCCGCTGGCGATCACCGCGGCGATCATCTCGTCGCCGCTCATGCTGGCGATCGGGAAGCGCGGCTGGTGTTCGGACCACAGCCGGATGGGGAAAGTCAGCTGCACGCTGCCGTCGAACTGCGGCGTGATGGAGAGCTGCGTCGCCGCCAGGTGGTTCGAGGCCTGGCTGACGAACGTGGTGACCTTGATGTCGGTCGACTTGTTCGCGTACACGAAGCGGTAACTGGTCGACAGCATGCCGTCGTGCATGTCCAGCGTCTGCGCGTAGTCGGCGAAGATCGTCTTGTCGACGCGGGTCGAATTGAGCCAGCCGCCGCCGGGGTTGTAGTCGATCTCGCTCCAGCCGGGGATCGCAGCCGGACGCGCGATGTCGCCGGGCTGGTAATCCATGAACGCGACCATGTACGCGCGATTGCCCTCGGTGCCGCGCACCGAGGTCATTGTGGAGAAATAGCCGTTGGCCAGGTAGCTGGGGAAATACGTGCCGAAATTTTCTGCCGTGCCGGTGAGCAGGAAGCTGGGGTCGGTAGCAGCACGTGCCGGCAGGGCAAGCGTGGCGGCGAGCAGGAACAGGGCGGCGAGGCGGGGGCTGCAGGATTTCATGGTTGCTCCAGATGAGGCGTGCTTCGAGCCATGGCCAGCGAGCTATTCCGCAGCAAGCGGGGTAGCCGTGGTGGCCGCACGGTCGGTCTCGCGCTTGAACAGGAACAGGGTGAGCAGGATCAGGGTCATCGGCACCAGCGAGAAATAGAATGCATGGATGCCGTCGAAGCTGGCGAATACCCTGGCCGTGATGTACGAGCCCAGGGTGCCGCCGAGCGCGGAGAACACCACGATCAGGCCGGTCATCGCCGCATGCATCGGCTTGGGCAGCGAGCTCAGCGCCACCGAGTTGATCACCGGGTAGATTGGCGCCATCAGCAGGCCGAGCAGCGGGATCAGGTACGCCGCGAGCGGCGCGTTGAACCAGCCGACGTCCGGCCGCGCCACCACGTCGCGCGCCAACGGCAGCACCACGATCACCAACACGCCCATGCCGACCACGCATACGTTGAGCAGCACGTACCAGCGCACTCGCTTGAGCACGAAACCGGCACCGATGCGGCCCAGCGCGGTCATGCCGGCGAGGATGCTGGCGAACTGGATGCTCATCGCGTTCGGCAGCTTCAGGATCTCGTTGTTGAAGGTGGGCAGCCAGGTGCCGAAGCTCTGCTCGATCAGCACGTACAGGAACGCCGAGGCGAGGAACACGTAAATCAGCGGGCGCACGAACAGGCGCAGCATCTCCATGATCGCGTCGACAAACGAATTGTTGTGCCCCTGCGCGTGCGCGGCGCTTTCGTCCAGCCGGCTGGTGGCCAGCAGCACGATCACCAGCGCACAGGCGCCGGCGAGCAGCCAGTACACGTTGAACCACACCGGGTTGCCCGGGTTCGCCGGGTCGACGTACGCGCTGAAGACCCAGTTGCCGGCGAGCACGCCGACCATGAACAGGCCTTCGATGGTGTTGGTCAACCGCGAGTGTGCGGTCTTGTCGGCGGTGAGCAGGCCGATCGAGGAATACACGCCGACCTTGGCCAGCGCGAACGAAAAGCCCACGCAGGCAAACAGCAGCCGCGTGGTGAGAAAGGTGGGGTACAGCGGCATCAGCAGACAGGCACCGCCGACGATGGCCAGCGCCAGCATCATCGAGCGTCGGTAGCCGAACAGCGGCAGGAACGAGGCGACCAGGAACGACGTGAACGCGATCGTGAGGTCCTTGTAGCGCTCCAGTGCGCTGGCCGCAGGCTTGTCGATGCCGAACGTGGCCATCGACTGCAGGATCACCGTGCCGACGCTATTGAGCAGGATCGCGAAGATGATGTAGATCAGCGCCAGTGCGACGATCATGCGGATTCGATTCATGTCACCCCCGGCGCCACGGCATGTGCAACTTCAGGAAAAACGCGGTCCGGACCGCTCTGAGGTACGACCCGGACCGCGCGTGCCGCTGAAGTGGAAACTAGAACAGGTACTTCACCTGGAAGTTGACCTCGCGGCCTTCCAGTGGCCGAGCCAGGATCACGCCACCGGCTGCGGCCGTGCCGAAGATACGCGAGTTGCTTTCGGTCAGGCCCAGCTCGTTGGTGATGTTGGTGCCCTGCAGGCGCAGCTGCCAGTTCTGCTCGACGTTGGCGATCACGCCGAAATCCCACGTGCTGTAAGTGCCCAGCTGCTGCAGGCCCGATTGATCCTGGGTATGCGGGCCGACATGCGTATAGGTCACGAACGCGGTCACATCACCCCACGAAAAGGGCATCCTGTAGCTCGGCGTGAACGCGTAGTGGACCTTGGGTTGGCGCTGCAACTGCACCCCATTGATGAACTGGCAGCCGCTGACGCCGGTCACCACGTTGGTGAACTTGAAGCATGAGTTGTTGTGTGAGTAATGGCCGTCGAGGTAATTGGCCACCAGCATCAGCTTCAGGTTCTCGATCGGGGTGATCGCGCCGGACAGGTTGATGCCCTTGGAATCGGAGCCGTACAGCGCCGGCGGTCCCACCGGCGTGCCGGCCCCGTCCGTGGGTTGGAACGACAGGCCATTGAACTGCTTGTGGTAGACGCTGATGTCGGCGTAGATCAGATCCGACTGGTATTTGAAGCCGCCCTCAAGGTTCTGGATCTTCTGCACCGGAGCGGTGTTTCCGGTGGTGGCGCCGCGGATGCCGTTGTCGAAGTCGGCGAAATGCACGCCCTTGTTGGCACGCACATACACGCTCATGTTGTCGGCCAGCTGATAGTTCGCACCGACGGTCCATGAGGTGTGGGTCTTGTTGTAGTTGGTATGCGCGAACGTGCCGTTGCAGACCGGGACGCTGTTGTTGTACAGCGTGAGCGGGTTGCCATCCAGGTCGACATTGGTGAGGTTGCACACGTTGTTGGTCGCGTCCTGGTTTTCGAGACGCGCCGAGGCATCGAACAACCAGGGCCCCACGCGCCACGAATCGGACAGATAGAACGCCTTGTTGTTAGCCGTGCCGTGCTGGGCGATGTTGTAGCCGCCGTTGTCGAGGAAACCCTGATTGTCGGTCAGCTGCTTGATGGTGCCGGCGTCGTCGTAACTCACCATGATGGGGCGCGCGTTGGGCGTATTCGTCATCAGCATCTGGTTGCCGAGTGCCCACTTGTCGTCCATCGTGTAGTGCGCCAGATACACGCCCGCGGTCAGCGTGTTGCCCTCGAAGATCTCCTTGCTGAGGCGGAAATCGTTGTTGATGTTCTTCAGGTGCTTGTGGATGTACCACCAGCCCTGGTGGATCACGCTCTGGTTCGGATCGACTGCGCCGCCGCCGCCCGGGCCGGCGTAAGTCGCCGTCGCCGAACCGGCCGGAAGCCCGAAGCCGCCCTGGCTGGTCGGGGTGTTGTACAGCTCGTCGTTCAAGGTGGCCGGGTTGGAGCCGGAGAACAGCGCGTTGGTGTCGACGTCGCCGGCATCGATGAGGAACTTGTCGCTGATCGTCCAGCCGCTGCCCAGGTCGTAGTCGAAGTTGCCGCCGAAGAAGTTCATCTTCGCGCCGCGGCCGTTGGCGAGGTCGGCGTTGGTGCCGCCGCCCGGATAGCCGGCCAGGAACACGTGCTGGATGTACTTGCTGTTGTAGGTGTCCTTGAGCGGGTCGAAGCCCGGGTAGGCGCTGAAGTTGTCGGTGCCGTTCTGGATCAGCGGGATCGGCGTGATGAACTGGTTCTTGTCGTTCAGCGCGCGCGCATAGAGCATCATGCTGCCGCGATCCGAGTCATGCGTCAGCGTGGCGGTGAACTGGCCACCCTTGTCGGCCGCGAACTGCGGGTCGCGCACGCCGTCCGAGTCGCGGTAGAAACCGCCCACGCTGCCGTACCAGTTCTCGGCGACCGGGAAGCCGAAGAAGCCGTCGACGCGCTTCAGGTTTTCCGAGCCGTAGGTGACGCCGATGCTGCCCGACGGCACCTCGGTGCCCTGCTTGAGCATGAAGTTCGCGGTGGCGCCGATCTGGCCGTCGCCGAACACCACCGACGGGCCGCCCTGCAGGATCTCGACCCGCTCGATGGTGTCGTCGAGACGGAAGATCGAGGTGGTCTCGAAGAACGACAGCGTGGGCATGCCGTATAGCGGCGAGCCCATCAGCTGGGTGGAAAAGTAAGGCGCGTCGCCGCCGCCCGGGAAGCCGGCGATCTCGATGTTCGCGCCGGTCTGGCCGCCGGTCGATTCCGGCCACAGGCCGGGCGCGATCTTCAGCAGGTCGGCCGTGCTCTTGGGGTTGGCCAGCTTGATCTGCTCGGCGGTCGCGGTGGTGAGCGTGTAGCTCGCGTCGATCTTCTTCACGCCGGTGGCCGAGCCGGTGACGACAACCTGCTGCAGGTTCGTGGTCTCCTTGACATCGGCCGCCTTGCGCTGCGGACTCTTCCTGGCGGTTGCCGGCGCGTTCGTCGCCGAGGTGTCCTGCGGGCTGTCCTGCGCCATGGCCGTCGCGGACATGAGGATGCCTGCTATGGCCGCCGACAGCATCAGTCGGGTCATTTGCTTGTTGTTGCCCATGTCACGTCCTCCCCATCAGTTTCAGTGTGGGTCGCGGCACATCAACCGATATGTCCACGCCAGTTGTCGTTACGGGTTGTTGTAAAGGTATGTATGTCGAATGTCGCAATGCTCGGTAACACCAGGTCTGCCTCGGCCAACGCTTGCGCCTGACCGATTCCCACCGCTGCCATCCCGGCGGCGTGAATGCTGGCAATGCCAGCCGCGGCGTCCTCGACGCCGATGCACTCTTCCGGCGCCACCCCGAGCGCGTTCGCCGCGGCGAGGAAAATTTCCGGATCGGGCTTGGAGCGGCTGATCCGGTTGGCGTCGACGACGGCGTCGAACAAGTCGGCGATGCCCAGGCGCTCCAGCAGCAAGCCGGCATTGCGACTGGCCGAGGCCAGCGCCACCTTGAGTCCGGCCTGGCGCACCTGTTCGATCGCCGCGCGCGCCCCCGGCAGCAGGTCCCGCGGCCCGAAGTGCTCGATTTGTTCGCGGTAATATTCGTTTTTTCGTGTAGCCAGCGTGTGCTTCTCGGCTTCCGTGTAGGAATGCGTCGCGGCCTGCAGCAGGATCTCCAGCGAGCCGCGCCGGTCGACTCCCTTCATGCGCTCGCCGGTGGCGTCGTCGAACGGCACGCCGATCTCGTCGGCCAGCCTTTTCCAGGCGGCGTGATGCACCACCGCGGTGTCGGCGATCACGCCGTCCAGATCGAAGACCACCGCCTTCAGCGGCGGCAGCGCATCGACGAAGCCCGCGCACGGCAGGCGCAACGGCTGACCGGCATGCAGGCGTTGCGGCAGGCCGTCGTGCAGGAAGGTGAGCGCGCTGCCTTCGGTGAGCGTGTAGCGTACGCCGTCGCGATCGACCTCCACGCGCAGACGCGTGCCTCGCCAGCGCAGCCCGAAGCGATAGCCTTGCCACGCCGCGGGCAGTCGGGGCGCCAGCGCCGGCATGCCGTCGTGCACGCGCAGGCCGCCGTAGCCCCAGGTCAGAGCCAGCCAGCTGCCGGCCATCGCCGCCATGTGCAGGCCGTGCGCCGCGTTGCCGTGCAGGTCGTCCAGGTCGACGCGCAAGGTGTCCAGGAAATAGCGCCAGGCCTTGCCGGCATGCCCCACTTCGGCCGCGAGCACCGCGAAGGTGGAGGCGGACAGGGTGGAATCGTGCACGGTGACGCCTTCGTAGTAGTCGAAGTTGCGCCGCTTGGCGGCGACGTCGACCTGCTCGCCGGCCAGCATCAGGGCGAGCAGCGTATCGGCCTGCTTGCACACCTGGTGGCGGTAGAGGCTCAGCGGATGCATGCGCAGCAGCAGCGGCTGTTTGCCCGGCGCAGCAACCAGTTCGGAAGGCAGGCGCGGCTTGTCGAGGAAGCCGTCGTCCTGCGGAAAGATGCCCAGCGCAGCGTCCACCGGCAGGTACATCGCCTTCGCTGCGGCTCGCCATTGCGCCGGCTCGTCGGCGTGCAGGCCGATCCGCGCCGCGAGCGCGGCGTAGTCGGCCGGATGGGTCAGTGCCATCCACTCGGCGGTGGCGGCCGCGTCGCGCAGGTGTCGCTGCGCCATGCGGTTGGTGTAGTGGTTGTTGTCGACCAGGGCGGAGTACTCGTCCGGGCCGGTGACCTCGTGGATGCAGAACGCGCCGCCGTGGCGCGGATTGAAATGGCCGACGTCGAGCCAGATCCGCGCGGTCTCGAAGATCATCTCGGCGCCGCGTTCGAGCAGGAACGCCTGGTCGCCGCTGGCGTCGACGTAGAGGCGGATCGCCCATGCCACCGCAGCATTGATGTGGTATTGCGCCGAGCCGCCGGGGAAGTACGCGGAACACTCGTCGCCGCTGATCGTGCGCCACGCGTAAAGCGCGCCGCGCGGGTGGTCGAGTTCGCGCGCATGCCGGCGCGCGTGGCCCAGCGTGCGATGGCGCCAGGTCAGCATGGCGCGCGCCAGCTCCGGCGCCAGGGTGACCAGCGCCGGCAACATGAAGGCTTCGGCGTCCCAGAAGTAGTGGCCTTCGTAGCCCTCGCCGGTGAGGCCCTTGGCGGCGGTGCTGCTGCGGCCGTCGCGGCCGCTGGACTGGAACAGATGGAACAGGTTGAGGCGCAGCGCCTGCTCGGTGGCCGGGTCGCCCGCGATGGCCAGGTCGGCCTGCGCCCAGAGGGCGGACAACGCCTGCGCCTGCCGATCGAGCAGGGCCGGGTAGCCGAGCGCGATCGCCGCGGTCAGCGTGGCTTGCGCCCGCGCCAGCAGGGTATCGGCAGGGTCCGTGGCGAACGGCACGGTGAAGGCGTAGGCGATGTACTTGTCCAGGCTGACGGCCTGGCCCGGTGCAAGCGTGCCCGTATAGGCCTGCATCACGCCATCCGGCGTCCGGCCGGCGTCGCGGAAAGCGAGTTCGGCGGCGTGCCGGTGGCGTTGCGCGCAGACCAGCCGGATGCCGCTGTGGGTGGTCTGCTGGCCGACCCAGGCCAGCTCCGCGTCCGCCTCGGCGTCCCGATTGACGAGGCCGCCCTGGATGCGACTGCCGATGCGCGGGTCGTTGCCTTGTCCGACGGCTTCGCGCGTGGTGCCGATCGAGGATTCCAGCGTGATCGGGCCGCGGTAGTCGACCGAGCGCACGCGGTAACGGATCGCCAGCAGTCCGGCCTCCTCGAGGCTGACGATGCGCTCGGCCTCGATCTCCAGCGTGGCGCCTTGCGGAGAGCGCCAGCGCAACACGCGGCGATAACAGCCGCGGCGCAGGTCGAGGATGCGCTCGAAGTGCAGCCACTCGCCCTGGTCGAGTTGCACCGGCGTGTCGCCGAGGCGCAGCCGGATGTGTGTGGCGTCGGCGACCGGGATGCGTGTGTCGGTATGGCTGGCGAAACCGGGGAAGCGTTCGTGGTACTCGATCGGGGTGCGTTCCCACACCCCGGACAGCAAGGTGGCCTGGCTGGCGCTGTCGGCCTCCTCCAGGTTGCCGCGCACGCCGAGCGTGCCGTTGGCGAGGGCAAACAGGCTCTCGTCCTGCGCAAAGCCGGCCGGGTCGGTGCCGTGGCGGACCAGCAGCCACGGGTCGCCCGCCGGCTGGCCGCCAGGCGTCGATGCGTCGGGGCTTGTCGCTGCCGTCGTCTGGTGATCCACGATAAATCCCCGTCTTCCGCGTGCTGTTGGTCGGGCCATACGCCAGGCTGGCGCGCAGCTTGGCAGTAAATGTTATCGGTATCAAGATACCGATAACATTTCAACGGCACAGGCCTGCCATGATGGTTCCGGGGTCGATGGAGAAGGGCATGGATATGCACTTTCCGGTCGCGCCAGCGCACCGCGGCGGGGCGGCACGCGGCGAGGTTGCATCGGCGAGGCGAATGTCGACACACTGCAGGTGCCGGTGCGGACCATCGCTGCCGTCCGGCAGCGCCGCAGCACCGGAGCCAAGTCAACAGGGATCAGATAGTTGAGCAAGAAAGGCGCGCGCAAGAACGCCTCAGGCAGCCTGACCATGGCGGACCTGGCGCAACTGGCCGGGGTATCCAAGATCACCGTCTCGCGGGCGCTGGGCGACAGCCCGCTGGTCAACCCGGAAACCCGCGAACGGATCCAGGCGTTGGCACGCGAGCACGGCTACAAGCTCAACATCAGCGCGCGTAACTTGCGCCTGCGCCGCAGCCATACGGTGGCGGTGATCGTGGAAATGAAGCCTTCCACCGATCGCACCATGTTCGATCCGTATCCGCTGGTGCTGCTGGGCGGCATCTCGCAGGAACTGACTGCGGCCGGCTACAGCGTGCTGCTGACCACTCGCCAGGGCGCCAGCGCGGCGGCAGTGCAGGCGGCCGACGGGCTGATCCTGCTGGGCCAAGGCGCGCACCAGGACGCGGTGCGCCGGTTCGACAAGCTGAACCTGCCGATGGTGGTGTGGGGCGCGCAGTCGGCCAGCGACGCGCACGTGGTGGTGGGCAGCGACAACCGCCTCGGCGGTGCGGTGGTGGCACGGCACTTCATCGCGCTGGGCCGGCGCCGTCCGGTCTTCATCGGCAACCCCAGCCACCCGGAGATCTTCGAGCGCCTGAATGGCTTCATCGACGCGCTGGCGGTGCGCGGGATCAAGCCGCTGCTGATGCGGCGCGACGAATTCACCGTGGACTCGGGCATGGACGCGGTGCGTTCGCTGCATGAGCGCAAGGTCGGCTTCGACGCGATATTCGCCTGCAACGACCTGCTCGCGATGGGCGCGATCCGCGCCACGCTGGATCTGGGGCGCTCGGTGCCGGCCGATGTCTCGGTGGTCGGCTACGACGACATGCCGCTCGGCGCCAGCTTCCTGCCGCCGTTGAGTTCGGTGCGGCAGGACTGGCAGGAAGGCGGCATGCTGCTGGCGCGCAAGGTGCTGGCGCTGATCGAGGGCGAGCCGGCCAGCTCGGAATGCCTGCCGGTCAGCCTGATCGTGCGATCGACCTGAACGGGCGATCGCCGATTCCGTTCATGCTTCGACAGGCTCAGCACGAACGGAATCCTGGAATTCCTCGCTAGATTCCCGCGCTTCCATCCAGTCTGTCGTGTCGAAGCACTCCCACACTTCCGTTCGTGCTGAGCCTGTCGAAGCACGGGCGGAACTCCCTCACACTATGGACGTCCAAACGTCCAAACGTCCACGGCCTCAGCGCGTAGCCGCCTGAGCAGTGGTGTCCGCAGCCTCGGCCGGGCTGCGCGCCGGTGGGGTCAGCACCAGCCGGAAGCAGCTGCCGCCGCCGGCCACGCGCACGTATTCCAGCGCCGCCTGGTTCGCGTCGCTCATCTGCCGGGCCAGGTACAGGCCCAGGCCAGTGCCGTATTCGTGGGTGGTATAGAACGGCTCGAAGATCTGTGCGGCCACCTTGGGCGCGATGCCGGGGCCGCGGTCGATCACTTCGAGGATCGGCACACCGTGCTCGCCCTGCCGGGTCACCACCATCACACGTGCCGGCTCGCCGGGCAGGCGGCCGTAGCGCAGTGCGTTCTGCACCAGGTTCCATACCACTTGCTGCAATTGCTGCGGGTCGGCCACCGCCGCCACCGGGGTGCCGCTGTTGGCGATCACCCGCAGCGAATCGGCGCCGAGATCGTTGCCCTGGGAGTACTCGTCGACGAAGTTCTGCGCCCAGAGGCCCAGGTCCAGCGTCTCCGGGCGCGAGCGTTCGCGCCGCGACAGCTGCAGGATGTTCTCGATGATCTCGTTGAGCCGGATGCAGTGGTTGTTGATGATCTCGACCATGCGCTGGTCGGTGGCGTCCATGCTCCTGGACTCGGCCAGCAGCTGCGCCGAGTAGCGGATCGCCGCCAGCGGGTTGCGGATCTCGTGCGCGATCGAGGCGGACAGCCGGCCCAGCGAAGTGAGCGTGAGCTCCTCGGCGCGGCGCGACAGCAGCGAGGTGTCGTCGAGGAAGATCAGTACGTGCGAGTCGTCGTTCGGCGCCAGCCGGGTGAAGCGCGGCACCACTTCGGGTACGCCGTCGGCGAGCTGGGTGGCGGTCTCGTCCAGCTTGCCCGAGGTCATCCAGTGGTACAGCCGGCGCGACAGCTCCGGCGCCAGTTGGCCGAGGTCGCGCTGGTCGGCGCCGGGGTTGCCCATCAGCATCCATGCCGATTCGTTGATCTGGTGGATGCGGTTGGCGTCGTCGACCAGCAGCACGCCGGTCTTCATGCGGCGGATGATCAGCTCATTGACCTGGGCCAGGTTGGCCAGGTCGGTGCTGCGCTGCTCGGCGAGTGCCTCGGTGGCGCGCAATTGCCGACCCAGCACGTGGCACAGCGTGGTGGTGGCGAAGTAGGCGAGGCCGAACAGCGCCGCTTCGAGCAGGTCGCGGTCGCCGGGGTTATCGGCCGAACCGCCGAACAAGGTGTGCCCGAGCATGCCCAGCGTGGCCAGCGCGGCGAAGAAGCTGGACAGCCGCAGCGGCAGGATCAGCGCGCCGGCGCTGAGGTTCACCGCCAGCATCATCGCGATGCCGATGCGCGCGTCGTGCATCGCGGCGATCGCCAGCACGGCGGCGGCGATATCCACCACCAGGGTTGCCGCCACGGCCGTCCGGGCATACGGCATGCTGCGCCGGTTCAGCAGCAGCGCGATCAGCGCGAAGACCAGATACAGCGCCGTGACGGTGCGGGCGAAGTCGGGAGTGGCCAGTTGCGGCCAGCCCAGGCCCGGTGGGCTGAACGCCAGGGCGGCATAGACCAGCGCCTGCACCACCCGGAACGCGTTGAGGAACGACAGTTCGTGGCGAATCGTCGCCGTGCCTGCGCGCGGGGTAGTCAAAGGTGTTGTGCTGGACATATGCCGCCTGTACTGGATGGATCAGGGCATTCCCGAGGTTTCCGGCCGAGTATAGACGGGCGGATCGCCGCTGTGCCGGTGTCGGAAAGCGCATGGGAGCGCCCCGCGCGGGCGTTTCAGGCGGGCGGCCCTTTCCATCGGCGCCCGCTTCCGCGAAAATGGGCGGCCGTGTTGCGCGGTATGGCCGGTTTTGTCTGGCTGCGCATCGTATGCCGGCAGCGCGTCCATCCGCCGTCCGATCTCCCTGACCCACGCTGACGTATATGCGTGCGGCCGCCATCGTTTCTCCGTTCGCTCGAGGTATCGAATGAATTTTCACGAATACCAGGCCAAAGAACTGTTCGCGCAGTACGGTATTGCCGTTCCGCCGGGCAAGGTCGCCAATTCTCCCGACGCTGCCGTCGATGCCGCCAAGGCATTGGGTGGCACGCAATGGATGGTCAAGGCGCAGATCCATGCCGGCGGCCGCGGCAAGTCCGGCGGCGTCAAGTTCTGCCGCAGCTTCGACGACGTGCGTGCCGCCGCCAAGGGCATGCTCGGCACCAACATGGAAACCTACCAGTCGGCCGGCCGCGCGCTGCCGGTGAACCTGGTGCTGGTGACCGACGCCACCGACATCGCCCGCGAGCTGTACCTGTCGATCCTGGTCGACCGCGACAGCAAGGCCGTCTCGTTCATCGCCTCCAAGCACGGTGGCGTGGACATCGAGCAGGTGGCGAAAGAGACGCCGGAAGACATCCACACCATCGTGATCGACTTCGTCGAGGGCCTGCAGCCGTACCAGTGCCGCCAGCTCGGTTTCGCGATGGACCTCAACGGCAAGCAGGTCAACCAGCTGACCAAGATCATGCTGGGCCTGTACAAGCTGTTCAACGAACAGGACCTGGCGCTGGTCGAGCTGAACCCGCTGGCTGTGCTGGAAGACGGCAACCTCGCCGCGCTCGACGGCAAGGTCAACTCCGACGACAACGCCGAGTACCGCCACCCGAACCTGGCCGCGATGCGCGACCTGACCCAGGAAGACGCGGCCGAAGCCGCGGCGGTGAAGTACAACCTCAACTACGTGACCATGGACGGCTCGATCGGCTGCATGGTCAACGGTGCCGGCCTGGCGATGGCCACGATGGACGTGATCAAGCTGGCGGGCGGCGAGCCGGCCAACTTCCTCGACGTCGGTGGCGGCGCCACCAAGGAGCGCGTGACCGAGGCGTTCAAGCTGATCCTGTCCTCGGACAAGGTGCGCTGCATCCTGGTCAACATCTTCGGCGGCATCGTGCGCTGCGACCTGATCGCCGAGGGCATCATCGCCGCGGTCAAGGAAGTGGGCCTGAAGATTCCCGTGGTGGTGCGCCTGCAGGGCACCAATGTCGATCAGGGCCGCGAACTGCTGGCCAATTCCGGCCTGGCGATCACGCCGGCGGATGATCTCAACGACGCGGCCCAGAAAGCCGTGGCTGCCGCGCAGGCCTGAGGAGTAATCGAATGAGCGTTTTGGTCAACAAGAACACCAAGGTGATCGTGCAGGGCTTCACCGGCCAGCAGGGCACCTTCCATGCACAACAGTGCCTCGACTACGGCACCCAGATCGTCGGCGGCGTGACTCCGGGCAAGGGCGGTTCCAGGCATATCGGCCTGCCGGTCTTCAACTCGGTCGATGAAGCCGTGCTCGAAACCGGCGCCGATGCGTCCGTCATCTTCGTGCCGCCGCCGTTCGCGGCCGACTCGATCCTCGAATCGATCGACGCCGGCATCAAGGTGATCGTGGCGATCACCGAAGGCATCCCGGTGCTGGACATGCTGCGCGTCAAGAACGTGCTGATGCAGCATCCGGAAATCGTGCTGATCGGGCCGAACTGCCCCGGCATCATCACCCCCGGCGAATGCAAGATCGGCATCATGCCCGGTCACATCCACCAGAAGGGCAAGGTCGGCGTGGTTTCGCGCTCCGGCACGTTGACCTATGAGGCGGTGTTCCAGACCACCAACGAAGGCCTCGGCCAGAGCACGGTGATCGGCATCGGCGGCGACCCGATCAACGGCCTCAGCTTCATCGACTGCCTGAAGTTGTTCCAGGACGACCCGCAGACCGAGGGCATCATCATGGTCGGCGAGATCGGCGGCAGTGCCGAGGAAGACGCCGCCGAGTTCATCGGCGAGTACGTGACCAAGCCGGTGGTGTCGTTCATTGCCGGCGCCTCGGCTCCGGCCGGCAAGCGCATGGGCCACGCCGGCGCGATCATCTCCGGCGGCAAGGGCACCGCGGCGGCGAAATTCGCCGCGCTGGAGAAGGCCGGCGTCACCACGGTGAAGTCGCCGGCCGATCTGGGCAAGGCACTTGCGAAGCTGATGAAGTAAGTCGGCCCGGTAGTGCTCTAAAATGCGAAGGCCGCGATTCATCGCGGCCTTCGTCATTTCTGGAGCACGTTCATGGCAAGGCTGCGTCTGGCACTGGCCCAATGCGATTTCCCGGTCGGTGCGGTGGCGGCGAATGCCGCCAAAGCCGGTGACCTGATCGCGCGGGCACGCACCGGCGGCGCCGCGCTGGTGGCGTTCCCCGAACTGACCTTGAGCGGCTACCCGCCGGAGGACCTGCTGTTGCGGCCGAGCTTCCTGGCCGCCTGCGACAGTGAGCTGGCCGCGCTGGCGGTGGCGACCAACGGCATCGCCGCCCTGGTCGGCCACCCGCACAGCGCGGGTGAGGTATTCAATGCGGCCAGCCTGCTGCGTGATGGCAAGGTGGAGTGCACCGCACACAAGCAGGCGCTGCCGAACTACGGCGTGTTCGACGACAAGCGCTATTTCCGCCCCGGCCACGCCTCGGTCACGACCGTGATCGACGGGGTGAGCGTGGGACTGCTGATCTGCGAGGACGTGTGGCAGCCGGAACCGGCGGCGCAGGCCGCGGCGGCCGGCGCCGAACTGCTGGTGGTGATCAACGCCTCGCCGTGGGACGAGCGCAAGCAGGCCGAGCGCGAAGCCATGCTGCAGGCGCGGGCGCGCGAAACCGGCTGCGCGGTCGCCTATCTCAACCTGGTCGGTGGCCAGGACGAGGTCGTCTACGACGGCGGCTCGATGCTGGTGAACGGCGACGGCTCGATCGCCGCGCGTGCGCCGGCCTTTGTCGATGCGTTGCTGTGGGCCGAGTTCGACCCGGCCGCGCGGACCTTGTCGGCGGAAGACTGGCCGGTTCCCGCCGACCGCTCACTGGAGGCGACGTTGTACGCGGCGCTGGTGCGCGGCACCCGCGACTACATCGACAAGAACGGCTTCGGCGGCGTGCTGCTGGGCCTGTCCGGCGGCATCGACTCCGCGCTGACGCTGGCACTGGCGGTCGACGCGCTGGGCGCGCAGCGGGTCACCGCGGTGATGATGCCCACCCGCTACACCTCGCAGCTGTCGCTGGACGGCGCGCGCGCGCAGGCCGAGCAACTGGGCGTGGACTACCACGTGATCGACATCGAGCCGACCTACCAGTCATTCATCGAGGCGTTGACCCCGGCGTTCGCCGGCAAGGGCGCCGACACCACTGAGGAAAACCTGCAGTCGCGTATTCGCGGCGCGATGCTGATGGCGCTGTCCAACAAGCACAGCCGGCTGCTGCTGGCGACCGGCAACAAGAGCGAGATGGCGGTCGGCTACGCGACCTTGTACGGCGACATGTGCGGTGCCTATGCGCCGCTGAAGGACGTGTACAAGACCGTGGTGTACCGGTTGTCGCGCTGGCGCAATGCGCAAGCGGCGCGTGCCGGCGAAGCCGAGCGGATCCCGCCGGCGGTGATCGAACGCCCGCCCTCGGCCGAACTGCGCGACAACCAGACCGACCAGGATTCGCTGCCGCCGTACGACGAACTGGACGCGATCCTCGAACGCTTTATCGAGCGCGAGCAGTCGCAGGCGGAGATCGTGGCGCAAGGTTTCCATGCCGACGTAGTGCGCCGGGTGGTGCGGCTGGTGCTGTTGAACGAGTTCAAGCGCCGGCAGTCGGCGCCGGGCCCACGCGTGACCACCCGCGCATTCGGCCGCGAGCGGCGCTATCCCATCACTTCCGGTTGGCATTGACTCGCCCGGGCGGGCGCCACCTTGCAGCTGGGCCACAAAAAAGCCGGCGATCACTCGCCGGCTTCCTGTTTCAGCTGATCTGGGGTGTCAGTGATGCCCCGAGAACGGCACCAGCTTGCGCAGCGTGGAGGGCGCACGCGGCCACTTGGCGTCGGTCAGGTAGGGGTGGTTCGGGTAGTTCAGCGCCAGCACCTGGCGGCTCTGGTCGGCCAGGGTCTTCTGGTCCAGCGCCAGGTAGCTGCGGGTGAGGATGGCCAGCGCATCGCCGGCCTGCGGGGCCTGCTGGTAGTGCTCGACCACGTACTGCGCGCGATCGGCCGCGGCGATGTAGGCCTTGTTGCGCAGGTAGAACTCGGCCACGTTGATCTCGTACTGGGCCAGTATGTTGCGCAGGTAGATCATGCGCTGGCGTGCGTCGGCGGTGTAGGCACTGTCCGGGAAGCGGCGCGACAGCTCGGAGAAGTCGTCGAACGACTGCAGGTTGTAGCCCTGGTCGCGGCGCGCCTGCGAGCCTTCGCGGTTGATGTAGCGCTCGATCACGCCGCTGGTGCGATCGAAATTGATCAGGCCGCGCAGGTAATAGGCATAATCGACGTGCTTGTTGGTCGGATACGTCTTGATGAAGCGGTTCACGGTCGACAAGGCATCATCCGGCTGGTTGTCCTTGTACTGCGCGTAGGCCAGCTCGAGTTGGGCCTGCTCGTTGTACTCGCCCGACGGGAAACGCGCGATCAGGCGCTGGTAGGCCTTGGCGGCGGCCGCGTAGTCGGCGTTTTGCAGCGAGGCATGCGCGTTGTCGTACAGCGCGACCAGCGGCATCGTGTCGATGGACTCGCGTTTCGACTTGAACATCGAACATGCGCTCATCGACACGACGAGCGCGAGCACCACAAGCACTTTCAGAACGGGCAATTTGGACATCGGCAGCTTGGGCGAGTCGATTGTTGGGCGCATAAGGAAAGAATTCAGATGTTTGAGCGAAAAGGCATGATAGCCGAAACCGGCCACAGCTCGTGGAGGCCGACATGACCACGATCCGGCATGAGGCGGAGGTGCCGCGGGGCGCGGCGGGACGCAGGTTCGACCAGGCCGTGGCCGAGATGTTCCCCGATTATTCGCGTTCGCGGCTCAGCGGCTGGATCAAGTCCGGCGCGATGACCCTGGATGGCGTACAGGCACCACCGCGGCAGCTGCTGCGTGGCGGCGAGCAGGTGTGCCTGCAGGTCGAGCTGGAAAACGAGGTGTCCAGCGCGCCGGAGGACATCGCGCTGACCATCGTGCACGAGGACGCGCACCTGCTGGTACTGGACAAGCCGGCCGGGCTGGTGGTCCATCCTGGCGCCGGCAATCCGGCCGGCACCCTGCTGAACGCGCTGCTGCACCATGATCCGAAGCTGGCCGAACTGCCGCGGGCCGGCATCGTGCACCGGCTGGACAAGGACACTTCCGGCCTGATGGTGGTGGCGCGGACGCTGCCGACGTACACCGCGCTGGTCGACCTGCTGTCGCGGCACGAAGTGGAACGCCAGTACGAGGCGGTGGTGCTGGGCACGATGGTGGCCGGCGGCACGGTGGATGCACCGATCGGCCGCAGCATGGGCGACCGCCTGCGCCAGGCGGTGCGCGACGAGGAGGACGGCAAACGCGCGGTGACCCATTACCGCCTGCGCGAGCGTTTCCGGGCGCACAGCCTGCTGCAGTGCCAGCTGGAGACCGGCCGTACCCACCAGATTCGCGTGCATCTGGCGCATACCGGCCATCCGCTGGTCGGCGACCCGCTGTACGGCGGCGGCCTGAAGTTGCCCAAGGGCGCCTCGGCGGAGTTGGTTGCCGCGCTGCGCGGATTCCGCCGGCAGGCGCTGCATGCCGAGAAGCTGTCGTTCATCCATCCGGCCACCGGCGAGCCGCTGTCGTTCGGCGCGGAGCGGCCAGCCGATCAACTGGCACTGATCGAGGCACTGCGGGCGGATCTGGCCGAGCACGGCTCGGATCACTATTGAGGGAGCAAGCGGGAACCGGGGCGGCGGGTATGCGATGCTTTCCCGACTCCCCATCCCCGACTCCCGATTTCCGGAAAATGACCGATACCTGGATCTTCCCCGACTGGCCGGCTCCGTCACGGGTCCATGCGACGATCACCACTCGCTTGGGACCGGGCATCTCGGCGCCACCGTTCGACCGCTTCAACCTCGGCCTGCGCAGCGGTGATTCGATCGACGCGACCCTGTCCAACCGCAGCTCGATGCAGCAGGCGCTGCGCCTGCCGTCCGCACCGCGCTGGCTGCGCCAGGTGCATGGCGTCAACGTGGCCGAACTGGGGCCGCTGCCCAGTGCCGACGAGCCGCAGGCGGATGCGGCGGTGTCGCACATCCCCGGTACGGTGCTTTCGATCCTCACCGCCGACTGCCTGCCGGTGCTGTTCTGTGCCGACGACGGCAGCGAGATCGGTGCGGCGCATGCCGGCTGGCGCGGTCTGGCCGGCGGCGTGCTGGAAGCTACCCTGAGCCAGCTGCAGACACCCCCGTCGCGCTTGCTGGCATGGCTGGGGCCGTGCATCGGCGCTGCCTCATACGAGGTGGGTGAGGAGGTGCGCAGCGCCTTCGTGGCGTCCGATGCCGGCGCTGCGAGCTGCTTCGTGGCGACCCGCGCCGGGCACTGGTTGTGCGACCTGGCCGCGCTGGCGCAGCGCCGCCTGCAGGCAGCCGGCGTGCGACGCATCCATGGCGGCGGCTTCGATACGCTGGCCGACGCGCGCTTCTACTCCTATCGCCGCGACGGTGCCCGCAGCGGCCGGTTCGCCAGCCTGATCTGGCTGGCCGACAGCTGAGCGCCACCGCGGTCTTGACGCGACGTCGTCATGCCGTTTGCTTGAATCGGTCTCCGTTGTCCGCATCTCACCGGGCAGTGGCGGAGCTGCCCGCCGAAACCTTTCACCTCGTGCGGAGGATCATTCGATGCGGATGGACAAACTCACCTCGCGATTCCAGCAGGCGCTGGCCGATGCGCAATCGCTGGCCGTGGGCCGCGACAACAACATGCTGGAACCGGCGCATGTGATGGCGGCGCTGCTGAACCAGCAGGGCGGCTCGACCGCACCGCTGCTGGCCCAGGCCCAGGTCAACGTGCCGCTGCTGACCCAGCGCGTCAACGACATGCTGGAACGGCTGCCTCGGGTCAGCGGGCAGGAAGGCAACATCAACCTGGGCAACGACCTCAACCGCCTGCTCAACCTCACCGACAAGCTGGCGCAGCAGCGTGGCGACCAGTTCATCGCCAGCGAGCTGTTCGTGCTGGCCGCGCTGGACGACAAGGGCGAGCTGGGCGCGGCATTGAAGGCCGCCGGGGCGAACAAGGCCAATCTGGAAGCCGCGATCGAAAAACTGCGCGGCGGCGAGAAGGTGCAGAGCGAGAACGCCGAGGAACAGCGCCAAGCGCTGGAGAAATACTGCATTGACCTCACCGCGCGCGCCGAGTCGGGCAAGCTCGACCCGGTGATCGGTCGCGACGAGGAGATCCGCCGCACCATCCAGGTGCTGCAGCGGCGCACCAAGAACAACCCGGTGCTGATCGGCGAACCCGGCGTGGGCAAGACCGCGATCGTCGAGGGGCTGGCCCAGCGCATCATCAAGGGTGAAGTGCCCGAAGGTTTGCGCGATCGCCGCGTGCTGGCGCTGGACATGGGCGCACTGATCGCCGGTGCGAAATTCCGCGGCGAGTTCGAGGAGCGCCTGAAGGCGGTGCTGAGCGACCTTTCCAAGCAGGAAGGCCGGGTGATCCTGTTCATCGACGAGCTGCACACCATGGTCGGCGCCGGCAAGGCCGAGGGCTCGATGGATGCGGGCAACATGCTCAAGCCGGCGCTCGCGCGCGGCGAGTTGCACTGCATCGGCGCCACCACGCTGGACGAATACCGCAAGTACGTCGAGAAGGACGCCGCGCTGGAGCGCCGCTTCCAGAAAGTCTTCGTGGGCGAACCGTCGGTGGAAGACACCATCGCGATCCTGCGCGGGCTGAAGGAACGCTACGCCGTGCACCACGGCGTCGAGATCACCGACCCGGCGATCGTCGCCGCGGCCACGCTGTCGCACCGCTACATCGCCGACCGTCAGCTGCCGGACAAGGCGATCGACCTGATGGACGAGGCCGCCTCGCGCATCCGCATGGAGATCGACTCCAAGCCGGAGGAACTCGATCGGCTGGAGCGCCGGCTGATCCAGCTGAAGATCCAGCGCGAGATGCTGAAGAAGGAAAAGGACAGCGAGTCGAAGCAGCGGCTGGCCGACCTGGAAACCGACATCGGCAAGCTGGAGCGCGAGTTCTCCGACTTGAACGAGATCTGGAAATCCGAGAAGGCCGCGCTGCAGGGCACGACCCGGGTGAAGGAGCAGATCGAGCAGGCGCGGCAGGAGCTGGACGCCGCCCAGCGCCGACAGGACTACGCCAAGATGAGCGAGATCCAGTACGGCGAGCTGCCGGCATTGGAAAAGCAGCTGGCCGCGGCGCAGGCCGCCGAGACGCAGGACTTCACGCTGGTGCAGACCCGCGTCACCGCCGAGGAGATCGCCGAGGTGGTCAGCCGCTGGACCGGCATCCCGGTCAGCAAGATGCTCGAGGGCGAGCGCGAAAAGTTGCTGCACATGGAAGACCAGCTGCACAAGCGCGTCGTTGGCCAGGACGAAGCGGTGCATGCGGTGTCCGATGCGATCCGCCGCTCGCGCGCCGGCCTGTCCGATCCGAACCGGCCGAACGGCTCGTTCCTGTTCCTCGGCCCTACCGGCGTGGGCAAGACCGAGCTGTGCAAGGCGCTCGCGGAGTTCATGTTCGACACCACCGACGCGATGGTGCGCATCGACATGAGCGAGTTCATGGAGAAGCACTCGGTCAGCCGGCTGGTCGGCGCGCCGCCGGGCTATGTGGGCTACGAGGAAGGTGGCTATCTGACCGAGGCGGTGCGCCGCCGGCCGTACAGCGTGATCCTGCTGGATGAGGTGGAGAAGGCACACCCGGACGTATTCAACATCCTGCTGCAGGTGCTCGACGACGGCCGCCTTACCGATGGCCAGGGCCGCACCGTGGATTTCCGCAACACCGTCATCGTGATGACCTCGAACCTCGGCTCGCAGATGATCCAGGATGCCGCGGAGAATGGCGGCGATGCGGAGGAGCAGTACACCCAGATGAAGGCGTCGGTAATGGGCGTGGTGCAGGCGCACTTCCGGCCCGAGTTCATCAACCGGCTCGATGAGATCGTGGTGTTCCGCCCGCTCGACAAGACGCAGATCCGTGCGATCGCGCGCATCCAGCTGACCTATCTGGACAAGCGCCTGGCCGAGCGCCAGCTGAAGCTGGACGTCAGCGACGATGCGCTGGCCCTGCTCGGTAACGTCGGCTTCGACCCGGTGTACGGGGCGCGGCCGCTGAAGCGCGCGATCCAGCAGCAGTTGGAGAACCCGCTGGCAAAGCAGATCCTCGAAGGCCGCTTCCAGTCAGGTGATACGGTGACGGTCGCCGCCGAGGGCGGACAGCTGGTCTTTCGCAAGTCCTGAAGCCGCGCGAGCAGGCTGCAGGCCCGAACGAAGCAGGGCCATCCTTTTACCGGATGGCCCTGTCAGTCGACGCCTCGTGCCCGCTCGATTCTTCGAGCGGGTACGATCTGTTCTTCAGTCGAGGTCGAGCACCTTCTTGCTGCTGTCGCGACGGCGCTGTTCCTTCTGCTGGTAGCGGGCTTCGCAACCATCGCGCTTGACCATCGTGCAGTCGAGGTAGTCGGTCGCTTCGATCAAGGCCGCGCGCACTGCCTTGCTGGCTGGGGTTTTCTTCGAATGGGCGAAGTCGCCGCCCACGCCGCTGACGTAGCCGCGCAGGTTCACCCCGCCGCTGGAGCTGCGCCCCTCGACGGTGCGCGAGTACACCACTTCGGAGGTTTCCGCATCGATCACCCGCAGGTCGATGGCGATATACGCCTCGGACTTGCCGCCACCCACGCGGAAACCGGCGATGTTCAGTCCGCCGTCGGTATTGGAGGTGTCTTCGGTGTAGGCGGCAACGCTGCCGGTGATCAGGTACTGGGCGCCGGTGATGTTGCCGCTGTGCGGAGTGCTGCCCGGGCGCATGCGGGAGGAGGCGGCCAGGTCCTGCTCGGCCAGCACGGCGTCGATCTTCTGCCGTTCGATCACCTTGAAGTCGCCGGTGGCGCTCAGTTCGTTGCTGAGTACGTCGGCGAGCTGGTTGCCGACATCGCCGTTCCACCAGTTGGCGGAACTGGTCTGGTTGGTGAAGTCGATCACGGCGACGGTCATCGTTGGCGCCTCGCGGGCGATCGCGTCACCGCCCACGGTCAATGCCAGCGCCAGTGCGGTACCCAGCATGCTTGCATAGTTTGCAGGTTTCATGAAATTCCCCTCAGGTTGATGGCGTGGTACCGCTCCCTGTCAACACCGACCCAGCGCTGGGTGTCGGCGCACTTGCGTCGTGACAGGCCGTATCCGTGATCCCCTGCTGCCGCCGGATGGCGGGCGCCGCGCGGGCGTGAGATGAGGCTGCGCGGGCACAGGGGGATGCTGTACATGTCGGATTGACGTGTCAAGTGACGAAGCGTTGCCGTTCGTCAGGTAGCTTGAGCGGGGCGATTATCCGTAATCGTCGGGCCTGTGGCTGTCAGCGTTGGCGGCATAAGCTGTCAGCGAAGCCCTTCGATGGACAGGGCGGGATCCGATGTCTGCGCGAGGCGTCCCTGCATTCGGGGACGCGTGCAATGAAAAGCCCCGGTCTGGCCGGGGCCCGGGTTCATTCTGTGGTGCGGGCCCACCGGCGATATGCCGCCCTGCCGCAGATGCAGACGCCGTTGAAACCGAGCGGCGAACTCTACGGCAGGATGCCCGTGGTGCTGTTGGTGGCGATCACCCTTCCGCCTCTTTGGGGAAATGGCGGCCGCCAGTGACACCGGGGAAGCCATGCCGAAACGATCGGGTTGGAACGTTTGCTCATGGGAACTCTCCAGGCTCATAGGTCACTGTGGCTCGGCAACTGCGGAATGGTGACGTGCCATTGCTTAGGAAATAGACGTATGGACGTCCATAAGTTCAAATACCGAGACAGCATCTATTGGCGGTGCATGAGGCTGACAACCTGAGCCGCGGTTGCCTCCAGTTTGCAGGCTGCTGCTGGGGGCGAGCGTCACCATGCAACGTCGGGTACGTTGAAATCCGTCCGTGTACCCCGATAATGGCGTGTTGTCGGCCCCACGTTGGTCGGCGTGCCCGGAGTTTCCATGCCCATCTACGAATTCGAATGCAGCCATTGCGGTCATCGCTTCGACCGCCTGCAGAAGTTGTCCGATACCGATCCCACAGTTTGCCCCGCCTGCGATGCGCCGCACCTGCGGCGGATGGTCAGCGCGCCGTCGTTCCGGCTCGCCGGCAACGGCTGGTACGAAACCGATTTCAAGAAGAGCGGGGAGAAGAAGCACAACCTGGCCGATGGTGGTGGTGCCGAGACCAAGCCCGCCGCCAGCGTGCCGGCGGCGCCCCCAGCGCCCGCGGCAAAGCCCGCCGGCGGCGACTGACCCTCGGCGCAAGTCGCCGCATGGGCGATGTTCAAGCTGGGTTTGGTTAGTCTGCGATAGCGTTGACGGCAACTTCCCGGGGGACAGGCACATGCATCTTTCATCCAGACTTCTGCTCGGCGTCGTGGCGACTCTGTTCGGCGCGCTGTCGTTGCCGACGGCATCCCTTGCCCAGTCGCGGCAGGATGATGCGGCGATCCGCTGCGAAAGCACCAATGGCAAATTCAACCGTTGTGCCATGCCGTGGCGTGACGCCCGGCTGGTCCGGCAGGAATCGAAGGGTGCCTGCGTCCGCGGGGAGAGCTGGGGCGTGGACCGCCAAGGTCTGTGGGTCGATCGCGGCTGTCGCGGCCTGTTCGCGGCCTCGTCCGACCGCCGTGACTATCGCGATGAACGTCCGGGTTACGGCGATGACGGCCGCTACGACGATCGCGCCGATGGCGATCGGCGCGGCGGCTGGCAGCCGGGCCCGGGCTGGGATCGGCAGATCCGCCTGCAGTGCGACAGCAACAAGAAGCGCTACCAGATGTGCCAGGTCGACGTCGGTCGCCGTGGGCGCGTGCGGTTGGTGCAGCAGATGTCCGATACCCGCTGCACTGAGGGTTACAGCTGGGGCTGGAACCGCGCCGGCGTGTGGGTGAACCACGGCTGCCGCGGCCAGTTCGTGGTCGACCGCCGCTGGTGAGCGGTTCCGGGCCGGCCGGCTCGGAGCCCCGCCTGCCGCTGCGGTGGTAACATTCCGGGTCTTTTCCATCTGTTTCGGCCGCCCTGCGGCCCGCCCGGAGTTTCAAGCGCATGCGCACGCATTACTGCGGCCTCATCGATGAGTCGCTGATCGGCCAGACCGTCACCCTGTGCGGCTGGGTCAACAAGATCCGCCTGCAGGCCCACGTCGCCTTCGTCGACCTGCGTGACCACGAAGGCCTGGCCCAGGTGGTGATCGAGCGTGAGAACGCCGCGGCGTTCGCCGTCGCCAACGAGATCGGCAACGAGTACTGCCTGCGCGTCACCGGCACGATCCGCCCGCGGCTGTCGGTCAACGACAAGCTGAAGACCGGCACGATCGAGCTGGTGGCCGACACGGTGGAGGTGCTCAACGCCGCGAAGGATCTGCCGTTCGCGCTGCACGAGAATCCGAACGAGGACATGCGGATGACCTACCGCTACCTCGACCTGCGCCGCCCCGAGATGCAGGCAATGATGCGCAAGCGCATCCGTCTGGTGCAGGCGCTGCGCCGTTATCTGGACGAGCGCGGTTTCCAGGACGTGGAGACGCCGATCCTGACCAAGGCCACGCCCGAAGGCGCGCGCGACTACCTGGTGCCCAGCCGCGTGCATCCGGGCCAGTTCTACGCGTTGCCGCAGTCGCCGCAGCTGTTCAAGCAGATCCTGATGGTGGCCGGCTTCGACCGCTACTACCAGATCGCGCGCTGCTTTCGCGACGAGGACCTGCGCGCCGACCGCCAGCCGGAGTTCACCCAGCTCGACCTGGAGTTCGCCTTCGTCGAGGAAAAGGACGTGCAGGACTTCGTGGAGGAACTGATCCGCCACGTGTTCAAGGAAGTGCAGGGCGTCGAACTCGATGCCACGTTCCCGCGCATGACCTGGGCCGAGGCGATGCGTCGCTTCGGTTCGGACAAGCCGGACTTGCGCATCGCGCTGGAGCTGGTCGACGTCGCCGACGCGGTGAAGCACATCGAGTTCAAGGTGTTCGCCGAACCGGCGAACGACGCCGGCGGCCGTGTTGCCGCGCTGCGCGTGCCCGGCGGCAGCACGCTGTCGCGCAAGGACATCGATGTGCTGACCGAATACGCCTCGCGCTATGGCGCCAAGGGCCTGGCCTGGCTCAAGGTCGAGGACCTGGCGAAAGGCCGCGAGGGAATCAGCTCGCCGGTGGCGAAGTTCCTCGACGACGCGGCGCTGGATGGCGTGCTCCAGGCCACTGCGGCACAGAGTGGCGACATCGTGTTCTTCGGCGCCGGTGCGTGGAAGACCGTCACCGACTTCATGGGCGCGCTGCGGCTCAAGCTCGGCAAGGATCGCGGCCTGGTCGAGGACAGCTGGAAGCCGCTGTGGGTCACCGACTTCCCGATGTTCGAGTACGACGCCGAGGCGCAGCGCTTCGTCGCCTTGCATCATCCGTTCACCGCGCCGAAGGTGGATGACGCCGCGCAGCTGCGCGCCGACCCGCACAACGCGGTGAGCCGCGGTTACGACATGGTGCTGAACGGCAACGAGATCGGTGGTGGCTCGATCCGCATCCACCGGCCGGAGATGCAGAGCACGGTGTTCGAGCTGCTCGGCATCAGTGCCGAAGAGGCCGAGATGAAGTTCGGCTTCCTGCTGAAGGCGCTGAAATTCGGCGCGCCGCCGCACGGCGGCCTGGCGTTCGGCATCGACCGCATCGCCGCGCTGCTGGCCGGCACCGAGTCGATCCGCGACGTCATCGCGTTCCCCAAGACCACCAGCGCGCAGGACCTGATGACCGACGCACCGTCGCCGATCGCCCCGACACAGCTGAAGGAACTGCACGTGCGGGTGCTGGGCGACGAGGCGGCGGGCACCTGACCCCGCGCGCCCTCAGGGCCGGCGCCGGGTCGGCCATGCGCGTGCAGTTGCCGGCGGCGTTGCCGTTTCTTCCACTTCGCGTCGGGTGTCATTCGCCTCATGTCTGATCACGTGATCCTCCTGCACGGCCTGTGGATGCGCGGTTTCGCGCTGTCCCTGCTGCACCGGCGGCTGATCGAGGCGGGTTTTCGCGTGCACCGCTTCGATTACCTGAGCGTGGCGGCAACCCAGCAGCGCATCCTGGATCGCTTGCAGGCACGCATGACCGCGTTGGCCGGGGAGGCTGATGCGGTGCACCTGGTCGGCCACAGTCTCGGTGGCCTGCTGGCCTTGCGCGCTTGTCTCGATGCCGAGCTGCCGCCTGGCCGCATCGTATGCCTGGGGTCGCCGCTGAAGGGTAGCGCCGCCGCGCGCGGCTTCGCCGCCTGGGGGCGGGGCGGCGAGGTGCTGTTGGGGCATAACCGCGAATTGCTGCAGCAGGGTTTCGAACGCTGGGACGGGCCGCGCGAGGTCGGCATGATCGCCGGTCGCATGCCGCTCGGTCTCGGCGCCATGCTCGGCCATTTCGTCGGCGAGCACGACGGCACCGTGGCGGTCGAGGAAACCCGCCTGGCCGGACTGGCCGCGCACTGCGTGGTCGAGGCGAACCATACCGGCCTGCTGTTCTCGCAGGAGGTGGCGCGGCTGGTGGCGGAATTCCTGCGCCACGGGCGGTTCACGGGGTTGCCGGGTTGAGGCGTCTTGTCGCGGCACGGCGAGGCCCTGCCGCCGGCACGACGGCCGAATTCAGGTAAAATTGGCCGCTTGTCCAATCGCTTCGTGCAGGAATCGTCATGGGTAGAGGCCCGTCCATCGAAGGTCGCAAGAACGCCGAAGACGCCAAGCGCGCCAAGGTGTTCACCAAGCTGATCCGCGAGATCACCGTCGCCACGCGCGCCGGGGTGGCTGACCCTGGCGGCAACCCGCGCCTGCGCGCAGCGATCGACAAGGCGTTGTCGGCGAACATGACTCGCGACACCATTGATCGCGCGGTCAAGCGCGGCTCCGGTGTCGACGGCGGTGCCGACATGCAGGAGCTGCGTTACGAAGGCTACGGCCCGGCCGGCATCGCGCTGATCATCGACAGTTTCACCGACAACCCCACCCGCACCGTGGCGGACGTGCGCTACGTGCTGGCCAAGCACGGCGGCAATCTCGGCACCTCGGGCTCGGTGGCGTTCCAGTTCACCCGTTGCGGCGAGCTGGTGTTCGCCACCGGCGGCGACGCGGCGGCCGAGGAAAAGGTGCTGGAGGCGGCACTGGAAGCCGGCGCCGACGACGTGCTCAACGAACATGGCGAGAGCATCGTGCTGTGCTCGCCGGAGAACTTCGAGGCGGTGCAGCAGGCCCTCATCGCCGCCGGTCTGAGTGCCCAGCACGCTGGCGTGGTGATGCGCCCGAACAACCGCATCGAGGTGCCGGAGGAGGCGCTGGAGCAACTGCTCGACCTGCTCGAGAAGCTCGACGCGCTGGACGACGTGAGCGAGGTGTCGCACAACGCCTTGCTGCCCTCCGGGACGGCCGAATAAGTCGGGGGCCACGCGCCTTCGCATCGCATCGTGATGACCCGCATTATCGGCATCGATCCCGGCAGCCAGCGCACCGGCGTGGGCATCATCGACGTGGACGAGGTGGGCAGGCTCACCCACGTCTTTCATGGGGCGCTGGCGGTGGCCGGCGAGGCCACGTTCCCGCTGCGCCTGAAACGCATCTTTGACGAACTGTGTGACATCATCGCCACGCATCAGCCCGTCGAGTGCGGGATCGAGCGCGTGTTCATGGCGCGCAATCCGGATTCGGCATTGAAGCTTGGACAGGCGCGCGGCGCCGCCATTTGCGCGGTGGTCAGCCAGGGGATCGTGGTGCACGAATACGCAGCAACCGAAGTGAAGCAGTCCGTGGTCGGCAGCGGTCGCGGCGACAAGACCCAGGTACAGCACATGATCGGCGTGCTGCTCGGCCTCAAGGGGCCGCTGCAGGCCGATGCCGCCGATGCGCTGGCGGTGGCGGTGACGCATGCGCACACCCGCGCCAGCCTGATCCGCGTCGGTATTCCGCGCACCGCCTGGAGGCGCCGCCGATGAAGGCGTCGTCGACGGATATGCACTGGAGGCGGCGCCGGTGATCGGACGTCTGCGCGGCATCCTGATAAGCAAGCAGCCACCGTCCTTGCTGGTCGAGGTCGGCGGCGTCGGCTACGAGGTCGAGGCGCCGATGTCGACGATTTACGACCTGCCGGGCCTCGGCAAGGAAGTGGTCCTGCTCATCCATCACGCGGTGAAGGAAGACAGCATCACGCTGTACGGTTTCCTGCATGAGAGCGAACGCACGCTGTTCCGCAACCTGCTGAAGGTCAGCGGGATCGGCGCGAAGATCGCGCTGGCGGTGCTGTCCGGCGTGTCCACCGACCATTTCGCGCGGCTGGTGCATGCCGGCGACGTGGTCGCGCTGACCAAGATTCCCGGCATCGGCAAGAAGACCGCCGAACGCATCGTGGTGGAACTGCGCGATCGTCTCGATGGCATGTCCGCCATTCCCGGCGCCACGCCGCGTGCGGCCGGCGCGCCGCTGGATGCCGCCGGCGAAGCGACCGTGGCGTTGCAGCAGCTGGGCTACAAGCCGGTCGAGGTGAGCCGGCTGGTGCAGAAGGTCGCCGCCGAGGGCGACGACGCCGAAGCGATCATCCGCAAGGCCCTGCGCGCGGCGCTCGGGAGCTGATCGTGGAACAGCAGGCCATGCAGGGCGAATCGCCGGCCGAGACCCGGCGCCGGTTGCGAACGCTGGCGCTGGGTGCGATCGGCGTGGTGTTCGGCGACATCGGCACCAGCCCGTTGTACACCATGAAGGAAACCCTCGGCACGCACGGCATGACGCCGACCGAGCCGGCGGTGCTGGGGGTGCTGTCGCTGGTGTTCTGGTCGCTGATCATGGTGGTGTCGCTGAAATACGTCACCTTCGTGATGCGCGCGGACAACAAGGGCGAAGGCGGCATCATGGCGCTGATGGCGCTGGCGCAGCGCTCGATGAGCGGCTCGGCGCGGTCGCGCTGGGTGCTGGCCGGCTTCGGCATCTTCGGTGCCGCATTGTTCTACGGCGACGGCGTGATCACCCCGGCAATCTCGGTACTCGGCGCGGTCGAGGGCCTGCAGGTCGCTGCGCCCGGCCTGGGCAAGTACGTGGTATGGATCGCGCTGGTGATCCTGCTCGGCATGTTCGCGGTGCAGCGGCATGGCACGCACAAGGTCGGCAAGGCGTTCGCGCCGGTGATGACGCTGTGGTTCGTGGTGCTGGCGGTGCTCGGCACGCGTCAGATCATCGCCAATCCGCAGGTGCTGTACGCGGTCAACCCGCTGCATGCGGTGCGCTTCTTCCTCAGCCACGGCAATACCTCGTTCATCGCGCTCGGCGGCGTGGTGCTGGCGCTGACCGGCGCCGAAGCGTTGTATGCCGACATGGGCCACTTCGGCAAGAAACCCATCCGGCTGGCCTGGTTCGGCTTCGTGCTGCCGGCGCTGCTGCTCAACTATTTCGGCCAGGGCGCGCTGCTGCTGGGCGACCCGCTGGCGATCTCCAGCCCGTTCTACCTGATGGTGCCCGCGCCGCTGCTGTACCCGATGATCGTGCTGTCGGCCGCGGCGGCGGTGATCGCGTCGCAGGCGGTGATCTCCGGCGCGTTCTCGATGACCCGCGAGGCGATGTCGCTGGGCTATTCGCCGCGGCTGGCGGTGGTGCACACCTCGCGCGAGATGTCCGGGCAGATTTTCGTGCCGTGGGTCAACCGCATGCTGATGGTGCTGGTGATCCTGGCGGTGCTCGGTTTCCGCAGTTCCGACAACCTGGGCGCCGCCTACGGCATCGCGGTGACCGGTACCATGACCATGACCACCTTGCTGGCGCTGGTGGTGGCACGCAAGCGCTGGCACTGGAGCTGGCCGACGGTGGTGCTGGTCGGCGTGCTGTTCCTGATCATCGATCTGTCGTTCTTCGGCGCCAATCTGCTCAAGGTCGCCCACGGCGGCTGGTTCCCGCTGGTGCTGGGCGTGGTGCTGTTCAGCGTGATGACGACCTGGCGCCGCGGCCGCGAGCTGGTGGTGCGCGAGATCAAGCAGGGCGGGCTGGCGCTGGCACCGTTCATCGAGAACATCGCCGAGCACCCGCCGCTGCGCGTGCCGGGCACGGCGATCTTCCTCACCGCGAACCAGCATGCCGTGCCGCACGCGCTGCTGCACAACCTCAAGCACAACAAGGTGCTGCACGAACGCAACGTGCTGCTGACGGTGGAGACGCTGGAAACGCCGGTGGCCGACGCCGACGAGCGCATCGCGATCACCCCGATGGCCGGCAACTTCTTCGGGCTGGAGCTGCGCTTCGGTTTCGCCGAGGATCCGAACATCCCGCTGGCGCTGACCCAATGCACGCGCGAGGGCCTCGGCTTCGACATGATGGACACCACCTTCTTCCTGTCGCGCGAGACCATCGTGGCCGACGTGCGCCGCCCCGGCATGGCGCTGTGGCGCGACAAGCTGTTCGCGTTCCTGTCGCGCAATGCACTGCCGGCCACCGCGTTCTTCCAGATTCCCGGCAACCGGCTGATCGAACTCGGTGCCCAGGTCGAGATCTGATCTGGCCTGTGGGAGCCCGCTTGCGGGCGATGCCTCAGCTCCGATGCCCATCGAAACCAGAGCATCGCCCGCCAGCGGGCTCCTACAAGTGCATGACGAGCCTGCCATAATCCCCGCATGACCGAAGCCCGCATCATCACCGCCGCTGCCCAGCTCGACGACGAAGCGCTGGAAGCCACCATCCGGCCGAAGCGGCTGGCCGAGTACCTCGGCCAGCAGGCGGTGCGCGAGCAACTGTCGATTTATATCGAGGCGGCCAGGAAACGCGGCGGCGCGCTGGACCACGTGCTGATCTTCGGTCCGCCGGGCCTGGGCAAGACCACGCTCAGCCATGTCATCGCGAACGAGCTGGGGGTCAACCTGCGCTCCACCTCTGGCCCGGTGCTGGAGCGCGCCGGCGACCTCGCCGCACTGCTGACCAACCTGGAGGCGAACGACGTGTTGTTCGTCGACGAGATCCATCGCCTGTCGCCGATCGTCGAGGAGGTGCTGTATCCCGCGATGGAAGACTTCCAGATCGACATCATGATCGGCGAAGGCCCGGCCGCGCGCTCGATCAAGCTGGACCTGCCGCCGTTCACCCTGATCGGCGCGACCACCCGCGCCGGCATGCTCACCGCGCCGTTGCGCGACCGCTTCGGCATCGTGCAGCGGCTGGAGTTCTATACCGCCGACGAGCTCACCGCGATCGTGCGCCGCGCAGCGAAGATCCTCGGCATCGTCTGCGCGCCGGAAGGGGCGCAGGAAATCGCCCGCCGCTCGCGTGGCACGCCGCGCATCGCCAACCGCCTGCTGCGCCGGGTGCGCGACTACGCCGAAGTGCGCGCCGGCGGCGAGATCACGCTGGCCGCGGCGCGCGCCGCGCTGGACATGCTGAAGATCGACCCGGAAGGCTTCGACGAGCTGGACCGGCGCCTGCTCGGCCTGATCATCGAGAACTTCGACGGCGGCCCGGTCGGGGTGGAATCACTGGCCGCCGCGCTGAGCGAGGACCGCGGCACGCTGGAGGACGTGGTCGAACCGTACCTGATCCAGCAGGGTTTCCTGGTGCGCACCGCCCGCGGCCGCATGGTCAGCGCCAGGGGCTGGCGCCATTTGGGGCTGACCCCGCCGCCGCGGCAGACGCCGCCCGCCGACCTGTTCGATCTCGGAAGCGACGATGCCTGAAGCCGCTGCCAAGCCGCCCTTCAGCTGGAAGGTACGGGTCTACTGGGAAGACACCGACGCCGGCGGCGTGGTCTATCACGCCGGCTACCTGCGCTTCATGGAGCGCGCCCGCAGCGAGTGGATGCGCGCGCTCGGCGTCGACCAGATGGCGTTCAAGCAGGCCACCGGACTGGCCTTCATGGTGCGCGACATGCACATCGACTTCCTCAGGCCAGCCCTGCTGGATGATGAACTGTCGGTAACGGTCGAAGTCAAAGAACGGCGCGCAGCCAGTATCCTGTTCACCCAAGTGATCACGAAGACGGACGGCAGCTGCCTGATCCGCGCAAGCGTGCGGGTGGCCTGCGTCGACCTTCAGCGCATGCGGCCGGCACCGATTCCGGCCGATCTGATCCCGCAACCCGCACCCTAGACAACCAAGCCGACTGGCGGAGAACCTGCAAGCAATGAACGGTGGACTGAATGTATTTTCGCTGGTCGCGGATTCGAGCGTGCCGGTAAAGCTGGTGCTGCTGATCCTGCTGGTGTTCTCGTTCCTGTCGTGGGTGATCATCATCCGCAAGTACTCGCAGACCAAGGCGGCGATGGAGAATGCCGAGGAGTTCGAGGAGCGCTTCTGGTCCGGCGGCGACCTGGCCCAGCTGTTCCGCGAGGTCAGCAACCGCAACGGTGGCACCGGCGGCATCGAGAACATCTTCGAGTCGGGCTTTCGCGAGTTCGCGCGCCAGCGCCAGCGCAAGACCCACGATACGCGCAGCGTGATCGAGGGCTCCGAGCGCGCCATGCAGGTGACTGGCACGCGCGAGATCGGCTTGCTCGAGCGCAACCTGGAATTCCTCGCCAACGTTGGATCGATCAGTCCGTACGTGGGCCTGTTCGGCACCGTGTGGGGCATCATGGGCGCGTTCCAGGGCCTGGGCGACATGAAGGACGTGACCATTGCGGTGGTCGCGCCGCACATCTCCGAGGCGCTGATCGCCACCGCGATGGGCCTGTTCGCGGCGATCCCGGCGCAGTGGGCGTACAACCGCTACGCCACCAAGGTCGAGCGCATCGCTTCGCGCTACGACGTGTTCCAGGAGGAGTTCTCCTCCGTGCTGCAGCGGCAGATCCAGACCGACGACGTCGCCTGAGCGGAGAGCAGCCATGCGAACCTCCGGGCGCCAGCGGCGCTACAAGCTCAAATCCGAAATCAACGTGGTGCCGTACATCGACGTGATGCTGGTGCTGCTGATCATCTTCATGGTCACCACGCCGATGATGAAATCCAATGTCGACGTGAACCTGCCGCAGGCCGATGCGAAGTCGCTGCAGCAGAAGAAGGATCCGGTCATCGTCACCGTGAAACAGGATGGTCAGCTTTTCCTGACACTGCCTGGTGCAGAAAAGGAACTGCTGGACGCTGTCGCGCTGCAGACCAAGGTGGGTGCCTTCGTGCGCGCGAATCCCGACGTCAACGTGCTGGTGGCCGGCGACGATCAGGGCCACTACGGCGGCGTGGTCGAGATTCTGGCCGACCTGCAGCAGGCCGGCGTGGCCAAGGTGGGCCTGATGGCCCAGCCCGTGCAGGGCAAGAGCACGTCCAATGGACGAAAGTAAGGCGACGCCGAAGGCGGTCGTTCTTTCCGCCATCCTGCACATCGGCATCGTGGGGTTTCTGTTCCTCGCGGTGTTGCCGTGTTCGAGCTATGAAAATGTCTTCAACGCGCTGCACCTGCCGGCGTGGATGAATCCGATCACCTGCGCGAAGCCGCTGGAGCTGCAGGGGCAGATCATCGAGGCGACCCTGATCGGCCCCACCGGCAGCCCGCCACCGAAGGCGGTGAAGGTCAAGCCGGTGCCCAATTCCACCCCGCCACCGCCGACGGTGCCGCCGCCGACCCCACCGCCGCCCGAGACGCCGCCGGTGAGCGCGCTGCCGCCGCCGCCCAAGCACGTCGACGTGAAGGACCAGGAGCGCGTGGTCGAGGATGCCGCGCAGAAGGCCGAAGAGGCCAAGCAGCTACAGGAAGAGAAGGAGCGCCAGCGCCAGTCCGAACTGGATGCGGAAGCGGCCAAGAAGAAGGCGGAACAGAAGAAGAAGCTCGACGCGCTGTTCGCCAAGATGGACGCCGCGTCGGCCCAGACCAAGCAGCTGGACAACAAGGCGAAGCAGGCCCGGCAGCAGTTGGAAGACCTGAAGAACGCGCAGGACGACGGCCAGCCCGACCTGCCGGCCGCGGCGCAGCGCCAGACCGGCAACAACAGCCAGAACAGCAACCTCGCCGACGAATACGCGGCGGCCATTCAGAATGCGGTCACGCCGAACTGGTTAAGGCCGGATAACATACCGGCAGTTCCGTGTCAGGTTCATATCGTGCAGTCGCCCGGCGGTGACGTGATGAGTGCCACCGTCGATTCCAGCTGCCCGTATGACGATGCTGGCCGGCGTTCGGTCGAGAATGCAGTACTGCGCACCAAGACCTTGCCCTACAAGGGCTTTGAAAGCGTGTTCCAGCGCAACCTCACCTTCACCTTCAGGCCGCAATGATCAAGCCCATGCGCAAATTCAGCTCAAGCTTCGCCGTCATCCTGCTGGCCGTGGTGGCGTTGTTCGCCGGTCCGGCCGCCGCCCAATCGCTGAATGTCGACATCGTAGGTGGGGTCAAGACCGCCACCCCGATCGTGGTCGTGCCGTTCGCGCAGGCCGGCGGGGCGCCGTTGTCGACCGACATCGCGGACGTGATGCGCAACGATTTCAACCGTTCCGGCAAGTTCCGCTCGCTGGCCAAGAGCGACATCGTGGAATTCCCGTCCAAGGGGTCGGACATCAAGTTCGCGACCTGGCGTCTGCTCAAGCAGGACTACATCGTGGTCGGCAACGTCCAGGATGCCGGCAACGGCATGGTGCAGGTCGAGTACGAACTGTGGGACGTCAACAAGCAGCAGAGCCTGCTGCACCAGCAGATGCCGCCGGCACCGGTGGGTGACCTGCGCAGCGTGGCGCACCAGATTGCCGATGTCGTCTACGAGAAGATCACCGGCGTGCGCGGCGCCTTCTGGACCCGCATCGCCTACATCACCGCGGTCGGCCTGGGCAACAACACGACCTATTCGCTGCTCGTGGCCGATTCGGACGGCTACAACCCGCAGGTGGTCGCGCGCTCGAAGGAATCGCTGCTGTCGCCGTCGTGGTCGCCGGATGGTCGGAAGATCGCCTACGTCTCGTTCGAGAGCGGCAATTCGTCGATCTACGTGCAGGACATCACCACCGGTTCGCGCCAGCTGGTGGCCGCCCATGCCAGGGGCATCAACGGCGCACCGGCATGGTCGCCGGACGGCAGCAAGCTGGCGGTGGCGCTGTCCTACGTCGGCAACCTCGAATTGTTCGTGCTGGACGTCGCCAGCCGCCACGAAACCCGGTTGACCAACAGCCTGGCGATCGACACCGAGCCGGTCTGGGCACCCGACGGCCAGAGCATCTATTTCACTTCCGACCGTTCCGGCCGGCCGCAGATCTACCAGGTTCCGGCCAGCGGCGGCACGCCGCAGCGGATCAGCTTCCAGGGCCAGAACAACGCGAACGCCTCGGTAAGCTACGACGGCAAGCAGATCGCGATGGTGCAGGGCAACGGGAACGTGTATCGTATTGTCATCATGGATCGCAGTCTGGGTGACCAGGTGCGCTCCCTCTCGCCGGGCCCGATCGACGAGTCCCCGAGTTTTGCTCCGAATGCCAGCATGCTGCTGTATGCCGCTACTGAAGGACGTCGCGGCGTGTTGTACGCCGTATCGGCTGACGGTCTGGTCCGCCAGCGCCTCGTACTTTCCGATGGCGACGTGCGCGAACCCGCCTGGGGGCCATACCGGCAACGTTGATTTTCATGCTGCTGCACGCAAGTGCGGCAGCATAATGCCCAGGGACTGGGCCCGGACAGCGCCTTTGGGCGCGTTTCGGTTTCCGGCTGTGGCGCCTTGCCGCGTCATGGCCAGTCAGAGCGATAGTGCAGCGTCACGCACTGTCGATCTTTCAAGCGTCAAAATAACAGCCGGTCGACCGGCGTCGCTGTCCCGTAACCTCAGTCGTCATCGTTTGTCGGAACTCAACTCGTAAGGAACGTCACCATGAATAAGACCGTTCGCGTCGCCCTGGTTGCCCTGCTCTGCGTAGGCGCGGCCGCTTGCTCCAAGAAAGCAGAAGTCAAACCGCAGCCCGCTCCGGAGCAGACCGCTCCGACCCAGGCCCCCGTGTCTGATGGCAAGTACACCCCTGCCGACCTCGATACCGATGCCTGCCTGCGTCAGCGCGTCGTGTACTTCGACTTCGACAAGACCGAGATCAAGCCGGAGTTCCAGCAGATCATGGCGTGCCACGCCAAGTACCTGCAGGACCGCCCGACCTCGCACATCCGTCTCGAAGGCAACACCGACGAGCGCGGCACCCGCGAGTACAACCTCGGCCTCGGCGAGCGTCGTGGCAATGCCGTCTCAGACGCGCTGCAGGCCAACGGTGGCTCGGCCAGCCAGCTCGAAGTGATCAGCTACGGCAAAGAGAAGCCGGTGTGCCGTGAGCACAACGAGGATTGCTGGAGCAAGAACCGCCGCGTCGAGATCGTCTACACGGCGCAGTAATGATGAAGCGACTGGCTAACAGCTTTGCAGCCAGGCTCAGCATGGCGGGCGCAATCGCGTCCGCCATGCTGTTCGCGTTCCCGGCATTCGCGCAGGACTCGCGATTGAGTCTCGCCGATCGCGTCACGCGGCTGGAACAGCAGGCACAGAACAAGGACCAGTCCGGTACCGGCATGGTCAACCAGATGCAGCAGTTGCAGTCACAGGTGCAGCAGTTGCAGGGACAGATCGAGGAACTGCAGCACCAGTTGCAGACGCTCGATGACAAGAACAAGGCCCAGTACACCGACCTCGACGCCCGCATGGGCCGTCTCGAGGGAGGCAGTGCGGGCGCCGCCGCGACAGGCAACAACCCGCAGGCGCAGGCCGGCAATCCGGCCGCCGCGGCCAGTGTCGCCGCTGCCGCCAGCAACACGGCGGCCAACCAGCCGCCGGCCACGGCCGGCAGTGCCGCCGCCGCCGGCGATCCAGCTGCAGCCCAGGCCGCCTACGACGTGGCCTTCAAGGCGATTCGCGCGGGCAATTACGTGGAGGCTTCGCGCGAGTTCCGCAGCTTCATCCAGCAGTACCCGAACCATGCGCTGGCGCCGAATGCCTGGTACTGGCTCGGCGAGTCGTATTACGCCACCACCAATTATCCGGTTGCGCTGGAGTCGTTCCAGCAGTTGCTCAGCCAGTTTCCGCAGAGCGACAAGGCTCCCGACGCGCTGCTCAAGGTCGGCTACAGCCAGCTGGAGCTCAAGCAGACCGTGGCGGCCAAGGCTACGCTGACCCAGGTCACCACCAAATACCCGGGTTCCAAGGTGGCCAGCCTGGCCCAGGAACGCCTGCAGCGCCTGCAACTGCAGTCGGGCAACTGAGCAGGTAGCGATATGGGCGGCAATGACGCACGCGAGGCGTCCGGCACGCCTGCCGTTGCCGAACGCTTGCGCATCACCGAGATCTTCCACTCGATCCAGGGCGAGGCTGATGCGATCGGCTGGCGCACCGTGTTCGTGCGCCTCACCGGCTGTCCGCTGCGCTGTGTCTGGTGCGACACCGAGTACTCGTTCTACGGCGGCAACTGGCACGCGATCGACGACATCCTCGCCGAGGTCGC
>NZ_BAAAFK010000001.1:2966066-2980973 GCF_039523495.1 Rhodanobacter soli | reverse complement strand
CTGTGTGACGCCGGCTACGAAGTGTCACTGGAAACCTCCGGTGCGCTGGACGTCTCCATGGTCGACCCACGCGTGCGCAAGGTGATGGACCTGAAGGCGCCGGACTCCGGCGAGAGCCAGCGCAACCTGTGGTCGAACCTCGACCACCTGCTGCCGCACGACCAGATCAAGATCGTCATTGCCAGCCGCGCCGACTACGAGTGGGCGCGCGCGATGCTGGCCGAGCACGCGCTGGCGGATCGCTGCATGGTGCTGTTCTCGCCAGTGCACGGTGCGGTCGAGCCGCGCGAGCTGGCCGAGTGGATCATTGCCGACAAGCTGGATGTGCGTTTCCAGTTGCAACTGCACAAGTTGCTGTGGAACGACGCGGCCGGGCACTGAGGGCGAGAAGCGTTGCTCCTGTTTCTGCGCGCTGGCCTGTGTCGCCGGTGGCGTTCGCGACCGGTGACCGGTCACTCCAGGTGGAATAAATCATGTCTCAAAGCACATTGCGCAAAGCCGTCGTTCTGGTCTCCGGTGGCATGGATTCGGCCGTCACCATCGCGCTGGCGCGCGAGCAGGGCTATCAGGTGCATGCGCTGAGCGTGGCCTACGGCCAGCGTCACAACTCGGAGCTGGCCGCGTCAGATCGCGTCGCGAAGATGCTCGGTGCGGTCGAGCACAAGACCGTCGGCATCGACCTGCGCAGCATTGGCGGTTCCGCGCTGACCGCCGACATCGACGTGCCGCTGGATACCGTGGACAGCAGCGACATCCCGGTGACCTACGTGCCGGCGCGCAATACCATCATGCTGTCGATCGCGCTGGGCTGGGCCGAGGTGCTCGGCTCCAGCGACATCTGGTGCGGCGTCAACGCGGTCGACTACTCGGGTTATCCGGATTGCCGCCCCGCCTTCATCGAGGCATTCGAGAAACTGGCGAACGTCGCCACCAAGGCCGGCGTCGAAGGCGCCGGCATCCGCATCCATGCGCCGCTGATGCGCATGAGCAAGGCCGACATCGCGCGCGAGGGCCAGCGACTGGGCGTGGATTTCTCGGCCACGGTCAGCTGCTACCAGGCCGATGACGACGGCCGCGCCTGCGGTCATTGCGACGCTTGCCGACTGCGTGCGCAGGGCTTCCGCGAGGCGGGCCTGGTCGATCCCACGCGCTACGTCTGAACGACCTGGTGCGCTTGCTTGTGCCGTTGCCGCCCAGCCCGTAAAATTGTCGGCTTGAGTTTTGCCGCAGTTTTGCATGATGGGTCGTTAGCTCAGTTGGTAGAGCAGTAGACTTTTAATCTATTGGTCCCGGGTTCGAATCCCGGACGACCCACCAGTTTTCAGAGCGTCCTGACGGGCGCTCTTTTTTTGTCCTTGCCAGCGGTCGTGCGCGGCTTCAGTCGCCGCCGTGGGTGACGGTCCACGCCGTCATCATCACGCGGCGCAACTGTTGCGGCGAAACCGGCTTGTACAGCAGCGGGATCTTCGCGGCGATGATTTCACGCAGGCGGTCGATCCGGATCTCGCCGGTGACCAGCAGGCGGGCGAACGGCGCTCCGCCATCGCACCGGTAGTGCTGGTCGAGGGCGGCGAAGACGTCGAGACCGCGTTCGCCGCCACGCAGGCGCAAGTCGGAGATCACGATGTCGGGCGGCCCGGGCCAGTTCTCGACGGCCTCCAGCGCCTGCAACCGATCCTCGGCCACCTCCACCTCGCAGCCCCAGCTGCGCAGCAGGAAGCGGATGCCGGAAAGGATGGCCGGGTCGTCATCCACGACCAGCACGCGTTTGCCGGCCAGGTCGACGGGTGCGTCGTCGTCGGGCATGGGCAGTTCCGGGCGTGCGTCGGTGATCAGCAACTGGAAGTGAAACACGCTGCCACGGCCGAGCCGGGATTTCACCATGACCTCGGTGTCGAGCAGCTCCGCCAATCGCTGCACGGTGGGCAGGCCCAGGCCCAGGCCCGAGTGCGAGCCGCCGTCGAACCCGACATCGGGATGGTCGTCGATGCGGTAGAACTCGTCGAACACGCGAGGAAGGTGTTCTGGTGCAATGCCGCTGCCGGTATCCCAGACCTCGATGCGCACGCGGCCATTGCCCGCGCGCCGGGTGCCGACCAGCGCGCCGCCGTGGCGGGTGAAACGCAGGGCGTTGCTGACCAGGTTGTTGAGTATGCGCGTCAGCATGGTGCGGTCGCTGCGCACCCATAGCCGGGTGGGGTGGATTGCCAGTTGCAGCCCGCGCTGCTCCGCGATCATGTCGAAATTGCGGCGGACCTCGGCGAGGACCTGATTGAGCGGGAACTCGCTGATCTCGACCTGCACCGCGCCGGTTTCCAGCCGCGACAGGTCGAGCAGCTCGCCAAACAGGTGGTCGAGCGCCTGCACGCATTCCTGGATGTGGGCGATCCGGTCCAGCCGCTGCGGGTCGTGTTCGTTCACTGCCAGCGCGGAGGAGAACAGGGTCAGCGCGTACAGCGGCTGGCGCAGATCGTGCGAGGCAGCGGCCAGGAAGCGCGACCTGGCCAGGCTGGCCGCTTCCAGCGCGGCGTTCTTGCGCGCCAGTTCCTGCGTGGCCTGCTCGATCTGCTGCTCCATCCCGCGCTGCACGTCGTACAGCGCCGCCGCCGCATGGTTGAAACCCCGCTGCAGCTCGCCGATCTCGGTGCGGTCGGTCACCGCCACTTCCACTTGGCGGTCGCCCTGGCCGAGCTGGCGTACGGCACCGACCAGATGGCGAAGCGGCGCACTGATCCAGCGCGCCGCCAGCCAACCGATCACGCCGGCCACGCACAGGCTCAGCACCAGGACGAGCAGTGCGTAGCGCAGGCTAGCGTGCTGGGCGGCGATCGCGTCGTGCAGACTCACGTCCAGCAGCACCGAGCCCAGCGCGGCCTTTCCGGGTTGGTCGCGATCGAACACGTCGCGCACCACGGTCAGGGTCTCCTGCGGATCGCGACTGTCGTCGGACTCGTGGTGATCGGCCAGGATCTGGCCGGCAGTGGTGCGGATCTGCACGCGCGTCACGTGCGGCAGGTCGCCGATCGAGTCGGCGATCCGCGTCAGCTCGCGCAGTTGCATCGTGCGCAGTGGCTGCAGGCTGATCGAGGCCACCTGCGTGGCGATGGCCTCGGCGTTGCTGCGCGCCAGCTGGCGCAGATTGGTCTGTTGGCGCTGGGTCAGGAAGGCCACCAGCAGCGCGGCGGTGATCAGGGCGGGCACCAGTGCCACGAAGGCCAGCCGCTGCATCAGCGACGTGCGCTGCCACAGACGTGCGGGCCAGGAGTTGGTCGTCATGTCCATCCGCCCCGCACCTCCTCGGCATCACCTCGGTCTGCGTGCCTGCTAACCCTTGCCCGTGCGTGTCCAGACGATCTGGACACGGCGCAACACTAGCGCGAAATGGGCGGCTTGACAGCTCTGCCAGCAGGGAGTCAGTCGATCCGCCCGCGGCTCTGGCGGTGGCGCCGGGTGATGCGCTCGATCAGCAGCGGTAGCAGGGCGAGCAGGGCGATCGCGCCCAATGGCAGCAGCACTTCGCGGTGCAGGAACAGGCCGATGCCGAAGTTGTCGCCCCGGCTCATGGCCATGGCGTCGCCGAGGCCGGCCCCGATCGAGGTTTCGAAGATCAGCGAGACGGTGCCGCCGAGCCAGCTGGCGCCAAGGAACAGCCACAGCGGGCAGCGCAGCCATGCCAGCGCCATGGTCACCCCGCCGAACGGCACGATCGGCACGAAGCGCAGGAACAAGGTGTAGCTCACCGGGTGCCGCTCGAAGCCGTGGCGCAGTCGCGCCACGAAGGCCGGCGGCTGGCGGCTGCCGGGACCGAACGCGTAACGGCTGGCCAGGTACAGGATCAGCGAGCCGAGGGTGAGCCCGACCGACGAGCACAGTGTGGCGTCGACCACGCCGAACGCGAAGCCGCCGGCCAGGATCACCACGATGGTGCCGGGAATCCCGGTGGCCACGGTCAGCGTCAGCAGTCCGATGAAGGCCAGCCGGGTCAGCCACGGGTGTCCGGCAATCTGCGCGTGCAGCTCGGCCTGGTGAGCCACCAGCTGGTGCGGGCCCAACTGGTCCAGCGAGCCGGAGGCAAACAGGACGATGCCTGCCAGCACCAGCAGGATCAGCGGCAGCGCGGCACGCCAGCGGCTCAATAGGGTGTGCCGGTGGTGCCGTAAGTGGCCAGTACCTCGCGGGCCTGGTCGCGCAGGATGTCGCGGCGCACGACGATGTTGCGGCGGGTCAGCTCGCCGATCCAGTCGGCCGGCAGCGGACCCTCGTCGAATTCGGTGAGTTCCTCGACGTCTTCCGAGCGCGCACCGATCAGCAGCTCGTCGATGCCGGCCCACACGATGGCGCCATAGCACTGGCAGCACGGCTGCGAGCTGGTGGCCAGCACGTAATGGCCGCCGTCCTCATTCATCCGGTGTCGGCTCAGGCGCTGCTGCGCAATCATGATCACCATCATCTCGGCGTGCGCGACTGAACAACTCTGCGGCAGCACGCGGTTGACGCCGACGGCGACCAGCCGGCCGCTGTGGCTGTTGAATACGGCCGCACCGAACGGGCCGCCGCCGCCGCGATCCACATTCTGCCGCGACAGCTCGATGGCCAGGCCAACGCGTTCCTCGTCGCTCTGGTAACGCCGGTTGGTATCGGCAACGTCACCGATCCATGGCGGCAACGTGAGATGGATTTGCAGCGGCAGCATGCCTTCGCTCCGTTTACTGGCCGGCCGGTCTGGCCCAGACGTCGCGCAAGGTCACCGTGCGGTTGAACACCGGCGCGTCGGCGCGGTGGTCGGCGCGGTCGGCCACGAAGTAGCCGAGCCGTTCGAACTGGAAGCGCTGCTCCGGCTCGACGCGGGCGGCGGCCGGTTCCAGCCACGCCTGCACCACGCGTTTGGCCTGCGGGTTGACGTGGTCGAGCCAGCTCTTGCCGTCTTCTTCGCTGTCCGGCGCGGGCACGCTGAACAGGCGGTCGTACAGGCGCACCTCGGTGGCCACCGCGTGCTTCGCGCTGACCCAGTGGATCGTGCCCTTTACCTTGCGGTCGGCGCCGGGCAGGCCGTGGCGGGTTTCCGGGTCGAGCGTGCCATGCAGCTCGACCACGAGACCGGCGGCGTCCTTGATGATCTGCTCGCACTTGATGATGCCGACGCCGCGCAGGCGCACTTCGCCGTCCGGCTTCAGCCGGTGGAAACCCTTCGGCGGCACTTCGGCGAAATCGTCGCGCTCGATCCACACCTCGCGCGCAAACGGTACTTCGCGCGTGCCGAAGCTCTCGTCCTTGGGATGGTTCGGGAAGCTCAGTGTTTCCTCATGGCCTTCCGGCAGGTTGGTCAGCACCAGCTTCAGCGGGTCGAGCACGGCCATGCGCCGCGCCGCGGTGGCGTCCAGATCCTCGCGGATGCAGTTCTCCAGGATCGCGTAGTCGATCACGCTGTTCTGCTTGCTCACGCCCACGCGCTCGATCAGCAGGCGCAGTCCGGCCGGAGTGAAGCCGCGCCGGCGCAAACCGCGCAGCGTGTTCATGCGCGGGTCGTCCCAGCCGTCCACGTGATTTTCGCCGACCAGCTGCGCCAGCTTGCGCTTGCTGGTGATGCAGTAGCTCAGGTTGAGCCGCGAGAACTCGATCTGGCGCGGCTTGGCCGGCTGCGTCGGCAGGCCGGCGTCGAGCAGCGGCTGCCATAGCTCGGGGTGGTTCGGCAGGTCGACCTGGTCGACGAACCAGTCGTACAGCGGCCGGTGGTCCTCGAACTCCAGCGTGCACAGCGAATGCGTGATGCCTTCCAGCGCGTCGGACAGGCAGTGCGCGTAGTCGTACATCGGGTAGATTGGCCAGGCGTCGCCGGTGTTCTGATGGGCGATCTTGCGCACCCGGTAGATCGCCGGGTCGCGCATGTTGATGTTGCCCGCGGCCATGTCGATCTTCGCGCGCAGCGTCTTGCTGCCGTCGGCGAACTCGCCGGCGCGCATGCGACGGAACAGGGCGAGGTTCTCTTCGATGGATCGCTCGCGATGTGGCGAATTGCGGCCCGGCTCGGTCAGCGTGCCGCGGTACTGGCGCATCTCCTCGGCGCTGAGGTCGTCGACGTAGGCCACACCGTCCTCGATCAGCTTGCAGGCGGAGCGGTAGAACACCTCGAAGTAGTCCGAGGCGTGGCGCAGTTCATGCCACTCGAAGCCGAGCCAGCGCACGTCGTCCTTGATGCCCTGGACGAATTCGGGGTCTTCCTTGCCCGGGTTGGTGTCGTCCAGGCGCAGGTTGCACCAGCCGCTGAACTCCTGCGCGATGCCGAAGCTCAGGCAGATCGCCTTGGCGTGGCCGATGTGCAGGTAGCCGTTCGGCTCCGGCGGGAAGCGGGTGTGGATCGCGGTGTGCCTGCCCGCGGCGAGGTCGTCGCGCACGATCTGCCGGATGAAATCCTGCAGTGGAGCCGCCTGATGCACGGCGGCCGTCGGACTGGCGGGTGCAGTGGCGGAATTCTCGGTCGACATCGGGCTGGACTCGCAAGCGGTGGCGGAAACGCCCAAGTTTACCCTGTCGTCGTCACCGGGCGCAGGGCGACCGTTGCCCGTCGGGAGGCTTGCCCCGCGTCGCCGTGCGGGTTAGCGTGCAGCCATGCACATCGTCTACCGCGCCGAAAACCTGTTCGATGCCCATCTGGTCAAGGATGCGCTGGAGGCCGACGGCATCCCGGCGTTCATTGCCGGCGAGTACCTCACCGGCGCGGTGGGCCAGCTGCCGGCGATGGATTACATGGCGGTGATGGTGCCCGAATCGAGCCTGGCGATCGCCAGCGGCATCGTGAGCGAGGTCGAGGCCCGGCTCAGCGAGGCGCGACAGGCGATCGTGGAAGATGACCAGCCGGACGACCCGCTGACCGTGCCCTGCTGAGTCGTGCGGCGGGCGCGCATTTCCGAGAAAACCCCATGCAAGACCTCGCCGCACTGATTCGCGCCGTGCCCGATTTCCCCCGTCCCGGCGTGATGTTCCGCGACGTCACTCCGCTGCTCGCCGATGCCGGCAGCTTCGCCCGTTGCATCGACGCGCTGGCCGAGCCGTGGCAGGGCAGCAGCGTGCAAGCAGTGTGCGGCATCGAGGCGCGCGGCTTCATCTTCGGCGCCGCGCTGGCGCAGAAACTGCACGCCGGCTTCGTGCCGTTGCGCAAGCCGGGCAAGCTGCCGCCGCCGGTGGCGACGATGGACTACCAGCTGGAATACGGCAGCGACCAGCTGCAGGTGCAGCGCGATGCGTTCAGGCCCGGCGAGCGCGTGCTGCTGGCCGATGACGTGCTGGCCACCGGCGGCACTCTGGCGGCGGCCGCGGCCCTGGTCGGCAAGCTGGGTGCCGAGTTGCTTGGCGCCAGCGTGGTGATCGAGTTGCCCGTGCTGCGGGGACGCAGCCGCTGGCATGCCGGCAAGCCGCTGCACAGCCTGTTGCGTTACTGAGCTCCGACGGTCGTCGCCGGTCAGCAGCGCTCACGGCGCCGCCGCGTCGACCCTTTCGACATAGATCAGCTCGCAGGCACCTGCGCCGGTGTCGTCGCGGGTCAGCGAGGTGTTCCAGTGCCAGCCGCCGGCGCGGCTGGCGTCGACCAGAAAACCTTCGATGTGCACCAGCTGGCCGGGACGTACCTGGTCGAGCTGGCGTTTGACGTCCGCGTCGGCGGGGATCATGTGCATGTTCGCGCTGGAGGTTTCGATCTCGCGGCGCGGGATCGGGAACGCCTTGACGTGCCAGTAATAGAAGCGGCCGGACTGGCTGATGTCGATCTTTGCCAGTACCGCACTGTCGGACATGCGACCCCAGCCGAGCGCGAGGTCGAGCGGGATCAGCTCGGCGTCGGCGCCGGAGGAATACTCCTTGCGCGACAGCACGCGGGCGGTGATGTCGAAGTGGGCGCGGGTGGTCAACGTGGTGTTACCGCGCTGCAGCTGCGCGCCTTGGTCGAGGTCGACCTGCACCGGCACCTCGGCGGCGAGCACGCCAGGTTCTGGTTGCAGCGGTGCGTGATGCCTGCGCGAGAACACGCCCAGCAACACCAGTAGCAGGACGGCGACGATCAGGAGTTTGCGCATGCTCAGGCGAAGTCCGCCGCCAGGGTGCGCAACTGCCCGGGCGTGAGGGTTGTGCCGACCGGCATCGCCGGCAAGGTCGAGGCCAGCATGACCGCGGCGCCGGCGCGCCAGTCCGCGATCATCGCGGGGCTGAGTTCGAAACGCAGGAAGTGCACCGCGGCGGTCTTCTCGTCGTTGCTGCGCTCCATGTCCTCGTCGGCGATGGCGGTGACTGCGGCGTGGCCGTGCACGCTCAGCGCGATCGCATGCTCGATATGGCGCAGGCGCACCAGCTCGCGCTTGCGCTGTTCGACATCGGCATATTCAATGAGCATCGTGGCCTTGAGGTTGCTGCCGTCGGGGATCAGCGGATTGTAGGCGTCCAGTTCGTCCTGGATGCCGTCGGCCTCGAAGATGCGTTCGATCCGCAGCATCTCCTGCACCTGGTACTGGATGCTCAGGCGGTCCTCGAAGATCAGCGTGAGGTGCTCGCCAAGATGCACCGTGCGTTGCTTCTTGTGCGCCATCACGTGGGCGCGGAACTCGCCGCGCTGCTGCGCGTAGATTTCGAGGCTGAGCAGGTCGGCGCGGGTGAGTTTGTGCATGGTGTTTCCGGGAGAACGTTGGCGCCATGCGGCGCATGAATGGCGTGTTTCATACTGCTGCCATTCCCACTGCCGTCATTCCCGCGAAAGCGGGAATCCATGTTGCTTTTGCGCCGCGGGCGAAAATGGATTCCCGCTTTCGCGGGAATGACGACCATGAGGGGGATGGCCATCGAGAGACAACCATGGGGCGAGTCATTGGACGTGGCCATGGCGTCATGCGCATTTCAAATGCCATATGCCTTGCGCAGCAGGCTCAACGGATGCTCCGCCGCGGGCTTGTCGTCGAGGCCGTGGGCGATGTGGCCGCCGGCCATCGGGCAGTCGCTGGTGAAGTGGTCGGGTTCGGCCTGGCTCACGCGAGCTTCCACCGGTTTGGCCAGCTTGCGCGAGAGTGCGTAGGTCTTGTGCTTGACGCCGTAGGTACCGTCGTGGCCGGAGCAGCGCTCGATGGTGGTGATCTCGGTGTCCGGCACCAGTTGCAGGATGTCGCGCGTCTTCGGGCCGATTTTCTGCACGCGCTGGTGGCACGGCACCTGCCAGGCGACCTTGCCCAGCGACTGCTTGAAGTCGGTCTGCAGCAGGCCGGCCTTGTGCCGTTCGGCCAGGTACTCGAACGGGTCGAAGAAACGCTCGCGTACCAGCGCCACGTCGGCGTCATCGGGGAACATCAGCGGCAGCTCCTGCTTGAACATCAACACGCAGGACGGGATCGCCGCGGTGAAGTCCCAACCTTCGCGCGCCATCTTCGCCAGTACCGGGATGTTGCGCTCCTTGTACTTCTTCACCGTCTGCAGGTCGCCCAGTTCCAGCTTGGGCATGCCGCAGCAGCTTTCCTGTTCGACCAGCCGGGTCGGGATCGCGTTGTGCTGCAGCACCGCGGCGAGGTCTTCGACCACCACCGGCTCGGAGTGGTCGCAATAGCAGGTGGCGAACAGCGCGACCTTGCCGCGCGTGCGGCCGGCAGGAATCGCTTCGCCGCTGCCGTCGAGGTCGCGCAGGCGTTTGCGCGCGGTGGGCGAGTGGTACTCGGGTACGCGCGCCTTCGCGTCGACGCCCATGGTCTTTTCCAGCAGCTGGCGCGCGGCCGGGTTGCGGTTGGCGGCGTTCACCACCTGCACCACCACCGGGATCGAGGCGAGCTTGCCGACGGCGCGCGTGCTGGACAGGATCTTCGAGGACAGCGGCACGCCGTCACGCTCGAACGCCACCGCCTTGGCACGCAGCATCAAGTGCGGGAAATCCACGTTCCACGGATGCGGCGGCGTGTACGGGCACTTGGTCTGGTAGCACAGGTCGCACAGGTAGCACTGCTCGGTGACCTTCGGGTAGTCGGCCTTGTCGACGCCGTCGATCTCCATCGTCTTTGATGCGTCGACCAGGTCGAACAGGGTGGGGAAGGCGTGGCACAGGCTGACGCAGCGGCGGCAACCGTGGCAGATGTTGAACACGCGCTCGAGTTCGGCATCCAGTGCCTGCTGGTCCATGAACTCCGGGTTGGTCCAGTCCAGCGGATGCCGGGTCGGCGCGTCCAGGTTGCCTTCGCGCGTGTCGTGGATGGGACCGGCCATCGTCGTCTCCCTGATCCGGTTGGGATTTGCTTAAGCGCCGTCATCCCCGCGAAAGCGGGGATCCAGTGTCTTCCACACTACTCACCACTCTTGAAGTCACTGGATTCCCGCTTTCGCGGGAATGACGAGCTTGAGTGCCATTCGCTCAGGCCAGTTCGCCCAGCGCCTTGGCGAAGCGGTTCGCGTGCGAGCGTTCGGCCTTGGCCAGGGTCTCGAACCAGTCGGCGATCTCGTCGAAGCCTTCCTCTCGCGCTGCCTTGCTCATGCCCGGGTACATGTCGGTGTACTCATGGGTTTCGCCGGCGATGGCGCTCTTCAGGTTCAATTGGGTGCCGCCGAACGGCAGGCCGGTGGCGGGGTCGCCCACCGCTTCGAGGTATTCCAGGTGGCCATGAGCGTGGCCGGTCTCGCCTTCGGCGGTGGAGCGGAACACCGCGGAGACGTCGTTGTAGCCTTCGACGTCGGCCTTGGCGGCGAAGTACAGGTAACGGCGGTTGGCCATCGACTCGCCGGCAAAGGCGTCTTTCAGGTTCTGCTCGGTCTTGGAGCCTTTCAGGTTGCTCATGACATCACCTCGTGGCGTTGGGCTGGGAGGGGTTGCGAGTGCGGCCTTCATGGTCGTGACCTGCCGAGCCTAGCGCCCGGCGGGCCAATGCTGAAATTGATTGTCTGGATCGGGCGAATAGCCTGCAGCTATCGGCGCGCCGCCTTGCGCGCGGGGCGGACGCGTTCCGTCGGCACGGCGGGCGAGGCTGCCGTATGCGGATTCAGCAGGTCGGCCGGCAGTTGCCGGAACACGGTCGCCAGCCGCTTCAGGAATCCAGCCATCGCCGAGCTCTTGCGCCAGACCATGGCGACGCGCCGGCTCGGCGGATGGCCCTTGAACTCGAGCAGGTGCAGGTTCTCCACCGGCGCTACCGGCGGCTTCACCGCGGTGACCGGCAGCAGGGTGATGCCGACGTTCGCCGCCACCATCTGCCGCAGCGTCTCCAGGCTGGTGGCGCGGAAACCGCTGCGTTCGACGGCGCCGGCGAGGTGGCACACCTCCAGCGCCTGGTCGCGCAGGCAGTGGCCGTCCTCCAGCAGCAGCAGGTTCTGGTTGGACAGGTCGGCCAGTTTCAGCTGGCCTTGCTTGTGCGCCAGCGGATGAGCTTCCGACACGGCCAGCAGGAAGGGTTCCTCGAACAGGAACTCGGTATGCAGGCTGTCCTCGTGCAGCGGCAAGGCGAGGATGCCGGCGTCCAGCTTGCCCTCGCGCAGCAGGCGCAGCACCGCCTCGGTCTTTTCCTCGACCAGCAGCAATTCCAGCTGGGGGAACGCCTTGCGTACCAGCGGCAACGCATGCGGCAGCAGGTACGGACCCAGGGTGGGGAAGATGCCCAGCCGCACCGTGCCGGATTCCGGGTCCAGCGTACGCCGGGCCACGCTGCGGATCTGCTCGATGCCGTTGAGCACGTCGCGCGCGCGGATGGCGATGTCGCGGCCGACCTCGGTCAGCAGCACCTTGCGTGGGGTGCGCTCGACCAGCGGCACGCCCAGTTCCTCCTCCAGCTTCTTGATTTGGGTGGACAGGGTCGGCTGGCTGACGAAGCAGGCCTCGGCCGCGCGGCCGAAGTGGCGATGCTCGGCCAGGGCCACCAGGTACTGGAGATCGCGCAGGTTCATGGATCGTCCCGGCTTGGCAATAGCCATACGCTATGGCTGGGATGGTAACAATCAATTGGAGCAATGCAAGCGAGGGCCTTATCCTGCGTCCACGTTGTGCTCGTGACACCCCGCGCGTTAGAGCTCCCCTCCCTCTCCCCCGCAGGCGCGCGGGCTTCCCCGGCCGGTGATGAAGCTTGCTTCGTCGCCGGTTTTTTTTTGGCTTTCTCCGCAGGCGGCCCGGGTCACGCCTGTCGCGCGGCGGGCATGCCTTCTGGCACTGGGTCGGAAAGCATGCCGCCTCTAGCTTGGGGTTTTCCCCCACGCCAGAGAAAGTTCTCATGCGCCGACTCGTCCGTCCTCTTCTGCTCACCGCGCTGGCCGCCTGCTGCGGCGCTGCGTTTGCCGCCACCGTCGACCAGGCGCCGCAAGGCCGCTTGCCCGGCTGGGCGGTGCCGCAGTCGTACCAGCTGGCGTTCAAGGTCGACCCGGCGCAACAGGATTTCTCCGGCACCACCACGATCAAGGTCAAGCTGACCCAGACCTCCGACCACCTGTGGCTGGACGGCGCCGAGCTGAAGGTGTCGAAGGTGACGATCACCGACGCCGCCGGCAAAGTGCACGCCGGCAAGTACGTCGCGGTGGATCCGAAGGCCGGCGTGGCGCGGGTGGATTTCGGCAGCAGCCTCAAGCCGCAGCAGCTGACCCTCAAGTTCGAGTACACCGCGCCGCTCAACGCGCAGTTGCAGGGCCTGTACAAGGTCAGCGCAAAGGGCCAGCCGTACGCGATGACGCAGATGGAACCGATCAGCGCGCGCTTCGCCTTCCCCGGCTTCGACGAGCCCGGCTTCAAGACCCCGTTCGACCTCAGCATCACCGTGCCCGACCACGAAAACGTGGTGGCCAACACCCAGCAGGTGAAACAGGCGCCGGCCGGCAAGGGCTGGAAGACCGTGACGTTCGCGCAGACGCTGCCGCTGCCGACCTACCTGGTCGCGTTCGCGGTCGGTCCGTGGGACATCGTCGCCGGCCCGGACATCTCGCCGACCGCGTATCGCGTCAAGCCGCTGCAACTGCGCGGCATCGCCGCCAAGGGCGAGGGACAGCGCATGCAGCACGTGCTGGGCGAAACGCCGAGCATCATCCACGCGCTGGAGAACTACTACGGCTTCGGCTACCCGTTCGACAAGCTCGACCTGCTGGCCGCGCCGGATTTTGAGGCCGGCGCGATGGAGAACCCGGGCCTGGTCACCTTCCGCGACTGGCTGCTGCTGATCGACAAGGATTCGCCGGCGCGCAACGTGCAGGGCTCGTTCAACGTCAACGCGCATGAGCTGGCGCACCAGTGGACCGGCGACACGGTCACCACCGAATGGTGGAACGACATCTGGCTCAACGAGGCGTTCGCCACCTGGATGCAGCAGAAGGTGACCATGCAGGTGCACCCGGAATACCGTGCCGACCTCGACCGCGTGCGCGGCGGCCAGGGCGCGATGAACAACGACAGCCTGGTCAGCGCGCGCAGCATCCGCCAACCGATCACCGGCAACGGCGACATCATGACCGCGTTCGACGGCATCACCTACCAGAAGGGCGCCAGTGTCATCGGCATGTTCGAGAACTACGTGGGCGAGCAGACCTACCAGAAGGGCATGCGCGCATACATCCAGAGCCAGAAGTACGGCAACGCCACCGCCGACGACCTGGTCTCGGCGATCGCCACCGCGGCGGACAAGGGCGATGCGTTCAAGCATGCATTCAAGAGCTTCCTCGACCAGTCCGGCGTGCCGTACGTGGCGACGAAGCTGGAACAGAAAAACGGCCAGACCGTGCTGCAGCTGAGCCAGAGTCGCTACCTGCCGCTCGGCAGCAGCGGCGATCCGCAGCGCATCTGGGGCGTGCCGGTATGCGTGCGCTACGGCACCGCCGACGGCAGCAAGGTCGCTTGCGAAATGCTCGACAAGGCGACCGGCTCGATGGTGCTGGCCGGCGCCAGCAAGCCGACCTGGATCATGCCGAACGCGAACGCCAGCGGCTATTACCGCTTCAGCCTTGACAAGTCGGAACTGGGCGGGCTGGTCAAGCAGATCGGCAAGCTCAGCGATGCCGAGCAGCTCGCCTACGCCGACGCGATCAGCGCCAGCTTCCGCCATGGCGACCTCGATGCCGGCGACATGCTGGCCGCCCTGCAGCCGTTGACCGGTTCGAAAATCCGCGAAGTGGCCACCGTGCCGCTGGGCCAGGCGGCGCAGCTCTACCACCGCATCGCCGCCAACGATGCGCAGCGTGCCCACCTCGCCGAATGGGCGAAGGCGGCCTACCTGCCGCGCCTGGAACAGCTCGGCTACCAGCGCAAGGCGAACGAGCCGGAAGACGATGCGCTGATGCGCAGCAGCCTGGCCAGCTCGCTGGCGTTCGATTTCAAATTGCCGGAAGTGCGTGCAGCCCTGCTCAAGCAGGGTGAGGCGGCACTCAAGCCGAAGGCGGATGGCCATCTGAACCTGGCCGCCGCCGATCCCGACCTGCTCGGCGACGCGCTGGGTGTGGCGGTGCAGGAGCACGGCAAGAGCGCGGTCGATGCGCTGATCGCCGAACTGCCCAAGACCAGCGATCCGGCCCTGCGCAACGGCATCCTCGGCGGCCTGGCCAGCGTGGAGGATCCGGCGCTGACCGAGCAGGTGCGCAACTTCGCCCTGACCAAGCCGGTCAAGGTCGGCGAGATGGGCATGCTGCTGCGTGCCGGCCGCGACACCCTGGCCCAGCGCGACGCGATGTGGACCTGGTTCACCGCCCACTACCAGCAGATCCTCGATCGCACCGGCAGCTTCTCCGGTGGCCGGCTGCCGTCGCTGGCCGCTGGCGGCGGCTGCACCACGGTCGAGTACGACCGCCTGCAGGCGTTCTTCAAGACCCGCGCGAAAGATGCCGCCGGCATCGGCCGCGGCCTGGCGCAGACCGGCGAATCGATCCAGCTGTGCAGCGCGTTGAAGGCGAAGCAGGATCCGGCCGCGATCCTGCGCTGAGCGATAGGGTGGAACCGAA
>NZ_BAAAFK010000001.1:2924586-2966016 GCF_039523495.1 Rhodanobacter soli | reverse complement strand
ATTTACGTGGACCGAAGAGTCCTTCGGTCGGCCGCTGTCAGTTCGCGGCGATGGCGTCCTTCGGCACGTGGGCCTCGATCCAGCCGATGACGAAGACCTCGAGCGCCACCCGCGGTGGCACTTCGATTCCGGCCTCCCGCACGAACGCCGCCGCGGCCTTGATGAAAGATTGCTTCGATTGGTTGGACGCCTGCCGCGCGGCAGCCTGCTGCTGTCGCAACTGGACGATGTGCGGCGATGGCTGGCCCGGCCGCGCGAACTTCTGGTACCGGCGCAGCTCGTCGGCCACCACCTCGGTATCGAATGCCGCCTGCAGCACGGCCTTGCGCGCCTTCAGCAACTGGATCAGATGAGTCGCGGCTGGCGTCGGTCGGCCGGAGTTCTCCGCGATCAGAAGGACGCGGGCGAGTGATGGCGGCAGCGTGGTCGCGGGCGCGGATGCGTTGACGTGCTCCAGCTGGCTCAGGAAGCCGGCGTGGAGGAAGGGCTTCGGGGTTGCCATGGGGAGCCTGATTCTGGAGAGGTTGGACGATACGTCCTTCACTGGCGGGATGCCATGGCGGCGATTGAAAGCTGCCGGGGTAACGGTAAAAACGGGGCGTTCGGGACGCTCAAGTGTGGCCCCGGTATCGCCCATTCCTTTTGGTTGGCCCTAGAATCTCCACGTATCGCGGACGTATTCCGCTGCAGTGCATGGCCTGCGCACGGCGGCGTCGTTCCACACAACGTGTTCCACCGGCATCGCCTACAGGGGGCTTGATGATCGAGCTGGAAATCCAGGGCCTCTCGGAAAGCCGGAAAGGGCTGCTGATGGAGGTCGGGCGGCTCGCGCTGGCCAATGGCTTCGCGCTGCAGCGGCAACGCATGGTGCAAGGCGAACACGGCGTCCTGCTCAGCGTGATCGTGCGGGGACCGTCCCGCGCCAGACGCACGCTCGAGGCGGCGCTGGATGGCTGCGATCGTTTCATCAGCGTCAAAGTGTTTCCCTACACCGAGGACGAGCCGAGGCCGCATTTCGCGATCTCGCACAAGCGCATGCGGCCAGCGGTCACGGCGCCGCCGGCGCCGGTCGGGCCTGTGTTCACACCGGTCGCATCGGTGGCCACTCCGTCGCCTGGCGTGGCGTTGCCGGTAGCGGCGACGGCGGCAGAGCCCGAGGTGGCCGGGCCGGTGGCGACACCTGTCGTGGCGAGCCCGCCGGCGCCGCGGCAGGCATCCCCGCCCGAGCCGGAGTTCGAGTTCATCCAGCCCACGCCACGGGCGCCTGCACCGGTGAAGTCCGTGGAGACGGCGCTGTTCGTCGAACTGGTTGCGCTGGCGCCGGACGAGGCGGCGGTCGACAAGGCGTTGCGGGATTTGGAGCACGACTATCCGCGGGTACTGCCGCAACTGCTGGCGCTGCAGCGCGCGGTCGCTGCGGATGCGCGCGAGCCCTCGCTCGTGCTGGCAGGCCGGCGCATGGGCACTTGGGTGTTCGGGCGCGAGTACGCGCTGGATGGCGGACTGGACCTGCGCGAGGCGGTCGAGCGCCTGGGCATCCCTGCCTTGCGCGCGCTGGTCGAGGTCGACCAGCAGGGTTTGCAATTGCACATCCACGACAGCCCCTTGTGCGCGGAAGAAGGCCAATCCGGCTGCGGCTTTTTCAGCGGTTTCCTGCAGGGTCTGCTGGAGCCGGCCATCGCGCCGGGAACGCTGTCGATCTTTCCGGTTTGTTGCCGGAGTTACGGGGCGGGGGAGTGTGTGTTGGCGATTTCGGATTGAGTGGTGGGTTGGCCTGTCGGTTTACGAAAAGCAGAGCAGAGCGGTCGATCGCCTTTGGCGACCGAGTCACTTTTCTCTTGCGTGGCCAAGAGAAAAGTAACCAAAAGAGAAGGCCACCCCGCTTACGCGCCTTGCGGGCATCCTGCCCGCAAGGTTCGCGGCCGGGTTACGGGGTTTGTCGACAGGGCATCCTGCCCTGACGCCAAACTGGTTCGCATCCATGCGAACCACCCTGCGGGCTTTTCCTCCACCCGCCCGCCGCTTCAGAGGGGACCCGGGTAGAGCGACGCGCATCCTGCGCGTACTTTTCAGAAGAGCCAGGTCAAGAGCACACCAATGGCGTGCGAACGTCCACCTATGATGGCGGCCCAAGCCCAAAGCGGACGCCGCTTGTCGCTATCGAATCGAATCGGCCTGAGCTTGGATAAATGCCCGAGCCGACTTCTTCGAGTCATTCAACGGGGCACCGAGAGCCCAGCCGGACATCCACGCCGGTGACCGCCACAACATGGAAGCGTCGCGCTTCGCTTCCTGGCGCGTGGGCACAGCGACTGGTTGACTGCGAAATGTTCCTCTCGCTTCGCAGTCGGCGAGGTAGTGAGCCGTCTTCTCTGGCAGGCCTCCTACTAAGTACGAATCAGCCAGGATGAAATAGGAGATACCGGATTGCACCACGGGGTAGAGAGGAAAATCTTCGGGCCTTATATGACCATCGATAGCCACAAGGGCACCAAATGCGGGAGGCCTGCTCGAATGGCCAGGCTTTGATGGCCAAAGGACCAGGCACATCCAGCTAACCCGGGACGCTACGTCAGCCGCGCTCAGTGGGCCATCGCCTGTTCGCATCGCTGGATTGGAGTCGTCCAGCGCAAGTGCACTGAGCTCCGCCTTTGCAGCTTGTTCGCCCAAGGCGACGTAGTGATTGACGGCATTGGCGATAATCGCAGCATTGAATGCTTGTCGCCGAAACAGCTCCGGGGACGCCGCATGACTCACGCCGCTCACGAGCAGCCAGATAACTACAATCCAGCAGGTTCTCACGTTCACCTTCCAAGCCTCTGGCCACTGGATTTATCGGCAGTTCTCGGTCGAAGATTCAAAGATGCGCGGTTTCAGGACTGGTCGCTTTGGTCGCCAGCGGGAAGTCCAGAACAATCGCACCTTAACGCCTGCGCATCCACCCGCAACACCAACTTCCCCCGATGACTCCCAGCGAACAACCGGTTCAACACCTCCGGCGCGTTCTCCAACCCATCCGCCACCGTCTCCTCCGCCTTCAACTTACCCTCACGAATCCACCCACCAAGCACCTGCACCGCCTCGCGCGTCTTCGCGTAATCGAGCACCAGAAACCCGCGCATGCTCAGGCGCTTCATCACGAACACGCCGAAGTCGTCGCTGGGGCGTTCGGTGCTGTTGTAGCCGGAGATCAGGCCGCATAGCGCGACGCGGCCGCCGATGACCATGCGCGAAAGCACTGCGCGCATGACTTCGCCGCCGACGTTCTCGAAGTTGACGTGCACGCCGTCGGGGGTGGCGGCCTTGAGTTGCTGCTTGAAGTCGGCGGCTTTGTAGTCGACGGCGGCGTCGAAGCCGAGTTGGTCGGTGAGGTAGCGGCATTTGTCGGCGCCGCCGGCGATGCCGACCACGCGGGCGCCCATGATCTTGCCGATCTGGCCGGCGATTGAGCCGACCGAGCCGGCGGCGGCGGAGACCACCAGTGTTTCGCCGGGTTGCACCGGGGCGATCTCGGTGAGGCCGTAGTAGGCGGTGACGCCGCTCATGCCGGCGGCACCGAGCAGGGTGGGTAGCGGGATGCCGGGGTCGGCGGGCAGGCGCACGTAGCCCTTGGCGCTTTCGTGCAGTACCAGGTAGTCCTGCCAGCCGGTGACGCCCTGCACCAAGTCGCCTTCGTGGTACTGCGCCGAGCGCGACTGCACCACGCGGCCCAGGCCGAGCGCGCGCATCACTTCGCCAATCGCCACCGGCGGCAGGTATTGCGGGATGTCGCGCATCCACACGCGGTTGGTCGGGTCCATCGAGATATACAGCACGCGCACCAGCACTTCGCCGTCCTTCAGCGCGGGCACGGGCTGTTCGACCAGGTCGAAATCCTCGCGCCGGACCAGGCCTTCGGGGCGGGTCTTGAGGCGCAGTTGGCGATTGAGCTGGGTCATGCGATTCACCGTGGCGGGAAAGCGCGTTCCACTATACGGCGCCGGCGTTGTCGACATGTAACCCCGTAGTGTCGCCGGCTGCGTTGAATCAGTGGTCGGAATCGCAACCGGGGCAGGCGCCGCTTGTGCCTGTCGTGTTCCACTTACACTGTGCTGGCCGCACGGCACACAGGGAGAACTGCATGCTTGCTCGAATGCTCGGACTGCTGGGTCTGTGGTGGCTGCTGGCGGCGCCGTTGCCGGCACAGGAGGTACCGCCGCCGTTGCGCGACTGGCAGGGCTGGGTGCTGCACGATGTGCCGCAGCACGACTGTCCGTTTCTCGCCACCCAGGCGCCGAGTGCCGGCAGCTATCAATGCGCGTGGCCCGGTCGCTTGGTCCTCGATGCCGGCAAGGACGGCGGTCGCTTCAGCCTGGACGTGCACGTGGATGCGCCGAGCTGGGTGGCCTTGCCCGGTGACGCGCGGAGCTGGCCGCAGCAGGTCAGTGCGAACAACCAGCCGGCCACCGTGCTGGAGCGCGACGGTGTACCGATGCTGTGGCTTGTACCGGGCGATTACCAGTTGCGCGGCAGCCTGCCGTGGACAGCGCGCCCGGCGCGCTTGCGCATGCCGATGACCATCGGGCTGGTGACGTTGAGCGTCGATGGTGCGGCGGTGACGCGCCTCGAACGCAATGGTGAACAGCTCACCCTGGGCGAGGCCGCCGCCGCGCAGCGCGCCGCCGATGCGCTGTCGCTGCGTGTCTATCGCCGCCTCGCCGATGGCCTGCCCGCCACGCTGGAAACGCAGCTGCAGTTCAACGTCACCGGCAGCGCGCGCGAGCAGTCGCTTGGCCCGGTCCTTCCGGAAGGTTTCGTGGCCACCGCCTTGTCCGGCGACTTGCCGGCGCGGCTGGAAAATGATGGCCAGTTGCGCGTGCAACTGCGGCCGGGCCAGTGGACGGTTACGCTTGCCGCGCGCGGCGTCGCCCCATTGGGCAAGGTGGCACTGAAACTGCCGGCGGCGCCATGGCCGCGGCAGGAGATCTGGAGCTACGACGATGCTCCCGCCTTCCGCAACACCCGCGTGGAAGGCAACGCCACCGACGCGGCCCAGGCCGGCGTGCCGGGCGAGTGGCGCGAGCTGCCGGCCTTCGTGCTGGACGACAGCGCGGGCCTGGCGATCGAGCAGGGCACGCGCGGCGACGAGGGCGGCAAGGGCGACCAACTGCACCTGCAACGCCAGCTGTGGCTGGACTTCGACGGTGGCGGGCTCAGCGTGGCCGACCGCCTCAGCGGCGAACTGCGTCATCACCAGCGCCTGGACGTGGCGGCGCCGTGGCAGTTGCAGCGGGCCAGCCAGGACGGCGAGCCGCTGCTGGTCAGCAAGGGCGAGGGCGGCGGCAGCGGCGTCGAGTTGCGCGAGCAGCAGCTCGATCTCGACGCCGGCTTGCGCCTGCCCACGCATCGCGGCGCGATTCCCAGTGCCGGCTGGCAGCTGCCGCTGGAAAGCATCGACGCGACCTTGCATCTGCCGCATGGCTACCGCCTGCTTGGCGCGATCGGCGTGGATCGCTCGCCCGATTCGTGGGTTGGCCAGTGGAGCCTGCTCGATCTGTTCGTGGTGGCCCTGATCGCGCTGCTCGCCGGCCGTCTGCTCGGTTGGCCGTGGGCGCTGCTGGCGGCCGGCTATCTGGCGCTGGCGCAGCATGAGCACACGGCACCGCTGTGGACGCTGGCCGTGACGCTGGCGCTGGCGTTGCTGCTGCGCGCCTTGCCGGAAGGGCGGCTGCGCACGGCGGCGCGCGCAGCCGCGGTGGCGATCTTCGCGCTGGCGGTGCTGTGGACGCTGCCGTTCGCCGCGGGGCAGTTGCAGTACGCGCTGCATCCGCAACTGGAAGGCGGCGGCCAGGGTCGGATTGTCTCGGCGGGTTACGCCGAGCAGGCTGCACGGGAAGAGGCCCATGCGAATGCGCAGATGGAGATGAAGCAGCAGGTGGCGGCGCCGCCACCGCCCGTCGAAGAGATGGCCGCCGCCGCACCGTCGGCCGACGACGCGATGAAGGACAGGCAAGTACGGGGCGACTCCGGCCTGGTGGCAAGCGGCCGTTCGAATCAGGCGCCGTCTTCGGTCGTTGTCATGGGGACGAAGATGCCGAGCACCAGCAACAACCAGATCGACAGCCGCAGTGTGATCCAGGCCGGCGCCGGTATGCCGAGCTGGAATCAGGGCAACGATTACCGGCTCGGCTGGTCCGGCCCGGTGACGGCGGAGCAGAGCACGCGGCTGGTGATTGCGCCGGCGTGGCTGGTGCGGCTGCTGCGGGTGGTCATGGTGGGACTGCTGGCGCTGCTGCTGGCGAAGCTGGTGCCGCTGCTGCTGACACCTCTGCGTGGCCGTTGGCGCGACTGGCGCGGCGGTGCTGCGGTGAGCGCCGCCTTGCTGGCCATCGCGCTGTTGCCTGCCGGCGTGCACGCGCAGAATCTGCCCAGCCAGGATTTGCTGAACCAGCTGCGCGACCGGCTGACCGAGGCGCCGAAATGCGCGCCGGCCTGCGCCGTCGTAGCGCAGGCACAACTGCAGGCCAGCGGCGACACGCTCGACGTGGCACTGGAAGCGCACGTGGGCGCGACGGTCGTGCTGCCGCTGCCGCAGGCTGACGACGCCCTGCAACTGCTCGATGTCAGTGTGGACGGCCATGGCAATGCACCGCTCGCCCGTCGCGGCGATCAGCTGCTGCTGCGGCTGGATCGTGGTGTGCACCGGATCAGCCTGCGCTATCGCATCGGCGCGACTGACAACGCCAACCTGCGTTTCGTGTTGCGCCCGCAGCGCATCGCGTTCAACGGCCAGGGCTGGTCGCTGGCCGGGGTCGACGACGGCCGTCCATTGGGCGACAGCATTGCCTTGCAGCGCGTGCGCACGGCTACCGACGGCAAGGACCTGCCGCCCGTGCAGAACTTTCCGCCGTACGTTCGGCTGACCCGCCGGCTGCAACTGGGCGTCGACTGGACCGTCGAGAACACGGTCGAGCGCATCGCGCCGCAGGAGGGCGGTTTCAGCGTCACGTTGCCGCTGCTGCCGGGCGAGCATCCGCTGGGCGACGACGTGCTGGTGAAGAATGGCCGCATCAGCATCACCTTCAACGCGAACAGCGGCGCGGTGCGCTGGAGCAGCCGGCTCGACCATGCGACGAAGCTGGCGCTCACGGCGCCGGCGCTGGGCGAGCGTGCCGAGGTGTGGGCCATCCACGCCGCGCCGATGTGGCACGTGGACGCGAAGGGCGTGCCGACCAGCGCCAGCGACGACGGGCTGCTGTATCAGCCGCTGCCCGGCGAAAGCCTGCAGCTGGCCTTCAGCAAGCCGGTGGCGATCGCTGGCGACAGCCTGGCGTTCGATGGCGTGCAGGTAACCAGCCGGGCCGGCGAACGTGCCACCGAAACCACGCTGAGCCTGCGCGCGCGCAGCACACGTGGCGGCGAGCACGCGATCAGCCTGCCGGCCGGGGCCGAGTTGCTGGATGCGAATCGCGACGGCGAGTCGATCAACCTGGCCGTGCGCGACGGCAAACTGAGCCTGCCGTTGCTGCCCGGCGAACACGACTACACGCTGCGCCTGCGCGAGCCGCATGGTGTCGCCGCACGCACGCGCACGCCGATGTTCGCGCTGCACGCGCCGGTGGCGAACGTCGACCTCGCGTTGCAGCTGCCGCAGGATCGCTGGGTACTGTGGACGTGGGGGCCGACCACCGGTCCGGCGGTGCTGTATTGGTCGCAACTGGTCGTGCTGCTGTTCGCCGCGTGGCTGCTGGCGCGTTACGCGCCGACGCCGCTGCGCTTCCGGCACTGGCTGCTGCTGGGACTGGGCTTCTCCGCGTTCGCCTGGAGTGCCTACGCGCTGGTGGTGGTCTGGCTGATCCTGCTGGGCCTGCGCGCACGCACCGCGCTGTCGGAACAACTGGGCAGCACGAAGTTCAACCTGATCCAGCTGGGCCTCGCGCTGCTCACCCTGCTGGCGCTGGTGGTACTGATCGGCGCGGTACCGAAGGGCCTGCTCGGCCTGCCGGACATGCACGTGGCCGGCAATGCGTCCAATGCGTGGAACCTGCGCTGGTTCGCCGACCAGAGCGCCAATGCGCTGCCCGGCGGCGGCGTGTTCAGCGTCTCGCTGTGGGTCTATAAACTGGCCATGCTGGCGTGGGCGCTGTGGCTGGCATGGTCGCTGATCGACTGGCTGCGCTGGGCGTTCGACGCGTGGACGCGCGGCGGCTACTGGCGCAAGCCCGCGCCGAAGCCGGGCGTGGCGCCGCCGCAGCTGCCGCCATCGGCGACGGAGCTGCCGCATGCCTGATGTCCGCAGCATGCTGGCCGCCGCCGCCGAGCGGCTCGGCGAGCGCGTCGACGCCGAGCTGCTGCTGCTGCACGTGCTGCAGCAGCCACGCAGCTGGCTGTTCACCCACGCCGGCGACGTGCCGGATAGGGACGTCCAGACGGCTTATGCCGCCCTGGTCGAACGCCGCGCCGCGGGTGAGCCGGTGGCCTATATCACCGGCCGGCGCGGCTTCTGGTCGCTGGATCTGGAAGTGAGCCCAGCCACGCTGATCCCGCGCCCGGAAACCGAATTGCTGGTTGAACTCGCGCTGCAGCGCCTGCCGCTCGTCGCCGTCTGCAGCGTGGCCGACCTTGGCACCGGCAGCGGCGCGATCGCACTGGCGATCGCGCGCGAGCGGCCGCGTGCGCGGGTGGTCGCCACCGATGCCAGCGCCGCCGCACTCGCCGTCGCCCAGCGCAACGCGCAACGCCACGCCATCGGCAACGTCGCGTTCGTGCACGGTGACTGGCTGGCGCCACTCGCCGGCCAGCACTTCGACCTGATCGTCTCCAACCCCCCGTACATCGAATCCGCCGACCCGCACCTGGCGCAAGGCGACCTGCGCCACGAACCCGCCAGCGCCCTGGCCTCCGGCCCCGATGGCCTCGACGACATCCGCCGCATCGTGCGAGACGCCGGCGCCCACCTGCACCCCGACGCCTGGCTGCTGTTCGAACACGGCTGGAACCAGGGTGCCGCCGCGCGCGCGCTGCTGCACGCGGCGGGCTATGTGGAGGTGTTCACCGCGCAGGATCTGGAGTCGCGCGACCGGGTCAGCGGCGGGCGCCTCGGGTAGGCCCCCGCGCGCCGATCCGCCCGCCTGCAGGGCGGCGGATTTCAGCCCGCGCTGGCGATGCTGGCAGCGGCCAGCTGCGGGAAGCGTGCGCGGATCGCGTGGCGGATGCCGGGCAGGTCGAGTCCGGCCATGCTCAGCACTTCCTCGCGGCTGCCGTGTTCGAGGTAGGCGTCCGGCAGACCGAGATGCAGGATCGGCAGGGTGATGCCGTGCGCGGCCAGGCATTCGGCCACGGCGGAGCCGGCGCCGCCGGCGACCGCGTTGTCCTCCAGGGTGACGAAGGCATCGTGGGTCTGCGCCAGCTCCACGATCAGCGCCTCATCCAGCGGCTTCACGAAGCGCATGTTGACCAGGGTGGTGTCGAGCTCGGCGGCGATCGTGGCGGCCGGTGCCAGCATCGCGCCGAAGCTGAGCAGGGCCAGGCCGTGGCCGCGCCGGCGCAGTTCGGCCTTGCCGATCGGCAGCGTGTCGAGTTCCTCGTGGGTCGCTGCGCCGGGGCCGGTGCCGCGCGGGTAACGGATGGCGGCGGGGCCGTGATGATGGAAGCCGGTCGACAGCATCATGCGGCACTCGTTCTCGTCGGCCGGGGCCATGATGACCATGTTCGGCAGACAGCGCAGGAAGGTGAGGTCGAAGCTGCCCGAATGGGTGGCGCCATCCGGGCCGACCACGCCGGCGCGGTCGATCGCGAAGGTGACGTCGAGGTTCTGCAGCGCCACGTCGTGAATCGCCTGGTCGTAGGCGCGTTGCAGGAAGGTGGAGTAGATCGCCACCACGGGTTTCACGCCTTCGCAAGCCATGCCGGCGGCCAGGGTCACCGCGTGCTGCTCGGCGATCGCCACGTCGAAGTAGCGCTCGGGGTAGACCTTCGAGAAGTGCACCAGGCCGGAGCCTTCGCGCATGGCCGGGGTGATCGCGAGCAGGCGCTCGTCGGCGGCAGCCTGGTCGCACAGCCACTCGCCGAAGATGTCGGTGTAAGTGGGCCTGGCCGGTGCGGCCTTCTTCACCAGGCCGGCCTGCGGGTCGAACGGGCCCACCGCGTGGTACTCGATCTGCGCCTGTTCGGCCGGGGCGTAGCCCTTGCCCTTGGTGGTGATCACGTGCAGCAGCTGCGGACCGGGCAGGTTCTTCACCGTGCGCAGCGCCTGCAACAGTTTCGGGATGTTGTGGCCGTCGATCGGGCCGGTGTAGTGGAAGCCGAGTTCCTCGAACAGTGTCGAGGGCACGAACATGCCCTTGGCGTGTTCCTCCCAGCGCTTGAACCAGCGGCCGGCGAAGGACTGCTTCGGCATCGCCCGCTTGGCCCGCTCGCGCAACTGGTTGAGGCGGCGGCTGGCCATCGCGCGGGCCATCATCTTGGTCATCGCACCCACGTTTTCGCTGATCGACATGCCGTTGTCGTTGAACACCACCAGCATGTCCGGTTCGGCGTCGCCGCCGTGGTTGAGCGCCTCGAACGCCATGCCGGCGGTCATCGCGCCGTCGCCGATCACCGCCACGACCTTGCGGTGGTCGCCCTTGTGCTGCGCGGCGATCGCCATGCCCAGCGCGGCCGAGATCGAGGTGGACGAATGGCCGACGCCGAAGGTGTCGTATTCGCTCTCCGCGCGGCGCGGGAACGGCGCCAGACCATCCTTCTTCTTGATCGTGGTGATGCGGTCGCGGCGGCCGGTGAGGATCTTGTGCGGGTAGCACTGGTGGCCGACGTCCCAGACCAGACGGTCGTGCGGCGTGTCGAATTCGTGGTGCAGCGCCACGGTGAGTTCCACCACGCCCAGGCCCGCACCGAAGTGACCGCCGGAACTGGCCACCGCCTCGATCAGGTACTGGCGCAGCTCATCGGCGACGGCGGGCAGTTCGTCATCGGGTACGCGGCGCAGGTCGGCCGGCGTCTCGATCGACGCCAGGTGGGGGTAATGGGAAAGGTCGTTCATCCGCGTATTGTTGGTCCAGCGGCGAGGCGGAGCAAGGGCAGGCATCTGAACAAGCGGTGGCAGGGGCGCTGCAGCAGGTTCTCCACGCGGCACACACGTTCGTGCGGCAAGGCTGGGCCGGGTCCTTCGACTCAGGGAATTCCACCATGTCCATGTCCATGCGCAAGCTGTTCCGCCGTTTTGCCGAGGTTACCTCGCGCCAGGCCGGCAAGCCGATGGCATTCGTCCTGGCCGCCACGCTGGTGCTGCTGTGGGCGGCGACCGGGCCGCTGTTCGACTACGGCGACACCTGGCAGCTGGTGATCAACACCTCCACCACGATCATCACCTTCCTGATGGTGTTCCTGATCCAGAGCAGCCAGAACCGCGATACCGCGGCGCTGCAGATCAAGCTGGACGAGTTGATCCGCACCAGTCAGGCGCACAACGCGCTGTTGAACCTGGAGGAACTGGACGAGGATGACCTGGAACGCATCCGCAGGCACTACTGCAAGCTGGCGCACCAGGCCTACGGCAGCCTGTCCGCGATCGAGGAGGAGATCAAGGACATGCACAACGACGAGGGCGGGGAGGACCTGGCCGATTGAGCCGGCCGGCCGAGTTCAGGCGGCCACGGGCGTGGGCATGGACATGGACATGGACATCGAGCGCCGGTCGCGCGGCAGCCGGCTGACCAGGAATTCCATCTGGTCGGCCAGGATGTTGCGGTTGGACAGGATCAGGTGCTCGACCCAGCTTGGCCGGTACGGCACCGCCAGCAGCGGCATGTTGGCTTCCTGCGGGGTGCGGTTGCTCTTCTTCAGGTTGCACGCGAGGCAGGCGCTGACCACGTTCTCCCATTCGTCCTTGCCGCGCTTGGAGATCGGCAGCACATGGTCGCGGGTCAGTTCGGCGCGGGTGAAGTGCTCGCCGCAGTACAGGCAGATGTGGCGGTCGCGAGCGAACAGCGCGGTGTTGGTCAGCGCCGGCGCCGGGTCGATCGCGTGCTCGCGGCAGTGGCCGGTGCTGGCGATGATCGGGTGCAACTGCAACATGCTCTGCGCGCCGAGCAGACGGTTGTGGCCGCCGTGCACGGTGAGGCAGGGGTCGCCCAGGGTCCAGGCAACCGCGTCACGGACGTACAGGCAAACCGCCTCCTGCCAGCTGATCCAGTCGAGGATGCGGCCGGCGGCGTCCAGTGACAACACGCGGGTCGCATTGAGGTCGGCCCGACTTGGCACTTCCATCAGCATGTAAATCGTCCTTCAGCCAGGGGCTTCGAAAGAGCGTTCAGGCAATGCAGGGTGCTTGTCTGGGGCCAGCATAGAACAATTTCGTTGCAATTCGCATGCAAATGAGGCAGCGGCGCCCAGGGCGGGGCTGTCGCCGTTGCGGATAAGCGCTGATATCATTGCCAGTCAACGCAGACCCGACGCCGGGTTTGGTAGGGGCGCTTGGTGGTGACCCGGCACGGCGGTGGGCAGAGGTGGACAACGTGGCTGAAGTTCTTTTCTACGAGCATCCGGTACCGCTCAACCGTGTCGAGCACAAAGACCTGCGCATGAAGGCCGTGCCGAACGTGAAGTTCGCCATGAACGCGCATTCGGTACCGCTGACCGGCGTGGAGTTCGGCGTCGCCGCGCGCGATCTGCTGATCGTGTTTGCCGGCACCAGCATCACCGACGCCGGTCCGGTGGCCCTGCTGGGCCTGCGCCAGAACGAAAACCTGTACATCGACGCCAGTGGCCAGTGGGCGGCGGATACGTACATCCCGGCCTTCGTGCGCCGCTACCCGTTCGTGCTGGCCGAGAAGCCGGCAGGACAGGAAGGCGACGACTTCACCGTGTTCCTCGACGAACGCTATGAAGGATTCAACGCGGCCGAAGGCCAGCGCCTGTTCAAGGAAGACGGTACCGACAGCGAGCTGCTGACCAATGCCGTGGGCTTCCTCGGCGATTTCCAGCAGAACGTCGCACGCACCAAGTGGTTCATGGAGCAGCTGAACAAGCACGACCTGCTGGAGCCGCGCAACGTGCAGTTGCAGAAGGAAGGCAAGGACGGCCAGCAAGGCAAGTCGATCAACCTCAGTGGCCTGTTCGTGGTCAACGAGGAGAAGCTGCGTACGCTGGACGAGAAGACTTGCCAGGAGTTCCTGCGCGAAGGCATGTTCGGCTGGATCTATGCGCACCTGCTGTCGCTGACCAATATCGATCGCCTGGCCCGTCGGCTGGATGTGCGCGAGCAGGCCGAAGCGGCTGCCGGCACGATCACGAACTGATCGTTTCATTCCGCTGATCACAAGGAAGCCGCCCTCGGGCGGCTTCTTTCGTTGGCGCGCTCAGCGGACCGGCTTGGCCAGCCGCAGCAGGTCGGGCGCATAGCCGGAAGCTTCGTACAGGGCGCGGGCGCGCTCGTTGCCGGGAAACACCGCCAGCGTCACCAACTGGCACTGGTGTTCGCGGGCCCAAGTCTCGGCATGCGCCAGCAGCGCCTTGCCGACGCCACGGTCCTCGTGCTGCGGCGCCACCGCGATGTCGGAGATGTGGCAATTGCTGCGCCCGGTGAAGAAATCCGCGGTGCGCTGCAGGTGGATGAAGCCGGCCCGTTCACCGTCTTCATCCTCGGCCACGAACAGGTAGCTGTTCGCCGGCTGGTCCTCCAGATGGCGCAGCAGGTCGTTGCGGATGCCCTCGATGCATTCGTGGCGGCGCCGCCACGGCGGCAGCGTGAAATCCACGAAACGCGGCACCTGCTCGAGGATGAAATCGTCGTCGTCTTCTTCGGCCAGGCGGATCAGCAGGGACATGTCGGTCATGGGGATCGGGTCGGTGGCTGGGTGACGGTGCCGTTTCTACACCTTGCATGATGGTCGCGGTAGTCCCTGCCGGCACGTGTATATTTTGCGGAGCGCGACAAATGCCGGAGGCGATACATCGGCCTCGTCTTGCCGAACGGCATCCACGCAAGGAAATCGCCCATGTCGACCACCCGCCGCCTCCACATCCAGCCTGCCGGGGATCCGGTGCTCGCGCAGGGCATGCGCGACATCCACGACGACCTGAAGCTGCCGTCGGCGTTCCCGCCCGAAGTCGAGGCCGCCGCGGCGCGGGCGGCCGCGAACCCGCGGCTGCCGACGCTGGATCGCAGCGACATCGCCCTGGTGACCATCGACCCGTCCGGCTCGATGGACCTGGACCAGGCGATGCATGTCGAGCGCACCGACGGCGGCTACCGGGTGTACTACGCGATCGCCGACGTCGCCGCCTTCGTCGGCGCCGGCGACCCGGTCGATCTGGAAGCGAACCGGCGTGGCGAGACGCTGTACGGCGCGGACGCGAAGATCCCGCTGCACCCGAAGGTGTTGTCCGAAGGTGCTGCCTCGTTGTTGCCCGGCCAGCTGCGGCCGGCGCTGTTGTGGACGCTCGACCTGGACCGGACCGGCGAAGGCATCGCCGTCGACGTGCGGCGCGCGAAGGTCAGCAGCCGCGCCCGGCTCGACTACGCGAGCGTGCAGCAACGCATCGACGCCGGCGCGGCCGAGCCGATGTGGGCGGTGTTGCGCGAGATCGGCGAGCTGCGCCGGCAGCGCGAGTTCGCCCGCGGCGGCGTCAGCCTGCCGCTGCCGGAGCAGGAAGTCAGCGTGGTCGATGGCCGCTGGACGCTGGCATTTCGTGCGCGCATGCCGATCGAGGACTGGAACGAGCAGATCTCGCTGCTGACCGGGATGGCCGCGGCGCACCTGATGGTGCAGGCCAAGGTCGGCCTGCTGCGGACCTTGCCGCCGGCCGATCCGCGCGCGATCGAGCGCCTGCGCGTCACCGCGCGGGCGCTCGGCATCGCCTGGCCGTCCGGGCTGGATTATCCCGGCTTCATCCGTTCGCTGGATCCGTCGAACGACGTGCATGTGGCGATGCTGACCGCCTGTACCAGCGTGCTGCGCGGAGCCGGCTACGCGGCATTCGACGGCGCGCTGCCCGCGCAGCCGATGCACTCGGCGCTGGCCGCGCAATATACCCACGCCACTGCGCCGCTGCGCCGGCTGGTCGATCGCTACACCGGCGAGATCTGCGTGGCGTTGTGCGCGAAGCAGCCGATACCCGAGTGGGCGCTGGCTGCGTTGCCGGGCCTGCCGGTCACCATGCAGGCCTCCGGCCATCGCGCCGGCCAGTACGAAAGAGCCGTGCTCAATCTGGCCGAAGCCGCCGTGCTGGCGCCGCGCGTGGGCGAAGTCTTCAACGGCGCGATCGTCGAGGTCGCGCACGACGATCCGGGCAAGGGCACGGTCATCGTGCGCGATCCGGCGATCGAGGCCAGCGTATTCGGCAACGCGAGTCTTCCTCTCGGCGCCGACGTCAGGGTGAGCCTGGTCGAGGCCGATCCGGTCAGGCGCGTGACGCGTTTCGAACTGGCGGAGTGACGGGGCGGCGTGCAGGTGCAGGCGGAGCACGAAAGGTCACGAAGGTAGCGGTCGTGAAACGCGTGCGATGAACCAGACGGCGCGGTTGCGCAGGAACAGCGTCGCGATCGTTGCTCGCCGCGCTCCCTCCCTTGCAAGGCAAGGGAGGGTTGGGCGACCGAAGGGAGTCCTTCGGGCGAGGGGTTGCTCTTGATCCGGTCGTCCGGCTCGGAAGCGAACCCCGCCTGACTTCCCCGCGACAGGGAAGCCACATCAGTGCACATGGAAGTATGCCGGCGCCGACGAAGGCAGGTAGCTTTCTTCGCCCACCCGGCGGCAATGGGCGATCAGGCCGGCTTCGGCGCGGCGGGCCTGCTGCCAGTCCTCACGCGTGAACGCAAACTCGCCGACTGCGCAGCCGCGCAGCTCGGCTTCGATCGCGCGCACGCGGCAATAGTCGAGGTAGCAGTCGACCTCGCCGGCCAGGTGCGGCCAGGCGGCATCGATCAGGATGGCGTCGTCGAGTTGCCCGACCAGCGGCACGCTGTCCGGAATCAGGGCGTGATCACCGTGCACGTAGTCCATCACCACACGGGCCGGCTCGACGGCTTCGCTGGCCGGTTGCCAGGTCGCGTCGGTGATCATCCGGTCGACCGCGCTGGCCAGTTGCAGGCGTTGGTCGATGCTCGCCGGACGCCGGTTGTCGGCCGATCGACTTGCCAGCTCGCGCGACGCCGTGGCCAGCTGGTCGCAGTCGAGCGGGAAGTGATGCAGACGTTCCAGCAGTTGGTTGAAATGGGCCAGCGCCTCGGCTTCGGGCAGGAAGCCTCCGACGAAGTGACGCCGGGCAGGGCGGTTCAGGTTCGTCCATGCGGGCGACTGCAGGGCGGCTGACAGGGGTTGCAAGGTGGCAATCTGGGCATTCATGGCAGATCCTCGGGTGGTGGCGCCACGGAATGCGGCGCAGGATCAGATTCCACCGCACGGCGGTTTGAGTCATGATGGACATGCAGGGCTTGTATGAGCGAACACTGAGGTTTATGTGATCGCCTGAGGTCTTCCCGATGAACCGGATGGAATCGGGCGCGCGCGGCGGGGGAGCTACGCCTTATCGCTTTGACGACATCGTGGTCGACCCGGCCGCGCACAGCCTGCTGCGTGCGGGCGTGCCCCAGCCGGTGGAGCCCAAGGCCTTCGCCGTGCTGCTCGCGCTGCTGCAGCACCCCGGCGAACTGATCGGTCGCGACGACCTGCTCGACCTGGTCTGGGGCCATCGTCATGTCACGCCGGGCGTGCTGACCCGGGTGATCGCGCAGTTGCGCCACGCGCTGGGCGATGATCCCCAGCAGCCACGCTACATCCAGACCCGGCACGCCCTGGGCTACAGCTTCATCGGACAGCTGCAGGACGATGCGGATACCGGGACTCCGTCAGCGCCTGCGCCGGACCAGACCGGCGCCGATGACCTTCCGGCAACCGGGTTGCAGGTCGCGCCGCCGGCGTTGCCGACGAGCCGACATGAGCAAGTGGGATCGCCCCGACAGGAGCGGGCCGATCTGGAATCGGCGTGGAGCGCCCCCGAGTTGACACCGACGCATGGGCTGGTCATCGATCGGCGCTGGAAGCAACGCCCCTGGCTGGCACTGATGGTGCTGCTGGCTTGCGCGCTGGTGACCTGGGCTGTGATCCAGCGGGTCATGGCACCGGCACCGCGACTCGCCGCGTCGATCGCCGTGATGCCTTTCACCAGCCTCAGCAACGATCGCAACGACGATTACTTCGCCGAAGGATTGGCCGAAGAGATGCGCGATGCGCTGGCTGGTGTGAAGGGTTTGAAGGTCGCCGCACCGACCTCGCCGGGTGCAAGGGAGGGTGCCGCCGACGCCAAGGCCCTGGGAGCCAGGCTCGGGGTGGCCACGATCCTGGATGCCAGCGTTCGCCGCGAAGGTCCGCGCATCCGCATCACCGCTCGCCTGTCCGACACCGCCAGCGGGTTCACGCTGTGGAGCCATACCTACGATCGCGAGCTCTCCGGCGTATTCGCCACCCAGAGCGAGATTGCCGGCGAGGTGGTGCATGCGCTGCTGGGGGCGATTCCCGGCGAGAGCGATGCCTTGACGAAGCGGCTGACGCCCACGCACAACGAGGCCGCGTTCGACATCTACCTGCAGGGCCTGAATCTGCTGCACAAGGCCCAGACAGCCGACGCTGCCGACAAGGCGATCGAGCGCTTCGGCCAGGCGCTGAAGCAGGACAGCGGGTTCGCCAAGGCGCAAGCGGGAATCTGCCGGGCCGAAATCTGGCGCCTGGAAAGCAAGCACAGCGCCGAGGCTTTCGACAACGCCAAGCTCGCCTGCCAGCGCGCCGCGCAGATGGATCCGACGCTGGCCGAGGTGGATCTGGCGATGGGCGACCTGTACCGCGTGGCCGGTGATTCCGAGCGCGCGTTGCAGTACTACCGCAAAAGTTTGCGGTCACCGGCCATGCGGGTTAAAGCGCATATCGTTGCCGCCCAGGTCTACGCGGCCCGTGGCCAGCACGATCTGTCTGTGCAGGAATTCCAGCAGGCGCTGCAACTGAGCCCCGGCGATCCCGGTGTGCTGGCCCAGGTCGGCTATCAGCAGTATCTCGATGGCAACCTGTCGCAGGCAGTGGCCTCTTTGCGCGAAGCGGTGAGGCTGCGGCCGGGCGACGCCAATCTGTGGAACACGCTGGGCGGGATTTACATAGCAGCGGGCAACAATGCCGAGGCCGAGCAAGCGCTGTTGCATGCGATCGCGATCGAGCCGGCAGCCGTCACCTTGGTCAATCTTGGCTTGCTCAAGTATCAGGCAGGCGACTACGCCGCGGCGGTCGATCTGGAGCGCCAGGCGATCGCGCTGGATCCGCAGGATTACACCACCTGGGACAATCTGGGCGCCGCATTGCGGGCGGATCCGCAGGCCAGCGCAGCGGATGTACACAAAGCGTATGAGCAAGCCGCGGTACGCGCCGAGGCTTACCTGAAGGTCCTGCCGAACGATGCCCTCGCGGTCGCCTCGCTGGGCCTTTACCGGGCCGTGCTGGGCGACGTGGCCAGTGCCCGGATGCTGGTCAAGCGCGCCGAATCGCTCCCCGGCCAGCCTGGTGCAGTGGCCTTGGTGAACGCGGAAACGCTGGCGCTGCTGGGCGATATCGAACCGGCGCGCCAACGGCTGGCAACAGCCCGTGCCGGCGGCATCCCCGAAACGGTGATCGCGAGCAATCTCACCTTCCGTCGTCTGGGCCTGTTGTCTCCACTGGGGGCGACGGGCAAGGGGACTGGCACGGAACCCCCCGCCCCGCGCACGAGCACGGGGCACCCACCTGGAGGACGACATGACTAACAACTCCACCCTCGAACCCGGCACCTACGAGATCCAACTCCGCGACTACGACAACGTCGAGAAAATCAGCGTCAACACCATCGTGGTGCCGAAACCGCCACCGAAGATCTGCGTGGAGATCGTGGTGGTGCCGAAACCAAAGCCGCCCGGTCCTGAGCAGGGCGAATAACCAGACGTCCTTGCGTTGACGCGCGCGGACGGGGGCGCTGCGTCAGCGCAACCGCACCCAGGAGTGCGCGCGCAGTTGAGATGGTCGCGCCGAGGCGATGTCGCGGTGCGGCTGCGCTGCGCGCGATCGCTTCGGCGCAGACGCACCGCGCTGCGTAGTTCCCTGACGGTGCATGATCAGCGGCGCGCGGTATCAAGTCGCGTCGCTGCATTGTGCGGCGGCGCCCGTCATTGGAGGCGGTTACCTTCAGGGGATCCCACCATGAATCAGAACTTCTCCGCATGAGGCTTCCCGTCAATGCCGCGCTCTCAGTCCCCCACCACCGGCAACGCAACAAAGCTCGCCTGCGTCGGTGCGTGGTACACGCGCTGCGTGGCCTTCATGTAATCCGCTGGCTTGGCCAGGAAGATGTTCGGCACGAAGGTCTGCGGGTTGCGGTCGTACAGCGGGAACCAGCTGGATTGCACCTGCACCATGATGCGGTGGCCGGGCAGGAACACGTGGTTGGCCGCGGGCAGGGCGAAGCGGTAGGGCAGCGGCCGGTTGGCGGCGATCGGCTTGGCTTCGATGAAGCCTTCGCGGTAGCGGCCGCGGAAGATGTCCATCGCCACGGCGAGCTGGTAGCCGCCCATCTCGGGTTGTTCGGCGACCTGGTCGGGGTAGACGTCGATCAGCTTGACCACCCAGTCGCTGTCGGTGCCGCTGGTGGAGGCGACCAGGTTCACTTCGGGCGCGCCGCTGATGGTGAGCGGCGCGGTGAGCACGTCGCTCACGTAGGTGATCACGTCGGTGCGGCCGGAGGCTTCGCGCTGGTCGTCGACCAGCCATTGCGACCAGCTCTGGCCGTCGCCATAGCCGATCGGCTGGATCGGGCGCGCACGGAACGGCACCGGTCGCGCGGGATCGGACACGTATTCGTCGTAGGCGGCGTCACCGGCCGGCGCGTCGAAGCCGAGTCGGTGATTGGCCTGCAGATACAGCGCCCGGCTTTTCGTGGCGCAGCCGTTCTCGCAGGCGAGTGGCCAGCGCGGCAGCCGCTGCCACTGGTTGCTGCCGGTCTGGTACGCGGTGACCGGCGCGAGGTCGGCCTTCGGTGCGCCGTCCTTCAGGTACTGGGCGAGATACGGGCGCAGGATTTTTTCGCGGAAATACTTCGCAGTGTCGCTGCCGAAGCGGATCGCGCCGAGCGAGCTGCCTTCGTCGATCTCCTGGCCGTGGTGCCACGGGCCCATCACCAGCTTGACCATGCTGCCGCTGCCGTCCTTCGGCTTGATCGCGCGATACACGGCCAGCGCGCCGTAGATGTCTTCCTGGTCCCACAGGCTGTGCACCAGCATCACCGGCACCTTCAGCGGCTGCGCGGCGAGCAGCTTGTCGACGGCCTGGTCGCTCCAGAAACTGTCGTAGGCCGGGTGCGCCAGCAGCTTGTTCCAGAAGCCGAGCTGGCGCATGCCGTAGGCGTCGGCAAGCGCGCCGGCGGAGCCGTGGTGCAGAAATAAGTCGTACTCGTCGTGGTAGCTGGTCCACCACTTGATGCTGTTGTCGCGGCTGGCGGTCTGCTCGTACATGTAGGCCAGGTTCTGCTGGCGGAACGCACCGTGGTGGAACCAGTCGTCGCCCATCCAGCCGTCCACCATCGGGTTCATCGGCACGGAAACCTTCAGCGCCGGATGCGGGTTGAACAGCGCCATCAGCGGTTCGAAGCCGTCGTAAGAAATGCCCAGGATGCCGACCTTGCCGTTCGACTCGGGGGTGTTCTTCACCAGCCAGTCGATGGTGTCCCAGGTGTCAGTGGCGTCGTCCACCGGGGTGGGATTCAACGGGCCGTGCAGCGGCCGGTTCATCACGTAGTCGCCTTCGGAGCCGTACTTGCCGCGCACGTCCTGCACCACGCGGATGTAGCCGTCCTCGACGATGATGTCGGCGGCGTTGTCGTAGCCCTGAAGCATCGGGCCGAGGCGACCGCTCATGGTGTGCGTGGTCAGCGCCTTGGCGTCGTACGGCGTGCGGGTGAGCAGGATGCCGGCGTGGCGGGCGCCGGCGTGCTGGATGCTTTTGGGGATCAGGATGATGGTGTGCAGCTTCACGCCGTCGCGCATCGGGATCATCACGTCGCGTGACACGTAGTCGAAGCTGTCGGTGACCGGCACGAACTTCGCCGGCGTCTCGCTGGGGTAATTCGGGTACTTCGCCTGCGGTGCACCGGTGGCTTGCAGCAGGCCGCCCGTCGCGAGCAGCAGGGCGAACAGCGCAGGCCTCAGGCCGGCAACGAATCGACTCGACGTCATGGTGGCTCCCCGGGTGGACAACGCAGTGCAGGGTAACCGCAACGGCGGTTCCGGTGGGTGCCGGCCCATGTTGGCAAGCCTGTTGCTTGGTTCAGGGCATGAGTGACCTTGCCTACGACATCAGCTACCTGATCGAGAGCGAACCGGCCGCGGCGCCGGCGCCGGCGCTGCGCGTGGCCAGGGCCGTGCCGGCGGCACCGGTTCCGCTGGGCGTTGCCGCTGCCCAGGCCGCCCTGGCGCGGGAGCTGCTGCAGGTTGCCGAAACCCACGAGGAGTGGATCAGGCAATACCTGCACACGCAGAGCAGCGCCCATGGCAGCCCGTGAGGCGCCTGTCGTTGCAGAGCAAAAGCTGACCCGATTGGACACATTCGGCTGCCCGTCGACCCATGAAAAGCCCGGGGCTGGCCCGGGCTATGGTTTGCCGGATGGTTCGGCGATGGCTTAGATGATCGCCGGCAGGGTGTCCACGCCGGCTTCAATCGCCGCCTTGTGCATCAGGGTGCGCGGCAGGATGCGGGCGAAGTAGAACGCCGCGGTGTCGCGCTTGGCCTGCTTGAACGCAGCCGATTGATTGCCGGCTTCGGCCGCGGCCACGCTGCGCGCCCACAGATAGGCGAGGGTGACGTAGCCGGAGTAGTAGAGGTAGTCGGTGGCGGCGGCGCCGAGTTCCTCCGGGTTGGCCTGCGCGCGCTGGGCCAGGCTCACGGTGAGATCGCTCCATTCCTTCGTGGCGATGGCCAGCGGCCCGATCAGGTGGCGCAAGGCGGCATCTGCACTGTGCTGCTGGCAGAACGCGCTGATCTCCTGCAGGAAATGTTTCGCACCCACACCCTGCAGCTGGAGAATCTTGCGGCCCAGCAGGTCGGCGGCCTGGATCCCGGTGGTGCCTTCGTACAAGGTGATGATGCGGGCATCGCGCACGAACTGCTCCATGCCGTTCTCGGCGATGTAGCCGTGGCCGCCGTAGATCTGCAGCGCTTCCTTGGTGCACTCCTGCGCCAGTTCGGTGGTCATGCCCTTGGCGATCGGGATCAGGAACGCGACCAGCTCGCCGGCCTTCTGCCGGGCGGCTGCGTCCGTCGCGCGATGCTCGATGTCGGTCTGCAGCGCGGTGTACAGCACCAGCGCGCGCGAACCCTCGACGAACGCGCGCTGGGTCAGCAGCATGCGGCGCACGTCCGGCTGCACCAGCAGGTTGTCGGCCGGCTTGTTCGGGAATTTCGGGCCGGACAGCGCGCGCGACTGCAGCCGCTCGCGCGCGTAGTTGAGGCTGTTCTGCAGCGCGCGCTCGGCCAGCGCCAGGCCCTGCACGCCAACCGACAGGCGCGCCGCATTCATCATGGTGAACATGGCCATCAGGCCCTTGTGCGGCTTGCCGATCAGGTAGCCCTCGGCGCCGTCGAAGTTCATCACGCAGGTGGAGCAGGCATGGATGCCCATCTTGTGCTCGATCGCGCCGGCGGCGACCGTGTTGCGTTCGCCCAGCGAACCGTCTTCGTTGACCCTGAATTTCGGCACGATGAACATCGAGATGCCGCGGCTGCCTTCCGGCGCGTCGGGCAGGCGCGCCAGCACCAGATGCACGATGTTCTCGGTGAGGTCGTGCTCGCCGGCGCTGATGAAGATCTTTGTTCCGGTGATCTTGTAGCTGTTGCCTTCGCCGGGCTCGGCGCGAGTCTTCAGCAGGCCGAGGTCAGAGCCGGCCTGCGGCTCGGTCAGGCACATGGTGCCGGTCCAGCGGCCTGCGATGATCGGCTTCATGAAGCGCTCGCGCTGCCATGCCTCGCCGTGGATTTCCAGCGCGTGGGTGGCGCCTTCGGACAGCAGCGGGTACAGGCTCCAGGCCAGGTTGCCGGACTGGAATATCTCGGTGGTGGCGGTGCCGAGCACGCCGGGCAGCGCCTGGCCGCCGTAGGTTTCGGGGTTGGTCAGGCCGGTCCAGCCGCCTTCGGCGAAGGCCTTGAACGCTTCCTTGAAACCCTTCGGCGTGGTCACCGTCTGGCTGGCCTTGTCGTAGTGGCAGCCTTCCGCGTCGGCGGGCGCGTTGGTCGGCGCCAGCAACTGCTCGCTGAGGCGGCCGGCTTCCTCCAGCACCGCGTCGAGCAGGTCGCGGCTGTGCGCTTCGCCACCCTGCAGCGCGGTGAGGGTCGGTTCGGCGTTCAGCACGTCGAACAGGGCGAAGCGCAGGTCGTCGAGGGGAGCCTTGTAAGCGGTCATGGTGATTCCTTCGGTGGAAAGCGGGGATGTCTAGCGATACGTGTTGGGGATGCCCGGCACCGGCGAGATCCAGTCGTTGCCGTTGAAATCGAACGAGCGCGGCTTGGCTTCCTGCTCGGGCTTGGCGCTGGCGCTGCCGCTGACGCGATAGGCCAGTGCGCCGGCGCTGCCCTTGGCGGCGATCGCCTGCAGGGCCTGGGTCATCGCTGCGGTGGGCAGCACGTTGAGCTGGATCACGTCACCGGCAAGCTCGGGAATGTCGAGGTCGAAGCTGGCGTGCAGCCGCACCGGCACCAACTCGGCGAGCTGCAGCTGGCCGTCCAGCGACTTGAAGTCCATCCCGCCGTAGCTGTTGTTCTGGATGCGCACGGTCAGCTGCCACTGCCCGCTCGGCAGCACCACCAGTTGCTGGATGCTCAGGGTCGGCGGGTACACGCTCTTCTTCGCCGGGCCACAGGCGGCTAGGCCCAGCAGCAGGACGGGGATGATCCAGCGCAGCAGACGCATCGCGGCTCTCCAAACGATCGTTTGAATACTGATTCTAACCGCGATCGAGGGGGTTGGCGCCAGTCGTGGCGAAGGGCTGCCGACAGCGCGGGCGAAACCATCATGGAGTTCGACCGTACCGACGTGATCGCGCGGCGCGCCCGGCGAAGGTTTCGCGGTCACCCGCAAACGGGCATCATCGCCGCTTCCACTTTCACCTGCAGGGTTTCACCGCATGTCACGACGCTTTGTTGCACGCCGCTCGCCGATCCACGGCAACGGCGTGTTCGCCACCGCCCTGATCGCCAAGGGCGAGGAAATCATCGAATACAAGGGCAAGCTGCTGACCCATGCGCAGGCCGATGATCTGTACGGCGACGGCGGCGAGACCGGGCACACCTTCCTGTTCACGCTGAACGACGACTACATCATCGACGCCAACCAGGGCGGCAACAGCGCGCGCTGGATCAACCACAGCTGCGCGCCGAACTGCCGCGCGCTGGTCGAGGAAAGCGCCAGCGGTGACCCGCGCCGGGACCGCGTGGTGATCGAGGCGATCCGCAACATCAAGCCGGGCGAGGAGCTCACCTACGACTACGGCATCGTGCTCGACGTGCCGCACACGGCGCGCCTGAAGAAGCTGTGGAAGTGCCTGTGCGGGTCGCCGAAATGCAGCGGCACCCTGCTCAAGCCGAAGCGGTAGCCAGCGGTCAAAATTCGCTTCTATACTCGCCAACGTTGCCCGACATGGGGGAGGGCAACCAGGACAGCAACAAGGGGAAGGAAGCGATGGAAACCAATCCATATGCCGCGCCTGCGGCCGTGGTCGACGATGTGGCCGCGTGGGATGCGTACGATCTGGAAAACCGCAAGGCCGGCCGCGGCAAGCGCCTCGGCGCGGCGCTGCTGGATGGCCTGGCCAACCTGATCTGGGCTCTCCCGGTTTTCTGGGGCGCCACCATGGTGGGCGACGTCAACAAGGGGCTCAAGCCAGCCGCGCCGATGATTGGCGTGATGCTGCTGGGCTTCGCGCTGCTGGTGGCGATCTTCGTGATCAACTGCGTGCTGCTGCACCGGCACGGGCAGACCATCGGCAAGCGGGCGCTGGACATTGCCATCGTGCGCACCGACGGCAGCCGCATCGGACTGTTGCGCTACATCTTCATCCGGGTGCTGCCGGTGGGCCTGCTTGGCGCGATTCCGTACGTGGGCTGGCTGGTTTCGCTGGTCGACCCGCTGCTGATCTTCGGCAAGGACCGCCGCTGCCTGCACGACCTGATCGCCGACACCATCGTCGTCGACATCTGATGATCGACACCGTGCGCGAGATCGAGACGCCCGAAGGCGTCTCGCTGCGCCTGCGTGCGGCCGGCGCACTGCCGCGCGCGCAGGCGTGGACGGTCGACCTGTTCCTGCGCCTGGTGGTGTTCTTCATCGCGATGATTCCGCTGTCGCTGTTCGGCAAGGGCGGCAGCGGGCTGGCCATGCTGCTGATGTTCGCGCTGCTGTGGGCGTACTCGGTGGTGTGCGAGGTGTGGCTGGACGGGCAGACCCTGGGCAAGCGCGCGCTGGGCCTGCGCGTGGTCAACGCGGACGGCACGCCGGTGACCTGGCTGCCGTCGGTGGTGCGCAACCTGCTGCGCGTGGTGGATGCCTTGCCGGGCGTGTACGGCGTGGGCCTGGCCAGCACGCTGATCGATCCGCATGCGCGCCGGCTCGGCGACATCGTGGCGGGCACCATGGTGATCCACGCGCAGGACCTGCCGGCCGGCCAGCAGGTGCCGACGCTGGCTGCGGTGCCGCTGCCGCTGGTACTGGCGGCTGACGAGCAGGCGGCGCTGGTGGAGTTTGCCGAGCGCGCCGGCCAGCTCACCGTGCAGCGGCAGGAGGAACTGGCCAACCTGCTCACGCCGTTGACCGGGCAGCGCGACACCGCCGCGATACGGCGGCTGGTCGCACATGCCAACTGGCTGCTGGGGCGGGCATGAAGCAGGAGCGCTTCGTCGCCCTGCACAGCCGCGAGTGGGACAGCCTGCAGTCGTGGCTGAGCGCGCTGGACCGCCAGCCGAAACGCACCCTGCGGCAGGAACAGACGCTGGATTTCGCGCCGTCGTACCGCCGCCTGTGCCACCACCTGGCACTGGCGCGCGGGCGCGGCTACAGCCGTGAAGTCACCGAACGGCTGCAGCGCATCGTGCAGCAGGGGCATCGCGTGCTGTATCGGCCACCGGCGCCGCGCTGGCATCGCGTGGCCGGTTTCCTGGTGGCCGGATTTCCGCGGCTGGTGCGTGCGCAGTGGCGCTGCATGGCCGTGGCGGCGGCGCTGTTCTACCTGCCGGCGCTGTTCATCCTGATGCTGCTGCAGTTGCGCCCGGAGCTGGCGCACACGCTCTTCAGCAGCACCCAGTTGGCACAGTTCGAGAAGATGTACGACCCGGCGAACGCGTACATCGGACGCAGCAGCGGCACCGACCTGCAGATGTTCGGCTACTACGTGATGAACAACGTGAGCATCGCGTTCCGCACGTTTGCCTCGGGCCTGTTCTTCGGCGTCGGCGCGATCTACGTACTCGGCGCCAACGGCGTGCTGATCGGCGGCGTCGCCGGGCATCTCACCGCGATCGGCTACGGCGGGCCGTTCTGGCGCTTCGTGGTGGGCCATTCGGCGTTCGAACTGAGCGCGCTGGTGATCGCCGGCGGCGCCGGCCTGCAGCTCGGCCTGACCCTGCTGGCGCCGGGCCGGCAACGCCGCGGGCCGGCGCTGGTCGCGGCCGGCTGGGTCGGCGCGCAACTGGCGCTGGGCGCGTTCGCGATGCTGCTGGTGGCGGCTTTCATCGAGGCGTACTGGTCGTCGATCGCCGCCTTGCCGGATGCGCTGAAGTTCGGTAGCGGCGCGTTGCTGTGGGTGCTGGTGCTGGGCTGGTTGTGGCGTGGCGGCCGGGCGGGCACGCATGGAGCTTGAACGGATCAGCGTGGTGTTGCGGCCGCGCGCGCCGCGCGAGGCGCTGGACCTGGGCGCCGCGATGCTGCGCGCGAATGCGGCGGCGGTGTGGTCCGCCTGGTTCGCGTTCACCGTGCCGGTGTTCGTGCTGTGCAATGCGCTGGGCGTGCTGCTGGGGCTGCCGTGGCTGGGCCTGGTGCTGGTGTGGTGGCTGAAGCCGCTGTTCGATCGGTTGCCGCTGTACGTGCTGTCGCGCGCGGTCTTCGATCGCGCACCGACCTGGCGCGAAACCCTGCGCGGCCAGCGCCAGTGGAGCTGGCGCAGCACGCTGGCCGGGCTGAGCTGGCTGCGCATCGACAGCAACCGCGCGCTGCGCCTGCCGCTGGACCTGCTCGAAGGTGCACCGCGCAAACAGCGCTCGGCACGCTGGAAGGTGCTGCGCCGGCGCATCGTGGCGGACACCAGCCTGCTCACCTACGGTTGCCTGCAGTTCGAGCTGGTGTTGTTCCTCAGTGTCTGGTTGCTGGCCTTGCTGCTGATACCGCACGAATGGCGGCCGGAATCGCTGTCCGATTTCTTCGGCCGCGACGTACACGACGCATCGACCCGCTGGATCCTGCTGGGTGCGACCGTGGCCTATCTGGCGATGAGCGCCATCGAGCCGCTGTACGTGGCCTGCGGCTTCGCACTGTATCTGAACCGGCGCACGCAACTTGAAGCGTGGGACATCGACCTGGCGTTCCGCCGCCTGCGTGCGCGGCTGCAGGGGCTGGGCAAGGTGCTCGGCGTGCTGCTGCTGTGCGCCGGCGCGTTGCCGCTGTCCGTCCATGCGGCGGCTGCGGAAACACCGAAACCGGTCGTGTCCAGCCTGGACAAGGTGTTCGGGCAGGCGCCAGACAGCGAGGACCGGCGCTTCGCCGAAGCCGCCACGGAGGTCTATCGCGACCCGCGTTTCGGCGGCGAGCGCAAGGTTCGGCGCTGGATGTTCAAGTACACGCCGAAGCCCGACACGCGCGTGCAGGAGATGCCGTTCCCGCTCCTGGCTCGCGTGCTGGCGGCGGTGTTCAAGGGGCTGCTGTGGCTGCTGCTGATCGCTGCCGGCGCAGCGCTGGCGTGGTTCGCCTGGCGCTGGCGCGGACTGCTGGCGCCGGCAGCGGACGCGCCGGCACTGGCGTTGTCGCACGGCCTGCAGGTGAGCGCCGAGGCACCGGCGCCGCTGCCGGCCGACCTGGCCGGTGCGACCCGCGCACTGTGGCAGGCGCGACGCCGGCGCGAGGCGCTGGCGCTGCTGTATCGCGGCTGCGTGGAGCACACCGCGCAGCTGTTGCAACTGCCGCTGTCGGCGGAGGCGACCGAGGCGGACTGGTTGCGCCAGGCCGCGGCGATCGAAGACTCCGCGCGTGCGCAACGCGTCGTCGCGATCGTGCGCACCTGGCAGTTCGCCGCGTATGCGGGACGCTATCCGGACGACGCCGCGATCGAGCAACTGCTGAGCGGCTGGCCGGCGCAGACGGGGGCGTCGACATGAATCGCAAGACGCTCCTGGTGAGCCTGCTGGTGCTGGGCGCGTTGCTGCTGGTCGGCGGCTTTTTCGCCACGTTCGAGCGCAAGGACATCACCGAGCCGGTGGCCGCGCATGGCGAAGCGCGCTACAACCGCTTCTTCGCGCTGGAGCGGACGTTGAACCGGCTGAACCTGCCGACGCGCTCGCTGACCACCCTGGACCCGCAGCAGATGCCGCTGAAGCCCGGCGACACCCTGCTGCTTGGCGACGAGGCGGACCGGGTCGATGTGGACGATGCTGCGCGGATCGCCGCGTGGGTGCATGGCGGTGGCCATCTGTTGCTGTCGCCGGGAGCCACCGCCGCGGCCGCACGCACGCCTTTGTTCGAGACGCTGGGCCTGCTCGATCCGCGCCCGGCAGACTATGCCTGCAGCGCGCTCCGCGTAGCAGCGGTCGCGGACGACAAGGATGGTGTTTCACTCTGCGGCCAGCGTTTCCGGCTCAAGCCGGCCGGCGCGGCAGTGGATGTGGCGATCGGTGACGCGCGGGACGGCTATCTGTTCGCGCGCACCCGGCTGGGCAAGGGCACGGTCAGCGTATTGACCAGCTTCAACACGCTCTCGCGCAACCAGCTGAAACAGGCTGCGGCCCAGCAGTTCGCCTGGCGCCTGCTGGCGCCGAACCGCGGGCACGGGATGATCTATCTGGTCTACGCACTGGACGGCCCCGCCTTCCTGACGTGGCTGTCGATCAAGGGCTGGCCCGCGTTGCTGGCGCTGGCCGTGCTGCTGGCCGCGTGGATGGCGATGCGCAGCGCGCGGCTGGGTCCGCTGATGCCGGCGCCGGCGCTGCATCGACGCGCGCTGCTCGAACACGTGCAGGCCGCCGGCGAGTTCCTGTATCGCCGCGACGGCGGCCGCAGCCTGCACAACCTGGCCTGCCAGACGGTACTGGCGCGCCTGCGCCGACGCGACCCGGCCTGCGCGATGCTCAACGGCGATGCCTTGTACGCGCGCCTGGCCGAGCGCAGCGAGCTGGACGCCGCGCAGATCGCCCAGGCCTTCCAGTCACCCGCGAACGCGCCGGCGTTTCGCGCTTCCATCATCACCCTGGCCCGACTCAGGAGCCGTCCATGACCACCGAGACCCTCGCCGCTCCGGCCACGCCGCCGGCACCGCTTTCGATCGCCGAACTCGGCGAGCACGCACGCGCCCTGCGCACGCAGGTAGCGCGCGCCTTCATCGGCCAGACCGAGGTGTTCGACCAGGTGCTGCTGGCCTTGCTGGCGGCCGGCCATGTGCTGATCGAAGGCGTGCCCGGACTGGGCAAGACCCTGCTGGTGCGTGCGCTGGCCGCGTCGGTCGGCTGCAGTTTCGGTCGCGTGCAGTTCACTCCCGACCTGATGCCGGCCGACGTCACCGGCCACGCGATCTACGACCCGAAGACCGAGCGCTTCCAGATCCGTCGCGGCCCGGTGTTCGCCAACCTGCTGCTGGCCGACGAGATCAACCGCGCGCCGGCGAAGACCCAGGCCGCGCTGCTCGAATCGATGCAGGAAGGGCAGGTGACCATCGAGGGCCGCCGCTTCCCGTTGCCGGCGCCGTTCATGGTGGTGGCCACGCAGAACCCGATCGAGCAGGAAGGCACCTATCCGCTGCCCGAGGCGCAGCTCGACCGCTTCCTGATCAAGGTGACGATCGGCTATCCCACGCTGGAGGACGAGCGCCGCATGGTCGCCAGCGTGGTCAACGGCAAGGTCGCCGCCGACCTCGACGTGGCGCAGGTGAAACCGGTGTTGGAGCAGGCCGGGCTGGTGGCCCTGCAGCAGGGCGTCGCGGCGATCCGCATGGACGCGGCGGTGACCGACTACGCCGTGCGCATCGTGCGCACCACGCGCGAATGGCCGGGCGTGATCGGCGGCGCCGGCCCGCGCGGCGGGTTGGCGCTGGCGCGGCTGGCGCGCGCGCAGGCGGCGATCGACGGACGCGATTTCGTCACCCCCGACGACGTGCGCGCGGTGGCGCTGCCGGCCTTGCGCCATCGCCTGCTGCTGGCGCCCGAGGCGCTGCTCGAACGCCAGCGACCCGACGACGTACTCAAGGCGCTGCTGCACAAGGTGCCGGCACCGCGCCAATGATGCGACCCGCGCCCGCGCTGCTGTGGCTGCTGCTCGGCTGGACCGTGCTCGGCGTGCTGGCCAGTCTCGGCCGGCTGCCGGTCACGGCATGGTTGGCGTGCGGCGGTGCGATCGCGGCGCTGGCGCTGGTCGACAGCTGGCGTCTGCGGCGCATGCCATCGCCCAGCGTGCAGCGCGAGGTGACGCCGGTGATGCCGCTGGGTCCGGAAGCGCGGGTCGGCCTGCGCTTGCGCGGCGCCACCGCGCAAGCGCAGAACTTGCGCCTGCACGACCTGCATCCGGGCGGCTGGGCGGTGCGCGGCATGCCGCGCCGTGTGTCGTTGCCGTCGGGCAGCGACGTGCTGCTCGACTACGCGGTCACCCCCGACGCGCGCGGCCAGTTCACCTTTGACGGCTGCCACGTGCAACTGCGTTCGCCGTGGCACTGCTGGTCTTCGCGCCGCGTGCTCGGCGCGGCGTCGACGGTGCGGGTGTATCCGAATTTCGCCGCGCTGGCCGAGCTGGCCGGGCTGAGCGTGGAATTGGCCTCGCGCAGCGTCGGCGCGCGGCTGCAGCGGCGCCGCGGCGAGGGCACCGAGTTCCAGGAACTGCGCGACTACCGCGTCGGCGACAGCCTGCGCAAGATCGACTGGAAGGCCACCGCGCGCAGCAGCCGGCTGATCTCGCGCGAGTACCGCGACGAGCGCAACCAGCAGGTAGTGCTGATGCTCGACTGCGGTCGCCGCATGCTGGCGCAGGACGATCAGCTGGTGCACTTCGACCACGTGCTGAATGCCTCGCTGGCCTTGGCCAGCATCGCGCTGCGCCAGGGTGACGCGGTCGGCCTGCTGGCCTGCACCGGCCAGCAGCAACGCTGGTTGCCGCCGCAGCAGGGCAGCGGCGGCATGGACATGCTGCTGGGCGCCGGCTACGACCTGCAGGCGATGCCGCTGGCCACCGACTACCTCGCCGCCGCCAGCGCATTGCAGGCGCACCAGCGGCGCCGCGCACTGGTGGTGCTGATCACCAACGTGCGCGACGAGGACGACGTGGAGCTGCGCATGGCCGTGACCATGTTGTCCAAACGCCACCTGGTGATGCTGGTCAGCCTGCGCGAACTCGCGCTGGACCGCGCCGCGGTCGAACCGGGCGATGAACTCGAAACCGGCATCCGCAGCGCCGCCGCGATGCACTACCTGGCCGAGCGCGAACGCGCGCATGAGGTGCTGCGCCGCGAAGGCGTGAACACGCTCGACGTCAGCTGCAGCGAGTTGTCCGGCGCGCTGATCGAGCACTACCTCGCCGTGAAACGCAGCAGCCGGCTGTAGCAAACTTCACGTTCTCCGATCGACTTCGCTGCTCATCACCATCATCCGTCATTCCCCCTTGTCGTCATTCCGGCTAAGGCCGGATTCGCTTTACGCCTGGCCATCCGTCCATGTTTATTGTTGCGAAGGACAAGAGCGATTCCTGCCTTCGCCGGAATGACGACTTCAGAAGGCGCTGCGTTTTCTGCAACATCACACGGCGCCAGTGCGAAGAACACCGCCTCAATCCTCTTCCACGTGTGGCTTCCACGCCTCGCTGAGCTGCTTCTGCACGGTCGGCGGCACCGCTTCGTAGTGGCTGAGATCGAGGCTATAGCGGCCGCGGCCGCCGGTCATCGACTTCAGTTCGGTGGGGTAGTCGATCAGTTCGGCCAGCGGTGCCTGTGCCTTGATCACCAGCTCGCCGCCGCGCTGGGTGTCGGTACCCAGGATGCGCGCGCGTTTGCCGGCGAGGCCGCCGGTGACGTCGCCCACGCTGTTCTCGGGAATCGCCACCTCGACGTTGACGATCGGCTCCAGCACGATCGGCTTCGCCTTGCCGACGGCGTCGAGGAACGCCTTCTTGCCCGCGCTGATGAAGGCGACTTCCTTCGAGTCGACCGGGTGGTACTTGCCGTCGTACACGGTCACCCGCAGATCCTGCAGCGGATAGCCGGCGACGGCGCCATGTTCCATCGCCTGGCGCACGCCTTTCTCGATCGCCGGCAGGAACTGCCCGGGGATCACGCCGCCCTTCACCGCGTCGACGAACTCGAAACCGGCGCCGCGCTCGAGCGGCTCGATGCGCAGGAACACCTCGCCGAACTGGCCGGCGCCGCCGGTCTGCTTCTTGTGCTTGTGATGACCTTCGGCCTGGCCGGCGATGGTTTCGCGGTAGGCGATCCGCGGCGGGTGCGAGTCCACCTCGACGCCGTAGCGCTCGCGCATGCGTTCCAGCATCACCTTCAGGTGCAGGTCGGACAAGCCGCGCACCACCGTCTCGTTGAGCTCCTTGTGATGCTCGACGCGAAAGCACGGGTCTTCCTCGGCCAGCCGCGCCAGTGCGCTGGAGAGTTTCTGCTCCTGGCCCTTGTGCCGCGGCTCCAGCGCCAGGCCGAACATCGGCGAGGGAAACGCCAGCGGCGCCAGCGTGATCAGGTCCTCGTCGTGCGAATCGTGCAGCACCGCGTCGAAATGGATTTCCTCCACCTTCGCCACGGCGGCGATGTCGCCGGGAATCGCCGCCTCGATCTCCACGTGGCTCCTGCCCTGCAGGCGGAACAGGTGACCGACCTTGAACGGCTTGCGGCCGTCGTCGACCAGCAGCTGGCTGTCGCGGCGGATCGTGCCCTGCCACACGCGGAACACGCCGAGCTTGCCCACGAACGGATCGTTGACGATCTTGAACACGTCGGCGATCACGTGGGCCGCGGGATCGGCGCTGATCGTGAGCGGCGTGCCGTCGCCGCGTGCAAACGGCGGCGGGTTGCCCTCGGCCGGATTCGGCAGCAGGCGCGCGGAGACGTCCAGCAGTTCGGACACGCCCGCGCCGGTGCGCGCGCTGACGAAGCAGATCGGCACCAGGTGGCCTTCGCGCAGGCACTGCTCGAATGCGTCGTGCAGCTGCTGCGGCGTCAGCGCGCCCTCGCCGGCATCCAGGTAGCGGTCCATCACGGTTTCGTCGACCTCGACCACCTGGTCCAGGATGCGCTGATGCGCCTCCGCCAGCGAGGAAAAATCAGTGGCGCCCTCGGTGTGAAAGAAGCAATCCAGCACCCGGTTGCCACGGTTGGCGGGCAGGTTCACCGGCAGGCATTCGTTGCCGAATTCCTCGCGCAACGCGTCCACCAAGGCGGCCAGTTTGGCGCCGTCGTAGTCGATCTTGTTGATCACCAGCACGCGCGCCAGGCCACGTGCCTTTGCGTGCATCATCATGCGGCGGGTGCCGTGCTCGATGCCGTTGACCGCATTGACCACGATCGCCACGCTTTCCACCGCCGACAGCGCGGCCAAGGTGCCACCGCGGAAGTCGGCGTAGCCGGCGGTGTCGATCAGGTTGAGGTGGCAGTCGCCGTGATCGAGGTGCGCGATGCAGCTGTCGATGGAATGCACGCGCGCCTTTTCCTGCGCGTCGCTGTCCGACACCGTCGTGCCGCGCTCGACCGTACCCGGCGCCTGGATCACGCCGCCGGCCAGCAGCAGCGCTTCGAACAACGTGGTCTTGCCCACGCCGGCGTGCCCGGCGAGCGCGATGTTGCGGATGCTTTCCGTGGAATACGTCACGATGCGACCCTCCCATGCAGGGCGCGGCCTCGTGGCATGAACGGCGCCGCACGAGGCCGCGCAGTGGCGGCTGACGATGGCGGGCCGTCATGGTCGTCTTGCACGGGTGCAGGGCGTGGCGTGCACCAGGCAAGGGCGGTCATGGCGGAGAGACGGCGCGTGGCGCCGTCCGCCTAGCCTTGAGCGAACCACCGGTACGGTCAAGCTGCAGTGCGGGGAACCGGCGCCGCGTCGCGGCGGTCCCAGAAGAACGTCGTGACTGCAGCGGCCATCGTCCGGCCGGATGTCAATCGGCGCTGGGCGGGGGTTCAAGCATCATCGGTCATCCTGTCCGCCGTCACCTTGTCCACGAGGCACCGTCATCGTCCCTCCGCAGCAGCTTGCCCAGCACCGCCCACTGTCGCCGGACCCGGAACCCGCGGAGCAGCCGGGTCGCGGCCTGAGTCCGCTGGATGGGGCAGCGCGGGCGCTGCTGCGACAACGGCGCTGGCATGAACCACGGCACGAGCATCGTCAGCACTGGTTGGCGCTGGCGCTGGCCGTCCTGCTGCATGTGCTGTTCGTGCTGGTGATCTGGCAGCAGATGCGGCCGCCGACGATCCGGACCGTGGTGCACATGCAGCTGGATGACGTGCTGCAGGTGCGTTTCATCACGCGCGCACCGAACACCGCGGCCGCGCCGCCGCCACCGGCCACGCCGGTGCCGCCGAAACCGCGCACGCCGCCCCGGCCGCACGAGCCGCCGGCGAAGGACGCGATGACCTTGCAGTTGCCCACGCCGGCACCGGTCGCCACGCCCCGCCTGTATGACGAACACGGCCAGCCGTTGCTGCCCGCAGCCGCCGCCAGCGTGCCTGCGCCCGGCTACGTGCAGCGCCTGCCGCAGGGCGACCCGCGGATCATGCAGCACCGCAGCCCGGTCACCTATCAGGCCACGCGCTTCGAGAAGGACTGGGACAGCAACAGCAATGCGATTGACAGCGCGCTGCAGAAGCTGGTGGACAAGACCACGGTGAAGAAGACCATCCGCCTGCCCGGCGGCGTGCGCATCCACTGCGGCGTCTCGCTTGCCATGCTGGCCGGCGGCTGCGGCGGCGAACCGCCGCCACCGCCTTCGGCCAAGGGCGGCGACGCGCGCCTCAGCATGGCGCCGACCAAGCCACTGGCCGGCGACGCGTATGCGCCACTGAAACCGAGTGAGGAGGCGTGCATCGCGATGTACCGTGCCGGCAAACCGCTGGCCTGGGGCTGCCCGGTCGACACGCCGAATCGCGCGGTCGACGCCGAACTGCGCGAGCGCGCCGCGGGAGCCGCCAGGCAACACTAAGAGCAGATGCGCCCATTACACTGGCCGCATGCCCTTGCCACCCCCGGATCAACCTGCCGCCGGCCGCCCCGCCAATCCTGCGCGGGTGATGCTGAATTCGCCGCTGGCGGCGGCCACCCGGGCCCGGGTTTATCACCAGCGTACCCGTCCGCGCCCGCGCGAACGCGGCCTGCACGTGGTTGCGGCGGTGGGCACGTTGCTGGTGCACTTGTTCTGTCTGTTCGCCTTCGTGCTCGGCCCGGCCTATGAACTGAAACCGCCGCCCGAATCGAAGCTGCAATTGCTGCAGGTACGCCTGATCGAGCCGCCCGAACCGCCGCCACCGCCGCCGGTGCGCGGTACCCCGCCGAAGGAGCTTGGCCCGCGCCACCAGGGCCGCAGCAGCCGGCCCGCACCGAGTAGCGAGCGCAGCGCGAACACCACGGCCGTGATCGCGCCGAAGCCGGCTGCCGCCGCGACGCCGGTGATCGCGAAGGCCGCGAAGCCGCATGCGCCGACACCGAAACCGGTCGCTGCCCCACCGGCGCCGGTGAGCCTGCCGCAACCGGCGCCGACGCCGGAACTGCAGCCCGTTCCGCTGGCCGGCGAGCCGCCGGCCGTGACGCTGCCGACGCCGGCCATGCAACCGCCGGTGCCGCCGAAATTCCAGCCCGAGTCGCTGCGCAGGCCGCAACTGGAAGGCAACCGCCCGATGCCGCCACCGCCGTCGCTGGCACTGCCGGAAGTACCGCCGCAGGCCGCGCCGCCGATCACCGTGTCGAGCATCGCGCTGAACACCGAGGTGCCCAGGTCCAGCGCGCCGGCCAGCGTGACGCCGGCCCGGGCGCAGCTTCCCGCCGCGCCGCCGGTACCCGAACTGCAACCCATCCCGCTGCCCGCGCAGGCGTCGCCGAGCGTGAACGTGCAGGCGCCATTGAGCGTACCGACGCCGACCGTATCGATCGAGAAACCACAGCTGCAGGCACCGGCGGTCGCCGTGGCCGAGGCGGAACTCGAGGCGGTGCCGCTGGCGCCGGCGGCACCGGCACGAATCGAACCGCAGGCGCCGAGTGCGAAGATCGAGGTCGCCGACGCGGCGCGGCAAACAGCCGTCCAGCCGTCCATCGAGCGACCGCAGTTGAGCGCGCCGTCGGCCATCGCCGCCGCGGCCACGCCGGCCTCGCCAGCAACAAGTCCGCCGGCGGAGTCGTCGTCGCCCGCGACAGTCGCTGCGACCGAGCAGGCTGCGCCCAGCCCGACGGAAACCATCCGCGGGCGCGATGTCAGCCGCGCCCCTGACGCCACGCCGCAAGGCAGCGACCTGGCCACGCCCGGCAAGCCCGAAGGCGTGGTCGCCGCGCCGGAAAGCGCCAGCACCAGCACTGCCGCTGCACAGCCCGCGGCGCGGCAGGGCAGCGATCGCGGCCGCAGCGGCAAGCAGCCGGGCGAAGGTCAGCCCGGTGGCAACCAGCCCGGTGCGGAGCAGGGCGAAAAGCAGGGCGCGCTGGGCGGCTACGTGCAACTGAAGCCGAGCGGCGACACCGAGATCATGAGCCATGGCACGCCGAACATCGGCTACAAGCCGACCCGCTTCGAACAGGACTGGGCGCCCGAAGGCGAAAGTTCGATCGACACCGCGCTGCGTCGCGCCGTCGAGAAAACCACGGTCAGTCACACCTTCCACCTGCCGCGCGGCGTACGCGTGGAGTGCGCGGTGATGCCGCTGCTGCCGATGTCATTGCTCGGTTGCAAGAATCCCGATCCGCCGGCGAAGCCGCTCGACGCGAAAGTCTACGAACGCCTGCATCTCGCTCCTGCCAACCCGGTGGCAACACCGGCACCGGCTGCCAGCAGCGCCAGCCCGGCACCGATGGTCAAGTTCGACAACAGCGCCGAATGCGCCGCCGCCCGCGTCGCCGGCAGCCCGCCACCGCCCGGCTGCGAAGGCATCGTGCTGCCGGTCAAGCCGGCCGCACCCGCGTCGTCATCCAGCTCGTGGGTACCGGCGAGCGACCAGTTCCACTGAAGCCAATCCGGGAAACCCCAGTCGCCTTGCGCTAGGAAAATCGTAGGGGTGCAGTGACGCGCGTACCCCCGCACAATCCCGCACTCCGGCAATTCCCATCGTGTCGCTTGCCTCGGGCTCCTTCCGGTGAAAGACTGACGGCGACGTTAGCCATCCACGCAAACATGGTGGAATTAGGTTGCCGGATTAGGCTGCGTCGAAGGGGACAAGTGGTTGATTCCTGTGGTTGGACAGTTCCGGTCGAAAGCCATGCCACCGGATAGGCTGCGGGATTAGACTGCACTTTGAAATCTACTTGGCGTTAGGAACTTAACTACCACCACAGGAGTTCGTCATGAAAGAGGAATTTGTCGGTGCTATTCATTCCAAGAATAAGATCCGCCTTACGTTCCATTCAAAAGAAGACGGCCATGCCCTTACCCGTTTGTGTGCGCCAATGGACTATGGTCCCAGCACGCGGGCGCACGACAAGAGCGATCGCTTCCATTCCTGGGACTATGACAGCGACGCTGCGCGGCATACCTTGAGTTTGTTGCCCGAGCAAGTGATCAGCATCGAGGTCTTGCCAGAAACATTTGATCCATCAGGCTTTGTCACTTGGAACCCAAATTGGGTCGTCGGGCGCGACTGGGGCCAGTACTCGTAAGCGGGCCTAACCAGTCGTCCAAGCGGACGCGCGAAAAACCGCGAGCCGCTTAACTCCAGCGTTAGCTCAATTACAGGGAAGCTCATGATTCACGAAAAGACATCGCGTGCATGGTCTCAGGGCTTGCAGCACGCGTCTGATCTATTGATACGTCGAGGTACGGCGATGGGGCCTTTGGTCCCGATGCTTTTCCTGGTGCCTATCTTTCTTGGTTGCGCCTACCTATTCAGCGGAACTCCTTGGATCTCCGCGATATTGGTTCTAGCGCCGATGGGTATGGTGATCGAATACTTTCGGCAATTCTCGAACTTTGCGAAATCAGACCCTGATCGACTTCAGTCAGAAGAGTATCGATATGAGATGAAAAAAATTCAGGTGGTTGCAGCAAAAGAGCTTTCGACACCGGTGCCGCTCAGTGAATTGAACCTCACAGATCCCATTTCAAATCCGAGCAATCCAATGCCGACGCTGGAGTCAGTTAATTTGCACCGTCAACTGTCAAAAGGAGGAGTCTAGTGAAAGCCTTCCTCTTAAATTTTTCAAGCGTACTCGAACAATCTTATGTGTATAGCGTTCTAAACAACTCAAACTCTATTGAGAATTGGCTGTCTCCACTCCCTTACTCTGTGATTTTGGTCTCTCGACTAACTTGCTCGGAATTGGCGGCGGTTCTTCATAGCCATTTTGGAGACAACCTATTTATCGTTATTGAAGCCGACGCCATCAACACGTCTGGCTGGCTACCAAAAGAATTCTGGGACTTCATTAATAATCCACAAACAAACTGGGCAAAGATATTTGCCCTTCCGCGCCCTTCTTTGGAGCATCCGCCGGCGCGCTAACAGGTCGTTCAAGGCGGACGGGATAGTTCCTCCGCTTTAGTGGACACCCTGAACTAACATTTCAGGAGTGTTCCATGCCCAAGCCAGGCCCGCGAACCACCACTCGCTACAGCGACGAATTCAAGGCCACTGCCGTGCACTTGGGTGAACTCCCCGGCCTGAGGCGGCACACGCTCGACGTGCGCGAGTTGTTCGTGCGTATGGACTGAATATTTTCAGGCATATCGGAGAACCCCATGCTGCAGATGCGCCCGAATTGCGAGTGCTGCAACCGCGACCTGCCGGCGGATGCCGGCGGGGCGATGATCTGTTCGTTCGAGTGCACGTTCTGCACGTCGTGCGTGGAGACGGTGCTGCACGGGAGGTGCCCGAACTGCGGCGGCGGTTTCAGCCCGCGCCCGCCGCGTGCGGCGGAGCTGCTCGGCAAGTACCCGCCGTCGGCGGAGCGCGTGTACAAGCCGGGCGGCTGCATGAAGGCCGGTTGAGTCCGGCGCTCACAGCATGCGCAGCAGCTCCTTCATCAGCGGCAGCCGGCGCACGCGCACGGCGCTGGCGCGGAACACCGCATTGGCCAGCGCGGGGGCGGCGGTGGGCATGGCGAGAAAGCTGGCGCCGGCCGGCGCGCGGTCGTCGGCGACGGTGATGACTTCGACGTCGTTCGGCAGCTGCGCCATGCTGGCCAGCGGGTAATCCTTGTAGTTGCGCTGCTGCACCTGGCCGCCCTTGATGGTGATCGCCGCGTTCAGCGCGATGGACAACGCATCCAGCGTGGCGCCGGCCACCTGGCCTTCCAGCCCGAGCGGGTTGATCACGCGACCGACGTCGACGGCGCAGACGACGCGCTCGATGACCAACTGCTCGCCCTGCATCGCCACCTCGATTGCGTGCGCCACGTAGGCGCCGTTGACGTGCCAACAGGCGATGCCGAGGCCGTTGACGGTGCGCAGCCAGTTCTTCCATTCAATGCGGTCGGCGACCAGCTTGAGCACGTTGGCCAGGCGGGCGGTGTCCAGCGTGCCGCCGCCGCTCAGCGGCAACGAGCGCGGTTCGCCGAGAATGCGCAGGCGCGTTTTCAGCGGGTCCTCGCGCATCGTGTGCGCGATCTCGTCGATGAAGCTTTCCACCGCGAACGCGTTGCTGAGGTGCGGCATGCCGCGCGCGGGGCCGCGCGGGATCGCCGACTCGAGCGCGTACCAGTCGCTGCGGTAGTTCGGCACCAGCGCGGCGGGCAACTGGTCGGCCTGCAGTTCGGACGTCCACAGGCGGTCGTCCGGCAAGCCGCGATGGGTCAGTGCGGAGGCGCTGGCCATGCGCTGGTTCCAGGCCAGCAGCTGGCGCTTGCGGTCGATGACCGCGCTGATCTGGTGCACGCTGCCGGCGCGGTAGTAGTCGTGGCCGAAGTCCTGCTCGCGCGTCCACAGCAGGCGCACCGGCTTGTTGACGGCCTTGGCCAGCATCACCGCCTCGGCGACGTAGTCGTGGTCGAGCCGGCGGCCGTAACCGCCGCCGACGCGTGGTACGCGGATGTCGATCTGGTCGGCGGCGAGGCCGGTCAGGCGCTGCACCACGGCCCAGGCCCTCTGCGGCGCCTGGGTCGGCACGACCAGGCTGGCGCGATCCTTGTCCAGCCGCACCAGGCAGTTCATCGGTTCGGCGGTGGCATGCGCCAGGCACGGCTGGATGTAGGTGGCGTCGAGCCGGCGCGCGGCTTTCCTGCCGGCGGCGTCGACGTCGCCGTCGTTGCGCACGCGGCTGGTGGGGTCGGTCTTGCCGGCGAGCAGGGCGAGCGCCTGCTGCTCCAGCGCGGCGCTGTTCTCGCTGCTGCTGGCGCCGGGCTTCCATTCGAGCTTGAGCTTGTCGCGACCCTGCAACGCGGCCCAGGTGTTCTCGGCCAGCACCGCCACGGCCGGGGCGATCACCGTGTTGCCCGGCGACTGGCCGGCCTCGGGTTTCAGCTGCACTACTTTCAGCACGCCCTGGACGGCGAGTGTGTCGGTGGTGTCGACGTGCGCCAGCGTGCCGTCCGGCCACGGGCAGTGCGCCAGCACGGCGACCAAGGCGTCGCCGTAGTGGTGGTCGATCGCGTAGCGCGCCTGGCCGGTGACGAGCGCGCGCGCGTCGACGTCACCCGCGCCCTGGCCGATCAGCTTGTAGTCGGTCGCGTTCTTCAGCGGCGGCACGTTGGCGGGCAGGGCGATCTTGCTGGCGTCCGCGGCCAGGCTGCCGTAGCCGAAGCGGCGGCCGTCCGGCGCGATCACCGTGCCGGCGTCGCAACGCAGGCGGCTGGCCGGCACGCCGAGCCGGCGGGCCGCTGCCTGCAGCAGCAGCCAGCGCGCCACCGCGCCGACCTGGCGCAGGTCGTTCCACGCGGCGGGGATCGAGCCGCCGCTGCCGCCGAGCTGACGGCCGTAGGTCCAGCGCGGCTTGCCATTGTCGTTGCCCACGCCGAGGCCGAGCGGTACCACGCGGACGTTTTTCCAGTCGGCGTCGAGTTCCTCGGCGATGATCCGCGGCAACGCGGTGGCCACGCCGGTGCC
>NZ_BAAAFK010000001.1:2647115-2924496 GCF_039523495.1 Rhodanobacter soli | reverse complement strand
CGGCGGCAGCGGCGCGTCGGCGGCGTCGGCGAAACGGATGCCGACCACCAGCGCGCCGGCGCTGCCGGCCAGTACCTGCAGGAAACGGCGGCGCGAGAGACGGATGCCGTTGCCGTTCATGGCCGGCCCGCCTTGCCGGCGGCGGCGCGCTTGATCGCGCGGCGCACGCGGCTCTGGCAGCCGCAGCGGCACAGGTTCGGCAACTGGTCGATGTCGCCGTCGTTGGGATTGGGCTTGCGCCGCAGCAGGTCGATCCCGGCGATCAGCCAGCCCGGCGTGCAGTAGCCGCAGCCGATCGCATCCTCGTCGATGAAGGCCTGTTGCAGCGGGTGCAGGCTGCCGTCGTTGGCGGCCAGGCCTTCCACCGTGGTCACTGCCTTGCCGGCCAGTTTGGCGATCGGCACGGTGATCGCGGAGACCGCCTTGCCGTCGAGCAGCACCAGGTCGGCGCCGTTCCCGCCCTGCTCGCCGCCGTACTTGGTGCCGGTCAGCCGCAGCACGTCGCGCAGGTACCACAGCAGTGGCATCTGCGGATCGCCGGTGTGGCGGAAGTGCTCGCCGTTGACCTGCAGGTCGATGCCGTCACGTACCTTCTCGGCCACGATGCCGCTTTCCTGGCTGGTCGGCAGAACCTGGGCTTGCACGGGCGCCATCCATCATCTCCTTGAAGTCGATCCGCACATTGTGGCATTGCTGCCGGTTGCTTAGGGCAGCGTGCGGCTGAACAGGCGACGCCAGACCACGTAGACAGGCACGCCGGCGGCCATGATCAGCAGGCCGATGCCGGTGTTGCGCGGGTTGTCGCGCAGCGACAGCAGCACCACCACGGTCACGGCGGCGATGAACAGCAGCGGCAGCCACGGGTAGCCGGGCACGCGGAAGCCGCTGGACGCGCCGTCATGGCGGCGGTACCAGAACAGCGTGCCCACGCCGACTGCGCAGGCCAGCCAGTCGCCGAACGTGGCGTAGTCCAGCAGCTGGCCGTAGCTGCCCGACAGCGCCAGCACGATCGCCCAGCCGGACAGCAGCAGCAAGGCGGTGTTCGGCGTGCGCCAGCGCGGGTGCAGCCGCGCCACCGCGCGGAAGAACAGCCCGTCCTCGCCCATCACCTGCAGCACCCGCGCACCGGCGACCAGGGTGATGTTGCAAAAGCCGAGGGTGGAGATCGCCACGCCCAGCGCGATCACTTTCGCGCCGACCGGGCCGGCTACCTGCTGCATCACGTCCGCCGCCGGCGCGGTGCTGGCGGCGAGCCCGGCGTGACCGAGCACGGCAAGGTAAGCCACGTTGACCAGCACGTAGGCGCCGATCACCAGCAGCATGCCCAGGGTCAGTGCGCGCGGCAGCGTGCGCTGCGGGTCGCGCACTTCGCCGGCCAGGTTGTTGAGGTAGGTGAAGCCGGAGTACGCGAACAGCACCGGCAGCGCCGCGCTGATGAAGCCGACGCCGTGGCGCGCCGGATCAATTGCCAGCACCTGGCCGTGTCCGGCACCGGCGAGGAACAGGCCGCACACCACCAGCACTGCCACCGCCAGCAGCTTGAGCAGGGCGAACAGGTTCTGGATCTGCGCGCCGAGGCGGATGCCGAACAGGTTGATGCCGCCGACGAAGACCAGCGCGCCGACGGTCAACGGCAGCGCCCAGGCCGGCGGCAGCCCGAACAGCGCGGCGGCGTAGCTGGCGAAGATCGTCGCCACCGCCGCGCTGGAGCCGGAGTAGATCACCAGCAGCATGGTCCAGCCGAACAGGAAGCCGGCCAGCGGCCCGAACGCCTCGCGCAGGTAGACGTAGGTGCCGCCGGCACGCGGCCGGCGTGCGCCCAGCTCCGCGTAGCACAGTGCGCCGATCAGGGTGAGCACGCCGGCGGCCACCCACAGCAGCAGCAGCGCCAGCCCCGACTCGGTGCGCTGCGCCACGATGCCGGGGTTGAGGAAGATGCCGCCGCCGATGACGCCGCCGACCACGATCAGGGCGGCGTCCCACGGGCGCAGGCTGCGCACGTAGCCGGGAGAAGTGTCGTTCATGCAGGGAGGTCGCTGGCGGAAGGAGCCGTAGCTTGGCGGGCGTCGCCTGGGCGGGCAAGCGTTCGGAGATTTGGAACAGGCTCTTTCAGTCCAGCTGAAGCTCGCCGCGGATGCCCACGGTGCAGGCGCCGCCGATGCTGATGCTGCCGTCCATCGTGTCGCGCACCACCTCGACGTAGCCGTCGCGGCCCACCTCGCGGCCCTGGCTGGCGCGATAGCGCAGGCCATAACCGGCGGGATCGCCGATGTCGGCGAGGAAGGCCATGATCGCGGCGTTGGCGCTGCCGGTGACCGGATCCTCGGGAATGCCGTCGGCCGGGCAGAACGCGCGCACCGCCATGCTCGCCTCGCCCGCGCGCTGCCGGCCGAACACGCTGACGCCGACCGCGCCGGTGGCCCGGCAGAGCGCGCCGATCGCGGCCAGGTCGGGTTGCAGCTGGCGCACGGCGGCTTCCTCGCGCAGGTCGCAGACGAACCACTGCGGCCCGTTGTCGACCAGACGCAGCTGGTTTTCCGCGAGCTCGGCGTGCACGGCCCGACCGAGCAGGACGCGCTGGTGCGCCGCCACGGCCTGCAGTTCGGCCTGCGGCGCCTGCACGTGGATGATCCGCCCGCTGCCGCTGCCTTCGATGCGCACCGGCAGCAGCCCGGCCGCGCATTCCTGCAGCAGCTGCTGCTTGTCCGGTGGCACCAGTCCGGATTCGATCGCGGCGTACGCGCTGCCCACGCTGGGGTGGCCGGCGAACGGCAGTTCCTGGCGCGGAGTGAAGATACGCACGCGGTAGTCCGCCGCGATGCTGGTCGGCGGCAGCAGGAAGGTGGTTTCGGAAAGATTGGTCCAGCGCGCGAACGCCTGCATCGTGGCGTCGTCGAGGCCGTCGCCATCGACCACCACGGCCAGCGGATTGCCCAGCAGCGGCTTGCCGGAGAACACGTCGAGCTGGATGAAGCGGCGACTGCGGGACATGGCGGTTCTCCGGCGAACAAGCATTCGACGATCGCCCCGGCGGGCGTTCCCGGCAAGTGGCCGAGCCGCGCGTGGGGCAGCATCGCCTTGAAAGCGGCAAGCCGACACCTCGCGGCGGCGGCTTGCCGTGCAGCGCGCCCGCAAGCGCGGTCAGAACATGCCGATCAGAACACGCCGAGGAACACGGCCAGATTGCTCACGTTGAGCGTGCCGATGCCGGCGCCCGGCTCGTAGCCGGGCTTGCCGACGTAGAACCAGTTGTCACCCGAGCGGATGTCGTTGAAGGCCGAGAAGGGGCCGTAGCCGAAGATGTTCTGCAGGGCATAGACCTGCGGATTCCAGAAACCGACGCGGCCGTGGCTCGACTGCCTCAGCAGGGCGCTGATGCCGTTGAGCTGGGGCGCGACGAAACTGGTGCCGCCGAAAAACGTCAGCAGGCCCGGGCCATCCAGCGACGAGACGATGCTGTAGCCGGTTTCCGGGTCGGCGTTCAACGAAACGTCGGGCTCGTTGCGGCCGCGGTAGTTCGCCGGCAGCGTGTAGTTGATGTCGAACGGCGGGAACAGCAGGGTCTGGTTCTTCTCGCTCCTGCGGATGCCGCCGGTGAACAGCTGATAGCGCGGCAACTGCCAGAACACGCTCACGCCGCCACCGCCGCCGACCGAGAACACGGCATCGGTGATGTCCACGCCGAAATTGGTCTGGAAGTAGCTGGAGATGTAATCCCAGCCCCAGACGCTTTCCCGGGTGAGCGATGCCGTCGGGCCGCCGCTGAAGCTGTAGGAGAACGGCACGGTGGTGCCGCCCGCGGTGGTGATGAACGGGTCGGAGCCGGGGGCGTCGGCGGTGAGCGGCGGCGGTACCGGGTCGGTGGGCAAGCCGCCAAGCGAGCGCACCGTGTCGTAGGCGCCGGAATCACCCGAGGTCGCGAACATCGAGATGCCCTGCGCCGCCGCCTCCAGGAAGACCTGGTGGAATGCGCGCAGTTCGTCGGTGAAGTCGACGCCGCCGTTGAGCTGCGGGAAGTAGAAGATTTCCGGCGAGCCCCAGCTGACCGACAGGCTGTCGACCTTGTTGTCGGACACCGCCCGGTTGAACACGTCGAAGAAGCCGGCATCGGTATTCGGCGCGTCGTACACGATGATGTCCGCCCATGGCGCCAAGCCACCGGATTGCTCCACGTCGAGCGACGTCTCGCCCGAGCCGGCAGGTCCGCTGAGCGGTCCGCCGCCGTCCACATGCACCTGGGTGATCCGGTTGGGTTTCACGGGCAAGCCGATCGCGCTCCAGTAGGCGTACGCGTCGGCCGGGATGAAGTCGGCCAGGGTGGCGATGCCGACGGTGGAGCCTTTGCCGTTCACGCCGAGCCTGTACAGCGGGTTGATGTTGTAGCGGTTGGCCACGTCACCCACGGTGAATTCGCCGACCGTGCAGGTGGCGGTGGGATTGCCGGTGCACGTCGTGGCCGGTGCCGCGCTCCTGGCCAGGGCGTTGGCACTGGGGCCTAGCTGCGGCGGCAGGATCGCCTTGACGTGGTGCGAGTGATAACGCGCCTCGCTGCTCAGGCCCGAAGCCACCACCAGCGTGCCGGAGAGCGCCGCGGGAACGGTGGGCGTCACGCTTGGTTGATGGAAGGTCGAGCCGTCGCTGGCGCGATAGTCGTGGATGGAGGTATGGAAGGCCGCGTTGAATTGCCCGATCGTGCCGCTGACCTTGATGGCCAGGTGGTTTGGCAGAAGTTCGACCTGGGTCAGCCCCTGTTGCTTGAGGAAGGCCTGGACTCCGGCGATCTCGCCGGCGGTGGCGCCGTAGCGGTCGGCAAACTGCGCGGTGGTGAGGAAGCGGTGGAACGAGGGGCTGCCGCGGGTGACGGTGCTGTAGATGAAGTTTTCCAGGGCGTCCTGGTTGTGCAGGCCGAGCACCAGCGTGACGTTTACCGTCTGGCCCGGATTGCTTGCCCCAAGATCGGTGGGAGCCGAGCCACCGGCAGCGAAGCTGAGGGTGCTGAAGCCACAAAGCAGCAGCGCCACCGAAGCCGCGAGCGACGTGCGATGCAATTTCTTGAGCATGTCTTTATCTCCAAGGGTAGAGGCGGTCGCCGCTGGCGGACGCGGACGTCAATGGAGTGACGCCGTGCCTTGCGGCAGGCCGTGGCCATGGATCGAGTCGATCCCCATCACCCAGTCGCGGCCCCTGAAGACCATCCGCGCTGGTTCGGCGAGCCTAGACCCGCAGAGTTGACCAGGGAAGTGCCTGACCGCGCGAAATTTCTGCGGAATGCGCCTGGTGCATCGGTGTGCGGCGTGGTTGCCGACTGCTTCGCCCCGGGGTGCGGCCACACGATGCCCGCGGCATGCGGCCGTGGGCGTGCTTTCGGGTGGCAGGTCGATTTGCGGCACAATAAGAGGGTTATGCGCCGTGATCAGCCGTTCGCCGGCGCCTGAATTCCCCGACCGAAGCCGCCTGCCCGAGCCCCATGACCACCATCAAGCAAGAAGACCTGATCCAGTCCGTCGCCGACGCGCTGCAATACATCAGCTACTACCACCCGGTCGACTACATCAAGAGCCTCGCCGCCGCGTACGAGCGTGAGGAAAGCCCCGCCGCAAAGGATGCGATGGCGCAGATCCTGATCAACTCGCGGATGGCTGCCGAAGGCCACCGGCCGTTGTGCCAGGACACCGGTATCGTCACCGTGTTCCTCAAGGTGGGCATGAACGTGCGCTGGGACGACGCCACCATGTCGCTGGAGGACATGGCCAACGAAGGCGTGCGCCGCGCCTACCTAGACCCGGACAACAAGCTGCGCGCCAGCGTGCTGGCTGACCCGGCCGGCAAGCGCATCAACACGAAGGACAACACGCCGTCGGTGGTCAACATGTCGATCGTGCCCGGCGATACCGTCGAGGTGATCGTGGCGGCCAAGGGCGGCGGCTCCGAGGCGAAATCGAAATTCGCGATGCTCAACCCGTCCGACTCGATCGTCGACTGGGTGCTGAAGACCGTACCCACGATGGGCGCCGGCTGGTGCCCGCCGGGCATGCTCGGCATCGGCATCGGCGGCACCGCCGAGAAGGCGATGTTGATGGCGAAGGAAGCGCTGATGGAGTCGATCGACATCCAGGAACTGATCGCGCGCGGCCCGGCCAATCGCGCCGAGGAACTGCGCATCGAGCTGTTCGAGAAGGTCAACGCGCTGGGCATCGGCGCGCAGGGGCTGGGCGGACTCACCACCGTGCTCGACGTCAAGGTGAAGGATTTCCCGACCCACGCGGCGAACCTCCCGGTGGCGCTGATCCCCAATTGCGCCGCCACCCGCCACGCGCATTTCGTACTGGACGGCTCCGGCCCGGTGATGCTGGATCCGCCGTCGCTGGAAGACTGGCCGAAGCTCACCTACGACGCGTCCAAGGGCCGCCGGGTGAACCTCGACACCGTGACCCGCGACGACGTCGCCAGCTGGAAGCCGGGCGAGACCCTGCTGCTCAACGGCAAGCTGCTCACCGGCCGCGACGCCGCGCACAAGCGCATGGTCGAGATGCTCGACAAGGGCGAGCCGCTGCCGGTCGATTTCAACGGCCGCTTCATCTATTACGTCGGCCCGGTCGATCCGGTGCGCGAGGAAGTGGTCGGCCCGGCCGGCCCCACCACCGCCACGCGCATGGACAAGTTCACCGAGCAGGTGCTGGCGCAGACCGGCCTGCTCGGCATGGTCGGCAAGGCCGAACGCGGCCCCGCCGCGATCGAGGCGATCAGGAAACACCAGTCGGTGTACCTGATGGCCGTGGGCGGCGCCGCGTATCTGGTGTCGAAGGCGATCAAGGCCTCGCGCGTGGTCGGCTTCGCCGACCTGGGCATGGAAGCGATCTACGAATTCACCGTGGAGGACATGCCGGTCACCGTGGCGGTCGACTCGGGCGGCAGCTCGGTACACCAGACCGGTCCGCGCGAATGGCAGGCGAGGATCGGGAAGATCCCCGTAGTTATCCAATAACAATGTGCGCGTACCGCACGCCATTGCCTCCTCTCCCTCCGGGGGAGGATTGAGGAGGGGAGCTTCAGGATCACCTCAGCTCTCCATCGAAACCCGAACACGAGCCCGAAAGTCCAGAGCACCCCACCCCAACCCTCCCCTGCGAGCAGGGGAGGGAGCCCCGATCGGCGCTTCTCATGTTTGCGGGAGGGTACGCGGCGATTCGGACGTCCAAACGTCCAAACGAATCGCTCTCGCAAAATCATTTGCAATTCCAATGCCGCAGCGCAACACTGGCCGGATATCCATCCCCTGACAGCGAACCCACGTGACCTCGCCAACCTCCTCGCCGTTGCCCCCCGACGCTCCCTGGATCGTGATGAAGTTCGGCGGCACCAGCGTCGCCACGCTGCCGCGCTGGCAGAACATCCGTGAGCTGGTCGCCAGCCGCCGCGCCGAAGGCGCGCGCGTACTGGTCGTCGTTTCCGCGCTGACCGGCGTTACCGACGCGCTGAAACAACTGTGCGGCGAGGGCGGACAGGACAAGCGCAAGGCGGCGGCCGGCGCGATCGCGCAACGCCACTACGACCTGCTGGAGCACATGCAGCTGGCGTTGCCGGACACGCTCGGCGAACGGTTGGGCGAGCTGGCCCGGCTGGCCGAGGTCGGTCCCGCCGCGCGCGGCGAGCTGGCCTGGCAGGCGCAGGTGCAGGCGCACGGCGAGCTGATGTCCAGCGCGCTCGGCGCGGCCTTCCTCAGCCACAGCGGCCTGCCCACGCAGTGGCTGGACGCGCGCGACTGCCTGACGGCGGTGGCGCTGCCGAACCAGAACGAGCGCACCCGGCTGCTCTCGGCGATGGTCGCGGCGAAGCCCGATCCGGCGCTGAACGCACGCCTGGCCGCACTCGGCGACGTGTTCATCACCCAAGGTTTCATTGCGCGCGAAGCGCACGGCCGCACCGTGCTGCTCGGGCGCGGCGGTTCGGACACCTCGGCCGCGTGTTTCGGCGCGCTGCTGAAGGCGGCGCGCGTGGAGATCTGGACCGACGTGGCCGGCATGTTCAGCGCCAACCCGCGCCAGGTGCCCGGTGCGCGTCTGCTGCAGCGGCTGGATTACGAGGAGGCACAGGAAATCGCCTCCACCGGCGCCAAGGTGTTGCACCCGCGCTGCCTGTCGCCGCTGCGCGAGCCGCGCGTGCCGCTGCTGATCAAGGACACCAACCGGCCGGAACTCGACGGCACGGTGATCGGCCCCGAGGTGCGCGCGCATGCGCCCAGCGTGAAGGCGATCAGTGCGCGCAAGGGCATCACCCTGGTCTCGATGGAGTCGGTGGGCATGTGGCAGCAGGTCGGCTTCCTCGCCGACGTGTTCGCGCATTTCAAGACGCACGGCTTGTCGGTGGACCTGATCGGTTCGGCCGAGACCAATGTCACGGTGTCGCTCGACCCCACCGAGAACCTGCTCGACTCCGACGCGATCGCCGCGCTGGCCAGCGACCTGGCCAAGGTGTGCCGGGTCAAGGTGATCGCGCCGTGCGCGGCGATCACCCTGGTCGGGCGCGGCATGCGCTCGCTGCTGCACACCTTGTCCGGCGTGCTGGCCGAGTTCGGCCAGTTGCGCGTGCACATGATTTCGCAGTCGTCGAATAATTTGAACCTCACCTTCGTGGTGGACGAGGAAGTGGTTGATGCGCTGCTACCGCACCTGCACGACCTGCTGATCGGCGCCGGCGCCCTGCGCACCGATGACAGCGCGCTGTTCGGTCCCAGCTGGCAGATGCTGTATGGCGGTGGCGAAGTCGTTCCCGCCGTGCCGGCATGGTGGCGCCAGGCGCAGCGTCCACGCCTGCTGGAACTGGCCGCCGAGGCCACGCCGCGCTACGTCTACCACCTGCCCACGGTGCGCCAGCAGGCGCGCGAGCTGAAATCGCTGGCGGCGGTGGATCGGCTGCACTACGCGGTGAAGGCGAATACCCATCCGGCGATCCTGCGCGCGCTGGCGGCGGAGGGGTTTGCGTTCGAGTGCGTGTCGCCGGGTGAATTGAAGGCGGTTGGCGCGGTGGTGGCGGAGTCGGTGCCGCTGCTGTTCACGCCGAACTTCGCGCCGCGCAGGGATTACGTCCACGCGCTGGCTACCCGCGCCACCATCACACTCGACGCGCTGCATCCGCTGCAGCATTGGGGCGAACTGTTTCGCGGTCGCGAGATAGTGCTGCGGGTCGACTTGGGTCGCGGCCTGGGCCATCACGAGAAGGTACGCACCGGCGGCAGCGCCAGCAAATTCGGTTTGCCGCTGGATCAACTGCCGCTGTTCCTGCAGCTGGCCGAGACGCATGGCGTCAGCGTGCGCGGCCTGCACGCGCATCTGGGCTCGGGCGTGCTCGATGCCGCGCACTGGGGCGAGGTATATGCGCAGCTGGCCAGCCTGGCCGAGCGTATCGGCAGCGTGGTGTTCCTCAACATCGGCGGCGGCCTCGGCGTGCCGGCGCATCCGGGCGAGGCGCCGCTGGACATAGCTGCGCTCGATCGTGCGCTGCGCGAGGTCAAGGCGGTCTATCCGCAGTACCAGTTGTGGATGGAGCCGGGCCGCTACCTGGTGGCCGACGCCGGCGTGCTGCTGACGCGGGTGACCCAGCAGAAAGACAAGGGTGGTTTCCGCTATCTCGGCGTGGACACCGGCATGAACAGCCTGATCCGTCCCGCGCTGTACGACGCCTGGCACAAGATCGTCAACCTCAGCCGGCTCGGCGAACCGGCCACGGCGCTGTACCAGGTGGTCGGCCCGATCTGCGAGAGTGGTGACGTGCTGGGCACCGACCGTCGCCTGCAGGAGGCGCAGGAGGGCGACGTGATCCTGATCGCGCAGGCCGGTGCCTATGGCAAGGTGATGTCCTCGCACTACAACCTGCGCGACGAGGCTGACGAGGTGGTGATCGACGGCTGATCCGGAACGCGCCTGTTCAAGGATGCGAGCAGGGCGAAAGTCACGGGATCGTCGTTTGCCCCGCGCTTTGCCCGCCGCACGCCATCGAGTCGGCATCGCTCGAAGCTAGAATCAGCCTGTTCGCTCCCGTGAAGCGGGCGATGGAGAAAGATGTGAGCAACACGATCCAACCGCGCCTGACCCAGGTATTCCGTTTCGTGCGTTGCCATTACGCCGACGGCGTGGCCGAGCTGGCGTATGCGTTCGACGACGGCGAGGAACTGGTCGAGCGGATCCGCTTCCCGCATGCGCCGGCGGTACCGGCCGCGCGTGCGGCGGCGTTCGACGCGGCCTTGAAACTGCTGCACCTGATCGCCGGCGTCAGCTACTACAAGGCGGGCGTGCCGCCGCGGATCGAGCTGGCCGATGGCCCGCTCGACGACGCCACCGCGGAGCTGCTGGATCAGCTGTACCTGCACGGCCTGGCCGAGTTCGCCTATCGCAACGGGCTGGACCTGCGCGGGCGGATTTCGTTCCCGCGTGGCGGTGTGGCGCCCGTGGTCGGCGCACTGGGCTTGCCGAAACGCACCCTGGTGCCGATCGGCGGCGGCAAGGATTCGCTGGTCGCGGTGGAGGCGATCAAGGCGATCGGCGGCGAGGCGACTGCGGTATGGGTCGGCAATTCCGCCTTGATCGCGGCCTGCGCCGAACGCACCGGCCTGCTCACGCTGAACATCCAGCGCGAACTGGCGCCGGGCCTGTTCGAACTGAACCGACTCGGCGCGTGGAACGGACACATCCCGGTGACCGCGGTGAACTCGGCGATCCTCGCCGTGGCCGCGGTTCTGTACGGCTACGACTCGATCACGTTCGCCAACGAGCGTTCCGCCTCGGCCGCCACGCTGGAGTACGACGGCCAGCAGGTGAACCACCAGTGGAGCAAGAGCCTCGCGTTCGAAACATTGCTGGGCGACTGGCTGCACACGCACGTGGCCGCCGACCTCGACTACTGCTCACTGCTGCGGCCGTACTCGGAGCTGGCGATCACCCGCGCGTTCGCGAAGCTGACGCCGTACTTCGACGTGTTCTCCAGCTGCAACCGCAACTTCAAATTGCTTGGTCCGAAGCCGGTCGATCGCTGGTGCGGGCAGTGCCCGAAGTGCCACTTCGTGTTCCTCGCGCTGGCGCCGTTCCTGCCCAAGCCGCGGCTGCTGACGATCTTCGGGCGCAACCTGCTGGATGATGAGGGCCAGGCCGCCGGCTTCGACGCGCTGCTGGAATACCAGGACCACAAGCCGTTCGAGTGCGTGGGCGAGGGCGCCGAGGCGCGCGCCGCGATGCATGCGCTGAGTGAGCGGCCGGAGTGGCAGGAGGACGCGCTGATCGAGCGCTTCCGCAATGAGATCCTGCCGCAGCTGGACGTTTCGCAGCTGGCACTGGAGCCGTGGCTGCAGCCGTCGCCCGAACATCGCGTGCCGGTGCGACTGCAAGGCGCACTGGCGGCGATCGGTTGATGCGCTTCGCCGATCTTCGCAACCGCCGCGTTGCGGTCTGGGGTTTTGGTCGCGAAGGCCATGCCGTGATCAAGGCACTGCGCTCGCAACTGCCGGCGCAGGCGCTGACCCTGTTCTGCAGCGTCGCCGAAGCCGACGCGGCGCGCGCGTTCGATGCCGCGCTGGAAATTGTCGCCGGTGAACCGGACGCCGCCGCGCTGAGCCAGTTCGACGTGGTGGTGAAATCGCCGGGCATCTCGGCGTACAAGCCGGCGCTGCTGGCCGCACAAGCGCAGGGCACGCAATTCACTTCCGGCACCGCACTGTGGTTCGGCGAGAATCCCGATGCACGCGCAATCGCGGTCACCGGCACCAAAGGCAAGAGCACCACCAGCGCGTTGCTGGCGCATTTGGCGCGAAGCTTGAGCGTGCGCACCGCGCTGGCCGGCAATATCGGCCTGCCGTTGCTGGAACTGCTCGATCAGCCGGCGGATCTGTGGGTGATCGAACTGTCCAGCTTCCAGACCGGCGAAGCCGGCCCGCTGGAACTGGGCGTGGTCACCAGCCTGTACGAGGAACACCTGGACTGGCACGGCTCGCGCGAGCGCTACGTGGCCGACAAGCTGAAGCTGGCCGACGCGGCGCGCACGCTGCTGGTCAACGGCCAGCAGCCGGGTCTGCTGGAACGTACCGCCATGCATTCGCATCGCCTGCTGTTCGGCACGCCAGAAGGCTGGCATGTCAGTGACGGTTTCATCTGCCGCGGTGCGCAGGCGGTTTTCCCGATCGAGCAACTGGCCGCACCAGGCCTGCACAACGCACTCAACGCCTGCGCCGCGCTCGCTGCGCTGGAAGCCATCGGCATGGATGCGTTGGTTGCCGCGCCGGCGCTGGCGCGCTTCCGCCCGCTGCCGCATCGCCTGCAGCCGCTGGGCGCGCACGATGGCTGGCACTGGGTCAACGACTCGATCAGCACCACACCGCTGGCGACGCTGGCCGCATTGGAAAGCCTGCACGGCCGCACGGTGACCGTGCTGGTCGGCGGCCACGACCGTGGGCTGGACTGGACGCCGTTCGTCGATGCCATGCGCAGTGCGCCACCCAACGCGATCGTCTGCATGGGTGCCAACGGCGCACGCATCGAGGGGGCACTGCGCAGCGCGGAAATACCTTGCCCGATCATGCGCGTCGCCGACCTCGCCGGCGCCGTGGCCGAAGCAAAGACGCACACCCCGCATGACGGGGTGATCCTGCTCTCCCCCGGCGCGCCCAGCTTCGACCAGTTCAAGGATTACGCCGAGCGCGGCCGCCGCTTCGCCGCGCTGGCTGGTTTCGATGCGGCAGCGATTACCGGCATCGAAGGCTTGGGCATCGGCTGATCCCGGATGAATGCACCGGGCAATACGGTGATCGCCAGCGCATAACGGGCGGATGCAGCGAAGGCCGACTTGTGGTGCGTCGCCAGTTTTGGTATTCAGGCTGCTTGACGTTCCATGGAAGCTGGCCACGGGGGTGGCAATGGAAGTGCAACGGAGCGAGCGGGATGCCGCAAGCCGGCGCAGGGTGGCGGGTTTCGGGGGGGGAAAGTCTTTCTGGCGTTTTTCACGCATCGGGCCAAGTCTATTGCCCGGGCTGCTTGCGTGTGCGCTGTTGTTGACGACTGCTGACGAGGCGAATGCCATGGGCAAGATGTGTCTTTTCTCGGCGGTACGCGGAGTGGTGCTCGATCAAGGCAAGCCGGTCGAGGGGGCGCGAATCGAGCGCAGCTACAAATGGAGTTGGAAGAACGAGGGTGGGAGTGATCAGGCCACCACCGACGCACAGGGGGCATTCGCGCTGCCTGCAATCTGGGGGCGCTCGCTGCTCGGGTCGCTGTTGCCGCACGAACCCTTCGTGGAACAGACGATCCTGATTCACCACGCTGGCAATACCTACAAGGCGTGGATGCTGGACAAGCGCAATTACAACGAAAACGGCGAGCTCGGGGGGCGTCCGGTTTCCCTGGTCTGCCGATTGGAGGCAGAGGTCACACATCACGGCAAGGTTTACGGCATCTGCGAGCCGCAGTGACGCTGCGTTTACCCAACCAGGAGGGGTTTCATGAGCACACTTACGCCTCATCAGGCTGCCCGGATCGCCAGTGGTGTCTATAGCCTGCGTCAACGGAGCGTCAGTCAGTCGGCGGATCGGGGCGTGAAGCTCGGCTGCGAGGACATGTTCACCGTGGACGATGGCTCACGGTTTACCGGCCGCTCCGGCGGACTGATCTCGGTCAAGCAGCTCAGTGGTTTCGGTTACATCGCGGCGGGCACCGGTTCGTACCAAAACGAGGTGCTGGTGGCCACGCGTGGCACCGAGACGATGTATGACTGGCTCAGCAATTTCAACATAGGCATGCAGCTGGGACCCGGTGGGCAACTCGTCCATGCCGGCTTTCATGAAGTGTGGAAATCGTTCTCTGCGGATGTGGCCAACTTCCTGCGAGGGCGCAACCCCACAGTGATCCACTGCGTGGGCCACAGCCTTGGCGGTGCGCTGGCCACGCTCAATGCCGACTACTTCTCCAGTATCGGAGCGGCCGAGGTGAAGCTGTATACCTTCGGTTCGCCACGCGCAGGCGGAGCATTTTTCGCGCGCAGCCTGACTCGCCGGGTCGGCCGACAAAACATGTACCGCGCGCATCATCGCTCCGATCCGGTTCCGAAGATTCCCCTGTTTCCGTTCAACCACGTGCCGACTGCGGAGCCGGGGTACCAGCTGACCGCAGGTCCGTCGGGGTTGATCAACATCGATGCACATTCGATGGAGTTGAGCTACATCCCCGGTGTCGGTCAGGACAGCTGGCGGGCGTTGGCACGCCGTGGCGTAAGCGCGGAAGACGACATGAATGCCCAGCTCTGGCTGGATCAGGTAAGCGCAGGTGGCGGCGGTATCCTGATGGGCGGTGCGTGGGGCCTGATGATGATCGGCAAGGCGCTGAACTGGCTGATGGGCAAGATCGGCACACTGGCGCTCAACACACTTGGCCTGCAAATTACCATGGGAATGACGGTGCTCGATCAGCTGGCATGGCTGCTCAGCAAAGGGGCCGAGCTGTCCATCGAGGTTTCGTCCTACGTCGGCGCGATCATCACGGCGATCTTCCGTTTTCTCGGCCGTACCGCTACGGCTGGCGCCTCGCTGACGGTGAGCTTCATCCGCTGGGTACTCGGCCTGTTGTTCAAGGCTCTCGTCGCAGTCGCGAATCGGGCATTCATGCTGGTGGGCTGAGCCACGGTCCGGCCGGCACCGCTACGCCGCCACGAGGCCGGAACAAACAGGGCCGTGATCCTGATGGATCACGGCTGGCCGGGGGCCTTGAAGTGGGCCATGTTTTCCGGCGTCCACCAGTTCGCAAGGGATAGGTGCCGGGGACAATTCCCAGGCTGAGGCATCGACGGCCTTGCTTCACGATTCGAGATGGGAGTGCGATGCTCCGATAGCCTCAGCGCGCGTAGCGCGCACGCGGCTCGTTCACCCGCTTTTTGGCGTCGGAGTTGATGTGTTGGCGTTGCCAGCTGGCAAACTCGGCTTCGCGCGTGGCGCGGACGCAACGCACTCCCGGGACCAAGTTATGCTTGCCCGGCCGGCGTGCGGCCGGTACGTGAAACGAGTGTCGGAGGATGCATGAAGACAGCAGGCAAGCCCGATGGCGAGGATGCTTCTGCTCATATCACCGCGCGGATCGACGAGCTTGGCGATTGGCGGGGCGAGGTGCTCGCGCACGTCCGCCAGCTGATCCGCGAGGCCGACCCGGATATCCGCGAGGAATGGAAATGGGCCAAGCCCACATCGGGAGGCACGCCGGTCTGGTCGCATGACGGCATCGTCTGCACCGGGGAGTCGTACAAGGACAAGGTGAAGCTCACCTTTGCCCGCGGTGCCTCGATCAAGGATCCGAAGCACCTCTTCAATGCCAGCCTGGAAGGGAACACGCGGCGTGCAATCGACCTGCGCGAAGGGGATAAGATCCATGCGGCTGCCTTCAGGCAACTCATCCGGGCCGCCGTGGCGGTCAATGCCGCAGCGCTTGCTCAACGGGCAGTGAGGAAGAGGTAGGTCCCGGTCGAGTTGCGGCCTGTCGCGGCCACAGCCGTTCGAGCTCCACGCAAAAGGGCCGCACTCGCATGCGGCCCTTTGTTTTCCGCAGTGTAAAAACGCCTACCAGATCTTCACCCGATCCTGCGGTGCCAGGTACAGTTTCTCGCCCGGCTTCACTTCGAACGCGGGGTACCACGGGTCGAGGTTGCGCACGGTTTGTGCGCGGAAGTCGGCGGGAGCGTGCACGTCGGTGGCGAGGCGCTGGCGCTGGGCGGCGTCGCGGATCTTCGAGCGCCAGGCCTGGCCGTAGGCGAGGAAGAAGCGCTGGTCGCCGGTCAGGCCGTCGATCACCGGCGCCGGCTTGCCGCCGAGCGACTTGTGATAGGCCAGATAGGCGATGGTCAGGCCGGAGACGTCGGCGATGTTTTCGCCCAGCGTCTGTTCGCCGTTGACGTGCAGGCCGGGCAGCGCCTCGTACTGGTCGAACTGTTTCGCCAGCTGCTTGCCGGCGGCCTTGAAGTGGGCCAGGTCTTCCGGTGTCCACCAGTTCGCCAGACGACCTTCGGCGTCGAATTCGGCGCCGGTGTTGTCGAAGCTGTGGCTGATCTCGTGGCCGATCACCGAACCGATCGCGCCGTAGTTGGTGGCGGCGTCGGCATTCGGGTCGAAGAACGGCGGTTGCATGATGGCGGCGGGGAAGTTCAGCGCGTTCTGCAGCGGCAGGTTCACCGCGTTGACGGTCTGCGGCGTCATCCACCACTCGGCGCGATCGACCGGCTGGCCGAGCTTGGCGCGCTGGTGTTCGTACTCGAATTTCTCGGCGCGGCGCTGGTTGCCGAGTGCGTCGTCGGCACGGATCTCCAACGCGGCGTAATCACGCCAGCTGTCCGGATAGCCGACGCCGACGCGCACCGTGGCGAGCTTGGCCTTGGCCTTCGCGTGTGTGGCCGGCGTCATCCAGCTCAGCGTGTCGATGCGCTCGTCGAACGCGGCGAGCAGGTTCTGCACCAACTGCTCCACTTCCGCCTTGGACGAGGCCGGGAAGTAATGCTTCACGTAGAGCTGGCCCACGGCGTCGCCGAGGTCGTTGCTGGTGGCGCCCACCGCGCGCTTCCAGCGCGGCCGCTGCTCGGGCGTGCCCTGCAGGGTGCGGCCGTGGAAGTCGAAGCCGAGGTCGGCAAAGGCCTTGGGCAACAGGTTGGCACTCTGGTCCAGCGTATGGAAGAGCAGTAGGTCCTTCCACGCCTGCAGCGGTTCGCTCGCGGTCAGCGCGGACAGCCCGGTGATGGCGGTCGGTTGCCACACGTCGACCCGCGGCTGGCTGTCCAGGCCCGCGGCCTTGAAGTAGGCGGCCCAGTCCAGCCCCGGTGCCTTCTGCGCGAAGTCGGCCATGCGCCACGGGTTGTTCGCCTTGTGCACGTCCTCGCTGTCGAGCAGGCTCGCCTGCGCCCTGGCGATCTTCGTTTCCAGGTCGAGGATGGTCTTCGCCTTTGCCTCCGCGTCGGCCGTGCTGGCCTGCTTCAGCAGCGCGCCGATGTAGGTCCGGTACTTGGCCCGGGTCGCGACCATGTGCGCGTCGTCGGACAAGTAGTAGTCGCGGCTGGGCATGACCAGGCCGCCCTGCAGCAGGTAGGCGAGGTTGCGCGAGGGATCTTCCAGGCCTTGCGTCACGAACAGGCCGAACAGGTTTTCGGTGTGGTAGTTGGTGGCGTTCATCGGATCGACGTCGGCGCGCAGGCGACTGCCCAGCACGCGGGCCAGGTCGGTGCGCGAGGCGATCGCGTCGATCTGCGCCAGCTCCGGCTTGAGCGGCGCCAGGCCATGTTGCTCGATCGCGGCGGTGTCCATCCACGCGGCGTAGTAGTCGGCGATCTTGCGCGCGTTGCTGCCGGCGGCGGGATGGCCGGCGCCGGCATGGCGGATCAGTTCGGCAGTGTTCTTCTCGGCCTGCTCGAACACCTTGAGGAAGGTGCCGGTGCTGGAGCGGTCGGCGGGAATCTGCGCCGTCTTCAGCCACTGGCCGTTGGCGTAGCGAAAGAAGTCGTCGCCCGGTTTCACGCCGTGGTCGATCCCGGCCAGATCGATGCCGGAAGGCTGGCTCGCCGGCGTCGCCGCCCATGCCGCCGGAGTGCACAGGATCGCCGCCGTCAATGCCCATCGCATGCGCTGCATGGTCGTTCCTCCGCCTTTGGGAGCGTCCACGATAGTCCGCCATGCCGGCCTTGTGTGCATGACCTATGGACTATCACCGGCGTTCGGCGATGCCCGCGCAATCATTTCTCGATGCGGTAGTTGAGGCTGGCGCGGCTGAACTCGGTGGCCTGTTGCGCCTCGAAGTTCCAGCGCTTGCTGAGGCGGTAGCGCAGGGTGATCACCTCGCCCGGTTCGAACAGGCCCACGCCGTAGCTGAGGTACAGCCGCGGCGACAGGTACTTGCCCACAGTGAACGCCGAGCTGCCGCCCAGTGCCTCGTTGCTGGAGACGCCGATGTCGTCCACGCCCATCCGCGCGCCGATGCTCTTGGCCAGCAGGTCGCCGGCGGCCGAGCCGAGCGCCTGCGCGGCAGCGCCCACCATGTCGCCTTCGCCGCCCTTCACCTGCGACAGCGGCTTGCCGGTGACCAGGTAGGACAGTGCGTCGGACTGCTCCATCACCGGGTTGGAGAACACGGTGAGGATCGGCCGCTGTGCCGTGCCGGACACCAGCAGGCCGACTTCCTGGCCTTCGTCGATGGTGGCATTGGGATTGAGCTTGCGCACGGCGCGGAGGTTCAGTCCCGGGTTGTCGATCGGCGTGCTGGCGAACAGCAGCTGGCCGCGCTGGATCTGCAGGTTCTGGCCATAAGCCCGGTAGGTGCCATCGACCGCCAGCTGGCCCTGGCCCGTGGTGGCGCGACCGGGGCGCTCGCTCACGGTGAGCGTGCCGCTGACGCGGCCGTTCAGGCCCATGCCGACGACATGCGTCTTGTGGCCGAGGTCGACCTTGACCAGGGCGCTGATCGGCAACTTGCTGGCGGCCTGCTGTTGCTGTTTTTCGTCGATCACCACCACATCGGGCGAGGCCTGGGTGGCGCCGGCGCCGGGCAGCTTGTCGGCATTCACGTCGGCGCTGTCGATGCTGAGCGCCCCGCCGATGTCGATGCCTTTGCCGTCCTGCTTCACGGTCAGGTCGGGCGAGACCACCACCTTGGCGGCGGGAATATCGGTAGCGGTGAACTGGCTGCCCTTGAGCGTCAGCAGGGTTTGTGCGTCGGCGCCGAGGCCGGCGTTGCCGGCGATGGCGAGCGTGCCGGCGCCCGACTTCACCTGGCCGCGGACCAGGAACTGCCGCGCGTCGATGGTGCTCACGGTGAGCTGGCCCTCGCTGAGCTTGAGCCCGGCCGAGGGGACTTCGGCGGCGAAGCCGCGCATCTGGGCCTGGCCGGTGACCGCCGGTTGGTCGAGCGTGCCGGCGAAACGGAAGTTGCCGTCGACGCCGCCCCTGACGTTGGCCAGCTCGCTGGTGAACAGCTCGACGAAGGCAAGGTTGTTCAGGCGCAGATCGAGCTGTCCGCCAAGTGCTTGCCGGGCGCCGCTGATCGTGACCTGGCCGTCCAGACGGCCGCCGTCGTCGAGACCGCCATGTGCCTCGATGCGCTGGCCGGCGGGCGCGAGGTCGGCGGTCAGGCGCAGGTGGTCATAGCGCAGCAGGGGCTCGTCGGCGCGATCGGCATAGCTGATCGTGCCTCGCGCGGAGCTGATCGCGGCGTTGCCGCTGAGCGCGCCGGCGGCGCTGCGGCGAATCTTGCCGCTGCCTTCGATGAAGCCGTCGGCGCGCATCGGCAGGTCGGCGTTGCCGCTGGCGTTCAGCAGCAGCGCCAGTGGCAAGGCCTGCAGCCGGAAGCTGGCGTCGAGGTTGCCGGGCTTGTCCCGCCTCGCGGCCACGCACAGCTGCGGATCGCCGGCGCTCAGGCACAGTTCGGACAGGTTCATCGCGCCGTCGTTGTAGCCTAGCTGCGAGGGTTGCAGCAGGCGCCAGCCGGGCATGCCTTGCGGTTCCAGGTCGAGCGTGGAGAGCGTGCCGTGCCATGCGGATCCTTTCAGCGCACCGTGCAGGGCGAGCGAGCCGGAGAGCTGGCTGCCGCGGGCGTCCACGCTGAAGCGATGGTTGCCTTCGCCGCCTTCGGCGAGCAGGTGCAGTTGCCGGAACAGCAGGCCTTGCAGGGAGGCGTTGCCGGTCTGCAGCTCCAGTTTCCCCGCCAGGCGGCTGGTATCGGGGAGACCGACGATCAAGCGCAGCGTGTCGATCCGCTGTTGCTGCCAGGCCAGCGACTGGCCATGCAACTGGCCGTTGATGCTCAGCTTCGGCAGCCTGCCGCGGAGGCTGAAATGGCCGTCCAGACGTCCGCTCGCATTCGGCAGCCAATCGCCCAGCGAGGCGATGGCCAACTGCAGGTCGGCGTCGTTGCTGGCGCCGGGGCGGGCCGTCAGCTCGATGGTGCTGCCACCCGAGGCCAACTGGAGTTGGCCGTACACGACGTCGTCCGGTGACAGGTGCAACTTGCCGCTGCCGGCGAGAGCGCGTTCGCGCAGTTTGCCGGCCAGTCGGCGGATGTCCAGGGTGGCCTCGGGGCCGTTCTTCGTCAGGCTGCCGCGGCTGGCGATGTCGAAATCCAGTGCGCCGTTCCAGCCGGCAAACAACTGGCCGGGGTCGACCTTGTCGGCGCTGGCCTCGGCCTGCCATGCCAGCATCGGTTGCAGGGTCAGCGTACCGTGCGCCTGCAGGCCGCCTTGTGCCTGTTTCAGTTGCAGCGTGTGCAGGGTGACGAGCTGGGCCGTGCCGTCCAGGTTCAGCGCCAGCTTCGCGGGTTTGCCCGGCGGGCCGATGTCGACGTCGCCTTCGGCGTGGTACGCATCGGCGCTGCCGCTGGCCTTGAGCGCACCGCGACTGGCCAGCGCCTGGCCGGCCAGGTCCGCCGGCAGCAGCAGGTCGTTCCAGCGGATATCCAGTGCGGCGCTGATCGGTTTGGCGGCCAGTTGCACGGTACCGCTGGCTTCCAGGCTGCCCTTGATCTGCGGCGAGCCGAGCTTGAGCTGCTGCAGGCTCAGCGTGTTGAAGTCGTGACTGAACTGCGCGCGCAACGGCTGCAACAGGAGCTGGTAGTCGTTGAGCTCGAGCCGGCCCTCGAGCGTGCCGCTGTAACGATCGCCGTGCCCTTGCACGGCGAGCGCCAGCGCCTTCAGCGAACTGTCGCCGAGCAGCGGTTTCGGGTCGAAGCGCGGCGCGTCGAGCTGGCCGGTCCAGACGTAGTCGCCGGACTGGGTCAGCTCCAGATGCAGTTGCATCACCGCCGGGGCGGTGAGCTTGAGATCGAGCCGCGCCTGCTTGCCGTTGCTGTGCGCATCGAGGCTGCCGGCGTAGTCGGTGTCGCCGACTTTCCAGGCGAAGGCGGCCTTGCCCTTGCCCTGGTAACTTGCGCCGATCGCCAAGGTGCCATCCAGATTGGCGTGGCCGTTGGGCGCCTGTAGAACGAGCTGGCGCAGTTCGATGCCGCGGTCGGTCCAGCTGCCGGCCAGGTCGAGCCGATGGGAGGCGAACAGTGGCTGGCCGTCCTGCGCCACCTTCAGCGCGCCCACGTGCGCGCGGTCGAGGATCAGTTCGATCGGTGGCTGCAACGAGAAGCTGGCGGAGCGGGCGGTGTCGTTCGGTGCAGATTTGGGCAGGATCACGTCGACGCCATCGACGTCCAGCGCAAGCACGTGCAGGCGTCTGGCCAGCAGCGGCCAGAAGCGCAGGTCCAGATGCGCCTTCGCCACGGTCGCCACGGTGCCCTTGCCGTCGTCGTAACGGATGCCGGCCAAGTCGAGCGGGCCGAGCAGGCGGCCCTGCGCTTGTTGCACATGCAGCGCGCCATCGGTGACGGACTGGGCCCGGGCGAGTGCAAAGCGCAGGCCGGAGCCGGTGCCGAGCAGCCACCACAGCGCCGCCGCCACGACCAGCAGCAGCGCGACGAACGCGATGGCGATGCGCTTGAACCACTTCATGCCTTCAATCTTCTCCGCTTGAATTCACGTTGCCCGGGGCATTGTTGCGGTAACCGTTCGTCCCCGGATCAAGTCCGGGGCAGGCCCTGAGCGTAGTGCAGCGGAGCCGAAGGGCTGCCCTTCGACTTCGGCCCTTCGGGCCTGCGCTCAGGGCGAACGGTGGTGGGCGCGACGTTCAATGATTGAGCCTTTTCCGATTTCCGTCTGTCACAAATCCGGCCCGATCACCAGGTGCAACTGGATGCCGTGCGCGCGATCGTCGTGGATCGGCGTGCCCAGATCGACGCGGATCATGCCCACCGGTGAGCGCCAGCGCAGGCCGAGGCCGGCGCCGATCTTCGGTCGGTAGTCGGTGCCGCTGAACGCGTTGCCGGTGTCGACGAAGGCGGCCATGCCCCAGTTGCGCGTGAAGTAATGCTCGACCTCGGTGCTGGCGACCAGCAGGTGGTGGCCGCCGATGACGCGGTCGGCGCTGTTGCGTGGGCCGATCGACTGGTAGGCGTAGCCGCGCACGGAACGATCGCCGCCGGCGAAGAAACGCAATTGCGGTGGCAGCGCGGCGAAGTCGTCGGTCCAGGTGATGCCGGCGCTGCCGCGCAGGATCAGCCGGTTGCGGCCGCGCGTGCCGAACGCGCGGATCCACTTCGCGTCGGCGGTCAGTTCGCTGAAGCTGGCATCGGACAGCAGGCTGCCGGCGGTGCTGCGCGCGGCTACGCTGAGCAACCAGCCGCGGCGCGTGAAGTCGGGGCTGTCGGTCTGCTTGCGCGTCAGCGCGGCCTCGCCGAATACCAGCGTGCTGTGGCCGTGCTCGATGCCGGGCGCGTTGTCCGGTTCGCCGCCGCGCTTGCCCACGGTGAAGGTGCCGGACAACGCGTGCACGCCCAGGGTGCGGGTCCAGCCATGCCATTGGCGGGCCTCGTTGCCGACCAGTTCCAGCGTGCGCGATCGCGAGGTGGCGGTGTTCGCGTCGCGGAAGTTCGCGCCGACGTTGTAGCTGCGCTGGTTGTCACCGGGCAGCGGAATCGAGTACAGCGTGGACAGCGTCTTCAGCCTCTGCGCCACCACCAGTTCGTTCTTCCACTTGTGCCCGCGCCGGTTGACCCAGCGCCGCTCCATTCCGCCGCGCACGCCGAAGCCGGTGTCGGTGCCGATGAACGGGCCGCCGGTGTAGATCGTGCGCTTGGCCGGCGCCAGCTGCACGGTGACGTCGACCATGCCGTTCTTCGCCGCATCCACTTCCGGCTGCACGTTGACCACCGCGAAATAGTCCGCGCCGTTCAGCGCCTGCTGCAGCTCCAGCAGCTGGTTCTGCGAAAAGTAGTCGCCGGATTTGAACGGCACGTAGCGGTCGAGGAACCCGTCGTCGAACTGCGAACCGACGAAATGCACACGGCCGTAGCGGTAGCGCGGCCCGGCTTGCCACGCCAGCTTGATCGCCGCGTTGTGGTTGGCGCGGGTCACTTCGACCCGATGGGTGAGCAGGCGGGCGTCGAGGAAGCCGTTGGCGGTGAGCTGCGCGCTGAGCGCGTCGCGCGCCGCGTCGTAGGCGCCATGGTTCAGCGGCTTGTCCTTGAGCCGTTCGATCGCGCGCTTCGCGCGGCGCAGCGGGGCAAGCTGCGCGGCCTCCTCGTCCAGTTGCACGTCGACGGTGGTGACCTTGACCGGCTCGCCCGGCTGCACGCGCAAGGTCACCTGCCAGTCCTTGCCGACCTGCTGCAGGTCGCCGGTGACGCTGGCGTCGTAGTAACCGTACGGCTCCAGTGCGGACTTCACCTGGCCGGGCGCGCGCTCGTACAGGCGCCGCACCTGCGCATCGCTGACTTCACGGGTGGCGTATTGCGACAGCTCCACGCCGGCGATTGCCGCCGCCTTCAGCGGGTCCTCGACGCCCTGCACCACCAATCGCACCCCGGCATGGGCCTGTGATGCCAGCAGCAACAGCGGCAACAGCAGAAGGCTCAGGCGTCGGCGGGCTCGGCGCATGCGTGGGGTTCCGTCCTCGAAGTGTGTGCTTGGGTGAGGAGGAGCTTACCCAAGTCGAGGTCGGCTTCGCATGAATGCACGCTGGTCATCGCGGTATCGGAGCCGGAGCGTCATGTTCGATTTGCCGATGCGGCCAAGGCCGCATCGGCAGGCCGCATCAGCCGGCCTTGTCGCCTGCCTTGTGCGCGATCCATGCGCCGGTCACCGCCGAGACGTACGGGATCGACTGGGCGGCGAGGATGAACATCCACAAGGTGCCTTCGATGTAGCGCGTGCCATAGCCTTCGGCCATGCCGACGATGCACAGCAGCAGCGCCAGCGCCATCAGCAGCTCCTCGCGCACCGGCGCGAACGCGGCGAAGTTGCTGCCGCCCAGGCGCCGGCTCTTGGCGGTGACCACGAACGAAGTTTTCTCGCGGGTCAGCCCGTGCAGGATACCGCGCGCGATCGCGTGCGACAGGCCCATGCTGGCCAGCGAAGCCATCAAGGTGTCGTACCAGCTGCACGGCACGCGGGCGCGGTACAGCACGATGCCGAAGATCGCCTTGGCGAAGAAGAAGCCGATCACCGGGATCAGGAACAGCTGCATCGGCAGGCTGAAGTACTGCGGGTAGGCGACCATGCCGGCGGTCCAGAACAGCGCCATCAGGGTGAACACCAGGTGCAGCGCATCGGCGAACCAGCTGAACCAGCCGGTGAGGAAGTGGAAGCGCTGGCCGGCCGACAGCGGACCCTTCTTCGTCATCCAGCTCCAGCGGCCCTTGAGGATCTGCATCGCGCCGAACGCCCAGCGGTAGCGCTGGCTCTTGTACGCCTTGAAGTCGGCCGGGGTCAGGCCCTTGCCCATCAGCTCGTCGACGTAGACCAGCTCGTAGCCGGCGTGCATCAGGCGCAGGCCGAGTTCCGCGTCCTCACAGATGGTCCACTCGGACCAACCGCCGGTGCCTTCCAGCGCGCTGCGCCGGACCATCGTCATGGTGCCGTGCTGGATGATCGCGTTGCGCTCGTTGCGATGGTGCATGCCGATGCGGAAGAAGCCGTCGTATTCCCACGCGGTCATCCGGCGGAAGGTGTTGTGTGCGAACTCGCGGTGCGCCTGCGGGCACTGCACCACGGCTACCTTCGGGTCGTGGAAGTAGCCGGTGAGGGTGGCCAGCCAGTCGGCACGCACTTCGTAGTCGGCGTCGATCACCGCCACCACGTCGGCCCGCGGGTCGGTTTCCTTCAGGCCGAAGTTCAGCGCGCCGGCCTTGTAGCCGGGCCACGGTGCCAGGTGGAAGAAGCGGAAGCGCTTGCCCAGCTTTTCGCAGTACGCCTGCACCGGCTGCCACACCGCCGGGTCCTTGGTGTTGTTGTCGATCACCAGCACTTCGAAGTTGGCGTAGTCGAGTGCGGCCAGCGAATCGAGCGTGATGATCACCATCTCCGGCGGCTCGTTGTAGCAGGCCAGGTGGATCGACACGAACGGCTGCTTCTCGGGCGGATCGGGTTTCAGCATGCCGGCATGGCGCATCCACTCGCGCCGCCACAGCACCTCGGTGAACTCGAAGCCGTTGATCAGCAGGATCGCCAGGATCGCGATCTGCGCCGGGAACAGCAGCGTGAGCATGGTCCAGTCGACCCAGCTCAGGTAGAAGTTGAACGGCAGCGTGGCCGACCAGGTGATCAGCCCGCAGGCCAGCTGGATCAGCATGCAGAAGAACAATCGCCCCATCAGCTTGAAGCGGCTGAAGCGGCGCGCGAAGAAGATCATCGGCAGCAGTGCCAGCAGGCTCGCTGCGATCGCCTTCCACGGCCACGCGGTGTCCTCGACGACCGGGCCGGTCAGCGGGAATTTCAGCTGGCGGTCTGCGTTGAACATGCCCCAGTACGCGCCGGTGCGGCCTTCGCCCAGGTTTTCCTTCCACGGCTGGTCGAACGCCTCGAGCAGGTAGTAGTCGATGTGCTCGAGCTTTGCCTTGTTCATCCAGTCGCGGATGAAGATCGCCTCGTTGGAGACCGAGGGATCGGCGTACTCGTGGCGGTCGCCGTTCGACGGCCAGCCGATCTCGCCGACCACCACGGGCTTGTCCGGATAGTGCTGCTCGATCGACTGGTACGCGCCGTAGGCGGCGTCCACCGCGTCGTGGCGCACCACGCCGTTCCAGAACGGGAACAGGTGGATGGTGATGTAGTCCACGTGCTGGGCCAGCTCGGGGTACTTCAGCCAGATGTAGTCAGGCTCGGCAATCGACACCGGCTGGTGCACGGCGGCGCGCACGCGGTCCAGGTAGGCCATCATCTGTTCAGGCGTGAGGTCGTTGCGGAACAGCACCTCGTTGCCCACGATGATGCGGGTGATCGTGTCCGGATAGGCACGCGCCTTGGCGATCAGCAGCTCGATCTCGCGCTCGTTGTTGTCCAGGCGTTTGTCGATCTCGGCGCCGGCCATCACCTTCAGGCCTTCCTTCTGCGCCAGCCGGTACAGCTGCGGATTCTGCTGCATCGTGTAGGTACGGATGTGGTCCGTGTACCGGTGCAGCAGCTTGAGGTCGGAAGCGATCTCGTCGTCGCTGGGATAGTCCTGCTTGAACGGGCTCTGGTAGCGCTGGAATACCGACAGCGCATAGCCGCCGACCTTGCCGTGCCAGTCCTCCGGGCCGCGCGGCAGGTTGCCGTACCACCACAGCCCGATGTTCATCGCGGCCACGATCAGGGCGAGCACGATTGCCGTGAGCAGCGGATACCGGCTGTTGTGGTTTGCTGCGGTGGCGCTCAAAAAAATCCCCGGAGGAAGCCTGCGCAACAGGCGACAAAGCTTGAGGAGCTTAACCAATGCATGGCATCGGGCTCAATAAAGATCGTCGGGCACGGTCAGCGCAAGGTCAGCCGGGACGGCGTGCGGAAGGTGGCTGGCAGGAAAACGGCACCCTCGCGGGAAGGTGCCGTCGGTGTCCTGCGATGGGTGGGCAAGACGCCGGCTGGCCTATTTCAGCAACGAGCGCAGCATCCATGCCGTCTTCTCGTGCTCCTTCAGCCGCCCGGTGGCCATGTCGGCGGTGCCGTCGTCGCCGGCCGCGTTGGCGGCCTTCAGCGTGTCGCGGGCGGTGGCGGCGGCGACCTCGTGGCCCTCGACCAGTTGGCCCACCATCTCCTTCCACTCCGGCACGCCGGACTCTTCCATGATCGAGCTGAGCTTGCCGAACTGGCTGTAGGAGCCGGGGGCGAACACGTCCAGGGTACGGATGCGCTCGGCGACCTCGTCGGCGGCCAGCCACAGTTCGTTGTACTGGGTCTCGAACATGGTGTGCAGGCTGTTGAACTGCGGGCCGGTGACGTTCCAGTGGAAACTGTGGGTCTTCAGGTACAGCGAATAGGTGTCGGCCAGCAGCCTGGACAGGTGCTTGGCGACCTGCTCGCGATCTTTCTTGGCGATACCGATGGAAATGGCCATGTGCTGCTCCTTCAGGTGACGGGTTGACGGCATGGGCCAACGGTAGCGGGTCGGTCGGTGGCGATGAAATGAATCCTTCCGATGCAGCCGATAGCCGGGGACTATCAAGTTGGCGCGTCGCCTGCGGCTATCATGTGCGGTCCGATGAATGATGCCCGCCCGCCCGCTACCGATCCCGCCGCCGATCCCGGCTTGCGCCAACTGCGCCGGCAACTGGATGCGGTGTCCAGCCGCGATTTCGGTCGCCTGCTGGGTCGCTGGCGTGCGTTGTCGCGCCGACCGGACGAGAACAAGTTGGGAGCGCTGGTCGCGGATATCGAGCGCTCCGCGGCCAGACGTCGTGCCCGGGTCGCCGCCAAGCCGCCGATCCGGCTGGACGAATCGCTGCCGATCAGCGCGCGCGGCGAGGACATCGTCAAGCTGATCCGCGCGCACCAGGTGGTGGTGATCGCCGGCGAGACCGGCTCGGGCAAGACCACCCAGCTGCCGAAACTGTGCCTCGCCGCCGGCCGCGGTGAGGCCGGCATGATCGGCTGCACCCAGCCGCGCCGGCTGGCCGCGCGCTCGGTGGCGCGCCGGGTGGCGGAGGAGCTCGGCACGCCACTGGGCGAGATCGTGGGTTTCCAGGTGCGCTTCAACGACCAGGTGTCCGAGCGCAGCCTGATCAAGTTCATGACCGACGGCATCCTGCTCGCCGAGACCCAGGGCGATCCGTGGCTCTCCGCGTACGACACCATCATCATCGACGAGGCGCACGAGCGCAGCCTCAACATCGACTTCCTGCTCGGCTATCTCAAGCGGCTCGCGCTGAAGCGACCGGAGCTGAAGATCATCGTCACCTCGGCGACGATCGACACCGCGCGTTTCGCCGAACACTTCGACGGCGCGCCGGTGGTGGAAGTGGAAGGACGTGCGTACCCAGTCGAGTTGCGCTGGCGCTCGCTGGACGAGATCGCCGCGCGGCAAGGGCGAGGAAAAGGGGGTCAGAGTCACTTTTCGGCAGAGGGAGTGTCCAGCGCACCGTCGCGTCGGCCGAAAAGTGACTCTGACCCCCTTTTCCAGCAGGGCAGCGCCGAGCACATCGCCGCGGTGCTCGACGAGATCACTCACGACGACCCGCGCGGCGACGTGCTGGTGTTCCTGCCCGGCGAGCGCGAGATCCGCGACGCACACCAGCTGCTGTCGCGCCGGCAATACCGCGAGACCGAGATCATGCCGCTGTACGCGCGGCTCTCCGCCGGCGACCAGGATCGCGTGTTCAAGCCCGGCGTGAAGCGTCGCGTGGTGCTGGCCACCAATGTCGCCGAGACCTCACTCACCGTGCCGCGCATCCGCTACGTGATCGACACCGGCACCGCACGGGTGAAACGCTACAGCCAGCGCAGCCAGCTCGAACGGCTGCACGTGGAACCGGTGTCGCAGGCCGCCGCCGACCAGCGCAAGGGCCGCTGCGGCCGCGTCGGGCCGGGCATCTGCTACCGGCTGTACGACGAGGCGGATTTCGCCGGCCGCGTCGCGTTCACCGATCCGGAGCTGCTGCGCTCGTCGCTGGCCAACGTGATCCTGCGCATGCTGGCGCTGCAGCTGGGCGAGGTCGACGAGTTCCCGTTCCTGGAGGCGCCCGACCCGCGCGTGGTTGCCGACGGCTTCCGCCGGCTCACCGAAATTTCCGCGATCGACGACGCGCGCAAGCTCACCGCGATCGGCCGCACCCTGGCGCGGCTGCCGATCGACGTGCAACTGGCACGCATGCTGGTGGAAGGCGAGAAGCTGCATAGCCTGCGCGAACTGCTCGCCATCGTGTCCTTCCTCAGCATCCAGGACCCGCGCGAGCGGCCGGGCGATGCGCGCCAGCAGGCTGACGCCGCGCATGCCGTGTTCGCCGATCCGAAGTCCGACTTCGTCGGCGTGCTGAACCTGTGGCGTGCCTACCACGGCGCTCACGAGGAACTGACCCAGTCGAAGCTGCGCGACTGGTGCTCGCGGCATTTCCTCAGTTTCATGCGCATGCGCGAGTGGCGCGAGCTGCATCGGCAGTTGTTGCTGGTAGTGCAGGAGCTGGGATGGAAGCTGGATGCACAGGTTCCCTCTCCCGGCCCTCTCCCCCGCGAGCGGGGGAGAGGGCCGGAGCGTATTGCTGTGCGCGAGCCCGTGGTTGCAGCATCCGCCGAAACAGACGCAAGTCGCCTTTACGAATCCGTGCATCGCGCCTTGCTGGCCGGCCTGCCAACCCAGGTCGGGCGCAAGGACGAAAAGGGCGCGTACCAGAGCACGCGCGAGCGCAAGTTTCACGTTTTTCCCGGCTCGGCCTTGTCCAAGGCGCCACCGAACTGGATCTTCTCCGCGCAGATCCTCGACGTGGGCGGGCGCGTGTGGGGCATGACGAATGCGCGCGTCGAGCCGCTGTGGATCGAGCAGCAGGCGGCGCACCTGCTGCGCATGAATTGTCGCGACGCGCACTGGTCGAAGAAGCGCGGCTGCGTGGTGGCGTACGAACAGGTCAGCCTGTTCGGCCTGGTACTGGTGGAGAAGCGGCCGGTCACCTTCCAGCAACAGGATCCCGCGCTGGCTCACGCGATCTTTTTGCGCGAGGCGCTGGTGCGCGGCGACATCGAGAGCAAGGCGGACTTCGTGCGCGCGAACCAGCGCGTGCTGGAAGAGGCGCTGGGCATCGAGGCGAAGCAGCGGCGCGAAGGCCTGATCCGCCACGAGGACGACCTGGTCGCGTTCTTCGAAGGCAAGCTGCCCGAAGACATCGCCAGCAGCCGCGCGCTGGACGCGTGGTACCGCAAGGCGCGCCCGGCCGAGCAGGCGGCACTGCGCTGGTCGCTGGATGACGTGATGGTCGGTGGCGCGGGGCTGGATGCGAAGGCGTTTCCTGCAGCCATCGAAATACCGCCGCAGAGGTACAAACTCGAATACCGCTTTGTCCCGGGCGACGAAGCCGACGGCGTCACCTTGCACCTGCCGCTGGCGATGTTGAACGCGCTGTCGCCCGCCCGCTGCGAATGGCTGGTACCCGGCCTGCTCGCCGACAAGGTGGCGGAGCTGATCCGTGGCCTGCCCAAGGCGCAACGCCGCAACTTCGTGCCGGCGCCGGATTTCGCGCGGGCGTTTGTCGAAGCCGAGTCGCCGCGCGACGAGTCGCTGGCGAAGGCGCTGGCCACGTTCCTGAAGCGCGCCACCGGCGTCGACATTGCAGCGGCGGAATTTTCTGCCGTCGAACTGCCGCCGCACTTCCTGATGCGCTACCGCCTGCACGATGAGCGCGGCAAGACGCTGGCCAGCGGCCGCGACCTGGCCGCGTTGCGCGGACAGTGGGAAGGCCAGGCGCGCGAGGCATTCTCGCGCAAGACCGACATCGAGCTGACCCGCGAGGACGTGACCAGCTGGGATTTCGAGGAGATCCCGGCGCAGGTGCGTTCCGACGGCGGCCTCACCGCGTTCCCGGCGCTGGTAGATCTGGGCGAAACGGTGGCGTTGCGCGTGTTCGAGCGCAGCGACGAAGCGCGCGCGGCGCATCGGCAAGGCGTGGTGCGGCTGCTGCGCAATGCGCTGGCCAGCGAGGCGAAGCAGGCGCGCCGACGCCTGCCGATCGGCAATGCACTGGCCTTGCAGTACGCGCCCCTTGGCAGCGTGGACGGGCTGCGCGAGGACCTGCTCGAAGGCGGCTTCGGCGACCTGCTCGAACAGCATGAGCTGGACGCGCGCACGGCCGGCGCGTTCGAGAAGATGCGCATGCAGTTTTCGCGCGAGCTGTTCGGCGCCGGTGTCGAACGGCTGAAACTGGCCGAACCCGTGATCGAGGCGCAGGCCGAGCTGAAGCCGTGGCTGCAGCCACCGCTGCTGGGCTTCGCGCGCGCCAGCTACGACGACCTGCGCGAACAGTTCGACGCGCTGCTCACGCCGGGCTTCCTGCGCGAATTGCCGCGGGCGCGGCTGGCGCACTACCCGCGTTATCTGAAGGCAATGCGCCTGCGCGGCGAGCGGTTGCGCCAGGACCCGGCGAAGGACCAGCAGCGCATGTTGCAGGTGATGCCGTACTGGCGTGCGTATCTGCAGCAGCGCGCCGCCGGTGCCGATGCGGCGGGCCTGGCCGAACTGCGCTGGTTGATCGAGGAGTGGCGCGTATCGCTATTCGCGCAGGAACTGAAGACCGCCGAACCGGTTTCGGCCAAGCGGTTGGCGAAGGCATTGGCGGTGCTGGGCTGAATCTCCCGGTCAACGCACGCGTTTGACGTGGGCAGAATCGTTGCAGCCGTCCACGTACATCAGCCAGTTGCCGAGCATCGACGGCTTGACCTTGACCGCAGGGTTGTCCGAGCTCATGCAGGAAGGCGTGTCCGTGCCGACCTGCTCCCACGTCTGGCCGTTGTCCAGGGTGAACTGGCTGCGGCCATGCCAGCCGTCGAAGTGACCGGCGATATGCGCGTTGATCTTGCTGCGCTTTTGCGTCTCGGTATAGAACACCGGTTTGCCGCTGGCGTCGACCATCTTGGTGACGGCCTTGTCGTGCTTGCGCAGCCAGTCGTCGAGGTTCTGCAGTTCCTGCGGCGACAGCTTGTCCAGCCCGGCCGCCTTGAATTCGGCGCTGCTCATGCGCTGCTGCAGGTCGTCGGCCTGCTGCGCGTGCACGGACAGGCAACACAGTGGCAGCGCCAGCAGCAATGACCGGATCAGGTGACGCGGACGGGTCGACATGGGTGCATTCTCCGGGCAGGGAAACGGGCGGGACGATTCTGCGCGATAAACCGCTCCCCGGCCAGACGCCGCGGTGGCCGTGGCCGCCACCGATGCGAATCCGTAGGGCAGCATGCCGCGGGTGAACGCTGATTCTGCGCGGTAAGCTGGTCGCGCGCCAAGCGTTGGCGGAACATGCCAGCCGCTGACGACGGATGCAATGCCTGCCGTAGCGCGGCCGATGAGGAAGATCGTTTCATGGTTCAAACCGCTTTCATTGCCACCACCAGCTTGCAGTCATGGCGCGACCGCGCCGGCACGTTGCCGCCGGTACTGGCCGACGCGCTGGACGCCTGCGCCACCCGTGCGGTGGACCAGGCCGGGTGCACCGACGTGCTGGACCTGCTCGGCATGCTCGGTTGCGATGCGCAAACCCAGGCGGCGGCGGCATGGTTCGAACTGGCGCGGGTCGACCCCGCGTTGTGGGCGGAGCGCCGCGCGAAGCTGCCGGCCGAATTGCAGCGGCTGGTCGATGGCCAGCAGGCAGCCGAGCAGGTGTGGGCGCTGCATGCGCAACGGCCGCCGCAGGGTGCGGCGGAGGGCCTGCGCCGGTTGTTGCTGGCGATCGTGCGCGACTTGCGCGTGGTGTTCGTGCTGCTGGCGCGGCAACTGGCGCGGATGCGCGCGGTGGCAACCGCGCCGGAGGACGAGCGTCAGGCGCTGGCGCGGTTGACGCGCGACATCCACGCGCCGCTGGCGAACCGGCTCGGCATCTGGCAGCTGAAGTGGGAACTGGAAGACCTGGCGTTCCGCTACCTGCAACCGGAAACGTACCGCCGCATCGCGGACCTGCTCGACGAACGCCGCACCGATCGCGAAGCGTTCATCCGCGACTCGCTGGACGAACTGCAGCGCGCGCTGGAAGCGGCCGGCATCCATGCCGAGTTGGCCGGGCGACCGAAACACATCTATTCGATCTGGAAGAAGATGCAGCGCAAGTCGCTGGACTTCTCCGACCTGTATGACATCCGCGCGGTGCGCGTGCTGGTCGACAACATCACCGACTGCTACGCCGCGCTGGGCGTGGTGCATTCGTTGTGGCCGCACCTGCCAGGCGAGTTCGACGACTACATCGCGCGGCCCAAGGCGAACGGCTACCAGTCGTTGCACACCGCGGTGCTGGGGCCATCCGGCAAGACCCTGGAAGTGCAGATCCGCACCCACGAGATGCACCGCGCCAACGAGCTGGGCGTGGCCGCGCACTGGCGTTACAAGGAAGGCGGCAGCAGCGACGCCGAGTTCGAGGCGAAGATCGCCTGGATGCGCAAGCTGCTGGAGCCGCGTGGCGAGGACGACAGCGCGCTCGCCGCCGAGCTGCAGACCGAACTGCTGGAGGATCGCGTCTACCTGCTGACCCCGAAGGGCGAGGTGTTCGACCTGGCGCGCGGCGCCACCGTGCTGGACTTCGCCTACCTGGTGCACACCGAGGTGGGCCATCGCTGCCGCGGCGCCAAGGTCAACGGCCGCATCGTGCCGCTGACGTTCCAGCCGCAAAGTGGCGACCGGGTGGAGATCCTCACCGCCAAGGTGGCCGAGCCCAGCCGCGACTGGCTGTCGCCGCACCATGGCTACCTCAACACCGCGCGGGCGAAGGACAAGGTGCGCGCGTGGTTCCGCAAGATCGCCCACGACGCGAACCTCGCGGTCGGCCGCGGCATGTTCGAGCGCGAGCTGAAGCGCCTGGCGCTGTCGAATGCGGACGTGGGCAAGCTGCCGGCGCACTTCCACCTGAAGAACCAGGACGAGCTGCTGATCGCGCTGGCGCTGGGCGAGATCACCCCCGGCCAGATAGCCCGCGTGCTGCAGGAAGCGGCGCAGCCGCCGGAGCCGGCGGTCACCCAGTCCAGCGCGCCGGTGGCTTCGCGTCATGCCACGCTCGACCACAGCGCGCTCAGCATCGAGGGCATCGGCAACCTGCTGACCACGCTGGCGCGTTGCTGCCAGCCGCTGCCCGGCGACCCGGTGCGCGGCTTCATCACCAAGGGGCGCGGTGTCTCGGTGCATCGCACCAACTGCGGCAGCCTGGCAAGGCTGGCGCGGCGCGACCCGGACCGGGTGATCGAGGTGAGCTGGGGCAGCGCCGCCGCGCAGGCGTACGAGGTCGACATCGAACTGCGCGGCTACGACCGCAAGGGCCTGCAGAAGGACGTCACCAGTGTCGTCAGCAATGCCGGCACCCACATCATCGCTTCGTCCAGCCGGCTGTTCGTGCACACCGGCGAGGTGGAAATGCGCTTCACCCTGCGCGTGCGCGACTTCGAACAGCTGTCGACCCTGCTCGGCAAGTTGCTGGCGCTGCCGAACGTGATCGACGTGCGGCGGGTTGGCGTCGGCTGAATGACCGCGCAATGCCGGCCGGTAGGCGAGCCGGTGGCTGGCGGCCCGATGTTAAGCTGCGTCGACTCCCTTCACAGCCACGGATCATGAGCGGACGCCGAGACCAGCACGACGCACATCCACCGATTCGCACCGAGCCCACCCTGGGTGACCTCGATCGACTGGATGCCCCGCGCGCGCCGGCTGCGGACGGCCTGCCGCAGGTATCGGTCGAACCGCGCCGCCCGCATGAAAGGGCGACCGCACCGCCGCGGCGCAAGCGTCGCCGTGGCTGGGTCGTTCCGCTGTTGCTGCTGCTGGCGATCGCGGCGGTCGGCACACTCTGGCTCAGCCAGAACCACCTGCGCGGGATGCTGCCGCGCACCGACTTCAACACGGTGCTGACGCAGGCGCAGCAGGCCTTGCAGGATGGCCGTCTGGACGGCCAGGACGGCACCAGCGCACGCGAACTGTTCCAGGCCGCCGCGGCGCTGGAGCCGGATAACGACCGCGCCCGCGACGGCCTGCGCGAGGTCGGCCAGGCCACGCTGGCACAGGCCGATGCCGCGTTGCAGGCGGGCCAACTGGGCCCGGCAGCGCAGCAGGCGGCAGTGGCCCGCGAACTGCTCGGTGGCGGCAGCGACATCGACCGGCTCGATCGCGCGATCGCCGGTGCCCGCGCTCGCCAGGTGCATACGGTGGACCTGGTCGACCAGGCGCAGCAGGCGCTGGCCGCCGGCAAGCTGGACGGCCCGGAGGGCGCCGGTGCGCTGTACCAGCGCGTGCTGCGCGCCGATCCCGACAATGCGGTGGCGGCGCACGGACTCGACCAGGTCGGCTACGCACTGGCGGTGCAGGCGCGCGCGGCGCTGGATGCGCGGGACAACACCACGGCCGACGCGCGCATCGAGCAACTGGCCGCGCTGCAGCCGAACAACGGTGCGCTGCCGGCACTGCGTGCGCTGCAGGCGCAGACGCGCAAACAGGACAACAGCACGCTGGAGGCGGCGCTCAAGGCCGGCCAGGATGCGCTGCGCGCCGGGCGCATCGACGGCAGCGGCGACGACACCGCGCTCGCCCACTTCCAGGCCGTGCTCAAGCTCGATCCGGACAACGCACAGGCGCACATCGGGCTCGGCAAGGTGGCGCAGGCGCTGACCGTGCAGGCGAACGCCGCGCTCGACGACGGCGACACGATGCAGGCGGCGAAGCTGCTCGACCGGGCGGCGGAGCTGGCGCCGAAATCGGCCGATCTCGCCGCGACGCGGGCGCGCCTGGACAAGGCGCCGCCAGCTGCGGCCGCACCGGCGGCCGCGGAGGAGGCGCCCGCACCGGCCGTCGTGTCGCCGCAGCAGAGCGCGGCGGTAGCGCGGCTGGTGCAGCGTGCGCAGGCGGCCACGAACAACGGCGACATCATGATGCCGCCCGGCGACAGCGCGTACGACTTGTACCGCAGCGCGCTGGCGATCGACGGCAACAACGAGGCGGCACTGCATGGGTTGCAGGCCTTGCCCGGTCAGGTCGAGCAGCAATTCAACCAGGCGCTCGCCGCCGGCAACCTGGGCAAGGCCGGCGACATGCTGGCGAACCTGGCCGAGCTGGCGCCGGGCGATGCCGCGCAGGGCGCGCTGGGCAACCGACTGGCCGGCGCATGGCTGGACCAGGCCGAGCAACAGCTGGCGCGTGGCGACCGCATCGGCGCCAGCCAGTCGTTGCAGCGCGCGCGCAAGCTGTCTCCCTCCAATCCGCGCGTGCTGGACCTTGGCGTCCGCTTGCAGGGCGGCGGATGAGCGCGGCATGACGGTACTGGTGTTGGGCGGCAGCAGCCAGATCGGCCACTTCCTGTTGCCGCGCCTGCGTGCCAGCGGCGAGTCGGTGCTCGCCCTGAGCCGGCAGCCGCGACCTGCGCAAGCCGGCGTGGAATGGCTGCAGGGAACCTTGCCCGACCGCGTGCCGGTGCTGCCGCCGTTGTCGGCGATCATCAGCTTCGGCCCGCTGCAGGGGCTGGCCGACTGGCTGGCGCAGACCACTCTGGCCGACGCGCCACGGGTGATCGCCACCAGCTCGATGAGCGCCGAAAGCAAACGCGATTCCCGCGTGCCGGCCGAGCGCAACCTCGCGCGCCAGCTCCGCGACGGCGAAGCCGCGCTGGCCACCGCCTGCGAGCGTCACGGCTGCGCCTGGACCGTGTTGCGGCCAACCTTGGTCTACGGCGCCGGCCTGGACAAGAGCCTCACCCCGATCGCCCGGCGCGCGATGCGGCTGCGAGTGTTTCCGCTGCCGGCCGGGCGCGGCCTGCGCCAGCCGGTGCACGCGGACGACATCGCGCAGGCGGTGCTGGCCGCGCTGGAATGCCCGGCCGCGGCCGGCAGGATCCTGCCGATCGGCGGCGGCGAACGGCTGCGCTCCGGCGAGATGTTCGCGCGGGTGCGCGATAGCCTGTCGCGCAGCACCGTGCCGTTGCCGTTGCCGGCCTGGTTGCTGCGGCTAAGCCAGCGCGCGCTGCCGCCGTTGCGCGGTCCGCTGAGCCGGCTCGACAGCGACCTGATCGCCGACAACGGCGACTTGCAACGCCTGCTCGGCATTCGTCCCCGGCCGTTCCGCCCCGACCCCGCGATGTGGCTGCCGCCGCGCTAGGCGCGCGATTTGCCCGCGTTTCGCCACGAAACCGCCCGCCACGTTCATATGCCCGCCGGGTAGCAGGCCCTATGATCGAACCATTCGATTGCCGGATTTCCCCACGTTGGCCTTCCTGACCCGTACCCGCTTGTTTGCGCGCCGCTGCTGGCCGTGGCTGCGCATCCCGTTCTGGATCGGCATGGGCCTGCTGTTCGGCTTCGTGCTGCCGTACACGCTGGTGCTGAACAAGCGGGTGCAGGACCGCTTCAACGAACTGGTGTTCGCGGTGCCCACCAAGGTCTACGCGCGGCCCTTGCCGCTGGCCGTCGGCACGCCGATGACGCCGGCGGCGCTGGAGCTGGAACTGACCTTCGCCGGCTACAGCAACGACGGCAAGGGCCAGGTCGCCGGCGGTTGGGTGAAGCAGGGCGCGCGCTACACGATTGCCTCACGCGGCTACGCCGGTCCGGATGGCGGTGAGCTGCCCAAGCGCATCCGCGTCACGCTGGGCCGGGGCGCGGTGCAGTCGGTGCAGGATGCGACCAGCGGCAAGCCGATCGAGCTGGCCCACCTGGACCCGGCGCGCATCGCCACCTTGTACGGTGCCAGCCAGGAGGAGCGCCGCTTCGTGCGCCTGGCCGACGTGCCGCCATTGCTGGTCAGCGGCCTGCAGGCGGTCGAGGACCGCGACTTCAACCATCACATCGGCATCGACGTCAGCGCGATCGCGCGCGCCGCGTTCGCCAACCTGCGCGCCGGGCATACCGTGCAGGGCGGCTCCACGCTGACCCAGCAGCTGGTGCGCAACCTGTTCCTCAGCCGCGACCAGAACCTCACGCGCAAGATCAACGAGGCGCTGATGTCGCTGCTGCTGGAGGCGCATTACAGCAAGGGGCGCATCCTCGAGGCTTACGTCAACGACGTGTTCCTCGGCCAGCAGGGTGGCCAGGCCGTGCACGGCTTCGCGGCGGCGTCGGAGTTCTACTTCGGCCGCCGGCTGGAGGACCTGCGGCCGCAGGAAATCGCCTTGCTGGTCGGCATGGTGAAGGGGCCGAGCTATTACGATCCGCGCCGCTCGCCGCAGCGCGCGCTGACCCGACGCAACCTGGTGCTGCAGGAATTCTTCGAGACCAACCTGATCAGCGCCGCGCAGCTCAATGCCGCGCAGGCGGCGCCGCTGGACATCGTCAAGAACGGCCAGCTGCCGCACAACCGCTTTCCCGCCTTCATGGACCTGGTGCGCAAGCAGATCACCGCCGACTTCGACGAAAAGGCGCTGCGCGAAGGCAACCTGTCGATCTTCACCACGCTCGATCCGGCCGCGCAGCTGTACACCGAGCAGGCGATCACCAGCACGCTGAAGGGCCTCGGCAAACGCGGCGACGGCGTGCAGGCGGCGGCGGTGGTGACCAGCGCGCAGACCGGCAGCGTGCTGGCCGTGGTCGGCAGCAAGATCCCCGGCGATCCGGGGTTCAACCGCGCGCTCGACGCGCGCCGGCCGATCGGCTCGACGATCAAGCCGTTCGTCTACCTGGTCGCGCTGACCCAGCCCGAGCGCTGGAATTTGGCCAGCCTGGTGAACGACGGCCCGATCAGCATGCGACAGCCGGATGGCAGCTACTGGACGCCGCAGAACGACGACCACCGCAGCCACGATCCGCTGATCATGGTCGACGCACTGGCGCATTCGTGGAACCTGGCGACGATTCACCTGGGCATGGAGGCGGGCTTGCCGCGGATCCAGGCGTTCCTGAAATCGTTCGGCATCGGCGACATCAATCCCAGCCCGTCACTGCTGATCGGTTCGCTCGACCTGGCGCCGTTGCAGTTGACCCAGCTGTACCAGTACCTCGCCGCCGACGGCCATGCGCTGCCGCTGGTGGCGGTAAGCGGCGTGCTCGACGGCAACGGCCGCACGATCAAGCGCTACCAGGTGCAGGGCGGCCGCGGCGAGTACCAGGAAGCAGTGCGCCTGACCACTTGGGCGATGCAGCAGGTGGCCGAGTACGGCACCGCCAGCGCGCTCGGCAATTCCGCGCTGGCCTCGTTGCACGCCGCCGGCAAGACCGGTACCAGCGACGACATGCGCGACAGCTGGTTTGCCGGCTTCACCGGCGAACACCTGGCGGTGTTCTGGATGGGGCGCGACGACAACAAGCCGACCACCCTGTTCGGTTCCAGCGGCGGCCTGCGTGCATGGCGCGACCTGTTCGCCAAGCTGCCGAGCCGACCGCTGTCGGCCGCACCCGGCGAGGGGCTGGAGATGGCCTGGATCAACCCGGCCAGTGGCAGGCGTACCGAATCGCAGTGCGAAGGTGCGCAGCAGGTGCCGGTGATCGCCGGCACCTTGTCGGCCGATACCGAGGGCTGTTTCTGGCAGGGTATCCAGAGCCTGTTCGGCGGCAGCGACAATCCACCCCCACCTGCCGCTGGCGCCGCACCTGCCGCGCCCGGCGTACCGAGCGGAAATTGATCATGCACTACCTGGGCAAAGGTTTTTCCCTGCTGCTGGCGACGAGCTTGCTGGCCGGCTGCGGCATGTTAGCCACCACGCCACCACCGGCCCCGCAACCACCGCTGCCGACCTACGACCAGGTCACCGCGATCCGTGCCGCCGGTGATCGCGAGAAATCCATCATCGCCGTGAATCCGTTGCGTGACCCCGGCATCGGCGCACTGCAGGACGCCGCCAAGCGCGACGAACAGGCCGGCAAATACGCCGACGCCGCGACCACGCTGGACCAGGCGTTGAAGCTCAGCCCGGATTCGCCCGACCTGCTGCAGGAACGCGCCGAAATGGCGGTGCGCCTGAAGGATTTCTCCGCGGCCGAAAAATTGGCCCACAAGTCCTGGTCGCTTGGCCCCAGGCTGGGCCCGCTGTGCGCGCGCAACTGGCAGACCATCGTGGAGATGCGCCTGCAGGCACGCGACCACGCCGGCGCCGAGACCGCACGCAAGTGGGTGGGGCAGTGCCACAAGGCGGGGATTCCGCGCTACTGAGCGGGTCGCCGGGCGTCACCGCGAAGCGTCTGGCGGAACGATCCGGGTAGTTGTTCGCTGCGACCAGATCGGCGCGCCGGCTCAGAACAACGCTGCCAGCACCAGCACGATACCGACGACGCTCGCCGCCCAGATCAGGGTGCGCAGGTAGGGAATGCCGGCGACATACGCCGGCACGTAGGCCAGCCGGGCCCAGAAGTAGAGCTGGGCACCGAGCACGGTCATGTTGTCGTGGCGCTGCAGCAGGTGCGCGGCCAGCACCACGGCGACGAACAGCGGAAAGGTTTCCAGGAAATTCGCGCGGGCGCGATCCAGCCGGCCGCCGATGCCGCTGAGCGGCGGCTTCACCTCGTCCCGCGCGCTGGCGGCCCAGCCCAGTCCGCGCTGGCCGACCGAGCAGGTCGCGGCGAGCGCGATCTGCACCAGCCCCAGCACGACACTCCACACCAGCATGCACAATTCGGTCGTCATGATGCGTCTCCCCCGCGGCGGTGCCGGCATGGTGAACCATGGCCGGCGCGGCCGCCAGTACCGCGACGGAGGCTATGCCGCGCGTCTGGCGCGCACGCGGGAGAGGAACTGCTCGACCCGCTCCAGCGGGATGCGGTCGCCGGCATCACGGCCGTAGTACGCCTCGATGATGCGGCCGTGCTCGTTGATCAGGAAGTCGGCCGGCATCAGGTTGCTGGTGTTGAGGCCAGCCAGACCGACCAGGCGCATGCCCTTGAGCAGGGTCGGCACGCGCGTCACGATCGCCTTCAGCTTGCGCCACAGCGAGCGCTCGATGCCGTAGATCTCGTGTGCACTCGACGTGGGGTCGGCGGCAATCTGGAACGGGCGTGGCCGGTGTCCGGAGAAACGCAGCACGTCCGCCTGCGAGGCGCTGAACACGGCGACGATGTCCAGTCCGCGCGCGGCCAGCTCTGCGTGCTGGTTGGTCAGCTCGTAGATGCGGAAATTGCAGAACGGGCAGGCAGCGTCGCGGAAGAACGACAGCAGTGTGAGGCGGCCGCGGCTGCTGGTCATGATCGGCTGGCCGTGGATGTCGACCAGGTCGAGCGCGGGCGCCAGTTCGGGTGCGAACAGTCTCACGTCGGTTCTCCTTCGGTAGGCGGCGCGTTGCTGCCAAGTTGATGCGTCGGCGTTGGTCGAGGTTCCCGTTGCTGCTTTGTCGCACGCTGCCGCTCCGCCATACTTGACGGATGAACGATCTCGATGACACCGAGTCCGACGACGTCGGCGCCCTGCTCGGTGCCGACGGTCCGTTCGCCCGCGAACTGCCGAATTTCGCGCCGCGGCTGGCGCAACAGGCGATGGCGCGCGCGGTGCAGCAGGCGATCGCCGGGCGCGACACGCTGATCGCCGAGGCCGGCACCGGCACCGGCAAGACGTTCGCCTACCTGGTGCCGGCGCTGCTGTCGGGCGAGCGGGTGATCATCTCCACCGGCACCAAGACGCTGCAGGACCAGCTGTATTTCCGCGATCTGCCGAAGGTGCGTTCGGTACTCGGCGCGCGGCTGAAAACTGCGTTGCTGAAGGGCCGCGCGAATTACCTGTGCCTGTACCGGCTCGATCAGACCGTGCGCGAAGGCGCCAGCTTCGAGCGCGCGCAGGCGGCGCAGCTGGCGACGATTCGCGCGTGGTCGGCGCGTACCCGGCGCGGTGATCGCATGGAGCTGGCCGAGGTGCCGGAGGAATCGCCGCTGTGGCCGCGTGTCACCTCCACGCCGGAAAACTGCCTCGGCGTGGAGTGCCCGTTCTTCGACGATTGCCACGTGGTGAAGGCGCGCCGCGAGGCGCTGGAAGCCGACGTGGTGGTGGTCAATCACCACCTGCTGTTCGCCGACCTGGCACTGAAGCAGGAAGGCTTCGGCGAAATCCTGCCCGGCGCGGCGGCGTTCATCCTCGACGAGGCGCACCAGATCCCCGAACTGGCCGGGCAGTTCTTCTCGCAGAGCATCAGCGCGCGCCAGCTCACCGACATGGCCAAGGATGTACTGACCGAATGCAACGGCATCACCGGCGCGATCGGCCTGCTGCTGGAGCCGGTGGAGGCGCTGCAGGATGCGCTGCGCAAGCTGCGGCTGGCGATGGAGTCGCTGCCCGCGCGCGGCGCATTCCAATTGCTGGAGGATCGCGCCGACGTGCGCGCGTCGCTGCACGATCTGCGCGAGCTGCTGGCCACGCTGGCCGAATTGCTCGCCTCGCAAGCCGAGCGCTCGCGTGGCTTCGCCAACCTGCACGAGCGCGCCGAGCTGTTCACCGAACGGCTGGACCGCATCGTCGAGTCGCACGGCGACCATGACGTGCGCTGGTACGAAACCTTTCCGCGCGGCTTCGCGCTGTACGCCACGCCACTGGATCTCGCCGTGCCGATGCGCGGCCTGCGCGAGCGCACCCAGGCGGCGTGGATCCACACCTCGGCCACGCTGTCGGTGGCCGGCAACTTCGACCACTTCGCTCGCCAGCTCGGCCTCGACGAGCCGCAGACATTGAGCCTGGAAAGCCCGTTCGACTACGCGCACCAGGGCCTGTGCTACCTGCCGTCCGGCCTGTCCGATCCGAACGCCCGCGACTACACCGAGCAGGTGATCGAAGCCGCGCTGCCCGTGCTGCACGCCTCCCACGGTCGCGCGTTCCTGCTGTTCACCTCGCACCGCGCCCTGCGCCGGGCGGCCGAGCTGCTGCAGGACAAGGTGCCGTGGCCGCTGTTCGTGCAGGGCACCGCGCCGCGCCCAAGGCTGCTGGAGGAATTCCGCGCCAGCGGCCACGGCGTGCTGCTCGGCGCAGCGAGTTTCTGGGAAGGCGTCGACGTGGTCGGCGAGGCGCTCAGCGTGGTGGTGATCGACAAGCTGCCGTTCGCCGCGCCCGACGATCCGGTGTTGACGGCCCGCCTCGCCGCGCTGGAGCAGTCCGGCATCAACCCGTTCATGGGCTGGCAGGTGCCCAGCGCGGTGATCGCGCTGAAGCAGGGTGCCGGCCGCCTGATCCGCGACATGCACGACCGCGGCGTACTGGTACTGTGCGACCCGCGCCTCACCAGCAAGGGCTACGGCAAGCTGTTCCTCGCCAGCCTGCCGCCGATGCCGCGCACGCGCGAGCTGGCGGATGTGCAGGCGTTCTTTGCCGATGCGACCGTATTCGAAACCCGTTCGTCCTGAGCGTAGCGTAGCGAAGTCGAAGGACATCACCGCACTTTCCAGCAGACTCGATCGAGAGAGAACAACACCATGGCCAAGGTCACCGGACTCGGCGGCATCTTCTTCAAGTCACGCGACCCCGCCGCACTCGGTGCGTGGTACGCGCAGCACCTCGGCCTGAACGTCGAGGAGTGGGGTGGCGTCCGCTTCGACGAGAACGAACGACGCCCCGGCTACACGCTGTGGTCGCCGTTCGCAGCCGACACCGGTTACTTCGGGCCAGGCGCGCAGCCGTACATGATCAACTTCCGCGTCGACGACCTCGACGCGCTGCTGGCGCAACTGCGCAGCGCCGGCGTCGCGGTGGACGAGCGCGTCGATGAGAGCGAGTTCGGTCGCTTCGGCTGGATCACGGACCCGGAAGGCACTCGCATCGAACTGTGGCAACCGCCCGCGTAGCAACGCGATTCCGCCCTGTCGTGAGGTCGGCTCAGGCAACCCTCAGACAACGGCGATCTCGACCGTCACGTGCACCAGTTCCTCGTGGACGGCCAATTGCCGGCGAACCTCCTCGGCGCTGATGGCCGAGGTGGCCACCAGCCCGAGGATGCAGGCGTAGCTGTTGCGGCCGACGCGCCAGACGTGCAGGTCGCTGACGACCGTCGTCGCGAAATGCTCCCTCACCACGTCGCGGATTTCCTCGATCACCGGCTGGTCCATCTCGGCGTCCAGAAGAATCTTGCCGGACTCGCGCAGCAGGCCCCAAGCCCATCGCGCCACCAGGACCGAACCCACGATACCCATGACCGGGTCGAGCCAGGAGGCGCCATAAAGCTTGCCTCCGACCAGCGCGACGATGGCGAGCACCGAGGTTGCCGCGTCCGCGATGACATGCAGATAGGCTGCGCGCAGGTTCACATCGTGATGGTGGGCGTCGTGCCCATGGCCGTGCCCGTGCCCATGTTGGTGTCCATGCTCATGGCTGTGCTCTCCCTTCAACAGCCAGGCGCACAGCAGGTTGACGCCCAAGCCGACCACCGCGATCAGGATGGCGTCGTCATAGTGGATCGCGGCGGGCGCGAACAGCCGTTCGATCGACTGGATCATCATCAGCGCGGCGACGACTGCAAGCAGCAAGGCGCTGCTGTAGCCACCGAGAATCTCGATCTTCCACGTGCCGAAGGCGAACCGCCGATCCTCCGCGTAGCGCCTGGCGAACACGTAGGCCATGACGGACAACCCCATCGCCAGTGCGTGCGAACTCATGTGCCAGCCGTCGGCCAGCAGGGCCATCGAGTTCAGCCAGTAACCGCCCACGATTTCCACGACCATCATGGCCGCCGTGATGAGCACCACGCGCCGGGTGTTGCGCTCCGCCTTCGCGTCGACGTGGTTGAACTGGTGACTGTGGGTGAATGACGAGACGTCGGGGGCGGGCATGGTTCGTTCTCTGGCGATATACTCCCCCATAGTATATGACCGTCAGGCTGTCGCCATGTCCCACATCCAGGAAAGCCGGAAGAAACTGATCGCCCGGGTTCGCCGCATCGGCGGCCAGGTGGCTTCGCTTGAACGCGCCATCGAAGGCGATGAAGAGTGCGGCGCGGTGCTGCAGCAACTGGCCGCCGTGCGCGGTGCGGTCAACGGCCTGATCCTCCAGGTGATGGAGGGGCACCTGCGTTCCCACGTGGCCGATACCGGCAACGCGAAGCAGCAGGACGAGCTGTTGCCGGTACTTGCCGTGCTGAAGAGCTACCTGAAGTAGCTTCCGTCGGGGCTGCCGGCAGGAGGCTGCGGTCGACGCCCGAAGGCACTCGCATCCAGCCGCGGCACCCGTCAAAGTAGCGGGGTCTTCGTCGCAGCGGAGCAAAAGCCGTGAGCCGAACATCGAATCGCGATCGACAGCAGACGCCCGATCCCGCCGAACCCGAACTGGTCACGCCACCCGAGCTGCTGCCCGTGCTGGAAGCACTGCGCCGGCGCGAGCCGATCTTCCACCGCCCCGAATTCGGCAGCACCCGAGCCGATTTCGAACGCATGGCTGCCACCGACTTCTGGGAAATCGGCGCCTCCGGCCGGTGCTACAGCCGCGCCCACGTGCTCGACGTGCTGGAACACCGCGCCCCCGACCCCGCCGAACACACCTGGAAAACCCGTGATTTCCACTGTCGCGGACTCGGGCCGGACACGTACCTGCTCACCTATACCCTGGAGCAGGGCGAACGGGTCAGCCGTCGCAGCACCATCTGGCGGCGCAATGGCGACGAGTGGGTGATCGTGTTCCATCAGGGGACGTTGGTGAGGGTACCTTAAGGCCACCTTTGGCCAGTTGCTCGACATCTGCTCTCGACGGCGGTCAACCGGCGCAAGGTGACCTGGTTGCTGGCGGCGCGTTGCCAGCAGGGATCGTCGTTGCACTTCAATGACTTTGGATTCGCCAGATCCATGCCTTGTGCGGGGATGACCGACTTGAAACATGGTTGTTCGAGATTCCCTGATGGATGGCGACTGCATTAGTCGAGCGGCGCGGCGAAGCGATCCGTGCGCGGCAGGTAGTGATGTTCCGGGTCGAGCGAGGCGACCACGTGGCGGGCACGTCCGACGATCTCGTCGCGCGGGAAGAAGCCGAAGTAGCGCGAGTCCATGCTGTTGTCGCGGTCGTCGCCGAGCAGCAGGTACCGGCCGGCGGGTACCTGCACCGGGCCGAAGCTGCTGGCCGGGCTGGGGCGGTAGTCGGACAGGCGGATCGCGTGGTTCATCACGCCGTAGCGTTCGATTTCGTAGTGCGCCGGATCGCGCAGATCGTCGCCGATGCCGCCATAGCTGCCGGTGACATAACGCGCCGCATGGCCGTTGATGAAGAGCACGTTGCCGCGCATCGCCACCTGGTCGCCGGGCAGACCGATCACCCGCTTCACCAGCCGCTCGCGCGCGGTATGCGAATCCAGCACCACGATGTCGCCGCGCTGCGGGTCGGCCAGGTGCAGCAGCGAAACGTGGGTCAGCGGCAGGCGCACGTCGTAGGCCAGCTTGTCGACCAGGATGCGGTCGCCGATGCGGATGGTGGGCTGCATCGAGCCGGTTGGCACCACGTTCCAGTCGGCCACCGCGCTGCGGAACACGATCATGCACAGCATGAAGGCGATGAAACCGCGGTTGCGGAGCAGGAATTTCGCGATCGCGCGCATGGCATTCCCCTGCGGCTGGACGGCCGGTCCAGTAGTGACCGCGTCACGGATGCGAAGTTTCCCCGTCAGCGGTGCGCCATCTTGCGGCCCGTTGCCGCTACGAAGCCGAACTTCACATCGACTCCTTGGCGAAATGGGCCGCGGCTTTTTTCAAGATGTCACGCTCCATCCTGAGCTTGGCATTTTCCTTCTTCAGCCGATCGATCCCGGCCTGCTCAAGCTTCATCTGGCCTTTGGGCCTTCACGGCCTTAACTCAACTGTCCGCGAAAACGGGGTAGAACCCTCTTCTTGATGTAGAGCTTGGCGAGCTTGTCATCTGCCGTAGCGAAGAATAGCTGGCGCTGACCAGCTTCAGCTGCATCGGCCAAGTCGTCCGAGGGTCAATCCCAAGGGTTATTCCCCGACGAAAAACAGCCCATGTTCGCCGCGTAACTCATATCTGTAATTACCCGCTACGGGAGAGCTTTCGTATGGACACGACGCCACGCGAGAGCGAATACGTATAGGTGGGCCGCCCACGGTACTTGGTTGACCGACACGTGATGAGGTAGGCGTCGCCTCCCGGTTGCGCGACACTTTGGCAAGACAAGCCGTGGTATTTCCACTGCTTCATTGGCATGGCTTTGGGGATGACGATCTCGAGCAGGCCGTTTAGGCAATAAAAGACGTCGTTGCTGCAATCCTCATAGGCGCTGGTGATCTCGCTACGTGAGGTATTGATGCGCGCGCGCCGTACCCTGTATCTCGACATCGCGAGTAGCAACATCGATGACGATGGATAGGTTGTTGGCTCTGCCGGTCCCATCGTAGATGTACCCCTTGACCTGCTCGGCACTATGCCCCACAGGGGCCAGACCGAAGGTCAAGGCGACAACGACGGAGACAAGAGCAGCTACGCGTTGCATGGCTACTGGTCTCCGTCGTTGGGTTTGTCACCGGCCGCATTGTAGGCATCGCGATGGAGGGCACCCCCCCAATGGTCCCATTGGCCTTATATAGGTGGCTCGCCTGGGCCTCAGGCCGCTTTCTTCGCAGCGGTCTTTGCAGCTTTCTTGGCTGCGCCTTTCTTGACGGCCTTCGCCGGAGCCGCCTTGGGTGCGCCATCGATCAGGAGGCTTTCGGCGGTGGTGCCGCGCTTCTTCAAGGCCTGCACGAACCACAACGGTCGCTTGCCACGACCCGACCATGTCTGGGTGGCGTTCGCAGGGTTGCGATACTTGGGGGCTACTACCGACTTCGGCCCCTTGGCGCCTTTGCCGCCATGTGTCGGATACACGTCGGCCAGGGTGAGGCCGTTGCTTTTCAGCAAACGCTCGATTTTTTCCCGTACCTCTTTGACGTGATTGGCGTGAGCAGCCTGCATCTGCGATTGGGCATTGGCGATGAGTGCCTTGAGTTCGGCAGGAGACAGCGTTTCGAGATTAATGGTCATGATTGTGCTCTTCGGCAGTGGGTCAAAAATGAGAGTTTACCCGAGTGGATAAGAATTCACCTACAAAAGGAAATGGCATTCCCTTACATGTCTCCTGCTTACTTCACCGCATGAGTGGCGATGAGTAGGTGAATGCCTCGGAACTAACGTCGAGGAGCATCGAGGACAGCGCACCTGCACACTTGCTTTCGTGAGCAGTGTGGGTAATGACTGGCAGCGTGCCGCCGTCGCGGGCTGGATGACAGCTGTGCAAGCTACGAAGGGTTGATGTCGACCCGTAACGGGCGTTTGCAACTTACACTCACCAAGCATGAGGCCGGCAGCATTCCAAACTCAGGTAGCCAAATGCCAGAAAAAATATCTCCGGCTGGCAGATGGAGGCGACCATGGTTGCGGACGCTACTTGGAGTGGTAGTTGTCATGGTTGTGGCCATACTCGTTCTGAATCCCGAACTCGCTTTTCTCGGCTTCCTGCTCGACCCAGTGATGCTTGACGTTGCGATCTTGCTTTTCGGTACTCAGCTTCTCTTGCTCGATGGTCAAATCCGAACGTTCCTGGTCACAACATATTTGGGCATCGCGCGCCGCCTGTCGGTATTTAGGCTGAGGCGTTAAGGGTCGCTCCTGGCTGGAAACCAACATTCAGGCGACCGGCGGTCCGACTTCACGCCGCCGTGCGGTCGCCACTGCTCAGCGCGGCGTGTTCCAGACTGGCACCGCAAATGCCTCCACCAAAAAATCCACCAGCCGGCGCGTCTTGATCGGCAGGTGTTTGCGCGAGGGATACACCGCGTGGATGCCTAGCGTCATCGCCCGGTAGGTCGGCAGCAGTTCGACCAGGTCGCCGCGGCGCAGATCGTCGGCGACCAGGAAATCCGGTTGCAGGATGATGCCCTGGTGGTCCAGCGCGGCCGCGCGGCAGGTGTCGCCGTTGTTGGCGTGGATGCGCGCGTGGGTGCGCACGACGACCGGGCTGTCGTCGGGTGCGGTGAACGTCCACTCGTTCCTGGCCGCCCAGTAGCTGTAGGAAATGACCTCGTGCTGCGCCAGTTCGCGTGGGTGCGCGGGTGTGCCGTGCAGCGCCAGGTACGACGGTGACGCGCACGCCACCATGCGAGTCGACGCGAGTTGCCGGCTGACCAGTTGCGAGCTGGGCAGGTTGGTGATGCGCACCGCCAGGTCGTAACCCTCTTCGACCAGGTCGACGACGCGATCGCTCAGTTCGATGTCCAGCGACACTTTCGGGTACAGCTGCGCGAAGCGTCCCCACAGCGGGGCCAGGTGCATGACGCCGAAGGTGAGCGGTGCGTTGATCCGCAGCAGTCCGCTGGGTTCGCCGCTGCGCGAACTGATTTCCGACTCCGCCTCGTCGATCGCAGCCAGCATCTCCTTGGCCCGGGCGAAGAACAGTTGGCCGTCGTCGGTCAGCGACAGCCGGCGCGTGGTCCGGTGCAGCAGGCGCGCGCCGAGGCGCTGTTCGAGCTCGGCGACATGCCGCGACACCGCCGCCTTGGACAGCCCGGTCGCGTCCGCGGCGCCGACGAAGCTGCCGGCCTCGACCACGGCGACGAAGCTGGCCATTTCCTGGAATTTGTCCATGGTGTCATCCTATTGCCTCGTTTATCGAGACAGTGAGTCAATCCAAAGCCAGTTTATCGATATACGGCCGGCCAATAGAGTACCTCCATGCCCGGATGTCCCGGGCACCTGACGGAGACTTCCATGAACATCACCCTGATCGGCACCGGCAACATGGGCTCGGCGCTTGCCAAGCAACTCACCCGCGCCGGCCATGCCGTGCGCATCACCGCCCGCGATCCGGCCAAGGCCCAGGCCCTCGCCGCCGCGAACCCCGGCGCAGTGGCCGCGGCCCCCGTCGACGCGCTGGCCGGTTCGGATGTGGTCATTGTTGCGACCGGTTACGCCGATGCGGTGCCGGCGTTGCGTTCGCTGGGTTCGCTGGCGGGCAAGGTCGTCATCGACATCACCAATCCGCTGACCGCCGATTTCATGGGGCTGACTCTCGGTTACGACACTTCGGCCGCCGAAGAGATCGCCAAGGCGCTGCCCGAAGCCGAGGTGGTCAAGGCGTTCAACACGCTGTTCGCGCAGGTGCTGGCCGACGGCCCGCAGTTTGCCGACGGCCAGGTCGCCCCGGCGTTCTTCGCCGGCGACAGCGAACGGGCGAAGCAGACCGCGAAGGCGCTGATCGAAAGTCTCGGTTTCACGCCGGTCGATGCCGGCCCGCTGAAGAACGCGCGCTACCTCGAACCGCTGGCCGCACTGAACATCTATCTCGGCTACGGCGCCGGCCTCGGCACCGCGATCGCGCCGACCTGGATCAGCAAGGCCTGACCCGACCGCGGCGCCCACCTCCCATTTCCAAGGAATCCCAATGAACGCTCCACTCGCATTGCTCGGCCGCTTCGGCCTCTCGCTCATCTTCATCATTTCCGGCTGGGGCAAGATCGCCGGCTACGCCGCCACCCAGCAGTACATGGAAGCGATGGGCGTACCTGGCGCACTGCTGCCGCTGGTGATCGCGCTCGAACTCGGCGGCGGCCTGGCCATTCTCGCCGGTGTATTCACCCGCTGGATCGCGCTGGCGCTCGCTGCGTTCTCGCTCGCCAGTGCCGCGCTGTTCCACGCCAATCTCGGCGATGCCGCGCAGGCGATCAACTTCTGGAAGAACGTGGCGATGGCCGGCGGCTTCCTGATGCTCGCCGCCCACGGTGCCGGCATGCTCAGCCTCGATAATGCGTGGAACAAGCGTCGCGACGCGTGACATCCACGCCACCGCCATCCCACCGCAGCGGGCGCATCGGCGCCCGCTGCCTCATCAGGAATCGCCATGACCACCGCCCCCTCGCTCTTCATCTCCCACGGTTCGCCGATGTTCGCACTGGAGCCGGGCCAGCTCGGTCCGAACCTGCGCGCCATCGGCCAGGCGCTGCATGACATTGCCGCCGTGCTGGTGGTGTCGCCGCACTGGCAGACCCGGGGCGTGCGCGTCGGCACCAGCGTCGCACCGGAGACGATCCACGACTTCGGCGGTTTCCCCACGCCGCTGTACCAGTTGCAGTACCCCGCACCGGGTGCGCCGGCACTGGCGCAGGACGCCGCGCGTCTGCTCGCGCAGGCCGGCTTCGACGTGACGCTCGACGAACGCCGCGGCCTCGACCATGGCGCGTGGGTGCCGCTGCGCTACCTGTTTCCGCAGGCCGACATGCCGGTGTTCCAGGTGTCGCTGCCGCAGGACATCGATGCGGCCGGCGCGTTGCGACTGGGCCAGGCGCTGGCGCCGCTGCGCGAGCGCGGCGTGCTGGTGGTCGGTTCCGGCAGTCTCACCCACAACCTGTACGAATTCCGCCAGCACATCCGTGATCCGGAGTACGCGCAGCACTTCGCCGACTGGGTTCGCGATGCGGTGGCCGCGCGGAATGTCGCGGCGCTGGTCGACTACCGTCGCCGCGCGCCGCATGCCGAGCGCGCGCATCCGACCGAGGAACACTATCTGCCGCTGCTGGTGGCCGCGGGCGCAAGCTTTGGCACGGACGCGACGCGCCTGGTCGAAGGCGGCATGACCTACGGCGTGCTGTCGATGGATTCGTTCGCGTTCGGCCTGCCGGATGCGGCCAATACCGCGCTGGAGGATGCCGCATGAAGACCTTGTCACCACTGTCGGTGGATCCCGCCTTCGCGCTGGCGTTCCGCACGCTGCAACCGCTACCGGAAAAGCCGGCGTCGCTGCTGGTGTTGCTGCATGGCGTGGGCGGCAACGAGAGCAACCTCGCCGCACTCTGCGCCGAGGCTGGCAGCGACACGCTGGTGGTATTGCCGCGCGGTCCGATCACGCTGGGGCCGGAAGCGTTCGGCTGGTTCCGCGTTGCCTTCACCGGCAACGGTCCGCAGATCGTGGAAGCCGAGGCCGACGCCAGCCGCCGCACTCTGATCGACTTCATCGGACAACTGCAGCAGGCGCACGGCATCGACGCGGCGCATACCGTCGTCGCCGGTTTCAGCCAGGGCGGCATTCTCAGCGCCAGCGTGGCGTTGACCGCGCCCGAGCGCGTCGCCGCGTTTGCCGTGCTGGCCGGCCGGATCCTGCCGGAACTCGAACCGCAGCTCGCCGACGCGCAACGCCTGGCCGCGCTGCGCGGCTACATCGCGCATGGCACGTACGACGACAAACTCCCGGTGAGCTGGGCGCAGCGGGCCAGCGACTGGCTCGACCGCCTCGGCGTCGATCACCTGACGAAGCTCTATCCGAGCGGGCACGAACTGGGCCCGGCGATGCGCGCCGATTTCCTCGCCTGGCTGGCCCGGGACGACCAGCGCTGGAACCGGCCCGGCATCGGGCAGTAAACCCGGCCCCGGCAAGCACGCCCGCCATCGCACGCTCAGCGCGGCGGCAGGCACGGCGTGCGGACAGGCAATGGTCGCCCGGCTGCCCGCATTTCGCCCCTGTCTGCCCGCTGCTGCGCCCCCGGCACTGTTGTGATCGACACTCCGGATCAAGGGAGTGCTGGGGACATGGGCAAGTTGACTCAGACGGTGACCGCCAAGGTACTGGGCGTCGGTGTGCTGGCGTTGTTGATGACGATACCGCTGATGCAGGTGCGCGAACTGGTGGGCGAGCGGCAGCAGTTGCGCGAGGGGGCGATCGCCCAGATCGCACGGGGCTGGGGCGGTGCCCAGGTGCTGGGCGGACCGGTGCTGGTGGTACCGACGGTCCAGTCCGTGCCGGTGGCGCAGGGCCAGCCGCCGCAGTGGCGCGCCGGCAGCGAGAGCATGCTGGCCGATGCGCTGAAGCTGGATGTGGCGATGGCGGTGGAGACGCGCAGTTACGGCATCTATGCCGCGCCGGTGTTCGTCGCCACGGTGAAGCTCGGCGGCCAGTTTCGTGCGCAGGATCTGGCCCAGTTTCGCCGCGCCAGCAACGCACAGTGGCAGAGTGACAAGGCCGAGCTGCGCTTGGCCGTGGGCGACCTGCGCGGCCTGCAGGAAGTGAGCGAGCTGCGCATCAACGGCCAGCCGGCGCGCTTCGAATCGTCGGCCGAGCGGCTCGGCCCGTGGCCGAACGTGGTGGTGCCGATCGACCTGGATGCGCTGGGCGGCCAGCCGATCGACGTGCAGATCACGCTGAAGCTGGCCGGCACCGAAGCGCTGCAGCTGCTGCCGCTGGCGCGCAGCACCGACGTGACAATGCGCGCGCCCTGGAGTGATCCCAGCTTCATCGGTGCCGCACTGCCGCTGGAGCACAAGATCGACGCCGCCGGCTTCAGCGCACACTGGCACCTGCTCGACCTCAACCGCAGCTATGGCCAGCACTGGGCCGTTGCCGACAGCGACATGGAAGCCGCGCTGCAGACCTCCACCTTCGGTGTGCAGCTGTACCAGCCGGTCGACGTGTACCAGCGCAACGTGCGTGCGGGGAAGTACGGGCTGTTGTTCATCGCGATGACCTTCGTGGCATTCTTCCTGTTCGAGATCCTGAAGCGGCTGCGCGTGCACCCGATGCAATACCTGCTGGTCGGCGCGGCACTGGCCACGTTCTACGTGGTGCTGCTGGCGCTGTCCGAGCAGATCGGCTTCGGCCCGGCGTATGCCTTGGCGGCCGTCGCGGTGGCCGTGCTGGTGGGCGGCTACGCGATGGCGGTGCTGCGTGCGCGGCGCGCCGGACTGCTGCTGGGTGGTGTGCTGGGACTGATCTACGCGATGCTGTACGGCCTGATCGCGGCGGAGCAGTACGCGCTGCTGATCGGCGCGCTGGTGCTGCTGGCGATGGTGGGCTTGATGATGTACCTGACCCGCCGCATCGACTGGTACGCGTACGTGCCCACGTCGACCGAGCCGCCAGCCGCTATCATGGACAAATCATGAACCTGCTCGCGATCGAAACCGCCACCGAAGCCTGCTCCGTCGCCCTGATCCACGGCGACGAACTGATCGCCCGCAGCGAGATCGCGCCGCGCCGGCATACCGAGCTGGTATTGCCGATGGCCGACGACCTGCTGGCCGAGGCCGGCATCGGCCGCCATGCGCTGGATGCGATCGCGGTGGGCCGCGGCCCCGGCGCGTTCACCGGCGTGCGCCTGGGCGTGTCGCTGGCGCAGGGCATGGCGCTGGCGCTGGATCTGCCGGTGATCACCATCTCCTCGCTGGCCGCGCTGGCGCTGGAAGCGCCGGAAGAAGAGGGCACCGCGATCCTCGCCGTGATCGACGCGCGCATGGGCGAGATCTACGCCGCCTGCTACCGCCGCGACGACAACGGCGGTCTGATCGCGCTGGACGAGGAGCGCATCTGCACCGCCGGGACGCTGGTGTTGCCGGACGCAGCTGCCTGGCAGGTGGTCGGCAGCGGCTGGGCCACCTACGCCACCGTGCTGAGCCAACGCCTCACCGGCACCCTGCACTCGGCCGACGGCGTGCGCTACCCGCAGGCCGCGCATGTCGCCGAGCTGGCGCTGCGCGAGTTCAAGGCTGGCCGCGTGCAGGCGCCCGAACTGGCGTTGCCGGTGTACCTGCGCGACAAGGTGGCGTTGACGCTGGTGGAGCAAGGGAAGGCGTGAGTTGTCTTTCGAGACTAGAAACTCAGTCCCGGCGGTCTATTGCAGTCATATTTTTCGTCAATCTTATCCACGGCGTTGGGCGAGATATGTCGCGCACTCAACGCTTGTGAGGTGAGATATCGCCACGCATCGACATCGATACAGTGCCGGTTTGTAACGCCAAAGAGGCGTTGCACCTTGCGCATCACCGCGCCCATACCTTGATTCACCGGATCGACTAGATGGATGCCAAGTACGTAAGCCGTATCGGAGCCAGGCACCCCGCGAACAGCATGGGAGTGTTGAGCGTTGCGTAACCGCGTTTGAAAGCCTCCGTCGCCGGTGGAGGCTTTGTTGTCCGTGTACTGGTTTGGTGTGGTTGGTGTACTGGAATGCGTTTCAGATGACGGCACAGCGACGTACGCAGCGCGTTGAACCGGCAGCGTTGCCGATGGCCTTCTTGATAGCGTCCCATGAATGCGCAGAGTCGGCGTGACCGACTGAGACACCGGCGCTGCCAAGTGCAGAGAGACCGACTGCGGCGGCCGGATGAGGCGCAGATTGAGCACCAGCGAGCTGCTTCTCATCGACTGAGCTTTATCCCGATCGGAGATGGCCGGGCGCAGCAACAGCATCAACAAACCAAGATGACAACTGATCACCACCACCATCACGGCAACTCGGCGCCCCGATTCCCGAAGATTGCCGGACTTGTCCCCTTCTACTCTCACTAGCGGCCTTCCCATGGCAAAGGCCATGAATGGACCGTCCGGATGTTTTCAAAGTTCCTTCGCTTCGGCGCGAGAGACTTGGATCGCAGGGCATCAGAGCTGACCGATCACCAGTTGCACCAGCAGACTGCTCACCGCCACCGCTACCCACACGCCCAGCCCCAGCAGGATCGGCCGCGCGCCGCTGGAAATCATCTTGCGCAGGTTGGCGGACAGGCCGATGGCGGTGAGCGCCACGATGATCAGGAATTCGGCCAGCATGTGCAGCACGGGCTGGACCGCGATGGGAATGAGGCCCGCGGTGCGCACGGCCGAAGCGACCAGGAACCACAGGATGAACCACGGAAAAATGCGGGCGAGGCTGAAGTGGCCGACGCTGCCGGCTTCTGCCTGCTTGCGCTTCTCGCGCGCGGCAACGACGAAGGCGAGCACCAGGCAGACCGGGATGATCAGGGTGGCGCGGGTCAGCTTGACGATGGTGGCGTAGTCGCCGGCGGCGTGGCTGTAGCTGTAGCCGGCGGCGACCACCGACGAGGTGTCGTTGATCGCGGTGCCGGCCCACAGGCCGAAGCCCAGGTCGGACAGGTTCATCAGATGGCCGAGCAGCGGGAACAGCAGCACGGCGATCACGTTGAACAGGAAAATGGTGGAGATCGCGAACGCGGTGTCGTGGTCGTCCGCACGGATGATCGGCGTTGCTGCGGCGATTGCCGAACCGCCGCAGATTGCGGTGCCCACGCCGATCAGCACCATCAGTTTGTCGTGCACGCCGAGCCAGCGACCGAGCAGCCAGGCGGCGAGGAAGGCCACGCTCATCGTCACCAGGGTCACCGACAGCGATTCGAGGCCGGTCTTCGCGACCTGGCTCAGGCTGAGCCCGAAGCCCAGCGCGATGATCGACCACTGCAGCACCTTCTTGCCGGCGAACGCGATGCCGGGGTTGTAGTGCTCGCCCGGCGACAGCAGGTTGCGCACGAGGATGCCGAGCACGATGCCGATCACCGGCCCGCCGATCAGCGGCGCCCAGCGACCCAGCAGCAGCGCCAGCAGGCCGATGCCCACCGCCAGCAACAGACCGGGTGCGCGCATGCGCAGCGTGGGGTGGACAAGGGTGGCGATGGACGACGCGGTCATGCATGGACTCCGGCAATCGCGCCATTGTCCGCTTGCACATCAATCAGGAAAATTTGGAATATGTGATCGGACGTATAAGAGAGACTGATAAGATCGGCTGATGATCAACATCAGCCCGCGCCAGTTGGACGTGTTCGTGCAGATCGCGCTGCACGGCAGCGTGCGTGCCGCCGCCGAGCGGCTGCACCTGACCCAGCCGGCCGCCAGCATGGCGTTGGCGGAGATGGAGCGACAGCTGGATGCACCGCTGTTCGACCGCGAGCGCGGCCGCTTGCGCCTGAATGCGCGTGGCCGCGAGCTGCTGCCGCTGGCGCAGGAGCTGCTGGAACGGCATGCCGAGTTCGGCCGGCGCGGCCGTGAAGAGGGCGCCGAGCTGAGCGGCGAGCTGCGCATCGGCGCCAGCAATACGGTGGGCAATTACCTGGTCGGCGAACTGCTTGGCGATTTCGTGCGCGCGCATCCGCAGGTGGCGATCCGCCTGCGCGTGGCGAATACCGAGACGATTGCCGCCGCCATGCTCGAGCACAGCCTGGACGTCGGCTGCGTCGAAGGGCCGGTGGCGCACCCGCTGCTGGAAGTATGGCCGTGGCGCGACGATCGGCTGGTGGTATGCGCGCCGCCGGAACATCCGCTGGCGCACAAGCGCAGCCTGAAGCCCGCGGATTTCGCCGGTGCGCGCTGGGTGCTGCGCGAGCCCGGCTCGGCCACACGCGCCACCAGCGAGCGCGTGCTGGCGCAGTTGCCGCCCGGCGAGACCGTGCTGGAACTGGACCAGATCGAGGCGATCAAGCAGGCCGTGGTGGCCGGGCTGGGCATCGCCTGTCTGCCGGCGGTGGCGGTCACCGATGCATTGGCGACCGGGCGACTGAAGGCGCTGAAGACGCCGTTCCTCGACCTGCGTCGCAAGCTCTCGTTGCTGCTGCACCGGCGGAAATACCGCGGTGCGCTGCTGGACGCGTTCCTCGAGGGGATCGACCTCGAGCGTGGGCGCTGAGCCGGCGGCAGGCCGTCCCTGGCCTGCGCTTGCCACTTACTGTTTCATCGCCACGAACGACATGTGAGTGCCGTGCAATTTGTCGTCGACCGCGATGGTCATGCTCTTGCCATCGGGAGCGACGGTCATTTTCGCCACGCTGATGATCTCGCCGTCGCGCTTGTCGGTTTCCTGCATGACGTGCGAACTCAATTTCTTCACCGAGACGCTGGTCGCGCCGGGGTCGCCCTTGTACGGGGCTTCGCTGCCGTCCATCTTCGCCGTATACGACTCGCCGGTTGGCGCGTTCATGCTGAACATGTCGCCATCGACCTTGTAGCTGCGGGTCAGCGCGTTGTCCGAGACGCTGCCGTAGCTCTGCGTGCGCCATGAGCCGGAAATCGCGTGCGCGCCGGCCGGCCCCTTCGCCACGCGCATCATGGTGCCGTTGCCGGTCACCGGGTCGGTGTTGTTGTTGCTGCTGTCGGTGAATTCGAAGTTCGCCTTCTTGCCATCGGCGGCCACGGTCATGGTCGAGTCCGAGATGACCTTGCCGTCCTTCTTGTCGATCTCATGGATCGTGTGGTCGTTGACGACGGTGACCGCCATCGTGTCGTAGTACGGATGGCCGCTGACGGGCTGGTCCGTGCCGTCGGCTTTCACGCTGACCGGCGGAACGCAGGTCTTGCAGTGGTACATGCCGTTCTGCAGCAGCAGAACGTCAGGTTTCTTCGGCATCTCGACCTTCTTCAGGTCGATCTTCCAGGTACCGTCGAAGGCGCTTTGCGCCGTGGCCAGTGAGGGCATCAGACAAGCCCCCAGCAACCCTCCCAGAAGTACAGCGACAAGTGACTTGTTCATGATGACACTCCCCATGGCCGTGGATCGGTTTGATGAGATGCGGAGTTGTCGTGCCGGAGTCCGGGCGGTGAGGAACGTGCACGCAGCTGGTTTCCCCTGAACCGCTGACAGTGCGCCCGGAAAGGTAAAGCGCAGCGAAACGATTCGTGACGAATTGGGGATGAGCCCCGTCGGAAGCAGGGATTTCAGTTTGGGGTGACTGCGTTCACGATGTCGTTCAACATCGCCTCGGCCTGCTCGTGGGTATGCGCGCGCAGCAACTGCGCGGCGTGGCGGCGCAGGTTGGCGTGATCGAGCGCGGCGAGGCGGTCGCGTATCGGCAGGATCTGCGCCGGGTGCATGCTGAATTCGTTGAGCCCGAGCAGCAGCAGCAGCGCGGTGAAGTTCACGTCGCCGGCGATCTCGCCGCACAGGCTGACCGGCTTTCCGGCGCGGCGGCCGGCGCTGAGCACGTGCGAGATCAGCCGCAGCAGCGCCGGCTGCAGCGGGTTGTAGATGTTTTCCAGCGCGTCGTTGCCGCGGTCCGCGGCGAGCACGTACTGGGCCAGATCGTTGGTGCCGATCGCCAGGAAGTCGGCGTATTCGAGCAGCGCGCGCACGTTGATCGCCGCCGCCGGCACCTCGATCATCGCGCCCAGCGGCAGTTTTTCCGGCAGGTCGACGTTCTCGCGCTTGAGGTCCTGCCGCGCCAGCTTGAACAGCGTGCGCACCGCGATCATCTCGTCCGGCTGGGTCACCATCGGCACCAGCACACGCACCGGGCCGTAGCAGGCGGCGCGCAGGATCGCGCGGATCTGGGTGGTGAACACCGCCGGATAGCGTAGCGACAGGCGCACCCCGCGCACGCCGAGCGCCGGGTTGTCCTCGCCACGCAGGGTGAGCCCGGCGGCGTCGGCCTTGTCGGCGCCCAGGTCCAGCGTGCGGATGGTCACCGGCAGGCCACCCATGCCCATCACCAGGTCGCGGTAGGCGATGAACTGTTCGTCTTCCGACGGTAGCCGCTTGTGCTTGAGAAACAGGAATTCGGTGCGGTACAGGCCCACGCCATCGGCGCCGCGGGCGCGCGCCATCGCCACGTCAGCCGCGGTTTCGGCGTTCGCCAGCAGGGTGATCTCGACGCCGTCGCGAGTGTGCGTGGGCGCGTTGGCCAGCTTGGCCAGGCGGCGCCCCTCGATCACCGCCTCGCGCTGCCAGGCGCGGTAGCGCGACAGGTCTTGCGCGGCCGGATGCACGATCGCCTCGCCGCGGTCGGCGTCGAGCAGGATCAGGTCGTCGTCGTGGATGTTCGACAGCGCATCGCGGGTACCGACCAGCATCGGCAGGCCGAGGCTGCGCGCCAGGATCGCGCTGTGCGAATACGCGCTGCCGGAGCTGGCGACCACGCCGAGCAAGCCGTTGCCGGCCAACTGCGCCATGTCGGCCGGTGCGATGGAGTCGGCGATCAGGATCTCGCCCACGCGCGCGGCCAGCTTGCGTTCTTCCGGACTGGTCTGCCGCTGCAGCGCGGAGATCACCCGGTTGATCACCTGCTCGACGTCTTCCTTGCGGCTGCGCAGGTAGGGGTCGTCCATCGCCTCGAACACAGCGGACAGGCGGTCGCGTTGTTTCTTCAGCGCCGCGCCGGGGCGGTAGTGGCCGATCCGCACCAGGTCGTCCAGTCCGCGCAGCAGCTCGGCATCGTCCAGCAGCAGGCTGTGCGCGTCGATGAATTCGTTGACCTCGCGCGCCAGCGCGCCGTGCAGCTTGCCACGCAGCTCGCGCAGTTCCTGCCGCGCGGTGTCCAGCGCCTGGTGCAGGCGCTCGATCTCGACCTCGACTTCCTCTTCGGCCAGCGGCCGCGTATCGACCGTGTAACGGCTGGGCTGCACCAGCCGGGCGCGACCCAACGCCATGCCGCGGGCAGCGATGGTGCCGGGCAGGACGTGTCTCATTGGCGGCTCCCTGCGGAGTCGGGAAGCGGGGATCGGGATGACCAGCCGTTCGGCTGTTGAGCGCCGGGATTCGGTAGAAGCAGCGCGCGCACGGGCTGGCAGTTCACCGCCAGCTCCATGCTGCCGGGTTTGCCGAATCGCGAATCGCGAACTCCGATTCCCATGCCAGTCATGCTCCCTCGTCGAACTTGCGCTCGAACAGCGCGACCACCGCGGTCAGTGCGGACTCCTCGTCGGGGCCGTCGACGCGGACAGTCAGCGGGCTGCCGAGGCCGGCGGCCAGCATCATCACGCCCATGATGCTTTGCGCGTTGACCTCGCGTCCCTTGCTGACCAGCCACACGGTGGATTTGAAGCCCTGTACCAGTTGTACCAGCTTGGCCGAGGCGCGGGCGTGCAGACCCAGCCGGTTGGTGATGACGATCTCCTTTTCAAGCATGGTCGATGAAGATTCCCCCGCGGCCACCGCTGGCCGCGATCTCGGCCAGTTCGTCCAGTGGTTTTTCCGCATAGTTGAGCACGCGCAGCAGCATCGGCAGGTTGAGGCCGGAGACGCAGCGCAGATGCACGCCGAGCGCGCCCAGCGACAGACCGATGTTGCACGGCGTGGCGCCGTACAGGTCGGCCAGGATCAGCACGCCGTCGCCGGTGTCGAGTTCGCGCGCGTGGTGCGCGGTGAGCGTGCGCATGACGTCGGGGTCGGCGCTGGGCGGCACTTCCACCGCAGCCACCCGCAGCGGCATCTTCGGCATCACGTGATGCGCGGCGGAGATCAGCGCGTGGCCGACCGCCTCGTGGGTCATCAGCAGCACGCCGACGCTCATGGCCGGCGATCCAAGGTGTTTGCAGGAGTCGTCGTCATCACTCAAGCTCGCGGTGGAAGGTGAGCACGCCTTCGCGACGGTCGCGATAGTGCGCGGCGAGCTTCTCGACCAGGTAGACCGAACGGTGGCGGCCGCCGGTGCAGCCGATCGAGATGGTCACGTAGCTGCGGTCGTCCTGCTCGAAGCGCGGCAGCCAGGCGTCCAGCCAGCGCGCGGTGTCGATGAAGTATTCGCCGACCAGCGGCTCGGCGTCGAGGAATTCGCGCACCGGTGCATCCTTGCCCGACAGCGGACGCAGGTGCGGGTGCCAGTGCGGATTCGGCAGGCAGCGCGCGTCGAACACGAAGTCCGCGTCCAGCGGCAGCCCGCGCTTGAACGCGAACGACTGGAACATCAGGGTCAGCCCTTCGGTAGCCTGCGCGTAGCCGGTGGCGACCAGCCGGCGCAGCTGGTGCACGTTGAGCTCGCTGGAATCGATCACCTTCTCGGCGATCGCCATCAGCGGGCGCAGCAGCCGGCGTTCCTCCACGATCGCGTCGGCCAGCGACACGCCGCGGGTGGCGAGTGGATGACGGCGGCGGGTTTCCGAATAGCGCTTGATCAGCACCTCGTCGCGGCAATCCAGAAAAATCAGGTGCACCTGCACGCCGGCCGCGGCCAGTTCCGACAGCACGGTTGGCATGTGCGCGAAATCGGTGCCGCGGTTGCGCACGTCCACGCCCACCGCGATGCGTCGCGGCCGGCCGCGGCGGTCACCGCTGGTGGCTGCGTTGACCAGTTGCGGCAGCAGCACCGAGGGCAGGTTGTCGACGCAGTAGAACTCCAGGTCCTCCAGCGCGCGCAGCGCCACCGTCTTGCCGCCGCCGGACATGCCGGTCAGTACGATCAGGTGAATCTCGTGCGGGTCGACCAGCGGAGTGGGGGGGGTGTGGTTGTCGCTCATGCATTCACCATGGGGGCAGCCGGCGCAGCTGGTGCGCCTGGCGGTCGATGAAGGTTTGCGCCGGGTCGATGCCCTTGCTCTTCAGCGCGTGGCTGCGCACGGCGGCCTCGACCAGCACCGCCAGGTTGCGGCCCGAGGCTACCGGAATGGTGATCATCGGCACCTGCACGTCGAATATCTCGCGGTGGCCGATGTCGCCGGTGAGGCGGGTCAGCGCGTCGCCGCTGTCGCCGAGGTTGACCTCGCCGTCGCGCAACGGCTTGAGGTGGACCACCAGGCGCAGGTACTTGGACGTCTTGACCGACATGTGGCCGAACATCTCGCGCACGTTGAGCACGCCCAGCCCGCGCACTTCCAGCAGGTCCTGCAGCAGCTCGGGGCAGCTGCCGTCGATCACGTCCGGCGCGATCAGGGTGAATTCGGTGGCGTCGTCGGCGACCAGCCGGTGGCCGCGGCTGATCAGTTCCAGCGCCAGCTCGCTCTTGCCGGAGCCGGCTTCGCCAGTGATCAGCACGCCGATCGAGAACACTTCCAGGAACACGCCGTGCAGGGTGGTCCTGGCCGCCAGCATGCGCGCCAGGTGGTACTGCAGGTAGGTCAGCAGTTCGTGGCCGCGCTTGGGGCTGATCCACAGCGGCGTGTTGGTTTCCTCGGCCACTTCGCGCAGGTCGGCCGGCACGGTCTGGTCCTTGGTCACGATCAGCGCCACCGGCTGGTAGGCGGCGATCTTGTGCATCACCTCCCAGCGCTGGCGCGAGTCCAGTCCGTCGAGGAAGTTCAGCTCCTCCGAGCCGATGATCTGGATCTTGTTCGGGTAGATGACGTTGAGGTAGCCGATCAGCGACGGCCGGCGCGCCTGCGCCGCGCCCGGCTCGAGCACGCGCGATTCCCCGCGCATGCCGGACACCCAGCGCAGGGCCATGCGTTCGTGGACGCCATCGTAGAGTTGTCGTGCGCTGATCCGATCCAAACCTGGGTCCTTTGCGCCGCATGCCGAGCCCCGGCGGGCTTTTGCGACGGCATGACCATTGTGCCAGCTTGAGCGGACGGACGTGTTCAGGAAAAGGAACGGCCCGCGCATGGCGGGCCGTGTCGGATGGCAGCGGAGTCGACGGTTCAGCCGTACTGGCGCTCTTCGCGCGCTTCGCGCTGGTGCTTGTCGGCGACCTTTTCACGGTACTTGCGCAGCTGGGCAACCAGCTTGTCGAACAGTACGTCGATCGAGGCATACATGTCGGCTTCGGTGGCTTCGGCATGCAAGGTGGCGCCGACCACGTTCAAGGTGCCGTCGGCGCGTTGCTGGAGCTTGTCGAGTGACAACACGATCGTGAGGCTCTTCAATTTGTCGTCGAGGCGGGTGAGGCGGTCGAGCTTGGCGGTGGCGTGGTCGCGCAGGGCCGGGGTGACTTCAATCTGCTGGCCGCTGAGTTGGAATTGCATGGGGCGCCTCCTCTGGTGGTGCAGTGCCGCTTTTCGCGGCGGGGGGGACGTGCCGGGCCCGAGGGGCCGGGCACATCGTCAATCACTCTACTAGCAGGTATGGGAGCGCTTTTCCGTTAACCAAGTTCCCGCGGGTGTTTCCGGTGGCGATCAGCTGGCGCGCTGGCGCTCGCTGGACGTGGGAATGCGCAGCCCCTCCCGGTATTTGGCGACGGTGCGGCGGGCGACCTGGATGCCCTTGCGCTGCAACTCCTCGGCGATTGCCAGGTCGGACAACGGCTTGCGCACGTCCTCGGCCTCGATCAGCTTGCGCAGCATGGCCTGGATCGCGGTGGCCGAGGCGCTGCCGCCATCTTCGGTGGAGACGCCGCTGGAAAAGAAATATTTCAGCTCGAACGTGCCGCGCGGGGTGTGCATGTATTTGCGGGTGGTGACGCGCGAAATGGTGGATTCGTGCATGCCCACTTCCTCGGCCACCTCGCGCAGCACCAGCGGGTGCATGGCTTCGGGGCCGTAGTCGAGGAATGCGCTCTGCCGCCGCACGATCGCCTCGGCGACCTTGAGCAGGGTCTCGGCGCGCGATTCCAGGCTCTTGATCAGCCAGCGCGCCTCCTGCAGCTGGCCGCGCATCCAGCTGGCATCCTCACCGCGGGCCTTGGCGATCAGGCCGCAGTAGTGCTGGTTGAGGCCCAGTCGCGGCTGGGCATCGGGATTCAGGCTGACCCGCCAGCGGGTACCGTCGCGCAGCGCGTAGACGTCCGGCGCCACGTATTCCACCGGGGTAGCGTCGAGCGCCGCGCCGGGGCGCGGGTCGAGGCTGCGGATCAGCACGGCGGCCGCGGCCACGTCGTCCTCGCTGGCGCGCAGGCGCCGCGCCAGGCGGGCAATGTCGTTGCGCGCGAGCAGGTCGAGTTCGGCGTCGACGATGCGCAGCGCCAGTTCGCGCTGCGGCGTATCCGGGTCGAACTGCTCCAGCTGCACGCGCAGGCAGTCGCGCAGGTCGAGGCTGCCCACGCCGGTGGGGTCGAAGCCCTGCAGCCGGCGGCGCACGGCCTCGACCTCTTCGATGCTGGCGTTGAAGTCGGCGGGCAGGGCGGCGAGCACCGCCTCCAGCCCTTCGCCCAGGTAGCCGGCAGGATTCAGCGCGTCGATCAGCACGGTGGCGATCAGGTGCTGGCGCGGGTTGAACGAGGCCAGGTTGAGCTGCCACAGCAGGTGCTGCTGCAGCGTTTCCGGCGCGGCATTCTGCGGTTCGAAATCGTCGTCGCCGCGCGAGCCGCTGCTGCTGTTGCCGACGCTGTTGCTGGAAAAGTCGATCGGCGCCTCGGCGACACCGCCGCCGTCCGACCATTCGCTGGCCTCGCCGTCATCATTGCTGCCGGCCGCAACCGCCTCGGCGCTGGGGTATTCGCTTTCGGCCTCGACGCTCTCGGTTGCCTCGTCGTCCTCGACCTCGTCGGCAAACTCCAGCAGCGGGTTGCTCTCGGCGATCTGCCGCAGTTCGGCTTCCAGCTCCAGTTGCGACAGCTGCAACAGGCGTATCGCCTGCTGCAATTGCGGCGTCAGGGTCAGTTGCTGGTGGAGGCGAAACTGTAGAGCAGGTTTCATACCAGCCGGGTCGAATGGGGGCGCCACCATCGTAACGCGTGCCCGCGGATGCGGCCATAGCCGTGGTTCGCAGCGGAAGCGGGCCGCGACAGGTAATTCAGAGGCGGAATTCGCGGCCCAGGTAGACCTCGCGCACCTTCTCGTCGGCGAGGATGTGCGCCGGGGTGCCGCGCGACAGCACCTCGCCCTCGTTGAGGATGTAGGCGCGGTCGCAGATGCCCAGGGTTTCGCGCACGTTGTGGTCGGTGATCAGCACGCCGATGCCGCGTTCCTTCAGGTGCCGCACGATGCGCTGGATCTCGCCGACCGAGATCGGATCGACCCCGGCAAACGGTTCATCCAGCAGCATGTAGCGCGGGCTGGCGGCCAGCGCGCGGGCGATTTCCACCCGGCGCCGCTCGCCGCCGGACAGGCTGATGCCCTTCTGTCCGGCGATGTGCGCGATCTTCAGTTCGTCCAGCAGGTTTTCCAGCTCGGCGCAGCGCTGCTGTTCGTTGAGCCCGTCGCGTAGTTCCAGCACGGCCATGATGTTGTCGGCCACGCTGAGCCGACGGAACACCGACGCCTCCTGCGGCAGATAGCCGATGCCGAGCCGCGCACGCGCGTGCATCGGCAGCCCGGTGATGTCCTGCTTGTCCAGCTTGATCGTGCCGCCATCGGCATCAATCAGCCCGACCACCATGTAGAAACAGGTGGTCTTGCCGGCGCCGTTGGGACCGAGCAGGCCGACCACTTCGCCCTCACGGATCGAGAAGCCGAAATCGCGCACGACCTGGCGCGACTTGAAACTCTTTTGCAGACCTTCGGCGGACAGCATCGGTTACGGTTGTCCCTGCGGCGCCGGGCTGCTCTTGGCTGGCGCCGGGGCGGCCGGTTGCGGCTTGGGCTTGAAGGTCATGTGGACCAGGCCGTCGCCAGCGCTCTCGCCGGTCATCTCGCTGGTTTCGGTGTTGTAGGTGAGCTTGTCGCCGCGTGCGTCGCCGCGGCCCTTCTGCGTGACCGAGGCGTTGCCGTTGAGCACGGCGATGCCCTTGAGGTTGTCGTAGTCGAGCGTGGCGGCGTCGCCGAGCACCAGGTTGTTGTTCTCGTCCAGCTGTTCCAGATGGGCCGGGCTGCCGGTGATGACGACCCGGCTGATCTGGCTGTCGGCGTCGAAATACACCTTGGCCTGGGCGCCGCTGGCCTTCAGCGTGCCCTGGCTGATCACCACGTTGCCAGTCAGCGTGCTCACGCTGTTCGGCTTCTGGAAGCCGTCGAAGTTCTTCGCGGCGATGTGCATTTCCTGCTGGCGGTCGCTCTTCTTGGCCAGCGCCGGCTGGGCCGCAAGCAGGCCGACGAGGACTGCTACTGCGAGCGCGCTCCTAGCGCTTGCGCGGCGGGAAGGTGGCATGGACATCATCGAGCAGCTCCAGGTGTTTGTCGTTGAGGTCGGCACGCATGCCGATACCGCTGATTCTAGTGCCGCCTTGCACCATCTGCGCCGGGGCCGCGGTTTCCAGGCGGTTCTGCTTCGGCCACGCGGTGACGTCGGCGGTCTGGATGTGCGCCGCCGGCGCATTGACGAACGCTTCCCGGTGCATCTCCACCGGGCCCTGCAGCTTGAGCTGGCTGCCATCCTTGTTGACCCAGCCGTACAGCGACTGGCCCTGCCAGTCCGGCACGCCGGCCTGCTTGGCCGGCAACTGGAAGGTGGGCGAGTTGAGGTAGAGCGAGTCGTCGCCCTCGCGGCGCTCCAGGTGCGGCGACTGCAGGCGGAAGCTAGGTTGCCCCGCGGCGTTGAATTCGGTCATCCGGGCGTCGGTGAGGGTGTAGCTGGAGCGCGGCGGACCGACGAAATCGCTGGTCTTCGGGGCCGGCCCGAACCACCACAACAGCAGCTGGGCCACGCCCGCGGCGAGCGCGATGGCGATGGTCGCGGCCGGCAGGCGCCGGTCGCGCAGGTAGCGGCGAAGGCTCACTGCCAGCGCTCCCGCTCGGCGTCGCTCTTGCCTTGCGCGTACAGGATCAGGTCGCAGACCTCGCGCGCCGCACCCAGGCCGCCGCTCCGTGTGGTCTGCCAATGCGCCGCCTCGACCACCCACGGGTGGGCGTTCGCCACCGCCACCGCCAGCCCGGCGATGCGCATCGGCGGCAGGTCGGGCAGGTCGTCGCCGGTGAAGGCCGCCTGTGCGGGGGTGAGGTTCAACGCATCGAGCAATTCCCGCAGGCAGGCGCGCTTGTCGCCCTGGCCCTGGTAGACGTGGGCGATGTCCAGTTCCTCGGCACGCAGCGCGACCGGGTGGCTGATCCGCGCGGTGATGACGGCCACCTGCACGCCGTTCGCCTGCAGTCGCTTCAGGCCGAGCCCGTCGTGCACATGGAACACCTTGGTCTCGCGGCCGTCCTCGCCGTACCACAGGCGCCCGTCGGTCAGCGTGCCGTCCACGTCGAACACCGCCAGACGGATTTTCGCGGCGCGGGTCAGGAGGTCGACGGGGAAGTTGGTGAGGTAGTTGGTGGGCACGGGTGGGATTCTAGGAGAGCAGGATCAAGAGCAGCGTGTTTGATTTGTCTGATTCGTCGAGACGAATCAGACAACACGCGCACGAAGCAGATCATGAATGTTCAGTGCGCCGACCACGTGCTGTTCGTTGTCGACCACCAGTAGCGCGTGGATCTGGTACTTCTCCATCAGCTGCGCCGCTTCCGCCGCCAGCTTGTCGGCGCCGATCGTCTTCGGGCCGCGGGTCATCAACTCGGCCACGGTGGCACCGCGCAGGTCCACGCCCTCGTCGTCCAGCGCGCGGCGCAGGTCGCCATCGGTGAACACGCCGAGCAGGCGCTGTTCGGCATCGACCACCGCGGTCATGCCCAGGTGCTTGCGGGTCATCTCGACCAGGGCCGCAGTGAGGCTGGCGTCGGGCGATACCCGCGGCACGTCGTCGCCGGTGTGCATCACGTCGCCGATGTGCAGCAGCAGGCGCCGGCCCAGCGCGCCCGCCGGGTGCGAGCGCGCGAAGTCGTCCGAGGTGAAACCGCGCGCCTCCAGCAGCGCGATTGCCAGCGCATCGCCCAGGACCAGTGCCACGGTGGTGCTGGTGGTCGGTGCCAGGCCTAGCGGGCAGGCCTCGCTGGAGATGCTGCCGTCCAGGTGCACGTCGGCCTGGGTCGCCAGCGAGGAAGCAGGGCGGCCGGTGATCGCGATCAGCGGGATGCCCTGGCGCTTGATCACCGGCAGGATCAGCAGCAGTTCGTCGGTCTCGCCGGAGTAGGAGATCGCCAGCACCACGTCCTGCGGCAGGATCATGCCGAGGTCGCCGTGGCTGGCCTCGCCCGGATGCACGAAGAATGCCGGCGTGCCGGTGGAAGCCAGGGTGGCGGCGATCTTGCGCCCGATATGCCCGGACTTGCCCATGCCGCTGACCACCACGCGGCCCTTGCAGCCCAGGATCAGCCGGCAGGCCTCGACAAAGGCCGGCCCGATCCGCGCCTCCAGCGCCTCGACCGCGGCCGCTTCGGTGGCGATCACCGTGCGCGCGCTGCGCGTGATGGCATCCGGGTTCAGGTCGATCGGGGCGGGAGGGGCGATGCGTGCGTTCATGGGGACTCGATGAAGGAACCGGGCGGGTGCCCGTGTGGCCATGGCGGGCGGCCCCGTTCGGGCCGATCTGGAACCGCCGTCATTTCTGCGCCAGCGGATTTCCATTACCATGGCATATCCGCATTTTAACGTCATAAGCCAGCGCAATGGATTCCCGCCGTGACGGAATCCGCTGCCGGCTGGCCCGAGCTCCCGCATGGAACACTCCCCGATGGACCCCGCCCGCATCCAGGCGATGATCGAACATGGCCTGCCCGGTGCCCAGGTGGAGGTCAGCGGGGCCGATGGCGTGCATTTCGAGGCTACCGTGATCGCCAGCCAGTTTGCCGGCAAGCTGCCGCTGGCGCGGCACCGGCTGGTGTATGCCACGCTGGGCGAGCTGATGGGCGGCGCGATCCACGCGCTGGCCCTGAAGACCCTGACTCCCGAGGAAGCCGTGGCGCGCCGCTGATGGGTGCTGCCGCACTTCCCCCAGAAAATTTCGTTTGAAGGACACCCGATGGCCAAGATCCTGATCAGCGGCGGCACGCCGCTTCATGGCGAGGTCGGTATTTCCGGCGCCAAGAATGCCGTGCTGCCGATCCTTGCCGCCTGCCTGCTGGCCGATGAGCCAGTCAGCATCGGCAACGTGCCGCACCTGCACGACGTCACCACGTTCATCGAGCTGCTCGGCCAGATGGGCGTGCAGCTGGTGCTGGACGACCGCATGAAGATGCACATCGACCCGCGCACCACCAGTACCTGCGTGGCGCCGTACGACCTGGTGCGCACGATGCGCGCCTCGATCCTGGTGCTCGGCCCGCTGGTGGCGCGCTTCGGCCAGGCCGAGGTATCGCTGCCGGGCGGCTGCGCGATCGGTTCGCGTCCGGTCGACCAGCACATCCGTGGCCTGCAGGCGCTGGGCGCCGAGATCACGGTCGAGAACGGCTATATCAAGGCGAAGGCGTCGCGGCTGAGGGGAACCCGCATCGTGATGGACATGGTCACCGTCACCGGTACCGAGAACATCATGATGGCGGCCACCCTCGCCCAGGGCACCACGGTGATCGAGAACGCGGCGCAAGAGCCCGAGGTGGTCGACCTGGCGCATTGCCTGATCGCGATGGGCGCGCAGATCGAGGGCGCCGGCACCTCGACCATGGTGATCCATGGCGTCGAGCGCCTGCACGGTGCCGAGCATGACGTACTGCCCGATCGCATCGAGACCGGCACCTATCTGGTGGGCGCGGCGATGACCGGTGGCAAAGTGCGCGCACGGCATGCCCGCGCCAACACGCTCGAGGCGGTGCTGGCCAAGCTGGAAGAGGCCGGCGCGCACATCTCCACCGGCGACGACTGGATCGAGCTGGACATGGGCGGCCGTCGACCGAAGGCGGTCAACATCAGCACCGCGCCGTATCCGGCGTTCCCCACCGACATGCAGGCGCAGTTCACCGCGCTGAACTGCGTTGCCGAGGGCACCGGCGTGGTCACCGAAACCGTGTTCGAGAACCGCTTCATGCATGCGCACGAGCTGCAGCGGCTCGGCGCGGACATCCGCCTCGAGGGCAACACCGCGGTGGTGCAGGGCGTCGCGCAGATGAGCGGCGCGCCGATCATGGCCACCGACTTGCGCGCCTCGGCCTGCCTGGTGTTGGCTGGTTTGGTGGCGAAGGGCGACACCACGGTCGATCGCGTCTATCACATCGACCGCGGCTACGAGAACATCGAGGAAAAGCTCGGCGTGCTCGGCGCGAAGATCCGTCGCCTGCCGAACTGATCGGCTCTGTATCGCGCACGGCAAAAAGCCCGGCATTGCCGGGCTTTTTTGTGCTGGTTGCGCATGAAAAGCTCAGTCAGCTTTATAGCTCACCAGCTCCATCACCATGTCGCCGCCGTCGTGCTGTGACAGTTTCACTGGCAGTGGGAAGCGGTCGGGGGCGTACCACGCGCTGAAGCCGCGGTCGGCGTCGGTGCGGTCGATCCGTTTGGCGTCGAAGCTGCCGGCGGGCACCTTGACGGTTTCCTTGCCGGTCACCTTGAAGTTCTGCACCTGCACTTCCTGGCGCACCGCGACCGGCAGCGCGACCTGCTGCTTGCCGTCGCGCAAGGCCAGGCCCAGCGCCAGTGCGAGGGTGTTGCGCTCGACCATGCCGGGGCTGCTCGGGTAGCTCTGCGGACCCTTGCCCTCGTCGACGGTGACCTGCTTTTTCGCCCAGTCGACCGCCAGATGGCGCTGTTTCTGCTTGACCGCCGCCTGCAACTGGTAGTCGTAGCTGATCGTCTCGGGCACGTCGCCCTTCCAGCGGAAGCGCGAGCTTTCCGTGACGCTGGCGCCGAGCAGGGCAGCCAGTCCGCCGGTGCCCTTGACGTCCTTGCTGTAGATCCACTCGCCGTTGCCGGCCGCGCGCAGACTCACCGTGGCCTGGCCCATCGGCGCGCCACCCTGCGACACGTCGTAGACGGCGGTGAAGGCAGGGGGCGTAGCGGCGGGCGCGGCCGGGGCGCCGAGCAGCAGGCCGAGGCCGAGCAAGGGAGCGAGCAGGGGGCGGATAGTCATGCGCCGAGTCTGCCGAGACCGGGCTGAACCGGCTTTAAGGAGAAAGACCGTCGTCGCCCAGCCGCAATGGCGTCGCCAGCGGCCGGTCGTCGAAGCGTGGTGCCTGACCGTCCCATTGCAGACGCCCGCTGACCAGCAGCCCCAGCACCGCGGGCAGCAGCCGGTGTTCCAGCGGCAGCAGCCGTTGCGCCAGCAGCTGCTCGTCGTCACCGGTTTCGATCGGCAGGCGCGCCTGCGCGATCACCGGGCCGCCATCCAGTTCGGCGGTGACGAAATGCACGCTGGCGCCGTGCTCGCGGTCGCCCGCTTCCAGCGCGCGACGATGCGTGTGCAGGCCGCGGTACTTCGGCAGCAGCGAAGGGTGGATGTTGATGATGCGGCCCACCCACGGCCGCAGCGCCTCACCGTCGAGGATGCGCATGAAGCCGGCCAGCACCAGCCAGTCGGCGCCGCTGGCGGCGACGCGCTGGAACAGGTCCAGGTCGAACGCGCGGCGGTCCGGATAACTGCGCGGGTCCAGCGCCAGGGTGGGGATGTTCGCCGCCTCGGCCAGGCGCAGCGCACCGGCACTGGCCTTGTCGCTGCCGACCAGCACGAACTCGACCGGCAGCTCGCCGCGCGCCTGCGCGTCGAGCAGCGCAGCGAGATTGCTGCCGCGCCCGGAGGCGAGCACAGCGACTTTGGCAGGTACGGCTATCACGGAGCGGTTCAGCCGATATGCACGCGTTCGTCGCCCTGTGCGGGCACGATGGCGCCGATCACCGAGCAGGCCAGGCCATGTTTCGCCAGCAGCGCGGATGCGCCGGCCACCGCGTCGCGCGGCAGGATCACGCTGAAGCCGACGCCGCAGTTGAACGTGCGCCACATTTCCTCGCGTGCCACGTTGCCCTCGCGCATCAGCCAGTCGAACACCGGCGGCAGCACGATGGCGGAGGCGTCCAGCGCGATGCCGAGGCCGTCCGGCACCACCCGGATGATGTTTTCCTTGAGGCCGCCGCCGGTGATGTGGGCCATGCCGTGGATCTGTTCCGGCTGCGCGCGGAGCAACTCCAGCATCGACTTCACGTAGATCGTGGTCGGTGCCATCAGCGCATCGGCCAGCTCCACGCCACCCAGATCGAGGTCGAACGGATTGCCGGCGCGCTCGAGGATCTTGCGGATCAGCGAATAGCCGTTCGAGTGCGGGCCGCTGGAGGCCACACCCAGCACCACGTCGCCGGCGACGATCGCCGCGCCGGTCAGCATCTGCGATTTTTCCACCGCGCCCACGGTGAAGCCGGCCAGGTCGTATTCGCCCGGCGGGTACATGTCCGGCATCTCGGCGGTCTCGCCGCCGATCAGCGCGCAGCCGGCCAGTTCGCAGCCTTTCGCGATGCCGCCGACCACCGCCACCGCGGTGTCCACATCCAGCTTGCCGGTGGCGAAGTAGTCGAGGAAGAACAGCGGTTCAGCGCCCTGCACCAGTACGTCGTTGACGCACATGCCGACCAGGTCGATGCCGATCGTGTCGTGGCGGTTCAGGATCTGCGCCAGCTTGAGCTTGGTGCCTACGCCGTCGGTGCCGGACACCAGCACCGGCTCCTTGTAGCGGCCGCTCAAGTCGAACAGGCCGCCGAAACCGCCCAGTCCGCCCATCACCTCGGGGCGGGAGGTGCGCTTGACCAGCGGCTTGATGCGTTCGACCAGCGCATTGCCGGCATCGATATCGACGCCGGCGGCGCGGTAGGTGAGGGCGTCAGACATGGCGAAAACCGGCGTGGGTGAAACGCGCAAGTTTACCAGCTTGTGGCGCAGTTGCCGGCAGGCGACGGCGGGTTCGTGACGGCTGCGATGGACGCTGCGGGCGCGATTGGGCAGACTTCCCGTGAGCTTCCCCCTGAAGATGCCCACACCCATGCGCCTGTCCCGTCTGTTGATCGTCACCTTGCTGCTGGTTTTTGCCGCGCTGCCGCCGTTGCGCGCGCAGGTCGCCGGCTCGCCGTATTCGGTGGTCGTGCCGGTTGCCGACACCAGCGACGCCCAGCGTGACCAGGCGTTCGCCAGCGCACTCGGCCAGGTGCTGACGCGGATCGCCGGCGGCCAGGACCTGCGCAGCAACGCCGGTTATGCCGACGCACTGGGCAATGCCGGTTCGATGGTGCAGAAATTCCAGTACCAGCGCGCCGCGACCGGGCTGATCCTGGACGTGGAGTTCGAGCCGGGCTCGGTGCGCCGGCTGGTGTCGAAGCTGGGCGTGCAGAGCGCGGGGATCAAACCGCCGGTGCTGCTGCTGGTGCAGGGTGGCGATGGACACCTGCTCGACCAGACGGCGCTGACCAGCCTGGCCGCAGCGGCCGGTGCGCGCGGCACCAATGTGGTCTATCCGGACAGCAATCCGCCGGATCCGGCCAAGGTCGCCGCCGCCGATCCGGCCGCACTGGCGGCGGTCAACCAGCAGTACCACACCGGCCTGGTGCTGCTCGGCAAGTTGCACGACGGCGGCGCGGACTGGACGCTGATCTCCGGCGGCCAGGCGCAGCGCTGGAACGGCCAAGGCGCGAGCGCCGATGCGCTGCTCGGCGACGCCGGCAACGGCCTGGTCGACCGCCTCGGCAAGCAGCTCAACGTGATCGGCGCCGGCCCCAGCGAGGGCAAGCTGTGGGTTAGCGGGCTGGCTTCGGCGATGGACTACGCGAACCTGGTGGCGACCCTGCAGGACGATCCCTCGGTGAAGCAGGTGCTGACCCTGGGCGCGCAGAACGACGGCGTGCTGCTGTACGTCAAGGCTTCCGTGCCGATGGGCGGTCTGGCCGCGAACCTTGCCGCCGGCGGCCACCTGCTGCTGCAGGGCGAGCCGCATCCGGGCGCGGATGTGAATCTGCGCTGGCTGCATTGACTGGATGCGAGTCCCTCGCAAAACCCCGCACATCCCTGTGCGGACTATTCCAACGGTGCGAGTCCCTCGCAAAACCCCGCACATCCCTGTGCGGACTATTCAAAATAACGCATAACCAATCCTGGTCGGGGTGTGCCGAGTGAATCAAGACAAGGACATCTCGCGTCGCTGGCAGATGTTTGCCATCACGGCGGTCATCGTTTACCTGATTTGGCTGCTGGCGCCGGTGCTGATGCCGTTCGCGGTGGCCGCCATGCTGGCCTACCTGGGTGACCCGCTGGCCGACCGGCTGGAACGGCTGGGGTTGAACCGGATGTGGGCGGCCACGATCGTCTTCGTGGTGATCATGGTGGCGGTGGTCGGCGTGCTGCTGCTGCTGATCCCGCTGATCGCGCGCCAGGTCGAGAATCTGGTCAGCAACCTGCCGCGCTACGGCGACTGGGCGCAGAACACCGTGTGGCCATGGCTGCAGGCGCGCCTGCATCTGGACCCGCACACCTTCGACAGCGACCGCCTGCTGACCGCGATCAAGGCGCACATCGGCTCGATCGGCGGCGTCGCCTCGGTGGTGCTGGGCAAGGTGTCGCGCGGCGGTCTCGGCATCGCGATGTGGCTGACCAACCTGGTGCTGATTCCGGTGGTGGCGTTCTACCTGCTGCGCGACTGGGATCGGCTGGTGGCGAAGATCGACGGCATGCTGCCGCGCTCGATCCAACCCACCATCGCCTACCTGGCGAGCGAGTCGGACAAGATCCTGGGCGCGTTCGTGCGCGGCCAACTGCTGGTGATGCTGGCGCTGGGCGTGTTCTACGGCGCCGGGCTCGGCGTGGTCGGGCTGACCGTGGGCCCGCTGATCGGCATGGTCGCCGGCCTGCTCAGCTTCGTTCCGTACCTGGGCTTCATCATCGGCTTCGTCGCCGCGATCATCGCCGCGCTGGTGCAGTACGGCGACTGGACTCACGTGCTGTTGGTCTGCGGCGTGTTCGTGATCGGCCAGTTGCTGGAAGGCTACGTGCTGGTACCCAAGCTGGTCGGCGACAAGATCGGCCTGCATCCGGTGGCGGTGATCTTCGCGGTGCTGGCCGGTGGCTACCTGTTCGGCTTCCTCGGCGTGCTGCTGGCCCTGCCGGCCGCGTCGGTGATCATGGTGCTGCTGCGTTACCTGATCGAGCGTTATCGCATGAGCGAGCTGTACAACGAAGCGGGGCCGGAAGACCCGGTGGTCGCCGAGGTGGAGGTCGCCGTGCATCGCGATGGCGCCGTCGAGGCCACGGTCGAACCGCCACGGGACGACCGGTCCGAGCCATGATCCCGCAGTTGCCGCTGGCCCTGCGTTGGCCGCGCCGCCAGCGCTTCGAATATTTTCACGCCGGTGCCAATGCCGCCGCGCTGGCCGCGGTGCAGGCGCTGGCGCTGCAACCCGATGCACCGTGGGTCTATCTGCACGGCGCCGGCGGCAGCGGCCGCAGCCACTTGCTGATGGCTGCCTGCCAGGCGGCCAGTGCAGCGGGACGGCGCGTGCAGTATCTGCCGCTGGCCACCTTGTCCGATCACGCCGCCGCCCTGCGCGGCGTCGCCGGCAGCGAACTGTTGGCGCTGGATGATCTCGGCGCCATCGCCGGCAACCGCGAGGCGGAGCACGCGCTGTTCGACCTCTACAACCGCGCCCGCGCCGAAGGCGACGCACTGTTGTTCGCCGCCGATGTCACGCCGACCCAGCTCGGCATCGAACTGCCCGACCTGCGCTCGCGCCTCGGCGCCTGCACCCAATTCGCACTCAAGCCACTCGACGACGACGAACGCCGCGCCGTGCTGAAGGAGCAGGCCGCCGCGCGCGGTATCGAACTGGACGACAGCGTGCTGGACTGGCTGTTCGCCCGCTATGCGCGCGATCTGGGCGCGCTGCTGGATCTGCTCGACAAACTGGATGCGGCCTCGCTGGCAGCGCAGCGGCGGATCACCATTCCGTTTCTGCGTGGCTTCTTGCGCGAAGCGACACCCTGAAACGAGGAAGGCGCCCGCAGGCGCCTTCCTTCATTTCGACCGGCGGACCACTTAAGCCTTGAGCAACCCCGGCGTCGCCTGCTGGCCGATCGCGTCGACCAGCGCCTTCGCCACGTTGAGGTTGCCTGCCACGATATTGCCGCTGGCGGGGATGCCGTCGCGGCCGGCGAAGTCGCAGTAGCGCCCGCCCGCTTCGTGCACCAGCAGCACGCCGGCGGCCATGTCCCACGGCTTCAGGCCGATCTCGAAGTAGCCGTCGTAGCGGCCGGCGGCGACGTAGGCCAGGTCGAGCGCGGCGGAGCCGGAGCGGCGGATGTCCTCGGCCTGGCCGAGGATGGCGCGGGTCATGTCCAGTTGCGATGCCAGGTGCTCGCGCTGGCGGAACGGGAAGCCGGTGGCGATCATCGCGCCGCCGAGATTCTCGCGCTTGCTCACGCGCATGCGGCGGTCGTTGAGGTACGCGCCGTCGCCCTTGCTGGCGGTGTACAGCTCGTCGCGTAGCGGATCGAACACCACGGCATGGATCGGCACGCCCTTTTCCAGCAGCGCGATCGACACGCAGAAATGCGGGATGCCGCGCAGGTAGTTGTGGGTGCCGTCCAGCGGGTCGATCACCCAGGTCAGCGGACCCTTGCCGGTCGCGCCGCTTTCCTCGGCGAGGATGGCGTGGTCGGGGTAGGCGCGGCGCAGTTCCTTGATGATTTCCGCCTCGGCCAGCTTGTCGACTTCGGAGACGAAGTCCATCTGCTGCTTCTCGACGATGTTGAGGCCGTCGATGCGGTTCATGTAGCGCAGGATCACATTGCCTGCAGAACGCGCGGCGCGCGCCGCGATCGTGACGTGTGGTCTGGCCATGGTTTCGACTTTGGAAGAGAGCGGGGTTGCGGCCGGCGATTCTAGCAGAGGCGGGCCTGAGCCGCCCCGTGTCCACTATCCTTGTCCGCCCCTGCCGCCAAAACGCCACTCCCCGCATGACCGATCTCCACGACCTCGCCGCCCATATCCGCTACGTGCTGGTGCGCACCTCGCACCCGGGCAATATCGGCAGTGCGGCGCGGGCGATCCGCACGATGGGCTTCACCCGGCTGGAGCTGGTCAGCCCGCATCGTTTCCCCGATCCGGAGGCGCATGCGCTCGCCGCCGGCGCGGACGACGTGCTGGCCAACGCCGGCATCCACACCGATCTGGTGGACGGCCTGGCCGGCAGCAGCCTGGCGCTGGGCCTGTCGGCGCGTCGGCGCGGGGTGAACCTGCCGGAGCTTTCACCGCGCGAGGCGGCGCAGCAGGTGCTGGCCGCGGCCGCTCGCGGCGAGCAGGTGGCGCTGGTGTTCGGCAACGAGCGCACCGGGCTGGAAAACGAGGAGCTGGCGCGCTGCCACGCCATGGTGCGGATTCCCAGCGTGGACGATTTCAGCTCGCTCAACCTGTCGCAGGCGGTGCAGGTGATGGCCTACGAGCTGCGCGTGGCGATGCTCGGCGACGCGCCGCCTGTCGCGCCGCCGGCGCACGACGAACCGCCCGCCGACGCAGCGCAGATGGAGCAGTTCTACCGCCATCTGGCGCAGACGCTGGACGACATCGACTTCCACAAGGGCCGCGAACCCACCACGATCATGTTGCGTCTGCGCAAGCTGTTCCAGCGTGCGCAGCCAGACGAGCGCGAGCTGCGCGTGCTGCACGGCATTCTCGCCGACGCGCAGCGGATGGCGGGGCTGGCCAGCGGCAAGTAACCCTCAGCGGCGCCGCATGCAGGAGCACACCTTGCCCACAAGGGACTTCCTTCGGTCGTGCGCGATGCTTCTCGAAGGGATGGCGACAGGAGCATCGCGCGCAGGGTGCGCCCCTACTGCTCGTCGTCCGACAGCTCCAGCGATGGCGCCGGCGTGACCAGCAGCTTGTCGATGCGCGCGCCGTCCAGGTCGACCACTTCGAAGCGGATGCCGTGCCAGGCGAACACCTCGCCGGTCTGCGGGATGTGGCCGAGGGCGGTCATCACCATGCCTGCGGCGGTGCGGTATTCGTGTTCCTCCTCGCCGGGCAGTTCGCCGATCTGCAGCAGTTCGCGCAGGTCGTCGGTGGACAGGCTGCCGTCGATCAGCCAGCTGCCGTCGGCGCGCTGCATGATCGGGCTGTCCTCGTTGCCGCCGCCGTGGCCGATCTGGCTGGCGCCGACCACGGCCGCCAGCAGGTCGTTGACGGTGACCACGCCTTCGATGTCGCCGTACTCGTCCACCACCAGCGCCAGCGGCGTCTCGGCGTCGCGGAATTCTTCCAGCAGGTCCAGCGCACGCGCGGTGGCCGGCACGAACAACGGCTTGGCCAGGTGGCCGAACAGCTCCGGGGTGCCCTCGGCGAAGCTGCGCAGCAGGCGCTTGACCTCGACCACCCCGACCACCTCGCTCTCGTCGCCGCGATATACCGGGTAGCACGAATACGGGGTCTCGCGCAGTACCTCGAAGTTCTCCTCGCGGGTCGCCGCGATGTCCAGCCAGGCGATGCGCATGCGCGGGGTCATCACGCTGTCGACCGTGCGGTCGCCCAGGCGCAGCACGCGGTTGACCATGTTGTGTTCGTCCGGGTCGAGCACGCCCTGTTCGGCGCTCTCGGCGACCAGCAGGCGGATCTCTTCCTCGGTGACCACGGCGCTGCCTTGCCGGGTGACCCGCAGCAGGCGCAGCAGCAGGTTGCTCGACGCGTTCAGCAGCCAAACGAACGGCGCGGTCAGCCGCGACAGCAGCAGCATCGGGATGGCCACGTACGATGACACCTTTTCCGGTGCCGCCAGCGCCAGCCGCTTGGGCACCAGTTCACCGATCACGATCTGGAGGAACGAGATCAGCGCGAAGCCGAACACGATGCCGATGATCCGCGAGTACGGCTGCAGCCACGCCAGATGCTCACCCTGCAGGGCATCGGCGATATGGCCGCCCAGCGCATCGCCGGCGACCGCGCCGGTGATCAGCATCACCAGGGTGATGCCGACCTGCACGGTGGACAGGAAGTGCTCCGGCGCTTCGGCATGACGCAGGGCCATTGCGGCCTTGCGACTGTTCCGGGCCATCTGCTTGAGGCGGCTCTTGCGCGAGACCACCAGCGCCATCTCCGACAAGGCGAAGAAGCCGTTGCACAGGGCCAGCACGAGGACGAGCGCGATTTCGGTCAGCATCGCGGCGGTAACGGGGGAGGGTGCATGGGTACAGTGTAAGGGCTGCGGGGCTTTCGCATCACCCCGGGAGAGCGGGGCATTGATGCAGAGCAGCACGACAGTCCTGTAACATTCCCGTCATCCCGTTCCCTCAGGCATGGCCAGCATGTTTTCATTGCAGACGATTTTCGGCAAAGGCGACAAGTTCTACGGACTGCTCGAACAGAGCGCCGCCACCGCCTCCGAAAGCGCCAAGGCCCTGCACGAATTGCTGACCCAGCCCGACAAGGGTCCGGTGATGGCCGCATTCACCGCCACCCGTGCGCGCGAGAAGGCGCTGGCCGCGCAGATCAGCGAGGAACTGGTGAACACCTTCGTCACCGCGCTCGACCGCGAGGACATCGAGGCGTTGAATTCGGCGCTGTACAAGATCCCCAAGACCATCGAGAAATTCGCCGAGCGCTACGAGATCGTGGCCGATCGCCTGGCCGGGGTGGATTTCGCCCAGCGCACGCTGGTGCTGCAGCGTTCCAGCGAGGTGGTTGCCGAGATGATCGGCGAGCTGCGCCGCGGCCTGCGCATTGACCCGGTGAAAAAGTTGCAGGACCGCCTGCAGGCGCTGGAATCGGAAGGCGACCGCATGCTGCTGGCGCCGTACCGCACGCTGTACATCGAAGGCGGCGACGTCATGCGGGCGATGCTGGCCAAGGACCTGTTCGAGCTGATCGAGAAGGCCATCGACAAGTGCCGCGACGTCGGCAACATCGTCTATTCGATCGTCCTGAAGAACTCCTGAGGCCACGCCCGTGACCCTGCGCATTCCGCACTGCCCGGCGGCGCCGGCACCGAGCGTCCGCCCGTCCATGGTCGGGGGCCGCGCATGAGCATCGTCATCGCGGTGGTGGTGATCGCGCTCGTCTTCACCTACATCAACGGTTTCCACGACACCGCCAACTCGATCGCCACGGTGGTGGCGACCAAGGTGCTTTCCCCCGGTCAGGCGGTGTTGCTGGCGGCGGGCACCAACCTGGCCGGCGCGTTCATGGGCACGGCGGTGGCCGCCACGATCGCCTCGGGGCTGATCAATGCCGGCGTGATCGACATGAGTTCGCAGTTGCTGATCTGCGCACTGCTGGCGGCGATCGTGTGGAACCTCATCACCTGGTGGCTGGGCCTGCCGTCGAGTTCCAGCCATGCGCTGATCGGTGCGCTGGTGGGCGCTGCGCTTGCCGCTTCGAACAACAATTTTGCTTCGGTGATCTGGGTCGAAGGCGGCTGGCTGAAGGGCCACGGCGTGATTCCCAAGGTGATCATCCCGATGGTGCTGTCGCCGGGGGCGGGCTTCATCATCAGCTTTTTCCTGATGGGCGCGCTGTACGCGCTGCTGGCCTGGTTTGCGAACAGGCACGGTTGGTCGCGCCGCTTCGGACGCACGCCGTTCGTCAACTCATTTTTTGGCAAGGCGCAGATCCTCTCGGCCAGCACGATGGGCGTGGCGCACGGCATGAACGATGCGCAGAAGAGCATGGGCATCATCGCGCTGGCGCTGGCCGGCGCCACCGCCACGCACCAGTTCGACCATCTGCCGGAATGGCTCGGTTTCCTGCGCATTGCCGAGAATCCCGCCGGCGGGTTTGCCATCCCGGTGTGGGTGAAGGTGGTCTCCGCGCTGACCATGGCCGCCGGTACTGCCGGCGGCGGCTGGCGCATCATCAAGACGCTCGGCCACAAGATGGTCAAGCTGCATCCGATCAACGGCTTCGCCGCGGAGACCAGTTCCGCGGCGGTCATCCTTGCCGCCTCGGCGTTCGGCATTCCGGTGTCGACCACCCACAACGTGTCCGCCTCGATCATGGGCGTGGGCGCGGCCAAGCGTTTCAGTTCGATCCGCTGGTCGGTGGTCGAGCGCATGGTATGGGCGTGGATCCTCACCCTGCCGATCACCGCGCTGCTGGCCTACGGGCTGGTGGTGCTGTTCCGGCTGGTGTTCTAGAGCGAGTCGCCGCCGATGGCGATGATCCGTTCCAGTTGGTCGCCGAGCACGCCCAGTTCGCGCACCACGCGCTGCAGTTCGGCGCGGTCGAGGAATTCGTAGGGGCGGTTTTCGCACAGATGCAGGTACGGTGAGCCATCCAGGTCGGCCACCGCGAGGAAGCCGGTGCGCTGCTGCCAGTTGAAGCGCAGGCAACGGATGGGATCGGTGCCGGCGAGCGGGCCGATCGGGGTGGAAACCCGCAGGTAGCGCAGCCCCGCCTCGTCCTCCAGCTCGGCCAGGTAGACGCCCTGATAGCGATCCGGCGACAACTTCAGGTCGAAGCTGATCAGGTAGGGATCGTTCTGGCGCAGCTCGTGCAGGCTGCCGATATAGGAACGCACGGCTTCGAAATGGCGCATGCAGCGGCTTCCGTCGGCGAGGGTCGGAAGCTACTCTGCCACGTATCCCCGCTAGCGTCGCGTGAACCATGAATGAGGCTGCTGCCCGTATCTACGCCGCCATTGCCGCGATTCCGTGCGGCCGCGTCGCCAGTTACGGCGCGATCGCGGCGCGTGCCGGGTTGCCGGGGCGCGCGCGGCTGGTCGGCCGGCTGCTCGGCGAGGTGCCCGACGGCATGGCATTGCCGTGGTATCGCGTGCTGCGCTCCAGCGGACACATCGCGATGCCACCGGGCAGCCGCGGTTTTCGCGAGCAATCCCGCTTGCTGCGTGGCGAAGGCGTCGAGGTGAAGAACGGCCGCGTGCCGTTGTCGCGGTTCGGCCTGGATGGCGATCTCGACCACGCGCTGTGGGGCATGCCGGACGCTTAGGTGGCAGCGCTGCCGACGAGTCGTCGCAGATATTTCCGGCGGCCGGGCCGGGTCGGTTTGTTACCATGTCACCGATGAAAGCCTCAGCCCTCGACCTGCTCCAAAGCGTTTTCGGTTACCCCAGTTTCCGCGGCCAGCAACAAGCCGTGGTCGACCACCTCGGCGAAGGCGGCGATGCGCTGGTGCTGATGCCGACCGGCGGCGGCAAGTCGCTGTGCTACCAGATTCCCGCGTTGCTGCGCCAGGGCACCGGCATCGTGGTGTCGCCGCTGATCGCGCTGATGCAGGACCAAGTCGACGCGCTGCGCGAGGCCGGCGTGGCCGCCGCCTATCTCAACTCCAGCCTCGGCGGCGAGCAGCAGCGCGAGGTCGAGCGCCAGCTGCTGGCCGGTGAGCTGAACCTGCTTTACGTGGCGCCGGAGCGCCTGCTCACCCCGCGCTTCCTCGGCCAGCTCGAACGCACCGAGGTGGCACTGTTCGCGATCGACGAGGCGCACTGCGTGTCGCAGTGGGGCCACGATTTCCGCCCCGAGTACCGCGAGCTGGCGATCCTGCACCAGCGCTTCCCGACCGTGCCGCGCATCGCGCTCACCGCCACCGCCGACCAGCGAACACGCGACGAAATCGTCGAGCGGCTGTCGCTGCAGAATGCGCGAAAATTCGTCGCCAGCTTCGACCGCCCGAACATCGGCTACCGGGTCGGCCTGCGCCACAACGCCAAGCGCCAGCTCGGCGAATTCCTGCAGGGCCACCAGGGCGAGTCCGGCATCGTGTACTGCCTCAGCCGGCGCAAGGTGGACGACACCGCCGAATGGCTGGCCGGCATGGGGATCGAGGCGCTGCCGTACCACGCCGGCCTGGACGCGGCGACCCGCGCGAAGAACCAGCAGCGCTTCCTGCGCGAAGACGGCGTGGTGATGGTCGCCACGGTCGCGTTCGGCATGGGCATCGACAAGCCGGACGTGCGCTTCGTGGCGCACCTGGACCTGCCGCGCAGCATCGAGGGTTACTACCAGGAGACCGGCCGCGCCGGCCGCGATGGCCTGCCGGCCGAGGCGTGGATGATCTACGGCCTGTCCGACGTGGTCACCATGAGCCAGATGATCGCGCAGTCCGAATCGGCCGACGAACGCAAGCGGGTGGAACGACAGAAACTGGAATCGCTGCTGGCCTACGCCGAGGCCACCGGTTGCCGCCGCCAGCTGTTGCTGGGCACGTTCGGCGAAAGCTATCCCGGCCCCTGCGGCCATTGCGACAACTGCATCGCGCCGCCGAAGACCTGGGACGCCACGGTGCCGGCGCAGAAGGCGTTGTCGGCGGTGTACCGCACCGGCCAGCGCTTCGGCTCCGGCCACGTGATCGACGTGCTGCGCGGCGAGGAGACCGAGCGCGTGCTCAGCCTCGACCATCATCGGCTCAGCACCTTCGGCATTGGTGCCGAGATGGACGAGAAGCAATGGCGCTCGGTGTTTCGTCAGCTGCTCGCCGCCGGTCTGCTTGAGGCGGACGCCGAAGGCTACGGCACCCTTCGCCTCACCGCCGCCAGCCGCAGCGTACTCAGCGGCGGCAAACCGGTGAAACTGCGCGAGGACGCGCGGCCCGAACGCGCCAGCCGGCGCCGGCGCGACAGCAAGCCGGCCACCGGCGGCGGCAGCCTCGGCATCGAGGCCTACGAGCAGGAACTGTGGGATGCGCTGCGCGCGCTGCGCACGCTGCGCACGCAGCTGGCGAAGCAGCAGGGCGTGCCGCCGTACGTGGTGTTCCACGACGCCACCTTGCTGGCAATGCTGCGCGCCATGCCGGCCAACGAAGACGAGCTGGCCACCATCAGCGGCGTCGGCGAAGCCAAGCTCAAGCGCTACGGCAGCGATTTCCTCGCGGTGATCAACGCGCCGGCATAGGCCGTTGCTCCGCTTACCTGCCGAGCCCCAGTCCCAGTCCCAATCCAGCCCCAGCCCCAGCCCCGTTCCCGTTTCCGTTCACCCTGAGCGTAGGCCCGCAGGGCCGAAGTCGAAGGGCCGCGTCCCCCCAAGCTGCGCGGCCCTTCGACTTCGCTTCGCTACGCTCAGGGTGAACGGGGTGGGGTGAAGGGTGTTCGTTCTGTCAAAGGCTAGTGCTGAAGTGCTGCATACGTATTCAGCCAGACACGGCAACGGTCGCAGTGCAGACTCGGGCGCATCTTGATGCCATGACGTTGGGGAGACGCGATGAGCACGATGGAGATGACGGGCGACGGCTTGGGCCAGCGTGCCACCGCACGGGTAGTGCTGATTTCGGCGGCGGCGGCGCTGGGCGGCTTCCTGTTCGGCTTCGATACGGCGGTGATCAACGGCGCGGTCGATGCAGTGCGCGGCGGCTTCGCGCTCGACGCTGCACAGACCGGCTTCGCGGTGTCCTGTGCACTGCTCGGTTCGGCGCTGGGCGCGTGGTATGCCGGCATGTTGGCGAACCGTTTCGGACGCGTGCGCACGATGCAGGTGGCGGCGGTGCTGCTGGTCGCCAGTGCGCTGGGTTCGGGGCTGGTGACCGCGGTGTGGGATCTGATCCTGTGGCGGCTGGTCGGCGGCATCGGCGTGGGCGTGGCCTCGGTGATCGCGCCCACCTACATCGCCGAGGTCTCGCCCGCGCACATCCGCGGCCGGCTCGGCTCGATGCAGCAGCTGGCGATCGTGCTGGGCATCTTCGCCGCGCTGCTCAGTGATGCGTGGCTGGCCGGCGTGGCCGGCGGAGCGGCGCAGCCATTGTGGTTCGGGCTGGCCGCGTGGCGCTGGATGTTTCTGGTGGCAACGCTGCCGGCGCTGGTCTACGGCACCCTGGTGCTGGGCGTGCCGGAATCGCCGCGGCACCTGGTCGCCAAGGGCCGCATCGACGAGGCCCGCGTGGTGCTGCGCAAGGTGCTGAACATGCACAGCGAGGCGGCGCTGGACAGCAAGCTGCGCGACATCGAGGACAGCCTGCGCTCGGAGCACAAGCCGCGCCTGCGCGACCTGTGCGGCAAGACGGCCGGGCTGCTGCCGGTGGTGTGGATCGGCATCCTGCTGTCGGTGTTCCAGCAGTTCGTGGGCATCAACGTGATCTTCTACTACTCGTCCACGCTGTGGCATTCGGTGGGCTTCAGCGAGGCCGACTCGTTCACCATCACGGTGGTCACCTCGATCGTCAACGTGCTGGTGACCCTGGTGGCGATCGCGCTGGTCGACAAGGTCGGGCGCAAGCCGCTGCTGGTGATCGGCTCGGCCGGCATGGCGATCACCCTGGGGCTGATGGCGTGGTGCTTCTCGCAGGCCACCGGCAGCGGCGCCACGCTGAGCCTGCCCGGCGCCACCGGCGTGGTGGCGCTGGTCGCGGCAAACGCCTATGTGGTGTTCTTCGGGGTGAGCTGGGGCCCGGTGGTGTGGGTACTGCTGGGCGAGATGTTCCCGAACCGGATCCGCGCCACCGCGCTGGCGGTGGCCGCGGCGGCGCAGTGGCTGGCGAACTTCGCGATCACCAGCACGTTCCCGGCGCTGGCCGAGCTGGGTCTCAGCTTTGCCTACGGCCTGTACGCCGGCTTCGCGCTGCTGTCGCTGCTGTTCGTGCTGGCCGGCGTGCGCGAGACCAAGGGCATCGAGCTGGAGGACATGCGCGCATGAGGATCATCCATCCGCCAGCGTCCGTGGCGACCTGCACCTGCCTCGGCCGGCGCCAGGCGGTATACGACAAGCGGCGCGCAAACCGGCTAGGATTCGGGACGGACGGCGTTGCGCCGTCGCGGCAAGAGCTTGCGGATTGCGCTGCGGATGAAGGCAAAAGCCACCTCGATCGACATTGCCCACCTGACCGGGGTATCCCAGGCCACGGTATCGCGCGCGCTGCGCGGCAGCCCGCTGGTCAATGAGGAAACCCGGCGACGCATCCAGGCCGCCGCCGAGCAGCTCAACTACAAGGTCGACAAGAACGCCTCCAACCTGCGCCGGATGCACACCGGCACGCTGGCGTTGCTGTTCTTCGAGGACCCCACCGCCGACGAGTCGCACATCAACCCGTTCTTCCTGTCGATGCTGGGCTCGATCACCCGCGCCTGCGCGCTGCAGGGCTACGACCTGCTGATCTCGTTCCAGCAGTTCTCGCACGACTGGCACGCCGACTTCGCCGACAGCAAGAAGGCCGACGGCCTGATCCTGCTCGGCTACGGCGACTACCTGGCCTACCGCGACAAGCTGGAAAAGCTGGTCGCCCAGGGCACCCGCTTCGTGCGCTGGGGTGCGGTGCTGCCGGACCAGCCCGGCGTGTCGATCGGCTGCGACAACTTCCGCGGTGGCCAGGCGGTGGCCGAACATCTGCTGGAACGCGGCTGCCGCCGCATCGCCTTCCTCGGCGACGCGTCCACCCACTACCCGGAATTCTTCGGGCGCTATCGCGGCTACGTCGATGCCCTGCAGCAGGCCGGGGTGACGGTGGACCCGGCGCTGCAGGAAAACGCCGAGAGCACCGAGCGCTCCGGTTACGAGGCGATGCGCAGCCTGATCCTGCGCGAGGCCGGCTTCGATGCGGTGTTTGCCGCCAGCGACCTGATCGCGATCGGCGCCATGCGCGCGCTCAGCGACCACGGCCTGCGCGTGCCGCAGGACGTGGCACTGGCCGGCTTCGACGACATCGCCATGGCCAGCTTCATCAACCCGCCGCTGACCACCGTGCTGCAGGACACCCGCCAGGCCGGCGAGGTGCTGGTCGACAGCCTGCTCGCGCTGATTCGTGGCGAGCCGGTGGGAAGCGAAGTGCTGCCGGTGAAGCTGATGGTGCGCCGGTCGAGCCTGCGCTGACCGCGCCTGGATGGCCGTCGTTGCGGTGCGCGTGCGTGATCACTTAACCTGCGCTCGCTGTCCGGATTCCTTCGCATGACAGGATCGAACGCGCCATGGAACGCACTCCGTCGGAGCTGGAATTTCATCAGGTGTTCGAGCGCATCACCGATGCCTACGTGGCACTGGATCGGGACTGGCGCTACACTTGGCTCAACGCGAAGGCCTGCGATTTTTTCGGGCGCCGCGCGGAGGACCTGATCGGCCGGCACATCTGGACGGAGTTCCCGGAAGGCGTCGATCAGCCGTTCCAGCGTGCCTACGAACAGGCGATGGCCGAGCAGCGGCCGCTGCAGATCGAGGCGTTCTATCCGCCCTACAACCGCTGGTTCGAAAACCGCATCTATCCGTCGGCAAACGGGTTGACGATCTACTTCCTCGACATCACCGAGCGCAAGCAGGCCGAGCAGGAACTGCTGCAGCACCAGCGCATGCTGGCGCAGGCGCAGCAGGTGGCGCACATCGGCAGCTGGGAGTGGGACCTTGCCGGTAATCGGGTGACCTGGTCGGCGGAGCTGTACCGCATCTATGGCGTGACGCCGGCGCAACACGCGGCCACGTTCGAGGCTTACCTGGAGCTGGTCCATCCGCAGGATCGCCAGCGCGTGCAGCAGGCGATCGAACAGGCCGCCGAGGATCACCAGCCGTTCGAGTTCGAGGAGCGCATCGTACGCGCGGATGGCTCGATACGCACCGTGTTCAGCCGCGGCACCGTGGATATCGACCAGGCCGGCCGTGCGATCCGCATGATGGGTGCCTGCCAGGACATCACCGAGCGCAAGCGTGCCGAACAACTGGAGGCCGGCCAGCACGAGATCCTGGCCGGCATTGCGGCGCAGCGTCCGCTGGCGCAGAGCCTCGAACAGATCGCGCACCTGCACGAGATGATGAACCCCGGCGCGCTGTGCTCGCTGCTGTTGCTGGACGAGTCCGGCCGGCACGTGCTGCGCGGCGCCGCCCCGAGTCTGCCCGAGGCATACAACGAGTCCATGCACGGACTGGAAATCGGCGAGGCACATGGTTCCTGCGGCACGGCCGCGTGGCGGCGCGAGCGCGTGGTGGTGGCCGACATCGCCAGCCATCCGTACTGGGAAAACTACAAGTCGCTGGCGCTGGCGCATGGGTTGAAGGCCTGCTGGTCCACCCCGGTATTCGGCAGCGGTGGCCAGGTGCTGGGTACCTTCGCGGTGTATTTTCGCGAGGTGCGCGAGCCGCGCCCGGAGGAGCTGCACAGCATCGACCGCATGCTGCCGATCGCCGGCATCGCGATCGAGAGCGAGCAATTGACCGATCGCCTGCGCGAGCGCAACCGTTTCTTCGAGATGTCGCTGGAGATCTTCTGCATCCTCGATCCGCAGGCGCAACGACTGGTGCAGTTCAATCCGTCGCTGCCACGCGTCACCGGTTACGGCGTCGATGAGCTGAAGTCGAGAAGCTACCGTGAGTTCCTGCGCGTGGAAGGCGACGAGGCCGGGGCGGACCCGATGCTGCAACGGGATGCAGCCGGGCAGCGGGTGTTCGACTTCGTCAACCGCTGTGTCTGCCTCGATGGTAGCGAGCGGCTGCTGGAGTGGGTGTCATTCGCCGCGCCCGACGGGCTGGTCTACGCGGTCGCGCGCGACATCACCGAGCGCCGCCAGGTCGAGGCGGAGCTGGCTTATGCCTCCAGCCACGACCCGGTCACCGGCCTGCCGCACCACCTGCTGCTCGAGCGCGCGCTGGCGGCGATGCTGCAGGATGCGGCGACGCCGGCCTGGGTGCTGGTGGTCGGGCTGGACCGCTTCCAGCTGGTGAATGCATCGGTCGGCCATCTGACCGGCGACGACGTGCTGCAGCGGCTGGCCGTGCGCCTGCAGGGCGCGCTCGGTGGGCAAGGCCGGATCGCCCGTTTCGCCGGCGACGAGTTCGTGGTGGTGGCCGCCGGATTGTCCTCGTCTGCCGCGCTGGAACTGGCCGAACGCCTGCGCGCCGCGGTGGCCGAGCCGGTCGAGGGTCACGACTACCGGCTGCTGTTGACCGCCAGCGTGGGCATCAGCCATTCGCCCGAGCACGGCAGCGATCCGAAGAACCTGCTGCGCCGTGCCGAGACCGCGATGAGCCAGGCCAAGCAGGAAGGGCGCGACCGCGTCGCCGAATTCTCGATCACCCAGATGCAGAATCTGGAAGACCGCCTGCAGCTCGGCAACCACCTGCGCGACGCGGTCCGGCACGGCGAGCTGGAGCTCCACTACCAGCCGCAGCACCGCGCCGCCGACCGGCGGATGACCGGCTTCGAGGCCTTGCTGCGCTGGAACAGCCGCCAGCTCGGCCAGGTGTCGCCGGGCCGCTTCATCCCGATCGCCGAGGCGCTGGGCCTGATGCCCGAGATCGGCGAGTGGGTGCTCGATGCCGCCTGCCGGCAACTGCGCGTCTGGCTCGACCGCGGCCATCGCGACTTCACCGTCGCAGTGAACGTCTCGGCGCAACAACTGCAGCGTCACGGCCTGGTCACGCAGGTCGGCGCGGCGCTGCAACGGTACGACGTGCCGCCGGCGATGCTGGACATCGAGATCACCGAAAGCTCGTTCATGGAAAACGTGTGGCGCGTGCAGCGCACGCTGGCCGAGCTGAAGGCGCTGGGCATCAAGCTGTCGCTGGACGACTTTGGCACCGGTTATTCCAGCCTGGCCTATTTGAAGCAGTTCCCGATCGACAAGCTGAAGATCGACCAGGCTTTCGTGCGGGGCCTGCCGACCGACACGGCCGACGCAGCGATCGTGCGCACCATCATCGCGATGGCGCACGAATTGCAGATGCGCGTGGCGGCCGAAGGCGTGGAGAGCCAGGCGCAGGCGGACTTCCTCGCCGGCGCGGGCTGCGACGAGTTGCAGGGCAACCATCTTGGCCCGGCCATGCGTGTGCCGCAGGCCGAAGGGCGCTTCAGCCCCTAGCGAGTCAGGCAGCCACCGGCCTGGTGCGCGGCCTTCGTGTCGCTGCGCCACGCCATGTGGAGCGTGTTCGGTTCACGCGGGTCGGCCCGCCGCTGCCGGGTGACGCCGACTTCATCGCCGGGCAGGCATCATTCGGCGAAACGATGACGGCGTAACCTGTACGAATGCCCGTCCCCATTCCCCGTTGGAGAACCCCATGCATATCGACCTGAGCAAACGCCACGCCATCGTCACCGGTTCCACCGCCGGCATCGGCCTGGCGATTGCGCGTGGTCTGGCCGCGGCAGGCGCGCAAGTGGTCGTCACCGGGCGCACGCAGGCACGCGTGGATGAAGCGATCGCCGGCATCGCCGGGCAAGTCGGTGGCGCGCGCCTGAGCGGTGTCGCTGGCGACCTTGGCACGCGCGAAGGGGCGGAAAAGCTGGTCGCCGCGGTGCCGCGGACCGATATTCTGGTCAACAACCTCGGCATCTTCGAGCCGAAGGCGTTCTTCGACATTCCCGACGAGGACTGGCTGCATTTCTTCGAGGTCAACGTGATGAGCGGAGTGCGGCTGGCACGGCATTACGCGCAGGGCATGGCGCAGCGCGGCTGGGGGCGCGTGCAGTTCGTCTCCAGCGAGTCGGCGGTGCAGATTCCCGCCGAGATGGTGCACTACGGCGTGACCAAGACTGCGCAATTGGCGGTGTCGCGCGGGCTGGCCGAATCGCTGGCCGGCACCGGCGTCACGGTCAATGCGATCCTGCCGGGGCGGACGCGTTCGGAAGGCGTCGGCGACTTCTTCGGAAAGATCGCGGCGGAGCAGGGCGTGCCGCTGGAGCAGGTCGAGCGCGACTTCATCGCCACGCATCGACCGTCGTCGCTGATCAAACGGCTGGCCACGGTCGACGAAGTGGCCAGTCTTGCGGTCTATCTTGCTTCGGAGCAGGCCTCGGCGACCACCGGCGCAGCGATGCGCGTGGATGGCGGGGTGGTGCGCTCGGTGGTCTGACCTTTCGCGAAGCGCCTTACCCCTCACGAACTCCCTCGCGCGCAGGCGAGGTGGTGTCCAGGTCAGGCCGCGCCGGGATCCAAACCGGCATGTTCCTGCAGCGTGCGCAGGATGGCGATCGCCTGGCTGGCCGACGCGACGGGCACGAAGAGGTGGTCGTGATACGCGGCCGCGACGACGTTGCAACTGATGCCTGCCGCGGCCAGCGCAGTCGCGACGGCGGCGGTCAGGCCGACCGCCTGCAGGTCGGAGTGCACGGTCAAGGTGATCCACGCAGCGCGAAACAGGATCGGAAGCCCCGCGTCACTGGCCTGCCCTTCCTCGACGATCAGCGTGAGCCCCTCGTTCTCGCGGAACGTGGCGATCGGTTCGACCCGATCCGGCACGCTGCCCCCGGGCAGCGAGACGAACGCATACACACCGCAGTTCAACACGGGGTGCATCGAGTGCAGCAGCTCGGCGAGGTTCGAAACGGCCTTGCTCATGGCGGCTGATCCTTGAACCGGGCATCTGCGCGACGCGGGTGGTTGATCGACTTGACGGCCTGATCGCCCGACTTGGTCACGACACGACTTCAGACTACTTGAGAGACGTCGCTGTACGCGATGGATTCTTGTGGAGAACCCGCCGCCAGAAAAACGCCTCAAGGATGAAGGCTGCTGCAAGCAGGGCGCCGCCCATGACGGGCGCGCCGAAGAAGAAAGGGCCCACGCCAGTTGCGTATGCCACCGCTGCTCCGAGAAGCAGCGCAAGACCGATCAGATGCTTCATTGATATCTCCTTTGCTTGTTCAGGCTCGACGCTGCAGTCAAGCGGCAGCGCGGCTGCCTGTCTGGGCGAACAGTCAGTTGCCACTGCACGCGGGGGCGACCAGGAAATCAGCCACGGATTCCAGAACGACCTCCGGGTACCGCTCGGCGATGGCTTGCTCCATTTGCTCGCTGGCAACAGGGTCAACAGTGCCAATGGCGAACGCGTCTTTTCGAGCCTGCGCACTTGGCCATTGCGCGTAACTGTACCAAAGCCCGTCACTGCCGTAGTGCAAGCGGGAGCCCAACGAACCTCGTTCCGAGCGCAACAGCTCCGACAGGCGTGACCAGGCCTCGATGAAGGAGGACTCCATGCCAGGATGAAGACGCCACCTGTACAGCACCACGAATCTCGGACCCTTGGTGCTCAATTCTGGAGACATGGCCGATGACACCTGACGTTGGAGCTGGATGGCGGCGTAGCCATTCGCTTTAAATGCTGGAGCTCGACGACGCCTGCATCGCCGGCGAGCTCACCTGAAAATTGCTCTGCAAGAGAGATGGCGTCTTGAAGTGTCTCGTCTGGGCCGTGCGACGCTGCGAGCATGAAATATAGGCTTGAGCCGCCTCCAACACACAGATCATCCATGACGTCTTCGATCCTTGATACATCGACGCCGACGATCCCAACATCGCCGACCCGAGCCTTGTTCGGCTCGATTGAGCAGGTACAGGACATGGCCACCCACTGGCCATGGGCATACAACCCTGTCCACAAAACCGTAGGAACTACCTAGATGACGTATGGGATAAACCGCTTGGTGCGTGACATGTAATCCCTGTAGGGCTCACCGATCGTCTCAAGAAGGGCCCGCTCCTCAACCGATACACGAATCCCATAGAGGACGCAGTGAGCGAGGAGCAGCACCGCGACACTAATCCAGTTACCCAGTGCGATTCCGATGCCGGTGAACATGAGCAGCGCGGCTGTATATGAGGGGTGGCGTATCAGTCGGTATGGCCCAGTCTGTATGACTTGCTGATCTGCAGAAACGGCGACTGTACCTGTGAAGAACTTGCCCAAGGTCTTGAAGCAATACCGCCGGAGAACACCCCCGGCCAATAACGCTGCGGCGCCTGCCACCACCGCGGCGACCGGAAACGCCATATTGAGCCAAGGAAGAAACGCTACCGCAACAGCAACGAGCGTTGCGATCGGGGAGCCAATCATGAGCATGCGGAACGAACCGGCATCCTGAGCGGAGGACGCATCAGGGATGGCCTTGCGGATGACCTGGCCTTCTCTCACAAAGGCGAAGAAGACAAGCCAGAACGGGATGGCTAGCGGTAACCTGAAAATTTCCGGCGCATGAAGTTCCATGAGTGCCTCCCTGTCATCTAGCGCTGGAGTTGAGCGGCGACGAAGCCGTCCGCCTCAAACGGGTGGTTCGGCAACTAGCAGTCAGCTGCCATTGAGTGAAGATTTGCGAAGCCTGCTACTTGCCCCAATGACAATGACAAGTGTTGGAATGAGGAGCGCAAAGTTCATCTTTCCGGTTTGAACCATTGAGATGGATAGCCCAACGAGAGCAAGGACGCCAGCAACAACCGCAGCGATAGCCAACCACTTTGACAGATTGAGACTTGCCATTTCGACGCTCCTGGAGAGTAAGCCCAAAGCCTGAATTAAGTCGATCCGCGAAGCGGCTTCGGCCTGAATGAGTCGCTAGGCGCCATTTTGCGCAACTTCGCTCATGAGTGCCAACTGATTGCCATCTGGGTCGACGAACTCCACCAACCAGAGTTCGGATTGGGGCGTGCGATTCACTACATGTGGTTCGGCCATAAACGTGACGCCGCGCGCTTTGAGCGACGAGAAGACGGCATGAATGTCACTCACTTGAAAATAGATGGAAGATCCTCTTTGTGCGTTTTGCCCAGGAGGCACAACACCAACTAGAAGGCGGATCCCGCCGCAGTTGAAAAATGCCATTTGCGGAGGCGCCGCAAAGAGAAATGGAATGCCAAGTGTGTCCCGGTAGAAGGCGACCCCGGCCTCAAAGTTGCTTACGGGAACCAATAGTTGAGCGATCTTTGCATCCGCGAGATTCATGCAAATCTCCTTGGCCAGATGTGTGGTGCTTAACGCGGCGGCGAAGCCGTTCGCCTTGAACGAAATGTTAGGAGTTTTTTTCGTCGCCATGCTTAACCCACCCGAACAGCCGAGCCAGCCATTTAGCTGGAGCTCCGAAGGTTGCACTGTAGTGCGACGAGTAGATGTAGCTAACACAAAGGCAGACACAAGATAGGACAAAAACTAGCCGGTAACCGTGATACCTCCACGTGGCGTTGAACATAGCGTCGAAGAATCCCCTGTAGTAATGCTCGTTGAGCTTGAACAAAGCGAACGTAACTCCGCACGTCACGACGCTGAGCACAAATACCAGAAATGCGACCCTCTTCGACGGCGTGTCCAGCCTTTGCGCAATAGGAACCCACTTGGCCGTCTCCGGTCTCGGTAAGGACGACTGCCCAAACGTCTCGGAGAAGGGATTGATATTCTTATGGCGGAGGTATTGCCAGTATGGTGATTTCGTGGCGTGGGCCATGGCACCAAAATATGCGCCAATTAGAGCCCACGAGACGAATTGCTGGGGTACACCAAGCAAAAGAAGGCCGATCGCGGCAGCGAAGATCAGGATGATCCGCTTCGCGACTTTCCACATTACATACACGGCCGACTCCTAACGCTGGAGTTAAGCGGCGGCGAAGCCGTCCGCCTTGAACGAGTTGTTAGACAAAAAAGCCATTCCAGGAGAGTGGTGCTCAGTCTCAAGATGAAGCCGATGTCTCTCTCTCCGCAGGAATGGTTTGTCGAGCGATTTCGAAAGCCGCATAGTTATCCTTCATGAGGGCGATGACCTCATCAAGATTAAGGCTTAGCGATCTTGTTACAATCGTCACGGGACTTGGCCCGAGCTTCATGCAAAGACCCAATAACACTCTCTTTGTAAAACCACATTTAGAAATGTATTTCGCAGGACTTCGGAGTAACACGTATAAAAGTTTCTGGTTTTTTGCCACTTCACGAACTTCAAGCCCCGTCACGTCCTCCCAGGCGATAAACCCGAGCGAAAACATATTGGTATTGTCGATAAATCCGTTTTCAAGAAACTGTAATCCAGGTGAATTGTCAAATAGCTTCCTTAGAAACCATAGCGCAAAGGTACCGAGAAGCACGAAAGAGAATAGTCCGAAGGAGTGGACAAATTTCGGATTGTTAAAAATCAGAGACTGAATCTGGACATCATCTAGATGGAACAGCCACCATCCTATCCAAGCAAAGGCAGAGCAAGCCGCGAGACCTGCCGAGTTTTTTGCTTTGCTGAGGGGAATAGAGATGAGATTGGCCATAGCTATGTCTAACGCTGGAGTTAAGCGGCGGCGAAGCCGTCCGCCTTGAACGAGATGTTAGACCATGACACGAGAGATCTCCGAAGCCATGAGCCAAACGATGGGAAACAACACGAGCAGCCATGCTAGCCAGTGAATAGGTCTACGCCACGCCCAACCGGAAAAAATGGCGACTGCAGCAAAGCCGAGTACTGCGAATGCAGGAAGGAAGTACCAATTTGCTGCGACGAGCTCGTATACGCCAGAGTCGACGTTACGCCCATACCTGGCGACGGTTTCCGTCACTGCTACCTGTGATGCGTGATACAGCCACGCAGCCATTGCGAGTAATGCTGCGCTGGCAGCCGCGTCTATCCACGCTGCGAATTTCACTGATGTAGCCATCGTGGTCTAACGCCTGAGTTAAGCGGCGGCGTAGCCGTCCGCCTAGAACGAGTAGTTAGCCGCCGCCTCACAGCTCATGAGGAAGTGGAGTACGAACATGAGGAAGATCTTTGCGACAGGATGCACCGAACAGTTTGTAGTTTGCACGCGCCTGAGTGAGGCTCAAATTTCCATTGGGACCTCCCCAAACTTCGTCTGCGCTTGCGTCATCTTGACCGTCGTCTTCCCAGAAGCAGACTTCGCAAATGAGGTGAACACCTCTCTCGCCAATCGTCTTGTATCCGCAACATGGGCATCGTAGAGGCAAGTCTTCGATGGAAGTCATAGAGGCTAACGCTAAGTAGATTTCAAATTGCAGTCTAATCCGGCAGCCTATCCCGTGTCATTGGGGCTGTTTTGCCGTTGCACGCTCAAAGAATCAAGGCGTTAGCCTCTTGCAGGCCGCCTAATCCAGCAGCCTAATCCGGCAGTGTTTGGTTGGGCGAATCAGCGCTCAGGATGCCCGCGCTCCTCCATCAGCCGCGTCAGTTCCGCCACCAGGTCCGCGCGCTTTGCCACGGCATCCAGCAGATAAACTTGCACGTCGTGCGCCGAGACGCTGGTGCGCAGGTGGCCGCCTTCGGCTACGTCGATTGCGGTGCCGCCGAGCACTAGTTGCCAACGGCCGGCTTGCAGGTAGTCGCTGACGTCGAACTGCGCGGCGGCGTCGCCCTTGTTGAGCAGCACCAGCGCGATCTGATGCACGTCACCTTTTTGGTACACGCGATAGAACGCGGCCTGATTGCCGGCGAAGTGGATCGGCAGCATCAGGCCGCGTTGCAGGGCGGGGGTGTTCTCGCGCAACAGGGCGATGCGTTTCAGCTGGCGATAGATCGGGCTTTTCGATGCCGCGTCGATGCGCTGTTGGCCGTAGTAGTTGCGGTTGCCCTGGTGTTCGGCCTTGCCGCGTTCGAACCCGGTTTCGGAGCCGTAGTAGATCGCGGGAATGCCGCGCGCGGTGAACAGCCAGTTGTTGGCGTCGATGAAGCCGTTGTCGCTGGCGTTCAACCGTGCCATGTCGTGGTTGTCATAGAAGGTGACCAGCTCGTACGGATTCGCGTACGGGCCATTGGTGAGATACAGGCGGTCGAGCAGTTTGGCGTAGTCGCTGCCGGGGTGTTCGAACACGTCGGCGATGCGGCCGCGCAGCGGGAAGTCGAGCAGGCTGATGCCGCCGTTCTGTGGCCAGGTGTACTGGCCGATGTTGTCGGGGCTGTAGTCGAACGCTTCGCCGAACATGAAGAAGCCGGGATGCTTGGCGCGGATGCGCGCGGCGAATTGTTTCCAGAACGCGGTGGGCATGTGGCTGATGGTGTCGATGCGAAACGCGTCGGCGCCCTGGTCGGCCCACTGCATGTACGCGCCCGTGAAGTAGTCCAGCACGGCCGGGTTCTGATCGTCGTTGTTGGACAGCTGCACCAGGTCGTCGTAGGCGTGGTAGAAGCGGTGCAGCGGGTTGCGCACCGGGTCGAGCTGGTCGGGGCGCAGGTTCTGTTCGTCGGCGATCAGCTTGCCGTGCTTGTCGTAGATCTGGCCGAACATCGGCTGCGCCTTGGGCATCGTGAAGGCGGGCGAGCCGTGGTTGGCGACGATGTCGAGCACGGTCCTCAGGCCGTGCGCGCGCATCTTCGCGGTGAATTGGGTGAAGTCAAGATCCTTGCTCGGCAGGTGCTCGTCGAGCTGGTAGAAGTTGACGCCCCAGTAGCCGTGGAAGCCGGTCTTGCCGCGGTCGGTGAACTTCGAGCCCCAGCTCACCGGGTCGCCGCCGGTGAACGCCTCGTTCGGGTTGTCCACGATCGGGGTGATCCACACCGCGCCGAAGCCCATGCCGCGGATGTAGCCGGCGTTGTCCAGCACGCCCTTGAAGTCGCCGCCGAGGTAGCCGATGTTCGCGCTCTCGCCCTTCGGCGCGCCGGGCACCGGGATGTCGAAGGTGCGGTGGGCGCCGCCCTGGTCGCGCTGGTCGTTCGACGGATCGCCGTTGACGAAACGGTCGGTCATCACGAAGTAGATCGCGTTCGATGCGAACGGCGCATCGGTGCCGACGAATTCCGGCGTGGCGGTCGTGGCTGCTTGCGCGTAGCCGCAGGCCAGCGTCAGCGCGCCGACCAGGAGGGTCATTCTCTTGATCATGTCGGGGTTCCGCTAGCGAGGGCTGCGGGCGGCACGTAGACCGGCTCCCGCACGCGCAGGGTGAACAGGCCGGCGACCAGCAGGCAGGCGCCGCCCAGCGCCAGCGCCCAGATCGGCTGGTTGTGGAAGCACAGCCGCAGCAGCAGGCCGAGCACGCTGGCGGCGAGCAGTTGCGGAATCACGATGAAGAAATTGAAGATGCCCATGTACACGCCCATCTTCGCCGCCGGCAGGTTGTCCGACAGCAAGGCGTACGGCAGCGACAGGATCGAGGCCCAGGCGAAGCCCACGCCGACCATTGAGGCCAGCAACCACTGCGGGTCGCGGATGACCAGGAACGACAGCAGGCCGGCGCCGCCCAGGCACAGGTTCACCAGGTGGCTGATGCGCAGGCCCCAGCGGCGCACCATCAGCGGGATCACCACCGCGGCCAGCGCGGCGAAACCGTTGTACGCGGCAAACAGCACGCCGACCCAGTTGGCGCCTTCGTTGTAGAGGGCCGAGCCGACGTCGGTGGTGCCGTAGATGGTCTGCGTCACGCCCGGCGTGCTGTAGATCCACATCGCGAACAGCGCGAACCACGAGAACAGTTGCACCCAGGCGAGCCGGCGCATCGCGACGGGCATGTCGTAGAGATCGCCCATCACCTCGCGCAGCATGCCGCGGCTGCGGGTGAAGCCCAGCCAGACGAACAGCAGGCCGAACACGAGCAGGCCGCCGGCAAGCAGGTAGACCTCTTTCTCCAGCGCAAAATGCCCGATGGCGAACAGCACCGCGATGCCGGCCACCAGCAGCGCCAGGCCGGGTCGCCAGGCCTGCGCCGCGTCCACCGGCGGCTTTTCCGCCACGTTGTCGGTGAACGATTGCAGCTGCGCGGGCGGGTATTCGCGCGTGCGCAGGATCGTCCACAGCACCGCGCCCAGCAGCACCGCGCCGCCGGCGTAGAACGCGTACTTCACCGTGTCGGGGATGCTGCCATCCGCGGCCACGTTGGCCACGCCGAACCGCGCCAGGATCCACGGCAGCGCCGAGGCCACTACCGCGCCGATACCGATGAAGAAGCTCTGCATCGCGTAGCCGGTCGGCCGCTGCTGTGTGGGCAACTGGTCGCCGACGAAGGCGCGGAACGGTTCCATCGACACGTTGATCGACGCATCCAGGATCCACAGCAGGCCGGCGGCCATCCACAGCACCGGCGCGTTCGGCATCCACAGCAGGGCCAGCGAGGCGAACACCGCGCCGATCAGGAAGTACGGTCGGCGCCGGCCCAGCCGGTTCCAGGTGCGGTCGGAGAAGTGGCCGATGATCGGCTGCACGATCAGCCCGGTCAGCGGCGCGGCGATCCACAGCGCCGGGATGTCGTTCACGTCGGCGCCCAGGGTCTGGAAGATCCGGCTGACGTTCGCATTCTGCAACGCGAAGCCGAACTGCAGGCCGAGGAAGCCAAAGCACATGTTCCATATCTGCCAGAACGACAGTGCCGGTTTGTTGTTCAAGAGGGTGCCGTCCTTCATGGGGTGGCGTGGCCGGTGGCGAGCGGGGCGATCAGCAGGGTGTGCACGTCGGCCTGGTTCAGGGCGCCGTCGCTGCCGCCGCTGCCGCCGGTGTAGTGGGCGAAGTGGCCGAGGTAGCTCATGTTGAAGCCGTCGTCGAGGGTGAACCGGCAGGTGGCGCCTGCCTTGGCGTCGAAGCGGCCCCAGGTGGATGGCTGCGTGCGCACGCTGTGCGGCATCACGATCGGCAGGCGCTGCTCGTCGCTGCCCGCGCAGCGGATCACCAGCATCTTCACTGCGGCGGTGATGCCGGTGTTGATCGGGCCGTGGTCGTTGGCGTAGTCGAGCGCGACGCGATAACTGCCGCTGGTCGATGCGGTCCACGTGCGCGGCCAGTTTCCGGCGACTTTCGTCACCTCGCCCACGCAGGTGTCAGGGCTGTGCAGCGATTCCAGGCCGTGCGCATCCACGCGCGTGGCGCTGAGGCAGGCCAGGCCAGGTTGCCGCGCGAGGTGACTGTCACCATCGACGCTGCCGTGAACCTGACCGTTGAGGTAGAGCCGCACCTTGCCGTCGGTCGTGATCTGCCAGCCGTCGCCGTCGGCGCGTATCCGCGGTGCGGCAGGCGCGACGGGCGCGTACAGCGGCGCATCGGTACGCAGCGGCGCGTCCGGCACCTGCACGGCCTTGAGCATCACCGTGGTGGCCGTGCCGCGCGTGCTGGTGCGATCGGCGACGAGCAGGTTGCCGATGTATTTTTCCGGAAGCTGCAAGGTGATCTGCCGGTCGCGCAGGTCGAGCGTGATCGCGCGGCGTTGGCCGAACAGCATCGGCACCAGCGAAGTGGGCAGCTTCGGTTCCACCCGGCCGTCGTCGCCGAGGCCAAACACACCTTCGGTGACCACGGCCAGATAAGCCGCCACCGACCACAGCTGGCGCGGCGAATTCACCACCGGGCCGCTGAGCCTGCCTTCGTCCACGTGCTGGCCCTGGGTGAGCAGCTCGTAGTTTTCCATGTTGGAACCGTACAGCGCGGCACCGCGCATCACCGACTCGATCTCGTGCGCGATGCGCGCGGGCTGCTCCGTCATGCGTGCGGCGCGCAACGCATACGCGCTGACGAACGGCCAGATCGCGCGGTTGTGGTAGATCGGCTGGTCGGAACGCTCGGGCCAGATCACCGGGCTGCCGGCGGGCCAGCTCGGGTAATTCGCCAGCGCCTGTCGCGCACGTTCGCCGTCGGCCACGCCGCTGGTGATCACCAGCGCGATGCCGAGCAGATCGTAGCTGTCGTAAGGCGTGCCGTCGCCGCCGAGGTAGCTCATGTACGTGCCGCGGTCGGCGCGCCAGAAGTACGCGTTGATCGCGCTCTTCAGCGCGGCGGCCTGGTTGCGGTAGCCAGCCGCCGCCTTCGCGTCGTGCCGTCCGTCGGCCAGCGTGGCGGCCAGCTGCAGCGCCTGGTAATGCAGCACGTTGGTGGACAGCGCATAGGACTGCGCGATGAAGGTCACCTCGTCCGCCGTCCACGCCGGGTAGCTCTGCTCGCGCCAGTCGAGGAACGAGGTCTCGCCGCGGTACAGGCCGAACGTGGTGTCGAATGCGTACTGGCGATCCTGCGCCAGGGTGGCGCCGAGTGCCTTGTCGACGTCGCCGGCAAAGGCCGTGTCCCCGAGCAGGTGGCGCGCGCCGAGGAACCACACCACGCGGTCGGTGCTGATCGGCCAGCTGCCGCCGGAGCCGGTGTCCTGCATCGGATAAAGCCGTTTTGGAGCCGAGCCCTGCGGCGCGGACGCAACGCGCGCGTCGGACAGCTTGAACTTCAGCCCGTTGCGCGAGCGCGCCGGGTCGAAGCGCCACAGGCCAAGGTCGATCGCGTAGGACAGGTCGCGTGTCCACACGTAGGGCCACTTCAGGCCGGTCACGAAACACTGGCAGGGAATCGGCTGGCCGTGGTCGAACGCGCCGTCGCGGATCGCGCTGACCGAATCCAGCGCCAGGTCGTCCTGCGCCATCGCGAACAGGCCGTCGAACAGCACGCTGGCGGTGTCGGTGCGCAATGGTTGCGCGGCGATCCCGCGCTCGCCGTAGGGCCACGCCAGCGTGTAGTTGTGCTGCGCGTCGCGGCTGATGCCGACATGCACACCATGCCAGTCCAGCCCGTCGTGCCAGGCCGGCGCCGCTGCGCCCGCTGCCAGCGCGGCGGCCAGGACGATGCTCAACATGCGCGTGCCGCTCGTGGCCCGCGCTGGATGATGTGCTCGATCGGCATGTCCCCTCCTGCAGCTATGGTGTCGTGCCGGCACGTGGCCCACGCATGCGGCGGGCCTGTTCGTGCGGGTCGTCACCGCATGGTAGATAGCGTCGCACTGCAGCAACCAGCCCATGCATACGTATTCATGGGCGGATGGGCCGGCGGCGCGGCATGCCCCTTGCCGCATGAGGCCGTGAGCGCGGGTTGCCGGTCGGGCCTTGCGCTGGCTTGATCGGCCTCAGCGCAGCTCGACTACCACCAGCCCCTGTACCGGAACAGTGACCTCGAACTTGCCGTTGCTCACTTTCATCGACTTCGCTGCGGCCAGCTTGCCGGCTTCGCGCAGCTGCACGATCTGCTCGCGGCTGGGGGAGTTGGGGCGGCCCATGCGGTCGAACGCGGCGACGGCGTTGCCGTGGGTGGCGTCCAGCCGCCAGACGGTGGCGTGGGCGCCGGCGGGCAGGTGTCGCACGTCGATGCTGAAGTGCTTCGGCGTGCCGGCGGGTTTGCCGGGCGTGTAGCTGGCGGTATGGCCGACCTCCGGGGCGTAGTTCCACAGCGCGATGACCACGCTGCCGTCGTCGCGGCGGGTGGCCAGGGCGGCATCGGAATCCACAACGAGCCGCTTATCGCCCAGCTTGTGCAGCATCGCGAACGCGTTGAACGCGGGCTTGGGAATGCGGTTGGCGGCGATCAGGCCGAAGCCGCCGTAGAACGGGTTGCGCACGATGCCCTGTTCCTCGAACACGTCGGAGAACGACCAGTAGCTCATCACCTCGACCTTGCCGGCACATTCGCGGATCGTGTTGGCGAGCCACGGCCCCATGAACACGGTGTCGGTGACGTTGGGCAGGTTCGCGTAGCTGGCGTTGTACTCGCTGAAGACCAATGGCATCTGCGGGTAGGGCGAGGCGGCGATTTCCCGGTGCACCTTGTCCACCGCGCGGCAGACCATGTCGCGGCGTGGCACGTTCTCGTCGCTGTGCAGCACGTTGTCGGCGGTGTCGTCGCCGTAGACGTGGGTGCTGACGAAATCCACCGGTACCTTCGCCTCGTGCGCATGCTGGAGGAAGTCCGGAATCCACGCCGCCTGCGCGGTGGACGGGCCACCCACGCGCAGGCGCGGGCTGACCGCCTTGAGCGCGCGCACGGTGTGCTCGTACAGCGTGAAGTAGCTTGCCTGCGCCGGCGTGCCGGTCCAGAAGCCGATGTTCGGCTCGTTCCACACCTCGAAGTACCAGCTGGCCACTTCGTCGATGCCGTAGCGCTCGACCAGATGTTTGGCCAGCGCGCCGATCATCGCGTCCCACTCGGCGTAGTCCTTTGGCGGCGCGATGTTCGGGTGGTACCAGAACGGGTGCAGCGCGGCCGGGTCGGAGGTCAGCTCCGGCGGCATGAAGCCGAGTTCGACGAACGGCTTGAAGCCGTGCTCGAGCAGGCCGTCGTAGATCTGGTCGACGTAGGAGAAGTTGTAGGAAATCTTTCCTTGCGCGTCGCGCTGCACCAGGCCCACGTCGTGGTCGAGGATGCCGTGGAAGCGGATGTAGCCGACGCCGGTGGCCTGGTGCACGGCGTCCAGGTCCCTGCGGTAGTCGTCACGCAGCGCCAGCGAGGCGCGGCCGGAGCCGAGCATGTGTTCCCAGAAATGCGGGAAGGGCGTGCCGCTGGCGCTGGCGTCGACGCGGATCTGTTCGCCTGCCGCAGGAGCGGCATGCACGGCGCCGGTGACCAGCAGGATGGCGGCGCAGGCGGAAAGCAGGAAGTGGCGGGCAATAGACAGGTGGGTCATCGCGATGTCCATGTCGGCGCGGGGGCGGGCGGGGCGCACACGATTACACCGAGACGGAGAGTCTCGTACGCTCCGGCCAGCGCGTCCACTGCCGCGGGAAATCCGGAGCGCTCAGCGCCCGGGTGAAAGCACCACGTCCTGCGGCGTGCCGGCGGCGATCCGCACCCAGGTCACCGCGCCGAAACGATCACGGCCGCCAGCCCAGCCTTCGCCCTGGCTGCGCCGCAAGGCGTCCGGATCGGCGAAGGACGGCAGGCGCTTGCCGTTGCCGGTGACTGCGCCGCTCGTGTGGCCGTGGACCTTCAGCAGGTAGAAGCGCAGCGCCGGTTTGAAGCTGCCGCTGGCAGCGCCGAGCTCCAGCTGCACGGTGTCGCCGCGGCGCTGGGCCGAGAGTGATTGCAGGAAGTACGCGCCATGCTCGTAGTCGTAGCTGCTGCCGTCATCGTCGTAATAGTCGAACGTATTGCGCTGCGCGGCGGGGAACACGTCGACGTCGAGCTGGGTTAGCGGCTGCTCGCCCACGTAGTCCATCGGCGGCTGGGTCGGGATGATCGCGCCCTCGCGGACGAACAGCGGGATGTCGCTCCACGCCTTGCTGTCGATCGCCAGGCGGATGCTGCGGCCGCCGTCGTAGACCTTGCCGTTGAACCAGTCGGTCCAGCGCCCGGCGGGCAGGTAGACGTCCTTCGCGATTTGCCCTTGCACGACCACCGGCGAGGCCAGCAGCCAGTCGCCGAACAGCCAGCTGTCGACGTCGTTGCGCACGTTGGGGTCTTCGGGCCAGTCGAACAGCAGCGGGCGCACCAGGCCCATGCCGGTGGCGCGGCGCGCGTGCTCGTAGCTGTAGATGTAGGGAATCAGCGCGTAGCGCAGGCGGATCGCAGCGGTCGCGGCCTTCTCCGCGACCGGGCCGTACACCCACGGCTGGCGCTTCTGGCCCAGCTCGCCGTGTACGCGGAAGATCGGCGTGAATGCGCCGAACTGGATCCAGCGCGCGTAGTTCTCCGGCGTCGGCGTGCCGTCCTTGAAACCGCCGCCGTCCATGCCCCACTGCATCGCGCCCACGTTGATCGCGCTGAGCATGCGTGCGCGCTGGCCGGCCATGCTGGCGAAGCCGCTGGGGATGTCGCCCGACCACAGGCCGTAGGCGTAGCGCTGCGAGCCCAGCCAGAAATTGCGGTTGATCGACCACACGCGCTGGTTCGACACGGCGCGCTGGCTGTCGTACAGCGCGCGCTGCATGTTCATGAACTCGGTATCACTGCCGGTGGTGTCCGCCTCGTCGTTCCACCAGCCGACGATGCCGTGGTCGTAGCCGTACTTGATCGCCAGGTTGCCGAACCAGCGGCGCGCGGCGGCCAGGTCGAAGTCGATGTTCCTCACCGGCTTGTGCGAAAAATAATCGTCGCTGACTTTCTCGCCCGGCACCCAGAAACCGTGCGCGCTGGCGTAGCGTCCCTCCACCGTGTCGACGTGGATGCGCGGCTTCATGATGCCGGTCAGCTTGATCCCGCGGACGTCCATCTGTCTCTTCAAGGCACCGCTGGGACCGTCGGGAAATTTGATCGGGTTCCAGCGGAACTCGCCGTAGTCGTCCTCGCCCCAGGCCTTCCAGTCGAAGTCCAGCGTGATGTTGTCGATTGGAATGTGCTTGGCGCGATAGGTGTCGACGATCTGCAGCAGCTCCTTCTCGTCGATGCCCCACTGGCTGTTGGTGAAACCCATCGCCCATTTCGGGAACAGCGGCGAGTGGCCGCTGAGCTGCGCCAGTGCGGTGAAGATCTCGGCGGGTGTGCCGACGAGGAGGTAGTAGTCGGGGTGTTGGCGTGCGGCGCCGCTGACACTGATCATGCCCGGCGCCAGGGTGAACGTGGCGCCGTCGCTGTCCAGCAGCACGCCGTAGCCGGCGCTGCTCCACACGAACGGTGCGCCGGCGTGGCCCTGCTCGCCAGCCATGGCCACCTGCTTGCCGGTGCGCAACATGCCGGCCGAGGCGTCCTCGGTGGCGTTGTAGCCGCCGATGCCGTACAGCGCGTCGTGGGGATCGTGGCGCAGGCTCAGCGTGCCGGGTTGTGCGGGGGCGAGGTCGATCTGCAGCAGGCGTCGCTGCTGCGCGTCGTCGATCTGCAGCAGCTGGTGTTGCCGGTTCCAGTGCACCGAAGCGCTGCTGGTGGTGAGCGTCGGCTCGCCCGCGCTGTCGTCGGCACGTACCGGCTCGAAGCCCGGCAGGGTGGCGTCGCGGTCGATCACCAGCGCGGGCGTATCGGTCGCACCAGCGTGCCGGTGTTGCACGTGCACGATGCCGGGCGCGACGAAGCGGACGGTGAGCTGGTCGGCGCCGAGGTCGATTGCGATGTCGTGGTTTGCAATAGGGGCCATGGAAGATGTCGGTGGAGTCGTTGCATGGGTGGCGCCGGTGCCGAACGAGGCCAGGGCAAGGCCCAGGCACAGCTTGGCAATGGCAGCGTTACGCCGGCGGGAGGGAACGGGTTTTGTCATCGCATCGGGCTCCGTGGTCACTGCAGGATCGCCGTGGCGTACGCCGGTATCTGCAGGCGGTCGTGTTGCAACGTGGTGTCGGGCCTGCTGTGCAACCGCACGGTGCGGAAAGGCTGTCCGTCCAGCGGGATCGACTGCGCCTGGCCGGACAGGTTGTGCACCACCAGTACGTGGCTGTGTGCGTGGTCGAGCCGCCAGGCGGCGATGTGCGGGTTGTCCACGGGCCATGCCTGGATCGCGCCGTCACGCAGCACGGGGAGTTCGCTGCGCCAGTGGATCAGCATCGTGTAGTAATGCAGCAGCGAATCCGGGTCGGCCTGCTGCGCCTGGACCGATACTGCCGGGCCGTCGTGCGCGGTGAAGGCTTTCCAGGTGGTTTCGCCCGCGGCGTCCGGCACGCGATTCCAGCGCATCGGTTCGCGCAGGTTCGGGTCGGGTTTCTGCCCGCGCATGCCCAGTTCCTCGCCGTAATAGACGAACGGCTGGCCGGGCAGGGTGAGCAGCAGCGCGGCGGCCATGCGCATGTGCTGCGGGTTGTCGTCGAGCTGGCTCATCACGCGTTCCTGGTCGTGGTTGGACAGGAACGGTGCGTCCACACCGGATTTGCCGGCGACCTTGCGGTAGGCGGCATCGGTGTGCGCGAGCAGTGTGCCGAGATCGCTGGCGCGTTCGCTCTTCGCGCTGTCGATCAGCCGCGTCGCCAGCGGAAAATCGAACACCGCGTCGAGCGGCTTGAAGTACGGCGCCAGCTCGTCGGCGGAGTCGCGGGTCACCTCGCCGACGAGGTAGGCCTGCGGGTCAACCGCATCCAGGCCTTGGCGGAATTCGGACCACCAGGCGAGGTTCTTCTTGAGCGTGAGCGGATTGTCGGCGTCCGCCTTGAAGTCGTAGTAGATGTGCTGGGCGGCATCGAGACGGAAACCGGCCACGCCTTTCTTCAGCCAGTACTGGCCGTGCTTGACCATCTCCTTGCGCACCGCCGGTGTGTCGTAGTCGAGGTCCGGCATGTTGCGGGAGAAGTCGCCCAGGTAATGCGCCGCGCCAAGCGCATGCCAGGCCTGCGCACCGGCGGCGTCCGCGGCGTGCAGATCGGTGTGCGGGCCGGCCCAGCTGTACCAGTCGTGATGCGGATCAGCGGGATCGCGCGCAGCCGTGAACCAGGGGTGTTGATCGCTGGTGTGGTTGATCACCAGGTCGATGATCATCTTGATGCCGCGCTGATGCGCCTCGCGCAGCAGGCGCTCGAAGTCGGCCAGCGTGCCGTACTGCGGGTTGATCGCGTAGTAGTCGGTGACGTCGTAGCCGTGGTAGCTGGGCGAGGGGTTGATCGGCATCAGCCAGATGCCGCTGACGCCGAGCGACTGGAGGTAGTCGAGCTTCGCGGTGACGCCGTTGAGGTCGCCGATGCCGTCGCCGTCGGTGTCGTACCAGCTGCGCACGAAGATCTCGTACCAGACGCCGGAGGGTGCCGCTGCGGCAGGAACGGCGGGCGCAGCTGCGGCCGGTGCAAATCCGCCCAGCGCGGGCAGGGCGAACAGCGCGAACAGCACGGACGCCGCGAGGCAGCGGAGCATGGCGCGAAGGCGCATGGCAACACCTATTCCGAGGGCCTTTGCCAGCAGCGCCGCCGCCATCCAGCCGGCGGTGCCGCCGCCGACGATCACGATGCGGCGGATGCGGGGATCGTTCATGTCATGGCTCCTCGGCGTGCGGTCTTCGCTGTCGCGCCGCCGTCGCTGCGGATGCGCGGATCATGAAAAAAAACCCCGCCGGAAAACACACAGCGGGGCGCCTTGGGAAGGTAAGGCTGATACGACTTACTGGAACTTGTACGAGACGCCGATATCGTAGCGGCGGCCGTAGCGCTCCCACGTCAGCACCTGGCGCGGGTCGTTGTTCTGGTAAGTGGTGAAGATCTTGTTGGACAGATTGGAGCCCTGCACGATGAAGGTCAGGCCCTTCAGGCTGCCGCTGTCGAAGCTGTAGCTGACCTGGGCGTCGTAGGTGCTGCCGCCCTGGATGGTCTGCTCGATGCGGGAGGCGCTGATGCCCGACACGCGGCCGAGGAAGCTCGACCGATAGCTGTCGCTGACGCGCGCCTCGAAGCCGTTGTGCTGGTAGTACAGCGTGGCGTTGGCAACCCACTTCGACAGGCCCGGCACGGTGATCGGCGTGCTGTTGCCGGGGAACACCAGCGAGCTCTTGGTGCGGTTGCCGGTGAGGATCGCGCCGAAGCCGTCGAGTGCCGGCGTGACCAGGTTGAACGGCAGGTTCAAGGTCACCTGGCCGCCCTTCACGTAGCCGTGGCCGTCGTTGGTCGGGCCGGAAACGATGCCCTGGGTGGTGCCCAGCTGGGCCTGCTGCACCGGCGTCAACCCGAACGGCAGGAAGCTGCTGAAGTCGTACAGGTAGGCCGCGTTCGGGTTGATGTAGTCCTTCAGCTTGAGGAAGTAGCCGGACAGTGCGAAGTAGCCACCGCCGCTGCGGCACAGGTCCGAGGTCTTCGCGTCGGCGGCGTTGCATTCGTAGCCGTTGCCGCCGGAGAAGTAGTGTTCGTAGCTGACGTTGTAGTTGTCGGCCATGGTCGGCTTGAGCTTGGCGTTGCCGCCCGAGGCGCTGAAGTACGCCTGGTTCGGGTCGGTCGACTGCAGGCGCGTGATGTTGCCGCTCACCCCGAGGCTGGCGTTCATCTGGTCCATGCGCGGGCGGGCCAGGGTGCGTGCGGCGCTGACGCGCAGGTCGTCGTTGTCGCTGAAGCCGAAGATCAGGTTGGCGCTGGGCAGAGCCTTGGTGTAGCTGGTGCTGCCCACCACCGGGATCAGCGTGATCGCGTTGCCGGTGATCGCGCTGCCCGGCGCCACGCGTTCGCCGGTGGCGCGCTGCGTGGTGTGCTGCGCCTGCACGCCGAAGTTGCCGCGCAGGTTGACGCCGCCCAGGTAGGTGTCGAGGTTGAACTGCACGAACGGGGTCAGAGTCTTCTCGCGTACCTTCCAGTTCGGCGGCATCGACAGCGACGAGCCGAAGGTGGGTACCTGCTGCAGGGTGCCGTTGTCGATCAGGTCGAACGGGTTGTAGCAGAGCTGGGCGGGAACGCCCATCCACGACAGCGGGGAGCACGGCGTGCCGCTGAACGGCGCGGTGGTGACCGCGTTGCCGCCGCTGATGGTGCCGCCGCCCAGGGTGAGGAAGCTCTGGTCGATGTGGTAGCTCTTGTCGCGGGTGCTGTGCGCTACGCCGAATTCCATGCTGGAGAACGGGCCGCTGGAGAAGCTGCGCTCCACGCTCAGGCGCAGGTTGGCCAGGTAGTCCACGGTGTGCGGCGCATTGATGAAGCCGGCCTGCACCACGTCGTTGCCGCCGCCCCAGCCCTGCGGGTCGGTCAGCACGACGCCGTTGGTGTAGTCAAGCGACGGGGTGAGGTAGAGCAGCCCGTTGCTGCGCTCGACGAAGCCGAGGGTGTCGGTGGCGCCGTTGGCCGGGGTGAAGCCGGTGCCGGAGTAGCTCTCGAGGTTGATGTCGCGGCGGGTGGCGCGCGAGTAGTTCGCGTCGAGGTCGGCCGTCCAGTTCTCGTCGATGGTGAACTTGTTGTCCCAGTTGAAGTTGTAGACCCGGGCGCTGGTGCTGTTGTAGTCGTTGCGGATCACCGGCTTGACGCTGCCGTAGGTGCCGCTGGTGACCATGCCGTTCTGTACCGTACCGCCCGGCTGCAGCTGCGCGGAGCTCCACCACAGCGGGAACTCCATGCCCTTGGCCTGCTGCACTTCCTTGAAGTTGTCGTAAGTGAGGTCGACGGTGCCGGTGTAGTGCTCGTTCGGCTGCCACTGCACGGTGGCCAGCACGCCGCGGCGCTTCATCGTGTCAGAGATGCCGAAGTTCTTCGCGCCGCCGATCACCGCGTTGCCGTCGTTGTCGTTCGGGTAGCCCCACGGCTGCTGGTGCTGGATCTGCGAGGGGTTGGATTCCAGGTCCACGCCAAGGGTGACGCCGAGGGTGTGGTCGGCGAACTGGTTCACCCACACGCCGTTGAGGTTGTAGCCCTTGTCGCTGACGCCGGGGCCATTCGCCAGCTGGGACATGTCGTTCCAGACGTAATGGGCGTTCAGCGCGGCTTCGGGGCCGCTCTTCTCCAGCGGACGGATGGTGTGCATGTCGACGGTGCCGGCCAGGCCCTGGCCGATCAGTGCGGCCGACGGGGTCAGGTGCACCACCACGTTGTCGAACCAGCTCGACGGGTACTGGTCGAACTCCACGTCGCGGTTGTTCGAGGTCGAGACCTGCTGGCCGCCGTTGACCAGCGCGGTGGAGAAGTCCGGGCCCAGGCCGTGGATGGTCAGCACCTGCGGGCGACCGCTGATGGTCTGCACGGCGAGGCCGGGCAGGCGGCCGAGGGTGTCGGCGATGCTCACGCCAGGCAGCTTGCCGACCTGTTCGGCCGAGACGGCCTCGACGATGGTGCTGGCGTTGCGCTTGAGCGCGGTGGAATTCTCGATGCTGCTGATGAAGCCGTTGACTTCGACGGCCTGCAGCTTCTTCGTCTTGTGCTTGCTGTCGGTGTCTTTGCTGTTCTTGTCGATCGACGACGGCTGGGCCTGATCTTGCGTGTCCTGTTGCTGGCTGGCCGAGGGTGCGGTCCCGGCGTAAGCCGTGGCGCAGACGCCAAGGCACACCGATGCAACCGCCATTGCCAGCACGTTATGTTTCAGAACCATGTACTCCCCTCCCACAAAGGTGTGTCGCCGTCGATCTCGGTTATTGGATTCCCCCGCGCTTCCGTCGGCGACGACCGTCGGCAGGTGCGCTGCCGAGGTTTTCGGCGGCGTGTTTGCATGGTAGGCCGGCATTTCCGCAGCGAAGCATTTTCTGCATACGTATTCATGGCGGGCGCCTTGGCGCGCTTATCGCATTGCAACATCGCGCATCCGGGAGGAGGGTGGATGCGGCGCGGGCCGCGGTGCGACTTGGCATGGGCGCATGACGCGTGAACCACCGCCGGCACGCCTAGCACGCGGCATGCCGCGACTGCAGCACGAATGAATACGTATGCACACCCGTGCTGGTCGCAACGACGCTGCGGCTAAGCTGATCGGCATTCAACGACGGGCGGTCGAATGTGCCCGCCTCATGCTGCGGGGACACGTTCAATGAGTGATGCACCCTGGTGGCGCGGAGCCGTCACCTACCAGATCTATCCGCGCAGCTTCCTGGATACCGATGGCGACGGCGTGGGCGATTTGCCGGGCATCATCGAGCGGCTCGACTACGTGGCCAGCCTCGGCGTGGACGCGATCTGGATCGCGCCGTTCTTCCGCTCGCCGATGGCCGACTTCGGCTACGACATCGCCGACTATCGCGATGTCGATCCGCTGTTCGGCACGCTGGCCGACTTCGACGCGCTGCTGGCGAAGGCGCATCGCCTCGGCTTGAAGGTGATGATCGACCAGGTGCTCAGCCACACCTCGATCGAGCATGCCTGGTTCAGGGAAAGCCGCGAGAGTCGCAACAACCCGAAGGCCGACTGGTACGTGTGGGCCGACGCACGCGAGGACGGCAGCGCGCCGAACAACTGGCTGTCGCTGTTCGGTGGTCCGGCCTGGCAGTGGGAACCGCGCCGCGGCCAGTACTACCTGCACAACTTCCTCGCCGCGCAGCCTGACCTGAATTTCCACCACCCCGAGGTGCGTGCGGCGATTCTCGACAGCGTGCGCTTCTGGCTCGACAAGGGCGTGGACGGCTTTCGCCTGGACGCGATCAACTTCTGCTTCCACGACCGGGAGCTGCGCGACAACCCGCCCAAGCCGAAGGAGAAACGCGTGGGCCGCGGCTTCAGCCCGGACAATCCGTACGCGTTCCAGTACCACTACTACAACAACACGCAGCCGGAGAACCTGGCCTTCCTCGGCGAGCTGCGCGCGCTGATGGACCGCTACCCCGACGTGGCCACGCTGGGCGAGATCTCCTCGGAGGATTCGCTGGCGACGATGGCCGAGTACACCCGCCCCGGCCGGCTGCACATGGGCTACAGCTTCGAGCTGCTGACCGACGACTTCAGCGCCGCGCACATCCGCGGCACGGTGCAGGCGCTGGAAGCGCAGATGACCGAAGGCTGGCCGTGCTGGGCGATCTCCAACCACGACGTCGAGCGCGTGCTGACGCGCTGGGGCAGGGATCAGCCCTCGCCGCAGCTGGCCAACCTGCTCACCGCGATGGTCTGCTCGCTGCGCGGTTCGGTATGCGTGTACCAGGGCGAGGAACTGGGCCTGACCGAGGCCAAGCTGCCGTACGAGGCGCTGCAGGATCCCTACGGCATCGCGTTCTGGCCGCAGTTCAAGGGCCGCGACGGTTGCCGCACGCCGATGCCGTGGAACGATGCCGACGCGCACGCCGGTTTCAGCCGCGGCATGCCCTGGTTGCCGGTGCCGTCGGAACATCGCGCGCTGGCGGTGAGCCGGCAGGACGCCGACCCGCATTCGGTGTTGAACGGTTTCCGCAGCTTCATGCATTGGCGCAAGTCGCAGCCTGCGTTGCGCTGGGGCGAAATTGCCTTCATCGACACCGCCGAGCCGGTGCTGGCGTTCACCCGCCGCCTGGCCGGGCAGACCGTGCTGGTGGTGTTCAACCTGGCCGGTGCCGCCATCGACATTCGCCTGCCTGCGACACTCGACCAGCCGCGCGTGCTGGACGGCCATGGCCTGCTGCAGGGGCATTTCGATGGCGGCCGGTTGCGACTGCCCGGTTACGGCGCCTGGTTCGCCAGCGTGGAATGATGGCGCGGCGCTGGTTCATGCGAGCTCTGCTGTGCGGCGTGCTGCTGGTCGGCAGTGCGCCGGCGGCGCTGGCGTCGAACAAAACCGGCGTGGTGCAACTGCAGCTCGATGCAGCGGCGTTCGCGCCGGAGAAGATCGCGGTCACGGTGTACCTGCCGCCGGATTACGACCACGCCGCGGCGCGCCGCTATCCGGTGCTGTATGCGAACGACGGCCAGGACATGGAAGCTGTCGGCCTGCCGTCGACCCTGGCGCAGTTGTACCGGGACAAGGCGATCGAGCCGGTGATCGTGGTGGCGATCGGGATGCTCGCCGATCGCGCCAGCGGTTACGGCCTGTCCGACCGCGCCGCGGCACGCAGCCTGGTCGGCGGTTCGCCGATTGGCCCGATCGGTACGCGCGCGCAGGATTATTCCGCCTGGGTCGCCACGGCGCTGGTGCCGTATGTGGACGCGCACTACCGCACGCGCAGATCCGCACGCGGGCGCACGATGCTGGGCTGGTCGCTGGGCGCGTTGAATGCGTTCAATCTCGGCTGGCAGTATCCGGAGGTGTTCGGCCAGGTCGGCGCGTTCTCGCCCTCGTTATGGCTAGCTGCGGATCGCGGCAGCGCCACGGCGGTGCAGCACACGCGGCTGGCGCAGGCGATGGTCGATCGCGCTCGCAAGCGTGCAGGCTTGCGCATGTGGTTCGCGGTGGGTACGGCGGAGGAAACCAAGGATCGCGACGGCGACGGCATCAACGATACCGTCGACGACACGCAGGATCTGCTGCAAGGTTATCGCGGCGCCGACGGCTTTCGCCTGCGCGGGCTGAAGCAACTGGGCTATACGGTCAACATGGATGTCGCGAAGCATCCGTCGCGGCACGCCGACGCCACGCTGTTCCTGCTGCAAGGCGGCGTGCACAACCAGGCGTCATGGAAACGGATGCTGCCGGTGTTCCTGCGCTGGGCCTACGGCCGGCCCCGGCGAAAACCGTTGTAGGAGTCCGCTCGCGGGTGATGCTTGCTCCGAATCTCCAGAGCAGAAGCATCGCCCGCGAGCGGGCTCCTACATGCAGATGACGGACCTCGAACCTATTTCCGCTCGGCGGCGCTGGCGTCGCGGGTGCCGCGGAACTCGGAGTCCTTGCCCCAGTTCGGCCACTGGTCGGAGTTCGCCAGGTCGTCGCCGACGATGTAGAGCAGCTGCAGGTCGCGCGCCATGCCGGTGAACGGCCAGTTGGCCTGCCATTCGTCGGCGGGCTGGTGGTAGCGCTTGGCGGTGTAGTCGTCTTCCGCCGCCTTGCCGGCATTCAGGCCGCCGTCGATCCAGTCATTGCCCGAGCCGAACGAGACGGCGGGCACGCCGCGCTTGGCGAACGAGAAGTGGTCGGAGCGGAAGAAGTGGCCGGCTTCCGGTTTCGGGTCCGCGGTGTAGACCACGTCGTGCTGCTTCGCGACGGTGACCAGGTCGTCCAGCAAGCCGAGTTTCGCGCTGCCGGAGATGGTGAAGTTGCGCGCCGGGCCGTGCGGGTCGAGCGCATCCATGTTGAGCACGCCCACGGTGGTGGCCAGCGGGTACAGCGGGTTGGCGGCGTAGTACTCGGAGCCGAGCAGGCCCTTCTCCTCCGCGGTCACGTTGAGGAACACCACCGAGCGCTCGGGCTTCGGCCCCTGCGCGAACGCGCGGCCCATCTCGATCAGCGCGGCGGTGCCGGTGGCGTTGTCGACGGCGCCGTTGTAGATGCGGTCGCCTTTCGCGTCCGGCGCGCCGACGCCGAGGTGGTCCCAGTGGCCGCTGTAGATCACCGTCTCGTCCGGGCGCCTGCTGCCCTCGACGCGGCCCACGATGTTGTGCGAGGTGATCACTTCGGAATCGACCTTGAAGTTCGCCGACAGGCTCTCGCCCTTCAGCACCACTGGCTTGAAGTCGCGGGTCTGCGCCTGCTTCTTCAGCGCATCGAAATCCAGCCCGGCATGCTTGAACATCTGCACGGCCAGGTCGCGCTGGATCCAGCCTTCCAGTTCCGGGTGCACCGCAGCTGGCTTGTCGCGCACGATGTCGAACATCGCGTTGGTGTTGGAGTTCTTCACCGTGGCCCAGCCGTACGAGGCCGGCGCGGTCTCGTGGATCACCAGCATGCCGAGCGCGCCCTGCCGCGCGGCTTCTTCGTACTTGTAGGTCCAGCGGCCGTAGTAGGTCATGGCCTTGCCGCCGAAGTCGCCGTGGCCGGTCTCGAAGTCGGGGTCGTTGACCAGCACCACGGCGATCTTGCCGTGCAGGTCGACGCCCTTGAAGTCGTCCCAGTTGCGCTCCGGCGCCTTGACGCCGTAACCCACGAACACTAGCGGCGCGTTGGCGACCGCGACCATGGTCGAGCCGTCCATCGGCGCGCGCACGGCGATCTGCTCGCCCTGGGTCAGCGCTTCATGCTTGTCGCCCAGGCTCAGTTTCAGCGTGGGCGTGCCCACGATCTGGCTGCGCCGCAGCGGCACCGCCTGGGTCCAGCTGCGCTTGCCGTCCTTGAGGTCGCCACCTGGCTGCAGCCCGGCGGCTTTCATCTGCGCCACCACGTAGTCGATGGTCTTCGTCTCGGCCGGCGTGGCCGGACCGCGGCCCTCGAAGGCATCCGAGGACAGTGTCTTCACTTCGGCGGACAGCCGCTGGGGGCTGAAGGTCGGCGTGTCGGCGGCCTGCACGACCGAACACGCGGCCATGATCATTGCGGAAAGGAGCAGTCGCTTCACGGGCAGTCACCTGTAGAGGAAGGAACCTGCCGATAGTAGTGAGGCGAGCTGTGCCGGTCCATCCGGCGCCGAGCAATGTATTCTTGCCAAGGTAGTGAAAAATTGGCGCGGGCCATGGATGGCTCACGTCAAACCAGGCACTGCAGTGCCTGGTTTGACGTGGCCGAGTACGGGCACATATGCCGGATTCGGCGCGTTGAAAAAGACAGGCTTTTTCAACAACCCGCTGGCTAGTAAGTGCCGATCACCTTGCCGTTGGTGGCGTCGATTTTAAGTTTGACGCGGTTGCCGGCGGGGTTGTCCGCCTTGGCCTTCCACATGCCGTCCTCGAATTCCACGTCGTGCACGTGCGTGTACCCCTGGGTTTCCAGCGACGCACGCACGTCCTGCTTGCTCAGCTGCGACACCTGCCTGTCCGGGTACACTTGGCCGGTCTTTGCGTCGATGCGCAGGTCCACCCGGTCGCCGTTCGCGCTCTTCGCCTCGGCGTGCCACATGCCGTTCTTGAACTTCAGGTCGTGCACCCTGGTATAGCCTTGGGCGGTAAGCTGGCTCTGCACTTGCGGTTCGGTCATGGCTTGCTGCGCCGTCGCGGCGTCGCAGACTCCCAGCGCGAACGTTCCAAGCACCAGAGTGAAAGTCAGAGAAGCGAGCTTGTTCGTCATGGGGGAGCACCTCGTTGCCTGTGGAAAGCCCGAGTCTTGAGCAGGCCCATTCAACCCGCAGTGAACGCGAACTGCCGTCGCCGGCTGCCGTTAAGGCATGTGACGTGCGCGTCAACGATTTTCCGCCCGGTGGCCATGGCCTGTGCCCGGCTGTCGCCAGTTCGTTATAGTGCCAACCTGGTTGGGAGGCATGGGGTTTCGATGAGCGATCGTGGTCAGGCACCGTTCCGCTCCGGCGAACGATCTTCAGGACCGCAGGGCACCCGGTTTTTTTCCACCGAGGCATTGCGGCAGTACGCCAGCGATGCCGCGGACGGGGTGGATGGCCGGATCAGCGTGCACGAACCGGTGCTGGAGGGCAGCAGCCCCGGCATCGAGGGTCGCCGCTTCACCCTGCGCCCGGGCCGGCAGGCCATCGGCCGCCGGGCTGACAACGAGATCGTCGTCGACGACCTCAGCGTATCCGGCAACCATGCCTGGATCACCAACCAGCAAGGTCGCTGCGTCATCGTGAATACGCTATCCACCAACGGCACGTTCGTGAACGACCGACGCATCCACGAGGCAGTTTTGCGGCATGGCGATCACATCCGCCTGGGGCAGGCGGAGTTCGTATTCCTGACCCGCGAGCCCGGCCAGCCAGGAGCCGCATCCCGGCGCTGGGTCGGCGCGATCCTGCTGCTTGCCGTGCTCGGCGCCCTGGGCGTGCTGGCATGGTGGTTCCTCGGGTTGCCGTGAGCGAGAGCGCCATTCCGCAGCAGGTCGGCCGTTATCGCATCGAGGGCATCCTCGGCGAAGGCGCGATGGCCGTCGTCTACGCCGGTTTCGATCCGGGCATCGAGCGCAAGGTGGCGATCAAGTGCCTGCACCGGGAGATTGCTGCCGATCCCGCCTATCGGCGCCGGTTCCTGATCGAGGCGCGCGCGGCAGGCCATCTGACCCATCCGCACATCGTCACCATCTTCGACGTCGGCGAAACCGACGATGGCCGCTCGTACATCGCGATGGAGCGCCTGTCGGGCGAGACGCTCGCCAGCGCGGTCAGCCGCGAAGGGTTTCCGTCGCTGCCGGTGATCATCGACCTGGTGGGACAGCTCGCTGCGGCGCTCGACTATGCGCATGCCCGTGGCGTCGTCCACCACGACATCAAGCCCGAGAACATCATGCTGGCCGAAGGCTGGAGCTACGCCAAGATCAGCGATTTCGGCATCGCCGAACGTCGCGGTTCGCCGCGTGATGTCGGTGGCCTGCCGGCGGAAATCGGCGGCACGCCGGCCTACATGGCGCTGGAGCGCCTGCGCGGCGAACGCAGCGATGCGCGCAGTGACCTGTTCTCGCTGGGCGTGGTGCTGTATTGGCTGGTCACCGGCAAGCTGCCGTGGCCGGACATCGGCAACATGCAGCAGCTGGTCAGGAAGCGCCTGCGCTCGCCGCGCCCGCCGATTCGGCCGCGCGACCCGGCGACACCGTCGATACTTATCAGCATCGTGCGCACCTTGTTGGCGCCCACGGCGGAGTCGCGTTACCAGCGTGGCGCGGAGGTCATCGACGACCTGCGCCTGGCCGAGCGCGAGTACGAGCGCGCGCGCGAAAATCCGCTGGCGACCCGCATCATTTCATTGCGCCTGCGTTGGGCCAGCAGTCTGGGCGCCATCCTGACCCTGGTGCTGGTGCTGGGGCTGGCTGCGATCTACGCCAAGCAGAGCGCTGCAGTGACCGGTGTGGCGCTGGATTTCGGCAGCTCGATGGGCCGCATGATCGCCAGCGAATCGGCCGAGAACCTGCTGCTCGACGATCATGCCGCCACCCGCGCCCTGGTCACGGACGTCTCGCGCAACCAGCAGATCCACTACCTGGCGATCGCCGATCGTGCGGGCGACATCATCGCCAGCACGCGGCAGGAGGAAGTCGGCCACAAGCTGCTCGCTCCGCAGGGGATGAAATACCTGCCGCGACCGGACGATATCCAGAGCTATCTCAGCCGCACCGCGGGCGATCAGGCGCAGGGCGGAATGCTGCTGTTCGACGTGCCCATCCGTTACCAGGCGAAGACGGTGGGCGACCTGCGCCTGGGGATCAGCAATGCGGCCTTGGACGCGGCGCAACGGACCACGCTGTGGGTGATCGCCATCGTGCTGGTGCTGACCCTGGCGGCCGTCGTCGGTGCGGCCTACTGGCTGTTCCGCCGGCCGCTCAATACGCTGAACCTGCTTGGCGATGCGCTGCTGCGGGTGGCGCGTGGCGACTTTCGCCATCGCATCCGGCTGACCCGCCGCGATGAGCTGGGCCGGCTGTTCGCTACCTTCAACCTGATGAACGGCGCGTTGCAGGCCCGGCAGCATCGGCCCGGGGAGCCGTCCGCGCCGGCAAGCGCCGGCGTGGACGTGACGCGGCCGACGCGGATCATGTCGGTGACGGCCGACGAAGGCGGCGGCGAGGCCTGAGTCGCAGGTCAGTACTGCTTGAGCCGCTGCTTGAGCTCGCGCGCCCGGGTGCGGTAGACGATGGCCGGCTCGTAGTCCGGTGCGATCGTCAGCACCCGGTCCCACAGCGCGATGGCCTGGTCCAGTTGCTGGTCGCGGTACAGCACGATCGCGCGCTCGTGGTACGAGTCCAGCAGCTGCGTTCGCAGCGCGGTCGCCCCGGCCCCAGTCGGTTTCAATCGCGGGTCGATGGCCAGCGCCTGGTCGAGGCGGGCGAGCGCCTGCTCCTTGTGTCCCTGGCCGAGCAGGGACACGCTTTCGCTCTGCAACCGGCGCGCCTCTGCCGCTGGCGGTTCGGTACCGCGCACGATCGCCGTGGGCAACATGGTGGCGGCCGGCATCATGCCTGCAGCCGCGGTGTCGCTCGCGGCAGTCAGCGGCATGTGCAGTGTCTCGCCGGCGCGCAGCATCGAGGGGTTGGTCGAGCCGTTGTAACGGGCCAGGATCAGGAACCGGTTCGAGTCGCCCAGATAACGGCCGGCCAGGGTGCTGTAGGAGTCGCCCGGCTGCACGACATGCGCGCGCCAGCGCTCGCCCAGTACCTGGCGGGGATCGGCGGTGAGCTGGTGCAGCATGGCCTGCGCTGCGCGGTCACCCGGATGCTGTTTCAAATACTGTCGAAGGGCATGCTCACCCTCGGCGTAGTGACCAAGCTGGAGCTGGTTGCCGATGATCGCAGCCAGCGACGGCTCCCGGGACGTTCTTGCCGGTGTCGGCGATACTGTCTGCGGTTGCGATGGAGTGACCACCACCGAAGAGTACCCACGTGGCGGGGCGCAGCCGCTCACACCCAGCGCAGCCAGGGCTACGGCAATCAGCAACGCCCGAGCCCCCTGCTGCCGGACGCTGGCGCTAGGCGGCAGCGTGTGGGTGTCGATTTGCATGCTCATCGTCCGGCAGTCCCCTGTTGCAGCATCCGTCCCGGAAGGGTGGTGCGCACCGTCGGCAGCGCAGTATAGCTTCGGTCAGCGGGACTGCCGCGGCGCGGCCGCACAGTTTGGGGCACGGGAGACGGCCCGTCCGGCGCGCCTACGACTTGCGCGTCCGCCGGGGCTTCGCCTGCGCCGCCGCGATCAGCTGCTGCAGGTAGGCAATACCCTCTTCCTCGGGGAAGAACGCCACCACGTCCGCCACGCTCAAATTGTGCCGGTTGCGCAACACCAGGAACTCCTCCCGCGCCATCGCCAGCCGTTGTGCCGCGGCGGCCTTCTTGCCGAGCGGCTTGGCCGGCTGCTGCTTTTCAACCTTGCGTTCGAGCTTGGCGAGCTCTTCCTGGAACTGGCGGAAGTCGTATTTCTGGGAGGTCATGAAGTAAGGGCACGATCGATGGGTAGCCCGATTTTCGCACGTCGGTGCGCTGCGGCGCAGACGCGACGCGTTCGGCACCGACCATGCCTGCGTGCCGGCAGCGGTGCCTTCGTTTGAGGCTGGTGTCAGCCTGCCCGGATTCGAACCATGGCGAAACACCGGACAGCGCGTGCGGTTGGTCGGGATCGAGTTGCAGCGATGGCGCATCGTGGCAGGGTGTTGCACCCACCGCGGAACCGACGGCTCAGGCCGTCACCCGCTGCCTGTTGCGACGAGGCATCGGCACAGGGGCGCTGTCCCGCGAATCGCGTGCGGCGCTGTAGGCCTGCGAAAAAAGCGTGGCGAATCGTTCGCCTGAACCCATCGGGTGTCGCTGCGGGGATGCCGGATCCTTCTGCACGACGGTGAGGCGGAGGGGCGCCTTGGTCGCGGCAGGTGGTGCGGCAGTCTCGCCGGCGTAGCTTGCCAACGTCTTGCGGCATCTCGCGTATCGCTGCCGCAGCCGGTCGGCCAACAGCCGTTGTGTACTGCCTGCAATGTCCTGCTTGAGATCTTCATCCATGGCGACTTCTCGAAAAGTGGTTCGAGGCATGGCAAAGCAGCATCCGTGCCAACGCGTGTAACTGTGATAGTCATCACGCAACAGAATGGATGGGGCATGATAGTGGCGAGCGCCGCGCCTTGGTGCAGAACGGCCTGGTATGGCGGGCCTGGAGGCGCACAGACCAGGTTCTGGCCGGCCGGATTTTCCCGTGGCGAGCCGGCGCAGGTGCGGCCTGGATCTGCGCAGCGGAACACCATGCGTCCCCGCCGGCGGATGATCGACGATACAAAAGTTGTCGACGAGTGACCCGGAGCGCCCAAGTGCCGCGATCGCAGCCTGCGAACTGTCGTTGTGGCGGTGGCCGACGACCCGGCAGCGAGGCCTGGCTGCCGCAGGCTCTCGTCCATTCGTGTCGCCAAGAGCGGGGGCGAGAGCACGATGGAAAGGCTGTCGCGCGCTTGCGCCTTCGCAGAGCCCGCTGCGGAAACAGCCTTCCTCGGCCGCCGACAAAAACGGCCTGCATTGCTGCAAGCCGTTGCTGCACATGGTGGCGGGGACGGAATCGAACCGCCGACACGGGATTTTGGAATGGTTTGGCCCAACGTTCGCCTCAGTACACGGCGGCAAGGTGCTGCGGAAGGAGCGCTCAACCATGTTCGGCGATGAAGCCGAAGTGGGCATGAAGGGGGAAGAATCGTGGGTGTCTCGCCGACCATGCCTTCACGTTCGGGTGTCTGTGCATAGCCAGTGGCCGCGGGTCGGCTGCAGGGGTTTCTCTTTCGGCGTGCGTCGGTCAATCAGGCGCAGAAACCCCAGCCACTCGCCGTGCCGGTGTTGCGGTGCGCGATCACCTTCCCTCACCAGCGTTTTCACGGGAAGGTCACTTGCTCAAGGCTAAAGAAGCAAAAGTGCAGCGGTCTGAACCCGAGTGACAGCAGTTCCCGGTTAAACAGCTCGGGTCCAAGGCGCATCGCGCGCGCGATTATGTCACACAAGATCGCCAAAAAACGTGACTTGTTTCACATTTAGAGTATAAGGGTGGTCCGCTTCCGTCGCGATCAGTCATGCGAACGGAAGAATTCGTTGCTGCGGGAGGCGCAGAGATGTACGGATTATTCCGATTCCGTGCGCTGCACTGGCAATTGCTGCTGGTGTCGGCCGAGTTTGTACTGCTGGTGGCGAGCGTCTATGCCGCGGTGGTGCTGCGTTACCTGGGGGATGTCGACACCCAGGCTGCGTTCCGCGAAGCGCTGCATTGGCGTGGGCTGCTGGTGGCGATGGTGCTGATTGTCTCGATGGCAGCGCTGGGGTTGTACCAGGTCCATCTGCGGGCGGGCTGGCTCGGGCGGCTCAGTCGGCAAGGCGTTGCCTTCATGCTGGGTGGCACCGCGCTTACCGTGTTGTATTACGTGGTTCCTCCGGCGTATCTGGGCCGCGGGGTTCTGGGCATCGCGCTGATCGTCGGCTACTTCGTCGTGGCGTTGTGGCGGATGGCGTTTCTGGGTTTCGTGGACGCCGACCTGTTCAAGCGCCGCGTGGTGATGTTCGGCGCCGGCGAGCGCGCCGCCGAGGTGAGCCGCAAGATGCGCCGAAAGAGCGATCAACGCGGGTTCAGGGTGCTGGGTTACGTGCCGGTTGGTGCCGATCCGGTATCCATCTCCGCGCCTTTGCTGCTGCATCCCTACGGGAACTTGTACGAGTGGGCGACCCGGCTTGGCGTGGACGAAATCGTGGTGGGGCCGGACGATCGTCGCGGCACCTTGCCGGTGGACGCGTTATTGGAGTGCAAGCAGAACGGCATCGCAGTGACCGAGCTCACCGAGTTTTTCGAGCGCGAGGCCGGCAGGATCAAGATGGATCTCACCAACCCCTCGTGGCTGATATTTTCGGGTGGCTTCCACAGCTCCCCGATGCGGCGCACGATCAAGCGAGCCTTCGACGTGGCCGTCGCCGCGCTGGTGTTGCTGGTGGCATGGCCATTCATGCTGTTGACGGCCCTGGCCATCCGGCTGGAGTCAGGTCGCGGTGCGCCTGTTCTGTACCGCCAGGAACGGGTTGGTGAAAACGGCGAGCCGTTTTTGATGATCAAGTTCCGCAGCATGGGCACCGATGCCGAGCGCGATGGGGTGGCCCGTTGGGCCAGCAAGAACGATGGCCGGGTGACCCGGGTCGGGCATTTCATCCGCAACACCCGGCTGGACGAGTTGCCGCAGCTCTGGAACGTGCTGTGCGGCGACATGAGCATCATTGGTCCGCGCCCGGAGCGGCCGCAGTTTGTGGACGACTTCAATACGCGCATTCGCTACTACCGCTTGCGCCATTGCGTGAAGCCGGGATTGACCGGCTGGGCTCAGCTGCACTACCCGTACGGTTCGTCCCTGGAGGACGCCGAGCAAAAGCTGAATTTCGATCTGTTCTACGTGAAAAACCACAACCTCGTGTTTGACCTGAGCATCCTGGTCCAGACCGTGGAAGTGGTGCTGTTCGGACGTGGCGCGCGCTGAAATCGGGGAGAACAAGCGATGAAACCGCTACCGGGAAATTACGTCTTCTGGCTAGTGATGGTGGCCGGCTTGCTGCTGCTTGGTGGTTGCAGCAGTGCACCGACTATCGATGGCCCGGCCGCGGCGCCGCCGCCGGTGGAGCACTACATCATCGGTCCGGGCGATTCGCTGGAAATCTTCGTGCGCGACAATCCCAGTCTGAGCACCAGCGTGCCAGTGCGCCCCGACGGGCGTATCTCGATCCCGTTGGTGCAATCCATCGTGGCCGCCGGCAAAACTCCGGACGAATTGGCTGGCGACCTGGAGAGCGCGTTGAGCCGCTACGTCCGTTCCCCGCTGGTGACCGTGATCGTCAAGAGTTTCGTCGGCGCCTATAGCCAACAGGTGCGCGTCGTCGGGCAGGCAGCGATGCCCAGGGCGGTGCCGTACCGCAGCGGCATGACCCTGCTCGACGTGATGATCGAAGTCGGTGGCCTCACCAAATTTGCCGCTGGCAACGATGCGAAGGTCGCGCGCCGGCTGTCCGACGGCAGTGAGCAGACCATCCCGGTGCGGCTCGGCGACCTGATGAACGGCGCGATCAAGTACAACGTGGTCATGCACCCCGGCGATATTCTGATCATTCCGCAGTCATTGCTTTGACGCGACGGGCGCGAGTGCATGGCGATCGTCAATGACCTCGGGGAAGGGAAGTGATGCAGAAACAATCGATCGATTTGCGTGAGCTGTTTCAGCATGTGCTGCTGGAGGCACGCGCCACTTGGCGCTACCGCTGGCATGCGCTGATCGTCGCGTGGTGCGTGACGATCGTCGGCGCGCTGCTGGTGTTCAGCCTGCCGAACAAGTATGCGGCCAATGCCCAGGTGTATGCCGACACCGAGGCGTTGACGAACCCGCTGCTGCGCGGGGTTGCGGTACAGCCAGATGTGCGTGGGCGCCTCCAGATCATTACCCAAACGTTGCTTTCGCGCCCCAATCTCGAAGCAGTAGCAGACAGGACCGGGCTGTCTCTGCGCGCCACGACCCCGGCAGAAAAGGATGAGTTGTTGGTGAACCTTGGTACTGCCGTCACGGTAAAGGGCGCTGGCGCCAAAGACCTCTACGACCTGAGCTATGTCGATCCAGACCGGCAGATGGCGCAGAAAGTGGTACAGGCGTTCCTGCAGATTCTCATGAACGACACGCTGGGCGCGAATACTGCGTCCACCGAGACGGCGCAGAACTTCCTGCAGCAACAAGTCCAGGCTTACGCCAGCCGGCTGAACGAGGCGGAGCAGAAACTTGCGGATTTTCAGAAGGCCAACGTCGGCTACATTCCGAGCCAGGGTGGCAGCAATTATTTCACGCGCCTGCAGGAGGCCGAGACCCAATTGCAGAACTTGCAAGGCCAGTACGATGCGGCCGTCGCGGGTCGCGCGACCACCCAACAGCAGATGCGCGACATGGCAAGCAGCAGCTCGACTTCATCGGGAATCGATCCGCGCACCCAGGAGGTCGACAAGCAGATTGCGGCTTACCAGCAGCAGCTCAACCAGCTGTTACTGCGTTATACGGATGAATACCCGGACGTGATTTCCACCCGGCGCATGATCGCGCAACTTCAGGCACGGCGCGAAGCGCTGCTGAAGAATGCGCCCGGGACCTCGATGATGGGCGTGGTCTCGGACAACCCGGTATACCAGGAGATGCAGAAATCCATGTATTCCACCCAGGTCAGCATTCAGACGCTGGCCACGCAGGTCGCTCTGCAGAAACGGCAGATTGCCGACCTCAAGGGCAATGTGGACAAGATCTCCGACGTGCAAGCCACCTTGCAACGGCTTATGCGCAATTACGACGTCACCAAGAAACAGTACGACCAATTGGTGGAGCGTTTGAACACGGCCGAACTGTCTCAGGACGCAACGCAGAGCGGCAACAATCTGAAATTCCGCGTTATCGATCCACCGGTCGTTCCGCCGCTGCCGGTGAGCCCGAAACGCGGGCTGTTGTTATTGCTGGTGCTCGTGCTGGCGCTCGCTATCGGCGGCGGGTTTGCGTATTTCCTGCATAAAATAAATCCGGTGTTCGTGAGTCTCAAGAGTTTGCGGGAGTACGGCGATTATCCCGTGCTCGGGGCGCTCAGCTTGATCGTGTCGCCGTCGCGGCGCCGCGATCAGCGCCGCGAGGTGGTCGGGTTTTGCACCGGGGCTGGTCTGCTGGCCGTGGTGCTGGTGCTGGGGTTCGCCTTTGACGGACAGCTTACCCAGCTGGTGCAGCATTTCTTCGTGGTGGGGGCCGCATGAGCATCGTTGAGAAGGCAGTCGAGAAGCTCAAGACCTTGCAGCCTGAACCGCCGGCATCGCCACCTGTCGAGGCGGAAATACCGCATTCGGCGTCGACAATCGAGCGTTTGTCCGGCAGGGCGCGGGCGGTGGAGCAAGCCACAGAAACCGCGCCGCTCTGGCACGTGGATCAGATGGCGCTCGAGCGCGCGGGTTTGCTCCCCGCTGGCGACGAGGCGAACGATCGGCTCGCGGATGAGCTGCGCCGCGTCAAGCGGCCATTGATGGACAATGCCATCGGAAATGGCCCCAAAGTATTGGTGCACGCAGAGCGCATCGTGGTGACCAGCGCGGTGCCGGGCGAAGGCAAGACCTTTACTGCGTTGAATCTTGCCCTGAGTCTGGCGCGCGAGATGGATTTCGAGGTGTTGCTGGTGGACGGCGATATACCGAAATCCCATATCACCCGCGTTTTGGGGCTCGGCGGGCGGCCCGGCCTGATGGACGTGCTGGTGGACGAACGACGCCAGCCCGCCGAGGTCATCGTGCGAACCGATGTACCGAATCTGCTGGTGGTGCCGGTAGGGGAACGCCATCCACTGACCGCCGAGTTGTTCGGCAGCCTCCGCATGGAATACGTACTTGAAGAATTTGGCGGCCGGAACCCGCACCGTCTGCTGGTATTTGACTCTTCGCCCTTGCTGGCGACTTCGGAGTCGCAGGTGCTGGCTTCCCACATGGGCCAGGTTGTTGTGGTGGTAGCCGCAGGTCGCACAGGTCAGCATACGGTCAATTCGGCTATGCAAAGTTTGAATGACTCGCAATATGTCGGCCTGATTCTCAATATGAGCTGCTTGCCGGCAAGTGAGAACTACTACAGCTACTATGGCCTGTATTCCCGGGGCCGCCTTGCCGGGGAAGCCTAGATGCGTGCCCTGTCGGCGTCGGTTGTCTTGTCGTCGATCACCCTGGGCGGCTGGTTGGCCGGGGCTGCAGCCCAGAACGTGGATGTCGGGACGCCGCCTGCGCCGAACTCAGTCCCCGGCGGACTCGCCGGGAGCTCCGAGAATCTGCCACCGGGCGTCATCCCGCAGCCGAGCATCGACTCTCCGGGGGTGGTAACGGGCGTCACGCTCGGTGAGTTGTACACCGATAATCTCATGCTTGCGGCCAGCGGCAAACCGAAACAAACGAGCTGGATCACCGAGATTCAACCGTTCATCAAGTCGGCCTACAGCGGGCCGCGGCTTTCCGGAGTGTTTGACTACACGCTCACCGGATATCTGTACAAGGGGCAATCGCGCCATAACCAGTTGGCGCAAAACCTCGTCACTCACGGCACGCTCACCCTTCTTTCGCAGCACTTCTTCCTCGACGGCAGTGCGTTGTACGGACGCGAGGTCATCAATAATGAATTGCCGGCCGGATCCGGCACGTTTTTCCTGGACAATAACAGCGCCAATGTCGCGCGAGCCACGCTCAGCCCGTACTGGGTCCAGGACCTTGGCAAAGTTGGCACCGCGATGCTGCGTTACAGCTACGGGCGCGTTTGGTACAACACCAAAGGCATTCCCGCGCAAAACAACGATTTGTTGATCGGCATATCCGACATCACCAGCAATGCGCTGCAGTTCAACCTTGTAAGTCCACAGTACGAAACGTGGAGTTGGAATTTCGGCTATTCCGATCAGCGTATCGAGTTTGATTCCGGCCGCAATTCGCGTTTTGCGATGGCCAAGCTGGGCGCTGCCGTGCAGATCCGTGACAACGCCAGCTTGCTTGCCGACGTCGGCAAGGAAAACAAGTTCCTGGCAGATGGTTCGGTGGACAGGCTGGGTGCGAGCTTCTGGGACGCCGGTGTCGAGTGGTCGAATACGCTGAATAATTTCAAGATACTGGTCGGGCACCGGTTTTATGGTCGCAGCTACCAGTTGTCCTGGACGCGTACAGCCGCCTTGCTGACGACGGCCGTAAGTTATGTGGAACGACCCACCGACCTCAACCAGCAGTTGCTGGGAGAGGGAGTGGACGCTATCCCGTCACTCGGATTCCCGGTGATTCCCTCACTCAGGGAGCAGCGGGTTTACCTTATGAAGCGCGCCACCGCGTCGGCGGCCTACGAGATGCCCAAAGGCATGTTGCGGGTGACGTTATACGACGAGCGGCGCACTTATTTTCTGTTGGGCAGCGCTCAGGAAAGAGTGGCGAATGCGGATGTCACCTGGCTGTTCAATATCGGGCCGTTCACCACGTTGACCCCGACTTATGGCTGGCAGCGTTACCAGCACCAGGATGGGCAGACCAACTACAACCAGTACGCGCAACTGGCGGTCGTGCATCAACTCAACCCGAAAAATTTCGCCAGCCTGCGGCTGCGCCGTAATTCCCGCAATGTGTCTACCGGATCGGCAGGCGCGCAGGGATACCGCGCGAACGTGATTTTCCTGCAGTTCACTCACCTGTTCTGAGGACGACATGTATCAGGCATTTTACAAGCTGCGTGGCAAGCCTTTCCAATTGACCCCGGATCCGGGAATGCTGTTTCCCAGCAAAGGTCACAAGCGCGCCATGGCGTATCTGCTCTACGGTTTCGAGCAGGGCGAAGGCTTCGTGGTGATCACCGGCGCCGTCGGAACCGGCAAGACGCTGCTCATCCAGAAGCTGTTCGAAGCACTCGCGCATCGCAACATTGCCGTAGCCAGCATCGCCTCGGCCAATCTCGATGGCGACGATATATTGCCGGCCGTGGCTTCGGCGCTTGACCTGCCTTATGAGGGGCGCAGCAAGGAGGCCCTGCTGCAGGATGTGAAACGGCACCTGATATCGCTGCACGCCCGTTTGACGCACGCCCTGCTGGTGGTGGACGAGGCGCAAACGCTTACCCCGGCGGCACTCGAGATGCTGCGCATCCTGTCGAATTTCGAGTTCAAGGGCCGTGCGCTCCTGCAGATATTTCTTGTCGGCCAGACCGAACTGCGGCGCATCATCGTCAGCAACCACATGGAACAGTTGCGCCAGCGCATCATTGCCTCGCACCGGCTTGAGCCAATGAGCGAGGAGGAAAGCCGCGCGTACATCCTGCATCGCCTGCGTGCCGTCGGCTGGAACAACGACCCGGAACTGGCGCCGGAAATTTTTAGCGGGGTCTACCTGGCCAGTCGCGGGATCCCGCGCAAGATCAATCTCGTCATGGACAGGCTGCTGTTGCACGGTTATCTGGAAGAACTGCACGACCTGGACCAAGCGGCGCTCACCGTTGTGCTCGACGAAATCCACGAGGAGATGGGCGGTGTGCCGCCGTCACTGGAAGCGCCCGCCGCACCCCAGGACCTGGATCTGGCGCGTGCCGCCGCGCCGTCAAGACGGGAAAGCAGACTTGCCGCGCTGGACCTTGAACGCAACAAATTCATGTTGCAATTGATGCGCGAAGAGGTCCGACGAAGGGAAGCACTGCTGGCCGCGTCGTCGCAGGCACCCGTCGAGGACGAGGCAATGATTGCCGACGCGCGGTACCCGCGTTCCGGGCAGGAAGGCAAATGAGCACGGCGTCACCACGGCTCGAGCCCGTCACCAACGCCATGACGGTGGATGTGGAGGACTATTTCCAGGTGGCAGCCTTCGAAAAGTGCATTCGGCGCGAGGATTGGCCGGACTGGCCCGTTCGCGTCGAAGGCAATACCCGGCGCGTGCTGGAGCTTTTCGAACGTCACAGTGTGCATGCCACCTTCTTCGTGCTTGGCTGGGTGGCGGAGCGCTTTCCTGTGCTGGTGCGCGACATCAGCGCCGCCGGCCATGAGATCGCAAGCCACGGTTTCGGCCACGAGCGTTTGACGAATCTGAGCCCGGCGGAGTTTCGCGACAGCATTACGCGCACAAAACGTCTGCTTGAGGACGTCACCGGTACCGCGGTGTATGGCTACCGGGCGCCCAGTTATTCCATTGGACCCACCACGTTGTGGGCCCACGAGGAATTGCACGAAGCGGGTTACCGCTACAGTTCCAGCATCGTGCCGATCCATCATGATTTGTACGGCATGCCGGCGGCACCGAGATTTCCATTTTTTGCGAAGCGCTCCGGCTTGCTCGAAATCCCGGTGACGACGGTGCGGTTATGCGGGCGCAACTGGCCGTGCGGCGGCGGCGGTTATTTCCGCCTGCTGCCGTATGTGCTGTTCAAGCGCGGCCTGCGACGCGTCAACCGGCGCGAGCGGCGCTCCGGCGTGTTCTATTTTCATCCATGGGAAATGGATCCGCAGCAGCCGCGGGTGCCCGGCGTGACGCTGAAGAACCGGGTGCGCCACTATTTGAACCTGACCCGCACGGCGCCCCGGCTCGAGCGGCTCGTGCGCGACTTCCGTTTCGACCGCATGGATCGGGTATTTCTCGCCCGCGCCCACGCCGACTATCCGGTGGTAGCGCTGCAGACCGCCGAACTCTGTGCGCATTGAGAGGGCCTGCGACATGCTCGACCGTGCGGACGACAGTCATTCCGCCGACCCTTGCACCGTCAAGCGCTTGGGAAGGGGCGACGAGCGGCGCTGGGACACTTTTGTCGAGAGTGCGTCGCGAGCCACGTTTTTCCACCGGGCGGCCTGGCGCGGGATCCTTGAGCAGGTGCTTGGTCACCGCTGCCACTATTTGTACGCGGAACGGCATGGGGTCATCACGGGCGTTCTGCCACTCACCGAGATGCGCAGCCGGCTGTTTGGCCACGCGCTGATTTCAACGCCGTTTTGCGTGTATGGCGGGGTGGTGGCGGGCGACCCGGACAGCGAGGCACAGCTCACCCAAGCCGCGACCGCACTCGCCGACGAGCTGCGCGTCGACTATCTCGAACTGCGCGACCGCGAGTTGCGCCACCCCGCCTGGCCGGTCAAGGATCTGTACGTCAGCTTCCGCAAAGCGATCTGTCCGGACCACGACAAAAATCTCAAGGCGATCCCGCGCAAGCAGCGCGCCATGGTGCGCAAGGGCGTTGGCGCCGGCTTGCAAGCGCGCCATGACGGCAGCGTTACCGAGTTTTACCGGGTGTACGCCGAGAGCGTGCGCAATCTGGGCACGCCGGTGTTGTCGCGCAATTATTACGTGAGCCTGCAACAGGCGTTTGGCGAGGATTGCGAGGTTACCGTAGTCACCCACCAGGGGCAGCCGGTGGCCGCGGTCATGAGCTTCTACTTTCGCGATGAAGTGCATCCGTATTACGGCGGCAGTGTGGCGCGTGGCCGTGATCTCGCGGCCAACGATTTCATGTACTGGGCGGTGATGCAACGTGCGGTGGAGCGCGGCGCCCGGCTGTTCGACTACGGCCGCAGCAAGCAGGACAGCGGTTCCTATCACTTCAAGAAGCATTGGGGCTTTGAGCCACAGCCGCTGCCCTATGCCTATTACCTGGTGCGTGCCAGGACGGTTCCCAATATCAGTCCCACGAACAGCAAATACAGTCTGTTCATCGAGGCTTGGAAGCGGCTGCCGCTGCCGGTGAGTTGTGCGCTGGGCCCATGGCTTGCGCGGGATCTGGGTTAGCACATGCAATCGGTACTGTTCCTCTGCCACCGGCTACCTTGGCCACCCAGCAAGGGCGACAAGATCCGCTCGTACCACGTGTTGCAGCGGCTCGCCGAACGCTACCGCGTGTATCTCGGCACGTTCGTGGACGATCCGGCTGACTGGCGACACCTTGCGCCGGTCGAGGCCTTGTGCGCCGAGGTGTGTGTTCGGCCCTTGCCGCCTTGGCGTGCGGGCTGGCGCGCGCTTGCCGCGCTGACGCGGGGTGAAGCGCTTACCGTTGGGGTTTACCGCGACCGCGTGATGCGCCACTGGGTCGAACGGTTGTTGGCCGACCACAAGCTGGAGCTGGCCTTGTGCTATTCGTCTGGCGTGGCGCCATTCGTCATGCGGCACACCCAACTGCGCCGGGTCATGGATTTCGTGGACGTGGACTCCGACAAATGGCACCAGTATGCGCAGCAGGCCCGCGGTAGCGTGAAGCGCATGCTGTACCAGCGGGAAGCGCGGCGGCTGGCAGAGTTCGAGCGCACGATTGCCACGCAATTCGACGCCAGCGTGTTTGTCTCGGAAGCCGAAGCGGCGTTTTTTCGACACCTGGTACCGGAGTCGGCCGGCCGGGTGCACGGCATCCCCAATGGGGTGGATGCCGTGTATTGGGATCCGCAACGAGCTTGTTCCAGTCCCTACCGACCGGGGGAACGGGTGGTGGTGTTTGTCGGTGCCATGGATTACCGCGCCAACGTGGATGCGGTGTGCTGGTTCGCGCACGAAGTCTGGCCGCGGATTGCCGCCCGGCGGCAGGACGCCCGCTTTTACATCGTGGGGAGCAGGCCGACAGCCGCGGTCCGCATGCTGGGCCAGCTCGCGGGCATTACGGTTACCGGGCGGGTGGAGGATGTGCGGCCGTACCTGGCGCATGCACATGCCGTGGCGGCACCGTTGCGGATTGCGCGCGGCATTCAGAACAAGGTGCTGGAGGCGCTGGCCATGGAGAAGGTGCTGCTGGCGACGCCTGCGGCCTACGCCGGCGTCGCGGATTTCGCGGGTCGCCAGGGCTGCATCGATGAATCGCCCGAGGTCATGGCGACGGAAGCCCTGCGCTGGCTGGATGCACCGCAAGTCGTGCGGGTGCCGGCGGCCCGCGCCGAGGTGCTGTCCCGCCATGACTGGGCGCGCAGTCTCGACACGTATGAAAACGTGCTGTGCAATGCGCAGCCCGGTGCAGCCTCCGTGGGTGCCGTGGGCACTGCCGGGTTGGAGGCGTGCCCATGAGCAGCAGGCCGCTTGCCGCCATGGCTGGCTTTTCCGCGCGCACTTCCGGCTGGACACTGGCTGCGGCCGCATTCGCCGTCGCCGTCGTCGTGCTGATGGGCTGCTACTGGCAGACCGTGCAATCGCTGGTGTGGACCTGGGATCACGATGGAACCTACCAGTACGGCTTTCTGATCTTCCCGTTGAGCCTGTGGACGGCATTCAATCTGCGCCATCAACTCCAGGCGAACCCGCCGGTGCCGAGTGTCTGGGGCCTGGCAGCGGTGACTGCGTTGGTGTTTGTCTGGTATGCCGGCCGCGTGCTCGACATCAATCTGGCGCAGCATTTCGCGTTCGTGGCGCTGTTTCCGGCGCTGGTGCTGGCCTGCTGGGGATGGCGCGCGCTATGGGTGTTGACGTTCCCACTCGGCTATCTGGTGGTGTTCGCGGTTCCCTGGGGCGACGCGCTGGTGGGGCCGCTGCAGGACATCACGGCGCATTTTGCAGTGCGTGCGCTGGAGCTGACCGGCACACCGGTCCTGCTCAACGGCCGGGAGATCATCACGCCCTCGGCGGCATGGATGGTGGCCGATGCTTGCAGCGGCGTGAAATTCTTCATCGCGTGCACTGCACTCGGCTGCCTGTATGCCTACCTGATGTATCAGCGCTGGTGGAAGCGGGTGGTCTTCGTGGCACTGGCGGCGGTGGCGCCGGTCGTCGCGAACGGCTTGCGGGTGTATTTCACCGTGCTGATCGGCGAGACCTGGGGGCTGGAATACGCGACCGGCACGGACCACATGATCTTTGGCTGGCAGTTCTTCGGCACGGTACTGGTGGTGCTGCTGCTGGCTGGCTGGTTTTTCCGCGACCCACTCGTGGTGCCGGAGCATCCCCCCGCACATGGCGGCATGCCTGCCAGTGCGCGCACCGTGGTTTGGCTGGCGGCGGTGGCGCTGTTGATCGCGGGTCCGGTCCTGGCCACCGGACTCGTGGCACCGGCACCGCCGGAAACCATGCACTTGACCGCACCAGCGGTCGCGGGCTGGAGTGGGCCACAAGCTGCCGCGGACGGCTGGCGGCCGATCTTCAAGGGGGCGGCGGGGCAGGTACGCGCGTCCTATCAATCGGCCGCCAGTGGTGATGTGGTCGAGTTGTTTCATGCCATCTATACCGGCAAGCCACGCCGCGGACATACCCTGATCACCTACGGCAACGATCTCTACGATCCGGCGCACGCGAAAATCCTGAGTCGTGCCAGCCGCCAAGTTGAGCTCGCCAACGGGTGGAGCACGACGGCCGGAGAGCTGCGGCTGGCCGGTGTGACCGGCTCGCGGCTGGTGTGGTACTGGTATTGCGTGGATCGCCGCTGCACCCGCTCGCCGGTGTTGACCAAGTTGCTGCAAGCGTGGGGTGTGCTGCGCGGGCAGGTACCGCAATCTTCGGTGTGGGCATTGTCGTCGTCGGTTGCCAGCGACGATGTCGATCGGGTGCGGACGAGGTTGCACGCCTTTGCGCAGGCGCTGCCCGCGCCCGGCACGTCGGATGTGCAGGCGCCGCGGCCAGCCGATCTGGCGGGGAGCCAGCCATGAACGAGCGGCCGCTGATCGTGCATGTGCTCTACGGGCTGGACACCGGTGGCATGGAGCGCGTCGTGGTGTCGCTGATCAACGCGACGCATGATCGTTACCGCCACGCCGTGATTGTGCTGACCGGCTTCGGAGCATTGCGGCACGAAATCGCGAATGCGGCCATTGCATGCGTGTCGCTCGAAAAGAAGCCGGGCAAGGACTGGCCCTGCTATTTTCGATTCTGGCGCGCGCTGCGCGCGCTGAAGCCGGACCTGGTACAGACTTACAACATCGGGACGCTGGATCTGGCGCCGGTCGTGAAACTGGCCGGCGTACACCGACTGGTTCACGCCGAACACGGACGCGACGCTGCCGATCCGGGTGGCGACAATCGCAAATACCACCGGCTGCGGCGTTGGATGGCGCCGCTGGTTGGGCGATACGTCGCGGTGTCACCGGACTTGCGAATCTGGCTCACGCAGCGTGTGCGCATTCGATCGTCCAAGGTGACGTATATCGCGAACGGAATTGACGCGGCGCCGTTCGATGTGCCGCGCATTCGGTCCGGGCCACGCAGACAGCTGGGCGATTTTGCGCCGCCGGGCACCGTGCTGGTTGGCAATGTGGCACGCCTCGACAAGGTCAAGAATCACGCGGGTTTGCTCCTCGCGTTCAAGCTTTTGTGTGAAGAAGACGGGCGAAAAAATGCCACATGCCGTTTGATCATTGCCGGTGACGGGTCGCAACGCGGGGATTTGGAGCAGCAGATTGTCCAGCTTGGCTTGACGGAAACGGTGCGGTTGCTCGGCAACCGCGGTGATGTGGCGCAACTGCTGGCGGAGTGTGATGTGTTTGCCTTGTCTTCCGTTGCCGAAGGCATGCCGATCACCTTGCTGGAAGCCATGGCCGCCGGGCTGCCCGTGGTCGCCACCGACGTTGGGGGCGTCGCCTCGGTGGTCGAGGCCGGGGTGACCGGTACGCTGGTGCCGGCCGGCGATCCGCACGCCCTGGCGACGGCTCTGCGCGCCTACGTCGCAGATGAAAAACTGCGGCGTCGGCATGGCGACGCCGGGTGCGCGCGCGTCGCTGCGCATTTCAGTTTGCGCGCCATGGTGTCCGCGTATGTCGCACTGTACGACGAACTGCTGGGTCGGCAGACGGGCGCCGTACAGCCACGCATGATGTCCGGCTTGACCGGGCACAAGGAGAATTGACGTGTGCGGTCTGACCGGAATCGTCTTGTCGCAGCATGCCGGTGTGGATGAAAGGGTTCTGCTGGCCATGCGGGATGCGCAGCGGCACCGCGGACCGGATGCGGCCGGGCTGTATATCGGCCAGGGCGTGGGTCTGGGGCATCGTCGCCTGTCCATCATTGATCTGGACAATGGGCGCCAGCCGATGGTCGATGAAGCGGCCGGTCTGGCGCTGGTCTATAACGGCGAGCTGTACAACTTCCCATCGCTCAAAGCCGAACTGGAAGCGCAGGGCGTGGTGTTTCGCAGCCGTTGCGACACGGAAGTACTGCTGCGTGCCTGGCAGCGGTGGGGTGAAGCCTGCCTGACGCATCTGGTTGGCATGTTTGCGTTCGCGATGTGGGAAATGCGCACGCAGCGCGTCTATCTGGCCCGCGATCACCTTGGCATCAAGCCGCTGTACTACGGCTTCACCGGCTCCGGCGATCTGGTGTTCGCTTCCGAGCTCAAGGGACTGCTGGCGCATCCCGGCGTGGAACGCCGGCTCGATCCGCAGGCGTTGGAAGATTATCTCGCACTCGGCTACGTGCCGGATCCGAAAAGCATCTATTGCGGAATTTTCAAACTGCCGCCCGGTCATTGGTTGAGCTGGCACGCCGGCGAACCAGAACCGATCCCCCGGCAATATTGGGATGTGCCGTTCAATCTTGCCGCCGACATGACTGCGGATGAGGCTGCAGCGCAGCTCCACAGCCTGCTGGACAGCGCCGTGGCAGACCAGATGATTGCGGACGTGCCGCTCGGCGCGTTTCTTTCCGGCGGCGTGGATTCCAGCGCCGTGGTGGCCAGCATGAGCCGGGCATCACCGCAACCGGTGCGCACCTGCTCGATTGGTTTCGACCGCAGCGGTTTCGACGAGACCGTCTATGCGCGGCGCGTGGCCGAGCATCTGCATACGCAGCATTTCGAGAGGCGGGTCAGTGCCGATGATTATGATCTGCTCGACACGCTGGCGACGGTTTACGACGAACCGTTTTCCGACAGCTCGGCGCTGCCGACGTACCGCGTGTGCGAGTTGGCGCGCACCCAGGTGACCGTGGCGCTGTCCGGTGATGGTGGCGACGAGAATTTCGCCGGCTACCGGCGCTACCGCCTGCATGCGTGGGAAAGCGGGCTGCGCGCGCGCTTGCCGCTGGCGTTGAGAAAGCCGCTGTTTGGTTTATTGGGCAGCATCTATCCCAAGGCGGACTGGGCGCCGCGCCCGCTGCGCGCCAAGACCACGCTGCAGGCCCTCGCCGGCGACGATGTGGAAGCCTATTTCCATACCGTCAGCACCACCTCGGCGGCGCTGCGCCAGCAGCTGTACAGCGCGAGCTTCAAGCGCGAACTGCAGGGTTACAGCGCACTCGCCGTGTTCCGCGCCCACGCCGGACGCGCGCCCACCGATCATCCGCTGCTGCTGGCCCAGTACCTGGACTTCAAGACCTGGCTTCCCGGCGACATCCTGACCAAGGTGGACCGGGCCAGCATGGCGCACAGCCTGGAGGTCCGCGTACCGCTGCTCGATCACCGTCTGGTCGAGTGGGCGTCCTCGTTGCCGCCCGGGTTGAAGCTGAGAGGAAGTACCGGCAAATACATCCTCAAGAAAACTCTCGAAGCGGATTTGCCGTACGACGTGCTGTACCGGACCAAGATGGGTTTCAATGTGCCCTTGGCGGCATGGTTGCGTGGCCCGCTCGCGCAGCGCGCTCGGGACGCCTTGCTTACCGGAGCCATTGCTGAATGCGGGTATTTCGAGCCGGCCATGCTCGATCGGCTGGTGCGGCAACATGCGGCTGGCCGGCGCGATCACAGCGCGACGCTGTGGAGCCTGCTGATGCTGGACGCCTTTCTGCGCCGCATGCAGCAGCCCACTGCCGCAGCCCCCGCCGAGCCGGCGCGCAGGGTCGTGGCCGCTGGGGCACAGTCATGAAGACTGCATCGGTCAACGGCGTGGCCAGCGGCGTCCTGCCGTCAGCTGAAGCAACCTTCCACGCGGCGTGGCGGAGTGCCGGAGCCAGAGCTGAAGCGGGTGGCGAACGCAAGATTCGCCTGCTGGTATTCACCAGTCTGTACCCGAATGCCGTCCAGCCGCGCCACGGTGTATTTGTCGAGGAGCGGTTGCGCCACCTCGTGGATTCCGGCCGGATTGCCGCGACCGTTGTAGCGCCGGTGCCATGGTTTCCGTTTCGGCATCAGCGCTTCGGGGCCTACTCGGCATTTGCCAGGGTGCCTGCGCAGGAGCAGCGCCATGGCATCCAGATCAGCCATCCCCGCTATCCGGCCATTCCGAAACTGGGCATGAGCATCGCGCCAGTGCTGATGTATCGCGCCCTTCTGCCGGTCCTCCGGAAACTGCAAGCCAACGGGACCGACTTCGATCTGATCGATGCCCACTACTTTTATCCGGATGGCGTGGCTGCAGCGCGGCTTGGCGCGGCCCTGGGCAAACCGGTGGTGATCACCGCGCGCGGTACCGACGTGATGTGGATCCCGCACTATCGTCGACCCAGAGCGCAAATCCAGTGGGCAGCAGAGCGCGCCGCTGCCATCGTGGCGGTATCGCAGGCGCTGAAGGACAAGGTCACCGCCTTGGGCGTGGACCCCGGGAAGATTGCGGTTTTGCGCAATGGCGTTGACCTTGATCGTTTCGAGCCACGGGAGCGCACAGTGATCCGTGCCAGATTGGGTCTCACGGGTCCGGTATGGTTGACCGTGGGCCATCTGGTCGCGCTCAAGGGTGTGCACATCGCCATCGCGGCGCTGGCGCGCGTGCCGGATGCGACGCTGTTGATCGCCGGCGAGGGACCGGAACAGGGCAAGCTGCGCGGCCTGGTGGAACAGCTTGGTCTCCAGGCGCGCGTGCGGTTGCTTGGGGCCATCTCCCACGCGGAACTGTGTGACTACTACAACGCGGCAGACGTGCTGGTGCAGGCATCGAGCCGTGAAGGCATGCCCAACGCCGTGCTGGAATCACTGGCCTGCGGTACGCCGGTGGTGGCCGCGCCGTTTGCCGGGATCGGCGAATTGCTGGATGCGCCGGAAGCGGGGGAGATCGCCGCACAGCGCAGTGCCGAAGCCATTGCCGCAGCCTGGCTGCGGTTGCGGGACCGGGCACCGACGCGTGCCGCCACCCGCGGCGTGGCGGAGCGGCTGGGGTGGCAGCCGGTCGTGGAAGCGCAGCACGCACTTTATGCGCGGGTACTGTTGGCCGCTGCAGGTGGCGCGGCACCCGGAGCGGAGCCATGAACGACATCCTGAGCGTTGCGCAGCGCCGGGCTCGGCCGGGGACGTCGGCTGACCGGCCGTTGCGTATCTTGCACGTGCTCGACCATTCGCTGCCCTTGCACAGCGGTTATACCTTCCGGACGCTCGCCATCCTCGGGGCGCAGCGTGCGTTGGGGTGGGAAACGATGCAACTGACCGGCCCCAAGCAGGGCTGCGACCGGCAGCGCGAGGAACATGTCGGCGACTGGATGTTCTACCGCACCCCGCCGGCGCCCGGCTTCCTGGCGAGGTTGCCGCTGTTCCAGTATCGCTACCTGATGCGCGCATTGCAGACCCGGCTCGCCGAAGTGGTGGACAGCGTGCATCCGGACATTCTTCATGCGCACTCTCCGGTGCTGGACGCGTTCCCCGCGCTCGCGGTGGGCCGGGCCGTCGGCATCCCGGTGGTGTATGAAGTCCGTGCGTTCTGGGAAGACGCTGCCGTCGACCTTGGTACAGCGCGAGAGGGCGGGGCGCGATATCGGCTGACGCGCGCGCTGGAAACCCGGGCCCTGCAACAGGCAGACGCCGTGACCACGATCTGCGACGGCTTGCGCAGCGACATGCTGAAGCGCGGCATTTCCGCAAACAAGATCACCGTCATTCCCAACGCCGTGGACATCGCCCAATTTCGATTCACGGCCACCGCCGATGCGGAGTTGCTGGAGAAATATGGACTCACGCGCGGGAACACGCTGGGGTTCGCTGGCTCGTTCTACGCCTATGAGGGGCTGGATGTGTTGCTCCGGGCCATGCCGCCGGTGCTGCGCGCCGTGCCGCAGACACGCCTGCTGTTGCTGGGTGGTGGACCGCAGGACGCCGATCTGCGGGCGCTGGTCGCCCGCCTCGGCCTCGAGCGCGTGGTGCATTTCGTCGGTCGTGTGCCGCACGGCGAAGTCACTCGTTACTACGGCGCCATGGACGTCATGGTCTATCCGCGTATCTCGCGACGGTTGACGGAATTGGTGACGCCGTTGAAGCCGCTCGAGGCGATGGCCATGGGCAAGCTGGTGGCCGCCTCGGATGTCGGCGGCCACCGCGAGCTGATTCGCGACGGCCACAATGGCCATCTTTTTTCCGCAGGATCGGCCGAGGCCCTCGCGCAGTGTTTGATCAAGCTGCTGAAGACTCCCGCGAGCTGGGACACGGTGATCGCCAATGGGCGGGAGTTCGTCGAGCGCGAACGCACCTGGTCGGCGAGCGTGGCACGCTACCGCGGCGTCTATGGCGACGTGCTCGACCGTCACGGTCGCAACGCAGGAGCGGCGCGTGACCGCTGATACGCCCGCCGTGGTACTGGGCGCCGGAGCCAATGGCTTGGGCGTGGCGCGCAGCCTGGCGCGCGCGCGGGTCCCGGTCTGGCTGCTGGATGCCGACATGCGTCGCGCGGAAATGCATACCCGTGCGGCGAAGCCGTTGCAGATACGTGCGACGCACGGTGAAACGCTGGTCGAAGACCTTGTGCGCCTCGGTACGACGCAATTTTCCGGTGTGCGCCCGGTGTTGTTCCTGACCCAGGAGGAAAGTGTCAAGACCATTTCGCATCATCGCGATCGCCTGTCGGCTCTGTACCGATTCAGCCTGCCGCCCATGGAAGTTGTGGACACGTTGCTGCACAAGGAGGGGTTCCAGCGTCGAGCCGAACAACTCGGCAGTCCCATTCCGCCGCTGGTGCACGTCCGCGTGCTTGCGGATCTGCCCGCGCTTGGGGAGCTGCATTATCCGGTGGTGGTCAAGCCTGGCGAGCGGAATGCGGCATATGCACAGCAGTTCAAAAAGGCTTACCGCGCTGGCAGTGCGGCGGAAGCGGTAGCGTTGATTCGCCGCATCCTGTTGGTGATGGCAGACGTCGTGGTGCAGGAGTGGATCGAGGGACCCGATTCGAATATTTATTTCTGTCTGCAATACGTTGATCAATACGGCCAGGCTGCCGGATCTTTTGCCGGACGCAAAATCCGTTCCTGGCCACCCCAGGTGGGCGGTACGGCCAGCTGTGTAGCCGCCCCCGAAGTGCATACGGAACTTTCCGCCATGACCACCCGGTTTTTCCAGGCCGCAGGCGTGGTCGGCATGGCCAGCATGGAGTACAAGCGCGACACGTGCAGCGGCGAGTTCCGCATGGTGGAGCCAACGATCGGCCGTACCGATTACCAGGAAGAAGTGGCAACCTTGAACGGCGTCAATCTGCCGTACGCGGCCTGGTGTTCGGAGTTGGGTCTGCCGCTTCCGCCGCCTGCCGCAACAAAACGACCAGTCGTATGGCGGGTGCGCTCCGAGGACGTGCAGTCCGCAGCTGCCCAAGGCCAGCGCATCACCCAGGGCTATCCGCGCGGCGGGCAGGTGGCCGATGCTGTGTGCCGGTGGAGTGATCCCATGCCGTGCCTGGTGCAAGCCCTGCGGCATGTCCGTCGCGCGCTGCTCAGCCGTACTTCGAAGACGATGCCGGGATCACCGGTAGCCGGGAGCAAGCCATGAACGTGGTCGCGAGACTCCTGTCCAGACAATGGGGGCGCCCTGTCGTGGACGCGCAGGGTGGATTGCAAGCTGCCGCCGAATGGCTGGCGCGCGCCCAGGACGCCACCGGTTGCGGCGGCGTCAGCGCCTATTACGATGCAACGAAGCGGCAATGGGCTGGTGCCTATCCGGAAACCACCGGTTACATCATTCCAACCTTCTTGCGTTACGCGGAGTTTTCCGGTCAACGCGAGTACCGGGAGCGCGCCATCCGCATGGCCGAGTGGGAAACCGCCATCCAGCTTCCTGAAGGGGGCGTGCGTGCCGGCACAATGGACGCAACGCAGATTGTGCCGACCATCTTCAATACTGGACAGGTGTTGTTTGGCTGGCTGTCCGCGTGGCAACAGACGCAAGACGCGCGCTTGCATGACTCGGCGAGGCGTGCGGCCGATTGGCTGGTGGCTGCCCAGGATCCTGACGGCGCATGGCGTCGCTACGCTTCACCCTTTGCCGGCCAAGGCGCGAATACCTACAACACCCGCGTGGCGTTTGCGCTGGCCAAGGCCAGCCAGGTCTTGCAGGAGCCGCGTTATCTGGATGCGGCGGTGCGCAACGTGCAGTGGGCACTTACCCAGATGCAGCCCAATGGATGGTTGCAGAACAACGATCTGGAAGACAACGAGCGGCCGCTCACGCATACCATCGCCTATGCGACGCGCGGCATTCTGGAAGTTGGATCGATCGCTGCCGACGGTGTCCTGATCGAGGCTGCGGCGCGCGTGGCGCAGGCCGTTGCGGGCACCCAGCGCCGTGATGGGGCCTTGCCCGGGCGGTTGGATTCCACCTGGCAGGCGGCGAGCCGCTGGACCTGTGTGACCGGCAATGCGCAAATGGCCATCATCTGGCGTCGTCTGGCGGCGGAAACCGGCGAGCACGCCTGGAAGGCGGCAGCGGAACGCGCCAATCGCTTCAATCTGTCCATCCAGAAGGTGACGGCGAGCGACGAGGCAGTGCGTGGTGGCATGCCGGGTTCGCATCCGCGGTCGGGCGACTACATGAAAAACCGTTATCCAAACTGGGCCGCCAAGTTCTTCATGGACGCGCTCATGTTGCAACTGCAGGCAGGCTAGCGCATGCGTGACATCGTCCTCGCCCTGTTCATCTTCGGAACGCTTCCCTGCATTCTGATGCGGCCATACATCGGCCTGCTCGTGTGGTCGTGGCTCGGCTACATGAACCCGCATCGGTTGTGCTACGGCTTTGCGGTCAGCTTTCCGTGGGTGTACCTGGTTGCGGTCGTCACTATTGCCAGCCTGTTGTTCAGCAAGGAAAGCAAGAAGATTCCGTGGTCGGCGGTCAGCGTGTTGCTGCTGATGTTCCTGTTGTGGACAGGACTAACCACTTTCTATGCGATGGTGCCGGATTCAGCATGGATCAAATGGCAAGAGTTCGCCAAAGTCATGGTCATGGTGTTTGTCACCTTGATCCTGGTCAACAACCGCGAGCGCCTGCATTGGCTCGTATGGATGATTGTGGTTTCACTGGGATTTTATGGTGTCAAGGGTGGCGTGTTCACGCTAGTCCAGGGTGGCGCCAACCATGTGCTTGGACCTCCGGGAAGTTTCATTGCCGACAACAATGCCCTGGCGCTCGCGCTGTGCATGACACTGCCACTCATGCGTTATCTGCAGTTGCATTCATCTTCGAAATTCGTACATGTCGGCCTGGGCTTCAGCATGCTGTTCACCGGCATCGCGATATTGGGCACGTACTCGCGCGGCGGCTTGATCGGTTTGGCTATCGTCGCGGGTGCCTTGTTCGTGAAGAGCCGCGGACGGCTGGCCGTGGTGCTTGTCATCGTGGTGGTGGGCTTTGCCGGTTCGCACTTCATGCCCGCACAGTGGACTGCCCGCATGGGAACTTTGCATAACGCGCAGCAGACGGATTCGGGGGAAACACGAATACAGTCGTGGCAGTTCTCGGCGAACGTCGCGTTGCACCGGCCATTGCTGGGCGGTGGCTTCAACGTGTATCAAAGCACCCCGGCGTGGGAAAGCTACGGTCCGGAGGATGCGATTCCGCGCGCGGTACACAGCATCTATTTCCGGGTCTTGGGCGAACAAGGGTTCCTGGGGTTGGCATTGTTCGCCGCGCTGTTGTTCGCGAGTTGGAAAAACTGCAGCCGCGTACGAAAACGCTCTCGCGATATTCCCGACATGCGCTGGGCCTTTGATATGGCTTCCATGCTGCAAGTCTCCCTGGTGGCGTTCATGGCGGCGGGGACGTTCCTGCCCATGAGTTACTTTGACCTGAGCTTCCAGCTGATGGCGCTTTCCGCGGTGCTGGCGGAATTTTGCATGCAACAGATCCGGAGCCGCCAATTGCTCGAGCTGCGCGCACCCAAGGAGTTGACCGCGCGTGCCGGCAAATTACCCAATCCGATCCGGGGCTGATGACATGGGGCGTGCCGTCCTGGTGATTGCGTTTCACTTCCCGCCAGCCGCAATGGGCAGCGGGCACCTGCGCACGCTCGGTTTTGCGCGCTATCTGCCGGAATTCGGATGGGATCCCATTGTGTTGTCGGCGCGGGCATTTGCTTATCCGCGCACCACGCCCGTCGCCGCGGGCGTCATTCCGGAAGGCTGCGAGGTACACCGCACGTTGGCGCTTGACGCCCATCGCCATTTCGGAATAGGCGGGAAATATCCTGGGTTTCTCGCGCAGCCCGATCGCTGGATCTCATGGTGGCCCGCCGCGGTCTCGCAGGGGTTGCGCCTGATCCGCCGTCACCAAGTTCGTGCTATCTGGTCCACGTATCCCATCATGACCGCGCATTGTATTGCGCGGACCTTGAGCGGCATTACGAAGCTGCCGTGGATTGCGGACTTCCGTGACCCGGTGACCAGCTCGGTTGAAGCGCAAAACCCTTTTTCGGTTGCCTCGCAGCAGCGCTGGGAGCGGCGTGTGCTGCACGACGCGAAGCGAACCGTGTTTACTACGCCCGGCGCCATGCACGACTATGCTGAACGCTATCCCGAGGCTGGTCGCGGCGGGCGTCTGTCGGTCATTGGCAATGGCTATGACGAAACGGTCTTCGTCGACCTTCCACGCGTTCCGCCGCGAATGGATGGACGGCCGTTGATGCTGTTGCATAGCGGCTTGCTGTATCCCGAGGGCCGCGATCCGGTGCCCTTTTTTAACGCACTTGCCCGGCTTAAGGCTGCCGGGCTTGTGGGACCCGCACTGCTCAAGGTGGTTTTGCGTGCGAGTGGTTGGGAGGTCCGCTACCAGAGGGACATTGACAGCCTCGGGATTGCCGACATCGTGTGCCTGGCGCCACCCGTGGGTAACCGCGAGGCGCTGGTCGAGCAGGCCACTGCGGATGGATTGCTGCTGTTCCAGGGCAGCAAGTTCGACCGGCAGATACCCGCCAAAGTGTATGAGTACCTGCGCATCGGGCGGCCAGTCTTCGCACTCGTGGGGCCGGATGGGGATACGGCATCGGTGTTGCGAGATGTTGGTGGCGCAGTAATTGCGCCAACGGGAGACGTTGCGGCCATCGCGCAGCACTTGTCCGAATTTGTCCTCGCGTTGCGCGAAGGGCAGGCTCCACGGACGCGCCCGGAGGTCGTTTCCCGATATTCAAGGCGCGAGGGGACAGCTTTACTGGCAGGGTTGCTGGATCAGGTTTGCACCTGACCCCCTTGGCGAAGGTGGTTTTCGCCGACAATCGCCGACGCGGCCACAAGCCCGACGCAGGTAGCGAACCCAGAATTATCCGATGTCGGAACCGAAGGATAAAAGCATGAGCTGGAACCCTGACGAGCATTACAAGAGCACCGCAGTTGCGGCCGACTATGACAGGAACAGGTTCTCGAGTATCCCGGGGCAGGTATTCAACTTTCTTGAAAAGCGGCTCGTCGCGAAGTGTTTCTCCCTGCTGCCTGAAGGTGCCACGATCGCCGATGCGCCGTGCGGGACGGGGCGACTCGCGGAAGCACTATTGGATGCGGGGTATCGAGTGCACGGCTTCGACATTTCCCAAGCCATGTTGGTAGTGGCACAGCAACGCTTGGCGTCGCATGGGGAAAACTTCACCTGTGAGGTGGCCGACTTGAAGGAACGCCCGCCGAGCGGACCCATCTGTGATGGTGCATTGTGCGCACGGGTATTGATGCATTTTCCGCTTGAGCAGCAAGTGCAGTTCCTGACCGGAGTGGCCGGCCTCAGTCGTTCAGTCGTGGTCATCAATCAAAGTCTCGATTCCGGTTATCAACGGTTTCGGCGGAGGCTGAAACGGTGGATGGGAAATCAGGCATCAGCCAGATTCCCGATAACCGACGAAAACATCAGACTTTTATTGGAACGAGCCGGCCTGCGTGAGGTGCGGCGCTATCGGCTACTCCCGTTGATAAGCGAGGCGGTGTATATCGTTGCAAAGAAGGTCGACGTTCCGTATCCCGGATAATCAACGACACCGCAAAAGCAGAGCGATGCGGCGAATCCACGCTCGGGGATAGTTGAGGTCGATGCCTTGTGACCAATAAGAACCAAAAACAAGGAAACGGCGTGCGTAGGGCGCTGTCGCTGTCTTTCGTCCAGCAGTTCGTCGCATTCGTGTTCAGCTTCGGATCGGTCACGATCATTAGCCGACTCCTCACCCCTTCAGAAGTCGGTGTATTTTCGATCGCCGCGGGCCTGGTCGCCTTGATTCACATGCTCCGTGACTTCGGGGTCAGTGAATACGTGGTACAGGCACCGGTTCTTGATGAGTCGCTGGTACGCACCGTCTTCACGATGAACCTCGTCATTGCGTGGTGTCTTGGCGGGGTCATTGTCGCGGCCAGTGGTGCGATCGGGACGTTCTACGCTGATATCGGTGTGACGCGGGTGTTGCGGGTTCTGGGCGTCGTATTCTTTCTGCTGCCGTTCGGCACTACGGCAATGGCTTTGTTGAAACGCGAAATGGAGTTCGGGAAGCTGACCAAGATACGCATCGGCGAATCCGTCGTGCGCAGCTGTACCGCTGTCGCTCTTGCGTATGCCGGGTTTTCCTACATGAGCATGGCATGGTCGGCGTTGGCGGGTATTGTGGTAATGATCGTTGGGTGCACGGTTTGGGGCTGGCAATACCGCGTGAAGGGAGTGAGTTTCAGCCATTGGAAAAGTGTGCTGCACTTTGGCTCCAACCGGACGATTTCGGACTTGGCAAGCCAGCTGGGCGACCAGTCCGCCAACTTGGTGATCGGCAAGATGCTGGGCATGACAGATACCGGGCTGTTTTCGCGCGGATACGGCGTGGTCAACATATACCGCACCAACGTCCTTGGTGCGATCGGAGCGGTTGCCTTTCCTGCGTTCGCACGCGAGCACCGCGAGCACGCCACGGCCCCGGATCTGTTCCTGAAGGCGTTGGTTTACACGACCGGGATCAGTTGGCCGTTTTTTGCATGTGGTGTCATTCTTGCTTATCCGGTCATCAACATCTTGTTCGGCGATCAATGGGGTGCGGCAGTTCCTCTGATGCGTTGGCTGTGTTCCGCTGCACTGATCGGGACATTGATGTTCCAGTGCAACCGGTTCCTGGTTGCGCTGGGGCGGGTAAGGGCCGTGACCCGCGTGGAGGTCCAATATCAAACCGCCAGGGTCGGCATTACCATCGGCGCAGCCTTTTATGGTGTCACTGCGGTCGCGGCTTCACAGGTTCTTGTCTATATCATTGCTACCGTGCTGTATTACCGCAAAATGCGAACTTATGACGCGTTGGCAGTTCGCAAGTGCGCCAAGGCCCTCCTTCCGAGCGTCGTGGTCACGCTGGGTGCCTGTGTCGTACCGGCAGCCGTGGTCCTTTGGCCTGGCCTCGTGGCGCGACATATGCTCTTGGCGTTTGCATTGGCTCTCGTCGGAGGCGGGGCAGGGTGGTTGCTCGCCCTCGTGCTCGCACGCCATCCCTTGCTGGACGAGCTCAAGCTTGTCGTTTCCCGTGTTTCCTCGCGTTACCGTCTGTTGCGTGGCTAGGCCGTGACCAGACTGGACGTCGCTGGAATACTCAACGCGCGGTTCATCTGCACCAGCTGCCGCGCGTCGGGAAATTGGATCGCGGTGACGAGGCCCTTGCTGAGGCAAAACTCGAGCATTCAGCGGCTGCGATGCGCGCGCTGTCAGGAGCAGATCGTGGCCAAGGTGAGTCGAAGGGATGACTTGCGCAACGATGCCCGTGCGAAGGTACGCCTTGAGTACGAAACCCTGTGCACACTCCAGCGCGTGTTTCCCCAGGACGAACACTTTGGGACGTTGGTGTCGCTGGGCTACCTGGAGTCCTCGGGACGCGGGATCATGATCACGCGCCATTTCTGCGGCGACGATTTGGCCCACCACCTGCGATCCCTGGGTGAGCCTGGCGCGCAGGAGGCATGTCATGCAGCGGGGGTTTGGTTGCGCAAGCTGCACGAGAGCGGCGACCCGGACATAAAGACGCGGATGCTGGGCGTGGCGGACAAGCTCGACTATCTGGCGGCCACCTACGGTGCGGTCTTGCGCCGTGACCGCGAAACGTGGACCGCGTACCGATGTCTGGAACAGGCAGGTTCGCGTCTTGACGCAAGGGAGTTCCGCGTCGTGCGCCAGCATGGCGATTTCAAACCCCAGAACATGCTGTGTGACGGCACCCGATACATTGGGCTGGACATACATTGGCAGAGTATGGGATCGGCAGTCTATGACCTTGCACCGTTTCTGAACCATCTCTGGCTTGTCAGCCGCACGCTTGGAGGCTTGCTGACAAATCGTCATTACCGGCAGCGGGAGTCGATGTTCCTTGCCGGGTATGGGTATGGGGGTGACGCACAGGCCGTGTACTGGGCACAGTTATATTTCGCGCTGTGCTACTTGGGTGCCTATTGCCAAAAGGGGCGCTTGGCGGCGAGCTATGCAAGATGGCGGATTGGGCCGTTGATACGAGAGCTTGCGAGGCAGCTTGGGGAAGTCTCATGAGCTTGGTGACGCTGGTGCCGTGCGTGGTTCCTCCACAGTCTTCTGATGAAAATGCGTGTCGCGGAATGAGTCGGGGAATCCGTGCTATCAGGAATCCGTATACTGCAATTGGTCGAAGCCAACGTCGCCCAGAGAAGCCCTTGAGCCCAAATATCTCTGTCGTCATTCCTGCCTACAATGCGGACAAGTTCATAGTCCGTGCACTGGCAGCACCGGGGGGCGGCTATCGCACATTCGCTGGGGAGTCTGAGTCTCGCGGCGGTTGTGGGGCTACGAGCGCAGTAAAGTGTCCACTTTTAGTCCACCGTGGGCAGGGCGGAGCCATAGCCTACGTCCGACCCAAATACTATTTTTTGGGACTTGCCGGAATGTTGTTGTTTAGCAATGTCCCTATTCTAACGAAGATCTCAGAGTCATCATCGTTGATTATGTTGGCCGCGCTGCCGTGCCTGTGGACGCGTGAAATTGGGGCTCTTGCCCGAGTGGAATGCCTTGCAGTATGGCTACAGGTGTTTATTTGTCCGGTCTCGTGCGCTTGGTGGTGGAACTTCCTATGACCATAACGCTCGCCGTCATCCAATGGGGTTGCAGTTCGCATCCCACGCTTCCGCTCATGCAGGTGCCGATGGAGTATTCGCGTGTAGTGCATCGCAATAACCGACGAACATCGCGGCTGCTTGAGGTGCAGATGGGTAGTGCAAGCGCTCGAGGACCGGGCTCGTGCTGAACGCGCTGTCGATCTCTCTTGCGGGTGGAGACTCCAAAGGCGAAGTCCGTGCGGAACGCTCGTTCGAGCGTCAGGGTTTTTTTCGCGCCCAGCGAATCGAGTGGGATGGCGGCAGCGTTGTCGCCTGGGGGTGCCCAGGACAGCGGCAGGTCGAGGATTGTGTGGTTCAAACGTCATCGGGGACCGCCTGTTGCGTCGGCCCGCTGTGGTTTCGCGGTCGTTTTGGTCGCCAGGCGTTAGCGGCGCTGCTTGACGAAGTCCACACAACCGGGCGTCTGGAAGAAGGCGCATTGCGCGGCAACTTTGCGCTGTTCCTCAACACCGGCGAACACACCTGGCTGCTGAATGACGCGTTGGGGTTTGTGCGTATTCACGCCAGTGCGGATCGTTGCTTTTTCAGTACCAGTTGGCTCGCTGCCTGTGCTTATCTACAGCACGTCGAAGTTGACGCTGCCTCGGCAATTGAATACGTGCTGGTGGGGGCTTCGCACTCTTGCCAATCGGTGGCGCGCGGGATCGACTTGCTTCCTCTTGGCCACGCCCAGGATTTGCGGCGTCGACGTACATGGCAACGCTTTCCCGATGGGTTCGCTTTGCACGACCCCGGGTTCGCCTCGCTGGGTGCGGCTGTCGAAGCCATCACCGAACATCTGCGCACGGTATCGAACGAGGTGGCTGCGGCCTTTCCGGGTCGGGTCAACGCGGCTCTGTCGGGCGGGTTCGATTCGCGCCTGATTGTCGCGGGGTTGCTCGCGGCTGGCATGCAGCCGCATCTGTTTGTGTATGGCGACGCCGATTCCGCTGATGTAGCGACAGCGAAGGCGGTGGCTGGCGCGACCGGCCTCGAACTCGAAGCCATTGACAAAGGCGTGATGAATCACGACCTGCCGGAGCCGGACCTCGGATCACTGGAGCAGAGCGCGCTGTTCTTCGACGGCCTGCCCAACGACGGCATCGATGATCCGGGTGCCGACCGCCGCACCCGATTGCAGCAAACCGCCGGCGGGTGCATTGCGCTCAATGGTGGTGGCGGCGAGATCTTCCGCAACTTCTTCCACCTTCCGGATCGTGCGTTTTCCGCACGTGACATCGTGAGAGCCTTCTACCGCGGCTTCAGTCGTGGCGCCTTTCGCGAATCCAATGGCCTGGCGAACTATGAAGCGCGACTTGCCGCGTCGATACGGGACATCGTGGGCATGTCCCCGAGCGGGAACGAACGTCGCGCGCGCGCGCAGGTTGAGCTTCTCTATCCCCTGTTCCGCTGCCACTATTGGATGGGCGTCAACAACAGTGTGGCGGTGCGCCACGGGTATTACGCGACGCCACTGGTGGATCTGGCATCCGTGCGCCTGGCTCTCCGCGTGCCGCTGCGCTGGAAGAATGCGGGTGCCTTGGAAAGCCGCCTGGTCGCCGCGTTGCATCCGGCTATCGCCGCGCAGCCTTCGGCCTATGGCTTTCGCCTTGATGTCGGGCCAGGTTGGCGGGCACGACTGGCCGAGTGGGCAGCATGTGCTCGTCCGGTGCGGCTGCGGCCGCTGATCAATGCCGCCCGCCGGAGCCTGCGGAACGTCCGCGTTGCACCCGCGTTGCTGCAACGATACCGCACGCTTCTGCCGGGGGAATGGCGCATGGACTCGCTGCTCGATCTCACTCAATTGGCGGATGATCGTGCCTTGGCGCGCGCCCTCGCCGTCGAAGTAGTGTGGCGGCGGATACTGTAGCCGGCGTCGTCGGCCTCCGCGCTGGGGCATGCGGATCAAGGCAGGTGTGACGGATCTATCCGCGTACTGCTGCGACGGCGTAGCGAGCGATGGCTTTCAGGAAGCACCCAAGCGTTATACGGCGTTCGCTCAGCAGGCGGTAGCCAATGGAAAATATGGTTGCGGATCGAGCGCGTGATGCCGCATACATCCATCCACTGGCTAGGTGCTTTCGAGCAGAGTGGACATCAACCAATTCTTGTGGCGACAGGTTCAATCTGATCTTGTCAGCGAGAATCTTCCTCAATATCAAATCGGAAGATTCGATACCCCTGAGTGAATTGCCTGTGCCAGTCTTGTTCGCATCGTGTCTCTGCCAGATACCGAGTGAGTCAGTCGTGTAACCAAATTTCCCACCCAGTTTTATGAGTTCGAGAAGAAACAGTCTATCTTCATGAAACCGTATCGTTTCGTCGAAGCCGCGCACGGCTTTGACCGCGGAGCGGCGACAGACAATCGTCATTGGAATGACGCTTCCTGCCAAGATTTTTGAGAACAGTGCGTCATCGGCCAACTCGAAGAATCCTTGGCCCATGTCGTTTTTCGAAATTGCCAGAAATTTGGGGTGATCCAGATCTTTTGCAAGCAGCCTCCCATGTGAATCCACAACGTCCCGGTCGCTGAAGCACGCAACCCAGTGTGGGTAACGGCTGAGCCCGGTGGTCGTTTGCTCCAGAAAATCTGGATACATGAGGTCGTCCGCATCCATAAAGGCAATGAGGTCGCCGCAGGACGACCGTATCCCGTTGTTTCGTGCTGTAGCAGAACCTTGGTTTTCTTGTCGCTCAATGACGAGATTCAGCTTGGATGTCTTGGCGAATTCCTTTGCCCGCAGGTACGTATCATCTGTGGAGCCGTCGTCGACAACGACTACCTCATACGCGGCACACGTCTGGTTTTCAATACTTGCCAGCGCACGAGCTATGAATTTGCCGGCGTTGTATGCGGGAATGATCACTGAGATGCTGGTTTTCAATTTTAACCTCGACTTGGAGAAATCATCGTGTCGGGAGCCCCGTTCATAATGGCCGGTGTCTCGATATTGCGTTCATATGTGCAACAAACGCCGGGTAAACCTGCAGGGCTCCTGCAGCACTCAGGTGATCCGAGTCGTAGTAGAGAAATTCATGCCGCATTGCCCATGGGCATATATCTTCGTTGCACAGCGCGTTGCCGACCTCCAGCACCGACGACAGTGGGTACTTCGCGGCGACCGATTTGAGTATTGAATTGGCTTCCGCTTGTTGCTGCACATACCCGAGTCGCGTCACCGCGCCGGTATTCAGCCGTTGGTCCGACGGATTCACGGCAAATCGAATGCTGGCCTTGGGGACCGACGTGCGTTGGTGCGGGTTGTCCTGCATGAGCACGACGGGGATATCCAGCGTCTGATAGATCGCGAGCGTTTCGCTCAAGGTGGTGCGCAACGCCTGTGCGCCGGTGATGGAGTGCTGGATGTGAATTTTTCCCGCGCCAATATAGCTTGCCCAGGCTTCAATCAATACGACTGCCTTTGGCCGCATTTCACTCGCGAAGTGGGTTGCTTTTTCGCCCAATTCGCGGCATGCGTTCGGGTAATCGGTGCGCACCGTAACGTTGGTCAGCGGCAGGCAACTCCCGATCGATGAGAAAATGATTCTCGTATTTGTAGCCTTGCCGTATTTGTCCAGGGTCGGAATCATGGCTCTCGCGTGACTGTCACCGTAAGCCAGAACCAGCGTTTTGGAGTGGGTGTCGCCGATGTCGCAGTACCATTTATCTGGCAGATACGCATCATGCCGTTGTCTTTGCAAAAGCGTCATTTTTGTCTGGGGGTTGAAGCAGTCCTGGGAGTTGGCGAAAGTGCCCATCTGCATGGATTTCACATACTGTTCGGCCCTGACTGAAACGAAACTTGCGGGCCGGTCTGGCAGCCCCGAGGCCGCGTAAACGGCCAAACCCGCCGCACCCAATGCCGCAACGGCGACCGTAAGGCCGAGCGCCGTATATCCTCGCCGACTCCTGCGGATTGGGTCCTCGAAGTAGCGGTAGGTCAGCCAAGCCAGCAGGAATGACACCACCACCAGCACGAGCCTGGACGCGTGGCGGAACGTCGGGTTGCTGTCGCCAAACACGATGACCACAAGCGAAAGCAATGCCCAATGCCACAGATACAGCGGGTAACTGATCAGCCCCACCCATACCGCCGGGCGCCAGCTCAGCACGCGCCGGTTCAAAAACGTATTCGACCCCGCATTGACGATCAACGCAGTACCGAGCACCGGAAGTAGCGCCCAGAAACCCGGAAATGCACTGGAGGGCTCGATGAGAGCCAGCGCTGCAATGATGAGGGCAATGCCTGTCCAGGATTGCACAGAGCGCCACCTGGACAACCAGGGCATACCATGTCGGTGCCCTGCTGCGAGCCATGCGCCCACCATGAGTTCCCAGGTGCGGGAGACGGGGGAATAGAAAGCCTGTGTGGTGTGGCCGCTGAAGACCAGTGATACGTTCAACACAAAGGTCAGCGCCGCGATCAGGCCAATGGACATCAACAGCGACCAGCGCCAGCGGGTGATAAGCCACAGAAGCAGTGGCCACGCAATGTAGAACTGCTCCTCTACGGACAAACTCCATAGGTGCAACAGTGTTTTGTCGATCGATGCATGATCGAAATAGCCGGCTTCACCCCATAAGGTAAAGTTCTCCACGTAGCCGGCACCGGCCGCGACGTACTTCCCGAGGCGCTCGTATTCCGAAGAGAACAGCACCAGCCAACCGATGACGAGGCAGGCAATCAGTACCAGGATGAGCGATGGAAAGATGCGGCGTATCCGGCGCTGGTAAAAGTCCACCAGCATTCCACGAAATGTCGAGAACTCATTGTTCTCGATGGCCTTGAGCAGGATCCCCGTGATCAGGTAACCGCTGATGACGAAGAAGACGTCGACTCCAATGAAACCGCCTGGAAGGTTCGCTGGTGAATAGTGGTAGGCGACTACCGCCAGCACCGCAAGCGCACGCACGCCGTCGACGTCCGGGCGATAAAACCCTTTGGGGCGCACGGCGTTGAAGACGTCTCGGATAGCCATAGCCATCGACGGGCTTTTCGGGGTGACGACGGATTGTACCCTTCGATTTACGGATACCCGCGACCAACGCACAAAGGGGACCGCAAGGCCGGCGACACCAACGCAGGTGGCCTGCGTCGTGAATACAGGCGGCGGCCCAGATGCGAGCTTGAGGTCCGGTTTTTTAGCGGTCGGCTCCTTTTCCATTGATCGCGCGCGGTAGGATCATGTGCGGTCGACCGCAGCGTCGAAAGTCAGGCCAGCCGCGAGACGAACGGCGAGCGGCTCCACCGAGAGTGCATGCGCCGACTGCACGGCAGTGCCGTGGACGCAGCGCAATCACATGTCATAGCGGCACGGATCGCGGCAGCACGGCGAAATTGGGGTAGTTGTTGTAGGCGGTCGTGCCGCTGGGTTTCACGCTGCGCGACTCAAAAAGACTCCATGCTTCGTGCGCGTTGGGCACGGCACTATCGGCAGCGGCGGCCAGCCCAACCTGCAAATTGGCTGGATAACCCGTTGCCGATTGCGGATACCCATGCATCTTGCCAGCTTGCCACGGTTTCTTTTCCAGCGTTCCCATGGCCGTCACCATGGCCGGCGAATTGCAGGCCAGCCCGACCAGACTCGGGAACGTCGCCGCGTATATGGCACTGTACGACGGCAGGTAGGTCTTCCCAGTGGGCTCGGTAACCACAAGCGTGTAGGCGGAGGCTTGCAACCAGCAATAGCCCTGGGTGGGATTGGCCTGCCAGTCCGTCATCAAACCGATCTCGAACTTCGCCAGCCAGTCGCGCAGCTCCGCGGCTCCCGTAAAACCCAGCTCCGCCGCGTGGCCCGCCGACCAGGTGAAGAAGTTGTGCATCCACGGCGCCATCGCGTTACTGGTGCCACCTTGCACGCTATAGCTGTGGCCACTATCCAACAGTCCCAGCGGATTGGCGTTCGGATTGTTGGTGTATTTCTGATTCCAGTCCGCCAGCGAGTTCTCCACATCCGCATTGAACTCGGCCTTCAGCGGGTAGCCATCGGGCAGCAACCACGCCGCGTCCGCCATCTGGCGCAGCGTCCATGCCTTGCCACGTACCTGACTATGACTTCTGTCAATCAACCCCTTTGCATAATCGCGGTACTCAGGGTTTGACCAAATCTCGTTGAGTGAGGCCGCAAACGCCAACTCGGACATGTAGTAGTACGAGCCCGTCACCATGTATGGCACGTATGATTGCGCCGGCTGGTGCGCGTTGTCCCATTGCGCTGGGTTCCCGGTTCCGTAATACGCCTCAGTGCATTCCGTAACCACGGAGTTGTTTATGCAGTTTGGCAATAGGTCGCGCCGATAGGCATCAATCTTGGCTTGGTTGGCGGCAGATCCAGTCATTGCTTGCTTTGCGACGCCATTTGCATAGGTCCAGGCCGCGGTCGTGACGTAGGGGTGCTTCTGGATGCTGACCGGCCAGCCCGTCGCTGGGTCCCGGTAATGAATGCCGTAGGCGCCGAGCGCATCCGTGTTGGCCAGCATCCAGTTGTAGGCCCGCACATCCGGGTCGACGATGTACACGCTGGTCCAGCGCGGCAACGGACCAATCGCTGCCTGTGCCCCGGCCATGTGCATCTTCTGGGTCTGATCACAGTGATCCAGCGGCGCGCAGGTCTGGCGCAAGCTGGCCAGAAACTTCTCATTCGGCTTCAACGGCATGTAGCGCGACACCGCCTTGCTGTTCTGGATATATCCAGTGTCCTGTTGCAGATAAACCTTCGGCTGAGCTTTGGTCCACCACAGCACCTGATGCCAGCGCGTGTAGGCGTACTGCGTGAGTGCCGGGCTGGTGTAATCCGCACTCCCTGAGGTCAGGGTCGCGGTGTATTGCGGCTGTGCCTGTGGCGTGTAGGCCGCGGTGTTTTCCACGATGACATCGGTTTGTACTTGGCGCACGGTGCCATGCGAGCCGTCTGCGTAGACGCGCACTGCGAAGTAGATTCTCAAGTTGGGGTCGGTCGTGCCATCCGCCGCCGTCACGGGGCCATTGACGACCCACTCGCTGGTCTGCGGGCCGGAAAGCCACTGGTTGCATTGGGTGCCCCACGGCTTGCACGCATTCGCGTCGTTGGCCGTCTGCAGCAGTGCGCGAGCGTTGGCGGTGTATTTGCGGTCGCCGATGTTGAGCGATACGTCGGCGTCGTAGCTTGTCGCAAGCAACTGCGACAAGCTGATCGGCTGATCAAGTCCTGTCGTCGTTGGCGCCGGCCCGGCAGACAGCGCCAAGGGTAAATTTGCATTACGTGGCAGCGTTGGAACCATCGCTGTCAGCACCGCGTGGCGCAAGCTGCCGTCGGGATGGGTCGCCTTGCTATCCACCTGCAAGGCGACCGGCTGGCCATCGAGGGTGGCTGTAACCGTCTCGCCCCGGGGTATGTCGCCAGCCTTGAAGATCTGGCCGAAGGTGAGGGGGACATTGGTCTGCGCTTGTGCGCCTGTGCTGATCACGTGGTCTGTCACCACCGTTCCCGCTCTCGCCGTTCCCGCACCGAGCAGCAACACGCAGCCTGCACACCTACACAAAACCTTCACAAGGAATTGATTCATGGAGACTTTTCCCCAGTGCCTAGCGTCAGCCAGTAGAGCGCTTTCATGGTTGCATTTGCAAGCTCACGCGAGGAACGGCCATGGATGGCGGTGGTATTGAGGAGCTTGGAGGTCGAGGTCACCGGATGGAGATTCCGTGATCTCGCGTCTGTTGGCCGCAGCCATCTCCCGGGCATTCGCGAAAACCAAGCCCAATGTCATTCAGGCTTGCTCCCGACATGGTGACTTTCCGGCATAAGCCGCAGCGACGGCCCACGCTGCCGTGCCCGTCAATACCGCCGTGACATCGGGATAGCGGCCGGGTATCCAGAGCTGTATCCATTCGACTGCAAACAAAAGCAGCACGACCGCCGGCAGCAAATACCACAGCGATCGCATTCCCAGGCGAAGGCAGAGGCAGGCCAGTGCGAGTGGTGGCCAGACTGCGTCCACGAGGTTGACCAGGCCATTGACGGGTTGCGCCAGCTGGGCGTGCAACGGTATCCAGTTGAATGCGTGAAGCACGGTGTTGGGCGCGCCGGGATGCAACCCTTCCGCCACGATGTAGACGGGGATCAACAGTGCGGCACCAACCAGCGCACGTTGTCGGCCGCTGGCCCACAGCACCACGCCGAATGCCACGCCCACGCAGGTGCCGGCAAGGGCCTCCGGCGACAGTTGTCGTCCGGCGACCAGTACTTTCAAAGGCAACACCGCAAGCAAGCAGGCGGCTGCGGCGCCACCCCGATTGCAGATACGCAGCGCGCTGGCACCGGTTATCGTCAGCGCAGCCGTGGCTGCGGCATAGACGGCGCCGCGCCAGAGGTCCACTGGTCGCGCGCCCTGCAGCATGTGCCACAGCGGTTGCAACCCGGCCTTCAAGTCGCTTACATCGAGTGAAGGTACGAACGGGATCAGTTGCGCACACCCCCACGCAGCCAGTGCCGCCATGCCCAACCGGGCGACACGATCACCCGGCAGTCGCCATGCCAGATTGCGGAGCCACCCGCCGTCCAGCCAGTGCGTCATTGCGGCGGCGGTGGCAAGCACGGCACCAACGCCAGCACCAAAAACATTCGTTGCAACGTCCAGCCAAGACGCTACGCGTCCCGGCAGAAACGCTTGCAATATTTCCACGCCGAGACTGAGCAACAGGGCCGCCAACAGGATCACCGGGATCGCACGCAAACGCCGGCCCAAAGCGGACAGAAATCCAAGCGGCATATACAGGAAGACGTTCGCCAATACGTCCGCGGCCGACACATGATCGAGCGCGGCGGCGCTGAGCAGTCGGTGGAAGTTGCCCGGTGTCCGCCAGCCCGTGAACGGGTACAACGAGCCGTAGATGACCAGGCATACGCAGGTACCCAGCAGCCTCCGGCGAAGGTGTTTCGATCGCGCCCTTGCGGCGCCGCAGGTTTCGGTCGACATCAAGTGGGATCATGCCACCGGGCGGCGCGCCGGCGCCATCGCGACACTTGCAAACGAGTAGTCGCGAGGGCTGGGTTGGTCGTGCCGCCTTTGGCGGCACTATTGCCAGTGCTGAGTCGACGAACTGACGGCGTCGTTGCTGGGGGCGGCTACTCCAAGGTCACAGTGCGCCGCTGTTTTTGGTGGTCGTCACGGTGGCTTTGTAATCTACCGACTTGCCATCCGCACCCCATACGATCAGCCGAATCGGATAAGTACCCGCATAGCGGTACGTAACGGTTTGGTTGCCGAGCGTATTTGACGTTCCGCCATTACCCCACTGCCACTGCTCTTTCACTGCACCCACCGATTGATCGGTGATCGAGGCAGTTGCGCCATTCACAACGAACTTGAACGATGCCGAGACGACCCCGCTTGCCGCGGGCGGAGGCGGCGGAGGCGGCGGAGGTGTTGAGCCCGCGTCTGCCGTCGTAGTCACCGTGCTCTTGTAATCCGTCGTTTTGCCGTCCGCGCCCCATACAATCAGCCGAATCGGATAAGTACCCGCATATCGGTACGTAACGGTTTGGTTGCCGACCGTATTTGACGTTCCGCCATTACCCCACTGCCACTGCTCTTTCACTGCACCCACCGATTGATCGGTGATCGAGACGGTCGCGCCGTTCACAACAAACTTGAACAACGCCGACAGAGACTGTCCCGTCGTGGGTGGCGGTGTATCCGTGGGAGGGGGTGCGGGATCGGTCGGCGGAGGCGTGGTTGGCGGTGGTGTACCCACGCTACCGCCCGGAGCCGACCGCGGGATGACGGCGAAGTTGGGGTAGTTGTTGTAGGCGGTCGTGCCGGTGGGTTTCACGCTGCGCGACTCAAAAAGATTCCATGCCTCGTGCGCATTGGGCACGGAACTATCGGCTGCGGCGGCCAAGCCGACCTGCAGATTGGCCGGATAGCCCGTTGCCGAGGTCGGATACCCATGCATCTTGCCGGCTTGCCACGATTGCTTCTCCAGCGTTCCCATGGCGGTCACCATGGCCGGCGAATTGCAGGCCAGCCCGACCAGACTCGGGAACGTCGCCGCATACATGGCACTGTACGAAGGCAGGTAGGTCTTTCCCGTGGGCTCGGTAACTACAAGCGTGTAGGCGGAGGCTTCCAGCCAGCAATAGCCCTGGGTGGGATTGGCCTGCCAGTCCGTCATCAAGCCGATCTCGAACTTCGCCAACCAGTCGCGCAGCTCCGCGGCTCCCGCAAAACCCAGCTCCGCCGCGTGGCCCGCCGACCAAGTGAAGAAGTTGTGCATCCACGGCGCCATCGCGTTCCTGGTGCCACCGTTCGCGCTGTAGCTGTGGCCACTATCCATCAGTCCCAGTGAATTGGCGTTCGGATTGTTGACGTATTTCCGACCCCAGTCCGCGAGCGAGTTATTGACATTCGCATTGAACTCGGCCTTGAGCGGGTAGCCATCAGGCAACAACCACGCCGCGTCGGCCATTTGGCGCAGCACCCAGGCCTTGCCACGCACCTGGCTGTAGCTGTCGTCAATCAGCCCTTGCGAGTAACCACGGTAAACGGGATTCGGCGTAAGCGCGTTGATCGAGGCCGCAAACGCCAGTTCGGACATGTAGTAGTACGAGCCCGTCACCATGTATGGCACGTATGATTGCGCCGGCTGGTGCGCGTTGTCCCATTGCGCTGGGTTCCCGGTTCTGTAATAGGCCTCGGTACATCCCGTGACCACGGCGTTGTTTGTGCAGTTCGGCAATAGGTCGCGCCGATAGGCGGCAATCTTGGCTTGGTTGTCGGCAGATCCAGTCATCGCTTGCTTTGCGACGCCATTTGCATAGGTCCAGGCCGCGGTGGTGACGTAGGGGTGCTTCTGGATGCTGAGCGGCCAGCCGGTCGCCTGGTCTCGGTAATGGATGCCATAGGCGCCGAGCGCATCCGTGTTGGCCAGCATCCAGTTGTAGGCCCGCACATCCGGGTCGACGATGTACACGCTGGTCCAGCGCGGCAACGGACCGATCGCTGCCTGTGCGCCGGTCATGTGCATCTTCTGGGTCTGATCACAGTGATCCAGGGGCGCGCAGGTCTGGCGCAAGCTGGCCAGGAACTTCTCGTCCGGCTTCAACGGCATGTAGCGCGACACCGCCTTGCTGTCCTGGATATATCCGGTGTTCTGCTGCAAGTAGACTTGCGGCTCGGTGTGGTTCCACCACAACACCTTGTGCCAACGCGTGTAGGCGTACTGGGTAAGTGCCGGAGTGGAGTAAATCTCGTTTCCGGAAGTCAGGGTCGCGGTGTATTGCGGCTGCGCCTGCGGCATGTAGGCCGAGGTGTTTTCCACGATGACGTCGGTTTGTACCTGGCGTACGGTGCCACGCGAGCCGTCCGCGTAGGCTCGCACTGCGAAGTAGATTCTCAAGTTCGGGTTGGTCGTGCCATCCGCCGCCGTCACGGGGCCGTTGACGATCCACTCGCTGGCCTGCGGGCCGGAAAGCCACTGGTTGCATTGGGTGCCCCACGGCTTGCACGCATTCGCGTTGTTGGCCGTCTGCAGCAGTGCGCGGGCATTGGCGGTGTACTTGCGACCGCCGATGTTGAGCGACACGTTGGTGTCGTAGCTTGTCGCAAGCAACTGCGACAAGCTGACGGGCTGATCAAGTCCCGTCGCCGTTGGCGCCGGTCCGGTAGACAGCGTCAAGGGTAAATTGGCATTGCCTGACAGCGAGGGAACCATCGCTGTCAGCACTGCGTGGCGCAAGCTGCCGTCGGGATGGGTGGCCTTGCCATCCACCTGCAGGGCGACCGGCTGGCCATTGAGGGTGGCGGTAACCGTCTCGCCCCGGGGTATGTCGCCGGCCTTGAAGATCTGGCCGAAGGTGACGGGGACATTGGTCTGCGCTTGCGTGGCCGTGCTGATCACGTGGTTTGTCACCACCGTTCCCGCTCTTGCCGTCACTGCACCGAGCAGCAACACGCAGCCTGCGCACCCACTCAACATCTTTGCAGCGGCTTGACCAAGCCAGTTTCCTTGTCTGAACCGTCCCGATTGCTCGCTTATATGCATTAGTTTTTGTGATCCTGCTGTCTTGTGATGCCGCATCATGATGTCCGGAGGGGCTGGTCGCATGAGTCAGGCTGTCTCGACAAATGCGGCTTTTTGCTGACGATGTAGTTGCTCCCGCGATGTTGCCGGCCAAGCCCAGACGCCGTTGCTGGTTGGATCAGCCCCATGCATACCTGCGTGGCAGTCCAGTCTTTGGACTTCACGGCTCCTCCGTGACCCGCCACGCTGGCGCGTAATTCGCTACGCTTTGAGGGCGCGCAACGTACCCGTCAGAGCCCGCTCCTGTTCGCGAAAGCGGTCTGAAGTGGAAACGCGGTGTTACCGTTGATCAGTTAGCGGGCTGCTCTATGAATCATCAGTGATGATAGAGTGAAGAAATCCCGGGAGCGTGAACCAGTTCACGCAACGCACTATTGCGCCTGATTTTTTTCCGGCTTTCGCGCCAGAACGAGGGGTGGCGCTGGGAGCGTGAACACCTGCGCCTGCAGAATCTGGTTCAGCATCGTCTCGCCAGCTTCGCCAACCCTTCTGACTGCCCCGGCGAGCCTGGCGGCAGTCCGCACCTGCGCTAACCTCATACCCAGCCGTCGCTTTGTCTCCCCGGATCGCGATCGTGTCGCAATGTCACTTTACCGAAGCGAAGCGGTGGCTTCCTCCCACCAGTGTTTGCGGTAGTTGACGGATTCGATGCACATCTGAACGGGGGGTCGATCTTGAGTATTCGTTGTGTTACACGGTTTGTCGCCAGCAAGAAGTCAGACACGATGTCCCATCCCAAATGACGATACTTGATCTGCAAATCGTGATCTTGTGCCTGATGGCCGCAGCCATCGTGCTCTGGGCGCTTTATTTCCCTTATCCATCACCGCTGATACGGCGCTGGCTTCCACCGCGCAAACGCTGGCCGGAAACGCAAATCCGCACGTGGCTGAAGCAGGGGGGATTTCAGCGTGCATTTCTGCGCCATTTTTACAGTGACCCGGAGCGTATCGCACCTTCCGGCAGCAGCATGCTGGCCCCGGCAGATGGGCTGGTGACCAGTGCGGAGATACACGGAGGAGTGCGCTATCTGGTGATTGCGCTCAGTTTCTGGGACATGCATGTGCAGCGCAGCCCGGTGTCCGGAAGGGTGCTCAGCGTGGAATCGCACGGCGACGGCTTCATGGACGGAGAGGGAAGGGAGTTCGCTTTTCTGCGGGAGAAATCCTGTCCGGTGCAAAAACGCCTGGTGATTGCGACCGATGCCGGGCAAGTCGCCGTGCGCCTGATTACCAGCCTGGCGGCACGGCGTATCGAGACCTGGGTCCGGGCGGGCGAGGAGATCGCGCGCGGCCAGCGGATCGGCCGGATCCTGCTGGGCAGCACCGTGGTACTCGAGCTGCCGGCCGCCGTGAACCTGCTGGTGCGTACGGGTGATCGCGTCTGGGCCGGCGAAACTGCTGTTGCAGAAGGCGCTACCTCCCCATGAACGACTTCTTGTGGTCGTCCGGTCATCTGGGCTGGGGCACTTTTGCGCTTGCCGTTTTCACCGGCCTATGGTGGTTGCTGAGCGATCTGTACTGGCGTCTGCAAGGCGTCCGGATCGGTCGGCTTTTGGTTACGTTGACCGCCGGTTGGGTCATCGGGGTTGGGCTGATTCTTCTGGGCTTTTATATTGGAAGTCGGTAAGAGCGCGAAACCGCCGATGGCTTCCACCTACTTGGCGGTCACGCCGGTCAACTCTCGATACAGTTTTTCCGCGGCTGGCTTGCCCTGAAAATCGGCGCCAGATTTTTGTAGCGCCGCGAGCGTGCTTCGCGCGCCGACATGGTCGCCGGTACGCGCCTGGGCCACGGCCAGGTGATATTGAATCGCCGGTGCCTTGGGTGCCGCCTTGGCTGCTTGCAGCAGGATCGGCAGTGCGGCCTTGGGCTGGTTATGCGCGATCAGCGCCCAGGCATAGGTGTCCGCAATGCCCGGCGATTCAGACGCCAGTTTATAGGCCCGCTCCGCCAGTGCCAGCGCCTTGGGATTGTTTTGCTCCGTGTAAATCCAGGCGAGGTTGTTGAGTGCGTCGATGTTGGACGGATACGTCTTCAACACCTGCTCGTACTGGCCGGCAGCCAGCGCGTTCTGCGTATGCTTCAGGTAGTAGTCGGCCAACAGCAGGTGGGTGGGGGCATCGTCCGGATGTTTGGCCAACCAGTTGCGCAGTACGTCCTCCGGAGCGTTGGCCCCGCTTTCGTTCAGCGCCAGGAAGCTCTTGACCACCAGCGGCCGGTCGTATTGGAGCTTCAATCCCTGCTGGTAGGCTTGGGCGGCTTCGCGATAAGACTTGTTCGCCATGTGCAGATCGCCCTCCAGCGTGAACCCCGCTGCCTTGGTGGCGGGTTGCTTCTGCAGCATTTGCGCGAGCGCAATGGCGCCTGGCAGATCGTGCTCCTGCGACTTCAGGAATGCCCGCAGCACCACTGCCGTCACTTGACTCGGGTCGGCCTTGATCACCGCGTCGAGATTGCTTTCGGCGGCCTTCGTATCTTTGCCGACGATCTGCGCGCGCGCCAGATTGGTGCGGTACAAGGGCACCTGTGGCGCGATATTCACGGCTTGCTGCAGCGGTTTCAACGCTTCGCCGTGACGGCCGGCATTGAGTTCCGCCGCCCCGAGGGCGTTAAGCGCAGCCGGGTTGTCGGGGTTGGCAGCCACCAGTTGTTTGGCCGTGCTCACGGCTTCGTCGAATTTGCCGCTTTCGCCGTACAGCACCACCAGTGCGATATACGCGCCGGTGGACTTCGGTGCCGCGTCGATGGCCTGCTTGAATCGCTTGGCAGCTTCCGCCCTGTCACCCTGCAGCACGGCGAGCTGACCGAGCGCGGTCATCGCCGCCGCGTTGCGCGGGTCCTTTTTCAACACTGTTGCGTAGCTGCTGGCAGCAGCCTCGTGATGGCCTTCCAGTGAATCCAGGCCGCCAAGGCTCAGGAGCGCGGCAAGATTTTCCGGGTCCAGTTTCAGGGCCTCGGAGTACTGGGCGCGTGCTTCGGGGTACTGACCGGCGGCGACCAGCGCGGTCCCGTACAGCAGGTGCGCGGCGCTGTTGCGCGGGTTGCTGGACGCATATGCGGCGGCGACCTTGACTGCCTCGGCCGGGCGCTGCTCGCCCACATAGGTCATGACCAGCAGGCTGTTGCGGCGCGCCTCGGTGGAGGCATTGCCCGCGGGAATCTCCCCCAGCAGGCGGAGCGCTTCCGCTTCATTTCCGCCGGCAAGCGCGTTGCCGGCGCGTGCAAACTGGGTGTCGATTGGATTGCCTGCACTGGTTGCGGTGGCTACCGCCCCTGGTGAACCGGCACCCGCGGTGGCGGCTCTCTGCAACAGCGCCAGCAGCTCGGTGTCGGACGGTGTGCCCGGCGTAGCCGGTCGAAGTGTATCCAGCGCCTGGCGCGAGCGCCCTTCGCGGTAGAGCGTGAGCGCCAGCAACTTGCGGACATCGACATTTTTCTGATCCATGCCCATGGCATTGCTGAGGTACATTTCCGCTTGGCTGTAGTTGCCTTGTGCGTAGTTGACTGCGCCCATGAGCAGTTGCGCCCGGGCGTTATCCGGTGACACCTGGAGCACCTGCTGAAGCTCGGAAATTGCAGCGTCCAGATGTCCCTGCTTGTACAGCACCATGGCGTGCAGATAGTGCAGATACGGATGCTGCGGCGACATTTTTTCCAGCGTCTGGATGGTGGCCAGCGCCTTGTCGAACTGGTTTTGCTGCGCCTGCGCGTTGGCCAGCCGGGTCAACGCATAGAAGCGCTCTTGCGGCAACCAGTCAGGGTTCTTGAAGCCCATCACCTTCTGGTAATCCGCTTCGGCGCCGGCGAAATCGGCGCTGTCGAACGCCAGATCACCCTTCGCGACCCAGGCCTGCGGATTGTCCGGTGCGGCGGCCAATGCCTGTTGCACATAGTTGCGGGCGGAATCCGGATCGTTGGCGGTGGCCGCCAGCTGGGCCAGTCCCACCAGCGCGCCCGGGTTCTTCGGGTCCGCTGGCAACACGGCCGTGTACGCTTGCCGAGCCTGATCGAACTGCTTGAGCCCGCGATAGGCGTCACCCCGCAGCACAGCTACACGTGCCTTGACCTTGGACTCGTAGGGCTTGTCGGGAGTCAGGGTTGCAAGCAACTTGTCGTATTGTTGTGTCGCCAGCAGCGCCCGTCCCATGGGTACCGCCCAACGTTCTATCGGCACCCCGTTCGCCTCGGCGCTTTGCAGTTCGCTCAGGGCGTCCTTTGGATTGCCGAGCATCAGCGAGGCTTGCCCGAGCAGCAGCCAGGCCTCGCCGTTCTTGCTGTCGCGCTGCAGGACCTTCTTGGCCTCGATGTAGGCCGCGCGATACTCTCCGTTGGCCTGGTATTTGATGCCGGCATCGACGCTGCCATGTCTACTGGTGAGGCCGCAGCCGCTCAGCAATAAGGTGGCGCATAACAACGCCAAGCCGTAATGAACGATTCGCGTGTTCAACTTGATCAAGCGCATGTCTTTACCCTCAGTTCGCCACGCGCCACGCGCGGGGTCAATCTGTATCGGTAGGCTTTTTCAAGCCATGCTTGTCCAGAAGATCATAGAGCGTCGGACGGCTGATCCCGAGCAAGCCCGCGACATTCGAGAGATTGCCACCGGCTTGGGTCAGGGCCCGCTGGATCGCGCGTTTTTCAGCGTCGTTTCGTACTTTGCGCAAGTCCAGAATATCATTGCCGGCCGCACCAAGGTGCAACTCCTCCAGCTCGATCTGCTTCCCGTCCGCCATGATGACTGCGCTGTTGACGGCGTTCTCCAACTCGCGCACATTGCCGCGCCACGGACACGCCTCGATGGCCTTGAGCGCCTTGGCAGTAAAACCATGGACTGCACGGCCGTGGCGGCTGGCCGCCCGCTCGAGAAAATGCCGTGCCAGGGGCACTATGTCACCGGCACGTTCACGCAGCGGCGGAAGCCGGATGGTCACTTCGCTGACGCGGTAAAACAAGTCCTCGCGGAAGCGCCCTGCACTGATCAGCGCCGGCAGGTCCTGATGCGTCGCGCAGATGATGCGCACATCCACCGGAATCAGTTCGCGTCCACCGATGCGCTCGACCACCCGCTCCTCTAAAAACCGCAGCAGCTTGGCCTGTAGCGCAAACGGCATGTCGCCAATCTCGTCAAGCAGCAGGGTGCCGTTGACCGCCAGTTCGATCTTGCCCTTGGTCTGCTTGTGCGCACCGGTGTAGGCGCCTTTTTCGTGGCCAAACAGCTCGGCTTCCAGCAGGGTTTCAGGAATGGCAGCGCAGTTGATTGCCACGAATGGCCCGTCGCACCGCGTGCTCAGGCGGTGCACCGCACGCGCGAACACCTCCTTGCCGGTGCCGGTCTCGCCGAGCAGCAGGACGGTGGCGTTGGAAGGGCTGACCTTCTCTATCAGCCGGTAGGCATCGAGCATGGCTTCACTGCTGCCAATGATGCCTTCGAGCACCGTGGTCGACTGGCTTCTGAGCTTGCGGTTCTCGGCCTCCAGTTCATGCACCCGGAATGCGCGATCCACGATCAGGCGCAGGACTTCCAACTCCAGAGGCTTGGAGCAGAAATCGTAGGCGCCGTAACCGATGGACTTGACCGCGTTGTCACGGTCGCCATTGCCGGTGACCACGACGATCTTGGTGTGCGGTGCGTCCTGCAGGATATCCGCGATCGTGGCGAAGCCTTCGGCGGTGCCGGTGGCGTCCGGGGGCAAGCCCAGATCCTGCAGCACCACCGCCGGCTCATGGCGGCGCAGCAGGGCGAGCGCGGTCGGCCGATCACCGGCCATGACCACGTCGTAATCCTCGAAGCTCCAGCGCAGCTGGCGCTGCAGGCCGACATCGTCCTCGACGATCAACAGGCAGCGTTGCTTCTGACTCATGGCGCGGTCCGCGGCTTGTCAGCCACCATGGCAGCCCCGGCGGGCTCGACCAGCGGCAATTGAATCGTGAATACGCTGCCTTGGCCCGGGGTGCTGTTCACACGCATCGTTCCGCCCAACGAACGCACGTACGCGCGAGCCTGATAGGCGCCGATGCCCATGCCCTTGCTGGCCTTGGTGGTGAAAAATGGCTTGAACAGCCGATTGCGGATGAAATCCTCATCCATGCCTGCTCCATCGTCCTCGATTTCAATGGTGGCGTGTCCGGATTCGCGCTTGACTCTCAGCATGACATGACCGTGGGCCTGCGCTGCATCCTGGGCGTTGCGGATCACGTGCCCGAGCACCGTGGCCAGCTGTTCGGTATCTGTCTGCACCCACAGGTCGTCCGTAACCGGCAGGTACTCCGGTCGCGGCGACTGCGCGCGGCACTCGTCGAGCGCCTTGTCGAGCACCGCCGCCAGCGACACGCGACCGTGTTTGGCCGGTGCCACATCGCCGCGCAATTGCTCGAGCAGACGCGAGATGCGCTGCACTGAATTTGCCACGGTCGCGAGCATGTCGTCCACGAACGCCGGATTGTGCTTGTGGCGTTCGGCGTTCTGCAGCAGCAACGATTGCTGGGCTGCGAGGTTCTTGAGGTCGTGCATCAGGAACGCGGTGAGCCGGTTGAAGCCTTCAAACTGGCGCGCCTCGGCAAGGCGCCGGGCATCGGCCGCCTGCGCCATGATGCCGGCCACCTGACTACCGGCTGCCCGGAGCAAATCAATGTCCTCCCAGTCGAACGCGCGGCGCGCGCGCGCTTGCGCCAGTACCACGAAGCCGACGAGCCGGTCTTCCAGCACCAGTGGCACCAGCAGCCAGGCGCGCGGCAGGTCAGTCAATTCGGCCGGCGCCCGCAGTTGTTCGTCGCCCAGCGGCGGCGGTTCGCTCAAGTCATAAATCCACCGGCGCGTGCGCATGAGCCCGAACGCCGGCACGCCGGCCGGAAGCCTCAGGCCGGCTGGCGTCGGCATGTTCCAGCGCGCTTCCGGCACGAATTCGTCGGCGTCGCCGCGCATGAACAGCGCGCCGGCCGGGCTGTCCATGATCTGCGCGATCGCGCGCACCGCGCGCTGCGACAACTCCATATCGCTGGCAGACAGCGTAGCGGTCAGCCGCAGCCATTCCTCGCGATAGTCGTGGCGGAAACTGAAGAAGTTCTTGTGCAGGAACACCCGCAGACGCGAGCGCGCCTGACCGGAGAATGCGATCAGCAGCACCAGCAGCAGCGCGAAGCAGACGAGCGTGATTTCCGCCACCCGGCCCCAGTCGCCGCCATACAGGCGCACGTAATAACCGCCGATCGCCGTGGCGATGATATAAAGCGCGACCACCAGCAGGCTCGTGGAATAGAACACCGCGCGTCGCGACACACCCACATCCAGCGACCACTGCGGGTTGCGCGCCGCCGCCACCAGCAACAGCGGCACCAGCAAGGCATCGATGAAGCCGCGCGCCGCCCACGCGCTGGCGTTGAACTGCCGGTAGAGCACCGCGTAGGAATACAGGAAGATGTCGTAGGCGAACAGCAGGCCGAGCGCGATCACCAGAAACTTGAGCGCCCAGCGTTGTTCCCGTTGCACGTTGCGGTAGATCTGTTCGAGAAACACCACACCAGTGAGGGCGAGCAGCAGCGTGCCGACCAGCGGCACGTTGGTGCTGAACGGCAACCAGGTCGGTTGCGGGAAACCCGTCACCGGCCCCAGGCAGTAGAGTGCGAGCGCGACCCAGAGTGCGTGCGCAACGAGGTGCAAACCGCGGAGCAGGCCGGACATCGGCCACGCGCTGAACAGGGCGCTCACGAAAACGATCCAGGCGCCGTAGCGCAGAACCTCGGCCAGCAGTATCCAGTTGACCGCCACCGTACGCTGCCACTCGGCGTAAGCCAGAAACACGCCCCACAGGACCGAGACCATCGTGGCCAGGATCAGCAGGGCACCGGTGCGTTGACCGCGCCAACTGACGCCAAGCAGCGCCGTACCGGCGAGGAACGCCGCGGCGGCGGTCAAGTAACTGGCGATGATGATGACGTGCATATCTGGACGATTCCTGACGTGCAACGCGGTTGTCTGCGCTCAACCGGGCATCTGCCCGCTCCCGGGTTCAGGCATTGCCCAGCGTACGCTGGTTGGCGGTGCGGGAACCGCCGTCGCTTCGGCAACGCGTGGCGGTACGCTCAGCAGGCGACGGCGAATGTCGGCCGCAACGCGTGCCGCGGTATGTCCGTCCCAAAGTTGGGGCTTGCGACCATGCGGCCAGCGACCGGCGAGAATCTCGTCCACCGCTGGCACCAGCTCGGTGGCAGTCACCAAACGGTTGGTGCCTTCCGTGATCGTGATTGGCCGCTCGGTCGTGGTGCGCAATGTCAGGCAGGGTATGCCGAGATAGGTGGTTTCTTCCTGGATACCACCCGAATCCGTGATGGTCAGGTGCGCACCGCACACCAGGTTCATGAAGTCCACGTAACCGAGCGGCTCGATCACTTGCAGATTGGGGGCGTCGGCCAGTCTCGCCCACAGGCCGAAGGCTTCCAGGTTTTTGCGGGTGCGTGGGTGCACCGGAAACACCAGCGGCAATCTGACCGCCATGCGGGTCAGTTGATTGACCAGCGCCGTGAGCGGCGCGGGTGCGTCCACGTTGGAGGGACGGTGCAGGGTCACCACCGCGTATGGGCGATTCTCCAGCCCGAGTCGGCGCCGTTCGCCACCGGCATCGATGCGCTCGCGCATGAGTTCGTAGGAATCGATCATGATGTTGCCGACGCGGGTGATCTTTTCCGGCGGCACGCCTTCGGCGGCAAGGTTCTCGTCCGCGTCCGGCGATGGCGTCCACAGGATGTCCGCCAGCGTGTCGGTCACCAGCCGGTTGATTTCCTCGGGCATCCGGCGGTCGCCGCTGCGCAACCCGGCCTCCAGGTGCGCGACCGGGATGTTCAGCTTCGCGCCGACCAGCGCGCAGGCCACCGTTGAATTGACATCCCCGACCACCACGACCAGGTCCGGTGGATCCGCAGTGCAGGCCTCTTCGTAGGCGAGCATCACATTGGCGGTTTGTTTCGCGTGACTGCCGCTGCCCACGCCCAGGTGCAGATCTGGCGGCGGCAACTTCAGGTCACGAAAAAAAGCCTCCGACATGTTCTGGTCGTAATGCTGGCCGGTGTGCACCACCCGCGAGCGGCACCATGGCTGCTCATGCAACTCATGGAACAGCGGCGCGACCTTCATGAAGTTGGGCCGCGCGGCCGCGATCAAATCAATCCTGAGCCGCTGCATGACGAGACACCCCTCGGTTCCCAAGGTGGGCTGAGTGTAGCAAGACGTTACGTGCATTCCGGCGTGGCCCCGCGAGAGTTTAGCGCTGTCATTACGGGATTTTGCCGCCTTCACGGTACGAGAACCCGACATTCATGTCGCTGCTGGCGCATAGGGAAAAACCGGCTTGTTTTTGGTATTTGCGTGCTTTCGGCCCTCAATCCATCGCAACTTCGCAGGCTGGTAGGACGAGTCAATAGTGGTGATCCCCTTTCGTCGGTCTGTGCGGAGAACCCCAAAATGTGATCCGCCAATTGGCGAGTCACTTCAATCAAACCGACATGCCAGGCGCCGCGGGTTCCGGACCCGACTCTGTCACGCACATGGGTGCATTACTCGGCGCTTTGTTCAGGAGCGACGGGTTATCGGGTCCGGACACTCCGAGGAGGCCGGCAATATCTTGAAGCTGGCAAGCGTTACGGGTGCGGCGAAGCACACGAGTCGGGCATGAGGAGCTACCGCTGCAACCCCGGATCCGTCGGCCGGTAGAGGCACCCTCCACCAGGTTCTCTTCTTCGCCCCCCTTGTCTGTGCATACAGCTTAGTGGCGCATGAAGCGGCGGCGCGCCACGGCCAGAAGCAGTCGTTGTAGCGGGTTGTCGTTGCCCCCCGGTCGCCACGTGCGTGCGAGCTTGTTGCGGTAGGCATCGAAGTGCAGGCCATGAGGTGCCGCGAGCACCTTGCCCCTGCCAAGCAGGATCTTCAATGCCTGGGTACCGGCTATCCCTGCGCAGATTTCACATGCCATGGGCGTCGATGGTCCCCGATGGTTGACCAAGTCCACCGCAGACGGGTCGACCAGATAGCCTTGATGCAGTACCGCAGGTGCCAACCCCACCATGAAGCGCAGCAACTGCTCGTCGGTCGTTCTCCCTTCCAACCGGAAATACTCTTCAAATGTCATCTGACCTGGCAAGAACGCCAGCACCGCGGCGCCCATGCCCAATGGCGCCGCAGTGATCGCCGGGATGCCGTGCCCGGCACACATGGCAAACAGCTTGGCGCGGATATCGAGCACAAAAAAATCCAGTCCGTCGACGTACAGATCCACCCCCGACAGGAACTGCTCCATGTTGTCGACGGTGACGCCGCCGGGGAACTTGTTGATGTCCAGATCCGGATTAATGTCCCGCGCCATCCGGGATACCACGTCAACCTTGGGCTGACCCACGGTCGACAGGAACGCCCCAGCCTGGCGGTTGAAATTTTCCGTGCCGAATCGGTCGAGATCCGCGAGGTTGAACGACTGGATGCCGAGTCGGGTCAAGGTCAGCAGATGGCTGCCGCCAACACCGCCGAGCCCAGCGATCGCCACGCGCCTGGAACGAAGCTTCGCCTGCTCGGCCTTGGTGATCCAGCCGATCGTCCGGCTGAATGCCGTGGCGTAGTCGAACGGCCCAGTCTGGACCTGTGCTTCAGTCATCATGAGACGCCCACCTTCGGCTTATCGCGTCAGCACTTGGCGTGTCAGCACCGTGGCACCCGGTTGCATACCTGTACATGTCACCATCGCACCTGAGGCCGAGCGACTCAACGAAAACGGTGCATAAAAGTGGCGCCGCTTCGGGAAGCGGCGCCACTGTTCATCAAACCACGCCAACTGACTGCTTAGGCGCGCTCGTCAATCTCTTTGCGGCGCCGCCAGATCGCGAGGCCCAGCGCACCCAAGCCAAGGCCCAGCATACCGAGCGTGCCCGGCTCGGGGACCGTGGCGGTCAATTCACCGGTACCGGTGATCGGGTAGTGGCAGACATTCGCCGGGTTGGGCGAAATCGACGTACACCCCCTGGCCGGTTTGGTCAGGAACGACGAATTCAGGTTGAGGTCCGCAAAACCGCCCAGTCCGTCGTTGACGTTGTTGAAGTCGAGAAAAGTCCACGCCGGGCCCGCGGTTGCATCCACCAGACCGAAGCCATTGGAGCCGTTCGTTGGATCGGCGACGGTGCCTTGGATGCTTGCAAAAAGCTGCCCTATGTCATCCGTAAAGGTGGCGCTCTTGCTCGTATGGCCGGCCAGGGTGACCCACGGCGTACTAGTATTCACCGAGGCTGGATTGGTAGCGTTGAAGCTGCCTGCAGCCTGAGTGTAGAACTGGAAGCTTCCAGTATTGAATACTACTTCGTTGCCGTTGATGCTCTGCACCTTGTAGGTGAACGTGAACGTGAGGTCGCAGCTCGAGCAGAAGCTGTTGTTGCCGTCGATCGAGCCGATCTGCCCGTAGCCGATCAGCACGTCATTGACATTCGAAACCTGCGTTTCGCGGAGATTGAACGAATCGATGGTCAGGTAGAACGGGTCGCTAGTATCCCAGTGGACGCCGTTCACATTCACGGGCGTCGACAGCGCCGATCCACTCCACGCACCCAGCGCCAGTGCGCATGCGAGTGCGACTCCGATGCTTTTCTTCTTCAACATGATTTTTTCCTCCATCGAGAACCAACCCAGACAATCGCAACGGCAGTGGCGCCCGATTGACGTTGCCCTGCAGGTTTCTCAAAAGCAACAGACATGCCATGCATATAACATGCTGTTTTATATGTTATTTTTCATGCAAGGCAATCGGATTCACTCAGTATTTGTAAGACATTCCGGCGCCACGCCGCGCCGGCCATGCGCAAGGCCGCTGTGTTTCAACCGGATCTTTCCGCCACGTGCCGCCGGCGTCCGCTCCCTCATCATTGATTTAACTTGTTGAATTAAAACGTTTTTCATCAAGAAGCCGGCCCTTGGCCGCCGACAGCGGAACCAGTTGCTCGGCTATTCCACCGAGTGTTCGCACAACCCCGAGCATGGATGTAACGATTTGTTTCATATGCGGTTTGTCCAAAGGAATCGACCGCAATCCGCGTTTGTAAAGGATTTCGACACAGGGTGGAAATCACATGCCTTTCGCCCTCGCGGCCTGAAACCGCCAGGGCGAAGGAAGGGGCGGCCGACGTGCTTCTGTTTCGATGCTCCATTGCCGGGTGCCTGCGGCAGGCCGCAGCGGATGGGCGCAGAGCTAAGGTCATGCAGTGCCTGAAGGCGATCGCGCACAAACGCGTATCGCGTGGCCTTATTATGGGGAAGCGCCGAAACTTGCGGGCGCTCGTCGCCCACTGCGAGCGCGCAGTGCGGACCGCGCATAGCCAAACCGCAAAAACACCAGCCCATACCCCGGCGCACACAGGTCGTGCATGGCCGAGCCCAGACGCGAGAGCGGCTGCTGAAAGGCCGGCTCGACGGGTACGAACCCCAGGCTGAGAACTCCCGCCGCCGCATACGGCTGGACCGACAGCCCGTTGAGGGTGGCCTCAAGCCACACGCGCTGCAACGCGCGGCCACCGGCGAGTACATCGGATCGCGCCGTGGACGGAATGACGAGCAGACAGAGTCCTGGCGACAGTCGAATTGGCAACCAGGCGGAGCGCCACCCCAGAACCGAAGCCGCGCCCAGTCGATTAAGCATGGTCATTACCGCAGGACGACGCATCGCCTGAAACACCGGGCGCAACGGTGGCTCCACGGCGAGCGTCGCCGGAGCCAAGCCTTCCTCGCAGGCGGTGTGCCAGCCAGTGGCAAAGCGGATACTCGAAAACAGTTCCGCGTGCAGAGTGGGGCTCCTGAAACGCAGCGTCTCGGCCTGCCTGATGACGCCTAGTGCGGCTTTTCTCTCACGCGGTGCCTGTGGCCAATAAAGCCGCTGCCCGGGAATCTCCCGGGCTTGGGCATCCAGGCGTGCCTGCGTAGCGGTGGTGATCGGGCCCCTCCAGGGGAAGCTGCGGTCGGTGTGGCGCTGCTCGATGGCACCAGCCAGCGGCTCGACCTGATCGCACTCGGGATCGCGGCGCCAACGGATGCGGGCGACCCACAGTTCGTCTTCGTGGCGCGGGAATGTTTGCAGGTCCGCCACATAACCGAGCGACCGGGCGTGGATGATCATGTTTTCCAGGCACGCACCAGCGGCCAGGTCGCTGAGGACATATCGGGTATCGGATACGCCGCCGCTACGGCCCGCATCGATTCGAAGGTCCAGGTCGTCGCCGCTCCATGCAAACCGCCACGGCTGCGAATTATCCGCCGAGGGCGCAGCGATGCCTGCGCACAGAATGCCTGCTTTCGTATGCCGATCCACGGTCCGCGTCCGCCTCTGGATTGGAGCCGATTCCAGCCGGTTACGCTTGCCTGTGTGCCCGGCAATCAGCTCGCCCATGCGGCACTATACGCGGGGATAAAGGCCTGCACCGAAACACGTCCTTTCAAGAACCGGAAGTCAGGGTGCGAGGCCTGCTGGCGGCTGTCTGCTGCCCGCCATGAGCGCGCTGCGCGCGGCATAGCGTATCGATGCGGCGTGCGACTCGAAACGGGACACGATCACAGCGTTTCTGAACGCTTCATGCGTATGGCGACGCCGCTCACACAATCACTGCGTGCAGCGTTGTAGACTCACGCCGGAACGCGCGCGCTACGTTGTGTTGCACGTCGCGTGGTGATGAAACATCACATTGCAGCACCGACAGACCCCCTTTTGTCTGACGTGGCAAAGTCGGGGCCAACCCCATGTGGTCAGGAGGACAGCATGCCTTGAAGCAACATGTCCTAGATCGGCGGTTGAAGCATGAATTTAATGAGATCGGTAGAAGTACCCGAGACAGTCATCGACATTGCGGCGGCGCGTCTCAGTCGTTCGGCGGTACGCGACAGCGAACCGCCTTGTTTCTGCGCGACCAGCCTTGAACAGGTGGAATCGGCTTGGCGGTTGGTATACGAGCGCTACTCCGAAATAGGGCTGATTGAGGAAAACCCGTTTGGCATGCATGCCGTTCCCTCTGCCGTGGGGCAGCATGCATGCGTGATATGGGGACCGGAAGGACCGGAAGTCGGTTATACGATGACACTATTCCGCGACAATCCCATGGGGCTCGCGCTGGATAGCGTATATGCGGGATATCTGGACGAACTGCGACGAAAGGGGCGCCGCCTGCTTGAGGTGGGGATGCTGGCAGATCGTCGCCGGGGTGCGTCACGTGGCATCAGGGCCCTGTTCGGCATGATGCGCTGGGCCATACACTACGGACTGCACACCGGTTTGACCGATATCGTTATCGGTGTGCATCCGCGGCATGCCCAGTTCTACGTACGTTGCTACGGCTTCGAGCAATTCGCGCCGCCGGCAAGCTACCCGATGGTGCGAAACAATCCGGTGGTGCCCTTGCGCCTTCGTCTGCTCGAGGGACTGGCGAAAGACGAATTGCCACGAGGGCTCGCTGAGGCGCGCGACAACCCACTACCCGGCAGTAAGTTCTCGCATCGCTTCACGTTTGAGCCCGAGCAACTGCGCGGCTCCCTGATAGCGGACTTTTTGAAAGCCCGCTATGGCATTGATCCGTGCCGGATAGCCGGCCCCGGCGGCCTGGCCGGCCGCGGTCTCGCCTGCTCAGCCTAGGCTTTTCCGACAGACCCTATCAGGCCAAACGTCCTTCCGGCGCGTTGGTGTACGGGTGAGTTGAGGAAGGTGGCGTACCGGTTTGGAATGGGCTTGCTTGAAGAGCTCAACCAACCGCAGGGTACGCGGCGGATTCAACTATGAAGTGCATCCGGTAGCCCGATCGTTTTCGCGGTCGTCGAATAAGCTTGTTCTCAATCGTCTGGATCGCGGCGTCAGCGTAAACGCTCAGATCGCCTTTCTTGGGTAGGACTGCCATATCGCCCGTTGGAGGTTTCGTTGGTCCTGCGCTGCCAAAGCGGGATTCAGGAAGTGGGTAATGGTGCGCATGACTACTGTGGCCGCCCCGCCGCTGGGCGCACGGCGCATCCGCAGCAAGCCGGAGCAGGGGTGACGCCCCGCCTGCCGACCACCCTTGATCCGTGATATCGACACCTTGCTGCCATGCAACGGGGCCACGCCCTTGGCCCACCCGTCCGGACGCGATCTTTGGCGACGACGCAAATCAACCCGTGAAACGGTTCGTCCGTCAGCCCCGGGGCAACGTGAAAACAATCTGGGTCCTGGTCAGGTCCGAACTTCAATGTCGGAAGATTTTACAAAATTGCAGCATATTATTGATCGGAGACAGGAACAAATATAATTAAATCAGTAACTTGTAAATTTGGCTCGAAATGTGCATCGGAACTGCTTGCAAAATGTGCTTGCTGGCAACGAGGGACGCCAGGAGTTTGAAAGGCCCTGGCTGCTTGGTGCCGGATGGTGACAAGTCTCAACGGAGGTCAAACACCGTGAAAAGAATCCTGATTCTGACGAGTATTACCCTGGCCGCACTAACCCTGCTGCCCTTGCAGGTCGCCGCGACCCCCATCTCGACCACCATCGATCTAAACATCGTTTTTGCTGGCAGTACGCCGGATGGCAGTGCGCCTTGGCTCAGAGCTCAATTCACCTCCTCCGTGGGTTCGAATACGGGAACGCTGTTGCTGTCCTCCCTTATGACCGGGCCGGATTTTGAACAGGGGTTGAGCAGTATAAAATCCACCGTCGGCTGGGCCTTCTATCTCAATCAGGCGCTCTCTCCCTCTGGGATCATATGCACCGCAGGTACTTGCGCGGGCAACGGCGCGTTATACAGCGCGAGCGGTTTCAATACGGGTCCGGTGCCGGGTACGTTCAACCTTGCCTTCGGCTGGTCGCCCAGTGGCCGATTCATGGCCGGCGATACAGCAACCTATGATCTGACGTTCTTGAGCCCGCTGACGGGTAATCCGTTTGTGGAGAACGACAGCAACTGGTCATCGGTGGCACACGTCCAGAACATTGCCGGTAGCTGCAGCGGCTGGATTGTGTCGGGAGATGGAACCGGTGCCGATGGCAGCGGGCCCTGCACTAACGTGACGGTGCCGGAGCCTGGCAAGCTGGGCATGTTCGGCCTCGGTCTGTTGTTTGCCGGACTGTTCCTGGGTTTGCGCCGGCGTTACAACTGAGGGCTCTTGGAGGCTTTCGATTTTCCCAAAAAACAATCCCCGTAAAGGGGATTGTTTTTTGGGCCGTCCTGGACAACCAGATCTGTCGAAGATGGCCCGTGGCCATACTTGTTCTTGCTGCGCGGGATGAAATACGTGCAGATTCGGTGCAACCCACGAAAAAGCCCACTTGAGAAAGTGGGCTTTTTCGTGGCTGTAAATGGTGGCCGGGGACGGAATCGAACCGCCGACACGGGGATTTTCAATCCCCTGCTCTACCAACTGAGCTACCCGGCCGGGAACCTGGCAATCAGGGACGACCGCGAGGTCTGTCGATGATGCGTGGAGCCGCGCATTAGACCGAATGCGCGGCGTTTCGTCAAGACTCGGAGGGCGGCGGGGTGAAGCCGGTGGCCTGGTCGAAGTCGCCACCGAACAGGAATTTCTCCATCTGTTCGCCGAGGTATTTGCGTGACTTCGGGTCGAGCGGGTTGAGCCGGTATTCGTTGATCAGCGTGGTCTGGTGGGCCAGCCACTGCTGCCAGGCGGGCTTGGAGATCTCGGCGTAGATGCGCTGGCCGAGCGGGCCGGGCCAGGGGGCGAAGTCGAGGCCTTCGGCGTCGATGCCGAGCTTGGTGCAGTGGATGGTACGACTCATGGTTCGAATCCTGGTGGGGCTGTCACGATGATGGGTACAGCTTGCGGATCTGCTCAGGCGTTGTCGTTGATCTGCAGCAGGAGGCTGCGCACCGGTGCGGGCAGGCCGAGTGCGCCGAGTTCGCCGGCGCTGCACCAGCGCAACTGCGGATTATCGGCGATGCCGCGCTGCGCTGTCGCGCGGTCGAACAGCAGCGGCTCGATGTCGAGCCGGTAATGACTGAACACGTGGGTGAACGGGGCGAGTGCCTGCGCGTCGTCGATCTGCGCGTGCTGCTGTGCGATGCGCCAGGCGCCATCCGGGTCGCTTGCTTCGGGCAGGCTCCACAGGCCGGACCACACGCCTTGCGGACCGCGCCGCTCCAGCAGCACGCGACCGTGGCGGTCGCGCAGGATCAGCATCACGGTGGCGCGGGTGGGAATGGATTTGGGCGGCTTGCGGCTGGGCAGTTGCGTGGTGAGATCGTCACGATAGGCGACGCAGTCGGCGGCCAGTGGGCAGTCCTCGCAGCGCGGGCGCGAACGTGTGCATAGCGTCGCCCCGAGATCCATGATCGCCTGGGTGTAGTCGGCGACGCGGCTGGTCGGCGTGTGCGCCTCGGCGTGCTGCCACAGTTGCTTCTCCACCGCGCTTTCGCCGGGGTGGCCGTGGATGCCGTGGTAGCGGGTCAGCACGCGCTTGACGTTGCCGTCGAGGATGGCAAAGCGCAGGCCGTGTGCCTGCGCCAGGATCGCACCGGCGGTGGAGCGGCCGATGCCGGGCAACGCGCTCAACGCGGCGAAGTCGCGCGGCAGTTCGCCGCCGTGCTGTTCGGCGCAGAGCTGCGCGGCGCGATGCAGGAAGCGCGCGCGGCGGTAGTAGCCGAGCCCCGACCACAGCGCCAGCACGGTGTCCTCGTCGGCGGCGGCAAGGTCGCGCAAGGAGGGCAGCGCGTTGACGAAGCGCTCGAAGTAGCCGACCACGGTGGCGACCTGGGTCTGCTGCAGCATCACTTCGGACAGCCAGACGCGATAGGCGTCGCGCCGGCCGTCATCGAGCGCGTGTTGCCAGGGCAGATCCTTGCGGCCGTGCCGGTCGAACCAGCGCAGCAGGCGGGTGGCCAGGGACGCGGTCATGGCTGCTTCTTGCCGGCGGGTTTCGCCGGTGCGGCCGCAGTTCCGGCTGGCGCGGGTACGGCGTCGCCGGCACGGATGGTGAGGCCTTCGATGCTGATGCCACCGGCTTCGAGCTGGGCGATTTCCGCGTGGCCGCTGCCCGGCGGCACGCTCAGTTGCGGCCCTTGCGGATCGCCCAGCTGGCTCCACCAGTGGGCCAGCGCCAGTGGCGGCAGGCGCAGATCGGCGTGGTTGGCGGGGCCGTCGAGTTTCAGCGCGAGCAGCAGCGGGTTGCTCTGGTCGGCGGGGGTCAGCAGCAGCGAGATGTCGTATTGGCCGGCGTTGGCCTGGTCGAGCTTGCCGGCAAGGCTGGCGGCGGCGTCGGCGGCGCCGTGCCAGTGCGCGTTGCCGGTGAGCGCGAGCGTCATCGCGCTGCCCTGCGACAGGTGCAGGGTGATGTTGTTCAACTGCAGCGCGTTGCCTTCGATGCGCGGAGTGGCGGACAGCCGCAGTTGCAGCGGCGTGCCCGCGGCGGTGACGGCGGACAGGCCGAGCGGAAATGGCTGGCCGGAAATCAGGCTGCCGGCTTCGAGCGAGACGTTGCCGAGCAGCACCTCGTTACCGCGCACCACGCTGCCGCGGCTGATGCTGACGCCGGTGTCGATGCGCGGGATGTTCGGCGGCGTGCCCTCGGGTTGCGCGGGCAGGGCGGCGAGCCACTCCTGCAGCGCGTCGAGGTCGACCCGGGGCGATTCGATCTGCAGTTGCGAGATCACCGTGGGGCCGCCGAGCACGGTATGCCATGGCAGTACCAACTGGCCGTGCGCGGCCAGCAGAATCGGCGCGCCGGCGCCTTCGGCATTGAGCGTGATGCCATCCAGATCCAGCGCCGGCCGCGGGAACAGGGTCGGGCTGGCCGGGCTGGCCAGGTTCAGTTCGAGCCCGGCGGCGCGCGCCTGGGTCTGCAACATGCGGGTGAAGCGCTCCGGCTGCAGCAGCAGGTAGACGGCGACCACCGCAGCGAGCAACACCGCCAGTGCGAAGCCACCAAGTACCAGCAGGATCAGCCGCAGTCGGCGCGACATTCGTTCAACCTCGCCTGCACGGTTCAGTCATGGCCCTGCGTCTCGCCGCCGAGGCTGGCCGGCAGCAGGCCGTCGACGAAGGCCTCGGCCTCGAAAGTGCGCAGGTCGGTGGCGGCTTCGCCCAGGCCCACGAAACGGATTGGCAGGCCGAACTCGCGCGCCAGCGCAAACACCACGCCGCCCTTGGCGGTGCCGTCGAGCTTGGTCACGACCAGGCCGGTGACGCCGACGATCTGGCGGAACTGGCGCACCTGGCTGATCGCGTTCTGGCCGGTGGTGCCGTCGATCACCATCAGCACCTCGTGCGGCGCGTCGGCATCGAGCTTCTTCAGCACGCGGGCGATCTTGCCCAGTTCGTCCATCAGGCCGCCCTGGGTGTGCAGGCGGCCGGCGGTATCGGCAATCAGCACGTCGATGCCGCGCGAGCGTGCCGCCTGCAGCGCGTCGAAGATCACGCTGGCGGAGTCGGCATCCTGCCCTTGCGAGATCACCGGTACCTGGTTGCGCTCGCCCCAGGTTTTCAGCTGCTCGACCGCGGCGGCGCGGAAGGTGTCGCCGGCTGCCAGCATCACCGCGCGTTTCTCATCCCGCCACCGGCGTGCCAGCTTGCCGATGGTAGTGGTCTTGCCGGCGCCGTTGATGCCGACTACCAGGACCACGAACGGCTGCTTGCCGCGCACGTCCAGCGGCTGCTCGACCGGTTTGAGCAGGGCGACCAGCGCCTGGCGCAATGCGGCCAACAGGGCGGGTGCGTCGGCGAACTCGCGCTTGTGCATGCGCTTGCGCAGGTTCTCGACCAGCTCGGTGCTGGCCTCGACGCCGACGTCGGCGGTGATCAAGGTGGTTTCCAATTCGTCGAGCAGGTCGTCGTCGAGCTTGGGATTGCGCACGAACAGCGAGCCGAGGCTGCGCGCGAATACATTGCCGGACAACCGTTCGCGCCAGCCGCGCCTGGTCGGCGCCGGTTCTTCGGCGATGGGTTCGCTGACCGGCGCCACGAAGCGCTCGGTTTCGGACTGGGTTTCGGCGGGCGCGGGAATTTCCGCCAGTGCTTCGTGCAGCATCGGGTCGCCGCTTTCCGGTGCGACAGCGTCGGCCGGCGCTTTGGCGGCGGCTTGCTCCGCCTCCTTGTCGGCGGGCTTTTTCTTCCAGAATTTGAGCATTGCGGCCGTGATTCAAAGACAATGGCCGGCATGCTAACACTCCAACCTGTACTGGCCGCTGAGGGCCCGGCGGCATGAATGGCAGGCGCAAGACCGCGGCGGGACGGATCCGCATCATCGGCGGCAGCCTGCGCAATTCGCGGCTCGACGTGCCGGAACTGCCGGGTCTGCGGCCCACCTCCGAGCGGGTGCGCGAGACCCTGTTCAACTGGCTGGCGCCGGTGATCGACGGCGCACGTTGCCTGGACCTGTGCGCGGGCACCGGCGCGCTCGGCATCGAGGCGCTGTCGCGTGGCGCGGCCGGCGTGCAATTCGTCGAGCGCGACGTGCGCGCGGCGCAGGCGCTGCGCGTGAACCTGGCACGGCTCAAGGCCGATGCCGACCAAGTGGCGGTGCTCGACGCGGGCCTGTTCCTGCAGGGCACGGCGCAGCCGTACGACCTGGTCTTCCTCGACCCGCCGTTCGCGTTGGAACTGTGGTCGGCGCTGGCGCGGCAGCTGGAACAGGGCGGCTGGCTCACCGCGCGGGGGTGGGTCTACGTGGAATCGCCGCGCGGCAACGCGCCGGCGCTGCCGCCGAACTGGCAGCTGCACCGCGAAGGGCAGGCCGGCGAAGTGCGCTTTGCACTCTATCGGCGCGCGCTTCCGTTAAGCTAGGGTCACAACCACTACCGCTTCCGTCTTGTGAGCAAACCATTGGGCAATTCGCGCCTGGCCGTCTATCCGGGTACCTTCGATCCGATCACCAACGGGCATACCGACCTGGTGACGCGGGCCGCACCGCTGTTCGACCGGGTGGTGGTGGCGGTGGCCGACAGTTCCAGCAAGGGGCCCGGCTTCAGCATCGGCGAGCGGATCACCCTGGCGCGGCTGGCGCTGGCCGACCTGCCGAACGTGGAGGTGCGCGGCTTCGACTGCCTGCTGGCCACCTTCGTCGAGCAGATCGGTGCCGGCGTGATCATCCGCGGGCTGCGCGCGGTGTCGGATTTCGAGTACGAGTTCCAGCTGGCCAGCATGAACCGGCATCTGATCCCGCAGGCGGAGACGCTGTTCCTGACGCCGGCGGAACAATACAGTTTCATCTCCTCGTCGCTGGTGCGCGAGATCGGTCGCCTCGGCGGGGATATTTCCGGTTTCGTGCATCCGGCGGTACAACAGGCCATGCGGCAGCGCTGGCAGAAGGGCCGGACCGGCCACAACAAGCAACCCGAAACGGAAGGTGATAACCATGCGTAAGTTCGCTCTCATTGCTGCCGTCGCACTGATTGCCAGCCTGGCCCTGAGCGCCTGTGGCAAACACGAGGACAGCCAGCAGGCCGACCAGCAAACCAGCCAGAAGGCGACCAGGCCGACCGATCCGAACGACACCAAGGCGTGGAACGCCTATTTCGGTCAGATCGTGCAGAACAACATGCAGGGCATGAAGGCTGACCGTCCGTACCCGTACCTGGTGCCGGCCGGTGATTCCGAGGAAGCCGTGGCCGGCCGTGGCCGCCAGCTGTCGAACGTGCAGGACACCGTGGCGCGCGGCGTGCTGCCGGGCAACATGCTGGTGTTCGCCGGTCCGGATTCGGCCAAGACCGCCGACTTGGTGACCGAGGCGTTCAAGGACGCCAAACCCGGATCATTCAAGGACGTGATCATCCTGTTCATCGGCGACCAGGCCGACCAGCAGCGTGTCGACGACGTGCTGAAGCCGACCGGCGCCATGGTCCGTTTCGTCGCGATGTAAGCGTGATCGCCGCGCCGGCAGCGCCGGCGCGGATCTGCACCAGCGCCCTCCCGATGCACGAGGGCGCTGGATGCCTGGTCGCTGCGAGGCCCCCGGTGCACCGGTACGCTCTTCCCGGGCGTCGCACCCCAGCATGTAGTATCGACCGCCATGTCCCTGAAAATCCTCGACACCTGCGTCAATTGCGACGTCTGCGAACCGGCTTGCCCGAACAAGGCAATCTCGCTGGGCGAGGAGTTTTACGTGATCGACCCCGCGTTGTGCACCGAGTGCGTCGGTCATCATGACGAACCGCAGTGCGTGGTGGTATGCCCGGTCGAATGCATCATCAGCGACCCGGACCACGTCGAATCCCGCGAACAACTTGAGCTCAAGTACCACCATCTGATGGCGAAGGAGTCCGCGGCATGAGGTTTTCCATGAGCTGGCGGCGGCCGTTGTCGGGTGTCTTGTCGCTGAGCCTGCTGCTGGGCGGCGGCCTCGCGTTCGCCGCCGACGGCGCGCCGAAGGCGGCACCGGCCGCCGCGGCCCACGCTACGCAGCAGCGTCCCGGCCATGCGGCCATCGCCAGTGCGAACTTCCATGCCACCGAAGCCGGCCTCGAAGTGCTGGCCAAGGGCGGCAATGCGTTCGACGCGGCGGTGGCGGTGGCGGCCACGTTGTCGGTGGTGGAGCCGCAGAGTTCCGGCATCGGCGGCGGCTTCATGGCCGTGCTGCATCGGGCAAAGGACGGTCGCAACATCTTCATCGACGCGCGCGAGACCGCGCCGGCGGCGGTGAATCCGAAGGATTACCTCAACCCCGACGGCAGCCCGAATCGCGACACCGCGCTGAAGGGGCCGCTGTCGGCCGGCATCCCGGGTCAGCCGGCCGGTCTGGTGCTGATCGCCAAGCGCTACGGCCGTCTGTCGCTGCAACAATCGCTGGCGCCGGCAATCCGCATCGCCCGTGACGGCTTCGAACCGGATGCGCGCCTGCGCAATGCGATCGCCGAAGAACACAAGGACCTGCAGCGCTGGCCGGCGTCGGCTGCGAAGTACCTGCCGAACGGCAAGCCGCTGGCGGAAGGCGTGATCTGGCGTGACCCGGACCAGGCGCGCACGCTGGAACTGATCGCCGCGCATGGCGACGGCGGCTTCTATCACGGCGAGACCGCGCAGAAACTCGTAGCCGCAGTGCAGGCGGCCGGCGGCAACTGGACGCTGGCCGACCTCGCCAACTACCAGGCGAAGGAACGCACGCCGATCACGATCGACTACCGCGGCTACAAGATCGTCACCGCACCGCCGCCGTCGTCCGGCGGCGTGGCCATCGCCGAGATCCTCAACATCCTGTCCGGCTACGACCTGACGAAGATGGATGCCGCCACGCGCGTGCACTACATCGTCGAGGCGATGCGCCGCGCATTCCGCGACCACAACGATTACCTGGGCGATCCGGATTTCGTGAAGATGCCGCTGGACATGCTGCTGTCGCCGTACTACGCCGACGGCCTGCGCCAAGGCATCTTGCCGGACAAGGCCACGCCGTCGTCGATGCTGCCGCGCGCCGAGGCGCCCGAGCCGGGCATGCACACCACCCATTTCTCGATCATCGACGCCGACGGCAACATGGCCGCGGTGACCTCGACGGTGAACTACACGATGGGCTCCAGCTTTGTCGCCGCCGGCACCGGCGTGCTGCTGAACGACGAGATGGACGACTTCGCGCTGGTGCCGAACGAGCCGAACGTCTACGGCCTGCTCGGCAGCGCGGCGAACGCCCCGAAGGGCGGCAAGCGCATGCTGTCGTCGATGACGCCCAGCATCGTGATCGGCGCCGACCGCACCGCGGTGATCGGCTCGCCCGGCGGCTCGACCATCATCACCCAGGTGCTGGAAGGCATCCTGCATTTCATCGACGGCGAGAGCGCGCAGCAGATCGCCGCGCACAAGCGTTTCCACCACCAGTACCTGCCGGACGTGGTGAATGTGGAAGAGGGCACCTTCGACGCCGCCACCAGCGAGACGCTGACGAAGATGGGTTACACGCTGAAGCCGCGCGCATCGTGGGGTTTCATGAACGTGGTGACCTGGGATCGCAAGACCAACCAGCTCGACGCCGCCAGTGATCCGCGCCGGCCGTCGGGGCTGGGCAAGGTGCAATAGGCCACGCCATGGAACTGTTCTCGCTACTCGGCAACTCGCAGCAACTGGATGGTGGCGCCATGTTCGGCAATGCGCCGAAGGCGCTGTGGTCGCGCTGGATCGAGCCGGATGCGGAGAACCGGATTCCGCTGGCCTGCCGTTGCCTGCTGGTGAAGGATCTGGACGGGCGCAACGTGCTGTTCGAGACCGGCATCGGCGCGTTCTTCGAGCCGGCGCTGCGCGAGCGTTATGGCGTGGTCGAGTCGCGGCATGTGCTGCTGGATTCGCTGGCCGAGGTCGGCCTGTCGCATGAAGACATCGACGTGGTGGTGCTGTCGCATCTGCACTTCGACCATGCCGGCGGCCTGCTGGCGGCGTGGGAAGAAGGCCAGCCGCCGCGACTGCTGTTCCCGAACGCGCATTTCGTGGTGGGCGCGGAGCATTGGCGTCGTGCGCTGAAGCCGCATCCGCGCGACCGTGCGTCGTTCGTGCCGGAGCTGCAGCCGTTGCTGGAAGCCAGCGGTCGGCTGGAGTTGGTCGACGGCGAATATTCGCGGACCCTGGGCGAGTCGGTGCGCTTCTTCTTTTCGGACGGCCATACACCGGGCCTGATGCTGGCCGAAGTCGGCGGCGTGGTGTTCTGCGCCGACCTGATCCCGGGCCGCTTCTGGGTGCACCTGCCGATTACCATGGGCTACGACTGCTGGCCGGAAAAACTCATCGACGAGAAGCGCGTGTTCCTGGAAGACAAGCTGGCGCGCGACGTGCGGTTGTTCTTCACCCACGATCACGATTGCGCACTGGCGCGGGTGACGCGCGACGAACGTGGCCGTTTCGGCACTGCCGACGAGCAGCGTGTCCTGCGCGGTGTTCCGCCGTATCACCAGGCTGAGGCGGCTTGATGGACTTGCGCAAGGGAGTGTCCGTGCATGGGCTGGTGCTGAATATCATCGGCGCCCTGCTGATACTGGCCGGGATCGGCCTTGCGGCGGTGACCGCCCGCAGTCTGCTGAACTACCGGGCGGTCGCCAGCCTGCATGGTGGCGAGGTGGTCGACCTGGGGGCGAATGCGCAGCCGGGTGCCGGCCAGCACGGCGCCATGGTGCGCGTGCTCGGCACGCCGACCGTGGTGGAGGCGCCGCACGACCCGGATTTCAATTTGCGGGCGAATACCCCGGTGCTGGTGCGTCACGTGGAGATGTTCCAGTGGCGCGAGGTGCGTTTCGGCAGCAGCGTGCATTACGAACTGGACTGGGTCGACCACCTGCTCGATGCCAGTCACTTCGAGGACCCGAAGGGGCACGCGAACCCGCTCAGCTTCCCGATCAGTGGCAAGCAGTTCGACGCCGGCCTGGTGCAGATCGGCGGGTTCAAGCTGGGGCCCGTGCTGCTGCACGCGATACCGGGTACGCAGCGGATCACGCCGGATCCAGTCGCCTTGCCGGAAAACCTCGCGGCGAGTTTCAGCCGTTACCAGGATTACCTGGTGACCAGCGCGCAGCCGGGTGATCCAAGGCTGGGCGACGTGCGGGTGATCTGGAACGAAGTGCCCCTGCAGGAGCTGACCATTGTCGGACGTATCGACGGCGACCGGCTGGTGGCCGCCTCCGATGCCGCCGACGGCAAGGGTTTCGTCGTGCAGGTCGGCGACGTGCCGGTGCTGGACCTCTTTCCGGACCTGCCGGTCCCGCCCGAGTTCGTGTTGAGCTGGCGGATCCTAGCCGTGCTGCTGGCGTCGCTGGGTGCGTTCCTGCTGCTCTCGGCCCAGCGCGACCGGCGCGATCCGTTGCTGGCCCTTGGACTGGGCGCGCTGGCCGTGGGCATCGTGGCCAGCGTGCTGTGGCTTGGCGACGATACGCGGACCATGTGCGGCTGGCTGGCGTTGACGGTACTCAGCTTGTTGCTCACCGGATGGCGGCTGCGCCGCGCACGCTGAGCGACCGACCGGCAGTCCGGCTTCACACTTCCTTTTACGCCGTAGCCGGCTTTCCACTGGCAGAGGCGAAGACCTGATCGGCCCATTGCGTGGCCCCCAGGTAGATCGTGGCCATCCGCTGGATGCGCTGCGGCATGGCGTGTTCGCTGGTCAGTTCGCCGGCTTCCCAGGCGAGGATCTGTTTCAGCAATGGCGCAAACGGGCCGCCGCGGCCCGTCAGCGCGTCGCTGATTTCCGGCACCAGGCGCAGATGGGTCAGCAGGAATTCCATCGGTGCGCACATCAAGGTGTCGAGCAACGAGAACAGGCCCACGGTAAAGGCCATCTCCGGATGGCCGTTGGGCATGCCGCTGGCCAGCTTCTCGCACATGTGGGCACGGATCAGCGCGGCGCGCAGAAGCTCCGGCGGGCGATCGTCCATGCCGCACATGGACATGGTGTCGATCCAGTTGCGCATGCGCGTGACGCCAAAGAAGATCGCGGCCTGCTGCACCGACTTCAGTTGCCGTGGCAGGGCGAAGTAGGCCGAGTTGACGCAGCTGAGCAACTTGTAGCTGAGTACCGCGTCGTCGCGGATGATGTTGCCCAATTCCACCGGCCCGGGATTGCTCTCCTGCAGGACACGCATCAGGCGCAGCATGCTCAACCGGTTGGCGGTAAGCACGGGCACCGCAACCGGTTGCGGGATCAGCAGGTAGCGTCCCTGGATCGCCTCGAGCGGCAGTTCCATGCAGCGTTCGTAGGTCGGGTGGTCGTTGACCTGGCCGGCAATCACCTGGATCCCGCGCAGGTGCAGGTGCTCGGCATGTTCTTTCAGCCGCTCCGGTGTCAGGCGACTGGCATCCAGACGGACCAGTTGCACCATTTGCAGCAGCATTTCAAGCGGCAGGCTGCTTTCCAGATCGGCGCCGGTCGCGTCGAGCATGAATTGGCAACCGCGCTGCGCCATCTGCTGCAGACGCTTCATCAGCGGCGCGTCGGTGGCCACGTGCGGCTGCAGCACCACGCCAAGCCGCGGCTGGTGCAGCAACACGTCGGAATCTTCCGGCAACAGTTCGGCCGGCATGTTCAGGAACGCGCGATTGCCGCGCACCAGCCGGGTCAGCGCGCCGTCCGTGATGGTCGACAGCACACACTGCAGCAGGGTCTGTTCGTCACCGGCTTCGCGATGGAACACGATCTCGTAGGCGAACAGCTGGCGCTCGCGGTCGAGCATCGGTACGCGCAATACCGGCAGCGGGACCGACGTCGGCATGCCATCGTGACTAGGTGCGCCGGTGGAGGGAGCGGCAGCGGTAGAGGCGTTGAGGTTGCTCATGATCAGTCGTCGCGGTTAACGCGGAGGCATGCCAGGGGGCGGCTGCTTCGCGGTCAGTGGGAAGATCGTCTGCGCGGGCAGGTGGCGGTGCCGTCTCTCATTTCGATGTCATACCGCAGCCAGGACCTGTGAGCGCAAGCTGGCATGCAACTCGCCAGAGCGGCCGTACAGCTCGCTTTCGCCGGCATGCCCCGTCAACACCGCCAGCGCCCGGCGCGTCTGGCTCAGCCGCTGGCTGACCACGCTGCCATTGCGCTGGTTGAGCAGGTGGCAATACTGCAGCTTCTGCACGACCTTGCTCCAGACCGACGTCGACGCAGCCGCTACGGCCGGCTGTTCGCCCGCCAGCTGCTGGCGTTCGGCGTCGAGTGATTCCAGTTGCAGCATGATCGCCTGCTTGCGCGTGCCGGCCTGATCCAGTGCGTCGCTGTCGCGCGTGTCCAGTGCCGCGCGTTCGGCCTCAAGCACTTGGGCGAGCTGATCGACCGCTTGCTGCATGTCGCCCAGCACGGCGGCGAGCGCATCGTTCAGTTCGTGCTGCAGTGGCCGGCTCATGCCTTGCCTGTACCGCCGAGCTGCTGCTCCAGTGCGAGCATGCGATCGGCGATGCGGCCGGCATCGACCTTGTAGCTGCCGTCGGCGACTGCCTGGCGCAGCTGCTCCACCCGCTGCGAATCAATCGCGGAAGTGTCGCCGGTGCGGGCGGCTTCCTGCAGCGCAAGGGCCGAGTCGGTCAGCTTGAGCTGGTCGTCGGTCTTGGGCGCGGTGGCGGCGGAATCTGCCGGACTGGCGGCGGTCGTGGCCGTGCCATTGCCGTTGCCCGAACTGCCGGTGGCCTGCGTGAATTTCGGCAAGCTGTTGTTGGGAATGGTTGTATTCATGGGTCCGTTCTCGCTGGGGTGTGGCCCTGTATCTGTCAGATCGGCCGGTTTCGCGGAAACTTTAGCGGCGATTGGCGAAAGTAGTGGCGTCGATTTGTGGGCTCATGGCAGCGCGACCACCATGCCGGGGGCGCTGACCATCGCATCGACCACCTTGCCCGAGCTTTCATTGCGCACCCGCAATCGGGCGCCGTTGTCGCCACTGCCCATCGCCACGCCGGCCGCGCGCACTTCGATGCCGTCGAGCCTGGCGACCATTTCCACGCGGTCGCCGGCGCGCACCATGCGCCGGCCGCCCAGGGCGCCGGGCGAAAGCACGCTGCCGCTGGCGAGCGAGCGGGTCAGCGTACGGCCGGCCACCTGGGCGAGATTCTCCATATAGCCGTAGCCGAGCCGGGTGACGTCCTGCTCTTCGGCGCGCACATCCGCGGCGCTCAGACCGTCGCCACGCTGCAGCGCCCGGCTGGCCACCAGCACGCTGCGGAACAGCTGCAGCTTCAGCGGCACCCGCACGGTCCAGCCGCCGGCTTGTGGGCACTGCACCTGGACCGTCATGCGGGAGGAGGCCGTTGCGGACTGGGGGATCGCGGCACGCAGCGGCTCACGACAGGCGACCAAGTGCAGGCGCAGGTCGAGCGGCGCGGAACTGACCACGACGCGGCTGCCCGGCAGCGCATAGTGCTCGCGCACGGCCTGTTCGGCCGCGGTACGCACGCTGTCGAGCGATTGCGTCGTGGCCGTTGCGCTGTCAGCGTGGGCGCTTCCGGACCATGGCGCGCCGAGCCACAGCATGGCGGTCAGCAACCCGGTGGCGATGCTGCAGCGTTCCTTCATGCGTCCGCCAGCAGGGCGCCGAGTTGCCCCAGCAGGGCCTCGCGCCCGGACTCCATCTGCTGCGACAGCTCGGTGGCCTGTTCGAGCTGGCCATCGCACAGCAGCGTGACAAAGCGGCTGCCCTGTTCGCACAGGCGGGAGCCGCTGTCGTTCAGGCCGGCGCTGGCGGGATGGCCTTGGTACAGGGCGCCCAGCCGGTCGATGCTGCGGTTGATCGTATGGGTATCGAACCAGCGCCGGTCCAGCGCACCCGGTTCCAGCAGCGCCAGTTCCATCGCCTGACGCAGGTTGAGCGCCGCCTCGCGCAGGGTCAGGCTGAGGCTGGCCGGGTCGCTGCCGCTTTCGCCTTCCAGCCAGTCCAGCCCCAACCGGTGCGCCAGCAAGGCGGCACGGTGCAGTGAGTCGGACTGGCGGCGCGCCTCGTTGCCGCGGCGCTGCAGGGCGCCGAGCGCGGCCTGGGCTGCGGTGGCGCGCGCATGTTGCACGTCGTGGTTCTGCTGCAGCTTGTGGATGCGTCCGCTCGCCGCGCGCAGCACTTCGCTGCCCTCGCGCAGGGTGACGCCGGACTGGCCGACGCCGGCCTGCGCCCGCTCGAGTTGCTGCAGGCCGTGTTGCACGTCGCCGTCCAATTGCAGCGAAAAGTCGCCGATCGAACCGGTGACAGCCTCGATTTCAGTGGTGGTGAGCGTGGTCTTTTCCGCCAGTTGCTTGACTTCGTCGGCAACCACGGCAAAGCCGCGGCCCGCTTCGCCGGCACGCGCGGCCTCGATCGCCGCGTTCAACGCCACCAGGTTGGTCTGGTGCGCGATCTCCTGCACCACGCCGGTCAGCTTGCGGATCTGCGCGACCTGCTCGGCCAGCTTGCTCTGGTTGCGGTTCATGGCCGACAGCGCGCTGCGCAGCAGCCGCAACTGGCCGTCGAGCTCGCTGACGCTGTGTTCGCCGGCCTGTCCGGCCTGGCTGGCCTGGTCCAGGTCGGCGCCGATCTGCTGCAGCGCCGTCGAGATACCGGCGCTGCCATCCGTCAAACGATCGACGCTGCCGCGGCCTTCGCTGGCGGCCTTCTCCAGCGCCGTCTGCTCGCGCGAGAGCTGCTGTACCGCACCGAGCACCAGGCTCTGCTGTTCCACGGTCTGCAGTGCCACGGAGGCGGGCGGGTGGGCGGCGACGCGGGCAAGCAGCGGCGCCAGCGCCTGCGCTGCGCGCGGGTACCTGCGCCGCAGCGCGGCGACCTGGGCATCGTCGCCTGCGGCAGCGGCCTCCACCAGGGCAGTGAGGTGCTGGTTCCAGATCAAGCTCATGGGGCGGACATCACCTTGTGTATGGCGCGGGAGTGCAACCGCTGCATCGACAAAAACCTTCGAAACTTGAGGAAGCAAGTCGCATGCCATGGAGACTGCGCGGCAATGGTCGCTCAAGCGCGCCGTGTTCCGGCCGATAGCCATCGCGTACAGCCGTCACGGCGGCAACGCACTCGAGGAGTCTGCATGGGCGGCACGTTGCTGGAAAAAGTGGAGCAGCACACCCGGCTGGCCGGGCACAACCGCGTGGCGATGCTGCTGTTCCGGCTGGGCGACGAGCAGTTGTTCGGCATCAACGTGTTCAAGGTGCGCGAGGTGCTGCGCCGCCCGCCGCTGGAGCGCATGCCGGGCGTGCACGCGTTGCTGGCCGGCAGCTGCGACTATCGCGGGCAGACCATTCCGGTGATCGACCTGGCCGCCGCACTGGGCTACGCGCCGCTGCGCGATGTGGAGTCGGCGCACCTGATGGTGACCGAGTTCAGTCGTTCGGTGCAGGGCTTCCTGGTGGCGGACCTGCAGCGCATGGTGCATTGCGCGGGTGAAACGCTGGTGGCGCCGCCCAGCAACCTGGGCTTCGGCGCGCGGGTCAATGCGGTGACCCGGATCGACGGCGCGCTGATGGCGGTCGTCGACGTGGAGCATGTGCTGGCCAGCATCGATGCGGCGCCGGCCGAGTTGTCCGTGCAGATGCAGCGTGTGGCCGGCGCCCGTTCGCTGGCTCCGCGACGGGTGATGCTGGTCGACGATTCGCTGATTGTCCGTCGCCGCTTGGTCAACCTGTTCAAACAGATGAATATCGAATGCGTGGTGGCGACGGATGGCCGCGAGGCGCTCGACCGCCTGCTGGAACTTGCCGCGGGCGATCCGGCCGACGGGATCAGGCTGGTGGTCTCGGACATCGAGATGCCGCGGCTGGACGGCTATGCGCTGACCCGCGCGATCCGCGAGGCGCCCAGCCTGCGCCAGCTCAAGGTCGTGCTGCACAGTTCGCTCAGCGGCATCTTCAACGAGGCGATGGTGAAGGAGGTCAAGGCCGACGGCTTCGTCGCCAAGTTCCAGCCGGACCTGCTGGCGCAGGCGGTGCTGGAACTGTTGCCGGAACCGGTGGAAACGCCGGCGGACTGACGTCCGTCGCCGCCCGCTACGGGTAGCGTCAACAATCCGTCTTTGCCCGGGTCCGGTGCCCGCGGCGAGCCGGCGGCGGCCGCGGCAGCCCAGCAGCAGCAACGCTTTTCCCATGGTGGCATGCAATTTGCCTCCAGCTCCGTGCGGCAATTGCACGTGGAGCGAAGCGATGAGTCTGACCCCTGACAACCTTTTCGGCATTCATACCCGGGCACTGGACCTGTGGCAGCGCCGTACCGAAGTGCTGGCCAACAACCTCGCCAATGCCGACACCCCGGGCTATCTGGCCCGCGACGTCGATTTTCGCAAGGTGCTGGCGGACGCCAGTGGTGGTGCTGACAACCTGCCTCTACAGACGACCGTTGCCGGCCAGATCGGCGCCGCCGGACAGACGGTGGACGGGCTGGCGTACCGCGTGCCGACCCAGCCGAGCATGGACGGCAACACCGTCGATGCGCAGGCCGAGCAAGCCGCCTTTGCCGCCAACGGCGTGCACTACCAGGCCAGCCTGTCCTTCATCACCGCGCAGATCCGCATGCTGCGCACCGCCATCAGCGGAGGTCAGGGCTGATGTCGCTCTTCTCGATTTTCAACGTGGCCGGTTCCGGCATGGCGGCGCAGTCGCTGCGCCTGAACACCGTCGCCAGCAACCTGGCCAATGCCGACAGCGTGGCCAGCACGCCCGAGGCCGCCTACCGTGCGCGCGAGCCGCTGTTTGCCGCGGTGAAAAATTCGCTGGCCGGCAACGGCGATGCCCCGGGCGAAGGCGTGCAGGTGCTCGGCGTCACCGAGAGCCAGGCGGCGATACCGAGCCGCTACGAACCCGGCAACCCGTTGGCCGACGCCGACGGCTACGTCTACAGCAGCAACGTCAACCCGGTCGACGAGCTGGTCAACATGATCTCCGCCTCGCGTTCGTACCAGAACAACGTCGAGGTGATGAATTCGACGCGCCAGCTGATGCAGAAGACGCTGGATCTCGGCAAGTGAGGCACGCACCAGTGAGGCGCATGCGAATGAAACCCCGGCAGACGAGGAGCGCGGCATGAGCGACATGGGTATCGCAGGCATCGGTTCGAGTGCTGCCAAGGCAGCCAGCGCGGGCAAGGACAAGACCCTGAGCCAGGCCGACTTCCTGAGCCTGCTGACGCAGCAGATGCGCAACCAGGATCCGACCAAGCCGATGGATTCGTCGCAGATGCTCAGCCAGTTGGCGCAGATCAGCCAGGTCTCGGCCACGCAGTCGCTGCAGACCTCGTTCGACAGCCTGAGCCAATCGCTGCAGGGCAATCAGCTGCTGCAGGCCAGCAGCATGGTCGGGCGCAACGTCACCGTGCCCTCGGCGGCGGGCCACCTTCAGGCCGGTGGCCTGGACGGCGCGGTCAACGTACCCGCCGACGGCGGCACGGTGCTGGTGCAGGTCACCGACGCCGACGGCAACGTGTTGCGCACGCTGAACCTGGGCACGCCCACGTCGGGACTGGTGGCATTCCACTGGGATGGCAGGGGCGACGACGGCACGGCGCTGCCGACGGGAACCTACGGACTGAAGGCGCAGGCGGGCACCACCGCCGTGGCCACCTATGTCAGCGGCAAGGTCAACGGCGTGGGCATGACAGGCAGCGACGGCGCCTATCTGGATGTGGACGGTTTTGGCGGGGCCCTGCTGAGCCAGGTCGCACAAATCAACTGACGGCCCCACGGGGCTTCACATAGAGGAATTACTCCGATGCCTTTCAACATTGCATTGAGCGGTCTCAACGCGGCCTCGAAGGATCTCGAGGTCACCGCCAACAACATCGCCAACACCGCCACCACCGGCTTCAAGGGCGCGCGCGCCCAGTTCGCCGAACTGTTCAGCGCCGCCGGTCCCAACCTCAGCTCCAGCCAGACCGGCAGCGGCGTGCGACTGACCAACGTGGCGCAGCAATTCACCGCCGGCAGCGTCGAGACGACCAACAACAGCCTGGATTTCGCCATCAGCGGCGACGGCTTTTTCACCTTGCACGACGGCAAGGGCTATTCCTATACGCGCGCCGGTGCCTTTCAGAAGGACCAGGCCGGCTTCGTGACGAACGCCAACGGCCAGCGGCTGCAGGTGTTCCCGGCGCTGTCCAACGGCACGTTCGACAACAGCACGCTGACCGATCTGCAGCTGCTCACCTCGCAGAACGCCGCCAAGGCCACCAGCGCCGTGCAGATGTCGCTGAACCTGCCCTCCGATGCCGTGGCACCTGCCACGCCGTTCGACCCGCTCAACGATCCGACCAGCTACAACCAGGCCACGCCGTTCACTGCCTACGATTCGCTCGGCGCCACCCACGGCGGCACCGTGTATTTCGTCAAGGATCCGGCCGCCAACGTGTGGAACGCGAACCTGTACGTCGACGGGGTCTCGACCGGACCCTCGCAGTCAGTCACGTTCAACAGCAGCGGTGCGCTGGTTGCGCCCGCCAACGGCAAGCTGGCCTTTCCGGCCGTGACGGTCAGCCCGGGCTCCAACCCCATGCAGCTGACTCTGGACATGAGCAAGGCAACCCAGTTCGGCAACACCTACGCCGCCAGTGCGATCAATACGGACGGCTATCCGACCGGCATCCTTTCCAGCATCGACGTGTCGCGCGAGGGCGTGGTGCAGGCGAAGTATTCCAATGGCCAGACCACCTCGCTGGGCCAGCTGGCGATGGCGCAGTTTTCCAACGAGCAGGGCCTGCGCCAGCTGGACAACACCAACTGGGCCGCTTCCTTCGATTCCGGCACGCCGGTCATGGGCGCCGCCGGCAACGGCACTTACGGCAGCGTGCAAGCCGGTGCGCTTGAGGCCTCCAACACGGCGGACCTCACCGCGCAGCTGGTCAACATGATCAAGGCGCAGCGCAACTACCAGGCGAATGCGCAGGTGATCTCCACCGACAACCAGCTGACCCAGACCATCATCAACATCCGCAATTGACGCAACACGCGATCCCGGCGAGCCGGGATGAACCGCATCGAGGCTTTCCATGGATCGTTCGCTTTACGTAGCCATGACCGGCGCCACGCAGATGATGCGCGAGCAGTCGGAGGTGGCACACAACCTGGCCAACGCCGACACGGTCGGTTTCAAGGCGCAGCTGTCGGCCTTCCAGCCGCTGGCGGTGCAGGGCCCGGGCATGCCCACGCGGATCAACGGCGTGGCGCAGGGCCTGGGCGTGGACATGCGCGAGGGCGGCCAGATCGAGACCGGCCGCCAGCTGGATGTCGCGGTGCAGGGGCCAGGCTGGATCGCGGTGCAGGGTGCCGACGGCAGCGAAGGCTATACCCGTGCCGGCGAGCTGCGGCTGACCCCCGATGGCCTGCTCACCGACGCCCGCGGCAACCTGGTGCTTGGCGACGGTGGCCCGATCAGCGTGCCGCAGAGCGCGCAGATGAACATCGGCGCCGACGGCACCGTGTCGGTGGTGCCGATGGGGCAGGGCCCGGAGACCATTGCCGCGGTCGGCCGCATCAAGCTGGTCAACCCGGCAACCGACCAGCTCGCGCTGGGCAGCGACGGGCTGATGCACCTGAACGCTGGCGGCACGGTGGACACGGACCCGGCGGTCACCCTGAAGTCCGGCGTGCTCGAGTCCAGCAACGTCAACCCGTCGCAGACGCTGGTGCAGATGATCCAGCTCTCGCGCCAGTACGAATTGCAGATCCGCGCCATCCACAGCGCCGACGAAAACGCGCAGTCGGCTTCGCGCCTGCTGCAGATGACCTGATCAACACCCTCTTTCATAAAGACATCCAGACGTCCAGACGGAGTCCATCGACATGTTTTCATCCTTGTGGGTAGCCAAGACCGGCCTCGATGCGCAGCAGACGCGCATGGACGTGATCTCGAACAACCTCGCCAACGCGAACACCACCGGCTACAAGAGCGCGCGTGCCTCGTTCCAGGATCTGGTCTACCAGAACCTGCGCCAGCCCGGCGGCCAGACTACCGAGCAGACCCAGGCGCCGGCCGGCCTGATGCTGGGCACCGGCGTGCGCGTGGTCGGCAGCGAAAAGCTGTTCACCCAGGGCAACATCGAGCAGACCGGCAACTCGCTGGACGTGGCGATCCAGGGCCGCGGCTTCCTGCAGGTGACGATGCCCGACGGCAGCATCGCCTATACCCGCGACGGCTCACTGCACATGGATCAGAACGGCCAGCTCGTCACCGCCAACGGTTACGCGGTGGACCCCGCGGTGAGCATTCCGGCGAATGCGCAAAGCATCACCATCGGCAGTGACGGCACCATCAGCGTGAGCGTGCCGGGCCAGGCCGCGACGCAGCAGATCGGCACCGTGCAGCTGGCGGACTTCATCAACCCCGCCGGCCTGCAGCCGAACGGCGACAACCTCTACCTGGAAACCGCCTCCAGCGGTTCGCCGCAGATCGGCCAGCCGGGCCTGAACGGCCTGGGCACGCTGGCGCAGGGCGCGCTGGAAAGCTCCAACGTCAACGTGGTGGAGCAGATGGTCAACATGATCGAGACCCAGCGCACCTACGAGATGAACTCCAAGGCAGTGTCCGCCGCCGACTCGATGCTGCAGTTCCTCACCAACAAGACCTGAGGCACACCGTGATGCTGGACCGTTGCCGTTTTCCCCTCGTGCTGTGCGCGCTGGCCCTGCTGGCCGGCTGCGCCAGCGGCCCGCGCACGCACGACGATGCCGAATGGGCGCCGACGCCGCCGCCCGCGCAGCAGATCGCACCGGCGCAGGCCGACGGCTCGATCTACCACGACCAGCAGAACATGGAGCTGTTTGCCGACCCGCGCGCGCACCGCGTCGGCGACATCCTCACCGTGGCGCTGGTGGAGAGCACCCAAGCCAGCAAGAAGGCCACCACCAGCACCAGCAAGACCGACAAGGCCAACATCGCCTCGCCGACGATTCTCGGACAGGGACTCTCAATCGGCGGCAAGGTGGCGAACATCGGGCTGGACGGCGAGCGCAGCTTCGACGGCGCCGGCTCCAGCACGCAGAGCAACCAGCTGGTCGGGCAGATCACCGTCACCGTGGCGCAGCGCCTGACCAACGGCAATCTGGTCGTACGCGGCGAAAAGTGGCTGACCATCAACCAGGGCCAGGAGCTGGTGCGCATCTCCGGCATCGTGCGTCCGCAGGACATCGGCCAGGACAACGTGGTGCCGTCCACCCGCGTCGCCGACGCGCGGATCAGCTACACCGGCCGCGGCACGCTGGCCGACGCGAACACACGCGGCTGGCTCTCGCGCTTCTTCAATTCCAAGTGGATGCCGTTCTGATGAACACGTCGCTCCGCCTCACCGTAGGAGCCCGCTTGCGGGCGATGCTCTTCGGCCGGGATTCGACAAAGACAAAGGCATCGCCCGCAAGCGGGCTCCTACGAGGGTTTCTGCTTGCCTTGGGGGTTCTGGCGGTCGCCCCGGCCCACGCCGACAAGATCCGCGACCTGGTGCAGGTGGCGGGTGTGCGCAGCAACCAGCTGATCGGCTACGGCCTGGTGGTGGGCCTGGACGGCTCGGGCGACCAGACCACGCAGGCGCCGTTCACCACGCAGAGCCTGGAGAACATGCTGCAGCAGTTCGGCATCACCGTGCCGGCCAACGCGCGGCCGCAGCTGAAGAACGCCGCCGCGGTGATGGTGACGGCGGACCTGCCGCCGTTCGCCAAGCCAGGCCAGACCATCGACGTCACCGTCGCCTCGATCGGCAACGCCAAGAGCATCCGCGGCGGCCAGTTGCTGATGGCGCCGTTGCGCGGCGCCGACGGCAACGTCTACGCGGTGGCGCAGGGCAGCGTGGTGGTCGGCGGCATCAGTGCGCAGGGCAAGAGCGGCTCCAGCGTGCAGGTGAACATTTCCGCCAGCGGGCGCATCCCCAACGGCGCCTCGGTGGAGCGCGTCGTGGCCTCGTCGTTTGCCGGCGGCGGCGACCTGATGCTCAACCTCAACACCGCCGATTTCACCACGGCCACGCGGATCGCCACGGCGATCAACCAGGCTTACGGCGCCGGCACCGCGCAGCCGCTCGACGGCGGTTCGGTGTCTGTGCGCGGGCCGCAGGATCCGGCGCAGAAGGTGGCGTGGCTGGGTGCGATCCAGAACCTCGACGTGCAGCCGGGCGATGCTCCGGCGCGGATCGTGGTGAACTCGCGCACCGGCACCGTGGTGATCGGTTCGGACGTACGGGTCAGCGCCGCCGCGGTGGCGCACGGCGCGATCCAGGTGACCATCGGCGAGCAGGCGCAGGTCAGCCAGCCGGCGCCGTTCAGCCAGGGGCAGACCGCGATCGTGCCGAGCAGCAGCGTGCAGGTCAGCGAAGAAGGCGCGCACATGTTCAAGTTCGGTCCGGGCGTGAGCCTGGACACCATCGTGCGCGCGGTGAACCAGGTCGGCGCCACGCCGAATGACCTTATCTCGATCCTGCAGGCGCTGAAGCAGGCCGGCGCGCTGCATGCGGATCTGGTCGTCATCTGACCCGGTGACCAGCCCATGACGCCGATCAACAGCACGTCGCCCGCCCTCGATACCTGGACCGAACTGTCCGGCTTCCAGCAGTTGCGCGCGCAGGCACGCAGCGACGACGGCAAGAGTGCGCTGCCGGCGGTGGCGAAACAGTTCGAAGCGATCTTCACCCAGATGATGCTGAAGTCGATGCGCGACGCGAACGCCAGCATGGGCAGCGACCTCGCCGGCAGCGAGCAGGTCAATTCGTACCGCGACATGTTCGACCAGCAGCTGTCGCTGAGCCTGGCCAATGGCCGCAACGGCCTCGGCATCGCGAAGATGCTGGTGCGCCAGCTTGGCGGCAAGCCGGATGCCGTCGAGGCAACGGCTGCCGATGCGCATGGCTTGCCGGCGTCCAGCGCCGGCGTGCTCAATGCCAACGTCCGCGCCTTGCTGCAATTGGGCGCGAATCGCGACGCGGCCGGCGGCACCGGTGCGGCGGACGATGCCTTCGGCATCGCCATGCCCTCCACGACCGACGCCGGCTCACCGTGGCGCGACACGCTCGATCGCATCGCGCAGGGTGCGCTGGATGTGGCCGGCACGGCGGCGAAGCTGCTGCCGGGTGGCGATCCGGTGAGCTTCGTTCGCGCGCTCGCGCCGCATGCCGAAGTGGCCGCGAAGAAACTCGGCGTGTCGGTACGCGCTCTGCTGGCGCAGGCGGCGCTGGAAACCGGCTGGGGCAAGCACCTGCCCAGCCATGGCGACGGCAGCAGCAGCTTCAATCTGTTCGGCATCAAGGCTGGCAGCAGCTGGGATGGCGACAAGGTCAGCGTGCCCACGCTGGAGTACGAGAACGGTGTGGCGGTGCGCCGGCGCGACCAGTTCCGCGCCTACGACTCACCGTCCGATTCGTTTTCCGACTACGCCCGCCTGCTGACCGACAGCCCGCGTTACGCGCAGGTGCTGGGCCAGGGCGAGAACATCGCCGGCTTTGCGCGTGCCCTCGTGCGCGGTGGCTATGCGACCGACCCGTCGTACGCGGCCAAGATCACCGCGATCGCCAACAGCCCGCAGATGCGCGAGGCGCTGGCGGCGCTCCAGCAGCCCGGGGCACTCAAGTGAATATCGGTCCGGCCGTTACCGTATCCATGCACCGCGTCATTCCCGCGGTGCTCCTGGCGTTGAGGATGTTCCATGGCTGACATGCTTTCGACCGGCGTGTCCGGACTGCTTGCCGCGCAGATCGGGCTCAGTACGGTAAGCCACAACGTGGCCAACGCGAACACCGACGGCTACAGCCGCCAGCTGGTGTCGTTCGGCGCCCGGCTGCCCGAAGGGCAGGCCAACTATTACGTCGGCACCGGCGTCAACACCGTGGCAGTGCAGCGCGCCTACAGCCAGTTCCTCAACAGCTCGCTGTGGTCGGCCAGCTCGGGGCAGGGCCGCGCCAGTGCCATGAACAGCCTCACCGGCCAGCTCAACAACCAGCTGTCCGGCAGCAGCAATCTGCAGACGTCGCTGGACAGCTTTTACGGCGCGGTGCAGGACATGGCCAACGCGCCGTCGGACGCGGCTTCGCGCCAGGTGCTGCTGGCTCGGGCCGGCGGGCTCGCCAGCACGTTCCGGGCGTTGTCCGGCCAGTTCAACCAGCTTTCCGGCCAGGTGCAGCAGCAGATCGGCGACACCGTCGATTCGATCAACAGCGACAGCCAGTCGATCGCCAGATTGAACGGGCTGATCCGCTCCTCGCAGGCCACCGACGGCACGCCGCCGGCCGACCTGCTCGACCAGCGCGATGCGCTGGTGAAGAAGCTCGCCGGCCAGGTCGGCATCAGCGTGGTGCCGCAGAACGACAACACCATCAGTGTGTTCGTCGGCAACGGCCAGGCGCTGGTCACCGGTACCGAGGCGCACGCGCTGGGCACCGCGCCCAACGTTTACGACGCTACTCGCCGGGAGGTGGTGGGTGCGGCTTCGGGCAACGTGCTCAGCGGTCGCCTCGGCGGCGGCACCCTGGGTGCGTTGCTGGATTTCCGCAGCAACGTGCTGGATCCCGCGCAGAACCAGCTGGGCCGCACCGCGCAGGCGCTGGCCAGCGCATTCAATGCGCAGCATGCGCAGGGCGCGGACCTGCAGGGCAAGCTCGGCGGCACATTCTTCGATGTCGCCGGCCCGACCGTGCAGGCGGCCGCCACCAACAGCGGCAGCGGCACGCTGGATGCCAGCATCGGCAATATCGGTGCGCTGACCGGCAAGGACTATGTGCTGAGCTACGACGGCAGCAACTGGAGCATGCGCGATACCAACGGCGGCAGCGTCGCGCTCAGCGGCAGCGGCACCAGCGTCGATCCGTTCATCGCCGCCGGGCTGAGCCTGGTGGTGGGCGGCAGCGCCAACGTCGGCGACAGTTTCCGCGTGCAGCCCAGCCGCAACGCCGCCGCCGGGTTTTCGGTGGCGATCGACGACCCCGACAAGATCGCCGCCGCCGCGCCGCTGAAGGCCACTGCCGCGGCCGGCAACACCGGTACGGCAGCGCCCACCATCAGCATCAGCGACGGCAGCGACGCCAACCTGTTCAACAGCAGTTCCGTCGTGTTCGCCTCGGCCACCAGCTACAGCGTCGATGGCGGCCCGGCGCAGGTCTTCACCCCCGGCCAGCCGATCGTCCACAACGGCTGGAGCATGCAACTCAGCGGCGCGCCGCAGGCCGGCGACAGCTTCGGCGTGCAGGCCAACAGCAACGCACAGGGCGACAACAGCAACGCGTTGATGCTGGGCAAGGTCGCCAACCTGGGCGTGCTCGATGGCGGCGTCACCAGCGCGGGCCGCGCCTATGGCCAACTGGTCAGCCAGGTCGGCAGCGCCGGTGCGCTGGCCAGCGACGACCTGACCACGCAGACCGCGGTGTACCACCAGGCGATGAGTTCGCAGCAGAGCGTCTCCGGCGTGAACCTGGACGAGGAGGCTGCCAACCTGTTGCGTTACCAGCAGGCGTATCAGGCTTCCGCGCAGGTCATCAGCACCGCCAACAACATCTTCAGCGCGCTGCTCAGCGCCGTGAGGGGGTAAGCCATGCGAGTCTCCACCAGCTGGATGCAGCAGCAGTCCGTCGGCAGCATGATGGACCGGCAGAGCGACCTGTCCGACCTCAACATCCAGTTGAGCACCGGCAAGCGCATCAATCAGCCGTCCGACGATCCGGTGGGCGCGGCGCGCGCGCTGGATCTGACCCATCTCACCGCCGACAGCGCGCAGTACCAGCGCAACATCACCACGGCCAACGCGCGGCTGGGGTTGGAGGATCAGACCCTGTCCAATGTCAGTGGCGTGCTGGGCCGCGTGCGTACGCTGCTGCTGCAGGCGGCGAACGGCTCGCAGACCGACGCGACCCGTGGCGACATCGCCGCCGAGATGGCGCAGTTGCGCCAGCAGTTGCTCGGCCAGGCCAACAGCAAGGATGGCCAGGGCGATTATATTTTTGCCGGCAACCGTACCGGCACGATGCCGTTCGTTGCACAGAATGGCATCAGCTACCTGGGCGACGACGGCCAGCGCATGGTCGCTGCCGGCCCCGGTTTGCAGGTAGCCACCGGCGATCCCGGCAGCGCGGTATTCGCCGACATTCGCACCGGCAACGGCACGTTCGCAGTCAGCGCCAATGCGGCCAATACGGGCAGTGCGGTAGCCGGCGCCAGCAGCGTCAGCAACCCCAACGCGAATCCTTCGGCATGGGATGGCGGCAGCTACGCCATCGTGTTCACCGCAGCCGATACGTATGAAGTGCGCGACGGCACCGGCACGGTGCTGGACAGCGGCACCTACGATGCAGGCAACGGCGGCAGCGTCACCTTCCGTGGCGCGCAGGTGGCGTTCAGCGGCGTGCCCGACGCAGGCGACACCTTCGCGCTGGGCGCGTCCGCCAAACAAGACGTGTTCACCACGCTGGACAACATCATCAGCGCGCTGCGTCAGCCCAATGGCGGCGGCGCGGACATGCAGAACAACATCAACACGCAGTTCGCGAATCTCGACCAGGCGATCGACAACATCAGCCGCACGCGCGGCATGGTCGGTGCGCGCATGAACGCGCTCGATCAGCAGCGCGGACTCAATGACGATCTGACTCTGCAATACAAGAGCGCGCTGTCGGACGTGCAGGATCTGAACTACTACGACGCGATCAGCCAGCTCGGCGCGCAGACCACCGCGCTGCAGGCGGCGCAGCAGACATTCACCAAAATCCAGGGTTCAAAATTGTTCGATTATTTGCGTTGACAAGGCTCAAGTTTCGGTGTTGGGGGTCGAAACAGTTCACAAGGCGGATGCATTCAATGGTGAATCCCCGCCGGATTGTCTGAGCCGACCTCAAGTCGGCACACCACCCCGATTCGGAGAATTCCCATGGTCATGAGTGTCAACACCAACATCAGCTCGCTGAATGCCCAGAAGAACCTGGCCACGTCGCAGAGCAAACTCGCCACCGCGATCGAGCGTCTGTCCTCGGGCATGCGCATCAACAGCGCGAAGGACGATGCCGCCGGCCTCGCCATCTCGACCCGTTTCACCACCCAGATCAACGGCCTCAACCAGGCCGTCAGCAATGCCAACGACGGCATCTCGCTGGCGCAGACCACCGAGTCGGCGCTGAACGAGGTGACCAACAACATGCAGCGCATCCGTACGCTGGCCGTGCAGTCCGCCAACGCCACCAACTCCGACAGCGATCGCGCCGCGCTCGACGCCGAAGTGCAGCAGCGCCTGGCGGAAATCACCCGTATTTCGACCCAGACCAGTTTCAACGGTCGCCACGTGCTTGACGGCAGCTTCGGCAACGCCGCGTTCCAGGTCGGCGCCAACGTCGGCGAAACGATTTCGGTCAACCTCAGCCAGGGCGCGCGTGCCGACCAGATGGGTTCGCTCGCCACCGGCACCGGCACTGCCGTAACCACCAGCGCACTGGTGGCCGGCAACCTGAAAATCCAGGTGGGCACCGGTGCGATCACCAATATCGCGGCTTCGGTGGCTGGCCCCGCTGGCGCCACTGCTGGCCAGGGCGCCGCCAGTGCTTACGCCAAAGCGGCGGCGATCAATGCATCCAATGTCTCGGGCCTGACCGCCACGGCCAGCAACTCGGTCAGCGGTGCGTTCACCACCACCAGTTCTGCTGCCGGTAACACCTATTCGTTGAACATCAACGGGCAGGACATCTACGCCGCGGCCGATCTCACGCTCGGTGCATTGACGGGTGACAAGGTGGTTGCGCAGATCAATGCCTACTCCACCCAGACCGGCGTGACCGCCGCCGTGGATGCGGGCGGCAACATGACCCTGTCGACTGTCGATGGCCGTGATATCAACGTCACCCAGACGCTGGGCGGCGGCGCTACGGGCGGCCTCGCCGCGGGCATGGTTACGAATACTCATGGCACGCTCACGCTGAGTGCCGCATCCGCCATCACGTTCTCCGGTTCACAGTCGTCCGATATCGGCTTCTCGGCCAATATCGCGCTCGACACCACCAAGACCCTGGCATCGGCAAACGTGTTGACCGTGGATGGCGCCAACTCCACCATCAACCGCATCGACGCGGCGCTGTCCACGGTCAGCGGCATGCGCAGCAACCTCGGCGCGGTGCAGAACCGCTTCAGCTCCACCATCGCCAACCTGCAGACCATTTCGCAGAACCTCAGCTCGTCGCGCAGCCAGATCCAGGATGCCGACTTCGCCGCGGAGACCGCGAACATGTCCAGTGCGAACATCCTGCAACAGGCCGGTGTCTCGGTGCTGGCGCAGGCCAACGCCTCCACCCAGAGCGTGTTGAAGCTGCTGGGTTGATGGCTTGACCCGGAACGGCCGCCAGGCATGGCGGCCGTTTCCCCATTTTGAGGAACTCCGCTCATGGCAATCACCGTAGGCTCCACCACACCAACCACGGGTTTGCTGACTTCGATGGGCGTGGGTTCCGGGCTTGACGTGTCCTCGCTGGTCGACAAGCTGGTGGCTGCCAAGAAGGCGCCGCAGCAGAACCAGATCGCCAGCCAGGCAGCTGCCGCCAATACCCAGCTGTCCGCGTTGGGCCAGATCGGCGCCGCGCTTTCCGCGTTGCAGTCGGCGATGGCGCCGCTTACCGACGGCAGCGCGTTCGCCAGCCGCACCGTGACCAGCAGCGACACCACCGTCCTCGGCGCAGGCAGCGACGGCACCGCGGTCAACGGCAGCTACAACATCGTGGTCAGCAAGCTGGCCAGCGCGTTGAAGGCGTCTTCCGGCGCATTCGCCAGCGCCAGCACCGCGGTGGGAACCGGCACGCTCACCCTCGCGGTCGGTGGCAAGTCGATGAGCCTCACGCTCGACAGCACCAACAACTCGCTCGCCGCAATACGCGACGCGATCAACAAGGCCAGCGACAACCCCGGCGTGTCGGCGACCATCGTCACCGGCACCGACGGCGCGCATCTGGTGCTGAGCGGCACGCAAACCGGCGCGGCCAATGGTTTTACCGTGAGCAGCAGCGGCGGCGACGGCGGCCTGGCCGCGTTGAACTACGACGTGGCTGCCCCGAGCGGCAATGCGCTCAGCGTGATCACCGCGGCCAGCGATGCGAATTACACCATCGACGGACTCGCCGGCAACAGCGCCAGCAATACCGTCAGCACGGCGATCGACGGGCTTACGCTCAATCTCACCAAGGTCGGCAGCAGCACGCTCGGCGTGTCCAACGATTCCTCCAAGGCCACCGGCGCGCTGACCAACCTGGTCAATACCTACAACAGCTTCGTGGGCATCTACCAGAACCTCACCAAGTACGACGTCACCAGTGGCACCGCCGGCGCGATGATTGGCGATGCCACGCTGAACAGCATCAACAGCACCTTGTCGGGCATCGTCGGCGGCACCGCGAACGGTGCAACGTTGTCATCCATCGGCATCTCGTTGCAGGTGGATGGCACCTTGAAGCTGGACAGCAGCAAGCTGGCTACGGCGCTGTCCGACGGCGGCAAGACCGTCGGCAACCTGTTCGCCGGCACCGGCGGCTTCGCCGCCAAACTGAATGCATCACTGGGCAACTGGGTCGGCGATTCCGGTCTGCTGGCGGGGCGCACCACCAGCCTCAGCCAGCAACTGAAGGATTTGTCGAACCAGCAGACCACGCTGAACAGCCGCATGGACGACCTTACGGCACGCTACCAAGCGCAGTTCACTGCGCTCGACACGTTGATGAGCAAGCTCAACAGCACCAGCAGTTACCTGCAGCAGCAGTTCGACGCGCTCAACAACAGCAACAAGAAGTAGGAGGAGAGGGTCATGGCATTCGGCTACGGCGCAGGCGCCTATCAACAAGTTCGCTCGCATGGCGGGGTGGAGTCGGCGGACCCGCATGGGCTGATCACGCTGCTGATGGATGGCGCGCTGGAGCGGCTGGTGAAGGCCCGCGCGCACATGGTCCGTGGCGAGGTCGCCGCCAAGGGCGAAGCGATCTCGCGCTGCATCGAGATCCTCGGTGGATTGCGCGGTAGCCTCGATCGCAAGGCCGATCCGGTGCTGGTCGAGCGGCTGGATTCGCTGTACGACTACATGAGCCGCCGTCTGCTGCAGGCCAACCTGCGCGACGACGCCAGCCTGATCGACGAGGTCAGCAACCTGCTGCAACCCATCCGCGACAGCTGGGTGAAAATTGCCCCCGCCGCGGCCCAGCCTGCGACCAGCGCGTGAGCACGGACATCCTGGATCGAGCACTGCAGCTGACCCGCGGCATGCTGGCCGCCGCGCACGCGCAGGAGTGGTCGCGGCTGATCGAGCTGGAGGCCGAGCGTGAGCCGTTGCTGCTGCGTAAGCATGCATCCGATCCGGACAGCCTCGCCCGGCTGGACGAGATTCTGGCGTACGATCGCGAGTTGCAGGCGATCGTCGGCAGTGCACGGGATTTGGCCGCCGGACAATGGCAGCGGGAAACCGATCGCGCCCGCGCGATCGCTGCCTACGTACAGCCGTGACGGGCCGCGGCTGCTGAGTTCCATCTCCGAAAACCGCCGGCGTGGCGGTTTCGGGATTACCGCGTCGCGGAGCCGCACCATGACTTCAGACAGTATGCCCCCGGGCGGCCTGACCCCAACCAGTTGGGACGATTTCGAGCAACGGGTCAGCTGCGAAGAGAGTCTGCATGCCGACTGCGAGCCGCTTGCCTGGCCGCCATCGCAGGCACAGCTGCAGCAGCTTTCCGAACGCAACGCAAACACGCTGGCGGCGATCGCCGCGCTGGAAGAGCGCCGCGCCGATACCGGCGAGGACGACACTCCGCTGATGCAGGAAATACTGCGGATGGATGCCAAGCTCACCGTGCTCGTGGAGATCGTCAACAACCTGCTGGTGCCCGGCAGCATGCTGCCGCCACGGCAGCTGCTTCGCTTCAATGCGACCGGCGCGATTCTGCCTGCGGGCCTGGCGCCGGCCGGCGGCGGACTGTTGCTGCGCATCCGCTTCGATCTCTGCCGCAGCTTGCCGCTGGAACTCCCCGCGCGAGTGGAACGTCAATTCGACGATGGTCGGGTCTTCGTGGTTTTTGCGCCGCTCGGCGATGCACTGGGTGACGCAATTGAGCGCTTGGTTTTTCGCCATCACCGACGCAAAGTGGCAGGGGCGCGTCAGCTGATCGGTTGAAGCGCGCTTTGGTCGGCAGACGCGGTGTGACGTGGTTCGCATTTACGAAATTCGGTCCGCGGTTACTCCGACGCCGGTCACACCTGCCACGCGTGCCCTGTCACGCCGCGAACGCCACGCAAACGTTTCTTGTTTCATGCAGTTACAAGGAACGCCCGCGTATGTTCGCCGGCGCAGGAGCGTCAGCTTTCCTGATACGCGACGTTTTGTCGTCGCGATGGCCTGAAAAATTGGCCCCCTTATTGCTCATGGTTCATCAGGCCGGCGACGGAAAGTCGGCGCCGATGAAAAAGTGACTCCGCTGGAAGCGGGGGCCGCCAAATGAGCAGTGTGGTAAGGAGAAAGCGATGCAGAAATTCGATTTCCTGGTCATCGAGTCCGATGAGACGCGTGTGGAGTCCGTGCTCTCGGCGCTCCACTTCCTCGGTTACCGGCCACAGCACGGCGCCGCTTGCCGCGAGACGGACGAATCCACCCATGCATGGCGCGCGGTGTACATCGGCAGCGTCGACGATGCCGTCGAGGCGGAACGTCAGTTCGCCCTGCTGGGTGCCGCCGCGTCACACGCTCCGGTATTGCTGGCCAGCGACTCGGCCTGGGTCGAGCGCTTCAGCGCGCCGACCTCGCCGTTTGCCGCGCGGGTGGCCACGCTGGCGTTCCCGTTGCGCTACGAGAAGATGGCCGAGGCCATGCGCAACATCTATGCGCGCCTGCTCGGCGGCCAATCCAGCGGCCTGCGCTTTGTCGGCAACTCGGCGCCGATGACCCGCGTCAACGCCTTGATCCACCAGGTTGCGCCGTTCGATTCCACCGTGCTGGTGCTGGGCGAATCGGGTACCGGCAAGGAAATGGTGGCGCGCGCGATCCACGAGCATTCGCCGCGCCGGGACAAGCCCTTCGTGGCGATCAACTGCGGTGCGATTCCGGCGGAGTTGCTGGAGAGCGAGCTGTTCGGTCACGAGAAGGGTTCCTTCACCGGCGCGATCAGCGCGCGCAAGGGCCGTTTCGAAATGGCCGAGGGTGGCACCCTGTTCCTCGACGAGGTCGGCGACATGAGCCTGCCGATGCAGGTGAAGCTGCTGCGCGTGCTGCAGGAACGCGCCTACGAGCGGGTAGGCGGCAGCAAGACCATGCGCTGCGACGTGCGCATCATTGCCGCCACGCATCGCAACCTGGAGCAGTCGATCGCCAGCGACCGCTTCCGCGAGGACCTGTTCTATCGCCTCAGCGTGTTTCCGCTCGAGCTGCCGTCGCTGCGCGAGCGGCTGGAAGATCTGCCGATCCTGATCGGCGAGTTCAACCAGCGCCTCGCTCGCCGCGGGCTGGGCGTGGTGCGCTTCAGTGCCAGCGCGATGCAATCGCTGCGTGCGCATGCATGGCCGGGCAACGTGCGCGAGCTTTCCAACCTGGTCGAGCGCATGGCGATCCTGTTCCCGCACGGCGAAGTGCGTGGCAGCGACCTGCCGAAGAAGTACCGCGACCAGCAGGCCGACGACGAAGTGCATGGTGCGGCGCTGCTGGCGCTGATGGAAGACGAGCTGCCGTCGGGCGAGGCCGGCGTGCATCCGGTGCCCGAGTCGCAGCGCATCCTGCCCGAGCAGGGTCTTGACCTGAAGGATCACCTGGCCGACATCGAAGTGGGGCTGATCCGTCAGGCCCTCGATGCCACCGGCGGCGTGGTGGCGCATGCCGCGCGCCTGCTGCACATGCAACGCACCACCCTGGTGGAAAAACTGCGCAAGTACGGGTTGCAAAACAGCCTGGCGGCATAGCCCTCACGGGCATGGCCGGGGGAGGGACGGATGGCCACGTGGCACGGCTCGTGCTTTTGTCCCTGGTAAACCCGTCACGCGCCGGGATTCCGTCATGAGTCAATCGTCAAGGGTCAACCGACATGAGCACCATCGACGTCAACAACCTGCTTTCCCAGATGCGCCAGATGACGGCGCAGGTGCGTCCGCCGGAAGTCGCGGTCAAGCCGGCGGCCGTCGTTGGGCAAGCTGATTTTTCCGACGTTCTCAAACAATCCCTTTCCGCCGTGGGCCGCAACCAGCTGGAAGCCGGCCGCATGGCCGCGAGTTTCGAGCGTGGCGATCCCGGCGCGGACCTCGGTCGCACGATGATCGCGGTGCAGAAGGCCGACCTCTCGCTGCGCACTGTAGTCGAGGTACGCAACAAGCTGGTCGATGCGTACAAGGAAATCATGAACATGCCGGTCTGACGCGTACGCGTCGATCCGACTTCGCCCCCTAGCCAAAGAGCAACACCATGGCAGACAACGCCATCGCGACGACCGGAGACAACGGTTCGCGCCTGGACCCCTTCAAGCAGCTCGCACGCAACCCGGCGACGCGGCAGCTCCTGCTGCTGGTCGCGGTGGCTGCGGCCGTGGCCTTGGGCGTGGCCGTGGTGCTGTGGTCGCGCGGCCCGAACTACGGGTTGCTGTATGCCGGCCTGGAACAGAAGGACGCCTCGGCGATCACCCAGGAGTTGCAGGCGGGCAATACGCCTTACCAGTTGAGCAGCGACGGCGCGTCGATCATGGCGCCAGCCGCCGACCTGGCTGCCCTGCGGCTGAAGCTGGCCGCGAAGGGCCTGCCCCAGGGCAGTGCCGCCAGCAGTGCGCTGCCGGCCGTCGACTCGCCGTTCGGCATGAGTGACCTGGCCGAACGTACGCGCTACCAGCAGCTGCTGGAAGCCGATCTGGGCGCCACCATCGGTGGACTGCAGTCGGTGCGCGCCGCGCGCGTGCACCTGGCGCTGCCGAAACCCTCCGCATTCATCCGCGACAATCGGGAGGCCAGCGCATCGGTACTGGTCACCTTGTATCCGGGCCGTCAGCTGGATGCCGGCCAGGTGGCGGCGATCGTGCACCTGGTGGCGGCCAGTGTGCCGAACCTGGAAGCACGCCAGGTTTCCGTGATCGACCAGCAGGGCCAGTTGCTGACCACGGACCCGGAAAGCCCGGGCGCAGTGGGCGACAACCGCCTGCGCATCGCCACGCGGATCGAGAACACCTACGCCCAGCGTATCGAGGAACTGCTGACGCCGCTGGTCGGCCCCGGCCGGGTGCACGCGCAGGTTCATGTCGATCTGGATTTCAGCCAGACCGAGAAGGCCACCGAGACTTTTGGCCACGAACACCCGGCACTGCGCAGCGAGCAGACCAGCAGCGAGCGGCGCGGCGCGGATACCGCTGCCGGTGGCGTGCCCGGTGCACTCAGCAACCAGCCGCCGACGCTGGTCGCGCAGCCCACGGCGGCCAAGCCGGATGCCGGCAAGGCCGCCGCGGCCGGCACGGCCACGGCGACGACCGCCAGTTCGGCGGGAGACAGCTCCAGCAGCGCCACCCGCAACTACGAGCTCGACCGCACCATCAGCCATGTCAGCGATCCGGCGGGGCGGCTGGCCCGGCTTACCGTGGCGGTGGTGCTGGACGACAAACTGGTCAATCCCGACAACCCGGACAATTCGACCGGCGACCCGGTGGCGACGCCCAAGAACGTGCCGTTCAGCGCGCAGGAACTGCAGCACCTGACCGACCTGACCAGGAACGCCGTGGGCTTCAACGCCGCTCGCGGCGACAGCGTCAGCGTGATCAATCAGGCGTTCCAGCGCGGCCCGGCGGCCGAGGCGCTGCCCGAAACCCCGCTGTGGGGTCGGCCCGGCGTGATGGACCTGGTCAAGCAGGGGATCGGCGTGCTGATCGCGCTGCTGGTGGCGTTCGGCCTGTTGCGTCCCCTGCTGAAGGGTTTGCTGCGTGGCGAAACGGCAGCGCGCGCGCTGCCGTCGCCGATGCCGCAGATCTCGGTGCGTGTCGACGACGATCCGGCGGGCAACGAGCCGGCCCGACTTGGCGGGGCCATGCCGACGCTCTCATATGAGCAACGTGTCGGCCAGGCCCGGCGGATGGTCGGTGAAAACTCCAAACAGGTGGCGCAAGTCGTGAAGAACTGGGTGAGCGAAGATGGCAACTAATCGTTCCGATGCGCCCATCAACGGTGCGCAGCGTGCGGCGATCCTGCTGCTGACGCTGGGCGAGCAGGACGCTGCCGAAGTGCTCAAGCACCTAAGCGCCCGCGACGTGCAGGCGGTCGGCACGGCGATGGCGGCGCTCACCAGCGTGTCGCGCGAGCATGTCGAACACGCGCTGACCAAGCTCAACGAAGACATGGGCCGGCAGACCTCGCTGGGCGTCGGCACCGAGGAGTACATCCGCAAGATCCTGGTCAACGCGCTGGGCGAGAACAAGGCCGGCGGGTTGATCGACCGCATCCTGCTCGGCCGCAGCAGCAAGGGGCTGGAGTCGCTGAAGTGGATGGAAAGCCGCGCCATCGCCGAGATGATCAACCAGGAGCACCCACAGATCATCGCGCTGGTGCTGGCGCATCTGGAACCGGACCAGGCTGCCGAGGTGATCGGCTACCTGCCGCCGCGCGTGCGTTCCGACGCGGTGATGCGCATCGCCACACTCGATGGCGTGCAGCCGCATGCGTTGAACGAACTGGACGAGATCATGGAGCGCCAGTTCTCCGGCAACACCAAGAAACTCAAGTCCGCCAACGTCGGCGGACTGAAGGCCGCTGCCGACATCCTCAACGCGATGGAAACCAGCCGCGAGACCGAATTGATGACGGCCATCCGTGGCCTGGACGAGGCCCTGGGCGGACGCATCGAGGACCTGATGTTCGTGTTCGAGGACCTGGCCGAGCTAGACGACCGCGGCATGCAGGTCCTGCTGCGCGAGGTGCCGTCGGGAACCCTGATCACGGCGCTGAAGGGTGCCGAGCCGGCGGTGCGCGAGAAGATTTTCGCGAACATGTCCAAGCGCGCCGCCGACATGATGCGCGACGACCTGGAGGTGAAGGGACCGGTGCGCCTGAGCGAGGTCGACGCGGCGCAGAAGGAAGTGCTGACCATCGCCCGGAAACTTTCCGATGCCGGGCAGCTCAGCCTGGCCTCCAGCGGGGATGAATTCGTCTGATGACCGCCACGACCCACAACGCGGCAGCGGATTTCCGGCGGTGGGAATTGCCGAACGTGGGCATCCAGCCGACGGCGTCGAAGGCGGCCAATACGTCGCCGCAACCGACCGTGCGCGAGCTGGCGGCACTCGAACAGCAGGCGCGCGAGGAAGGCTATGCGGCGGGCCATGCCGAAGGATTGGCCGCGGCGCAGCAGCAGCTGCAACAGCGCATGGCCGAACTCGACGCACTGTATGACGCGGCGGCGCGTCCATTGCAGGTTCTCGACGAACAGACCGGGCAGGAACTGGCACGCCTGGCCATGATCGTGGCGCAGCGGGTGATTGCGCACGAGCTGCAGTCGTCGCCCGAACTGGTCGTCCGGGCGGTGCGCCAGGCCGCCACTGCCTTGCCGGCCGCCACGCGCGAATTGCGCGTGCACCTGCATCCGGCCGACCTGGCCTTGCTGCGCGACTCGGGTGCCGTCGAGGGGCATTGGCAACTGCTGGCCGATCCCGCGCTGAGCCGCGGCGACTGCCGTCTGGAGAGCGAGCGTTCGCGGCTGGATGCGCGGGTGGAAACCCGTCTGGCGGCGATGATCGACGCCGTGCTGGGCGACGAGGCCGGCGGCGGAGTGGCTGGCACGTGAGCATCGACGCCGTCCTCGCTGCCCGACAGACGCGCTGGCAACGGCAGCTGGCGCGCTGCAGCGCCCGCGCCGAAGCGGAGCGCACGCTGGTGGTGGAAGGCAGCCTGCGCCGGGTGGTCGGCTTGACGCTGGAGGCGGAAGGTTGCGAAGCCGCGCTGGGGGCGCGCTGCCTGGTCGATACGGCCGACGGCGCCACGCTCGAGACCGAGGTGGTCGGTTTTGCCGATGAACGCCTGCTGCTGATGCCGGTGGGCGACATGCACGGCGTGTTGCCGAATGCGCGGGTCCGCCCGTATGCGCGCAACGGCGGCCTGCCGGTGGGCCTGGGCCTGCTGGGCCGCGTGGTCGGCGCCGATGGCGTGCCGCTGGACGGGCTCGGCCCGCTGGAGTCGGACGAGCACGCCGCGCTCAAGCGCGAGCCGATCAATCCGATGGCGCGCAAGCCGATCGACGCGCCGCTGGATGTCGGCGTGCGCGCGATCAACGCGCTGCTTACCGTCGGCCGCGGCCAGCGGCTGGGCTTGTTCGCCGGTTCCGGCGTCGGCAAGTCGACCCTGCTCGGCATGATGACCCGCTATACCAACGCCGACGTGGTGGTGGTCGGCCTGATCGGCGAACGCGGCCGCGAAGTGAAGGAGTTCGTCGAACACACGCTGGGCGAGGAAGGGCGGCGCCGTGCGGTGATCGTCGCCGCGCCGGCCGATGCGCCACCGCTCAAGCGCCTGCGCGGCGCGCAGTACGCCACCGCGATCGCCGAGTGGTTTCGCGACCGCGGCCAGCGCGTGCTGCTGCTGATGGATTCGCTGACCCGCTACGCCCAGGCGCAGCGCGAGATCGCGCTGGCGATCGGCGAGCCGCCGGCCACCAAGGGTTACCCGCCGTCGGTCTTCGCGATGATGCCGGCGCTGGTCGAGCGTGCCGGCAACGATGCCGACGGCCGCGGCTCGATCACTGCGTTCTACACCGTGCTGACCGAGGGCGACGATTATCGCCACGATCCCATTGCCGATGCCGCCAGGGCGATCCTGGACGGCCATATCGTGCTGTCGCGCGACCTCGCCGAAGCCGGCCATTACCCGGCCATCGACATCGAGGCATCGATCAGCCGCGTGATGCCGGCGGTGGTGACGCGTGAACACCTGCGCGCGGCCCAGCGCTTCCGCCAGGTCTATTCCGCGTACCGGCAGCAGCGCGACCTGATTGCGGTGGGCGCGTACCAGAAGGGCTCCGATCCGCAGGTCGACCAGGCGATCGAGATGTGGCCACAGCTGCGCGTCTTCCTGCAGCAGGAAGTGGACGAGCCGATGACGCTCGAAGCGGCGATCGAGAAGCTCGATGCTCTCTCCGGGCAGGTGGCCGAATGAATTCGCGCACGAAACAATTGGAGCCCGCGGTGGAGCAGGCCAGGCAGCGCAGCGAGGACGCGCTGGCGCAACTGGCGGTACAGCAGCAGGCGCTGGCCAGGGCCGAGCACCAGCTCAGTGAACTGCAGCGCTATCGGCTGGAGTACGCGACTGCCGGCGATGGCGCGCAGAGCGTGACGGCGCTGCTCAACCGGCAGCAATTCGTGGAACGGATCGACCAGGCGATCGTGCAGCAGGAGGCCGAGGTTGCCCGGCAGAATCGTCAGTTGGCGCAGGTGCGTGATCACTGGCGACGGGCGCATGCCCGCGAAAGCGCGCTGGTCAGCGTGGTCGCACAGCACCGCGAAGAAGAACGCCGGGCCGCGGACCGCCACGAACAGGCCGAGGTCGACGAACGCATGCAATACCGGCGGCAGCGATGAAGGCCTCGGTCGCCTTGTCGTTACCGATCCGCACCCGTGCGGCCTCGCCGCATGCGCCGCGGCCAGTCGCGCGCGCTTTTATCGCTGAAGGATTGCCCTCGCCATGACCGCTTCCGTCACCGTTGCCGTACCCAACGTCGCTGCCACGGCAGGGTCGCGATCCACCGCCGCAGCCGAACCGCGCGACGGCGCCGACGCGGCGACCGGCTTCGACAGTCAGCTGCATGCCGCGCGGCGACAGCATGACGCCAGGAGCATGGACGACGCGCCGAACAATCAGGATGATCGCGGGCGCATGCCGGCAGCGCAGCCATCGCCCGGCCAGCAGCCGGATGCCGCTGCGCCGGTCGCTCCGGGTGTCGTGCCGGTATTGCCGCCGGCGACGCCGGTCATTGCACAGGCCGCCGAGACGGTTGTGGCGGCGGCGAGTGAGCCGGTGGACAAGAGCGAGCCGGATGACCAGCCGGCATCCGCCATGGCGGGTGCCATGCTCGCTTTGCTGGGGTCGTCGGTGGCAGCTGCGTTGCAGCCGGCTGCCGGCCATGCCGGTGCGGCCGCCGCTGCGCTGGTGCAGGCTGGCAAGACCGTGGCCGGCGACGCCAAGGCCGCTACCTTGCTCCAGCTCGGTACCGCCATCAGCCAGGCCATCGCGCCGGTCAACACCATGCCGGTGGCGGCCAGCCTGCTGGCGATGGCGCAGGCCGCGTTGCCGGCGTCGACCGCTGTCGACAAGGATTCATCGGAGGGACGTGGCCTGGCGGTTGCGCTGTCGGCTCCTCCCGCCGCTGCCGCCGCGCCGGTGGCAGCGCATCAACTGCAACTGCAGTCGCCGCTGGGGAGCCAGTCGTTCGCCCAGGACCTGGGCCAGCAGGTGGCCTGGCTGGGCGGGCAGAACATCAAGCAGGCGCGGATCCGCTTGCATCCGGAGGAACTGGGCTCGCTCGACGTCAGCGTCAGCGTGATGCACGGGCGTGTCGATGTGGTGTTCAGCGCGCAGCACCCCGCGGCTGTCTCGGCCGTGCAGCAGAGCCTGCCGCAGCTGGATCAGATGCTGGCGCAGCACGGTCTTTCGCTCGGGCATGCCGAGGTTGGCCAGCACGATCGCGGCGGCCGTCAGGGGCATGCCGAAGATGCCGGCACGGCGGCGGTGGACGAGATCGGCGATGTCCTGCCGGTGGCGCTGGGCCGGGTCGGCCTGCTCGACGCGTTCGCCTGAGTCCGTCCGGGTCACTTCATTCGCCGGCACGCACGCCGGCACCGCCTGTCGTTCCCGGGTTCCTGCTTCGGACAGGATGGGAAGAGATTTTTTGCGCTGGCGGAAGAGCCGCCGTGATCGCGTCGCGACGATGCGATGGCAGGCGTCAAGAAAGCGCCGCCAGCGGAATTCACCCGCTGCAAATCCAGCTGGGGCAACGTTTCCCGTTGATGGCACGCGGTTTGCTTTTGCAATGGCAAGCACGCCAGCGCGCGTGCCTTTCAACAATTGCAGATCGAGGTTTCCATGGTTGATGACGGACAAACCGGTGAGGTGGTCGATGCCCCGCCGGAGCGCAAGAGCCGCAAGCTGCTGGTGATTGCGGTGTCGGCGGCGTTGCTGCTGGCACTAGGCATCGGCGGCTATGTCTGGCAGTCAGGCCAGTCCACGTCGGCCGGAGCCGGCAAGTCGACGCCGAAGATCGCCAAGGCCGAACTCTATCTGCCGCTGGACCCGGCTTTCGTGGTGAATTTCCGCGACGCCCAATCGCTGCGCTATCTGCAGGTCGGGGTCACCCTGATGTCGCACGATCCCAATGCGATCGAAGTGGCCAAGGCGGCCGATCCGGTGATCCGCGATGCGCTGGTGGCGCTGTTCAGCAATCAGGATTTCGCGATCATCGGCGACGCCGCCGGGCGCCAGAAGCTGCAGGGCGAGGCGCTCGATGCGGTACGCAAGATCGTCCGGGCGCGGCTTGGCCGGCCCGGCATCGACGCGTTGTACTTCACCAGTTTCGTGATGCAGTGACCGGGATGACGCGCGCATGAGCGATCTGCTTTCCCAGGATGAAATCGATGCGCTGCTGGACGGTGTAAGCGGCGGCTCGGTGGCCACCGGCAGTGACGAGCCGTTGCCGAGCGATGCGGTGATCACGTACGACTTCACCCAGCAGGACCGCATCGTGCGGGGACGCCTGCCCACGCTGGAAATGGTCAACGACCGTTTCGCGCGGTTTTTCCGCGCCGCGATCTTCAACGTGCTGCGCAAGACCTGCGAGGTCTCGGTGCTGGGCGTGAAGATGGTCAAGTTCGCCGAGTACGTGCACGGCCTGGCCGTGCCGAGCAATCTGAACCTGGTGCGCATCAAGCCGCTGCGCGGCACCGCGCTGGTGCTGTTCGAGCCGCGCCTGGTGTTCACCGTGATCGACAACTTCTTCGGCGGCGACGGCCGTTACCACGCCCGCATCGAGGGCCGTGATTTCACCGCCACCGAGAACCGGGTCATCCAGATCATGCTGGACGCACTGTTCGGCGCGATGGTCGAGGCATGGGCGCCGGTGCTTGGCCTGCAGTTCGAGTACCAGAGCTCGGAGATCAACCCCCAGTTCGCCAACATCGTCAGTCCGACCGAGACGGTGGTGGTGTCGCGCTTCCACGTCGAGCTCGACGGCGGCGGCGGCGACATCAACCTGACCTTGCCGTATGCGATGGTCGAGCCGATCCGCAACCTGCTGGACGCAGGCGTGCAGAGCGACCGGGTCGACCGCGACGACCGCTGGGCCGAGTTGCTGCAGGAAGAGGTGCTCGATGCGGAGGTGGACCTGAGCTCGCTGCTGCTCGAAGCGCAGCTGAGCCTCGGCGAGTTCCTGCACCTGCGTCCCGGCGACGTGATCCCGGTGCAGCTGCCGGAACTGGCCACCGTCTACGCCGAGGACGTGCCGGTATTTCGCGGCCGCTACGGCCAATCCAACGGCCGCAACGCCGTACGTTTCCATGTCCAGGCCGGTCGTCGCGAAAGACACGCGACCAGCGACCATTCCACAGAGAAGAATCCCGCATGAGCCAGCACAGCGATAGCGCGTTCGCCGACACCGCCTCCCGCGTCGAACTTGACGCCCTGCACGGCGCCGCCGCGGACGGCGGCGAGGTCAACCTCGACATGATCCTCGACGTGCCGGTGACCCTGGCCATGGAAGTCGGGCGTACCCGCATCAGCATCCGCAACCTGCTGCAGCTGAACCAGGGCTCGGTGGTGGAGCTGGACCGCGCCGCCGGCGAGCCGCTGGACGTGTTCGTCAACGGCACCCTGGTGGCGCATGGCGAGGTGGTGGTGATCAATGAGAAGTTCGGCATCCGCCTGACCGACGTGATCAGCCCGGCCGAACGCGTGCGAAAGCTGCGCTGATGAGCACGTTGGCGCTCATGCTCGCTGCCGTGCCGGCGGCCACACCGGAGTTCAACGCCGCCGGCGAACTCGTGCGCGTGGTGCTGAGCCTGCTGGGCATCATCGGGCTGATCCTGGCGGCCGGCTGGCTCACCCGGCGGATGCAGCGTCGCCATGGCGTGGCCGGGCGGCGCATCCGTTGCGTGGAGACGTTTGCGGTGGGCGCGCGCGAGCGGCTGCTGCTGCTCGATGCCGACGGCAAGCGTCTGCTGATCGGCATGGGGCCGGGCGGCATGCGCACGCTGCACGTCTACGACGGCGCACCGGCCGAGCCTGTTTCGATCGAGCAACCCGCCGCTCCATCGCTGCCCGCGTTCGGCGAGCTGCTGGCACGCTGGAAGCGCAGTTCATGAGGACGTGGCGCTGGATCGTTGTGGTGTCACTGCTGCTGTTGCCGCTGGCGGCGCTGGCGGCGCCGCCGCCGGGCATTCCGCTGGTCAACGTGCAGAACGTGCCCGGTGGCGGGCAGAGCTGGACGCTGTCGCTGCAGGTACTGGCGCTGATGACGGCGCTGACGCTGCTGCCGGCGATCGCGCTGATGATGACCTCGTTCACCCGCATCATCATCGTGCTCGGTTTCCTGCGCCAGGCGCTGGGCACGCAATCGACTCCGCCGAACCAGGTGCTGCTGGGGCTGGCGTTGTTCCTCACCCTGTTCGTGATGTCGCCGGTGCTCAACCGCGCCTATGCCGATGGCGTGAAGCCGTACATGGACGGCCAGCTTGCCGCCGAGTTGGCGCTGCCGGCGGCGTCGGCGCCGTTCAAGCACTTCATGCTCGACCAGACGCGCGAGGCCGACCTTGCGCTGTTCACCCGGCTGGCCGGCGAGAAGCCCTATGCGGACAAGGCCGACGTGCCGTTCAAGGTGGCGATGCCGGCGTTCCTCACCAGCGAACTGAAGACCGCGTTCCAGATGGGCTTCCTGCTGTTCATCCCGTTCCTGATCATCGACCTGGTGGTGGCCAGCGTGTTGATGTCGATGGGCATGATGATGGTCTCGCCGATGATCATCTCGCTGCCGTTCAAGATCATGCTGTTCGTGTTGGTGGATGGGTGGACGCTGCTGCTCGGCACCCTGGCCGGGAGTTTCTACACATGACCGCGCATCGACTGGCCGAAGCCTTCGTGAGAGCCCGCTCGCGGGCGATGCTCTCGCTTGTCCCCGCATTCGGGGCGGGGAGCTTTCGTCCGCGTGCAGCTGTAGGAGGACACCCTCTCCATGAAGGGCCTCCCTCGGTCGTGCGCGATGCTCTTGCTCTTTCCGCGTGCAAAGCGAAGAGCTTCAGAGCGAAGAGCTTTCGTCTGCCTTCGGCAGCCGAGTCACTTTCTCTTTGCGTGGCCAAAGAGAAAGTAACCCAAGAGAAAGGCCACCCCGCTTCCGCGCTTTCCGGGCATCGTGCCCGGAAAGTTCGCGTGCGGGCTACGGGGTTTGTCGACAGGGCATCCTGCCCTGACGCCAAACTGGCCGGCATCCATGCCGGCCATCCTGCGGGCTTTCCTTCGCCCGCCCGCCGCTGCAGAGGGGGCCCGGGTAGAGCAGCGGGCCATCGTGGCCCGCACTCTTCAGAAAAGCCAAAGCAACAGCCAGATCAACAGCGGTGCAACAGCAGCGCTGGACTTTGCTCTGTGGCTTTTGCTTCCCAGCTTCATCATCGAGTGCGGGCCACGATGGCCCGCTGCTCTACCGGGGTCCCTTGCGCGGCGGTGAGTCGGGGACGACAGGCCGCGCAGCGGGAGTCGACAGGGATGTCGACTCCTTTTCGCCAGGGCAGGATGCCCTGTCGAAAAGCCCGGCCCCGGCTCACGGACTTGCCGGGCAGGAGGCCCGGCAAGCGCCAAGCGGGGTGCTCTTTCTCTTTGGTTACTTTCTCTTTGAGCACGCAAAGAGAAAGTGACTCGGTCGCCGCAGACGATCGACCGCTCTTCGCTTTGAATGTGGCAAGAGCATCGCGCACAGAGTGCGCTCCTACAGGTGCAGGACGGCGAACGCCCTTCGCCATTCCTTCGGCGAACCGCAACGAAGGTACGTTCGCATGACCCCCGAATCCATCATGGAAATCGGCCAGCACGCGCTGTACGTGGCGATGCTGGTGGCCGCGCCGCTGCTGCTTACCGCGCTGGCGGTGGGCCTGCTGGTGGGCGTGATCCAGGCGGCCACGCAGATCAACGAGATGACGCTCAGCTTCATCCCCAAGCTGATCGCGATGGCGCTGGTGGCGTTGATCGCCGGGCCGTGGATGCTGCGCTTGCTGGTGCAGTACACCACGCAATTGATCGAGAGCCTGCCGGGCGCGGTCAGATGACGGCGCTGGACCTGGCGCAGTTGCCGCTGTGGCTGGGCAGCCTGTTCTGGGCGATCGGCAGGGTGAGCGGACTGTGCCTGGTGGCACCGGTGTTCAGTGCGACGGTGATACCGGCGCGGATCCGCGTTGGCGTGGTGGTGGTGCTGGCACTGGTGCTGGCGCCGCTGGCGCCGGCGACGATCGACCCGCTCAGCGGCGACGGCGTGGCGACGATGGCCGGGCAGGTCTTGATCGGCGCGGCGGTGGGGTTCGTGCTGAAGCTGGTGTTCGAGGCGGTCTCGTTCGGCGGCGAACTGGTGGGGCAGAGCATGAGCCTGGGTTTTGCCGAGGTGGTCAATCCGCAGGCCGGCGGCAGTTCGAACGTGCTGAGCCAGTTCTATCTGCTGCTGGTGACCTTGCTGTTCCTCGCGATGGACGGCCATTTGCGCCTCATTGCACTGCTCGCCGACAGCTTCCGCAGCCTGCCGCCAGGCGTCCCGGCGATCAACGCCAACGGCTTGCATGCGGTGGTCGGCTTCGCGGCGGAGCTGTTTTCCGGTGCCGTGCGCGTCGCCCTGCCGGCAATGACCTCGTTGCTGGTGGTGAACATCGGCTTCGCCGCGATCAGTCGTGCGGCACCATCGATGAACCTGTTTGCGGTGGGCTTTCCGATCACCGTGTCGCTGGGTTTCATCGCCTTGTGGCTGTCGCTGCGCAGCCTGCCGGGCGCGTTCGAGGCGTTGCAGGATGACGCCTGGTCGCTGATGCGCAACCTGCTGGGGAGCTGACCGCGATGTCGGACGACAGCGACCAGGAAAAAACCGAACAACCTACCGAAAAAAAGCAGCGTGAATCGCGCGAGAAGGGCGAGGTTCCGCGATCGCGCGATCTGTCCGGTGCGATGGTGGTGCTTGCTGGCGTTGCCGCGTTGATGAACAGCGGCGAGAGCGCGTTCGCGCATGCCCGGCAGATCTTCTCGCTGGGCTTGGGCTATTCGCGCGAAGCGCTGTTCACCGATGCGCTGCCGGGGCGTGCGCTGCACGCGGCGATGCATGAGGCGCTCAAGCTGTTCGCGCCAGTGGCGGTGGCGACGATGGTGGCCACCCTGGTCGCACCGCTGCTGCTGGGCGGGCTGAATTTCAGTGCGCAGGCGTTGCAGCCGAAGTTCGAGCGGCTCGACCCGATCAAGGGGCTGGGCAAGATTTTCGCGATGCGCGGTCTGGTCGAACTGGGCAAGGCGTTGCTGAAGCTGTTGTTCATCGGCGCAGTGCTGGCCTTGCTGTTGCGCCACTGGCAGGGCGAATTGCAGGCCACCGGCCGTGGCTCGGTCGTGGCCGGGATCGCGCAGTCGATCGGCTTGCTCGGCCGCGCCGCGCTGTGGTTCGGCTCCATGCTGGCGCTGATCGGCGGCATCGATGCGCTCTACCAGAAGTTCGACCACGCGAAGAACCTGCGCATGACCAAGCAGGAGATCAAGGACGAGATGAAGGAGAGCGAGGGCAACCCCGAGATGAAGGGGCGCATCCGCCAAGTGCAGCAGGCGCAGGCACGCCGACGCATGATGGAGGAATTGCCCAAGGCCGACGTGGTGGTGGTCAACCCGACCCACTTTGCGGTGGCGCTGCGCTACGACGACGGGCGCATGGGCGCGCCGCGGGTGATCGCCAAGGGCGTCGACGTGCTGGCCCAGCAGATCCGCCTGGTGGCGGGCGCCCATCGCATCCCGCTGGTCGAGGCGCCGCCGTTGGCACGCGCCTTGTATGCAACGACTGAACTGGGTCGGGAAATTCCCGCGGCGCTGTATGTGGCGGTGGCCCAGGTCCTGGCCTACGTCTACCAGCTGAAGCAAGCCACGGCGCAGGGCGAGACACCACCGGCAGCGCCAACCCCCGAGGTCGATCCCGACCTGATGGGGCCTTACCGCGATCAATGACGAGTCAAATCCATGACGGGTGCAGATGTACTAGGCAATTTCAAACACCTGGCGCGACGTGGCATTGGCGCACCGGTGATGATGCTGGTGATGCTGGCGATGCTGATGTTGCCGCTGCCACCGTTCCTGCTCGACATGTTGTTCAGCTTCAACATCGCGCTGTCGCTGGTGATCCTGCTGGCGGTGGTCTACGTGATGCGCCCGCTGGAGTTCGCCGCGTTCCCCACCGTGGTGCTGATGGCGACCCTGCTGCGGCTGGCGCTGAACATCGCCTCCACCCGCGTGGTGCTGCTGCACGGGCATGACGGCCCCGGCGCCGCCGGCAAGGTGATCGAGGCGTTCGGCGAATTTGTCATCGGCGGCAATTTCGCGGTCGGCCTGGTGGTGTTCGCGATCATCACCATCATCAACTTCGTGGTGATCACCAAGGGTGCCACCCGCGTATCCGAAGTGACCGCGCGGTTCACCCTCGATGCCATGCCCGGCAAGCAGATGGCAATCGATGCCGACTTGAATGCCGGCCTGTTGACCCAGGAGCAGGCGCGCGAACGGCGCCAGGAAGTGCGCGAGGAAGCGGACTTCTACGGCTCGATGGACGGCGCCTCGAAATTCGTGCGCGGCGACGCCACCGCCGGCATCCTGATCCTGATCATCAACATCGTCGGCGGCTTCTTCGTCGGCGTGATGCAGCATGGCCTGTCGGCCGGCGAGGCGGCCAGGACCTATACCTTGCTGACCATCGGCGACGGCCTGGTGGCACAGGTGCCGGCGCTGATGCTGTCGGTGGCCGCGGCGATCATCGTCACCCGCGTGTCGAAGTCGCAGGACATGGGCAAGCAGGTGATCGGCCAGGTGTTCGGCCAGCCGCGCGCGCTCGGCGTGGCGGCGGTGGTGCTGATCGTGATGGGCGTGATCCCGGGCATGCCGAACGTGGCGTTCCTGCTGCTCGGCGCCAGCTGCGGCGGCGCGGCGTGGATGCTGCTCAAGCGCGAGCGCGATACCCGCGCCAAGCTGGCCGAGTCGATCGCCGAGAAGCCGGCCGCCGCCGCTCCGGCCGAACGGGTGGAGCTGGGTTGGGAGGACGTCGCCAGCGTCGATCCGCTGGGCCTGGAAGTGGGTTACCGGTTGATCCCGCTGGTCGACGTGCATCAGGGCGGCGAGCTGATGGGACGGATCAAGTCGGTGCGCCGCAAGCTGTCGCAAGAGCTCGGCTTTCTGGTGCCGGCGGTGCATATCCGCGACAACCTCGACTTGGGCCCGAACACCTACCGGGTCACCCTGATGGGCGTGCCGATGGGCGAGGCCGAGGTGCACAACGAGCGCCTGATGGCGATCAACCCGGGCCAGGTGCACGGCACCCTGCAGGGCATCGCCACGCAGGACCCGGCGTTCGGGCTGGAGGCGGTGTGGATCGAGAGCGGCCAGCGCGAGCTGGCGCAGAGCTACGGTTATACCGTGGTCGATCCGGCCACGGTGATCGCCACGCACCTGTCGCACATCCTGCAGGGCCATGCGCACGAGCTGCTCAGTCATCAGGACGTGCAGCAGCTGCTGGACCGGCTTGCCGCCACCGCGCCGAAGCTGGTCGAGGATCTGGTGCCCAAGCGGCTGCCACTGGGCGTGGTGGTCAAGGTGTTGCAGAACCTGCTGGCCGAGCGGGTGCCGATCCGCAACATGCGCAGCATCGTCGAATCCTTGGCGGAGCACGCGGGGCAGAGTCAGGATCCCGGCGTTCTGACCGCCGCCGTGCGCGTCGCGCTGGGTCGGCAGATCGTGCAGGAGATCACCGGGCTGGGCACCGAAGTGCCGGTGATCACGCTGGCGCCGGAGCTCGAACAGATCCTGCTCGGCTCGCTGTCCGGCGGCGGTGGCGTGGCCGGTGCGGCGGTGGAGCCGGGCTTGGCCGACCGTCTGCAGCAGAGCGTGGCCGACGCCGCGCGGCGCCAGGAATTGAGCGGCGAACCGGCGGTGCTGCTGGTCGCGCCGCTGCTGCGGCCATGGCTCGCACGCTTCACTCGCCACGTGGCACAAAACCTGCACGTACTCGCTTACAACGAAGTGCCCGACAACCGTCGGGTGCGACTGGTACAGGCGCTGGGACGATGAGAACCGGGATGACGGGATTCGGAAAGGGCGATTCGGAAAAGCCGGCGGCGCGGCGAGCTTGCGGCGCTTGCGCTCTTGACGAATCCACCCTCCCGAATCTCGAATCCCGCTCGCGGAGCAAGCAATGAAGATCAAACGTTTCGTGGCGCCAGACATGCGCCAGGCGATGCGCGAAGTACGCGAAGATCAAGGGCCGGAAGCGGTGATCCTGTCCACGCGTCGACTGGATGAAGGTATCGAACTGGTTGCCGCGATCGACTACGACGAGTCGCTGATACGTGAGGCGGCCCGGCACGGCGCACTGCTCGCGGTGGCGTCTGCCGACGCGGAAACGACGGCATCGAAACTGCATGTCGCCTCGACCGCGCCTGCCGCACCCATGTCGCGCGCGCCCGCCACCGTGGTGGTGCCGCCACCTTTGTCCCCGGCGAACGACATGCCGGCGATGCGCCCGCTGATGGAGCAGGCCGCCCAGGACACCGCGCAGATGCGCAGCGAGCTGGGCAGCCTGCGCGAGATGCTGGAGATGCAGCTGTCCAGCCTGGCCTGGAACGACATGGAACGGCGCCAGCCACTGCGCGCGCGGATTCTGCGCGAGATGACGCGGCTGGGGATCGAACCCGACGTGGCGCGGGCGCTGGTGGCCGAACTGCCCGACCAGATCAATGCCGAGCAGGCCCGCTACCTGCCGTTGGGCATGCTCAGCCGCAGCCTGACGGTGAGCGGTCGCGACCTGTGCGGCGACGACAGCGGGGTCATCGCGCTGGTGGGGCCGACCGGAGTGGGCAAGACCACCACCATCGCCAAGCTGGCGGCCCGCGCGGTGATGCGCCACGGTGCCGACCAGGTGGCGCTGGTCAGCACCGATCACTACCGCATCGGTGCCGCCGCGCAGCTGGAACATTACGGCCGGCTGCTCGGTGCCCGGGTCTATCCGGCCTACGACGCGGCAAGCCTGCGCAAGGTGCTGGAGATGCTGCGCGGCAGCCATACCGTGCTGATCGATACCGCCGGTGTCGCGGGCAGCGATCCGCGGCTCACCCAGCAACTGGAAATTCTTGCCGATGCCAACGGCCTGCGCGCCTGCCTGGTATTGGCGGCGAACGCGCAGTCGCAGGCACTGGATGAAGCGGTGCGCGCCTACCTGCCGCTGAAGCCGCATGCCTGCATCCTGACCAAGCTGGATGAAGCTCCCGCGCTGGGCGGCGCACTGTCGGTGCTGATCCGCCACCGGCTGCCGCTGGACTACACCACCGACGGCCAGCGCGTGCCCGAAGACATCGCCACGGCGGATGCGCGCGTGCTGGTATGCCGCGCCGCGCAGTCGCTGAAAACACAGATGCCTGACGACGGCCTGATGGCCGAGCGCTTCGGCTTCGCGGTGGCCAGCGCATGAGTGGAGTATTGGCAATGGACCAGGCTTCCGGACTGAAGCAGATGTTGTCGGCCATGAGCAGCCGGCCCGCGGCGGACGTGCCGTCCGCCCACCAGGCCAGCAGCCTGCTGACCGCCGCACCTGCCGTCCGCCGGCATTGCCGCACCATCGCCGTGGCCGGCGGCAAGGGTGGCGTCGGCAAGAGCACGGTGGCGGTGAACCTGGGCATGGCGCTGTCGGTGGCCGGACATGACGTGGTGCTGCTGGATGCCGACATGGGTCTGGCCAATGTCGACGTGATGCTGGGCCTCACGCCGTCGCGCCACGTCGGTCATCTGCTCGACGGCGAGTGCACGCTGGAAGAATTGATGCTGCCCGCGCCGCGCGGCTTGCGGGTGGTGCCGGCCGGTTCCGGCGCGCGCCGGCTGGCGCAACTGGACAACGGCGAGCACGCGGCGATCATCCGCGCGTTCGACGAGCTGGTGCAGCCGCCCGAATACCTGCTGGTGGATACCGCCGCCGGGCTCTCGGACAACGTGACGATGTTCGCCGCGGCCGCCGCCGAAGTGATCGTGGTGGTGTGCGACGAACCGGCGTCGCTGACCGATGCCTACGGGTTGATCAAGGTGCTCAGCCGCGATTTCGGCGTGCGACGCATCCGCATGGTCGCCAACATGGTGCGCAACGAGGGCGACGCGCGAGCGCTGCATCAGAAACTGGCGCGGGTCAGCGACCGCTTCCTCGAGGTGGTGATCGAATTCGGCGGCTGGGTGCCGCATGACGAGCGCCTGCGCCAGGCCATCCGCCGGCAGTGCGCGGTCGTCGACCTGTGGCCGTCCAGCCATTCCGCGCTGGCATTCAAGCAATTGGCCGGTGCGGTCGATAAGTGGGTGGAACCCGACCGCGCGGGTCTCGACCGGATTGCTTTTTTTGGTGGCCGGGCAACACCGGTGGGTGGGGTGCCGAGATGAGCGTGGCTTCGGAATATCTGCAACTTTCCCGCGAGAGTGCCGACGAACTGGTGCGTCGGCACGCGCCGCTGGTCAGGCGGATCGCCTATCACCTGATGGGGCGATTGCCGGCCAGCGTCGACGTGGGCGACCTGATCCAGGCAGGAATGATCGGTTTGCTGGAGGCGGCACGTCACTTTGCCCTCGATCGCGGGGCCAGCTTCGAGACGTATGCGGGCATCCGCATCCGTGGCGCCATGCTGGACGAGTTGCGCCGCACCGACTGGACCCCGCGTTCGGTGCATCGCAAGACCCGCGAAGTGGCCGAGGTGATCCGCCAGATCGAGACCGAGACCGGTGCCGAGGCCGACGACGCCGAAGTCATGCGGCGGCTGGGCATCAGCGCGGAGGAGTACCACCAGGTACTCGCCGACGCGGCCTGCGTGCGCCTGCTCAGCCTTACCGCGTCGGATGACGGTGAGGAAAGCACGGTGCTCGACGTGGTCGACGAAAGCAGCCTGGGGCCATCGGAGAACATCGAGCGCGACGGCATGCGCGAGGCGCTGGCCGAGGCAATCGGCGGCTTGCCCGAGCGCGAGCAGATGGTGATGTCGCTGTACTACGAGCAGGAGTTGAACCTCAAGGAAATCGGCGCCGTGCTCGGCGTGAGCGAATCGCGCGTCTGCCAGATCCACGGACAGGCGGTCATCCGGCTTCGCGCCCGACTTACCGGCTGGCGCAGTTGATCCAGTAACCCATTGAATCCCCGCGGCCGGACCTCGGCCTGTACCGCACGTGGAGAAAGCGTTTGGACAAGAACATGAAAATCCTGGTGGTGGACGATTTTTCCACCATGCGCCGGATCGTCCGCAACCTGCTGGTCGAGCTGGGTTTCAGCAACCCGCTGATCCAGGAAGCCGATGACGGCGAGAACGCGCTGGTACTGCTGCGCAGCCAGCCGTTCGACCTGGTGGTGACCGACTGGAACATGCCCAACATGACCGGCATCGACCTGCTGCGCGCGATCCGCGCGGAGGAGTCGCTGAAAGGCATGCCGGTGCTGATGGTCACGGCCGAGAACAATCGCGACCAGATCATCGCCGCCGCGCAGGCCGGCGTGAACGGCTACATCGTCAAGCCGTTCACCGCGGTCACGCTCAAGGAAAAGCTCACCAAGATCTTCGAACGGATCGCCGCCAGCGGAGTCAGCGCATGAACCTCACTTCTCCTCTCGCGATCGACGATACGCTGCCTGCCGAACTGCGCGACCTGCTGAACAGTCCCGACGGCCCGGCGTTCGAGCAGGCGCTGGACGTGATGGTGCGCCAGCGCGAGCAGCGCCTGTTTCGCGCGCTCGGCCAGCTGGCCCGCGACCTGCACGATGCGGTGCGCCGGCTCGGCGGCGAACTGACCCAGGACGGTGTGCCCGGCATCGTGGCCGACGCGCGCCAGCACCTGCAGGACGCGCTGGAGATGAGCGCGCAGGCCGCGCATCGCAGTCTCGACTTTGCCGAGCGCATGCGGCCCCAGGCCGAATCGCTGACGCGCAATGCCGGCCAGGTGCTCGAGTGGACGAACGGCAACGATGCCGCCGCCGTGCTGGCGCGCGAGGCCGTGGCCTTCGCCGACAGCTGCCGCGATGGCCTCGCCGACATGGTGCTGGCGCAGTCGTGGCAGGACCTGACCGGACAGCGCATCAAGAAGGTCGCCAGCTTCATCGGCACGGTCGAATCGTCGCTGCTGGAGCTGGTGCGCCTGACCGGCGCGCTGGCCGGCAGCGAGGCGCCGGCCAGTGCGGTCAAGGTGTCCAGCCAGGAAGATGCCGACCGCCTGCTCAGCGAATTCGGGTTTTGACGGAAGGCCCGGCATGAATGCGGAATTCGACAGCGAGCTGCGCCAGGATTTCCTGGTCGAGGCGGGTGAACTGCTGCAGCGTCTGGGCGAGCAGCTGGTCGGGCTGGAAGCGGCGCCGGGCGACAGCGAACTGCTGAATGCCGTGTTCCGCGCTTTCCATACCGTCAAGGGCGGCGCCGGATTCCTGGCACTCGAACCGATGGTCTTGCTGTGCCACCACGCCGAGGACCTGCTCAACGAAGCCCGCAACGGCAAGGTAGTGCTCGGCGCCGTTCACATGGATGCGCTGCTCGAGGCGCTCGACCTGCTCAACGACATGATGGCGGCGGTGAGCGCCGAGGCGCCGCTGGGCATGCCGCCGCCGGCGCTGCTGGAATCGCTGTTGCCGGGAGTCCGGCCGGCGCCGGTGGTCACCTCGATCGCCACCCCGGCTCCGTCAGCGCTGCCTGTGACGGACGGCGGCGCGATCGACGACAGCGAATTCGAGGCTCTGCTGGACAGCATGTACGGCACCGCCGCTCCCGGTACCGTCACACCGGCAGCGCCGCCGGTTGTGCCGGTCGCTGCCGCGACGATCGACGACGACGAGTTCGAGGCGTTGCTGGACACCTTGCACGGCAAGACCGGCCAGCCGGCCGCGGCTGCGCCAGCGGCTGTCGCCGAAACGGCTGCGCCAACACCCGCCGCGGCGCCCGCGGCGACGCATCATGCGGCGCCGGCAGAGAACACCGTGCGGGTCGATACCGCGCGCCTGGATGTGCTGGTCAACCACGCCGGCGAGTTGGTGCTGGTGCGCAACCGGCTGCTCAGCCTGGCCGCGCGCAACGGCAGCGAGGCCCTGGTCGCCGCGGCCAACGAGCTGGACCGGGTCACCGACGAATTGCAGAGCGCCGTCATGGGCATGCGCATGCAGCCGGTAGGTCGGCTGTTCCAGCGCTTCCCGCGGATCGTACGCGACCTGGCACGCCAGCTCGGCAAGGAGGTGGAATTGGTGCTGGAAGGCGAAGGCACCGACCTCGATCGCAGCCTGGTCGAGGCGCTGGCCGATCCGCTGATCCACCTGCTGCGCAATGCGCTCGATCACGGCGTGGAGATGCCCCACGAACGCGAACTTGCCGGCAAGCCGCGCAAGGGCCGAGTGTGCCTGTCGGCCAGCCAGCGTGGCGAACGCATCGTGATCGCTGTGCACGACGACGGGCGCGGCATGGATCCGGACATCCTGCGCCGCAAGGCGGTGGAGAAGGGCGTGATCGACGCCGTGCAGGCCTCGCGGCTGAGCGAAGGCGAGTGCTACGAGTTGATCTTTCGTCCCGGCTTCAGCACCGCCGCGGCGGTCTCCGACATCTCCGGCCGCGGCGTCGGCATGGACGTGGTGAAGACGCGCGTGGCCGAACTCGGCGGCACCTTGCAGGTGCACTCGCGCCTGGGCCATGGCAGCGAGCTGGAGCTGACCGTGCCGCTGACCCTGGCGGTGCTGCGCGTGTTGATGGTGCGTGTGGACACGCGCCTGCTCGCGCTGCCGATGGGCAACGTGGAGGAGGTCTTCGAACTCGACGACGATCAGGATTGCCTGCTGGACGGCCGCCTGGTCGCCCGGCACCGCGGCCGCGCCCTGCCGCTGGTCAACCTGGTCGGCTGGGCCGGAGCGGTGGCGACCGCCGGCCGGCACGTGGTGGTGCTGCATATCGGCCACCAGCGGATGGGCTGCCTGGTGCACGAGGTGCTCGGTCGCGAGGACGTCATCGTCAAGCCGCTCGGTCCCCTGTTCGACGGCGTGCCGGGTATTGCCGGGGCCACCGTCACCGGCGATGGCCGGCTGGCACTGGTGATGGACCTGGCCGGCCTGGCCAGCGGTGACCGGCAACTTTCCACTTCACTGCAACTGACCGGCTGACCGCCATGGATCTGGTAAGCATCATCGGCACCATTCTGGCCTTCGTGGTCATCATCGTCGGCACCATTCTGAAGGGCTCCACCGTTGGCGCATTGTGGAATGCCGCGGCGTTCGTGATCGTCTTTGCCGGCACGGCCGCCGCCTTGCTGGTGCAGACCCAGGGCAAGGTGCTCAAGCATGCGTTCAAGATGCTCTCGATGGTCTACCGGCCGCCGCAGCACCAGCCGGGCGATCTGATCAGCCGGATCGTCGGCTGGAGCGAGATCTCGCGCCGGCAGGGCCTGCTCGGGCTGGAGCCGCAGATCGAGGCGGAGATCGATCCGTTCGTCAGCAAGGGGCTGCAACTGCTGGTCGACGGCGGCGAGCCGGAGGCGATCCGCAGTGTGCTGGAGGTGGATCTGGAGACCCGCGAATCCATCGATCTGGCTGGCGCCAAGGTGTACGAAATGGCCGGCATCTACTCGCCCACGCTGGGCATCATCGGCGCCGTGATGGGCCTGATGGCGGTGATGCAGAACCTGGCCGATCCGAGCAAGCTCGGCCACGGCATCGCCGCGGCCTTCGTGGCCACCATCTACGGCGTGGCGCTGGCCAACCTGTTCATGCTGCCGATGGCGGCACGCCTGAAGGGCCTGATCAGCAAGCAGACGCAGATGCGCGAGATCCTGATCGAGGGACTGGTGTCGATCGCCCAGGGCGACAACCCGCGGCAGATCGAGGCGCGCCTGCAAGGTTACGTGGCATGAGAAGGCACAAGCACGAGGAACACACCAATCACGAGGCCTGGGCGATTCCCTACGCCGACCTGATGACCTTGCTGCTCGCATTTTTCGTGGTGATGTATGCGGTGTCGGTGGTCAACGAAGGCAAGTTCCGGGTGATGTCCGAGTCGCTGATCGAGGCGTTCAACGGTTCCAGCCACGCGATCGCGCCGCTGCCGCCGACCAAAATCCGGCCGCACAACATCGCGCCGGCGATCGCCGCGCCGGCTGGCCAGTCGGGTTCGTCGCTCGTGCCGATCGCGGTGCCGATTCCGCCGCATCCGGTGCCGGCGAGCGGCGGCACCGGACGCGAAGCGGGCCGCCAGTCGAAGCAGCAGGAAAACCTGGGACGCATCGAGGACCAGGTGCGCAAGGCGCTGCAGCCGCTGATCGACCGCAAACTGGTGGTGGTGCGGCACAATCCGGACTGGCTGGAGATCGAGATCCGCACCGACATCCTGTTCCCCAGCGGCGTGGCGCAGCTGTCGGATCCGGCCAACGCGGTGCTGCGCGACCTGGCGGCGATCCTGGCCCGGTTCACCAATCCGGTGCGGGTGGAGGGCTTTACCGACAATCTGCCGATCAGCAATGCGCTGTACCCGTCGAACTGGGAGCTGTCGGCGGCGCGGGCGGCCAGCGTGGCGCGCCTGTTTTCCAACAGCGGGATCGCCCCCGCGCGGCTCGGTATCATCGGCTGGGGCGAGATGCGCCCGATCGCCGACAACGCCACCGTGGAAGGCCGCAACCAGAATCGGCGCGTGCTGGTGGTGGTGATGAGTGATCGCCCGGCCGCGCAGCGCGACCACGCCACCCCCGAGAATGTCGGTGGGATAACCGGGTTGGCGGCTTCGCCGGCGCCGGCCGTCGAGATGATGCCCACCGTGCGCGTCACCAGCGGTGGCAACGGCACGCCGGGCCACGCGACAGACGACATTGAAGGCCCTGCGCTGCCGGATGTCGCCGCCGGCCACGTTGGTGGAACAGCTCACCGGACCAACTCGAGCAAGTGAAACCGATGACCGCATCCTTTGACCACGGAGTAGAAGCATGAGTGCCGCCGCCCCTGCGTCCGAAGCACGCGCTCAGCACTGGCTGTCGTTCCTTATCGGGACACAGCTGTATGCGGCACCGCTGGACGATGTCAGCGAGGTCATCCGCGATGGCGACCTGACGCCGGTGCCGGGCGCCGCCCCCGACCTGCTGGGCGTGCGGCATCTGCGCGGGCGCATCGTGCCGGTCATGGACGGCCGCCGCCGGCTGGGCCTGCCGGCGCTGCCGGCGGCGAATCCGGTAACGGTGCGCGTGGTGATGCTGGCGCACGCGGGCCAGCGGGTCGGCCTGCTGGTGGACGCGGTTGGCGAGCTGCTGTGCAGCGACGGCATCGACATCGCGCCGCCGCCGCCGGGACGTGCCCACCGCAATGACGACCCGGTCAGCGGTGTGCTGCCCTGGCAAGGTGGTTTCGTGGCCTTGCTCGATATCCGCCGGCTGTGCCGGGCGGGCGATGGGAACGGCCATGTGGCTTGAGGTCGGTGTGGGCATCCTGCTGCTGCTGGCGCTGGCGCAGTCGGCGCTGCTGTTCCACGGCTGGCGCCAGCTGCGCGAATTGCAACGGCAGGTCGCGGCACTGTCGCACGACGCGACCCATGCTTGCACCGATGTGCCGACCTCGATGCTGGTGACGGCGCTGGGGCAGCTGCAGCGCCAGTTGGGCCGGATCGAGCAGCAACCGCCGCCGACGCGGCAGTCCTACGAACTGGCCCAGCAGCTGGCGCGCGAGGGCGCCGACGTGGAACAGCTGGTCAGCCGCTGCGGCTTGTCGCGCGACGAGGCGAGGCTGGTGCTGCAGATGCATCCGGCCAGTCTCTAGATGCGATATATCCGGGCGTGTCGTGTGGCAGCCAACTGACACTGGAAGCCGTCACTCTTCCGCCGCGTCGTAGACGGCCGCCAACACCGAGGCGGCGGCCGCGTAAAGCAGCACCGGCACGTCGTCGCGCAGTCGCAGCGATGCCAGCAAGGCGGCGATCTGGGGATCGTGATGCAGCGGCAGGCCCATTGCCTGTGCGCGTGCCAGCAGGACTTCCAGCGACTCGGGCGGCATCGCCCTGGTCTCTGCATGGTTGCCGCTGGCCAGTCGCAGGCTGATCCGGCGTGGGGCTGGCGGCGTGTTCATGCGGTGGCCTGCAGCAGTACGGAACTGTGCCGGCCCAGTGGTTGCGGCAAGCCGACCTGGCAGCTCAGCTGATCGAGCAGGACGCCGCAGGCAGCCAGCCGCTGGCGCAGCGGGCCGAACTGGCGTTCCATCCGCTGCGCGGTCTCTGCCTGTTCGGCCCACAGGCGCACCGCCAAGCGCGGCTCGCGCAGTTGCAGTTCGCCCTGCACCGGGCCCAGTGCGGGCAGGTCCAGCGCGAAGCCAAGCGTCCAGCCGTGGGTGCCGTCGGCGAGGTCGGCGGCGAACTCCAGCTGGATCTGCAATACATCGCGTCCGTCCTCGCCTTGCAGCGGAATCTCGATCATCCAGGCCGGCAACGGGCTGGCGCTGGCCTCCAACTGGGCCACTTCCACCCGCGCCAATGCCGCTTTCACGTCGCCATGCAGGCGATCCAGCAACGGGTCCACGACATCGTCGGCGGGCGCCAGCGGCAGCGGTAAGCGCGGCTGTGCCTGCACGCCACGTTGCAACAGCGGCGGCGCGGCATCGCTGCGGTTCGGTGCCGGCGGCGCCGGCGCACGTCGGTCGAGCAGTCCGGCCAGGCGCAGCAGGGCGCCCTTCCAGTCATCCTCGGCCAGTGCCGCCAGGTTGCCGTGCGGGTTGGCCAATTTGGACTCGAAGAACATGCCGCTGCGGCTGATGGCCTCGCGCAGACCTTCACCGCGGGTGATTTCGGCGGGAGTGCGCAGCGATTGTTCGAGCAGGGCCAGCGCCGTGCGCAGATCCGGCGGCAACTGGCGCAATACCGGCCGCTGGGCCAGTGCGCCCAGCGTGGCCAGCAAGGGCGCATAGCCATTCTGCTGGGGCAGGCGTTCGCGCAGGACGCGCTGGAATGCGGCATCGGCAGGATGCGACAGCACTTCCAGTTGCGGTTGCGCGCCCAGGTTCAATACACGGACCTGGAACTGCGCCGGCAGGTGGCTGCCAGACACGTCCGCTTCCACGGTGAGCGCGCCGACCTGCAGGATCAACAGGCCTTGCGGGTTCACGCCCAGGGGGCGCGCCGACAGCACGGTGCCGATGCGCCAGCTTTGCGCGGTGGTGCCGGAAGCGGCACCGGCCCAGGTAAGGGCGGCCAGGCTGGTCGGTTGGATGATCAAGGCGGTTCCTGCACGCGGGCCGTAGGTGCGAATGGGTTCGTCCAGAAGGACATCGGCCGTGCGCGGGCGAACTTGAGCCGCGGCCGGCCGGACGCGCGGCGCCGGCGCCGGCAGATTGCATCACGACGCCCTAAAGCGATCGCGTCGGCAGCCGATAAGTCCTCGTCAGCGCAGACGGCGCGAAGGGAGTGGCGGCATGGCCGGCAAACGGGCGGCGAGGCAGAACGAGGGTGGACAGCAGCCGGCGGCGCCCGCAGCGGCGGATGACGCGGCCGTGGTGGTGCTCCCGCCGGATTGCCGCATCGCCGCCCAGACCGCGTTGAAGGCAGAGCTGCTGGGCGTGCTGGAAAAAGGCGCCATCGTGGTGCTGGACGGCAGCCAGGTGGAGCGCGCCGACACCGCGGCCCTGCAGTTGCTGGTGTTGTTCCGGCGCGAACTGCAGGCACGCGGCGGCACGCTGGACTGGCGTGGCGCGAGTGAGGCTCTCAACGAAGCGGCCGGCCTGCTCGGCCTGGCACAGATACTGGAACTGCCGGCCGCAGGGCTGGCCTGAACGAGGTGGCAGCATGGCAAAGATTCTTGCAGTAGACGATTCGGTTTCGATGCGCGGCATGGTGGCGTTCACCCTGCGCGGCGCCGGGCACGAGGTGGCCGAGGCCGAAAACGGGCAGCTGGCGCTGGATATCGCGCGCGGCAGCTCGTTCGACCTGGTGCTGGCCGACGTCAACATGCCGGTGATGGACGGCATCGCGATGGTGCGCGAGCTGCGCGCGATGGATGCCTACAAGGGCGTGCCGATCCTGATGCTGACCACCGAATCGCACACCGAGAAGAAGATGGAAGGCAAGGCGGCCGGCGCCACCGGCTGGCTGGTCAAGCCGTTCGATCCGGAGCAACTGCTGGCAACCGTCAAGCGCGTGCTGGGCTAAACACTGATGAGTGCGGTCGACCTGACTCAATTCCACAAGACCTTTTTCGAGGAAAGCCTGGAAGGGCTCGATGCGATGGAGGCGGCGTTGCTGGCGCTGGACTCGGGCTCGACCGACCACGAGCTGGTGCACACGATTTTCCGCGCGGCGCATTCGATCAAGGGCGGCGCGGCGACCTTCGGCTTTGCCGACGTCGCCGCGTTCACCCACGTGGCCGAATCGCTGCTGGAGGAAGTGCGCAGTGAGCGTCGCGCGGTGGATGCGGAGCTGATCGACCTGATGCTGCGTTCGGTCGACTGCCTGCGCGCCATGCTGGCGCGATCCAGCAGCGGCCAGCCGGTGGCCGATGCCGACAGCGAGGCACTGCGCAGCGAACTGATGCGTCTGGCCAGCGGCGAGGTGGCGGTGGCGACCGTGGTTGCGCCGAAGGCCGCCCCGGTGAACGGCTGGGATATCCGTTTCATCGCGCTGCCGCATCTGCTGCAGACCGGCAACGATCCGTTGCGGCTGTTCCGCGAACTGCAGCAGCTGGGTCGGCTGGAGGTGCGGCGTGCCTTCGTTGCCGACCGCGCGCCGGCACGGCTGGCCGACCTCGACCCCAGCCAGTGCCATCTGGGCTGGGAGCTGCGCCTGCACGGTGCGGTAGCGCGCGGCGACGTCGACGCCGTGTTCGACTGGCTCGACGGCGACTGCGAGTTGGCCATCGAGGCGATGGCCGAAGCAACCCCGGCGGCTGCCGTGGAGCCGGCACCGGCCGGCGTGCCTGCGGCAACGCCGGCGCCCGCCGCCGGCCCGCGCCCGGTACGCGAAACCGCCGCGGCCTCCAGCGAGGGCAGCTCGATTCGCGTGGGCATCGACAAGGTCGACGCGCTGATCAACATGATGGGCGAACTGGTGATCACCCAGTCGATGCTCAGCGACATCGGCGAGAATTTCCAGCTGTCGCAGCTGGAACGCCTGCGCGAAGGACTGCTGCAGCTCGAGCGCACCACGCGCGAACTGCAGGAAAGCGTGATGCGCATCCGCATGCTGCCGATCGGCTCGGTGTTCAACCGGTTCCCGCGATTGGTCCGCGACCTGGAGCGCAAGCTCGGCAAGCAGGTCAAGCTGGAGTTGCACGGCGAACATACCGAGCTGGACAAGACGGTGCTGGAAAAAATCGGCGATCCGCTGGTACACCTGGTGCGCAACGCGATCGATCACGGCCTGGAGATGCCGGCCCAGCGCAAGGCGGCCGGCAAGGCGGAAACCGGCGTCCTCAAGCTCAATGCGTACCACGAGGGCGGCAATATCGTGGTGCAGATCAGCGACGACGGTGCGGGACTCAACCGTGCCGCCATCGTGGCCAAGGCGCAGCAGCGCGGGCTGGTCGGCGCCGACCAGGAACTCAGCGACGCCGAAGTGGCGGAGCTGATCTTCCAGCCGGGTTTCTCCACTGCCGCGCAGGCCACCGACCTTTCCGGCCGCGGCGTCGGCATGGACGTCGTGCGGCGCAACGTGCGCGATCTCGGCGGCAGCGTCGGCGTGCGCAGCGAGAGCGGCAAGGGCAGCGTGTTCACCATTGCCTTGCCGCTGACGCTGGCGATCATCGACGGGCTGGTGACAGCCGTGGGTCACGAGCGCTACATCGTGCCGTTGATTTCGATCGTCGAGTCGCTGCGGTTGCGTCCGGAGGCGGTGCGCAGGATCGCCGGCGGCGGCGAAGTGTTCCACTTCCGTGACGAATACCTGCCGATCATGCGGTTGCACCGCGCCTTCGACTGCGCCGATGCGATCACCGATGTCGAGCGCGGCATCGTGGTGGTGATCGAGGACGACAACCGGCGCGTAGGCCTGCTGGTCGACGAACTGTTGGGCCAGCAGCAGGCGGTCGTCAAGTCGCTGGAAGCGCACTACCGGCGCGTGCAGGGCGTCTCCGGCGCCACGATCCTCAGCGACGGCTCGGTGGCCCTGATCGTCGACGTGGGCGGCGTGGTACGGCTGGGACGGCGCAGCAAGGCCGCCTGAAAAAGAACCCGTCATCCCCTTGATGCCACGACGGCTGCAGCGGACGTGTTGCGGCGCCCGGCCGTCGTGCCACCGACGCTCGTTCCGGGGCAATTGCGGCGCGCCATCCGCTGGCCGGGCGGCCCCGCGGCCGCTCAAGTTTCCGCCGGGAGCGCCGACAAAGTCATGGAAGCAGGACCTCTGCAGGCGTCCGTCACTAGGTAGCAGGCACATGTACGAAAACAACCAGGATGCGGTACCGACCTTGCAGCAACTCACCTTCAGCCTGGCTGACGAGGAGTACGGAATCGACATCCTTGCCGTGCGTGAAATCCGTGGCTGGTCCCGGGTCACGCGCATTCCGCAGGCGCCGGCGTACCTGCTGGGCGTGTTGAACCTGCGCGGCGCGATCGTGCCGATCATGGATCTGCGCCTGCGCTTCGGACTGGAGCGGGAGAACTACGGCGACAACACCGTGGTGATCGTCGTGGCCATCGCCGAGCGTCTGTTCGGCATCGTGGTGGACGCGGTATCCGACGTGGTCGACATCGACCCGGCGGCGATCAAGCCGGTGCCCGACATGGGCGCGGTGGTGGACACCCGCTATCTGAAAGGGCTTGCCACCCACGTCGAGCGCATGGTGATGCTGCTGGACGTGGAAAAGCTGATGCGTCCAGAGGACGTGGAAACACTGGATGCGGCGTTGCCGGCCGTCCAGGAAGTTGAAGTCGCCGTCTGACCCGGGAAATCGAGATGAAGATGAAGAATTTGAAGGCCCACCTGGCCCGACTGACCACGCTGACCGTCAAGGCGCGCCTGATCGGCGTGCTCAGCCTGTTGTGCACGATGCTGCTGGTGGGCGCCTGGATCGGGCTCGGTGGCATGGCCCGCGCGAATGAAAGTGCCCGCCAGATCTACCAGGAAGAGCTGCTTCCGCTGACCAGCATCAACGAGGTGGCGCGCGGGTCGCTGAACAGCTTCATCTCGCTGAGCGAGGCGGCTTTCCACAAGGATGACAAGGCCATCGTCCAGCAGAAGCTCGACGAGGTCGCCAAGGCCCAGCTCGCGGGTGCGGCGCTGCTGAAGAAACTGGGTGCGAGCAAGATGTCGCCGGCGGTCAAGAAGCAATGGAGCGCATTCGAGAGCGCCCGCGGCGACGTGACTTCGTCGATGACCGAGATCACCGATGCGCTGAACCAGGCCGACGACGGCGCCAATGCGCTGCTTTATTCCGACGTGCTGCCGAACGTGACGATCATGAGCGCGGAGATGAACAAGCTCATCGCCATGCAGGTCGACGAAAGCCGGCAGCAATACGAATCGGCCGTGAACAGCTACCAGCGCATCCGTGTCATGACGTTCGGTGCGCTCGGCGCCGGCATGCTGCTGGCCGTATTGATGGCGTTCTTCATGATCCGTTCGATCGTCGGCACGCTCAATCGGGCGGTGCGCGTGGCAAACGCCATCTCGCAGGGGCAGCTGGGGCACAACATCGTCACCCACCGCAAGGACGAGCTGGGCCGCCTGCTGGAGGCGTTCCGGCTGATGGACGAGCGGCTCACCCTGACCGTCGGCGAAGTGCGCCGCGGCTCCGATGCGGTCAGCACGGCGGCACAGCAGATTGCCCACGGCAACGATGACCTCAGCCAGCGTACGCAGGAGCAGGCATCGAGTCTGGAGGAAACCGCCTCGTCGATGGAGCAGATGACTTCCACCGTCAAGCAGAATGCGGAAAACGCCAGCCATGCCAACCAGCTCGCGCGGGGTGCCCGCGAACAGGCCGAGCGCGGCGGCGAGGTGGCCGGCAAGGCGATCGTCGCGATGAGCGAGATCAACGCGTCCAGCGGCAAGATCGCCGACATCGTGGGGTTGATCCAGGAGATCGCCTTCCAGACCAATTTGCTGGCGCTGAACGCGGCCGTGGAAGCGGCGCGAGCCGGCGAGCAGGGTCGCGGCTTCGCCGTGGTGGCCACCGAGGTGCGCAGCCTGGCCCAGCGCAGTGCCGGCGCCGCGAAGGAGATCAAGGAGCTGATCAACGACAGCGCCGAGAAAGTGCGCTGCGGCTCGGAGCTGGTGAACCAGTCGGGCAAGGCGCTGGCGGAAATCGTCGAGAGCGTGAAGAAGGTCACCGATATCGTGGCCGAGATCGCCGCAGCCAGCCACGAGCAATCCGCCGGCATCGACCAGGTCAACAACGCGGTGATGCAGATGGACGAGATGACCCAGCAGAACGCCGCGCTGGTCGAGGAAGCCGCAGCGGCAGCCCGCGCCATGCACGAGCAGGCCGGCGAACTGACCCAGCAGGTGGGCTTTTTCCAGTTGAACGACAGCGGCGCGGCGCCGGTTGCGCCGTCCGCGTCGGCGCGGGCGAAGACCGCGGCGGCCGAAGCCGAAGCGGTGTTCGCTGCCGTGCGCAGCACGGCGCCGGCACCGGCCCGCCCGTCGCGCGCGGCCGCTGAGGTCAGCAGCGAAGCGGGCGGATGGAAGGAATTCTGAAGTGAGCGCGGTGCCCGGCACGTTCGACCACAACGCCACTGCCCTGGGCGACGGCGGCCCGCAGCTGGGTGATGCCGACTTCCAGTACCTGCGTGCGTTCGTTCTTGAGCACTGCGGCATCGCGCTGGGCGAGCACAAGCGGCAGCTGGTGCAGGGCCGTCTGTTCCGGCGACTGCGTGCGCTGGGCTTGTCGAACTTCAGCAGTTACTGCGAGTTGTTGCGGCGCGATCCGCACGGTGAGCTGGGCGAACTGGCCAGCGCGATCAGCACCAATGTGACGGCGTTCTTCCGCGAGGTGCATCACTACGACCTGCTGGCCAATGAACTGTTGCCGCGCTGGCTTGGCGAGAAGCGTCGCGATGGCGACCGCCTGCGGATCTGGTCGGCGGGCTGTTCCACCGGCGAGGAACCCTACGCGCTGGCGATGGTGTTGGCCGAGGCGATCGAGCAGAGTGGCAGCCGGCTGGATGCGAAGATCCTGGCCACCGACCTGTCGCCGCAGGCGCTGGAAACCGCGCGCAAGGGCGTGTATTCGCTGGAGCGCATCGCCGGCATCAGTCCGGAGCGCTGCCGGCGCTGGATGCTGCGCGGCGACGGCGCGTACGAAGGGCTGGCCTGCGTCCATCCACGTCTGCGCGAGCTGGTCACCATCGAACCGCTGAATCTGCTGCACCCGTGGCCGATGCGCGGACCGTTCGATGCGATCTTCTGCCGCAACGTGGTGATCTACTTCGACCAGCCGACCAAGCGGCGCCTGTTCCATCGCTACGCGGAGTTGCTGCCGACGGGCGGTTATCTGTTCCTTGGCCATTCCGAATCGCTGCATGGCGTCAACGACGAATTCGAACTGATCGGGCGCACCGTCTACCGGAAACTTGGTTGATGGCCGCGGTGACCGACAGGAGGCTGGGCGAGGCCGCGGTACTGCCGGGTTTCGAGCACCTGCATCGGTACTGGGATCCGGTGCAATCGCGGGTGACCGTGAAGGTGCTGCCGGGCGAATTCTATGTCAGCGCCCAGGACGAGCTGGTCACCACCGTGCTTGGCTCGTGCGTGTCGGCCTGCATCCACGACGTGCGCCGCGGCATCGGCGGCATGAACCACTTCATGCTGCCCGAGCCGCGCGGCGAGCGCGACAGCTGGACGTCCACCGCCGGCCGCGCGGCACGCTATGGCAGCGACGCGATGGAGCAGTTGATCAACGCCATCCTTGTTGCCGGCGGCCAGCGCGTCGACATGCAGGTCAAGATATTCGGCGGTGGTCGCGTGCTGTCCCAGCTGACCGACATCGGCCAGCGCAATATCGACTTCGTGCAGCGCTATATCGCCGCCGAAAAGCTGAACCTGTGCGCATCGGACCTCGGCGACGTGTACCCCCGGCAACTGCAGTTCTTCCCCACCAGCGGCCGTGTGCGCGTGCGCATGCTGCGCCGCCATGACGACGTGGCGCTGGTGGCCGACGAACGCATTTACCTCAAGCGTTTGGCAAATGACCCGATAAAGGGTGAGGTCGAGCTTTTCTAGTGGCGGCTTCGGCTCCACGGAAGTCCGACGGAGCCGCCGTCGCTACGGCGCGGCTTGAGTTTTCTGGCAGGTGAGATGGATGGCAATGGAAAAAGTGCGTGTTCTGGTGATCGACGATTCGGCGTTGGTGCGCAAGCTGATGACGACGATGCTTGCCTGCGATCCCGGGATCGAAGTGGTCGGCACCGCTGCCGACCCGCTGATCGCGCGCGAAAAGATCAAGCAGCTCAACCCGGACGTGCTGACGCTGGACGTCGAGATGCCACGCATGGACGGCCTGACGTTCCTGGAAAACCTGATGCGCCTGCGGCCGATGCCGGTGGTGATGGTGTCGTCGCTGACCGTGCAGGGTGCCGAGGTGACGCTGCGCGCCCTTGAGCTGGGCGCGGTGGATTTTCTGGCCAAGCCCAGCAGTGACCTGGCCAGCAGTTTCGGCGAGAAGGCGCAGGAGATCTGTGCCAAGGTGAAGCTTGCTGCGAAGGCCCGGCCGCGTGCGCGCACGGCGGTGCGCAAGCTGGAAGTGGCGCCGCGTCTTTCGGCCGATGCGGTGTTGCCTCGCGCGCAGACGGTGGGCACGCGCGGCGGCAGCCCGCTCATCGTGATCGGTGCCTCGACCGGTGGTACCGAAGCGGTCCGCGTGGTGCTGGAAGCGATGCCCCCCGACGCGCCGCCGATCCTGGTGACCCAGCATATCCCCGCCGCATTCAGCGGCCCGTTCGCGGAACGGATGGACCGGTGTTCGGCGATGCGGGTATGCGAAGCCCAGGATGGCCAGCCGATCCAGACCGGGCACGCCTACATCGCTCCGGGGAGCCAGCATCTGCTGGTGATGTGGGATGGCGCCAAGTACGTGTGCCGTTTGCATGATGGCCCGCCGGTGAACCGGCACAAGCCCAGCGTGGATGTGCTGTTCCGTTCCATGGCGGCCAGTGCGGGGGCCGGCACCATTGCCGCCCTGCTGACCGGCATGGGCGACGACGGCGCGCGCGGCCTGCTCGAGCTGCGCCAGGCCGGCGCCGCGACCCTGGTGCAGGACGAAGCCAGCTCGGTGGTATGGGGCATGCCCGGTGCCGCCTGGAAACTCGATGCGGCAGCCGAGATGCTGCCGCTGGATCACATGGCGGCGCGCCTGCTCACGCTGGCGCGCCAACCTCGCGACGGCGCTTCGCGCACCTGACCTACGGATATCGGCTCATGGCTGTCCTGTCTCAATTGGCCCGGCATTTCGCCCAACGTCCGCCCTACGGCTGGCTCGCCAGCACGCTGGCCCTGGTGCTGGCGCTGCTCTGGCATCCGGGGTGGCTGGCACCTTTGCTGATCGCCGCGGTCACCGCCGTGTGGATTGTCGAGAGCCGGCACCAGCGGGAGGCGCCGCCGCCGGCAGTCGCGCCCAGCAACAACGCGCCCGTGCGCGAGGCACTGGAAGACGTCCGCGGCGCGCTGGTGGACGAACTCGGCCATGCCACCCGCGAGCTGCACCAGGGACTCGACCTGTTGCGCGATGCAGTGTCCGAACTGGGTGGCGGTTTTGACGGCCTGTCGCACAAGACGGGGCTGCAGCAGTCGCTGCTGAAACAGATCATCGACGTGCAGAATGGCGGCGTGTCGGTGCAGGACTTTGCCTCCCGCACCAGCGACTTGTTGCAGCATTTCGTGGGCATGGTCGTGCAGATGTCGCGCGAAAGCCTGCGTATCGTCTACCGCATCGACGGCATGGCGAAGGAAATGGACGCGGTGTTCGGCCTGCTGAAGAACGTCAGCACGATCGCCGAGGAAACCAACCTGCTGGCGCTCAACGCCGCGATCGAGGCGGCCCGCGCGGGTGAATCCGGCCGCGGCTTCGCCGTGGTGGCCGGCGAGATCCGCAGCCTGGCCAGCAACTCCAACCAGTTCAACGAACAGATCGGCAGCCACGTCGAGCGTGCCCGTGCGGCGATGGAGCAGTTGCGCGGCCTGGTCGGCGCCATGGCCTCGCAGGATCTCAACGTGGCGCTGTCGGCCAAGGGCGGCATCGACGCGATGATGGCCCACGTCACCGAGAGCGACGCACGCACCAGCGCGGTCGCCGACCAGGTGGTCGAGATCAACCGTGGCCTCGGCAGCGATGTTTCCACCACCATCCGCTCGCTGCAGTTCGAGGACATCCTCAGCCAGTTGCTGCGGCAGACCCGCACCCGGCTGGTCGAGCTGCAGGAAGTCGTGGGCGAGTGCACGCGCGACATCGAGGAACTGGCCTGTGGCCCGGTCGATGCCGACACGCTGGCAGGACGCGCTCAACGGGTGCGTAGCCGGCTGGCGATCCAGCGCGAAAAGGCGCGCCTGCGTTCACGCGGGCCGGCCTTGCAGAGCTCGATGGACGCCGGCGAAATCGAATTGTTTTGAGGAGCACAGCATGATCGTCCATCACGACAGCGAGCACGATTGCCTGACCCTGCAGCTGGGCCAGCGCTTCGACTTCAGTATCCATCGCGATTTCCACGAGGCCTGCCTGGACAGCGGCAAGGCGGCCCGCAGCTATGTCATCGATCTGGGCGAGGTGACCAGCATGGACAGCTCGGCGCTGGGCATGCTGCTGCTGCTGCGCGAGCATGCCGGCGCCGACCGCGCCGAGATCCGCATCGTCAATGCCGGCAACGAATTGCGCAATACGCTGCGCGTGGCCGGCTTCGACAAGTTGTTCGTCCTGCATTGAAGGTGCCGCGGGGTCGACGGTCCCGAAAGCCAGACAACAAGAAGGCCCCTCGCGGGGCCTTTCCTGGTGCAGCAGTCGCGGCCGCCGGGATTACCAGGCGCGCACGGCAATCACGGAGACGGTGTAACTGGCCATATCCGACTGATAGCGGAACCGCCTGCCAAGGTCGAACTTTGCTGCCGCGCCCGGGGCGATGTTGGTGGTGCCGGCCGGCCAGCCCTGTTTGGCCTGGATCACCTTGCCGTCGGCATCCTTGGCTTCGATGCTGATCTGCGCGGCGGCGGGTTCGGCACAGTTGTTGACCAGCTCGCCGCTCAAGCTTAGTCGAGCTTCCGAACCGAAACGGCTGGCAGCGGGCTTGAAGTCCCTGATGGCGAAATCGGTGGGCGCGCAGGCGGCTTGGGCGGCCATCGGGAGGAAGATCAGCGAGGCGGAGAGAAGTAGCGTTTTCATGGGCACGAATCCGTAGGTCCAGGGAGGCCAGATTGGGGATCGGCCGGGGAGCGACAACGATCCACACCCTCAGATGTCGGCGGGGACTCCGGAATCTTTAGGCTTCGCCAGGAAGGCCCGTTCGTGCCGGGCGGTGCACGACAACGCACCGCCTGTTGCGCGGCGGGAGGCTACCGGTTGGTGTGCTCGATGAACCACAGCCCGGCGAACAGTTTCGGGTCGATCGAGTAGCCATCCGCGGCGCGCGCGAACAGCCAGGCGCCCGCCTCACGGCGCGGGACCTCGTGCACCACGATGTTTTCGGTTTCGTCGCCGCCGCCGGGACCGACCTTTTGCAATTCCCACGCGCGCACAAAGGTGATCATCTCGGTGCTCATGCCCGACGACGACGGGCCGCGATGGACGAATTCCACCCGCTGGCAGCGCCAGCCGGTTTCCTCCTCCAGTTCGCGCCGGGCGGCCAACAGCGCGCTTTCGTCGGCTTGTCCGGCCAGGTCGCCGACCAGGCCGGCCGGCATCTCGATGGTGTTCTGCAGGATCGACACGCGGTACTGCTCGACGAACAGCACCTTGTCCGCAGGCGTCACCGCCAGGATGATCACCGCGCCGCCGGGATTGTTGCGTTCGGCGTACTCCCAGCGGCCGCGCTTGCGCAGGCTCAGCCAGCGGCCTTCATGCAGGGTTTCCACCGGCGCGTCGGCGTCGGTGGGGATGTGCCTTGCGGAGTCGTTCATCGGTCATCGCGTGCAGGGAAAACCCACCGACATGTTGACCGTTCCCGGCGGCAGCGACAACCGGTCGGTCGTGCCGGGGCGCGTGGTCCTACAGCCACCGCGCGCGCTTGAGCCCGATGTAGATGCCGCTGACGACGCTGGCCATCACCACGATGATCGCGGGATAAGCCCAGGGGCGGCTGAGCTCGGGCATGTGGGCGAAGTTCATGCCGTACCAGCTGGTGAGCAGGGTCGGCGCGGCGAGCATGGCGGCCCAGCCGGCGAGTTTTTTCATCACCTCGTTCTGGCGCAGGCTGACCAGCGAGAGGTTCACGTTGATCGCGGCGGTGAGCATCTCGCGCATCGCGCCGATCGCCTCGTTGACGCGGAAGGCGTGGTCGTAGACGTCGCGGAAGTATGCGTGCAGCACCTCGGGGATCAGGTTCGGGTGCAACCGGATCAGCTGGTTGATGATGTCCTGCAGTGGCGCCACCGCCAGGCGCAGCGTCATCAGGTCGCGCTGCATGTCATACAGGCGGCGTATCGTGCTGCTCTTGAAGGTCTCGCCGAAGATGTCGTGTTCGAGCTGCTGCACCTCCTCGCGGAAGTCGCGCACGATCGGCAACAAGTTGTCGACGATGAAATCGAGTACGCCGTACAACCCGTAACTGGGGCCGTTCGCCAGCAGTTCCGGCGCGTGTTCGCAGGTGCGCCGCGCCGGCGCGTAGGACTGCGAAGCGCCGTGGCGCACGGTGACCAGGTAGCGCGGGCCGAAGAAGATGTGCGTTTCGCCGAACGCCAGTTCGCCGCCGATCAGCTGCGCGGTCTGCACCACCAGGAACAGCGAGTCGCCATAGGCTTCCAGCTTGGTGCGCTGGTGCGCGGCGTGCGCATCCTCGATGGCCAGGTCGTGCAGGCCGAATTCGCCCTGGATCTTTTCCAGCAGTTCCTCGTCCGGTTCGTACAGGCCGACCCAGACGAAGGTGTCCGGTTCGGCCAGCACGTCGCTGATCGCGTCGATGGTGACGTCGCCGACCCGGCTGCCGTCCTTTCGGTAGGCGATGCAGTTGACCACCATGGGCTGGTCGCTGGTCGACAGTGCGCTCGACGGCGTGATCGGATTCATGCGCGCATCATGCCCCGCGCCGAGGGGCGCGGCAATTGCGCGTGGCAAGGCATCAGCGATGGCGACGCACGCTCCAGGCCAGCGCCAGCCAGCACGGCAGGGCGAACAGCAGCCACGGCTGGTTCTGCTGCACGGTGCCGGGCAGCAGGTGCAGCAGCACGGCAATCATGCAGGCGAGCAGTTGTACTGCAATCACGCCGTCGATGAAGCGTGAGGCGGCGTAGCCGCGGCGCGAGCGCCACAGCGTCGGCAGCAGCAGGAAGGCCAGTGGATTGAACAACAACAGGTTCGCGTTGGCCCACGCCGAGTGGTGGGTGGTCAGCGTCCACAGCACCAGCAGCAACAGACCGACCAGGCCGGCCGCGAGCAGGTACAGCGTGCCGAACACGGCGTAACCGGCGGGCCACCAGCGGCGGGCGAGCACGATCAGCGCGGCCAGCAGCAGCCCGGCCAGAGCCAGCGGCAGGCGCAGGTCGGGCGCGGCTGTGGGGGGTGCCTCGAGCCGGTTCGGCGAGACGAGTTGCTCGGCCTGCAGCAGCGGACGCAGGCCGCCGTGGCCGTCGTCGACGTGCACCTCGCGCAGTTGCGCCTGCAGCACCTCGGGCAGGAAGCTTTCCTGCCAGGCATCCAGCGGCCGGTCGGCATACGTCCCCAGGCCCAGGTCGAGCACCAGCATCAGCCAGGGCTGTGCGCTCATCAACCGGTCGGTCTGCTGGCGGTAGGTCATGCCGCCGGTGCGCGCCTCAAGGCGGCTTTCCAGTACGCCGCCGAGTGCCTTGTCCAGCGCATCGCGCACGCGGGTGGTGCAGTTGTCGACGTAGTAGTCGTAGACGTAGCCGGCGTTTTCCGGGCGCAGGTTCCACAGCAGAAAGTCACGCAGCGCGGCGGCCTGGTCGGCGGTCATCGCCAGCCGCTGGCGGATGATCGAGCGGCCGGCCTCAACGTAGTAGCGCTCGTCGAGGTCACTCGGTGCTGCGTCCATCAGGTAATGCATGCGGCCGCGGGCGAAGTTCAGCAGGAAGTTCTTCTCGCTGAAATCGAACACGCCGTAGTTGAAGTTGATCGCCTCGCCCGAGGCCGTGTCGCGCAGTTCGATCGCGTCGTGGCCGAAGCGCTCCCAATAGGTTTCGCCGGGGCCATAGGTAACCAGCGAGACTTCGAGGTTGGCGCCCGGGGCGTTGGCGACGCTGGCATGGGCGGGCGGGAGCAGGGCCAGCATCAGCAGCGCGAGCAGCAGGAGGTTGCGACTGATCAGGTTCATGCCGCCTTACTGCTTGACCACGCGGAATGCCTGCACGCGGCGGTCGTCGGCCTCGGTGACGTGGAACAGGTAGTCGCCGATGCCGACCTCTTCGCCGACCTCGGGCAGGTGGCCGAATTCGGAGGTGACCATGCCGCCCACGGTGTCGTATTCCTCGTCGGAGAAATCGGCGCCGGTCTGCTCGTTGAAATCCTCGATCGGAGTCAGCGCGCTGACCAGCCAGTCGCCGCCGGGCTGTTCGTGCATCAACTCGGGTTCCTCCCCGTCGTCGTGCTCGTCGTCGATCTCGCCGACGATCTGTTCCAGCACGTCCTCGATGGTGATCAGGCCGGCGACGCCGCCGTACTCGTTGACCACCAGCGCCATGTGATTGCGGCTGAGCCGGAATTCCTCCAGCAGCACATTCAGGCGCATCGACTCGGGAATCAGCACGGCCGGGCGCATGATCGCGCGGATATCGAAGTGCTCGGCGGCGCCGAAGAATTTCAGCAGGTCCTTGGCCAGCAGGATGCCGAGGATCTCGTCCTTGTCTTCGCCGTGTACGGGAAAGCGCGAGTGGCCGGATTCGACCACCGCAGCGAGAATGTCGGTCAGTGGCGACTCGGCCGCCAGCATCACGATCTGCGCGCGCGGAACCATTACGTCGTCCACGCTCAGTTCGGTGACCTTGATCGCACCCTCGACCATGGTGAGGGTGTTCACGGACAGCAGTCCGTTGCTCTGGGCGGAACGCAACTCCTCGATCAGTTCGTCGCGGTTGCGCGGTTCGCCGGAAAACATGTGGCCCAGTCGATCCCACCAGGTTCGGTGGGCCGGGCCGCTGGTACTGCCAGGGTCGTCGCTCATTACTCGTTGGGATTCTGCCCGAAACCGGGCGGAAGGCCGATTCTAGCGGAAAAATCGTGACGGTTCAGGGCACAAACACCCCTACCGGTACGGATCGGCGATGCCCAGGCCGGCCAGGATGCGGGTTTCCAGCGCTTCCATCGCTTCGGCCTCGGCGTCTTCGCTATGGTCGTAGCCGAGCAGGTGCAGCACGCCGTGGATGGTCAGGTGAGCCCAGTGGTCGCGCGGCGATTTGCCCTGTTCGGCGGCCTCGCGCAGCACCACCGGGGCGCAGATCGCCAGGTCGCCGATCAGCGGCAGGGCCACCCCGGGCGGCAGTTCGACGGGGAACGACAGCACGTTGGTGGCGTAGTCCTTGCCGCGGTAGTCGCGGTTGAGCGCGCGGCCTTCGTCGGCGTCGACGATGCGGATCGCCAGTTCGGCGCTCTTGCGCCGTTTCGCCCCGCGCAGCGCCGCCTCGACCCAGCGGCGGAAGCTGGCTGGTGCGGGCAGGCCGGCGCGCGGCACGGCATAGCCGACGGCGAGCGTCACCGGGCCGCTCATTCGCCGTCCTCGTCCTTCTGTTCGAACGCCTCGTAGGCGCGCACGATCTTCGCCACCAACGGGTGGCGCACCACGTCGCGCGAGGTGAAGAAGGTGAAGCTGATGCCGCCGACGCCGCGCAATACTTCCACCGCCTGGCGCAGGCCCGAACGGGTGGTGCGCGGCAGGTCGACCTGGGTGACGTCGCCGGTGATCACCGCCACCGTGCCGAAGCCGATGCGGGTGAGGAACATCTTCATCTGCTCGACCGTGGTGTTCTGCGCCTCGTCGAGGATCACGTAGGAATCGTTCAGGGTGCGCCCGCGCATGTAGGCCAGCGGGGCGATCTCGATCACGTTGCGCTCGATCAGCTTGGCCACTTTCTCGAAGCCGAGCATCTCGTACAGCGCGTCGTACAGCGGGCGCAGGTAGGGGTCGACTTTCTGGCTGAGATCGCCGGGCAGGAAGCCCAGCTTCTCGCCGGCCTCCACCGCCGGGCGCACCAGGATCAGTCGCTGCACCCGGTTCGCCTCCAGCGCCTCGACCGCGCTGGCGACAGCCAGGTAGGTCTTGCCGGTGCCGGCCGGACCCACGCCGAAGTTGATGTCGTGGCTGGCGATCGCGTGCAGGTAGCGCGCCTGGTTCGGACCGCGGCCCTTGATCACGCCGCGCTTGACCTTGATCACCACTTCCTGGGCGCCTTCGGCGGCCGCCTCGGTGATCGCGTCGATGCCGGATTCGGCCAGTTGCAGGTTGATCCTCGCGCCGGTCAGCGCCTCGTCGTTGGTGGTGGCGTACAGCGCGCGCAGTACCTTCTCGGTGGCCTTGGCGGGAGCGTCCTCGCCGATCACCTGGAAGATGCTGCCGCGGTGATTGATCTCCACGCCGAGGCGCAGCTCGACCTGGCGCAGGTGTTCGTCGAACGGCCCGCACAGGTTGGCAAGGCGGGCGTTGTCTTCGGGGTCGAGGGTGAAGTCGCGTTGATTGAGGTCGCTCATAGGTGCGCGAGAGTAGCGCGCCGCTGCTGGAAGAGCCATGGTGGCGGCCGGTGCGACGATCGCGATTCCCCGCTTGCACATAATTAAATGTTGAATTAATTTATCTGCATGGCTACCTCGAACAAGCATGCGAAAGCCGGGCGCCGTGCCGGACGCCCCAGCGGCGACGATCTGGACCTGCGCACGCATTTGCTGGATGCCGCGATCGTGCAGTTTGCGCGGGTGGGGATCGGCGCGACCTCGCTGCGGGCGATTGCCGCCGAAGCGCAGGTCACGCCGGCGATGCTGCACTACTACTTCGGCGACAAGGAGCGGCTGGTCCAGGCGATGATCGACGAGCGGTTGCTGCCCGTGTTCGGGCCGCTGCGCGCGCAACTGGAGCACGCCGGCGACGACCCTGCGGTGTTGATCGAAGGCTTCGTGCGCGGCATCAGCGCGGTGGTGGCGTGCCATCCCTGGCTGCCGTCGCTGTGGGTGCGCGAGGTGCTGTGCGAAGGTGGCGCGTTGCGCGAGGTGCTGTTCCGGCAGGGCGTTCCCAACCTGCCGCAAATGCTGGCGCAGCGCTTCATGTCGGCACAGGCGGATGGACGGCTGGGCGCCGGCCTGGACCCGCGCCTGCTGGTCGTCTCGCTGGTCGGCCTGACCCTGTTTCCCGCCGCCGGTGCGCCGATCTGGCGGCGTGCGCTTGGTGCCGAGGCGCTGGGGCCCGAGGACATGCTGCAACACACGCTTGCGCTGCTGGGCCGGGGCGTGGGCACGGCAGGATCAGGAGAAATCGCATGAAGGTTGCACGCACGTTGCGCCGCCTGTCGCCGCTCGTCCTGCTCGCCGTGGCCGGTCTCGCCGCCTGCAGCAAGCCACCGCCGCAGGCGCTGGGCACGCTCGAATACGATCGCATCACCTTGCCGGCGCCGGCCGCCGAACGCGTCGTGGCGATCGACGTGCGCGAGGGCGAACGGGTCAAGGCCGGGCAAGCATTACTGCAACTGGATCCCACGCATACGCAGTCCGAGCTCGCTGCCGCCGAGGCGCAGGCGCAGCAGCAACGCGAGGTGCTGGCCGAGCTTCAGGCCGGACCACGCGGCGAGGACATCGAACGGGCGCGCGCAAACCTGGCTGCCGCGCAGGCGCAGGTGCGCGAGGCGCGTGCCTATTACGACCGTCTGGTTCCGTTGAAGGGCAACGGTTATGTGGCCGCGGCCGATCTCGATCGTGCCCGCGCCGCGGCGGGCAATGCAGGGGGCCAGGTGGCCGCGGCGCGGGCTGCGCTCGACGAGCTGCTGCACGGTACCCGCCCGGAACAGATCGCCCAGGCGCAGGCTGCCGTTGCAGCGGCTACCGCGCAGGCCGGCGCGCAGCAGGTGCTGCTGGGCAAGCTGGCCATCGTGGCGCCGCGCGCCGGACGCATCGACAGCCTGCCGTACAAGCTGGGTGACCAGGCGCCGATTGGTGCGCCGGTGGCGATCCTGCTGGCCGGCGACGCGCCGTATGCGCGCATCTACGTGCCCGAGCAGCAGCGCGCCAGGGTGCGTGTCGGCGACGCGATCCAGGTCTTCGTGGGCGGTCGCGGCCAGCCGTATGCCGGCAAGGTGCGCATGATCCGCAGCGAGCCCGACTTCACTCCGTACTACGCGCTGATCGGCGATGACGCGGCGCGACTGAGCTATCTGGCCGAAATCACACTGGGCGCGGACGCGGCGGAACTGCCTGCCGGCCTGCCGGTACGCGTCGAGTTCCACGAGTCCGCGAAGTGACAACCGGCGCCGACACTGTCGCCATCCGCGCACGCGGCCTGACCCGGTGCTTCGGCAAGCTGGTGGCGGTCGATCATGTCGACCTCGAAGTACCGGCCAGACGCGTCTATGGCTTCCTCGGCCCGAACGGCTCGGGCAAGTCGACCACCATCCGCATGCTGTGCGGGCTGCTGACGCCGACCGCCGGGGAGATCGAGGTGCTCGGCCTGCGCATTCCGGCGCAGGCCGACGCGCTGCGTCCGCACATCGGCTACATGACCCAGAAGTTCTCGCTGTTCGAGGACCTCAGCGTGCGCGAGAACCTGGAGTTCCTCGCCGCGATCCAGGGTGTGCCGAAGGCGAAGACGAAACGCCGCATCGACGAGCTGATCGGGCAATACCACTTCGGCGATCGGCAGAAACAGCTGGCCGGCACCCTGAGCGGCGGCCAGAAGCAGCGACTGGCACTGGCCTGCGCGGTGATCCACGAACCGGAGCTGCTGTTCCTGGACGAGCCGACCAGCGCGGTCGATCCGGAATCGCGCCGTGACTTCTGGGAGAAGTTGTTCGAGCTGGCCGATGCCGGCACCACGCTGCTGGTCTCCACCCACCTGATGGACGAGGCCGAGCGCTGCCATCGACTGGCGATCCTGGGTCGCGGCGCACTGGTGGCCGACGGCACGCCGCATGAGCTGACCGCACAGCTGGAAGGGCACACCTTCACCGTCGAGACGGTTGATCCGCGTCGAGCCCAGCGCGCGCTGGGCAGTGTGTCCGGCGTGCTCGGCGTGGCCCAGGTCGGCAATACCTTGCGCGTGCTGACCGCCGCCGACGCTGGCGAGGTGACCCAACGCATGGGGCAGGCGCTGGCCGAGGCTGGACAAAAGGCCGAGGTCGCCCCGGCGCCACCGAATCTCGAAGACGTGTTTGTTGCCGCCACCCGCAGGGGCGACGGCGACGAGGTGTGCGTCGCATGAACTGGCGCCGGCTGTGGGCGATCGTGATCAAGGAGCTGCGCCAGCTGCGCCGCGACCGCATCACGCTGGCGATGATCGTGGGCATTCCGGTGATCCAGCTGGTGCTGTTCGGCTATGCGATCAACACCAACCTGCGTGGGCTCGACGCCGGCATCGTCGACCAGGCCAATACCGCCGGATCGCGCGCGCTGGTCATGGACATGCTGGCCACCGGCGTGGTGGCGCCGGTGGCCAGGGCGGAGACGCCGCAGGAGTTGATGGCGATGATCCGGCGCGGCCGGATCAGCATCGGCATCGTGGTGCCGCCGGATTTCGAACGCCGCCGCATCGATGGTCGCGTGGTGGCGCAGATCCTGGTCGACGGCAGCGACACGGCGGTGCAGGCCGCCGCCGCGCAACTGATGCAGGTGCCGATCGACAGCGCCGTGCCCGACACGCGCGCGCCGCTGACCAGCACGCCGACCGACGGGCGGATCAGCGTGGTCGGCTTCTACAACCCGCAACGGCGTTCGGCGGTCAACATCGTGCCCGGCCTGATCGGCGTGATCCTGACCATGACGATGGTGCTGTTCACCGCCATCGCGATCGTGCGCGAACGCGAGCGCGGCAACATGGAGCTGCTGATCGCCACGCCGCTGACCAGCGCCGAGCTGATGGTCGGCAAGGTCTTGCCGTATGTGGTGATCGGGCTGGTGCAGACCAGCGTGATCCTGGCGCTGGGAACGTGGCTGTTCGAGGTGCCGATCCGCGGCAGCGTGCTCGATGTCTACCTGGCCTCGGGCCTGCTGATCCTGGCCAACCTCGCGCTTGGCCTGCTGATCTCCACGCGCGCACAGTCGCAGTTCCAGGCAATGCAGATGACCTTCTTCGTGTTCCTGCCGTCGATCCTGCTGTCGGGTTTCATGTTCCCGTTCGCCGGCATGCCGAAGCTGGTGCAATGGCTTGCCGAGGTGCTGCCGCTGACCCATTTCCTGCGCCTGATCCGTGGCGTGATGCTGCGCGGCGCGGGGCTGGGGGAAATGTGGGGCGACGTGCTCGCGCTGGCGGTGTTCACGCTGCTGATGATGGCGCTGGCGATATTGCGCTTCCGCAAGCGGCTGGACTGATCCGTCGCACCGCGTGCAGTCCTGCGGTCACAGCATGCGGTGCATCACGTAGATATCGGTCGGGCCGAGTTGCGCGTGGCGGAACGCGCCGGGCACGGTGCCCACGATACGGAAGCCATGGCGCAGCCACAGCCGCACGGCGGTGGTATTGCTGGCCACCACGCAGTTGAACTGCATCGCGCTGAAGCTGGCCTGGCGCGCCTGTTCCAGCGAGTGTTCGCACATGGCCGAGGCGATGCCCTGGCCGCGCGCTTGCGGCGCCACCATGTAGCTGCCATTGGCCACGTGATCACCCAGGCCGATCTGGTTCGGCGCCAGCCGGTAGCAACCCAGCACCTCGCCATCGCGTTCGCAGACGAAACATCGCGACGGCGACGTGGTCCACATCGCGCACGCCTGATCGATGCCTAGATCGAGTGGGTACATGTAGGTATCGCCGCCGGCGAGAACCGCTTGGAACAGTGGTCATACCCGCGCGAACTCGTCCGCGCCGATTTCCCTGATCACCGAGTCACTCACGAAGCCGGCACCACCGGCTCGTCGGCCAGTTTCACGCGGCCACGCAGCGAGTTGCTCATCGCGTCGGTGATCACCACGTCGACGAACTGGCCGATCAGGCGCGGATGGCCGGCGAAGTTCACGTAGCGCATGTTCTCGGTGCGACCGCTGAGTTCGTTGGGGTCGCGGGTGCTGGGCTTTTCCACCAGCACGCGCTGCACGCTGCCGACCATCGCCTGGTTGATCTTCTTCGCGTTCGCGTTGATCGCGGCCTGCAGGCGCGCCAGCCGCTCGTGTTTCACCGCCATCGGGGTGTCGTCGGCGAGTTTTGCCGCCGGCGTGCCGGGGCGGGCGGAGAAGATGAAGGAGAAGCTCTGGTCGAAACCGACGTCGTCGATCAGCTTCATGGTCTTCTCGAAATCCTCGTCGGTCTCGCCGGGGAAGCCCACGATGAAATCCGACGACACGCAGATGTCCGGGCGCACCGCGCGCAGCTTGCGGATCTTCTGCTTGAATTCCAGCGTGGTGTAGCCGCGCTTCATCGCGCTGAGGATGCGATCGGAGCCGGCCTGCACCGGCAGGTGCAGGTAGTTCGCCAGCTGCGGCACGTTGGCGTAGGCCTCGATCAGCGAGTCGGAGAACTCCAGCGGATGCGAGGTAGTGAAGCGGATGCGGCCGATGCCCTCGATCTGCGCGATCGCGTGGATCAGCACGGCGAGATCCGCGATGCCACCGTCGTGGGTGGGGCCGCGGTAGGCGTTGACGTTCTGGCCGAGCAGGTTCACTTCGCGCACGCCCTGCGCGGCAAGCTTGGCCACTTCCACCAGCACGTCGTCGAACGGGCGGCTGATCTCCTCGCCGCGGGTGTACGGCACCACGCAGTAGCTGCAGTACTTGGAGCAGCCTTCCATGATCGAGACGAAGGCGGTCGGGCCTTCGGCGCGCGGCTCGGGCAGGCAGTCGAATTTCTCGATCTCGGGGAAGCTGATGTCGACCTGCGGCAGGCCGCTGGCCCGCTGCGCCTCGATCAATTGCGGCAGCCGATGCAGGGTCTGCGGGCCAAACACCAGGTCGACGTAGGGCGCGCGCTTGACGATCGCCGCGCCTTCCTGCGAAGCCACGCAGCCTCCCACACCAATGAGTACGGGCTTGCCGTCCTTCTTGTGCTGCTTCCAGCGACCAAGCTGGCTGAAGACTTTTTCCTGCGCCTTCTCGCGGATCGAGCAGGTGTTGATCAGGATCACGTCCGCCTCGGACTCGTCCTGGGTCAGCTCCAGGCCGTGCGAGGCCTTCAGCACGTCGGCCATCTTGGCCGAGTCGTACTCGTTCATCTGGCAGCCGTGGGTCTTGATGAAAAGCTTGCCGCTCATGGCGTGGGGTACCGTGGTTCGTGCGGAATCCGCTGAACCGCGCAGTCTACCCGCGCGGCCCCGAGGCCGCCAGCTGATGCGCGACGGATCAAGGACTTGCGCCGGTCGGCGACGCGGAAGCAGGAGAGCGGTCAACGCGGCTCGGGAACGCGCTGGATCGCGACCCGTCCCATGACCATGGTGGCTACGGAACGTTGCGCGGCGCACGAAATGACCAGTGCACACTTGGCGTTGGCGGCACATGGCGGCACACTGCGCCCATGTTCGGCGTCGCAAGCCATGGGGGAAGCGTCGATCGGCCTGTCGGGGGCTTCCCATTACGTTCGATCCTCTGCGGGGTCGCGTTCGGCTGCGCGCTGCTGTGGTGGCCGGCGGCACGGGCCGGCGTCTTGTATCAATGCACCGGCGCCAGCGGCGAGACGGTATTCAGCAGCAGCAAAGTCGGGTATCGCGGTTGCAAGGCGATCAGCAGCTATGCCGCGCCCACGCCACGACGCCGGGAGCCACCGCCGCGGGTATCGCTGACCGGGGTGACCAGCTCGGTCGCGACCACGGCGCGCAACCTCTCGGCGGGCGGTACCGAATCGATTTCGTTGACCGGCGTGCGCGGGACGGTCGAGACCAGTGCGCGGCGCATCGGTGAAGCCCAGGCAGAACAAACGTCGCTGGCGGCGGTGCTGGGCTCGGCCGAGACCCGTAAGAAACTTCCCGTGGCTGCTGCCGGTGTGCCCGGACAATGGAGCTATCGCGAATCGCACACGGTCGCGGCAACGGCGGCGCCAGTGGCGGGTGACTCGACGGACAAGGTCCTGCGCGGCGCGGTGTATCGCATCGTGCGCGCGGACGGCAGTGTGGAGTACACCAACCTGCGCCCGGCCGGCCGCCAGGGCCATGCGGTGACCATGCTGTTCACCTATATCGCCACCTGCGCCGCGTGCAACCTGCACTCGACGATCCGCTGGGGCAGCGTGTCGCTCAACCTCACCGCATATGCGGAGACGATTCGCGCCGCCAGCGTCGAGTACGGCGTCGACGAGGCGTTCCTGCGCGCGATCATCCACGCCGAAAGCGCGTTCAATCCGCGCGCGCTGTCGCTCAAGGGCGCGCAGGGACTGATGCAGCTGATGCCGGGCACGGCCAGCGACATGGGCGTGCTGGATGCGTTCAATTCCGATCAGAACATCCGTGGCGGCGCGCGTTATCTGGGCCTGCTGCTGCACAATTTCGACGGCAATGAACGGCTGGCTGCCGCCGCCTACAACGCCGGTCCCGGCGCGGTGCAGCGCTACAAGGGCGTGCCGCCGTACGCCGAGACCCAGGTCTATGTGGAACGGGTGGATACCCTGCGCAAACGCTACGGCGCGGCGATCCATCCGCCGCTGGCATCGCGCGGACCGGGTTGAGTCAGTCGTCCAGCGCGGCGTTGGCGCTCATCAATGGCCGCTGCGTCAGGGTGACCTCGACGTGGAACGGGCTGCCGTTGCGCAGGCCGGAGACCTCGACCGTGCTGCCGGGCTTGAACGCGGCTTCGCGGCGGCGCAGGTCGGCCGGATCGAGGATATCGTCGGTGCCGATGCGCAACAGGATGTCGCGCGGCCGGATGCCGGCCAGCGCGGCCGGGCTGCCGGGATAGACCATGGTGACCAGGGCGCCGCGCGCCGCCGCCGGCAGGCCGCCGTTGGCGGCCACCGGCACGAACGCATAGTCGGCGCCGAGCCAGCCGCGCACCACGTGGCCGGTGGCAATGATCTGGTCCAGCACTTTCTTGGCGGTGGTGACCGGAATGGCGAAGCCGATGCCTTCGGCGCCGGCGGCCTTGCCGATCAGCAAGGTATTGATGCCGACCAGTTCGCCTTCGGCGTTGACCAGCGCGCCGCCGGAATTGCCCAGGTTGATGGCCGCGTCGGTCTGGATGAAATCCTCGGCGCTGGAGCCATTGAGCTGGCGGCCGATCGCGCTGACGATGCCCATGGTGACGGTCTGGTTGAGGCCGAGCGGGTTGCCGATCGCCAGCACCACGTCGCCGGGACGCAGCTGCTGTTCGGCGATGTGGATCACCGGCAGGTTGCTGGCTTCGATCTTCAGCACCGCCAGGTCGGACTCCTCGTCCGCGCCGACCAGGCTGGCCTTGGCGATGCGGCCGTCGTACAGCAGCACCTGGATGTCCGCGGCGTGCGCGATCACGTGGTTGTTGGTCAGCACGTAGCCCTGGCCCTGGGCGCTGACGATCACGCCGGAACCGAGAGTCTGCTCGCGGTGCTGGAAGGTGGTGGGCTGGCCGCCGAACAACTGCTGCAGCACCGGGTTGTCGTACATCCGCACGGCCTGCTCGGTGACGATCTTGTTCGCGTAGATGTTGACCACCGACGGCGCTGCAGCAGCCACCGCGTCGGCGTACGAGACCGGGCCGTTGCCGACGTGGCTCTGACTGGCGGGCTGCGCCGGCGGCGTGGCCAGGCCGAAGCGTTCGCGCAGGCGTTCGCCGCTACCTGGCCAGAACAACCCGACCACGAAGGCCACGGCCAGGCCGAGGACGGCGAAGCGCGCGATGAAGAGGAGCGTGCCGGCGGCATGTTTCATGTCGAACGATGAGGTCCCGGCAATCGTGGCGAGTGTAGCGGCGGCTAGACTTCGCCGCGATGCGGTTTATTGTACGGGGCGGGGCCTGACGCTACACTAACGCGATTTTTGCGGGGCCCCAAACCCCACTGGCATGACATTGCAAGTACCGGAGAGCCTGATGGCGAACGAAGTCGTCGATCATGGCCGCCGCCGCTTCCTGACAGCAACCACCGCGGTGGTTGGTGGTATCGGAATCGTGTCGGCGGCTGTGCCCTTCATCAAGTCGTGGGAACCCAGCGCGCGCGCCAAGGCCGCTGGTGCTCCGGTTACCCAGTCGCTGGCCAAGATCGAGGCGGGGCAGATGCTGACCGTATCGTGGCGCAGCCTGCCGGTGTTCGTGCTCAACCGCACCAAGGCGCAGCTCGATACGCTGCCGATGGTGGACTCGCGCCTGGTGGATCCCAAGTCCGACGGCGCATCTTCCAGTCAGCAGCCGAAATACGCGCAGAACGAAGTGCGCTCGATCAAGCCGGAGTGGCTGGTGATCATCGGTATCTGCACGCACCTGGGCTGCGTGCCCGACTTCGTGCCCGAGATCAAGCCCGAGCCGTTCGATCCGGACTGGAAGGGCGGCTTCTACTGCCCCTGCCACAAGTCGCGTTACGACCTGGCCGGCCGCGTCTACGCCGGCGTGCCGGCGCCGAAGAACCTGCCGGTGCCGCCGTACCACTTCATTGATGACAGCACCATCCAGATTGGCGTGGATCCGAAGGAGGCTGGCTAATGGCCAACGTATTCACGAGCATCGGTGACTGGGTCAACGAGCGCGCGCCCAGCATGATGCCGGCGTACCGCAAGCACATGACCGAGTACTACGCGCCGAAGAACTTCAACCTCTGGTATTACTTCGGCTCGCTGGCGTTGCTGGTGCTGGTCAACCAGATCGTCACCGGCATCTTCCTCACCATGAACTACAACCCGACCGCGGCGGGAGCCTTCGCGTCGGTCGAGTACATCATGCGTGACGTGGAGTGGGGCTGGCTGATCCGCTACATGCACTCCACCGGCGCCTCGCTGTTCTTCGTGGTGGTGTTCCTGCACATGTTCCGCGGCATCATGTACGGCTCGTACAAGAAGCCGCGCGAGCTGGTGTGGCTGCTCGGCATGCTGATCTTCCTGGCGCTGATGGCCGAAGCCTTCATGGGTTACGTGTTGCCGTGGGGCAACATGTCGTTCTGGGGCGCCAAGGTGATCATCTCGCTGTTCGGCACGATCCCCTACATCGGCGATGCGCTGGTGGAGTGGATCATGGGCGACTTCCTGCCGGCTGACGCCACCCTCAACCGCTTCTTCGCGCTGCACGTGATCGCGCTGCCGATCGTGTTGCTGCTGCTGGTGGTGCTGCATCTGGCCGCGCTGCACGAAGTGGGCTCGAACAACCCGGACGGCGTGGAGATCAAGAAGGGGCCCAAGGGCAACCGCTGGGATGCGCTGAAGCCGACCGACGGCATTCCGTTCCACCCGTACTACACGGTGAAGGACCTGGTCGGCGTGGGCTTCTTCCTGCTGATCGCCGCGTTCATCATCTTCTTCGCGCCGACCTTCGGTGGCTGGTTCCTGGAACACGACAATTTCATTCCGGCGAACAACCTGGCGACGCCGTTGCACATCAAGCCGGTGTGGTACTTCACCCCGTTCTACGCGATCGTGCGCATGATCCCGTCGTTCCTCGGTTCGGCCGTATGGGGTGTGATCGCGATGTTCGGCTCGATCGGCGTGCTGTTCGCGATGCCGTGGCTGGATCGCGGCAAGGTCAAGTCGATCCGCTATCGCGGTACCGGCTTCAAGGTGGCGCTGGGCTTGTTCGTGCTGTCGTTCTTCATGCTCGGTGCTGTGGGTGCGGGCATAACCGCCGAAGTGATGCCGGTCTGGTTCGGCGACATCGACGTGACGTTCTGGGAGAACCTGTTCGGCCGCGTAATGACGGCAATCTACTTCGGGTTCTTCGCATTCCTTTGGGCCTACACATACTTCGGCTGGGAAAAGACCAAGCCGGTTCCGGAACGGGTGACGACGCATGACTAAGCGGCAGCTGCTAATGAAGCGATACATCTTCCCGGTGGCGTTGGCGTTCAGTCTGATCGTCGGCAGTGTGTCGGTGCATGCGGCGGAGGGCGGCGGGCTGCCCGAGGCCGGCACCAACGTGCAGGATCAGGCCTCGCTGCAGCGCGGCGCCAAGCTGTTCTTCAACTACTGCGTCGGCTGCCACTCACTGAAGTACATGCGTTACGAGCGGATCGCCACCGACCTGGGGCTGACCGAGCAGGACGTGATGCAAAACCTCAATTTCACCGGCGCCAAGTTCGGTGAGACCGTGGTTTCGCACATGCCCGAAGAGTCGGCCGCCAAGTGGTTCGGCAAGGCTCCGCCGGACCTGTCGCTGGAAGTGCGCGCGAAGGGCGCCGACTGGGTCTACGCCTATCTCAACTCGTTCTATCTGGACCCAAGCCGCCCGGTGGGCTGGAACAACACGGTGTTCCCGAACGCGTCGATGCCGTTCCCGCTGTGGGAACTGCAGGGCCTGCAGACTGCGGAAATGAAGCCGGCCAAGGCTGGCGAAGATCCGGCGGTGGAGAAGCTGGTGCTGTCGCAGCCGGGCAAGCTGACCCCGGCGCAATTCCAGCAGGCCAGTCGCGACCTGACGACCTTCCTGGAATACGCTTCCGAACCGGCTGCCCTGCAGCGTCATCACTACGGCATCTGGGTGCTGCTGTTCCTGGTGTTCTTCACCTTCCTGGCCGCCATGCTGAAGAAGGAATACTGGAAGGACGTCCACTGAGCCCGGATGGCATTATCCGACTGCGGCGGCCACGAGCCGCCGCAGTCGTCTCACCGATGGGGAATTGCGCATGGTCCCAAGCGCTCGCTCGCGTAGCGTACTGACGCTCTACACCACCGCCGACGACGTGCAATGTCATCGCGCCCGGCTGGTGCTGGCCGCCAAGGGGGTCAGCTACGAACGGGTACTGGTGGATCCGGCCAGGCCGCCGGAAGATCTGGTCGACCTGAACCCGTACGCCAGTACGCCGACTCTGGTCGATCGCGACCTGACCCTGTTCGATACCTCGGTGGTCTGCGAGTATCTCGACGAGCGCTATCCGCATCCGCCCCTGATGCCGATCGATCCGCAATCGCGCGCGCGCCTGCGGGTGGCCGCGGTGCGCATCGAGAAGGACTGGTTGACCGAGGTGGACATCATCCGCGCCGGCGGCCGTCCCGCGGATGCGGCGCGCAAGCGCCTGCGCGGGCACCTGCTGTCCTCGGTGCCGCTGTTCAAGGCCGCGAAGTTCTTCCTCAATCCGGAAATGAGTCTGGCCGACTGCCTGGTGGCACCGGTGATCTGGCGACTGCCCTGGCTGGGCGTGGAGCTGGGGCGTGAGGGCAAGCCGGTGATCGATTACGGCGAGCGTTTGTTTCATAGTCAGGGTTTTGCGCGCAGCATGACCGATCAGGAAAAGGCGATGCGGCAAGTCCATGAGCAAGAATGAAGCAGTACCGATGACCACCAACCGCCCGTACCTGCTGCGGGCGATCTATGACTGGATCAGCGACAACAACCTGACCCCGTACGTGCTGGTCGACGCCGGGTTCGCCGGCGTGCGGGTGCCGCCGCAGGTGGTCAAGAACGGCCAGGTGGTGCTCAACCTGGCAATGCGCGCGGTGGCGAACCTCGATCTCGGCAATGAGTGGATCAGTTTCCAGGCGCGTTTTTCCGGGGTCAGCCAGGCGATCCAGATCCCGGTGCAGGCGGTGCTGGCGCTGTACGCGCAGGAAAACGGGCAGGGCATGATGTTTCCGGCCGAGGAGGAGGGGGGCGACACACCGCCGTCCGCTCCCGAACCCGATGGCACCACACCGGCGCCAGGCGCCGCTGACGCTGGCGGCGACAAGCCGAAGCGCAGCACGCCGCATCTGCGGGTGGTCAAGTAGCAGTCGGCTGCCGCGTCCGCCGGGTCCGGCGGACGCCGGCGGTGCTCAGTTCAACCGGTCGCGCGGACGCGGGCGCAGCGGCACGACGTTGCCGGGCGGCGAGGGCAGGGCGTTCCGTGCGGCGACCTCCTCGTGCGGCAGCAACTCGATCGTGGGCAGGCTCAGGCTGCTGAGCGCGCTGCCGATCATCCACAGTCGACCGGGTTCGCGGTCGTGGCCGTCGATGCTCACCTCGAAACCGTAGCAGCGCTCGATCATGCGCAGGCCGTTGACACGGCGCAGGCGCACAGCGCGCAAGCCTACGGTTTCGTCGAGCAGTTGCAGGCCGTGCTGCTGGCATTGCTGGCGTGCTTCCTGCACGGCGCGTTCGCGCGCCACGCTGAGCTTCAGCCACAGCCCCACGATGGCGCCAAGCGCCAGCAGCAGCAACAGGTTGGAGAGGTCGCTCATACCCGCAGTGTGTGGGCGCAAGCGACCGGGTGCAAGCTGGTGTTCAGTCCAGCTGCAGGCGCAGCGACAGGTCGATGGCGTGCACGTGCTTGGTCAGCGCGCCGACCGAGATGAAGTCGACGCCGGTGCGTGCGTATTCGCCGATCGTGCGCAGGCCGACGTTGCCGGACACTTCCAGCGGCACGCGGCCGGCGGCGTGCTGCACTGCTTCGCGCATCTGCGCCAGTTCGAAGTTGTCCAGCATGATCCGGTCCACGCCGGCCTGCAGCGCCTGCTCCAATTCGTCGAGGCTCTCCACCTCGACCTCGATCAGCAGGTCCGGGTGCAGCCGACGCGCCGCCTGCACCGCGGCGGCGATGCTGCCGGCGGCGATGATGTGGTTTTCCTTGATCAGGATCGCGTCGTACAGGCCCATGCGCTGGTTGTGTCCACCGCCGCAGCGCACCGCATACTTCTGCGCCAGGCGCAGGCCGGGGATAGTCTTGCGGGTGTCCAGCACGCGTACCGCGGTGCCGGCAACGGCAGCGACATAGTCCGCGGTCGTCGTGGCGGTGGCGGACAGCAGTTGCAGGAAATTCAGCGCCGAGCGTTCCGCGGTCACCAGCGAACGGGCGTGTCCGGACAGACGGCAGATCACCGAACCGGGAGCGACCCGGTCGCCGTCGCGGACCTGCCAGTCGATCCGCACGGCCGGGTCGAACCAGCGGAAGCAGGCGTCGAACCATGCCGTGCCGGCGATCACCGCCGCATCGCGGCAGGTCAGCTCGGCATGGGCCTGGGCGTCGATTGGCAGCAATCCCGCGGTGGCGTCGCCCTGGCCGAGGTCTTCGGCGAGGGCGCGTTCGATATCGACGGCGATCTGGGCGGCGTCCGGCGCCGCGAACGATGGAGGCGGGCTCATTCGGCGGCTGTATTCGCGGCGGGCACCGTGCCTGGCTGGCTCAACTTGTCGACGATCGCGCTCATCGCGCGGTCGAACAGCGCGTTGGCGGCGAGCACGCGCGCCTGGCCGTCGGTGAGCAGCGTCGTCAGTTCCTGCGGCGAGTAGTCGGCCACCTTCAGGCCGCGCCGATTGACGAATAGGTAGCGGCCGCTCATCGGGCTGATCCATGAGAGCTTGGCGCGGGTCATCGGCTCGTCAGGCAGGCAGAACTCCAGCCAGGTGCCCGGCTGCAGTGCCTGTACCTGGTGCCATTCCGGACTGTCCAGCGGCACTTCGACGAGGTCTTCCTCGACGCTGTCCTGCGGCGTGGTGTTCTGGTCGATGACCGGCTGGATACTGTCGGGGATCGCCAGCATGGCGGCGTCTTCGTCGACGGTGACCACTTCGGTGGCATCCAGCGTCTCGCCGAGCTGCTGCCGGTAATAGGTGTGCAACTGACCCAGCAAGCGCTCGATGTCCTGTTCCTGAAATGCCACGTTTGCCAGGCCTTGGCGCAGCGCACGCTCGATTCCGGGCAGCATTTGCCGCAGTACCTGCCGGCTTTCCGAAGTGGCCGCTGGCTTGGTGCTGGCGATGAACTCATCGATGAAACGCAGCGCGCTCTTGAACTCGGGCGAGGTTTCGCCCTGGCGCAGCAGGGTAAGTACCAGATGGTTGGCCCAGGCTCGGGCCAGCACGCCGTGCACCAGCGGCGGCAGCTTGTGTTCGCCGATGCGGTCGAGGATCTCGCGGGCGGCGCGGCGGCGCGCCTGCTCGAGTTTCTCGCGGCCGCGGGTGGATTCGGCCACGCGCTGCTCGGCCAGTTCGGAGCGGCGCTTGTTGACGTCCTGGAACTGCTGCAGGTCGACCAGCAGGCGCTCGAAGATGCCCATGTCGTCGTCGAAGTCGTGCAGCAACTGGTCGACGGTCGACTTCACCTTGTCGTGCAGGCGGCGGTCGCGGTCGGACTCCTCCGACCAGCTCTTGGCCTGTTCGGCCAGACAGTCCAGCAGCCGGCGCGCCGGATGCTGGCGGTGTGCGAACAGCTTGCGGTCGAGGATCGCTGCCTTGAGGTAGGGGATCTGCAGCCGAGCCAGCATCACCTGCATCGTGGCCGGCAGGTTGCGATCTTCCAGGATGAATTCGAACAGCATGCCGACCAGGTCGATGGTGTCCTCATCGATGGTGGCGACGTGGCTGGGCCGCTCGCCGCGCAGCGCACCAAGCTGGGTCAGCAGCTGGCCCTTCAGCTGCAGCACCTCGCGGCTGAGCGCTGCGGCGTCGTCCGGCTGTGCGTACGGCAGCGGGCCGGCGCTGGCGATCTGGCTCTGCAGCACGCTGAGCGCGCCCAGCAATTCGTTCGCCGACGGCAGTGGGCCGCTTTGCAGCGCGTGCATGCCGACGTTGCCACCGACGGCAGGACCGCGGCGCGCGCTGAACAGCGCATGCAGGGTCTGCAACAGGTCGCTGGGGATGTCGCTGGCCGCCTCGTCCGTCGTTCCGGTCGCCTGGCTGGCGGCGCCTGCGGCCTTCGCGTCGCCACGCAGCACTTCGTGGCGCAGCTGCGGCAGCACGCCGGCGCGCACCAGTTCGGTATTGATCTCCTGGTAGAGCTCTTCCAGCGACGACAGTACGTAGCGGTCGAACAGTTTGTAGATGATCAGCTTGACCCGCATGTCGGCGCTGAGCTCATGCAGCGCCTGGCGGAACGCCTGTGCCAGGATCGCCGGCGCCACCGGGTTGCTGGCGTCCTCGACCTTGCGGCCGCCGCAGATCACCGACAGCCGCTGGTTGACCGCGAACAGGTCGCGCGACAGCCGCGATTCGTTCTTGCCGATCATGCTGGTGATCGCCAGCGACTCTTCCAGCTCGTTGTCGGCCACCAGCGTCAGCTCGACAGTGCCAAACGACATCGACGGGCCAGCCGCCTGCTGCGGCGGGTGGGCCAGTTCGCCGATGTGGCGACTGATCGCACCCAGGAAACTGCGTTCCACCGCCGGGCGACGCTTGCGCACTTCGCGCATGCCGTCGAAGTAGTGCATCTGGGCGGCGTTGTTCTCGGCCTTCTCGGCCAGGTCGAACAGTGCGTCATCGACGCGTTCGAAGGCGTTGCCGACCCATTGCTGCAAGCGCTTGCTGGCGATGTCGCGCACGGCACCCAGCAATTCGCCGACGCGCTCGCTGGTCGGGTCCAGGCGCTGGCTCAGGTTGATGACGCGGGATGGATCACTGGCTTCGTTCATCGCCAAACCCCTGAAACATTGCGATGCGCAGCTGAACCCAGGACGGGCCGCGCAGGTGTTGACGATAAGGCAAAGCGGGTGTCCGTGTCATGCGTGGGCTTCCGCCACCGCCGGCGCGGCTTCAGGCCGCGGGAAAATCGGTCAGCTGGATGGTGCCGATGCCTTCCTCGGGCAGCATCACCGGGATGCCGTCCTCGACCCGGTAGATCACCTTGTGGTCAGTGGTGATCAGGCCCTCGCTGATCCGTTCGCGCACGGCGACGCCGGCCACGGTATCGACCTTGCCGGCGCCGATCGCATCGTTCAGCGCATCGAGTTCGCGCTTGCCCAGCGGGCGCAACGGCATTTTGCTGACCGGGCAGCACAGGATATCGAGTAGGCGCTTGTCCATGGATCGCTTGGGTGTGCTAGGGCAGGGAAAGCCCGTACAATAGCCGTTTTTGGACGGTCCGGCCATGACTGGAACAAGCAGACCGCGCATCGGCGTCGTGATGGGCTCGCGTTCGGATTGGGAAACCATGCAGCACACTGCGAACGTGCTGACCGAGCTGAGCGTGGCGCATGAAGTGCGGGTGGTTTCCGCCCATCGCACGCCGGATTTGCTGTTCAGCTACGCCGAGCAGGCTCCGGCGCGCGGCATCCAGGTGATCATCGCCGGTGCCGGTGGCGCCGCTCACCTGCCCGGCATGCTGGCGGCGAAGACCCGCCTGCCCGTGTTCGGCGTGCCGGTGCAGTCGCAGGCGTTGAACGGGATGGATTCGCTGCTGTCGATCGCGCAGATGCCGGCCGGCATCCCGGTCGGCACCCTGGCGATCGGCCGTGCCGGCGCGGTGAATGCCGGCCTGCTGGCCGTGGCGGTGCTGGCGTTGCACGATCCGGCGCTGGCTGCGGCGCTGGACAATTGGCGCGCACGCCAGACCCAGGCCGTGATCGAGCAGCCGGACCCGCGCCGATGAGCGAACGGCGACAGCCCGTGCTGGGCGTGCTCGGTGGTGGGCAGCTGGCGCGCATGCTGGCGCTGGCGGCGGCACCGCTGGGTGTGAAGACCCTGGCGGTGGACAGTTCCGCCGACGCCTGTGCGGGCCAGGTGGCGCCGCTGGTGGTGGCCGACTGGACCGACTATGCCGCGCTGGAGGCATTCGCCGCCCGGGTCGACGTGGTCACCTTCGATTTCGAGAACGTGCCGGCCGAGACGGCGCACTGGCTGGCCGAACGGGTGGCGGTGTTCCCCGCACCGCATGCTTTGGCGGTGACGCAGGATCGCCTGGCCGAGAAGACCCTGTTCCGTGAGTGCGGCCTGCCCACCCCGGACTTCATGACGGTGGACACGCGCGAGCAACTGGACCTGGCGCTGGCCACGGTCGGCGCGCCGGCGATCCTGAAGACGCGCCGGCTCGGCTACGACGGCAAGGGCCAGTTCCGGCTGCGCGAGTTGGCGGATGCGGATGCGGCATGGGCTGCGCTCGGTGTGCAGGCGTCGAAGCATGGCCTGATCCTGGAAGCGTTCGTGCCGTTCGAGCGGGAACTGTCGGTACTCGCCGTACGCGGTCGCGACGGCGATTTCCGCACCTGGCCGTTGACCCGCAACTGGCACGTCGACGGCGTGCTGTCGATGAGCCTGGCGCCGGCGCCGGACATCGAGCTGCTGCAGCCGCGCGCCACCGAACTGGCCCGCACCTTGGCCGAGCGGCTGGGCTACGTCGGCGTGTTCGCGCTGGAGCTGTTCGTCAGGGACGGGGAGCTATTGGGCAACGAGATGGCGCCGCGGGTGCACAACTCCGGCCACTGGACCATCGAGGGCGCGCACACCAGTCAGTTCGAGAACCACGTGCGCGCGGTGCTCGGCCTGCCGCTGGGCGACACCGGTGCGCGCGGCATGTCGGCGATGTTCAACTGGATCGGTGATCTGCCTGACACCTCGGCAGTGCTGCAGGCGGTCGACGCGCACTGGCACGACTACGGCAAGCAGGCCCGGCCGGGCCGCAAGGTAGGTCATGCCACCGTGTGCACGCCCGATGCCGGCCAGCTGGCAGCGCGATTGGGCGGAATTGCCCGTGCCCTCGGGCGCGAGGCGCAGGTGGCGCCGGTGCTGCAGGTGCTGGATCTGCTGTAGTAGCGCCCGCCGTGGTGCATTGAAGAGCCGATAAAAAAACGGAGCCGTCGCCGGCTCCGTTTTTTTTGCATGGATGTCGGAGAATCAGGCCAGGTTGCTGGCCGCGAATTCCCAGTTCACCAGGTTCCAGAACGCTTCGACGTACTTCGGGCGCGCGTTGCGGTAGTCGATGTAATAGGCGTGTTCCCACACGTCGGTGGTGAACAGCGGCTTGTCGCTGCCGGTGATCGGGGTCGCCGCGTTCGAGGTGTTGACGATGCCGAGCGAGCCGTCCGGGCGCTGCACCAGCCAGGTCCAGCCGGAGCCGAAGTTGCCGGCGGCGGACTTGCTGAATTCCTCCTTGAACTTGTCGAACGAGCCGAACGCCTTGTTGATCGCGTCGGCCAGCTTGCCGCTCGGTGCACCGCCGCCCTTCGGGCTCATCGAATTCCAGTAGAACGTATGGTTCCAGATCTGCGCGGCGTTGTTGAACACGCCGCCGGACGACTTCCTGATGATTTCCTCGAGCGGCGCGTTCGCGAACTCGGTGCCTTCGATCAGCTTGTTGAGGTTGGTCACGTACGCCTGGTGATGCTTGCCGTAGTGGTACTCCAGCGTTTCGGCGGAAATGTGCGGCTCCAGTGCGTTTTTTTCGTACGGAAGCGGGGGAAGTTCGATCGCCATGATGAGGCTCCTTAGCGGTGGCTGGGGGAGATGTGTCGGCGCAGCGGACGGCAGCCGACGGGTGACTGATACAATATCGGTCTGCCTGCATTGTAAAGATGAATCACCAAGCTATGGACATCAACGAGCAAATCAAGGCGATGCTGGCCGCGCATCCCATCGTGCTTTTCATGAAAGGCACGCCCGAATTTCCGATGTGCGGCTTTTCCAGCCGCGCGGCCCAAGCGCTGACCGAAGCCGGCGCCGCGTTCCACGCGGTGAATGTGCTGGCCGATCCGCAGATCCGCGCCGCGCTGCCGCACTTCTCGAACTGGCCGACCTTCCCGCAGTTGTTCATCCAGGGCGAGCTGATCGGCGGCTGCGATATCATCGAGGACCTGAACTCCTCCGGCGAGTTGTCGCGCATGGCCAGCGACGTGGCCGGGGTGGCGCCTTGACGACGCTGCCGGTTGCCCGACTGCCGGCCGGTTGGCAGCCGACCGCCGCTACCTTGGCCGATCGCGTGGTGCTGGTGACCGGCGCCTACGGCGGGCTTGGCGGCGCGGTGGCGCGCGCGGCGTCGCGCGCCGGCGCCACCGTGGTGGTCACCGGCAAGCGCAAGCGCCAGCTCGAACAACTGTACGACGCGATGCTGGCCGAAGGTCTGGCCGAGCCGGTGATCCATCCGCTGGACATGGAGGTGGCTACGCCGCGCGAATACGTCGCGCTGGCCGAGGGGCTGGAGCGCGACTTCGGCCGGCTCGACGGCATCGTGCACGCGGCCGTCAGTTTCGGCGGCTTGACCCCGATCAGCATGCACAAGCCCGATGCCTGGCTGCGCGCGATGCACGTCAACGTGAACGCGCCATTCGCGCTGACCCAGGCCTGCCTGCCGCTGCTGACCCAGGCCGGCGACAGCGCCGTGGTATTCGTGCTGGACGATCCCGAACTGCTGCAGCGTGCGCACTGGGGCGCATACGGCGCGTCGAAGGCGGCGCTGGAGCGGTTCGTGTCGATCCTGCACGAGGAAACCGATAGCGGCCCGCTGCGTACCCATGCGATGCTGCCCGGGCCGATGCGCACGGCGCTGCGACAGTTGGCGTATTTCGGCGAAGACATCCTGCAGCGGCCGTTGCCGGATGCGGCAGCCACGGCGGCGGTCTATCTGCTCAGTGCGCAAGGTGCGGCGGCACGTGGCGCGATGCTGGATTTGCGGGTCGGCTGAACGGTTGCCCGGCGGCGCCGGCGTGGCGTCCGCCCAACTAAAAAGGAGTTGAGATGGAATCGCAGATGACCACATTGTCGGCGGGCATCCTGCTGTTCCTGATCATGGACCCGCTGGGCAATATCCCGCTGTTCCTGAGCCTGCTGAAGGACGTGCCGCCGAAGCGTCGTCGCCATGTCATGGTGCGCGAACTGCTGATCGCGTTAGGCGTGTTGCTGGCGTTCCTGTTCGGCGGCCAGTACATCCTCAAGCTGCTGCAGCTGAAGCAGGAGTCGATCAGCATCGCCGGTGGCATCGTGCTGTTCCTGATCGGCATCCGCATGGTGTTTCCGCCGGCCGACGGCAGCGGCATCTTCGGCAAGTCCGGCGGCGGCGAACCGTTCATCGTGCCGATGGCGATACCCGGCGTGGCCGGCCCCTCGGCGATGGCGGCGCTGCTGCTGCTGACGAACACCCAACCCGGCCGCACCGCCGACTGGACGATCGCGCTGCTGCTGGCGTGGCTGGCCAGTTCGGTGATCCTGCTCAGTGCGACCTACCTGTTCCGCTGGCTCGGCGAGAGCGTGCTGACTGCGCTGGAGCGTGTGATGGGCATGCTGCTGATCGCGCTGTCGGTGCAGATGTTCATGGCCGGCGTGGCGTCGTTCCTGCACATGAGCATTTGAAACGGCGACGTCGTCGAATTGTCGCAAGCGTCGCTTCGGGTGATCGTGCTGCTGTCATAATCGGCCGCCAGGATGGGGGGAATCCGAGGAGGCAGACATGCTGAGTATCGAACAGTCCCTTGTCGAACGATTGCCATGGCTGGCGCAGTACCCGCGCATCCGCCGGCCGATGGCGGGCATGCTCGGGCGCCTGGCCGACGAAGACGGTTTCAACCGCGTACTGGACCGGGTCGGTACCGCCGAGGGCTTCGATTTCGTCGATCGCGTGCTGGACGTGCTCGGCACCAGCCATCACGTCAATCCGCGCGATCTCGAAAACATTCCCGTCGATGGCTCGCTGCTGGTGGTGGCCAACCATCCGCTGGGCATGCAGGACGCGCTGGCGATGCTGCAGATGATCGGTTCGGTGCGCCGCGACGTGCGCATCCTCGGCAATGACTGGCTGGCCACGGTGCCGCAACTGGGCAAACTGCTGCTGCCGGTGGACGTGTTCGGCAAGGGCGCCGCCTCAAGCCTGCGCGGCATCTATCGTGCACTGCAGAATGGCGAGGCGCTGATCGTGTTTCCTGCCGGCGAGGTCTCGCGCGTGCGCCCCGACGGTGTGCGCGATGGCCACTGGTCGGACGGTTTCGCCCGGCTATCGTTGCGCAGCAAGGTACCCGTGCTGCCGGTGCATATTTCGGCGCGCAATTCGGCGATGTTCTATGGCCTGTCGATGCTGGCCCGGCCGTTGAGTACGGCGATGCTGCCGCGCGAGGCGGTGGCGCCGGGCAAGCGGCGAATCGGTTTCAGCATCGGCGCGCTGGTCGGCGCCCAGGAGCTTGCTCGGCGCAGCGGCGATTCGCCGGCACAGGCGGCGAAGCTGATGCGCCGGCATGTCTACCGGGTCGGCCAGCATCGCGGCCTGGTCTTTGGCGGCCAGGCGCCGCTGGCACTGCCCGAGCCGGCCGATCAGGTTGCTGCGGAACTGGCGCGCTGCGAGAAACTGGCCGATCTCGGCGACGGCAAGCAGGCCTGGCTGTTCAGGGGCACGCCCGACAGCGCGGTGATGCGCGAAATCGGCCGGTTGCGCGAGCTGACCTTCCGCAAGGTCGGCGAGGGCACCAACGCGCGGCGTGACCTGGATGCCTACGATCAGCATTACGAGCACCTGGTGCTGTGGGATCCGCAGGTCTTGCGCATCGTCGGCTCCTACCGCTTTGGCCACGGCGGACGGCTGATTGCCGAGCGCGGCATGACCAGCCTGTATACCTCCAGCCTGTTCAACTACTCGCCGGCGCTGGAATCACGGCTGGCGCAGGGTCTGGAACTGGGGCGCAGTTTCATCGCGCCGGCCTACTGGCGTTCGCGCGCGCTGGACCAACTGTGGCAGGGCATCGGCCTGTACCTGCAACGGCATCCCGAACTGCGTTACCTGTTCGGTCCGGTCAGCATGTCGATGAGCCTGCCGCGCGAGGCGCGCGAGTGGATCGCCGCGGCGCACCAGCATTATTTCGGTGCGCCGGGCCTGGCAGCCGCACGCCAGCCTTTCGTGGTCTCGCCTGAAGTGGTGCAAGGTGTGCGCGCGGCGCTGGAGGGGCTCGACGCCACCGCCGGCCTGGGCAAGCTGAAACACCATCTGGATGCGTTGGGCGTCAGCATGCCAGTGCTGTATCGCCAGTATGTCGACCTGGTCGAGCCCGCTGGCGTGCAGTTCCTCGACTTCGGCGAAGACCCAGGTTTTTCCGGTTGTGTGGACGGCCTGGTGATGCTGGACCTGGCAAACCTGAAGCCGGCGAAACGTGCGCGCTATCTCGGCAAGAATGGTTGATCCGGTATCAGGCGGCGTGCCGGATCTGGTGTAGCGGGGCAGCCATGGAAGTGGCTGTTTTGCATCCATCCGGCTGATTTCAAACGGTTTGTATCGTGGTTTTGGGGGATGTAGGCAACCCCAGTTGACGTGTAAACGTTACAAAAATGTCATACAATGCCGTTAAAATGGCTTAACAATCGCCGCAGGCGGGAAGGTCCGGCGAGTTGAAGTCTTGCGGATCCATGGCTCCATGGACTCGCTGCAACACCACAACCGGGGTCACGGATCGTGTCGATGTTGCGCCTGGCTTGCGCCGGGCGAGGTCACGTTTTTGGCCCTCAAACAAGAGTTTTTTTCGTTGCGAGCCTGAGGGTCGATCAAGAATGAACAGCCGAATTCGCGCCAAACTCCTGCCATTTGCCATTGCTTCATTGCTGGCGGCGTCGGTGCCTGCCCTCGCGCAGGACACCTCCTCCTCGATCAGCGGCCGCGTGCTTGACGCGAACGGCCAGCCGGTCGCCGGCGCCACCGTGCAGATCGTGCATGAGCCGTCGGGCACGACCAAGATCACCACCACCGATGCGGATGGTCGTTACTCGGCGCAGGGTCTGCGCGTGGGCGGTCCCTTCGACGTGACGGCATCCAAGGCTGGTCTGACCCAGGCCGAGCAGGACAAGGTCTACCTGCAGTTGTCGCAGAGCACCGCGGTGAACCTGACCATGGGCGCGGTGGAAGCGAAGAATCTGGAAGGCGTGACCGTTTCGGCCAGTGCGTTGGCGCAGACCTTCACGCCGGACAACAAGGGTCTCTCGACCAACGTGTCGCAGCGCGAGTTGCAAGCCGCACCGACGCCGGGTCGTTCGATCCAGGATATTGCCCGCCTCGATCCGCGCATCGTCATCACCGATCGCGGTGACGGCTCGATGTCGACGATGGGCCAGAACAGCCGTTACAACAACATCAGCGTCGACGGCGTCTCCGTCGGCGACCCGTTCGGCCTGAACTCGAATGGCATGCCGTACATCGGCTCGCCAGTGTCCACAGACACCATCGAGGAATACAACATCTCGACCGCGAACTTCGACGTGGCTTCCGACACCGTCGGCGCCAACATCAACGCGGTGACCAAGAGCGGCACAAACGAGTTCCACGGCTCGGTGTATTACGCGTACCGCAATGCCGACAAGCTGGTCGGCAACGCCGGCTGGCTCGACAAGGATCGCGGCTACAAGGGTTACAAGAGCGACTGGACCGCCGGCGCGACGCTGGGCGGTCCGATCATCAAGGACAAGCTGTTCTTCTTCGCGAACTTCGAGAAGGAAAAGACCGTCGGCCTGGGTGCCGACTCGGCCAACGGCCTGGATCCGTCGCTGACCGGCGCGTCGACATCGAACAAGGTCTCGCCCAGCGACTTGAACCGCATCATCGACACGGCCAAGAGTCTCGGCCTGACCCCGGGCACCTTCAGCGGTGGCAACGTCGACCTGGAGGACAAGCGTTACCTGATGAAGCTGGACTGGAACATCGCCGACAACCATCGCGCGAGCCTGTCCTATCAGCGTACGAAGGAAACCCAGCCGATCGTGCAGGGTAACTCGTCCACCTCCATCGGCCTGACCAGCTACTGGTACACCAAGAACAGCGACACCAAGAACACCGTGCTGCAGGTGTTCGACGACTGGACCGGCAACTTCTCCACCGAAGCCAAAATCGGCTATTCGCAGTTCTCGCAGGTGCGGACGGTCGATACCCAGCAGCCGCAGGTCTTTGTCAATCTGGGTGCTGGCGGCAAGGCGCCGTTCGTGGATCTGGGCGAGGACCAGTTCAGCCATTACAACGTGCTGGACATCAAGACTTGGAAGGCGCTGTTCGCCGGCACACTGTATCTGGATGAGCACACCATCAAGGGTGGCGTCGACTTCCAGCAGAACAAGATCTACAACCTGTTCGGCCGTACCCAGTTTGGCGCCTACACATTCTGGGGCATCGACAACTTCGAGAAGGGTATCTACAACTCGTACAACATCTACCAGCCGGCCTCGGGCTACACGCTGGACGATGTGGCCGCCGCCTGGACGTTGCGCCAGTATGGGTTCTTTCTGCAGGACACCTGGCAACCGACGAGCAACCTGTCGGTGCAGTACGGCGTGCGCGTCAACCTCAACAAGACGGGTGACAAGCCTGTCTACAATCCGACGTTCACCAACGCCTTCGGCTATCGCAACGACAACACCATCGACGGCATGAAATTGATCGAGCCACGCCTGTCGTTCAACTACAACTTCGACAGCGAGCGGATGATGCAGATCCGTGGTGGCGTGGGCCTGTTCCAGTCCAACCCGCCGACCGTGTGGATGACCAATCCGTACCAGAACAACGGCATGACCACGGCTACCTACCAGGTGTTCAATGACGACAGCCTGCAGCCGGGCGTAGGCAATGATCTGCCGATGTTTAGCCCGAATCCGTTCGCGCAGAACCTGCCGCCGCCGGCCAGCTCGAAGATGAACGTCGACACGGTCGACCCGAACTTCCAGCTGCCGTCCGTGTGGAAGGTGAGCCTGGCGTTCGATCGCGAGCTGCCGTGGTTGGGCACGATTTTCTCGGCCGAATACCAGCGGATCATCACGCGCAACGGCATCCTCTACCAGAACATCAACATCGGCGATCCGAACGGCACGCTGCCGGACGGCCGCAATAATTACTACAAGATGCTGGGCCAGGCGCCGAAGTCGGGCGATGCGCGCACGAATGCCAACCCGGCATTCTCCGGCACGTCGACCCTGCTGACCAACACTCACAAGGGCCGCGCCGAAGCATTGACGCTGTCGCTGAAAAAGCCGTTCTCGGAGAGCTGGTTCGGCAGCGTGGGCGTGACCTTCGGCAATGCAACCGAGGTGAACCCGGGTACCTCCAGCCAGGCGAGTTCGAACTACTCCAACAGTGCCTGGGTGAACCCGAACGAGGACGTGGCTTCGACGTCGAACTATGCGATCAAGCAGCGCCTGAATGCCTCGTTGACCTGGCAGCACCGCTTCTTCGGCGACTACGTGACCAGCGTCAGCGCGTTCTATGACGGTCACAGCAGCCAGCCGTACAGCTGGACGTTCGGCAACGATGCCAACGGCGACTCCTACAGCACCGATCTGGTCTATATCCCGCGCGCGGGCGAAGTGAGCTTCAAGGCCAATACCAGCCAGGCCGTGATCGATCAGTTCTTCAACTTCATCCAGAGCGATTCCTACCTGAAGGATCACCAAGGTGCCATTGCGGGCCGCAACCGTGCGACCTCGGCTTGGGTGAACCAGGTGGATCTGAGCTTCCGCCAGGAAGTGCCCGGCATCTTCAAGGGCAACAAGGGCGAATTGCGCCTGGACATCTACAACTTCATGAACCTGCTGAACAACGACTGGGGTCAGCAGAGCTATGTGGGCTTCCCGTACACCCGTACGCTGGCCAGCTACGAAGGCGTGGATGCGGACGGCAAGTACATCTACTCGCTGCCCACCGACAAGAACGGCAACTACCAGCCAGGCCAGAAGATCATTTACGACGCCGGTCGCAACACCAAGACCAATGTGGTGTCGCGCTGGTCGGCGATGGTCACGCTGCGCTACACGTTCTGAGCGCATCGGTGGTTTGAAACCTGGAGCCGGTGCCCTTGCGGGCACCGGTTTTTTTGTGCGTACGCTTGACCATGTGCGATCGGCGCGGGAAGCTACGCGGCCTGTCCCGCTCGGCGCAGGCGCACGATCCGCGAAGAGCGGCCAAGGAGAACAATTCGAATGAATGACACACATTCCGGCGCGCCGGCAAAGCCCGGCACCGTCAGCGCGCGTATCTCGCCGATCGGCGGCCTGGATGTTCTTTCCCGCAACGAGGTGGCGCGCCTGCGCGGCGCCAGCGGCTCGGGCCTGCATGCGCTGCTGCGGCGCTGTGCGCTGGCGGTGCTGACTTCCGGCAACATCGGCGACGACCCGCGGGCGATCCTGGAGCAGTATCCGGATTTCGACATCCAGGTGCTGCAGCAGGATCGCGGGATGAAGATCGAGCTGTCGAACGCGCCGGCGCAGGCGTTCGTGGACGGCCAGATCATCCGCGGCATCAACGAGCTGCTGGTCGCGGTGGTGCGTGACATCGTCTACGTGTCGACCCAGCTGGAACAGATCGGCTACGACCTGGATGCCTCCGCCGCGCTGACCCAGAGCGTGTTCGAGATCCTGCGCAACGCGCGCATCCTCAAGCCGCAGGTCGACCCGAACCTGGTGGTGTGCTGGGGCGGCCACTCGATCTCGCGCCAGGAGTACGACTACACCAAGCTGGTCGGTTACCAGCTCGGCCTGCGCGGGCTGGATATCTGCACCGGCTGCGGCCCGGGGGCGATGAAGGGGCCGATGAAAGGCGCGACCATTTCGCATGCCAAGCAGCGGCGCCGGCACAACCGCTACATCGGCGTCACCGAGCCGGGCATCATCGCGGCCGAATCGCCGAACCCGATCGTCAACCACCTGGTGATCATGCCGGACATCGAGAAGCGGCTGGAGGCCTTCGTGCGCCTGGGCCACGGCATCATCGTGTTCCCCGGCGGCGTCGGCACGGCCGAGGAAATCCTCTACCTGCTCGGCATCCTGCTGCATCCGGACAACGCCGGTACGCCGTTCCCGCTGATCTTCACCGGGCCGCGCCAGTCGGCCGCCTATTTCGAGCAGATCGACCGCTTCCTGCGGCTCAGCCTGGGCGACGAGGTGGCCCGGCACTACCAGATCATCATGGACGATGCGGAGACGGTGGCGCGGACCATGATCAAGGGCCTCGAGAAGGTGCGTCACAACCGGCTGGACACCAAGGACGCATTCTTTTTCAACTGGGCGCTGCAGATCCCGCTGGAATTCCAGCAACCGTTCCGCCCCACCCATGAGGCGATGCGCGCGCTGCAGATCCACCACGAACGTCCGCGGCACGAGTTGGCAGCGGATCTGCGCCGGGCGTTTTCCGGCATCGTCGCCGGCAACGTGAAGGAGGAGGGCGTGCAGGCGATCGAGCAGCACGGCCCATTCGTCATCGACGGCGATGCGGACATCATGCGGGCGCTGGACAAGCTGCTGCAGGCGTTCGTCGAACAGCATCGGATGAAGCTTCCCGGCGGCACCGCGTACGAGCCGTGCTACCGGGTACTGAACGCCTGAAAAAAAGTGCGGCGACCGTTCCGCGACGGCTTGACAGTTCGCCGCACGCTCAGCAAACTACGCAGCTCACGCCCGAATAGCTCAGCTGGTTAGAGCACTTGACTGTTAATCAGGGGGTCGCTGGTTCGAGTCCAGCTTCGGGCGCCAAATGCAAGCAAGGGTCGGCAGCAATGCCGGCCCTTGTTCTTTTTGTGCCGTGCAAACAGGCACGAATGCCCTGGTGCGGCGTCATGGCACGCAGGTCGCCCCACGACGGTCACCGCCATTGCGTATCATCGCGATATATTTCGCCGTGCGTTGGCGTACCGGCCATGGCCGGTGCCAACCATGCCTGATTTGATCCGCGCGATGCCCACAGGTCCCCCATGCGCCGCAACAACCCGGCAGGCCGCCTGCCCGAGCCACCCAATCCGATAGCCGACGATGGTGACGAGACCCACTTCTGTCGCACCTGCGCGTTCTCCGGGGCATGCATCGCGGAAGGCTACGGCAAGCCGGAGCTGCTCGAGTTGCACTGCCTGGTCGAGCATGTCGGGCCGTTCCATGCCGGCGAGCACATTTTCCGTACCGGCGACCCGTTCCGCTCGATCTTCGCGGTGCGCGCCGGCACGGTGAAGACCAGCATGGTCGACCCCGAGGGACACGAACAGGTGCTCGGCTTCTACTTGCCCGGCGAGGTGATCGGGCTCAACGCGATCTACCCAGACCAGTTTCCGTGCGACGCGGTCGCGCTGGATACCGCCTATTTCTGCCGCTTCTCGTTTCCCGCGATGAGCGCGCTGGCCACGCGCATGCCAGCGGTACAGCAGCGACTGTTCCGGCTGATCAGCAAGGAACTGGGCATGGCCACCTTGCTCGCCGGCGACCACAATGCCGACATGCGCATGGCCGCTTTCCTTGCCGATCTGGCGGCACGCTACGAGGAGCGCGGCTTTTCCGGTACGCGCTTCCATCTCAGCATGTCGCGTGGCGACATTGCCAACTACCTGCGGCTGGCGGCCGAGACGGTGAGCCGCGTGCTCAGCCGTTTCCGCCAGCAGGGTCTGATCGAACTCGAGGGGCGCGAAATGCTGTTGCGCGACCCCGAGGGGTTGCGCCAGATCGGCAGGAATCTGCTGTCGCACTGAACGCCTTCGCGGCAGCTGCGGCGGCTTGACGCACTCGCCGTTTTCCATCGACAGGAATGACGTACGTCAAGCGCGCTTCCTGACGTCTCCCTAGGCTTGCACGCAGAAACCACAGGGAGAAACCCATGTCACGTTCGTTGTTCATTGTCCTGGCCACGGCCGGCGCGCTGGCGCTCGCTGGTTGCTCCGGCAAGCCATCCGCGATGTCGCCGGTGGGGCAGGCTGACGCCAGTCCCGCCGCGATCGCCGCCACCCACGGCGACTTCGGTCCGCCGCAGGGCGAGCCGATCCACGCGGTGCTGACCAGCCCGCCGCACGTGCCGCCGCCGGTCAACCGCAACTACCCGGCGAAGGTGATCGTCGAGCTGGAAGTGATCGAGAAGGAGATGCCGATCTCCGAGGGCGTGAGCTACACGTTCTGGACCTTCGGCGGCACCGTGCCGGGCAGCTTCATCCGGGTGCGCCAGGGCGACACGGTGGAGTTCCACCTGAAGAACGCGCCGGACAGCAAGATG
>NZ_BAAAFK010000001.1:2609560-2647034 GCF_039523495.1 Rhodanobacter soli | reverse complement strand
GTTCACCTTCAAGGCGCTGAACCAGGGCATCTACGTGTACCACTGCGCGACCGCGCCGGTGGGCATGCACATCGCCAACGGCATGTACGGGCTGATCCTGGTCGAGCCGCCGGAGGGGTTGCCGAAGGTCGACCACGAGTACTACGTGATGCAGGGCGACTTCTACACCACCGGCAAGTACCGCCAGAAGGGCCTGCAGCCGTTCGACATGGAGAAGGCGATCGACGAGCACCCGACCTACGTGCTGTTCAACGGCAAGGAAGGCGCGCTCACCGGCGACAACGCGCTGACCGCCAAGACCAACCAGACGGTACGGCTGTTCGTGGGCAACGGCGGGCCGAACCTGGTGTCGAGCTTCCACGTGATCGGCGAGATCTTCGACAAGGTGCAGCCCGAGGGCGGCACGGTGGCACAGCACAACGTGCAGACCACGCTGATCCCGGCCGGCGGCGCGGCGATGGTGGAGTTCCACACCGACGTGCCGGGCAGCTACGTGCTGGTCGACCACTCGATCTTCCGCGCGTTCAACAAGGGCGCGCTGGGCATCCTCAAGGTGGACGGTCCGGAAGACAAGTCGATCTACTCGGGCAAGGAAGTGGACTCGGTCTACCTGGGTGATCGTTCGGAGCCGAACCTGACAGCGGTGAGCACGGCGGCGACAGCGCATGCGGCCGGCACGCTGACCAAGGCCGAGCAGATCGCGGCGGGCAAGCAGTTGTTCACCGGCACCTGCTCGGTATGCCACCAGGCGAACGGCGAAGGCCTGCCGAACGTGTTCCCGCCGCTGGCGAAGTCGGACTTCCTGGCGGCGGACCCGAAGCGGGCGATGACGATCGTGACGCACGGCCTGACCGGCAAGATCACGGTGAACGGCCACGAGTACGACTCGGTGATGCCGCCGATGGCGCAGTTGAACGACGACGAGGTGGCGAACATCCTGACCTACGTGCTGAACAGCTGGGGCAACCCGGGCGGGCAGGTCAGCAAGGAAGAGGTGACCAAGGCACGTGCCGCGGCGTCGCCGGCACCGGCGGCGGAGCACTGACCCGGGTCGGCGCGAGAGAAAATGTCTGGACGTAAAGATGTCCAGGCGGGACAACGCAGGAAGCAACGCCGGCCCTCGTGGCCGGCGTTGCCGTTTCGACGGCATGCGCGGCCGTGGCGCGTTGTCACAGCCGCACTTTGCATGGCAGGGACTTGACCAAGGTCAGCTCGGGCGCACTTGCGCACTTCGAGACTGCCGCCGACCACAAGGGAGCAACGTAATGAACCATGCACGCAACTATCTTTCGGCAGCTTGCCTGTTCGCGATCCTGGCTACGCCGGCCTGGGCGACCGACGGAATCGGCACTGCCGGTGGGCCGGCAACATCGGCCGGGCCATCGTGGCAGCTGGAATGGGACGCCCGCCTGCGCCATGAGCAGGTTGACGACGATGCGTTCGCGCGCAACGCCCATGCCGACACCTTGCGCCTGCGCCTCGGCCTGCATGCCGAGTTCGGGCATGGCTGGAGCGGCCTGGTCGAAGGCGCCGGCGTGGCCAGTGCCGGCGACCGTTACAACAGCGGTGCCAATGGTCGTGCCTCGTACCCCGCGATCACCGACCCGCGCGGCAGCGAGTTCAACCAGTACTGGTTACGCTGGCAAGGCGAGCAGTTCGGCGCCACCGCGGGTCGCCAGCGGCTGCTGCTGGACAACCAGCGCTGGGTCGGCAACAGCGGCTGGCGCCAGCACGAGCAGACCTTCGATGCAGTCGAATTGCGCTGGCAGCCACTGGCGGCATTGGCGGTGCGCTACGACTGGCTCGACCGGGTGCACCGGGTGGCCGGCCGCGATGCACTGAACCCGCTTGCGCGCGAACGCAAGTTGAATACGCACCTGCTCAACCTGGCCTGGACCCGGGACGCACAGCAATGGGGTGGCTACGCCTACCTTCACGAGGATCGCGACGTGGCCAGCGCCTCCAGCGCCACCTACGGCCTGCGCTGGAACGGCAAGGCGCTGCACGATGGCAACGGCCTCGGCTGGACGCTGGAGGGAGCGCGGCAAATCGACTATGCCAACAACCCACAGCACTTCGCGCACAGCTACTGGCTGCTGGAGCCGAGCTGGACGCAGTCCGGGATCACCGCGAAGCTGGGCTGGGAACACCTGGGCGGCAACGGCCGGCATGCACTGCAGACACCGCTGGCCACGCTGCACGCGTTCAACGGCTGGAACGACCAGTTCAACGTGACCCCGGCCGGTGGGCTGGAAGATCGCTACGTCGGCGTCAACGGCAACTTCGGTCGCAGCGGCATCGTCAGCAAGCTGGCCTGGGCAGTGGCGTACCACGACTACCGCGCCGATCGCGGCGGTCGCTACGGCAGCGAGTGGGATGCCTCGCTGGCGTTTCCGCTGGCGCAGGGCCTCAGCGGCCTGCTGAAGGTGGCGGATTATCGCGCTGACGGCTTCGGCCGCAACAGTGCGAAGCTGTGGCTGCAACTGGAGTGGCGTGGCCAGCAGACATTGGCCGGCGCACGTTGAACGAAGCGGCAACGCAGGCGGGCGCGTTGATCCAGGTCAGCGCGCCCGCGTCGCGACTGCGTTGAGATGACGCCATGAAAGCCCAATCATCACCCCATCGCCGCGTCGACGACGCGGTACTTCCCGAACTTGACCTGCGCTGGCTGCCGTCGCCGGAGCCGATGCTGCGCGCGCTGGCGGCTGCCGACGCGTTGCTGCCCGGGCAGGCAGTGCAGGTGCTCACCCCGCTGCTGCCGACGCCGCTGCTCGACGCGCTGGCCTCGCGAGGAATGCAGACGACGGCGTTCGCCTTGCCGACCGGCGGCGCGCGCGTACTGATCCGTTATCCGGGCGGCGATGACGCAGCTTCGGCTTGAGCAGGCTCCGGCTCCGTCGTTGCCGCGGCGCTTCCTGCTCGGAGCGCCGTGGTGGGGAATGCTGGCCGGCGCCCTGCTGATCGTCGACGGCGATGCCGCGCTGCGCTTGCGCTGGAACCCGGCCACGCTGGCGCTGGTGCACGTGTTCACGCTGGGCGTGCTGGGCAACGCGATGTTCGGCAGCGTGCTGCAGTTCCTGCCCGTCGCGGCCGGCGTGCGAGTGCGCGGCAGTGCGACGTTCGGGCCATGGTTGCATGCCCTGTTCAACCTTGGCGTGCTGTTGCTGGTGGCGGGGCTGCACCAGGGTTGGCGCACGGCACTCGTCGCCGCCGCCGTGCTGTTGCCGCTGGCATTCGCCCTGATGGCGACGATGACCCTGCCTGGCTTGCTGGTCGCGGCGGGCCAGCGCCTGCTGCGTGCGGGCTTCGGCGTGGCGATCGGGTTTGCCGTGCTCACCGCGTTGCTCGGCGGCATGCTTGCGTCGGGCTTCGCCGGATACCTGGCCCTGCCGTTGGCGGTACTCACCGATGTGCACGCCAGCTGGGGCGTGCTGGGCTGGGTGGTGGTGCTGATGGCCAGCGTGGCGCGGGTGGTGATGCCGATGTTCCAGGGCACCGGCACGGTGCGCGAACCGATGCAGTCAGTGTGGTTGGGCAGCGTGTTGCTGATGTTGTTCGGCGCGGCATGCTGGCGCCTGGCCGGTGGCGGCGACTGGCTGGCCGGCGCGGTAGCCGCGCATGCGCTGCTGTTCGCCGTTGCGGCGTTGTGGCTGCAATGGCGTGCGCCGCGACTGCGTCGCGGGCCGTTGCTGTGGAGCTGGCGCGCCGGCTTGGTCATGCTGGCGCTGGCGGCACTGGCGTTGGCCGCAGGCGTACGTGGCGGTATGCTGGCCGCGGCGCTGGGGCTGGGCATTGCATTGCCGCTGCTGGTCGCCGGCATGATGCTGGAGATCGTTCCCTTCATCGGCTGGATCGAACTGCACCGGCGCTGCGGTCGCGGCGTGCAGTTGCCCGGTGTGCAGCGGCTCCTGTCCGCACACGACAAGACCCGCGCACTGCTGGCGCAAGCGCCGCTGTTGTTGTTGCCGGCTGCCGTGGCGTGGCCATCGGCGTGGCTGGCCCGCGCGGCCGGGTTGGCGTTGCTGCTGGCCTGGGGTTGCATGGGGTGGACGCTGCATGGCGTGCGCTGGCGCGCGAATCATTTCCTGTCGACCGTGGAGCCTCGCCCATGAGCACCAGCTTGCCGATGCCGGGCGTGCCGGCCACGTGCACCACGACCCGCAACAGGGCGGGGTGGTTGACGTGGGTCAAGGCGTGCGGCCGGTCAAGCCGGCCATGATGCCGCCCACCATGCCTGGCCAGACTCTCCACACGCTCCTTCCTTGGCCAATGCCGCGCCGTTTGCCGCACGCGGCGGAGCCTCCGGGCCGACGCGTCGCATATGCCTGCCGCGGCGAAGCCGTCTGAGCCATCCCGTTTCCTCCCCTGAAAAGCGATCACGATGACTGCCGCCGCAACGCTGCCCGTGCCGGTCTGGCGCGACGAACTGGAACACGAGTACGCCGCGCTGGCCGAGCGCCTGGAACCACTGGTGCCGTGCCTGGAGATTCCGCTGCACCTGCCGTGGATCGACGCCATCAACAAGCTGAAGAAGCAGCGCGGTGCGGTGATCATGGCGCACAGCTACCAGTCGCCGGAGATCTTCCACGGCGTGGCCGACATCACCGGCGACTCGCTCGGCCTGGCACAGGCCGCGGCCGAGTGCGACGCCGACCTGATCGTGTTGTGCGGCGTGCACTTCATGGCCGAGACCGCGAAGATCCTCGCGCCGCACAAGACTGTGCTGATACCCGACCTGGAAGCCGGCTGCTCGCTGGCCTCGTCGATCACCGCTGCCGACGTGCGTGCGTTGCGCGCTCAGCACCCGGGCACGCCGGTGGTGAGCTACGCCAACACGTCGGCCGCGGTGAAGGCGGAGTCCGACGCGATCTGCACCTCGGCGAACGCGGTGCAGGTGGTCGAGTCAATGGGTGTTGGCAAGGTGATCTTCCTGCCCGACGAGTACCTGGGCCGCCACGTCGCCAGCCAGACCGCAGTCGAGCTGGTGTTGTGGCATGGCCGCTGCGAAGTGCACGAGAAGTTCACCGCTCAGCAGGCGCGGCATGCGCGTGAGCAGTTCGACGCGATGCTGGTGGCGCATCCGGAATGCCCGCCCGAGGTGCTCGCCGAGGTGGACTTCGTCGGTTCCACCACGGCGATGGGCAAGTGGCTGGAGCGCGAGAAGCCGGCACGCGTCGCGCTGATCACCGAGTGCTCGATGGCCGACAACCTGCGCGCGCAGTTTCCGGCGACGCAATTCATCAAGCCGTGCAACCTGTGTCCGCACATGCAGCGGATCACCTTGCAGAACATCTACGCGTCCCTGCGCGACATGAAACACGCGGTGGAGGTACCCGCGGACATCCGTGTGCGTGCGCGTGCCGCGCTGGAGCGCATGCTCGCGGTCGGACGGCGCGAAACCGTGTGAGGCGTGCACGCCTGCCAATCGTGGTGGTGGGGGGTGGTGTGGCCGGCCTGGCCACGGCGTTGGCCGCCGCGCCTGCGCCAGTGCGTTTACTGTGTCGTGCGCACGACGGCAGTGGCAGTGCCAGCGCCCTGGCCCAGGGTGGCATTGCCGCCGCACTTGATCCGCACGACAGCCCCGCCGCCCACGCCGCCGACACCTTGTTGGCCGGCGCCCATCACAACGACGTGGCGATGGTGCAGTGGCTGACACGCGAGGCGCCAGGCGCCATCGCGTGGCTGCAGGCGCAAGGCGTGCTGTTCGATCGCGATGGCGCTGGCCGCTTGCAGCTGGGGCGCGAAGGCGGTCATTCCGCCGTGCGGATCGTGCACGCCGGCGGCGATGCCAGCGGAGCCGCACTGGTGCATGCCTTGCGCGCGAAGGTGCAGGCTGCGGCGCATGTGCAGTGGCGCGGCGGTGTCGACGTCGATGCCCTGCTGGTCCACGACGGTGCCGTCGTCGGCGTGCGTACCCGCGATGGACGTGGGCGACACGAACACATCGAGGCGGCGGCGGTGGTGCTCGCCACCGGTGGCATCGGTGCGCTGTTTGCACGCACCAGCAATCCGCCGGGCGCGGACGGTGCCGGGTTGGCGCTGGGGCTGGCGAGCGGCGCCTCGCCGCGCGATCTGGAATTCGTGCAGTTCCACCCCACCGCCCTGGACGTCGCCGGACACTGCCTGCCGCTGGTCACCGAGGCGCTGCGTGGTGCCGGCGCGCGCTTGCTCGATGCCGATGGGCAGCCGCTGATGGCCGGCGTGCATCCGCTCGGCGACCTCGCGCCGCGCGACGTGGTCGCGCGACGCGTAGCTCAGGTGCAAGGCGAGGGCGGGCAGGTCTGGCTCGATGCAGCGGTCGTGGCGGGCGATTGGGAACGGCGCTTTCCCACCGTGCTGGCCGCGTGCCGTGCCCACGGTTTCGATCCCCGGCGGGCGCCCATACCAGTCACGCCGGCAGCGCATTTCCACATGGGCGGGCTGGCCACCGATGCGGATGGGCGAACCAGTGTGCCAGGCCTGCATGCGGTGGGTGAAGTGGCTTGCAACGGCGTGCACGGCGCGAATCGGCTGGCCAGCAATTCGCTGCTGGAAGGCGTGTTGTGCGGGCGTCGGCTTGGCCACATGCTGGCCGCTGCCGAGCCGCGCCCCGGCCGGCATGGCGACTACCGCTGGATCGAGCGTGGCGACAGCCTGTCACCGCCACAGCTCGGCGCGCTGGGCGACCTGCTGTGGCGCGCGGCCGGCCCTGTGCGCGAGGCATCGGCGTTGCGCGATGCGTGGCGCACCTGTGCGGCAGTGGCGGATAGCGGCTGGCAGGCGCGGCTGGCCCAGGCCCTGCTGCGCGCGGCGTTGTTGCGCAAGCGTAGCCTGGGCGCCCATTGCCGTCACGATCGCGGCTGCCCTGCCTGAAATATGCGCCCTGCGTTGCGACGATATGCCCCACGCGGCGGGGGCGGGCGATGGCGGCCGTCGCGGCGGATTGACCCGGATCAATACGGCTGAGCGCGGAGCTGTGCAGACTATGCACTCCCGACCCAGTGAGCAATTCATGACACGTCCTTCTTCGTTTGACTACGAACAACTGCGCGCGTGCGGCCGCGGCGAACTTTTCGGTGACGGCAATGCCCGGTTGCCATCGCCGCCGATGCTGATGTTCGACCGCATCACCCACATCGCCAGCGAGGGTGGCGCGTACGGCAAGGGCGTGATCCACGCCGAACTGGATATCCATCCGAGCTTGTGGTTTTTCGACTGCCACTTCATCGGCGACCCGGTGATGCCCGGCTGCCTCGGCCTGGATGCGATGTGGCAGCTCAGCGGTTTCTTCCTGCCGTGGCTGGGCGAGCCCGGCCGCGGCCGCGCGCTCGGCGTGGGCCAGGTGAAATTCTCCGGCCAGGTGCTGCCGAGCGCGAAGCTGGTGCGCTACGAGATCGACATCCGCCGCGTGATGCGCGGCAAGCTGCGGTTGGTGATCGCCGACGGCAAGACCTTCGTCGACGACCGCCTGATCTACGAGGCCACCGACATGCGCGTGGGCCTGTTCCAGTCCACCGAGGGCTTTTGAGATGCGCCGGGTAGTGGTGACCGGCATGGGCGTCGTGTCGTGCCTGGGCAACCTGCCGGCAACCGTGGCGCGTGCACTGCGCGATGGCCGCAGTGGCATCCGGGCCATGCCGGACTATGCCGAGCTGGGCCTGCGCAGTCGGGTCGCCGGCGTGCCGCAGATCGACCTGGAGGCCGCGATCGACCGCAAGCTGAAGCGCTTCATGGGCGACGCGGCGGCCTACGCCTACGTGGCGATGCGCGCGGCGATCGCCGACGCGGGACTGGCCATCGAGCACATCCGCCACCCGCGCAGCGGCGTGATCGCCGGTTCCGGCGGTGGCTCGGCGCAGTGGCAGATCGAGACCGGCGACCTGCTGCGCAACAAGGGCGTGCGCAAGGTCGGCCCGTACATGGTGCCGCGCACGATGTGCTCGACCGTGTCGGCCACGCTGGCCACCGCGTTCGGCATCCTCGGCCTCAGCTATTCGATCTCCGCCGCCTGCGCCACGTCGGCGCACTGCATCGGCGCCGCCGCCGACCTGATCCGCCATGGTGCGCAGGACGTGATGTTCGCCGGCGGCGGCGAGGAAGTGCACTGGGGCATGACCGCGCAGTTCGACGCGATGGGCGCGTTGTCCAGCGGCCGCAACGACACGCCGGCCGCTGCCTCGCGGCCGTACGACACCGGCCGCGACGGCTTCGTCATCGCCGGCGGCGGCGGCATGCTGGTGCTGGAGGAGTACGAACATGCGAAGGCGCGCGGCGCGCACATCCACGCCGAGCTGGTCGGCTACGGCGTCACTTCCGACGGCGCCGACATGGTGGCGCCGAGCGGCGAGGGCGCGGTGCGCTGCATGCAGATGGCGATGGCCAACGTGAGCGCACCGGTCGACTACGTCAACACCCATGGCACCGCCACGCCGCTGGGCGACATCGTCGAACTGCAGGCCTTGCGTCAGGTGTTCGGCGATGCCGTGCCGCCGCTGTCCTCGACCAAGTCGCTGACCGGCCACTCGCTCGGCGCAGCGAGCGTGCACGAGGCGATCTACAGCTTGCTGATGCTCAACGAGGGCTTCATGGCCGGCTCGGCCAACATCGACGAACTCGATCCGCGCGCCGAGGGCTTTCCGATCCTGCGCGAAAGCCGCCCGGCAAAGCTGGCCACGGTGATGTCGAACAGCTTCGGCTTCGGCGGCACCAACGCCAGCCTGGTGTTCGCCAAGGTGTGATGGCGCTCGCCAGATGCATTCCGAAAACCGCAGAAGAAGCCGCCCTCGCATGTCACTGACCAGCGCCAGCACGATCATCCGACAGCAGACCTGGGGCGAGGAGCTGGCCAACAGCCTCAGCCACGGGCTGGGCCTGCTGCTGGCGATCGCCGGCCTGCCGGTTCTGGTCGTTCGGGCCGATCACATCGGCAGCGGCTATGCGATGGCCAGTGCGCTGACTTTCGGTGGCAGCGCGGTGCTGCTGTATCTGGCATCGACGCTGTATCACGCGATTCCGCAGCCGAAGGTGAAGGCGATCCTGCGGGCGCTCGATCACATCGCGATCTATCTGCTGATCGCCGGAACCTACACGCCGATCACACTGGGCGTGTTGCGCGGCGGCTGGGGCTGGGGGCTGTTCGGCCTGATCTGGGGCCTGGCCCTGGCGGGCATGCTGTTCAAGGCGCTGGGCGGGCTGCGTTTCCCGCACGTGTCCACGGTGCTGTACGTGGCCATGGGTTGGGTGGGCCTGATCGCGATTCACCCGCTGTGGGTGCGCATGGAAGCCGGCGGCCTGGCCTGGCTGGCCGCCGGTGGCCTGGCGTACACGCTCGGCGTGGTGTTTTTCGTGCTGGACGAGAAGGTCCGCTATAGCCATTTCATCTGGCATCTGTTCGTGCTGACCGGCACCATCTGCCACTTTTTCGCGGTGCTGCTCTACGCGTTCTGATCGGCTTGCCATAGATCAAGGAGCCCGCTTTCCGTGCGCCTTACGCTTCGCGGCAACTGATCCGTGGAGCGGCCTGTGTCTATCGATGCTCGTAGCCCGCGCGCCCTTGCGGCCCGCCTGTTGTCCCTGCTCGACCTGACCAGCCTGGGCGAGGACGACACCTCCGCACAGATCGAGGCGTTGTGCAGGTCGGCCGTTGCCGCACCGCGCTTGCCGGCGGCAGTCTGCGTTTACCCGGAACACATCACGACGGCGCGTCGCTGCTTGCAGGGCACCGAGGTCAAGGTGGCGACGGTGGTGAACTTTCCCGATGGCGGCAGCGATCCCACCCGGGTGGAACGCGAGACGCGGCGCGCGCTGGCTGCCGGGGCCGACGAGATCGATCTGGTGCTGCCGTATCGGGCGTTGCTGGACGGGGATGCAGCATGCGCACGGACCGTGGTCAGGAGTTGCCGCGCGGCCTGCACGGACGACGTGCCGCTGAAACTGATTCTCGAGACCGGAGTGCTGGGCACGCCCGAGCTGATCCGCGCGGCGTGCGCGATCGGCCTCGAGGAGGGCGTCGACTTTCTCAAGACCTCGACCGGCAAGGTGCCGGTCAACGCCACTGTGCAGGCTGCCGCGGTGATCCTCGATGCCATCGCCGCGGCCGGCGGCCGCTGTGGCTTCAAGGCCGCCGGCGGCATCCGCACGCTGGCCGATGCGGTGACCTATCTGGACCTGGCGGAGGCACGATTGGGTGTGGGTTGGAGCGATCCGGCGCATTTCCGCATCGGTGCCAGCGCGTTGTTCGGCGAACTGGCGACTATCGCGTCAGCGAAAGCATGAGCATGCCGTCCGCCGCGGCGCTGATTCGCTGCAAGCGCGACGGCGTCCGGCTCGATGCCAACCAGCTGCGCGCGGTGGCGCAGGGCATCGGTGACGGGTCGTGGAGCGAGGGCCAGATCGCCGCGTTTGCGATGGCGGTCGCGTGGCGCGGGATGAGCATCGACGAGTGCCTCCAGTTCACCCTCGCCCTGTGCGATTCCGGTCAGCGGCTGCGCTGGGACCACCTGCCCGGACCGGTGCTGGACAAGCATTCCACCGGTGGCGTGGGTGACGGCGTAAGCCTGCTGCTGGCGCCCTTGCTGGCGGCATGCGGCGGCTATGTACCGATGATTTCCGGTCGCGGCCTCGGGCATACCGGTGGCACCCTGGACAAACTGGAAAGCCTGGCCGGGTACGACGTTCATCCGACCACCGCGCGGCTGTGCCAGGTGGTCGGCGAGGTCGGCTGTGCGATCGTCGGTCAGGGCGCCGGCCTGGTGCCGGCCGATCGCCGCCTGTATGCGGTGCGCGATGTCACCGCCACAGTGGACGTGGCCGAGTTGATGGTGGCTTCAATCCTGTCCAAGAAGCTCGCCGGTGGCGCCCAGGCGCTGGTGCTCGACATCAAGACCGGCAGCGGTGCGCAGCTGCCCGGCATGGAGGCAGCACGCGCACTGGCCGAACGCATGCTGGCGACGGCGGCAGGCACCGGCATCAGCCTGCGGGTGGCTTTCAGCGACATGGGTCAGGTGCTCGGTCGCGAGGCGGGCAACGCGCTGGAGCTGCGCGCGGTGCTTGACCTGCTGCGCGGCCGCCGCGGCGACAACCCGCGGCTGCGCGCGTTGAGCCTGGAACTGGCGGCCGAGTTGTTGTGCATGGGTGGACTTGCACGCGATCGTGGCGAGGCGGACCGGCGCGTGCGGATGGCGCTGGATTCGGGCGCGGCCGCCGAGCGCTTCGCGCGAATGGTTTCCGCGCTGGGTGGCCCGGCCGATCTGCTGGAACGGCCGGATGCGCATCTGACGGTGGCACCCATACGACGCGCGGTGCTGGCATCCGAATCCGGCCATGTCGCGGCGATCGACGTGCGCGCGCTGGGGCAGGTCGTGGTCGATCTGGGCGGCGGACGCACGCGGCCGGAGCAGGTGCTGGATCATGCCGTGGGCCTGGCCGAGGTGAGCGGGCGAGGCGACGCCATCGACGCGGGTCAGCCGCTGGCGATCGTGCACGCCCGCAGCGCGGACGCCGCCGATGCGGCGGTGGCGAGCGTGCGCCGCGCCTTTCGGATTGCGCCCGAGGCGCCGCCCGCCGTGGCGTTGTGGCAATGGCGCGCGCCGGCGGAGTGCGCCGCATGACTCGCGCTGTCTGGCTGGTACTCGATTCGCTGGGCCTGGGCGCGGCTCCCGATGCCGCGGACTACGGCGACGCAGGCGCCGACACCTTCGGCCATATCGCTGCTGCCTGTGCCGCCGCGGCGCGCGGCCCGCTGCGCTTGCCGAACTTCACCCGGCTTGGTCTGCCGCAAGCGCATGCCGCCGCACATGGGCAAGCCGCGCCGGGTTTCGAGATGCTGCCCGCCGCCGAAGGTCTGTGGGGCTACGCGGTGGAACGGGCTCGCGGCAAGGACACCCCATCCGGTCACTGGGAAACCGCCGGCGTGGTGTTGACCGAACCGTTCGGGGTGTTCGGGCAGGCCGAGCCTTCGTTTCCACCCGCCTTGTTGCAGGCACTGGTGGAGCGGGGCGGACTGCCCGGCGTGCTCGGCAACTGCCATGCCTCCGGCACCGAGATCATCCAGCGCCTTGGCGCGGAGCATGTGCGCAGCGGCCGTCCGATCGTCTACACCTCGGCCGATTCGGTGTTCCAGATTGCCGCGCACGAACAGGCGTTCGGTCTCGATCGCCTGTACCGTCTGTGCGAACTGGCGCGCGGGTTGCTCGCCGATTACAACATCGGCCGGGTGATCGCGCGGCCGTTCACCGGTTCGGCCAAGTCAGGCTTCAGCCGCAGCCCGCATCGGCGCGACTATGCTCTGCCACCGCCGGCGCCGACGCTGTTCGATACGCTGCTGGCCGCCGGTGGCGAGGTGGTCGCGATCGGCAAGATCGGCGACATCTTCGCCCACCGTGGCGTGTCGCGCTGCATCGAGGCGCACGGTCACGACGAACTGTTCGATGCCACCTTGGCCGCCATCGCGCAGGCCGGCAGCGGCAGTCTGGTGGCGACCAACTTTGTCGATTTCGACATGGTGTATGGCCACCGGCGCGACGTGTTCGGCTACGCCGCCGCGCTGGAGGCGCTGGATGCGCGGCTGCCGGAACTGCTGCGTGCGCTGCGCCCCGGCGACCTGCTGGCGATCAGCGCCGACCACGGCTGCGATCCGACCTGGCCGGGCAGCGACCATACCCGCGAATGCGTGCCGGCATTGGTGTTCGGGCCGGGACTGGCGCCGCGCTCACTGGGTCGGTGCGACAGCTTTGCCGACATCGGCCAGAGTCTGGCCGTCCATCTGGGCCTGCCGGCGCTGGCGGCAGGCCGCAGTTTTCTTCTCCCCACATGACCGCTATCGCATGAGCACACCCCACCTCGACGCCACGCCGGGCCAGATCGCCGACACCGTATTGCTTCCCGGCGATCCACTGCGCGCGCGGCACATCGCCGGCGAGCTTCTCGATGACGCGTGCGAGGTGAATACCCGCCGCAACATGCTCGGCTACACCGGTTTCTATCGCGGCATGCGCGTGTCGGTGCTGGGCAGCGGCATGGGCATTCCTTCCTGCGCGATCTATGCCACCGAGCTGGCGCGGGTGTTCGGCGTGCGCCGGATCGTGCGTGTCGGCACCTGCGGCGGCGTGGGCGAGATCGAACTGGGCGACTTGTTGCTGGCGCAGGCGGCGTCGACCGATTCGAACTTCAACCGCCTGCACTTCGGTGGCTACGATCTCGCCGCCTGCGCCGATTTCGGCCTGATCCGCGCGGTCGTCGATACCGCGGCCGCGCAGCGGATCGGCCTGTGCATCGGCGGCGTGTTCAGCACGGATTGCTTCCATGGCGGCGACCCGGAGCTGGTCGCGCGGCTGCTGCGGCATCGGATCCGCGGGATCGAGATGGAATCGGCCGGCCTGTACGGCGTGGCCATGCGTGAAGGCTTCCAGGCGCTGTCGGTACTGACCGTCAGCGACCATCTGCAGCGCGACACGCACATGCCGGCGACGCAGCGTGAGCAGGGCCTGTCGCGGATGACCGCCTTGGTACTCGACAGCCTGCTGCCGGTCGCGGCCCGATGATCAGGGCGAGCTGATCGGGAAGGGTGGCTCGGAGCTGCGCGCCCGGGCCGTGGACCGACCTCTCCCGAACGGGCGCCCGGCTGTCAGGCGGTGCGGCGTGTGCGACTGGGTGCCGACCGCGCGCGCCGGTTCCTTGCACTGCGCGAGTCGGTGTCGGTTGCGCAGTAGATGCCGTACAGCGTGGCGATGATGGCGTGTGCGGGACCCGCGGGCAGGGTGTACCACACCGTCTGCGCCTCGCGCCGGGTACTGACCAGGCCTTCGTCGCGCAGCCGGGCCAGATGCTGGGACAGCGCCGACTGGCTGAGTTCGGGCAGTTGCTCGTTGATCTGTCCCACCGACATCTCGCCGTCCAGCAGCAGGCACAGCATGCGCAGCCGCTGCGCGTTGCCCAGCGTCTTGAGCAGCTGCGAAGCCTCTTCGGCGCGCGACTGCATGAGCTCCAGATCCGCATCGGCCGGCATGTTCATCGGGTGAACCTTCTTGGGGTGCGCGATTGCCTGTTTCATGGAGTTGACTTTACCATGGAAGTCTAATTAAGATAAAGCTAATTTAGATTGTAATGATTTAGTCGGACGGCCAGGACCAGCGACTGCTGGCCTCCCGCCGGTTTCCACCTCACCGCAGGAGTTCCGTCATGAATGTCGATCGCATCGTTCTGGGTTTCGCCGGCACCGTCGTGCTGGTGGGTATTGCGCTGGCGCATTTCGTGGCGCCGGGCTGGATCTGGCTCCCGGTGTTTGTGGGCGCCAACCTGCTGCAGTCCGCGTTCACCGGCTTCTGCCCGCTGGCGATGCTGCTGCGCAAGCTGGGCCTGAAGCCCGGTTGCGCCTTTCCGTCCTGAGTGGCGTTCCATCGAGCCGAGGTGAACCATGTATTACATCGTTGAAACTTCCAAGACGCCGGAACAGGCCGCCGCCGACCTGGCCGAAGCGGTCGCGCGCAACGGGTTCGGCGTGCTGCACGTGCACGATCTGGGCGCCACCCTGCGCAGCAAGGGCGTCGCGTTCGAGCGCCAGTGCAAGGTGTTCGAAGTGTGCAATCCGCGACAGGCGGCCAGCGTGCTGGCGGCGGACATGCGACTGAACATGGCGCTGCCGTGCCGCATCTCTGTCTACACCGACGCCGGCAAGACCTGGATCGGCATGATCCGGCCGGTACCGATGCTGGGCATGCTCTCGACCGATCCCGCCCTGGTGGCGACGGCAGGCGAGGTGGAGCAGGTCGTCACGCGGATAATCGACGAGGCCAGGTGATTCATGCCGACGAGCCCGCGTACGTGTGCCATGGCGATCCGACTTGCCGGCGACACCCCATTTACCTCTGATTTGATCAAGCTCAAGTCCGCCCCTGTCCTGGCAGCGCACGCTGTCAGTCCTGTCTGACCAGGAGTCCGCCATGTGTGACGTCGTCATCGTTGGTGCGGGGCTGGGCGGCATGAGTGCCGCCTATGAAATCAAGGCCGTGTTGGGGAGTGCCCATCGCGTCACGGTGGTCGGCGAAGGTGGCTTGTTCTCGTTCACGCCATCCAACCCGTGGGTCGGCATCGGCTGGCGCGAGCCCGCCGACGTGCAGATCGATGCCGCGTCGGCGCTGGGCCGGCACGACATCGCGTTCGTCGACTCGCCGGCCAGCGCGGTTCGTCCGGCGGAGAACCGCGTGCTGCTGCAGGATGGCCGCGAGCTGAAGTACGACTACCTGGTCATCACCACCGGTCCACGCCTGGCCTTCGACGAAATTCCGGGGCTGGGTCCGCTCGGCGGGTGCACGCAATCGGTCTGCACCACGGCCCATGCGACCGCCGCCTGGCAGGCCTACGAAGCATTCCTGAAAGCGCCCGGTCCGGTGGTGATCGGCGCTGCGCAGGGGGCGAGCTGTTTCGGCCCGGCCTACGAGTTCGCGATGATCCTCGACACCGATTTGCGCCGGCGCAAATTGCGCGACAAGGTGCCGATGACGTTCGTCACGCCGGAGCCGTACATCGGCCACATGGGGCTCGGTGGCGTCGGCGATTCCAAGGGCTTGCTGGAGAAGGAGCTGCGTCAGCGCCATATCAAGTGGATCACCAACGCACGCATCGACAAGGTCGAACCCGGCGTGATGCAGGTCAGCGAGCATGACGCGCACGGCCAGGTGCTGGAGACGCACGCGCTGCCGTTTGTCTACTCGATGGTGATCCCCGCGTTCACTGGCGTGGCCGCACTACGCGGCGTCGATGGCCTGGTCAATCCGCGCGGCTTCGTGCTGATCGACAAGCACCAGCGCAATCCGGCGTTCCCGAACATTTTCTCCGCCGGCGTATGCGTGGCGATCCCACCGGTGGAAGCGACGGCGGTGCCGACCGGGGCGCCCAAGACCGGCTTCATGATCGAATCCATGGTCGGTGCGCTGGCCGCCAACCTCAAGGCCGTCATCGACGGCAAACCCGCCACGGTCGAGGCGACCTGGAACGCGGTGTGCCTGGCCGACATGGGCGACAGCGGCGCGGCATTCGTGGCCATTCCGCAGATCCCGCCGCGCAATGTCACCTGGGCGAAGCAGGGCAAGTGGGTGCATCTGGCCAAGGTCGCGTTCGAGAAATACTTCATGCACAAGATCCGCTCGGGCAACACCGAGCCGGTCTACGAAAAGTACCTGATGAAAGCCCTCGGCATCGAACGGCTCAAGCCGGCGACGCCGCCGGGCACGACTCCACCCCGATGACACACCGAGCGCCCCTTGCCATGAAATCCGTCCCGCCCCTGATCGCCGTGCTGCTGGTTGTCGTCGCGCTGGCCGGCTGCGGCCAGCGGAACCCGCCGGCTGTCACGAAGAGTCCGCCGCCGACGCTGGCCAGCGTGGTCGTGCACGCCCAGACGGCGCATGACGAACAGGTCTGGGATGGCGTGGTGGAGGCGGTGAACCAGGCCACGATCACGGCGCAGACCAATGCGCGGGTGCTCGAGCTGCCGCATGACGTCAACGATATCGTCGCCAAGGGCGATGTGCTGGTGCGCTTCACCGACGTCGAGCAGAAGTCGGCGCGCAGCGCGGCACAGGCGCAGGTCGCGTCGGCCGAGGCGACCTACAAGGAAGCCGCCGCGTCGTACAAGCGCATCGAGGCGGTCTACGCGAAGGGCTACGTCTCCGCGGCGCAGCTGGATCAGCAACGCGCCCAGCGCGACGCGGCACAGGCGGCGCTGGCGTCGGCCCGGGCTCAGCTCGATCAGGTGGGCCAGGCGCTGGACTACACGGTGCTGCGCGCACCCTACGCGGGCATCATCACCCGCCGCTACGTGCAGGTGGGCGAGGCGGTGCAGGCCGGTCCGCCGTCGCCCCAGCCGTTGATCGCGCTGCAATCGCTGGACGATCTGCGGGTCAACGTGCAGGTGCCGCAGAGCGCGGTCGATGCCATCCGCCGTTTCCATGCGGCCGATGTGTTGCCCGGTGGCGCACGCCGGGTTGCCGCCAGCAGCGTCAGCGTGTTTCCGTATGCCGACCCGAACACGCACACCTTCAATGTGCGGCTGCAGTTGCCCGGTGGCGACACCGGCCTGTATCCCGGCATGACAGTCAAGGTCGCCTTCGCCACCGGTGAGGCGAAACGCCTGCTGCTGCCGGTCAGCGCGCTGGTGCAGCGTGGCGAGTTGCTGGGCGTGTACGTGCTGGATGAGCATGGCGCGGCCTTGCGCCAGTTGCGCATCGGTCATCGTTATGCAGACCAGGTCGAGGTACTGGCCGGGCTCGATGACGGCGAACGGGTCGCCACCGATCCGGCCGCCGCCGCGCGTTGGCTGACCGGGAACCGGTCGAGCGGAAACAAGCACGGGGTCGCGCCATGAGCGAGCCGCGGCTCGGCTTCTCCGGCCGTATTGCCCGCACCTTCCAGCGTTCGCCGCTGACGCCGATCCTGGCGATCGCGGCCCTGCTGCTCGGCCTGGTCGCGGTGATGATCACGCCGCGCGAGGAAGAGCCGCAGATCGACGTGACCATGGCCAACGTGATGGTGCCGTTCCCCGGTGCCGACGTGCACGACGTCGAGAACCTGGTGGCCTATCCGCTGGAGCAGAAGCTGGCCGAGCTCGAAGGCGTCAAGCACGTCTATTCGGTGAGTCGGCCCGGCATGGCGGTGATCACGGTGGAGTTCCAGGTCGGCGTGCCGCGGCAGACCGCGATCGTGCGGTTGTACAACCAGGTGTTCCAGAACCAGGGCTTCGTGCCGCCCAACCTGGGCGTGGGCCAGCCGCTGGTGCGGCCGATGGGCATCGACGACGTGCCGGTGATGGCGCTCACGCTGTGGAGCGACGATCCCGCGCAAGGTCCGACCCAGCTGGCCGAGGTGGCGCATACGCTGGAAACCGAATTGAAGCGCGTGCCTGGCACGCGCGACGTCTACACCATCGGCGCGCCCGAGCGGGCGGTGGTGGTGGAGCTGGATGCGGCGAAACTGGCCGCGTACGGCATGGCGGTCGGCGACCTGGCGAACGCTTTGCGCGCGGCCAACGTGGTGACCCAGGCCGGCGAGCGGGTGACGGAAAACCGCAATGTGCCGGTGACCGCCGGACGTTTTCTCGCCGACGCGGCGGAGGTGGCGCAGCTGGTGATCGGCCTGAAAAACGGCCAGCCGGTGTTCCTCTCCGACGTGGCCACGATCCGTCAGGGCGCCGACCTGCCCAGCCGCTATGTCTGGTTCGGCGCGCCCGCCGGCAAGCCCGGTCCCGCGACCGGCAGCGCCGCGGCGGTGACCATCGCGGTGGCGAAGAAGCCCGGCACCAACGCCGCCGACATCACCGGCGCGATCCGTGCGCAACTGCATGCACTCGAAGGCGTGGTGATTCCCGCCGGCGTGCACGTCACGGTGACCCGCGACTACGGCCAGACTGCCACCGACAAGGCGGACAAGCTGATCCACAAGCTGATCTTCGCCACCTTCTCGGTGGTGCTGCTGGTGCTGCTGACGATGGGCTGGCGCGAGGCGGTCGTGGTCGGCAGCGCGGTGGTCATCACCCTGGCGCTGACCCTGTTCGCGTCGTGGGCGATGGGCTTCACCATCAACCGCGTCTCGCTGTTCGCGCTGATCTTCTCGATCGGCATCCTGGTCGACGATGCGATCGTGGTGGTGGAGAACATCCACCGGCACATGGCCGGATCGGAGACGGCTCGGGGCGGGCGCTCGCTGCGCGAGGCGATTCCCGTGGCGGTCAGCGAGGTCGGCGGGCCGACCATCCTGGCGACCTTCACGGTGATCGCCGCGCTGCTGCCGATGGCCTTCGTATCCGGCCTGATGGGGCCGTACATGCGGCCGATCCCGATCAACGCCTCGGCCGGCATGCTGCTGTCGCTGGCGGTCGCGTTGATCGTGACGCCGTGGTTGGCGCTGAAGCTGCTCGGCCGTCACCGGCACGCCGAGGCTGCGCCGACCGACAGTCATGCCGCGGGCGACGGCCGCCTACATCGCGTCTTCCATCGCCTGATGCTGCCGTTCCTCGACGGCAATCGTGCGCCGCGTCGACGCCATCTGCTGTTTGCCGCGATGGGCGTGCTGGTGCTGGCTGCGGTGGGCCTGGTGGTGGTCAAGGCGGTGGTGCTGAAGATGCTGCCGTTCGACAACAAGTCCGAGTTCCAGATCGTGGTGGACATGCCCGAGGGCAGCACGCTGGAGCGCACCAACCGCCTGCTCGGCGAGCTGGCGCAGAGCCTGGCCGGCGTGCCCGAAGTGAAAGACTGGCAGGGCTACGCCGGCACCGCCGCGCCGATCACCTTCAATGGACTGGTGCGCCAGTACTACCTGCGCAGTGGCCCGATCGTCGGCGACCTGCAGGTAAGCCTGGTCGACAAGAGCGAGCGTTCGCGCCAGAGCCACGCGATCGCTCTGGCCGTGCGGCCGGCGCTGGCCCGCATCGGCGCGCGCTACGGGGCTTCGGTGAAAGTGGTCGAGGTGCCGCCCGGTCCGCCGGTGCTCGCACCGATCGTGGCCGAGGTCTACGGGCCCGACTACGCCAGTGTGCGCCGCACGGCGCGCGAGCTGGAGCGGAAATTCGCGGCCAACCCCGACGTCGTCGATGTCGACACCAGCGTGGAGGCAGACGCGCCGCGCGAGGTGCTGGTGGTCGATCGCGCACGCGCGGCGCGGCTGGGGCTGGATCAGGCGTCCATCGCGCAGGTGCTGCGCACCGCGCTGTCCGGCGAGGATGCGACTTACCTGATGGATGGCCACGCGAAATACGCGGTGCCGATACGCCTGCGCCTCGACGCCGGCGACCAGGCAGCGATGCACCGGTTGCTGGCCTTGCGCGTGCGCGCGCAGGGCGGTGCGCTGGTGCCGTTGTCCGAGGTGGTCAGCGTGCAGCCGGCGAACTGGGAGAAGGCGATTTATCACAAGGACCTGCTGCCCTATGCCACGGTCACCGGCGACGATGCCGGTGCCACCGACAGCCCGTTGTACGGCATGTTCTCGCTGGTCGGCGAACTTCGCCACGACCGACTGGACGGCCAGCTGCTGCAGCAGCACTTCATCGCGCAGCCCACCGACACCACCCGCGCCGCGGTGAAGTGGGATGGTGAGTGGCAGATCACCTTCGAGACCTTCCGCGACATGGGCCTGGCCTACGCGGTCGGCCTGCTGTTGATCTACCTGCTGGTGGTTGGCCAGTTCAAGAGCTACATGGTGCCGCTGATCATCATGGCGCCGATCCCGCTGACCGTGATCGGCGTGATGCCGGGGCATGCCTTGCTGGGCGCGCAGTACACCGCCACCTCGATGATCGGCATGATCGCGCTGGCCGGCATCATCGTGCGCAACTCGATCCTGCTGATCGACTTCATCAACCACGCGCTGGCCGCCGGGCAGCCGTTGCGCGAGGCCGTGATCAACGCCGCGGCGGTGCGCGCGAAACCCATCGTGCTGACCGGGATGGCGGCGATGATCGGCGGCTTCTTCATCCTCGACGACCCGATCTTCCAGGGCCTGGCGGTGTCGCTGATCTTCGGCATCCTGGTGTCGACCGCACTGACCCTGCTGGTGATTCCACTGCTGTATTACGTATGGCTGCAGCGCCATTCGCTACCCGAAACACCCGGCGCCGAAGGAGCGTGAGCATGAGCGAGACCCAGGAATTCACCCTCACCCTGACCCAGGAGTCGGATTACGTCTTCCGCATCGAGTTCGACGACACCGCGATTCCTGCGCTGCACACCGACGAATCCGCGCCGCTGGGCAATGACACCGGTCCGAACCCGTCGCGCATGCTGGTCGCCGCCGTGGCCAATTGCCTGAGTGCCAGCCTGCTGTTCTCGCTGCGCAAGTACAAGAACCATCCGGGCAGCATCGTGACCCGGGCGAAGGCACGGCTCGAGCGCAACGAGCACAAGCGTCTGCGCGTGGTGCATGTCGACGTGGCGATCGAGTTGCCGGAGGCCGCCGCCGACTACGCGCAGATCGACCGGTTGCTGCAGCAGTTCGAGGACTTCTGCGTGGTCACCGAGAGCGTGCGGCAAGGTGTCGCGGTGGATGTCAGCGTTCGCGATGCGACGGGAGCGTTGCTGCATGCTTCCGGGCCGGCGTGAGCCGTGCGCTGGCGGCCGTGCGCTGCGGTGTTGACGTGGATCAGTCGGGATTGCGTCACGGCGCGCTAGCATCCTGCCATCCGCGGCATCCGCGCCGCCTGCTGGAGTCTCCCGCATGAAATCCGTCAAAACCGTTCTTGCGCTGGCGTGTGGCCTCGGTCTGGCCATGGCGGCGCAGGCCTCCCCCCAGCACGCCCACGAAGGCCACGCGGCGCACGCCGCCACCGCGGCCGCGCCGGCATCGGCGCAGCGCTGGACGCCAGATGCACCGTTGAGCGAGGGCATGCGCCGCGCGCATGCCGCAGTGGACGCGTTGGGCCACTACGAGATGAGTCACATGAGCGCGCCGATGGCGGTCGACCGCGCCACCGAGGTAGAAGAAGCCGTGACCTACATGTTCGCCAACTGCAAGCTGGCGGCCGAGCCCGACGCCGCGCTGCACGGCATCCTGGTGCCGCTGATGAGCGCGGCGCAAGCGCTGAAGGCCGATCCGAAGAAGGTCTCGACGGTGGCCGACATGCGTGCGGCGATCGCACACTATCCGCAATATTTCAACGACCCGGGCTGGGACAAGCCGGCGCCGGTCGAGCACGTGATGCACGACGAGCCCTGAGTCGCGGCCACTCACGCGGACGGCGCAGAGATCGCCAGGCTGTCGCCGTCCGCGTCGGCCAGCAGTTGCCGATGCACCCGTTCGAGTTCCGCCAGCAGCTGCGTGCGCGCCTCGGCGGCAAACGGGTTCTCGCGCTGGATTGCGGCAAACAGGTGGCCGGCGTCGCCGCGCACCGCCGCCAGCATGTGCTTCATGCCCTGGAACGACGGTGGCGCCACCGGCAAGCCGTCGTCCACGCCGAGGTCGATCAGCCCCTTGGCGATGAAGAACGCCAGCGCGTGCGTCCTGGCCATGGCGCGGTCGTGGCTTTCCGGGTCCTGCACGATGACCTCGCAGCCGAGGTCGCGGAACAGTTCGCCGGCGCGTGCGGCGGCCTGCGGATGATCCGCGGAGGGGCAGATCACCGTGCGCCGCGGGTGTTCGTCGCGGGCCAGGCTGAGCGGGCCGAACAGCGGGTGTGTGCCGACATGGGGAATCGCGGCACCCAGCAGCTCGTCCATCGCCGCACACGGGTGCATCTTCACGCTGCCCACGTCGAGCACGATCTGCCCGGCATGCAGCAGCGGACGCAGCGTGAGCAAGGCGGCGCACAGATGCGGCACCGGCATCGCCAGCACGATCCAGCGCGCCCCGCCGACGGCAGCAGGCATCGACGCGGCGGCCACTGCGGCGGGGACATTCGCATGCGGATCCCAGGCACGCACGCGATGCCCCGCCTGCAACAGCAAGTCGGCGAAGGCCTGGCCGAAGCGGCCGTAGCCGAGCACGGCAAAAGTCGTGTCGGGTGGCGCGGATTCGCGTGGCTCGGCGGTGCTCATGCCGCAAGAGGCGTGCGGCCGCTGGCCAGGCTGGTGCGCAGCGCGGCGTCCCATGGTGCAAGGTCGATCCGGCGCGCGGCCAGCCAGTCGCGGTCGAACAGGGTCTGCGCGTAGCGTTCGCCGCGGTCGCACAGCAGGCTGACGATGCTGCCGCGTTCACCGCGCGCGCGCATCGAGGCGGCCAGTTGCAGGCAGGCGACCAGGTTGGTGCCGGACGAGCCGCCGTAGCGATGACCGAACAGATCCTCCAGCAGCCAGGCGCCGGCGATCGAGGCGGCGTCGGGCACTTCGCTCACGCGGTCGACCACGTCGAAGATGAAGCCCGGTTCGACCCGCGGTCGGCCGATGCCTTCGATCAGGGTGGGTTGACTGGCCACGGCTTGGGCATCGCGGTTGCGCCAGCCGTGCACGTAACCGCTGCCGGTGGGTTCGGCCACGCAAAGTTTCGTGTGCAGCCGGCGGTAGCGCAGGTAGCGGCCGATGGTGGCCGAGGTGCCGCCGGTGCCGGCGCCGCAGACGATCCAGGTCGGTTCCGGTTCGGCTTCCAGCGCCAGCTGGCCGATGATCGACTCGGCGATGTTGTTGTTGCCGCGCCAGTCGGTGGCGCGTTCGGCGAGGCCGAACTGGTCCAGGTGGCAGGCGCCGCGCGCGGCGTGCTCGGCGGCGCGGGCGTGCACCTGGGCGGGGTCGTCGACCAGGTCGCATGTGCCGCCCAGCGCCTGCACGTCGCGGATCTTGCCCGGCGCGGTGGCGGCCGGCATCACCGCGGTGAACGACAAGCCGAGCAGGCGCGCGAACCACGCCTCCGAAATCGCCGTGCTGCCGGAGGAGGCGTCGACCACGCTCTGCCCGCCGCGCAGGCGGCCGTTGCACAGCGCGTACAGGAACAGCGAGCGCGCGAGGCGATGCTTCAGGCTGCCGCTGGGATGCGCGGCCTCGTCCTTGAAGTAGAAGTCGATGCCGTGGAAGCCGGGGAAGTTCAGCTTCAGCAGGTGGGTGTCGGCCGAACGTGCGGCCTCCTGCGCCAGCTTCGCCAGGGCATCGTGCACCCACCGGCGATCGGTCTCGTGTTGCAGGCTGACCAGACGCAGGACGCTGTCCATCGGAGGCTCCGGATTCATGTCGCGATACTGGCGACGCTGCACAAGCTGCGCATGCGGCGGCCGAGGAAGTCGAAGTAGCGGTCGATGTAGCTGATGCCGTTCTCGTGGTCGATCAGGTACGGGTTCATCAACGTGTGGCGCAGGATCAGCAGGCAGTCGTCGCCGGGAACGAAGCTGGCCGGGTCCAGGCCCAGCGCGCCGAGGATGCGCGTGGTCTGTGCCGGGCCCAGCATCTCCGGGCGCAGGCTGGTTACCGAGCCGAAGAACTCCTTCAGCTGCAGCGGCTGCTGCGGATCGCAGCGCAGTTCGTCGTGCAGTGCGCGCACAAACGTGTTCGCCGTCGCCACCGAGGTGTTGCCGTGCGGGTTGAGCGCGAGGCAGACCAGGTTGCTGTCCGGCGCGAACGGCACCAGCGCGTGGACGCAGCCGGCCAGCTCCAGCGCGAAGCGTTGTGCGCGTGCGTGGAAGGTTTCGGCCGCGCGTACGGTGGCGCGCGGCAGTCGGCCGAAGTGGACGTGGTCCAGCGGCAGCACCTTGTGCGTCACGTACACCGCGGCCGCCGCCGCACCGGACTTCGAGCCTTCCGGGATGAACTGGCCCAGGCTGCGGTAGCGCGCCAGGTAGCCGGCGGGCGTGGCGGCATGGAACACGTAGTCGGCGCGCTCGGCCAGCAGCGCCATCGCGCGATGGTCGCGGCAGATGAAGGCGCCGCTGCCGTAGGGCAGGTAACCAAGCTTGTGCGGGTCGACGGTGACCGAGTCGGTGTCGCCCAGCGCGGCAAACGCGGCATGCACCGCGGGCGTCGGGAACTGCGTGTAGTCGGCGGCCACTTCGTCGCGTGTGCGCAGCGAACCGTCCTCGTGACGGAACAGTGTGGCCAGATAGCCACCCCAGGCGGCGTCCACGTGCACGGCGAAGTCGAGTCCGCGCTGGCGCGATTCCCGCCGCGCGGCCAGCACCGCGTCGATCGGGTCGATGGTGCCGTACTCGGTGCCGCCGAGCACGGCCACGCACATCAGCACGGGTTGACGCTCGCGCGCGCAGCGTTCCAGCGTGTCGCGCAAGGCGGCAGGGTCCAGCCGCATGCTGGCGGTGGGCAACAGCTCCAGCTGGTTGCGGCCGAGGCCGAGCAACTTCAGCCCTTTGCTCCACGAGTAGTGCGCAGTGACCGGCGCCAGCACCAGCGGCACGCGCAGCTGCGGATGCGCGGCAAAGAAGCCGGCCAGGCCGCGTTGCTCGATGCGCTCGTCCTCCACCCGTTGCAGCCAGCGCGAGCGTTCGGCTGGCGACTGCGCGGCCAGCCAGTGCTGCCATGCCTGCAGCAGGGCGATGCCATCGGCGTGGGAGAGATTGAACGCGGCCCAGTCGTCGGCGGGCAGCGCCAGCTCCGGCACTTGCGCCGCGCGCAACGCCACCGGGAATGCCTTCAGCGCCAATGCCAGGCGCAGCGCCTGGTAGTTCGCCAGGGTGCCGCCGGAGGTGAGGTGGCCGAACGCACAGGCGTCCTGCGCCGGGTCGTGCGGGTAGCCGAGCATGCGTGCCAGCTGCAGGCCGGCCTGCACTTCCATGTCGACGGTGACCGGGGCGGCGTCCTCGCTGACGTTGTTGGGGTTGTACGGCAGCGTGAGCATCTGCGCGGCCAGTCCCGGCAGCAGCAGGTCGGAGGCCATGTGGCCGATGTAGCGCGGGCTGTGGAACGGCACCGACTTCTTCAGCGAGGCGGAGAGCTGATGCAGCTCGCGGCGCATGCGCGATTCGAAGGCGAGGTAGTCGGGGTGGTGGGCGGAGCTGGTGGCGATCGCCGGTGGATCCTCCGGATGGAAGTTGCGCCGCCAGTACACGTGGTCGCGCAGGAACTCCACCAGCAACTTTTCCAGCAGCGCGTCGTTCTCGCCGTAGGGGCCGAGGAAGCACGCGTCCAGCGTGTGGTCGCGCGGCTCGCGGTGATCGAACGGTTGCGCGGCGCTCATGCCAGCCACCCGTGCAGCCAGCTCAGCGGATGATGCATGCGCGCAACTCCCAGCATGTAGATGTAGGTGACCAGCGCCGCGACGAAGAAACCCAGTCGCGCACGCGGCGTGCGGGCCCGCTTCAACGCCAGCGTGGCCAGCACCACGTAGACCACCAGCAGCACCAGCTTGGTGGTGAGCCAACCGTTGGCGAACAGCGCGCCGGGCAGGATGCTCAGCAGCATCAGCGCGGCGGTGAGCAGGGTGGTGTCGATCGCGTAGCTGAGCCAGCGCACGGGCATCCATTGCGCGGCGCCGGCATGGCCGGCCTGCACCAGCAGGCCACGCAGCGCGAACAGCGAGCCGCTGGCCAGCACGCAGGCGATGTGTACCCATTTGATTTGCGGATAGAACTCGAACATGCGCGATTCGGGATGGGGGATTCGGGAACAGCATCAGGGCGCGCCGTGCGGCGCGCCCTGATGTACGTCATGTGCGCGGCAGGTCACGCGCTCTCGGGGACGCCTTGCGGCAAGGGCGCGCCGGCCGTCCGGCGCTTCGGCCACAGCCACAGCGCGGCGACGAACACCGCGATCAGCAGGGCGCCCACGGCGAACAGGGTGTCGCCCGGCACACGCATCCACACCAGCATGTGGATCAGCGGGCGGTCCATGAACTCGGCCGAACGGGCGAACCAGTAGCCGTGCTCCAGCACCGCCTTCAGCTGCAGGATGCCCAGCGGCAGCAGGGTCAGCACGGCCATCAGCGACAGGCCGATGTTGAGCGTCCAGAACGAGCTGCGCAGCAAGCCTTCACGCCACTGTGCCTCCGGCTTGATGCCGCGCAGGCAGAACAGCATCAGGCCCAGGCCGAGCATGCCGTACACGCCGAACAACGCGGTGTGGCCATGCGTGGCGGTGAGGTTGAGGCCCTGCATGTAGTACAGCGCGATCGGCGTGTTGACCAGAAAGCCGAGCAGGCCAGCGCCGACCAGGTTCCAGAAGCTCACCGCCACGAAGAACATGATCGGCCAGCGATAGCGCGCCATCCACGGCGCGGCATGCTGCTTCTTCCAGGTGTCGTGGGCTTCCAGCCCGATCAGCGCCAGCGGCACCACTTCCAGTGCCGAGAAGCTGGCGCCCAGCGCGATCACCGCCGTGGTGGTGCCGCTGAAGTACAGGTGGTGCAGGGTGCCCAGCACGCCGCCGGCCATGAACACGATGGTGGCGAACAGCACGTTGGTGGTGGCGCTGCTCACGCGCAGCAGGCCCAGGCGGACAAACAGGTAGCTGATCACCGCGGTGGCGAACACTTCGAAGAAGCCTTCCACCCACAGATGCACCACCCACCAGCGCCAGTACTCGACCATCGCGATGTGGGTGTGCTCGCCCCACATCAGGCCGGCGCCGTAGAGCAGGCCGATCGCCACGGTGGACAGGAACAGCAGGCCTACGATCGACGCGCCTTCCTTCTTGCCGCGCATCGCCGGCAGCAGTGCGCGGCCGACCAGGAACAGCCACAGCATCAGGCCGATGAACAGGAAGATCTGCCAGAAGCGGCCGAGGTCGGTGTATTCCCAGCCCTGGTGGCCGAACCAGAAGTTGTACTGCAGGCCCATCTTGTCCATCACCGCGAACCACTGGCCGGCGAACGAACCGACCACGATCACCAGCAGGCAGACCCACAGGAAGTTCACGCCGAGCCGCTGGAATTTCGGCTCATGGCCGGAAATCAGCGGTGCGATGTACAGGCCGGTGGCCAGCCACGCGGTGGCGATCCACAGCACGGCCAACTCGGTATGCCACGTACGGGTGAGGCTGTATGGCAGGTAGTTGGCCAGCGCGAAGCCATACGCTTCCTGGCCCTCGACCTGATAATGCGCGGTGGTGGCGCCCAGCAGGATTTGCGCCAGGAACAGTGCCAGCACGGTCCAGAAATACTTGCCGGTGGCCTTCATCGAAGGCGTCGCCTTCATTTCGATCAGCGGGTCGCGCGCCGGAATCGGTGGCAAGGGTTCATGGCTCACCTGGCGCGCGTGATGCCAGCCGAGCAGGCCGATGCCGAAGATCATGAAAAGGATGCTGAAGACCGACCACAGGAAGCTGGTCGAGGTCGGCGCGTTGCCGGCCAGCGGCTCGTACGGCCAGTTCTGGGTGTAGCTCATCGCCTCGTTCGGGCGCTGCGTGGCGGCGGCCCAGCTGGTCCACCAGAAGAACGCGGTGACCTCGCGCCGATGCTCCATCTCGGCCACGGTGTTCTCGCGCATGGCATAGCCTTCGCGCAGCTTGTGCGTGGCCGGATCGTTGCCGAACAGGCTCATGTAATGCGCCGCGACGGCTTCCATCGCGTGCGCACGCAGCGCCGAGACGGTGATGGTGTTGCTGGCCGCGTCGTAGGTGTTGGTGCGCAGTTCTTCCTGCACCCGCGCTTTCAGGGCCGCCTGCTGGGGCGCATCGAGCGAGTCGTACGGGCCCAGCCCTGCGTCGCGCGAGAGCAATTCCAGCATGGCGGTGGCTTCGCGGTGCAGCCAGTCGGCGCTCCAGTCCGGCGCCAGCAGCGCGCCGTGGCCCCAGATGGATCCCAGTTGCTGGCCGCCGATGCTCTGCCACACCTGGCGGCCTTCTTCCATGTCGGCCTTGGTGTACAGCGTCTGGCCGTCGCTGGTGACGACGGCCGTGGGCAGCGGCGGCGCCTGTTGGTGGACCACGCTGCCGACCCACAGCAGCACGGCGAACGACGCTACCAGCAAGGCCGCCAGGCCAAGCCAGAGTTTTCGGGTGGTACTCATCGCGCATCTCCCTGAAAGGTGCGCGCATGCTCGGCGACGCGGTGTCCGCTCATCTTGATGCAGGTCAGGTCGTCAGGACGACGTGGCGCGCGAATTGTCGCAGTTGCGCGCGGCCGGCATGGCATGATCGACGCGACGCGTTGCGCATGGCGGGATCGCAGGCAGGCATGAACGATCGACATGGGTCGCAGGGAGCTCGGTTCCCGCTGGTGCTGCTGGCCGTTTTCCTGGTCGCGGCGGTGGTCCTCGGCATCTCGCCGCGTTATCGCCAGGACTGGTTGCTGGAGAACGTGCTGGTGGTATTGGCGCTGCTGGTACTGGTGCTGGGATTCCACCGGCTGCGTTTTTCCGATGCCAGCTATGCGGCGCTGTTCGCATTCCTGCTGTTGCACGAGATCGGCGCGCATTACCCCTACTCGGAAGTGCCGTGGGACCGGTGGTTCTCCGCGTTGTGCGGCTTCTCGCTGGATGAGGCGCTGGGCCTGTCACGCAATCACTTCGACCGCGCCATCCATTTCGCCTACGGCCTGCTGGTGACCCCGGTGGTGGTGGAGCTGGTGGCCGCACGCACGCCGTCGCCCGGACTCTGGCGCTGGATCGTGCCGGTCAGCCTGATGACCGCCAGCTCGGCGTTGTATGAACTTTTCGAATGGGCTGCCGCGGTGTGGTTCGGCGGGGATCTGGGCGTGGCCTACCTGGGTACCCAGGGCGACCCGTGGGATGCGCAGCAGGACCTGTTGCTAGCCCTGCTGGGCAGCCTCGCCGCGGTCGTCGTGCTTGCTGCTGCAGCTCGACATCGCCGCGAGCGCGCTGCTTCGGCGCCGGTGGAGTCCGTCACGCGCTGACGGGTCTGTGGCCAGTGCGGACGTGCAGGCCTAATGCTGCATCAGCACCGGGATGAGGGCTTCTTCCAGCACGCGCCGGGTGGCGCCGCCGAACACGCGTTCGCGCATGCGTGAGCGGCCATAAGCGCCCATCACCAGCAGGTCCGCGTCGATGTTTTCGACTTCCTTCAGCAGGATTTCGCCGGCCATCGCGGACGAGGCGCGGACGTAGCTGGGTCTGGACGTGATGCCGTGGCGCAGCAGGTAGACGAAGGGATCGAAGCGCGGATGCCCTTCGTCGCCGTCGCGCACATCGCCGTCGACCAGGGTCACTTGCTTCGCCGCCTTGAGGAACGGCAGGGCGGAGTGGATCGCACGGATCGCCTCGATGCTGCCGTTGCAGCCGATCACGATGCGCTCGAAGCGGATCTCGTGGCCCCAATGCGGGGGCAGGATCAGGCAGGGCACGCGGCAGCCGAGTATCGCCTCGCCGAGAATGTCGAGCAGGCCGGATGCCTGCACCATGTCCCGCTCGATCACCACGAGGTCGTGCCGCGCGCCGAGCCAGCGCAAGGTGGGGGCGATGCCGACCCGGGCGACGATCCAGTCGGCATTGCGCACGCCGGACTGCCGCGCGAATGCTTCGAAGGCGGCGTGCTCGTCGGCAAATTCCATTCGCGGTTCGAACAGCAGACCGAGCACGGTGGGTTCGGTGTCGGCTTCGGCGCCGCCGAGTTTCCGCAGCGCGGGGTCGATGAAACAGCCGGTCAGGTTGCTGCCCCAGCGCGCGGCGATCGCGAGGCCGGTTTCAGCGGCGGGACTCCACGGGTTGGTTGATGTCACCAGCGCAAGGACATCGCCCGGGCGTGTCACGGTCGGCGTCGGGCTGGCTTGCTCGATGACTGGCATGGTGGGGCGTCCGGGGTTCGCTGGCGGTCAGAGGTCGAGAGTGTGGATGGCTTGTGCGGCGTCATCCGGGTCGAGCCGGCGCCGGAAGCCCAGGTAGTCGGCCAACTCGTGCATTGGCTCGTTTTCGGCGGCGTCGATCGAGAACATCCTGCGGAATCCGTTCTTGCGCGCGATATCGATCAGGCGCCTCATCAGCAGCACGCCCAAGCCGCGGTGGCGCCAGTCGTCGGCCACCGTCACCGCGCATTCGCATTGCTTTTCGTCGCCGCTCGCGCTGTAGCGGCTGACTCCGACTTCGCGCAGCTCGCCGTTGTCGTGGGCGAGCGCCACGAAGGCCATCCGATCCTGGTAGTCGACGTTCATCAGCTGGTCGAGCAGAGCCGGGCTCGCTTCCTTCAAGTTGCCCAGGAAGCGGAAGCGGCAGGCCTGCTCCGACAGGCGGTTGATGAAGTCCGTTTCGCGCTGGCGATCCTCCGGGCGCAGCGGGCGTATCAGCACCGGGCTGCCATCATTCAGGGTTTCGATCCAGTGCGTTCCCTCGATGGCGCCGAAGGGTGCAGCGGGTGTGGGGTCGTGGTCGGTAGGGTGGACGTTGGACATGATCTGTTCCCGGTGGCGGATGAATCGCGGTCGATTCCCATGCCGAAACGGGCGGTTGGTGCGGCATGGCTTCTTGCAAGATTCAGTTCTACGCCGGCCTGCATGGGCCCAACTTGACCTTGGTCAATCCGGAAGAACGCGGAAAGCTCAGCCGGCGCCGCGCTGTTTCGGCGCCGCCACGCCGTTGCTGCGGCAGAGGTCGGCGAGCAGGTCGGGGCGGCAGATGCGCACGGATTTGCGGTTGACCTCGAGCACGCCCATCTCCTCCATGCGCGAGAACAATCGGCTGACCGTCTCGACCACCAGGCCAAGGTAGTTGGCGATGTCGTAGCGCGACATCGACAGCGTGAGTGCGGTGCCGTCGCGCTGCAGGCGCTGGTAGCGGTCGGCCAGGCTCTTCAGGAAGATCGCCAGCTGCTCCTGGGCCTGCTGCCGGCCCATCATCACCAGGTGGCGGTGTTCCTCGATCACTTCGCGGCTGATCACCCGCATCAGTTGCCGGTGCAGCGCCGGCACCTCACTGGTGACCTGTTGCAGCTGCGCATAGGGGAGCTCGCAGATGCTGCTGCGTTCCAGTGCCTCGGCCTGGCTGACATGTCGGTTCGAAGCCAGCGCGTCGAATCCGAGGATTTCGCCGGGCAGGTGGAAGCCGAGGATCTGCACGTCGCCGTAATCGTCCTGCACGAAGGTCTTGAGCGAGCCGGAACGCACTACGTAGAGCGCCTCGAACGGGTCGCCATCACGGTACAGCACGCTGCCGCGGTCCAGCGTGCGCTTGTCGCGGACCGCCGTGTCCAGCCGTTCCAGGTCGTCGCTGCAAATGCCGGCAGGCAGGCACAGTTCGTTCAGGGCACAGGACGAGCAACTGCGTCGCAGCTGGCTCAGGTCAAGGACGTTGGTTCCGGGGTCCATCAGCGTCCTCGCAGGGCTTGAGATGGGCTCTCATGAACCCGGCGGGCAGCCGGGTCGCGTGGCCGCACCTTAGCATGGCAGGGCGCAAATTCTGTGTGTATTTGATCGGGATCAAGTTGCGCGAGGATCTTTCACCCCAGGCTGTCGGCATGGGCTGGGGCAACGCGTGATCGCGTCGAACCGGCCGTTGCCGACATCGCCTGCAGAGATTGCCATGAACTGGAAAAACACCACCGACCGTTACGGCTCGCTGTCGATCGCCATGCACTGGCTGATGCTGCTGTTGCTGGTCGCCGTGTATGCCTGCATCGAATTGCGCGGCTTTTACCCGCGCGGCAGCGATCTGCGCGAAGGTCTGAAGACTTGGCACTTCATGCTGGGTCTTGGCGTGTTCGCATTGGTCCTCGCGCGGTTGGCGATCCGCTTCACGGCGGGGGCGACGCCACCGATCCGGCCGGTGCCACCGGTGTGGCAGGAGCGTCTGGCCGGGCTGATGCACCTGGCGCTGTACGTTTTCCTGATCACGATGCCACTGATCGGCTGGCTCACCCTCAGCGCATCGGGCAAGCCGGTTCCGTTCTTCGGCCTGCAGCTGCCGGCACTGGTGGGAGCGGACAAGGCGCTCGCCGATTCGCTGAAGGAGATTCACGAAACCATCGGCACGATCGGCTACTACCTGGTCGGCCTGCACGCGGCGGCCGCGCTGGTGCATCATTACGTGAACCGGGACAACACCTTGCTGCGCATGCTGCCGCGGCGCGGCGGGCAGAGTTCGTAAGACCGCTCGACGCCGCCGCCGGCACCAGCGAACCGCTGCAGGAGTGGCGGCACGCAACGGTCCAGGCCGGCGCGGGTGCATCTGCGCTTTGCCAGGCGATTCCGTCTCGTGCTGTCGGGTCGCCGCGTGGGGCACGGTAACCAACGAAGAGGCCGCCGGGTTCCCCCGGCGGCCTCGACTTGTTGCCTCACGGCCCCGTTTGCCGGGGCCGGCCCGATCTCAGGCTTGCGCTGGCAGCACCCTCAACAGCGAGGGCGCACTCACCGTGTTCGCGCGTGTTTCCAGCGATGCGAGGAAGCGCCACACGAACAGCAGGGTTACCAGCAGCAACCCCGGGTAGCCCACGCCGGCGAGCAGATAGGGCAAGGTCGGGTCACCATCCACGCGTACCCGTGGCAGGTTGAAGCTGAGCAGGCCGAGCGTGATGATCGCACCGAATATCCACATCATCATCAGCCAGATGCCTGCTTCGAAGCCGCTCAGCGGACGGCCCCAGCGGGTGGCGGGATGGACCGCGGCGGAACCGCCGTGGACGTCCATACCGGCCGGCACGCTCAGGCGACGGCCCAGGGTGAGCAGGTCGTAGGCCAGCACGCCGGCACCCACCGCAAAGACGATGCCGAACAGCGGCAGCATCAGCTTGAACACGCCCATCGTGCGGGCGACATCACCGCCGAACCAGTCCAGCCCAAGGATGCGGTAGACGTAGATCTGCACCGTGCCGCCGATCGCGAAGGAGAACGCCATGCCGAGCACGCCGGTGAGTACCAGCCAGAAACCGAGCTTGCCCAGTCGCTGGTCGTAATTCGGCACCTTGCGGATGATCGGCACCGCGAAATAGGCCGCCGCGATCCCCAGCATGCCGAAGGTGCCGAACAGCGCCAGGTGCGCATGCCCCGGCGTCACCCAGGTGCCGTGCGACCACACGTTGGTCAGCGCGAACGTCATGGTGAAGCCCAGGATGCCGGCGCCGATCTGCTCCAGCACCACCGAGCCCAGGATGAAGTAGAACGCGGGCGCGTTCTCCAACGGGCGCTTGTTGGTGTGTGCATCGAGGTAGATGTGCCAGAAGCAGAACACCAGCGGCAGCGGTTCCAGCGCGCTGAACAACGAACCCCAGAACTGCCAGAACTCCGGCGTGCCGATCCAGAAATAGTGGTGCGCGTTGCCGATCAGCCCGGACAGCCACACCAGCGCCACGCCCCAGAACACCGCGAAGCCCACCGACTTGATGTCGACCTTGAACATCAGCACCAGCAGGAAACCGACCAGGGTGATGTGGATGACTTCCCACACGCCCTCGACCCAGTAGTGCACCACGAACCAGCGGAAGTATTCCTGCAGATCGAGCCGCGCCACGTAGAACAGGCCGAACACCCACACCGCCATCAGCGCCGTGACGCCGAGGCCGAGGCCCCAGTGGATCTCGTTCCACTGGCGCACCGGCGGAAACGTGCGCAGTACCACGTAGGCGAGGATCGCGAAGCCGACCAGCACGAGTACGCCGGCAATCCGCCCCGCCTCCAGATACTCAAGCCCCTGCTGCAGCCACGGTTGCCCCTGCCACCACCCGGCCATGCCGACCTGGGCCAGCCGCAGGGTGAAGAAGTTCCACACGGCGATCACGATCAACGCATAGAACAGCAGCTTGATCAGCCACGGCGAGACCATCTCGCGTTTGGCCAGCAGCGGCCCGACGAACAGGATCGCGCCGATGAAGCCGCACAGGATCCACAGGATGCCGAGGTTCAGATGCTCGGCGCGGGCGACGTTGAAGTTCATCACGCCCGCGAGCACGGTCGGATCGGCTTGTTGCAACGACAGCAGCAGGCCGTAACCAACCTGCAAGACGAACAGCACCAGCATCAGCATGAAGAAACGCATGCTCAGCCGTTGGGTCTGGTATTCGATCTGCATCACTGCTTCTCCAGGGTGTGGAGGTAGGCCACGATGGCGTTGACTTCGTCGTCCTTGAGCAGGGTGGCGTAGGCGGGCATCACGCCAGCCGGATAACCCGCCACGATCTTCGCGTTGGGCTGACGGATCGACTCCCGCAGGTAGGCGTCATCGGCGATCACCGTGCTGCTGTCGGCAAGGCTGACCTTCGCGTTGTACAGGCCGCCCCAGCCCGGGCCGACCAGCCGCTTTTCGTCGGCTGCATGACAGGCCACGCAGCCGGTGTCTTTGACCAACTGCGCGCCGTGTACCGCGGGATCCGCGGTGGGCCCGGCAGGTGCCGGCGCTGCCATCGCTGCCATCGCCGGGGTAGTCTGAGTAACTGCAGCCGTGCCATGCGCAAGCAGCAGGCGATGATCAAGACCCTCCACTTCCACCTTGGGCGGCCAGCCCTCGGTGTTCATCGCCGAGGTGTATTTCAGATAGGCGATCAGCTGGCCGATCTCGTCCTTGCTGAGCGGAAGGTTCGGCATCATCGTGGCGCCGCCACCGCGTCGCTCGATGCGCTGCGCCGCCCCGGGGAATTTCTTGAGGTAAGCCTCGATCGAGTCGGTGCCGGTGTCGGCTGACTGGTTCGGATCCAGCAACTGCGCACGTACCGCCGCCGTTGTTGGCCAGCCGCCGGCCGACGGCAGGAACGCGGCCAGCCAGGCGGGTCCGGCGTGCTTGTATTCTTCGGTGAGATCCGGCCCTAGATAGGCGCCATTGCCGACCATGGTGTGACAGCCCATGCAATTGTAGGCCTGGAACACGCGCTTGCCGTCGGTAGCCTGGTAGGCGCCGAAGGAAACCGTGTCCGGGGTCACCTGATTGCGCGACTTCAGGAAGGAGAAGATCGACAGTACGACGAAGATCAGGGCCAGGATGGCCAACACCAGAAATGCGCCCCGGCGCCGGGGCGTCTCGCAACTGCTGCCACCGACTCCGCAGCTCATGAGAGTTTCGCCTTGTCGGTGGTTGCGGTCTGCTCCTGCGTATCGTGCAGGAACAGGATGCGCAGGCTGCCGATGAAGACGTAGAACACGTACACCGCCAGTACGATGCCGGCCGCGAAGTAGGCCCACCACGCGAGATGCGATTCGGGCCAATACTCGAAATCGCGCCAGAATGGCCAGGACAACAGAACGGCCATCACACAGGCCAGCACCGAAAGCGTCAGATCAGTGATCCGCTGCGTCATGCGATTCTCCCCTGAAGGTTGGTTTGGCACTGCCGGAAACGGCGAGAGCCAGTGAATCCCTGCCCCCAGGGATTCGTGCGTCAGCGGGTCGAATATAGGAGTGTGAAAAGCCCCCTCGTCTGATCCATGTCAAGCGAAGGTGGGTTTTCTGCCGGCTTGCCGAGACGATGCCGGTTGCCGGCTCGCGGATGCGCGTGGCCGGCGGCGCCTCGCAGTCCGGCGCCGGGCGTCAGTCGATCTTGATCGGCTCGTGCAGGCCGGGCAGCTGGCAGGCGACGCCGCGCGAGCCCAGTACTTCCTGCATCGCCTGCATGCCGCGGCCGTATTCGCCATGCACCAGGAACACCTTGCGTCGCGGCGCATCGCCCAGCCAGGCCAGCAGCGAGGGCTGGTCGGCGTGCGCGGAGAAGCCGTTGATCGTCCATACCTGCGCGCGCACCGGGATCTCCTCGTTGAATACGCGCACGCTGGCCGCGCCGTCGATGATCCGCCGCGCCAGCGTGCCCTCGGCGGCGTAACCGACGAACACCACGCTGCTGCGTTCGCGCCACAGGTTGTGCTTGAGGTGGTGGCGCACGCGGCCGCCGTTGCACATGCCCGAGCCGGCCAGGATGATCGCGCCGCCGTCGACGCTGTTGATCGCCATCGACTCGGCCGTCTCGCGGGTGAAATGCAGGCCGGGCATGGCGAACGGATCGCCGTGCTGCAGTTCATCCAGGAAGCCGCTGTCAAAGCATTCCGGGTGGCGGCGGAAGATCTCGGTGGCCGAGATCGCCATCGGCGAATCCAGGAATACCCGCACGTGCGGCGGGATCGCGCCGTCGAGGATGCCGCGGTGCAGGTAGTAGAGGATTTCCTGGGTGCGTTCGAGCGCGAAGGTGGGAATCACCACATTGCCGCGACGCGTCACGGTCTCGCGGATGGCCTGGTACATCTCGTCGACCGAATCCGGCACCGAGCGGTGCGGGCGGTCGCCATAGGTGCTTTCCATCACCACGTAGTCGGCCGGCGGCGCGGGCGTCGGGTCGCGCAGCAGCGGACGGCCCGGATTGCCAAGGTCGCCGGAGAACAGCATGCGGCGGCGCTGCCTGCCGTCGTCCAGTTCGAGCAGGACCGAGGCCGAGCCGAGGATGTGGCCGGCGTCGAGGAAGCACGCGCTGACGCCATCGACGACCGGCACGGTGTCGCCGTAGCCGACATCCGGGCCGAAGAAGTCCAGTGCGTGCAGTGCATCGTCGAGCGTGTACAGGGGCGGTTTCGCCTCGCCGCGACGATCGGTGCGTTGCGCCCGGCGCGCCTCCTCTTCCTGCAGGCCGGCGGCGTCCAGCATCACCACGCGGGCCAGTTCGCGGGTGGCGGCGGTGGTAAGGATGCGTCCGCGAAAGCCCTGGCGCACCAGCAGCGGAATCCGCCCGCAGTGATCCAGGTGGGCATGGGTGAGCAGCAGTACGTCGATGCCGGCCGGATCGAAGCCGAACGGTTCGGCGTTGGCCCGCTCGACCTCCTCGCTGCCCTGGAACAGGCCGCAGTCGATCAGCACGCGACGGTCGTTGCAAGTGATCAGGTGGCAGGAACCGGTGACCTGCTTGGCGGCGCCGTGGCAGCTGAAGATGATCATCGCGTTCCTCGCCTGTACTTGAGTGGCCGTCCGGACGGTTCGCGGCGGACTATGGCAGGGTACGTCGGCGGTCGGATTGATCGGCGTCAACTCGGGGTGCACGTCGACTGTGCCATGGTGCGTTTCGTACCAGTTGTACTGCCGTGCATGGGGGGCGGTGGACTTTCCTGCAGGTGTGGGATTGCCATGATCACAGTGCCTTTCCATCAGGATATGCGCGTCGTGCAGTGGTTCATGCGCTTCTCGCGCGCCGTTGCCCTGCTGATATGCGCGGTCGCGCTGGTCGTGCTGGCGGGCTGGTGGTGGAACAGGCCGCTGCTGACCACGATGTGGCCAGGACAGGCCGCGATGGCGGCGAATG
>NZ_BAAAFK010000001.1:2586278-2609458 GCF_039523495.1 Rhodanobacter soli | reverse complement strand
TCGGCACGGCTACGCTGGTGGAATACCTATGGGTGGAGGATCTGGGCATCGACCACCTGTTCGGCGTCACGCCGGCCCGGTGGTCAGGCCCGTGGCCCGGACGCATGGCGGAGCCTGTCGCGGTGGCATTCGTGTTGCTCGGTGGCCTGGGCCTGCTGCTGCCTGTCCGGCGCTGGTTGTACCTGCGCGAGGGGTTTGCCGTGGGCCTGCTGGCGATCGCGATGAGCGGTCTGGCCTCGTACGGCATTGAGCTGGCCGGCAGCAACGGCATGCCGTTCGGTCGGGTGCCGCTCCACACCACGCTGCTCTTGCTGCTGGCGACCCTGGGCTGGCTGTCCGCCACACCTACCCTCGGACTGACTCGGGTGGCCACGGCAGATACGCTGGGTGGCGCGCTGGCGCGCCACTTACTGCTGCCGGCGTTGCTGCTGCCGGTGGTCTTTGCGTTCGTGTTCGAGCTGCTGCAGTCCTGGCTGGGTCTGCCCGAAACGCTGGCGTTCGTGTTCATGGCCCTGTTCAGCGGCGGCGCGGTGGCAGGACTGGTGTGGTGGGTGGCGAACCTGTTCGATACGCTGGAACGCCAGCGTCGCGAGAGCGTATTGCTGCGCTACGACGCCGGCACCGACATCCTGACCGGGCTGGCCAACCGGCGCGCGTTCGGCGAGGCGCTGGCCGGCTTGCTGCACGGCCAGCGCGAGCACGACAGGATGTTCTCGCTGCTGATGCTCGACCTGGACCGGTTCAAGGCCTACAACGACGAGTTCGGCCACCTCGCCGGCGACCAGGTATTGCGCGTCACCGGCCATCTGCTCGGCGCCGCGCTGCGTCCGTCGGACACGGCCGCACGCTACGGCGGCGAGGAGTTTGCCCTGCTGTTGCCGGATACCGACGAGACAGGTGCCAGCGAGGTGGCGGCACGCATCCTCGATGCGTTTCGCGGCTATGCGTGGCCGCAGTGCGCAGTCACGATCAGCATCGGCGTGGCGCAGTCCGCCCGCGGCGACGACGCCGAGAATCTGATCCAGCGCGCCGACGCCGCGCTGTATGACGCCAAGCACGCAGGGCGCGACAGGGTGGTGACGGCAACAGCGGTTGCGTCGCCGGAGGCGGCCCCGCGGTCGGGAACCTGACGCGCGACTCTTAAGACCCACATAAGCCTTCCCGGTTGCAATGCCATCCAAGGCAATCATGCCGAAACCGGAGGCACATCATGAAACGCATCGTCATCGCACCCCTGTTCCTCGTCGCCGCGGCGCTGTCGGCGTCCGCCTTCGCCGCACCGCAATGCACCAGTGCACCGCGTGCGCAGTGGCTGACCGAAGCGGCGATGAAACAGAAAGTCCTCGACCAGGGCTACACCATCAAGGTGTTCCAGGTCACCGGCAACTGCTACGAGATCTACGGCAAGGACAAGGCCGGCAACAAGGTGGAGATCTACTTCGACCCCACCGACGGCCACATCGTCAAGAAGAAGGGCGGCTGATCAACCACTGACGCGAGGACAAGCCCATGAATGCCATGGTCAAGGTGTGGGATCCGCTGGTACGCGTATTTCACTGGTCGCTGGCGGGCTTGTTCCTCGCCAATTTCTTCACCGAAGACGGCGAGCTGGTCCACCGCGGGATCGGCTACGCCGTGCTGGCCCTGCTCGCCGTGCGTTTCGTGTGGGGCTGGGTCGGCACGCGGCACGCGCGCTTCGGCGACTGGGTGCCCGGCCCGCGCCGCGTGCGCGATTACCTGCGCGCACGCCTGGCCGGCCGTTCGCAGCGGCAACTGGGACACAACCCGGGCGCGGCGGTGATGATCCTGGCCCTGCTCGCCGGCGTGCTGCTGGTGGGAGTCACCGGTTGGCTGCAGACGACGGACGCGTTCTTTGGTGCCGGCTGGCTGGAGGATCTGCACGAAGCGCTGGCCTATGGCGTGCTGGCCCTGGTCGGTGTGCACGTGCTGGCGGCGGTGGGCGAAAGCGTCCATTACGGCGAGAACCTGATCGCCTCGATGATTCACGGCCGCAAGCGCGCGCTGGAGCACGACGATGCCGGTGACGGAAACCTGCGATGAATTGCCTCAGGTCAAATTGGCGCGCGCTCCGCTGACTAGAATCCGGCCATGCGTATCCTGTTAGCCGAGGACGACCGGGCACTGGGGCAGGCGCTGGCCGACGGCCTGCGCCAGCTCGGCTATGCGGTGGACTGGATCACCGACGGCAGCCAGGCCGCCGCCGCGCTGGCCGACACCACCTACGCCGCCGCGGTGCTGGACTGGAATCTGCCGCGCAGCAGCGGGCCGGTGATCATCGCCGGCATGCGCCGGCGCCGGGACGCCACGCCGGTGTTGCTGCTGACCGCCCGCGACGAGCTCTCCGACCGGGTCGCCGGGCTGGATGCCGGCGCCGACGATTACGTGGTCAAGCCGGTGCATCTGGACGAACTCGCCGCCCGCCTGCGTGCGCTGTTGCGTCGGGCCGATGGCCAGATCGAGTCGGCGATCCGCGTGGGTGAGCTCGAAGTCACCCCGGCCGCGCGCGTCGCCACGTTGGAAGGCGCGGTACTGGACCTGACCGCGCGCGAATACCAACTGCTGGAAACCCTGGTACGCCACCCCGGCCGCGCCTATTCGCGCGACCAGCTGGAAGAAGCCTTGTACGGCTGGGATCAGGAGGTGGCCAGCAATGCGGTGGAGGTACACATCCACCACCTGCGCCACAAGCTGGGACCGGGCTGGATCCGCACCTTGCGCGGCATCGGCTACGCGATCAATGCGCCGGCCGGACAGGTCGCATCATGATCCGCCCTTCGCTCAACCGGCGGCTGGTGCTGCGCCTGGTGGCCGGCATCGTGCTGGTGTGGTGCGTCGCCGGCGGCTGGCTGGCCTGGCGCAGCCTGCACGAGGTCGACGAGATCTTCGACCAGATGCTGGTGCGCACCGCCGCCAGCGTGTTCGCGGTGATGCCCGACACGTCGGCACGGTTCGGCGCGGTACGCCTGCCGGACAGACAGGCGCTGGACTCCGACGCCACCGCGCATCGACCCGCCATCACCGTGCGCGATGCCCGCGGCCAGCTGCTGATCGGCAGTACCGAACTGCCCGCGCTGAACTTCGGCCCGGCCGACGTGCACTTCCATTCGATCAGCCACGGGCAGCGACGCTGGCGGGTATTCCAGCGTTGGGATGCGCAGCGGCAGTACTGGATCCAGGTCGCGGCGCCGCTGGACGAACGCGACGAGCTGATGCGCAAACTGCTGGCGCCGGCGCTGCTGGCACTGCTGGCGCTGCTGGCGCTGGTGCCGCCGATGGTGTTCGCCGGCTTGCGCAGCGGGCTGAAACCGCTGCGCAAGCTGACCCGCAGCCTGTCCGCCGGAACCAGCCCGATGACGGCCTCGCTCACCGACGAACGCGTGCCGGTCGAGCTGGCGCCGTTCACCAAGGCGATCGATCAGCTGGTCGATCGCCTCAAGCTCAGTCTGGAGCATGAGCGCCGCTTCACCGCGGACGCCGCCCACGAGCTGCGCCATCCGCTGGCGGCGCTGCGGCTGGAACTGGACCTCGCCGGTTGCAGCGACGACGCGGCCACTCGAGCGCTGCACCTGCAGCGCGCACAGGATGCGCTCGACCGCATGCAGCGGCTGGTGACCCAGCTGCTGATGCTGGCGCGGGTCGAGAAGCTGACCGAACTGGACGATGCCGGCCCGTTGCGCCTGGCGAGCGTGGCCGAAGCCGCTCTGCGCGACGCCAGCGAGCGCGCGGCGGCGCGCTCGATCGAGCTGTCGCTGGACCACGAGGGCAACGACTTCGTGCTGGGCAGTCGCGGCATGCTCGGCATCCTGGTGCAGAACCTGCTGGACAATGCCTTGCGCCACGTGCCCGAGCATGGCCAAGTCAACGTGCGCGTCGGCGGCCATGCCGACCGGGTCACCCTCGATATGGATGACGACGGTGCCGGCTTCGCGTCCACCGATGCCGCGCGGTTGGGCGAACGCTTCCACCGCCCCGAAGGCAGCGTGGGTGAGGGCAGCGGCCTGGGCCTGTCGATCGCGCAGGCGATCGCCAGCCTGCATCATGGTGAACTGGCGTTCGGCCGTTCCGCATTGGGCGGCGCGCGGGTCAGCCTGAGCCTTCCGCGCGTCGCGACCCTCGCGCCGCATGCACCCGACTACGTCTGAGCGGCCGGAGCCGCCTTGCGGCGTACTGCGTCGGTCGGGTTGAGTCGTGGCCAGGGAGGTGGACCCGTTGCGCGACTGGCGCGACCGCTGCCACCGTGTGCGGCACGTCGGCGTGCGCGGCCGTCTCAGTGCGCCGCTGCGCCGCGCAGGCTGCCGCGGGCCGTGTGGCGTAGCAGTTCCAGCCACGCAATGGCAGCGGTCAGCATGCCGGCGGCGGCGAGCAGTGGGGCCGTGCCCGGCACGGCCAGCCCCATCACGCCGCGAAGGAACGGCACGCTGACCACGGCCGCCAGCATCAGCGCCACGCCGCCGAACATCCGTGGCAGCCAAGGGTTTTTCTCTGGAGTGCGGGCCAGTGCGGGGTGGGACAGGTCGCGGTTGGCCAGGGTCAGCAGGAACAGGCCGAGCACCAAGGCGATGAACACCGCGCCGCGGCTTTGTGCAGCGTCGACGTTCTGGCCGAGCAGCAGGCCGTAACCGAATAGCAGGATGCCGGCGAAGCCGAGTCCCTGGATCACCGCGTAGCGCAGGTTGGCAACGGCGAACGGGGAGTCCGACGGTGCGCGCGGCGGCCGCCGCATGATGTCGTCGGCAGCAGGCTCCGCTTCGTACACCACCGAGCAGGCCGGGTCGATCAGCAGTTCCAGCAGCACGATGTGCACCGGCATCAGCAGCACCGGCCAGTGCAGCAGGGTCGGCACCAGTGCCAGCGCGATGATCGGCATGTGCACGGCGAACACGAAGCGGGTGGCCTTGGTGATGTTGTCGTAGATGCGCCGGCCCTGGCGGATCGCGCTGACGATGCTGGCGAAGCTGTCGTCCAGCAGCACCAGCGCGGCCGCCTCGCGCGCCACGTCGGTGCCACGCTCGCCCATCGCGATGCCGACGTCGGCGGCCTTCAGCGCGGGTGCGTCGTTGACGCCGTCGCCGGTCATCGCCACCACCTCGCCGTTGTCGCGCAGCAGTTGCACCAAGCGCAGCTTCTGCTCGGGCTTGAGCCGCGCGCACAAGTCGAAGTGGCGCAGGCGCTCGTGCAGCGCAGCGTCGTCCAGGGTCGCCATTTCCGCGCCGGTGATCACCTCGGCACGCTCGCTCAGGCCGACCTGACGAGCGATCGCGCGTGCGGTGGCCGGGTGGTCGCCGGTCATCATGATGATGCGCACGCCGGCGGTGCGGCATTCGGCGATGGCCGCAGGTACCTCCGGGCGCGGCGGATCGACGAAGCCGACCAGGCCGAGGAAGCGGAAATCGAAGTCGTGCTGGCTGCGCGGCCGCGCCGCGCCATGCCACTCGCCGCGGGCCACGCCGAGCACGCGCAGGCCGCGTTCGGCCATGGCCTCTACCTGGCGCAGGATGGCCGCAGCGTCGGCGGCGGGCAGATGGCACAGGTCGATCACTGCCTCAGGTGCGCCCTTGGTGGCCAGCAGGTGCTGCGCGCGCGCATCGCCGCGGAACACGCGAGTCATGGCCAGGATGTCCGGCGACAGGCCGTACTCGAACTCGGGCGACCATGCGGCGTGCACATGTTCGGTGTCAGTGAGCCAGTGCAATCCGAACTGCTGGATCGCCTTCTCCATCGGGTCGAACGGATCCAGTGGCGTTGCCAGCATGGCGAACTCGACCAGCTCGTGGAACGGTTCGGGCAGCTCGGTCGCATCCTCGTCGTGCGAGCTGTCGTCGACCAGGCGCAGCTCGGCGACCTGCATGCGGTTCTGCGTCAGCGTGCCGGTCTTGTCGACCGCCAGCACCGAGATCGCGCCGAGCGCCTCCACCGCCGGCACGCGCCGGGTCAACACCTTGTGCCTGGAGATCCGCCACGCGCCCAGCGCGAGGAACACGGTGAGGATCACCGGAATTTCTTCTGGCAGGATTGCCATGGTCAGCGCGATGCCGGCCAGTACGCTCTGCAGCAGGCCGTGCCCGTCCCACAGCCAGCCGAGCAGTGCATACGCCGTGGCCAGCAGCAGTCCGCCGGTGGCGAGGTTGCGGATCAGCCGGCGCGAGGCCTGCTGCAATTTGGATACCGGTTCGACGGTGGACGAGAGCGCCTGGCCGATCCGGCCGACGGCGGTGAATTCGGCGACCGCGTGGACCTCGGCGGTACCGACGCCCTTGGTCACCACCGTGCTGGCGAACAGCTCGCCGGCGTCGTTGCCCGGCAGCTTGGTGACCGGCACCGCCTCGCCGGTCAGCAGCGACTCGTTGACATCCAGGTGGCCGTCCAGCAGGTGCGCATCGGCGGCGACGCGATCGCCTTCATGCAACACCAGCAGGTCGCCGACCACCACCTCGCGCCCGGGTACGCGGATTTCCTGGCCGCCGCGGATCACCAGCGCGCGCGGGGCGGACAGCTCGCGCAACGATTCCAGCGCACGCTGGGTCTTGCGTTCCTGCATCAGCGTGATGCCGATGACCACGAACACGGCTGACAGCAGGAACGCCGCTTCGGCGCGGTCGCCCAGTGCCAGGTACAGGCCGCCGGCGACCAGCAGCATCAGGAACATCGGCTCGGTGAGCACGCCGCGGACGATCGCGAACAGGCTCTTGGGCGTGCTGCCCGGCAGCAGGTTCGGGCCATGTTCGGCCAGTCGGCGCGCGGCCTCGGCCGGATCAAGCCCGGGGCGGCTGGCCGGTTGCGGTGGCCTTGCTTCGCTCATGCATCAGTCCGGCTGCCACTCGCGCCGAGCATGTCGCTCAACGGCAAACCAGCACCGGCACGTCGCCGTTGAGGATCACCTTGTGCGTCTCGCTGCCCAGCAGCAGCCGGTCGAAGCCGCGCCAGCCGTGCGAGGCCATCACGATCAGGTCGCACTGGTGCTTGCGGGCAGCGTCGACGATGGCGGAGTAGGGTCGCGCATCGACCTCGGAGCTGCTTTCGCAAGAGACGCCGGCGGCCTCCGCACGCCGACGCACGTCGGCCAGGTAGCGTTCGGCGTTGGCATTGGCTTCCTGGGTGTATGCGGGCTCGTTGGCCTGGACGAACTCGGCGAAATAGGTGGAGGCAGGGAACGGTGCGATCACATGGAACGCGTACACGCGGGATCCCAGCTTGGCGGCCAGCTCGATGCCGGTGTCGACCGCGCGCAGGGACAGTTCGGAACCGTCGGTGGGCAGCAGGATGTGCTTGAACATGGTGAACTCCTCACTTTCTTCTCGATAATCAGCGGCAGGTATAGCCGCCATCGATGACCAGCTCGCTGCCAGTCACGAACTTCGACTCGTCGGAGGCGAGATAGACCACGCCCCACGCGATGTCGTCCGGGTCGCCCATGTGACCCAGCGGATGCAGCGCTCCGACTTCGCGGCGGTGCTGTTCAGGGTCACCGCCCATGGACGCGATGTGCTGCTCCACCATTGGCGTCCAGATGAAGCCGGGATGGATCGAGTTGACCCGGATGCGATCGGCCGCGTACAGCAGTGCATCGGTCTTGCTCATCAGGCGAACCGCACCCTTGGATGCGTGGTACGGCGGCACGTCGGGCGCGCCGACCAGGCCGTAGATCGACGACACGTTGATGATGCTGCCACCACCGGCCGCGCGCAGCGGCGCAATCGCGTGCTTGGTGCAGAAGAACACGCCTTTCACGTTGACGGCCTGCACCCGATCCCATTCGGCCTCGGTGAGTTCATGGGTCGGCTTGTTCGGCCCGGCGATGCCGGCGTTGTTGACGAGGACGTCCAGACGTCCGAATGTGGCCACGGTGGCGGCGATCGCTGCCGCCACGTCGGCTTCCACCGCGACGTCAGCGTGGAAGTAGCGTGCGTCGTCGCCGAACTCCGCGGCCAGCTGCTGTCCCGGCTCGTCGTGCAGGTCGGCGATGGCCACCCGCGCGCCGGCTTCGCGCATGCGGCGCACGCAGGCGGCGCCGATACCCACGGCACCGCCGGTCACCAATGCCACTTTGCCGCTCAGTCTGCCCATGCCACGCCTCCTCGGGGGATTGACGCAGAGCATGTACGTGCCGGTATGCCCGGGTATTGATCGGGGTCAAGTGGAGGTCATGCCGACGCGTCGATGTCGCCGCAGCGAATCATTTCAGCTGGGTGCAGGTGGCGGCCTGGGCGGAGTTGGCAGGGGCGCCGCGGATACGGCCGGCGTTGGAGACCACGACGACGAGCGCATCGCTCGCGCTGGACGGCTGGCAGAACAGCAGGGTGATGTTGCTGCCACTGGCGCTGCCGTCGGGATGGAAACGCACGACGTGCCGGCCGCCGCTGCTGTAGATGGCCACTTTTCCCGCGTAGCCCTGGCCGACGTGCAGCGGACCATCGTCGGGCTGGTCATCGTGATTGCTGTCGCGACCGAGCAGCCAGCCGCTTTCCCATCGTGTCGAGTCATTGCAGCTGCTGCCATCCCGGGTAGGGCAGAACAGCGTGCGCCTGCCGCCCGTGACGGCAGCCGCGCGGGCATGTTGCAGGGCTGCGATGAAATCGGTCTGGGCGACCCGCAGTTCGTTGCGACTCAACAACTGCCGCAGGGGCGGGGCGGCGATGCCCATGAGTACCGCAATGATGGCGAGCACCATGATCTGCTCGATCAGGGTCATGCCATGCTGCCGGCGCAATGGCCCGGGATTCCTTGAAACCGTCACGGTGTCGCTTCCTGCGTGGTCCGGAAGGTTCATGCTAGGGCGTTGCCGTCGCCCGGCCAGCAGTCCGACCGCCACCCGGATGTCGGTTCCTGCTGACGCGTCCTGTCAGCAGGGGCGATTTAAAATGACCTGTCGCACCCACATCTGTAGCCGATGACTGACCGCTTCCAACTCGTCGCCCCCTACCAGCCCGCCGGCGACCAGCCGCAGGCGATCGAACGCCTGGCCGAGGGGTTCGAGGCCGGCCTGGCCACGCAGACCCTGCTCGGCGTGACCGGCTCGGGCAAGACTTACACCATCGCCAACGTGATCGAGCGCATCCAGCGCCCGACCATCGTGATGGCGCCGAACAAGACGCTGGCCGCGCAGCTGTATGGCGAATTCAAGGAGTTCTTCCCGCACAACGCGGTGGAATACTTCGTCAGCTACTACGACTACTACCAGCCGGAAGCCTACGTGGTGGCGTCGGACACCTTCATCGAGAAGGACGCCTCGATCAACGAGCACATCGAGCAGATGCGGTTGTCGGCGACCAAGGCGCTGCTGTCGCGCCGCGACTCGATCATCGTGGCCACGGTGTCGGCGATCTACGGCCTGGGCAATCCGGAGGACTACCTTTCACTGCGGCTGATCCTGGCCAAGGGCGAGCGGATCGACCAGCGCAAGCTGATCCACCAGCTGACCGAGCTGCAATACACCCGCAACGAGATGGAGCTGCGCCGCGGCACCTACCGCGTGCGCGGCGAGATCATCGACGTGTTCCCGGCCGAGTCGGAGACCGAGGCGTTGCGCATCGAGCTGTTCGACGGCGAGGTGGAGAACATGGCGCTGTTCGACCCGCTCACCGGCGAGACGATCCGCAAGGTGCAGCGCTATACGGTCTACCCGCGCACGCACTACGCCAGCACGCGCGAGAGCGTGCTGAACGCGGTCGAGACGATCAAGGTCGAGCTGAAGGAACGGCTGGAGCTGCTGTATCGCGAGAACAAGCTGGTCGAGGCGCAGCGGCTGGACCAGCGCACCCGCTTCGACCTGGAGATGATGGCCGAGGTGGGCTACTGCCAGGGCATCGAGAACTACTCGCGCCACCTGACCCGGCGCGCGCCGGGCGAGCCGCCGCCCACGCTGTTCGACTATCTGCCGGCCGATGGGCTGCTGGTGGTCGACGAGTCGCACGTCACCGTGCCGCAGCTCGGCGCGATGTACAAGGGCGACCGCTCGCGCAAGGAAACCCTGGTCGAGTTCGGTTTCCGCCTGCCCTCGGCGATGGACAACCGGCCGCTGCGCTTCGAGGAGTGGGAGGAGCGCGTGCCGCGTGCGATCTACGTCTCGGCCACACCGCGCGCGTACGAGCTGGACAAGTCCGGCGACGCGGTGACCGAACTGGTGGTGCGCCCGACCGGCCTGGTCGACCCGGAAGTGGAGGTGCGCCCGGTACGCACCCAAGTCGACGACCTGCTCAGCGAGGTGCACAAGCGTGTGGCGATCGGCGACCGCGTGCTGGTCACCACGCTGACCAAGCGCATGGCCGAGAACCTCACCGAATACCTCGCCGAGCACGACGTGAAGGTGCGTTACCTGCACTCGGACATCGAGACGGTCGAGCGCAGCGAGATCATCCGCGACCTGCGCCTGGGCGAGTTCGACGTGCTGGTCGGCATCAACCTGCTACGCGAGGGTCTGGACATGCCCGAGGTATCGCTGGTGGCGATCCTCGACGCGGACAAGGAAGGTTTCCTGCGTTCCACCGGCTCGCTGATCCAGACCATCGGCCGCGCCGCCCGCAACGTGCGCGGCAAGGCGATCCTGTACGGGGACAACGTCACCCGCTCGATGCAGGCAGCGATGGACGAGACTGCCCGCCGCCGCGAAAAGCAGGTCGCGTGGAATCTGCAGCAGGGCATCACCCCGACCACCATCGTGCGGCGTATCGCCGACATCATGGAGGGTGCGCGCAGCGAGGCCGGCAATCGCCGCGGCGGCAAGTCGTCCGCGCGCGGCCGCGTCGCCGTGGCCGAACAGGCCGCCGACTACGCCGCGCTCAGCGCGCCGCAGGTCGCAGGCATGCTGAAGAAGCTGGAAGCCCAGATGTACAGGCACGCACAGAACCTGGAATTCGAGGACGCCGCCCGGTTGCGCGACCAGATCCACCAGCTGCGCGAGCAGGCCCTGCGCTGAGCCGGCAACCCGTTCGCTGGCGGGATATTGTCGAGCGCCGGCAGCTCCCGTATACTGCGCGGCTCGCGTAGCTGGTATGCGCGATACGGGCGGTTAGCTCAGCGGTAGAGCACTACCTTGACATGGTAGGGGTCACAAGTTCGATCCTTGTACCGCCCACCACCTTATGACGGTGGCGCCGGCATTCTTGCCATCGCGGCCGTACGCAGCAAACCTGAAAAGCCGCCCCTCGTGGGCGGCTTTTTTGTGGGCCGACGCCGTCATTTCCGGCAGGCCAGGTTGTGAAATCGTCTACTGTCGCCGCAGCAATCGTCCAGGCAGTTATCCCGCCTCACCGATGCATTCTTGTCGTGCGGCAGCAGCAGTTGCGGCTTTCCCAGCGGTTACGCATGATTCTGTCCTCGGCCGCGCCGGCAAATTGAAATTCAGCTTGCAGACAGGCGTCGGCCGCTGTACGTTAATAAATGGATCAGTCTGGTTGAGGATTCAAGCGGAGCGGGGGCAAAGCGCTTCGTTGCATTAGAGTCGGGGGCTTCCATCTTTCACAGAGACTGCGCTGGCAACAGGCAGTATTTCGGTGACGGCAGGTCGGATGGAGGGCAGCAGACACTTCGCCGCCAGGAAGTCGTGTGTGTTCGTCAGGTCGTGGGGATGAACCTGATGGCGGAGTGGTTAAAGGAATCCGGGCAGGGCAAGTGTGGATGCCCTGCATGCCTGTCCAGCACATGGAATGAAGGGGGACGATCACGCTCGCGAACGCACCCATCTGGCGACCATGGAGTTGATCCGTGGCGCGCGAGCCGCCTGGCATACGCCGGGCTTGGCTGGGCCAGATCGCACCGATCGCGGCATTCAAGAACACGCATATCGGTCAATGCCTGACCGGACCAACTGAGTGTTGCCGGAGATTTCGCAGGTTCACGCGAGTCGTGACATGCGGTAGCCCCGGCGAAGCCGGCGTCGCTACAGGCATCGACAGCAGATCGACGGCAATCCGGCGCCGCAGGTGACTGCGCCGCCCTGACACCGCTACACCGACGCCCCGCTTTCCCGCGGCAAGCCAGCTTCACGCCGCGCCGAATTGATCGCTCCATTCAACATCGGAAGAGCATTTACTGGGAGACATCGCATGGCCAAGCAAAGCAGTCAGAAATTCATCGCACGCAACCGTGCACCACGCGTGCAGATCGAATACGACGTCGAGGTTTATGGCGCACAGAAAAAGGTCCAGGTGCCTTTCGTGATGGGCGTGATGTCGGACCTCTCCGGCGCCAATGCCGGTGAGCTGCCGTCGGTTGAGGAGCGCAAGGCGCTCGAGATCGACGCCGACAATTTCGACAGCCGCCTGCAGTCGATGAAGCCCAGGGTCACCTTCGCGGTGCCGAACACCCTGACGGGTGAGGGCAATCTCGCCGTGGACATCACGTTTGAAAGCATGGACGACTTTTCGCCGACTGCGGTCGCCAGAAAGGTGGGGGCGGTGGCCAAGCTGCTCGAGGCACGTACCCAGCTCGCCAATCTCGACACCTACATGGACGGCAAGGCCGGCGCCGAGAACCTGATCGCGCAGGCGCTGAAGGATCCGGCACTGTTGCAGTCCCTGGTATCGGCGCCCAAGCCGGCCGACAACAACAAAGACGGGGAGTAAGCGAGCATGGCAACCGAAAAACTCGCCGAACAGGGCGGTGCCGTACAGACTCTGGATGCCGGCGATTTCGCCGCACTGCTGAACAAGGAATTCAAGCCCAAGAGCGACCGTGCAAAGGAAGAGGTGGAATCGGCGGTCCGCACACTGGCCGAGCAGGTGCTGAGCAAGTCCGACATCGTTTCCGACGACGTCGCGCAGACCATCAACGCCTACATCGCTGAGATCGATCGCAAGCTCAGTGAGCAGATCAACCTGATCATGCACCACGCCGACTTCCAGAAGCTGGAAAGCGCATGGCGCGGCCTGCATCACCTGGTCAACAACACCGAGACGGATCAGCAGCTGAAGATCCGCGTGATGAACATCTCCAAGAAGGAGCTAGCCAAGACCCTGAAGCGCTACAAGGGCACGGCCTGGGACCAGAGCCCGATCTTCAAGAAGCTGTACGAAGAGGAATACGGTCAGCTGGGCGGCGAGCCCTATGGCTGCCTGGTCGGCGACTACTACTTCGATCACAGCCCGCCCGATGTCGAGCTGCTTACCGGCATCGCGCAGGTCGCGGCGGCCGCGCATGCACCGTTCATTTCAGCGGCGGGCTCCACCCTGATGGGCATGGACAGCTGGAACGAGCTGGCCAATCCGCGCGACCTAGCCAAGGTGTTCTCCACGCCGGATTACGCCGCCTGGCGTTCGCTGCGCGAATCGGACGATGCCAAGTACATCGGCCTGACCATGCCGCGCACGCTGGCCCGACTGCCTTACGGGGCAGCGACGGATCCGGTGGAGGAGTTCAACTTCGAGGAAGACACCGCCGGTGCGGATTCGTCTAAGTACACCTGGCAGAACGCCGCTTACGCGATGGCGGTGAACATCAACCGCTCGTTCAAGATGTACGGCTGGTGCTCACGGATTCGCGGCATCGAGTCCGGTGGTGCGGTGGAAGGCCTGCCGGCGCACACCTTCCCCACCGACGATGGCGGCGTGGACATGAAGTGCCCCACCGAGATCGCGATCACCGACCGGCGCTCGGCCGAGCTGGACAAGATGGGCATGATGCCGCTGGTGCATCGCAAGAACTCGGACATGGCGGCCTTCATCAGCGCGCAGTCGCTGGCCAAGCCGGAGGAGTACGACGATCCGGATGCCACCGCCAACGCGGCGCTCGGTGCGCGCCTGCCGTACATGTTTGCGTGCTGCCGTTTCGCGCATTACCTGAAGTGCATCGTGCGCGACAAGATCGGTTCGTTCAAGGACCGTGATGCGATGGAGCGCTGGCTGGCGTCGTGGATCAATCAGTACGTCGACGGCGACCCGGCCAACTCCAGCGAGGAGACCAAGGCACGCAAGCCGCTGTCCGCGGCGGAAGTGGTGGTGGAAGAGGTGGAAGGAGCACCGGGGTATTACACGTCGAAATTTTTCCTCAAGCCGCATTATCAGCTGGAGGGTTTGACCGTTTCCTTGAGGCTCGTGTCTCGTTTGCCGTCGGCTGCCAAGAGCTGACCCGGTCTGACGGATGCTCTTGGTTTCAAAGTAGGTTGCAACACCCGTTATTGCCTGGCAGGTCCGCGAGACATGCGGGCCGTCCGGCTCAACTGATCCCAACAGACAAGGAGAATTCTCATGGCATTAGACATGCACCTGAAACTGGAAGGCGGCAGCGTCACCTTCACTGGCGAGTCCAAGCATGAAAAGCACAAGGATCAGATCCAGCTTCTGGCCTGGTCATGGGGCCTGTCGCAGAGCGGTTCGTTCGGCCACGGCACCGGCGGCGGCGCGGGCAAGGCCAATGTGCAGGACATCAGCTTCACCAAGTACATCGACAAGAGCTCCACGGCCTTCATCAAGGCACTCGTGACCGGTGCGCATATCACCACCGTCACCCTGTTCATTTCGAAGGCCGGCGGCAAGCAGGAAGACTACTTCACCATCAAGCTCACCAGCGCGATGGTCACGAGCTATTCCACGGGCGGCTCCGGCGGCGAAGACATGCTCACCGAGAACGTGTCGCTCAGCTTCGCGAAATTCGACATCGAATACTTCAAGCAGGACGACAAGGGTGCCGTGGCTTCGGCGGGCACCGTTGGCTACAGCGTCGAGGAAGTCAAGGCCAGCTGATCCGGCCCTTCGCCGTATCCGATTGAGGCCTGGTTTTCAGGGGATCTCTGCGCAGGTGGATTCTGCGTCGAACATCACGCACGGGTTCGACCCGGCGTGACGTTGCGTGTCTGACTGCTTGTCCAGAGGTCGCCTCCAGGTATTCCCGTACGGGGCATGTCGACGACATGACCCATGGCTGGCCCCCGAGAGATGAAATGACACCCGAGAGCAAACTCAAAGAAGGCCGACCAGACGAGGCGCTGCAGCTGCTTGCAGCTGAAGTGCGCAGCAACCCGGCGGATGCCAAGCGTCGGGTTTTTTTGTTCCAGTTGCTGGCTCTGCTTGGACAGTGGGAGCGGGCACAGAACCAGTTGAACGTCAGCGGCGAACTGGAGCCTCTCAATGCCATGCTGGTCGGTGCCTATACCGAGGCGTTGAAAGGTGAGCAGGTACGCGCCGACGTCTTTGCGGGGAAGCGCCTGCCGGTGGTCATCGGCGAACCGGAGCAATGGTTGGCGCTGCTGCTGCAGGCGCTCAAGCTGACCGCGGAGGGGCGCCACGAGCAGGCCGCCGATCTGCGCGGGCAGGCCTTCGAGCAGGCTCCCGCCGTGAGTGGAAGCATCGACGGCACGCCGTTCGGATGGATCGCGGATGCCGACCCCCGGCTGGGTCCGTGTCTGGAAATCGTCGTCAACGGCGGCTACTCCTGGGTACCGTTCTCACGTCTGCGGGAACTGAAATTCGAGGCGCCGACCGATCTGCGCGACAAGATCTGGGTGCCCGCGGAAGTGACGTGGACCAACGGCGGCAAGGCGATCGGGTTCATTCCCGGGCGCTACCCCGGCTCCGAGCGGGCCGACGACAACGACCTCGTACTGGCGCGCAAGACGGAATGGGTCGACGCCGGGGCGGATCTTCAGGTGGGCCTTGGCCAACGGATGCTGGCGACCGACGCGGACGACTACGCGTTGCTCGATACCCGGCTGATCACCTTCGACACCCACTGACCGGAGCGTGAGCGTGCCATGGCTGAATTGACCACCCAGGAAAGACTTCAGCCTTCGCTGCTCGATCGACTCACCGACGACGAGCCGGGCAAGCTCGAGGAGAGTCGCGAGAAGCGCGTGATCTCGGCGACGCGTCTGCGCGACTGTGTCACGCGCGACATTTCGTGGCTGTTGAATTGCGTGAATCTGAGCGTGGACGCCGATCTGGGCGATTACCCGGAAGTCTCCTGCTCGGTACTCAATTTCGGCATTCCCGACCTCACCGGGGTGGCCTTGTCGGGTATCAATTCGGACATCCTGCAGCGACAGGTCAGGGATGCCATTCTCGCCTTTGAGCCGCGACTTACCGCCAATACGCTGCGGGTCACGGCAATCGCGAAATCCGCGCGGATGGATCGGCAGGCGCTGATGTTCAACATCGAGTCGGAAATGTGGGCCCAGCCGATTCCGCTGAATCTCTATCTGAAGACCGAGGTCGACCTGGATACCGGCAGTTTCAAGGTTTCGGAGGGCTTCGGCTGATCATCCATGGACCCACGCCTGCTGCGCTATTACAACCGGGAGCTGCAACACGTCCGCGAGATGGGCGGCGAGTTCGCGCGCGAGTACCCGAAGATTGCCGGGCGACTCGGGCTGGAAGGCTTCGAGTGTGCCGATCCCTACGTGGAGCGGCTGCTGGAAGGGTTCGCCTTCCTCGCGGCCCGCGTGCAGCTCAAGCTGGATGCGCAGTTCCCGGTGTTTACCCAGCACCTGCTGGAGATGATCTACCCCCATTACCTCGCGCCGGTGCCTTCGATGGCGGTGGTGCAGATGCAGCCGGACCTGAAGGAAAGCGGTCTGCTGGCCGGTCACGTCGTGGAGCGCCATACGGCATTGCGCAGCCTGATCGGCAAGGACGACCGCACGGCCTGCGAATACCGCACGGCCCACGACGTCACGCTGTGGCCGCTGGAGCTCATCGACGCGAAGTACCTGGAGACACCCGCTGCGATAGCGGCCGCAGGCGTGACCTTGCCGGCGGGCAAGTCGGTGCGTGCTGGCCTGCGGTTGAAGTTCCGGGTGACCGCCGGCGCGCAGGCGAACATGCTGGCGCTGGACGACCTCCCCGTGTTCATTGCCGGTGCGGACGAGCTTCCCAAGCGCCTGTACGAGCAACTGCTGGGCAACGCCACCGGTTTCATCGTGCGCACGCAAGGTGCCAGCGGCGAGATCAGCCGGCATTTCGATGCTTCGAGCATCCGTCGCAAGGGCTTCGAGGAGAACGAGGCGCTGATTCCTTATAGCGGACGTTCGTTCAGCGGCTACCGGCTGCTGCAGGAATACTTCGCCTGCCCCGAGCGCTTCCTGTTTGCCGAATTCAGTGGCCTGAAATCCGTGCTGGCACGTTCAAAGGGCAACGAGTTCGAGATCGTGGTGCTGTTCGACCGCAGCGTGGCCAGCCTGCACAACGCAGTCGACGTGAACAATTTTCGGCTGTTCTGCACGCCGGCGATCAACCTGTTTCCGCGCCGTGCCGACCGCATCCACCTGCAGCAGGGCAAGACGGAATACCACATCCTCGCCGACCGCACCCGGCCGATGGATTTCGAGGTGCACAGCATCGGCAGCGTCGAGGGCTTCGGCGACAAGCAGGAACCGGAACAGCGCTTCCTGCCGTTCTACGGCTGTGACGAGCGTACCTGGCACAGCCAGCATTCGGCCTACTACACGATTCGCCGCGAGCCGCGCCTGATCTCGTCGCGGCAGAAGCGGCAAGGCGCGCGCTCCAGCTATATCGGCAACGAGATGTTCATCTCCCTGGTCGACTCCAGTGAGGCGCCTTACTCCACCCAGCTGCGCCAGATCGGCATGATGCTGATGTGCACCAATCGCGACCTGCCGCTGCAGATGCCGGTGGGCAAGTCGAAAACCGATTTCACCCTGGAAACCGGCGCACCGGTGGAGTCGATCCGCTGCGTCGCCGGGCCGACCAAGCCGCGTGCGTCGGTGGCCACCGGCGAGACTGCGTGGCGGCTGCTCAGTCACCTGCAGCTGAACTACGTGTCGCTGCTGGAAAACAACGCGGGCGAAGGCGCCGCGGCGTTGCGCGAGATGCTGACCTTGTACTGCGACGAGTTCGACTCCAGCGCGTTGCGCCAGGTCGAAGGCGTCAAGGCGGTCAGTTCGCAGCCCATCGTGCGGCGCGTCCCGGTACCCGGCCCAATCACCTTCGGCCGCGGCCTGGAAATCACCCTGACCTGCGACGACGGCGCATTCGAAGGCACCGGCGCCTTCCTGCTTGGCGCGGTGATGCAGCAGTTCTTTGCGCGTTACGTATCCATCAACTCCTTCACCGAAACCGTTCTGCGCACGCTGGAACGCAACGAGGTTGCCCGATGGCCCGCCAGGCTGGGAACACGGCAGACGCTGTAGCGCTGGAGATCGCGCTGCGCGACCACCCCGAGGCCTTCGAGTTCTTCGAAGCGGCCCGTCGGCTGGAGTGCGCGTATTCCGAACGTCCGCGGCTGGGCCATTCGGCCAAGGCCGCGGACGATTTCGTGCGGCTGTGCCAGACGCCGTCGCTGGCGTTCGCCCCGAAAACGGTCGACCGCTACCAGCCCGGCGGTGCCGGCAAGCCGGCGCGCCTGCATGGCCTGTTCTTCGGCCTGTTCGGCCCGAATGCGCCGCTGCCGCTGCACCTTACCGAGTACGCGATGGATCGCGAACTGAACGCGAAGGACACCACCTTCACCGCGTTCGCGAATATCTTTCATCATCGCATGATGAGCCTGTTCTACCGGGCCTGGGCCGACTCGCAGCCGACCGTGGAGCTGGACCGCCCAGCCGAGGACCATTTCCGCCTGTACATGGGCGCGCTGGTGGGTCTGGCCACGCCGGGCCTCGACGGCCGCGATGCGCTGCCCGACCAGTTCAAGCGTTTCTTTGCCGGCCGCCTGCTGCAGCAGACCCGCAATGCCGAGGGATTGCGCGGGCTGCTCGAACGATTCTTCCGCATTCCGGTGGGCATCGTCGAATTCGTGGCCGAGTGGATGCGGCTGCCGTCATCCGCCCATCTGCGGCTCGGTGGATCGGGCGAGGTGGCGGCACTGGGGCTTACGGCGGTTGCCGGCGAGTACGTCTGGGGCAGCCAGCAGCGTTTCCGCCTGCGGCTGGGGCCGCTGAGCCGGGCCGAGTTCAACAATTTCCTGCCCGGTGGCGAAGCGCTCAAGCAGCTGGTCGCCGCCGTCAAGACCTATGTGGGCGAGGAGAAGGCCTGGGACGTGCAACTGGTGCTGAAAAAATCCGATGTACCCACGACCCGCCTGGGCCAGAGCGGCCGCATGGGTCTGAGCACATGGATGGGCCAGCCGCAGCGCGACGGCGATGCCGACGACGTGGTGCTGAAGCCGGCCGGTTAGGAGTGCGGCAGCGGGGCGGGCGACCCCGGGCTCTGGAATGACTTTGCAACAAAAGACAGCTGGATCGACAACTACTGCATAAGGATTGAAGACCATGGCCGAGATCAGTCGCGGCGCCCTGTTTGGAAAGCTCAACAAGCTGGCTTTCCGGGGCATCGAAAGCGCTACCGTATTCTGTAAGCTGCGCGGCAATCCGTACGTGGAGCTGGTCCACTGGATCCACCAGATCTTGCAGCTGCAGGACTCCGACCTGCATCGCATCGTCAAGCAGTTCAACCTGAACCCGTCGAACCTGGCGCGCGACATCACCGATGCGCTGGACCGGCTGCCGCGCGGTTCCTCGTCGATCTCCGATCTTTCCAGCGACGTCGAGGAAGCGGTCGAGCGCGGCTGGGTGTTCGCCACCCTGATGTTCGGCGAGGGGCAAGTGCGCACCGGCTACCTGCTCGTCGGCTGCATGCGTACGCGCAACCTGCGCAATGCGTTGCTGCACATCTCGGCCGAATTCGACAAGATCAAGCCCGAGGCGCTGCTGGAGAAATTCGCCGAGGTCGTCGCCGGTTCGCCGGAAGACGGGCAGCATGCGAACGACGGTTTCCGCATGGGCGGCGGCAGCGTGCCGGGCGAGGCCAGCGGCGCGATGTCGCCGGCGCAGATGGGCAAGCAGGAGGCGCTGGCGCAGTTCACCATCGACCTCACCGAGCAGGCGCGCAGCGGCAAGATGGACCCGATCGTCGGTCGCGACGACGAGATCCGCCAGCTGGTCGACATCCTCATGCGCCGGCGCCAGAACAACCCGATGCTGGTCGGCGAAGCCGGCGTGGGCAAGACCGCGGTGATCGAGGGCTTCGCCATGCGCATCGCCATCGGCGACGTGCCGCCGCCGCTGAAGGACGTGCAACTGCGCGTGCTCGACGTGGGCCTGCTGCAGGCCGGCGCCAGCATGAAGGGCGAATTCGAGAACCGCCTGAAGCAGGTGATCGAGGAGGTGCAGTCGTCGACCCGGCCAATCATCCTGTTCATCGACGAGGCGCACACCTTGGTCGGTGCCGGCGGCGCGGCCGGCACCGGCGACGCGGCGAACCTGCTCAAGCCGGCGCTGGCGCGCGGCAACCTGCGCACCATCGGCGCCACCACCTGGGCCGAATACAAGAAACACATCGAGAAAGATCCGGCGCTGACCCGCCGCTTCCAGACCGTGCAGATCGACGAACCCAGCGAGGAAAAGGCGATCCTGATGATGCGCGGCGTCGCCAGCGTGATGGAGAAGCACCACAAGGTGCAGATCCTCGACGAGGCGCTGGAGGCCGCGGTCAAGCTGTCGCACCGCTACATCCCCGCGCGGCAGCTGCCGGACAAGGCGGTGAGCCTGCTCGACACAGCCTGTGCCCGCGTGGCGATCAGCCAGCATGCGGTGCCCGCGGAAGTGGATGACACCCGCAAGCGCATCCAGGCGCTGGAAACCGAACTGGGCATCATCGGCCGCGAGAAGAACGTCGGCGTCGAGGTGGCGGCACGCGAGGAAGCGGCCAGCGAAAAGCTGGCGACGCAGAAGGCCCGGTTGGAAACGCTGGAGGCGAACTGGATCATCGAGAAGGAGCTGGTCGAGAAGATTCTCGACATCCGTTCCAGGTTGCGCGGCACCAGCGCGCCGGTCGAAGGGACCGGCAGCTCGCTGGAGGAGTCGGCCAACAAGGAAGCGGCGGCGGAAGGCGTGGCCGCGCTCGAAGGAGCCGAACGTGCCGCGGCGCTGGAAGAGCTGAAGGGGTTGCAGGCGCAGCTGGCCGAGCTGCAGGGCGAGCACCCGCTGATCCTGGCGTCGGTGGACCAGCAGGCGGTGGGTTCGGTGGTCTCGGACTGGACCGGCATCCCGGTCGGGCGCATGGTCAAGAGTGAGGTCGAGACCGTGATGAACCTGGCCGCGCTGATGGGCCAGCGCGTCATCGGCCAGGACCACGCGATGGAAATGATCGCCAAGCGCATCCAGACCTCGCGCGCCGGCCTGGTCGATCCGAACAAGCCGATCGGCGTGTTCATGCTCGCCGGCACCTCCGGTGTGGGCAAGACGGAGACCGCGCTGGCACTGGCCGAGGCGTTGTACGGCGGCGAGCAGAACATCATCACCATCAACATGAGCGAGTTCCAGGAGGCGCATACCGTCTCCACCCTGAAGGGCGCGCCTCCCGGCTACATCGGTTATGGCGAAGGCGGCGTGCTCACCGAAGCGGTGCGCCGCAAGCCGTACTCCGTGGTGCTGCTGGACGAAGTGGAGAAGGCCCATCCGGACGTCCACGAGATCTTCTTCCAGGTGTTCGACAAGGGCGTGATGGAAGACGGCGAAGGCCGCTCGATCGACTTCAAGAATTGCCTGATCCTGCTGACCACCAATGCCGGCACCGACATGATCGCCGGCCTGTGCAAGGACCCGGACCTGATGCCCGATCACGAGGGCATGGCCAAGGCACTGCGCGAACCGCTGCTGAAGATCTTCCCGCCGGCGTTGCTGGGCCGGCTGGTGACGATCCCGTACTACCCGCTCAGTCCGGAGATGCTTGGCAAGATCGTCAAGCTGCAACTGAATCGCATCAAGAAGCGCGTCGAGGCCCGCTACAAGATCCCGTTCGAATACGACGAGAACGTGGTGAAGCTGGTCGTCGAGCGCTGCACCGAGACCGAATCGGGCGGGCGCATGATCGACGCGATCCTCACCAACTCGATGCTGCCGGACATCTCGCGCGCGTTCCTCACCAAGATGATGGAGGGCGAGGCGGTTGCGCGGGTGCAGGTGCAGGTGAAGGATGGCGATTTCAGCTATGCGTTTGGCTGAGGCGGATGGGGAATGATCCGAATCCCTTTCCGTTGTGCGGCACCTTTCGGCTCACGTTGAGGGCTATGTCGAAGAAGATTCTTGTCCACGAATTCTGCTGATACCAAGGAGCAATCATGCCCAGCCCCACTATGAGTGAAGCAGACGTCATGTCTGCCTTTGCGCAAGACTGTGTCGACATTTACCGGGACTGGCAGCGTGAGGCGCCGGCACGTCGGCGATCAGCTATTCAAGATGCCATTCGAACTGTGACCAGAAGTACGGCTCTGCCCGATTTCGCTTTCTTCTTCAAGAAAATGGACGCTCACATGAACGGCCATTTTGACGCGCAGAATTGGCGACTCGACATCAACAGCCTCAAATCTGACGTTCATGGTTTGACGCAGGCCGATTTCGTCAGTTTTTGTAGTGTGCTCTACCACGAGGCACGGCATGGCGAGCAATGGTATCGCTGCGCTCAGGGTGTGCTCGCTGGCGAACTTACCAATCCCTGGCTTGACGGTATTGATGTCAGGCCGGCGCACATTGCCTCAACGATGTACTTTCCTCTTCAGATAATTCAGCACGCGGAGGCACGGGGCCGTGTTAGCTGGAATAAATACAAGGTTGAACTGCCGGTCGGAACATGGTTCGACTCAGTATGGGGTGCCAACCGTGTCCATCGCGGGAATGTGCTCACTCACCTGCAGACGATGTATGTGCAGTACCGCGCATTACCGGAGGAAGTGGATGCTTGGAACACGCAGTTTGCCGTGGAAGCATTGATCAATCCCTTGCTTGCGGGGGTGGCACAGCATGTTGTCGAAGCTGCTGACCCCGTAAGCAGTCTGCGTGATCAACATGCGAAGGTAATCGGTGGTCCGAGTGGACTTGAGGCACAGTTGAAGCAAGTGAAGCTCAAGCATGTCGTGAGGCCCGAAAGCAGCGGAAAGGTAGGGGCTCTCGCGCAGGGTCATGTGGCGAAGATGGCCGATGCATCCAAGGCAGGTATTAGTGAGCAATCGGAGTCCACCGGATTCAGGGTCAGAGAGTTGGTGAAAACGCAGAACAACCTCATCAAGCAGTTGGCAAAGAGTCGTTGAACTTCAATCTGAGCTCTGGAAATAAGGGGCGTGAGACATGCCATCCAAACCATTAAGCATGGGCGAGTTCAAGGCCATGGGCGAGTTGGCGCGCGCACGCCAGCAACTGGTCGTCAATATGTTCGGCGGCACCAGGCTGAAGTTCGGTACCAGCAGCCAGCTGTCCACGGCCAAGCAGGTGCTGTCCA
>NZ_BAAAFK010000001.1:2554099-2586173 GCF_039523495.1 Rhodanobacter soli | reverse complement strand
GTCCAATGTGCCGATGTGGACAACATCCATGAGGTGATCGCGGCGATTACCGGCGAGGTGCTGGCGAACCTGGTGCATGAGATCACCCCGGTTCTTGGCGTGGTGACCAGTGGCGTAAAGTTGGTCAAGGCCGGCAAGGCCGTGGCCGAGGATGGCTATCATCTGTACAAGAGCGACGACTACAAGGCCGGTTTTCGCCTGGGCGACCCCAGTGCGGCGGCCGAGGCGATCCAGCTCATCATCAAGCGCGACCTCGCCAAACACTCGGTGCAGCTGGGGCAGCAGACGCTTGCCACCGGCGCCAAGATCGGCGGGCTTTTCGCGGATTTCGGCACCGCCACCACGGCCGGTATCGGTATCGCCAATTCACTGGCCAGCCTGGGCTTGCAGCTCTACGGGTTGGGCCTGGACATCAAGGACATGCGCGCCGGCAACAAGCGGTTGGCGGCGCCCAGCACGCTGAACCTCACGGTGTTCAACGAGTGCCCCATCCTTGGCTGCTACCTGTTGACGTGTGCCGATACTTCGGCGGTGGCCAACATGTTCATCGCCGACATCGGTTTGCCGGGCTGGATGGACAAGGTCGAACTGATGAAGAAGAAACAGATGGACCCCATGCTGAAGATCGCCACCAAGAACATCAGCAGTTCGCGACTGCAATTGGAAGGGCTGGGCAGCGACAAGGGAACGCACACCAAGAAGGGCTTCTTCGCGGGAATCAAGAGCAAGGCGATGAAGCAGGTCGGGCTGAGCTGAGGTGATTCCGGTGCCGGACGCAGGTGCCGTGACCGGCGAGGTAGCTTGCTTGATGGCAGGACATTGAACAAACCATCGAAGCGTTGTTGCAGATCCATTCACAGCAGGAGATCCCATATGCCCCCGGCAGCGCGAATTACCGATATGCATGTCTGCCCGATGGTGACGGGCGTGGTGCCGCACGTGGGTGGTCCGATCCTGCCGCCGGGTGCGGTTACGGTACTGATCGGCGGCCTGCCGGCTGCGCGGGTCGGCGATATGGCGACTTGCGTGGGGCCGCCCGATGTCATCGCGATGGGCTCGTTCAAGGTGCTCATCAACAAGATGCCTGCTGCACGCATGGGCGATTTGACGGCGCATGGCGGAAGCATCGTGCTGGGTTGTCCCACGGTGCTGATCAGCTGAGTGGCGGCGTGCACGCCGGCGGTAGGGCATGGGGAGATGACTTCGCGTGACACCGATCCCGGCGGCAAGGAGGGTGGCAATGAGGGCTACTGGAAGGCCGATCAGGAATGACCCGCGGGTGCCGGGGTGAGGCGGGCGTCGGCCAGCCGGGCCAGGCACAAGCGTCGTGCGACGGATGTCGATCATGGCGTGGTTGCCATAGTGCGCCAGGCGGTCGAGACGCATCAGGCCGGGCAACTGGAAGCAGCGGAGGCGCTCTACCGCAAGGTGCTGCAGATGCAGGCCGGACAGCCCGATGCACTGCATTTTCTCGGCGTGCTGTGCCATCAGCGCGGGCGCAGCGATGAAGGCATCCGGCTGATCCGGATGGCCTTGCGGGCCGCCCCGCTGCATGCTGACGCGCACAACAATCTCGGAAACATCCACAAGGAAACCGGCAGCCTCGCCGAGGCCGAGGCCTGCTATCGCCAGGCGTTGGCGTGCAATGGGCAGCATCACGATGCGCTGAGCAATCTGGCGCTGGTGCTGGAGGCGCAGCAGCGTTTCCAGGAGGCATTCCAGGCCTATGCCGAGCTGCTTGAACGGGCGCCCCGACTCAGTCTCGCCCATTACCTGATGGGCATGTACCTGCGCAGGCATGTGAACGAGATCGGGGATCTGCAGCACGCCGTGGCCTGTTTCAGGAACGCGGTCCGCTGCGACGGCAGCAATGTGCGTGCTCTCGATGCGCTCGGTGTCACCCTTTACATGCTGGGCCGGCAGGACGAAGCGGTCGGGGCCTATCGTGACTGGCTTGGCCGCGAGCCGGACAATCCCGTGCCACGGCACATGCTCGCCGCTTGCGGCGGCGAAGCGGCGCCGCCGCGGGCGGACGACGCTTACGTGCGCGAGGTGTTCGACCGGTTCGCCGAAAGCTTCGACGAGCAGTTGCTGAAGAACCTGGACTATCGCGCGCCGCAGGTCCTGGTCGACGCACTGATTGGCGTGCTCGGGGTGGCCGAAGGCGCGCTTGATGTGCTCGACGCCGGTTGCGGCACCGGCCTGTGCGGTCCACTGATCAGGCCGCATGCGCGCCGGCTGGATGGTGTGGACTTATCCGATGGCATGCTCGAAAAGGCCCGCCAGCGCGGCGGCTACGACGAGCTCGTGACGGCCGAACTGACCGCGTACCTGCGGGATCATCCGGAAACCTGGGACGTCGTGCTGTCCGCCGATACGCTGGTCTACTTCGGCGACCTGGTGGAGGTGCTCGCGGCGACCCACGCGGCACTGCGGGCCGGCGGTCGGCTGGCTTTCACGCTGGAGGCGATGGATGCCGACGAGGATCGTTCCGAGCTGTCTTCCAGTGGCCGCTATCGGCATGCGCGCCGCTACGTCGAACGCGTGCTGGGTGCGGCCGGTTTCGTGGAGGTGAGCATTGCCGCGTCTGCATTGCGCAAGGAAGTGGGCAAGCCGGTGGCCGGCTGGGTGGTGCTGGCACGCAAGAGCCGGCTCGGGTGCGGATAGGCATGGGGGCGGAGGCCGGATCGCACGGCGTGCAGCGCGCGTCGAGGACATGGAAGCGGTGGGCTGCCGGCATAGGAGGAGGGAGTGCTGCTGTGACAGCAGGTACCGCGCTTCGAGGGGCCTCCCGTGCAAGGCACGAGTATGGTAAACAGACGGGATTGCAAGAGCGCTTTCGCGGGCTCGCTGGGGGAGATCGGATATGACGCATCGGATGACACTGAAGTCAGACCTCGGTGACAAATTGCTGCCTGCGAGCCTGTCGGGCAGTGAGCAGTTGGGGAAGCTTTTTTCCTACCAGTTGAAACTGCTCAGCAAGGACAGCGAAGTCAAACTGCTTCCGCTGCTCGGCAGTTCGATGACGGTGGCGTTCGAGTCGGAGGGTTACAAGCGTCACTTCAACGGCATGGTCTCGGAAATTTCCCAGACCGGGTTCGAGAGTTACAAGGAAGAGCGCTACGCCGAGTACGCGGTGACGCTGGTGCCCAAGGCCTGGCTGTTGCTGCACAAGGTGGATTGCCGCATCTACCTCAAGATGTCGGTGCCCGACATCGTCAAGACCGTGCTGTCCGAAATCGGCTATGGCGACGTCAAGCTGAGCCTCAGCGGAAACTATTCGCCGCGCGAATACTGCGTGCAGTATCGTGAGGATTACTTCAACTTCATCAGTCGCCTGATGGAGCAGGAAGGCATCTATTATTTCTTCCAGCACACCAACGGTGTGCACACCATGGTGCTGGCGGATTCGCTCGGCGCGCACGCCACCACCGGGGGGTATGAAGAACTTCCGTACCGGCCGCAGTCGACGGACAGCCGCGCGGCGCTGGAAGTTTCGATCACCGATTTTTCGTCGGCGCGCTCGGTGCAGACGACCAAGTATTCGCTGACCGACTACGACCCGCTGAAGCCGAAGACCTCGTTGCTGGGGGCCGAGGCAATCAGCAATGCCGACGACAACCATCCGGTGCCCGGCCTCGAGTCGTTCGATTTCCCCGGCGACCACGAGACTGGCGACGCCGGCAAGCATTACGCGCAGGTTCGCATCGAGGCGATCAACGTGTCCCAGTCGCAGTGCTCGGGTTCGACCACTGCCCCTGGCCTGCTGACCGGCGCGTTGTTCAAGCTGACGAAATTCCCGCGCACTGAACTGAACCAGGAGTACCTGGTCACCGGCTCGACCGTGCACATCGAGAATGCTGCGCGCACCTCCGGGCAGCAGGACGGCGAGTTGTTCTTCTGCAACTTTTCGGTGATCCGGAGCCGGCAGCCGTTCCGCACCCTGCCGACCGCGGTGAAGCCGATGATCGTGGGCCTGCAGACGGCCGTGGTGGCGGGCAGCGACAAGGCCGAAGACATCGCGGTGGACAAGTACGGGCGCATCCAGGTGACGTTCCACTGGAACAAGCCGGACAAGAAGAACGCGCACATTTCCTGTCCGGTCCGGGTGGCTTCGTCATGGGCCGGCAAGAATTGGGGTGCGGTGCACATCCCGCGGGTCGGCCAGGAAGTGGTGGTCAGTTTTCTTGAGGGCGACCCGGACCGGCCGCTGGTCATCGGCAGCGTCTACAACGCCGACAACATGCCGCCGTACGCGCTGCCCGACAACAAGACCCAGAGCGGCATCAAGAGCCGCAGCCACGAGGGCGGCGCCGCGGCGGATTTCAACGAGATCCGTTTCGAGGACAAGAAGGGCAGCGAGGAGCTGTTCCTGCACGCGCAGAAGGACATGCGCGAGGAAGTGGAGAACGACCACTTCGTGCAGATCGACCACGACGAGACGATCACGATCAAGAACGACCAGACCGAAGAGGTCAAGCACGACCGCAAGACCACCGTCGGCAACGACGACAAGCTCGACGTCACCCAGAACGGCACGACCACGATCGGTCAGAAATTCAAGCTCAGCGCCGGCACCGAGATCGAACTGGTCACCGGCGCCTCCAGCATCGTCATGAAAAGCGACGGGACGATCGAAATCAAGGGCGTCAACATCAAGATCAGCGGCAGCATGGGCGTGAAAGTCGACGGCCAGGTTGAGGTCGGCATCAAGGCCGGCGCCACGATGGATATTGGCGCGGGCGCCTCGCTGAAGATGCATTCCGATGCCATGCTCGAGGTGGCGGGCGGTGCCATGGCCACCGTCAAGGGGCCCATGCTGACGCTCAAGGGCGACGGCATGGCGCAGTTGTCCGGCGGCCTGATCATGATCGGCTAAACGGGAGGGGACGCAGATGTCAGGAATCGTGCAGGCGTCGATCCAGATGGAATTGTCCGAGCAGGCCAATGCCCTGCTGCGGTCGGAGATGGCGGCGCCGGTTGCAGTTCGGGCCCTGGTCGAGGCCGGTCAGGTGCAGGACGCCTTGAAGCTGATCGCCCGGCTGTTGCCGAAGCGCTACGCCGTGGCGTGGCTGTGCCAGTGCGCGCGCGACCAGGCGCTGAATCCCGAAGACAGGGCCGGTGCCTCGCTGGCGGAGAAGTGGGTGCGCGAGCCGAACGAAAGCAATCGACGCGCAGCGTTCGAATTTGCCAACGCCGGCGGCTACAAGTCGGCCGGAGCGTGGCTGGCCGCTGCTGCCGGATGGTCCGGTGGCAGCATGGCGCCGGCTTCGCAGGCAACCCCGGTGCCGCCACCGGACCACCTGACGGCGTGTGCGGTGGTGGCCGGGATCAACATGCTGGCCGCGCTGGTGGCCGAGACGTTCGAGGCTCGCCGCGTCGGATTCATCGAGCCGGCGATGACCTTGCTCAATGCGGGTGGAACTCCTGCGGGCGGGGCCTGAGCCCGCCCGTTCCCGGTTCCTGTCGGCTTGCCCGTTGCGCGGATGGGCGATACGATCGCGAACGGTTGTTTTGATCGCGCCGGACTGGCTCATCAGTCAATCTGTCGCGAGATTCCGTTGCCCCGGGATGGGCGAGACCTGCGCAGCACCAGGCGCGGCAGTCATCGGCGACAGGGGTTCCGGATCACAGGTGCGAAAGGGAGTGGGATGCTCCGGCGCGGATGGGGGGAGTCATCTGCACGTTCAACCAACTCCAGGGCAATGCACGCCGCTCGCGAACGATCAGCGAGTGGTGGTTTCCGCATACCCGGATACTGATTCATCGGAACGAGCACGGGCGATCCATTCATCGCCGTCCTGATTGGTTGACAGTTGCAGGGGAAACACAAGCGTGCCGACGTCGCAGACTCTGATCCTTGCTGTTGCCGGTCGCCAGGCTGCCCAATTCGGCAGCCGCAGCCGCAGGACGTTCGAGGCCGCAGGCGGCAGCATCGGCCGTTCCGAGGATTGCGACTGGGTGCTCAGCGCCTCCGGCGTCTCGCGTGTCCACGCGATGATCCGTTACCTCAACGGCATGTACTTCATCGAGGACCGCAGCACCAACGGCATGCTGCTGAACGACGCGCCGCTGATCAAGGGCGATCCCTCCGCGCTGAAAGACGGTGATCGGCTGCTGATCGACACTTTCGAAGTGGAGGTGCGCCTGCAGGATGCCGCGGCCGCGCCGGCCATGCACGGCGTGTCGGACCCGCAGCCCCTGGCTGCACCGACAGCGGCGGTGCTGGATCCGCTGGATTTCGGCCTGCTGGATCCTGCACCGCGCGCGCCCGCCCATCCACCGCCGACCGCGGTCGCGCTGGACGCGGAGCTGATTCCCGGCGCGATCGGCATGGCTTCTGCCGACGAGCTCGATCCGCTGAGTTTTCTCGGCTCGACCGACACTTCATCCGGTCTGCTGTCCGGCGCGACCACCGGCAACGCCAACTCGAGCTGGAACCATTCGGCCAGCACGGAGGATTTCTTCCACCCGCCCATGACGACCGGGCAGCGTCAGGCCAGCGTGAATGCGTTGCCGGAAAACTGGGACCTGACAGTGGGTGATTTCTCGTCCCCGCCCAGCCCGCCGCCACCCGCACCAGCGGCTCCGCCGCCGGCCGCTGCCGCGATGCATCCGCCGTATGCGCCGCCGCTGGTCTCGCTTGCCGAGACGACCGGCCCGACGGCGCTGCCGGCGGATGTGGACCAGATCTTCCGGGTCGTGGTCGACGGCGTCATGGACGTGCTGCGCGCGCGCGCCGAGATCAAGAACACGTTCCGCCTGCCGGTCACGATCATCCAGCGCTCCGAGAACAATCCACTGAAATTCGCGCCGAACCCGGATGAGGCGCTGCAAAAGATCATGGCACCGTCGAATGGCGCCTTCATGTCGGGCACGGCGGCGTTCGAGGATGCCTTCGACGATATCCGCTGCCACCAGATGGCGATGCTCGCCGGCGTGCGCGCCGCGTTCGAATCGCTGCTGGTGCATTTCAACCCGGATCGTTTCGAGCAGGAAACCGATGGCGCGAAGCGTTCGGCGTTTGCCGGCAAGGGCAAGTACTGGGACAAGTACCGCGAGAATTTCGAGGGGCTGTCGCGGGATCCGGACGAATGCTTCCGCCGGTTGTTCGGCGACGAATTCGCACGGGCCTACGAGGAACAATTGTCACGCCTGAAATCGGCGCGGAGAATGCAGCAGTCACATCGCTAGGGGCGCAGGGGCGCCCCGCAGCCGCAGGCTGGGGAACGGATCCAGGGGACGTGTCGACGGCCATGCCGTCGGCACCGGAATACCCGGCAGCGCTGCCGGGGAAATCTCACAGGGGCAGGCGCGACGCATGACGGACAACAACAAGGTCGTCTGGAGCGAAGGACTTTTCCTTCGGCCCCAGCATCTGCAGCAGCAGGAACGTTATCTCGAGCGTTTCGTGGAGCTGCGTGCCGGCAACCTGCGGCCCTACACCTGGGGCTTCTCCGAGCTGGAGCTGGAGACCGACCTGCTGGCGATCGGCAAGCTGGGCATCAAGCGCGCGCGCGGCGTGTTCCCCGATGGCACGCCGTTCGCGATGCCGGGTGATGATCCGCTGCCGCTGGCGCTGGAGGTCGATGGCAACTGGCGCGACCAGACCGTCTTCCTGACCCTGCCATTGCGCTCGCCGGCGCAGCCGGACAGCGGTCGGCCCGAGGCGCCGGCCGAGAAACTGTTCCGCTTCCGCGTGCGCGAAGCCGAAGTGCGTGACGCATCCGGCAGCGTCGACGGGTTGACCGCGCTGGAAGTGGGCGGTCTCAACAGCCGCCTGCTGCCGCAGTCGCAGCCGCTGGAGGGCCTGGCGCAGATCCCGCTGGCGCGGATTGTCGAGTGCCGCTCCGACCGGCGCGTGATCCTCGAAGACGCCTTCATGCCGACGGCGCTGAGTTGCCATGCCGTGCCGCGGCTGACGACCTTCCTCACCGAACTGCTCGGCCTGCTGCACCAGCGTGGCGAAGCACTGGCCAGCCGGGTGGCCGTGACCGACCGCGGCGGCGCCGCCGAGATCGCCGACTTCCTGTTGCTGCAGGTGGTGAATCGCTACCAGCCGCTGATCGCACACCTGGCTGCCGCGCCGATCCTGCACCCGGAAGATTTCTACCGGGTACTGGCGGAGATGGCTGGCGAGCTGTCCACGTTCACCGCACCCGGCAAGCGACCGCCGGCGTTCCCGCCGTACCGGCACGAGGCGCTGTACGAAAGCTTCGAACCGCTGATCGCCGCGCTGCGCGGCAGCCTCAGCGCGGTGATGGAACAGACCGCCATCCCGATCCCGCTGCAGCAGCGCAAGTTCGGCGTGTGGGTGGCGGTGGTGCCGGACCTCAGCCTGCTCGACACCGCCGCGTTCGTGCTGGCGGCCAAGGCCGACTTGAAGTCCGAGGATCTGCGCCGGCAGTTGCCGGCGCAGTCGAAGATCGGCCCGGTCGAGAAGATCCGCGACCTGGTGAACCTGCAGTTGCCCGGCATTCCGGTGTCGCCGATGCCGGTGGCGCCACGCCAGATTCCGTACAACTCCGGCTATCTGTATTTCGAGTTCGACAAGAATTCGCCGATGTGGCGGGCCTTGAAGACGTCAGGCGGCATTGCCTTCCATTTCGGTGGCGAGTTCGCCGGTCTCGACCTGCAACTGTGGGCGATCAGAGGTTGAGCGCATGAGCAGCAACGGCCCCAGCGACGACGATCCCCTGCGCGATGCCACGGTAGTCCGTCCGCGCGGGGCGCCGACACCTCCCATTCCGGCACCTGCTCCGGCAGTACCGATGGCTGCCGCGCGACCGGGCGGCACGCCGGCGAGAGGGCCTGCGCCGCGTGCCGACGCGGCACCGCCGGCGGCAATCAGCGATTTTCTCGGTGGCGGACTGAACGCGCTGGTACAGGCGGCCAGTCCACTGCTGCTGCTGGCAGTGCAACTGCGCAACAGCGTGTCGCAGCCCGATGCCACCCACTTGCGCGAGCAGGTGATCGCGCAGGTGCGCCAGTTCGAGAGCAACGCGCAGGCCGCCGGCATTGCCGCGCAAACGATCACCGCGGCGCGCTACGTGCTGTGCTCGACGCTCGACGAATCGGTGATGAACACGCCGTGGGGTCAGCAGAGCGGCTGGGCGGCGAAGACGCTGCTGGTGGTCTTCCACGGCGAGTCGTATGGCGGCGAGAAATTCTTCATCATCCTCGACCGCTTGTGTGCGGATTTTTCGCGGCATATCGACCTGATCGAACTGATGTACATCTGCCTCGCACTCGGATTCGGCGGGCGCTACCAGATCGAGGCCGACGGCCGTGCCAAGCTGGCCGACATCCAGGAAGAACTGTACCGGCGCATCAAGTCGCAGCGGCCCCCCGCGGCGGAGGAGCTGGCGCCGCACTGGAAGGGCCTTGAGGACCGGCGCAACCCGCTGGTGCGCTACGTGCCGCTGTGGGTGATCGTGGCCGCCGGCGCCTGCCTGCTGCTTGGCGCCTTCCTGTACTTCTACACGCGGCTGAACGAGCTGTCGTCGCCGGTCAGCGCGCAGGTCGCGCAGATCGGCCTGCGCGGTGCCGTGCCGCCGGGCGACGGACCGAAGCCTGCGCCGGCCGTCGCGCGCAAGAGCCTGAAGCAGTTGCTGGCACGGCAGCAGCAGGCCAATGCGCTGACCGTCGACGAGAAGCCGGACGGCTCTGCACTGGTGCGCCTCAACGCGGCTGCCATGTTCGCCTCGGGCGGCACGGAAGTCGCTGCCAGGCAGATCCCGATGCTGCATGCGATCACCGCGGCGTTGAACCAGGTGCCGGGGCGGGTGATCGTGGTCGGCCACACCGACGACCAGCCGGTGCATTCATTGCGTTTCAAGGACAACTACGTGCTGTCGGCGGAACGCGCGCGCTCGGTGCTGCAGATTCTAAGTGACGGCATCGACAATGCCGGGCGGCTGGAATCCAGTGGCGCCGGCTCCTCGCAGCCGATCGCGCTGCCGGCCGATCTTCCGGTCAATCGCGCGCGCAACCGCCGCGTCGAAATCCTTTACAGCCCGGAGGACTGAACATCGTGGGCAAGCTTCTTGCGCTGTTCAAATCCCGCCTGTTCATCACCCTCGTCGGCCTGCTGCTGCTGTCGCTGCTGATCTGGTTCGGAGGTCCCTATCTCGGCTTCGGCGAATCGCAGCCGCTGGCCAGCCCGATCGTGCGGCTGCTGGTGATCATCGTGATCGTGGTGATCTGGGCGGTGTGGCTGCAGGTCCAGCAGATGCGCGTGCGCGGCAAGGCCAAGCAGATGGCCAGCGACCTGAGTGATCAGGGCACGCCGGCCGGCGGTGGCGAGCGCGACGAACGCTCGGCCAATGAACGTGCGCAATTGCAGGGCCGTTTCCAGGAGGCGGTCGAGACGTTGCGCAAGAACCGCAGCGGCGGTACCAATCTGTATGCGTTGCCGTGGTACGTGGTGATCGGGCCGCCGGGTTCCGGCAAGAGCACGCTGCTGCAGAACTCGGGCCTCAATTTCCCGCTGTCGAACAAGTTCGGCAAGGAAGCGATCCGTGGCGTCGGCGGCACCCGCAACTGCGACTGGTGGTTTACCGACGAGGCCGTGTTCCTCGACACCGCCGGTCGCTACACCACGCAGGATTCCGATCGCGGCGCTGATGCCTCGGCGTGGGAGGAGTTCCTCAACCTGTTGCGCAAGTACCGCAAGCGCCGCCCGATCAATGGCGTGATCGTGGCGATGAGCCTGTCGGACTTGCTGACGCTGGACGCCAACGGCCGCCAGCAGCACATCCTGGCGGTTCGCCAGCGCCTGGACGAATTGGCCAAGCACCTGCGCATCGGCGTGCCGGCCTACCTGGTGTTCACCAAGTGCGACCTGGTCGCCGGCTTCACCGAGTTTTTCGACGACCTCAACCCGGAGTTGCGCAGCCAGGTCTGGGGCATGTCGTTCCCGGTCGGGAGGACCATGGACGGCACCGCCGCGAAGCAGTTCCTCGACGAGTTCAACCTGCTGCTGGACCGGCTCAACACGCGCATCCTCGACCGCCTGCACGGTGAGCGCGACCGTACCCGGCGCGCGGCGATCCTGTCGTTCCCGCAGCAGCTCGGCGCCTTGCGCGAGATCACCCGGCAGTTCGTCGAAGGCGTGTTCACCGGCCATCAGTACGATGCACCGCTGCTGCTGCGCGGCGCCTATTTCACCTCGGGCACGCAGGAAGGCACGCCGATCGACCGCATGATGGGGGCGGTGGCGCGCACGTTCGGGCTGGATGCGTCGCGCCTGCACGTGCCCGGTGCGCAGAGTCGCACGTTCTTCGTCGAGCGGCTGCTCAAGGACGTGCTGTTCAAGGAGTCGGGTTTCGCCGGTACCGATCCGAAGCTGGAGCGTCAGAAGATCCTGCTGCAGGCGGTGTCCTACGTCGGCGTGCTGCTGGTGTGTGCGTTGCTGGTCTTCGGGCTTGCCAGCAGCTACCGACGCAACGGCGGTTACCTGACCCAGGTGCAGGCCGCGCTGCAGAAATACCCGGCGCAGAGTGACCTGTCGCTGGCGCCGAACCAGCAGGCGTATTTCGCGATGGTGCTGGAGCGGCTGGAGTCGCTGTCCGGCGCGGTGGATGTCGCCGACCAGCACAAGGGCGACGTGCCGCTGTCGATGCGCTTCGGTCTGTATCAGGGCAACGCGGTCGGCGACGAGGTGCGCGACGCGTACTTCCGCGAACTCAACGGCCTGTTGCTGCCGGGCGTGGCATCGCAGTTCCGCGCCGGTCTGGCGGCGAACGCTGCGGACCCGCAGATGCTGTACTACTACCTCAAAGGCTACCTGATGCTGGGCGAGCCGAAGCATCTCGACCATGACCAGGTCGTGGCCTTGGCCGGCATCGAATGGCGCCGCCTGTTCCCCAGCGATCCGGTCCTGCAAAAGGCGCTGACCAAACACTTCGACGCGCTGGTCGGGCATGAGGGGCGCCTGCGCGCGCTGAGCCTGGACAGCAATCTGGTGGAGCAGGCGCGCAACACGCTGCGCACCGCGGACCTGCCGAGCCTGATCTACGGCAACATCAAGCTGACCGCGGACAATGGTGCCTATCCGCCGTTGCGACTGGACAAGGAGCTGGGCCTGCTCGGCAACGTGTACCGGCGCAGGAGTGGTGCAGCGCTGTCCGATCCGCTGCCGGCGCTGTTTACCCAGCCGGTGTACAAGGACGAAGTCGACAAGGGCATCGAGCAGGCGGTGACGCAGTTCGCCACGGACGACTGGGTGTTCGGCGCCAGCAAGATCGACTCGCTGCAGAAAGCCCATCTGGCGCAGCAGGTACTCGCGCTGTACGAGCAGGATTACATCAAGGCCTGGGACGGCATCCTGGCCGACCTGGAACTGCAGCCGATCGGCAACATCCAGGATGCCAGCACGATCGCCGCCAAGCTGGCCGGGCCCAATTCGCCGATGAAGCTGCTGTTGAAGGTGGTGCGCGACAACACCAACGACCTGATGCGCGCGCCGCCCGCCGATGCCGCGGACAAGGCCGAGGACATGGCCAGGCAGCTGGCGCAGAAGAAGGCCACGCAGACCGCATTGGCCCGCGCGCTGGCCCAGGCCGGCGCGGGTGCCGGCACGCCGGGGGCGGACGCGGCAAGCGAGAAGCCGGGGCAGGCGATCAGCGATCACTTCGAGCAGATCAACAAGCTCAGCGAGGGCGGCCCGGGCGCGGCGCCGATCGACCAGACCCTGAGGGTGCTCGACGATCTCAGCAAGACCCTGCTGACCATGGGCGATTTCAGTTCCGCCGCGGGGCAGCCGAATCCGCAACTGCTGATGGCGCAGCAGGCGGCCACGCAGTTGCCGGCGCCGGCCTCCGGCTGGTTCGCCGCACTGACCGGCAAGAGCCAGGCGCTGGTGGCCAGCGGCACCAAGGGTGCGCTGGATGATCAGTACCAGCAGGCAGTGGCCAAGGATTGCGCCGACTTCACCCGCGGCCGCTATCCGTTCTCGCCGTCCAGCAACAACGACATCCCGTTGCAGAACTTCGGCGAGATGTTCGGTTACGGCGGCCGCTTCGACAGCTTCTACAACCAGACGGTCGGCAAGCTGATCGATGCCAGCGGCCGCAACTGGCAATGGAAGAGCGGGCCCGGCGCGGTCAGCGGCTCGGCTGGCATGCTGGCGCAACTGCAGGGCGCCGACCGGATCAAGCAGATGTTCTTCCGCAGCGGCAACATGCCCGAGGTCGACTTCACCTTGCTCACGCCGGCGCTCGACGCCGGCATCGGCAAGCTGGTGATCGAAGTCGACGGCCAGAAGTACGAATACCAGCCGGGCGGCGCGACCAACGTCAGCATGAAATGGCCGGGGCCGACCCCGGGGCGCGTCTCGATCTCCGCCTACGATCCAGCCGGCACGCTGCTGACGACATTCGACTATCACGGCGACTGGGCGTTCTTCCGCGCACTGCAGGCGGCGAACCTGCAGAAGCAGTCCGACCTGCGCTTCGTGGCCAGCTTCAACTTCGGCGGCCATGTAGCGAAGGTGACGATCCAGGCCAACAACCTGAAGAACCCGTTCCTGAGCAACGCCTTGTCCAGTTTCCGGTGCGGGGGATAACGCATGCCGAATCCCGCCGCCGGCTTTTTCGGAAAGCTGCCCAGTGCCGGGGATTTCGTGCAACGACGGTTGCCGCCGGGTTTCGTCGACGTGTGGGATCGCCATTTCGAGAACGCGGTAGCAGAGAGCAGGAGCGCACTGGGGGGCGACTGGCATGAGGCCTATCACGCCAGTCCGGTGTGGCATTTCCTGCTCGCCTCGGGAGTTTGCGGGGAATCGGCCTGGGCCGGGATCATGGGGCCGGGCGTGGACCGCGTCGGCCGCTGCTTTCCGATGGTCATCGCCGCTCCCATCGCCGCCGATGTCGCGTCCTGCACCCGTGCACTGACCGAGGGCGGCGACTGGTTCGACGCGGCCGAGCAGGTGCACGGCGCCGCCCAGGTCGACGCCGCGATCGGCGTGGACCTGTTCGACGAGCAGGTTGCTGCGCTGGCCGGTCCGCTCGACATGTCCCCGCCGCCGGCGCCGGGGTTTCTGCGTGGCATCGACTGGAATGCGGCAAGCCACTGGCGCCTGCCGCTGCCGACCGGCGCCGCCGCTTCGTTCCTTGGTGGCTTGTGGACGGGCCTGGCTGCCGCGCCCGGCCACTGGTGCCTGTGGTGGACGGCCGGTGGCGAACGGGTGCCGGCGAGCGCGCTGGTCACCAACGGTTTGCCGCAGCCGACGGCGTATGCGGGGTTTCTTGACGCCAGCCGCAGTGTCGCGCCGTGGCAGTCGCTGGGGATGTTCGAAGGTGCCACGCCGCGCCGGCATGCAATGCCGGAAGCGACCGCCAGTCTGATCGAGGTGGCCACATGGGCACCGCCATCGGCGCAGGCCGCGCCATCCTCGGCATGGTTGCCGGACGATCTCGAACTGCTGCCGGACCTTGGCGTGGTATCGGAGGTGTCGACGCTGACGGCACCGGTCGCGCACGCCGTGGTGGCGGAGGTGCCTGCTGCCGGCGTGGCGGTGTTGTACCGGCCGGATTGCGCGTTGACCCTGGTAGCGGCCGAGGCGGGCCATCCCGACCGGCGGCAGCAGGCAGTCGCCGCGGTGTCCGCGATTACCCACGACCTGCCTGGCGCCGAACTGGCTGCCGGCGTGCAAGTGCTGCGCGCGCAGATCATGACTTTGAATCCGCGGCTGCGGCAGGCCAGCGAGGACCTGATCGACCCGGTGCTGGAGGATTGCGCGGTGATCGCCGCGCATGTTGCCGGCGGCCAGGTGGGCCTGTTGCGGATCGGCACCGCGGCAGCCTGGCATTGGCGACGGGGGCGGCTGCAACCATTTTTCACCAACAGCAGCACGCCGCCGGCCGTCAGTGCGAGCGGCGATGACGATTTCGACGACCTGCTGTTCAGCCGGGTAGCGCTGAGCGCGCCCGGACTCGGCGCCCTGGCGCAGCCGACTTGCGGCGAAGTTCTTTGCGCCGTCGAGGCCGGCGACCGCCTGTTGCTGATGGCCACCCAGCCACTGCTGCAGCTTTCGCCGGACATCCTTGCCCGCGGCCTTGCGATGCCGTCCTGCGGCGACGCGCGCCTGCACATTGCCGCCGCTGCGGGTCTCGGCACGGATGCGGCCCGGTGGCCGTTGGCGATCATCGAGATTGACGCATGACGACCCGATACGTTTCGGCCGGGCGCACGGTGACCGGAAAGGTCCGCAAGCACAACGAGGATGCCATCCTGGTACGCGACGAGGTCGGCCTGTGGGTCGTCGCCGATGGCCTGGGCGGCCACTCGGCCGGCGACTATGCCAGCACGATGATCGTCGAGCGCCTGGGTGCCTTGTCCCGGCCGGGCAGCGCCTTCGACTTCATCGAGGCGATCGAGGACACCCTGGTCCAGATCAATGCCGACCTGCTGCAGACCGCCGCCACGCGCGGCGTCGACCTGATCGGCTCGACCGTGGTGGTGCTCGTGCAGGACGCCGATTTCATGCTGTGCGGTTGGGTCGGCGACAGTCGTGCCTACTGCTTCGAGGATGGCCGATTGCGCCAGATCACGCGCGACCACGTGCATGGCGGCGACGACGACGTCACCCACTTCGGCGCCACGCCGGCACCGCCGCAGGCCGGCTCCGGCGTGCTCACGCGCGCGGTCGGCGCCGAGGAGAGCCTGTTCGTCGACTGGGTCATCGCCGGCAACCGGCCCGGCATGGCGTTCGTGCTTTGTTCCGATGGCATCAACAAGGAAATGTCGGATGCCGAACTCGACGGCGAATGTCGCCGCAACCCGCAACCGCAGGATCTCGTTGCCAGCCTGTTCGACCTGGCGATGGGCCGCGCCGGACGGGACAACATTTCTGCCGTTGTCGTAAGCATCCAAGAATGATGAAAAGTCCCCACTCATGAATTCCATAGCCGAACTGGTCTCCGCCTACCAGGCCGACAAACTCAAGCTCCCTGCCGTATTCGATGCGCTGGGCGCGCGTGGTGCACTGGCGGAGGCCGAGTACCGGGCCGAACGCGAGTGGCTTGAGCAGCAGCGCGACGCAGGCGCGCTCGACCCGCTGATCGCCAAGGCGCTGCTGGCCAAGCTGGTTGCGGTGCAGGTGCCGCTGGTGCCGACGGCGCCCGACGACGACGTCACCATGGTCAAACCGGCCACCCAGCGGCCGACCGTGCCACCGGCTCCGGCGGCAGGCAGCGACGACGAGGCCACCCGGGTGCAGCCGGCCTCGCGTCCGGGCACGCCGCCCGCGGCCGACGTGGACGATGCCACTGTGGTCAAGCCGACGTCGCGACCCGCGCAGCCACCCGTCACGGACGAGGCCACGATCGTCAAGCCTGCCTCGGGTACGCCGCGGCCGCCGACCGAGGGACATACCATCGGCGCCACCGGCACGCAGGGTACGCAGCAGGGCAGGACCGGCACCAGTTCCAGCATGAACAGCTCCAGCTGGAACCACATCGCCGACGCGGAGGCCGGCGATTTCGTCACGGTCGGCTCGCTGCTCAAGGGCCGCTTCTACCTCGAACGCGAGATCGGTCGCGGCGGCATGGGCGTGGTGTTCAAGGCGCGCGACGAGCGCAAGGTCGAGGCGCGCGACCGCGATCCCTATGTCGCGGTGAAGGTGCTGAACGACGAATTCCGCCGTCACCCCGATTCGCTGATCTCGCTGCAGCGCGAGTCACGCCGCTCGCAGCAACTGGCGCACGACAACATCGTGCGCGTCTACGATTTCGACAAGGACCGCACCATCGTCTTCATGACGATGGAATACGTCGACGGCTCCGATCTCAAGCAGCTGATCCGCGAACGCGCCTACAACGGCCTGCCGCTGGCGCAGGCGCGGCCGCTGATCGAGGGCATGGCACGGGCACTGAGCCGGGCGCATGCCGCCGGCGTGGTGCATTCCGACTTCAAGCCGGCGAACGTCATGGTTACCCGCGACGGCATACCGAAGGTGTTCGACTTCGGCATCGCCCGCGCCGGCAAGCACATGGGCGACGCGGTCGGCGAACAGACCGTGTTCGACGCTGGTACGCTGGGTGCGCTGACCCCGGCTTACGCCAGCCTGGAAATGATCCGCGGTGAAGACCCGATACCCAGCGACGACGTCTATGCGCTGGGCTGTGTGACTTTCGAGCTGCTGACCGGCAAGCACCCGTACGACAAGGCCAGCGCCGAATTGGCGATGAAGGAAGGCCGCAAGCCGCCACCGGTGAAGGGCCTGACCAAGCACCAGTACAAGGTGCTGTGCGCCAGCGTCGCCTTCACCAAGGGCCAGCGTTTGAAGAGTGCGCACGACCTGGTCGAGGGCTTGCGCGAAGTCGGCCTGCGCGAACGGGCCATGCCGTACTTCATGTATGGCGTGCCGGCCGTCCTGGTGCTCGCCGGCGGCGTCTGGGCGTGGAGCAGCTACCAGCACAGCCATCATGTGGCGGAAGTGATCGCACGGTTCACGCCGGCGCGGCCGGATCACTACGCGAACGAGAACCAGGCATTGCAGGCGCTGGATACGCTGGGTGACGACGACCGCAAACGCATTATCGTCGACCAGGGCGAACTGATCCAGAACTACCTGCTGGGTCGGATCGACGCCTACTGGAACCCGACCAGGGACCGCTACGACTACGCGGGGGCGCAACGGGTATTCAAGCTGCGCGACGATCTGAAGCTGTATTCGCCGGCGCTGGACATCAAGCGCAGCAGCGTGGATGACCAGAAGAACGACCTGCTCAATTCGCTGGATACCCAGCTCACCCGGCAGATCGATGCGAACGCCATTTTTGAGAACCAGCCGGACAACGTCGTTCCCACGCTGGCGCACATCCGCGCGATCGATCCGAACAGCAGCCTGCTGAAGAACGCCGAGCTGGAGCTCAAGTACGACACGGCCATCGGCAAGTCGCTGGACGCGGGACACGTCGACGATGCGACCGGCGAACTCAAGTTGGCCAGCAGCCTGTTCCCGGATTCCGCCCGCCTGAAGCAGCGCGGCGCGCAGCTGGACGAAATGGGCAAGGCACTGGCGGTGCAGCAACTGCAGGAGCAACAGGCGAAACAGTTGCAGCAGCGGCGCGAGCAGAGTCTGCAGGCGCTGGCCGGCCTGCTCGACCAGGCGAGCAACGCCGACGACTGGCGCACGAAAGTGGCAACGGCATACCACGACACGGCGAACCTGCTCGGCGACGATCCGCGGCTGGCCACGCAGGCTACCCGGTTGAAGCAGGCGTTGGCGGCACAGGCGACGGAGAAACAAGGCGCGGGCGACCTGACCGGGGCGATCGGTGTCGCCGGTTTCGGCATCGACCTGTTCCCCGGCGACTCGGCGCTCTCGGCAACGCGCCAGAGCTTGCTGGAGCAGCAGAACCAGCTGGCGCAGAAGGCAGCCACCGAGGCACAGCGCAATGCGCTGGCCAAGAGCCGGGTCACCGACCTGCTGGCCCATCCGCTCGGCACCGTGGTGTGGCTGCAGGACGTCAAGAGCGCGTTGAACAATGCGCGCAGCCAGATCGGCGCCGACTCTCCGGACTATGCCGCGGTACGCGGTCAGGTCGACGCCGGCCTCATCAAGCTGGCGCGCGAGCGGATCGCCGCGGGCGATCTCGATGCCGCCGAACGTATCGGCCAGGCCGGCCAGCAACTCGATCCGGCCGAAGCCGGTCATGCGAAAGTCCTGGCCGACGTGATCGGCGCGCGCAACGCCGTCCGGCAGAAGAATCTGCAGCAACAGGCGCAGGCCCTCGCCGATGCGCGCACGGCGCTGGTCGGGTTGGGCGCGAAGCCAACGCTGACGCCTGACTGGCAGCATTCGGTGGCGGCGGCGATGGACACGCTGCGCGCCGATACCTCACCCGAGACCAAGCGTGTGGTCGACGCGCTGGGTGCTGCCGTCGCGAACGAGGCGGCCCGGCTCGCCGACCCGCAGCATCTGCCGCAAGCCAGGCTTGCGGTGGATTTCGGCCTCAAGTACGTGCCCAAGTCGACGCAGCTGATTGCGCAGGCTGCCGCCCTCGATGCACTTCAGCAGGAGCTGCAGGCCAAGGCAGCGCAGGAGAGCGCCGACGCCGAAGTGAAGTCGCGCATCGAATCGATGAAGAGCGCGGTGGCCGCCGGCGACGTCAGCAAGGCCAACCAGTCGCTGGCGCGGATCAAGACGTTGCAGCCCGACAACCCGTTCCTCAAGACCGAGGGGCCGAAACTGCTGGCCGACGCCTACCTCGGTCAGGCCGAGGATTTGTTCGAGAAAGGCCGTTACCAGCGGGCGACGGACGTGCTTGGGCAAGGCCTCGGCACGCTTGGCGGCAATCCGGAACTGCACGCGGCGAAGGCGCGCTACGACGTGGTCGCCGCGATCATGGCCGCGGGCAAGCAGCCGCTGGCCAGCGCAGACTATGCGCAGCTGAAGAAGCAGCTCGACGGCATCCGCAGGACCGACGCCACGGAGCTTGGCAAGCTGGAAGCGAGCATGAAGATGCGTGGCCAGCTGAGCGCCAAGTCGCTGGCCGAACAGCTCGACAAACTCAAGCCCTCCAGCGCCACGCCAGCGGGACCTTCCGTCGAGGTGCCGCCGACCGCGCCTGTCGCCGAGACGCCCGCAGTCGTCCCCGGCCGGTTGCCCGCGACCACCGGCAGGCCGGGTGCCGTGCCGGCCACCAAGCCGTCAGCCGTTGCCGAGGCGGCGGAACCCTCGGGGACCGATTCGTGTTCCAAGCCCGGGCTGGCCGGGAAGGGCAAGTTCTGTTCCGACAGCATCAGTGGTGCGCGCGGGCCGCTGCTGGTCGTGGTGCCCGGCATCGGCAGCGGCAAGGCGTATGCCATGTCGCGCGCAGAAATATCCATCAACGAGTTCAACCAGTTCTGCCGGGCCACCGGCAAGTGCGCTGCCATGACGGTCGCGGACCAGGACCTCGGCAACGCGCCGGTGGGCAATATCAGCCTCGACCAGGCCCGCGCCTACGCGCGATGGCTCAGCGACCTCAGTGGCGGATTCACCTATCGCCTGCCCACCGACGCGGAGTGGGTGCATGCGGCGAAGGGGGGCGGTGGCTGGAAGCAGGCTGAGGACAGCAATTGTGTCCTGCCTTCTGCGGGTGGTGGCGACGGCGGCGGTGCGCCGGTGTCGGCGCGGGGACGCTCGCGCAACCCGTGGGGTCTGGTCAACATGACTGGCAATGTCTGGGAATGGGTGGTCAGCGGCGGCAGCGTGATGGTGCGCGGTGGCAGCTACAGCAGCTACTGGTCGGACTGCAGCGTCGACACCAGCCGCGCCGACGGTGGTTCGCCGCAGCGGGATGTGGGTTTCCGGGTGCTCAGGGAGTTGAAATGACCGAACGGGAACGTGCCATCAATCAGGATCTGCATGTCCTGGACGAAGCGCATCGGCTGGGCCGGATCTCGCGCGCCGAATACCGTGCCCGGCGCCGCCGCGTGCTGCAGTCGCTGTACGACAGCAGTGGCGTCGTCACCGCGCGCAAGACCCTGGTGCCATCGGCCACCACGACGTCGCGCACGCGTCGTGTCCACGCCATGCCTTCCGGCGATACTTCCGTCGATGCCGGACGCGCATTGACATCCTTGCTGTCGATGCGACCGGCAATTGCCTGGAAACCCCTGCTCGCATTTCTGGCCGGGGCCGCATTGCTGATACTGGTGGTGTGCTGGCTGTTTGTCGGGAATTGAAATACCTGTCATTGCAGTCGCCACATAAGGCGATCTTGTCCATGGCAGGCATCCAGTTTCATTCCACGCATGTGAGATTACGCATGACCGTGGCGCGATGACGGGTTGGGATGTGCAAGGAGCGCGGTTTACGGCTGGCGACGCATCGCTGTCGGCGAAATGCCAGTTGCGGGGCGCTTCCGGGCGTGCCACACAATCCTGCCTGGCCGAAAGGATGCGGCCGCTGGGAAATAGGTTTTTCCGAAGTCATGGGTAGGCGCTTGTATGTCGGGTTTGCAGGCTTTTTTGCAACGACGGACGGCCCTCCCTTTGAACGTGCAAAGGTGTATCCTCGTAGTGGTAACACGAGCCAGCAGGCAGCAATTGCCTGATTACGGGGGGCTTGGGATTTCGCAGTTGGCGTGCCTCGATATCTCGGGGCGCGCTGTCAATGGAACGATAATGCGACCAGGGGGAATATATCGTGCGAACTGTTTGCTTCGCGGCAGCGTTGGCGTTGGCTATGACTGGCGGAGCTGTCTGGGCGCAAGACGCCAGCGCTGTTTCGCCTGAGCAGGCTTCCAGCAACGAAGTGCCAGTCGGAAATCCTCCGACATCGCCACCGGAAACTACCGCCAAGCCGCAGCAGACACCCGACAATGTCGTGCCGCCGGTCAGGGATCGCGATGCCGCACCTGTGCAGAAGGTTGCGGTGCGTGGTTTCCACGTTACCGGCGTTGCGGAGCATGCGGACCTCGGCGTAACGCCGGCAAGCATCCAGGCGCTGGCCGATGCGCAGTACCGGGAACTGGCCGGCAAGGCCGGCAATCCGGTGCAGTTGAGCTTCGAGGAAATGCAGGGCGTTGCCGACAAGATTGTCGAGCGGTATCGGACGGCCGGCTTCATCGTCTCCAATGCGTTTCTTCCGGCACAGACCGTCGGCGTCGACGAGATCGTCGAGATCCGGGTGCTGGAAGGAAAGATCGGCAAGATCATCGTCAAGGGCACGAAGCGCTATCGGCCCGGCGTGATTTCGGCGTCGGCGGAAAGGCTGCGCGGCAAGCCGCTTCTGAAGGGCGACGTTGACACCGCGCTGCTGTATGCGCGCGACCTGCCGGGCGTCACGGTGGCCTCGACGTTCCAGCCGGGAGAGAACACCGGTGATACCGATCTAGTGATGATCGCCACCGAAGCGAAACGCCCGTACAAGTTCTTGCTCGGCGCCAACAACTACGGTACCGAGCTCACCGGCCGCTACCGCGCACAGGCTGGGTTGGAGTGGGCCAATCCACTCGGCATCGGCGATGCCTTCAACCTCAACGTGGACTATGCGCTGGACCCGAGCGACAACGTGTATGGCGCGGCGTCCTACCGCGCGCCAGCGCCAGGCGTGCCGGGCTTGAGCGCGGTGGTCGGTGCCTCCCGCAACGAGTTGCAGATCAACACCGGCTCGTTCGCCGCGCTCAACGTCAAGGGGCCCAGCTCGCTCTACTACGGTGGTCTGGACTGGAAGTTCATCAACAGGGACGGCCTGCAGGCCCTGAGCACACTGCATTTCATCCGTGAGGAATCCAGGCTCGACAGCCTCGGCATCAACCTGTCGGACGAGAAGTTCAGCGTGGCCGAACTGACTTACGGAATGATCCATACCGACCGCCGTTTCCACGGCGTCGACATCCTGCAGGTCGGCCTGCGCAAGTCGGTCAATGACGACTCCCGGGAACCGGACCTGGTCAGTCCCCAGCACTCGAGAAGTTTCCTGGTCGCCAAGCTGTCGTACACGCGAATGCAGTTCCTGACCAAGTCGCAGCGGCTCAACTTCAAGCTCGTCGGCCAGTACAGCAACGACGCGCTGGTCCCGCTCGAACAGTTCGCGCTGGGCGGTCCGGACAGCACCCGTGCCTATCCGATCGCCGACGCCCTGCGCGATCGCGGCTATTACACGTCGCTCGAATATCACGTCGATGCGCCGGGCTTCGGCGACAAGGTGTCGCCGTTCTATGGCCGCCCCTGGCGCGAGTTGCTGGAGTTCCAGGTTTTCGTCGACTACGCCAAGGGCTATTCGGCGGGCGCCAACAAGTTCGTCACGCCGGAGTCGGCCACGCTCAGCGGCGTGGGTGCGGGCCTGATTTTCCGGCTGCCGCGGTTCAGCCACTTCGAGTTCCATCTCAATGGTGCCGTACCCCTGGGTTCGCAGGATGCGTCCGATCACAAGGGCTACCACATCTACTCCCGCTTCGGCTTCACGTTCTGACGGATGACGACCATGAGCAAGAGCACCCACCAGCGCAAGTCGCGCACCAACGTGTGCACGCGTTCGATCCCGGCGTCGGGCAGGGCGTTGCCCTTGCACAGGACCTGGCCGATCAGCCTGTGCGTCGGGTTGGCCGTCGGGTCGATCGTCTTCAGCGGCGATGCGCTGGCCGGTGGTCCCACTGGCGGCGTGGTCGTCGGCGGCACGGGTTCGATCACCCAGAGCGGTAGCAGCACGGTCATCAACCAGGCATCGCAGAAGCTGGCGCTGAACTGGCAGACCTTCAACGTGGGCGCCAACGAATCGGTGCTGTTCAATCAGCCGGGTCGCTCGGCGGTGGCGCTGAATCGCATCCTCGATCAAAACCCCAGCCAGATCTTCGGCCGCATCAGTTCGAACGGCCAGATCTTCTTGATCAACACCCACGGCATCATCTTCGGCGCCACCGCGCAGATGAACGTGGGCGGCCTGCTGGCCAGCACGCTCGACCTTACGCCGAACGACTTCCTCGCCGGACACTACAACCTCAACGCGACCGGAGTCGGCGCAGGCATCGTCAACCACGGTCTGATCCAGGCCGCCAGCGGCGGTTCGGTCGCCCTGGTCGGTGGCAGCGTGCTCAACGATGGGCTGATCTTCGCCAACTACGGCAAGATCAACCTCGACGGCGCCGATCATGCCGTGCTCGACTTCGACGGCAATGGCCTGATCAATATCCAGGTCACCGGCGAACTGAAACAGCGCCTGGACCAGCGCGAAGCGGCCGTAACCAACAAGGGCACTTTGCGCGCCGAAGACGGCACCGTGGTTCTGCAGGCCTCGGCAGCGAAAGATCTGTTCACCAACCTGGTCAACAACTCCGGGGTGATCGACGCCAGCAGCATCAGCACCGATGGCGGCGTGGTGCGTCTGGTGGCGAGTGGGGGCAATGCGGAAAACTCCGGAACGATCGATGTCAGCGGCAAACGTGGCGGGCGTATCGAAGCGCTGTCAGACAGGTATGTGATGATAACTGGAGGCACTCTGGATGCCTCTGGCAGCGGTGGTGGTGGCGTGATTCGCGTTGGCGGCGGCATTCGCGGTGGGGAAGGACTCGCCATTGCCGATCGCGCGTATGTTGCCGATGGCGCCGTCATCAATGCCGATGCCACCAACAGCGGCAACGGCGGCAGCATCGCGGTGTTTTCGCAGAACAACTCCGTGGTAGCTGGCAGTCTGTCTGCACGTGGTGGCATCAATGGGGGCAACGGCGGCTTCGTCGAAACCTCAAGCCACGGTGCCTTGACCATCACTAGCACCCCGCAGGTCGGGGCGCGCAACGCCATCGGCTTGGGTGGCAACTGGCTGATTGATCCCAACAACATCACCATCGTCGCCGGCGGCGGCAGCACGAACATCAACTCCGCCAATCCCTTTCTCTCGACAAACGACAGTGCGACGCTCGGCGTCAATTTGATCACTGCTGCGTTGACCGGCGGTGCCAGCGTCACGGTCACCACCGGTAGCGGCGGCACCAATGCGCAGGCGGGGAACATTACCCTCAACACCGATCTAAACTACAACGGCAAGGGCACCAATGCGCTCACGCTCGACGCCGCGCACGATATCGTGATCAACAACAGGATCTTCGATTCGACACCCGGTGGCGACGTGCTGAATCTGTCGCTGCTTGCCGGCAACAGCATCATTCTCGCGAACGACATCTCACTTGGTGCTGGCTCGGCCACGCTGACCGCAACGGCGGGCAGCATCACGCGAACGGCAGGCATGTTGTCTGCAGGGACGTTGAACGCGACCGCTGCCACCGGTATCAACCTGAATACGGCGGCGACGCTGCTCAATGTGGTCAACACCGGCGCGACCGGCAACATCGCGATCACCGAGACAGACGGCGCCACGGTGCAGGCGCTGCAGCAGACTAATGTGGCCAACACCGCCGGCACGGTGTCGCTGACCTCGGCGACGGGAGATATTGGGATCAACGATGGCTCCGTGCTTAGCCAGGACGGACTGGTTACGTTGACGGCAACGACAGGCGCGATCACGGATGCCGATGGCGGTACGGCGACCAGCATCACCAATGCCGGCGGGCAGGCCACGCTTAACGCCGCAACGGGTATCGGCTTCGGCGAAGGAATCGACACGCAGGTGGGTGCGCTGGCGTTCACCAATGGAACTGGCGGCGTCGCGGTCACGGATGATGATGCCCTGACGGTCAGCGGCAGCAGCACCTCGGGGCTGGTCAATATCACCACTGCCACCGGTGACCTCACCATCGGTGGTGCAGTCAGCTCCGGTGGCGATGTCGCGCTGAGCGCCAGCGCAGGCAACATCGTACATTCGTCCGGCACGGTCAGCGGCAATGCCGTGAACCTTTCGGCCGGAGGGGCCAACGGCTCGATCGGTGCCTCCAGTGCCGTGCTGACCAGTTCCACGCAACTCGATTTCACGGCCACTGGTACCGGCGCGGTGCAGATCGTCGAGGCCGATGGCACCGCACTCAGCGGTACCGCCGGCAGCGGCAACGTGGCCATCAGCAGCACGACCGGCAATCTCGCGATCAACGGCGACATCGGTACAACGGGCAATGTCGACCTGAGTGCACTGGCCGGCAGCATCACCCACAACGCCGGCACGATCAGCGGCAACGCACTGACTCTCGCGGCAGGTGGCGTCAACGGGGCGATCGGCGCGTCGGGCGCGGTCCTCACCGACGTCGCCAGCATCGCCTTCGCTGCGAATGGTACCGGTGCGGTCAATATCACTGAAGCCAATGGTGCGAATGTCAGCGGTACCGCGGGCAGTGGCAGTGTCGGCATCACCAGCACCACGGCTGACCTGGGCGTGGTGGCGCCCGGCATCATCACCGCTGGCGGGGCGGTAACCCTCACCGCCTCTGGCGGCGGCGCACGAATCAATATTGGCGCGGGCACCGCGGTGGACACGACCAATGGGGCCGCCGCTGGCGCGGACGTCAGCCTGGTCGCCGACAACGCGGACATTTTCGGAACCATCAATGCCGGCACCGCCGGTACCGCAGCCATCCGGCAGGCCACGGCGGGAAGGCAAATTTCCCTGGGCCCCGATGCCCCAGCTCCGGCACCGCCCCAGCTTGGCCTGACCAATGCCGAGTTGGACCAGATCACGGCCAACGCGATCGTGATCGGCGATGCCAACAGCGGTGATGTGGGCATCTATGCGGCCATCACACCGGCTCATGCAGCCACACTTTCGTTGAATTCCGGAGGGGCCATCTCGCAGGTGGCGGGCGCCGCCCTCACGGTGGGCACCTTGACCGGCAGTTCGGTCGGCGCCACCACGCTGGGAGAGGCGAACCAGATCGGCAATCTCGGGGGCTTCACCGCCTCAAGCTTCAGCCTTGCCAATGCCATTCCGCTCGCGCTCGTCGGCGATGTGACCACCAGTGGGTCGCAGACCTACAACACAGCGGTGTCGTTGGGCTCCGATCGCGTGCTGAGCGGCAGCAACATCACCTTCAACTCGACGGTCGACGGCAACTATTCTCTGTCGGTGAACGCCAGCGGTGCCACCACATTCACCGGCGCGGTAGGCGGCGCGAGCGCACTCACCAGCCTGACCACGGACGCCGGTGGCAGCACCGTGCTCGGCGGCAACGTGACCACCAGTGGCACGCAAACCTACAACGACGCGGTGATGCTGGTTGGCGCCACCAATCTGACGAGTATTCTCGGTGGCAGCATCAGGCTGGGCGGCACGGTCAATGGAGCGCAAAGCCTGGCGATCGACACAGGCGGCGCCACCACGTTCGCGGGGGTGGTCGGCGGCACGAGCGCGCTCAGCAGCCTGACCACGGTTGCCGGCGGCAGCACGACGCTCGGTGGCAACGTGACGACCACGGGCGCGCAGACTTACAACGACGCGGTAGGGCTGGCCGGTGATGCGACGCTGACCAGCACGGGCGGCGGTGACATCGTGTTCGCCAACACGCTCAACGGTGCGCATGACCTGGTGGTGGACACGAGTGGTTTGTCGAGTTTCGGTGGTGCCGTAGGTGGCACGAACGCGCTGACCAGCCTGACAACCCGCAGGGGCAGCTTTGCGGCAAACGCATTGAACATTGGTGCGGGTGGACTGTCGGTAACCACCACGACTGGCGGGATCGTGCAGGGTGGTGCGTTCGTGGTGGCTGGCGCGTCGAGTTTCGACGCGGGAACGAATGCGATCACGTTGACCAATGCGGGCAACGACTTCACCGGCGCCGTGAGCCTGACCGGCGGCGCGACGCAGATCACCGACCAGAACGCGCTCACACTGGGCACGCTCGGCACCACCGGCGCGCTGACCGCAAGTAGCACCGGGGCGTTGAACCTGGGCAGCGGCAGCGTGGTTGGCAACCTGACGGCTACCAGCAACAACGGCGCGATCAGCCAGGCCGGCACCTTGAGCGTGACCGGCGCCAGTGCCCTCAACGCGGGCAATGGCGCGATTGCACTGACCGATGCGAACAACGATTTCCAGGGCGCCGTCACGGCGACCGGCGCCGGCGTGTCGCTGGTGGACGTCAATGACCTGAGTGTGAGCTCGCTGACCGACAACGCGAACGGCAACGTGAGCCTGATCGCCGGCGGCGCACTGACGTTGCCGGCGAGCGCCCTGTCGGCCGGCACGGGCAACCTGACCCTGGCGGCCAATGGCGGCGTGTTGTCGACCGGCGGCGCGTTGGGCGGCACCAATGTGAGCCTGACCGGTCGCGACGGCGTGACGCTCGGCGGTAATGTCTCTGCGTCGGGCACGTTGGCGCTGACCAGCACGAATGCGGCGGTCACGCAGTTGGCAGGCAACATCACGGCGGGTCTCACCACGGTAAGTGCGGGCAGCGGTGCGATCACACTTACAAGTGTCGGCAACGACTTCATCGGTGCCGCGAGCCTGACGGGCGGAGCTACGCAGATTACCGACGCGAATGCGCTGACGCTGGGCACGTTGAACACGGACGCCTTGGCGGCGGTCAGCAACGGCACGTTGAACCTCGGTAGCGGCACGGTCGGCGGCAACCTGGTGGCGACCAGCAACAACAGTGCTATCAGCCAGACCGGTGCGCTCGCCGTGACCGGGAGCAGCACGATCAACGCAGGCACCGGCGCCATCGCGCTGGCCAATGCAGGCAACGACTTTACCGGTGCGGTCAACCTGAGCAACAACGGCGCGAACAACGTGTCGATCCGGGACGCCAATGGGCTGATCCTGGGCGACGTCAGTGTCGGCACGGGCACGCTGGGTGTGCAGGCGGTGGACATCACGCAGGCGGCGGGCACGGCCATCGTGCAGTCGGCGGCGGCAGGTGCGGCGAACTTCAACAGCGGTAGTGGCGTTCTCACGCTGGCGAACACCGGCAACGACTTCACCGGCGCGGTGAGCTTGATTGGCGGCGCGACGCAGATCACCGACACGAACGCGCTGACGCTGGGCACACTTTCGACCGGCAACCTGGCGGCGACCAGCACGGGCGCACTGAACCTGGGCAGCGGCACGGTCACCGGCAACCTGGCGGCGACCAGCAACAGCGGCGCGATCAGCCAGACCGGTGCGCTCGCCGCGACCGGCAGCAGCACGCTCAACGCAGGCAGCGGTGCGATCACGCTGACCAATGCGGGCAACGACTTCACCGGCGCGGTGAGCCTGAGCAACAGCGGTGCGAACGACGTCGCGGTCAGCGATGCGAACGCGCTGGTGCTGGGGGCGTCGACGCTCGGCAGCGGAGCGCTGACGCTGACGGCGACCGGGATCAGCCAGACCGGCGCCGTCGTGCAGGCGGCCGGTGGCGGGGCGGTGACGCTCGATGCCGGTGCGGGCGACCTGGCCCTGACGAATGCGGGCAACGATTTCACCGGACCGGTCACGGCCAGCGGCCAGGCGGTAGGGATCGCCGATGCCACGGCGCTGGACATGGTCGGGTTCACGAGCGCGCCGAACAAGGACGTGTCGCTGGTGGCCGGCGGCCAGTTCACGCTGGCGCCGACGATCACCGCCATCGATACCGGCAGCGGGAATCTCACGCTGTCCTCGGGCACGAGCCTGATGACGCAGGGCAACCTCAGCGGCAACAACGTCTCGCTGACCGGCGCGAGCGGGTTGACGTTGAACAACGACATCACCGCCACGGGCACCTTGACCCTGGCGAGCAGCACGGGCGGCATTTCGCAGGCAGCCGGCAACATTCTCGCCGGCGGCACCAGCAGCATCGCTGGCGGTACCGGCGCGGTAAGCCTGACTTCGGTCGGCAATGATTTCACCGGCACGGTGACGGCCAGCGGCAGCAGCATCTCGCTGACCGACGTGAATGCATTGACGGCGGCGTTGACGACAGGCGGCAACGCCGCGCTCACGGCGGGTGGCAATCTCGCGGTCAGTGGATCAAGCAACAACCTGACCACGAATGCCGCTGCGACGAGTTTTGGCGCGACGACGGTGGGCGGCAACCTGTCGACGACGGCCGCGGGCGGCATCAGTCAGACCGGTGCTCTCAGCGTGACGGGAACCAGCAATTTTGTCGCGGGTGCCAACGCGATCACGCTGGCCAATGCGGGCAACAACTTCACCGGCGCGGTGGGTTTGAGCAACAGTGGTGCGAACAACGTATCGATCAGGGACGCCAATGGGCTGATTCTGGGCAACGTCAATGTCGGCACCGGGACGCTGGGTGTCCAGGCGGCGGGCATCACGCAGGCGGTGGGCACAGTTATCGTACAGTCGGCAGCGGCGGGTGCGGCGAGCTTCAACAGTGGTGGTGGAGTCCTCACGCTGGCGAACACCGGCAACGACTTCACCGGCGCGGTGAGCTTGATTGGCGGCGCGACGCAGATCACCGACACGAACGCGCTGACGCTGGGCACACTTTCGACCGGCAACCTGGCGGCGACCAGCACGGGCGCACTGAACCTGGGCAGCGGCACGGTCACCGGCAACCTGGCGGCGACCAGCAACAGCGGCGCGATCAGCCAGACCGGTGCGCTCGCCGTGACCGGCAGCAGCACGCTCAACGCAGGCAGCGGTGCGATCACGCTGACCAATGCGGGCAACGACTTTGCCGGTGCGGTGAACCTGACTGGCGGCACGACGCAGATCGCCGACACGAACGCACTGGCCTTGGGCACACTTTCGACCGGCAACCTGGCGGCGACCAGCACGGGCGCACTGAACCTGGGCAGCGGCACGGTCACCGGCAACCTGGCGGCGACCAGCAGCAACGGCGCAATCAGCCAGACCGGTGCGCTCGCCGTGACCGGCAGCAGCACGCTCAACGCAGGCAGCGGTGCGATCGCGCTGACCAACGCGGGCAACGACTTTGCCGGTGCGGTGAACCTGACCGGCGGCACCACGCAGATCACCGACGCGAACGCGCTGACCCTGGGCACGCTGGGCACCGGCGCCCTGACGGCGGTCAGCCACGGCGCACTGAGCCTGGGCAGCGGCACGGTCACCGGCAACCTGATTGCCACCAGCAACAACGGCGCGATTGGCCAGGCCGGTGCCTTGCACGTGACCGGCAGCAGCACGATCAACGCCGGCAGCGGTGCGATCACCTTGACGAACGTCGGCAACAACTTCGCCGGCGCGGTGAACCTGACCGGCGGCACCACGCAGGTCACCGATGCGAACGCGCTGACCCTGGGCACACTGGGCACCGGCGCCCTGACGGCGGTCAGCCACGGCGCACTGAGCCTGGGCAGCGGCACGGTCACCGGCAACCTGATTGCCACCAGCAACAACGGCGCGATTGGCCAAGCCGGTGCCTTGCACGTGACCGGCAGCAGCACGATCAACGCGGGCAGCGCGGCGATCGCGCTGACCAACGCCAATAACGACTTCGGCAGCGCGGTGACGGCCACCGGCACCGGCGTGCAGATCACCGACGCCAACAATCTTGCCATTGCCGGGTTGGCCAATGGCGCCAATGGCACCGTGAGCCTGATCGCCGGCGGAGTACTGACTTTGCCGGCTGGTGCCATCGATACCGGTACCGCGAACCTGACGCTGACCTCCAGCGGTGGTTTGTTGACCACACCAGGTGCGTTGAGTGGTGCCAACGTGTCGTTGACCGGGCACGGTGGCGTGACCTTGAACAGCAATGTGTCTGCCACGGGAACACTGAACCTGGTGAGTGGCGCGGCCATCAGCCAGGGCGCAGGCATCATCACCGCCGGTACGTTGACGGGCAGTTCGGCGGGCAACACGACGCTCAACCGAGCCAACAAGATCGGTACGCTTGGCAGCTTCAGTGCGGCAAACTTCAGCCTGACCAACGCGCAGGCATTGACGGTGAACGGTCCGTTGACGACGACCGGCAATGCGGGAGATATCGACCTGGAGACGGTCGGCGGCGCGTTGGTCGTCAACGCGGACCTTGCCGGCGATACCGTTGCGCTGACTTCCGCCGGCAACCTGGCGTTGTCGAAGAATCTCCGGGGCTCCACGGTGGCGCTGGTTTCCGGCGGCAACATCAGCCAAGGCGGTGGCGTCATCACGGCAGCTACGCTGAACGGCAGTGCCGTGGGCAGCACGACGCTGAATCAGGCGAACAAGGTGGCGGCGCTCGGTGCATTCAGCAGCACGGGCTTCAGCTTCACCAACGGCCAGACGTTGACGGTGAATGGCCCACTCAACGGCGGCGCCAGCGTGGCGCTGACGACGACCGCGGGTGACTTGGCCATCAATGGTGCGGTCAATGGCGGCACGACGACGTTGAAGTCCGCTGGCGCGATCAGGGAGGGCGCGGGCGGCAGCATTACCGTCGGTACGCTGACCGGCCAGTCGGGCGGTGCGACCACACTGAATGGAGCGAATCACATTGGTGCGCTGGGCAGCTTCAACGCGGCCAACCTCGCCGTGACCAATGCCCAGACGCTGACGGTCGGCGGCCCGGTGAACGGTGGCGCAAGTACCATGCTGACGACGACCGCAGGCGACCTGATTATCAGTGGCGCAGTCAACGGTGGCACGACGACACTGAAGTCGGCCGGCACGATCAGTCAGGGCGCAGGTGGCAGCATCACCGCCGGCACCCTGATCGGTCAGTCGAGCGGTGCGACAGTGCTGAACGGAGCGAACCATGTTGGCACGCTGGGCAATTTCAGCGCGGCGAACTTTGCCCTGACCAATGCGCAGGCGTTGACGGTAAGC
>NZ_BAAAFK010000001.1:2460820-2554022 GCF_039523495.1 Rhodanobacter soli | reverse complement strand
CGACGACCACGCTCAGCTCTGCTGCCGCCATCACCGAAGGAGCCGGTGGCAGTATCACGGCGAACCTGCTGACCGGCCATTCGATCGGCAATGCCACGCTGGATGGCAACAACCACATCAACACCCTGGGCAGCTTCACTGCCGACTTCAGCCTGACCAATGCGCAGACCTTGACGGTGGTGGGGCCGCTCGAGGGCGGTCCCGGCGTGACGCTGACCACGACTGCCGGTGACTTGGTGATCAATGGCGCGATCAGCGGCACCACGACGACGTTGAAGTCGGTCGGTACGATCAGTCAGGGCGCAGCCGGCAGCATCACTGCCAGCACCCTGACTGGCCAGTCGGGCGGTACCACCATACTGAACGGGGCTAACCACATCGGTACGCTGGGCAACTTCACCGCGGCGGGCTTCGCCCTGACCAATGCGCAGGCATTGGCGGTGAACGGTCCGGTCACTGGCGGCGCCAGCACCACGCTGACGACGACCGCCGGCGACCTGGCAATCAATGGTGCGGTGAATGGCACGCAAACCACGCTGAACTCGGCCGGTGCGATCAACGAGGGCTCCGGCGGCGTGATCACCGCGGCCACGTTGAGCGGAAGTGCTGTGAGTGGAACCACGCTCGGCAGCGCCACCCGTCGCATCAGCAACATGGTCGATACCCTCGGCAACTTCTCGTCGCCGGCCGGCTTCAGCATGACCAACAACAAGACGCTGACGCTGGCTTCGGTCGCTGGCAGCGCATTCACGGTGAATGCCGGCACCTCGGCGTTCTACCTGTCCGTGACCAACGGCGATCTGTTCCAGCTCGGTACCACGCCGGTGTACAACGGCATGGGTGTGTGGGGCTCGACCGGTCGCATGGGGTCCGCGCCGGCACCGATCTACGTGGTGGGCACCGGCCTGCAGACAGTTGCCAATATCGGCATGCCACCGGCTTATTTCTACGCAATCGACAGCAGCGGCAACCTGTTGCCGCTGGGTGGTGGTCTGGCCGTCAACGTTCCTACCGCATCGGGTGCCGGCAGCGCGCAGAACGGCAATCACGGTGACTCGTACATCGACCCGGGCGTGATCACGGCAAACTACCGCTCCTATGGCATCGTGCCGTCCGGCGTGCGCTTGCCGGCCGACCAGCAAGGCGGTTGCGACCCTGACCAGCCCGATCAGCTTGATTGCGAGGGCAGCGATACCGTAGGCATGGTGCGCATGATGATGAACGTGCGCAGATGAGCATGCGCAGACTCGGTGCATGCATCCTGTTCGGGTTGCTCGCGCCGGGCCTCGTCGGCTCGGCAGCGGCACAGATCGCCCCGCGGTTGACCGGGGCGGCCGTCGTTGCCGAACTCGAGGTGGCCCGGCACGAACTGGCCGCCCGCGCGGTCAGTTTGCCGCATTCCAGTCTCGGCGCTACCAGTGAACGTCTTGCCGGCATGGCCGATACGTTGCGCAAGACGCTGGGTGGCGATGCGGGCAAGCCGCTCGACATACTCGACGCAAGCGCCAAGGCGAGCGCATACCGCGTCCATGCGTTGGTCCAGCGGGTCAAGGCCTTCCTTGATGTAAGCAAGGGTTGCCTGGACGCCGATGCGGGCGCGATGGCCGACGCACTGGCCAGCACCGTTGCACAGGTTGCTGCCGTATCCGGCTCGGCCAAGCTGCCGCCGGTCATCGATGGCGTCGAAACCGCGGATCACCGGTCGCTGTTCGTGCTGCGCAACGGCGGCAAGGAGATGACCTTCGCCCTGGTCGGCGCGAACCTGCTCGATGCGCAGTGCGAGGATCCCGTGATCACCGCGACCGATGCGCAGGGCCGGCGACAGGAAGTGCAGCCCAGCGTGACCGGCGTCTCGCCAAATCGCATCGAACTTAAACTGGCCAGCGACGCCCGGCTCCAGTCGGGCAGCTACGTACTGCACGTGGTGCCGAAGCACAAGGCGTTCCTGGTCGGTTGCACGGCGCAACCGGAGGCCGTTGCCGCGGTGCAGGTGGCGCCGCCGGTCAAGGTATCGGTGAGCTACGCGTTGACCGCAACATGCCGCGCGGGCAAGGGCGTCGAGCAGGTCATGCCGCCGATCACGGGGACGATGCCGGATTTCGCTGGCAACGGCACCGTCTCGCAGCAAATCGATACGGCAGGCTGCACGGATCCGGTCAGCTACGCGATCAGCGTGAAGGCGATGTTCGGCGACGGTCATGTCGTCCCGGTCGGGCCGATCAGCCAGATCGCCTCGGCGGGTATCACGACCGGGCTGCCGGGTGGCCTTACCCTGAGCTGGGATCCCTCAGTGCGCCAGTTGTTCGTGCGCCCCGGCGCGACCAGCTGCAAGGGCGTGTACTGAGAGTCACCCCGGGTCATCGGCCCGGGAACGGCGCAGAGGCTTATTCGTCGGGTGTCCCGGAAACGACGCGCAGCTCCGAAATGCCGCCGGGTGCGAGATCCTTCAGCAGGTCCATGAAGTCCATGCCGACCAATCGTTGCGCACGGCGCAGCAACAGCGGTACCGGGCTCGATGGTTCGTTGCGGGTGTAGTAATCGCACAACTCGTCGATGCGGCGCATCACATCCTGCGGACCGGCAATTGCGCCGCCGGATGCGCGCACGCCGCCGCCCCCGGCACCTTCCTCACCGGCCTCGCCCTCTTCGGCGGAGCCTTCCGCCGGCAGGCGGCGTGCGAGCTGCGGTTCCAGAAACTTCTTCAGTTCGTAGATTTCGCCGAGCAGGTTCTTGAAATCCGGCCCGGCCGTGCCGACCCGGTCGTTGAAAATGCCGTCGATCGCCTTGGCATTTTCCAGTGACTGGCTGATGGCGGCCGTTACGGCCACCAGTTCGTCCTCGGCGCAATCCATGCAACATGCTTCGATTTCGGTCATGCTCGGCTGCGGCTCGCCTTCCGTGGCGGTGACTTTCAGCGTGCCATTGGCGATGCGCAGGTCGCGCAAGTCGAATCGGCCCAGGCGTGGCGACTGCACGAAAGGTGTCGTGCGGAAATAGCCCAATACCCCCTGCAGGTCGCCCAGCGGAACCACCGAATTGACACGCATGGTCGGGTCGTTGTCGTCTTCGGCATCCAGCTGCGGATGCGCGGTATCCCAGAAGTGTTCAAGCAGGCCACGAATCAGGCTGAGACCCGCGTTCCACCCGGGCATGCCGGAGGTGCGCGTCCAGGCCGTGGTGAGGTGGACAGCGGCGCGCAGGTCCTTGGATCGACCCAGCACGGCCCGGGCCAGTTCGGCGACCTTGTCCCAGTCGGGTTCCTCGGCCGCCTTTACGCTGTCGCCAATGGCGCGTTCGGCCTTCGGCGCGGCGGCGCGTTCGAGTGCGAGAAACTCGGCGTCGTATTCCAGATCATCGCCTGCCGGAGATTCATCTCCGATCGGTGCCAACAAAGACTCAAGATTATATTGCGCCATGGTCTTGCACCGCCTTCCAGGTGGGATTCTTCCATTATCACAAATTATTCGCGCAAAACCAGCCGCCGGATTCGTTTTAAATCGACGTGGGACAACCGGCCAGGCGTCGGCCAAGGATATGCTTGCGCGATGAAACGCGCCGAATTTCGGCAGGCCGAGATAATCGGCTGCAACGAAGCCCGGTCGTGGTCGTGTTCGGTAGGAGACGTGCCCCGGCGATTATCCGGTTCGGCGCCGCCGCGACTGCTTCCAGCGGACCCAGCGTCGCTCCACCCAGAGTAGTGCCCGCCGCATCGGGCGACGCAGGAAGGGCAGGTCCTGCGCCAGCAACAACAGGCCCAACGGCAACATCCACACGCCCAGCAGGGGCAGGATGCTGAAAATTCCTCCCGCGATGAGGATAAGTCCCACGGGAATGCGCACCCAGCGCGCCGAAGGTTCCCGCAGCCACCGGATCCCCCGGCTGACCCACTTCGGCAGTTCCCGCTCGAAACGGTCGAGCTGGCGGTTCAGCCTTTCCTCGTCTTTGTCGATCATGCCCTTCCAGTCAACCACACTTGCAAACACACGCCATCCTATCGGCAAACCGGATTCAGGTGTGCCGGGCGAGGAAGGCGACCGTGCTCCTATTCTTCTTCTTCGGTGGAAGCAGGCGGTACGTAGTCCGGATCTTCCGAGTCGCGCGCGTGGCGGATGGCATTGCGCAGGCGCAGGCCAAGGTGGTCGAAGTCCAGGATGACCTTGTCGGAATGGACGGCTTTCACTGCCGAAAGCGGGACCACGAAGTCGCCAGCGTTCTCGATGTAGACGAGCAGTTCGGGCAGGCCGTGCCTGATCTCGCGGACCGAGCCGATGCCTTCGGCCCCGTCCGAGGTGAAAACCATGAATCCTTCGCTGATCTGATCATGCATGGTGCGATCTCCCTGCGAAAATTGGGCGGGTTGAGCTTCGCGTTGCGACGGCATGAGCGGCGGACAGCGCTGCGACCAGCCTTCGCAATGCGGGCTGCGGCGAATGATGAACACATCAGCCGTTTCGAAGCGGTGAAAATGCACGGGGCCGCGTTGCCCCGGCGATATCCGTTCACTGGCGTCGAAGGGTGCGAAAAAAACGGTGGCTCCAAAGCGGTTCGTTTCCGGTGCGGGGGCAGGGTATGGAAGAATGGACATGCGTCCGGTTTTCCCCCGGCGCGGGCTGTACGCGGATGAATCCGGCTGCGGCAACCATGGCCGTAGCATGTACTCTTTGCGGTCAGCTCCCGGCCGACCGGCTGCCACCAACGAATGAATCCCATGCAAGCCATCGAAACCCTGATCGACGACGCTTTTGAACGCCGCAACGCGCTGACCCAGGCCGAAATCGAAACCCATCTGCGGCCCGCCATCGACCAGGTGCTCGATCTGCTCGAATCCGGCGAGCGCCGTGTTGCCGAGCCGGATGGTCGGGGTGACTGGAAGATGAATCAGTGGATCAAGAAGGCGGTGCTGCTGTACTTCCGCATCAACGACAACCGTGTGGTCGATGGTGGCCCGGCGCAGGCGTTCGACAAGGTGCCGCTGCGCTTTGCCCACGGCAACGACGGCGAATTGCAGCAACTCGGCGCGCGCGTGGTGCCCGGTGCGCTGGTGCGCCGCGGCGCGCACATCGCGAAAGACGCGGTGCTGATGCCCAGCTACGTCAACATCGGCGCGTACGTCGGTGCCGGCACGATGGTTGACACCTGGGCCACGGTCGGTTCGTGCGCGCAGATCGGTGCGGGCGTGCACCTGTCCGGGGGCGTCGGCATCGGCGGCGTGCTGGAGCCGCTGCAGGCCAACCCCACCATCATCGAGGACAACTGCTTCGTCGGTGCGCGCTCCGAAGTGGTCGAAGGCGTGGTGGTGGAAAAGGGCAGCGTGATCGGCATGGGCGTGTTCCTCGGCCAGTCCACGCGCATCTACAACCGCGCCACCGGCGAAACCAGTTACGGCCGCGTGCCCGCCGGCAGCGTGGTGGTGGCCGGCAGCCTGCCGGCGAAAGACGGCAGCTACAGCCTGTACGCGGCGATCATCGTCAAGCAGGTGGATGAGAAAACGCGCGGCAAGACCAGCATCAACGAATTGCTCAGGAGCGGCGAATGAATCCTGTCCTCTACGGCTTGCCCACCTGCGACACCTGCCGCAAGGCGCGCAACTGGCTGGCCCGCTTCGAGGTGGCGCACGACTTCGTCGACTACCGCGCCAATCCGGTGCCGGCGGCGACCTTGAAGGCATGGGCGGCGCAGCTCGGCGGCTGGGAAAAGCTGGTCAACAAGTCGTCCACCACCTGGCGCAACCTGTTGCCGCAGCGCAAGAACCCGGGCAGTGACCCGGAGTGGACGTTACTGCTGAAGGAATACCCCGCGCTGATCCGCCGCCCGGTGGTGGCACAGCCCGATGGCACGGTAAGCGTGGGCTTCAGCGACAATGGCTTCAAGAAATTGTTCGGGCGCTGAGATGCCGATACGGCTTTCCCGGATCGGACTGGTGGCCACGATCGGGCTTTGGCTGGCACTGGTGGCGTTCGGCAACATCACCGACTACGGCAGCAACCTGGTGTTCGTGCAGCACGTGCTGGCGATGGATTCGATTTTCCCCGACGCCAGCATCCGTTACCGCGCGATCCATGCGCCGCTGCTGCAGCATGCCGCCTACGTGCTGATCATCGCTGCCGAGACGCTGGCCGCCGTGTTGTGCGGGCTGGGTGCGTGGCGCATGTGGCGTGCACGGCACTCGTCGGCCACGCTGTTTCATCGTACCAAGCGCCTCGCCGTGACTGGCCTGAGCATCGGCGTGCTGCTGTGGCTGGGCGGTTTCATGGCGATCGGCGGCGAGTGGTTTGGCATGTGGATGTCCAGCCAGTGGAACGGCCTGGCCAGCGCGTTCCGTTTTGTGGTGGTGTTGCTGCTTGCGCTGGTCTACCTCGGCCAGCGCGATGACGAGCTGGGCCATTGAAGCCGGCAGTCGACAGCGGCAGCCGCGCGCGCCGCTTCCGCGCCAACCTGCGCATCGAACGCGACAACGCGGCGCTCTACGCGCGGCTGGCCGAGCTGGCCACCGATGCGCGGCTGGGCCACGCCTACCGGCGCATCGCCGCGGGCGAACGGATCAACGCAGAGTTCTGGGAGGCGCACCTGCGCGAGATGGGCGAGGCCGTGCCGCCGCCGCGGGTCGGCCTGCGCGTGCGCACGCTGAGCTGGTTCGCGCAGCGCTTCGGCACCGAATTCGTGATGCCGACCGTGGTGCGGCTGGAGCATGCCGACCACGACGAGACGCCGGTCGATCGCAGCGGCCATCGGGATCACTTCGTTCCGGTGAGCGAGCACGGCGCGCACGGGCGCCGGCATCGTCCGCAGAGCGGCAATACCTTGCGCGCGGCGGTGCTGGGCGCCAACGACGGGCTGGTCTCCAACGTCAGCCTGGTGATGGGCATGGCGGGTGCCGCCACGGGTGATCGCGCGGTGTTGCTGGCGGGCCTGGCCGGCCTGGTTGCGGGCGCCTGTTCGATGGCGCTGGGCGAATGGCTGTCGGTGAACAGCTCGCGCGAGTTCTACCAGGCGCAGATCACCGAACGCGCCGAACGCCTGGCCGTGGCGCCCGAAGATGGCCTCGAACACATCGCCGGCTTCTACCGCGAGAAGGGGCTGGAGCCAGCCGCCGCCGAACACCTGGCCGGACACATCGCCGAAACGCCGCGCGCGGCGCTGGACATGCTGGTGCGCGAAGATCTGGGTGTCGATCCGGGCGAACTGGGCGGCTCGGCCTGGGGCGCGGCGATCTCGTCGTTCTGCCTGTTCGCCTGCGGCGCGCTGTTTCCGGTGGCGCCGTACTTCTTCCTTGGCGGCCACGCCGCGCTGCTGGCCAGCGCGTGTTCCACCGCCGCCGGATTGGCCCTGATCGGCATCGGCACCTCGCTGTTCACCGGCCGCAGCATGCTGTTTTCGATCGCCCGCCAGTTCGGCATCACCGCTGCCGCTGCGGCGATCACCTACGGCGTGGGCCATCTGCTGGGTGTCGTGCTGACCTAGCTTGATATGCTGTGTTATCGCCCATCGCTGTGCCGCGTGAGTACCCATGTCCGACGTCTTCGAGCTTGCCTGTGACTTGATCCGCCGCCGCTCGGTGACGCCGGAAGACGCCGGCTGCCTGCCGTTGATCGGCGCCCGACTCGAGCGTGCCGGTTTTCGCGTCGAACACCTGCGTTACGGCGAGGTGGACAACCTCTGGGCCACCCACGGCGCCGCCGGCCCGACGCTGATCTTCCTCGGCCATACCGACGTGGTGCCCAGCGGTCCGGAAACCTCCTGGCAAAGCCCGCCGTTCGAGCCGACGGTTTGCGATGGCCGTCTATACGGCCGTGGCGCGGCCGACATGAAAGGCTCGGTCGCCGCGATGGTGGTGGCGCTGGAGCAGTTCGTGGCGGCGCATCCCGATCATCGCGGCCGGGTCGGCCTGCTGCTGACCAGCGACGAGGAAGGCCCGACCAATCTCGACGGCGTGCGCCGGGTCGTCGAACACTTCCGTGCCAACGACGAGCGCATCGACTGGTGCGTGGTGGGCGAGCCATCCTCGAAGGACCGGCTCGGCGACCTGATCCGCGTCGGCCGCCGCGGCTCGCTGTCCGGCACGCTTGCGGTGCGCGGCGTGCAGGGCCACGTGGCGTATCCGGAGCAGGCGCTGAACCCCATCCATGCCTTCGCCCCCGCACTGGCCGAACTCGCCGCCGAGCGTTGGGATGAAGGCAATGCCGATTTCCCGCCCACCTCGTTCCAGGTCTCCAACCTCAACGCCGGCACCGGTGCCAACAACGTGATTCCGGGCGAGCTCACCGCGCTGCTCAACTTCCGTTACTGCACCGCCAGTCGTGCGGAAGACCTGCGCGAGCGCACCGAGGCGATCCTGCAACGGCATGGCGTGGACTTCGTGCTGGACTGGAACCTCTCCGGCGAACCGTTCCTCACCCCGCCCGGCGGCGCGCTGCGTGAAACCGTGGTGGCCGTCTGCCGCGACCTGTGCGGCATCGATCCCGAACAAAGCACCGGCGGCGGCACCTCCGACGGTCGCTTCATCGCGCCGATGGGCGCCGAGGTCGTGGAGCTCGGTCCGGTCAACGCGACGATCCACAAGGTGGACGAATGCGTGGCGCTGGAGGAACTGGAGCAGTTGCCGCGGCTGTATCACGCCGTCTGCAAGCGCCTGCTGATCGAGAGCTGAGCGTGCGATAGCCCGCTGGCTGACGATTGCGGAATCCGCGGTTGCGGCTGACCCGACATGGGTCGGCACATCAGCGCTGTTGGTCGTCGGCATCCGGCCGAACGGTTCGTGTTGCGGTGTCGTCCGCCTGGCCGTCCTTGAGTCCCTTGCGGAAGTCGGCGATGGCTCTGCCCAGGTCGCGGCCGGCGTTGCGCAGTTTGCCGGTGCCGAAGACCAACAGAACCAGTACGAGCAACACGATCCAGTGCGAAAAACTGTTCAGTCCGGGCATGGTTCGATCTTCCTGTTACGGGTGCGTGGGAGTGCGCGCCGACGATGCCGGCGGAAAGGGCAGATGCGTGGATGCCGCGGGCCCGGCAAGGCATTGCAAAGGGCGGCCGCTGGCGGCGGCGATCTGGGCGGGGCAGCGATAGTCCAGCGTGGCCACCAGTGCCGGCGTGATCTCGTCGAAGCCCAGCACGGCGCCGCCATGCTCATGGACGAACGCCGCCGCCGCCGCGCGGGTGGCGAACGGCGCCAGGGTCGGCCCCATCGAGCCGGGCAGCGGCTGCCAGGCCACGTAGAGCGCGCGGCGCGCGTCGATGAAGCTGACCGCGGCGTGGCTGGGTTGTTGCCAGTCGATGCGGGCGCTGTCCTGCACGAACAGTTCCCGCAGCGCGGCCTGGTTCTCCGGCTGCAGCACGTACGCGAAGAAATCGCGGGTGGAGTCGAATACCAGCGGCTTGGCGCGGCCGGCCACCCAGGCTTGCGCACGCGGGCCGGGCGAGCCATCCAGGTACATGCCGCAGACGGCACAGGCGTCGTCCGCGTGGGTGTCCACGGCATGCTTCGCCGGTGGCGGGTTGCCGCCGCAGCCGGCGAGCAGGGCCAGCGCTAGGGACAGTGCGGCCAGTCGGCCGAAGCGGAGCGCGGAACGGGGTCGCATGCGGTTCTCCTCAGACTTCCTTGCGCCGGAACGCGAGCATCGCCCACGCGAACGGCGCCGCCGCCCAGGCCAGCATCACCAGGTACAGCAGCAGTGGCGAATAAGTGTGGTGGGCGGTCATGCCGGTCAGCAGGTCGTTGCCGGCGCCGTCGCCCAGTGCGGTGAGGTTGACCAGCCGGAACACGTCGACCGGATTGAGCAGCAGCAGGTACGGATACACCGCGCGCTCGACCGGGTTGCCGCCGCTGACCACCAGCAGCGCCAGCAGTGCGAGGTCGAACAGCACCACGCTGGCCAGCCAGCCGATCAGCGCCAGGCCGGCGGCGCGGGACTTGTCGACGGTCTGCACGCTGATCAGGCAGGCCAGCCCGACGAAACAGGCGCCCAGCAGTGAGGCGCTGAGGATGAAGCGGCCGATGTGCAGCCACGCCTGCAGCGTCTGCGCAGGCGGCTGCATCAGCTGCATGATCGCCACCGCCAGGCCGAAGCCGGCCAGGGTGGCGGCGGCCAGCGCGCCGCAGTGGCCGAGGAACTTGCCGGCGACCAGCTGGCCACGCGCCAGCGGGTAACTGAGCATCAGCAGCAAGGTGCCGTCGTCGCGCTCGCCGACGATGGCGTCGTAGGCGATCAGCAGGCCGATCAGCGGGATCACGAAGGCGCCCAGCGTGGTCAGGCTGGCCAGCGTGGCGTCGAACGAGGTGAAGCCGACTTTGCCGGAAGCGGCGCTGCCGAACCAGGCGATGCCCAGCGCCAGCAGCGCGAACAGTATCGTGAGCGCCACCGTCCAGCGATTGCGGAAGTCGTCGCGGAACTCCTTCCTGGCGACGGTGAGGATTGTGTTCATGCGCAGGCCTCCGCGGCGGATCTGTTGCCGGCGCCGAGCCAGTCGTAGAGCTGCGCCAGCGTGGGTTCGCGCACGTCGAGGTCGACCACGGCGGGGTCGGCCAGCAGCTCGCGCAGCATGCGCAGTTTGCTGGCGCGCGGCACCTGCAGTTCCAGCCGGCCATCGGCACGCGGTTGCGCCGACAGGCCGCCCGTTTCGAGACGCGCGATCAGTTCGGGCATGGCGTGCTCGCGTGGCCGCAGCAGCACCTGCGCCGGCAGCGCGGCCTGCTCGCTCAATGCGTCGAGGCTGCCCGCGGCGAGCAACTTGCCCTGGCGCAGGATCAGCGCGCCGTCGATATGTGGCTCCAGTTCGGCCAGCAGGTGCGAGGAAACCAGCACGCAACGTCCGTCCGCACGCAGCTCGCCGACGATGCGATACAGCTCGCGGGTGGCCTGCGGGTCGAGGCCGGTGGTCGGTTCGTCCAGCAGCACCAGTTCCGGCGAGCCGAGCAAGGCCTGCGCCAGGCCGAGGCGCTGGCGCATGCCCTTGGAGTAGGTGCCGATGCGCCGGTCGGCGGCGTGCGCCAGGCCGACGCGGTCCAGCAGCGCCTGCGCCTGGCCGCGCGGCGCCTGCTTCAGCCGGGCCAGGTAGTCGAGCAGCTCGCGCCCGCTCAGGCTGGCGTAGAAGGTGGCGCTCTCCGGCAAGTAGCCGATGCGCCGGCGCAAGGCGTGCGCACGCCACGGCGACTGGCCGAGCACGGCGAGACGGCCGCCGCTGGGTGCGATCAGGCCGAGGATCAGCTTGATCAGGGTCGACTTGCCGGCGCCGTTGTGGCCGAGCAGGCCAATCACCTGGCCGCGCGGCACGCAGGCGCTGACGCCGTCGAGCGCGGCGAGCGTGCCGTAGCGCTTGGCCAGCGCCTCGAATTCAATCGCGTGGTTCATGGTCGGGCCGGAAGGAAGTGGGGGCCTGCATGAGCGGGCGGCTGTCCTGCACCGACGGCGGCGTGAACACCGGGAACGCGCGCTGCACGTAGCGCATCAGCAGCACTGCGGGGCTGGACATCAGGTTGCGCGCGGAGGGGTATTTCCACAGCAGCACGTCGACGCCATCGTTGGGACGGAACGGCACATCGCCGATGCCGTCGGCGTCCAGATCCCAGCCAAGGTAGTCGCTCCAGAAATTGCCGCGGCCGTTTGCTGACCACTCCTGGGCGAGGCTCTGCACGTACTTCACCTGGATGCGGTTGTCCACGAAGCGGTTGCCCCACAGGCGGTTGTTCTCCGAGCCGGCGGTCATGTGGATGCCGATCTGCGAGTCGGCGGCGAGGTTGTCGTGGAGGGTGTTGAACTGCGACAGGTAGACGAACAGTCCCTTGCCCTCGGCGCCGTCGATCAGCCCGCCCTGCGTGTCGCGCTGGCCGTTGATGCGGCGGACCTGGTTGCCGGCGATCTCGCTGTGCGAGATGTAGTTGAGCAGGAAGCCGTAGGAGTCGTCGTCCTCGGCGATGTTGCCGATCACCTTGAGATGATCGGACGACATCAGCGCGTAGCCGGCGAGGTTGCCGCGGCTGATGTTGTCCAGCAGCAGGTTGTGCTGCGAATACATGTAGTGGATGCCGTAGCGCACGCCGTGCACCACGTTGCGCGCGATCGTGTTGTGCGGGCTGACGTAGACGTAGATGCCGTCGCGCGCATCGGCCACGTCGTTGCCTTCGATGGTGCAGCCGGTGTCGTTCCACATATGGATGCCGTCGCCGCGGTCGGCCACGCGCAGCGAGCGCATGCCGCGGATCACGTTGCGCGCGACCCGCACGTTGGCCGCGCCGTCGAGGTAGACGCCGAACAGGCTCTGCTCGATGCGGTTGCCCTCGAGCGTGACGTCGCGCGCCTGGCGCTCGACGAAGATGCCGGCGTTCATCGCGGTGAGATCGGTGCCGCTGTGGCGGATGATCAACCCGCGCACTGCGACCTGCGCGGCGCCGATGCGCACCACGTCGCCTGCGCCGCCGCCGTCGAGGATCGCGCCGGGTTCGCCGACGAGGGTGATCGGTTTGTCCAGCCGCAGGTGCACCGCGTGCACGCCGGCCGGCACGCTGATCGTGGCGCCCGGCGCCGCCGCCGCCACCCGCTGCTCCAGCGACTCGCGCGCAGGCGCCGCCAGCGGCAATGCCAGCATCAGGACCGCGAGGAAACGAAGTGCATGCATGGGAACGGAGACCCGCTCGTGCCGCCGCACACCGCGCGGCGGCACGACGCGGCTCAGGCCTCGACCAGCATCCGCCCGCTCATCTCCATGTGCATCGCATGGCAGAAGAACGTGCAGTAGTACCAGAACACCCCCGCCTTGTTGGCGGTGAAGGTGGCCGAAGCGGTGGCGCCGGGGCTGATCTCCATGTTGATGCCGTAGTTGACGATGCAGAAGCCGTGGCTGACATCCTCCACCGCGTCGATGTTGGTCACCACCACGGTCACCTCGTCGCCTTTCTTTACCTTGAAGCTGCCCATGCTGAAGATCGGCGCGGCCGAGGTCATGTACACGAACACCTTGCGGCCCTCGCGGATGACCTTGCTGTCGGACAGCACGTCGACGCCGTGCTTCTTCGCCATCGCCACCGTCTCGGCAAAGAACGGGTCGGCGCGGTCCCAGCTCTTCTTGACCTTGTCGATCAGCAACCGGCGGTGTAGCAGGATCACGTCGTGCGGCTCGGCGTAGACCGGGCCGTCGGCGACCAGCTTCATGGTCTCGCCGGAGATGTCGATCAGCTGGTCGTTGTCCGGATGCAGCGGGCCGGTGGGCAGGAAGCGGTCCTTGGAGAACTTGTTCAGCGACACCAGCCACTTGCCATCGGCGTCGCGCGTCTCGCCCATCGAGGTGTGGCAGTGGCCGGGCTGGTAGGCCACGTCGATCTTCTGGCGCAGGTAGTTGACCTTCTTGCCGGCGTGGGCGGCGATCGCGTCCTCGATGTTCCACTTGGCGATCTGGCTGTCGATGAACAGCGTGGTGTAGCCGTTGCCGCGACCGTCGTAGGCGGTATGCAACGGACCCAGGCCCAGTTCGGGCTCGGCCACCACGGTGTCGCGCGGGTCCTTGAGCTTGCCGGCGAACCAGTCGTCGATGCGGCTCCACTCCATCACGGTGACGGTGGGCGACAGCTTGCCGTTGGCCACCACGTACTTGCCGTCGGGGCTGGCGTTGATCCCGTGCGGGTTCTTCGGGATGGGGATGTAGAGGGTGAACGACGAGCCGTGGCGGCCGTCCAGCACCGGCACCTTCGAGCTGCCGATGGTCTTGAACTCGCCTTTCTTCACCGCCGCCTCGATGCGCGCGATGTCGAACACCACGGCCCAGTCGCGCTCGGCCTGCATCGTGCCGGGCAGATCCATGCCGCCCTCGCTGTTGTAGCAGGTGGAGATGGCGTACTTGCCGGCGTAGTCGGCCTCGGTGTTGTCCAGGTTGCCGTCCACCAGCACCTGCCAGGCGACTTCCATGGTGTCGCCGTCGAGCGCGCTGAACATGGTCTGGTATTTCTTCGGATCGTCCAGGTCGCGGCCGTCGTTCGGTGCCGGGATCAGGAACTCGCCGTTGGCGAACACGTAGCCGGTGCGTGGCGCGCGTTGCACGCGCAGGCCGTGGATCGCCTGCACGTTGGGCACGTCGGTGATGCGGTCGGTGCGCATCACGTCGCAGCGGATGCGCGCGACGCGGGTATGTGCCTTGTCGTTGATGAAAATGTAGCGGCCGTCGTAGTGGCCGTCGGTCTGGCTCATGTGCGGGTGGTGGCAGTCGCCGCCGGGCGGGAAGTTCGGCCCGAGCACACGCTTGCTCTCGTTGGTGAGGCCCCAGCCGATGGTGAAGTCGGGATTGAACACCGGGATGCGCATCAGCTCGCGCATCGAGGGCACGCCGACCAGGCGCACTTCGCCGGACTGGCCGCCGCTCCAGAAGCCGTAGTACTCGTCGAGCTGGCCGGGCGGCACGTGGTCGGAGGCTGCCTCGTGCTCGCCTTTCCCCTGCTCGTGCTTGTCTTCGCCATCATGCCCTTCGGCGCCGCCGTGGCCGAGGCGGCCGAGCGCCAGCCCGCCAACCAGCCCGCCGGCACCGGCGAGGCCGGCCAGCGCGCTGGTCTTCATGAAGTTGCGGCGCGCGGGGTTGCCCGGTGCCGCGGACTGGCCGGGCTGGCCGGGTTTGTTGCTCGATTCGTCGTGCATGGCGCTCCATCCCTTTGGATAGGTGGTGGGTCAGTCGGCGACCTTCGCCGGCTCGGGGGTTGCCGGCGTCGCCGCCGGGATGATCGTCAGCACCGGCGTGGGCAGCGGCCGCGCGGCGCGCTCGCGCTTCTTGCGGCGCTCCACCAGCGGCGGGCACTTCTTGTCGTTGGCGTAGGTGACCTGGCAATCCAGGCAGTAATGGCATTCGTTGAAGTTGATCTGGCCGATCGCGTTGATCGCCTTCACCTCGCACTCGTTCGCGCAGATCTGGCAGGGGCGACCGCACTCGCGCCGGCGTCGCAGCCATTCGAACAGGTGGAAGCGGCCGGACACCGCCAGCCCGGCGCCCAGCGGACACACGTAGCGGCAGTAGAACTTGTTGTTGAACGCCGACACCGCCACCAGCGCCACCGCGTAGAGCACATAGCTCCAGGAGCGGGCGAAGTGCAGGTTGATCGCGGTCTTGAACGGCTCGACCTCGGCGTAACGCTCGGCCATGTTGAGCGACTGCAGCGACATCCCGAACAGCACCAGCAGGATGATGTACTTGATCGCCCACAGCCGTTCGTGCACGTATTGGGGCACCTCGAACTGCGGTACGTGCAGCCTGCGCGCCAGCTTGTTCACCAGCACCTGCAACGCGCCGAACGGGCACAGCCAGCCGCAGTAGATGCCGCGTCCGAGCAGCAGCAAGGTGGCGGCCACGAACACCCACAGGATGAACACCAGCGGGTCCATCAGGAAGGTGGACCAGTGGAAGTCGTGCAGCACCGACTGGATGAAGGTGAGGATGTTCACCACCGACAATTGCGCCAGCCCGTACCAGCCGATGAACACCAGCGTGTAGATCAGGAAGCCCACGCGCAGGCGTTCGAGCAGCAGCGGGCGCTTCACGATCCAGTCCTGGAACATCAGGATCAGCGTGAGCACGGTGAGCCCTGCCAGCAGCAGCGCGATGTCGATGCGGCGCCCGTACCAGACCTTCTGCCACAGCGGCGCGTTGGCCGGCAGCGCATCGGCGGGCGCCTCGGCAGCCGCTTCCGGGCGCGTGGTGTAGACCGCAGGCATGCGGTAGTCGCTGGTGAAGGTGTGGTAGATGCTCTGCAGCGGACCGACCTGGCGGTTCACCATCAACTGCAGCGTCCACGGCCGGGTCGCATCGAAACCGCTGCCGCTATTGCGCACGATGAAGATCGCCTGTTCGGCGAACGCCGGCTTGCCGCGCAGCGGGGTGTCGTTCATCGACACCAGGTCGGTATCCTTGAACAGCACCAGCTTGCCATCCTGCAGCAGGTGCACGCGGTCGAAGATGCCGCCGCGCACGTAGCCCACACCCTTGAACGAATAGATGCCGTTGGCCATCACCGCGATCGCCGAATCGCCGGGCTTGAGCAGTTTCATCAGGTCGGCGTGGGCCGCGGCGCCGAGCAGGTTGCGGCCCACCGTGGGTGGGGTGACGTCGGTGAAGTACAGGTCGATGAAGCTGTCCGCGCCGTGGCCGGCGGCCGGGGCGGTGGGGTCGTCGACCAGGCCGCTTTCTGGCTGGCCCTTGAACGCGTCGGTGACCGCCTTCCGCGCCAGCTGCAGGTGGGCGATCGCGCCGTTGCCGGTCAGCGCCTGCCAGTCGGCCGGCACGAAGTAGTCGCCGCGGACCTGCGCGGCGACCGCGCCGGTGTCGGCCGCGCCGGCGATCAGCTTGCGCGAGGCGGCCACTTTCAGCGCCGAGTTCATGATCGTCTCGTTGGTCACCATCGAGGTCACCGTGGCGCTGCTGATCGCGTCGATGCGCACGCTGTCGCTGCCACCGCCGCCGACGACGATGCGATCGTCCACGCGATGGCCAATGTAGCGGGCGACGAAGTCGTACAGCTTCTGCACCGGGATGCCGACCAGCAGGATCGGCTCGTGCTGCTCCAGCACGCGCGCATCGCGGATGCTGCCATCGGTGCCGATCGACATCAGGATGTTGATCGGCGCGCCCGAATAGGCCGGCACCGGTGCGACCATCACCGTCTCGAACACGTAGCCGATGACCTTGTCGCCGTGGTACACGGCCGCCGCGGGCGGGGTGCCTTCGACGTCGCCGAAGCGGGTGGCGTCGGGGAACACCTGGTGCAACTGCGGAAAGCGGGTGTCGATGCCGGCCCATGCCGCGGATGCCGGCACCAGCAACAGCAAGGCGAGCAGCAGCCTGGCCATGAAGGAGCGGGTGCGTGCGCCGCGCATCAGGCCAGCTCCGCCGTGCCGGCGATCAGCGGCAGTTCGCGCGAGCGCCAGCGCTGTTCGCCGGTGCGCGAGAACGCCAGCCACTGGTGGTCCTGCGCTGCCATCAGCGCGGCCAGCTGCGGCAGCTCCAGCGAGAACGCCGCGGTGCTCATGCCGTCGGCCAGCACCGAGCGCCGCGCCATCACGGTCATGCTGGAATAACCTTGCGGCGAATAGCCGGTGCGCGGGTTGACGATGTGGAACAGGCGCCGATCGGTGGAGAAGAACACGCGGTAGTTGCCGGAGGTCGACAGCGCCGCGTTGCGCACCTGCACCACCGCCGCCACCTGGCTCACGTCGCGCGGGTCGACGATGCCGACGTTCCAGTGCCGCTGCGGATCGTTGCCGCAGATCGCCTGGATGTCGCCGCCGGCGTCGATCAGGCCGTACTCGATGCCCGCCGCGCGCAACGCCGCGATGCCCTGGTCGACCACATGGCCCTTGGCGATGCCGTCCAGGGTGACCGCCATGCCCGGCCGCAGCAGCCGCGCACCGCGCGCGTCCAGCGCGAGATCGCGCCAGCCCACCTGTTGCTCGCGACGGTCGATCGCATCGCGTTCATGCGCGTCGATGCCGGATACGCCACGCAAGGTTTCGAGATAACGCAGCACCGGCAGCACGGTGACGTCGAACGCGCCACCGGTCAGTGCCGACAGCGACAGTGCCTCACGCAGCACCGCCTGCAGGTTCGCCGGCACCAGCGCCAGCCGGCCGTCGCGGTTCAGCCGCGACAGCGGGCTGGCCGGGTCGAAGCGGGTCAGTTCCGCCGCCGTCGCGGCCATCCGCGCAAAGGCCGCCTCGATCGCCGCGCCCGCCGCGTGCACGTCATCCGCCAGACAGGTGACCGCCACCGAGGTCTGCATCAGCGTGCGCTCGCGCCGAACCTGCCACAGGTTCTGTTTGCGCTTGAGCACCGTCCAGCCGCCGCCGGCTAGTAGGCCGCCGGCCAGTGCCAGTTGTCCGGCCTGTTTCAGCCAGTGGCGGCGCTCGGGCGAGCGCAGGTTGCCGGGATCGGAGGAGCGATGCATGGGAGGCTTCCCGTGGCGGTGAGTGCGTGGGCGTGACGCGCTGTACGAGGATTCAGGCCGCGCTGACGGCCACTCGTGGCGGAGGTTGCGCGGTGTTGCCGCGCGCGACCTCATGCACACCCAGACGGCGCTGCAACGCCGGACTGGTCGTCGTGTACTGCAAGTTCGCCCGGGTGCCGGCGCGCAGATGTGCGTGCGCGGCAAACGCGCCCAGCGCCGCCTCGTGGAAGCCGGAGAGGATCAGCTTCGTCTTGCCCGGATAGGTATCGATGTCGCCCACCGCGAAGATGCCCGGTATGGGTGTCTGGAAGGTTGACGGATCCATCACCCGTTGCGTCCGGCGGATCGAGGCTGCGCACCTGCTGGTGCTCTGCCCGCCGGCATGCGGCACGGCATCGATCACGTGGGCATCCAGCTTGGGCAGACCCAGCTCGAAAACCGGGAACAGGCCGACCGGGCCTACCCCGATGATGACGCTGTCGCAGTTGATCATGGGGCGGATCCGCCTTGTGGACGGTGCGGATCATGCGCGCGCACGACGGCGATGCCTTTGACTTCGGTCAGACATGCCTACGAGGCTCGTGCGGTCGAATGTCGCACGAGCGGCCGGGACGGGGGCAGGGCGGTTTTCCGCCCACCTCGTTCCAGGTTTCCAACCTCAACGCCAGCACCGGCGCGAACCGCGCGATTTCCGGCGAGCTCGCCGCGCTGGTCAGTGCATCGCCAGCCGCGCCGAAGACCTGTGCGGCGTCGGCCCCGAGCAAAGCGCCGGTGACGACAGCAGCGACGGCGGCTTCATCGCGCTGGACTGCATGGCGCGACAGTCGATCCCCGGGTCGTTCAGGACGCCGCGGGCCACGCAATGATCTCCATCCCCGAACTGTTCCGATTCAACCGCTCCCAATCGGCTTCGGCTTCCTCGAGCGTGCTCTTGCAGAACTGGCCGGCGATCTGCGACGTGCCACCGAAACGGCGAACGACGCTGGCGTAGCAGTACCCGAGATTCATGTCGCATTGCTGGCGATGGCCGGCGAACTCGTGCCACACCTTCGGCTGCTGCTGGTGCATGTGCGTAGTGAAGGCGGCGAGCGTGGTCATCATGGCGGCTTCGCTCCCGTCCGAGTCCCGGTTCTCCCATACCTTGCTGCGCACGCCGCCCGGCTTGCTGACGAACTGCAGGAAGACGTGACAGTATTTGCCGACTCCAGCGGCGGGCGCAGTCGTTCCGGCTGCCGTGGCACCCGTGGATGGCGCGATGGCCGCGCCGGTTGGTGCAGGGATCGCTGCGGCTGCGCCGGACAGTTCTATCCGTACCTCATGCTCGGCGCGCTCGCGCCACAGCTGCAGGGTGTGGGGCATGCCCGCAGGGAGGCGACTGACCAGCACCGGCAGGTCGGTGAACTGATTCACGGTTTGCTGGTTGACGCCGAGCACGACATCCATGGGTTTGATGCCAGCGGCATCCGCCGGGTGACCTTTCTTCACCGTGACCACCAGGGCACCGCGCGCGCGGTCCATGCCGAGCGCCTGTGCGAGAGTGGGGCTGACTTCTCCGACTTCGATGCCGAGCCTGCCTTTGGCGGGTGGCGTGCCGGACTCTGCGGCGGGAGCGGCGGGAGTAGTGACGTCCGCTGGCGTTGCCGCTGGTTCCTGCGTGGGCAGCCACGTGACATCCGTGAATCTCAGATTGAATCCGCTGAACATCTTGCGGTAGTCGTGCAGCGCCTTCTCGGCTTCCGCGCGGGTGTCCTTGAAATAGCATGAGGGCTGCCCCTCGGCCAATCCGTGTGGCGCAGCCACGTCGCGCGCGAATTCCTTGCCGTAGGCTTCGGCCTGTGTATAGACGGCGATCGGGTTCGATCCGTCCACGCTCCTCTCGAACACCAGCGCGGCCACGGTCGCGCGCTTGTTGGGATCCGTGTCGGTCGCGTAGCAGTAGAAGTACTTGGTGACGGTGGCGGGTTTCGTCGCTTCGGTGGCCGGACTCCAGGGCTTCGGCGCCCAGGCGACATCCACCCACTTGTGGGCACGCACGATGCCCATGAAGCGCTTGGTCAGGGTGGCGCGCGACTCGTTGCGAAACGCCTCGATGTCTGCCTGTCCGCCGTCGGCGAGAAGGCAGGCTTTGTCGCCCTCGCCGCCCAAGCCACCGACGAAGGCGTGAAATTCGCTGGCCATGTCCTGCGTGCGGGTGAACCGGTTGCTGCCATCGGGTAGGTATGCGTACTCGAAGACCGGCGATGCCCAGACCTTGTGGCTTGCCGTGTCGGTCACGGAGCAGTAGCTGAAGGCGTGTCGTGTTGCCGGTGGCGCGGGCGATTGCGCCCGGAGAGTGGGCGACAGGCATCCTGCGAGTACACATGCAACGGCGGCGGCGAAACGCTGCATCGGAAAGCTCCCGCAAGGTCAAATGGACGAAACCGTACGCCGCTGCCTCGGCAGCACCGCCGGTTTCGCATGTCATGGCCCCAGGGCCCCCGGTGGTTACAGTACCTTACCGACAGCGGGTCGCCATAGTCCCCTGTGACGCCGCCTTGCGGCTGCCTGTCCTTCAGTTTCCGCTCTCGGGCCATGCCTGCGGCACCTTGCGCATATCATCGGCCAGCCGTTGCTTCATGAGCGCGATAGCGAGCGCGTTGCGAGCCGACCTTTGGGCTGGTGCGAACCAAAGCGCACAAGTTAGCGCAGCACCACAAATGTGAAGTCAGTGCGCGAGTGCACCGTAAGCATCCAGCGCCCGCTGCCGCGACTGCCCCAGATCCACAATAGGCGCCGGATACTCGCTGCGCTTGAGCAGGTCGGCATCCTTCCACGGCTCATGCAACAACGCCAATGGCGCATCCGCCAGCTCCGGCAACCAGCGCCGCAGGTAGTGGCCGTCCGGGTCGAACTTTTTCGCCTGCGTCACCGGATTGAATACGCGGAAATACGGCGCGGCATCGGCGCCGCAGCCGGCTACCCACTGCCAGCCCAGCGTGTTGTTGGCGAGATCGGCATCGACGAGAGTGTCCCAGAACCAGCGCGCGCCGTGCAGCCAGTGCTGGCGCAGGTTCTTGGTCAGGAAGCTGGCCACGATCATGCGTACGCGGTTGTGCATCCAGCCGGTGTGCCACAGCTCGCGCATGCCGGCGTCGACCAGCGGGATGCCGGTGCGACCCTGTTGCCAGCGCGCGAGCAACGCCTCATCGGGTGCTGCCCAGGGGAAATCGGTGAAGCGCGGATTGAAATTTTCCGTCGGCGTCTGCGGAAAGTGGAACAGCAGGTGATGGGCGAACTCGCGCCAGCCCAGTTCGCGCAGATACGGTTCGATGTCGGGGCGGCGTTTGGCGTCGGTGGCACGCACGCGACGATCGAGTGCGAAATGAATCTGTCGTGGTGAAATTTCGCCGAAGTGCAGATGCGGCGACAGTCGCGAGGTGCCATGGCGCGCGGGCAGGTCGCGTGCGTGCATGTAGTCGCCGATGGCATCGTCGCCGAAGATTTCCAGCAGCTCCTGCGCGCCGGCTTCGCCCGGCTGCCAGCTGGCGGCCAGGCCATCGGCCCAGGCGATGCGCGGCAACAGATCGAGCGCCGCCAGCGGCAGGCCGTCGGGCAGCTCGCGCCACCCCGGCATGGGTGGCACGGGCAGCGGCTCCGTCGCCTGCAACTGTGGGCGCAGGTTGCGCCAGTACGGCGTGAATACCTTGTACGGCTGGCCTTGCTGCGTGGCGATCTGCCACGGTTCGCACCACAGCGCGGCGTTGTGGCTGTGTACCGCGATGCCTTCTTCGCGCAGCGCGCTCTTGATACGCGTGTCGCGGGCGATCGATGCCGGTTCGTACAGCCGGTTCCAGTACACGGCGCTGGCGCCGCTGCGCCGGATCAGTTCGCGCAATTGTTCGAGCGTGTCGCCCCGGCGCAGATGCAGCGCGGCATGCTGCGTGTGCAGCGTCGCATCGAGTGACGCCAGCGAATGATGCAGCCACCAGCGGCTGGCTGCTCCGGCCGGCCACGCGTTGTCCTCGTCGGGGGCGTGGATATACACCGGCAATACCTGCGCATGTGCGGCGCAGGCCGCGTTCAGCGCGGGGTTGTCGGCCAGGCGCAGATCGCGCCGGAACAGGGCGATGGCGGTGCTCATGGGTGGATCGTACCGGCGCTCGCCAGATCGAGGGTCGACCCGCGGCGGGTTTTCCGCCTGCCCGGTGTCGTCCGCGGCAATCAGTCAGCGAGCCGCGGCTCCAGCATCAAAGTGTGCCATGTCGTTCCCGGCAACAACGGCGTCGGCTTTCCTGCGGCCCAGTCCTCGTGCCCCGCACCGAAGTACGGCGATAACGGATGGTCGCTCTGGCCGCCGGGCATGTTGAGGATGCCGTGGGCTTCGTGGCCGGGCGAGACGTCCAGGTGTTCGGACGCACCGAAACCGGGCGAGGCAACGTGCGGCATGTTGTTGTCGCCGGGAATGGGTTGGTCGGGCATGTCGATGAAACGGCCCAGCCAGGATGGCAGCGCGGCGGACAGCGGGTGGCGGATGCCGGCGCGATTGCGTTCGCCCCAGCTGCGTGCGGCGAGGCCGCCGGGTTGCCGGCCGAGTTCGGTCACCACCTGACGGGCGGCCTCGGTGAGCAGCGCGTGCCAGTCGGGATATTTCGGATCGAGCAGATGCGCGGGCCGGGCGCGGAGCAGTGCCCATATGGCCGCCTCGGCGCTGTTCTGGCCGGGCCAGCTGAAGTCCGGGTAGCGTTGCTGCACCTGCGCCGCGAATGGAGCCAGTACGGCTGCGCTGACCTGGTCGCGGAACGCGCGCACCAGGCGGTAATCGACGCTGTCGACGGCGGCGCGTTCCTGCCAGTGCGCGGTGAGCTGGCGCAGCTGCTGCAGCGATGGGTCGGTGCTGTCGGCCAGGGTGTCCTGCAGCAGGCGCTGCCAGCGGGTGAGGAACACTGCGCGGTCGTCCAGCTGGATGTCGAGCAGGCTGCCGGGCGTGAAGCTGGCGCGGGCGCGCAGGTCGTCGCGGATCTGCTGCGCGCGCGCGCCGAGGTCGTGGCCGCTGTTGCCGAGCAGGGCCAGCGCATCGCCGTCGACGGTACGGTTGTTCGCCGTCCACAGCCGGCCGTCGGCGGGATTCTCGATGCGCGGGTAGTGCGCCGGCGCGAGCCAGCCCTGCCAGCCGCTGCCGGGCTTCGACCAATCCGACGGCAGCAGCGGGTCGATGCCGGCGCGCAGCGGGATGCCGTTGCCGGCGATGGTCCAGCCGATATGCCCGGCGCTGTCGGCGACCAGCAGGTTCTGCGGCGGTATGCCGAGCCGGGGCGCCAGGTCCAGCGCACCGGGCACGTCGGTGGTGCGTTCCAGCTGCATCAGCTCGACGTTGTAGCCGCGTGCCCGGGCACCGATCCACGCCAGCGCCAGCGGCGTGCCGTCGGCGTCCTCGCCCAGGATCGGCCCCCAGCGGGTGTCTTCGACCTTGAGGACGGTATCCGGCTGGCCCTTGACCTGGATGTGCTCGTCGTGGCTTTCGATGCGGGCCCAGCCATCGGGCACCTTGTAGCGCGTGGGGTCGGCGGGATCGCGCAGCACGCGCACCCAGTCCTGCCAGTCGCCATAGCTGTTGGTGAAGCCCCAGGCGATCTGGCCGTTGGAGCCGACGATGATCGCCGGCGTGCCGGGCAGGGTGACGCCGTTGACGTCGCGCTGGCCGTTCGGTGCGCTGGCGTCGGGATAGCGCAGGCGGGTGCGGAACCAGATGTTCGGCACGCGCAGGCCCAGGTGCATGTCGTTCGCCAGCATCGCCGCGCCGCTGCCGGTGAGGGCGCCGGCGACCGCGAAATTGTTGCTGCCGGGACGCGCGGCGTCGAGCGCCGGCGCCAAGGCGGCGGCCAGCGCCGCGGAGGGCTGTGGCGCCGCGAGTTGACGCAGGTCGAACACGCTGGCGGGCGGAGTCACCGGCGGTCGCGACAGCCGGCCGGTCAGCGGGGCCTCCCAGTCGGGATCGGGCGCCAGCAGGAAATCCACCAGCGATCCGGGCAGCACCGCGCGCATCTGCGCGAAGCGCAATTCGCGCTCGTTGCGGCCGTCGCCGTTGAGGTCCAGGTACATCGCGGCGATCACCAGCGCGCTGTCTTCGGAGCGCCAGGGCTGCGGTTGGCTGCCCAGCAGCAGGTATTCCCACGGCCGCACGCGCAGGTCGGCGAGGCCGGCGTTGACGCCGTCGCGGTAGCGGTCGAGTTCGCGCTTCTCCGCGGGCGGCAATTGCGCATAGGCAGCCTCGACCACGGCACGCAGGCGATGACGGCGATGGTTGAGATCGACCTTCAGCGCCGCCGGCCCGACCAGCGCGGACAATTCGCCGGCGCTCGCGCGGCGCATCAGGTCCATCGCGAAGAAGCGTTCCTGTGCATGCACATAACCGAGCGCGTAGCTGATGTCCGGGCGGTTTTTTCCCTCGATGGTGACCGTGCCCAGCGCGTCGCGGTCGATGCTGACCGCGGCGGCGAGGCCTGCGGCCGGGTGCCGGCCGTCGAGTCGCGCCCGGCTGCCGGCGAGCAGCCACCACAGCGCGACGAAGGCCATCAGCAGCAGCGCCAGCAAGGCCAGCAGCAGGGTACGCAGGATGCGCCAGCGGCGGGTCGTCATGGCTTGGCGAACACCGCGAAGATGCCCGCGTACGGCTTGACCATGAAGGCCGGCGCGCCGGCGTAGCCTTCGCCATCGACGTACAGCTGCGAGATGCTGCCGTCCAGGTACAACGCGTCGCGGCAGCCCAGCTTGTCGCGGAACAGCCGTCCAAACGTATGGAAGTTCACGGGGGCCTCGCTCACGGCAAATACCACGTCGGTCGGGGTTTTTGCGCAGACGCCGCTGCGCCACTTCAGGCTGGACGAATCATCGATGAACTGTTCGTTGAGCTTGCCGTCGATCAACAGCATCGGCCCGGACTGCGTTGCCCACTGCGCGCTCTTGCCGTCGGCCTTGAATGCGGCGCTGGTGCGCACCGCGGCATGGCCGTCCGGATACACCGCGAACACGCCGTTCGGCAGCAGCGAGAAATTGCCCGAGGCGGGGTTGCCGTGCGCCAGGTTCAGCGGCACCACGGTCTTGCCGTTTTCCACGTACAGGCCAAGTGGCGCGAACTTGTGGTCGTAGATGCCCGCGTTGGCGGCGAACAGCAGCCGCTGGCCACGCTGCTCGGCCCACTGGCGCAGCGTCTCGATGCTGCCGAATGGCTGGCCACTGGCGGGCTCGCGCCAATGCAGGCTCAGTGGCTCGCGCTTCAGGTTCACGTGCACGACGCGATAGTTCTGGCCCTCGAACGCCAGCTCGCGGCTGTCCAGCGCGCGTGCGGTCGGCGCGCAGCCGGGCATGCCGACGAGCAGCAGCAAGGGCAACAGCACGTGCCGCAGCACGCGCCATGGCTGTTGTGCAGGAAAGGGGTGGGGTGGCGGCGAAACAAATGGGCGCATCCGTCGATGGTCGCCGCCCAGCCGCGCCGGTGCAAGTCCGCTGGTTGCCTGCGCCGGACACCGGCTGCCGCTAAACTTGGGTTTTTCCATGGTACCCGCCCATGCCCTATACCCCGATAGTGGCGACTCTCGGTTACGTGTTGTCGCCCGATCGCAGCGAAGTGCTGATGATCCACCGCAACGCTCGCCCCGATGACCTGCATCTTGGCAAGTACAACGGCCTCGGCGGCAAGATGGAGCCGGGCGAGGACATCGCCACCTGCATGCGCCGCGAGATCCGCGAGGAGGCCGGCATCGAGTGCGCATCGATGCAGTTGCGCGGCACGCTGAACTGGCCCGGTTTCGGCAAGCACGGCGAGGACTGGCTCGGCTTCATCTTCGTGATCGACCGCTACAGCGGCACGCCGTTCATGACCAACCACGAAGGCACGCTGGAGTGGGTGGCGCTGGAACGGCTGATGAGCCTGCCGATGTGGGAGGGCGACCGCCACTTCCTGCCGCTGGTGTTCGACGCCGATCCGCGCCCGTTCCATGGCGTGATGCCGTACAAGGACGGGCGCATGCAGTCGTGGTCGTACAGCCGGTCGTGAGTGGCGGCGCGAGGATCACCCGCATCGTTGCCGCGGTGATCCGCGACGAAGCCGATCGCGGCTGCGCAGCAACCGAGCCAGGTGCGCTTACGCCACGTCGCCAATCCAGGTCGGGCTGCTGAACTTGGTTTGCGCGAGCGTTTCGGCCTGGACCAGTTCGTCGGCGCGCAAGTGGTCGTCGGCGAGCCCGTGCAGGCGGCGGAAGGTGGCGATCATGCGTTCGATCACCGCCTCGCGCGGCAGGCCGGTCTGGCTGCGCAGCGGGTCGACCCGCTTGGCCGCGCTGACGGTGCCCTTGTCGGACAGTTTCTCGCGGCCGATGCGCAGTACGTCCAGCATCTTCGCCGCGTCGATGTCGTAGGCCATGGTGACGTGGTGCAGCACCGCGCCGCCGCGGTGCACCTGGGCGGCGCCGGCGATCTTGCCGCCTTCGGAGGTGATGTCGTTGAGCGGCTGATACCACGCCTTGATGCCCAGTTCGCCGAGCGCTTCGAGCACCCACGCGTCGAAGAACGCATAGGCCTCCTGGAACGACAGCCCCTTGACCAGCGATTGCGGCGCGTAGATCGAGTAGGTGATCGTGTTGCCCGGTTCGATGAACATCGCGCCGCCGCCGGAGACCCGGCGTACCACCTCGATGCCGTGGCGCCGGGCCGCCTCGCCGTCCACTTCGTTGCGCAGCGACTGGAAGCGACCGATCACTACCGCCGGCGATGCCCATTCCCAGATGCGCAGGGTCGGCGCGCGGCGGCCGGCGCCGACCTCGTGGGTCAGCACGTCGTCCAGTGCCATGTGCAGGGTGGGTGATTGCGGCGCGGTGTGGATCAGCTGCCAGTCGTGGTCGCGCCAGTCGGTGCGCATCATGCGGCGGATTCCCTGTGCAAGGCGCGGCGCACGGCCACCGCGATGGCTTCCGGCGAAAGACCATACATCATCACGTCGGTGGCGAGCGCGTCGCGAACGACGGCGGCGAGCGTGGCTTCGTCGGCGTGTTCCGGTTGACCTTCCAGCGCGCGGTTGATCGCATCCAGCGCGCTGTCCGGTTCCAGGAAGAAATCGCCGCTCAGCTGCACGTCGGCAAGACGGCCATCGCGCACGGCCAGATCGACCACCACCAGCTTGCCGCCGGGCATCTTGTATTCGCCGTGCATCGAGAGCGTCCCTGGCACCATCCGGCGATTATACCTTCGGTCAGCGGCCGCCGCGGCCGTGGAAGTGGTCGCTGCCGGCGCCGACCGAGATGCTGACGCCACCGGTGGGATGGTCGCAGCTGCCGAACGCCTTGGTGAGGTTCACCCGGCCGGTCTGGTAGCTGCCGCCGAAATGATTGCCGCTGACCACGCCCATGCCGACGCTGCCGTGCAGCTGGGGCTGGTTGTAGCGGTAGTCGTCGCAGTCGGCGGTGGTCGCGGCGTCGGTGGTGTCGTTGTTGCCCATGCGCCCGCTGGTGTCGCCGTAGTACACGCCGGGTGCGCTGCGGGCCGGTGGGGCGGCGGTGGAACTCGCGGCCGGCAGGTCGCTGGGCGGCAGCTTCAGGTTCAACGGCTTGCCGGCCGTCTGCGCCCATGCCGTGGTGGCCAGCAGGCTGGCGGCGAGGGCGACGAGATGCCGTGGGATGTTCATGCGTGCTCCGGGTTGGTACACATTCAACGCGCGATGCCGCCTCGGCGTGTACAACCCTTTTGGAAAGAACGGGGCGCGGGAAGTTCCTTGGCCCCGCGGGTGGTCATGCGCTGGTCTCGATCCGCTCGACCCGGCGCAGGCCGCGCGGCAGCAGGCCGCCGCGGGTGGCGCGGTTGCCGCCGTACTCGACCAGGTCGGCCCAGCGCAGGGTCAGCTTGCGCTGGCCGGCGTACAAGGTGACCTCGCCCTTGCCTTCGCTGACCACCGCCACGCCGGCCACGCGCTCACCTTCCGCAAGATGCTTCTTCGGCACCTCGATCAGCTTGTTGCCCTTGCCCTTGTCCAGCTCGGGCAGCTCGGCCACCGAGAACATCAGCAGGTGCCCTTCGGTGGTGACCACCACGATGCGGTCGCGCGCCGGATCGGCGCTGATCTGCGGCGCCAGCACTTTCGCGCCGTCGCTGAGGCTGATGATCTGCTTGCCGGCCTTGTTGCGGCCGGTGAGTGATTCGAAGCGGGTGACGAAGCCGTAGCCGAAGTCGGTGGCGAGGATCAGCCGGGTGTCGTTGTCGCCGGCGACCACCGCGTCGAAGCTGGCGCCCGCGGCTGGGCTGAAGCGGCCGGTCAGCGGCTCGCCGTTGCCGCGCGCCGAGGGCAGGGTGTGCGCCAGCGTGGAGTAGGCGCGGCCGGTGGAGTCGATGAACGCGACCTGCTGTGTCGTGCGGGCCTTCACCGCGGCGAGCAGGCCGTCGCCCTCGCGGTAGTTCAGTGCCTCGGCGTCGATGTCGTGGCCCTTGGCGGCGCGCGCCCAGCCCTTCTGCGAGAGCACCACGGTGACCGGTTCGCTGGCCACCAGCGCGCTCTCGTCCAGCGCATGCGCCACTTCGCGCTCGACCAGCGGCGAGCGGCGGGCGTCGCCGAACTTCTCGGCATCGGCGCGCAGTTCGTCCTTGATCAGGCTCTTCAGCTTGGCTGGCGATTTCAGCAGCACGTTGATGCGCGCGCGCTCCTCTTCGAGCTGGTCGCGCTCGGCGTTGATCTTCATTTCCTCCAACCGGGCCAGCTGACGCAGCCGGGTTTCGAGGATGTAGTCGGTCTGCTCCTCGCTGAGCTTGAAGCGGGCCATCAGCACCGGCTTGGGCTCGTCCTCGCTGCGCACGATGCGGATGACTTCGTCGAGGTTGAGGTAGGCGGTGTGCAGGCCTTCCAGCAGGTGCAGGCGGCGGTCGACCTTGGCCAGTCGATGTTCCAGGCGCCGGGTGACGGTGCTGGTGCGGAAACTCAGCCACTCGGTGAGGATGCGCTTGAGGTCCTTCACCTGCGGCCGGCCATCCAGACCGATCATGTTGAGGTTGACGCGGAAGCTCTTTTCCAGGTCCGTGGTGGCGAACAGGTGCTGCATGGTCTCGTCCGCGTCGACGCGGCTCGAGCGCGGCACGATCACCAGCCGGGTCGGATTCTCGTGGTCGGACTCGTCGCGCAGGTCCTCGATCATCGGCAGCTTCTTCGCGCGCATCTGCGCGGCGATCTGTTCGAGGATCTTCGACGGGCTGACCTGGTGCGGCAGCGCGGTGATCACGATGTTGCCTTCCTCGCGCTGGTACACCGCGCGGGCGCGCACCGAGCCGCCGCCAGTCTGGTACATCGCCAGCAGGTCGGCGCGCGGGGTGATGATCTCCGCCTCGGTCGGGTAATCCGGCCCGTGCACGTGCTCGCATAGGTCGGCGACGGTGGCGTCCGGATCGTCCAGCAGACGGATGCAGGCGGTGGCCAGCTCGCGCAGGTTGTGCGGCGGGATGTCGGTGGCCATGCCGACCGCGATGCCCATCGAGCCGTTCAGCAGCACGTGTGGCACGCGCGCCGGCAGCCAGCTCGGTTCTTCCAGGGTGCCGTCGAAGTTCGGCACCCAGTCGACCGTGCCGTGGGCCAGCTCGCCCAGCAACGCTTCGGCGATCGGGCTGAGCTTGGACTCGGTGTAGCGCATCGCCGCAAAGCTCTTCGGATCGTCCGGCGAGCCGAAGTTGCCCTGGCCATCGACCAGCGGGTAGCGGTACGAGAACGGCTGCGCCATCAGCACCATCGCTTCGTAGCTGGAGCTGTCGCCGTGCGGATGGAACTTGCCGATCACGTCACCGATGGTGCGTGCGGATTTCTTCGGCTTGGCGGTGGAGGCCAGGCCCAGCTCGCTCATCGCGTAGATGATGCGTCGCTGCACCGGCTTCAGGCCGTCGCCGACGAACGGCAGCGCGCGGTCCAGCACCACGTACATCGAATAATCGAGATAGGCCCGCTCGGCGTATTCCTTCAGCGGGATCTGTTCGTAATTGGCTTGCAGGTTCATGCGGTTACATCAGGGAAGTGGCGCGCGACGCGCGGGATAACCGGTCGATGGTGCCAGAAAGCGCCCCGCTCTTGTAGGAGCCCGCTGGCGGGCGATGCTCTTGGGGCCGGGATTCGCAAAAGCAAAAGCATAGAGAGCATCGCCCGCCAGCGGGCTCCTACGGGGGCAGCTTCGCGAGGATCATTGGCGCTCGACTTCGAGACCCAGTTTGTGCAACTGCGCCTGCACGCTGTCCGGTCCGGCCAGATGGGCCGCGCCCACGGCGATGAAGACGGTGCCGGGTTGCTGCAGCATCGCGGCGATCTTCGTCGCCCAGACCTGGTTGCGCTGCACCAGCAGCAATTGGTAGAGCTTCGGCTCGTGCTGGCGCATGTCGTCGTTGCCGATGCGCGCGATGGTGTCCACGTCGCCGGCCTTCCAGGCGTCGATCAGTTCGGTGAGGCGGAATGCGCCCTTGTTCGCATCGCGCATGGTCGAGCGCAGCAAGGCCAGCTCGATCGCGCGCGGCATGTCGGCGAGAAAGCGGATCTGCTGTTCGGCGGTTTCCAGGCCCAGCACCGGCTTGCCGGAAGCGCTCATCTGCGCCTTCAGCTGCTTGTCCACGCCATGCTCCGGATCGAGCCCGGCCTTCAGCAGCGGCGTCACCGCCAGCGTCAGCGCGGCCAGCCACGGGCGCATCACGTTCAGCGTCTGCATGCCGCCGGGCACGCCGAGCTTGTTCGCCAGCAGGCTCAGCCGATGCGCCTCCGACGGACTGAGCTGGCTGGACAGCGGGTGCGCCGCATCCATCCCGTGGCGCAGCACCAGCGCCGCCATGTTCGCCGGGTCGTCGTCGGTGATCTCGATATACAGCGTCTGGCTGTCCGTCATCGCCCGGTCCAGCTCGGGAGAATGCCAGCCGGCGTCGCTCGGCATCAGGTGCACCGTGCCGAACAGGTAGATCGTGGTGTCGGCGTCCTTCACCATCCACAACGCGGGTTTCGCCAGCGCCGGGGCGCAGGCGAGCAGCAGGGCGAGGCAGGCGAGCAGGCGCAGGGTGATCGAACGCTTCATGTCGGGAGTGTCGCGGGAGGTGGTGGCCAGTTCAATCCCGGCGAGATGGTGATGGCGTGGGCCGTTGGCCTGCGGAACCGCGATGTCGGGGTGGCGCAGGTGCCGGCCGAGCCCGGGAACCTCGTCGTTGAGGTGGCAGATGTCCCCGTCGATATCCGGAACCCCGGCGCCGGGGTTGCGCACGTCCTCGTCGACGTCCGGAACCTCGGCGTCGGGGTGGCGCACCTCCCCGTCGATGTCCGGAACTTCGGTGTTGGGGTTGCGCACGTCCCCGTCGCTGTCCGGAACCTCGGCGTCGGGGTTCGGCACGTCCTGGCCGGGCTTCGCCACCCCGACGCCGGACTTCGCTACCGCCTCGCCCGGCGCAACGCAGCGGGGTCGAGCGGGTGGATGCCCGCGGTTTCGGGGTCGGTCAGTCGCCTGAGCGCCAACGTGGCGGTTCGCCCTTCAGCCAGCACACGGCCGTCAGGCCGAGGGTAAGCAACACCAGGCTGATCGCGAACATGACGGGGTCGGCCGCTGGCCGCAGGAAACGAAAGACCAGCGCCACACACCCCGCGTAGATGGCCAGGCAAACCCAGCCCTCCCATCGAGCCGGCAGACCCCAGCCCCAGCCGTACCGCTTCGCGGGAAACCAATACTTGTTCTGGCTATCCATTTCAGCTCCTTGGAAGAGTTCGTGGTGTTCGGGTTCAATTTTAAATGGACCTGATCGCGTTTTCTCCGCAAGGCGGGAGGGCTCGCGCCGCCCCGCACAGGCTTACGTCGGGGTTTCGTTGGTCGATGCATATGCGCTGGCGCGCGTCAGCTCGAGCGGCCGCACCTCGCAAACCAGGCCGTAAGCCAGGCACGGGTTCTCCGCCGCGATGCGCGCCGCTTCCTCCAGGCTGTCCGCGCGTATGAACCAGTAACCGCCGACCACTTCCTTGGCCTCGGCAAACGGGCCGTCCGTGGTCGCCTGCCGCGACACCACCTTGCCCTCGCGGGCGAGCCGGTGCCCGGGCCCGATCCGGCCCTCGCTCACCAGCCGGTCGTACCACGCGTAGAACCGGTCGATCACGGTCTGGATCTCTTCGCGCGAGGCGTCTTTGTTCCATTGGCCGCGCGAGAGGATGAGGTAGTCGGAGGGTGGGCTTTTCTGGTTCATGGGGTGGCTTCCTTTGAAGACCCTTTAGTGGATCTGGCTCCTTTCCAGATATGAACTAGAAGAGTTTGAGAAACGGTGTGGCATGGATGGCTACTCTCGGATTCATTCGTTGATCCGCGATCTCAATGCTTGCCTCAAATAGCCTGCGGGAAGCATCCCTCTTCAGCGCGTCAACGCGATACTGAATTTCTTTGAGACGAAGGCTGTTGGGATGAGTGGAGGTGGTAGTTGTGAGCCAAAGCTCGGTGTCATCAGGCTTGGTGTTAAGCAGTTCACGCAGGTAGCGCTCGATCCCCAGGCGTTGGAACTGCTGGTTCACTTCCTCCGGAGCGTAGCGAATCGCGGCAGGACTTTCGAAACCTGTACCGCTGCCTTGGCTGTGAGCCCTCTGCCAGCCAGTCAGTCCCACTTCAATGCCGGGAAACATCTGCTTTTCGAATCCATGGCGACCGGGTGCAGGGCGAAGCAGACTACGAATCACTGTGGCGCCGAATGCATCCTTTGACGTACTTTCCTTGAATCGCATATGACCTCCATGTTGACTGAACCGGAACGGGGTGAACCAGAATGGGGTCAGGTTTACTCTCAGTTTGTAACTGAACCTGACCCCGTTACTTGAGCACGGGCGATGGCGGTGGATGGGTACGGAGCGATCAAGTTCCCCCGTCCCCTTGTTTGCCCGCGGGCGTATCCGCAACCAGCGTCACCGGCACCCCCGCGCGGACGGTATTGTGCACCTCGGCCACGGCATCGGTGTGCCGAAGCAGCTCTGCGATGGCGGATGCAGCCGCCGGGGATGTCACCTTGGCCCGATACCGGATATCGGTGGCCGCCAAGCCAATGCCAGGGAAGTCGGCCGTGGCTTCGACCTCGACCGCGGCCAGACTGATACCCAGGCGGGACGCCTCGCGGTAAAGGTCATTGCAATAGCAAGTGGCCAGGGCAAGCAGCAGGAACTCGCCGCCATTGACGCCGGAGCCTTGGCCAGAACTTTTGGGTGGGATGGCCAGGTTTTGACTGGCGCTGTCGGTGCGGACCGAGACGACGAAGCCCGTTCCAGAGTTCCTGACGATCGCCGAGATCTCCACTGTCAGTCTCCGAGAATGCCCGCTGCGGGCCTGACGCTGGACTCGAGCGGCGGCGTAGCCGTCCGCCTTGCACGAAGAGCCCATACACGAAATGTTAGACAGCTGCCGATGCGACACCAGCAGCTGAGTGATTTGACTGCTCCCGCCGCCAGAAGTAAATGAATGCACAGCGGGCTATCTCCGTTACCACAATGACCATATAAGTTGCCAGCGACGGCAAGACCATGCCGACAGCTGCGAGCAGCGCAATAACGGGATACAAAGTCGGAAGAACTAAGCCAACGCGAAAGGGCAGAAGCACGTAATTGAGCCACGCGAGCCGCCGACGCCTGAGTATGAGTGCAAGCCCGCAGGCAACCATTAGAAGATAAACAAGAAACACGATGGCTACTACGAAGTCTGGAAACGGAAGGCCAACATTGGCGGCGTTTTGCGACATGCTGTGTGCCGTGGCACCGATCTTTACGGTGCCAAAAATCGTCCACGCCACATAGCCTATATCTACCACCCCAAGCGCTATTGCAATTCTGTCCGTAATTTTCATGACAGTGCGGCAGTTCCCCTGCGGTCTAACGAGGTGGTAGAAAAACTCCCGGCGATCTTGCTTCAATAGCCCCACGTGAACAAGGGGATCAGCATGGCTTGCGGCGTTGTCACCGGCAACAGCCGAGGCACTGACACGCACGGTGCAACACCGAGAATAACGCGAAAGCTCAAGGCAAAAGCGTCATGCGTCTGGGCTTGATCGGAAGTTTCTTACGGAATTGTTAGCGCGCATGAAGCATTCAGGCCTTCTTGGCTGAGGCAGCTGCAACTAACGCACCCATTCTTGCTTTTCTTTCCTCTCTGCCTACGTACCACTCCTTTAGGAGAGTTTCGATCAATCCAATCAGGAGCTCAGCTTCCTGTGGATCAACGTCAACGAGAAAATTGATGTCCCTTTCCATATGAGCGCCAATGTTTCCTAGCTTTCGGAGTGCATCAATAGCATCCCAAGTGAGCGGATCGACCCGATCCTTAATTTGGTCGATCTCATCGACAAGCCGGCCAGATTTTACTTTCCAGAAATCTCGCAAGATTCCTTGAAGACATCGTCGGGATAAGGTAGCCGAGGCTTTGGGGCTCAGCTCCCTGATGTAACAGGCCTCTTGATAGTCGTTGAGAATCGTCTTGGGAACATATGATGGGAAGCTTTGTGCGCTGGACGACGGAACAAGATTCCACGTTTGAACAATCTGACCAAGAACTTCGTTGCCTTGGTTACTTCGGCTTTCACGCAAGGTCGCGGTCAAGGTGAACTTTCGACAGTCGGGGTTTGGGCAAACGATAAAGGTTGAAATCAGACTACGACGCCCATCTGCGTTCTCTTGGTACAGCGTATGCCGGTCAGTGGTGGTCCGACCTTCCGTGATGGTCACAGCCCGGTCGCAGTGTGGGCATGTCCAGTTGAAGTCACGCATTAAATTCCCCTGAGCGCTAACGCTAAGTAGATTTCAAATTGCAGTCTAATCCTGCAGCCTATCCCGTGTCGGCGGTGTCACTTTTCCGGTCGTCGCTTTTTGAATCAATACTTTGGCTTGCCATGCGCAGCCTGACGCCGCAGCCTGATCCCGCAGTGTTTCGGCGCACCTTTTGCGTCACTTCGCTTCAACGCCCCGCAAGAACCCGATCAGCCCATCGAAGTAAACCTGCTGGTCGTCATACATCGCCATGTGGCTCCCCTTCGGGCACAGCAAAAACTGCCCGTGCGGAAGCTTCTTCGCCATGCCGGCCATGTACTTCGGGTCCATGGTGTCGTGCTGGGCGCCGATCACCAGGGTGGGCACGGTGATGCGGTGGAGGTCCTTGCTGCGGTCCCAGTTCAGCAGGCGGCCGCTGGCGCCGAGTTCGCTGGGGCCCTGCATCAGGGTGTAGATCTGCTGGTTGATGTGGCCGAACGAACGGGTCACCGGTTCGGGCCACTGCGATTCGGGCATGCGCAGCACGTGTTGCTCGTAGTGCATCGGGCCGAGGGTGGCCATGTAGCGCGGGTCGTCAGTGCGGTGTTCGGCTTCCAGCTTCTGCACTTCGGCGAGCTGTTTCTGATCCATTGCCGGCATCAGCACCTTGTGTGCGTAGTCGTTGTAGGCGGGGATCGAGTCGACCATGTTGGAGATCACCAGACACTTCAGGTGCTGCTGGTATTTCAGCGCGTACTCGATGGCGAGCACGCCGCCCCAGGAGTGGCCGAGCAGGCAGAAGTTGTCCTTGTCCAGGTGCAGCGCCTGGCGCACCTGTTCCACTTCGTCGACGTAGCGGTCGATGGTCCACAACGAATTGTCTTTCGGCTGGTCGCTGTAGGCCGAGCCGAGCTGATCGTAGTAGTAGTACTCGATGCCGGCACCGGGGAAGTAGCTGTCGAACGCCTCGAAGTATTCGTGGGTGGCGCCGGGGCCGCCGTGCAGCAGCAGCACCTTCAGCTTCGGGTTGTTGCCGATGCGCTTGGTCCAGACGTGGAAGGTGCCCTTGGGTGTGGTGATCGGGATCATCTTGACGCCGCCGGCAAGCACGTCGTCGTGGTCGCTGTGGTCGAAGTAGCCTGAGCCGGGCGTGGTGGCGCTGGCCATGGCGGCGGTGGCGAGCAGGGCCAAGCCGGCCAGCAAGGTGGCGATGCGACGCTTCATCGGTATTCCCCAGGTGCAAGGTCAGATCGAACTATGCGGCGCGGTCGCGCTGCCGGCAACCGGCGGGCAGCGCGCGCGGTTTCAGCGTGGCACGCGATAGCCGCCGGGCACGCCGTGCGGGCTCAGGGTGAGCTGCCACAGCTGGTCGCGGCGGCTGCGGAACACCGCGGCGGAGACGGCGAGGTAGTAGCGCCACATGCGCCGGAAGCGTTCGTCGTAGCTCGCCGGCAGGCTGGGCCAGGCGGCCTCGACGTTGGCACGCCAGGCGGTCAGGGTGCGGTCGTAGTCGGCGCCGAAGTTGTGCCAGTCCTCGACCACGAACAGGTCTTCCAGCGCGGCCGCGACCTGGCTGGCGGCGGGGATCACCGAGTTCGGGAAGATGTATTTCTCGATCCACGGATCGGTCTGCGCCGGTGCGCTGTTGCTGCCGATGCAATGCAGCAGCGACAGGCCGTCGTCCTTCAGGCAGCGGCGCACGGTTTCGAAATACGCGCGGTAGTTCTTGCCGCCGACGTGCTCGAACATGCCCAGCGAGTACACCGCGTCGAAATGCTCCTCGACGTCGTGGTAGTCCTGCAGGCGGATCTCGATCGGCAGACCGGCGCACAGCTCGCGCGCGTAATCGGCCTGCTGCTGCGACACGGTGATGCCGACGCCTTCGACGCCGTAGCGCTCGGCCGCGTACTTCAGTGCCTCGCCCCAGCCGCAGCCGATGTCGAGCACGCGCTGGCCGGTCTTCAGCTGCAGCTTGCGGCAGACCAGGTCGAGCTTGGCCGCCTGCGCGTCGTCGAGGTTGTCGGCCTTGGCCCAGTAGCCGCAGGAATACACCAGGCGCTTGCCCAGCATGGCGTGGAACAGGTCGTTGCCGAGGTCGTAGTGGGCCTTGCCGATCTCGAACGCGCGCTCGCCGCGCTGCAGGTTGATGAAGCGCGCCTTGAGGTGGGCGAGCAGGGTGTCGAGCGTCTTCAGTTCCTGGTCCAGCCCGGCGGTGAGCAGGCGGGTGCACATCGCGGGCAGGTCGTCGGCGTCCCACCAGCCGTCCATGTAGGCCTCGCCCAGGCCCAGCGAACCGTGCGCGAACACGCGGGCGTACAGGCGTTCGTCGTGCACGCGCAGGTCGATCGGGGCATCGCCGTCGATGTGGATGCCGGCCTGTTCGAGCAGTTCGCTGGCGCGATTTTTCAGATCGTCCTGGCTCATGCGTCGTTCTCGCGGTGGGTGGAATCGTGGCGGTCAGTCGCCGCCGAGCACGGCAAAGCTTGCCGGCGAACGTGCATACGTCGCGTCGACGCCGGCGCTGCGCACCAGCTGCAGCAGCAACTCGGCCTGGTCCTCGCGCAGCAGGAATTCGATCTTGACCGGCAGGTCGTCGGCCAGCTCGAAGAACTGCTCTTCGTGCAGCACGCCGTGGCGGCCGAAGCCGGCGATCGCGCGAAACACCGAGCCGCCGCCCAGGCCATGGGCCCGGGCCTGTTCCAGCAGCCATTCGGACAGCAGCATGCCGTCGTGCTTCGCGCGCGAGTGGCAGTAGAAATACAGGTGCACGCCGTGCTGCAGGGTTTCCTGGTTCATGCGCTGCTCCCGGTTCAGTGCCGCAGCAGGCTGCGGGTGAGGAAGATGCCAAGCACGGTCATCGCCAGCGAGCCGGCCAGGTGCGCCGCCACGTGGCCGCTGAACCACAGGTACTGCTGGCGCAGCAGCAGGGTGGCCGACTCGGCCGAGAAGGTGGAGAACGTGGTCAGCCCGCCGAGGAAGCCGGTGAATACGAACAGCCGCAGTGCCGGCGACAGCGCCTGGAAATGATCGAACAGGCCCATCACGCAGCCCATCAGCAGGCCGCCGACGAGGTTGGCGGCCAGCGTGCCCAGCGGCAGGGTGGGAAACAGCGGGTTGAGCAGGATGCCCAGCCCCCAGCGCAGCCAGCAGCCCAGGGCGCCGCCGACGCCGATTGCCACAAATCCGTTCCAGCCCACGTGCGCGCCTCCTGACAAGGAAAGTGTCCGGTTGCCGCGGGCAGGCGCGCCTGCACCACCGGGAGCCGGGGGAGCAGGCATCATCAACCTCAACGATGGGCGAGAGGTGGTTTGTTTCGGGAAGGCCGCAAGCCTTCGCGAAACGGGAGGCATGCCATCTCCCGAGTGGGCATCCTAGTGGATGCGCCGGCCCCGTCGTCAAGCGCGGCGATCGTTATACTTGCCGGCCCCGTCGACGCCGTTGCCCGCCATGAACCCAATCCATCGCCCCGTGCGCCGCAGCCTGCCATGGCTGCTGGCCGCGCTGTCGATGATCGGGCCGTTCTCGATCGACGCGGTGTTCCCGGCGTTTCCGCTGGTCGGTGCGCGCTTCGACGTGGATGCCGCGGCGCTGCAGCAGCTGATCAGCGTATACCTGATCACGTATGCCGCGATGAGCCTGTTCCACGGCGCGATCTCCGATGCGATCGGGCGCAAGCCGGTGATCATCGCCGGCATGCTGGTGTATGCGCTGGCCTCGGTGGGCGCGGCGATGTCCACTTCGTTCGCGATGCTGCTGGCCTGCCGCGGCCTGCAGGGCATGTGCGCCGGCGCCGGCCTGGTGGTGGGGCGGGCGGTGATCCGTGACAGCCTGGAAGGGCCGGCCGCGCAACGGCTGATGTCGCAGGTGATGATGATCTTCGGGGTGGCGCCGGTGATCGCGCCGATGATCGGCGCGTTGCTGCTGCCGCTGGGCGGCTGGCACGGCATCTTCTGGTTGCTGGCAGGGTTCACCGTGCTGCTGGCGCTGGCCCTGCAGCTGTTCCTGGACGAAACCCATCCGCCGGCGCGGCGCATCCGCTTTGCGCCGCGGCCGCTGCTGGCCGGCTACCTGTCGTTCGGCCGCGACCGGCGGTTCTGGCCGCTGCTGGTGGCCAGCTCGGTCAACTTCGCCGGGCTGTTCCTGTACATCGCCTCGGCGCCGCGCATCGTGCGCGAACTGCTGCAGCTGTCGGCGCAGGGTTTTCCGTGGCTGTTCATGCCGGTGGTGGTCGGCCTGATCGGCGGCGCCTGGCTGTCCGGGCGGATGGCCGAGCGGCGCAGTGCGAAGTTCACGGTGAGCCTGGGTTACGCGGTGATGCTGCTGGCCTGTGCGGCGCACCTGCTGCTGGCGCTGGTGTACCCCGCGCCGCGGCTGCCGTGGTCGATGCTGCCGCTGATCCTGCACGGTGTCGGTGTGCAGCTGGCGTTCCCCACCCTCACGCTGTTGCTGCTGGATCGGTTTCCGCACCATCGCGGCGGGATTTCCTCGGTGCAGGCGTTTGCCAGCCTGCTGCTGTGCAGCTTCGTGGCCGGGGTGATGTCGCCGCTGCTGTCGGTCAGCATGCTGCATCTGGCGCTCGGCGCGTCGACGTTGACCCTGGTCGGCGTGCTGGCGTGGTGGTGGTACCACGGCGTGACCCGCCAACTGGTGCAGCCGGCCGCCGGTGCCGAGACGGCGATGATGCAGGCGGAGATCACCGAGCCGCGCTGAGGACCGGTGCGGGATCGAGGGTGACCGGAGTTACGCCGGCGCCCCCGGCTGGGGCGCGGGGTTCTGCACCACGGCATCTGCCGAGATCAGCACGGTGGCGGCGGCCAGTGCCCGCACCAGCGACGGCGAACGGTAGCTGGCGTCGGCGAGCCAGCGCTGCCACACCGAGTCGTCGACCTTTTCGTTGACGCCGGTGCCCAGCGTGCGATCGATCGGTGACTTGAATTCCTTGTAGAGGCCGCTCATGAATTCCGCGTACGAGTTGCGCGGCACGCCGCTGTCGGCATCGACCGTGGGGACCAGCAGCTTGCTGCAGGCCATGCCGGCGTCGATCGCCTTGCGCTGCAGCCACGCCAGCGTCAGGTCGGGCAGCGGATCGGGCTTGCGCCCGGCGCCGTCGCAGTCGTTGCCGCCGCCGACGTCGGAGTGCGAGCCGATGAACCAGCGTTGCTCGATCTCGATCTGTTCGAGCTTCTTCGAGGTGAGGGTTTCGCCGGGCTTCAGCGTGAACGGGTTGCGCGTCCACACCGTGGGCGCGAAGTCGGCGCGGTGCTCGTCCAGTGCCAGCGCCTGGTACGCGTACTTCACGATCTTGCTGAGCTCGGTGTCGTGGAACCGGTAGCGCGAGCGGGCGTACGGGAACCACGAGGCGGTGTCCGGAATGCCGAGCGAGCCGACGGTGTCCCACACGCCAATGAAGTGGATGTCGATCACGGTTGAATGGCTGGCGCGGAACTCCACCGCGACCGGGTCGTCGGGTTTGCTGCCAGTGTCGCGATAGAAATCGTAGGCGGCGAAGACGTCGGCCTTGGCCACGCTGCCGTGCGTGTCGCAGCGAAGCAGGCCGCATTTGCGGATCAGTCCGCCGAGACTGCGTGCGCTATAGGCGCCGCGACTGAAGCCGAACAGGTAGAGCCGGTCGCCGGGTTGCCAGGTCTCGCACAGCCAGCGGTAGCCATCGATCACATGGTCGGACAGGCCGTAGCCGAACGCGCCGCCGAGCAGGTGGGTGATGCCGCGCTTCACGCCGACACCGGGAATATAGTTGACCAGTTGCGGGTTGCCGTCGGCATCGTGCGGCGCGATCAGCTGGCGCAGGCGTTCCACGTTGGTGTTCGACTCGGGCTTGTTCCAGGTGCCGTCGAACAGCAGCACGAGCTTGCGTATGGCCATGGTCCCCCTCCAGCGCGGCGCGTCGGGTTGCCGACGGCAACTCTAGGCTGCAACCCGGGAGGGAACCAGTGCCGGACAAGGCGCAAGCGGCGTAGGCTGCAGGTTTCGTCATCGTCAGCGGGTGTGTGGATGGACAGACAAGTACAGGTTGACAGGGCGCAGGCGTTCCGACAGATGCACGATCGCGCGGCGATCCTGTTGTTGCCGAATGCCTGGGATGCGGGCAGCGCGCGGCTGTTCGCGCGACGCCGCTTTGCGGCGATCGCCACCACCAGTGCCGGCGTGGCCTGGTCGCTCGGTTACGCCGACGGCGAACAGGCACCGCTGGCCGAGGTGCTGGCGGCGATCGCGCGGATCACGCGGGTGGTCGAGCTGCCGGTGACGGCGGATATCGAGACCGGCTACGGCGAGGCACCAGCGGACGTGGCCGCCACGGTGCGGGCAGTGATCGCGACCGGCGCAGTGGGCATCAACCTGGAAGACGGGCGACCCGGCCACGGCCCGCTGCGGCCGGTCGACGAGGCCGCGGCGCGGATCCGTGCCGCACGCGAGGCAGCCGATGCGGCTGGCGTGCCGATCGTGATCAACGCACGGGTGGACAACTGGATGCAGCACGATGCCGCCGCTCCGGCCGAACGACTGGCCGATGCCGTGCAGCGCGCGCAAGCCTATCTGGCGGCGGGCGCCGATGGCATCTATCCGATCGGACTGGACGATCGCGCCACGCTGGCTGCGCTGGCGCGGGCGGTCGACGCCCCGATCAATGTGGCCGCCGGACCCGGCATGCCGGACCTGGCCGAGCTGGCCCGGCTCGGAGTGGCCCGCGTGAGCACGGCCACGCGTTTCGCCACGCTGGCGATGGCGGCCGTGGATCACGCTGCCGCGGCGATGCTCGAGAGTGGCCGCTTCGACAGCCTGGCGTCTGCGTTCACCTATGCGGATGCACAACAGCTGTTCGTGCAGCCATGACATTCACCCACTGGAGGTTTCGATGACGAAGAGTCGTGTTGATTACAGGAAGGCCGCGCCCGACGCGTTCAAGGCGATGCTGGCGCTGGAGGCCGGCGTGCACCGCACCGGTCTGGAGCCTTCGCTGATCGAACTGGTGAAGATGCGTGTCTCGCAGATCAATGGCTGTGCCTATTGCCTGGACATGCACAGCAAGGATGCGCGTGCCGCCGGCGAGACCGAGCAGCGGTTGTACCTGCTGTCGGCATGGCGCGAGGCGCCGTTCTACACGGACCGCGAACGCGCGGCACTGAACTGGGCCGAGGCGGTCACGCAGGTTGCGACGAACGATCTGCCCGACGCGCTGTACGACGAGGTGCGCACGCAGTTCGACGAGAAGGGCATGGTCGAGCTGACCCTGGCCATCATTGCCATCAATGGCTGGAACCGCCTGGCGATCGGGTTTCGCGCCGAGGTGGGCGGCTACGTGGCGAAGGCGGCGGACTGAGCATGGCACTGGCAGTGTTCCGTCGAATACCGGCGTCGGCTTTCGCGCAACGGATGTTCGCGCATGCCTGACCGCCACGTGGCGTTGGATCGCGCGTTCTACCGGCGCGATCCGCGCGAGGTCGCGCCCGACCTGCTGAACAAGATCCTGCTGAGCGCGGACGGCCGCAGCGGTCGCATCGTGGAAACCGAGGCCTACTGCGGGCCGATGGATCCGGCCGCGCACTCCTGGCGCGGCCGCACGGCACGCAATGCGACGATGTTCGGTGCGCCGGGCTTGCTCTATGTGTATTTCACCTATGGCATGCACTGGTGCTGCAACCCGGTCTGCGGCGAGGAGGGCGAAGGCGTCGCGGTGTTGTTGCGTGCATTGGCGCCACTGACCGGGCTGCCCGCGATGCGTGCGGCGCGAACGAGCTGTCGCAGCGACCGCGACTTGTGCCGTGGGCCGGCGCGGCTGTGCCAGGCACTGGGCATCGACCGCGCGCAGGACGGCATCGACCTGGTCGGAGGCGTCGGCGGACTCAGCATCGTCGACGACGGCACGCCGCCACCCGCGGTGCCCGTGGCGACGACGCGCGTGGGCATCACCCGTGCGACCGACGAACCCTGGCGCTGGTACGTGCCAGGCGATGCGCACGTCTCGCGCCGCTGAACCGGGCGTCGTGGTTACCGCGGCGGCAACATGAAGTTGACGACGGCTTGATCGCGCCGGGCACACGGTAGCGGCGGATCATTCCTTCAGCTGCGGAGCCCGAGCCATGCCGTACTCATCCATCAGCGAGCTGCCCGATGCCGTGCGCGACCACCTGCCGAAACACGGGCAGGAGATCTACAAGGAGGCGTTCAACAGCGCCTGGAGCGAGTACGCCGACAAGGACGAGCGCCGCGGCGACGAATCGCGCGAGGAGGCCGCGCACAAGGTGGCCTGGGCGGCGGTGAAGAAGAAGTACAGCAAGGGTGCCGACGGCGACTGGCACGCCAAGTAGCAGCCTCAGAGCAGGCCGCGTTGCATGAGAAACCGGCGTGCCTCGTCTGCATCCTGTTCGAACCACACGCGCGTCGAGCCGAGCCGGAACGTGTAGCCCCAGGCGTCCATGTCGGCCATCAGGCGCTCGCGCCCGACGCCGGGAAGTTCGTCGGCCAGCACGATCTGCAGGTAGCAGGTGGCGTCTTCTTCCTCGATCGAGTCGGTGGCGTCGGTATGGACGTCTGGACGTCTTTCCGGCGGCAGCACGATCAGATGGCCGGCCTCGTGCAGCAGCGAATGCACCGGGGTGTCGTCACGGGCGTAGACGATGGTGCCGATGATGCCGGCCTCCTCGTCGCCCCAGAAGCTGCCGGGAATCGGTTCGCCCGGCGCCACGCGTTGAAGCTGCAGGCCGAAGCGGCCGAGCAGGGCGGCCGGCGCGTCGAATCCGACCTGGCCCACGCGCATCACGCTCGCGGCCGGGTCGCCGGAGACGGGAGAAGAAGTGTCGGGGTGCATGGCCGTGCGCGGCGGGCGCGGATGACTTCGGTAGGAAAGGGAGCCGGACGACGCGAGGTCGCCCGGCGGTCGGGTTGTCGGCGGCCGCTCAGCCGGTCTTGGCTGCGCTCTTGGCGGCCAGTTTGCCTTCCGGCAGGGTGACCGAAAGTTCGAGGATCTCGTGGCCGCTGTCGCGCTCGAAGTTGATGTTGATCGCCTCGAGGTCGACGTGGACGTATTTCTTGATCACTTCGAGCAGTTCGTTGCGCATCATCGGCAGGTAATCCGGTGCGCCACGGGTGGAGCGCTCCTGCGCCACGATGATGCGCAGGCGCTCGCGTGCCACCGTGGCGGTGGCTTCGGGCTTGCGCTTCAGGAAATCGAGAATACCCATCGTGATCAACCTCCGAACACGCGCTGGAGAAAGCCCTTCTTGGGCACGTCGATGAAGCGCAACGGGCGCTCTTCGCCGAGGATGCGGGCCACCGTGTCGCCGTAGGCCTGGCCCGCCAGTGAATTGGCGTCGACGATCACCGGGATGCCGTTGTTGGAGGCGGTCAGCACGTTCTCCGATTCGGGGATCACGCCGACCACCTCGATGCCGAGGATCTCCTCGACGTCCTTGACGCTGAGCATCTCGCCGATCGCCACGCGTGCCGGGTTGTAGCGGGTCAGCAGCAGGTGCTGGATGACTGGGGTCTCGCCGCGCTCGGCGCGCCGGGTCTTGCTGGCGAGCAGGCCGAGGATGCGGTCGGAATCGCGCACCGAGGAGACTTCCGGGTTGACCACCACCATCGCGTGGTCGGCAAAGTACATTGCCAGGTGGGCACCCTTCTCGATGCCGGCCGGTGAGTCGCAGACGACGTAGTCGAAATCCATGTCGGACAGGCCGTCGAGCACCTTCTCGACGCCTTCCAGGGTCAGCGCGTCCTTGTCGCGGGTCTGGCTGGCGGCCAGCACGTACAGGTTGTCGTAGCGCTTGTCCTTGATCAGCGACTGCTTCAGCGTGGCTTCGCCGTGCACGACGTTGACGAAGTCGTACACCACGCGCCGCTCGCAGCCCATGATCAGGTCGAGATTGCGCAGGCCGACGTCGAAGTCGATGACGGCGGTTTTCTTGCCGGCCATGGCCAGGCCGGTGGCGAGCGAGGCGCTGGTCGTCGTCTTGCCGACGCCGCCTTTGCCGGAGGTGACAACGATAATCTCAGCAGTCAAGGGCCCATCTCCGCATGGTTGTTTTTGTTGTAGGTGATTACAGCTTGGCGATCAACAGCTTGTCGCCTTCGAGCCAGCATTGCACGGACTGGCCCTCGAGGTCGTCAGGAATCTGCTCGAACACGCGATATTGCCCGGCGATCGCCACCAGCTCGGCGCGGAAGTCGGAGACGAAGATGCGCGCCTTCGCGTCGCCCTGCGCGCCGGCCATGGCGCGGCCGCGCAAGCCGCCGTAGATATGGATGTTGCCGTCGGCAATCACTTCGGCGCCGTTGGCGACGGCACCGGTGATGATCAGGTCGCGGTCGCGTGCGTAGATCTGCTGGCCCGAGCGCACCGAGCCGGCATGGTGCTGGGCGCCCTGCATGCTGCCGGGCGGCGGCGCGGACAGGATCGGCTCGGGCTGCACCGCCGGGGCGGGTTCGGCGCGCGGGGCCGGTTCGGCGGCGCGTGCGCTGCCCTGGGCTGGCTCGTAGGCGGCGCGGAACTTGGCGATCAGCGGCAGGCCCATGCGCTTGGCCAGTGCCTCGGTCTCGCTGGTGCCGTAGGCCAGGCCCACCGGCAGCATGCCGGCGCTGCGCACGGCTTCGAGCAAGGCATCGACCGCGCCGTCGTCGGGCAGGTCGAGCAGGTGGCTCAGGTCCAGTACCACCGCGGCGCGGGTAAACATCTGCGGGGCGGCGCGCACGCGGCGTTCGAGTTCGTCGCACAGCGCGGCGGCGTCGACCCGACGCACGCGCACGCAGGCAATACCGACCTGGCCGAAGCGCAGATCGCAGGCGTCGGTTGTATCCATTTTTACATTCATGGGCGCCGCTCTCCGGCGAGGCGGCGCGGGGTGGAGTCGTGCAGGGCAGGACGCTCGCGTTCGGCCAGCCACGGTACGTCGGGCAGGCCGCCGTGTTCGAGCCAGGTGTCGCGGACGTAGGCGTAGCTGGGCAGGTCGCGGGCCAGCAGGCTGACCTGCGGGCCGTGTTCGCCCATGCGTTGCTGGCCGACTTCCTGGAAACCGTAGGTGCCGTGGAACAGCACCACCACGTCGTCGCGCGGCTCCAGGAACACCTCGCAGGCGAGCAGCGGCACGCGCACCTCGGCGTAGCTGTGCACGTCGCAATAGAAGATGCGGCCCAGGCCGTGGCGGCGGTAGGCGTTGGCGATCACGATGCGATCGATGTAGACGAACTGCGGGTAGTGTTCGGCAAACCAGCGGTAGTTCGGGCTGTCGTAGTCGCTGCCTTCGCGCAGCGCGATCAGGAACCCGGCCAGGTGGCCGTCGATCTCGGCCACGCGGAAATACTCGGCGTGCTCGTGGAAGTAGCGCAACTGGGCTATATCGAGGGCGAGGATGGAGCGACCGGCAGCGTTGTTGAGCGCCAGTACGGCATCCAGGTCGTGCTCGCGCACGTCGCGGATGGCAAGGGCCATTCGTTGCTCCGCAATGATGGAATCGGGGACGAGGTCGGACAGCAGCCTCGCGCAATGGCGCATTATGACATGCGGCCGTGGCCCTTACATCTCGCAAGGGCACATGTAAAAGCTTCGTAAAGCCGTGGCCGGATTTGCGCCCGGCCATGACTTCTCGCGCATTGCGCGAAACGCCCGCACGGCCAATGATGCGGGTATGCGCTGGCCTTTCTTCAACCATATCCGCCTGCTTCGCTATGCGGGCTTCTTCACCTACCTGTCGGTGGGGACGCCGCTGATCACGAACTGGGCCACCGAACGGCTGAGCCAGTTGCAGCGGCCGAACTTCTCGTTGCTGCTGTGGACGCTGTGTTATCTGGTCTTCGGCCTGATGTACTGGCTGCTGACCAGCAACCTCGGCTCGCGCCGCTATCCGGTGTTGAAGCTGCTCGGGTTGACCCTGATGACGGCAGCGGCGGTGGCGGTGGGCTGGTACAGCCACAGCGGCCTGTCGGCGATGCTGATGGTGGTTGCCTCGCTGGTGCTGCCGTGGCTGCTGCCGTTCTGGCTGGCTGCGTTCTGGCTGGTGCTGCAGCACCTGAGCCTGGTGGCGATCTTCGCCACCTTCCCCGAGTACGACCACAGCATTGCGCTGGGTTTCCTGCAGGCCAGCATCTACCTGGGCATTTCGGTGCTGGTGTTCGTGACCTCGACGGTCGCCAGCCAGCAGGCCGAGCAGCGCGAGGTGCAGCGCCGGCTGAACTCCGAGCTGCGCGCCACCCGTGCCCTGCTGGCCGAGTCCAGCCGGATCGCCGAGCGCATGCGCATCGCGCGCGACCTGCACGATCTGATCGGCCATCATCTGACCGCGCTGAGCCTGAACCTGGAGGTGGCCAGCCACCTCACCAACGAGGCGGCCGGCACGCACGTGCGCAAGGCGCAGAGCACGGCCAAGCTGCTGCTGACCGACGTGCGCGAGGTGGTCAGCGAGTTGCGCCAGGACGATGCGATCGACCTGACCCAGGCGCTGCGCAGCCTCACCGAGGGCGTGCCCGGTCTGAACGTGCACGTGGTCATGCCGCCGCGCTTCAGCGTGGAGGACCCGCGCCGCGCCCAGGTGCTGCTGCGCTGTGCCCAGGAAATCATCACCAACACCGCCAAGCACGCCGGCGCGCGCAACCTGTGGCTGAACTTCGCCTATGCCGGGGAAAACCTGCTCGGCCTGCATGCGCGCGACGATGGTCGCGGCGCCGAGAATGTCGAGCCGGGCAATGGCCTGTCCGGCATGCGCGAGCGACTGGCCGAATTCGGCGGCAGCGTGACGCTGGAAACCGGGCTGAGCCAGGGTTTTGCACTGACCGTGCGGCTGCCGCTGGGCGAGCACACCGCGCTGGCGCACGCGCCGACGCGGTTTGAGCCGCCGGCGCTGAATGTGTCGTAATCTTGGCGGCCCGCGCTGGAGCGCGAAGTGCGCCGGTGTTGGCAGTGGCCCAGCCCGCCAGCTGTCAGTATCAGTTCCTGAAGACATGTTTGCCCGAGGATCCGCGATGATTTCCGTTTGTCTCGTCGACGACCAGAATCTGGTGCGCCAGGGCGTTCGCTCGCTGCTGGACCTGGCTGAAGATATCCGCGTGGTGGCCGAGTGCGCCGACGGCGCCCAGGCCGTGCAGGACATTCCGCGGATCAAGCCGGACGTGGTGCTGCTGGACCTGCGCATGCCGAACATGAGCGGGCTGGAAGTACTGCAGGCGTTGTCCGCCCGCAACGAGCTGCCGCCGACCATCATCCTGACCACCTTCGACGACGACCAGCTGGTGCTGCAGGGGCTCAAGGCCGGCGCGCGCGGCTACCTGCTGAAGGACGTCTCGCTGGAGCAACTGGTCGAGGCCGTGCGCACCGTAGCCGGCGGCGGCTCGCTGGTGGCGCCGATGGTCACCCAGCGCCTGATGGCCGGCGTGGCGCGGATGCAGAACAATTTCACCAGCCTGGAGCAGCCCGACCCGCTGACCGAGCGCGAGACCGAGATCCTGCGGCTGCTGTCCGGCGGCTACAGCAACAAGGAAATCGCCAACTCGCTGAAGGTGGCCGAGGGCACGGTGAAAAACCACGTTTCCAACATCCTGTCCAAGCTCGGCGTGCGCGACCGCACCCGTGCCGTGCTGAAAGCGCTGGAAATGGGCATCGTCTGAAACAGGCCGGGGGCTGGCCCCGCATCGTCGTCGCAGAGCCCCGCTGCAGGCTGCTTTTGGCCTTCCGGATGAGGCAATGCCGGCGATGGCGTTCCAGCCCGTGAGCAAGTAACATCCGTTGCTTCGGCGTTTGCCGACCCCCTGCCATGGCCTTCGGAGCGAACCCCGGGCGGGCCCGCGCGGACGGCTGGGGAACACTATCTAGGTATGGCGTAAAGACGCTTCGGAGAACTCTGGAATGATGCGTGTCTTTGAATTTCTTGTTGCCCTGGTCATCGTTGCGGTCATCGGTGTCCTGGCGGCTGTGGTCATGCCCGGCAGCGGTCATGTGGAACGCCAGCTGGTCATCGGCAAGGACATGCGGCAGGTCTATGACGTGCTCGACAACTACCGCCGGCTGCCGGATTACTCGGTACTGCGCGCGTTCGATCCGAACATCCAGTTCAACTTCTCCGGCAAGTCGTACGGCCCGGGTGCCGAGATCAGCTGGGCCAGCACCGACCCCAAGGTCGGCAACGGCGGCCTGACCATCGCCAGCGCCACGCCGGAATTCGACAAGATCGACAGCAACACCAAGAGCGCCAGCATCGTCTGGAACCTGGACAACAGCTGGCGCGGCCTGGACAAGCATTTCACGCTGGACCTGGAGCGCCAGGGCAGCCGCGGACAGCTGACCCAGGTCACCTGGTCGTATGACGTGTCCTACGGCTGGAACCTGATCAACCGCTTCGCCAACCTGTACATCCACGGCGATCCCGACTCGTTCATCCAGTTCAGCCTGAACAACCTGCAGAACGTGTTGGCCGGCGTGCCGAACATCGACTACAGCCAGCTGATCCCGTACATCGCGCAGACCCAGCCGACCCCCGTGCTGCTGGTGTCCACCTCGATCCAGCGCAAGGACGGCATGGAGGCCGTGGAAGACGCCGTGGTCAAGGCGAACGCCGAGATCCAGGCGGCTGCCAAGAAGCTCGGCGTGAACATCACCGGCTCGCGGATCCTGATCACCACCAACTATGGCGACCAGACCTACAGCTTCGACGTGGCGTTCCCGATCGACTCCAGCACGCTGACCATCAACGGCCAGAGCGAACAGCTGACCGCGGCGACCCCGCCGGCGCTGGATGCCTCCGGCGCGCCGGCCGAGGCCAGCAGCGCGGCCGCAGCCGCGGATGCCAGCGTCGCTGTCGGCAGCCGCGACCGCTACGGTCGGCTGGTGGTGGACGGCAACGTGCGTGCCACGCTGGCTTTCGGCGGCGCGGCGCTGAAGGGTGTATGGAACGGCACTTTTGCCGGCGTGCCGCAGACCCGCGACATGCTCAAGGCCTATGCGCAGACCCACGGCTACAAGTACGACGACGTGGTCAACCGCGCCTACGACGTGATCGCCACGCCGGAAGTGAAGGACGCAGGCGGCAACATCACCACGTACGCGAAGTACAACGTGTTCCTGCCGATCACCAACGCGCCGGAACAGACCCCGGAGCAGGAAGCCGGCCTGCAGCCGCCGACGCTCGAAGAGGCGCCGGCCGCATCGGGTTCGGCACCGGCAGCGGCCAGCAGCGCTGCCGCGCCGGCCGAGGCAGCCAGCGCCGGCGAATAAGCCGGGCACCGCTGCAGCACGTCGAGAGGCCCTTCCATCCGGAAGGGCCTTTTCTTTTCAGGCCGCGGGCCGGCGTCTTGCGGTACATTGCAGGGCGATCCGCGGCGTCGGTCAGCGGACCTGCCCGCGCTCGACGCGACACCCCTGCCACAGCCCACCGCCGGACATGATCGAGACCGACCAGCTCACCCGATGCTATGGCAACCTGACTGCAGTGGACGCGCTGAGCATTCGTGTGGAGCCCGGCCAGGTGCTCGGTCTGCTCGGACCCAACGGTGCCGGCAAGTCCACCGCGATGCGCATGATCGCCGGGTTCCTGGTGCCCACGTCGGGCACCGCGCGAGTGTGCGGCCATGACGTCGGCCGCGAGCCGCTGAAGGCGAAGCGCGCGCTCGGCTACCTGCCCGAGGGCGCGCCGAGCTACGGCGAGATGACGGTGCGCGAGTTCCTGCAGTTCATCGTGCGCATGCGCGGGCTCAAGGCCGAAGCCGGCTACCGCCACTTCGACGCGGTGGTACAGCAGTTGCAGCTGGAGGAAGTGTTGGGGCTGTGCATCGACACGCTGTCGAAGGGCCTGCGCCGGCGCGTCGGGCTGGCCCAGGCGATCCTGCACGATCCACCGGTGCTGATGCTGGACGAACCCACGGACGGCCTCGATCCGAACCAGAAGCATGCGGTGCGCCAGCTGATCGACGTGATGGCGCGCGACCGCACGATCCTGATCTCCACTCATCTGCTGGAAGAGGTGCATGCGCTGTGCAACCGGGTGGTGATCATCGCCCGCGGCAAGCTGCTGGCGGATGCCACGCCGGCCGAGCTGGAGGCGCGTTCGCGTTATCACGGCGCGGTGTCGTTCAGCGCGCCCGGCAGCGGCATGTCGCAGGAGATGCTGGGCCGCCTGCCGCAGGTGGCGGCGATCGAAGTCGATCCGCTGGATGGCCGCATCACGGTGTTCCCGAAACCGGGTGCGCGGATCCTGGAACCGGTCGAGACGCTGTTGCGCGAGCAGGGGCTGGAGGTGTCGGAGATCCAGCTCGAGCGTGGCCGGCTGGACGAGGTGTTCCGTCAGATCACCACCGGTGGTGACGGCGATGTTGCCGGAGGCCGCGCATGAGTCCGGTCAACGCGGTGTTGCGGCGCGAGCTGCGCAGCTATTTCGTGACGCCGGTGGCGTACGTGTTCCTGGTGATCTTCCTGGTGCTGGCCGGGATCCTCACGTTCTACGCCGGCGACTTCTACGAGCGCGGTCAGGCCGACCTGCAACCGTTCTTCATGATGCATCCGTGGCTGTACCTGATCCTGGTGCCGGCCATCACCATGCGCATGTGGGCGGAGGAGGCCAAGGGCGGCACGCTGGAGCTGCTGCTGACGCTGCCGCTGACGTTGTGGCAGGCGATGTTGGGGAAGTTCTTCGCAGCGTGGCTGTTCATCGGGCTGGCGCTGGTACTGACGTTCCCGGTCTGGGTCACCGTCAATTATCTCGGCTCGCCGGACAATGGCGTGATCCTGGCCGGCTACCTGGGCAGCTGGCTGATGGCCGGCAGCTTCATCGCGATCGGTGCCTGCCTGTCGGCGTTGACCAGCAGCCAGGTGGTGGCGTTCATCCTCACCGCGCTGGTGTGCGTGCTGCTGATCCTGGTCGGCCAGCCGCAGGTGCTGGATTTCTTCTCGGGCACCTTGCCGCGCAAGCTGATCAACGCGGTGGCGCACTTGTCCATGCTGCGGCACTTCGAGGCGATCGCGCGCGGCGTGCTGGACATCCGCGACCTGACGTACTTCCTGCTCAGCACGATCGGCTGGCTGGTCGCCGGCGTGCTGCTGCTCGACCTGAAACGGACGCGTTGACGGCATGCCCCGCTCGCGCCTGCATCGCCTGTTCACCACGCCGCTGCAACTGACCCGGCGCGGTGTGTTGTATGGCGCGCTGGTGCTGCTGGTGCTGCTGTTCGTGCCGTTGATCGTGGCCAGCAGCCGCTGGTTGCATGCCGCGCGGGTCGACCTCACCACCGACAAGCTGTACACCCTGACGCCGGGCACGCTGCACATCGTCGATACGCTGCAGCGGCCGTTGCGGCTGACCCTATACTTCTCCGAGCATGCCACCCGCGACCTGCCGCAACTGCGCAGCTACGAACAGCGCGTGCGCGAGATGCTGCAGGAGATGGTGGCGCGCTCGCACGGGCATATCCGCCTGCAGATCATCGACCCGGTACCGTATTCCGACGACGAGGCCAGCGCCGAAGGCAATGGCCTGACCGCGGCGAACGGCGGCAGCAACGGCGAGCGGGTGTTCTTCGGCCTGGCCGGCAGCGCCATGTCCGGTGGCTTCGAGAACGAAGGCCCCGACGACCGCGTGCCGGAGAAGACGTTGGCGATCGCGTTCTTCGACCCGGCCCGCGAGGCCTTCCTGGAATACGACATCGCCAAGCTGCTGTACGAGTTGAACCAGGCCAGCAAGCCGCCGATCGGGGTGATCAGTGCGCTGCCGGTCGAAGGCAACCCGATGCTCGGGGAGCAGCCGTGGACGGTGCTGCAGCAGCTCGGCCAGCTGTTCGACGTGAAGACGCTGGAGGCGTCGACGCTGCGGAAGGTCGACGACAGCATCAAGGTGCTGTTGCTGATCCATCCCAAGCGGCTACCGCCCGACGCGCAGTACGCGATCGATCAGTACGTGCTGCGCGGCGGCCACCTGGCGGTGTTCGTCGATCCCGATGCGGAACTGGACGCCTCGCCGTACGGACCGGACAGCATCACCTTCCCCGATCACGGTTCGGACCTGCCGCGGCTGTTCAAAGCCTGGGGGGTGAGTTACGACCCGCACAAGGTGGTGCTGGACCGCGCGCGCGCGCTGCAGATCGAACTGGCCGGCAGCAGCCTCAACCATCCGGCGATGCTCGACCTGGGCGCGCAGGAACTGAACCGCAACGATGTGGTCACCGCCAGCCTGCAGCGGATCAACGTGTCCACCGCGGGCTACTTCGACCTGGCCGCGGACGCGCACACGCGGCTGATCCCGTTGCTGCAGAGCAGTGCCGAGGCCGAAGTGGTGCCGACCCAGCGGGTACTGGATGCAAGCAGCGATCCCACGACCCTGCTGCAGAGTTACAAGCCGGACAATGCACATTACGTGCTGGCGGCGCGCCTGCGCGGCACCTTCGAGAGCGCGTTCCCCGAGCGGGCCGGCGTGGCGGGTCATCGGGCCAGGTCGGCGCCGAATGCCGAGGTGATCCTGGTCGCCGACACCGACCTGCTCAGCGACCGGCTGTGGGTGGAGCCGCAGACCATCCTCGGCCAGACCATGATGCGGATCTTCGCCAACAACGGGGATTTCGTCACCAACCTGGTGGACAACCTCAGCGGTTCTTCGGCGCTGCTGTCGATCCGCGGCCGCTCCACCTCGCAGCGACCGTTCACGCGGGTGCAGGCGCTGCGCAATGTGGCCGACCAGAAATTCCTGCAGAAGGAGCAGGAGCTGGAGAAGGAGCTGGCCGACACCCGGCGCCGGCTGGACGAACTGCAGCCGGCCAAGGGTGCCCACGCCAGCACGGCCACCGCCGAACAACGCCGCGAGATCGAGCAGTTCCGCCAGCGCCAGCTGGCGATCAACAAGGAATTGCGCGACGTGCAGCACCAGCTCAACGCCGAGATCGACGCACTCGGCCTGCGCCTGAAGTTCATCAACATCGTGCTGGTGCCGGCGCTGGTGGTGCTGCTCGGCCTGCTGTACGGCTGGCGGCGCACCCGGTACAGCCGCCAGCGGCGTTGAGCAGGCTCTGAAGCGGCAATCTGTCGCAAGCCCGCGGCACCGCCGCGGCTGACTCTGCTGGCGCGCGGCATTATGCTGGGAGGTCGCCGGCCGTTGCCGGCGCAGACAGAAGTGCCGGTGCAGTGACCGCAACCTTGTTGAAATGGATCGTGCCGTGGGAGTTCTCGTGGGTCTTGCTCGCGTGCTTCGTGACGGCCAGCGTGCTGTACCTGCGCGGCAGCCGCCGCGTGTCGGTGAGCTTCGGCCGCAAGCTGGCGTTCTGGATCGGCATGGCGATCATCTACCTGTCGCTGCATACCTACCTGGATTACTACGCCGAGCATGAGTTCTTCATGCATCGCATCCAGCAGCTGCTGCTGCATCACCTGGCGCCGCTGCTGATCGTCACCGCGTATCCGGCCACGGTGCTGCGCGCCGGCCTGCCGCTGGCCTGGCGGGTACGCCTGCTGCGGCCGCTGCAGCGCTCGTGGCCGTGGCGGCTGACTGTCGGGGTGCTGTTGAATCCCGCTGTGGCGACGCTGCTGTTCATCGCCTTCATCCTGGTCTGGCTGATCCCGTCGATGCAGACGCTGGCGATGCTGGATTGGCGCATCTACCGCTTCATGAACTGGAGTATGTTGATCAGCGGCTTCGCCTACTGGTCGCTGGTGCTGGACCACCGGCCGCATCCGCCGGGGCGGATGACCGCCGGGCTGCGCGTGCTGTCGCCGGCGATCACGATGACGCCGCAGATCATCGCCGGCGCGATCGTCACGTTCTCCAAGACCGACCTGTACCCGATCTTCGAGATCTGTGGCCGCGCGTTCACCTTCAACGTGCTGACCGGGCAGTTGATCGGCGGCGTGATCATCTGGGTACCGTCGGCGCTGGTGGAAACGGTCGGCGGGCTGATGGCGTTGCGCATGTGGCTGCGGCTGTCGCGCAATGGCCGGTTGCCGCGCAAGCCGCTGCGTCGGCCCGTAGCCCGTCGCGCGGCCGATACGATCGTGCCGGACTGAGTTTCGCCGCGGGCTCAGTGGCCGTGCGGCATCGCGCCGTGGTCCATCGCCGGCGTCGCGTGGTCGGTGTGTTCGTCGCCGGCGTCCAGCGCATTCGCCGGGCGCGCGATGAAATCGGTGGCCAGTGTGCTGCCGTCGCCGAACTGCAGCGTCAGCGTGACGGTGTCGCCGGGTTTCACCGGCGCGTTCGGCTGCATCAGCATCAGGTGGTAGCCGGCGGGCGCCAGCTCCGCCTTGCCGTGCGGGGGCACGTTCAGCGCGTCGACCATCGTCATGCGGCTCATGCCGCCCGCACGTGAACTCTGGTGCAGCATCACTTCGGCGTACACCGTGCTGCCGGCGCCGCGTAACGCGACCGGCTGTCCGCCATCGTTTTCCAGCGTGACATAGGCGCCGGCTGGCAGCGTGCCGGGTAGCACGCGGATCCAGGCGTGGCTGGCGCGGATGTGGTCGGCGTCGGTGGCGTGGGCTCCGCTGGCCAGCAGCAGGCCGGACAGCAGCAACGACAGCGTGGATGACTTCATGGGGTGGTTCCGGTGTCGAGCAGCAGGTGCAGGTCGTGCACCAGGTCGTCCTGCGAGGCGGACGGCGTGGCCAGCACGCGGGCGCGGCCGTCGCGGTCGAATACGTAGATCGCCGAGCTGTGGCTGACTTCGTAGGCGCCGTCGGCCGAGCTGGGCTCGCGGGTGAAGGCGGAGCGGTAGCGCTTGCTCAGCGCTTCGACCGCGCGGGCGCTGCCGGTGAGGCCGACGGCGCGCGGGTCGAACGCGTTGACGTACGCGTGCATGATCGCCGGGGTGTCGCGCGCCGGGTCGACGCTGACGAACAGGATCCGCGCACCGTCGGCCAGCGGCCCCAGTCGCTGCATCACCACGTGCAACTGCGCCAGGGTCAGCGGGCAGACATCGGGGCAGTGGGTGTAGCCGAAGTACAACACCGTCACCTTGCCGCGGTAGTCGGCGCCGGTGACGGCCTTGCCGCTGTCGTCGGTGAGCTTGAAGTCGAGGTCGGGCATGTGCCCGCTGATGTTGGTCAGCCGGAACGGCAGCGGTTCACCGCGATGGCAGCCGCCCAGCAGCAGGCCGGTGGCAAGCAGCAGGAGCAGCAGGGTGGGGCGCAGCCAGTGGCGGGGCTTCATGCGAGAATCCTGGGTCTTCATCCGTTCAAGCATACGACACCGGCCGCATGGCCGGGTTTGCCAGTCCAGGGATACACGCACGATGCGACAACCTGTCAGTACCCGTATCGCCGTGCTGGTCGGCATCGCCGGCGCCAGCGCGGTGCTGCTGGGCGCGTTCGGCGCGCATGCGCTGCGCGGCGTGCTCGACGCCCGTGGCACCGAGTTGTGGCATACGGCGGTGAACTACCACGTGTGGCATGCGCTGGCGCTGGCCGTGGCGGTCGGACTCGGGCACGGCCGCAGCGGGCGCGTCGCGATGGTGGCGTTTGTCGTCGGCATCATGCTGTTCAGCGGCAGCCTGTACGCCTTGGCGCTGGGTGCGCCGCGCTGGGTCGGGGTCATCACGCCGTTCGGTGGGCTCGCCTTCGTTGCCGGCTGGCTCGCGCTCGGGTGGGCGTTGCGGGCACGCAACGAATAGTTCTTGCGGGTGTCATCCGGTGGTCATGGCCGGTTGCGATGGTGCTGGTATGAACACGCAGATCGCCCTTCATCATCGATCCCTTGCGGCGTGGTCACCCGGCCGCATGCCCCGCAGCCTGCCCGTCATCGTGGCGCTCGCGCTGTTGTCGGCGTGCCTGTTGTGGTGGTGCTGGCCGGTTGCCGATCGTGCGGCGGAAGCGCCTTCGATCCAGCCACTCGTTCATTGGCAGGATGCGGACCATGACTGGCTGCTGGTGGTCGACCCGGTGACCCGCGAGTTGGTGGTCTACGACGCCACCGACGGCCGCCCGCTGGAGCGGCTCGGCGCGGACGACGGCTTGCCGGACGTGCAGTCGATCGCGCAGCAGGGGTCGTGGTTGTTCGTGACGGGCCGGCAGTACCCGAAGGTACGCCTGCTGAAGTTGCCGGAGCTGCGGGCGGTGGCCGTGGGCGACCGCTAGAAACCGCCGGCCAGCGGCAGCGCCACGCGCAGCACCAGATCGGCGCAAAAGTGCGCCAGCATCGCGTGCTCCAGCCCGTACTTCCAGAACAGGCCGCCGAACACGACGGCGACGAGGGCATTCAACAGCACGATGCGCGCGATCAGCAATGGCGTGTCGGCAATCCCGGCCGCGATCGCGGCCGGCAGATGGCCGGCACCAAACAGCACGGCGGCCAGCACGATCGCCAGCACGAACATCCACGGTAGCGTCACGCGCCGGTTGCAGCGCGCCAGCAGCCACACCAGCGCGCTGACCAGCAGCAGCCGAGCCTGCACTTCTTCCACGATGCCGCCGTAGAACGAGGCGAGCGCACCACGCCATCCGAGCGTTCGGTGCGGTCATCGGTCATTTCTTCTCATGGGCGGATTCACCCGCGTCGTCGTCGAGCACGGGTTTGCCCGGGCTGGCCTTCAGCCGGCCGGCCTTGCGCAACGCCTCGCGCAGCACGTATTCGATCTGTGCGTTGACGCTGCGCAACTCGTCGTCCGACCAGCGCTGCATCGCGTCCAGCACGGTGGCGCTGATGCGTAGCGGGTAGGCTTTCTTCTCGCCGGCCATCGCGGCGCGTCAGTACAACGTGCCGGTATTCAGCACCGGCTGGGTGCCGCGTTCGCCGCACAGCACCACCAGCAGATTGCTGACCATTGCCGCCTTGCGCTCCTCGTCGAGGTTCACCACGCCGCGCTGGCTGAGCTGGTCCAGTGCCATCTCGACCATGCTCACCGCGCCTTCCACGATGCGCGTGCGGGCGGCGATGATCGCGCCGGCCTGCTGCCGCTGCAGCATCGCCTGGGCAATTTCCTGGGCGTAGGCGAGGTGGCTGATGCGCGCCTCGACCACCTGCACGCCGGCCTTGCCGAGGCGGGCCTGGATTTCGTCGCGCAGATGCGAGTTGATCACGTCGCCGTGGCTGCGCAGCGACGGCTTGCCGTCGTCGTGGGCGTCGTACGGATAGCTTTGCGCCATCTGCCGCAGCGCCGATTCGCTCTGGATGTGGACGTAGTTCTCGTAGTCGTCCACGCAGAACACCGCCTCGGCCGTGTCCAGCACCTGCCACACCACCACCGCGCCGATCTCGATCGGGTTGCCGTCGTTGTCATTGACCTTCAGCTTGCCGCTCTCGAAATTGCGCACGCGCAGCGAGATGCGCTGGCGGCTGTAGAACGGGTTGGTCCAGCGCAGGCCTTCCTTGCGCACGGTGCCGGCGTACTTGCCGAACAGTTGCAGCACCTGGCCCTCGTTCGGCGCGACCTGGAAAAAGCCCTTGAGCAGAAACCCGTCGATCGCCAGCAGCACCACGCCGGTAAATACCTGGAACAGCGGAGGAGCTTCCGGATGGCCGTGGATGGCGGATATCAGCAGTGCCGCGCCGATGCCGGCTAGCACAAGGCAAAACCCGATGAAAGGGATGCCTGCGACGGAAAAGCCATGGTGTTCGTTCATGTGTTGTCTCCCTGTGGTGCAATGATTAGATATCAAACTGATATCATGTTCAAGGGGGCGGTCGCGTGTCCCGCAGAAGCAACAGGCTGGGCCTGGCCTGGCCGCATACAATGCCGGTTTGACCGCACCGGAGACCCCGATGAAGCCATTCGGCACCCCCCATTCCGACCATGCGCTGCGCGTGCTGCTGCTGGGCGCCGGTGAGCTGGGCAAGGAGGTGGCGATCGAGTTGCAGCGCTATGCCGTGGAAGTGATCGCGGTGGATCGCTACGCGAATGCGCCGGCGATGCAGATCGCGCACCGCAGCCATGTGATCGACATGCTCGACGGCGCCGCCCTGCGCGCGGTGATCGAGCTGGAGAAGCCCGATCTGGTGGTGCCGGAGATCGAGGCGATCCACACGCCGACTCTGATCGCGCTGGAGAAGGAAGGGCAGCGGGTGATTCCGACCGCCCGCGCGGCGTGGCTGACGATGGATCGCGAAGGCATTCGCAGGCTGGCCGCCGAGGAATTGAAATTGCCGACCTCGCTATACCGCTTCTGCGACGACGAGGCGCAGTACCGCGAGGCGGTTGCCGCGATCGGCTACCCGTTCGTGATCAAGCCGGTGATGAGCTCCTCCGGCAAGGGCCAGAGCGTGGTGCGCGGCGCCGACGAACTGCAGCACGCGTGGGATTACGCGCAATCCGGCGGACGCGCCGGCAAGGGCCGGGTGATCGTCGAGGGTTTCGTCGACTTCGACTACGAGATCACCATGCTGACCGTGCGGCACGTCGATGGCGTGAGTTTCTGCGCGCCGATCGGCCACCGCCAGGAGGAGGGCGACTATCGCGAGTCGTGGCAGCCGCAGCCGATGAGCGATGCCGCGCTGGTCGAGGCGCAACGACAGGCCGCCGCGGTCACCGGCGCGCTCGGCGGCTGGGGCGTGTTCGGCGTGGAGTTCTTCGTGAAGGGCGACGCGGTGATCTTCTCCGAGGTCAGTCCGCGGCCGCACGACACCGGCCTGGTCACCCTGATCTCGCAGGAGTTCTCCGAGTTCGCCTTGCATGCGCGGGCGATCCTCGGCCTGCCGATTCCGGTGATCCACCAGTACGGGCCGTCGGCCTCGTGCGCGGTGCTGGTCGAGGGCGAGGGTGCGGGACCGCGCTACCACGGCGTCGCCGCGGCACTGGCCGAACCAGACACGCAGCTGCGCATCTTCGGCAAGCCCGAGGTGAAGGGGCGTCGACGCATGGCGGTGACGCTGGCGCGCGCCGAGTCGATCGAGGCGGCGGTGGGCAAGGCGGTGCGCGCGGCCGGGCATCTGCGCATCGAGTTGTGAGCGCCGGCGCCGCTCCGGTTCAATGCGATAGGCTTGCGTGATGCGGCTTCTGCAAACACGGCAGGTGGTCTGTCATGGCCGCTGACTGATAGAGGGTGACAGGATGGAATCGACGGGATTTGCGCACTGGCTGGTCGTGCTGGTCGAACTGGTCACAGCCTTTGCCCTGCTGTTGCTGGCACTGGCGGTGGTGGTGCTGGCGGTGACCTGGGTGGTCGATCGCAACCAGACCGGCAACGCGGTGCTGCGCAACTTCCCGGTGATCGGCCACTTCCGCTACTGGTTTCTGCACCTGGGCGAGTTCTTCCGCCAGTACCTGTATTCCAGCGATCGCGAGGAGATGCCGTTCAACCGCGCACAGCGCACCTGGGTCTATCGCGCCGCGAAGAACGTCGACAACACCAACGCGTTCGGCTCCAGCCGCGACCTGCGCGCCGAGGGCGTACCGTTCTTCGTCAACGCGCCGTTCCCCGACCTGGGCGTGGACCACGTCGAGCCGGTGCCGGTGACGATCGGCCCGTACGCGCGCGAGCCGTACAGCCACGCGGCGTTCTTCAACATCTCGGCGATGAGCTTCGGTGCGCTATCCGCGCCGGCGGTGCGCGCGCTGTCGCGCGGCGCGGCGAAGGCGGGCATCTGGATGGATACCGGCGAGGGCGGCCTGGCGCCGTATCACCTCGAAGGCGGCTGCGACATCATCTTCGAGATCGGCACTGCCAAGTACGGCGTGCGCACGCCGGAGGGCAAGCTCGACGACGACAAGCTGCTGGCGATCTGCGCGCACCCGCAGGTGAAGATGGTCAGCATCAAGCTCGGCCAGGGTGCCAAGCCGGGCATGGGCGGCCTGCTGCCGGGCGCGAAAGTCACCGCCGAGATCGCGGCGATCCGCGGCATTCCGGTCGGCGAGGATTCGCAAAGCCCGAACCGCCATCTCGACATCGGCAACGTGTCGCAGCTGATGGACAGCATCGGGCATATCCGCGAACTCACCGGCAAACCGGTCGGCTTCAAGGCGGTGCTGGGCGGGGTGGAATGGATCGGCGAACTGTGCGACGAGGTGTGGAAGCGGGGCATCGAGAGCGCGCCGGATTTCATCATCGTGGACGGTTCCGAGGGCGGCACCGGTGCGGCGCCGCAGACCCTGATGGAAGGCGTCGGCCTGCCGCTGCACGAGGCGCTGCCGGCGCTGCTCGACATGCTGATCGTCAAGGGCCTGCGCGAGCGCATCAAGGTGGTCTGCTCGGGCAAGTGCATCACCGCTTACGACGTGGCGTGGGCGTTGTCGATCGGCGCGGACTTCGTCAACTCCGCGCGCGGCTTCATGCTGGCGCTGGGCTGCATCCAGTCATTGCAGTGCAACCGCAATACGTGCCCTACCGGCATCACCACGCAAAACCCGAAACTGCAGCGCGGCCTGGTGGTCAGCGACAAGAGCGAACGGGTGTTCCACTACGCGAAGAACGTGATGCACGAAGTGGGCATCATCGCCCACAGCTGCGGGGTCAGCGAACCGCGCCAGCTCAACCGCGGGCATTGCCGCGTGGTCGGCGACGACGGGTTGTCGATCCCGCTGGAGAAGCTGTTTCCGTATCCGCAGGCGGCAAGGCGACAGGCCGGGGTCGACGCGTAGTTCAGGCCATCACCTGCCAGCCCCCGGCCGCGCGGATCTGCAGCGGCTTGAAGCGGCGCTTGTAGTCCATCTTCGGGTGACCGTCGATCCAGAAACCCAGGTACAGCCACGGCAGGCCGCGGCGGCGGGCCAGCGCCACTTGCTGCAGGATCGCGCAGGTGCCCAGGCTGCGCGCGGTTTCGTCCGGATCGTAGAACGTGTAGACGGCCGAGATTCCGTTGAGGCAGATGTCGGTGACCGCCACGGCGAGCAGGCGTTCGCCCAGACGCAGTTCCATGAACAGGGTGGGGCTCCACGGTGCGGTGAGGAAGCGGCGGAAATCGCTGGCTTCCGCATCGTCCATGCCGCCGCCGGCGTGGCGGCTTTGCAGGTAGCGTTCGTACAGCGCGTGGCGCTCGCGGTTGTAGCCGGGGATCGACTCGCTGACGGTGAGGTCGGCGTTGCGCTTCAGGCAGCGGCGCTGGGCCCGGTCCGGCTGGAAGTTCGCCACGTCGATGCGGCACGGCGTGCAGGCGTGGCAGTGCGCGCAGTTCGGGAAGTACAAATGGCCGCCGGCGCGACGGAAGCCGCGCTCCAGCGCCGGGCCGTACAACTGGTCGAGATTCGGCGCGGCCGGGTCCAGCACCAAGTTCTGCGCCGTGCGGTCGGCGTAGTAGCCGCACGCATGGGGCAGGGTCTGAAACAGACGGACTTGGTCGGAGCGGCGCATGAGTCGATTCTATGCTGCCGATCGCGGCGCCGCATCCGGCGCTTCAGATGATTCGCAGGTAACGCAGCATCGCCATCGCGAATACGCCCAGCACTGCCAGCAACATGATGCGGCGCACGCGGGCTACCGTGCGCGCGCGCCGGTCGGCCGGGGTGGGGTTGCGTTCGGCGGCCAGTTCCTCGCCGTGGCGGACCACCGGCTCGATGCCCAGGTCGAGCAGCAGCTTGCGCGCCTTGGTGTAGTCGTCGGCATGGGTGATCCACACTTGCGCCCAGCTGCTGCGGTCGTCCCGCCGCTGCGAATAGCTGAAACGCTGCCAGGTCGGGCGGTTGTAGTTGGACCGATTGGCCACGGTGGCTTCGATGCCGTGTTCGGCCATCAGGGCGACCACGGTGTCGATGTTTTCCTGGCGGGGTGAGGTATAGATCTGGCGCATGGGCGCAGTTTACGCGAACGGCCCGGCAACCGGCGTTCAGTCGCCGCGCACGCGGATCAGCCCTTCCTGTGCGCTGGAAGCGACCAGCCGGCCGTCGCGGCTGAAGATCTGCCCGCGCGCCAGGCCGCGGCCGCCCTGCGCAGTGGGGCTGTCGAACGAGTACAGCAGCCACTCGTCGACGCGGAACGGGCGGTGGAACCACAGCGCATGGTCGAGACTGGCCATCTGCACGTTGTGGGTGAGGTAGGAAATGCCGTGCGGCAGCGTGGCGGTGCCGATCAGGTGGAAATCCGAGGCGTAGGCGAGTAGCGCGCGGTGCAGGATCGCCGAGTCGTCGATCGGCGAGGTCAGCTTGAACCAGATGTGCTGGATCGGCGGACGCTTGGCCGGGTGGCGCTCGTCACGCGGCCACACTTGGCGGAATTCGAACGGGCCGTCGATGCCCAGCCAGCGTTGCAGCTTCACCGGCAGTCGCGCCAGCTCGTCCGGCGGCAGCGGGCGCAGCGGTTCCAGGTCCTCCGGCGCGGGCACCTCCGGCATCGAGGTCTGGTGTTCCACGCCGACTTCGGGCAGCTGGAACGAGACCGAGCCGTTCAGGATCGGCTGGCCGTGCTGGATCGCCAACACGCGCCGTGACGAAAACGTGCCGCCGTCGCGCGCGCGTTCCACGCTGTAGACGATCGGTGCGTCGATGTCGCCGGCACGCAGGAAGTAGGCATGCAGCGAGTGCGCCTCGCGCGCCGGATCGACCGTCTGCTGCGCCGCCGCCAGCGCCTGCCCCAGGACCTGCCCGCCGAACACGAAACGGGTGCCGATGTCACGGCTCTGGCCGCGGAACAGGTTGTCCTCCAGCCGTTCCAGTTGCAGCAGCTCGACCAGTTCGGTGACGTGGTTTGGCGACATGTGGGCGGCTCGTGGCGGTGGCGAAGCCGCGATTATAGTGGCCCCCGGGCGGAATCCAGGGGCGCGCCGATCCGCAGCAGTCCGCTGTCTTGCAGCACCTCGGCCCATGGAAACAGCGGGCCGGGGTCGAGCTTGCGGCGGATTTCCAGCGAGGCGTCGTCGCTGGCCGGCATCCGCGCGGTGTCCAGATCCTCGTGGCCGGCGATATGGCGCAGCTTCGGAAATTCCACGCGCAACTGCGCCAGCAGGGCATTCAGTGCGGCGATCTGGGCCTCGCTGTACGGTTCGGTCATCTGCTGGTGGCGCGAATCCCACCAGTGCGGATAGCGGCCAAGATTAACCAGCTCGATGCCGATCGAGTTCGGGTTGTGGCCGCGCACGTGATTCGCCACGCGGGTGCCGGGTACGTAGCGGTATACCGCGCCGTCGCGGTCCACGTAGTAATGGCCGCTGTTGCCGGAGCCGCTGGTATGCAGCACTTTCTCGCCGTACTCGCGCGCCGTGGCCAGGTCCGGCAGCTCGGTGCAGTGGATCACCACCAGCTCGACCGCATCGACCGGGCGCTCGGGCAGGATGTCGACGTAAGGCAGCGGCTGCTCGTGGATGCTCGGGCTCATGCGCCGCAGTTTCGCATGCGGCAAGGCCGCGCGGAAACGCCGCCTGTTACCATGCGCGCCTTGCTTCCAGCAGTTTCATGGAGACGCGCCATGCGCGGCCAGATCATTCTTTCGCACGGCTCGGACTCCAGTCCGGATGCCACCAAGGTCAGCGCGCTGGCCGCACTGGCCGAATCGCTGGGCCGGCGCACGCAGCGCCCGGACTACGGCAGCGACGACGCGCGCGGCCACGCCGGTTCGGTGGCGCCGCGGATCGCCCGCTTGCGCGCCACCATCGAGGCGCTGGACGCGCCACCGCTGCTGGTCGGCTCCAGCATGGGCGCGTTCGTCTCCGGCCTGGTCTCGCTCGACGTGCCGGTGGCCGGCCTGCTGCTGCTGGCCACGCCGAGCGAAATCCCCGGCTATGCGCGCAAGTTCGACCTGCGCCCGGCTGTGCCCACGCTGCTGATCCACGGCTGGCGCGACGAGGTCTGCCCGTTGGCGGGCGTGCAGGCGTTCGCGGCCCGGCGCCGCTTGCCGCTGCTGGTGCTGGACGACGACCATCGGCTGGGTGCCAGCATGGACGCGATCGCCGCGCAGTTCCGGCTGATGCTGGACCAGCTGGCGAGCGCCGCATGAGTCACTACTTCGCCACCTGCCCGAAAGGCATGGAATACCTGCTGCGCGACGAACTGGTCGCGATCGGCGCCAGCGACGTGCGCGAGGCGCTGGCCGGTGCGCATTTCTCCGGCACGCTGGAGACGGCGTACAAAGCCTGCCTGTGGTCGCGCCTGGCCAGCCGCATCCTGCTGCCGCTGGCCGAGTTCGACGCGGCCGACGACGACGCGCTGTATCGCGGTGTGCAGGATATCGACTGGAGCCAGCACCTGGCCGCGCACGCGACCTTCGCGGTGGATGCGGGCACCGCATTGAGCAAGCTCACCCACAGCCAGTTCATCGGCCTGCGCACCAAGGACGCGGTGGTCGATCAGTTCCGCCAACGCGATGGCTCGCGTCCCGGCATCGACACCGACGAACCCGACATCCGCATCAACGTCCGTGTGCGCCGCGACCGCGCCACACTGTCGCTGGACCTGGCCGGCTCGCCGCTGCATCGGCGCGGCTGGCGTGAAGAGCAGGGTGAGGCGCCGCTGAAGGAGAACCTCGCCGCCGCGATGTTGTTGCGAGCGCGCTGGCCCGAGGTGTACGCGGCCGGCGGTGCCTTGCTCGATCCGATGTGCGGCTCCGGCACCTTGCTGGTCGAGGGTGCGCTGATGGCGGCCGACGTGGCCCCGGGCTTGCGTCGCGAATATTTCGGTTTCCTCGGCTGGCAGCAGCACGACATCGCGCTGTGGCGCGGCCTGCTGGACGAGGCGAAGCAGCGCGCCGAAACAGGCCTGCGTGGCCTGCGCAGCGTGTTCTTCGGCAGCGATGTCGATCCGCGCATGGTGCAGGTATCCAAACGCAACGCACAGGCCGCCGGTGTAGCGGGCTTCTTCACCCTGGAAAAGCAGGACGTGGTGCATGCGGCGCCACCGCCGGGTATCGATTACGGCCTGGTCATCACCAACCCGCCGTACGGCGAGCGGCTCGGCGATCGCGCCGAGATGCCGAAGTTGTACCGCGCACTGGGCGACACCTTGCGCAACCGCTTCACCGGTTGGCGCGCCGCGGTGCTGGCCGGCGAGGCGGAGCTGGGCCGGATGATGCAGCTGCACGCGGACAAGCGTTACACGCTGTACAACGGTGCGTTGGAAACCGTGTTGCTGACCTTCGACCTGAAGCCACGCGACGAGAAGCCGCGCGAACCGAAGCCGCTGTCGGCCGGCGCGCAGATGCTGAAGAACCGGCTGGAAAAGAACGTCAAGCATCTGCGCAAGCGGCTGGCGCGCGAAGGCATCCATTGCTGGCGTGCGTACGACCAGGACCTGCCCGAATACGCCGCGGCGATCGACGTCTACGGCGACACCAGCGGCGACGAGCATCTGCATATCCAGGAGTACCGTGCGCCGGCCGATGTGCCGCCCGACGTAGCCCGTCTGCGCCTGCGCGAGATCGCCCGCGTCGCCGGCGAGGTGCTCGGCGTGCCGCGCGAGCGCATCGCGCTGAAGACCCGCGAGCGCGGCAAGGGCGGTTCCAAGTACGGCCAGCTCGATCAGCGCAACGAGTTCATCGAAGTGGAGGAGGGCGGCCTGAAGTTCCTGGTCAACCTCACCGATTACCTGGACACCGGGCTGTTCCTCGACCATCGGCTGGTGCGCGCGAAAGTGCGCGAGCTGGCCGAGGGGCGCTGCTTCCTCAACCTGTTTGCCTACACCGCCACCGCCAGCGTGCACGCGGCGGCCGGCGGCGCGCTGGAAACCACCAGCGTGGATCTGTCCGCCACCTATCTGGAATGGGCTTCGCGCAATCTCGCGTTGAACGGCTTCAGCGGCGCTGGCCATCGCTTGATGCAGTTCGACGCACTGGAATTCCTGCAGCGCGACCGCGGCCATTACGGCTTGATCTTCGTCGACCCGCCCACGTTCTCCAACTCCAAGCGCGCCGAGGATTTCGACGTGCAGCGCGACCACGTGAAGCTGCTAGAGGCTTGCAACGAGCGGCTGACCCGCGACGGCGTGATCGTTTTTTCCAACAATTTCCGCCGCTTCAAGCTGGATCGCGAGGCGCTGGCGCAGCACTTCGAGATCGAGGACTGGACCACGCCCAGCATCCCGTTCGACTTCGCCCGCCGCGCCGACATCCACGGCTGCTGGCTGTTGCGCCGGCGCAAGGCTGACCCGGGGATCAACCCGTGGGATACGGCGCGCATCAAAAGGTGAACCCTTCAGTTCACATTAAGCGTGATCCGACGAGCATCCGCCCTGTACAAGGGAGAACGATCATGACCCAACGTTTCAGCGGTGCAGGCAAGCTGGCAGCCATCGGTCTGGCAGTCGCGGCGGCAGTGGTGATGCCACTGAGCGCGTCTGCGCGTGGTCATGGCTACCATGGCGGTGGCTACTATGGCGGCGGCCACTATGGCGGTTATCACGGCGGTTACTACGGCGGCCATGGCGGCCACTGGAGCGGCGGTCGCTGGATCGCCGGTGCGATCGTCACCGGTGCGGTGATCGGCCTGGTCGACAACGCGCTGCGCCCGGCGCCGGTGTACTACGGTGCGCCGGTTGTCTACGGCCCGCCGCGCACGGTGATCTACGAGAATGCCCCGGTGGTGCGTCGTCGCGTGGTCGAGACCCGTACGGTCGTGTACGACGACCCGTACCAGACGCGCTACATTCGTGACGATGGCTACGATTACGACGACGGCGATTGAGCCCGGCGGTCGCGCCACCACATCCGATACGAAGGGTCCGGCATGCCGGACCCTTCGTTTTTCAGCGCAAGCTGACGTTGCATCCGTTCAATGGGCAGGCATGGTCGTCGGCTGCTCCGCGCCGCTGCCATGACGCATGGCGCGGGCACTGAGCTGGTCGAAGCGCTCCTTGTCGATCTTGCTGACCGACTGGATCGCGCACGGTGGCTGGGAGCGTGAGTGCACGGTCTCGCCCACCTCGCCGCAGATGCGGCTGCGGTTGACGACGGTATTGGATGGGTTGGCGCGGAAGATCAGCCCGGGCGGCGGAGTGCCCAGTCGCGGACAGTCGTTCTGCAACGCCACCAGGTAACGCTTCGGACCGGTGCGTACGATCGCGGTGCGGGCGTCCACGATGTGCCATTCGTTGATCTGGGTGGTGTCGATGCAATCACCTGCAGGCAGCGGTGATCGGGCGGGCGCCGTCTCGGCGGCCTGCGCAGCACCGACGCCTACGGTGATAGCGAGCAGCAGGGTAGGGAGGATCGTTTTCATGGGCGTTACCTCGTCTGTTTCGGGTAATACACATATTGTGAATTCAGTCACGCGAACTGCATGCCGGCCCGCATTCGCGCGGGCACGGTGGAAGGGCGCTGCAAAGTATCTGCCATCTTCGTATCACAATAAGTGAACGGTTGACGCGGCATGCTCGCCGACATGCGTTTGAGCGACAAGACACTCGATACCCACTGCAACGCGACCGCTTTGCCGGCCGTGCCAAGGGAGTCGCGATGACGACTTGGCGCTCGTCCGCACCTGCAGGCATCGCGGCCCGATTCCTGCAGGTGCGGCAGCGGACACTGGAACTCTGTGCCAGCCTCAGCGCGGAAGACCTGCAACTGCAGTCGATGCCCGACGCCAGTCCCGGCAAATGGCACTTGGCACATACCAGCTGGTTCTTCGAGCAGTTCGTGCTGGGACGCGGCCCGGCCTACCGGCCGCGCGATCCGGCCTGGCATTACCTGTTCAACTCTTACTATCAGTCGGTCGGGCCGATGCATGCGCGGCCGCAGCGTGGGCTGTTGTCGCGGCCGTCGCTGGACGAGGTACGCGATTACCGGCGCTACATCGACGACGCGGTAGGTGAGCTGCTCGGCCGCGCCGATGATGTGGAGCTGTCCGGGCTGGTCGAGCTGGGCCTGCAGCACGAACAGCAGCATCAGGAGCTGCTGTTGACCGACATCAAGCACGCGTTCTGGTGCAATCCGCTGCAGCCGGCGTATGGCGCACCGATCGCTGCGCCGGCAGATACGAAAGCCGTGCCGCTGCGCTTCGTTGATGGCCGCGAGGGCATCGTCGAGATCGGCCATCGTGGCGAGGGCTTCGCGTTCGACAACGAGACCCCGCGCCATCGCACCCTGCTGCAACCGCACGCACTGGCCAACCGCCTGGTGACCAATGCCGAATACCTGGCGTTCGTGCTCGAAGGCGGCTACCGCGAACCCGGGCTGTGGCTGTCCGACGGCTGGGCCACGCTGCAGCGCGAAGCCTGGCAGCATCCGCTCTACTGGCAGGACGACCTGGCCAGCGAATTCACCCTGGCCGGCGTGCGCGAACTCGATCCGCACGAGCCGATCTGCCATCTCAGTTATTACGAGGCCGAGGCGTTCGCGCGCTGGGCCGGTGCGCGGCTGCCCACCGAGGCCGAGTGGGAATCGGCGGCGCAGGACATCGCGATCGACGGCAACCTGCAGGACGCGCAGCGCTTCCAGCCGCGCGCGGCGAGCGGCGATGCCGGCCTGCTGCAGCTGTATGGCGACGTGTGGGAGTGGACCGCCTCGCCTTATGTCAGCTACCCGGGCTTCCGCCCGCTGCCCGGCTCGCTGGGCGAATACAACGGCAAATTCATGTGCGGTCAATGGGTGTTGCGCGGCGGTTCCTGCGTCACCCCGCGCGATCACCTGCGCGCCAGTTACCGCAATTTCTTTCCACCCCAGGCCCGTTGGCAGTTTGCCGGGCTACGACTGGGACAGGACCGATGAGCAGCGTGCAACCCTGTGGCATCAGCGACGACGACCGTCGTCCGCCATCAAGCGATCTTCTGGAAGTCGTCCAGCGCGGCCTCGGCGCAAAGCCCAAGCGGCTGCCGTCGTGGCTGTTCTACGACGAGCGCGGCTCGATGCTGTTCGAGCGGATCTGCGAGCAGCCGGAGTATTACCTCACGCGTTGCGAGATCGCGCTGATGGATGAACACGCGGCCAGCATCGCCGACGAATTGGGCAGCGGCGTGCGCCTGGTCGAGTACGGCAGCGGCAATGCGCACAAGACCCGCATGCTGCTCGAACACCTGCACGCGCCGGTGGCCTACGTGCCGGTGGAGATCTCGCCGGAGCCATTGCGGCAGAGTGTGGAGCGGCTGGCGGCGGCGTTCCCGCAGCTGCCGCTGCAGCCGCTGTGCGCGGATTTCAGCAAGCCGCTGCGGCTGCCGATCCCGCCGCGCGCACCGCGGCGCACCGTGCTGTATTTCCCCGGCTCCACCATCGGCAATTTCGAGAATCGCGAAGCTGCCGTGCTGCTGCGCAAGATGCGCAACGAGATGGGCGATGCCGGCGGCATCCTGATCGGGGTGGACCTGAAGAAGGATCCGGCCGTCATCGAGGCGGCCTACAACGACCGCGCCGGCGTCACTGCCGAGTTCACCCTCAACATGCTGGCGCGGCTCAACCGCGAGATCGGCAGCAACTTCGAACTGTCGGCGTTCGCCCATCGCGCGCACTACAACCCGATGGCCGGGCGCATCGAGACGCACATCGTCAGCCGCCGCGAGCAGCAGGTCAAAGTCGGCCGCGTGAACGTGCCGTTGCGCGTCGACGAGACGATCCAGGTCGAATACAGCTGCAAGTATTCGCTGGAGGATTTCGCCGCGCTGGCTGCCCGCGCCGGACTGGCCGTGAAGCGCGTGTGGACCGATCCGCAGCGGATGTTCAGCGTGCAGTACCTGGTGCGCGCCAGCACGCTGGCGCGCTGAGCGCGAGGCGGCGCGCGCACATCCAGGCTGCCTGCGATTACCTCATTTGACGCCGTACAACGCCTTCACGTCGCTGGTCAACGCGGCTTGGCTGTCTGCCCGCGCGTAGAACATGTGGCCGCCGGGGTAGTTCTTCACCTGCACGCGGGTCGGGTCACCCATCGCCGGCATCTGGTCGACGATCAGCACCGAAGCCATGAACGGGCAGGACAGGTCGTCCCAGCCGTGCGCGATCAGCACGCGCAGGCCCGGATCGTTGGCGACCGCCTCGCGTAGTTGCGACACCGAACCCTTGTTGGCGTCCTCGTCCTCATGCCACAGCTTGTTCACCTCGTAGCTGAGCGCGTTGTAGCGGCCGTCGATCTTCCAGCCGACCGTCTGGGTAACGAAGTTGACCATCGCCGTGGTGGTCGGCGCGATGATGCCGTTGAGAATCGGATCGCCGGTCTGCTGGTGCGGCGCATACGGGAACGGATCCCACGCGGTGACGTTGGAGTCGTAGCGGCTGCCCAGCTTGCCCTCGGCGCGATACACCTCGCGCAGGTAGGCCTGGGTTTCGATGCGGCCGCCGGAGCGCCTGACGAACAGCGGATCGAGTCCGGTCAGCTCGGTGACTTTCTTCACCACGCGATCGGTAGCGTGCGGATCGGAGCGGCCGCGCATCAGGTCGCTGGCGTATTCGCCGCGGGTGTACTCGATGATCGGCGCCATCGCCTCCGCACTGAGCTTGTGCTCGCGCTCCAGGTGCGCGGCGGCGATCGAGGGCAGGGTGAGCATCCACGGCAGCGGCGATACGTTCTCGTCGTTGTATGCCGCCGGGTCGAGATAGGGCGACAGCAGCACCACGCCCTTCATCGCCACGCCGAGCCGGGTTTGCAGATAGTCGGTGATGCGCGGCCCGCGGAAGCCGCCGTAGCTTTCGCCGACCAGATACTTGCGCGAGGTCATGCGGCCGCTCTTGACCAGCCAGTCGTAGACGACGCGCGACAGGTACTTGATGTCGCTGTCGGTGCTGTAGAACTGCTTGGTCGCTTCCTTGTCGTCGACCAGTGCGCGGCTGTAGCCGGTGCCCACAGGATCGATGAACACCAGGTCGGTGAAGCCCAGCCAGGTGCCGGGGTTGTCGTGCAGCGTCGCCGGATCGGACGGGCTGTCGCCCTCGACGCCGAAGTTCACCTTCTTCGGCCCGATCGCGCCGAAGTTCAGGTACACCGACGAGGCGCCAGGGCCGCCGTTCAATGCGAATGTCACCGGCCGGTCCTTGCCAGGCATGGTGTAGGCGGTGAACACCACCTCGCCGGTGATCTTGCCCTTGCCGTCGCGCACCGGCAGCGAGCCGACGGTGGCGGTGTACTTGAGCGTGCGGCCATCCACCGTGGTCGATTGCGTCACGTGCGCATCGGCAGGCAGCGGCGGCAGCTGGAAGCCGTCGCTGCTGGCCGTATCCGGGGCCGTCGGCTTGGGGGTGTCGGCGGCGAAGGCCGGAGCGGCGTGGGACCCGGCCAGCACGAAGGCCGCCAGCAGGACAGATTGCAGGGACTTGCGCACGGTTTTTCCTCGCAGGCGAAAGCCGCCAGCTTAACCGGCTGCGCTGCGGTGGGGGTGTGCGTAAAGGCATGGGGTCAGCGCAGCACCACCGCCACCGGTTCCGGCATGCGGAATGACGGCGTCACGCGTTCCATCCAGCGTTCGAACGCCAGCGTGAAATCCTGCAGCGATTGCACGATGGCCAGGTCGGTCAGTGCGCCGTCGGCGTCGAAGCGGCTGGCTGCGCTCGCCACAAACAGGGTCGGGGTGGGCATCACCAAGGCGCCGCAGGTGTGCAGCACCTGGCGCAGCGAGGCTTGCGCCAGGCGCGCACCCCACGGACCGCTGCTGACGCCGAGTACGCCGACGGGTTTTTCCGACAGCACCTCGCCGGCGGGGCTTTCGCGCGAAAGCCAGTCCAGCGCGTTCTTCAGCACGCCGGGCATGGCGTGGTTGTACTCGGGCGTGGCGATGATCAGGCCGTCCGCGGCGGCGATCGCCGCGCGCAGTGCCTGCACGCCGGCGGGGCCGGCCGGTTCGCGCTGCTCCAGATCCTCATCGAACAGCGGCACGGCGGACAGCGCATCGTAGACGTCCAGCTGCAGCGTCGCCGGTGCCTGGGCCACGGCCGCCTGCAGCAGGCTGCGGTTCCAGGAATTGCGGCGCAGGCTGCCGGCAAGGCACAGCACGCGGCGGGTGGGAGTCGTGTGGAAGGCAGTCATCTCGGTATCTCCGGTGAGCAAAGGAATCAGGGTTCGATCAGCAGCAGGAAGGCGCAGGCAACCAGCAGGGCGCCCATCACGATGTCGACGCCGCGGCGGACCTGGGGGTGCACCAGCCAGCGGGCCAGCCATGCACCCAGCGCGGCCCACAGCAGCAGGCACAGGGCGGGGATCAGCACGAACAGTCCGGCCAGCGGCAGGTAGTCGCGCAGGCCGGTGGCCGGCACCGCCGCCAGCACGGTCAGCACGATCACCCAGCTTTTCGGGTTGAGGAACTGGAAGCCGATCAGACCCAGGATGCCGGCCGGCAAGGTCGCCGACGTCGCGACGGCGTGTCGCGGCGCGATGCCGGCCACGCACAGCGACACGCCGAGCCAGATCAGGTACAGGGCACCGATCGCGCCGGTCCAGCGCCGCAGTGGCGGGTGCGTGGCGAACGCCGCACCCGCACCCAGCGCCATCACCGCGAGCAGCAGCAGGCCACCGCACACGATGCCGACGATCGCCGACATCGCGCCGCGCAGGCCGGCATGCCCTGCCGCACGCAGCACCACCAGGTTGTTCGGGCCGGGTGTGATCGCGGCCACGCAGAGCAGGCCGCACGCAGCGAGCAACGGATCCATGGCATGTCCTTCATCGTGAATGGTCGGATGAAGCGCATGTTCAAGCCGATGTCTGGTCTGTGCCGAACGGCTTATGGTCTAGAATTCCGACCATGAACGAGCTGCCGCTGAATGCCTTGCGTGCTTTTGCCATGGTCTACGCCCACGGCGGCGTGCGCGCCGCCGCGCGCGAGCTGGGCATGGCGCATTCTTCGGTAAGCCGGCACCTGGGCGAACTGGACCGCTGGCTGGGTGTGCCGCTGCTGCGCACGGCGGCTGGTCGCGGCGCGCTGGTTTTCACGCCGCAGGGCGAGGCGCTGGGTCGTGCCACGCTGTCCGGTCTGCGCGAGATCGAGCAGGCGGTGGCGGCATTGCGCGAGACCCGCCCGGCGCACGCGGTGACCTTGTCCGCCTCGCCGTCGTTTGCGATCCGCTGGCTGCTGCCGCGACTGCCAGCGCTGGAGAAGGCGCACCCGAGGATCGAGTTGTCGGTGCAGGTGGAGCAGCGCCTCGACGCGCTGGACGACGGCCGCATCGATCTGGCGATCCGCATGGGCAAGGGGCCGTGGCCGGCGCTGCATGCCGAACCACTGATGGACGACGCGCTGTATCCAGTGATGAGCCCGGCGCTGTGGCAGGCGTCCGGACGTCCGTCGAAACCGGCCCAGCTGGCTGGCCTGCGCCTGCTGCACGACCGCGACCCACAGGCGGCATGGGAGTTGTGGCGGCAGGTACACGGGCCGGCCAGGCTTTCTCTGCAGGGTGGCGCGCGCTACACCTCGTCCGACCTGGTGTTGCGCGCGGCGATGCAGGGCCAGGGCGTGGCGCTGGCACGGCATCGGCTGGCCGCGGATGACGTGGCGAACGGCAGTTTGCTGCGTCCGTTCGGCGAGCTCGACGTGCCGCTGGGACCGTCGTACTGGATCGTGCGGCCGCCCGCAAGACCGCGTGCGGCGGTGGCCGCGGTGGTCGACTGGCTGCGCTGGCAGGCGGCCGGCACCGGCACCCGCTGATCAGCCGCGCGCCAGCGCACCCTCGACGAACTGCGAGAGCTGCGCCGCGTTCAGTGCGCCGGATTGCCGCGCGATCTCACGGCCCTGCTTGAACAGGATCAGGGTGGGGATGCTGCGGATGTTGAAGCGCTGGGCCAGTTGCGGCTGCGCCTCGGTGTCCAGCTTGGCCAGCCGCAGGTGCGGTTCGAACTTGCCGGCGGCCTGCACGAATACCGGCGCAAAGCCGACGCACGGCCCGCACCACGGCGCCCAGAAATCCACCAGCACCGGCAGGTCGCCGCGGCCGGCGATCGCCTCGAAGTTCGCCGCGGTCAGTTCCACCGGGCGTCCCTCGAACAGCGCCTGCTTGCAGCGGCCGCAGTTCGGATGCTCGCCCACCCGTTCGGCCGGCACGCGATTCAGCGCGCCGCAATGCGGACAGGGGATGGCCCGAGGTGTACTCATGGCAGACTCACTCCGATGACAGGTCAGGCGCCGGGCGCCAACGCCGACAAAGATGGCGGCAACCACCGCCGAATCCAAGCCGAGCCGACATGCCGCAACGTTCCGATGCATCCGTTTCACGCTGGCCGCAGCGAAGCCTGCTTGTGCTGGGCATGTTGTGGACCTTGCCGAATACCTTGCTTGGCTTGCTGCTGGGCGCGACCGGCGTGGCCTTCGGCGCACGCATGCGCTGGCAGCGGAGCGAGCTGGCGCTGGTGGTGCGGCGCTGGCCGTGGGGGCGCGGCGGGGCGCTGACCCTGGGCAACGTGATCGTGCACACTGGCGAGCGTCTGGACGTGCCGTGCCTCACCTACGCGCATCGCGCCGGTCGTGGCATCGAGCCGCCGGTGTCGCTGGCCGACCACGAACGTGCGCATGTCTACCAGTACATGCTGCTGGGGCCGCTGTTTCTGCCGCTGTACCTGTTGTGCGGCGGCATCAGCGTGCGCAACCCGTTCGAGCGCGCGGCCGACCGCTACGCGCGCTCGGGGCGTGGCTGGTGGCCGTGGTGGCGGGAAGGCCGATAGGCCGCTTCGGCGATCAGGCTGCCGCGCGCGCCACGAAACGCAGTGCCACCGAGTTCATGCAGTAGCGCAGGCCGGTCGGCCGCGGGCCGTCGTCGAAGACGTGGCCGAGGTGGCTGTCGCAGCCGGCGCAGCTGATCGCGGTGCGCTGCATGCCGAACAGATGGTCGCTGCGCTCGATCACGTTGCGGGCCGCGATCGGCTGCCAGAAGCTGGGCCAGCCGGTGCCGGAATCGAACTCGGTGGCCGCGTCGTACAGCGCGGTGGCGCAGGCCACGCAGCGGAACAGACCGGGCACGGCGGGCCGCTCGTGTGCACCGCTGAACGCGCGCTCGGTGCCCTCATGTCGCATGATGTCGTATGCCGCCGGCGACAGTCGCTGGCGCCATTGCGCGTCGCTCAGCACCAGCTTCGCCACCTCGCGCGCGCCGAGGTCGCGGCCGGCGTCGTCGAAGATTTCCAGCAACACCTCGCCCGGCGTGCCGACCGGGGTATTGGCTGCCGCGTATATCCGCGGCAGCAGCAGGCCACCGCCGACAGCGAGCAGCGCGCCACCGCCAAGGGCGGCGCGCAGGAAGCGGCGGCGATCCATCGCGAGGGTTTCATCGATGCGGGACATGACAGCCTCCGTGGAGATGCATGCAGCAATCAATCAACCGAACGTGAACGCGTACGCCTGCACGCCCGGATCCAGGAACTCGATCTCGAACAGCCGCTCGCCGCTGCCGTGGGCCTGGCGTACCAGCTGATACAGCCGCTGCGTGGTGATGGTGCCGTGGCCATCGGCGTCGGTGTCCATGCCGTGGTCGGCGCCGGGCGGCTTGCCGTCGATGCTGACGCGGTAGCGGATCGGCTTGCCGTCCGCAGTCGGGCCGAGCACCAGGTGCAGGTCGCGACCGCGGAAGCGGTAGACGATGCGGCCGCCGGCCTGCGCCAGTTGCGCGTTTTCGTCGTGCACGGTCCAGCGCCCGTCGAGCGACCACTGGTTCACGGCGAGCGAGGCGGGTGCGTGATAATCACGCGCATCGTCGCGCGCCACCCGGCCGCCGACGAAGTTCATCGCGCGAGCGTAGCCGACGTAGGTTTCCGGCGAGCGGGTGGGATCGTCCGATGCGGCCGCCTCGACGCCGCGGTGGTCGTCGCTGACGTAGCCGCCGGGTAGGTTCTTCTGGCCGGCGTCGGCCAGAAGATGGCGGATCACGTCCTCGCTTTGCCGGTACTCGCCTTCGCCGAAATGGTGATGGCGGATCTGTCCCTGTGCGTCGATGAAGTAGTGCGCCGGCCAGTACTCGTTGTTGAAGCCTCTCCAGATCGCGTAGTCGTTGTCCAGCGCGACCGAATAGTCGACGCCCAGGTCCTTCACGGCTTTGGCGACGTTGGCCGGATTCTTCTCGAACGCGAACTCCGGCGCATGCACGCCGATCACCACCAGGCCGTGGTCCTTGTACTTGTCGGCCCAGCCGCGCACGTACGGCAGCGCGCGGATGCAGTTGATGCAGGAGTATGTCCAGAAGTCGACCAGCACGACCTTGCCGCGCAGCGACTCGGTGGCCAGCGGCGGGCTGTTCAACCACTGCGTGGCGCCGGCCAGCGACGGGAACGTGCCTTCCACCGGCAGCGGCTCGCCGGCTTTCAGCATGGGTCGTGGCGCCGGTGCCGGGCGCACGGCGTTGATCAGCTTCTGCTCGATGACGCTGGTGCTGGCCAGCGAGACGCGGGTGAGCAGGCCGGTATCCAGGCCCAGCGCGATCGCGGCCACGCCGCACAACACCAGCGCGCCGAGTGCACGGCGCACCCATTCGCCGGCGCCGAGCGAGCGCTTCATCAGGGCGAACACCTTGCCGCCGATTAGCAGCGCCAGGCCGAGTGAAGTGGCCGCGCCGGCGGCATAGGTGAGCAGCAGCAAGGTGGTCTGCACGCTGGCGCCGTTCAGCGCCGCACCGGTCAGCAGCAGGCCCAGGATCGGCCCGGCGCACGGCGCCCACAGCAGGCCGGTGGCCACGCCGAGGCCGGCCGCGCCCCAGACCGAATCGCCATCGCCGGCCGAGCGCTGCGACAGCCGGTTGCCCAGCGCCACGAACGGACGGGTGATCCATTCGGCCAGCCGGGTCGACAACAGGGTCAGGCCGAGGAAGGCCAGCACCAGCATCGCCACCCAGCGGCCGTACTGGTTCGCGTGCACCGCCCAGCCACCGCCGAGCGCGGCCAGCGTGGCGACTGCGGCGAAGGTGATCGCCATGCCCAGCAGCATCGGGAAGCCATTGCGCATGAACGGGCGGTCGGAGCGGGCGAACACGAACGGAAGCACCGGCAGGATGCACGGGCTGAGGATGGTCAGTACGCCGCCGAGGTAGGCGAGGATCAACACGAGCATGGGGAGCATCCGTGGAAGGTTGCCTGGCTATTCGCCGTTGCGCTGGCGAGGGTTACACGCTGGCATGAAGTAACGTTGGCGCCGGCTGCGGCGAATACCTCACAGGCGTTCCGCCGTGGAGCGAAGCATGTCGCAAGCCTTGACCGCCACCGCCTACATGGGTCTAGATAGTGCACTTTCCCTGCGGGCGAGTCTCGACCAGACCATGCCAGCCGATGTCGCCACGGTGAACGACAGCGAATCGCCCGACCGGCGCCGGGCGGCGTGGATGGCAGCTGCGCAGGCCGGTGACCGGCGCGCCTACGAGAAGCTGCTGGCCGATTCGGTGGCGCTGATCCGTGCCGCCGCGCGGCGCCATGGTGTAGCGCCGGATGGTCTGGACGACGTGGTGCAGGAGACCCTGATCAGCGTGCACCGGGTGCGCCACACCTACGACCCGACCCGTTCGTACGATGCGTGGCTGACGGCGATCGCCAACCGCCGCGCGATCGACGCGCTGCGTAGCCGCGGCCGTCGCGACAGCCGCGAACTACACGACGATTTCGCGCTCGACCATCATCCCGACAGCAGCGACGCCAGCGCGGCGGCCGAATGCGAACAGCGCACGCAGCGCCTGCACGAGGCGATCGCCGAATTGCCGCCAGGCCAGCGCGAGGCGGTGGAACAGCTGGGCCTGCGCGAGCGTTCGCTCAGCGAGGCGGCCGCGCTGACCGGACGCAACACCGGCGCGCTGAAAGTGAACCTGCATCGCGCGCTGAAGGCACTGCGCGAACGTTTCCATGGAGAACCCTGACGTGATGTCCGACCCGCAATTCCATGAGGCACTGATCGATCGCCTGGGCACCGAGCTGGTGCCGGTGCGGCGGCTGTTGCCGCCATGGCTGCGCACCGCCGGCTGGCTGCTGCTGGTGGCGGCGCTGGCGGCCGGGTTGCTGATGCATTACGGCGCGAGCCCGATGCTGCAACGCTGGGCCGCCACGCCGGATCTGGCTTGGGCCGGCATCGGCGCAGTGATCACCGCGATCAGCGCGGCGTGGGCCGCGTTCGCGCTGGGCGTGCCGGGGCGGCGTGCGGCATGGGCGTGGCTGCCTCTGCCCGGGGCCTTGCTGTGGATCGGCGCCAGCGGCCTCGGCTGCCTGCGCACATGGATCGCGCCGGGCACCGAACTTGCCGGCGTGCATCAGACCGCCGACTGCCTGCTCTTCATCATCGGCTTCTCGGTGCCGCTGTCCGCGCTGCTGATCGTGCTGCTGCGGCGCGCCTGCCCGCTGCGGCCGGTGCTTGCCGCGGTGCTGATCGGCCTGGCCAGCGCGGCGGCCTCGGCCAGCCTGCTGGAGATCTGCCACGCATTCGATTCCGCGGCCACCGACCTGCTGACCCACGCGCTGGCGGTGATCGTGGTGGTGGCGGTCAACGCCGCGATGGGCGGTCGGCTGCTGTCGAGGGCCTGAGCTCAGTCGCGGAAATTGTCGAACTGCAGCGGCAGCTCGACCTCGGACTTGCGCAGCAAGGCCATCGCTGCCTGCAGGTCGTCGCGCTTCTTGCCGCTGACGCGCAGCTTGTCGCCGTTGATCTGCGCCTCGACCTTGAGCTTGGCCGCCTTCAGTTCGGCCACCAGCTTCTTCGCGACCGGCTGCTCGATGCCCTGCTTCACGGTGATCTTCTGCCGCGAGCCGCCCAGGTTGGTTTCCGGATCGCCGACGTCGAGCGCACGGATGTCGATCTTCCGCGCGGTCAGCCGGCCGCGCAGGATGTCCAGCATCTGCTGCAGCTGGAATTCGCTGGGCGCGCTCTGGGTGATCACGCCACCGTCCAGCACGTACTGCGCGTCCACGCCCTTGAAGTCGAAGCGCGTGGTCAGCTCGCGGTTGGCCTGGTCGATCGCATTGGTCAGTTCGTGCTTGTCGACTTCGGAGATCACGTCAAAGGAAGGCATGGCGGCGGCTCGCTGGGAACAGGACCAAAGTGTAAGCCATGCGGCTGGGCGATAATGCGCGACCTGTGGCGGCGCGAGGATGCCGGTTCGTGAAAGTGGACGTGTTGATCGTCGGCGCCGGCGCCGCGGGCCTGATGTGCGCGATCGCCGCCGGCCAGCGCGGCCGCCGCGTACTGGTGGTCGACCACGCCAACAAGGTCGGCAAGAAGATCCTGATGTCCGGCGGCGGGCGTTGCAATTTCACCAACACGGGTGCGACGCCGGCGAACTATCTCTCGGCCAACCCGCATTTCGCCAAGTCCGCGCTGGCGCGCTACACGCCGTGGGATTTCATCGCGCTGGTCGAGAAGCACCGCATCGCCTACCACGAGAAGGAGCTTGGCCAGCTGTTCTGCGACGACTCGGCCAAGCAGATCGTGCGCATGCTGCTGGACGAATGCGCCGCCGCCGGTGTCACGGTGGAAGCGAACTGCGGCGTGCAGCGGGTGCGTAACACGCCGGGAGGTTTCAGCGTGCTCACCGCGCGCGGCGAAGTGCATGCCGAATCGCTGGTGGTTGCCTCGGGCGGCCTGTCGATTCCCAGCATGGGCGCCAGCGGTTTCGGCTACGAACTGGCGCGCCAGTTCGGCCACGCCGTGCTGCCCACGCGCGCCGGTCTGGTGCCGCTGACCCTGAGCGGCAAGCACCAGGAGCATTACCAGGATCTGGCCGGCGTGGCGCTGCCCGAGGTGGAGGCGCGCGTGGGCAGGCAGGGTTTTCGCGCTGGCCTGCTGTTCACCCACCGCGGCATCAGCGGACCGGCGATCCTGCAGATTTCCTCGTACTGGCAACCCGGCGACGACCTGCGCATCGACCTGCTGCCGGACCGGGACGCCGGTGCGCATCTGGTCGAACAGCGCGCGGCGCGGCCACTGGCGGAGCTGAAGACCGTGCTCGGCGATGTGTTACCGAAGCGTCTCGCGCAGCGTCTGTGCGAGCAATGGTTTGAGGGCCGTCCGATGCGCCAGTACCGCGACGCCGAACTCGAGCAGGTCGGTACGCAACTCAACGCGTGGCCGATCACCGCCAGCGGCACCGAAGGCTATCGCACCGCCGAAGTCACCCTGGGCGGCGTCGACACCGACGGCCTGTCCTCCAGCACGATGCAGTCGAAGCTCGTGCCGGGGCTGTACTTCATCGGCGAGGTGGTCGACGTCACCGGCTGGCTTGGCGGCTACAACTTCCAGTGGGCGTGGGCCTCGGGGCAGGCCGCCGGGCAGGCGGTGTGAGGCTGTCCTCGCACGGCGGATTTCGCATGGATTGAATATCTCGCATGCTTCACTGTGCGCCGGTTTCGACATGAGGACACCCGCATGAAAGTCGGATTCATCGGTCTCGGCGCGATGGGCAGCGCGATGGCCAGCAACCTGCTCGCGGCCGGCCACACGCTGACGGTATGGAACCGTTCCGTCGCGGCTACCGAGCCGCTGGCCTCGCTGGGGGCCAAGGTAGCGAAGACGGCCGACCGCGCCGCGCAGGGCGAGGTGTTGTGCAGCATGCTGGCGAACGACCAGGCGGTACGCGAGGTGTTCCTCGACGGCGGCCTGCTCGACGCGATGGATCGCGGCACCGTGCATGTGAATCACGCCACGATTTCGGTGGCGCTGGCGCAGGAGCTGGCCGCGGAGCACGAGAAACGCGGGCTGGAGTACGTCGCCGCGCCGGTGTTCGGCCGTCCGGACATGGCCGCCGCGGCAAGGCTGAATATCCTGGTGGCCGGCAAGCCGGCCGCGATCGAACGCGTGCGGCCGCTGCTGGAAGCGATGGGCAGCCGGCTGTGGCCATTGGGCGTAGCGCCGGAGCGCGCGAACGTGGCCAAGATCGCGGGCAACTTCATGCTGGCCAGCGCGATCGAGAGCATGGCCGAGGCGACGGCGCTGACGCGCGCCTACGGCGTCAGTGCAGCGGACTTTCTCGAAGTGATGACGAACACCTTGTTTGCGTCGCCCGCCTATCAGGGCTACGGCAAGCTGATTGCCGAGCAACGCTTCAAGCCGGCCGGGTTCGCCTTGCCGCTGGGCTACAAGGACGTGGGGCTGGCGCTGGCTGCGGGAGACGCACAGCGCGTGCCGCTACCGTTCGCCGGCGTGCTGCGCGACGCCCTGCTGGAAGCGCTGGCCGCCGGCGACGAGGAGCTGGACTGGTCGGCGCTGGCGCTGGTCGCCGCGCGCCGGGCGCATCTGGACGAGCGCGAATAGCCGGTACAGGGCGTTACGGCGCCCACTCCAGCGTGCCGTCGATCACTGTATGGCTGCGTCCGCCGACCCAGATCGTGTTGCCGTCGATGTGCACGATCAGTTGCGCGTCGTGGCCGATCTCGCGGCCCTGGCTGACCTGGTAACCACGGGCCAGCGCGCCGTGCGGTTCGGCGTGCATGATGTACGCGGCGATCAGGCCGTTGGCGGCGCCGGAAGCGGGGTCCTCGACGATGCCCACGCCCGCCGGGAACGCGCGCACCACCAGCTGGTAGTCGGGGTGGCTGCTTCTTGCGAACGCGCACAGCCCCATGCTGTCGCTGGCATGCGCCAGCGCGGCGATCGCCGCGTGGTCGGGCTGCCACGCGCGCAGGCTGGCTTCATCCGCTATCTCGGCCAGCCACCAGCGCCGCCCACCATCGACCAGCGCCGGCGGCAGCACGCCCAGTTCGGTACCGGCCAGCGTGGCCGCGAGCAGCGGATGGGCGTCGCGGCCGGTGTCCAGCACGCGCTCGCCGGGTGATTGCAGCAACAGCTCGCGACCGGCGCTGCTGCCTTCAACGCGGATCGGCAACACGCCGGCGCCGCATTCCTGCCACAACAGGCCATCGTGCGGCTGGGCCAGGCCGCATTCGAGCGCGGCGTGCGCACTGCCGATGCTGGGGTGGCCGGCGAACGGAATCTCCTTGTGCGGAGTGAAGATGCGTACGCGATAGCTGGCCCGCGGATCGGTCGGCGGCAGCAGGAAGGTGGTTTCGACCAGCGCCGTCCAGCGCGCGAAGCGCTGCATCGCCGCGGCGCTCCAGTCGTCGGCGCCGATCACCACGCCGAGATGATTGCCGCCGCCCAAGGTGGCGGCAAAGACGTCCAGATGCAGGTAGCGAAGCGAAGTCATGGGATCCATCGAGCGGCTGACGGCCGCATAAAGCGACGAATGATAGCGGCCTGTGGCGGATCCGGGCAGTGATCATTCGGCATATCGGTACGGCAGCGTGGCATTAGCGCCGGCATATCGGGTGACTGCGCCCGCGAAGAGTCGACAAGATGAGGGCGCGGCGCCAAGATGCCGAGCTTTGCACCCTAGTCGCGGAATCGTCTATGCCGATCACTCTGGTCATCATCGCCATCACCTGCATCGTTTCGTTCATGGCGTTCAAGAACAGCCGCCTGATGAACGACCTGATCCTGTGGCCGCCGGCGATCGCCCGCCAGCGCGAATACCACCGGCTGGTGACCTACGGCCTGGTGCATGCGGATTTCACGCATCTGCTGGTGAACATGATCACGCTGTTCTTCTTCGGCAGGGTGATGGAAGGCTTCTTCGCCGCGCGCCTGGGATCGTTCGGCTTCGCGCTGTTCTACATCGGCGGCCTGGTGGTCTCGATCCTGCCGACCTACCTGAAGAATCGCGGCAACCCGAACTACCGCAGCCTCGGTGCCTCGGGCGCGGTGTCGGCGGTGCTGTTCGCCTTTATCCTGTTGGCGCCGTGGGAAAAGATATACATCTTCTTCGCGCTACCGGTTCCAGCCATCGTCTACGCGGTGCTGTACACCGGCTATTCGATCTACATGGACCGGCGCGGGCAGGACAACGTCAACCACAGCGCACACCTGTGGGGCGCGGCGTACGGCGTGATCTTCACCCTGCTGGCGGAACCGCGGGTACTGCCGCATTTCCTCAATGCGCTGATGCAGCCCAGCTTCCGATGATGAACGTTTCCTGCGCTGCGTAATGCCCGCCGCGGCCGGGGCGCGCATACTGGGCGCGGTTCCATCGACCACCGCAGGAGAACGAACGCATGGCTATGACCCGCAAGTCGGCCGCGAAGAAGTCCGCGGCAAAGAAAGCAACCGCCAAAAAGGCGCCGGCCGGGAAAACGATCACGAAGAAGCCCGCGCCGCGCAAGGCGGCCAAGAAGGTCGCCGCGAAGAAATCCGCGACGAAGAAACCGGCAGCGCGGAAACCCGCGGCAGGAAAAGTTGCGACGAAGAAGGCTGTGGCGAAAAAGCCCGTCGCCAGGAAGGTCGCCGCAAAGAAGGTGGCTGCGAAAAAGCCGGTGGCGAAGCCGGTTGCAAGCAGGAAGGCCGCAGTGGCGAAACCGGCGGCGGTGACAAAGCCAGCCCCCCGCTCCGCTACCGCGAAAAAGCCGGCCCCGCACAAACGTCTGCCGGCGGAAGCACCGATCCAGCACATCAGCCAGGAAGACGCCGTGGCAAAAATCCAGGCCTTGCTGGAGGCCAAACAGGAACGGGTGAGGCAAGGGCCGAGTTGGCCGGATGCCAACCCGGCCCAACTAGGATCGGGCAGTGCGGAGCTGCACCTGCCGGTAGCGAGTGCAGCCGGCGGCGAAGCTGCCGACGGACGCGTGCTGGCGCCCGAACGCGGCGAGCAGAGCAAGCGCGAGGGTTGATGGCCTTTGTCGACGGGTGTGCGACGGCGCTACATGGCTGGCGGGTGAACGCCGGTTGGCGATGCGCTGGAACTCAGTGCGCGTTCAAGCACTGCGGACTAGCGTGATGTCGCAACTCCCAGATGGAGACGGATCATGAAACGCCTGTTGGCCAGTCTTGTGCTGATCGTCGCTGCCGCGGCGTTGTCGGGCTGTTATTACGATCCGGGCTACAGCTATGTACGTGGCTCCGGCTACAGCGGCGACGCCTATTACGGTGACGGCGGCAACGCCTACTACGTGGCGCCGGGTTACTACGATGGCTATTACGGCGGTTACTACGGCTGCTGCTATGCGCCCGGCGTGAGCGTCGGCGTCAGCAGCGTGTGGTACGGCGGCTCGCGTTATCGGCATGATGGCTATCGCGATCATCGCGACTATCGCGACTATCGCGGTCACGCCGGCCAGTGGCGCGGCCAGGGCTATGGCCGCAGCGACTATCGCGGCGGCAGTCGCGACGGCAACCGCAACCGCGACGGCAACCGCGATGGCAACCGGCAGCGGCGCGGCTCCCGCAGTGGCGATCGCGATCATCGCGACTGAGGCTTGAGGCACAATCGGGGGATGCCCGGATTCGTGCCACCACGCACCCGTATTGCAAGGCTCATCGTCATCGCGGCGGTGAGCCTTTTACTGTGCGCCTGCGGCAGCCTGCGCTACTACGCGCAGGCGGTGCACGGGCAGGGTGCGCTGATCGTGCACCGGCGCGCGGTGAGCAAGCTGGTGCACGATCCGGCCACCGATCCGAAACTCGCCGCGCGCCTGCAGCAGGCGCAGCAGGCGCGCCGGTTCGCCTCGCAGCGGCTGGCCTTGCCGGACAACCGCAGCTATACCGGCTACGTCGCGTTGGATCGCCCCTACGTGGTGTGGAACGTGTTTGCCACACCGCGCTTCTCGGTGCAGGCCGTGCCGCAGTGCTTTCCGGTCAGCGGCTGCGTTGCCTATCGCGGCTGGTTCAGGGAAGCCGATGCGCAGGCCGATGCGGCGCGGCTGCAGGCGCGCGGCGACGACGTCTGGGTCGGCGGCGTGCCGGCGTATTCCACGCTGGGCTGGTTCGCCGATCCGATCCTGTCGAGCATGCTGCGCTGGGATGACGACGATCTGGACGGCACGATCTTCCACGAACTGGCGCACCAGCTGATCTACGTGAAGGGCGACACCGCGTTCAACGAATCTTTCGCGAGCTTCGTGCAGAGCGAAGGCCTGCGTGAATGGCGCCGGTCGCGAGGCCTGCCGCCGCCGGACGAGCATGCCCGGGCGATCGACGAGGGCTTTACCCACCTGGTGCTGGACCTGCGTACGCGCCTGGCGGCTCTGTATGCCAGCGGCGTGGATGCATCGGCGATGGAGGCGGGCAAGCAACGCGAGATCGCGGCATTTCGCGCCAGCTACGCGCAGTGGCGCGAGCGCGACTGGCCGGACGATCACCGCTACGACGCCTGGATCGCGCAGCCAATCAACAACGCGCGGCTGCTGCCGTTCGGCTTGTACGACCGGTGGACGCTGGCGTTCGCCGCGCTGTTCCAGCATGCCGGGCGCGACTGGCCGGCGTTCTACGCCAGCGTGCGCGGGCTGGCGCGCGAGCCGGAGGCGCAGCGTGAACAGGCGTTGCAGGCGCTGTTGCCGCAAAGCCCGTGACTTGGCCAGACGTGTTCGCGGCAATCGAATGGCCGGGTGATTCGGGGTTCGCGTTCACCGATGGGCGGATCAGTCGCAGCGTCGGCCGCAGCCGAGCCCGCGCATCAATGCCCCGACTTGCGCCCGGCCATGTGCCGCAGATAGGCCAGCACGGCATCAAGGTCGGCGTCGGACAACGCGTGCGTGTCGAACCCCGGCATCTTCGCCTGCGGCCATTGTCGCAGCGACTGCGGGTTGCGGATGAAGGCGCGCAACAGGTCGGCGCGCAGGTATTCGGTGGGGCTGTGCGGAATGTTCAGGTCCGGACCGAGCTTCGAATCGCCTTGGCCGTTGAGCGTATGGCAGGCGAAACAGCTGCGCTGGAATGCCGCAAAGCCGCGTCGCACTTCGCTGTCGGCCGGTAGCGAAGGATCGGGCAGGATCGCCGGGAAGCGCTCGGCCATGCCAGCCAGCTTGCGGATACTCGCCAGCTGGTACGGCCACTGTTCCGGGCCCACGCGGGCGGCCTGCGGCCGGGTCCACACGATGTAGAACGGCCCGGCGCTGCCGCGATCCTTGTCCAGCGCGGGCCAAGGTCGGGACGGGTCCTCGATCGCCAGCCAGGCGGTGCTGCCTTGCGTGTTCAGCAGCAGGGCGGCGGGGATCTCGGCGGCAAAGCCGTCGCCGGCGACGAACTGCAAGTGGTCGTCGGGACCGATGCCTTCGAGCAGGGCGGCCAGCGGCACGGCGCGGTAATGCATCGTGCGACGGAACGCGACATCGCCAGGCGCGCTGATGTCGCGCGCGTCGCGGCGCTTGAGCAGAATTTCGGTGCGATAGGTGATGACGCCATGGCCGAGATCGACTTTCAGTTCGGCGGCCGTCGCGGGCAGGGCCAGGCACGACACGAGCAGGTACATGGCGAACAGCTTCATGGTCGATTCCGCATGAAAGTAAAGAAATTGTAGGCGATGGATACTCGAACCGTCCCGGCCCGCTCCGTTGCTGGAAGCCTGTCGGGGAGCTGAACAAATTTCGACATGCACGTTGAACTCACGCGTTGCCAGCCACACTAAGCCTGTGTATCGCCGTGATGGCGACAGGAAGTGGCGCAATGCATCGCGTCACTGAGGGGCCGGCATTTCCTCCCCTGGACGCCGCCTGACAAACCCCATCAGTCCTCCCCTGGCTGATGGGGTTTTTTTTGCGCGGAACAAGCCATGCGGTTCGCGTGGATAATGCTCCTTCTCGTTCCCCGCATGGGCTGCTGATGATTATCGATTCGCTGCTCGACACCGATCTGTACAAATTCTCGATGATGCAGGTGGTGCTGCACCAGTATCCGGCGGCCCAGGTCGAGTACCGTTTCAAGTGCCGCACGCCGGGCATTGACCTGGTGCCGTACATCGACGAGATCCGCACCGAGCTGAGAGCCATGTGCCAGCTGCGTTTCGCGCCCGACGAGCTCGACTACCTGCGCACCTGGCGCTTCATCAAGAGCGACTTCGTGGACTTTCTGGGGCTGTTCCAGCTCAACGAGAAGTACGTGGAGATCGCGCCGGCCGCCGCGGCCAACGGCGAGATCGAGATCCGCATCCGCGGGCCGTGGCTGCACACCATCCTGTTCGAGGTACCGCTGCTGGCGATCGTCAACGAGATTTACTTCCGCCATGCCAGCGGCGGTCTCGACCTTGCCGAAGGCCGTCGGCGATTGCAGGCGAAGATCGCGCTGCTGCGCGACACGCCGGATTACGCCGGCTGCAAGATCGCCGATTACGGCACGCGCCGGCGCTATTCGCGGGTGTGGCAGGAGGAGGTGGTGACCGCGCTGCGCGAGGGGCTGGGCGAGCAGCTGGCTGGCACCAGCAACGTGTGGCTGGCGCGCAAGCTCAACCTGACCCCGCTGGGCACGCTGGCGCACGAATACCTGCAGGCGCACCAGGCGCTGGGTCCGCGCCTGCGCGACTCGCAGGTGGCGGCACTGGAAGCGTGGGCGAAGGAGTATCGCGGCGACCTCGGCATCGCGTTGTCCGATGTTTACGGACTCGACGCGTTCCTGCGCGATTTCGACATGTACTTCTGCAAGCTGTTCGACGGTACCCGCCACGATTCCGGCGATCCGTTCGAGTGGGGCGAGAAAGTGCTGGCGCACTACGGCGCGAACCGCGTCGATCCGCGCAGCAAGGTGCTGGTGTTCAGCGACGGGCTGGACATCCCCAAGGTGATGCAGCTGTACGCGCACTTCCGCGGCCGCTGCCAGCTCGCGTTCGGCGTGGGCACCAACATCACCAACGACGTGGGCCCCACACCGCTCAACATCGTGATCAAGATGATCCGCTGCAACGGCCAACCGGTAGCCAAGCTGAGCGACTCGCCTGGCAAGAACATGTGCGAGGACAAGGCCTACGTGGCGTATCTGCGGCAGGTGTTCGAGATTCCTGCATCGCAGGGGTGAGAGCACATCTCAGAACGCGGGCAGCACGGCACCGTGGTACTTCTGCTCGATGAACGCCTTGATCTGCGGGCTGGTCAGTGCCCTGGCCAGTTTCTGCACGCGCGGATCGTTCTGGTTGTCGGGGCGGCCGACCAGGTAGTTCACGTAGGGCGAGTCCTTGCTCTCGATCAGCAGCGCGTCCTTGGTGGGATTCAGCCCGGCGGCCAGCGCGTAGTTGGTGTTGATCAGGGCCAGGTCGACCTCGTCCAGCGTGCGCGGCAGCATCGCCGCCTCCAGCTCGCGGAACTTCAGCTGCTTCGGGTTCGCGGTGATGTCCTTCAGCGTGGCCATCTCGTCGGTCGGATCCTTCAGCGTGATCAGGCCGTGTTTCGCCAGCAGCAACAGCGCGCGGCTGTTGTTGCTGGGGTCGTTCGGCAGCGTCACGCTGGCGCCGTCGGGCAGCTGGTCGATGCTCTTGTATTTGTGCGAGTACGCACCGAACGGTTCGATGTGCACGCCGGTGATGATGGTGAGCTGGGTGCCGCGCTCGCGGTTGAACGCGTCCAGGTAGGGCTTGGTCTGGAAGTAGTTCAGGTCGATGTTCTTCTCGGCCACCTGGGTGTTCGGCTGCACGTAGTCGGCGAACACCTTGATCTGCAGGTCCACGCCTTCCTTCGCCAGCAGCGGCTTTGCCTGCTTGAGGATTTCCGCGTGGGGTACCGCGGTGGCGGCCACGGTGAGGACATTGTCGCCCTGCTTGCCGGAGCCGGAGCAGCCGGCAAGCAACAGCAGGGTCAGGGCGAGGGGGGCAAGCAGCAGTTTCATGGCGGATTCGCTTGTGCGGCGCACAATAATAAGCCGTCTATACTGCCAAATACAAACATGGGGAAAGCGCGGCTCTCGGTGCGTCACGATTTCGGCGCGGCGTAGCCAGCCAGCAGGAGCAGGGCCAGGATGGCGGCGACGGCGGCGAGCAGCAGTCTCATGGCGGCGATTCTCATGGGCGGTCAAACGAAACTAGGCTGCCCATGCCGCCAACGCAAATAACCAAATCAGCGTTGCTTATAACGCGTCACGATGTGGTCGCCGACCATCTGCAACAGCTGCACCAGCACGATCAGCAGCACCACGGTGACCAGCATGTAATCGGACTTGTAGCTGAGATAGCCGTAGCGATAGGCCAGGTCGCCGAGGCCGCCCGAGCCGATCGCGCCGCCCATCGCGGTATAGCCGACCAGCGCGATCGCAGTGACCGTGATGCCGGCAAACAGGCCGCCGCGGGCTTCCGGCAGCAAGACGTGGCGCACGATCTGCCACAAGCTGGCGCCCATCGCCTGGCTGGCCTCGATCACGCCCTGCTGCACCTCGCGCAGCGCGGTCTCCACCAGTCGCGCGAAGAACGGCGCCGCGCCGATCACCAGCGGCGGGATCGCGCCGCGGATGCCCAGCTTGGTGCCGACCAGGGCATAGGTGATCGGCATCAGCACGATCATCAGGATGATGAACGGCACCGAGCGCAATATGTTCACCAGCAGCGAGGTGATCGCATAGAGCTTCGGCATCGGCCGCAGCTGGCCCTTGCCGGTGAGGTACAGCAGCACGCCTAACGGCAGGCCGATCAGCACGGTGAGGGCGAGCGAGCCGCCCAGCATCAGCAAGGTGTCGATGCAGGCGCGGCCGATCTCGCCCCAGTCGTCGATGTTGGGAAAGAGTTTCTGCAGCGGGTTCATCGGTGCAACTCCTCGATCTCGATGCCGGCCGTGCGCAGCGCGGCCAGCGCAGCGTCTATCCGCTCGCCCTGCATCGCCAGCGTGAGCTGGCCGTAGGGCAGGTCCTTGATGCGGTCGATGCGGCCGGCGAGGATGTTGAACTCGACTCCGGTCTCGCGGGCGACGCGGCCCAGCGCCGGCGTCAGCGTGGCATCGCCGCGGAAGCTCAGGCGCAGGATGCGTCCGGGCACCTGCGCGAATGGCGCCAGTTCGCTGGCCGCTTCTTCCGGCAGCGCCTCGTTGACGAAGCGCTTCGTGGTGGGGTGCTGCGGGTGCAGGAACACGTCGGCCACCGCGCCGCGCTCGACAATCGCGCCGGCGTCGAGCACCGCCACGCGATCGCACACGCGGCGCACCACGTCCATCTCGTGGGTGATCAGCACGATGGTGAGTTGCAGCTCGCGGTTGATCTCGGCAAGCAGCTCCAGCACCGAGGCGGTGGTCTGCGGGTCGAGCGCACTGGTGGCCTCGTCGCACAGCAGGATGGACGGCCGATTGGCCAGCGCGCGGGCGATGCCGACGCGCTGTTTTTGCCCGCCGGAAAGTTGCGACGGGTACTTGTCGGCATGCGCGGTCAGTCCCACCCGCGCCAGCAATGCGTCGACACGTGCGCGCAATACGCCGGCATCGCGCTCGCCAGCCAGTCGCAGCGGAAACGCGACGTTGTCCGCCACCGTCTGCGAGGCGAGCAGGTTGAAGTGCTGGAAGATCATGCCGATCCGGCGTCGCTGTGCGCGCAATGCCGGTTCGGCCAGCGCGGTCATCTCGGTGTCGCCCACGAAGATGCGCCCGCCGCTGGGTCGCTCGAGCAGGTTGATCAGCCGTATAAGCGTCGATTTGCCGGCACCGGACAGACCGATGATGCCGAACACCTCGCCATCGACGATGTCGAGGCTGAACGGCTGCAACGCGGGAATGTCCTTGCCGTCGACGCGGTAGGACTTGTGGACATCGACGAAGCGGATCACGACGGAACCTGGCTTGCGGGTGGTGGGCCATTCTATGCCACGGACATCACGGTCGATGGCGTATGCTGCTGGATTGATCCATCAAGACGGAGTCCGTCCATGTCCAGCGTCTACGATTTCACCGTTCGCGATATCGATGGCAACCAGCGCTCGCTCGCCGAATGGCGCGGCAAGACCCTGCTGATCGTCAACGTCGCCTCCAAATGCGGCTTCACCCCGCAATATCAGGGGCTGGAGACGCTGTGGCAGGACCAGCGCGATCTGGGTCTGGTGGTGTTGGGTTTTCCGTGCGACCAGTTCGGCCACCAGGAACCCGGCGACGAGGCCGAGATCAGGACCTTCTGCAGCACCCAGTACGACGTGACCTTTCCGATGTTCGCCAAGGTCGAGGTGAATGGCGAGCATGCCGATCCGCTGTACAAGTGGCTGAAGAGCGAAGGCAAGGGCATCCTCGGCAGTGAGTCGATCAAGTGGAACTTCACCAAGTTCCTGGTCGATCCGGATGGCCAGGTGGTGAAGCGCTATGCCTCCACCGACACGCCGGAGAAGATCGGCAAGGACACGCGGGCTCGGCTCGCCGGCTGATCCGGCCCCCTCTCGATCGCCCACGGTAGTTCGCCGGCAGCGCGCTGGCGCATCCATGGCATCGCCCGGCCTGCAGGTCGGGCGGCGCGGTTCTGGTATTCTGCGCGGTTCGTGTCGGCACCTGGCCGGCGGACTTGAACCTATTCGCGAGAACCTCATGCAGATTGCCCAGAACTCCGTTGCCGCCTTCCACTACACGCTGACCGACGACGAGGGTCAGGTCATCGACAGCTCCGAGGGTCGCGAGCCGCTGACCTATCTGCATGGCAGCGGTCATATCGTGCCGGGCCTGGAAAAGCAGATGGAAGGCCGTCTGGTCGGCGACAAATTCACCGCCGACGTGGCGCCCGAAGAGGGCTACGGCGTGCGCCATGACGAGCTGATGCAGGAAGTGCCGCGCGCGGCGTTCCAGGGCGTCGAGGACATTCAGCCCGGCATGCAGTTCCAGGGCCACGGCCCGGAAGGCCAGATCAACGTCACCGTGACCAAGGTCGAGAATGGCGTGGTCTTCATCGACGCCAACCACCCGCTGGCCGGCAAGACCCTGCATTTCGCCATCGAGGTGACCGACGTGCGTGGCGCCACCGCGGAAGAGCTGGAACATGGCCACGTGCACGGCGCCGGCGGTCACCACCACTGATCGCTGAGGCCGCGATCCGCCGCTACGCGAAGGCCCGGTGCTTGCACCGGGCCTTCGTCGTTGGCGACCACTCAGTACCAGTCGAGCAGCGACACGCCCAGGCCCAGGTAGGTGGCATTGTGGTTGTAGTCGATCAGGCTTTCGCCGTAGCCCTTGAACACTTCCATGTAGCCGCGCAGGTTGCCGGCCATCGGGAAGCTCCAGCTGAAGCGCGCGGCGCCGTGGCTGCGGCTGCCGCCGCGCAGGGAATGGCGCAGCTGCATGCCGAATTCCTGGCCGCGCCATTCGTGCACGATCTGCACTTCGCCACGCCCCATGTAGTCGCTGATGTCGGGGTTGTCGTCGTCGCGGTGTGACTCCGGAACGCGCCACCACGGGCGCAGCATCACGCTCCAGCCGTTGCGCTCGAAACCGACGTTGGCGATCACCCGGTTCCAGTTGCGCGACAGCGGATCGCCGCGGCCGTTGGACTGGTGGTTGACCCCGATGCCGAGCATCCGGCCCTCCCAGCCAAACACCCGGTAGTGGGTACCGAACACCAGCATCGCCTCGGGCTCGTAGTTGGTTTCGCGGAACGGGCGCGACAGCTGCGAGTTGTAGACCTGCCAGCGCGAGGACTGGGTATAGCCCACCCACAGGTCGCCGGCGTCGCCGAACACGCCTTGCCACACCTTGGCCTTCAGGCTGAGCTGGAATTTCGCCTCGACGTTGTCCAACTGCTCGCCCTGACCTGTCACCGTATTGTTCGGGTTCGGGCTGCGTGGCTGGTTGTTCTGGTTGCTGGTGAGAAAGGCTGGCAGCACGTACACCGGCTTGTAGCCGCGGATGTTGTAAGTGCCGAGCTTGCTTTCCGGCGACAGTTCCCAGCGGCTGTCGAGCAGCGACAGCGGCGTGGCCACTTCGCTGTTGGTTTCCACGCTGGTACTGGACGGCTTCTGGCGGTCGCGGCTGAAGATGCTCGGCGTCGTGGTGGCCTCGACCACCCGCTTCTGCGCGATCGGCAGGTTGACCCGGCCGGTTGCATGGTCGTAGCAGGCCAGCCGCTGGGCATCGCTCTCGATGGCGGTGCAGGCGCGGATGTCGGTGGGGTCCGGATTCTGCGCGTGTGCGACGGTGACCGGAGTGCCGACGGACAAGGCCAGGAGGACGGCCGCGGTCGATCGCTTCATGAAGAAAATTTCCTGGCGGGGCTTCGGGTGAGTCTAGCGGAGCGGTCACGGACGACGGTGATTGGCACATGAAAACGCCGGCCGC
>NZ_BAAAFK010000001.1:2376996-2460777 GCF_039523495.1 Rhodanobacter soli | reverse complement strand
TGCTGCGGGCAGGGTTATTTGCCGGTGGTCCAGCGCGCGTACTCGCTCTTGCTGATGCGGCCGTCGCGGTTGTGATCGGCGTAGAGGAAGTCGTTGGCGAGCAGCGGATAGGCCGAAGCCTGATCCTCGCTGATGTATTTTCCGCCGCCGGACAGTTGCTCGAAAGCGGGCGCCGGACCGGCCGGCGGAGGCGGCGGCATGCTCGAGCGCACGGTGACCTCGCCGGCTGGCGTGTTCATGGTGGCCGTGTCGTTCTGGCCGGCTGGCGGCGGTGTCTCCGGCATGCCCGATTGCGCCGGCGATGGTGGTGTCGGCGGTGTCGGCGGAACGGGCGGCGGCTGAGGCATCGTGTCCGTGGGCGGCGGAGGTGTCTGCGTCGGCATGTCCTGCTGTGCGATCAGGCTGCCGGCGAACAGCAAGGTGCCGGCGGCGAGGACGGTCAATAAGGGTTTGCGGGATTTCATCATCGGTACTCCATGCCAGAATGATCGGTGAGGTTGTGCGGATGTCCGCACTTCATCGGGCGGGATTCCCGTCCGGCCCAATTCGGGTTTCACGCTAGCAGGGGTTTTGTAAATGCCGGCTCAATATCCGGGTCATGAGGTTGTGAAGACACCTCGCCATTGGGCGCCGCTTCAGGTGATGGTCGCGTGTTGAGCCTGGTGCAGGCACGGGCGCTGCAACTGTCCGCACAGGGCCTGCTGCAGTCGCCGCGGCGACGGCCCCGGCGCGACGACGTGGTGGCGGCGATCGAGCGCATGCGCCTGCTGCAGATCGACACCATCCACGTGGTCGCGCGCAGCCCCTACCTGGTGCTGCACTCGCGCCTGGGCGACTATCCGATGGTCTGGCTGGACGAGGCGCTGGCGCAGGGCCGGCTGGCCGAGTGCTGGGCGCACGAGGCCTGCTTCATCAGCGCCGCCGATGTCCCCTGGCATCGTGGTGGGCACGGTCAGCGCACGCATCACTGGGCGCATCGGAGTGCGGCGCGGATGCATCGCGAGCAACGTGCCGAGATGGAGGCGCTGCTGGAGGCGGTGCGTGCATCCGGCCCGATGCGGGCGGCGGATTTTGCGCGCAGGGACGGCGCCAGCAAGCCGGGCTGGTGGGAGTGGAAACCGGAAAAACGCTGGCTGGAGGCATGGTTTGCGCTGGGTGAATTGATGGTGGCGCGGCGCGATAACTTCCAGCGCGTGTATGACCTGGCCGAGAACGTGCTGGCCCGGCTCGACCCGCCGTTCGATTCCGCCGCCGCACCGTCGGCGACGCAGTTGCGCCAGCGTTTCATCGTCGACAGCGTACGTGCGCTGGGGGTGACGCCGGCTGGCTGGATCGCCGACTACTTTCGCCTGAAGCCGAAAGTCAGTGATCGCGAACTGGCACCGCTGCTGGCCAGTGGCGAGTTGCTGGCGGTGCCGGTGCAGGGCTGGAGCACACCCGGCTATGTGCACCGCGACCACGCCGAGGCGCTGGACAAGGCGCTGGCCGGTCGCCTGCGCGCCACCCGCACCGCACTGCTGTCGCCGTTCGACCCGCTGGTGTGGGATCGCACGCGGGCGCTGGCGATGTTCGATTTCGAGTACACCATCGAGTGCTACACGCCGGCACCGAAGCGCCGCTACGGCTACTTCGTGCTGCCGATCCTGCATCGCGGCCGATTGATCGGCCGGCTCGATGCAAAAGCCCATCGCAGTACCGGTCAGTTCGAGGTCAAGGCCTTGTTCCTGGAGCCGGGCGTGTTGCCGGAACAGTCGCTGGTGCAGGCGGTGGCAAAGGCGATCGCCGATACCGCCCGCTGGCACGGCACCCCCGAAATCCGGCTGGGGCGGACCCAGCCGGCAGCACTGGCGCGGTTGTTGCGCGCAGTCTGGCGAGACGCCGGCTAGCCGGCGTCCTCGCTACTCGCCCTTCATCCCCGAAGGGTCTATGGCGTGCTGTTGGCTGGCACCGGACTCCCCGCACACGACTTGCCGTGCAGAGCCTGGCGCAGCTGGCTGGCCAGCGAGTTGCAGCGTGCTGCCAGTTGCGGCCGGATATCCGGGTTCTTCGAATCGCGCAGCAGGCTGCTGCGCATCGCCTCGTAGCGGGATTGCAACTGGTCCGGCGCGTAGATCGCCGCTGCGCGATGGCAGGCGAGGTAGCTGGAGAGATAGTCGTCGCAAGCGGCGATGCCGGTGTTGCCGGACAGGTCGGGCTCGGCGGCGGGCTCGCTGCGGGTGGGGGCGGCGCGCTCCCGATGGGAGGTGCTGGCGGCCTTCGTGGCGGAGGTGGACGGGGTTGTCGCGGTGGAGGTGGTCGTGGTCTTGGTGGCCGGGTGCTGTGCGCAACCAACCAGCAGCAGGCCTCCAAGCATGCTGACCAGGGTCAAGCGGGACAGGGCAGGCATCATGGCGCTCCTCGACGTGATGACCACACCGACGGGCCAGGGTGGCCAGCGGGTGATGGATCGGGTGACTGGCCCCACTAGACCGCGCGGTAGGTCAAGGAAATCTGAATTTACCCCCGAATCGACAAAAAACGGTGAATGGGCTCCATTCCGTTCAGTCCCATTGTGCCGTTATGATCCGCCCACTGTGTTTGCCGGGGTCAGCAGAGTTTGTGACCCGATGCAGCCGATCCGCGATCTGCCTCATCGTTCACCCCAGGGTTGTTTCCTTGCATACCAGTCAAGCCGGCCGGCCGCCACCGTGGGGGTCGCGTCTATAAACCTGTGGAGTGATTAAACATGTCTGATCGTCAGATAGGTACCGTCAAGTGGTTCAACGACGCCAAGGGCTTCGGTTTCATTGCCCGCGACAATGGCCCGGACGTATTCGTGCATTTCCGCGCCATTACCGGCGGCGGCTTCAAGAGCCTGCAAGAAGGCCAGCAGGTGTCGTTCAAGGTGGTACAGGGCCAGAAAGGCCTGCAGGCCGAAGAAGTAACCCCGGTCTGATCGCCACGCTTGTAGGGGAAACCGGGCAGAGATACCCGGTTTTTTCCTGCCCGGATCATGTCCGCAACAACCTGCTTGACAAATCACTCATGGGCTGAAAATCCGTTATGCTTGGGCCGCTGCGTCTGCTTGGCTACGTGAGTGCCCGGTAAGGATTTCCTGAATCCGACTGTTGCACCGGACCCTGCATGCTCAGTGAACCGTCGGCCCGTTGGGGCCGGTTTGTCTCAGCGTCTGGATAGGATCGGAGTTAGTCATGTCGGATCGCGAAGTAGGTACCGTCAAGTGGTTCAACGACGCCAAGGGTTTCGGTTTCATCAGCCGGGATAATGGCCCTGACGTATTCGTACATTTCCGCGCCATCACCGGCTCGGGTTTCAAGAGTCTGCAAGAAGGCCAGAAGGTCAGCTTCAAGGTCGTTGACGGCCAGAAGGGCTTGCAGGCCGAAGACGTCACCCCCGTTTGATCGTGGTGACGGAGTCCGTTTGAAGAGGCCGGCGCAAGCCGGCCTCTTTTTTTGTAGTGGCGAGGGCAATTCGCTAGCCTGTGGAAATGTCCGACCACTCCATCGAAAGCATTCCTGCAGCGGCCGAGCCGCTGGTCATCCCGGTAACTGCTGCCGACGGCGCCCGTTACGAGTTGTTGGCCGTGTTTCCCGCCGGCGCCTGGCAGCACTTGCTGTACTGGATTCCGGCGATGGGCATACCGGCCCGGCACTATCTGCCGCTGGCCCAGGCGCTGGCGGCGCGAGGCATCGCGGTGGTGTTGCACGAGTGGCGCGGCATCGGCTCCAGCGATCGGCGCGCCAGCCGCGGCTGCGACTGGGGTTATCGCGAATTGCTGCAGGACGACCTGCCCGCCGGCGTGGCGGCGGTGCGCCAACGCTGGCCGCAGGCGAACCGCTGGCTGGGCGGGCACAGCCTCGGCGGCCAACTCGGGCTGCTTTACGCCAGCCTGCATCCGAATGACTTCACCGGCCTGGTGCTGGTTGCCAGCGGCGCGCCGTACTGGCGCCGGTTCCGGCACGGCTGGCTGATCGGTGCGGCTTACGCGCTGGCCCCGTTGCTGGCCGGGCTGGCGGGTTATCTGCCTGGGCGGCGGATCGGTTTTGGCGGCAACGAGGCGCGCGGAGTGATCGCCGACTGGGCGCACAGCGGACGCAGCGGTCGCTATGCGGCGGCCGGGATGGCGCAGGATTTCGAACGCCAGCTGGCCGCGTTGCAGTTGCCGCTGCTGGCGTTGCGCCTGCAGGAGGACTGGCTCGGTCCGCCGGCGTCGCTGGAATGGCTGCTGGGCAAGCTGGGTCCGGGCCAGCGCCGCGTGGACGTGATCACGCGTCAGGACATGGGCGGCTTGCCGGCCGACCATTTCGGCTGGATGAAGACCCTGGCGCCGGTAGCCGCGCGTATCGCCGACTGGCTGGCTACGTCGGACGCAGCGTTCGCTGCGCGCGACGGCACGGCGACTTGATTCCATGGGACCCTGTCTGCATCTCGACAGCTCCACGACGCTGGATTCCCCATGAACCTGTTCGATCCGTTCCCCCAACGCAGCCTGACCTTGCGCAACCGCCTGGTGGTGTCGCCGATGTGCGAGTACTCGGCCACCGACGGCGTGCCGAACGACTGGCATATGGTGCACCTGGGCAGCCGGGCGGTCGGCGGCGCGGCGTTGGTGATCGCCGAAGCCTCGGCGGTCTCCGCGCAGGGACGCATCTCGCCGCAGGACACCGGCCTGTGGAACCAGGCCCAGTTGCAGGCGTGGCAGCCGATCACCCGTTTCATCAAGGCGCAGGGCGCGATCGCCGGCATGCAACTGGCGCATGCCGGCCGCAAGGCCAGCACGCTGCGGCCGTGGGACGGGCACGGCCCGGTGCCGGCCGGGCAGGGCGACTGGCCTACCGTGGCGCCGTCGGCGCTGCCGTTCGATGCCGGTTGGCCTGCGCCGCAAGCGCTGGACGAGGCCGGCATCCAGGCGGTGATCGCGGACTTTCGCGCCGCCGCGCAACTCGCGCTGGCAGCCGGCTTCGAGTTGATCGAAGTGCACGCGGCGCATGGCTACCTGCTGCACCAGTTCCTGTCGCCGCTGAGCAACCGGCGCGATGATCGTTATGGCGGCAGCTTCCAGAACCGCACCCGCCTGGTGCGCGAGGTGATCGTCGCCGTACGCGAAGTGTGGCCGGCCGAGCTGCCGCTGTGGCTGCGCCTCTCGGCCACCGACTGGGTGGACGACGGCGGCTGGGATATCGGGCAGAGCGTCGAGCTGGCGTGCCAGGTGAAACCGCTGGGCGTGGACCTGATCGACGTCTCCAGCGGCGGCCTGCTGCCGCACGCGAAGATCCCGCTGGCGCCGGGCTACCAGGTGCCGTTCGCGGCGCAGATCCGCCGCGAGGCCGGCATCGCCACCGGTGCGGTGGGCCTGATCACTGGCGCGGAGCAGGCCGCGCAGATCGTCGCCAACGGCGACGCCGACGTGGTGCTGATCGCCCGCGAAAGCCTGCGCGACCCGTACTTCCCGCGTCGGGCGGCACAACGGCTGGGTGCGAAGATCGACGCGCCAGCGCAATATCACCGGGCCTGGTAATGGAGAGCGCGATGAAAGCTGCCCCAATGCTGATTGCCGATGCCCGCGTACACGATCTGGGCGACGGCTTCATGGTGCGCCGCATGCTGCCGGTGCTGCAGGCGCGCCACGTCGGCCCGTTCGTGTTCTTCGACCACATCGGGCCGGCCACGTTCGCCGCCGGCAAGGGCATGGACGTGCGTCCGCATCCGCACATCGGCCTGGCCACGGTGACCTGGCTGTTCGACGGCGTGATCCGTCATCGTGACAGCCTGGGCAGCCTCGCCGATATCCGCCCCGGCGAGGTGAACTGGATGACTTCCGGCCACGGCATCGCCCACTCCGAACGCACGCCGCCGGAGGCGCGCCAGGGCGGCCAGCTGCTGCACGGCATCCAGGTCTGGGTGGCGCTGCCGCAAGCCGATGCCGAGGTGGACCCGGAGTTCCATCACCACGACCGCGCCGCACTGCCGAAGATCCGCCGGCCCGGCATGGAGGCCGTGCTGATTGCCGGCACGGCCTACGGCGAGCGCTCGCCGGTGAAGGTGTTCGCGCCGATGTTCTTCCTCGAAGTGCAACTGGCTGCCGGGGCCGAGCTGGCGTTGCCGACCGAGCATAGCGAGCGCGGCGTGCACGTGGTCGAGGGCGCGATCCGCTGGGGCGAACTGGAGGTCGGCGCACAACAGATGGCAGTGCAGGCCGGCCCCACCGCGCCGCCATTGCGCGCGCACGAAGCGAGCCGCCTGATGCTGTTCGGCGGCGCGCCGCTGGATGGCGAGCGGCACCTGTGGTGGAACTTCGTGGCCAGCACGCGCGAGCGCATCGAGCAGGCCAAGGCCGACTGGCGCGAAGGACGTTTTCCGAAAGTGCCCGGCGACGACAAGGAGTTCATTCCGCTGCCGGAATAGACAGGGCACGCGGCACTCTTGCGTGGCACTATCAGGACATTCCGCGGGGGAGCAGAACGATGTCCAGCTACAGCAGCTTTGCCGAGTTCTATCCGTTCTACCTCAGCGAGCACAGCAACCGCAGCTGCCGGCGCATGCACTTCATCGGCAGCACGCTGGTGCTGGCCGTGATCGTGCTGGCCCTGGTAAGCGGCCAGCTGCGCTGGCTGTGGCTGGCGCCGGTGTTCGGCTACGGCTTTGCCTGGATCGGCCACTTCGGGTTCGAGAAGAACCGCCCGGCCACGTTCAAGCACCCGTTGTACAGCCTGGCCGGCGACTGGGTGATGTACGGCCAGATGCTGCGTGGAAAGATCCCGTTCTGACGGATCTCAGCGATATTGCTGGTGGCAGCTCTTGCAGGTCTCGCCGACCGGCTTGACCGCGGCGGCCAGCGCCTCGCAGGTGACGGGCGCGGCCAGCACGGCCTGCTGCAGGCGGTTCTGCAGCTGGGTGGCGTCATCGGTGAAGGTTTTTTCATCGATGCCGAACACCGGCATGATGTCGCTGGACGTGGATTCCATGCGGGCCAGGTGATGTTGCACCTTGACCGGATCGCACTGCTTGGCTTTCATCGCGTTCTTCAGTTCGCCCATGTGGTAGCCCATGGTTTCCATCACCGCCTTCGGCATCGGGTTGCGTGCGGCCAGCGCATTCATCACGTTGGCCGTACCGATCACGCCGATCACCAGGCCGAGCAGGATCATCAGAGCTACGCGCATCGCCACGATTCCAGGAATGAAGATGGCCGCAAGGATAACCTGCGCAGACGCGTTGCAGCCACGCGGGCGCGATAAAATGCCCGCTTCGACCCAGCAGGCCAGGCCAGTGATACGGATGCAAGCGGCAGCACGACATGAGTGACGTGGCATTCCCCGCCGAGCGCTTTGCCGGCGTCGAACGCCTGTACGGCAACGGCAGCGTGGCCACGCTGGCGCGCGCGCATGTCTGCGTGATCGGCATCGGCGGCGTGGGTTCGTGGGCGGTCGAGGCGCTGGCGCGCAGCGGCGTGGGCCGGCTCACCCTGATCGACGCGGACGAGGTCTGCGTGTCGAACACCAACCGCCAGTTGCACGCACTGGACGGCGAGTACGGCAAGTCGAAGGTGGGCGTGATGGCGGCGCGCGCACACGCGATCAACCCGACGATCCGGCTGGAGGCGATCGAACGCTTCCTCACTCCGTCCACGCTGGACGAATTGCTAGATCGCGGCTACGACGTGGTGCTGGATGCCTGCGATGCATTTCGGGTGAAGCTGGAAACCATCGCCTGGTGCCGCCGGCGCAAGCTGCCGATCGTCAGCGTGGGCTCGGCCGGCGGGCGCACCGATTCCACCCAGATCCGCGTGCGCGACCTGTCGCGCACCGAGCACGACGCGATGTTCAGCCTGATCCGCAAGAAGCTCCGCACGGACTTCAATTTTCCGCGCAATCCGGATCGCTACTTCGGCGTGTCGGCCGTCTATTCGCTGCAGAACGTGCAGTACCCGCAACCCGACGGCACCGTGTGCGGCACCCGCCCGCCCGGCGGTGACACGATGAACCTGGCTTGCGGTGGCGGGCTGGGTGCAGCCACCCACATCACTGGGGCGTTCGCGTTCGCGGCCGTGGGCAAGGTGCTGGAGAAACTGCTGGCTTCCCGGTAGGAGCCCGCTCGCGGGCGATGCTCTTGCTCTAATGCTTGGAGATTCACAGCCAGAGCATCGCCCGCGAGCGGGCTCCTACATGGTTGGGGGTAGTGCTTACCAACCCATGTAGTGCCCGCCGTTGATCGCCAGGTTCGCACCGGTGATCCAGCTGGCCTGGTCGCCGGTGAAGAACGCCACCGCGTGGGCGATTTCGTCCGGCCGGCCGAGGCGGCCCACCGGAATCTGCGCCACGATCTTTTCGCGCACTTCCTCGGGCACCGCCATCACCATGTCGGTGCCGACGTAGCCAGGCGACACGGTGTTCACGGTGATGCCGAACTTCGCGTTCTCCTGCGCCAGCGAGATGGTGAAGCCGTGCATGCCGGCCTTTGCCGCAGCGTAGTTGGCCTGGCCGTACTGGCCCTTCTGTCCGTTGATCGAGCTGATCTGCACGATGCGGCCCCACTTGCGCGCGCGCATGCCCTCGATCACCGGGCGGGTGACGTTGAAGCAGGCGTTCAAGTTGGTGTTGATCACGTCCGTCCACTGCTCGTAGGTCATCTTGTGGAAGGTGGTGTCGCGGGTGATACCGGCGTTGTTGACCAGGATGTCGACCGGCCCGCATTTGGCCTCGATCACGCGGATCATCGTTGCGCAGGCATCCGGGTCGCAGACGTCGCCTTGCACCATGCACACCTCGATGCCATCCGCCGCCATCGCCTTGCGCCAGGTTTCGGCCTTGTCCGGGTCACGATAATTGGTGGCCACCCGATGCCCCTGTCCGGCAAGGTAGCGAACGATCGCGCTGCCGATGCCACCGGTGCCGCCCGTGACCAATGCCGTGCGCTGAGTCATATCCTTGAATCTCCTGTGCAGGTGTAGCGGAGGGCTGTCGTGCCGAAGCATGGCAAGGCGATATTGCAACCGTTGCCGTGCGAGCCGGCGCGTCCGCGCATTTATAGCGTTTCAGGCGAAAGAGTGACCGCTGCAGTGCGGCAAAGCCGCCGGATCGAAATTCGCCAGTGCCCGTGTCAGCAGGTCACCCGTATCTGTTGCACCCGAAGGCAGCGGCAGCCGCAGGAACGCCAGCGCCCGCCGCAGCGCCGGCAGCGGGTCGGCCGGGTCGACCGGGAAGGCCTGTTCGGACTTGGACAACTTGCGCCCCTCGCCATCCAGCACCAGCGGCAGGTGGCGATAGGCCGGCGTGGGCAAGCCCAGGCAGCGCTGCAGCCAGATCTGCCGCGCGGTGGAGTCCAGCAGGTCCCGCCCGCGCACCACCTCGGTAATGCCCTGGTACGCGTCGTCGACCACGCAGGCAAGCTGGTACGAATAGAAACCCTCGACCCGGCGGATCACGAAGTCGCCCACCTCGTCGCGCAGGTTCTGCTGCTGCGGGCCTTGCAGCGCATCGTCGAATGCGATGGTGATGTCCGGTACGCGCAACCGCCAGGCCGGCGGTTGGTCCGCCTGCGGCGACGCGACGCAGTGGCCGTCGCGATGGATGCCGCCGTTGCCGGCCAGCTCGCTGCGGCTGCACCAGCACGGGAACACCCGCTGCGCCGCACGCAGTTGCTCGAACGCCGCGTCGTACGCCGCGTGGCGCTGCGACTGGAACAGCGCCGGCGCATCGGCGACCAGGCCGAACGCCGGCAGCGCGGCCAGGATGCTCGCCGCCGAACCGGGAACCTCGCGCGGCGGGTCGATGTCTTCCATCCGCAACAGCCACTCGCCGCCGGCGTGCCGCGCGCACAGCCAGCTGCCCACCGCGGCGACCAGCGAGCCGAAGTGCAGGTGTCCGGTGGGCGAGGGGGCGAAGCGGCCGCGATAGCTCATCGGCGCATCTTAGATGCCGCGCCGAACCCTTGAAAGCGCGGTCCGTCGCCCCGAATTTTCAGTCCACCCCAGTCCCCTTCATGACTGCCACCATAGAGAGACAGCCATGCGTCGCATCGCATTATTCATTGCTACCAACCTTGCCGTCCTGCTCCTGCTGAGCATCGTCTGCCGCCTGTTCGGCATCGACCAGATGGCCGCCGCCCGCGGCTACGGCGGCATGGGCGGCCTGCTGGCCTACGCCGCCGTCTTCGGCATGGGCGGTGCGTTCATTTCGCTGGCGATGTCCAAGATGATCGCCAAGTGGTCCACCGGCGCGCGGGTGATCGAGCAGCCGCAGAACGAGACCGAGCGCTGGCTGGTCGACACCGTGCGCCGCCACGCGCAGAACGCCGGCATCGGCATGCCCGAGGTGGCGATCTACGACGCGCCGGAAATGAACGCGTTCGCCACCGGCATGACGAAGAACAGCTCGCTGGTCGCGGTCAGTTCCGGCCTGTTGCAGCAGATGAATCGCGAGCAGGTCAGCGCCGTGCTGGGCCACGAGATCGGCCACGTCGCGAACGGCGACATGGTCACCCTGACCCTGATCCAGGGCGTGCTGAACACGCTGGTGATCCTGGCTGCGCGCATCGTGGGCCGGCTGGTCGACAGCTGGATGTCGGGCGGCCGCGACGACAACCGCAGCGGCGGCGGCATCGGCTATTTCGTGGTGGTGATGGTGCTGCAGGTGGTGTTCGGCCTGTTCGCGTCGATCATCGTGGCCGCGTTCTCGCGCTGGCGCGAGTTCCGCGCCGACACCGCAGGCGCGCAGTTCGCCGGCCGTGGTGCGATGATCTCCGCGCTGCAGCGGCTGCAGGCCAACCACGGCGAGAGTACGTTGCCGGCCACCATCGCCGCCTTCGGCATCTCCGGTCCGCTGGCCGACGGCTTCAAGCGGTTGTTCATGAGCCACCCGCCGCTGGAGGAGCGCATCGCCGCGCTGCAGCGCGGCGCGTAAGAATGGTTGCACCATAAACTCCCACATTCGTCATTCCGGCGCAGGCCGGAATCGCATTTCCAACACGACCACGCAAAGGCGCAAGTGCGATTCCGGCCTGCGCCGGAATGACGATCCAAAACATCAACGCAATAACGGAACATTCACGCATGAACGCACCCGCCGAAACCCGCAAATTCGAAGCCGAAGTCGCCCAGGTACTGCACCTGGTCACCCATTCGCTGTACTCGCACAAGGAGATCTTCCTGCGCGAGCTGATCTCCAACGCCTCCGACGCCTGCGACAAGCTGCGCTTCGAATCGATCGCCAAGCCTGAGCTGATGGCCGGCGACAGCGAGCTGCACATCGACGTCAGCTGGGATCCGGACGCGCGCACCGTGACCATCCGCGACAACGGCGTCGGCATGAACCGCGACGAAGTGGTGGCCAACATCGGCACCATCGCCAGCTCTGGCACGCGCCGTTTCCTGGAGGCGATGTCCGGCGAACAGAAAGCCGACGCGCGGCTGATCGGCCAGTTCGGCGTGGGCTTCTACTCCGCCTTCGTGGTCGCCGACAAAGTCACCGTGCTGAGCCGCCGCGCCGACGCGCCGGCGGGCGAGGGCGTGAAGTGGGAAAGCGACGGCAAGGGCGAGTACTCGCTGGAGCCGGTCGAACTGGCCGAACGCGGCACCGCCGTGATCCTGCACCTGAAGGCCGACGAGGACGAGTTCCTCAGCCGCTGGCAGCTGCGCGCGCTGATCACCCGCTACTCCGACCACGTGGCGTTCCCGATCCGCATGCCGGTGGAGAAGGACGGCAAGCCGACGGACGAGTTCGAGACCGTCAACGCCGCCTCGGCGCTGTGGACCAAGCCGAAGTCGGAGATCTCCGACGAGGACTACCAGAGCTTCTACAAATCCCTCGGCCACGACTTCAACGACGCGCTGGCGTGGACGCACAACCGCGTCGAAGGCAGCCAGAGCTTCACCACCTTGCTGTACGTCCCCTCGCAGCCGCCGTTCGACCTGATGATGGGCGGGCGCGACGAACGCAAGGGCTTGAAGCTCTACATCAAGCGCGTCTTCATCATGGACGCCGCCGAGGAGCTGCTGCCGAACTACCTGCGCTTCGTGCGTGGCGTGGTCGACGCCGACGACCTGCCGCTCAACGTCAGCCGCGAAATCCTGCAGCAGAACCGCCAGCTCGACCGCATCAAGGCCGCCTGCGTCAAGCGCGTGCTCGACCTGATCGAGAAACTGGCCAAGGACGAGCCGGAGAAATTCGCCACCTTCTACAAGGCCTTCGGTAACACGCTGAAGGAAGGCATCAGCGAAGACGCCAACAACCGCGAGCGCATCGCCAAGCTGCTGCGCTTCGCCTCGACCAAGGGTGACGGCACCAACCAGACCACCTCGCTGGACGATTACATCGGTCGCATGGCTGTCGGCCAGGACGCCATCTGGTACATCACCGCCGACAGCTACGCCGCCGCCTTCGGCAGCCCGCAGCTGGAAGCGTTCAAGGCCAAGGACATCGAAGTGCTGCTGATGTCCGACCGCATCGACGAGTGGATGATCGGCAGCTTGAGCGAGTACGACGGCAAGAAGCTCAAGAGCGTCGCCAAGGGCGAGGTGCCGCTGGACGAGGCTGACAAGAAGAAGCAGGAAGAGGCGACGAAAGAAGCCGAGCCGCTGCTGAAGAAGCTGAAGGACCTGCTCGGCGACCGCGTCGGCGAGGTGAAAGTGTCGGCACGTCTGACCGATTCGCCGTCGTGCCTTGCGCTTTCCGACTACGAGATGGCCCCGCACTTGGCGCGGCTGCTACGCGAAGCGGGGCAGGAGATGCCCGAGAGCAAGCCGACGCTGGAGATCAATCCGCAGCATGCGCTGGTCAAGCGCGTCGAAGTCGAAGCCGACGAAGGCAAGGCGCGCGATCTGGCGACGTTGCTGCTGGAGCAGGCGGAGATTTCCGCGGGCGCGCAGTTGCCGGATCCGGCGGGCTTTGTGCAGCGGATGAATCGGGTGTTGCTGGGGTGATGCACGGGGCGCCTTGCTGATGTGTGAGAAGGTCGCCGATCAGGCGGCCTTTTTTTTCGCCATCCACAACCGGCCGCCACTGCTCCACTACCGTCATTCCATTGACCACCAATCCGCGTCAGCCCACCAACCCCCGTCATTCCGGCGAAGGCCGGAATCGCTCCAGAGGGAGGGCCCACATACGGGACATCTGTTTTACGGAGTATCCAATTGAAGTGCCTGCTGATTGGCTGGCGGAGCCTCGGCTTTGTGAGATAGGCGCGCAGCATATTCATCTTTGATAGGCAAAAGTGGATCGTACAAACGGTGATATGCCTGTCCGACTGCTCCACTAAATAGGCGAAGTTTTGGTCTGTCGATTATTGGGCCGTATGCAAGGACATGCGACGATGATATCCCTGGATAAGGATCAATGAATACGATCTCCTTAATGCCTAGTTGAAATGCTTTTTTTGAACACAGCTCGCACGGACTTGCAGTCGTGTAAAGAACGCCGTCCTCAATGCCAGAGCTTCCATATTTGGCCAGTTGCAGAAAAGCATTCTCCTCAGCATGCAGAGCACGAGTGTGCACTTGATTGTCTTTATTCTTAACCTTGTTATATGCGTCCTTGAAGCAAAACGGGCATCTCAGCCCCTCTCCGCGAAACACGTTTCGGTTAGAATTATCTTTCGCGATTTGGTTACGCAGGCTTTGGTCCTTTTGTTCGAAATCGCTAAACGCAATATTATCGTTTCCAGTTAATAAGCTATCAACATCTCGCAGTAAACATGGGATTTGGCCCTTTGCTACGTCGTTCCATCCAACGGCTTTGATAGAATAATTCCGATCAGTAACGGCGGCTCCGACCTGTCGCGAAATGCATCCACTATTTGCTTTGGCCACGAACGCGATCTGCATGCAGCGCTCGTCGCGAGTTGGAGTAACGAGACCTGGCCTTAAAGCAAGCGCTACGGACTTGATCAGTTTTGTGCTGAGATGACGGATTTTTTGCTGTAGATCGCCAGGGGCGCCAGGGTTGCTAATAAAAATATCCGCTTTTTGGATGCAATCCATGAGATTTTGCGCAACAAAGGAATGAATCGATGACAGATGCTTCGTATCGCGATCGTATTCTCTCCTGTCCAGTTGGGCTATTTCGGTTTTGCGGAGTCCCAATTCTACAAGCCTGTCTCGGCGTTCCTTATCGTCCGCAGTTATGGCAATCACATAGATCGATGAGAAGCGATCCCTAAGGTAAATCAGTTCAAGAGGATTTCTGATGGCATCAATTGAAATGCAGGTGCTCGGCTGTTGCAACACCTCATCGTGGGTCTTTGCCAGAATTATCAACCTTTCCACTGCTTTCATTAAAGCATATGGCTCCGTTTTAGTTGATGTTCCTTTGGTTATTGCTCGGCCGGAAATCCTAATGTTATCTCCAATCGTTTGAAAAAATGGCTGAAAATGGTGTTCGAGTGCGGCGCGTAGCGATGCGCTTGCTGGGTCAATGGTTGAGACGAAGAAATTCCAAAGACTCGGAGATGATGGAGTTTTATCCCCGTTGATTAGTTCAGCGGAAAAATGCTCGAATAGATCGTTTTTTCTAACATTTTCGTAAATTCTCTTGACTTTGTCGCGGAGGGTTGGTGGCGTTTTTTGCTCCTCAAGCAAACCACTTATTGAGGTCCAATCGTTCTCAAATAAAAACGAGGATATTACAGAGGATACGGAAACCGTTTTAAATGGCACCCAATTTGCCCTAGCGAAATCCTTAGCTATACCAATCTTTCGTTGTTCCGCACTACTCTCGCCGTCTGCGGATAGAGGTATCTCATGAAACGGCTTTGCAATTTGTTGTGCTGCGGTCGAACAGCCGCTCCCTGTGCGGCCCGTGAAAGCGAAGATGAGAAGGCTTTTGCGAAATGCATAAACGCCTTCGATTCCTTGGACTAAATTCATCGTAATCTCGCTTAGGATTTAAAACGTCAATTTGAATGTTTACATGCCGAACGAATGAAGGTAGTGGTCTTTCAGTTGATAATTTAGGGCTGCCTACCTTCAGCATTCTGGGGTCAGAGACATGTTTCTAGATCTCGCGGCATGAGCCCACATCAGTGCAGCGGCATCTCCTTCGTCGTCTTCTCCAGAATCTTCATCGCCTCGGCGTTCCTCTTCTTCCACTCGCGCAACTCCGCGTCGTCCTGCGAATCGCTCGCATAGATCACTGACTGGGCGCGTGGTGTCGATGCTGTGTAGCGATGCGGGATCGACGGTGGTTCTGGTCTCAATGCGGACTGGAAAGCGGCGGGAGGCACGGGGATCGGTCGCGCCTGTGATGTGCTAGCTGTAGAAGGTGACAGTCCCGCAATCAGGAGCAGGCTGGCGGCAATGCTTCCGCCAAACGCCAGCGGCGTATCCAGCGGATGCGTGGCGCGGGCCTTGCCAGTTTGCAGCTTGCGCACCGTGGCGATCAGCTCGCCGCCGTGGATCAGCTCGATGGGTTTGCCTTGGGCGAAGCGGTGGGCGTCGGGGGTGTAGTCGCCGAGCGCCACGATCTTCACGGCGGCGGCCTGGTGGTGCACGAGCAGGCCGTACATTTCTCGCACGACTTTGACGCCGACTTGCCGGTTCTGCCACTGCTTGCATTGCACCAGCGTGGTCTGGCTGTTCTTGTGCAGGATCAGGTCGATACCGCCGTCGGCGCCGCCGAGGCCGGTTTCTTCGATGGCGTAGCCCTGGCGGTGGAAGGCTTCGCCGGTCAGTTGCTCGAACTGGCGCCAGTTCATCTGGCGCAGGCTGTCGATGCCGGTCTGGTTGTCGAGCAACTGCCGGCGGCGGCCGCGACCGAGGAAGGAGGCGAGGGCGGCGAGCCAGCAGCCGATCAGCAGCATCCAGGCGAGTGGGGCGTAGATGCCGGAGGTGGCTACGTTACCCAAGCCGTGCAGCACCGGGTTGTCGAACGACGCGAGGTACCAGCCGATGCCGTGACGTATCGCGACATAGCCGATCAGTCCGATCAGGATGCCGAGCCACCACGGCATGGCCGCGATCTGTTCGAAGCCGCCTTTCGTGCGTTTCGCCATTTCACTCCCCCTGAGTGCTCCTTGGCCCGGCCACCGTACTGCAAACTTCCGTGTGGGAAAACCGGCGGCCGCGCCCGAGGATCCGTCGGCAACGGTTTGAACCCTAGCGTGCAAGCCAGAAACTCCGAAGCGCAAAGCTCAAAGCCTTGCGCGCGACGGTGATAGCCCTGCGGTCGGAGGTGGTCGGCATGGCATGCAAGGTTGTGAGCCTTGCGGTCGCGGTTCCGAACCTCGCCATTTCACGCCTTTGGGCCTCGCGTGCGGCGTTCAAAGGCTTGCGCACGATGCCCAGCGCGTCGCGCGTGCAGCAAAAAGGTTTGCGGTCGGTGTTTCGAGGTTTGGCCTACCGAGCCCGACACCCTTGCGCCTGGAAGTTTGAAGCTTGCAGCGGAGCCTTTGCACTTCGCGCGCCGAGCCAAAAGCCTTGCGAGTGAGGTTCAGAGGGTTGTGGCTGGAGCTCGCTCGCCCTCGCGCTCGAATTCCAAAGCAGGTATCGCGCCACCGGAAAACTGGCCGCGTATGCAGACAGGCTGCAGCAGGCCGCACGGATGTTCGGGTGCCCATGCGCTTCCGGGCGAGCGGTCGCGCTCACCCGTCGTTGCGTGCGCGGGCCGATTGGTACGGCCATCATGTTCTGCGCGGGGCGCTCGTCGTAGCGAATGCCGGTGCCCGCAACTCGCCGCCCGTTCCGCTTCCAGCAAAAAGGCCCGTCGCATGCAGCGGGCCTTCTGCTGTGTGTTGCCAAGTGCCACCTGAAAGCGGGCGGTCTTCTTCCTGGTCGGATTACCCGCCCTGTCCGGGCACGCGTGCAGGTGCGGGGCTGGGTGCGCTGCGGGTGGCGTTCTGAATGGACGGGGTCGGTGCGGACCGGTAGTTCATGGGGTTCGAGGACCGGTCCATTCTCCGGTCGTCGTTGAATCGGATCCGTGCCCCGCGATTGAAGGAATCCCTGCTCGCCAGCGCCAGCCGATGACCGTCGATATGGACCCAGTACCAGGAGCCCGAAGGCACCGGCGAGCTTGATACGAAGACAAACTGGGCGTCGTAGCTGCCTTCGGTGCGAGGTGTCGTGCGCAGGGCCATGTTGGCGACGAACTGGCTGGACACGGGGCGTCCGTGGTCGGTCGCCGGCCTGACGATCATTTCATTCAGATTCTGCAGCAGCAGTCGGCGCAGCCGCGGCGAAAGTTCTATTGCAGGCGAGGCGTCGGTGACCTTGCCGTGGGCGTTCACCTGCACCAGCACCGGCATGACCTTGGGCCGGAATTCGTTGAGCGAGCCCGAGGAAGCCAGGGCCGCGCTTGCCGCGAGCGACAGCATTCCGAAAAGCAGGGTGGTTTGGAACCGTTTCATGGTGACCTCCTTGGAGCATCGCGGAATCACGCGGAGACTCCGGTGCATTGTGGCATCTCTCCGGTATGCCGACTGTTATCGCGGGGGTGTAGCCGTGTCGACCGGAAGGGTGGCCGCGGTTACCTCTGGCAAGCCGCTGCCAGGCCGGCGATGCGCCGGGCTTCGATGCCGATCTCGCGCAACTGTCCGGTGGGCGAGGCGATCAGGCCGCAGAAGAACAGCCCCGGTTCGGGCGTTGCCCGGCCGCTCGCCAGCGGCATGCCGTGGTCGTCGAGGACGCCATGCACCTCGGGCAGCAGCGGGCGCAGGTCGGGGTGGAAGCCGGTGGCGAGAATGACGGCACCGAACGGTTCGGTTGGCGACTGCGCAAACACCACACCATCGCGGGTGAAGCGTTCGATGCCGCCGCGCACCTTGATCGCGCCGTCGCGGATCCGGGCCAGCGTGCCCACGTCGAGCAAGGGGATGCGGCGGTCTTCTTCGATCATGCGGCGCGGCCCCTTGCGGGCGATCGTCAAGCCGAGCTTCCTGACCGGGCCGATGGCGAGCCGGATCGCCGGCGCGTTGATGAAGTCGGCCACGCGCGCGGGCAGGCGCGCCTGCGCGATCGCCCAGGTCAGGATCGGAATGCCCAGCAGCTCGCGCGGCAGGATCTGCACCGGGCCGCGCACGGCCAGGGTCACGTCGACCCCGGCTTGCGCCAGATCCAGCGCAATCTCGCCACCCGAGTTGCCGAAGCCCACCACCAGCACCCGCTTGCTCGCGCAGGCCGCCGGGTTGCGATAGTCGCTGCTGTGGACGAGCAGGCCTTGATAGGCATCCGCCCCCGGCCAACTCGGACGGTGCGGGAAATCGGCCCAGCCGGTTGCGATCACCACCACCGGCGCGGTGAACTCGCCCCGCGCCGTTTCCACGCGCCACGCGGAACCATCGCGACGGACCGTGTGCACCGCGCAGTGGAAAACCGGTTGCAGGTCGAACTGCGCCGCGTAGCTTTCCAGATAGTCGACGACCTGGGCACGCGACGGGTACCTGGGCCAGCTGCGCGGCATCGGCATGCCGGGCAGGCCGGAGTGGCCACGGTCCGTGTGCAGGTGCAGCCGGTCGTAGTGGCGCCGCCACACGGAAGCGACCGCGCCGGCCTTCTCCAGGATCACCACGTCGAGGCCGCGCTGGCGCATGCACGCGGCGCAGGCAAGGCCTGCGGGGCCCGCGCCGACGATGATCGCGTCCGCACTTTCCATGAGGTTCCCGTTCGTCCCGGCATCCGGGTCCGGCCAAGGTGGCCCAGAGTGCGCTTTTTTCGCGCGCGCTTCGACGGCCTTTCCGGGCCGATCGCGTAAGCAAACCGAAAGCTGGGCCGCGTAGCGTCCGGGCCGGAAGGCAGGCGCTGCCTGTCATGCGGGAGCTGTGAGATGCCTGCATTGCGAGTCTGGCTATGCGCCGCCGCCATCCTGGTTTCGGGCGCTGCCCATGCGGGCGGCGGCCCGCTCGGCATCGACCACCGCATCCACTACGACAACAGCGGCATCTGGAAACGCTCCAACCAGAATGCGCTGATGTACGGCACGGTCACCGCGGTCGTCGGCGGCGCCCTGGTCTTTGGCGACAACGACCAGCTGGGCGACACGTTCTGGCGCTCGGTGGATGCCATGGTGATTTCCAGCGTCGGTGCCGAGGCGATGAAATACACGTTCCGGCGCGAGCGACCCTCACAGACCGACAATCCCGACCGCTTCTTCGCCGGCAGCCACGCGCAGAGTTTTCCCAGCGGGGAAGTGGCGGCGATATCGGCGGCGGTCACGCCGTTCATCGTCACCTACGGCCGCGACCACCCGGCGGTGTATGCGCTGGCCCTGCTGCCGGCCTACGACGCGGTGGCGCGGGTGAAGACCCGGGGCCATTGGCAGAGCGACGTGCTGGTCGGTGCGGCGCTCGGCACCGGGGTCGGCCTGTGGGCGGCGCACCGGGATTCGCCACTGATCATCAGCTGGCTGCCCGGCGGCTTCAAGGTCGGTTTCATCCATCGGTTCAAGTGAGGCGCGGGGCCGGGGCGGGTCGCGCCGCGGCGGAACGGTTGGTCCGCGGCGCGTCGCCGTTGGATACTCCAGGCACGATCCCGCGTCGAGACACGCCATGCTGCCCCGCCTTTCGTTGATGCTTTCCTGCCTGTTGCTGACGGCGCCGCTGTGCGCTGCCGAGGCACCGGCGACGCGCACCATCGTGCTGGTGCGCCACGGCTACTACCTGCCCGACGCGAAGGCCGACCAGAAGCTGGGCCCGCACCTGACGCCGCTCGGCGTGGCGCAGGCGCGTCTGGTGGGGGCGCGCCTAGCGGGCCTGCCTGGGCGTTTCGACGCGATGTACGTCAGTCCGGTGCAGCGTGCGAGAGACACGGCGGCCATCATCGCCGCCGATGTTCCCGGAAGCCGCTTCGAGGTGGTGGACGACCTTGCCGAATGCACGCCGCCGACGCGGCGTACCGAGGCCGTCGCGGACGAGAAGCCGGCCGACCTGGCTGCGTGCAAGCAGCAGCTGGATCGCCTGTTCGCCCGCTATTTCAGGCCGGCGACGGGGCATGCGCGGACCGAGCTGATGGTTTGCCACGGCAACGTGATCCGCAACATGGTCGTGCGCGCACTGGGCGTGGACAGCCGGGCGTGGCTGGAGATGTCGGTGGGCAACGCCAGCATCACCAGGATCCTGGTCGAGCCGGACGGCCGTTACAAGGTGATTTCGGTGGGCGACGTTGGGCACCTGCCGCCCAGCCTGCGCACCGGCGCTACGGGTGATGCGGAACGCAGTCTGGCGATTCCAGCGTTGCCCTGACTTTCCCCGGTGGCCTTGATCCGTCGGCCAGGCCTGTCAGCACTGCGTGCGGCCGCCGGCCAGCTGCTTGCACGGGTGGAAGACCGGTTTGTCCGACGGCGGCGGGCGGTGGTCGCCGTCGTGGTCGCGATGGCCGCGCCGGTACGGCGGGGCACCCCAATAGACGGGCGGCGCGTTGTAGACCGGCTGTTTCAGCTGATCCTGGTAGGCATCGTTCTGCTGGCGCAGCGCCGCGTTCTCGGCCTGCAGCCGGTCGCGCTCCGCGGCTTGGTCGGCCAGCGCCTGCTGCTGCGCGTCCTCGGCGCGCTGCTGTGCCGCGTAGGCTTCATCGGCCTGGCGCTGGGCCTTGTCGTCCAGCGCCTGCTGGCGGGCGTCGAGGCGCTGCTGGTAAAGCGTTTCGAGATGGCGCGAATCCGCGTAGCGCTTTGCCAGTTCGTCCTGACCCAGGCGCAGGTAGCGATCGATGACTTCGGTATCGTCGGCCTGGTGCAGCAGCTCACCGTTGCCGCCCGGGCAAGGGTGGTCGGTGTAGGCGACTTGCCCGCCCTGCGTGCACTTGTAGATGTTCTGGCCGGCGGCGATCGGTGCCGCGGCCAGCAGCATGGCGGCAGCCGAGAAGCGGATTCCCATTGTCAGGCTTTTCATGGTGGTCACATTCTGCCTCCGGCCGGTGTCGCCTGCACCACATGGATCCGGAACGGAAAGCCGCCGGGCATGCGGCCTGGCGGTTTGACCAGCGGAATCGGGCGGTTTGCCTGCCGGCGCGCGGGAGGGCGATGGCGCTGTTCCAAGCCCCGAAATCGCCTCCAAGCCTTCAAAAATGAGACTTGCGTCACATTTCCGGTGCTATTGTCCCGCGTCACGGGTGCCTGCCGGAGTCTCCAGACCGGCCGGTGACCGGGGTCAGGTCGAGTGAATGGGGACTTCCCGGCAAGGGAATGCGTCACCTCGTGCGGGAGCCAATGCGTCATGACGCAAGCTTCCGCGGTGCCGGTATTCCGGTACCGCGCCTTCATCAGCTACAGCCACCGGGACAAGGCCTGGGCGGGCTGGCTGCATCGGGCGCTGGAAACCTACGCGGTTCCGAAGCGCCTGGTCGGCCAGGCGACGGCGTTCGGCGAGATCCCCGCCCGCCTCGCGCCGATCTTCCGCGACCGCGACGAGCTGGCCAGCGCCACCGACCTCGGCCGCAAGGTCAACGAGGCATTGGCGCAATCGGCCAACCTGCTGGTGATCTGCTCGCCGCCCTCGGCGACCTCGCACTGGGTCAACGAGGAAGTGCTGGCGTTCAAGCGACTCGGCCGCAGCGAGCGCATCTTCTGCCTGATCGTCGAGGGCGAACCCGGCGCCAGCGAACTGCCCGGCCGCGCCGCCGAGGAATGTTTCGCGCCGGCGCTGCGTCATCAGCTCGGCGCTGACGGTGCGTTGAGCCACGAGCGCACCGAGCCGATCGCCGCCGACGCGCGCGCAGGCAAGGACGGCAAGGCCAACGCCAAGCTGAAGCTGATCGCCGGCATGCTCGACCTCGGCTTCGACGCGCTGAAGCGGCGCGAATTGCAGCGACGCGCCCGGCGCATGGCGGCGCTGGCCACGCTGGCGCTGATCGTGATGGCGGCGACCACCGCCCTGGCGATCACCGCCATGATCGCCCGCCACGCCGCCGTGGTCGCCAGCCAAGCCGCCGAGCGCCGGCAGAAGCAGGCCGAGGATCTGGTCGGCTTCATGCTCGGCGATCTCAACGACAAGCTTCGGCAAGTGTCGCGCCTGGACATCCTGGAAGCCGTCGACGACCAGGCGATGAATTATTTCCAGTCGCTGCCGACCGCCGACGTCACCGACGCAGCGCTGGCGCAGCGTGCCAAGGCGCTGGAGAAGATCGGCAGCGTGCGGCTGGATCAGGGGCATCTGCCGGCGGCGATGGCGTCGTATCAGGCGGCCGCGAAGCTTGCGGCCACGCTGGCCGAGAAGGCTCCCGCCGACACCACGCGACAGCTCGCGTATGCGCAGGTCCTGGCCTTCGTTGGCATGACCCACTGGTATCAGGGGCAGCTCGACGCTGCGCAACGGAGTTTTGAATCAGCTCAAACCGTTCTGCAGCGGGCCAAGCCGGATGCCGCGGACAATCTGCCGTTGCAATTTGAGCTGGCAATGATCGACAACAATATCGGTCATGTGCTCGAAGCACGCGGCCGGCTGGACGAGGCAATCGTCCCATACCGCCGCATGCTGACGCTGTCCCAGAAGCTGGTGGCGGCCAAGCCCGACAAGACCGAGTGGGCGGTGAAATTGGGTGTTGCACACAACAATCTTGGCAAGCTGGCCCTGATGCGCGGCGACCTTGCGACGGCCATCGCCGAATACACCGCCGATGACGCAATCGAGACCACGCTTTCCGCACGCGATCCGCAGAACAACGACCAGCGCGAGAACATGCTTACCGTTCGCGCCATTCTGGGGCGCACGCTGGCCCTGACCGGCGACATCGACACGGGCATGCGCGACCTGCAGCAGGCTGTCGACATCGCCACGCAATTGACGAAGGTTGATCCGAACAACACCAGCTTCCAGGATGATCTGGCACTGTATGCCTCGCAAACGGGCCGGCTGCGGCGCCTGAGCGGTGATCTGCCCGCGGCTCAGGCGCTGAATGCGCAGTCGCTGGCCATTTTCCTTGCCTTGACGAAACAGGATCCGGCGAACGTCGGCCGGCAGCGCGAGTTCGCCGAGGCGCAGCTTGAGCAGGCTGCGCAATCGCAGGCGTCCGGCCAGACAGACGCAGCGCGCAGGCAGGCGCAGGCGGCGCTGGCCATCCTCGCCCCGTTGCTCGCCAGGCAGCCCGACGACCGCGCCACTCTGCTGGCGACGGCGGGGGCGCAGCTTTTGCTCGCGGCGGTATCCGATGAGGCGCGGGCCACCCGGCAACTTCGCAACGACGCCTTGAACGCCATGCAGGCGGTGAAAAGCGGCGGCGACGATCCGCGTCTGCTGGCGTTGCAGGTCGAGGCGCTGCTGGCGCTGGGCATGAAAGCCGAGGCGCAGGTTGTGATCCGGCAACTGTGGAGCAGCGGCTACCGCGATGCGGCGCTGCTGGCCATGCTGCGGCGCGAGCGGATCGACTATCCGGTCAATGCGGCCTTCCAGCAGAAACTGCTGGCGGCAACCGACACCAGCGCCCGCCAGTAAGGCCGGGCGCAACGAACAGGGGACAGGCAACACCGGCAAGTGCGGTATCGGATCAAACCCTCATCACCAAGGAATCCATCATGCCGAACAACCTCCATGTCACGCTCGACACGAGCACGACCCCGCCGTGTCTCGATATCGATCAGAGTAACGGTGCGAACCACGTCAGCCGTAGCCCCAGCGCGCAAACCATCACCTGGCAACTGACCGGCAACGCAGCCTCGGGATCGTTCGATGCGCAAAGTGATCCGGAACCTGGTTTCGCCTGGGTCGGCACGCCGCCACCTGCCGGCATCTTCGGCCCCCCAACGCTGAGTCCGAACGGCAACGAAATAACCATGAGCGACCTCAACAACAGCGCCAGCACGGCGGGAGACTGGATCTATCAGCTGAGCGCCACGATCGGCAATGTGACCTATCAGTCGAAGAAGACATCCATCACGGAGCAGACCACGGATCCGACGATCAAAAATCGTTGATACCTGCTTACACCCAGATCAGCCATCGAACCCAAGGAGGTGCGCCATGAGCGGATAACAAGGAAACCCGATTCGTTGTACTGAAGACCATTGATGTTCAACGCGGCATCGCAGACACGGCTAGCACCCATTTACTTCAACCACTCTGGAGACCGTCATGTCAAAGACCAATACTGAAAATCAGAGCACCACGGCTGCGCCTCTACCAGTCGAAAACGAGAATGACGGGGCAAACAGCGAACCCGATCTGGAATCCGAGCTGACAAGAACGCCAACTCCGAATCAAGCCACCGAACCGATGATAAAAAACAGGTAGGGCGCGTCGGCGCCAACACCACTCCAGGCATCCAGCAGAATTCGTGCGGTTTCGTGAGAAAGCAGCCGCATGGCTTTCTCCGGAGCATGGGTTTGTGAAGCTGTGCGTGACCCGTCCATCGTGACCATTCATCGCCAGGAAGCCACATGACTCCACTGGTCATCGGCGTCACCAGCCATCGCAATATCCCCGCCGACGAAGTCGAGCCGATCCGGCAGCGCGTGCGGGATTTCCTGGCGCAACTCCGGCGCGATTTCCCCGCGCTGCCGCTGGTGGTGCTGTCTGCGTTGGCGGAGGGCGGCGACCAGTTGGTGGCGCACGAGGCGCTGGCCGCCGGTGCGCGCCTGGTCGCGCCGTTGCCGTTGCCGCGGGAACTGTACGTGGACGACTTTGCCGACCCGACGGTGCGCGCCAGTTTCGACGCGCTGTGCGCTCAGGCCGAGATCGTGCAGCTGCCGCTGCCGAAGGAGCAGTCGCTGCTTGAGCTCGGCACGCCGGGCCTCGCGCGCGATCGTCAATACGCCAAAGCCGGCGTATATATCGCCAGCCACTGCCATATCCTGCTGGCGATCTGGGACGGCAAGGAATCGGGCCGGCTCGGCGGCACCGCGCAGATCGTGAAATACCACCTGAGCGGCAGCATGCCGGGCCTGATCGACCGTCGCCGGGATACGCGCCACGTGCTGGGCGGTGGCGACGAGAGCCTGCTCTACCACATCGTCTGTTCGCGCGACGGACCCGATGGCGCGCCGGCGGCCGGGCTGCTGCCCTTGCAGGTGTTGTGGCGTACCGCCGACACGGTTTCCGCCGCCGACAGTCTGCCGGCGGATTTCCGGCTGATGTTCGCGCGCATGGTCGAGTTTAATCGCGAATGCGACAAATACGCCGACGCGATCGCGGCGGCCGCGCCCGCGCAAACGGCCGCCGGAACGCGCGACACTGCGGCGATCGATCGGCTGTTCCATGCCGCCGACTGGCTGGCGATGCACTTCCAGCGGCGGGTACTGCTGGCCATGCGCCTGACTTACACGCTGGCGGCCTTGATGGGCATCGCCTTCACGTTCTATGCGCACATGCCTGCGCAGAACTTCCTGATCTACCTGTTCCTGTGCCTGTTCGCCAGCGGTGGTGCAGTGGCGGCGCTGGCCCGGTATCGCGGCTGGCACCGCAAGTACCTGGATTACCGCGCGCTGGCGGAGGGCCTGCGGATCCAGTCGTACTGGCGGCGGGCGGGCATCTCAGCGAACGCCGACCACGAGTTCGCGCATGACAACTTCCTGCAGAGGCAGAACATCGAGTTGGGCTGGATCCGCAACGTCATGCGCGCCGCCGGTCTCGACGCGGCGACCGGTGTGGCGGCGTCTCCGCCGACCGCGCTGGCGGACGTCATTGCGGAGTGGGTGGGGGAGTCGGGGAAGTCCGGGCAGCTGCATTACTACGAGCGCAAGACCATCGAGCGCACCGGCCTGCACCACGTGACCGAAGCGGTCGGCTCGCTCAGCCTGTGGGGCGGCGTGGCGATCAGCGTGTTCCTCGCCGCATTCGTGCTCAAGCTGTCGCAGGAAACCAAGACCACGCTGGTGATGATCATGGCGGTGCTGTCGATCATCGCCGCCGTGCGCGAGGCTTACGCCTACCGCAAGGCCGACAAGGAGTTGATCAGGCAGTACCGCTTCATGCAGCGCATCTTCGCCAGCGCACGCGCGGCGTTGGACCGCACGCACGATCCCGTGCTTCAGCGGCAGATCCTGCTTTCGCTCGGCGACGCGGCGCTCACCGAACACGCCGAATGGACGCTGATGCAGCGCGAGCGCCAGGTGGAGCACAGCAAGCTCTGATCGCCCCGGCTTGGCGGGCGCCGAGAGGAGGGCTTCCGAGAGCGATGTCGCGCTACAGCGGGCTTCAGCGAGGTGGGATGGGGAGAGCTGACGTGGGTGCCTTGTCCACGCGCCGCCATGCGCGCAGGCCGATCACTGCCAGTGCCACGAACCCCACATACAGCACCGACGTGATCAGCAGGTGCTTGTAGACGTATTCGCCCACGTAGATCACGTCCACCACGATCCACAGCCACCACGCGGCGACGTGCCGCTTGGCTTGCCACCACTGCGCGACCAGGCTGAAGGCGGTGAGTGCCGCGTCCAGCCAGGGCAGGGCGGCGTCGGTGCGGTAGTGCATGAACGCGCCCAGCGCCAGCGCGCCGAGGCTGCCGATCGCCAGGTGCACGATCGCCTGCCGTCGCGGCAGCGCGGCCACTTCGACGAGGCCGTCCTCGCCCATGTGCTGCAGCCAGCGGTACCAGCCGTAGCCGATCAGTACCGCGAACGCCAACTGCAGCAGCGCATCGGAGTAGAGCTTCGCGTGGACGAACACCCACGCGTAGACCAGCACCGAGATCAGCCCCACCGGCCAGCACCACGGGCGCCGGCGGGTGGTGAGCCAGACGCCCCAGGCGCTGACCAGCGCCGCGATGAGTTCGACCCAGGTCATCTCAGAACGCGACAGTCAGCGAGAGCCGGGCCAGCCGCGGCGCGCCCGGGAACAGGTAGCTGTCGCCGCCGGAGCTGCCGGTGTCGCGCCAGTAGAAACGGTTGAACACGTTGTCGACGCTGAGCCGCCAGGTCAGCGCATGGCCGTTCCACTGGCTGGCGTAACGCAGGCCGGCATCGAATACGTTGTACGCCGGCACGCGGGTCAGACCGTTCGGCGTGGCCACGTTGGGACTGGCGTAGCGCCAGCCGCCGAGCAGGCCGAGCCGGGGCGCGAACGGCAGGCGATAGTCGACATACAACGCACTGCGCAGGCGCGGCACGTTGACCACCTGGTGGCCTTCGTAGGTCGGGGCGCCGGTGCTCTCGGCGCGCGCCCGGATCAGGTTGAGGCTGGCGGTGAGGCGCAGGTTGTCGGTGACCTGGCCGGCGGCGTTGAATTCCAGGCCGCTGTGCACCTCGTTGCCCTGCTGCACGAAGGTGAAGCCTTCGGCGGTGCTGTCCGGCCGGGCGAACTGGTACGGCTGGCGGAGGCGGTACAGCGCGGCCGAAAGGCTCAACGCGTCGCTCCAGGCGTACTTCACGCCGGCCTCGGTCTGGCGCGCCAGCAGCGGGGCCAGCGTGGTGCCGCCGTTCGAGGTCCAGTACGGCGCTTCGTTGCCCAGCGACAGGCTTTCGCTGTAGCTGACGTAGGTGGTCAAGTGCGTGGTGGGCTGCCACAGCACGGCGGCCTGCGGCAGCGCCTTGCTGAGGCGGGTGTCGCGTTCGGGGGCGCCGGTGTCGTCGTAGGCGCGCTCGTGCAGGCGCACGAAGCGGCCGCCGAGCAGCACCTGCCACTGCGGTCCGAGATGCACGCGGTCCAGCGCGAACACCGAATGCTGCCAACTCGTCAGCCGGCGTGCCGACGCGCCCGGCTGGTTCGGCGACGGCGCGAACACCGGTGGATCCACCTGGTCGATGTTGCCGGTGCCGACGTAGTCGTAGACATAGGGGCGGCGGTCGATGCTGCGGCGGAACGCGCTGGTGCCGACGCTGACCTCATGGCTGAGCGCGCCGGTGTCGAACGCGCCCTTCAGCACCGCGCGCGCCTCGTCGTTGACGCGGGTGTCGTCGGGGCTGCGGTAGTCGTAGATGTCGTAGTCGCCGTTCGGCGCGAAGAACCAGCCCGGCGTGGCGCCGCTGGCGCAGTCGGACGAGTAGAAGCAGCCGTAGGCGAACGCCACGTTGTCGTCGATCACCACGTGGCTGTGGCCGGCCGAGAGCTGCACGCTCCAGGCGTCGTTGACGCGGTAGTCGAAGCGCAGCGTGCTGTTGCTGGCGTCGATGCCGACCGGCTGCTGCCACGGCTGGAAGCCGAGCATGCGGGTGCGGCTGGGATGCGCCGGAATCATGCTGCCGCCGAGCAGCTGGTAGCCGGAGACCGAGCGCTGTCCGCTGGTCTGGTAATTGGTGTCCAGCCGCAGCGTGGCGTTCGAGCTGATCTTCCAGTCGGCAGCCAGCGAGAGGAACGTGCGGCGGCCATCGGTGTGTCGCACATCGGAGTTCATGTCCTCGTGGGCGGCATTCACGCGCACGCCGAAGGCGGGCGTCAGCCAGCCGCCCACGTCCATCGCGAGGTAACGCGAACCGTGCGAGTCGGTGCCGACGGTGGCGGTGCGCACGTCGGCGGGGCGTTTGCTGACGTAGTTGATCAGTCCGCCCGGCGCGACCACGCCGGCTTCGAGGCCGCCGAGGCCCTTGAGGATTTCCACGCGCTGCTTGTCTTCCAGCGGCTGCAGCTGTTCGCCGGCCATGCTCATTTCGTTGAACCGGAAGCCGGTGGCCGGATCCAGCGCATAACCGCGGATCGCGATGTCCTGGTAGTAGCCGACCGGCGCGTAGCTGTCGCCCAGCGCGGCGTCGGCGCGCGCCAGTTCGCTCAGCGTGCGCGGCTGGCGGTCGTCGATCTGGTCGCGGGTGATCACCGTGATCGCAGCGGGCGTGTCCTGCAGCGGTGCGTTGCCGAAGCTGCCGAAGGTGTCCAGCTGCGAGTTGTCGGCGTGGTAACCCTTGGCGCTGTCGGCCTGTACGTGCACCGGCGCCAGCCGCGTGGTTTGCGGTTTGTCGGCGGTGTCGCCGGCATGGACGGGCGCCATCGCCGCGAGCAGGGCGAGGATCAGGGGAGTGCGGGAGAGAGGCATCGTCATCGTCGTCGTCAAGGGGGTACGGACGAAGCGACGGCGATCCGGCTGTCGCGAGGACATGCCGGATCTGCAAGCTCCCTACGCCGGTACTAACCGGGTCAGGTTCCAAGGGACTCTCTCAGCCCGGCAACGCCGGGCACCCCCGCTTCAAGAACGTCTATTGAACCACGAATCGCCGCGACGGGGTCAGCCGGGCTCGCGGATGGCCTGCAGCATGGCCTGGCCGGCCGGCGTGCGGAACCACGCGGCGTGGCCGCGCAGGAAGGTGTCGTAGGCCACGTCGGCGTTCGCGCGCGAGTACGTGATGGCGTGGTAGTACTCGACTTCGGACAACGCGAAATCCACGTGCACCAGCGGCAGCAGGTCCGCCAGCAGGTCCAGGTCGGCCGCATCCAGCGGACGTTGCCGGCGATAGCCCTCGATCAGCGCGCGGGCGATGTCGGGGTGGGCGGCATCAAGGCCGGTGTCGAGCGCGAGCCAGGCGATCGCGTTGCGCTCGATCGCGGTGGCCAAGTCGAACAGCGCGAAGTTGGCGGCGGCGAGGCCGAAATCGAGTACGGCGCTGATCCGCGCGCTGCCGCCGTCGCTCCAGCACAGGTTGGAGACGTGCCAGTCGCCGTGCGTCCACAGCCGCGCCTGCTGCGCCAACTGTGGCTGGGCGGCAGCGTGCCAGGGAGCGAGCAGTTCGGCGAAGTCATGTGGCCAGTCGCGATCGCGCAGGTAATCGGCCAGGCCCGGGCGCTGCGGCAGTTGCGCGCGCAGCGCGGCGGCGGGATCGGGCGCAGCGATCAGCTCGCAGCGCGCGACCAGGATGTGGGTGTCGCGCTGGGGCGCGCGGTAGTCCGCGGCCGCGTCGTGCAGCGTGGCCAACATGCGGCCGGCGCTGAACGCGTGCGCGTGGTTCGGCAGCGGCTCCCACGAGATCGCCTCGCGGTACAGGTCGATGCCGGCGGCGCGTTCGTGCACCTCGTAGACCCAGTCGCCGATCGCCACCGCGGTCCGTTCCCGCGCATCGCGCAGCACCGCCGGGATCGGCATGCCGCGATCGCGCAGGTGTGCGATGAAGCGATGTTCCTCGGCGAGCGTGGCGGCCGAGCGCACGCTGCGGTGATGGCGCTTGACGAAGACGGTGGCGTGCTCGGTCTCGACCAGGCAGGCGGCCGACAGCGGGCGTGGGCTGTGCCAGTCGATGCGGATCGGCGCGCCGAGTGCCGGGTAGCCGCGCAGCAGCGCCTCGACCTCGCCGAGGGTCAGCGGCGGCCAGTCCGGCGGCGTGTTGTCACCGGCCAGCCCGTGGGCAAGGTGGAGCGGGTCGTTCATCGGAATGGCAAGGTGTCCGCAGGCAGGGCAGGCCGTGGATTATCCCCGAAAGGGTGAAGCACCGCGTCCGGCCGCCATCGGCGCACGATGCGCCATCCCTATAATGGCCAACTTTCCCTGCGGTGCCGCCTTCGATGAGTGCGATGTTGCTGCTGTTCGTCTGCCTGATCCTCGGCACCCTGGTGGCGCGCTACGCGAAGCCGCCGGCGGGGATCGTGCCGGGCATCAACTGGTGGGTGCTCAATGTGGCGTTGCCGGCGCTGGTGCTGGAACTGATCCCGAAGGTGAAGTTCGATCCGCAGTTGTGGTTTCCGGTGGCGGCGATGTGGCTCACGTTCGGCGGTGCGTGGCTGCTGTTCGGCCTGCTCGGGCCGCGGCTGGGCTGGTCGCGGCAGCGCACGGGGGCGTTGATCCTGGTGTGCGGGCTGGGCAATACGGCGTACATGGGCTATCCGATGATCGAGGCCCTGCACGGCAAGGCGGGCCTGGCGCTGGCGGTGGTGGCCGATCAGATCGGCGCGTTTCCGGTGCTGGCGTCGGCCGGCATCGTGGTGGCTTCGGTGTATTCGGGGCGCACGCTGCAGCCGCGCCTGATCGTCCGGCGCATCGTCACGTTTCCGGCTTTCATCGCACTGGTGGTGGGCATCATCGTTGGCCTGTGCGGTGGCTGGCCCGAGCTGTTGAATGGCGTGTTCGCGCCGATCGGCGCCACGCTGACGCCGCTGGCGCTGTTCTCGGTCGGCTTGCAGTTCAAGTTCCATCCGGGCCAGCGGCAACTCGGCGCGGCCGGTTGGGGGCTGGGCTGGAAGCTGCTGCTGGCGCCGTTGCTGTGCTGGGCGATAGGCGTGGCCGCCGGGGTCGACGGGCTGGTGCTCACCGTCGGCGTGCTGCAGGCGGCGATGGCGCCGATGGTGTCGGCGACGATCCTGGCCGACGAGTACGGGCTGGAGCCGGCCTTGGCGAACACCGTGCTCGGCGCCGGCATCGTGTTGTCGCTGCTCACCATTCCCCTGGGCAACTGGCTGTTGGGTGCCTGATCCGCGCAGCTTGCGTCCGACCTGCGCTACACCGAGACTAGCGGCCGAATCTCATGGGCAGGGGGAGCTCGTGTCATGGCAGGTTTCGAACTGATCAAGCGCCTGTTCGGCAGCGAACATGGCGAGCGTCGCGCAGTGCCCCGCAGCGGCGAGCCGAAGGAAGCCTGCATCCTGGTGGTGGACGACTCGGCCACCATCCGCGCCGTGCTCGGCAAGATGCTGGCGCAGAACGGTCACGTGGTGTTGAAGGCGGCCGATGGCGAAAGTGCGCTGGAGATCGCGCGCACGGAACGTCCCGACCTGGTTTTCCTCGACATCGTGATGCCCGGCATGAGCGGCTTCGCGGTATTGCGCGCCCTGCGCCACGACCTGCTGACCCGGGACATCCCGATCGTGATGATCAGCGGCAATCTGCAGGCGACGGAGCAGTTCTACGTGCAGCGTTTCGGCGCGGACGACTTCATGAAGAAGCCGTTCGGTCGCAGCGAGGTATTCGCGCGCATCGAGCACCTCACGCGCCGCGGCCGGCTGGTGGTGCGCCAGCGCACGGCAGAGGAATCGTTGCCGACAGAACCCGAACACACCGCCGCCGAACACGCGGCGATCCCCGACATCGCGATGCCGGACCCGCAGGACCTGATCGTGCCGCCCACCGGGCAGGCATGAGTACCGCGCTCGCGGGGGACGCGATAATCCCCGCGATGAACAAGCCACCCACCATCCCGATGACCGATACCCGCGCCGACGTATGGCTGTGGGCGGCGCGTTTCTTCAAGACACGCAGCCTGGCCAGGCAGGCGATCGACGGCGGCCGCGTCGATGTCAACGACTTGGGCTGCAAGCCGGCCAAGACGCTGCACGTGGGCGACCGGCTGAAGATCAGCCGTGGCGAGGAGCGGCTGGAAGTCGAACTGCTGGTGCTGTCCGACCGGCGCGGCCCGGCCAATGTGGCGCAGACGCTGTATCGCGAGACCGAGGCGAGCCGCATCGCGCGCGAAGCGATGCGTGAACAGCATCGGCTGGTCGGCGCGAGCGGGCCGCTGAAACGGCCGGACAAGCAGGTGCGGCGCGAATTGCGGCGGCTCAAGGATCAGCGCTGAGCAGTGCATCGCAGAATACCGGCCGGATCTGCGGGAATATCCATGTAAATCCACGGGCTTGGCGCCGCTGCGCCATCCCACAGGGCCGGGAGGCTTGCATGGACGGACACGCGCTGATGAATGGCATTGGTTTCTTCAAACGCCTGCTGGGCAACCACGCCGCCGTCGAACATCGGGTGGAGCCACAGGCTGCGCTGGGCGCGCGCATGCTGGTGGTTGACGATTCGCCCACCATCTGCGCCGTGCTCGGCAAGATGCTGCGTCAGGACGGCTACGCCGTGCTGAAGGCCACCGAAGGCAAGGATGCGATCGAGCTGGCGCGCAGCGAGCAGCCGGCGCTGATCTTCCTGGACATCGTGATGCCGGGCATGAACGGCTTTGCAGTGTTGCGCGCGCTGCGCCACGACCCGCTGACCCGGGGTATCCCGATCGTGATGATCAGCGGCAACCCGCAGGCGACCGAGCAGTTCTACGTGCAGCGCTTCGGTGCGGATGACTTCATGCAGAAGCCCTTCGATCGCGACGAGGTATACCTGCGCATCGGCCAGCTGGTGCGTTCCGGACGTCTGGACGGCCGGCTGCCGTCGGCACCGGCATCCGTCGAGACGCTGCCGGTACTGGCCGAGGAATTGTCGGCCGACGAGCTGGCCGACATTCCCGATATCGCGATGCCCGATGCGGACGCCACGCCGCACCTGGCCGGCGCGGCCGCGATGCCGCAAGCCACCTTGCAGGTGGTTCACGGCATCGGCTGACAGTCGGGCCGCGGGCGTTCTGCGAAGTCGAGCCGGTGCGCCAGCACCTGGCGGAACCGCTGGGGCGCGTGGCTCGCCCCGCCCGGTGCTCAGCCCAGCGACTTGAGCCGGTACAGCGCTTCCAGCGCTTCGCGCGGGGTCAGCGCATCCGGGTCGATTTGTTCCAGCGCGCGCTCGGCGGCGGAAGGCTGTGCCGGAGCGAACAGGCCCAACTGCGGTGAGGATTCGGCGGCCGGCGCGGGCGTGCTGGCATGCTGGTGCATGCCGCGCTCGAGTTCGGCCAGGGTACGCCTCGCGTCGGCGATCACCGATTTCGGCAGGCCGGCCAGAGCCGCCACCTGCAGGCCGAAGCTGCGGTTCGCCGGGCCGTCCTTCACCGCGTGCATGAACACCAGTTGCTCGCCGTACTCCACAGCGTCCAGGTGCACGTTGGCGATCGCGGCGAACTCGTTGGCCAGTTCGGTCAACTCGAAATAATGGGTGGCGAACAGCGTGTAGGCGCGGCTGTTGCGCGCCAGGTGCACGGCGGCGGCGCGGGCCAGCGACAGCCCGTCATAAGTGCTGGTGCCGCGGCCGACCTCGTCCATCAACACCAGGCTGTCGGCGGTGGCGTTGTGCAGGATGTTCGCCGTCTCGCTCATTTCCACCATGAAGGTGGACTGGCCGCGCGAAAGGTCGTCGCCGGCGCCGATGCGGGTGAAGATGCGGTCGATCGGGCCGATCACCGCGCTCGCCGCCGGCACGTAGCTGCCGATGTGCGCGAGCAGCACGATCAGCGCGTTCTGGCGCATGTAGGTGGACTTGCCGCCCATGTTCGGGCCAGTGATCACCAGCATGCGGCGGGTGTCGTCGAGCTTCAGGTCGTTCGGCTCGAACGGCTCGTCGCGAACCTTCTCGACCACCGGATGGCGGCCGCGCTCGATCGCGATGCCGGGTTCGTCGGTGAGCTGCGGTGCGCTCCAGTCCAGTGCCTCGGCGCGCTCGGCCAGGGTGGTCAGCACGTCCAGCTCGGCCATCGCGGCGGCGGCGGTTTTCAGCGGTTCGAGTTTCTCGGTGAGCGTGTCGAGCAATGCCTCGTACAACGCGCGTTCGCGCATCAGCGAGCGCTCCTTCGCCGACAGCACCTTGTCCTCGAACGTTTTCAGTTCCTCGGTGATGTAGCGCTCGGCGTTTTTTGTCGTCTGCCGGCGCGTGTAATGCGTGGGCGCCTTGTCCGACTGCGCCTTGGTGATCTCGATGTAGTAGCCGTGCACGCGGTTGTAGCCGACCTTCAGCGTGGTGATGCCGCTGGCGGCCTTCTCGCGTTCCTCCAGCTCGACCAGGTACTGGTCTGCGTGAGTGGACAGGCGGCGCAGCTCATCGAGTTCGGCGTCGTAGCCGTCGGCGATCACGCCGCCGTCGCGCTGCAATACTGGCGGCTGTTCGATCACGGCGCGGGCGAGCAGGGCGGCGCTGTCGGCGTGATCGCCGATGCGTTCGACCAGGGCATGCAGCAGCGGACTGTCCAGCGTGGCGATCTGTTCGCGCAACATCGGCGCGGCGGCCAGGCCGTCGCGCAGGGTGGAGAGATCGCGCGGACGCGCCGAACGCAGCGCCACACGGGCGAGGATGCGTTCGAGGTCGCCGATGCCGCGCAGCTGTTCGCGCAGGCTGTCGTAGCGGCGGCTGTCGATCAGCGTGCCGATCGCCTGGTGGCGCTGGCGCAACACTTCACGCGAACGCAGCGGTCGGGTCAGCCAGCGGCGCAACGCTCGCGCGCCCATCGGCGTCACCGTCTCGTCGAGCACGCCGAGCAGGGTGTGTTCGGTGCGGCCGCTGGGGTGGGTATCCAGTTCCAGGTTGCGGCGGGTGGCCGCGTCCAGCGCGATCGTCTCGCCGGCGCTTTCCACCGCCATGCCGGTGAGGTGCGGCAGCGCGCTTTTCTGGGTTTCCTCGACGTAGCCGAGCAGGCAGCCGGCGGCGGCGACCGCCAGCGGCAGCTTGTCCACGCCGAAGCCGCCGAGGTCGCGGGTGCCGAAGAAGCGGTTCAGTTCGCGTTTTGCGGCATCGCCGTCGAAGTGCCACGGCGGCCGCTTGCGCAGGCCGGGCAGGGCACTGACCAGTTTCGGCCATGCCACGTCCTCGCCGACCAGGGTCTCGGCCGGCTGCAGTCGCGCCAGTTCGGCGGCCAGCGCTTCGGCGTTCGGCACCTCGCTGAGCAGGAAGCGGCCGCTGCTGAGGTCGACCCAGGCCAGCCCATAGGCGCCATGCGCACCGGCGGCGATCGCCAGCAGCAGGTTGTCGCGGCGTTCCTCCAGCAGCGCCGCGTCGGTCACCGTGCCGGGGGTGACGATGCGCACCACCTTGCGTTCGACGATGCCCTTGGCCAGCGCCGGGTCGCCCATCTGTTCGCAGATCGCCACCGACTCGCCCAGCCGCACCAGCCGCGCCAGATAGTTTTCCACCGCGTGGTACGGCACGCCGGCCATCGGGATCGGCGCGCCGCCTGACTGCCCACGCTGGGTCAGGGTGATGTCGAGCAATCGCGCCGCCTTGCGCGCGTCGTCGTAGAACAGCTCGTAGAAATCGCCCATGCGGAAGAACAGCAGCACGTCCGGGTGCTCGGCCTTGGCCGACAGGTACTGCCGCATGAACGGGGTGTGCTTGGTGAGATCGTCTTGGTTCATGCAATGCAAGTCTTGGCGTGGTCGCGCGGAACAGGTAGAACGGTGCCTCTGCGCGTGGCGCAAAGTTTCGTTCAAGTCCGGGAGTCTCGCATGGAGTTGTCGTCTGTTCCTACCGATGCCGAGTTGCTGGTACTGGCTGGCGAGGTGGCCGACGAGGTGCAACGCTGCCGGCTGATGCTGGTGACGGCCGAGTCCTGCAGCGGCGGCTGGATCGCCAAGACGCTGACCGACCTGCCGGGCAGCTCGGCCTGGTTCGATGCCGGCGTGGTGACCTACAGCTACGAGGCGAAAGAGGCACTGCTCGGGGTCAACCCGCGCACGCTGGAGCACACCGGCGCGGTCAGCGAGGAAACCGTGCTGGAGATGGTGTCCGGCGCGCTGGCACGCTTTGGCGCCGGCGTGGCGGTGGCGGTGACCGGCATCGCCGGGCCGTCCGGCGGCACCCCGGACAAACCGGTCGGCACGGTCTGGATCGGCTGGAAGCGCCGTGGCGGCTACGGCCATGCGCAGTTGTTCCATTTTTTGGGCGATCGCGAGGCGGTGCGCCGGCAGACCGTGGCGGCGGCGCTCATCGGTTTGCGTAGAACGCTGACGGAATGACGCGCAGTCTGCCGCCAGACCGGCTTGACCGGTGTGGGATACTGGCCGTGTCAGCGCCGATCATCCGCGATCGCGCCAGCTTGATCGCAGCCGGTGAGATTCGATCCGGGCATCATGCCTCCCATTCACAGCCCAACCGGAATACAGACGATGGATGACAACAAGCGCAAGGCGCTCACCTCCGCCCTCGGCCAGATCGAAAAGCAGTTCGGCAAGGGCGCGATCATGCGCATGGGCGACCGCGTCAACGAAGCCATCGAGACGGTTTCCACTGGCTCGCTGGGCCTGGATATCGCGCTCGGCGTCGGCGGCCTGCCGCGCGGCCGCGTGGTCGAGATCTACGGGCCGGAATCGTCCGGCAAGACCACCATGACGTTGCAGGCGATCGCCAGTTGCCAGCGTGCCGGCGGCACCGCCGCCTTCATCGACGCCGAGCATGCGCTCGATCCGACCTACGCGGAAAAGCTCGGCGTCAAGGTCGACGACCTGCTGGTGTCGCAGCCGGATACCGGCGAGCAGGCGCTGGAAATCGCCGACATGCTGGTGCGCTCCGGCGCGGTGGACATGGTCGTGGTCGACTCGGTCGCCGCGCTGACGCCGAAGGCGGAAATCGAGGGCGAGATGGGCGATTCGCACGTCGGCCTGCACGCCCGCCTGATGAGCCAGGCGCTGCGCAAGCTCACCGCCAACATCAAGAAGTCCGGCACCCTGGTGATCTTCATCAACCAGATCCGCATGAAGATCGGCGTGATGTTCGGCAGCCCCGAGACCACCACCGGCGGCAACGCGCTGAAGTTCTACGCCTCGGTGCGGCTGGACATCCGCCGCATCGGCGCGGTGAAGAAGGGCGACGAGATCATCGGTTCGGAAACCCGCGTCAAGGTGGTCAAGAACAAGGTGGCGCCGCCGTTCCGTCAGTGCGAGTTCGAGATCCTGTACGGCGAAGGCACCTCGCGCGAAGGCGAGATCATCGAATTGGGCGTGGCGCAGAACCTGATCGACAAATCCGGCGCCTGGTACAGCTACAACGGCGACCGCATCGGCCAGGGCAAGGAGAACGTGCGCCAGTTCCTGCGCGACAACCCGGCGATCGCCAACGAGATCGACAAGCAGCTGCGCGAGCGGTTGCTGGTGCCGGTCGGCAAGCCCGCCGCGGCCGCGCCGGAAGAGGCGCTCGAGGAAGTCTGATTTGTGAGCGTTGATCGTCTCTGGCGGAAGACATGGCCCGGCTCGCCCGGGCCATGTCTGTTTGCGTGGTCATGAAGCGCCCGCCCGGCAAGGACGACCCGGCCAGGCCGAAGCGCAGCGCGTACGACAAGGCGCTGGGCCTGCTGGCGCGCCGCGAGCACTCGCGCAAGGAACTGAAAACCAAACTGCGCCAGGGCGGTTACGAGGGCGACGAAGCCGCCGCCGCGCTGGATCGGCTGGGTGAGCAGCATTACCAGGACGACGACCGCTTCGCCGAGGTGCTGCTACGCAGCCGGATCGCCCAGGGCTACGGCCCGCTGCGCCTGCGCGTGGAGCTGAAAAGCCATGGCCTGGCCGATGCGCGCATCCGCGAGCTGCTGGACGAGGCCGACGTCGATTGGGCTGCTTCGGCCGCCGCCCAGTTGCGTCGCCGCTACGGTGGCGCGGGCACGGCGGACCCCGCCGAACGCACCCGGCGGGCGCAATTCCTCTTGCGCCGCGGCTTTGCCGCCGCCACAGTACGAAGTGTTACCCACGCCGATGTGGACGAAGCCGACGATATTTCCTGAAATCCATCATCCGCAGATGATGGATTGACGGGTCGGGCGGCCTGGCCGCGGCGTGGCCTTTATCGCCTGCCACCTTTGATCCGCATGAAAACCTCCGAAATCCGCTCCGCCTTCCTCGACTACTTCCGCTCCAAGGGGCACACCATCGTGCCGTCCAGCTCGCTGGTGCCGGCCAGCGACCCGACCCTGCTGTTCACCAACTCGGGCATGGTGCAGTTCAAGAACGTGTTCCTGGGCAGCGAGAAGCTGTCCTACGTACGCGCGGCCGACGTGCAGCGCTGCCTGCGCGCCGGCGGCAAGCACAACGATCTGGATGCGGTGGGCTACACCGCGCGCCACCACACCTTCTTCGAGATGCTGGGCAACTGGTCGTTCGGCGATTACTTCAAGCACGACGCGATCGTCTATGCGTGGGAATTGCTCACCGGCGTGTTCAAGCTGCCGGCGGACAAGCTGTGGGTCACCGTCTACCACACCGACGACGAAGCGTTCGACATCTGGAACAAGCAGATCGGCGTGCCGGCCGAGCACATCGTGCGCATCGGCGACAACAAGGGCGCGCCGTATGCGTCCGATAATTTCTGGCAGATGGCCGACACCGGCCCGTGCGGCCCGTGCACCGAGATCTTCTACGATCACGGCGCGGCGGTCGCCGGCGGCCCACCCGGTTCGCCGGACGAGGACGGTGATCGCTACATCGAGATTTGGAACCTGGTGTTCATGCAGTTCGACCGCGCGCCCGACGGCACGCTGAGTCCACTGCCGGCGCCGTGCGTGGATACCGGCATGGGCCTGGAGCGCCTCGCCGCGGTGCTGCAGCACAAGCATTCGAACTACGAGATCGACCTGTTCGCGCACCTGATCCGCGTGGCCGGCGAACTGACCGGTACGAAGGACCTGGCGAACAAGTCGCTGCGCGTGATCGCCGACCACATCCGCGCCTGCTCGTTCCTGATCGTCGACGGCGTGCTGCCGTCCAACGAGGGGCGCGGCTACGTGCTGCGCCGGATCATCCGCCGCGCGCTGCGGCACGGCTGGATGCTCGGCGTGCGCGGCGACTTCTTCTGGAAGATGGTGCAGCCGCTGGTCGAGGAAATGGGCGAGGCGTATCCGGAGCTGGCAGCGAAGCAGGCATTTGTCGAGGACGCGTTGCGCACCGAGGAGCATCGTTTCGGCGAGACGCTGGAGCACGGCATGCGGCTGTTCGATGAGGTAGCGGCGAAGTCGGGGAAAACCATTCCCGGCGTCGATGCGTTCCGCCTCTACGACACCTACGGTTTTCCGGTCGACCTCACCGCCGACATCGCGCGCGAGCGCGGCCTCGAGGTGGACATGGCCGGTTTCGAGCAGGCGATGAACGAACAGCGCGAGCGTGCCCGCGCCGCCGGCAAGTTCGAGGCCAAGGGGCAGATGCCGGCCGAGCTGGCCAGCCAGCTCAAGCCCACGGTTTTCCTCGGCTACGAGGCGCTGCAGAGTGAAGGCAGCAAGGTGCTCGGCATCGTACGCGGCGGCCGGCAGGTCGATCAGCTGGGCGAAGGCGAGGAGGGTCTGCTGATCCTCGACCGCACGCCGTTCTACGCCGAGTCCGGCGGTCAGGTCGGCGACACCGGCGCGCTGTCCAACACCGCCGGCCGCTTCGAGGTCGGCGACACGCTGAAAATGGGCGGCGTGTTCTTCGGCCATGCCGGCCGCTGGCACGGCACGCAGCCGTTGCGCGCCGGCAACGCGGTCGACGCACTGGTAGACGCCGCGCGGCGTCAGGCGATCGTGCTCAACCATTCGGCCACCCACCTGCTGCACGCGGCGCTGCGCAAGGTGCTGGGCACCCATGTCACGCAGAAGGGTTCGCTGGTGGCGCCGGAGCGGCTGCGTTTCGACTTTTCACACTTCAAGCCGATGAGCCATGACGAGGTCGCCCGGGTCGAGGCACTGGTGAATACCGAGGTGCGCCGCAACGCGGCCGCCGAAGTGCACAACATGGGCTACGACCAGGCGATCGAGTTCGGCGCGATGGCGCTGTTCGGCGAGAAATACGGCGACGAAGTGCGCGTGCTGAAGATGGGCGACTTCTCCACCGAGTTGTGCGGTGGCACCCATGTGGGGCGCACCGGCGACATCGGCTTGTTCAAGATCGTCAGCGAAGCCGGCGTGGCTTCCGGCGTGCGCCGCATCGAGGCGGTCACCGGTGCCGGCGCGCTGGCCTGGGTAGCCGACGAGGAGCGTCGCCTGGCCGAATTCTCGCAACTGCTTTCCAGCAACGGCGACGAGGCGGTGGAAAAGCTGCGGCAGCTGTTCGACCGCCAGAAGAAGCTCGAGCGCGAACTGGAATCGCTGCGCAGCAAGGCGGCCGGTTCCGCAACTGCCGACCTGGCCGGTTCCGCCACGGACGTCCATGGCATCAAGGTGGTCTCCGCGCGGTTGGAAGGGCTCGACGCGAAGTCGTTGCGCGACAGTGTGGATCAACTTAAGCAGCAGCTGGGCGACTGCGTGATCCTGCTGGCCGGTGCGGTCGACGGCCGTGTCTCGCTGATCGCCGGCGTGCACGGCAAGGCGCTGGGGCGGATCAAGGCGGGCGATGTGGTGGCGCACGTCGCCACGCAAATCGATGGCAAGGGTGGTGGCCGTTCGGACATGGCCCAAGGCGGCGGAACCGATGTTCCGAACCTGCCCGCGATCCTGGCCACACTGCCTGATTGGGTGTCGACCCGGTAGGCTGCGCGAAGTAACCTGAACGCGCCATTTGTCACGATTCGGGCGCATTGCACAGGAGAATCCGGCTCAGTTACTATCGACCAAGTGTCGGCGCCATCGGTAACGGTGGTGTCGCCAGTCAGGACGCTCAGGAGTGTTTTGGCTGTGAGCCGGGAAGGCGGTAGGGCCTTCGGCGGATCAATCGTCGAACTGTGAACGGACGGACGCTCAGGGGTGAGGCACCGTCAATCCACAGGCCTGTGACCAACAGCATTTATGGAGTAGCAATCATGTTGATTCTGACCCGCAGGGTCGGTGAAACCCTGATGATCGGCGACGAGGTGACCGTTACCGTTCTTGGCGTGAAAGGCAATCAGGTGCGGATCGGCATCAATGCACCGAAAACCGTGGCCGTCCATCGCGAAGAGATCTATCAGCGGATCAAGGGCGAGCACGATACCGGTAGCGCAACGCCCGACGACTCCGCCGAGCATTGATCGCGTGAATTAAGGCTTTACCTCGTCCGCGTCGGTCGGTATCCTTGCCGGCTCCGCAGCAATGCGAAGAAAACCCCGGAGAGATGCCCGAGTGGCCGAAGGGGCTCCCCTGCTAAGGGAGTATAGGGTCAAAAACCTTATCGAGGGTTCGAATCCCTCTCTCTCCGCCAGATACGCAAAGCGCCCCGCAAGGGGCGTTTTGCGTATCTGGCAGAGAGAGGTGGTGGACGAACCCTTACGGTTCGACAAAATTGTCAGGAACAATTTTGGACAGCCGCAGGCTGGCCCCGTAGCGCGCAGCGCGGAGGGGTGAGGCCCATGGATGGGCCGAACAATCCCGCGCAGACTCCACACCACCGCGCACCTCATCGAAGCGGCGTTTTGCGTATCTGGCGGAGAGAGGTGGTGGACGAACCCACCGGTTCGACAAATTCGTCTGGAACGAATTTGGACGACCGAAGGTCGGCCCCGGAGCGCGCAGCGCGCAGGGGTGAACCCCATGGATGGGGTTCACAATCCCACGCAGACCCCGTGCAGCCGTGCTACCCATCGAAGAAGCAGACGTCTTGAATCCATGCGCTGCCGTGTGTCCTTGGATATTTCTCACCGCTCCCCAACCACCACCGTAAAAGTCTGCAGAAAATGGAAATCCGCTCGGCGCAGCGCGAACTGCGGGTGCTGCGGATCGCAAAGGCGCGTGAGCTCGTCGTAGTCGTCGCTGGACAGGTACGGCTGCAACCGCGCTCCCCAGGTGTTGCGGAAAATGGCCTCGGTCAGATAGGCCTCGTCCGCCGCTCCAAGAGGGGAGACGCGTTCGATCACGAACGTTTGCGCGCCAACGTTGCGCAACTGCGCCTGGCGCAGCACGCCGACCATGGCCCGGACCGCTGTCAGATCCCGCTCGCTGACGCCGTAACGGTCGCGGTAGTACTGGCGTACCGCCTCGTTGACCAGGCGTTCGAGCCGCGCGTCCCAGGCAAAGTACATGTCGGGCAGCAGCGAGCTTTGGCACAGCGCGATACGGCCTGAGGGACGCAGCAGGGAGGCCAGCAGCCGTGTTCCGGCGACCGGATCGTGCAGGTGGTTGATCGTGTTCATGCACCAGATCAGATCGAGGCTCTCGTTGCGAAGCGGCGTCTTCAGCAGATCCGCCTGCAGTACCAGCGCCGTCGACGGGGCGCTCGCGTGGGCAGCGGCCGCGTGTGCCGTCGCCAGATCGATGCCGACGATGGCACCATCGGGCCCCACCTCATCGGCGAGCCAGCGCAACACCTCGCCGGTGCCGCATCCCGCGTCGAGGACACGTGCCCCGGGTTGCAGCTCCAGGCCGGCGATGACCCGGCGAAGTTCGGGTTCCGCGAAGGCATTGAACAGCCGCAGCTTGTGCGAGTAGTCGCGAGCCGCCGTGTCGCCGAGGAGGCCTGGCGATGCACTCATTCAGTCACCATGCCCCGGTTGTCCTGCACGCGATGCTTCATTTCACTGCCAGCCCGCGCAGTTCGACCCCGTCCGCATTCACCCGCAGCACCGACCCCTGCTCGTACCAGTCGCCCAGCACGATCCGCTGCACCGGTGCGCCGTCGAGCTGGAAATCGTGCACCGCCGGGCGGTGCGTATGCCCGTGGATCAGTCGGGTCACAGCTGCCTTGCGCATGGCTTCGGCCACGGCGTCGGCATTGACGTCCATGATGCTTTCCATCGTGCTGCCGGTATGCGCCTTGCTGTCCTCGCGTGCCTTGGCGGCGAATGCGCGGCGCGCCTGCAGCGGCATCGCCAGAATCTGCGCCTGCCACTCGGGCGTGCGCACCTGTTTGCGCACGGCCTGATAGGCGACGTCGTCGGTGCACAGCACGTCGCCGTGCATCAGCAGGGTGCGGTGGCCGTGGATGTCGTGCACGGTGCCGTCGTCGAGCAGGGTCAGGCCGGCGCGTTCGGCGAACGCCTGGCCGAGCAGGAAGTCGCGGTTGCCGACCATGAAGTACACCGGCACGCCGGCGCCGCGCACGGCACGGGTGGCGGCGGCGATGCGTGCGGGCAGCTCGGCGTCATCGTCATCGCCGATCCACGCCTCGACCAGGTCGCCAAGGATGTACAGCGCGGCGGCATGACGGACTTCATCGCCGGCCAGGTAGCGTTCGAACAGATCGGTGATCTGCGGGCGGCTGGGGTCCAGGTGCAGGTCGGCGATGAACAGGGTGGCCATCGCGAGGTCAGCCCTTGCTGGCCGGTTTGGCGGCTTTCCTGCCCGGTTTGGCGGCGGCGGGTTTGGTGGCCGCCGACGCGGCCTTGGCCGGTGCTTCCGCACTGGCGGCGGGGGCCGGGGCTTCCTCGCCGATCACGTGCGCGCTTTCGATCAGCACCAGCGGGTTCGGCACGTCACCGGCGAACGGGCCGAGTGCGTGGGTGGGCAGCGCGGCGATCTTGTCGACCACGTCCATGCCCTTGGTCACCTTGCCGAACACGGTATAGCCCCAGGTCAGTCCGCTCTGGTTGCCGACGAAATCCAGCCGGCGGTTGTCGACCAGGTTGAAGAAGAATTGCGCGGTGCCGGAATTCGGATCGGCGCCACGGGCGACGGCGACGGTGCCGCGCAAGTTGGACAGGCCGTTGTCCGCCTCGCTGGCGACGGCCGATCGCGTGCGCTTGGGCTGCAGGTCGCGGGTGTACAGGCCGCCCTGCACCAGGTAGCCGGGGATGGCACGGTGCAGCAGGGTGCCGCCGTAGAAACCGTCACGCACGTACTGCAGGAAATTGGCCACGCTCTTCGGCGCCTTGTCCGGGTACAGCTCCAGCGTAATGTCGCCCTGCGAGGTGCGCAGCACGACCTGCGGCTGTGGCGTGGCGGCGGCAGTTGGCGCCGGTTTGGCGGTCTGTGCCGCCAACGTCGGCGGCAGGATCAGGAGCAGCGTGGCGAGCAGGGATTTCAACATGGGCATCAAGACTGTCTGGGCGTCCGGACATGATACGCGGCCGCGGCGGAACCTGGTTTGTCGGCGTGCTCAGCTGCTGGAGATATCCAGTTTGATGCCCAACTCGGTCATCGGTGCCTGCTCCTGCTGCAGATCGGCCTCGCTGAGCGGGTGCTGCTCGAACCAGGCCAGCGGCAGGGTCAGCCGCAGCGATTTGCTGCTGGCGGCCAGGCGCATTTGCGGCAACGACTCGGCGCGGCGCGCGCGGCGGAACAGCACCGCCAGGCGCAGCAGTGCGGTGGTGTAGCGGGCCAGCTGGCGATAGCGCTGCGGCAGGGTGGCGACCACCGTCTTGTCCGGCTTGCGCCGATGCATCTCGATCACGGCCGCCAGCAACTGCTGCTCCTGCCGCGAGAAGCCGGCCAGGTCGGCGTGGCGCAGGATGTAGGCGCCGTGGTGGTGATGCTGGCTGTGCGCGATGGCCAGGCCAATCTCGTGCACGCGCGAGGCCCACGACAGCCACTCGCGGGCATCGGCATCCAGTTTCCAGGCGCGCGCGACCTGGTCGAACAGCATCAGTGCGGTCGACTCGACCCGGCGCGCCTGGGCGCGATCCACGCCGTAGCGGGTGGCCAGCGCGTCGATGCTGGCGGTGCGCGGATCGCTGCCCCCGGCGCGGCCGAGCAGATCCCACAGCAGGCCTTCGCGCATCGAGCTTTCGCACACGCGCAGCCGCTCGATGCCGAGCGCGGCGAAGGCCGCCTCGAAGATCACCACGCCGCCGGCGATCACCGGTGCGCGGTCCTCGACCAGGCCGGGCAGCTTCAGTGTGCCGATCTGGCCGTGCTCGATCAGCACGTCGCGCAGCGCGGCGAGCGAAGCCGGGGTGATGCCGTCGTCGGAGAATTTCATTGCCTGCACCACCGCGCCGATCGACTTGGCGGTGCCGGAGGAACCATAGGCATCCTGCCAGCCCGACTCGCGGAAGTCCTCGGCGAATTGCTGCAGCAACACGCCGATCTCGCTGCGTGCGCGTTGCCAGCGTTTGCGGGTGAGCTTGCCGCCGGGGAAGAAGCGCAACGTCGAGGCGATGCAGCCGGCCTGCACGCTCTCGGTGTGCAGCGGCGCCAACCCGCGGCCGATGACGAACTCGGTGCTGCCGCCACCGACGTCGATCACCAGCCGTGGTTCGCGCGAGGCGGGCAGGTCGTGCGCTGCGCCGAGGAAGATCAGGCGGCCTTCCTCGCGCCCGGAGACCACCTCGATCGGGTGGCCGAGCGCGGCCTCGGCAGTGGTCAGGAAAGTCTGCGGCGAGGCCAGCCGGCGTACCGTGTTGGTGGCCACCGCGCGCACCCGCATCGACGGCAGGCCGGCGATGCGCTGGCCGAAGCGGGCCAGGCAGGCCATCGCGCGGGCGCGCCGTTCCGCATCCAGGGTGCCGTCGGCGCGCAGGCCGGCGGCCAGGCGCACGGTGTCGCGCAGGCGGTCGATCACGCGCGGCTCGCCGTGTTCCATGCGCGCCACCACCAGGTGGAAGCTGTTCGAGCCCATGTCCACGGCGGCGATCAGTTCGCCGTCGCGGATCGGTATCTGTTCGGCTGGACTCACGCCCGGGCTCCCGCGACGGCAAAGCGCGGATTCTCGCATGCATGCGCGAAAGGGGGAAAACGGCGGCTCATGCGGATCGCCCGGTTCATTGGCAGTAGCGTTCGAGCAGGCCCGACTGCGCGCTGTACGGCGGGTTGTCACCGGGCTCGGCGCGCACGTAGCGGCCGTCGCTGCCGAGCAGCCAGGCCTGGGTGTTGTCGGCCAGACCGTTGGCCAGGGTTTCCTCGAACACGCGCGCGGCCAGTTCGGGGTCGAGGATCGGGAACGCCACCTCGATCCGCCGCATCAGGTTGCGCTCCATCCAGTCGGCGCTGGCGCAGTAGATTTCGGGATCGCCGTCGTTGGCGAACCAGTACACCCGGCTGTGTTCGAGGAAGCGCCCCACGATCGAGCGCACGCGGATGCGCTCGGAAATGCCGGGCAGGCCGGGGCGCAGGGTGCACGCGCCGCGCACGATCAGGTCGATTTCCACGCCGGCCTGCGAGGCGCGGTACAGCGCCTCGATCACGCGCGCCTCGTTCAGCGCGTTGAGCTTGGCGACGATGCGCGCGGGGCGGCCGGCCCGCGCGTGTGCGGTCTCGCGCTCGATCTTCGCCAGCACGCTGGGATACAGCGTGAACGGCGAATGCAGCAACCGCTTCAGTTCGATGATCGGACCCAGGCCGGACAGCTGCTGGAAGACCTTGTGCAGGTCCTCGCCGATCTCGGGGTTCGCCGTCATCAGGCCGATGTCGGTGTACATCCGGCTGTTGGCCTGGTGGTAGTTGCCGGTGGACAGGTGCACGTAACGGCGCAGCGCGTCGCCTTCGCGCCGCACGATCAGCATCATCTTGGCATGCGTCTTGTAGCCGACCACGCCGTAGACCACCTGCACGCCGGCCTCCTGCAGGCGCGTGGCCAGGCGGATGTTGGCCTCCTCGTCGAAGCGCGCGCGCAGCTCGATCACCACGGTGACGTCCTTGCCGTTGCGCGCGGCCTCCACCAGCAGGTCGACCAGCGGCGTGTCCTCGCCGGCGCGGTACAGGGTCTGCTTGATCGCCAGCACCTGCGGGTCGGCGGTGGCCTGGCGCAGCAGGTCGATCACCGCGGCGAAGCTCTGGTACGGGTGGTGCAGCAGCACGTCGCGCTGGCCGATCAGGTCGAACTTGTTGCGCCCACTCTCCAGCGCTGGCGGCAGTTGCGGGTTGAAGCGCGGGAACTTCAGTTCCGGCCGGTCCAGCCAGTCGTAGATCAGGCCCGCGCGGATGATGTTGACCGGGCCGTCGCAGCGGTACACGTCGGCGTCGTCCAACTGGAAGTTCTCGGTCAGCATCGCGGTGATCGCTTTCGGACAATCGTTGGCAATCTCCAGCCGCACGGGGCGCGCATAGCCGCGCCCGAGCAGTTCCTCGCTGAGCGCGAGGGCGAGGTTCTCCACCTCGGCCTCCTCGACGATCAGCTCGCTGTTGCGGGTAACCCGGAACTGGTACGAGCCGACCACCTTGAGGCCGGGGAACATCAGGTCGACGAAGGCCTGCAGCAGTTCGGCGAGGAACACGAAGTGCTCGCCGGGGCCGCTGACCTCGGCCGGCACGCGGATGATCCGCGGCAGCGAACGCGGCGCCCGCACCAGCGCCATGTGGCCCTCGTGGCCGAACGCGTCGCGGCCGCGCAGCACCACCGCGATGTTCAGCGTCTTGTTGAGGATGCGCGGGAACGGGTGCGCCGGGTCCAGTCCCAGCGGCGACAGCACCGGCAGTACCTCGTGCTCGAAGTAGCCGCGCAGCCAGCGATGCTGGCGCGGGTTCCAGCGCTTGCGGGTGAGGATGTGGATCTGCTCGGCGTCGAGCTGCGGGCCGATCTGCTCCTGCCAGGCGGCATAGACCTCGGCGACCAGATCCAGCACGCGGCTGCGGATGCGCGCCAGCAACTCGCCGGAAGGCACGCCATCGGGCCCCGGCGCGGCCGAGCCGTAGGCATGGTGATGCTTGAGCATCGCCACGCGCACCTCGAAGAACTCGTCGAGATTGTTCGCCACGATGCTCAGGTAGCGCAGCCGCTCCAGTAGCGGCACGGCGGTGTCGCGGGCCATCGCCAGCACGCGGAAGTTGAACTCCAGCGCGGCCAGTTCGCGGCTGAGGTACAGGCCGGGAGTGGTTAGGTCGCTGGCGTCGGGCGTTGCGGACGATGTGGGGAAGGGCTGGGCCATGCCGCATTCTGGCGCATGGCTTGGGCCATTGCATGCCGCGTCGCCGCGGCTTCAGAGCCTGTTCAATGTCCCCGGGTACCGCGCGTTGTCATCGAGTGGCCGTCAGGTGGTAGTGCGTGGCGCCTGACTGCCGTCAGATTTCGTCGCTGCTGCCGGGAGTGAGCAGGCGGGCCGCGCCGAAATGACAGGAGAAGGTGGAGCCGACGCCTGGCGTGCTCTCGATGCGCAGCTGTGCCCGGTGCAGGTTCAACACGTGCTTGACGATCGACAGGCCCAGGCCGGTGCCGCCGCTGTCGCGCGAGCGGCTGGAGGAGACCCGGTAGAAACGTTCGGTGAGCCGCGCCAGGTGCGAGGCCGGAATGCCGAAGCCGGTGTCGCTGACCGAATACACCGCGCCGTCGGGTTCACGTTGCCAGCGGATCGTGATGCTGCCGCCGGCCGGGGTGTAACGCACCGCGTTGCTGGCCAGGTTCGACAGCGCGCTGTGCAGGTCCTTCGGCGAGCCGAGCAGATCCGCCTCGGCGGTGGATTCCAGCACGATGCGATGGCGGCCCTGGCTGAGCGCCTCGGCTTCCTTGCGCACAGTGGCCAGCAGCGCCGCCATCGGCACGCGTTCGTCGATGACCTCGTGCTGGGTTTCCAGCCGCGACAGGGTCAGCAGGTCTTCCACGATCTGGCCCATCCGTTTCGACTGCGTGCGCATCTCGCCCAGCACCGCCGCCAGCTCGGGCACGTCCTCCGGGTCGAGCAGTTCGAGGTAGCCGTGGATCACCGTCAACGGCGTGCGCAATTCGTGCGACACGTTTGCCACGAAGTCGCGGCGCACCTGTTCGAGCCGGTTCAGATGGCTGATGTCGTGCGCCAGCAGCAACTGCTCCTGATCGCCGAACGGCAGCAGGCTGACATTGAGCTGGCTGTCCGCCCGGCCGGGAGCGGTGGCGTCGGTGAGCTGCTCGTGCGCACCGTCGCGCAACCAGGCGGCCAGCTCCGAGCCGGCAAGTCGCTGCTGCAGCGACGCGCCGCGATCATCCGGGCGGCGCAGCCCGAGCAGGTTCTCGGCGGCGTGGTTGAACCAGCGGATCTGCTGCTGCCGGTCGAGCAGCACCACCGCATCCGGCAGCTGGCCGGCGGCGTTGCGAAGATCGCGCAGGGAGGAGGCAATGCGGCGGGAACGCGTCATGAAGCGGTCATGCTGGAGAGGGCTGACGGCAGTCGATGCGGCCATCATGGCCTGCGCTTGATGACGGATCCGGGTCAGCAGCAAGACGACTTCGGCCACGGCGACCAGGGCGACGCCTGCCGCCACGCGCCCACCGACGAGCCAGCCCAGCACGGCGCCGGCGCACAGCGCCGCGGCGAGTGCCGCGGGCAGTTTCCAGGAAGGCGTGAAGGGCGGAGTCATGCTGGCGCCGGAGTGTGGAAGGCGAGCCAGCATCGGCAAAAGCCGCGAATACCGCAAGCTTGCCCGCGCCGGCTCAGGTGCTGATCGAGAAGCGGTAGCCGGTGCCGCGCACGGTCTGCACCAGCTCGTCCAGCTTCCACGGCTCCAGCGTCTTGCGCAGGCGGCGGATATGCACGTCGACGGTGCGCTCTTCCACGTACACGCTGCCGCCCCAGACGTGGTCGAGCAGCTGCGTGCGCGAGTAGACGCGTTCGGCATGAGTCATGAAGAAGTACAGCAGGCGGTATTCGGTCGGGCCGATCGGCACCGGCTCGTCGCCGGCGAACACCCGGTGTGCCGGGCCGTCGATGCGCAGGCCGCCCAGTTCGACCACGCCGGAGCCGTCGTCGCCCTGGCTGCGCCGCAGTACGGCCTTGATCCGGGCGACCAGCTCGCGGGTGGAAAAGGGTTTCACCACGTAGTCGTCGACGCCGGCCTCGAGGCCGTTGACGCGATCCATTTCCTCGCCGCGCGCGGTGAGCATGATGATCGGGATTTCGCGGCTGAGTTCTTCCTTGCGCAGGCGTCGGGCCAGTTCGAGGCCGCTCATGCCCGGCAGCATCCAGTCGAGCAGGATCAGGTCGGGCACCTGTTCGGCCAGCGCCAGCTGGGCGGCGCGGGCGTCGGCCGCCTGCATCGCGTCCATGCCGGCCTTGCGCAGGGCAAAGGCGATCATTTCGCGAATCGAGGTCTCGTCTTCAACGATCAGGATGCGTTTGTGCACGCCGTGGTCTGCCGGTGGTGTATGACGAAGGTATTGCAGCGCATGCATGTTACCGCGCTGTGACATTGCCCTTGTGGATGTCTAGGTCGTGTCACGGCACTGCCATCCGCCGTGACGGGGGAGGGGCTTGAAGCGAGGACTCCGTCAGCGATGCTTGCGGAGCGTGGCACGTTCGCCGGCTTTTATTTGGCGCCACCGAGAGTTCGCGTCTGTTCGGCATCACCTGCATGATGGCATGCTGATTTTTTTTGCTTCGAGTCACCTGATTGTTGGCGAATCTCGGCTCGTGGAGTCCATTCGTGCTGAGCGTAGCTTGCATCAGCCATCGAAGTCGAAGCGTCTTGCTGGCGATGTCTTCGACTTCCCCGCTCATCAAAGCCGCGGTCATTCATGGTGGCTCTCCGCTTGCGACGCGTCGCGCTGACGCTCAGAGCCTGCCACGGGACTCGATCCGGAGGCGGATGGAGGTGGGGTCCAGGTCGAGATTCGGCCTCAAATTCAGATCGCGCCGTGCGCGAATGGCAGCAGACGCGAGTCCCATCGCCGCGGATTTCACATCGCGGCACGATTAGTGCTGGTGCCGCAACTATCATTCGTAGGGTCGTTGCCTTGATGATGACCATTGAAGTGCCGATGCAACAACGCGCATCGGCATCCACGTTGCGCCGGCAGTACTGCCGAGTTTGTTCGTAAAAATCAGGGGATCTGTTTATGAATCGTTGCTACCGTCTGGTCTGGAACCGGGCGTGTCAGGTGTTTGTGGTGGCCTCTGAGGTTTCGCACGGACGTGGCAAGGCGGGTCGCACGGTCCGCGCGCGCCATCTGGCATGGCTGGCGGCGCTGCCGTTGAGTCTGTCACCGATGCTGGGCATGGCGGCCGCACCGGTGGCCATAAGCGCCGCGATGCCGATGCCGCGGATGGCATTGCCCACGCCGCCTGTCGCGACAGCCATCGTCAGCAGCACAGCCAGCCCCAGCGGTGGGCAAGTCACTGTTGGCAGCGGCAACATCAGCCAGAGCGGCCTGACCACCACCATCAACCAGCATAGCCAGAACCTGTCGCTGAACTGGCAGAGCTTCAACATCGGCGCGGACAGCACAGTCAATTTCGTGCAACCCAACGCGCAGTCCATTGCGGTCAACCGCATCGCCGACGCCAATGGCAGCGTGATCCTCGGCCGCTTGAACGCGAACGGCCAGGTGTTCCTGATCAACCCCAACGGCGTGCTGTTCGGGCAGGGCGCGCAGGTGAATGTCGGCGGCCTGGTTGCCTCCACCCTGGACATCGATGACGGCCAACTGGCCGGCGGCACGCGCCATTTCGGCGGCAACGACAGCGGTCGTGGCAGCGTCGTCAACCGGGGCACGATAAACGCCGCGAAGGGTGGCTATGTCGCCCTGTTGGGGCCGCAAGTGACCAATCAGGGCACGCTCAATGCGCCCGGCGGCACCGTAGCGCTGGCCGGCGGCAACGCGGTCACGCTCAGTTTCGACGGCAACCGTCTGCTCAGCCTGCAGGTGGACAAGAGCACGCTGAACGCGCTGGCCGACAACCGGCAGTTGATCGTCGCCGACGGTGGCCAGGTGCTGATGAGTGCTGGCGCGAAAGATTCGCTGCTGGCCAGCGTAGTCAACAACAGCGGCACCATCCAGGCGCAGACGGTCGAAAACCGCGCCGGAAAAATCGTGCTGCTCGGTGGCATGGCCGCCGGCACCACACAGGTTGCCGGCACGCTGGATGCGTCGGCACCGAATGGCGGCAACGGCGGTTTCATCGAAACCTCGGCCGCGTACGTCGATGTGGCCAACGACGCCAACGTCACGACGCTTGCGGCTTCCGGTCAGATCGGCAAATGGCTGATCGACCCCAATGATTTCACCATCGCCAGCAGTGGAGGCAACATGACCGGCGCAGCCGTGAGTGGTGCGCTTGCCAGCAACGATTTTGAAATCGCGACAGCGTCCATGGGTACGGCGGGCGGCCATGGCGATATTTTCGTCAACGACACGGTGAGCTGGAGTGGCAACACGTTCACGCTCAATGCCGAACGCAACATCGCCATCAATGCGCCACTGCTCGGCTCCGGCACTGGCAAGCTGGCACTGAAATACGGCCAGGGCGCCGTCGCCGCTGCCAACACGGCCACCTATCAGATCGATGCGCCCGTGGATCTCGCGGAAGGCAACAACTTCAGCACATTGCTGGGTAGCGACGGCGTGGTGGTGCCGTACCAGGTCATCACTCGCCTGGGCGCGGAGGGTTCGGCTACCGGCGCCGACCTGCAGGGCGTCGGTGGCAACCTGGCCGGCAATTACGCGCTCGGTGCGAACATCGACGCCAGCGCCACCAGCAGTTGGAACGGTGGCGCCGGTTTTGATCCGATCGGCGGCAGCGGCACCAATTTCAGTGGCGCTTTCGACGGCCTCGGACACACCATATCCACGCTGACCGTCAATCGCCCGAGCGAAAATGAAGTTGGCCTGTTCGCGCAAACGTCGAACGCGGATATTCGCAATGTTGGCCTGCCTGGCAGCAACATCACGGGTCGGACCTACGTCGGTGCCCTGGTGGCGAATAGTCAAGGCGGCACAACCACGAACGCATGGTCCAGTGGAGCTGTCGGCGGCTATTCCTGGGTCGGCGGTCTGATTGGTCTCCACAACGGTGGCTACGTCACCCAGGCGCATTCATCCGCGGAAGTGGTCGGAACGTCCCAATTGGTAGGAGGGTTGATCGGGCAGGCGCGTTTTTATGGAGCCGTTTCCGACTCCTATGCCACGGGCAATGTAAGCGCAAGCGGCGCGACCAATGTCGGTGGTTTGATCGGACAGCTTCGGGCGGTTGAACTGTCCGACAGTTATGCAACAGGTGCGGTTACGGGAGGCTCCCAGGTGGGCGGCCTGATCGGTTTTATCGATTTCTTCAGTGGGAGGGGGACGACCACGGGATCGTATGCCACGGGTGCGGTCAGTGGCGATTATTACGTTGGTGGCCTGGTCGGAGTCAGTTCGGGAGCCATCGTCGCATCGTATGCCTCTGGTGCGGTCAGCGGCAGTGATGTGGTTGGAGGGCTGGTCGGAGACAATTATGGGTCTATCACCAATAGTTATTGGGATAGCTACAGCAGCGGTCAATCGGAGAGTGTTTACGGCTACGTCGATCCCGGCACCACAGCCGTTACCAGCGATCCGAGCCAATCCGGTGCCGTTGACTACGCCTTCAGGCAAAGCGCTTACACCGGCTTTGATTTCACTCCAGGCACGGGTGCATGGTTCATGCTCGATGGTGGTACCCGGCCGTTCCTGCAGTCCGAATACAGCACCACCATCCGCAACACACACCAATTGCAGTTGATGGCGATGAACCTCGGGGCCAGTTACACGTTGGGGAGCAACATCGACGCCGCGGTTACAGGATCCGTCGCCGGGGTTGGTTCCGATATGTGGAGCAGCAGCGGTTTTGTGCCGATTGGCAATAGCGGCACCAAATTCACCGGCACGTTTGACGGGCAGGGACACACCATCAGCAACCTGACAATCAACTTGCCTGCGACGCAGTATGTGGGGCTATTCGGTTGGACCATGGGAAGCACCATCCGCAACGTCGGATTGGTCGATGGCAGTGTGACGGGCAAGGATGCTGTCGGCGGACTGGTTGGATCCAACAACGGCAGCATCAGCACGAGCTATAACACCGGGACCGTGACCGCAACGGGCAATGCTGCAGGTGGACTGGTTGGTGCAAACGGCGACGACATCTATAGCGCGATAGACAATAGCTACGCGACGGGCGCGGTAACGGGGAACGGCACCAACGTCTATCTTGGCGGATTGTCTGGGGTGCTCCACTACGGTGATATCAACAACAGCTATGCCACCGGGGACGTGATCAATGGAGCGGATACCATTGGCGGATTGGTGGGCTTCGTCTACAGCGCCTCCCTCCGCAATAGTTATTCGACTGGAGCGGTAACGGGAACTTCGAATGTCGGTGGACTGGTGGGCATTAGTTTTAGCGCCATCACCAACAGTTACTGGAACACTACCGCCAATGCCGGACTGCCCGGTATCGGCAGCGGCAATACAACCGGCGCGACCGGCTTGACCACGGCCGAAATGATGCAGCTGGCCAGCTTCAGTAACCTGGATATCGCCAATACGGGTGGCAGCAACGCCGTCTGGCGCATCTACGAAGGCCACACCACACCGTTGCTGCGCAGTTTCATGACGAATCTGTCCGTCACCACCAATGATGTCACTACAACCTATAACGGCACTGCATTTTCTGGCAGTACCGACTACACGTTCGGCGCACTGAACCCGAGCCAATGGCTGCCATCAAGCAGCATCAATTCCGGCCTGCTATCCGGCACCGCCAATACCACCGCCCCGGCCATCAACGCCGGCAGCTATGCCCTGGACAGCGGCCTGTATTCCGGTCAGATGGGTTACGACATCATGTTTACCGGCGGCGCCCTGACCATCAATCCGGCGGCGCTGACGATCTCCAGCAGCGACGTCAGCAAAACCTACGACGGCACCGCCGCCGCCAGCGGCACGCTCATCATCAGCAACGGCATGCTGTTCGGCGGCGACAGCCTCAGCGGCGGCAGCTTCAGCTTTGCCGACAAGAACGCCGGCACCGGCAAACACGTCACCGTCTCCGGCGTCACCGCGAACGATGGCAACGGCGGCGGCAACTATGCCATCAGCTACATCGACAACATCACCAGCACCATCCTCGCCAAGGCCATCACCAGCGTCGCCGGCCTCGGTGCCTTCAACAAGATCTATGACGGCAACACCAGCGCCACGCTCGACCTCAGCGGAACCTTGTTCGCCGGCATTATCGCTGGCGATGACCTCAGCGTGGGCACCGCCACCGCCAACTTCAGCGACAAGAACGCGGCCATCGGCAAGACCGTCACCATCAACGGCATCACCCTGGCCGGGGACGACGCCGGCAATTACCTTCTGGCCGACACCAGCGCCGGCACCACCGCGAACATCAGCCAACTCGGCATCACCGTCAACGCGACCGGCAGCGACAAGGTCTACGACGGCACGACGGCGGATGTGGTCGCGCTGGCCAGTGCCGGCGTGTTGTCAGGTGACGTGGTGAGCTTCACCGGCACCGGCAGCTTCGCCGACAAGCATGTCGGTACCGCGAAGGTAGTCAGCGTCAGTGACATCGCCGCCAGCGGCGCCGACGTCGGCAACTACAGCTACAACGCCACGGCGAGCACGACGGCTGATATCAGCCAGCTCGGCATCAGGGTCGATGCCACCGGTACCGACCGCATCTACGACGGCAGCACCGCCGATGCGGTGAGCCTGGCCAGCAGCGGCATCCTTGCCGGCGACACCGTGGTCTTCACCGGCACCGGCAGCTTCGCCGACAAGCACGTCGGTACCGCGAAGGTAGTCAGCGTCAGTGACATCGCCGCCAGCGGCGCCGATGCCGGCAACTACAGCTACAACACCGCCGCCGGTACCACCGCCGATATCACGCCCGCCACGTTGACCTATCGTGCGGATGGCGCCTTCTTCTGGACCGGCCAGATTCCGGGCGATCTGGGTGGCGCGGTGACCGGTCTGGTCGGGGGCGATACGCTGATCGATGCCACCGACGGGACGCTGATATGGAGTACGCCAGCGACCTCGGCCAGTCCGGCCGGACAGTACGCGATCGACGGCAGCGGCTTGTCCGCAGTCAACTATGTATTTGTGCAGGCACCGGGCAATGCCATGGCGCTGCGGGTGGCCAATAGCAGCGTGCCCGCCGTCGTCGGCGCCGTCGTGGCCGGCTTGCAACAGGACGAGGTGGCGCCGGACAGCGGCGTGGCCACGCGGCGTGCGCCGGATGTACGCGTCGTCGGCGGCGGGGTACGTCTGCCGTGAACCTTTCCCTCCGCCCGTTATCCGCCCACCGCAAGGATCGCCGCATGTCTGTGTCTTCCCGCTTCCATCTCTCGCCGCTGGCGCTGGCCTTGGTCGCCTTGCCACTGGGCGCGCTGGCGCAGGCGATTCCCAACAGCGGCCAGATCCTGCAGCAAGTGCAGCCGAAGCCGTCGGAGCGACCCCAGGCCAAACCGGGCCTGGCGATCGAATCGCCAGCCTCGTCCACCGCCGTCGACAGCACGCCGTTCGTGGTGACGCACCTGCAGCTCGATGGCAACACTGTCTTCGACAGCGCCACCCTGCACGCGCTGGTTGCTGATGGGGAAGGGCGCACGCTGACCCTGACCGAACTCAACACATTGGCGCAGCGCATCACCGACTACTACCACGCCCACGGCTATCCGCTGGCGCGCGCGCTGGTGCCGGCGCAGACGCTGAGCGATGGCACCGTGCATATCACCGTGGTCGAGGCACGTTACGACCAGGTGCAACTGGACAACCGCAGCCGCGTCAGCGACGGTCTGTTGCGCGCCACGTTGTCGCCGTTGCGCTCTGGCGATGTGGTGACGCAGTCACCGCTCGATCGCAGCCTGCTGTTGCTCGGCGAACTGCCGGGCGTTTCACCGCGCGCCACGCTCAGTCCTGGCGCTGCCGCCGGTACCTCGACCTTGGGTGTGGTCGCCGATGCCACGCCTCTGATGCAGGGCAACCTGGTCGTGGACGATGCCGGCAGCCGTTACACCGGTCGTATGCGCGTGGGCGGTAACCTCGACATCAACAGCCCGCTGCATCACGGCGACCAGCTCAATCTCAGCGCGTTCACCGCCGGTCACGGCATGCGCTACGGACGGCTGGGTTATCAGTACACCCTCAATGGTCAAGGCACCCGCTTGGGCGTGGCGTACTCGGCACTGGCCTATGCGCTGGGTGGCCCGCTGGATGCGCTGGATGCGCACGGCACCGCGCAGGTCGCCAGTGCATGGCTGGCGCAGCCGCTGCTGCGTACCCGCAGCAGCAGTATGGACGTCCGTTTGCAATTTGACCGCAAGCAACTGCGCGATCGCATCGATACCACCGCACTGCGCAATGATCGCCACAGCAATCACTGGACGGCCAGCGTGTATGGTCAGCGCAGCGACGACCTGGCCGGTGGCGGCTTCACCAGCGCCAACCTCAGCCTCGGTCATGGTCAGCTCGGTTTCGATCAGGGTGCTGCCGCGGCGGCTGCCGCCGATGCCGCAACCGCACGTACCCAGGGCAGCTACACGCACTGGAACGCCAGCCTCGCGCGACTGCAGTCGCTGAGCGCCGGCACGCGTCTGTACGCGAGCGTCAGCGGCCAGCACAGCAACCGCAACCTCGATACTTCCGAGCAGTTCCTGCTAGGCGGCCCGGGTAGCGTACGCGGCTACGACGTCGCCAGCGTGGCCGGCTCCAGTGGCTGGCTGGGCACCCTGGAGCTGCGCCACGATCTCAACTGGGGTTGCGCCGGCCGCTGCGAAGGCAGCGTGTTTGTCGACCACGGCAGCTTGCGCATCAATGCCGATCCCTGGGCCGCCGGGCGCAACCGCGTCGATCTCCACAGCGCCGGTGTGGGCTTCAGCTGGATCGGCACGCGGGCCTGGCAGGCGCAGGTGCAACTGGCCGCGCCTCTGGGCACCGCACCGACCCTGCTGGGCAAGCGCAGCTCGGCGCGGTTGTGGTTGCAGGTGGCCAAGGGGTTCTGAGCCGGTCGCCCCGCCCCGGACGCTCGCGAGGACAGAACAGTCCATCGGTTCCTGTCGGGTGACGCAGCGTAGGCCGGCAGCCTGTGCCGCCCTCGCCATGCGTTCATCGCCTTGCATCATTCCTGACTGCGGCCGTCCGGATTGTCCTCGGTCTGGATCTTGCGCTTGTGCAGCTCCAGTACCAGCGGGGTCAACTCGGCGATGCGCGCCTGGATGCGCACCCGCGCGTAGTAATCCAGGTCGTCGCGCTTGAGCAGGCGCTTGAGTTGCTCCATCGCATCGAACGGCCGGCCGGAGTAGTAGCTGGCATCGGCGAACGCCTCGCCGGCACGCACGCTGTCGCCGGCCTTGTCGCTGGCGCGTGCGTAGGTGCTGTAGATCTCCGGCTCGCTGGCATTGTCCAGCAAGGGCCGCAGCAGGTTGGCAGCGAGATGGGCCTGTTCCTTGTCGCCGCCGGCGGTGAGTGCCTTGGCGTAGGCGAGCGCGACGGCGCGATTGCGTGGGGACTGGGTGTTGAGCGCGGCATACGTCGCCAGGGCCGCGGCGCGCTGCCCGGCCTGCAGACGGGCGTCGGCCAGCGCCAGCTTCAGGATCAGGCTTTCCGGGTGGGCTTGCAGCAACGGCTGCAACTGCTCGATCGCCGCGGTGCCGCGGCCGCTGCGGGTGAGCGCCAGCGCGTAGCCATAGTGGTTCGCCGGCGTGTCGAAGTCCTGCCGGGCCTGCAGGCTGGCGCTGTAGTAGGTGGCCAGCTTGGTCGCATCGCCGGCCAGCACGCGAACGCGCTCGCGCATCAGGGCGTAGCTGTCCAGGTGGCCGCGGGCGGGTGGCTGGAACAGCGTGGCGGGGTCCTTCACGAACGCGATCGGTGCGGTGTTCTTCTCCCACTGCAACTTGTCCATGATGCTGCCGGAGGGGCGCAGCTTCTGCGCGGCGATCAGCGCGTCGGCGCGCGCCTTCGCGTCGCTGATCCGCATCGTCGTTACCGGGTGCGTCTGCAGCAGGGCCGGCACGTCCTCGCCACCGGCGCCGGCGCTCATGACGTCCTGCATGCGCTGGAAGAAGCCGGCCATCGCGTTCGGGTCGAAGCCGGCCTTGGCCAGCGTCTGGATGCCGACGCGGTCGGCTTCGATCTCGTCCTTGCGGGTGAAGTTGATCGACTTCTGCGCGATCAGGCCCTGGCCGCCGGCCAGCACCGCCATCGGCGCGTCGCCGCTGTGGCTGCTGGCGCCGGCGGCGATCGCGCCCAGCAGCACCAGCGCCATCAGCGGCGCATCCTTCTTCGAATCCTCGAACGCGCGCTGCAGGTGATTCTGGGTGATGTGGCCGATCTCGTGCGCGACCACGCCGGCCAGCTCGCTCTCGTCGCGGGTGATCGTCATCAGCCCGGCGTTCACCGCGATGTAGCCGCCGGGTGCGGCGAACGCGTTGATTTCCTGGTCCCTGACGATGAAGAACGCGAAGTGTTCCTTCGGCTTGTCGCTGCTGGCGACCAGCCGGTAGCCGAGGTCGTTGACGTAGTCGTCCAGCAGCGGGTCGTCCACCACCATGTCCAGCGCACGCATCTGGCGCAGCATGGAGGCGCCGTAATCCTGCGCTTCCTGCGGCGAGATCAGCGCGTTCGCCGAACTGCCCAGGTCGGGCAGGCGCACGTCCTGCTGGGCGCCGGCGGCGCAAGCCAGTCCGGCGGTGATCAGCGCCGTCAGCAGGCGCGGTGCGAGTCGTCGTGGTGCCATGCTCATCAGGTGGGTGACAATAGCATTGTGACCGTGGCCTGCCGTGTCGGTTCCGCTTGAGCTGCCGGCGCGCGACCCCATTTGATGATGGCCTTTCCCAAGTTGCGGAGTGTCGTGATGCCCAAGATCGAGGTCTATTCCACCGTGGCGTGCCCGTACTGCGTGGCGGCCAAGAACCTGCTCAAGTCCAAGGGGCTGGAGTGGACCGAGGTGCGCATCGACACCGACGCGACGCAACGCGACGCGATGCTGGCGCGCAGCGGCGGCCGCCGCACGGTGCCGCAGATCTTCGTCAACGACCAACACGTGGGCGGCTACGACGACCTCGTGGCCGCCGACCGCAGCGGCAAGCTGGCCGCGTTGCTGGAGCAGGTGGCATGAGCGACAAGCTTGCCGAATTCACCGCATTCCGCCAGCGCATGAACGAGCGCATCCTGGCCGAGGACAACCAGGTCGTGCGGCGCTTTTTCGCGCTGGACACGCAGACCTACAAGGCCGGCGCGCTGGACGTGAAGACCAAGGAGATGCTGGGCCTCGTCGCTTCGATGGTGCTGCGCTGCGACGACTGCATCAGCTACCACGTGGCGCAGTGCAAGGACGCCGGCGTGCAGCGCGACGAGTTTTTCGAGGTATTCAGCGTGGGCCTGGTGGTGGGCGGCTCGATCGTGATCCCGCACCTGCGCCGCGCGGTGGACCTGCTCGACCAGCTCGAATCGGATGCCGGGAACGCCCCGGCCGCCTGCGCCGACCACGCCTGAGCGCCGCTGCCACGGCCGCCTGAAACGCGGCCGCCTGCGGCTTTTTGCCATGCTGCGTGCGAGTATTTTCAACGTCTTGCGGGGCGTTCGCCCTGTTCGCGCGGGGGCTTATCGGCGATAATTGACCGGTTTCGGCACGTACTCATCCCCATGCGTGCGCGCCGCCTGCAGGTTTTCGTTTCAAGGAGTTCCCCCATGAGCAAGACGATTGCCGTGATCCCCGGCGACGGCATCGGCCCGGAGATCATGACTGCCACGCTGCGCGTGCTCGACGCGCTGGACTGCGGCCTTTCCTACGACTTCGTCGACGCCGGCATGGTCGCGCTGGACAAGCACGGCGACCTGCTGCCCAAGGCCACGCTGGACAAGATCGCCGAGCACAAGGTGGCGCTGAAGGGCCCGCTGACCACGCCGATCGGCGGTGGCTTCACCTCGGTCAACGTCACCTTGCGCCGCCATTTCGACCTGTACGCGAATGTGCGTCCGGCGGTGAGCTTCCCCGGCACCAAGTCGCGCTACGAGAACATCGACATCATCACCGTGCGCGAGAACACCGAAGGCGCGTACCGCTCCGAGGGGCAGACCCTGTCCGCCGACGGCGAGATCGCCGAGTCGGTCGCACGCAACACGCGCAGGGGCAGCAGCCGGATCGTGCGCTACGCGTTCGAGCTGGCGGTGAAGAAGGGCCGCAAGAAGGTCACCGCGGTGCACAAGGCGAACATCCTGAAGACCAGCTCGGGCCTGTTCCTCAACGTGGCGCGCGAGATCGCGAAGGAATACCCGCAGATCGAGTTCAACGAGATGATCGTGGACAACACCTGCATGCAGCTGGTGATGAAGCCCGAGCAGTTCGACGTGATCGTCACCACCAACCTGTTCGGCGACATCCTGTCCGACCTGTGCGCCGGTCTGGTCGGCGGCCTCGGCCTGGCCCCGGGCGACAACATCGGCGAGCACGCGGCGATCTTCGAGGCGGTGCACGGCTCGGCGCCGGACATCGCCGGCAAGGGCATCGCCAATCCGTGCGCGCTGCTGCTGGCCGCGGCCGACATGCTCGACTACCTGGACATGGTGGCCAAGGGCGACCGGCTGCGCCGGGCGATCCGCGACACCATGACCAACGACCGCGACAGCGTGACGCCGGACTTGGGCGGCAAGGGCAGCACCGACAGCTTCGCCGATGCGATCGTGAAACGCCTCGCCGCCTGAGTGGGTGCGAGTCAACAAAAAAAGCCGCGGTCGCTCCGCGGCTTTTTTGTTGGGTCAGGCGTGACCGGGTGATCTGGACGGCATGGTCGATTCAGTGCTTCGCCGGCTTGTAGCTGCCCACGTCCGCTCGTGACGGTATGGCGATGCGGTTCCAGCTGTTGATCAGGATGACCGCCATGTTGAGGTCGATCAACTCGGCCTCGTCGAACTCGGCGCGGGCCTGCTCGTAGACGTCGTCGGGCACTCCATGGATCGGGTCGAGCCGGGTCACCGCCTCGCACCAGGCCAGCGCGGCACGTTCGCGCGCGCTGTAGAACGGCGCCTCGCGCCAGGCCTGCAGCACGTACAGGCGCTGTTCGGTCTCGCCGGCGGCGCGGGCGTCCTTGCTGTGCATGTCCAGACAGTAGGCGCAGCCGTTGAGCTGCGAGGCACGCATCAGCACCAGTTCGATCAGGTTTTGTTCCAGGCCGCAGTTCCTGACGTATTCGCCCAGGGCGAGCAGCGGCTTGATGGCGTCGGGGCGCCTGGTGACATTGAAACGGGACATGGGGTTCTCCGTGGGGGGCGGCCGGGGCGGCCGTTCAATGCAAGGACGTGGGCGTCGTCGATTTCGTGACAGCGGCCAGCCGGGCGAGCTTGCCGGGGTGGCGCAGGGCGTGCACCGCGGTGATGCGTTCGCCGTCGTCGTCGATCCAGCTGGCCGAGATCAGCGTGTCGCCATGCCAGCCGAGCAGGGCCGGCGTGCCGTTGAGCTGGCGGATCTCGTGGCGCACGCCGCCGTACCGCTGCTGCTGCAGCGCAATCTGCATGTACAACCGGGCCAGCCGCTCGGCGCCGTGCAACGGGTGCAGGGTGGCCCGCGCCAGGCCGCCGCCGTCGGAAACGCTCATGGCATCTTCGGCAAACAGGGCGCGCAGCGTGGGCATGTCGGGCTGCTGCAGCGCCTGCATGAAGCGTTCGAGCAGGCGCCGCTGGGTGTCGATGTTCGGCATCGCCTGGCGCGGTCGATCCTCGCGCAGCCGCTGCTTCGCCCGATGCACGCGCTGGCGGCAGGCGTCCTCGCTTATCTCCAGCATCGCGGCCGTCTCGGCATGGCTGTAATCGAACACCTCGCGCAGCAGGAAGGCGGCGCGCTCCTCCGCGCTCAGCCGCTCCAGCAGCAGAAGGAAGGTAAGGGTGAGGCTTTCGGCGCGTTCCAGTTGCACCTCGGGCTGCTCGGATTCGGTGGCCAGCGGCTCCGGCAGCCATGGCCCGGGATAGTGCGCGCGTTCGGTCTTGGCGCGACGCAGGCGATCGAGTGCGATGCGCGTGGTCACGGTGACCAGCCAGGCCTCCGGGTCGTCCAGCGCGTCGACATCCTGCGCGTGCCAGCGCAGCCAGGCGTCATGCAACACATCTTCGGCGTCGACGGGCGTGCCGAGCATGCGGTAGGCCAAGCCGAACAGCCGCGAACGATGCTGCTGGAACAGGGCGGTTTGCGGGTCCACGGCGTTCTCCGTTGAGGTCTTCAACAAGGACGCACGGGAATCAGGCGATGTGACCGCTCAGCGAAAGATCGGCCACGGCGCCAGGAAGATCAGCCAGGCCAGCAGCAGGATGCCGACGTACTTGCAGGCCTTGTAAAGCTTCTTGTGGCGACGTTTGAACGCCGCCTTCCATGCGTGCGTGGCGCCCTTGCGCTGGCTCAGCGCGTACAGGCGGTTCACGAAACCGGTCTTCTCCGCTGCGCCGTCATCGTTCGGCGAGGCGGTGATCCTGCCCATGAACGCGCCGACCCGATGGTTGATCGCGCTCATCCAGCGCGTGCGCAGCGGCCGCTCGACGTCGGCGAACAGGATCACCCGGGTCTGGTCGGTCTTGTTCTCCACCCAATGCACGAAAGTCTCGTCGAACACCACGTCCTTGCCGTCGCCCCAGGCATGTTCCTCGCCATCGACGAAGATGCGGCAGTCGCGCGAGTTCGGGGTGATCAGGCCCAGGTGGTAGCGCAGCGAACCGGCGAACGGGTCGCGATGGGGGTTGAGCTTGCTGTTCGGCGCCAGCGTGGCGAACATCGCCGCCTTGATGCCGGGGATGGAGTTGAGCAGTTCCACCGTTTTCGGGCACAGCGCCTCGGCCGAGGCGAGCGGCTCGCCGTACCACTTCAGGTAGAAGCGCTTCCAGCCCTGCTTGAAGAAACTGTTGAAGCTGGCGTCATTGTTCTTCGCCGCGGCGCGGATATAGCCTTCGTCGAACAGATGCATCGCCTCGTCGCGGATGGTCTGCCAGTTCGCCTGCAGCAGGTCGAGCTGCGGGAAGCCGCGGCGGTCGAGGATGGGCCGGGCCGGTACCGCCGAAAAGGCATACATCAGCAGGTTGTACGGCGCGAACACCGCCGAGTGGTCGACCAGCTGGCGGTCGAAACGCAGCCGCACGCGCCCGCGCAGGTGCACCAGCAGCACGCACAACGCGAAGAAGGCAAACAGGGCCAGCAGGACGAGGCGGGGGGTGAGGAGCATGTCGACGCTTGCAACCGTGAAATGACTGTCAGACCGGCATTCTACTCGTTTGACTGCCGCCGTTATCGCGAAGCTGCCACGGCCTTCACCTGCTGCTGCCGGGTCAGCTCGACGTGCTGCTGCGGGCTGATCGGATCTAACACGGGCCGTACGACACCACCCTTGTGGCGCAGCGCGGCAATCATGTTGGCGGCGGGGTAGCGGCCGGCGGCGAGGGCGGCCGTGTCAAGTGTGTGCACGTGGTCAATCCATTCGCGGTCTTCGGCCAGCTGCGGGTCGAAGTTGAAGCCGATCCGCCGTTCGACGAACGGCATGATGGCGCCACCGAAGCTGAAGAACAGCTCGAAATCGAATTCGGCCAGCAGGCAACCCACGACGTCCTGTGCGCGCACGCCCTCGTTGGAATACGCGGCATGATTGATCGGGCGGTAACGCGACGATGCCGTATTGAAATGGCGATCGTGGCGCTTGTTCGCCGGCAGGGTCGCCCATGCTTCCTGCACCACGGTCTCCACGTCCGGCCATAGCTGGTGGCCGTTGCGGCCGACGATGTCGGAGCTGAGCAACACGCCTTGCGCAGCCAGTGAACGGCGCAGCGATCCGCAGAAGGTCTCCAGCTCGGTGACGTGGTGGAAGAACTGGTTGACGATGATCACGTCCTGTACGGGCAGTGCGAACGGCAGGTTGCAGTCGCGCGCCTCGAACGTCATCAGCGCATCGACGCCGCGTTCCTGCGCTGCGGCGGCGGCATGGCGCATCAGCGCGGGATTGAAGTCGAGGCAGGTGATGTGTACCGCGCTGCCGTCTGCGTGCAGTCGTGCAGCCAGTTCGATCTCCATGCCGCATGAGCCGGTGCCGACGCTGAGCACGCGCACGGGTACGTTTGCGCCGGTCGCACTGCGCCGGATGTGATCGAGGAAGAAGCTTTCCGGCGAGCCGATGCCCAGCCGCTGCGCGTCCGGCGCCAGGAAGTGCCCTGACCAGTACGCGAAGATCGGCGGCAGCGTTTCGCCCTGGTATTGCGGGGTGACGCTGAACGCGACGCGCTCGGCCATAGCCAGCAGCCGGCGGCGAGCCGGCGCCGGCAGCGAGCGTGCCAGCCATGCAATGGCGCGCTTGACCGGAAGCCGGTGACGGTAAGCGAAATTCTTCAGCGGCATGGGGTGGCGTCAGTCGGGCATGGCTGGGGGACGGGGCGCGGGAGTGGCGGGGCCTGCCGGCTTGCGACAGGCCCCGCGGCTTGCCACGGCCCTGACGTTACAGCGTCTCCGCCGCGAAATCCGCCAGCCGCGAACGTTCGCCGCGGCGCAGGGTGATGTGTGCCGAGTGCGCCCAGTTCTTGAAGCGGTCCACCGCGTAGGTGAGGCCCGAGGTGGTCTCGGTGAGGTAGGGCGTGTCGATCTGTTCGACGTTGCCGAGGCAGACGATCTTGGTGCCGGGGCCAGCGCGGGTGATCAGGGTCTTCATCTGTTTCGGGGTGAGGTTCTGCGCCTCGTCGATGATCAGGTAGCGGTTGAGGAAGGTGCGCCCGCGCATGAAGTTCAGCGAGCGGATCTTGATGCGCGAGGCGAGCAGGTCGTTGGTGGCCTGGCGGCCCCAGCTGCCGCCGTCCTCGGGGTTGGTGAGTACTTCGAGGTTGTCGGTCAGCGCGCCCATCCACGGCGTCATCTTTTCCTCTTCGGTACCGGGCAGGAAGCCGATATCCTCGCCCACCGAGACGGTGGCGCGGGTCATGATGATCTCGCGGTAGCGCTGCTGGTCCATCACCTGGGCCAGGCCGGCGGCCAGCGCTAGCAGTGTCTTGCCGGTGCCGGCGTTGCCGAGCAGGGTGACGAAATCGACGTCCGGGTCCATCAGCGCGTTGAGTGCGAAATTCTGCTCGCGGTTTCGTGCACCGATGCCCCACACATGGTGGTTCGCGTGCGAGTGATCGTCCAGCAGGACCAGGGTGGCGCTGGTGTCATCGACGTGCAGCACGCGCAGCTCGACCGCATTTTCGCCGGGCAGGTACAGGCACTGGTTGGGGTGCCAGTCATCCTCCTCGCGCCGATTCATTTCATAGAACGTGCGGCCGCGTTCGGTCCACGAGCGCACTTCCGGATGCCGCTCCCAGAAATCTTCCGGCAGCTGGGCGGAGCCGGTGTAGAGCAGGGAGAAATCGTCCAGCGCGCGATCGTTCTCGTAGTCCTCGGCGACGATGCCGTTGATGCTGGCCTTGATCCGGAGGTTGATGTCCTTGGTGACCAGGATGACGTCGCGGCCGGGGTTCTGGTCGCGCAGTTCGATCACCGCCGCCAGAATCTGGTTGTCCGCCTTGGCGTGACCGTTGCTGCTGGTGCGGTGCTGGAAATACAGCCGGCCCACCGAGGCGCCGCGCTTGAGCTTGATGCCTTGCGGGTTGCTCAGCTCGAGCCCGTCGCCGAGGTCGTGCTGCTTGCCCAGTTCGATCAACTCGTTGAGGAAGCGGCTGACCTGGCGGCCGTTGCGCGAGACTTCCGAGGCGCCTTTCTTTTTTTCGTCCAGTTCCTCCAGAACGGTCATCGGGATGAAGACGTCGTGTTCCTCGAAGCGGAACAGCGAGGTCGGGTCATGCAGCAGGACGTTGGTGTCGAGAGCGTAGATGCGCTTGCTTCCGGTCATGCGGAAGTGTCCTCGCTGGTGGGTGGAAGGAACAGGCGGATGGAAGCCATGGACGGCGGGATGGTCACTGGGCGGGGATGGCGTCGAGCACGGCCTGGGCGTGGCCCGGGACTTTCACGCCGCGCCATTCGCGCGCCAGCTTCCCGTCGGGGTCGATCAGGAAGGTGCTGCGCACGATGCCCAGGTGGCGCTTGCCGTACAGCACCTTCTCGTGAATCACGTCGAACGCGTGGCACCAGGTTTCGTCGGCATCGGACACCAGTGGGAACGGCAGCTCCTGTTTTGTGGCGAAGTTGGCGTGCGATTTCGGCGAGTCGCGTGAGACGCCGATGACCTGCGCATGGCGTTCGAGGAAGGCCGGGTAGAGGTCGCGGAAATCCCTGGCTTCGCTGGTGCAGCCGGGCGTCGAGTCCTTGGGGTAGAAATACACCACGAGCCACTGGCCCTTGAGGCTGGCCAGCTTCAGTTCGCTGCCATCGCCGGTGGTGCCTTTCAGCGGGGGCAGCTTCTTGCCGATATCGGGCATGACGGATCCTGCACGGCGGTGCGGCGCCGTGATCGTTGGTGGAAAGCGAAGGGTGACGCGGTTCGGACGAGGGGCGTCATGGCGCCCGGAGCGATCGGCATGAATCGACACGCTGGCTGCAATGCAACGTCCCTCCGGCAGGGTCACGGGCACAGACTAGCGCGGGCGGGGCGGCGGATGACAGTCCTTGTCAGAGGGGCGCGATCGCGCGATGCTCGGGAGACTGCCCGGCTTCAGAATTTGACCGGGTCCATGATCGCGTCGAGGTTCAGGCCGTCGCACAGTTCCAGGAAGTCGTCGCGCAACGCGGCGATATGGATTTCCGCCGGGATGCCGATGGTGAACTGGGCCTGGAACATCTCCGCTCCGGTTTGCATCGCCTGGTAGCGGGTGGAGTTCAGCTGCTCCACGCTGATTCCGTGCTGGCTGAAGAAATCCACGATGCGCGCCACGATGCCAGGCCGGTCGGCCGCCACCACTTCCACCAGGTAGGGCAGCAAATGCGAGCTGTTCTGGCGCGGGCCGGTACGGTAGTGCACCAGCCGCATGCCCTCGTCGCGGGTCAGTTTGGCCAGAGCGGTTTCCAGCTTGGCCAGCGCATCCCACGCGCCGGTGGCCAGCAGCATCAGCGAGATTTCCGTACCGATGGTGGAGACGCGCGACTCGGACAGGTTGCAGCCGGCGTCGGCGATGCGCTTGGCCAGCGCCAGCAGTGGCGATTTGGTCGCCGGGGTGAGCGCGTGGATCAGCAACTGGTTGTCGTTGCCAGAACGCGTGGAGGCGGAAGAAGGGCCGGGGGAAGGTTTCAAAAGGGTCTGCCTGTGGACGTCAGCCCGCGCGACGCGGAGCCATGAGATTACTCCGGTCGAGCTTACTTGCCCGCCTCGCGAGGCGGCAAGTAACATGCGGGGCTTGCCTTGTAGCGGAATCGAGTCTTGAACATTCGCGGTAGCATCTGCGCGCTGGCCACCCCGTTCGCGGCCGACGGTGCACTCGACCTGGATGCGTTCGGCCGGTTGCTCGACCATCAGCTGGCCGGCGGTACCCAGGCACTGGTGGTGGCCGGCTCCACCGGCGAGGCGCACATGCTGGAGCACGACGAGTTCGACCGCCTGCTGGCGTTCGCGCTCGAGCACGTGGCGGGGCGGGTACCGGTGATCGCCGGTACCGGCGAGGCGGGTACCGCCAAGACGGTTGCGCTGACCCGGCGCGCCAGGACCCTGGGTGCCGATGCGGCACTGGTGGTGACGCCGTACTACGTACGCCCGACCCAGGAAGGCCTGCGCCGGCACTTCCTGGAAGTGGCCGAGCACGGCGGCCTGCCGGTACTGCTGTACAACGTGCCGACCCGCACCGGTTGCGACCTGCTGCCGTCGACCGTGGCTGCGCTGCGCGAGCATCCGGCAATCGTCGGAATCAAGGAGGCGCGGGGCGATCGCGAGCGGATTTCGGCGTTGGTGGAACTTGTGCGCGAAGATTTCGTCTATCTGTCCGGCGACGACGGCAGCGCCGGCGAGGCGATGCTGGCCGGGGCGGCCGGCACCATCTCGGTGGTAGCCAACCTGGTGCCGCAGGCGTTCCGTGCCCTGTGCGATGCGGCTACCGTCGGCGACCGGGTGGCGACGGCGCGGTGTCATGCCGCGTTGGAGCCGCTGCTGCAGGCACTCAACTGCGCGCCGAACCCGATCGCGGTCAAGGCTGGTCTGCCTGTTCTGGGGCTGGGACTGGCGCTGCCGAGATTGCCGCTGGTGGAACTGAACGACGGTCCGGATCGCGCCAGATTGCACCAAGCGCTGTCCAGTCTGGCATCCTTGGCGACTGCGGCCGGTTGACGGTTGACTGACTTACTCACGGAATCCGATTACATGAAGAAAACTTCGCTCCTCGTGGCCCTGCCGGCCGTGGCCCTCAGTGGCCTGCTGCTTTCCGGCTGCGGTGCGTTCCGCTCGCACAAGGCGTGGGACACGGCTCAGCAGGAAGCCCCGCTGGAGATCCCGCCGAGCCTCGACCGGCCGTCGACCAGCGACGCGCTGGTGATTCCGCCGCCGGGCGCGAACTTGCCGACTGCCAATGGCGCCACCGCCAGCGTCGGCTCGGCCGGCGGCCAGATCACCGATGGCTTTGTGCTGGCCGATAGTGTCGACAATGCCTATCGCCGGGTCGGCCAGGTGCTGGAAAGCGGCAACCTGGGCGAGGTGGTCGGCCATGATGACGCCACGCGCAGCTACACGCTGAATGTTTCCGACGCCGTGGCACAGCAGAAGAAAAAGGGTTTCTTCGGCCGCCTGTTCGGGCGCGACAAGGGCAGCTCCGCGCGTGCTCCCGGCGCCGGCTCGCACCAGGTGCAGGTCAGCATCAGCGGCAGCGGCACGGCGGCCAGCGAAGTGCGCGCCGAAGGCAATGCCGCGGCCGTCGGCAAGGTGATCGACGCGTTGAAGTCGCGTCTGGGCGGCTGATCCCCGGGCCGCGACACCAAGAAAAACGCCGCCCTCAAGGCGGCGTTCTTTTTTGTCTGGCGGGTGAGCTCAGCGCTGCAGCAGCTCGAGCTTGTCCGGCTTGCCTTCCCATGCCTTGGCGTCGGGCAGGGCATCCTTGCGTTCGGTGATCACCGGCCAGTCCTTTGCCAGTTCGGCATTCAGCGCCACAAACGCTTCCTGGCCGGCCGGCACGTCGTCTTCCGGATAGATCGCATTGATCGGGCACTCCGGTTCGCACAGGGTGCAGTCGATGCACTCGTCCGGGTCGATCACCAAGAAATTGGGGCCTTCATGGAAGGCGTCGACCGGGCAGACCTCGACGCAATCGGTGTACTTGCACTTGATGCAGTTGTCGATGACAACGAAAGTCATGGAGGCAATTCAGCTGTAAAGGAGGCGGTCGGAAGCTCTTGTGAAGAGTGCGGCCATGGATGGCCGCTTCTGAACTGGCCGACGGCCAGCAACCATAAGCGATCGAGGCCCTTCCAGACAACCGCGATCATGGATGATCGCACAGGCAGATGGTGCTCCCTACGAGACTCGAACTCGTGTTCCCGCCTTGAGAGGGCAGTGTCCTGGGCCACTAGACGAAGGGAGCGTTATCCTGCGAGGCGCGCTAGTATAGCGGAATTGTTTCGCCCGGCAATGCTTGGCACGCATCGGCTTGCACCGTTCGAAGCAGACTCCGCCGGTGCACGCGTCCTGCGTCCCCGCGGGACAGATTCGCGGGGCCGCGCGCCGCGATATATTGCAACCCAAGGGCAGCTTCGCCCGCAAGGATTCCGACCGCTTGAATCTCGAATCGAGGACCGACGCCACGCCGACGCTGCGGGTTATTCCGCGCGACCAGCACATCATCTCCCGCAAGAACATCAGCAAGGCGGCGTTACGTGTGCTGTACCGCCTGAACGAGGCCGGCTACACCGCCTACCTGGTCGGTGGTGCGGTGCGCGACCTGCTGCTGGGGCTGCGGCCGAAAGACTTCGATGTGGCCACCGATGCCACGCCGGACGAGGTGAAGAAGCTGTTCCGCAACTGCCGCCTGATCGGTCGCCGCTTCCGGCTGGCCCATGTGGTGTTCGGCCCGGAAATCATCGAGGTGGCCACCTTTCGCGGCACCGGCGAGGAGGGCATCGAGGGCGACCGCCACATCATCGACGGCCGCATCGTGCGCGACAATATATGGGGTTCGATCGAGGAGGATGCGGTACGCCGCGACTTCCGCGTCAACGCGATGTATTACGACATCAGCGACTTCTCGGTGCGCGATTACGTCGGCGGCATGCAGGATCTCGAGGACCGAGTGCTGCGTCTGATCGGCGATCCGGACACCCGCTATCACGAGGACCCGGTGCGCATGCTGCGCGCTGCGCGGTTGGCGGCGAAGCTCGGCATGCGTATCGACGCTGCCGCGATGGCGCCGTTCGAGACGCTAGGGCCGCTGCTGGCCGATGCCGCGCCGGCGCGGCTGTTTGACGAGTCGCTGAAAATGTTCCTGGCCGGCAACGGCCTGAAGAGCTTTCGCATGCTGGAGCAGTGCGGCCTGTTGAAGTTCCTGTTCCCGGCCACCGCGCGCGCGCTCAGGCGCGGCGACGAGGCGCTGCGCGCGCTGGTCGAACGCGGCCTGGCGAATACCGATGCACGGATCGCCGAGGACAAGTCGGTGACTCCGGCGTTCCTGTTCGCGGTGTTGCTGTGGGGCGAGGTGCGCGACGTGGCGCACCAGCTGATCGGTCGCGGCGTCGAAGGCAACGAGGCGTGGGCGCGCGCCGCCGGCCAAGTGGTCGGCGAGCAGTGCCAGCGGGTGGCGATCCCGCGCCGGTTCACCTTCACCATGGAGGAGATCTGGTCGCTGCAGCCGCGTTTCGAGCAGATCCAGCGCAAGCGGGTGTTCCGCCTGCTGGCGCATCCGCGCTTTCGTGCCGCGTTCGACTTCCTGCTGCTGCGCGCCGGCGAGTCGCCGGCGATGCGCGAACTGGGCCAGTGGTGGGCACATGCGCAACAGCTGCCGCAAGACGTGCTGGCGGCTGCGCTGCCGGCCGGTGGCGGTGATTACGTGGCGGCGCCGGTAGTCGCCAAGCCGCCGCGTCCGCGCCGGCGGCGACGTCGGCCGGGCGACAAATCAGGCTCCGCGTGACCCTGGCCTACGTCGCGCTGGGCAGCAACCTCGGCAACCCGCGGCAACAGTTGCTCGACGCCATGGAGGCCCTGGCGAACCTGCCCAGTACCCGCCTGCTGCAGCGTTCGCGGCTGTATCGCACGCCGCCGTGGGGCATGCTGGAGCAACCGCCGTTCATCAACGCCGCGGTGGAACTGGATACCGCGCTGTCGCCGCACGCCTTGCTGGACGCCATGCTGGCGATCGAGCAGCGCGCCGGGCGCGTGCGCGCTGAACGCAACGGCCCGCGTACGCTGGACCTGGACCTGCTGCACGTCGACGGCGTGCAACTCGCCGACCCGCAGCTGACCTTGCCGCATCCGCGCATGGCCGAACGCGCGTTTGTGCTATTGCCCTTGCACGACATCGCGCCCACGCTGCGGCTGCCCGGACAGGCTACGGTGGCGGAGCTGCTGGCCCGGCTCGATTTGACCGGGTGTGAACGCGTGGCTTGAGCCAACACCGTGGCGCGCCGGATAATCGGCGGCCCACCCCCATTCCAGAGAATTGCCGTGTACGTGCAGAACGCCAGTGTCCCCGACCGCAAGCCGGTGACCGTGCCAGGCCTGCTTGCGATGAAGACGCAGGGACGGCGCATCGTGATGCTCACCGCCTACGACGCCAGCTTCGCGTGGCAGCTGGAGGCGGCTGGCGTCGATATTGCGCTGGTCGGCGATTCGCTCGGCATGGTGGTGCAGGGGCATCGCAGCACGCTGCCGGTGACGCTCGACCACATGGTCTACCACACCGCCGCGGTGGCGCGCGGGCTGTCGGCCACGCTGCTGGTGGCCGACATCCCGTTCATGGCCGACCGCGACGTGGCGCATGCGCTGGAAGCGGGTGCGCGGCTGGTCGGCGAAGCCGGCGCGGCGATGGTGAAGATCGAGGGCGCCGCGCCGCATATCCTCGAAGTGATCGCAGCGCTGAACGAGCGCGCGATCCCGGTCTGCGCACACCTGGGGCTCACCCCGCAGTCGGTGCACAAATTCGGCGGCTTCCGCATCCAGGGTCGCGAACAGGCTGCCGCCGACCGCGTACTGGCCGAGGCGCTGGCGGTGCAGGCGGCCGGGGCGGACCTGCTGGTGATGGAAGGCGTGCCGGTGGAACTGGGTCAGCGGGTGACCGCGGCGCTGACGATACCGGTGATCGGCATCGGCGCGGGGCCGCATTGCGATGGCCAAGTGCTGGTGATCCACGACGTGCTCGGGATCACCCCGGGCAAGCGGCCGAAGTTCAGCAAGGATTTCCTGATCGGGCGCGATTCCGTCGCCGCGGCGATCGCCGCCTATGCCGAGGACGTGCGCAGCGGCGCGTTCCCGGCTCCCGAGCATTGTTTCAACTGACCCGGCGAGTCGACAGCCCATGCAGACCGTACAAGACGTCCCGGCACTGCGTGCCGCGATCCGTGGCTGGCGCACGCAGGGCCAGACGGTGGGCTTCGTGCCGACCATGGGCAACCTGCACGCCGGTCATCAGTCGCTGATCAGGCTGGCGCGGGCGCGCACCGAGCGGGTGGTCGCCAGCGTGTTCGTCAACCCCACCCAGTTCGGCCCGAACGAGGATTACGACCGTTATCCGCGCACCCTGGTGCAGGATCAGGCGGTGCTGGCCGAGCAGGATTGCGACCTGCTGTTCGCGCCGGACGTGGCCACGATGTACCCGTTCGGCCCGGAGCACAGCGTCAGCGTACGCGTGCCCCGGATCACCGACACGCTGGAGGGCGCGCACCGGCCGGGGCATTTCGACGGCATGGCCACCGTGGTGTGCAAGCTGTTCAACTTGGTGCAGCCGGATGTGGCGGTGTTCGGCCAGAAGGATTTCCAGCAGCTGAAGGTGGTCGAGCGGATGGTGCGCGACCTGGGGCTGCCGGTGAAAGTGGTGACGGCGCCGATCCTGCGCGCCGACGACGGCCTGGCGCTGAGTTCGCGCAACCAGTACCTGAGCGCGGAAGAGCGCGCACGCGCGCCGCTGATCCACGACACCTTGCAGAAGATGCGCGAATTGCTGGCGCAAGGGCATCCGTGGCAGGCCATCGAGCAGACCGCCGCCGCGCGACTGGCGCGGGCGGGTTTCGTGGCCGATTACGTGGCGATCCGCCGCGCCGGGGACCTGGCCGAGCCGGCCGAAGGCGAGCACGCGGGGCTGGTGGCACTGGTTGCAGCCCGCCTGGGCAACACCCGCCTGATCGATAACTTGCTGTTCGACTGAGTTGCCCGCATATCGGGGCCGTTGCCGCTGATGTTGCGGTGCAACGTCATCGGTTCGATAATTGCCGACTTTGCAGGATGTCCCTGCTGGAAAGAATGTCATGCACCTGAACATGCTCAAGGCCAAGATCCACCGTGCCACGGTGACCCACGCCGAGCTGCACTACGAAGGCTCGATCGCGATCGACGGCTTGTTGCTGGATGCCTCGGGCATTCGCGAGTACGAGCAGATCCACGCCTGGAACGTCAATACCGGCCAGCGTTTCGTCACCTATGCGCTGCGCGCCGAGGAAGGCTCGGGCATCATCTCGGTCAACGGCAGTGCTGCACGCAGCGCGCAGGCGGGCGATGTCGTCATCATCGCGGCCTTCGTGCAGCTGAGCGAAGCGGAACTGGAGCAATACCAGCCCACTTGCGTCTACATCGCGCCGGGCCCGGGCAACCGCATCAGCCACACCAACCGGTCCATCCCCAAGCAGATGGCCGCGGCCTGAGTCCTCAGCCGCGCTGTTTCGCCAGCGCCCACGCCACGTGCTCGCGCACGACCGCCGACGGGTGATCGGCGCGGGCGCCGAGCGCCGCGATCGCTGCCGCTGACTTCGGCGCATTGCCCAGCGCCACCGCGATGTTGCGCAGCCAGCCCTCGTAGCCGGTACGGCGGATCGCCATGCCTTCGGTGCGCTTGAGGAACTCCTCTTCGCTCCACGCAAACAGCTCGACCAGCTTGGCGCCGTCGAGGCTATGCCGTGGCGCGAAATCCGGCTCGGTGGTGGCCTGCGCGAACTTGTTCCACGGACACACCAGTTGGCAGTCGTCGCAACCGAAGATGCGGTTGCCCATCGGTGTGCGCAGCTCTTCCGGGATGCTGCCTTTCAGCTCGATCGTGAGGTACGAGATGCAGCGCTTCGCGTCGAGCCGATACGGTCCCAGGATCGCCTGGGTCGGGCACACCTCGATGCAGCGCGTGCAGCTGCCGCAGTGCGCGCTGGCCGGTGCATCGACCGGCAGCGGCAGGTCGGTGTACAGCTCGCCGAGGAAGAAGTACGAGCCGGCGTGGCGGTTGATCAGCACCGTGTGCTTGCCGATCCAGCCCAGGCCGGCGTTGCGCGCCAACGCCTTCTCCAGCACCGGCGCGGAGTCCACGTAGGCGCGATAGCCGAAGTCGCCGACCACGCCGTGGATGCGCTCGGCCAGCTTCTGCAGACGGCTGCGCATCAGCTTGTGGTAGTCGCGCCCCAGCGCGTAGCGCGACACGTAGCCGGCCTGGGCATCGCCCAGCACGTCCCAGGCATTCGCGGTGCCGGGCGGGATGTAGTCCATGCGCACCGAGATCACCCGCTGCGTGCCCGGCTCCAGTTCGGCCGGGCGGGTGCGCTTGGTGCCATGCCGAGCCATGTATTCCATCTCGCCGTGATGGCCTTCCGCGAGCCAGCGCTGCAGGTGCTGCTCGTCCTCGCCCAGCTCGGTGCCGCTGATGCCGGCGTCGGCGAAGCCCAGTTCGATCGCCCAGCGCTTGATGTCGCGCGCGAGCGCGAGGTAATCAGGTGCCTTAACAATGGAGTCGGCATCGAAGTTGTCGGTGTTGGTGTTCCGCGGCATTTTTCAAATCCACCCGCGTTTTCAGACGCACGATGTCGGCATGCGCCGGCGTTCGACGCTCAGTGTATCGCGGGGCCGGATCCAAACCTCTTCCTTCGCAAGCATCTGCTCACGCGCAGCATTTCATTCTTTCGGCACAGCAATTGGCGGTGTGTTCATGGCGTGCAATCCTACTTCCCGACATCCCGCCGATCCGGCTGACGATCCCCTTCCAGTCCGAGAACCACGATACGCATCTCGCGATAGCTGGTGACCAGCGCATCGAGCTGGAAGGCGCGATTGAGACCGCTGGGATTGGGCAGCACCCATACCGACGCACCCGCGAATGTCGTCGGTTGCGGTCCCCAATCGAGCTTGGGATTCCGGGCGATGGCGGTATAGGCCATCTTGCCGAGGAAGGCGATGTGTCGTGGTCTGTACGCCGTGAGTTTGTATTCGAGCGCCGCGCCGGCGCGAACGAGTTCATCGCGCGAAAGCTCGCCCGCGCGCCGCGTGGGGCGCGCCACCGCGGTGGTCAACCCATAGCCGTATTTCAGGACGGAGCGATCGTTCTCGGGCCGGATCAACTCCGGCGTGAATCCGGAAAGGTGCAACGCGCGCCAGAAGCGGTTCGTCCCGCTCATGAAATGCTTGCCCGACACTGCTGCCGTCAGCGCCGGATTGATGCCGCAAAAGACGACAGAGAGATTCCTGGCAAGGATGTCGGGAAGGGCGTTGGCCTCAACGGAAGGATCCATCTTCACCGTCGGAAGCCGCCGACGCGCAGCGATCATGGCGTTGCCCTCATGCGTATGCGCCCTCTGGCGCGCAGCGTAATCTGGCCGGGCTTCGAATGTGTTTCGGTCGGCGCCCCTGGGCGCTCCAGACTGGACATCCGTCTATTGTAGAGGCGGCGCATGCCTATAATCCGCGCATGCCCGCCCACCCGTACAGCCGCAATCTGCATACCGTCGAACAGTTGCGCGTGATGGAACGCGCGGCGCTGTCGGCACTGGGCATTTCCGGCCCCGAGCTGATGCGTCGCGCGGCCAGCGCCGCGCTAAACAGCCTGCGCCGGCACTGGCCGCAACTGCAGCAGATCTGCATCCACTGCGGCCCCGGCAACAACGGCGGCGACGGTTTTCTGCTCGGCGTGCTGGCGCGCGAGGCGGGCTTGCAGGTCGAAGTGCTGGCACTGACGGCGACCTCGCACGGCGACGCCGCGGCGGCACGCGCGGCGTGGGAAGCGGGCGGCGGCCGGGTGCGCTTGTGGGACGCGCAAGCGGCGTTGCCCGAAGCCGAGCTGCATGTCGATGCGCTGTATGGCATCGGCCTCAACCGTGCGCCCGAGCCGGTGCCGGCCCGGCTGATCGAAACGATCAACCGCAGCGGCCGGCCGGTGCTGGCGTTGGACGTGCCCAGCGGTCTGGATACGGACACCGGTAACTGTCCCGGCGCGGCGATCCGCGCGGATGTCACGATCACCTTCATCGCCGGCAAACGCGGACTGCACACCGGACGCGCGGCCGATCAGGTTGGCGTGCTCGAACTGGCCACCTTGGGTGTGCCGGACAACGTCTACACCGACACGCTGCCTGACGCGCAACTGCTGGCCGCCGAGGCGTTGCCGCCGCGCGCGCGCTACACGAACAAGGGCAATTACGGTCACGTGCTGGTGATCGGCGGCGAGCACGGCATGGCCGGCGCGGCACGCCTGGCCGGCGAGTCGGCGCTGCGCGCCGGTGCTGGTCTGGTCAGCGTGGCGACCCGCGCCGGGCACGTGTTCGCACTGAACGCCGCGCGGCCGGAACTGATGGCGCATGGCGTCGACGGACCGCAGGCACTGGCGCCGCTGCTCGAACGGGCCAGCGTGCTGGCCCTGGGGCCGGGCCTGGGGCAGGCTGCCTGGGGGCATGCGCTGTGGCTGACCGCGCTGGACGCGAACAAGCCGCTGGTGCTCGATGCCGACGGCCTGAACCTGCTGGTGCGCGAACCACGCCGGTTCGGTGCGCCGACTGTGCTGACACCGCATCCGGGCGAGGCGGCGCGGCTGCTCGGGGTGGCCACCGCCGCCGTCGAGCAGGATCGTTTCGCCGCGGTGCGCGAACTGGCCCGGCGTCATACCGCGGTCGTCGTGCTGAAGGGCGCCGGCAGCCTGGTCGCCGACCCGGATGGACGTCTGGACGTCTGTCCGTGGGGCAACCCGGGGATGGCCACCGGCGGCATGGGCGACTTGCTCACCGGTATCGTGGCGGCCCTGCTGGCGCAGGGCTGCAGCGCATGGCAGGCCGCCTGCCTCGGCGTCGGCTTGCATGCGCGGGCGGGTGATCGCGCCGCCCAGCAAGGCGAGCGCGGGCTGCTGGCCAGCGACCTGCTGGCCCCCTTGCGGGCATTGGGCAACGGCATGACGGGTTACGAACGTGAACATGACTGAGCCGGCCGATATCGATCTGGCGTGGGCGCTGCCCGACGAGGCTGCCACCGCGGCGCTGGCCGCGCGCGTGGCCAGCGCGTTGGATGGCGACGGCCTGGTGCTGTACCTGCATGGCCCGCTGGGCGCCGGCAAGACCAGTTTCGCGCGCGCCCTGCTGACCGCACTGGGCGTGGGCGAGCGGGTCAAAAGCCCCACCTACAGTCTGGTCGAGGGTTATATGGCGCGGGACCGGCCGGCCTGGCATCTGGACCTGTACCGGATCGCCGATCCCGGTGAACTGGAGTGGCTGGGTCTGGACGCACTGGCCGACCCGGCTGCGCTCGTTCTGGTGGAGTGGCCCGAGCGTGGCGCCGGCGCGTTGCCGGCAGCGGATCTCGAACTGCAGCTGGACTATGCCGGTCAGGGCCGCCAGGCGTCGCTGCACGCGTTCACCGCACGGGGCGAGCGGCTGCAGGCGCGGCTAGCTAAGTACTGACTCTTCTTGGAAAAATTGCCGGCTCGCGATTCTGGCAAGGATCTGTTCGGAATGCGTGACTTGCGGCCCATAACTTGACCCAACCTGATGAATGGTTTGCAGGTTATGGATATTCAAAGGAAAAACTCTTGCATTCCACACACCGCTGCGTTTCAATGCGGCTCATGAGGGGTTATCTGAACAGTTGGGGTGGGTGGGTTGTCGTCACGATCCTGGCGGCGGCGCCGCTGTGCGCGACGCGGGCAGCAGACTTGAAGGATGCGCGGGTCTGGGCGGGCCCCGAATACACCCGCGTGGTGCTCGACGCCTCCGGCCCGTTGCGTTACACGATCAGCCAGAAGGACGGCCAGGTCGTGGTCGATCTGCCGGATAGCCGCACTACCAGCAGTTTTTCCAGTCCATCCGCGCGAGGCCTGTACCGCGGCATGAGCCACGCCCGGATCGGCGCCGGCATGCAACTGACCGCGAAGGTCGACCCGGCCAGCCGCCTGAAGAGTTTCGTGCTGAAGCCGGCCAGCGGCACGGACTATCGGCTGGTGCTGGACCTGTATCCCGCCGACACCAGCGCCAGCGTCGCCTCGGCCGCGCCGGTCGAGGCCGCACCGGCGCCTGTCGTCCGGGCGCCCACACCGGTTTCGTCGTACAGCAACCCCACGCACAGCCGGCGGGTGGCGGCCGAGCAGGCGGCGGCGATGCTCAATGGCCAGCGCCAGGTGGTGGTGGCGATCGACGCCGGCCACGGCGGCAAGGACCAGGGCGCGCATGGCCCCGGTGGCACGCTCGAGAAGAACGTGACGCTGGCGGTGGCGCGCGAGCTGGCAGCGCAGATCAATCGCCAGCCCGGCATGAAGGCGGTGCTGACCCGCGACAACGATTTCTACATCCCGCTCAAGCAGCGCTACCAGATTGCCCGCGAGAACAACGCGGACCTGTTCGTCTCGATCCACGCCGATTCGTTCACCAATGACGACGCCCGCGGCTCGTCGGTGTGGGTGCTCTCGCCGCGCGGCAAGACCAGCGAGGCCGCGCGCTGGCTGGCCGATCGCGAAAACCGCGCCGACCTGATCGGCGGCACCACGCTGGACGACAAGGACGACAGCCTGGCCAAGGTGCTGCTGGACCTGCAACAGGGCTGGGCGATGCAGGCCAGCGACGTGGTCGCCGGCAACGTGCTGAAGGCGCTGGGCCAGCTGGGCCCGACCCATCGCGGCTATGTCGAGCGCGCGAACTTCGTGGTGCTGCGCTCGCCGGACGTGCCGTCGATCCTGGTCGAGACCGCGTTCATCAGCAATCCGGCCGAAGAGCGCAGGCTGCGCGATCCGACGCACCAGAAGAAGCTCGCTGAAGCAGTGACGGACGGCGTGCGGAATTATTTCGAATCCACGCCGCCGCCCGGTACCTGGTTTGCCGCCGAGGCCGCGCGTCGCAGTGGCGTCCAGCTGGCATCCAGTTCGGGTTCCGGTGCCGACAAGGCGGTCGCGTCGCGGGCGGGAACGCATGCGCGCGACGTGCACAAGGTCGGTCGCGGCGAAAGCCTGAGCAGCATCGCGCAGCAGTACGGGGTCAGCGTCGGTGCGCTGAAGAGTGCGAACCGGATAAACAGCAACACGGTCCGCGCCGGCACGACGCTGACCATCCCCACCAGCTGACCTCGACCGGTTCGCGCGCCGACGGCTTTGCCGCGTTCGCTGCTAAAGTTCGCGGATGACCGTCATCCGCCTGCTTCCCCCCGAACTCATCAACCAGATCGCTGCCGGCGAAGTCATCGAACGCCCGTCCTCGGTGGTCAAGGAACTGGTCGAGAACAGCCTTGACGCCGGCGCCACGCGCATCGAGGTGGATATCGAGGCCGGCGGCGCGCGCTTGATTCGCGTGCGCGACGACGGCGGCGGTATCCACGTCGACGAGCTGCCGCTGGCGGTGGCTTCGCATGCCACCAGCAAGATCGGCAGCTTCGACGATCTGGAACACGTCGCCAGCATGGGCTTCCGCGGCGAGGCGCTGGCTTCGGTGTCGTCGGTGGCGCGCTTCGCGCTGACTTCGCGCGCACGCGACCAGGACGCCGCGTTCCGCATCGAAGTCGACGGCGGCAAACTGCAGGCCGCGCGGCCGGCGCAGCATCCGCAGGGCACCAGCGTCGAGGTGCGCGACCTGTTCTACAACGTGCCGGCGCGACGGAAATTCATGCGCGCCGAGCGCACCGAATTCGCGCATATCGACGACCTGCTGAAATCGCTGGCGCTGGCGCGCGGTTCGGTCGAGTTTCGGCTCAGCCACAACGGCAAGCCGGTGCGTATCTGGAAGGCGGCGCGCGACGAACAGGCTCAGTTGCAGCGGGTAGCCGAAGTGCTCGGCGACGAGTTCCCTGCGCAGAGCCTGCGCATCGACCACGCTGCGGCCGGTCTGCACCTGTCCGGCTGGGTCGGCTTGCCGACCGCGTCGCGCGCGCAGGCCGATTCGCAGTATTTCTACGTCAACGGCCGGCTGGTGCGCGATCGCATCGTCGCCCACGCGGTGCGCCAGGCCTACGCCGATGTGCTGTTCCACGGCCGCCACGCCGCGTTCGTGCTGTACCTGGAACTCGACCCGGCGGGTGTCGACGTGAATGTGCATCCGGCCAAGCACGAGGTGCGTTTCCGCGAGCAGCGGCTGGTGCACGATTTCCTGTTCCGCACCTTGCACGAGGCACTGGCGCAGACGCGCGCAGGACTGGGTACGCTGCCGGCGACGGAGCCGGCGCCGATGGACGGTTACTCGTATGCGTCGCCCGCTCCGCTGGCCTGGCCCAGCCCGTCCAGCCAGAGCCGGCTGAGCCTGGGCACGCGCGAGGCGCCGCTGGCCGATTACGCCGCCTTGCTCGGTGCCTCGCCATCCATTGCCAGCGTGCCCGCGGCGTTGCCGGAAACGGCAGAGGGCGAGGCACCGCCGCTCGGTTTCGCGATCGCCCAACTGAAGAACATCTTCGTGCTGGCCGAGAATGCGCACGGCATGGTGCTGGTCGACATGCACGCGGCGCACGAGCGGATCACCTACGAGAAGCTGAAGGCCGGCCGCGTCACCAGCAACCTGCGCTCGCAAGTGCTGCTGGTGCCGCTTTCCATCGCGGTCAGCGCGAAGGAAGCGGCCGCCGCCGAGGAGCATGCCGAGGCACTGGCCGAATGGGGCCTGGAACTGTCGCGCAGCGGCCCGGCGACGATCGTGGTGCGGCGCATTCCAGCGTTGCTGGAAGGTGCCGACGTGGGCCAGCTCAGCCGCGACGTGTTGTCCGAACTGGCTCAGCACGGCAGCTCGCGTCGCCTGCAGGAGCTGGAGAACGAGCTGCTTTCGACGATGGCCTGCCACGGCTCGGTGCGCGCAGGCCGACGCCTGACGATTCCCGAGATGAATGCGCTGCTGCGCGAGATGGAGGCGACCGAACGCTCCGGACAATGCAATCATGGGCGTCCGACCTGGGTCCAGCTGAGCCTGGCCGAGCTCGACAAGTTGTTCATGCGCGGCCGTTGACGCGCCTTCAAGAAACGTTTCGCTGGAGATATTGATGATACGTACCAGCCTGTTTGTTGCCGCCGCCATCCTGGGAGTCGCTACCGTGCAAGCCGCCGACATCGATAGTTACAAGCACAGCATCGAGCAGTGGCAGGCCGGCCGGGTCGAACGACTGACGGCGCCCGATGGTTGGCTGAGCCTGATCGGACTGGAGTGGCTGAAGGAAGGTGCGAACCGCGTCGGTAGTGCCGCCGACAACGACATCGTGCTGAGCGCCGGCCCTACGCATCTGGGTGTGGTCACGCTGGCCCACGACGGCAGCATGCGCATCGCGCTGGACAAGGACAGCGGCGCCACCATCGACGGCAAGGCCGTGATGGAAGCCGTGCTGGTAGATGACCTGCACGCCGGCGCGGACGCTGCGCCGACCCGGGTGAGCTTCGGCACGGCGAGCTTCTACGTGATCGATCGTGACGGCCGCAAGGGCCTGCGCGTGAAGGACACGGAAGCGCCCACCCGCAAGCATTTCGTCGGCATCGATGCGTTCCCGATTGATCCGTCGTGGCGGATCGAGGCGACCTGGGTGCCGGCAGCACCGGGCGAGACGCTGGAGATGGGTTCGGTGATCGGCACCATCGACAAGTACCCGGTGCCGGGCAAGCTGGAATTCACCCGCGACGGCAAGCACTTCGAGATCCTGCCGGTGATCGAGGTGCCCGGCGACGCGCAGTACTTCATCGTGTTCGCCGACCGCACCAGTGGCAAGGAAACCTACGGTGCCGCGCGTTTCCTGTACATCGACCCGCCGAAAGACGGCAAGGTCGTGCTGGATTTCAACAAGGCCTACAACCCGCCGTGCGCTTTCACTCCGTTCGCCACCTGTCCGCTGGCACCGCCGGAAAACCGACTGGACCTGCGCGCCACCGCCGGCGAGAAGAACTACCGTGGCTCGCATCGCTGAGTGGTGCGCGGTCGCCGCGCTGATGTGGCTGGTTCCGTTCTCCGCCCCGGCCGCGACGCCGGAGAATTACGCCGCCGCGGTGACCAGGGCACGCGTCGAGCGCGTCGAGCAGCTGAAGCGAGTGGACGGCTATCTTGCGCTGACCGCCTCGGGCTGGCTGCAGCCCGGCGCGAACAGCGTGGGCAGCGCGGCAGGCAATCGCTTCGAGATCCCCGGTGCACCCGCACACCTGGGCACGCTGCAGCTGGCGGCGGACGGACAGGTCGGCCTGCACCTGGTTGAAACCCGCGGGATCACGATCGACGGCCAGCCGGCGGCAGCTGTCGACGTATTGCGTACGCAAGGCCCTGACGGCAAGCAGCAGCCGACCCGCGTGGGTTTTGGCAGCAGCTACCTGTACGTCATCGAGAACGGCACGCAGCGCGGCCTGCGCGCGAAGAACAACGATGCGCCGCTGCGCACGCATTTCCCCGGGTTCGACTATTTCCCGATCGACCCGTCGTGGCGGATCGAGGCGGACTGGGTGCCGTTCCCCACACCGCACATGCTGAAGATCGCCTACGTCACCGGCACCGAAAGCGACACGCCGATCGCGGGCAAGGCGGTGTTCCGCCGCGATGGCCACACTTATGAGCTGTTGCCGATCGATGAGGACGGCCGGCTGTTCTTCGTGTTCAGCGACCGCACGGCGGGGCGGCTGACTTACGGCGGCGCACGCTTCCTGTACGCCGCGGCGCCGAAGGACGGCAAGGTGCTGCTGGACTTCAACCTGGCCGAGAACCCGCCGTGCGCGATCACCCCGCACGTGGTGTGTCCGCTGGCGCCGCCGGAGAATCGCCTGAAACTGCCGGTGACCGCGGGCGAGATGAAGTTCCACGGACATGACAACGACTAGCGTGTAGGA
>NZ_BAAAFK010000001.1:2368457-2376953 GCF_039523495.1 Rhodanobacter soli | reverse complement strand
CCTTTCCGATACACCCAAGAGCATCGCCCGCCAGCGGGCTCCTACGGTCAGCGTCCCTTGAACTCGGCCTTGCGCTTTTCCAGGAATGCCGTGGTGCCTTCGCGCATGTCCTCGGTGGAGAACGCCAGCGCAAAACCCTGCGTCTCGAACTCCAGACCCTGGTCGATCGCGGTCTCACCGCCTTGCAGCACGGCGTCGAGGATGCCGGCGGCGGCCAGCGGCGCGGCCGCGGCAAGCTGGTCAGCCAGCGTGTTCACGGCTTCGTCCAGCGCGTCGGGTGCGACCACGCGATTGACGATGCCCAGCTCGTACGCACGCTGCGCGTTGATCGGCGCGCCGGTCAGGCACAGCTCCAGCGCCGCGCCGCGGCCGGCCAGGCGCAGCAGACGCTGGGTGCCGCCGAAGCCGGGGATCAGGCCGAGGTTGATTTCCGGCTGACCGAACTTCGCCCTCTCGCTGGCCACGCGCAAGTGGCAGGCCATCGCCAGCTCCATGCCGCCGCCGAGCGCGAAGCCCTGGATGCGCGCGATCACCGGCTTGCCGAGCCGCTCGATCGACGTCATCAGACGCTGGCCGGCGCGCGAGAAGCCCTGCGCCTGCACCGGCGTGTAACCGTTCATCTCGGCGATGTCGGCGCCGGCGACGAACGCCTTCTCGCCGGCGCCGGTCAACACCACCACGCGCACGGCGTCGTCCTGCGCGGCCTGCGCGAACACCAGGCCCAGTTCGTTGAGGGTGTCGCGGTTCAGCGCGTTGAGCTTGTCCGGACGGTTGACGACGATCGTGCGCACTGCGCCGCGGTTGCCGATTTCCAGGTTGCGATAGGCCATGAGTGGTTCCCGATCAGTGCAAAAACGCGATGGTAGCAGCGGGAACCTTTGCCGCCGCGGGGTTTCTCAAGCCACGGGTGTCAGCGCTGCACGAATCGCGCGAACCGCTTAGGATGAACCGTCAGGATCGACTGTCGCGATAGGGAAAGGCCCGGTGGAGAAAGGCATGACACATCTGCGTTGCAGGCTGCTCGGCGCAGTGCTGTTGCTGGGCGGCGTGGCGCATGCGCAGGGTGTCGCACAGGCGTCGGCGGCGAAGCCCGACAAGGCGAAGTTGTCGTACGCGATCGGCTACCAGATCGGCAGCCAGTTCGCCGACGGCAAGCCGGACGTGGAGATCCCGGTGCTGCTGCGGGCGATCCAGGATGCCTACGCCAGGCGACATCCCAGTGTGTCGATGCAGGACATGCATCAGCAATTGCAGCGGCTCGACCAGCAGATGCATGCCGAGGCGCTGGCCGAGTTCAACCGGATCGCCGCCCTCAATGCGCGCAAGAGCGCGCAATACATGGCGCAGAATCGGCGCCAGCCCGGCGTGGTGCAACTGCCGTCGGGCATCCAGTACGCGGTGCTGAGCAAGGGCAGCGGCAAGGCCAGCCCCACGGTGAGCAGCACGGTCACCGTGAACTACCGCGGCATGCTGGTGGACGGCACCGAGTTCGACAGCACCTGGGCGCATGGCGCACCGGTCAGCTTCACCGTCGACAAGGTGATCCGCGGCTGGCAGGACGTGATCCCGCGCATGCACGTGGGCGATCGCTGGAAGGTGGTGATTCCGCCGCAGCTGGCTTACGGCGAGACCGGCGCGCTGCCGCGAATTGGCCCGAACGAGGCGCTGGTGTTCGAGATCGAGCTGCTCGCGATCAAACCGGATGCAGGCAAGCCCTGAGAGTCGGTTCAAAGTCCCTGCGGTGGTAGCATGACGAAGCATGCCGAACGCCCCGATCCCCGCCGAAACCCTGCCATTGACGCCCTGCATCGGCACCTGCCGGCTGGATGCGCGTGGCTATTGCATCGGCTGCCAGCGCAACGGCGAGGAAATCGGCCGCTGGCGCACGATGAGCGATGCCGAACGGCTGCGCGTGATGCGCGACGTCCTGCCGTTGCGCAAGGCACCATGATCGACGAGCTGGTCAGCGCCCTGCGGCCGTTGTCGGCGCCGCCGACCGGTCCGGGCTGGAACCACGAGGACATGTCCCGCTTGCTCGGCAGCAGCCAGCGCTTGCCGGCTGCCGTGCTGGTGGGTTTTCGCGAAGGCGTGCAGCCGCGGCTGGTGCTTACCGTGCGCACCGACAACCTGCAGGCGCATGCCGGCCAGGTGGCCTTTCCCGGTGGGCGCAGCGACCCGGACGATGGCGATGCACTCGCTACCGCACTGCGCGAAAGCGAGGAGGAGATCGGTCTTGACCGTACGCTGGTGACACCGTTGGGCTATCTCGATCGCTTCGAAACGATCAGCGGCTACTGCATCACCCCGGTGGTGGCGAAGATTGCGGTCGAGGCGCAGCTGTATCCGGCGCCGGACGAGGTGGCCGAAGTGTTCGAGGTACCGCTGGCGTTCCTGCTGGAACCGGCCAACCTGCGCCGCTATACGATGGAATTTCGCGGCCACCAGCGCCCGATGGTGGAATTCGTCCACGGCGGCCATCGCATCTGGGGCGCCACCGCCGCGATGCTATACAACCTGTTGCAGAGGATGGGACGCACATGACGCTGAGGACCACCTTGATTGATGCGACGGAACTGGCTGCGCTGCCAGCGCACGCGGTGCTGATCGTGGATTGCCGCTTCGACATGACCGATCCGGCGAAGGGCGAGCGCGATTATCTGGACGGCCATATCCCCGGCGCCGTCCATGCCAGCCTCGACCGCGACCTGTCCGACCTGTCGCGCCAGGCCGAAGGCCTGGGCCGGCATCCGTTGCCGCTGGAGTCCGCGTTCAACGCGCTGTTGTCGTGTTGGGGCTGGCAGCCGGGCATGCAGGTAGTGAGCTACGACGCCGCTGGCGGCGCGCTGGCCGCGGCACGATTGTGGTGGCTGCTGCGCCTGGTCGGCGTACGTGAAGCGGCGGTGCTGGATGGCGGCTACGCTGCGTGGCTGGCAGCCGGCCTGCCGGTCGAATCCGGCGCGGCCGCTCCGCGGCCGGCCAGCAAGGTGTCATTGCGCTATGACGCGGACCAGGTGCTGCTCGATCATGCGGCGGTGCGCGACGGCGCGGCCGGCCAGTTGCTCGATGCGCGCGCCGCGCCCCGCTACCGCGGTGATGTCGAGCCGCTGGATCGGGTCGGCGGCCACGTGCCCGGCGCGCTGAACCGGCCGTTCGCCGACAACCTCGGCAGCGACGGCCGCTTCAAGCCGGCGGCGGAATTGCGCGATGAGTTCCTGGCGGTGCTCGGTGCGACGGCACCATCGCAGGTGGTGCACATGTGCGGCTCCGGCGTCACCGCCTGCCACAACCTGCTGGCAATGGAACATGCCGGCCTGCACGGTTCGCGGTTGTACGCGCCGTCGTGGAGCGGCTGGGTCAGCGACCCGGCGCGGCCGGTGGCGAAGGGCTGACCCGACTCTCGTAGGAGCCCGCTGGCGGGCGATGCTCCTTCTTCGGGTGTGGGTGTTCCAGAGCAGAAGCATCGCTCGCCAGCGGGCTCCTACGTCATGCTCGTTTCATTTCTTGTCCTTGAGCCGGGCGACCAACTGCTGCAGCACCGCCTGCGTCTGCGGGTGGAAGAACTCCTCGACGAAATCGTCCAGCGGCAGCGCGTCCAGATCGGCGTAGGCCGCGGCGAGGTCCGCGCGGGCCAGCGTGCGGGTGGCCAGCATCGCGTGCGGTGGCAGCGCGAGCAACTCGTCCAGCCAGCGGATGGCGCGGGTGATGACCTGATCGACGCCGGTGAGTTCGTCGACGAAACCGCAAGCCACTGCTTCGGCCGATTCGATCATCGCGCCGGCGACTAGCAGCCGTTCGGCGCGGTACGCGCCGACCACGCGGCGCAGCGCCAGCTGGATCGCCTCGGGCACGATCAGCCCGACCTGCACTTCATTGAGGCCGATCCGATACGGGCCTTCGGCCATCACCCGGTAATCGCAGAACAGCGCCAGTACCGCGCCGCCGGCCGGGCTGTGGCCGGTGATCGCCGCCACCAGCGGGATCGGTGCGTGCGCCAGGGTGGCGCACAGCGCGAAGAACTCGCGCCAGTATTCGCGCACGCCGGCGCGGTCGCGGCCGAGCAGGGCCGGTATGTCGACGCCGGCCGAGAACAGCCCCTGCGCGCCGGACAGCACGATGCCACGCACGCCGCCCTGCACGGCATCGTCGACGGCAGCGTGCAGCGCGCGCAGCAGCTCCAGATTCAGTGCGTTGACCGGCGGGCGGGCAAGCTGGATCTCGCGGATCCCGTTCTCGTGGTTGGCGATGTTGAGCATGGTGAACTCCAGTCGGAATTATTGTGGTTGTTCGTCGGCGGTCCAGCTGTAGCGCACCGCGTAGTCCAGCACGGCCTTGCCGTTGGCCGGCACTTCGATGCGGAACTCCAGCGTGTCCGGCGTCTGCTGACTGGGCTTGTTGCTGGATGAAATCAGTGTCCACTGCCGCCAGCGGCCGGGATGCTCGCGCACCGTCACCGTGCGTGCGCTGTCGCCGGCATTGCTGAGGCTGATGCGAAATGCCTCATCCAGCGTGCGGCCGGCCTTGTCCGTGCTGAAGCCGGTGCGTTCGCGTTCGGCGCGCAGGTCGAACGCGGTGCCGAGGGTGATGGTGGCATCGCTGCCTTTCGGGGTGTCGTCGATGCGGCCTTCGCCGACGAACTGCGGCGTGCCGTTTCTATCGGCGGTAAGTACGCGCAGGTAGCCGGCCGGCAGGCTGTCGAACGCTTTCAACTTCAGTGTGCTGACGATGGCGCTGCCGCCGCCCTGGTTGAAGTCGCGGCTGAGGATCGGCTGTTGCGGCTGGAAGCTGTTGCCGTTCTCGTACAGCGCAGTGCGCACGCAGTCCAGCGTGCGCGTGGCATACAGCGGTAGCTGGCTGACGCTGCCGTCGGGCAGCTCGAGCGCGGCGGGCAGGGTGTAGCTGCGGTAGTCGCCGAGGCTGTTCTGCTGCGGCATGTCGGCGCTCTCGGCCTTGGCGTTGAAACCGCGTGCCATCGTCATCATCGGCCGCGGCGCCGAGGCCTTGGCCATGTTCGGCTCGCCGGCGATTAGGGTGACCTGCGCATCGTGCCAGTCGCGGCCGCTGCGATTGGCGATGCTCGCGCGCGATTCGAACTGCATGCGGCAGGCCGTGCCGGGCTGCAGCGTCGCCACGTAGGCGGCGCGCCAGCCGAGGCCGGAGGTGGGATAGCTGAGCACGGCCCGGGCCTGGCCGGTGCGCGCGGCGTCCACACGCAAGCTGAGGCTGGAGCCGGTAGGGAAGTCGGCGCCGCTGCTGCGCACGCCCGCGTAGTGGATGATCAGGCTGGTGCGGCCGTTGCCGTCGCGCACCAGCAGGCCGTCGCCCGCACGCAGCAGGGTGCCGCTGGCGAGCGGCTCGCCATTGCTGCCGAGCACGTCCACGCTGCGGCCGACCAGGCCGGTCAGCGCCGCATCCGTACCCTGCGCCAGCAGCAGGCGCTGCGAGATCACCTTCGCGTTGCCGTCGGGGAATCCCAGCGCCAGCGCTTCGGGATCGAGGAAGGTCGGCAGGTCGCCGATCACCACGTCATGCGTGCCGGCAGCGAGCGTCAGCGAGCGTTGCTCGCGCACCACCGCATAACCGTCCCCGACATCGCCGCCGCCATGGCTGGCGTACAGCGTGGCGCTGTCGCTGCGATACAAGGTGAGCGCCGTGGTGTCGGCGGCGTACGCCGGCCGTGCGCCGGCCAGGGCAGCGATGCTGGCGAAGGCAAGGGCGGAGCGATGTGCTGTCGTCATGAGGCGCATTCCATCGGGTAATCGGATCGCCATCATAGCGACGGCATGTGCGTGCCGTGCGTCGATCCGGTTACCCGGTGCGATGACCTCGGCGCTGTGCGGCGCTCAGCCGTCCACGTGACCGGCAGCTGCCATGCGGATCGTCGTGGGCAGCGGCACCAGTTTGCCGGTCGCCGGGTTCACCCACACCATCACCACATGCCCGTCGCTGTACAGATGGTTCGCGTCATCCGCATCGACGATGCGATGGGCGATTGTCATCGAACTGTTGCCGAGCCTGGCGCAGCGCAACTCGACATGCAGCGAGGCGGGCCATTCGATCGGTCGCCGGTACTGCAGCTCGCTGGCGGCCAGCACCGGCATGGTGTCCTCGCTGAACCAGTCGCGCACATCCTGCAGCCACTGCAGCCGCGCCTCTTCGAGGTAGGTGAGGTAGTTGGAATTGTTGACGTGGTTGAAGGCGTCGAGGTCGCGCCAGCGCACGCCGATCGAGGCGACGAACAGCAGCTTGCCGGTTGCGGTTTCCGGCGCGGTGGCGCTCGCCGCGTCGACGACTGTGGTGGATTTGCGTGGACTCATGGACGCTTCTTCTTGCTGCCGCGCATCGGCTTGTACTTGTCGGCCGAGGCGATGTGCCTGGTGGCTGCCTTGACCCGCGTGGCGGCGCCCGGCTTTTTCGGCTTGGCCGGTTTCAGGTGCGGCGCGAGGAAATGGCCGGTGTGCGATTCGGGCGTGGCCGCCACGGTTTCCGGCGTGCCGGCGACCAGGATGCGGCCGCCGCCGGCGCCACCTTCGGGGCCGAGATCGACGATCCAGTCGGCGGTCTTGATCACGTCGAGGTTGTGTTCGATCACCACCACCGTGTTGCCCTGGTCGACCAGCTGGTGCAGCACGTCGAGCAACTGCTCGATGTCGTGGAAGTGCAGCCCGGTGGTCGGTTCGTCGAGGATGTACAGGGTGCGGCCGGTGTCGCGCTTGGACAGCTCCTTGGACAGTTTCACGCGCTGTGCCTCGCCGCCGGACAAAGTGGTCGCGCTCTGGCCGAGCTTGATGTAGTCGAGGCCGACCGCGCGCAACGTGTCGAGCTTGCGCGCGATGGTCGGCACGTTCTCGAACAGCTTCAGCGCGTCCTCCACCGTCATGTCGAGCACGTCGGCGATGGTGTGGCCCTTGTACAGGATCTCCAGCGTCTCGCGGTTGTAGCGCTTGCCGTGGCACACGTCGCAGGGCACGTAGACGTCGGGCAGGAAGTGCATCTCCACCTTGATCATGCCGTCGCCTTCGCACGCCTCGCAGCGGCCGCCGCGCACGTTGAAACTGAAACGGCCTGGCGTATAGCCGCGCGAACGCGCCTCGGGCACCTGCGCGAACATCTCGCGCAGCGGGGTGAACAGGCCGGTGTAGGTGGCCGGGTTCGAGCGCGGCGTGCGGCCGATCGGCGATTGGTCGATGTCGACCACCTTGTCGAACAGCTCCATGCCATCGACCGACTTGTACGGTGCCGATTGGGTGCCGGCACCGTTGAGTTCGGCCGCGGCAAGGCGGAACAGGGTGTCGTTGACCAGGGTCGACTTGCCCGAGCCGGACACGCCGGTGATGCAGGTGAACAAGCCGGCCGGAATCGCCAAGTCGACGTGCTTCAGGTTGTTGCCGCTGGCGCCCTTCAGGTGCAGCCACGCGTCGGCGTCGGCGGGCTGGCGGCGCACGGTGGGCACTTCGATCGCGCGCGCGCCGGACAGGAACTGGCCGGTGACCGAACGCGGCGAATCGAGCATGTCCTGCACCGTGCCCTGCGCCACGATCTCGCCGCCGTGCACGCCGGCGCCGGGGCCGATGTCGAGCACGTGGTCGGCCATGCGGATCGCGTCCTCGTCGTGCTCGACCACGATCACCGTGTTGCCCAGATCGCGCAGCCGCGTGAGCGTACCGAGCAGGCGCTCGTTGTCGCGCTGGTGCAGGCCGATCGAGGGTTCGTCCAGCACGTACATCACGCCGACCAGGCCGGCACCGATCTGCGAGGCGAGGCGGATGCGCTGCGCCTCGCCGCCGGACAGCGAGTCGGCCTGGCGGTCCAGAGTGAGGTAATTCAGGCCCACGTCGTTGAGGAAGGTCAGCCGCTCGCGGATCTCCTTGACGATCTTCACCGCGATCTCGCCACGCCAGCCGGGGAGCTTCAGTTCCTCGAAGAATGCCAGCGCGTCGTCGATCGAGCGTGCAGTGAGCGAGGGCAGCGCATGGTCGGCGACGAACACGTTGCGCGCCGAGCGGTTCAGTCGCTGGCCGTCGCAGGCAGGACAGGGCTGGTCGCTGATGTACTTGGCCAGTTCCTCGCGTATCGCGGCGGATTCGGTTTCCTTGTAGCGCCGCTCCAGGTTCGGCAGGATGCCCTCGAACGCATGCTCACGGGTCACCTTGCCGCCACGCTCGGTGATGTAGCGGAACGCGATCCTGTCCTTGCCACTGCCGTACAGGATGGCCTTCTGGACGTCCGCAGGGAGTTTCTGCCACGGCGTGTCCACATCGAAGCCGTAGTGTGCCGCCAGCGACAGGATCAGCTGGAAGTAATGCGCGTTGCGCCGGTCCCAGCCGCGCACCGCGCCGTTGGACAGCGGCAGCTCGGGATGGCCGACCACGCGCGCCGCATCGAATACCTGGGTCACGCCCAGGCCATCGCAGGACGGACAGGCGCCGACCGGCGAGTTGAACGAGAACAACCGCGGTTCCAGCTCGGGCAGCGAGTAGTCGCAGACCGGGCAGGAGT
>NZ_BAAAFK010000001.1:2148737-2368380 GCF_039523495.1 Rhodanobacter soli | reverse complement strand
CTGCGCGGCGTCCATGTTGGCCAGGATCACCAGCCCGTCGCCCAGTCGCAGCGCGGTCTCGAACGATTCGGCCAGGCGTTGCTTGATGTCCTCGCGCGGGCGGAAGCGGTCGATCACCACCTCGATCGTGTGCTTCTGGCGCAGGGTCAGCGGCGGCACCGCGTCCAGGTCGTACACCGCACCGTCGACGCGGGCACGCACGAAGCCCTGCGCTCGCAGCTGCTCGAACACCTGCACGTGCTCGCCCTTGCGCTCGCGGATCACCGGCGCCAGCAGCATGTAGCGCTGTTCCGGGTCCAGCGCCAGGGTGGCGTCGACCATCTGGCTCACCGTCTGCGCCTCCAGCGGAATGCCGTGGTCGGGGCAGCGCGGCGTGCCGACGCGGGCGTACAGCAGGCGCAGATAGTCGTACACCTCGGTGATCGTGCCGACGGTGGAACGCGGGTTGTGCGAGGTGGACTTCTGCTCGATCGAGATCGCCGGCGACAGGCCCTCGATGTGGTCGACGTCGGGCTTCTCCATCATCGACAGGAATTGCCGCGCGTAAGCCGACAGCGATTCGACGTAGCGCCGCTGGCCTTCGGCGTAGATGGTGTCGAACGCCAGCGAGGATTTGCCGGAGCCGGACAGGCCGGTGATCACGATCAGCTTGTCGCGCGGGAGGTCGAGGTCGATGTTCTTGAGGTTGTGCGTGCGTGCGCCGCGGATGCGAATGGTGTCCATGGACGCCGGATATGGGGGGGATCGTTTACTATACCAAGGAGTTTCGATAGTTCATTGTGCTGGTTGATGGAATGCCCGGTGGATTCCGGTTTCATGGCCATGTTCGCCATGGCCGAATGTGGGAGGCAAGTCATGCGGAAGTGGGTGGGAATGGCGGTCGGCGGCGTGCTGGCGCTGGGGACAGCGGGCCAGATCATGGCGGCACAGCCGAGCGAAAAGCAGGTGCGCCAGTTGTTCCAGGTGATGCACATGGACCGCATGTTCGACCAGATGAACTCGCAGATGGCCGGCGTGATGGGGCAGGCGGTGCCGTGCGTACCGGCGGCGTACTGGCAGGGTTTCATCGACGCCAGCGGCAGCCAGCAGCTGCTCGGGCGGATGGTGCCGATCTACCAGCGTCACTTCAGCGCCGACGACGTGGCCGGTCTGCTGAAGTTCTACAAGTCGCCGCTGGGCCAGAAGGTCATCACGCAGATGCCGGTGACCATGGCCGAGGGCATGAAGACCGGCCAGGAGTGGGGCCGCGAGCGCGGCCAGGCGATGATCCGGCAGTTGCAGCAGAATGGCACGCTGGACGCCAGCGGGCGCTGCCCGGCCAGCCCGGCGGCCACCGCACCGAAGCCGGTGCCGAAGGCGGGCCATTGAGCCGCGCAAGCCCCGGTCCACGGCCATCCGGCGGGGTTCGGGGCCGGTTGTGGTCAGTATTTGACCAGTGCGCGGGCAGGTCGTTATAATCTGCGGTTCGCCAGACCCGACAAGGTCATGGCGATACCCAAGAGAATAACGACAGAAGGGCATTCCCATGAGTTACGCAGTCATCAAGACCGGTGGCAAGCAGTACCGTGTGCAGCAGGGCGACGTGCTGCGCGTGGAGCTGTTGACCGCCGAAGAAGGCGCCACCGTGAGCTTTGACCAGGTGTTGCTGGTCGGTTCCGGCGAGTCGGTCACCGTTGGTGCACCGGTCGTCGAAGGCGCCACCGTCAGCGCCACCGTGCGCAAGCACGGCCGTGCCGACAAGATCCGCATCATCAAGTTCCGCCGCCGCAAGCACTACAAGCGTCAGCAGGGCCATCGGCAGCATTTCACCGAAATCGAGATCACGGGCATCAACGCCTGAGCAACTGGAGCATTGAGTCATGGCACATAAAAAAGGCGTAGGTTCCAGCCGCAACGGTCGCGATTCGAACCCGAAATACCTCGGCGTCAAGATCTACGGCGGCCAGGCCATCGAAGCCGGCAACATCATCGTGCGTCAGCGCGGTACCCAGTTCCACCCGGGCACGGGTGTGGGCTTGGGTCGCGACCACACGCTGTTCGCGCTGGTTGACGGCACCGTCAAGTTCGCCGTCCGCGGCGACAAGAACCGCCGTTTCGTCGACGTCGTCCAGGCGTAAGCCTTTCGCGACGCGATAGCGAAGGCCCCGCTTCGGCGGGGTTTTTGTTTTTGAAGCGGGGAACAGGGAATGGGGAACAGGGAATGCATGCTTCCCGGTACTCTGTGACTGCTGACGTTCCCCGTTCCCCGTTCCCCGTTCCCGGACCACCCATGAAATTCGTCGACGAAGCAAACATCAAAGTCCAGGCGGGTGACGGCGGCAATGGCTGCATCAGCTTCCGCCGCGAGAAGTTCATTCCGTTCGGCGGTCCCGACGGCGGTGACGGCGGTTTCGGCGGCTCGGTCTGGCTGGTGGCCGACGAGGGCCTGAATACCCTGGTCGACTTCCGTCACCAGCGCAGCTTCAAGGCCAAGCGCGGCGAGAACGGCATGGGCAGCCAGATGTACGGCAAGGGCGGCGAAGACACCACGATCCGCGTGCCGGTCGGCACCATGATCACCAACGTCGACACCGACGAGGTGATCGGCGACCTCACCGCCCATGGCCAGCGCATGCTGGTGGCGCAGGGTGGCAAGGGTGGCCTGGGCAACATCCACTTCAAGACGTCGGTGAACCGGGCACCGCGCAAGGCCACGCCGGGCACGCCGGGCGAGGCGCGCGAACTGAAGCTGGAACTGCGCCTGCTGGCCGACGTCGGCCTGCTCGGTTTCCCGAACGCCGGCAAGTCCACCTTCATCCGCGCGGTGTCCGCGGCAACGCCGCGGGTGGCGGATTACCCGTTCACCACGCTGCACCCGAACCTGGGGGTGGTCAGCCTCGGCACCGACCAGAGTTTCGTGATCGCCGACATTCCCGGCCTGATCGAGGGTGCCTCCGAAGGTGCCGGCCTGGGCATCCAGTTCCTGCGCCACGTGGCGCGTACCAGCCTGCTGCTGCACATCGTCGACATCGCACCGATCGATGGCTCCGACGTGGCCGCCCAGGTGCGCGCGATCGAGCAGGAGCTGCTGAAATTCAATCCGGAGCTGTTGGAGCGTCCGCGCTGGCTGGTGCTGAACAAGGCCGACATGCTGGCCGCGGACGAGCGCCAGGCCGTGGCGGAGAAGATCGTCGCCGAGCTGGGTTGGACCCAGCCGTGGTTCCTGGTCTCGGCGATCGCCCGCGAGAACACCATGGCCGTGTGCCAACAGGTGCAGCGCTTCTTCGAGTCGCAACGCGAGGCCAGCGTGGAACGCACCGACATGCTGCCGAACGACGTGCGCTTGCGCGGCGAGTTGCCGCCGCAAGGCTGATCCGCGGATTCGATGGTGGCCCGGCAGGCACACGTCCGTCGTCGATCCTTTCGGAGTGAGGCCTCGCGCTTTCGGAACGACGCGGTCCGACGGTTGCCCATGACATCCGGCGGCGACGGTCGTGAGCGGGCACCACTTGTGCGCGATAACGAGAATGATTATCATCAACTCCACTTTGCTTTAGTGGAGCATGTTGATGCGCGGATTTTTCATCGCTGCCAGCCTGATGCTTGCCGGTTTCTCCGTGCATGCAGGTGAAATACCGGAATACAAACTGGTGATCAGCAATCACCGCTACCAGCCGGCCGAGCTGAAGGTTCCTGCCGGCATCAAGTTCAAGCTGGTGGTGGAGAACCGCGACGCTTCTCCTGAAGAGTTCGAGAGCACCGAGTTCAATCGCGAGAAGATCGTGATGCCGAACAGCTCGGCCCATATCTACGTGGGCCCGCTTGCCGCTGGGCACTACAAGTTCTTCGGCGACTTCCATCAGGACACGGCGCAAGGCACGCTGTTGGTGGAGTAGCGATATGCCAGGTATCGCACTGCTGGTTTTCCGGGAAGTCCTGGAAGCTGCCCTGATCATCACCATCGTCTGTGCGGCCACCCGCGGGGTACCGCGGCGCGGGCTGTTTGTCGGCGGCGGCCTGATCCTGGGCGTGCTGGGCGCGCTGCTGGTCGCGCTGTTCGCCGGTGCGCTGGCGAATTCCTTCAGCGGCGTCGGCCAGGAAGTCTTCAACGCCGGCGTGCTGCTGGCCGCCGTACTCATGATCAGCTGGCATGTGCTGTGGATGTCCAGCCATGGACGGGCGATGGCGGTGGAGATGAAGGCGCTGGGAGGCGCCGTTCAGAGCGGCTCAAGCTCCTTGATGATGCTGTTGCTGGTCGTGGCCCTGGCGGTGTTGCGCGAGGGCTCGGAAGTGGTGCTGTTTCTGTATGGCATGGTGGCCGGTGGCGCGGTGGGTGTACTCGGCGGGCTGGCGCTGGGCGTGATCGCGGGTATCGCAGTGGGTTTTGCCCTGTATTACGGTCTGTTGCGGATCCCGCTGCGGTATTTCTTCGATGCGACCAATGCGATGCTGATGTTGCTGGCTGCTGGCCTGGCGTCGTCGGCGGCGCGCTATCTGGTGCAGGCCGATCTGCTGCCGGCGCTCACCGACCCGCTGTGGGACAGCTCCTGGCTGTTGTCGAATGACTCGTTGCCGGGGCAGACGCTGCATATCCTGATCGGCTACGACGCCCGCCCGTCCGGGATCATGCTGGTGTTCTACACCGCCACCCTGCTGATCCTGCTGGGCGGCATGCGCTGGGTCGCTCGCGCTGCCGCCCCGCGTGCCGGCCCTGCGGCCGCCGCGATCGCAGCGCAACCCCAGTCCTGATTCCGCGTACCGACCACGCCGTCGCGGCTTGCCGCCTCGAGCGGGTGCGGTGCGCGCCCGATTCATCCGAACCTGATGCCAAGGAAGCTCCTGCGTGATCACCCATCTCCGATTCTCCCGCGGCACCTGCCTGATGTTGTTCGCTGCCGTTACGTTGGCAGGTGCCGGGCGTGCGCATGCCGATGACTTCATCGTGTATTCGCCGCACGTGATCGCGACCCAGACCGAGATCGAGCTGCGCGGCTACAGCTTCGGCGACGGCCGGTCGGACATGGATGGCCAGCGCGCCGCCGAATTGTCCGTGGCGCACGCCTTCACCGGCTGGTGGAAGCCCGAGCTCTATCTCGCCGAATACGAAAGGGAACCGGGCGCCGGCGGAAGTCTGGTGGGCTACGAGTTCGAAAACACCTTTCAGCTCACCGAACCGGGTCGCTACTGGGCGGACTTCGGCTTGCTCGCATCCTATGGCCACCCCAAGGATGGTGGACCCGGCGAATTCGAGTTCGGTCCGCTGATCGAGAAGACCGTCGGTCGCTTCGACCACCGGGTCAACCTGATCTGGGAGAAGCACGTCGGCGCGGGTGCCGCGCCCGGAACCGAGTTCCGCTACAGCTACGCAGGGACCTACGCCGTGTCGAGCGCGTTCCGCCCGGGCATCGAGGCCTATGGTCGCCCCGATGACGATGCGTACCAGGCCGGCCCGGTCGTCGCCGGCGAATGGCATGTGCCGCACAGCAGCGGCAACCTGGAATACCGCTTCGGCGTGCTGCTGGGCATCAACGCGGCGGCGCCGCGTCGCACCTGGCTGGCCCAGCTCGAATACGAGTTCTTCTGAGCCACCCGCTACCGCAGCGCTACATGCGGAACACGCAGTAGCGCTGCGGTTCGATCGGCGCGTTGAGCGAGGCGGAGATCGCCAGGCCGAGCACGCGGCGGGTGTCGACCGGGTCGATGATGCCGTCGTCCCACAGCCGCGCGCTGGCGTAGTAGGGGTGGCCCTGGCGTTCGTACTGGTCGCGGATCGGTGCCTTGAAGGCCTCTTCCTCGTCCGCCGACCATTCGCCGCCGCGCGCCTCGATGCCGTCGCGCTTGACGGTGGCCAGCACGCTGGCCGCCTGCTCGCCGCCCATTACGCTGATCCGCGCATTCGGCCACATCCACAGGAAACGCGCGCCATACGCGCGGCCACACATCGCGTAGTTGCCGGCGCCGAAGCTGCCGCCGATCACCACGGTGAACTTGGGCACGTGCGAACAGGCCACCGCGGTGACCATCTTTGCGCCGTCTTTGGCAATGCCCGCCTGCTCGTACTTCTTGCCGACCATGAAGCCGGTGATGTTCTGCAGGAACACCAGCGGCACGTTGCGCTGGTTGCACAGCTCGATGAAGTGCGCGCCCTTCAGCGCGCTCTCGGCGAACAGGATGCCGTTGTTGGCGACGATGCCCACCGGATAGCCATGGATGTGCGCGAAGCCGCAGACCAGGGTTTTGCCGTAACGCGCCTTGAACTCGTGGAATTCGGAGCCGTCGACGATGCGCGCGATCACCTCGCGGATGTCGAACGGGCGGCGGGTGTCCGGCGGGATCACGCCGTACAGTTCCTCGGCCGGGTACTTCGGCTCGACCGGAGTGCGCAGCGCCAGCGGCATGTCCTTCTTCCGGTTGAGGTGGGCCACGATGTCGCGCGCGATCGACAGCGCGTGCGCGTCGTTCTCGGCGTAGTGGTCGGCCACGCCGGAGATGGCCGTGTGCACGTCCGCGCCGCCCAGCGTCTCGGCGTCGACCACCTCGCCGGTGGCCGCCTTCACCAGCGGCGGGCCGCCGAGGAAGATCGTGCCCTGTCCGCGCACGATGATGGTCTCGTCGCTCATCGCCGGCACGTAGGCGCCACCGGCGGTGCACGAGCCCATCACCACCGCGATCTGCGGGATGTTGAGCGACGACATCCGCGCCTGGTTGTAGAAGATCCGCCCGAAGTGCTCCTTGTCCGGGAACACCTCGTCCTGCAGCGGCAGGAACGCACCGCCGGAATCGACCAGGTAGATGCAGGGTAGGTTGTTTTCCAGCGCCACTTCCTGCGCGCGCAGATGCTTCTTCACCGTGATCGGGAAATAGGTGCCGCCCTTGACCGTGGCGTCGTTGGCGACCACCACCACCTCGATGCCGTTGACCCGGCCGATGCCGGTGATCAGGCCGGCCGCCGGCGCCGCACCGTCGTACATGCCGTGCGCAGCCAGCGGCGACAGTTCCAGGAACGGCGAGCCCGGGTCGAGCAGGGCGCGGATGCGTTCGCGCGGCGGCAGCTTGCCGCGGGCGACGTGCTTTTCGCGTGCCTTGACGCCGCCGCCCTCGGCGCTGCGCACCAGCTCGCGCTGCAGGTCGTCGACCACGGCGCGCAGTTGGGCACTGCTGGTCTGGAACTCGGGCGAACGCGGGTCGATCTGCGAGGCGATGATGCTCATGGTGCGTGCTGGCTGTAGGGAGTCGAATGCCGATGATAGCGGCGCACGCCCCCCATCAGAACCACGGACTTCGGCGGGCGGCCCGCGGGGACAGCTTCTACGCCTGCGGCTCGCGCCGCAGGTCGGTGGCGTCCGCGGTGTGGAAGTGCCGTTTGAACGCGACGTCGCCGGTAGCCGGCTCCTCCAGCTCGCGTGCGTAGCGGTGGCCCGCGTAGACCGCGTGGGCGATCAGTCCCGGCGCCTCGGCGTCGCCGATGCAGCGCAGCGAGCGGATGCCGGCGTCGCTCCATGCCGCTTCGCGCTGCCGCAGCTCCTGGTGCAACGCATCGTCGGGCACGCGCGCGGTGACGGTGACCAGCGCATCGCAGGCGAGTTCGCGGCGCCGGCCGCTCCAGACGTCTTCCAGGGTCAGCGTCGAACCGTCGAAGCCGGCGATGTTGTGCGACACCACCGGCTCGATACCGAGCTTGGCCATGCGCTTGCGGATATGCCGGTAGTCCAGCGTGTTCAGGCTCCACGGGGCGATGCTGTCGTCGGGGGTCACGTAGGTCACGTCGCAGCCGTGCGCGCGCAGCATCTCGGCCGCGACGCTGGCGTAGTAGAAGCCGTCGTCGTCGAAGACCACCACGCGGCCCTGTGACAATTGGGCTTCTGGCAGGCGACCGTCCATCAGATCGTCGAGCGTGAACACGCGCGGGTTGTCGGCGAGGCCGGCGATGGCGAAGCCGTTGCTGCGCCCGTAGCCGTCGCGGCGCCAGTGGCAACCGGTGGCGAGCACCACGTGTTCCGCGCCGAAGTCGAGCACGTCCTGCGCACTCAACACGGAATCGAGATAGACGGCCACATTCGTGAGCTTGCCGATCTGGCCCACGCGCCAGTCGCGCACGCGCGCCCATTCGGCCAGGCCCGGCAGGCGGGCCTCGCGGGTGACGCGCCCGCCCAGCTCGCGGCGCGCCTCGGCCAGGCTCACTTCGTAGCCGCGCTGGCCCAGCGCGCGGGCGGCCTCCAGCCCGGCCGGCCCGCCGCCGACCACCAGCACGCGGCTGGCCGAGCGCTTCGGTTGAATGTGTTCCGGGTGCCAGCCCTTGCGCCATTCCTCGCCCATGGTCGGGTTCTGCGTGCAGCGGATCGGCGAGATGGTCATGTCGCCGGAGACGCAGATGTTGCAGCCGATGCATTCGCGGATGTCGTCGATGCGGCCCTCCTCGATCTTGCGCGGCAGGAACGGGTCGGCGATCGAGGGACGCGCGCAGCCGATCATGTCCAGCACGCCGCGCTTGAGCTGCGACACCATGGTGTCGGGCGAGGTGAATCGGCCCACGCCGACCACCGGCTTGCTGGTGGTTTGCTTGACGAAGTCGATGAACGGTTCCTGCGCGCCCTCGCTGGCGAAGCGCGAGGGCACCGAATCGTTGTACCAGGCGGCAAGGTTCACGTCCCACAGGTCGGGCAGCTCGGCCAGCATGCCGACGATGTCCTTCGCCTCGGCCAGCTCCACGCCGCCGGGGCCGAGCAGTTCCTCGGTGGCGAAGCGCAGCGCCACCGCACAGGTGTCGCCGACGGCATCCTTGGTGTCCTGCAAGACTTCACGCAGCAGGCGCACGCGGTTCTCCAGCGAGCCGCCGTAGGCGTCGCTGCGCTGGTTGCGCCGGCGCTGCAGGAAGTGCATCGCCAGCGACAGGTCGTGCGCGGCGTAGACGTAGATGATGTCCATCCCCGCGCGCTTGCCGCGGATCGCCGCCTCGCGGTGCCAGCGGCGGTATTCGCGGATGTCGTGCAGGGTCATCGCGCGCGCCTGCGACGGGTAGCCGTACTTCGACGGCTGGTGCGAGGGCGCCAGCAGCACTTCGCGCGAATACAGGTTCGACGCGGTGGGCCCGTTGTGGGACAGCTCCAGCGCGGCCAGCGCGCCGTGCGCGTGCACCTTGTCGCACATCAGCGCCAGCGCGGGGATGTCGCGGTCATCCCACAATCGCGCCTCGACGTAAGGCGTGAGGTCGCCGCTGGGATGGATCTCGCATTCCTCGGTGGAGACCACCGCCCAGCCGCCCTCGGCCTTGATCTCGCGCATCGCTGCGTGCGCCAGCGGCATCGCGTGGCCCATGCCGTTGCAGTGCGGCACCTGGAAGAAGCGGTTCTTCGCCGTGACCGGGCCGATCTGCACCGGGGTGAACAGGATGTCGTAGCGTGGATCTCTCATTCGGCGATGGCCTTGGCGGGTGGCGCGGGCTTGCGGCGCAGGCGCATGAACACGTACAGCGGCAGGCCCGCTGCGCCCAGACCCAGCGCGTACAGGAACGGCTCGCGGCCGATGCCGATGAAGGCGAAGACCACGAAGAGTGTGCCTGCGATGGCAACCAGCAGCACCTTGCGCGCCGTGCAGTTCGCGGTGCCGCGCCGCCACAGCACCGCCAGTGCCAGTGCGCAACAGAAATAAAGCGGCAGATTGGCCGCGGTCACCACCCGGGTGAGGAAGGTGAATGCCGACACCAGCGACTTGCTGTAGCTCATCCAGATCATCGCCGAGGCGAGCGCGCCGGTGACCAGCAGCGCCACCATCGGCGCGCCATGGCGGTTGTTGCGCGCAAACACCGCCGGCAGCACGCCGTTGCTGGCCATCGTGCGGGTCAGCTCGCCCACCAGCAAGGTCCAGCCATTGAGTGCGCCGAGTCCGCTGATCACCACGAACAGCGCCAGCCAGCGGCCGGAGCCGACGGCACCGAAGCGTTCCATCAGCAGCGCGAACGGCGCGCTCGCATCGGCCAGTTCCTGTTGCCGGATCAGCAGCAGCGGTACGGTGGAGACGATGATGTAGATGATCGCGGTCAGCACGGTGCCGGTCATCGTGGCGCGCGGGATCGTGCGCCCCGGGTTGTCGACCCGCGCCGCCGGCACGCTGGCCGATTCGATGCCGAGCATCGCGAACAGCGCGATCGTCGAGGCCGCCATCACGGCGCCCAGGGTCACCGGCGTGGTCGGCGGATGCGCGACATAACTCGCCGGCGAGGTGAGCAGCACCCAGCCGCCGAGCAGCGCGATCGCCAGCATCGGCAGCAGCTTCAGCGCGGTGGTCACGATCTGCACGCGGCCGCCGGTACGCACGCCGAACAGGTTGACGATCACCATCGACCACAGCAGCAGCAGGGCGAACAGCGCCGGCTGGATCGTGCCCAGCATCGGGAACACCACGGTGATGTAGCCGACCACGCCGGTCGCCAGCGCGGCATTGGTGAGCCACAGCGACACCCAGTACGCCCACAGCGCCATGTACGCCGGCAGCTCGCCGAGGGTGCTGCGGATGTAGCCGTACGGTCCATCCGCGTTCGGCAATGCATGCGCAAGATGCGAGAACACGCGGGCCAGCACCAGGCAGCCGGCCAGCACGATGACCCAGCCGATCAGCGCATTGAAGCCGAACGGCGCCAGCGACGCGGGCAGCAGGAAGATGCCCATGCCGATGACATTGCCCACGACCAGCGCGGTGCAGGTCCAGAAGCCGATCTTGTTACCGTCGCTCATGTCAGCACTCGTTGGTGTTCAGTCGAGGGAAACCGGCTGGCCGGCCTTGATCACGCCGCGCACCTGGCGCAGGCATTCGATGTCCTGCAGCGGGTCGCAGCCCACCGCGACCAGGTCGGCCGCCTTGCCGGGCGCGATCGAGCCGAGCTCGTGTTCCTTGCCGAGCAGGCGCGCGGCGTCGATGGTGGCCGAACGGATCGCCTGCAGCGGGGTCATCCCGTAGCGCACCATGTAGGCGAACTGGCGCGCATCGTCGCCGTACGGGTAGACGCCGGCATCGGTGCCGAATGCCAGATGCACGCCGGCCTTGACCGCCTTGCGGAAACCTTCGCGCTGCGCCTCGGTGGTCTCGATGTTCTTGCGCAGGATTTCCGCCGACCAGCCCGCCGTGCGGCCGACGCTGTCGATGTAGTCGCCGTCGTAGATGTCCATCACCAGCCAGGTGCCATGCTGCTTCGCCAGCGCGATGCCTTCGTCGTCGATCAGCGAGGCGTGCTCGACCGAGCGCACGCCGGCGCGTATCGCGCGCTTAATGCCTTCGGCGCCATGCGCGTGTGCGGCGACGAAGGCGCCGCGCTTCGCGGCTTCCGCCACCGCGGCGTGGATCTCGGCTTCGCTGTATTCGGATTCCCCGGGTTCGGTGCCGGCGGTCAGCACGGCGCCGGTGGCGATGACCTTGATCAGGTCGGCGCCGCCATCGAGCACGATGTCGACATGCCGGCGCACGTCGTCCACGCCCCTGGAGACGCCGCGGCGGAATACGTCCGGCACCACGGTGCCCGGCGGCAGGCCGGTGATCTCGCCGCCGCCGCCGGGCACGGTGATGTAGGCGCCGGCCACGAACATGCGCGGGCCCGGCACGTAGCCGGCGTTGATCGCATCGCGCAGGGCGACATCGGCGAAGCCGCGGTAGACACCCACATCGCGCACGGTGGTGAAGCCGGCGCGCACGGTGTCGCGTGCGTTCTTCGCGCCGATGAAGGCGTCGCGTGCGGGATTGCTCTTCAGCGGCGCGCCCGGGTCGGCCATCTGGCCTTCGTCGGCGAGATGGGTGTGCATGTCCATCAGGCCCGGCACCACGGTCCAGGCCGACCAGTCGAGCACATGCGTGCCTGCGGCGGCAGGCGTCCACGGCGCGACCGAGACGACGCGGCCGTGCTCGATCGTCACCGCCTGATCGGCGAGCAGGCGGCCGCTGTCGACGTCGAGCAGGTGGCCGGCGCGCACCACGGTCCGTTGCGCATCCTGGGCGTGGGCGAACGGCGCGGCTGCGAGCGCCGCGAGCGCGAAGCACAGGCCGTACAGTCTCGTGCTCATGCGGATTCCCCGGTGTCATGGGCATAGGCGGCGCGCAGCAGGTTCTGGAAATGCCAGACACCGCCTTCGCGCTTCGGGCACAGCCGTCCGGCAGTGTAGAAACCAGACGCCAGGCCTTTCTGCACGGCTTCGCAGATCGTGATGTCCTCGGCCTGCACTTCGTCGCTGAACGACTGGTCGGCGGCGATGCGCGCCTGCGCCTGCTCGTCCTGCGCGTAGTAGTAGTCGAACTCCACCCGGCAGCGGCCCGGCCCGAGCGGCAGGATGCGGTTGGTCTGCATGCGGCCGGGCATGATGTTGAGCATCACGTTGGGGTAGATGAAGTAGTAGAACGCCTCGCCATCGCCGTAGATGTCGCCGCTGTTGCGCAGCGGCGAGGACTGCAGCGAATGCCACGCGAACAGCTCGGTGTCGTAGGCGCGGTAGTCGAGCACGCGGGACAGGCCCGGGTGCACGTGCGGCAGGTGGTAGCCCTCGAGGAAGTTGTCGATGTACACCTTCCAGTTGCACTCGAGTTCGTAGCTGTCGCGGCGCAGGTAGCGCATCGCGGCGAGGTCGATCGGCACGATGCGTTCGGCGATGCCGGCGTAGACCTCGTCGAACGCCGGCACGTCGTCGCTTAGCGCCACGAACACCAGGCCCTGCCATTCGTGCACGCGCAGCGGCGGCAGGCGGATGTCCTCGACCTTGAAGTCGCAGGCGTCCTGCATTTCCGGCGCGCTGCGCAGCTGGCCGGCGAGGGTGTAGGTCCAGCCGTGGTACTTGCAGTGCAGTGCCTTGGCGCCCTTGCCGTTGCACAGCGCCAGCGGCCCGGCGCGGTGGCGGCAGACGTTGGGGAACGCGCGCAGCACGCCATCCTGGCCGCGCACCAGCAGCACCGGCACGCCGGCGATCTGCTCGACCGCGTGGTCGCCCGGCTCGGCCAGCAGACCCTGGTGCGCCACCAGCTGCCAGCTGCGTGCGAACACCGCACGCTGCTCCATCGCCAGCATCGCATCGCCGAAGTAGTAGCGGGGGGAAAGCGCGCGCGCGCGGTCGAGATCGTCGGGCAGGGTGTCAGCTTGCATGGTGGGCTCCACTCTCGGGATAGACTGGTGCGACGAACGGCCATCTACCGGAGTCTGCATGCCCCGCTTCCGTCTCGCACTTGCATTGTGTGTCCTGTGCGGCGTCGTGTCTGCAGCCGAACCGCGAGCGCGCGATCTTGGCGTGCCGTTCGACGGAACGCCGGGGCCGTTGAACGCGATCACCGACGTGGCCGGCGTCGCGGTCGGCCAGGTCACCCTGATCGAGGATCTCGCCAACGGCCACAAGGTACGCACCGGCGTCACCGCGATCCTGCCGCGCGGGCACGCCAGCTACGAGCTGCCGGCGTTCGGTGCGTGGTTCGCGCTCAACGGCAACGGCGAGATGACTGGCACCGCCTGGCTGGAGGAATCCGGCCAGCTCGAAGGCCCGGTGATGCTGACCAATACCCACAGCGTGGGTGTGGTGCGCGATGCGGTGATCGCCGAGCGGGTGCGCGCCGGCGGCGCCGACGCGTCGGGCTACTGGTGGTCGCTGCCGGTGGTGGCCGAAACCTGGGACGGCGAGCTCAACGACATCAACGGCTTCCACGTGCACCCGGAGGATGCCGCGCGGGCCCTGCACGAGGCGAAGGGCGGACCGGTCGCCGAGGGCAACGTCGGCGGCGGCACCGGCATGATCTGCCACGAGTTCAAGTGCGGCATCGGCACCGCCTCGCGGCGCGTGCGCGTCGGCGGGCGCGACTACACGATTGGCGTGCTGGTGCAGGCCAATTATGGCCTGCGCGACAGCCTGCGCATCGCCGGCGTGCCGGTGGGCCAGCACTTGCGCGACGACCGCATCTACAGCGCGCCGAACCCCGCCGCGGGCGACACCGGCTCGATCATCATCGTGGTCGCCACCGACGCGCCGCTGCTGCCGCAGCAGCTGAAGCGCATCGCCAAGCGCGCCGGCATGGGCCTGGCGCGGATGGGCAGCTATGCCGGCAATGGTTCCGGCGACATCTTCGTGGCCTTCTCCACCGCCAATGCCGACGCGCTGCGCGACCAGCCGCTGCAACAGGCGAGCTTCATCGGCAACGACCATCTCGATGGCTTGTTCGAGGCGACCGCGCAGGCAGCCGAGGAAGCGATCGTCAACGCGCTGGTCGCCGCGCGCGACATGCAGGGCGACGGCGGACATTACGCCAGGGCGATTCCGCATGCGGCGCTGGTCAAGCTGCTCAAGCGCTTCAACCGCTACCGTCCGCCGCACTGACGCCGTCCGGTTCACGGGCCGCTGCCTGCAGGCTTCAGGAAACGGTCGTACCAGGCCAGGTTGCGCTGCATCCGGTCGCGCAGGTAGCTCGGCACCGTGATGCCGTGGTGCTGGCCAGGATAGACCACCAGTTCGGTCGGCACCTTCAGCGAGCGCAGTGCCTGGTACATCTGTTCGGCGCCGATGCAGGGCACGTTGAAGTCGCGTTCGCCGCACTGGAATAGGGTCGGCGTGGTGATGCGGTCGGCATGCAGGAACGGGTAGCTCGCGCGGTCCCACGCCTCGCGGTTGCCCCACGGCGTGCCCAGCTCCAGCTCGTACTCGCGCGCGTACTCGTCGTCGCCGTACATGCCGTACATGTTGCCGCTGCCGGCGCCGCTGATCGCCGCCTTGAAGCGGGTGTCGCGCGCGATGATCTGGTCGGTGAGGATCGCGCCGTAGCTCCAGCCGCCGATGCCGAGGCGGTCGGGATCGGCGATGCCGAGCTTCACCACATGGTCGAGGCCGGCGAGCACGTCCTGCCTGTCCTTGTTGCCCCAGTCGGCATAGATCGCCCGCGCGAAATCGAAACCGCGGCCGGAGCTGCCGCGCGGATTCACCGCCAGCACCGCGTAGCCGTTCGCGGCATAGACCTGCCAGTCGGGCATGAACTCGCGGCTGAATTGGTAGACCGGGCCGCCGTGGATGCGCACGATCGTCGGGTAGCGCTGGCCGGGCACGTAGTCGAGCGGCTTGACCAGCAGCGCGTCCAGCGCGGTGCCGTCAGCGCTGCGGAAATGCAGCAACTCGGCCGGTGCCAGGTGTTTGTCGCGCAGCCAGCCGTTGTGGTCGTCAAGCGCGCGCAGGCGATCGCGTTCCACCGCGGCCAGCGCGTAGGGATGGGTGTCGTCACCACCGAGTACGACGATGCGGCCGTTCGCCGAGACGTCGAGGTCGACGTCGAAGCGGTCGCCGTGGGTGAGCTCGCTGACCTTGCCGCTGCGCAGATCGATGCGCGACAGCTGCGTGACCTGGCGCTGTTCGACCAGCGCATAAATGCTGCGGCCGTCCGGCGACCAGTGCACCTTGGTGAAGCAGCGGTCGATCGGCGCGGGTAGCGTGGCCTTGCCGCTGGCGACATCGATCACCGCCAGCTGCCATGGCGCGTAGTAGATCCACTTGTCCTCGCCGCCTTGCAGATAGGCGATGCGCGTGCTGTCGGGCGACCAGGCCGGGCGCGTCTCCCAGTACGGATCGAGATCGGAACCGGGAAAGCGGGTGAGCTGGCGCTCCTGCGCGCCGGCGTGCGGCGCGATCACGTAGATGTCGTAGTTGAGGTGGCGGTCGGGATCGGTGCCGCGCTTGGTGACGTAGGCGATCAGCTTGCCGTCGGGCGACCACGCGGGGAGCTGCTCGTCGTGCATGCCCGGCGTGAGCAGCGTGGCCTTGCCGCTGGCGACGTCGACGATATGCAGGTGCTTGTGGCGGCGACCGAGCCAGCCGCTGTCGTCGTCCTTGAACTGGAAACGGTCGGTGACGATCGGCGGCGAATTCTTCGGCTTCTTCGCGCCGGGCGGCTGTTCCGGATCGAAGGCGATCACGGCGAGCTGCGTGCCGTCGGGCGACCACACAAAATCCTCGACGCCGCCCGGGAGATCGGTGACCTGGCGTGCCTCGCCACCGTCGGCGGGCATCAGCCAGACCTGGGTCTTCCGCTCGTCGTCGGCCTGTTCGGCGTCGCGCTTGCGATCGGACAGGAACGCGATGGACCTGCCGTCGGCCGACCACTGCGGATGCGACTCGTCGCTGTCCGGGGTGTGCGTGAGCTGCGTGCGTTCGCGGCCGTCGTAGCGCACGCGCCACAGGTCCGACTGCGGCTGGTCGCGATCGGGGTTGGCCGTCGTCACGGTGTAGACGACGAAGTTGCCGTCGCGCGACAGCGTCGGTGCGCTGACGTCGGCCAGGCGGCTGAGGTCGGCGGCAGTGAAGCGCGCGCCGCCGGCCTGGGCATCGGCATGGGCCAGCGCGGGAGTCGCGGCCAGCAGCAGGCACAGCAACAGGGATCGGCTCATCGGCTACCTCGTGGCGGCTTCGGCGGGTGGCGTGTCGGCCGCCAGCGCGAGATAGGCGTCGCGTGCCCGGCCGAGGTAGTCGAGCGTGGCGCGTTTCTCGTCGGCGCTGTTGTAGTCGTCGCGCGCGTCGGCCGCTTCGATCGTTCGCGTCAGCCAGTGAGCGAACCAGGCTGCGTCGGCGCGCGCGCTCGGCGCCCGCACGTGCTCGCCGAGCCAGACCGGATTGGTGGTGGCGTAGGGATACAGGTCCAGCACCTGCGGATCGGCGCCGTCGTTCCAGGCGCGCAGCAGCACCCAGCCCGCGGCGAGGTCGAGTTCGCCCTCGGCGTCGAGACGGCGGCGGTCGCCGTGCAGCGTGAACGCCTTGACCACCTCGCCGTTCTGCACCAGCTCCAGGTGATCGACTGCCACCGGCGAACGCAGCGACACGCGATAGCGGTGCCGGCCAGGCGCGGCGAGCGTGTCGCCGGGCTTCGCGTCGTCCAGCAGCAGTCCGAGCAAGGGGCCGTTGCTGGCGAAGCCGTGACCGGCCTTCAGCGCGGCCATCGCCGCGGCGCCATCGCGATTGCCGCCGGCGTCGAGGAACACGCGGTTGAGGCCGACCGGGCCGCGCAGCGAGGCATAGTTGGCCATCGCATCGGTACCCGCGCCGGTGGGCAGGTGGAAACCGAGATTGAGCAACCGGTACCACACCGTGGCCGTGGCCTTGTGATCGGAGAAGCCGATCACTTCGATGTAGTCGACCTTGCCTTCGATGACGTCCGCGGGCAGTTCGTTGCTGAGCACCGCGTCGTGCGCGGGATCGGGCAGGGTATCGAACGGATGCACGTAGCCGACCACGCCGCCTTGCGCATGCGCGAGGTCGGCGATCACGCCGTTGTGCGGATACGGACTGGCCAGCGCGGTGTGCCGGTAGGCGGAAAAGCCCGGCGTCAGATAGTGGTCGCCGAGGTTGAGCAGGCCCAGGTGGCCCCAGAAGCTGGTGTGGTATTCCTGCGCATGCAGCACCAGCGTATGCGGCGTGCTGGCCGGGTCGGGGTCGGTGCGGAACGCGGCGATGTCGGGCACGCGTTCTTCCTTGTTGACCACCAGGTCGTAGGCCAGGTCGAGGTCCTCGGCGCGCGCCTGCTGCGCGAGATGCGTCGGCGTGTTGCGGTAGTGGCCGCCGTAGTTCATGTGGATGTGCAGGTCGGCGCTGATGAAATCGCCGAACGCGGCGGGCAGCCGCTGGGGCTGCAGCGCAACCCTGATCGGCGTGTCCCGGCCCGCCACCGCGGCGATGCTCTTTCGCCACGGCGCATAGGCGAAACCGTGTTGCACCCACACCGTCGCCGGCCCTGCGGGCACGTCCATCGCGCACGGCGACGTGCAGTGGAAGTAGTGCGTCTCGGTGGTCTGTCGCGTGCGGTCGAAACCGTCGTCGCCGTACATCCAGGCATCGTCCGGCGCATGGGCGCGACCGTCGCTGGCGAGCACGGCCACGCGTGCCGGCGTGCGTTCGCCGCGCTCGTCGACGATGTCCAGCACCAGATGCGCCTGCGCGAAGCGGGTCTGGCGATGCGTCGGCGCGACCGTGCGGGTGACGCCACCGAGCGCCTCGACCACGCGCAGCGCGGTGTTGCCGTCACGGTTGTCGATGTAGGCGATGCGGCTGCCGTCAGGCGACCAGCGCGCGTTGCGACGGTCGAAATCGCCGAAGCTCAGCGGCAGCGGCGCGGCGCCGTCGGGCGTGGTCAGCCACAGTTGCTGGTGCTGGCGGCCGTGGTAGGTGGCGTAGAGCAGGCGTTTGCCGTCCGGTGCGAGTTCCGGACGTGCGCTCCAGCTGGTTTCCTCGCTGAGCACCTTGCGGCGCTGCGCCGGATCGGCCACCGGCACCGACCAGATGTCGCCGGTGCCCCAGCCGATCTCCGGATTGCCGACGTAGTAAAGCGTCTTGCCGTCCGGCGACCACGACGGGTTGATCGCATGGTCGAAGGCGGAATAGTAGTAGCGGTCGAGCGTGCTCTTGCGCTCGCCGAGCAGCGGTCGCGCATGATGCAGGCCGGCCGCGTCGATGTCGGCGACGAACAGGTTGAAGTGACCGCTGCCTTGCGTCGAGACCCAGGCGATCTGCCGACCGTCCGGCGACAGCCGCGGCTCCACGTTGACCGCGCCCTCGCTGGTCAGCGCCTGTTCGCGGCCGCTGGTCAGATCCAGCCGCCACAGCTCGATCGCGTTGCCGTCGTAGCGGGCGAACACCACGCTGCGGCCGTCGCGTGCCACGTCGGGCTGGTAGTCGTAGGCACGCGCGGAGTGAGTGAGTTCGGTGGCCGTGTCGCCGTCGATGCGCTGACGCCACAGCGAGCCGGCCATGCTGTAGACCAGCGCGGCGCTGTCGGGCAGGAAGCTTGCCGACGACGGCCCGGTGGTCAGCTGCGGCAGGTACAGCTCGCGCCAGTAGTAGCTGTGCGGCAGGTCGACCTGCTTGAGCACGGGCTCGCGCGCGGCCTGCACTGCACCCGCGCACAACAACAGCGTGAACAGGACAAGCAGCCGGCGCGGCATGGCGTCAGCTCCCCGTCAGTGCTTGATCGAGGCTGGCGCGCAGCAGCGTCATCGCCTCGTCGATCTCGTCGGTACTCACGCTCAACGGCGGCATGAAGCGTACCGTGCTGGTGCCGCAGGAGAGCAGCAGCAGGCCGTTGTGGAACGCACGGGTGACCACCGCATCGCACAGGGCGGTGGCCGGCGTCTTCTTGCCATCGTTCTCGATCAGCTCCATGCCGAGCCACAGGCCCTTGCCGCGCACCTCGCCGATGCAGGGGAAGTCCCGCTGCAGTTCGTGCAGACGGGCGATGAAGTGCGCGCCGACTCTCGCGGCGTTGTCCATCAAGCCGCCGCGCACCAGGTCGAGCGTGGCGTTGGCGGCGGCGCAGGCGATCGGGTTGCCGCCGTAGGTGTTGCCGTGCGCGCCGCGCTTCCACTGTGACATGATGGATTTTTTCGCGATCACCGCGCCGATCGGCAGGCCCGAGCCCAGGCCCTTGGCCGAGGTGAGGATGTCCGGCTGCACGCCCCAGTGCTCGCAGGCGAACATCTTGCCGGTGCGGCCGATACCGGACTGCACCTCGTCGAAGATCAGCAGGATGCCGTGCTCGTCGCACAGCGTGCGCAGGCCGGCGAGGAAGCCGTCCGGCGGCGTGAGATAGCCGCCTTCGCCCTGCATCGGCTCGATCAGGATCGCCGCCACATCGCTCGGCGGCACGCTGCGCTGGAACAGCATGCGGATGTAGTCGAGCACCGCCGCGCCCTGGTCGTCGCCGGCGAACAGCGGGCGGTACGGGTTCGGATAGGGCACATGGGTGACGCCAGCCAGCGTGGGCGAGAAGCCCTTCTGCTGGGTGTACTTGCTGGAGGTGAACGACAGCGAGCCGAAGGTGCGGCCGTGGAAGCCGCCGAGAAAGCCGATGAAGCGCGGGCGGCCGGTGACGTAGCGCGCCAGCTTCAATGCGCCCTCCACCGCCTCGGTGCCGGACTGGCACAGGAAGCTCATCGCCGGCTCGCCGAGCGGCGCGACCGCGGCGAGGCGCTCGCCCAACCCGGTCATCTCCTCGTGCCAGTAGTCGCTGGAGATGTGCAGGAACTTCGCGGCGGCGTCCTGCACCGCCTTGACCACCTGCGGATGCGCGTGGCCCGTGGCGCACACCGCGATGCCGGCCATGAAGTCGAGGAAGCGGTTGCCGTCGACGTCCCAGACCTCGGTGCCGCTGCCGTGCGACATCACGAACGGGTAGTCGCGCGGGTACGAGGGCGAGATCACCTCGGCGTCGCGGGCGATCAGCGCCAGCGCCTTCGGGCCGGGCAGGGCGGTCTTGATGTGGGCAGGGTTCGGCATGGCGTTCACGGCGGTCTTCCGGGGCTAGAGGGGGATGCGCACGGCGCGCGCGTGCGCCTCGCGGGTGCGCGCGTCGAGTGCGCGCAGGGTGTCGAGTTCGTATGCGCTCGGTGCGGCAATCGTGTCGAGACGGTCGGCGAGCAGCAGTGGCCAGCCGACCGCGGCGCGGGCTTCGTCGACGCTGGCGTCGGCGAACAGCGCGGTGAGCTGCAACTCCTCGCTCTGCGGGTGTGGCGCGAGCATGCCGAAGTCGGTGATCACCGCGCGCGGACCGCCGCCGGGGGCGCCGCTGCGGGCACGCGCGCCGTGGCCGTCGAAGTAGCCGGCGCTGGTGCGGAAGTCGAGGCGTTCGACGAAGCTGCGTTTCGAAGCCTTGAGCATCACGAATACTTGCCGGGCGTGCAGGGCGATTTCCGGCGCGCCCCCGGCGCCGGGCAGACGCGTCTGCGGCGTGTCATAGGGACCGATCACGGTGCTGTTGAGATTGCCGTGGCGGTCGATCTGCGCCGCGCCGAGGAAGCCGACATCGACGCGGCCGGCCTGCAGGTAGTAGCTGAAGATCTCCGGCAGCGGCACCACGCAGGCTGCAGTTTCGGCGAGTTCGCCGTCGCCGATCGACAGCGGCAATACGTCGGAGCGCGTGCCGATCGCGCCGGATTCGTAGATCAGCACGAGCTCCGGCGCGTGGGTGAGCCGAGCCAGGTTGCAGGCCGCGCTGGGCAGACCGATGCCGACGAAGCACACGCAGCGACCCTGCAGCAGGCGCGCCGCGGCGATCGTCATCCACTCGTCGCGCGTGCATGCGTTCATGCGGCAGCCTGCTGCAGGCCGGCGAGGAATGCGCGGTGGTCGGTGGTGCCAAGCACGTGTTCGTCCATCCAGGCGAGGAAGCCCGCGCGCTCTCGCGCGATCGCGTCCCAGTGCCGGTAGAACGCGTTGTCGCGTGCGTAGCAGCCCTGCGCGTAGGACGGGTACGCGCCGCCACGGCAGACCACGACGGCAGCGACCACCCAGTGCGGCAGCACGATCGCGTTCATCGCCGGCGGCAGTTCGTCGACGATTTCCTCGGCGGTCACGAGCAGCGTCGTCGCCGCCAGCGCGGCCTCGCGCGCCGCGCCGAGGATGCCGTGAATGGCGACGTTGCCCGCGCGATCGACACGCTGCGCATGCAGGATGGTCACGTCCGGGTTGAGCGCAGGCACCGCCGCCAGCGACTCGCCGGTGAACGGGCATTGCACGGTGCGAATGTTCGGGTTGTGCGCCGGCAGGTCGGTGCCCAGGTAGCCGCGCAGCACGCCGAACGGCAGCCGTGCCGCACCCGCGCAGAACGCCGCGGCCATGCCGGCGTGGCTGTGCTCGTCGAGTTCCAGCGGGCGCGGCCACTGGTGTTCCACCGCGTCGCGCAGCCGGTGCAGCGAGCCGACGCCGGGGTTGCCGCCCCAGGAAAACGTGAGCTTGCGCGCGCAGCCCATGCCGATCATCTGGTCGTAGATCAGGTCCGGCGTCATCCGGATCAGGTGCAGTTCGCGCCGGCGCTGGCGGATGATCTCGTGCCCGGCGGCGAACGGTATGAGATGGGTGAAGCCCTCCAGCGCGATGCTGGCGCCGTCCGCGACGTAGTGCTCGATCGCTTCTGCCAGTGTCAGGACCGCCGCGCTCATTCGACCACCGTGCGCGACTGCTCACGCAGGTATTGTGCGAGGTAGTGGAACGAGGCGATCGCCTTGCCGGTGGAGCCCGAGCCCTTCCAGCCGCCGAACGGCTGGTAGCCGGGCCACGCGCCGGTGGTGGCGCCCTGCGGGCGGTTCGCGTAGGTCACGCCGGCCTCGATGTTGTCGTGGAACCAGCCCACCTCGTCGGCGCCGCCGAAGAAACCCGCGGTCAGCCCCATCGTCGAATCGTTGGCCAATCGCATCGCCTCGTCGGGTTCCCGGTAGCGATGCAGCATCAGGATCGGCAGGAACATCTCGTATTGCCACAGCGGATGGGCCAGCGGCACGTCGGCCAGCATCGGTTCGACGTAGTAGCCGCGTGCGAGCGCCGCCCTGCCGGCGGTACCCGGTCCGAGCCGGGCGCCGCCGCAGAGCACGCTGGCGCCACCGGCGCGCAGTGCGTCCGCGTGGCGCTGGTAGTTGTCGTAGGCCGTCGCGTTGACGACCGGGCCCAGCCAGTTCTCGCGTCGGCGCGGATCGTCGATGCGGATCGCGGCGATCTGCGCCTGCAGGCGTCCGATCAGCGCATCGGCGACGCTTTCATGCACGTACAGTCGCGACAGCGCCGAGCACTTCTGCCCGCCCATGCCGTAGGCGGAGCGCACGATGCCGGCGGCGGCGCGGTCGAGCTCGGCGTGCTCGGTGACGATGCACGGATTCTTGCCGCCCATCTCGGCGATGCACGGCCGCGGATACGCGCCGCCGGCCATCTGCTGCATCAGGTGCCGTCCGACCGGCACCGAGCCGGTGAAGGTGATGCCGGCGGTGAGCGGGTGCTGCACCAGCGCCTCGCCGACGTCGCGGCCGGAGCCGGACAGATAGTTGAAGACGCCCGGCGGCAAGCCGGCATCGCGGATGCAATCGGCGAGCATGCGACCGGCCCAGGGCGTGTCGCTGGCGCCCTTGAGCACGACGGTGTTGCCGGTGACCAAGGCAGCAGCCACCGGGCCGCCGGCCAGCGCCAACGGGAAGTTGAACGGCGCGATCACCACCCACACGCCGTACGGCCGCATCACGCTGGCGTTGTGCGAGGCCACGCCCTCGATCGGGTCGTCGGGCAGCACGTGCGTGTAGCCGGCATGGCTTTCGAAATCGTCGGCGTAGTGGTGGAAGAAGTCGACGGTCTCCTGCGTCTCGCCGAGCGCCTCCATGCGGTTCTTGCCGACCTCCAGCACCATCGCGGCGGCAATCTCGTAGACGCGTTCCTCCAGCAGGTCGCCGACGCGGCGCAGCAGGCGCGCCCGCTCCGCAACCGGCGTCGCGCACCAGGCCGGGTACGCCGCGCGCGCCGCGGCCATCGCCGCATCGACATCGGCCTGGCTGGCCAGCGCGAACTCGCCAAGCCGCAGCGCGCTGTCGAAGGGAGCATGGCGCTCGGCATGCTGCGCGGCATCGCGATCGGCGCCGTCGATGAACAGCCGGTGGCGCGCGCCGAGCGTGGCCTCGACCCGCGCCAGCGCTGCCTCGAAGCGTTCGTGCATCGTCTCCGGCGGGTTGTACATGGTGGCGTAGGTGAGACGGAAGCTCATCGGGAATCCTCAGCAGGCAGCAGGAAAGAAGCGCGCCAGCAGGCGGTCGAGCAGGGCCAGCGCATCGGCCAGGGCGTGTCCTTCGATCACCAGCGGTGGCGCCAGCAGGATCAGGTTGCCGCGGCAGGCGAACGACACGCCTTCGGCCATCGCCGCGTCGACCAGGGCATGCAACGCAGGTGGCGTCTGCGGCCATGGCGCCAGCGGCTCGCGCGTGCCGCGGTCGGCGACCAGTTCGACCACCGCGAACAGGCCGTGGCCGCCGCGCACATCGCCGATGACGGCATGGCGCGATTGCAACGCCTGCAGTTCGGCATGCATCCATTTGCCGAGGACACGCGACCGTGCGATCAGGCCGTCGTCCTCGTACGCACGCAGTGCCGCCAGGCCGGCCGCGCACGACAGCGGGTGCCCGAAGTAGGTCAGGCCGGTGTAGAGCATTTCATGCTGCAGCCTGGCGGCAACTTCGGCCGACAGCACTACCGCGCCAAGCGGCAGGTGCGCACCGGTCAGGCCCTTGGCCAGCGTCATCAGGTCGGGCTTGCCGGCATCGCCATGACGCTGCCAGGCGAACCACTCGCCGCAGCGGCCAAAGCCGCTCATCACCTCGTCGGCGATCAGGTAGACATCGCGCACGCGGGTCGCTTCACGCAGGCCGGGCCAGTAGTTGTCCGGCGCCACGATGCCGTTGGTGCCGGCGTTGGGTTCCATCAGCACCGCGGCGATCGTCGCCGCGCCGTGCTGGCCGATCGTCTCTGCCACGGCCGCGACCGCGCGTTCGCCGCAGGTTTGCGCATCCTCGCTGCCGAACGGGCAGCGATAGGTATCCGGTGGCGGCACGTGCAGCACGCCAAACGCCTCCGGGTCGACCTGCGAGCTGGTGCGTGTGTCGCCGGACAGCGCCATGCAGGCGTAGCTGGCACCGTGATAGGAGCGGTCGCGCGTGACGATATGCCCGCGCGGCTTGCCGCTGGCCTGGCGCGCGAACTTGACCGCGTTCTCGTTGGCATCCGCGCCGCCGAGAGTGAAGAACACGCGCCCGCCGTCGAAGCCAGCCTTCTCCAGCAGCGCCTCGGCCAGCGCCGCGCGCGGCTGCGCGCCCCAGGCCGAGGTGACGAAGCACAGCTGCTGCGCTTGCTCACGGATCGCCGCGACCACGCGCGGATGCTGGTGGCCGAGGTTGCTGCATTCGGCCAGGCTGCTCATATCGAGGATGCGCCGGCCGTCCTCCAGGGCGAGGTGTGCGCCGCTGCCGCCGACCACGGTCGGTGCGTGCCATGCCGACTGCACGCACCAGCTGTGCAGGACATTGTCGCGTTCGCTTGCCAAGGTGCCTCCCCCTCAATCCGATTTGTTCGGTAATCGCACAACAATTCGTATTGCGAACCCATTGGAAACCTTCTACGCTCGGCCTGTCAATGGAGGCCGCTCAGCGCATGGGATCGACAGCATTCGAGGACAGTGCGGATTACGTGCAATCGCTGGCGCGCGGCCTCAAGGTGCTGCGCGCGTTCGATCGCGAGCAGCCCAGTCCCAGCCTGTCCCAGGTCGCCGAGCGCACCGGCCTGTCGCGCGCCGTGGTGCGCCGCTCGCTGCTGACCCTGCAGCACCTGGGGTATGTGGGCAGCCAGGGTCGCAGCTTCTTCCTGACCCCGCGCGTGCTCGAACTGGGCTACAGCTATCTCACTTCGCTGGACCTGACCGAGCTGGCCCAGCAAAGCATGGAGCAGCTGTCGCAGCGGTTGGGTGAGTCGTGCTCGATGGCCGTGCTGGACGGCAGCGACATCGTCTATGTGGTGCGCGTGCCGGTGCGGCGGGTGATGAGCGTGGCACTCGGTGTCGGCGCGCGCCTGCCGGCTTTCGCCGCCTCGATGGGGCGGGTGATGCTGGCGGATCTGCCCGATGCCGAGCTGGCTGCCTGGCTGCGCGTGCAAAAGTTCCGCGCCTACACGCCGCAGACTATCCGCACCGCCAGCGCGTTGAAGGCGGAGTTGCTGCGTGTGCGCAAACAGGGTTACGCGTTGGTGGTGCGCGAGCTCGAGCCCGGGCTGTGTTCGATTGCCGTGCCGATCCGCGCCGGTGACGGCCGCGCGGTCGCCGCGTTGAACGTCGGCATGCCGTACAGCGAGGAAGCCCCCGTGCGCGCGGTGGAGCAGATACTGCCGGTCTTGCGCGAAACGCAGCGCGCCATCGAACAGGCGATCCGGCGCGGCAGCTGGTTGCCGCACATGGCCATGAAGCAGGTCTATGCATAGCGCCTATCTGGTCGATGCCACGCGTACCCCGTTCGGCCGTCTGGGCGGTGTGCTGGCGGGCGTGCGTGCCGACGATCTGGCGGCGCTGCCGATCGCCGCGCTGATGGCACGCCATCCGGCGCTGGACTGGGCGGCGCTGGACGAGGTGATCCTGGGCTGCGCCAACCAGTCCGGTGAGGACAACCGCAACGTGGCGCGCATGGCGGTGCTGCTGTGCGGCTTGCCCGAAAGTGTTCCCGCGGTCACCGTGAACCGCTTGTGCGCATCCGGCCTGGAAGCGATCGGCCAGGCGGCGCGCGCGATTGCCTGCGGCGAGGCCGAGTTGATCGTCGCCGGCGGCGTCGAAAGCATGACCCGCGCACCCTACGTGATGGCCAAGGCGGGCAGCGCCCATGCCCGCGACCAGCAGATCGAGGACACCACGCTCGGCTGGCGCCTGGTCAATTCGCAGATGCGGGCCAGCTACGGCGTCGACTCGATGACGCAGACCGCCGAGAACCTCGCGCGCGAGCACGGCGTCGACCGCGACAGCCAGGACGCCTACGCCCTGCGCAGCCAGCAGCGGGCCGCGGACGCGCAGCGGCGGGGCTGGCTGGCAGAGGAAATCACCGCAGTGCATGCGCCGCAGGGCAGGGCATCGATCGTCGTGCAGCTCGACGAACATCCACGCAGCGCCACCACGGCGGCGCAGCTGGCCGCGCTCAAGCCGTTGCTCGGTCCCGGCACCAGCATCACCGCCGGCAATGCGTCGGGGCTCAACGACGGCGCCGCCGCCGTGCTGCTGGCCTCGGAATCGGCGTTGGCACGGCATGGCCTGGAGCCGCTGGCACGCGTCGTCGGCATGGCCTCGGCTGGCGTCGCGCCGCGGCTGATGGGCATCGGCCCGGTGCCCGCAATCCACAAACTGCTTGCGCGCAGCGGTCTGGGCCTGTCCGACTTCGAGCGCATCGAGATCAACGAGGCGTTCGCCGCGCAGGTGCTGGCGTGCACGCGCGCGCTCGGTCTGCCCGACGACGCTGGCCAGGTCAACGCGAACGGCGGCGCCATCGCTCTAGGCCATCCGCTCGGCGCCAGCGGCGCACGCCTGGCCATGACCGCGGCGTTCGCGCTGCGTCGCCATCGGCAGCGCCGCGCGCTGGTCAGCTTGTGTGTCGGCGTCGGTCAGGGTCTGGCCATGGCCCTGGAGCAACCGTGAGCCGTGCGATCCCCCTCATGGTTGCTGACCGCGATGGCACTACTGCCGGGCGCGAGCGCTGCGTCGCCGAGACGACCGTTCCCACGGCCAGGATGGGCGTATTCTGGTCGATGCCCACTATCGTTCGCTCGAATTCGACTATAGATTGCTGAAGAACCTGTGAGGAGTCGCTGTCACCCATGTCGGACGCCACTCGTTTTTCGCATCGCCTGATAGCTGTTCCCGGGCGGCACGTCGCAACGCCACGGGGGCGTGAACCGTGACGGACGCGGTCGCCACCGGCACGCTGGAACAGGCGCTGGCGCATGCTACACAGTTGCTGGACCGCGACCCGGTACTGGCCGGCGAGCAGGCGACGGAAATCCTCAAAGTGGCCGACGGCCACCCGCTCGCGCTGCAGCTGCTGGCCGCGGCGCAGGACGCGCAAGGCGACCTGCAGGGCGCCATCGGTACCCTGCTGGCGTTGACCCACGCGCAGCCGAACTGGGCGGCCGCTCATCTCGACCTGGGCCTGGCGCTGGGCCGCGCCTGGCGCGGCCAGCAGGCGATCGACGCGCTGCGCCGGGCGGTGGCGCTGAAGCCCGACCTGCCGCAGGCCTGGCGGGCGCTCGGCGACCATCTCATGGCCGCCGGCGAACACGAGGCTGCCGACGCTGCGTACGCCAACCACGTGCGCCATTCCACCCGCGACCCGCGCCTGCTGGCCGCTGCCATTGCGCTGGTCGAGGACCGCATCCCCGAGGCCGAGGGGCTGCTGCGCGAGCACTTGAAGCAGGCGCCGACCGATGTCGCCGCGATCCGCATGTTCGCCGAGGTCGCTGCCCGGCTGGGTCGCAACGAGGACGCCCGGCACCTGCTCGAGCGCTGCCTGGAGCTGGCGCCCAGTTTCGATGCCGCGCGCCAGAACTACGCCCAAGTCCTGCATCGCAGCAATCAGCCGGAGCAGGCGCTGGCGCAGATCGAGCGCCTGCTGGCATCGGCGCCGGCCCATCCCGGCTATCGCAACCTCAAGGCAGTGGTGCTGTGTCGGGTCGGCGACTACGAGCCGGCCATCGCCATCTACGCCGACCTGCTGGAGAAGTACCCGGGCAATCCGAAGGTATGGATGAGCTACGGTCATGCGCTCAAGACCGCCGGCCACACCGGGCGTGCGATCGCTGCCTACCGCCGCAGCCTGGAGCTGGAACCGTCCTTCGGCGAAGTCTGGTGGAGCCTGGCCAACCTCAAGACCTTCCGCTTCGGCGCCGACGACCTTGCCACGATGCGCCGGCAGCTCGCGCGCACCGACCTGGCCGACGAGGATCGGCTGCACCTGGAATTCGCCGTCGGCAAGGCGCTCGAGGACGCCGGCGACTACGAGCCTTCCTTCCGCCATTACGCGCAGGGCAACGCGATCCGCCGCACGCAACTGCACTACAGCGCCGACGAGACCAGCGCGCGCGTGCGGCACATCCGCCGGCGTTACACCCGCGAATTCTTCGCCGCGCGCGCGGGAAGCGGCAGCCCGGCGCGCGACCCGATCTTCGTCGTCGGCCTGCCACGTTCCGGTTCCACCCTGATCGAGCAGATCCTGGCCAGCCACAGCCAGGTCGAGGGCACGATGGAACTGCCCGAGGTCACCTCGATCACGCGCCTGTTGCGCGAGCAGGCCGGCGCCGAGGGCGACATGCCCTACCACGATGCGCTGGCGGCGCTGGATGCCACCGCGCTGCGCGAGCTGGGCGAGCGCTACCTCGCCAATACCCGCATCCAGCGCAAGACCGCGGCGCAGTTGTTCATCGACAAGATGCCGAACAACTTCATGCACATCGGGCTGATCCACCTGATGCTGCCGAACGCGACCATCATCGATGCGCGCCGGCATCCGCTGGCCTGCTGTTTCTCGGGCTTCAAGCAGCACTTCGCGCGCGGGCAGGGCTTCAGCTACAGCCTGGATGATCTTGGCTGCTACTACCGCGACTATGTCGCGCTGATGGCGCATTTCGACGCGGTGCTGCCTGGTCGCATCCACCGCGTCATCTACGAACGCATGGTCGAGGACACCGAAGGGGAGATTCGGCGCCTGCTCGACCATTGCGGCCTGCCGTTCGAGGAATCGTGCCTGCGGTTCTTCCAGAACGAGCGACCCGTACGCACCGCGAGTTCGGAACAAGTGCGCCGGCCGATCTACCGCGAGGGCGTGGATCACTGGCGGAACTACGCACCATGGCTGGTGCCGTTGGAATCGACACTGGGGCAGGTACTGCAGCACTACCCCGACGTGCCGGAATTTGAATTCGATGTGGCAATTTCCGATTGATCGTCATCAACAAAGAGAGGGGAGCCAATGCACAGGACCAGGGGTAGACAACCAGCAGGAACACGACGGGCGAGATTGAACCGGTTGCCGCTCGCCGCGGCGATCTGCTTCGCCATGAGCTCGGCGGCCTTCGCGCAGGACACCGGCCAGACCCAGGCGCCGACCGGGACGGCGCCTGCCGCGGAGCAGAAGGTCGCGACGCTGAGCGCGGTGACCGTGACCGCACAGAAACGTACCGAGAACCTGCAGAAAGTGCCGATCAGCATTCAGGTGTTGGGGACGGAAAAAATCGAGCAGCTGCACATCAGCAACTTCGACGACTACGTGAAGTACCTGCCCAGCGTGTCCTACCAGAGCGCCGGCCCGGGTTTCTCCGAGATCTACATGCGCGGCGTGGCCAGCGGCGGTGACGGCAACCATTCCGGTTCGCGACCGAGCGTCGGCGTGTACCTCGACGAACAGCCGGTCACCACGGTCACCGGCCCGCTCGACATCCACATGTACGACATCGCCCGGGTGGAGGTCCTGGCCGGACCGCAGGGCACCCTGTACGGCGCCAGCGCGCAGTCCGGCGCATTGCGCATCATCACCAACAAGCCCGATGCCAGCGGTTTTGCTGCCAGTTACAGTGTCGGTGTCGACTCGGTCGCCCACGGTGCCATCGGGCATGTGGCCGAAGGGATGGTCAATATCCCGATCTCGAAAAATGCGGCGGTCCGCCTCGTTGGCTGGCACGAACATGACGCCGGCTATATCGACAACAAGGAAGGCACGCGCACCTTCCCGACCTCCGGCATCACCGTCAGCAATGCCAGGAATTGCACGTCGTCGAGCCTGCTGGTCTGCATGCCCGCAGCCAGGAAGAACTACAACGGCAACGACATCGACGGTGCACGCGCGGCGCTGAAGGTCGATCTCAATGACGACTGGTCGATCAACGGGACGTTGATGGGGCAAAACACGGTGGCCCATGGCAACATCGCCACCGATCCGGCGATCGGCGACCTCGCCGTGACCCACTTCTACCCGGAGCGCACTTCCGACCGCTGGTGGCAGGCGGCGCTGACGGTGCAGGGCAAGATCGGCAACTTCGACCTGACCTATGCCTATGCGCACCTCAAGCGGATCCAGGTCGAGCACAACGACTACAGCGACTATTCGTTCTGGTACGACCAGCTTCCCTACTCGTACGGCACCTACATCTACGACAACAGCGGCGCGCTGATCAATCCGTCGCAGTACATCATCGGCAAGGATCGCTACGCCATGGACAGCCACGAATTGCGCCTGGCTTCGCCGAAGGAAGACCGTCTGCGCGTGGTCGGCGGCGTGTTCTGGGAAAGGTCGGTGCACGACATCGAACAGCGCTACATGATCAACGGGTTCGCGGACTCGCTTACCGTGACGGGCTGGCCGAACACCATCTGGCTGACCGAGCAGGTTCGCATCGATCGCGACGAGGCCGTATTCGGCGAACTGTCCTACGACTTCATTCCCGACACGCTCACCGGCACCATCGGCGGGCGCTACTTCCGCGCCAACAACAGCCTGGGCGGCTTCTACGGTTTCAGCGCTGGCTACTATCCCGGTTCCAGCTATGGCGAGGCCGGTTGCATCTCGCCACAGCCATACCGTGGCGCACCGTGCCTGGACTTCGACAAGAACGTGAAGGAAACCGGCTCGCTCGGCAAGGCCAATCTGACCTGGAACATCACGCCGACCAAGCTGGTGTACCTCACGCGGTCCGAGGGCTATCGCCCCGGCGGCCTGAATCGTCGCGGGTCGCTGCCGCCGTACAAGTCGGATTACCTGACCAACTACGAGTTTGGCTGGAAATCCACCTGGTTCGGCAACCGGGTGTCGTTCAACGGTTCGGTGTTCCAGCAGGACTGGAAGGATTTCCAGTTCAGCATCCTCGGTGCCAACGGCCTGACCGAGATCAAGAACGCCAACCAGGCACGCATCAGAGGCCTGGAGGCCGAGTTGAACTGGGCCGCCACCTACAACCTGGAGCTCAGTGGCGGCGTGGCTTTCTACGATGCCAAGCTGACCGCGAACTATTGCGGGTTCACCGACGCCAGCGGTACGCCGGTCACCGACTGTCCTGGTGCCGAGCAGGCGCCGAAGGGCACCCAGTTGCCGGTGACGCCGAAGTTCAAGGGCAACCTCATAGCCCGCTACACCTTCGACCTTGGTGAAAACGAGGCGTTCATCCAGGGTGCGCTGGTGCATGTGGGCGAACGCAAGTCTGACCTGCGGACGTTTGAAAACGGTCTGACCGGCAATCTCGCCGCCTACACGACCATGGACGTCTCTGCAGGCTTCCACAAGAACGGCTGGTTGGTGGACGTATACGTCAACAACCTGTTCGACAAACGGGGGCAACTCTTCAAGTACGCCGAATGCGCTGAGGCGGTTTGCGCAGCCCACGGCGTGGTGTCGCAATACCCCAACGGACAGGTCTATACCGTAACCAACCAGCCGCGCACCATCGGTCTCCGCTTTACGCAGAATTTCTAGGCGAAGGCCGTTTGCCAGGAGGAGAGACGGAAAAGCCCCGGTGCGAACCGGGGCTTTTCATTGGGTGGTGAGGTCCTGCATGACAACGAGTGGTGCCGTAATGTTCGAATCAAAAAAAACGGCCGCACGAGGCGGCCGTTTTTTCAGGAAACCAGAAAAGGATCAATGATCCTTCGTGGCGTCCTTGGCAGCGTCTTTGGCGTTGCTGGCAGCGTCCTTGGCAGCGTCGGCGGCCTTGGCGGCAGCGTCGGCAGCATTGTTGGCGGCGTCCTTGGCCTGGTCGACAGCAGCGCCGGCAGCGGCCGGAGCTGCTGCGGAAGCTGCGGTGGCAGCCTGTGCAGCCTGGTCGGCGGCCTGACCGGCTGCGTTGGCAGCGGTGTGGGCCTGGTCTGCAGCCTGCTCAGTCGCCGTGGTCGGTGCTGCCGCGGCAGCCTGCTGCGCCGTATCGGCAGCTTGCTGGGCGGTATCAGCCGACTTCTGGGCGTCCTGCGCGGAATCCTGCGCGCCGTTGCTGCATGCCGCCAACAGCGCGACGAGCGCGGCGGCGAGTAGGGTACGCGTAAACTTCATGGTGGATCTCCTTTGCCGTGGAATGCCGTTTGGCCGTGTATTAATAGCGCTTTCGCGGAAATTGCGCCAGATCTTTGTGACAGGGCTTCAGGGCACATTAAAAACTGATTTAGCCGGCCGTCATGTGAATGCCGCGCGATAGTCACCCAATTTCTGCCGGGTGACGTCAGTCGATGCACTCCACCGCAACCGCGGTCGCCTCGCCGCCGCCGATGCACAGGGACGCGATGCCGCGCTTGAGGCCACGCGTCTTCAGCGCATTCAACAAGGTCACCACCAGGCGGGCACCGCTGGCGCCGATCGGATGACCCAGCGCGCAGGCGCCGCCATTGACGTTGAGCTTGTCGTGCGGGATGCCGAGTTCCTTCATCGGGGTCATCGCGACCACCGCAAACGCCTCGTTGATTTCGAACAGGTCGACGTCCCCGACTTTCCAGCCGGCCTTGTCCAGCACTTTCTGGATCGCGCCGACCGGCGCGGTGGTGAACCATTCCGGTTCCTGCGAATGGGTGGCGTGCGCGACGATGCGCGCCAGTGGCTTCAGGCCACGCGCCTTCGCATCGTCGGCCGACAGCAGCACCACGGCGGCGGCGCCGTCGGAGATGCTGGACGAGCTGGCCGCCGTGATCGTGCCGTTCTCCTTGCGGAAGGCCGGCTTCAGCGAGGGAACCTTGGCAATGTCGGAACGGCCAGGCTGCTCGTCGGTGTCGACCACCACGTCGCCCTTGCGGCCGCTCACGGTGACCGGGACGATCTCGCCGGCGAACCCGCCGTTCTGCTGCGCCGCCAGTGCGCGCTTGACCGACTCGATCGCGAATGCGTCCTGCGCCTCACGGGTGAAGTGGTACTTGTCGGCGCACAGTTCGCCGAACACGCCCATCGCCTTGCCGTCGTACGGGTTGGTCAGGCCGTCCCAGGCCATGTGGTCGACCAGCTGGCCGTCGCCGTAGCGGATGCCGGTGCGCGCCTGCACCATGTGCGGCGCGTTGGTCATCGACTCCATGCCGCCGGCCACCACCACGCTCGCCGAGCCGGCCTTGATCAGGTCGTTGCCCAGCATGATCGCCTTCATGCCCGAACCGCACACCTTGTTGATCGTGGTGCAACCGGTACCCGCCGGCAGGCCCGCGCCCAGCGAGGCCTGGCGCGCCGGCGCCTGGCCCAGGTTGGCCGGCAGCACGCAACCCATGAGCACTTCGCTGACATCGGCCGGGGCGACACCGGACTGTTCCAGCGCGGCGCGGATCGCGGTGGCGCCGAGCTTGGGGGTGGGCACGCCGGTGAACTGGCCGAGGAAGGAACCGATGGCCGTGCGCTTGGCACCGACGATGACGACGCTGACATCCGACATGGATAACTCCGCTTGCAAGACTTGAGGGGCGCGAACGCCTGACAGATAACCCCGCAATTATCGCAGCCTGCCGCGAAACTCGGCAAACGGCTGCAAGTCCTTGCGGCGCAGGCATTTGCGTCCTGTTTCATTGGATTTTCGTTGTGCCAAGATACGCCGCAGGGCAGCACCGCGGCGTATCCGCCACGCCGGCGATGCATGGGGTAGGGACTTTGTTGGCAGGGGAATTGATGAAAATACTCGACTCGGGTCTGCGGCGTCGCGAGATGGCCTGGCTGGTGGCCATGGCATTGGGGTTGAGTGCCTGCGGCGGAGGCGGCAATGTCAAACCGACCCCACCGCCGACGGTGCCGAGTTCGTCGCCGCCGCCAAGCACGCCGACCGATCAGCCGCCGCTGGATGCCCAGCTTGCGCTGACCAACGCCTCCGCCGCACACACCCTGGGCTACACCGGTGCCGGCGTGACCATCGGCGTGGTCGACAGCGGCATCATGCGCAACCACCCGGCGCTGGTCGGGCGGGTCAAGCAGGAATTGATCTACGTCGATCCATCGACCAACAACACCGCGATCGACGACGTGGTCGGCCACGGCACCTGGGTCTCGCAGATCGCCGCCGGCCAGGCGTTCGACCGCTTTCCCGGCGGCATCGCGCCCGGTGCCAGCCTGGTTTCGGCGCGCATCATCAGCGACGTCGAGCCGAAGGACGATGGTTCGGGCCAGGGCAACGCGGTGACCGCGGCCGATGCCGACTTCTTCGCGCAGACGCTCAATCCGGCCTTGATCAACGCCGGCGTGCAGGTGATGAACAACTCCTGGGGCGGCATCTACTGGGATACCGGCAACGCCTCGATCAACCAGGCCTTCGCCCAGGCTTACGAGCCGTTCGTGCTGCAGCATGGCGGGCTGGTGGTGTTCGCTGCCGGCAACGACTCCCGCAGCGACCCCAGCGACATCGCCAGCCTGCCCAGCCTGGCGCCGCAACTGGAGCCGGGCTGGCTGGTCGCCGTGGCGGTCGACAGCAACCATCCGGGCCAGCTGGCGAGCTACTCGAACGCCTGCGGCAGGGCGATGAACTACTGCCTTGCGGCTCCGGGCGACGTGATCGTCAGCGACAAGGACGCCGTTGCCGGCACCCGCCCGACCTACTGGGTGGTGAGTGGTACATCGTTCTCGGCGCCCATCGTTTCCGGTGCCGCCGCGCTGGTGTGGCAGGCCTTTCCGTACTTCAACAACGACCTGGTGCGGCAGACCCTGCTCGGAACGGCAGACGATCTGGGGGCGCCTGGTGTGGACCCGGTGTTCGGCTACGGCGAACTTAATGCGGGCAAGGCCGTGCTGGGCCCGGCAAAGTTCGACTGGGGTGATGTCACGGTCAACCTGCCCGGTTACGGCACGTCGTCGACCTGGGCCAATCCCATTGCTGGGGCCGGTGGCTTGATCAAGCAGGGTACCGGCACCCTCAATCTCACTCGGGACGCCAACTATACCGGACCGACCCTGGTCCAGATGGGCAACCTCAATGTGACGTCGCTGGCCTCGTCGGTGACCATTTCGCAAGGTGCCACGTTGTATCCGAGTGTGGGAATCGGTGGCTCGGTTGCCAACGGCGGAGTCTTCACGTTGAACAGTGATAGCCCCATCACTATTGGCGGTGACTACAGCCAAACCAACAATGGGTCGCTCGACGTCGTGTTGGGATCGCTCTTGCAAGTCAACGGCAAGGTAACGTTGTCCGGTACCACGACACTGCTAGTAATGGGCAAGCGTGCCGGCTATGTAGTCCATTTGCGCACGGATATCATCAATGCGGTTGGCGGACTGACCGGCACCTTCAGCGCAATCAACGCCGGCGCCGGCGTCTTGCTTACCGCCACGCCTGGCTACGACAGCAGCAGCATGTGGCTCGATGTGACGCGTGCCGATGTCACTTCGGTGCAGGGCATGAGTTACACCGGCGCATCGCTCGGTGCTGCCCAGCGGGTGGAGAGTGCGTTCAGACAGATCGACAGCACGCTTGGCTCGCTTACGGGTACGGGCAGTTCGGTGGCGGTCAGCAGCCAGTTCATCGATGGCGCGGCGGGGCTGCAGCAGTCTCCTTCGACGACTGCGCTGGCGCATTCGCTGGCAAGTCTCTCGGGCCAGTTGCATGCGGCCAGTGCGGCGATGACGTTCGAGGCGATCGACGCGGGCACGCGTGCGCTGTCCGATCGTTTCGACAGCTTGCTCGATACGCCGCAGGCCGGCGGCTGGACGCAAAACCTCGGCTATCACGGCGACCTGTCGCGTAGCGGTTACGACAGCGTCGGCTACGACCTCAGCGGCTGGCTGGTCGGGCAGGATCACCGCGTGGGCAGCAACGGCATCGCCGGCTATGCACTGAGCCGGAGCCAGGGCTTGGGGCGGCTCGCCGAAAGCGCGGACCAGGGCCGCAGCCATGCGCTGGAAGGCATGTTCTACGGCGGCGTGATCCGTGGCGCGTGGTACACGATGGGCCGCTTCGGGATCGGCAGCTATCGCGAAAGCATGCGTCGTCGGCTCGAACTCGGCGACCAGTTCGCCGGCGTGGTCAGCGACGGCAACGGCCGCTACGGCGTGGCCTATGGCGAAAGCGGCTACCGTCTGGCGCTCGGCCGCACCCAGCTCACGCCGTACGTGAACCTGCAGTATGCGCAGGTGCGGCGCGACGGCTTCAACGAGCGCGGCGCGTATGGCTTCGGTCTGAAGTCAGGCGCACAGACGACCGCGCGCTGGCAGGCTGGCCTGGGCCTGCGTGCCACGCGCGACTGGGTGCTGGCCGGCGGTGGCAGCCTCAGTCTGCAGACACGTATGCTGTGGCAGCAATCGTTTGGCCTGCGCGGCGAAGTGTTCGACGCCAGCTTCAGTGGGATCGACCAGTTCGCCCCGGTCGGCGGCATCGGCCTGTCGCGCTACGGCGGCGTGCTCGGCACCACGCTGGACTGGCAGATGACTTCACGCGCCAGTTTGCAGCTTGGCTACGACCGCTACCTCGGCCAGCGTCAGCAGGCGCAGATGGCCACGGCGAACTTCAGCTGGTCGTTCTGACGGCTTTGCGAGAACCCGCTTCTTAGGGCGTGCATTGCCCGCCCTACGAAAAGTTCATGCCTTGCCGTGGAACAGCTCGCGGCCGATCAGCATGCGGCGGATCTCGTTGGTGCCTGCGCCGATCTCGTACAGCTTGGCGTCGCGCAGCAAACGGCCGGCGGGGAATTCGTTGATGTAGCCGTTGCCGCCGAGGGTCTGGATGGCTTCCAGCGCCACCTGCACCGCGTTGACCGAGGCGTTGAGCAGGCACGCGGCCGGGTCGATGCGCGACTTCACCCCGCTGTCGAACTGCTGCGCGACCATGTAGGCGAAGCCGCGCGAGCTTTGCAACGCGGTGTACATGTCGGCGATCTTCGCCTGCATCACGCCGAACGTGCCGATCGGCGCGTTGAACTGCTTGCGCTCGCGCACATAGGGCAGGGCGAGGTCCAGCGCCGCCTGCATCAGGCCGAGCGGGCCGCCGGACAGCACCAGCCGTTCGGTGTCCAGGCCGCTCATCAGCACGCGCACGCCTTCGTTGACTTCGCCGACGATGTTCTCGGCCGGGATCTCGCAGTTCTCGAACACCAGTTCGCACGTGTTGGAGCCGCGCATGCCGAGCTTGTCCAGCTTCTGTGCCGTGCTGAAACCCGGCATGCCCTTCTCGACGATGAAGGCGGTCATGCAGCGGCTGCCGGCCACGCGCGGCGCGGTGCGCATGTAGACCAGCAGCACGTCGGCGTCGGGGCCGTTGGTGATCCACATCTTGCTGCCGTTGGCGACCCACACGTCGCCGCGCAGCTCGGCCTTGCAGCTCATCGAGCCGACCACGTCGGAGCCAGCGCCGGGCTCGCTCATCGCCAGCGCGCCGACGTACTCGCCCGAGCACAGCTTCGGGATGTACTTGCGGCGCTGCGCCTCGTTGCCGTTGTGGTAGATGTTGTTGAGGCACAGGTTGGAGTGTGCGCCGTATGACAGTCCGACCGAGCCGGACGCGCGCGAGATTTCCTCCATCGCGACCATGTGCGCCAGGAAGCCCAGACCGCTGCCGCCGTATTCCTCCGGTACGGTCACGCCGAGCAGGCCCATCTCGCCGAACTTGCGCCACAGGTCGGCGGGGAACAGGTTGTCGCGGTCGATGCGGTCGGCGCGCGGGGCAATTTCCTTTTCCGCAAACGCATGCACGGACTCGCGCAGCAGGTCGATGTCTTCTCCGAGCGGGAACGGACGCATGGCGAACTCCTTGAATGCAGGTCGGCAATTTTAGCGCACGTGGCCTTGCAGCGCCGGCCAGGAACAGGTTCTTACAGCTGCGATTCGATGGGCAGCCAGCTCATCACCCGGGTGATCGCGCGCAGCCACCAGCCGGCGTCGGGCTCGTGCCCGAGCACCTGCGGCGGCTGCGTGGCGCGGTCCAGCCACTGCGTCGAGCCGTCCGCGCTGCGGCGAACCTGGTAGCTCAGCGCCGGCGCAGCCAGCCGCAGGTACTCCTGGCGCAGGTCACGGGCCAGGCCGGGGTCGTCGAACAGCACGCCCATCTCGGTATTGAGGTTGGCCGAGCGCGGGTCGAGGTTGAACGAGCCGACGAAGCCGCGCGCGCCGTCAATCACGAACGCCTTGGTGTGCAGGCTGGCGCCGCTGCTGCCGAACAGGCCGTGGGTGGCGACCGGGCCGTTGCGGCGGATCTCGAACAGGCTCACGCCGCCGGCCAGCAGGCGTGAGCGGTAGCGCTCGTAGCCGCTGTGCACGGCCGGTACGTCGTTCGCGGCCAGCGAGTTGGTGATCACGCCGACCCGCGCGCCGGCATGCACCAGCGCCAGCAGCGTGGCGGTGCCCTTGCTGCCGGGGACGAAGTAGGGCGAGATCAGCAGCACCTCGCTGTGCACGCCGCCCAGGTGGCCGGCCAACCGCGGCTGCAGCCAGCCGCCGCGATCGGCGGACTTCGTCTTCAGCGGCGGATCGGAGGCCACCACGATGTTCGCGCTCCAGTGCGGCGACAGTTCGTGGTTGGCCAGGCGCTGCGCGGAAGGCGAGGCGGCGATCCGCTTCAGATAGACCTGCGCGGTGGCGTCGGCGGACTCGTGGGCGAGTGCGGCCACCAGCCTGTGCAGGTTTTCCGGCGTCTGCGGGTTCAGCGCCTCGATCGGCACGGCCGCGCTGGAGTTCCAGAAATCGTCGAAGATCGCGCTGGCGTCGGCCACCGCCGGGCCGAGCAGGAGCATGTCGAGGTCGCGGAAGTTCACGCTGCTGCCGGCGTCGAAATATTCGTCGCCGATGTTGCGACCGCCGACCAGCGCGACCCGGCCATCGGCGATCCACGCCTTGTTGTGCATGCGATGGTTGACGCTGAAGAAACGCTGCACCATTTCCAGCAGGCGCCACACGCCGTTGCGATTGCGGAACGGGTTGTACAGCCGCACTTCGATGTTCGGGTGCGCGTCCAGCGCCAGCAGCGCCGGGTCGAGTCCCTTGGTATTGATGTCGTCCAGCAGCAGGCGTACGCGCACGCCACGTTCGGCCGCGGCGTACACCTCGCGCGCCAGCAGGTGGCCGACCAGGTCGTCGTGCCACATGTAGTACTGCAGGTCCAGGCTGCGCCCGGCCAGGCGTGCCGAAGCGGCGCGCGCGGCGAAGGCATCCAGGCCGTCGGGCAGCAGGGTCGCCGCGGTCTCGCCCGGGTGTGTGGCCAGGTACGGCGCCAGTTCGCGGTCGATCGCAGTTTGTGCCGGCTGCAGCGGCAACGCCGTGCCGGGCGCACCGGTGGCGCGCGGAGTCAGGCGGTCGGCCAGCAGCAGTCCGCTGAGCATGAGCAGCAACAGCGCCAGCACGCTCCAGCCCAGCCAGATCATCACCCTGCGCATCCGTGGCACCTCCTGCGTCCGATTATTCGGTTGCCACCCCACCTATGCAAAGGCCTGCCGCGCAACGCGGCAGGCCTTTGGCGAGCATCGCATGCCGGTGAAGCCACCGGCACGCCGTGTCGCGGCTTACTGGCCGCGCATGCGACCCTGGAAACGGGTGCCGTGGTTGCCCATGTGGGCCAGCTTGATCTTGCCGATGGCGTTGATGCGCTCCTCGGCCAGACGGTCGGCGGCCTTGTAGGTCGGGATGCCCTCGTTCTTCGAGATCTCGAAGATGCGCCCGAGGTTGTAGTAGATCGTGCGCATCATGCGCATCGCGCGCTCGCGGTTGTAGCCGTCGATCTCCAGCGACACGTTCATCACGCCGCCGGCGTTGACCGCATAGTCCGGCGCATACAGCACGCCGCGACGATTCAGCTCGTCGCCGATCTCGTCGGTGGCCAGCTGGTTGTTGGCCGGGCCGCAGATGATCTTCGCCTTGATGCGGTTGATGGTCTGCTCGTTCAGCGTGCCGCCCAGGGCGCACGGCGAGTACACGTCGGCGTCGACGTCGTAGATCTCGTCCAGGCCCACCGCTTCGCAACCGAGCTCGTCGACGCAGCGCTGCACCGCTTCCTTGTTGATGTCGGTGACGAACACCTTGGCGCCCTGTTCGCGCAGCAGCTTGATGAACTCGCCGCCGACGTGGCCGCAACCCTGCACGGCGTAGCTGTACTTGCCGACATCTTCGTTGCCGTGCTTGAACTGCAGCGCGGCCATCAGGCCCTGCAGCGAGCCGTAGGCGGTGAACGGCGACGGGTCGCCCGAACCGCCGTGCACCTGGTGCACGCCGGTGACGTACTCGGTCTCGCGGAACACATATTCCATGTCGTTGACGTCGATGCCGACGTCCTCGGCGGTGATGTAGCGGCCGTTCAACGAGTTGACGAAGCGGCCGAACGCGCGGAACAGCGCCTCGGACTTGTCCTTGCTCGGATCGCCGATGATCACCGCCTTGCCGCCGCCCAGGTTCAGGCCGGCCACCGCGTTCTTGAAGGTCATCCCACGCGAAAGGCGCAGCACGTCGTTCACCGCTTCCTGCTCGGTCTTGTACGGCCACATGCGCAAACCGCCGAGCGCGGGGCCCAGCACCGTATTGTGGATCGCGATGATGGCCTTCAGGCCGGCGTCCTTGTTGTGGCAGAAGACGACTTCTTCGTGACCCGTGTTGGCGATGGTTTCAAAGATCATTGGAACGGTGACTCCATGATTTACGGTGCCGATGGGCATCTACAGATGGGCGGCGGGGAGCGGGTGGGACCCTGCCAGGGGGTGTGAAAACGCTTGAAACTCATCGCCCCGACCGCAGCCGGGGCGATGAATCAAAGCGACAAGTTTAATACGTCGCCCCCGCGGGTCGTGACGCGACGCAACAAGCCATGGGCGCGTGGGATGCTCAACGACCCCAGTAACCTGGCTGGAAGCGCCACTGGCGACCGTGGTGCACCCAGTGTGCCGGGCGGTAGTGGCGGCCCGGATGCACCCGGACCCAGCTGCCGCCGACCCACACATGGCGATGGGCATAACCATCCCAGCGCCAGTAGCCCGGCGCCCATGCGTAACCGCGACGCGCCGGCGGCAGCCGCTCGAAACGCGGCGGCGGCGGAGCCATGCCGATGGTGACGCCGACCGCCACCTGGGCGCGTGCAGCGGCGGGCGGCGCATACATGGCGCCGGCGAACGTCAGGCCGAGTCCGGCCAGCAGGGCCAGCTTGAGCGGTGTGCGGGTCATCGTGTTCTCCGTCAGCGCCGCGAACCGCGGCAGGCAGGACGGAGAACGACGGGCGGCGCGCGCAGTTGACGCTGCGCCGCCGCTTCGTTCAGCCGGCGATTACATCGGTACCGATGTCTACATCCGGCAGTTCGGTGCATGGCCGCTGGCGCGCGCCTGCTGGTACACCGGCAGCAGTTGCTGCGCCTGCCTGTCCAGCGCCTGCGCACGGTTGCCGGACGACGGGTGGGTGGACAGGAACGCCGGAGGCTTGCTGCCGCCTTGTGCGCCCATCTTGTCCCACAGCGTCACCGCCGCGCGCGGATCGAAACCGGCCTGGGCCATGTAGCGCTGGCCCAGCGTGTCAGCCTCGCTTTCCTGGGTGCGCGAGAACGGCAGCAGGATGCCTACCTGCGCGCCCACGCCGAGCAGCGCCGCGGCGTTGCCGGCGTCGCTGCCGCGCGAACCGGCGTAGACGGTGCCGGCGGCCACCGCGGCCTGGGCCGCCATGTTGTCGGACACGCGCTCCGCGCCGTGGCGCGACACCACGTGCGACAGTTCGTGGCCAAGCACCACCGCCAGCTGATCCTGGTTGCCGGCCAGCTTGAACATGCCCCGGTTCACGCCGATCCGGCCACCGGGCAGGGCGAACGCATTGGCCGCGTCGTCGCCGATGATCTGCACCTCCCACTGCTGGGTGTTCCACGGCGGCGGCAGCACCGCGATCAGCGCGTTGGACACGCAGGTGGCGTAGGCGCGTTCGCGCGGCGCGTCGACGAACTTGCCCTGCTTGCGCATGTCGTTGAACGCGCTCAGGCCCATCTCGCTCATCTGGCTGTCCGACACCATCATCAGCTGCGAGCGGCCGGTCGGCGAGGTGACACAGGCGGCCAGCAGGGCGGTGGCGAGCGGGATGCTCAGGTTGCGGATTTTCATGCGGGAACCTCCTTGGGCTTGCAGCGGCCAGCATACCGACAGGCTCTGCAGAGGCCGCGTGAGTTTTTGCTTGATATAGAACGAACGGTCGTGCTATTTATGCAGCCATGACGATCGCCACCCACCCCGGCAAGCGTGCGGCCACCCGCGACACCATCCTCGACCATGCCTACGCGCTGGCCCGCCGCGACGGGCTGGAAGGCCTGTCGATCGGCAATCTGGCCAGTGACGTGGGCATGTCCAAGAGCGGCGTGTTCGCCCACTTCGGCTCGCGCGAGGACCTGCAACTGGCCGTGCTCGACACCGGCCGGCAGCGCTTCATGACCCGGGTGCTGCTGCCGGCGCTGAAGCAGCCGCGCGGCCTGCCGCGGCTGTGCGCGATCGTAGCGAACTGGTTCGAGTGGGGCCGCGAGCACCAGAGCGGCTGCGTGCTGCTGTCCGCCGCCAGCGAGTACGACGGCCGCGACGGCGCGCTGCACGACGGCGTGGTGCGGCAGCAGGCCGGCTGGCGCGACGAGCTGCAGAAGGCGATCGCGCAGGCGGTCGAACTGGGCCACCTGCGCCGCGACACCGACGTCGCCCAGCTCGCCTTCGAGATCTACGCCCTGATGCTCGGCCTGCACCACGACGCCGGGTTGTTCGGGTTCGACGAAGCCGGCCGCCGCACCCGCGCGGCCTTCGAGCGCCTGTGGCGCAGCTGGCAAACCTGAGGCAACACCCATGTCCACCGTGATCGACCGACTCAAGCTCACCACCGTGCGCACCGGCTTCGTGCTGGGCGGCCGGATCGCGCCGAAGCGCACGGTGAACCGCGCCGCGCGCCTGTTCGCCACCCCGTTTGCCAGCAGCCGCAGCCGCGCGCAGGCGGCGCAGGGCGACGAGGACATGCAGCGCGGCGAGCTGCACGTCAACGGCGAAACCATCGCCACTTACATCTGGGGCGACCCATCGAGCCAGCCCTACGCGCTGCTGGCGCACGGCTGGTCCAGCTTCGGCCTGCGCTTCCTGCCGTGGGTGGCGCAACTGCGCGCGCAAGGCCTGGCCGTGGTCAGCTTCGACCAACCCGGCCACGGCCACAGCACCGGCAAGCTGTGCACGCTGCCGGAATTCATCGCCACGGTCCGCGCGATCGGCGCGCGCTACGGCAACGCCGCGCTCGCAATCGGCCACTCGCTCGGCGGCGCCGCGGTCACCTTTGCGCAGGACGAAAGCTGGCATGCCGATCGGCTGATCCTGGTGGCGCCCGCCGCCGACATGAAGGCAGCGGCAAGCCGCTTCTTCCGCTTCGTGCGCCTGGGCGAACACCTGCGCCAGCCGTTCTACGACTGGCTGCTGCGCCGTACCGGCATCAGCGTCGAGCAGTTGCAGGTGCATCGCCATCTGCCTGCGCTGGGCCAGCCCGCATTGATCGTGCACGATCTCGACGATGCCGACGTGCCATGGGGCGAGGGCGAGCGTTACGCCCAGTTCTGGCCCGGTGCGCGACTGTTCACCACGCAGGGGCTGGGTCATCGCCGCGTGCTCGATGCGCCGGAGGTGATCGACACCGCGCTCTCCTTCGTGCGCGGCGAGTCGGTGGGCGAGCGCGTGGTAGGTTCGCCCAATTTGCCGTACGGCGTGGCTTAGGGCCCTGGTTGGCGCACGCCCGTCCGGATGGGCGTGCGCTGCGACGTGTCAGCCATGGTTGAACGGGGAGAGCAGCGTCGGTCCTGCGCCATCGGTCCGCACGGCATCGTCGGCGAGGGCGTCAGCCGCGTTCATGTCCGGCTTGTCGATCCACGGCGCCGGCGTGTACGGCCCGGGAACGTAGCTCACCCAAGTGCGGTCGGGCTTGGGCGCATTCATCACATTCAAGGTGTAGTTGACCGGGACATGCGCGGTCCAGCTGTCCTGCTTGGCCAGCGGGCCTGTCGTGGGAATCGCGTAGCTCCACTGGCGCGCCGCCTTGAGGGCCGACTCGGCCAGGATCGTGCGGTATTGCTTGAGTATGTGGTCCGAACCGATATTGCCGAGGTTGACCTGCTCGGCGACGGCTTCAACCACGTGACCGCTGCGATCCACGCGCAACGCCAGGTACACCGTTCCCTGCACGCGGCCGCGGATCGCTGCCTCGGGATATTTCGGCGGGATTCTCTTGTTGCCCTCGGCGTTGTGCAGCGTATCGGCGGAGTCCGCGTTGCTGTCACCGAACGTGGCGCCCTTGACGCGCGCGTTGAAGTTGCCGTCGGACATTTTCTTGAGCACGACCCGGACGTGCATGCTGGCCTTGGCGACCACGGGTTCGCCATGGAGCAGTACGGGCTGGAACCGCCACTGCAATGCAGCCTTGCGCACCAGGTCCGCGATGGGCTGCCCGTACTTGGCCCCGTCGTCGACGACAGCCATCTGCACCGTGCCGTCCTTGGCGAGCACGATGGTTCCGCTGACGACGGCAGAGGACTCGATATCCTTGATGGAGCTGGCCTGGGCGACCATCGTCGCCATGGCGAGGAGTGCGCCGAACATTGCTTTCTTCATGCGTGCTTTCCCTCAGGTTGCGTGAAACTCGATCGGCTCCGCGCGGCAGACGGGAGCATCTGGGCTCGCCGGTTCCGGCGTCCGCGTCGCTTTCGGCAGCCACGCGTCCGTCTGCGCCGCGCCCGGCAACGTCGCGCCGGGCCTGGTGGCCCTCTGTGCCTCTTCGTGATTTGTCCCCTTGGCTGGCCCCCGCCACACCTCGCCGGTGGCGAGTATGCAAGCAAATCGCGGCTTGCGTAAGCCGGTCGGGCGCGTCCGGATCCCGTCGGGATCATCGCCCTATACGGTCCGGTACACGCGCCGCAGCAAGCCCTTGGCGCCGATCCCCATTAGAATTGCCCAGTTGATCGCATACGATGTCCGGAGTTGCCATGAGTTCCCCCGCCAAGCACGTCCCCGCCAGCGCCCCGCAGACGGAAACCACCCCACTGCGTTTCGTCACTGCGGCCAGCCTGTTCGATGGGCACGACGCGGCGATCAACATCATGCGACGGATCATCCAGTCGCAGGGCGCGGAAGTGATCCACCTCGGCCACAACCGCTCGGTCGAGGACGTGGTGCGCGCCGCGCTGCAGGAAGACGCCGACGCGATCGCGCTGTCGTCCTACCAGGGCGGCCACGTCGAATACTTCAAGTACATGATCGACATGCTGCGCGAGCGCGGCGCCGGACACGTGCGCGTGTTCGGCGGCGGTGGCGGCACCATCACGCCGGAAGAGATCCGCGAGCTGCAGGCCTACGGCGTCGAGCGCATCTACCACCCGAACGACGGCATGAAGCTCGGCCTGGTCGAGATGATCGAGGACGTGATGCAGCGCGCCGGCAGCGCCGCCGCGAAGCACGCCGAGTCCGAAACCAACGCACTGCCCCAGGTCGACATCGACGACGAGATCTCGATCGGCCACATGCTCTCGGCGATCGAGGAAGGCAAGCTCGGCGACGCCGAACTCGAACACCAGCGCAAGCAGTGGAAGCTGGCCGGCAAGCACACGCCCGTGCTCGGCCTCACCGGCACCGGTGGTGCGGGCAAATCCAGCGTGGTGGACGAACTGCTGCTGCGTTTCCTGCACGCGTTCCCCGACATGCGCATCGCCGTGCTCGCGGTCGATCCCACCCGCCGTCGTTCCGGCGGCGCCTTGCTGGGCGACCGCATCCGCATGAATTCGCTGCGCTCCAAGCGCGTCTACATGCGCTCGATGGCCACCCGCCGCCAGCACGCCGCCACCAGCATCGTGCTGCACGACTGCATCAATTTCCTGAAGAGCCAGCCGTACGACTTGGTCATCGTCGAGACCGCCGGCATCGGCCAGAGCGATTCGGAGATCGTCGACCTGGTCGACTTCCCGGTCTACGTGATGACCAGCGACTACGGCGCCGCCAGCCAGCTGGAGAAGATCGACATGATCGACTTCGCCGACCTGGTGGTGCTGAACAAGTTCGACAAGCGCGGTGCCGAAGACGCGCTGCGCGACGTGCGCAAGCAGTGGAAGCGCAACCACACCGCGTTCAAGGTGGCCGACGAAGACGTGCCGGTATATCCCACCATCGCCAGCCAGTTCAACGATCCGGGCGTAACCTGGATGTTCACCAACCTGTGCCGGCTGATGCGCGACAAGCTCAAGTTGCCGGCGGAGAAATGGTCGCCCCAGCTCGACACCACGCTGAAATCGCCGCGCGCCACCGTGCTGATCCCTGGTGCCCGTGTGCGCTATCTCGCCGAGATCGCCGAGCAGGGCCGCGGCATCAACAGCGGCATCGCGCACCAGGCCGAATTCGCCAGCAAGGCGCAGCACTACTACGAGGCGCTGAAGGAACTGGGCGACGACAAGCTGCCGCGCCCGCTCGACCTCTACGCCAGCGCGGATTTGCACCAGCCCGTCACCACCCCAAACGCTTCAACCCCCCAAGCCGTCATCCCGGCGCAGGCCGGGATCGCATCACCCATCGCGCACGAAGCACACAGTGCAAAGGCCGCGCATTCGGCGACGAAGAGCGATTCCGGCCTGCGCCGGAATGACGGCAAAAAAGAACCAGAGCGCGACGAGCATGTGGTGGATCGCAGCATCTTGCTCCTGCGCCAGCGCTACAACGCCGCGCTCAAGGAACTCAGCCACGAAGCCATCCACCAGCTGCGCGAATGGCCGGCGCTGTATGCATCCGTCACCGCCGACGTCAACGAATACAAGGTGCGCGACAAAGTCATCCGCGTTGACAACTACCGCGACTCGCTGAGCCACCAGAAAATCCCGAAGGTTTCCCCGCCGAAGTCGAAGGACTGGGGCGAACTGGTCAGCTTCCTCGGCCGCGAAAACCTGCCGGGCCACTACCCGTACACCGGCGGCGTGTATCCGTACCGCCGCAGCGGCGAAGATCCCACCCGCATGTTCGCCGGCGAAGGCACGCCCGAGCGCACCAACCGCCGCTTCCACTACCTGAGCCAGGGCGGCGCCGCCACGCGCCTGTCCACCGCGTTCGACTCGGTCACCCTGTACGGCGAAGACCCCGCGCCGCGCCCGGACATCTACGGCAAGATCGGCAACTCCGGCGTCAACATCGCCACCCTGGACGACATGAAGAAGCTGTACTCCGGCTTCGACCTCAGCGCGCCCAGCACCTCCGTCTCGATGACCATCAACGGCCCCGCGCCGATGATCCTGGCGATGTTCATGAACACCGCCATCGACCAGAACGTCGAGAAGTACCTGAAGGCAGACGACAAGCGCTGGGCCGCCGCGCAGCAGACCATCGACAAGCTCTACCAGAACGTGCCGCGCCCGCAGTACCACGGCGACCTGCCCAAGGGTAACGACGGCCTCGGCCTCGGCCTGCTCGGCGTCTGCGGCGACGAACTGGTCGACGCGGAAACCTACGCCCGCATCAAGGCCGACACGCTCACCAAAGTGCGTGGCACCGTGCAGGCCGACATCCTGAAGGAAGACCAGGCGCAGAACACCTGCATCTTCTCCACCGAATTCGCGCTGCGCATGATGGGCGACATCCAGCAGTACTTCGTCGACCACAAGGTGCGCAACTTCTACTCGGTGTCGATCAGCGGTTACCACATCGCCGAAGCCGGCGCGAACCCGATCAGCCAGCTTGCCTTCACCCTCAGCAACGGCTTCACCATCGTCGAGTACTACCTCGCCCGCGGCATGAAGGTGGATGACTTCGCGCCGAACCTCAGCTTCTTCTTCTCCAACGGCATGGACCCGGAATACACCGTGATCGGCCGCGTCGCGCGCCGCATCTGGGCCCGCGCCATGCGCGAGCGCTACGGTGCCAGCAGCCGCAGCCAGATGATGAAGTACCACATCCAGACCTCCGGCCGCTCGCTGCACGCGCAGGAAATCCAGTTCAACGACATCCGCACCACGCTGCAGGCGATGTACGCGCTGTTCGACAACTGCAACAGCCTGCACACCAACGCCTACGATGAAGCCATCACCACGCCCACCGAAGAAAGCGTGCGCCGCGCGGTGGCGATCCAGATGATCATCAACAAGGAACTCGGCCTCAACTTCAACGAGAACCCGTGGCAGGGGAGCTACGTCGTCGACACCCTCACCGACCTGGTGGAAGAAGCCGTGTACAAGGAGTTCGAGGCGATCAGCGAGCGCGGCGGCGTGCTCGGCGCGATGGACACCATGTACCAGCGCGGCAAGATCCAGGAAGAGTCGATGTACTACGAGCACAAGAAGCACGACGGCTCGCTGCCGCTGATCGGGGTCAACACCTTCCTGCCCAAAGAGCACGCTGGCGAAGTTGCCACCAAGATCGAGCTGATCCGCTCCACGCCGGAGGAGAAGGGGCAGCAGATCGACAACGTGAAGCGCTACGGGGAGGCGCGCAATGCGTTGGCGTCAGATAGTTTGAAGGTGTTGCAGACGACGGCGCGCGATCGGCGGAATGTGTTCGAGCAGCTGATTGAGGCGGTGAAGACCAACTCGCTGGGGCAGATCAGTCATGCGTTGTATGAAGTCGGCGGCGAATACCGGCGGAACATGTAACCCATGCCGATCATCTCCAGCTTCTTCGGTATCTATGTGCGCATGTATTTCGCCGATCACGCGCCGCCACACGTACACGTGGAATACCAGGGGCACGAGGCGCTGGTTGCCATCGAAGATGGCAGCATCGTGCAAGGCGAGCTGCCGAAGCGCGCGCTTGCCCTGGTGAAACAGTGGTGCCTCGACCATCACGAAGAGCTGGAGCAGAATTGGATGCGCGCACAGGCGCTGCAGCCACTTAGCCGGATTCCGGGAGCCGACAATGATTAAATTGATCGCGGTCGAACCAAGAGAGGGGCATCAGCTGTTGCTGCGTTTCTCCGACGGTGCTTCGGGTGTGTTCGATTTTTCCAGGTTCGTTGAAATGGACACGGAGATGACAGTGCCACTGCGTGATCCGGCGTTCTTTGCACGCCACTTCATCGAGCTTGGTGCACTGGCTTGGCCGAACGGCCTGGATTTCAGTGCGGGGTCGTTGTATCAGCGGTTGCAGGATGAGGGAAGGCTGGTGCGCGGCAAGAAGGTGGCTTGAGTAGTAGCCGACGTGCAGGGGCACTTCGCGCTGTTCGATTGCAGGGGGCTGCTGGATGAATTACTCGCCGAAATCGCCAACGACAGAGCATGAAGGTGTCCGCTAGCCGCTGGTCGGTAGCGACGTGCTGGATGTCGTGCAGGCGGGCAGGGGTGATCTGTCGGATTGGGTGGAGTTGATGGAGGCGGTGGAGGCGTTGTGCCCGGTGTGGCCGAGGGCGGGTGTGATGAGGGCAGGGACTTATAGGCTTTGATCGTTTGACTTAGGCGGCGAAATGGTGACTCCGTTTCCGGAAACTCAATAAGGAAGCTATTTCATGTTAGGGACCGTGAGAAAATGATCAAGCCATATGTTCTGAAAATTGAACTTCCGGGAAAACTCGCACAACTAATTTTAACGGACTCGGCGATTTATGGTTTAATTGAAAGCGCAGTGTCCGATTTTTCCATCTGGTTAGCGGATAACAAAACGCCATTCTTTTTTGAATATACTGATCATGGAATTGCGCATGTTACCAATGTCCTTAGATCAGCTGAGAGCCTGATTGCGCCGGACGCGTGGGACTTTCTCACGCCAGAAGATGGGGCGGCAATAATTTCTGCCGTTCTACTTCACGATTGCGCCATGCACCTCTCCGTGGATGGCTTTTTCACGCTCCTGAAAACAGCGGGCGAAGTTGAGTCATCTCTATTCTTTGGTGAGTCGCCTTGGCAAGATGAGTACGCGAATTTCGAGCAAGAAGCGGGCCGCTGGGATGCTGATAAATTAATTTCAGTATTTGGTGATTCTGAGCCGCCAGAAATGCTTAAGGAATTTCATTCCTTAAGCGACCGTCAGAAGCTTTTGGTGGGCGAATTTTTGCGCAGAAATCATGCTCGCGTGGCGCATCAAATCGCGTTGAACGGCGTGCCTGGAAGCGAAGGCTGCACTCACTTCATTCCGTTTAAGAACTTTCCAATGGAGTTGAGGGATCTGTACGGTTTCCTTGCTCGCAGCCATAATATGAGTATACGCGCTTCCGTTGATATGATTCCTCGCCTGAGTCGTCGTATATACATGGAAATTCACGCGCCATTTGTAATGGCTATCTTGCGTATTGCCGATTATATTCAGATAGATTCGGCGCGTGCGCCTACGCAGATCCTCCAGCTGCGTGGTCTTAAAAGCCCAGTTTCAAGAAAGGAGTGGGCAAAACATCACGCGGTTTTAGAGCTGCATCAGCTAGGTGATGATCCGGAAGCGCTGAATGTGGTTGCCGATCCCAAAAACGTGGATATATTTTGCGGACTACGATCTCTGTTCAAGGATCTGCAAAGGGAGTTAGATGAGTCTTGGGCCCTCCTTGGAGAAGTCTATGGGCGAGTAAGGGATTTATCAAATTTAGGTCTAACCGTAAGGCGGCTTCATTCTAATTTGGATGATGTCGAAGAGTTTGAGCGAACTAATAGGCCAGTTTACATCCCAAGAGAAGTTAGGTTGACCACTGCGTCTGCTGAGCTTCTCCACTTGCTTGTTGGGCCGTTATATGGAAATAAACCAAGCGTAGGTGTCAGGGAGCTTTTGCAGAACTCTATTGACGCATCGCTTGAGCGTGAAAGCTGTTCCTCCACTCATCATATTGGCTTGGGCGAGCCATACGTGCCCATGGTTGAGTTGGAGCTCGACGTATCTAACCCCTCGTCTAGTTATCTTCGGATTACTGACAATGGTGTTGGTATGACGTTAGAGACTGTCGAGTCATTTTTCTTGCGCGCGGGAGCTTCGTTCCGAAATAGCAAGTGGTGGAAGAGCGAATACCTTGATGAGACAGGCGGATCTGCCGTGCGGCGCTCTGGTCGCTTCGGAGTGGGAGCGTTGGCTGCTTTTCTAATAGGCCCTGTAATCACGCTATCAACGCGCCATTTCCTAGATGAAACTGGTAGAGGACTTAAGTTTGAAATTAGGCTTGATAATGGCCTAATTCAGATTTCCCGCGTTGCTATGGAAATTGGTACAAGTATTTCGGTGAAGATTACGGATGAGCGCGTGTCGGAAGAATTGCTAAAAGGCTCATCTCGCGAGGTGGGCTTTGCGGATTGGTATGTCTATGATCGCCCAATTGTCCGGTACAGAATTCATAGCGAGGGCGAGTGGAAAGATCGTAATCCCAAGGTAACTATAAAGGGGCCTTTGGTGGATAGGGAAAGTTCTTGGACTTCAGTATCTACCAAGGGCTTTGACGGTGTTTTTTGGAGTTACGAGAGTAAAATTTCTGGGTATTATTCTAATTACAGCTATCTTTGCTGCAATGGATTGTTTGTATGCAACGTGGAGTACCATTCGAGTTTGCCGGATATAAATATTTCTGGCGCTTCGAGCGGATTCCGCGTCGCTCACCCATCACTACTTATTGATGATAAGGATGGTCGACTTCCACTTACCATTCAAAGAAGTGGCTTGGCGGAGGATCGTTATCCCTTTCAGGATGAGCTTGTACAGTCTGTCGCCGATGAGTATTGCAGAGATATTTATCTTGCGCTTTCCATCGATGCTGTTCCGTCCAATATTCCTCTGGCTATAAAGAGAGTTGGTGACTGTCTTAAAAAGTATGGAGCTAAGGCGCGTGCACAGTTAATTGGTTTGGCTAAGAGTGGATGGATCCCATTGGATGATTTCTTGCTTCAAGATCGTCTGCCCAAAGAGGTGATGCTTGAACTCGGATCTGGAGATGATTCTGACTGGTTAATATCCGGGATAAATTTCTTGAAGCATCCAGATCTCTTGATCGCTCCGTTTTTGGTGGAGAGCTCTGGATTGGGTGTCACTCTTGGTTTTGTTAGGTCAATTATGGAGGGTTCATGCTGGGGTTATGAAAATCCTTTTAAGTCCTATGGCGAAAGAGTTTTTGGGATGCGGTTTTTTATTCGGAGTGACGCAAACAAATTTTTGTTAAAAAAGGGGAGTGGCCTCCCACAATTTCTGTGGCGTCAGCTTAATTCTGTGTATGAGGATGATAGTTGGTGTGTTTACGACGTGGGCTCTCCACCTACCTCATCTAGTGGTTTTGGCGAACTTTTAGGATTGGCTGCCAATAGCTCCGTTAAGGTTTTTTGCTTTTGCTATTTTGGTGATGAGATTTTGAGTGTTGACGATGGCGAAAAATTAGTTTTGGCTGAGAAGCAGGCGACAAATAGCCCATTTGGCCAGGCTTGGCTTGATATTTGTAGCTCTGGCTATTTTGAACCACAACAGGATTAGGTTGAGCAAGGGCTAACCTAGGCAAAAAAGGTGTCACCATTTCGCCGTCCGTAGGCCCGCACTTGCTCTTCCCCGGTGACCCCGAAGAGTGAGTGCCCATCTTGCCGCTGATCACCCGCAGCTGTGTTTCATGCAGCGCCAAGATCGCGCCAGTCACCGTTCTGGTTAGGGCCGCGTCAGCGGCCCCTGCTGCTTGCCAAACACTCATCGGTCATCGCGGATCCCGTCCAGGTGCGCGTCATGCGTCGCACAGAGTCTCGGGCTCATGGCCCACCCCTTGATGGCTCGGTCCGCGTGCGGTCCTGCGTACAACACGGGTGCCGACGGTCGCGATCTCTCAGAGTGACTGGCTCGAAGCCAAACCCCGTTTCCGGCCTGCGACCGTCAGGAAAAAGGTGTCAGGGACAATTTTTGACGGCGGTTGAATGCTTGGGACGAAGCGGCCACTAGATTTGTGCGGCCGCAGGCGGCCCGAGGCGGGACGCTGTCACGCATCGTTCAAATTGTCCCCGACGCCTTTTCCGCCTTTTCCGAGTTCCTTGCGCTGGGTGCCGATCCTGCGGCTCGTGCAGCGGCCTATCGGGCTTTGTTTGCGGATGCCTTGCCTGACGAACTGGTCACGGAGATCCGCTGCCATCTGCAGCAGCAGAAGGTGTTGGGATCCGACCGGTTCCGTGCATGGGTCGAGGCGCGCACGGGTCGGTTTGCCGGGTGCGGCCGGTTGGCCGTCCGCCCGGTGGCTCAAATTGTCCTGACACCTTGGGGGCGCCTTTTTGCTGCGGGTTTTGCGGCGGTTTGAGCCCCGTCGAGTACTGTCAACGGCACGCCAGCGATTCTGCTTTGCAGGTGTCCGCTTGACGGGGGAGCTTACGCCTCCACCGGTGGTCTGCCGCCTTTAACCACGAGCCACAGCATCAGCGCCACCTCGCCGAAGAACGCGGGTTGCCCGTAGTTGAACACGGCCGCGTGGTATTGCGGCCACAGTTCGCCGGTCAGGCACAGCAGGACATAGGCCAGGCCGTTGATGGCGAGCCACACGCCCAGAAAACGCGGCAGGAAGCGCGACCGGTAAACCAGCAGGGCCAACGGCAACAGCCACACGCCCCAGAGCATTTCCGCTGCCGTGATTTGCTGGCCGGCCAGCTTGACGAAAAGCATGGCCAGCGCGTCCTGCTGCGGTTTGTCGAAAGCGGACAGGAAGTCGGCCCCGCGTGCGATCAGCAGGGTAGTGCCGTCGAGCGCGGCGCCGACGAAATCCAGCAGCGCCGGCATGATGCCGCCGAAGATCACCACCATCGCGGCGAGTTTCCGGTCGACCGTTTCGAACAATCGGTAAAAGGCCAGCACGAGGAAGATCAGGATCAGCCCGCCGGCCAACTGGCTGACGATGCCGAGGCGGAACAGCCACTCGTTCGCTGCGATGTTGCTCGCAGTGGCGCCGGCGTCGCCCGTCACGAACAGCTTGTCGGGGATGTAGATAAGGCGCAGCGGGCCGGCGAAGACCAGCAGCAGATACCAAAGCCCCGCCACTCGGCCTGGATTGCGAGTCGAACTCATGGTCCGCTCCTTGATCAATTGGCGTGTTGCGTTTTCGGCGTTTTCGGCGTTTGCGCGCCGTACGCAGATTGGCTTGCTGTCGCACGCACCATCCTAATCCCAATCGAGGCGGAGGCGCTGCGGCGGATTGATAGGCCGAGGGTCTTGAGCGAAACCGGGACGGAGGAAGTTAAATGCCCTTTGGCTCGAAGTCCGCGATGATTGCCTGGCCGAGATGAGTGCGTACGTGCAACAGCAACGCGCTTGGCACGCCGCGATTCCAGCGCGAGATCGAGGCGATGATCGGCCGTTGCACCAGCGTCCGTGCAGCCCACCGCCCGCGACGGAACAAGGATGCTTTCGGAACGGGCTCTGACCCGCTTTGATTCACCGGGTGGCCAGGCGGAAGCTGAAGTTGCTGAGAAGGTGGCCTCGATGCCAGCGAACGCGTCCACCGGGTGATGGTTCGGTCAGTACGGGAGTACGGCGGGGGCGCCGGTGCACCTCGCCGATGAAGCGATAACCGATGGTGTGCACGGTGGCGATGTAGCGCGGATGGAGCGCCGAATCACCCAGGGCGCGACGCAGCTGCGAGACCGCGTGGCTCAGTACGCCCGGTGTGATGCAGCGGTGACCCCATGCCGCATCAAGCAACGCATCTTTGTCGACCACCTTGCCCGCCTGCTGCAGCAGCGTCACCAGCACCGTATAGACCTTGGGCTCCACGGGTTGTGCTTGACCGTCACGTTCCAGCAGGTGTGCGGATGGGTCGACGACGATGCCATCGCATTGGTATAGCCAGTGGTCGTCCAGTTCGGAGGGGGACATGATCGTGCCTCTCGAAGACCCGCCCTGCGAGCGTAGAGTGCGCCCGTCGGTGACGCCCGCCATCTGCCAGAGGTAATACGTGCTGCGTGGTCAGAGCCCCTTTTGAGAGGTGGCTCAGTGCCATTCGCTTCTGACCCGACTTGGTTGGCGGCGACGTCGACTGGTGCGTGTCACGCGGGCACCGCCAGGGCAGGCCCGCGCAGCGAACTTACTCGGCGGCCGCCGGCTTGATCAGCATACCGGCGTGCTTTTCCTGCAGGCGTCCGTTCTCGCGCGCGACCAGACCGTTGACCAGCACCAGGTCGAACCCTTCGGCGAGGGCATGCGGCTCGACATAGGTCGAACGCTCGCGCACCGACGCGGGGTCGAACAGCACCGCATCGGCCCACTGGCCGACCTTGATCGTGCCGCGATCGGGCAGGCCCATGATTCGTGCCGGCAGCCCGCTCACCTTGTACACCGCATCTTCCAGACTCAACTGCCCGGTCTTGACCACGAAGTGCTCGATCAGCCGCGCATAGGTGCCGCTGCTGCGCGGATGCGAAAGACCCGGGCCGCCATCGGTCGACAGCGCGGTTTTCATGCTTGCGACCAGCGCGTCCTGCAACGTTGCGTCCATGGTGAAGTGCGCCGCGGAGGCGCCCGTGGGGCCAAGCTCGATCAGCACGTCGACGAAGGACTGTTTTTTCTTCGCCGCCACTTCGGCCAGCCGCTTGCCCGGATAAGGGGCCGTGCCGAACAGGATCGCCTCCGGGCCGCCGCGGCCGGTGACGCGCTCCTGCAGATACTTTGCCAGCTCGTCGCGCCGTTCGGCCACTATCTTCGTGTAGTCGGTGGGCGGCAGCGCCCACTCCGGAAACACGATGCCGATCCAGGTGTAACCGGCGGTGTAGGGATAGGCATCGGCCGTCAAGGCATGACCTTGCTGTGCGAGGTTATCGATGAAGTCGAGCAGCGACTTCGCACGCTCCGCACCCTTGCCGTAAATGACCTTCAGGTGCGAGATGTGCACGCGGCCGTCCGGATTGTGCGAGACCAGCTCGCGGATCGAATCCTCGATCCGGTCGTCGTTCTCGCTGCGCATGTGGCTGATCAAGATGCCGCCACGGCGGTTGATGACCTTGCCCAGCGCGACGATTTCCGACGGCTCGGAGTAGATCCCGGGAACGTACTCCAGCCCGGTGGACATGCCGTGCAGGCCGAGCGCCAGTGATGCCTCCAGCACCTCGGCCAGGCGCTGCGACTGTGCGGCGTCGAGCTTGCGCACCGCGTCGGGGATGCCCGCCTCGCGGCGGATGTCGCCATGGCCGGCCAGCGCCAGCACGTTGACCTCGGCGCCGTCGGCTTCCAGCGTCGCAAGCCAAGGCTTCAATGGCGTGTCGACCGGGTTGCTTCCATCCTGCCCGAGCACGACGCTGGTCACGCCCATCGCGAGAAAATTCTCGAACGACTGCGTCACCGGGTCGCCATGCGAATGCATGTCGATGAAACCGGGCGCGAGCACCTTGCCGCCGGCGTCGATGGTGCGCGCGACGTCCAGCGTGGAGGTGTCGAAGTTGCCGACCGCCGCAAACCGGCCGTCGCGGATCAGCACCGTGCCCTTGTACGCAGGCTTGCCGGTGCCGTCGACGATGGTCGCGTTGGTGATCGCGAGGTCATGGCTCGCCGCCTTGACGCTGTCGGCGGGGCCGCTGCAGCCGGACAGCGCCACCGAAAGAAGGAGAAGGCACGCCGCCGGGATGGCGTGGCGTGCGTTCGACAGGATGTTTTTCATGCAGGGGCTCCAGGGAATGCACGTCGCTCGATGTCGGACAGGAAACAGGGCCGGCGTGCCGCCGGTATGCAGGAAAAAGGGTGTCAGGTTGAGCTGGCCCGGTTAGTTGTGTGCCTACAGTGCCGCCGCCCCCAGGTGGCCCCTGAAGCGCTGCTCCGCACGCGACTTCACGACCACGCCATCCCTCAGCGTCACGCGATCCATCACCGCCTCGTCGCCGTCGATCCGCATCCGCACCGAATCCCCCTTCTTGTCGGTCCAGACCACGGCGCCGTCCGGTCCGACGCGGCCGGTCCAGACTTCATCGGACTTGCCCGAGGTCATGCGCAGGCCGTTGCCGCCTTCCAGGTCGATCTGCATCTTTCCGTACAGCACGCCGTGGTCCTGCAGCATCACGTTGTCGCTGGTCCAGCGCCAGGAGATGCCGGTCCACATCTTGCCGGCCAGGCGGGTGCCGACCAGGCGCGCATAGACGCCCCAGGTTTTCGGGTCGGCCGGCGTCGCGACCGGGCGCAGGATCAGCCCTTTCGCGTCGGCATGGTCGTACTGGGTGGTGAAGTTCTCGGTGATCTGGTCGCCCTTGATGCGCACGAAGACCATCGCCATGCGGCCCTCGTCGTCGACACGCACGCGGTAGGGCGCCTTCAGCATGCCCACGCCGATGTACAGCACCGAGCCGTCGGGCTCGACGGTGCCGAGCCATCGCTTGTGGCCGAACTTCGGACTTTCCAGCACCAGTTGTCCGGGCTGCGCGCCCGGCACGATGGTGGTGGTGTAGGACAGCTCGCCGCTATAGGCGTCGTACCAGTCCTCGAGTAGCTTCCGGTTCGGTTCGGCCCAGTGCCAATGCAGGCGGTAGCCAGTTTCCGATTGTTGCGTGTGGTCAACCAGGCGCGCGTACGGACCCCATGTGGCGGCATCCACGCGCTCCTCGGCCAGCAGCGGCGAGGCACCCAGGAACAGGGCGAGGCAGAGCAAGACGCAGGCGCGCACGTGGCGAAGCGGCATGGGATTTCCTGGATGAAGTGGGCGAACGTGTCGTCGGATCGTACGCGAAAACCACAGCCCGCCCCCGATCCACGATGGGTCCATTGCCGAGGTGGACGCGGCACGGCTGGAAAAGCGGGGTCGGGCCATCTCATGGCTAATTAAGTCTCGTCCCTGGCGAGGGTTGGCCTTGGCCGCCCAGCAGAGAAACCGGAACCGGGACGGAGGAAGGTAAATCGAAACCGGGCCCAGAGTGGGCCTTCTCAAGAAAGGCGACTCTGGCCTTTGTCGTGCTGATATACCAACCCGTCATACTTGCTTCAACCCAGGAGCAAATATGGAAACGATCCACGTAGTACAGCCCTTCGACCGGGTGAAGAATGGCCTGAAACCAGGCCAGGTCCTGCAGTTCAAGACGGCCGATGAGGCAGCGCGCAGGGCAGGGCTGCTGGCCGGCAAGCATGCCGGCGTCGTCGCGTACAGCATGGACGTGGACGAAGACAGCGGAGAGTACGGCACCCCGCGAGTGCTGTTCGAGTCGGGGGACGTACCCGAGCTTTGAGCGGCCGAAGAACCCGGTCAGGTTCACGTGATTCCGTACTGGCACAACGCGGCCGGAGGGCTTGGGGGCGGCTATCATGGCGGCATGTCCAAACTGCTCATGAATCTGCGTGACGTCCCCGGTGATGAAGCCGACGATGTGCGAGCGATGCTCGACGCGCAGGGGATCGCGTACTACGAAACCAGGCCCAGCATCTGGGGTATCTCGGCTGGGGGCATCTGGATCACGGAAGACGCGGCCTTCGCGGACGCCAGGCGCGCGATGGACGACTACCAGCAGCAGCGCGCGACGCGCGCCCGTGCCGAATACGCCGCTGCCAAGCGCGCAGGCACCGCGGCGACGTTCATCACCTTGCTTCGTGCAGACCCGCTGCGCGTCGTGATGAGCCTGTTGGGCATCCTCTTCGCGTTGGCCTTGGTGACGCTTCCGTTCTTCCTGTTGCGCGGGTAGGGCCGCAAGCAGGAACAACGGGGGCGGAGCGAGCTGGCCCGGGAAACCGGGACCAGGCGAAAACAGAGATCAGAGTGCGCTTTCTTGAAAGTCGACTCTGGTCCCCGTTTTGTTCGCTCAGCTGCTCGCCCGCCCGCGTCAGGGTTTGCCTGAATCCCACTTTACGGATTGGGACTGGGATGCGGGTTGTCGGGCAGCGGTGGAATCGCGCGCAAGTATTCATAGATCGCGCGGAGGTCGAGATCGGTTTTCTTCCCGAATGCCGGCCACGGCATGATCTGCAGCAGTGCGCCTGGCGGGTCGAGTGGGTCGTGTCCCGTGCGCAACGTCGCGATGAATTGATAAAGAGTCAGGCCTGCCGGCTTGCCGGTTGCATCGGGCGTGAGGTTGGCCGACTTGAATGGGGATGGCGGAAACAAACGGCCACCTGCCATGAATTCGGCTGTGTTGATCCGCTCAGGCTGACCGAGATAGGGATTGCCGCCAGCGGCAAACGCCGGATTGGTATGGCAATCGTTGCAGCCTCCCGTGTTGACGATGTAGCTACCGAGGCCAACCAGTGCAGGATTCTTGCCGTTGAGATTGAGCGGCACCGGGTTCAACGCGAAACCCTGCCTGACCCTGCTCTGGTTGTCTTGGGCATGCAAGGCCGCGACCGGGATGGTGACGAACGCGACGCCAAGCAGCATGGACTTGGCGAACCTCGCACTACGGGCTGGACATTTCATCGTTCCTCTCCTCGACTGGGTGGAAGCAAACGACGCGTTCTCCGCTTCGGGCTCCCATCTTCCGGACGAGGACAAGAAAGCCTTCGCGTGATCACGTCGCACAAATCTACGGCTGACCGCCGCGATGGGTCGGGCGGCGGCGATGTAGATCGAGGGGCGGTACGACCATTGTGGACCTTGGCGCGTAAGCACCCGGTGACGGCAACGCGAAGCTGCCGACGACAATTCCAGCAAACTGACCGGCACAACTGCCTGCGCTTCGTGTGGAGCGAGCCGCTCCAAGAGCGCTGGCGCTTTACGCTGCCGGCAGGCGACCGGACCGTCGCGACATCGGGTAATCGCATCAGCGATGACGCGGATGCCGTGTGGCGCCGGGCAGTGGCTGCGGAAGGCCTGATCTACAAATCGCGCCTCGATCTGATGCCGGACTTGGTGCAGGTCGCTTGGCCGAGGTCATCCCGCCGTCGCATGGCGAACCGGCGCCCCTGCATCTTGTCTGCGCACACCGGTCGAGGCTGACGCCAGCAATCACGCAATGACGCTCGTTTCTCAGGGAGCGGTGCGAGGAGTTGCTCGCGGGCTAGCATGCGTCAAGGAAGCGCGTGGAAAGTGCACTCCGCCCCGGCGTTTTCTCAGTCGAACAGGTCGCGCTCCCGGCCTTCGTGAGCCAACAGCCAGCGCTTGCGCTCGAGCCCGCCCGCGTAACCGGTCAACGAACCGTCGCTGCCCAGGGCGCGATGACACGGAACGAACAACGAGATCGGGTTGCGTCCGATCGCGGCCCCGACCGGATGAAAGGCGTCGGGCCGGCCCAGCGCGCGTGCAAGCGCCGCATAAGTCGTGGTCTCACCGCAGGGCACCGCGCACAGCGCGTTCCACACCTGTTGCTGGAACGCCGTGCCTTCGGGCGCCAGCGGCACCTCGAAACGCGTCAGCGCGCCGGCAAAATAAGCATCGAGCTGTTGCCGAGCCGCGTGCAACAAGGCCGTCTCGTCCTCGCGCCAACCGGTGTCCGGGTCGATCTCGGGAAAATACTTCTGCCCCTCGAACCAGCCGCCCTTCAGCGCCCCGTCGCGTGCCGCCACCACGAACACACCCAGCGGCGTTTTCACCCGCACATACACGACCTTGCTCAACCGCATCCGCGGGTCCTCGTCCTGACGCTCCAACCAAAGTGGTCGGGTCCATTTTCCTCCACGGCAGGCATCAAAGCAGGGGTCAGAGCGCACCTGATTTGAAAAGCCGACGCCGACCCATGTTCTGGAAAGCAGACTGCCGCTGATCTGCTTCGCGGGCGTTGGTCCATGCGCAGCAAGCCATGCGGGCTGTGTTGCCCACGCACGGGGCCTTCAGGCTTTTGCACCTTTAGCCGAGGCGGAGCGCTGCCTGGCTTTCTTCGGGATGCACTGCGCCTGGCCCAGCAGTTCGACCAGTCGCGACTCGCACGGGGAGAGGTCATAGCCCCGTCGTTGCGAGAGCACGAACGTGAGCGGGCCGACGTGCCAGGCGCGGCGTTCAAGTTCGACGAGCTGTCCGCTCGCCAGATCCTCGCCGACGAGGTGCCACGGCAAGTGGCCCCAGCCGAGACCGGCCTTGAGAAGATCACACTTGGCGCCGAGGTCATTGACCAGCCACTGGCGCTTGCCGGCCACTCCCTGTTGGGTCTTTTCCGCTCCGGGCTGGTTGTCGGTAACGACGATCTGGACATGCCGGCCAAACTCGTCCAGCGGGATGGGTTTCGGTGCCGAAGCGAGCGGATGGGAGGGCGCACAGACCGTCACCATCTTCGCTTCGCACAGCCAGTGGCGTTCCATCGCATCCGGGTTCACCGCCGGCACGTTCTCGATCGTGACGGCCAGGGCACACACCCTTTCAAGCACCAGGTCTTCGCCGCCCTGCATGCTCGTGATTCGCAGGTTGATCACTGCGGTGGGGAACTCCTCTTGCAGCGTCCGCAAACAGTCGATCAGGTGGACGCGCGGGAAGTAGGCGTCGATCGCCACCGAAACCTGCGGCACCCCGGTCCGCGCGATCGCGCCGGCGCGGTTCTTCATTTCTTCCGTGCGGGAGATCACCGCACGCGCATCCGGCAACAGGCTGCGCCCCGCCGCGGTGAGCTGCGCCTTGCGTGTGTTGCGCTCGAACAACTCGACATCGAACGCGCCTTCCAGCGCCTTGATCGCGTGGCTGATGGCCGACTGCGCGCGTGCGAGTTTCCGCGCCGCACCCGAGAAGCTTCCCTGATCGCACACCGCAACGAACGCACGCAGCTGGTTGATGGTGACGTTGTCGAGCACGGGTTATCCAGAAAATAGATCGTATCAAGCGATCTTTCGTCAATTGGTTTGATGCGTCAAGCGACCCAGATTGATGGGGCAACCGGCCCGAACAGGCCAGCCCACCCCAACCCCGTACTGAAAAGGACCATCTCCATGAGCTACGCCATCATCGGTTTCGGCGCCATCGGCCAGGCCCTCGCCCGCGCTTTCGCCCGCAACAACATCGAAGTCTCCGTCGCCAGCCGGCGAGCGCCCGAAGCGCTGCTGCCGCAGGCGCAGGCGATCGGATCCAAGGTCGTTCCCACGACGCTGCAGGAAGCGCTCAAGGCGGACGTGATTTTCCTGGCCGTTCTCTTCGAGGGGCATCGCGATGTCGCCAAGGCACTGTCGAGCTGGCAGGGCAAGACGGTCGTGGACGCGATGAACGGTTTCGAGGGTCTGTCTACGGCCGACGTCGCCAAGGCCTTCCTCGGCGCACGCTTCGTGAAGGGTTTCAATCATCTGCCCGCGCGGACGCTGGCCGCCGACCCGAACGTCAACGGCAGCCGCCGCGTCGTGTTCCTGTCGAGCGACGACCAGGCCGCCGCAGCGCAAGTGGCGGACATCGCCGAGCAACTGGGTTTCGCACCCGTGAATCTCGGGAAGCTTGCAGAGGGCGGGGCGCTGGTACAGGTGCTCGACAAGAGCTGGGCGCCGCTGATCTTCCAGGACCTGTTCAAGAACGAACCCGAGCGACCGGCGACCGCCGGCGCCGCATCGTAATCACCTATTTGCGCCATCCCAACCAAGGATCAAAGACATGAGCAGACTGAAGGGAAAGACCGCCGTGATCACCGGCGGCGCCACCGGCATCGGCCGCGCGGCGGCAAAGCGTTTCATCGAAGAGGGCGCCTTCGTCTTCATCTTCGGCCGGCGGCAGGAAGCGCTCGACGCCGCCGTCGCCGACCTCGGGCCCAACGCCCGCGCGGTGCAGGGCTCGGTGTCCGACGAGGCCGACCTGGACCGGCTCTACGCGGCGGTGAAGACCGAGCGCGGCACCCTCGACATCGTCTTCGCCAATGCCGGGACGGGAAGCCTGCTTGCGCTCGGCGAGATCACCGCCGAACACATCGACGAAACCTTCGACACCAACGTGAAGGGCACGATCTTCACGGTGCAGAAGGCGCTGCCGCTGATGGGCGCGGGCGGTTCGACCATCCTGACCGGATCGAGCGCCGGCACCACGGGCGCCCCGGCCTTCAGCGCCTACGGCGCGAGCAAGGCGGCCGTGCGCAACCTCGCGAAGACCTGGGCGGAGGATCTGAAGGGCACCGGCATCCGTGTCAACGTGCTGTCGCCCGGGCCGACAGCGACCGAATTGGCGAAGGAAGTACTGGGCGAGGAAGGTCTGAAGGCCTTCGGTTCGATGACTCCGCTCCAGCGCATGGGCGATCCGGCCGAGATCGGCGCAGTGGCTGCCTTCCTCGCGTCGTCGGACAGCAGCTTCATGACCGCCAGCGAGGTCGCCGTCGACGGCGGCCTGGCGCAAATCTAGATCTGATGCGCTACGCCCGGCCGGTCACTCCATTCGTCAGGGAGTCCGCCGGGCGTGGCAAACCCGAGCAAAACGTACCTTTCCTGCCAACGGGATGGTGCCGTGTTCAAAGAGGGGATTCCCGTGAAAACTGAAAACCGGGCTATCGTGCCGTCCTGATCACGAAGAAACATCATGACGAAGAGCTACGACCCACCCCTGACCACGAACCCGCATGCTCCCCTCTACCGCGTCGACAAAGCGATCAAGGCAGCCCAGCTGCGGCTGGATGCCGCCATCGAGGCGAAGCGACATCACACCAGCCAGAATCTGGCCCATGAGGTGATCAAGGAGGCTCGCGAAGGACTCAAGAAGGCTGAGCAGTTGCGTGTTCTCAAGATCAAGGAACTCGCGCTGAAGGCGGTGGAGACCGCGGCGGCCGGAAAAACGGCGCAAAACTGACTCGAAACGCAAAGCGGATCCGCTTCGATTGAAAGGCGGCAATCGGCAGCTTTAGTATGCGTTGGCGACTGCCGTGTCGTTGCTTCGGGAGAGGGTCCATGGACACTCTGCGGCGTTTATCGGCTTGGGTGGCCTGGCGTCGCCCTGCGCTACGTTTTTTCCTCTGCACGGCTCTGCTGATCGGGATCAGCGCCCTCGGTGCGAGCTGCGGTAGCGACAACACGGCGACGAATACCACCGACCCTCATTGGGTCCAGCAAGCCACGCCGCCATCCAGGGTGGCGGTGGTCTTCGTCCACGGTCTGTTCGGCGATACGGACGGCACCTGGACGAACGCCAACGGGAAAAGCTTCTTCACGCTGCTGAAGTCCGCGCCCGGTATCGGCAACCAGGTCGATATCTTTGCGTTCGGATTCACGTCCAACAAGCTGAAGGGCGGTTCGCTGGATATCCGCGAGGCGGCGAACATGCTGGAGCAGTCGCTGCAGTACCACGGCGTGTGGAACTATCCGACCGTCGTGTTCGTCGCCCACAGCATGGGCGGGCTGGTCGCGATGCGCGAGATGATCGACAACCCGTCGCACCGGGACAAGGTGCCGCTCATGGTGTTCTATGCGACACCACAGGAGGGTTCGCAGATCACTGCCATCGCCCAACACGTGGTCAACAACCCGGCTGTCAGGCAGATGCTGATGGCGGACCAGAACGACTTTCTGCAATTGCTGAGCGACGAATGGGGACGTGTGCCCGACCAGGACAAGCCGACCATCATCTGCGCTTACGAAACGGCGCCGTTGGCTGGCGTCATGATCGTCCCATGGTCCAGCGCCACCCGCTTCTGCAAGGACGTGCCCACCGCCATCGAGGGCACCGACCATCTCACCATCGTCAAGCCCGATCGGCTGACGCATCCGTCGGTGGTGGTGCTGGTCAATGCCCTCAACAAGTATGTTTTCGGCAGCTCCAGCCAGCCCCTGCTCTCGACACCGGACTTCCAACCCGAAGGTGCTCACTGGACGTACGAGCTCACCGACCCGAACGGCAAGAACGACGCGCGCCTGATCAACAACGGGGCGCGCAAGCTCAGCTACACCATCGGGCAGATCTCGGACCCTCATCTCCTGGTGCTGCCCGACGACACGCCGAAGGACATTCCCGCACAGCACAGTGACAATCTGAAACTGGTGCTCATGCGCGGGCAGCTGCAAAAGGAATATCACTTCACGCTCAGCGTGCCTCCACTGGATGATCGACTCATCATGGTGCGCATCAAGGACGTGGAAGGTGTGCAGGCCAAGCAGGACGCCGTGATACGCCAGGTGACGGCGCAGGTGACCGATTACCTGTCGTCATCCGACAACATCGCCGAGCTGACCCGGCTGCCGAGGGAACAGCAGTTCGCGAAAATCGCCGATGTTGCCGGCGAATCAGTTTCCCGCACGGCGCCGGAACTTCCGTCCGCGGCGAAGTGGGTGCTGACGGCGGATGCGCTCGCGTCGCTGGGGCTGCTCACGCCTGCAAACACCGCACTGCAGAACGCGCAGCAGGCGTCCCCGCGCATCGTCAGTACGCAGGGCGCCCAAATGATCGCCAATGTGATTTCCGCAAAGTCGGGTGTGCCGAATGTCTTGCGAGACCCGACGCTGGAACTGCCGAAGGGCGAACCTGGGGAAATGGTCAGCGCCGACGTGACGTATGCCAAGGTAACCATTTCGTCCGTGGCCAGGCCCAAGGGTCTGGGCGTCGATGATTTGCATGCCTGGTCGGACCTGTCCTCCAGGATGCAGGCCGTGCCCTCGCTGAAGGCATACGGCTTGAGCATGAAAGGCGACATGCTTTGGGCGCAAGGCGACGTCACGGCCGCCAGGGACGCGTACCAGAAAGCCAGCAACATCCAGCCCACACCGTGGACCGACAAGAAACTTGAGGCGGTCAAATTGGACGAAGGAAGGCTGAGTCACTGAGCAAAGAGTGCAGGGACTGGGGATCAGGTCGTTCCCCCGCGTGGGTTGAAGCCGGAGCCGACCCTGTTCAATACCGCTCAGAACGGGTGCTGGCGGTAAAACTGCTCAAGCTGTCGATAGACGTCTGGTAGGTGCTCGCGCAAGGTTGCCGGGCTCTCGAAAAATTGCTCGCTGGCCACCGCAAAAAACTCGGCCGGGCTTTCCAGCGCATACGGGTCAAGTGGCAACTCGGCCCCGTTGCGTTGCTCTTCCTGCAGGCGATCCCACGCGCTCGAGAAGACCCGCGACCACGCGCGGCGATCCATGCGCCGGTGCAACGGCGGAAAGCCGTTGGCGTCGCCGTTGAGCATGTCGAGCTTGTGCGCCATTTCGTGGATGACCACGTTGTGCCCGGGCTTCTTTCCGCTGTTCAGCACGTCCGCCCACGACAGGATCACCGGTCCACGCCCCCATGCCTCACCGGCCATCACGGTGTGCGTCTGGTGCACCACGCCCGCTGCGTCCGTTTGCGGGCGACGCGGAATGAACGCGTCCGGGTACACGATGACGCTGTGCCAACCGTCGTACCAGTCCATGCCCAGTTTCAGGATGGGTACGCAGGCATGCGCGGCGATCAGGACGCGGTCGGCGTCCTCCAGATGCAAGTCCTGGGTCGGCTCCAGCGACTTGCTCTGCAGGAACTGCGTTGCCAGCACGCGCAACGTGGCCTGGTCGGAAGCGCCCAGCCGGCGCGCTGCGGTACAGCGCCGCAGCGCGTTTCGCCAGAGCGATTCGTCGATCGGATGCCGGGCGATGGTGCGCCGTACGCGCCAGTTTCTGATTTTGTCGAACATGGCCACATGCTGGAGGGAGTCGCAGGTCAACAGCATCAGGGCCGAAGTGCGCTTTCTCAAGGAAGGAAACACATCTCGGGGACAAACCGGGCGGAACCGGAACGGAGTGAGCTGCCCCGGATTTGGCGGGCACTTTTGAACGCGGACGATCCCTTGGGAGGTGTCGGATGCTCAAGCGTCACGGCACCGCGGATCATCGATTCCGCCGTAGCAAAGAAGAGAGTGGTAGAACACGCTGCAACGAGGCTGGACCTGCTATCCCGACGCGATGGGCAGCTATTCGATCGGGCAGTCGCCGCTGGAAGACGCCGGCCTCGTCATCGGGTCAGCCATGACAAATCAGGGCGTCGACGCATCGTTTGATGCGAGCGTGAATGACGAAGGCGGCGTGGCTTCCGCCGCCCCCGGTCGAGCGGTCGGCCGTGCCCCGGAATCACCGAATGGTCCTCAGTACCGCGCTGCCGTCAACGGCGCATCGGCCCACTGCCACGCGGCTGCCTGCTGCTTCGAGGTTTCGCGTGCGGCGTCGGCCCGCCCGAGTTTTTGTTGGGCCTGCGCCAGGCCGAACAGCGACCAACCGTTGAGCGGGTAAGTCTTCAGGTCCTGGTCGAACGCTTCCACCGCGCCCTTGGCGTCGCCCGCTTCGAGCAGCGCGGCGCCCAGGTAGGGGCGGACCGGCAGCGGCCAGTCGGCCGGTTCGTTGTAGGCGAGGGCATCCTCGGCGGCCACCGCTTCGCGCAACGCGGCGATGGCCTGCGCGTGCTTGCCCCGCGCACGCAACAGTTCCCCGTGCAGCAGGGCATCGGCCACTCGCAACACGCCGTCGGCATGGTTGATGTCGAAGAAGCTCACCTTCGCCATGGCCGGGTCGCCAGCGATGGCATGCAGGGCGGCGGCCTCACGCGCGGCCTCGGCCAGTGCGCCCTTGCGCGCGTGCGCCATGCCGCGGGCGAAGTGCCGGATCGCGGCGGGGTACGGCAGTTCCGGCGGCGCGGCGGCATCGGCGAGGATCGCGTCCCAGTCGCCGAAGCGGACCTGGGTGAGCAGCGGCGTCACCACGAACTGCTGCATGAATTCCATCGGCGCTTCGCCCATCACGGCACGGTCGGCGCGTCGGGCGGTCTGCTCCGCCGCCTGCAGCGCCAGCGTGCGCGAGCCGGTCAGGCCCGTGGTCATGGTGGCGAAGTGCCAGTTGTGCGGCACGTAGCCCAGCGGGTAGACCCCATTGCTGCCGCGGCACATCGCCAGGAAATCCTTGTCCGCGGTAGTGGCGGAGAGATTGGTCAGCGTCGCGTCGTGGTAGCGGCCGACGCGGATGTAGGTGTGCGCTGGCATGTGCACCAGATGGCCCGAACCGGGCGCCAGCGCCGCCAGGGCATCGGCCCAGGGTTCGGCGCGCTGCGGTTCGGGTGAGGACTCGGTGGCGTGAATGTAGTAATGCATCGCGCCGATGTGACGCGGGTTGCGCGCCAGCACGCGTTCGAGTTCGCCAAGCAGGCGCGGGGTGAATGCGGCCGGGGCGCCGTCCTTTTCCCAATACGCCCAGGGTGAAAGATCCATCAACGCTTCTGCGTACAGGGTCGCCGCGTCGTCGTCTTCGGGGAACTGCGCGACCACGCGTGCCATCGCGTCGGCGTAGGCGCGGTCCAGCGGCGTGCGGTCTTGCGGAGCCGGGTCGGCGTAACGCGCCTGCAATGCCTGGATCAGTGCGCGGTCGACCGGGCGTGCGGTGGCGGCCAGGCTTGCTGCGCGCGCGGCGAGGGCGGTGGCATCCTTCGCCTGCGCCGGGTCCATCGGCAGGTTGATGTTCGGCCCCAGCACCAGGGCCTGGCCCCAGACGCACATTGCGCATTGCGGGTCCAACCGCGCCGCCTCGGCGAAGGAGCGCCCGGCCGTTTCGTGGTTGAAGCCGTAGGTCATGCGCAGGCCCTGGTCGAAATAGCGCTGCGCCAGGGGCACGCGGGTGGCCACGTCGTGGTGCAGGTCGCCGAAGGTATCGAACAGCGGCAACGCGGCGGCTTCCGAAGCGGCGGCGGTGTTGCCGGTCGCCTTCGACGCCGGATCGCAGCCCGCCAGCAGGACCGCCAGCAGCGGCAGGAGCAAGGATCGATGGATCATCGTGGTTCTCCCGTGGTGGTTACCAGACCGTAACGAAGCCCGTGTCGGAAGCGGGCAAGGGGAGCTCGATTGCATGGGCGTTGCTGCCGGCGCCGGATGCGCTACTCCCCAGGTAGCCTCTCCGATTGCTCCGCCCGCGCAAGGCGGGCTTGAGCCGGTTCGGCATGCTTGCCGGCATGGCTTCGCAGAGTCAAGCAGGCCAAGGGCCCAGGCTGACGGTCAGCCCCTTGCCGGCATGGTTCGCGGCGGCTGGCATGGCGAGGGGCGTGGGCTGATGAGCCGGCGCGGGAGAAGCGCCGCACGAAGTGGCTCTGACCCGCGTTGATTTGATCACGGCACCGCGGCAATGATCACGATCTCGATTTTCAAGTTCGGCCGGGCGAGCCTGGCTTGCACCGTGGCACGCGCCGGCGCGGCGCCTTGCGGCACCCATCGCTCCCAGACGTCGTTCATGCCGTCGAAATCGGCCATGTCGGCCAGGAAGATGTCCGCACGCAGGATATGGGCCTTGTCGGTCGCCGCCCGCTGCAGCAGATCGTCAATGGCATGGAGTACCTGCTCGGTCTGACCGGCGATGCCGGCACTGGCGTCTTGGGGCACCTGCCCGGCGAGATAGGCCACGCCGTTGTGGATGACGATCTTGGACATGCGGGGACCGGTATCGAAACGCTGGATCATGGGGCGGTTTCCTGTGGGGGATATCCCCGTCATTGTTACCGCATTGAGGCGTGCGAAACCGGGGCGGCGGAAGTTGAAAGCGGTCGGGCTTGTTTTCGGCTCGCGTCGGCCGCCCTGGATCCGAGTCCCGACGCGCGCGCGTCGGTGGCCGTGAACTCTTTTCTGAAGTGTTCGGAAGACCACCGCGTACTTCGAATTGTCCCTGACGCGTTTTCGGGGTCGGAGTGTCCGCGGGGTGCCCGCCAACGCGCAGAAAGCGTCGGTCATCCATGGAATGATTTGCTAGTACCCCAACCCCTGGTTATGGATTTTCGCCGCCGCGCCTCGACGCACGGCGCCGCGTCCGGGCGTTGTTCGCTGCCGCATGGGTCGGCGACGATCCCGGTAACTTGCGGATTCGCATGATCTTTCGCCGACGGACAGAGCCAGCGTCCATGGCCGCTCGCACGCATGCCATCGCGCCGGAAGCCGCTCCGGACGGGTCGTGACGCCTTCGCGGCACGTCGTTGACGCTTTTGAAATGGCCGTGCTACTTACACAAGCGACGGCAGATACGGTCGCGTACACGACAGCGTGCAATGCGATCGAGGGCATCGGGAGGGGAACCCGAAACACGGCCCAAAAGGGGAAAGAGGCGGGCACGGAAATCCGGGTCGGGTCAGCCCGGCATGGACGCTGCCCATCCACATCGATCTGGCTTCCGGGAGATGCCGTGCCAATCCAACAATACCGGTGGTCAATTTCGCAATACCTTGCGTTCGATTTTCCTTCCACAAATTCTGCCGGTCGTGCTCGGAAGCGCTGCGAAGTTCCCGGCTCGGTGCGGCTCGCCCTGCTGCTTGCACTGTGCATGGCATCGGTATCGGCACTGGCGCAAGTCGACGCAACGCCGCGCGTGTCGGCAGCGGTCACGATGGAGCAGGCCAGGATGGTCGACATCCGCAGCCTGGTGCCGGACATCTCGCAATCCATCGCCTACGCCGGCAGCAACAACTTCGTCGGCGCGCCGATCCGCGGCTATCAGGCACCGCGCTGCTGGCTGAAGCACGAAGCCGCCGAGGCACTGGCGCGGGTGGATGCCGCGCTGCGCGAACGCCACATGCGCCTGCGCGTGTTCGACTGCTACCGACCGGTGCGCGCGGTGGCCCATTTCGTGCGCTGGGCGAACGACCGCGCCGACCAGCGCAGCAAGGCCACGCATTACCCCGACCTCGACAAGTCGAAGCTGCTCGGCGATTACATTGCGCCGGTCTCCGGCCACAGTCGCGGCGCCACCGTCGACCTGACCGTGCTGCGATGTGATGCGCATGACGTCGATTGCGAACCGCTGGACATGGGTACCGGTTTCGATTTCTTCGGAATCCGCGCGCATACCGATTCGCCCGAGGTCAATGCCGCGCAGCGCGCGAATCGCCACCTGCTGCGCGACGCGATGGAAGCCCAGGGCTTTCGCAACTACGCGATGGAGTGGTGGCACTACACCCTTCGTCTCGAACCCACGCCGGACACCCTCTACGACATCCCGGTGACGGCCCCCACCGACTCCGGACGGCAGGCCGAGATCGAACGTCTGATGCAGCCCTATGACGGCGACGTGCCGGGCGTCTCGCTGCTGGTGCTCAAGGACGGCAAGGTCGTTCTCAGCCGCAGCTACGGGCGATCCGACCTGGAGCGGGGTATCGAGGCGAGCCCGGCGACCGGCTACCGGCTCGCCTCGGTGACCAAGCAGTTCACCGCCGCCGCGATCCTGCTGCTCGCGCAGGACGGGAAACTCGCCATCGACGATCCGGTCAAGCGCTGGCTGCCATCGCTGCCGAAGGTGGCGGACGGCATCACCCTGCGCAACCTGCTCGACCACACCTCGGGCATGCTGGATTACGAAGACCTGATGGCGGCGCCTTACGAAGGGCAGATCCGCGATGCCGGCGTGCTGGCCCTGCTGGAAAAGGAAGACCGGTTGTATTTCCCGCCGGGCAGCAGCTTCCGCTACAGCAACAGCGGTTATGCGCTGCTCGCGCTGGTGGCGGAGCGCGCTTCCGGGAAGAGCTTCCCGGAGTACCTGCGCACGCGCATCTTCCAGCCGCTGGGCATGCGCGACACCCTGGCCTACGTGGCCGGCGGGCCTGAAGTTCCGCACCGCGCGTGGGGTTACAGCAAAGCCTGCGACGGCTGGACACGCACCGACCAGAACGCCTACAGCGCCGTGCTCGGCGATGGCGGCATCTATTCGAACATCGCCGACATGGCGCGCTGGGCAGCCGCGCTGGACGACGACCGCCTGCTCGGCAAAGCGTCGCGCGCATTGGCCTTCGAGCGCCAGGCGCAGGTTTCCAGCACGCCGGAGGCGACCTGGTACGGCTTCGGCTGGCGCCTCGCCGATGGCCTGCAATGGCATTCCGGCGAAAGCGTCGGCTTCCGCAACACCATCGTGCGCTGGCCGAAGCAGCGCCTGACCGTGGTCGTGCTGAGCAACCGCAACGACCCGACGCCGTACGACCTGGCGATCTCGATCGGCCGCTGGTTCATGGCCGACGCCCAAGCCGAGCCGCACTGATTCCGATTTCCGTATTGAAGAGCTGGTCCCACCCCGATCCGTCGTTCATCACCTAGAGGCCACATCATGCATATCCGGCGCGACCTCCGATTGAATCTCCTCTGTGCGGCCCTGCTGGTCGCGATCGCTGTTCCGGCCGCGGCGCAGGAGGCCGGCCAGTCTGTGCCGGGCGCCGACCAGTCCGCGCCGGTCACGCTCAAGGAAATCACCGTCACCGGCTCGCGCATCAAGCGCACCGACGTGGAACAGGCGCTGCCGATCACCATCATCGAGAAGGAGAAAATCGACGCGCAGGGCATCACCTCGGCGGAACAACTGCTGCAGTTCCTCAACGTCGCCGGCAACGGCGCCGATGGGCTCACCTCGGCCGCCGTCGACATGGATCTGGGCGAACTGCGCGGCACCGCCGGCGTGTCCGGTGCCAACCTGCGCGGGCAGGGTTCCGATGCGACGCTGGTGCTGCTGAACGGTCGCCGCGTCGCGACCCATGGCCTGCGCGGCCAGGCGGTGGACCTGAACTCGATTCCGTTCGCGGCGATCGAGCGCGTGGAGGTGCTGCGCGACGGCGCCTCGGCGATGTACGGCACCGACGCCATCGGCGGCGTGATCAACTTCATCACCCGCACCGACTACCGGGGCGTCACACTCAACGCCGGCGTCGACGTGACCGGGGACGGCGGCGGCAACATCTCCACCTACAGCGTGCTGGGCGGAGTTGGCGATCTCGACCGCGACGGCTGGAACGCGTGGGGCACGATCAATTACCGGCGCGCGCAGATCCTGCGCAGCGGCCAGCGCGACTTCGCCAACAGCTTCCAGCCCGACCGCGGCGTATCGCCTGACACGCGCGGCACGCCGTTCGCCACGGTGACCAACGCCACCGGCGGCATCATCAACGGCGCGCTGATCGACCCGGACGGCGGTGGCAGCCGCAGATTCATCAACATCCTGAACCTGCCGGGCGGTGCCGGCTGCGAGAACGGCGGCGACAACATGGGGCCGTACGATTACCGGCTGTGGGACGGCGCCAGTTCGAAGTACGCCTGTGCCTGGGATTATCCGGCCGCGCAGGCCCTGCAGCAGCCGCAGGACAGTGTGCAGTTCCTGGGCCGCGCCACCTACAAGATGGGCGAGAGTCATCGGTTCTATGCCGAGGCTATGAACTCGCGCGTGAAGGTCCGGCGCGAGTACGAGCCGTTGCAGCTCACGTCCAGCGCGTCAGCGACTGCCGTGCTCGATCCGAGCACGTGGTATCCGCTCAACGCGGACACGCAGCCTACCTATGACAAGATCTACGACGCCATGGCCGACTTCTTCGGCACGGGCAACCTGGTGTATGGCAACAAGATTCCGTATCGCTGGCGCTGCGTCCCCTGCGGCCCGCGCGAGATCGAGACCACCACCAAGGCCTACCGCCTGCTGACCGGGATGCAGGGCATCATCGGCAGGTGGGACTACGCCGTGGGCCTGTCGCACGCGTCCAGCAAGGCCGAGTCGGTTCTCGCCGGCGGCTATTACTTCTCGGACGGACTCAAGCAGGTTCTCGGCAGTGGCTTGCTGAATCCGTTCCTGATGCCGGGCGAGAAGCAGAACCCCGCAGGCGTTTCCGCGCTGCAGGCGGCATCGGCCACCGGGATCCATCTGTACGGCGGCGAGTCCACGGTCACCTCGCTGGACGCCAGCTTCAGCGGCGGGCTGGGCTTCAACCTGTGGGGCGACGAAGTGCAATTGGCCACCGGCTTCGAAGTGCGGCGCGAGGAATTCAAGTTCGGCGGGGTGCAGGTGCGCAACGGGGTGCCGCTCAACTACGACACCATCTACCAGGCACCGTTCGACGAAACGAGCGACCTGCCCAAGGTGCACCGCAATGTGAAGGCGGTCTACGCGGAAGCCTATTTGCCGATCGTGAAGACGCTGGACGTGACCCTGGCGGTGCGCCGCGACCAGTACGACACCTTCGGCGGCACCACCAATCCGAAGTATTCGTTCAAGTGGCAGCCGATCGAATCGCTGGCGTTTCGCGGCGCGTACAGCACCGGTTTCAAGGTGCCCGAGTTCACCAAGCTTTTCGCCGGCGTGAACGAAGTCGACTATTTCGGCCTCGACCTGGCCGATCCGGCGACCTGTCCCGGTGGCGTGGCCAACTCGGCGGTGCCGGGTTGTGCGCTGATCCAGCCGACCATCATCACCGGCGGCAAGATCGACCTGCAGCCGGAGACGTCCAGGCAGAAGAGCGTGGGCTTCGTCTATGCGCCCACCGGCAAGTTCAACGTCAGCCTCGACTGGTGGGAGATCGAGCGCACCAACACGATCCGCTCGCCCAACCTGCCCACGCTGATCGACAACTACGGCCTGTTCTCCGCCAACTGGATCCGCGACAGCAGCGGCAAGGTGATCGCGATCGACCGCCGCTTCATCAACTCCGGCGGCACCCTGATGCGCGGCGTGGAACTGGACGCCAACCTGACCGGTGAACTCGCCGGTGGCCGCTGGCACGCCAACCTCAACGGTAGCTACATCAACACCTTCAAGGAAAAGCCGCTGGCCGACGAGTCCTACAGCGGCAACAAGGTGGGCGAGTACGTGCAGTTCTACAACCTGCCGTTGAAGTGGAAGCACACCCTGAGCCTCGACTGGTCCAAGGGTGACTGGACGCATACGCTGAGCCAGATCTACCGCGCCGGCTACAAGGACGAAGAGCCGGTCAGCGTCGCCAACGGCAGCTACATCCCGGCGAACTGGAACCCCGACGTCGATGACTACACCCTCTACAACTACAGCCTGAGCTGGTCGGGCCTGAAGAACACGAGGCTCACCTTCGCGGTGCGCAACCTGCTGGACACCGATCCGCCGTTCACCGCGCACCAGGTCGACTTCGCCTCGGGCGCCGCGTGGGAACCGCGTGTGGCCGATCCGCGCGGCCGCTCGTTCTACCTGACGGCCGAATACCGGTTCGATTGATAGCGGCGACCGCCTGATCCGATCTGCATCCAGCCGCTGCCGGGAGACCGGCGGCGGCCACCTTGAGAGCACCATGCCAGAGCGCCATTCCGCACCTCCCTCTCTCAGCCGCCGCCAATTCCTCCTGGTCACCGCCGGGGCGGCCTTGGCGGTGGCCATTCCCGCGCCCGCCGCACCGCTGCTCGGCCTGCCGGGGAAGCGGAAGGCGGGCGCATTCAATGCCTGGATCGAGATCGATCCGGCGATTTTCGAAAGCAACCTTCGGCTCGTCGAGGCGGCCCTGGTCGGCGATCCCAAGGTCTGCGCCGTCATGAAGGCCGATGCCTATGGTGTCGGCATCGACCTGGTGATGCCCAGCATCATCAAGGCGCGCATCCCCTATGTCGGCATCGCGAGTACCGAGGAAGCCCGCATGGTGCGCGCCTGCGGCTACAAGGGCCGCGTGATGCGCGTGCGTGCCGCCACGCTGGACGAGATCCACGATGCGCTGCGTTACAAGGTCGAGGAGCTGGTGGGCAATCTCGCCCAGGCACAGGCCATGGGCGACAGTGCGCGCAAGCGCGGCCGCACGCTGCGCGTGCACCTGGCGCTGAACTCGGCGGGCATGAGCCGCAACGGGATCGAGATGGACACCGAACAAGGTCGGCAGGACGCCGAAGCGCTGACGAAGATCGAGGGCCTGCAGATCGTCGGCCTGATGACCCACTTCCCGACCGAAGGGCGCGCGGACATCCTGCAGGGAATCGACGCCTTCAAGGCGCAGGCCGACTGGCTGTTCGCTCATACCGCATTGCGGCGCGAGGACGTGATCCTGCATGCCGCCAATTCCTACGCCGTCCAGCACATTCCCGAAGCGCACCTGGACATGGTGCGTCCGGGCGGCGCGCTGTACGGTTATGGCGGCACGCCCAAGCCGCCGTTCGCGCACGTGGCGTCCTTCAAGTCGCGGGTGGCATCGGTCCAGGCCTATCCCGCTGGCGACACGGTGAGCTACGACCGCACCTGCGTGCTGAAGCGCGATTCGCTGCTGGCCAACATTCCCGTGGGCTATTCGGACGGCTACCGGCGCGCGTATTCCAACAAGGGCGCGATGCTGATCCGCGGGCAGCGGGCGCCGGTGATGGGCAACGTCACCATGAACACCACGATGGTCGACGTGACCGACATCCCCGGCGTCCAGGCGGGCGACGAGGTCGTGCTGTTCGGCAAGCAAGGCAATGCCGAAATCACCCTGGCCGAGGTCGAGCAGATCACCGGCGTCATCCTGGCCGACCAATACACGGTCTGGGGCACCTCGAACCCGAAGATCCTGCGTCGCCGTTGAGCGGACGCGCCCGTGCGTCGGGCGGTGCGGAGAGCGTGCATTCAACGGAGGTCGCGGTCGCGTTTGCCTTTCATGCGTGCGGCATCAACGCCCGCAACGCCTGGCTGACCGCGGCGCGCAGGCGCGGCTGGTGCATGACCACGCCGCCGAGCAGGCCGACCGCGCAGCCCAGCGTGGTATCCATGAAACGCGACTGGATCAGCGCCGCGTGCGAAACCTGCGGGTCGAGCCGGGCGGCCTCGGCCAGCAGGATCGTCAGCGGGGTGATGAACACCGTCGCCAACCCGTAGTGGCGCACGACCAGCCACTCCACCGTGAACGACAGCAGCATCAGCATCGGCGCCACGGCCCACGGGTCCAGCGGCAGCGACAGCAGCCCCCACGCCACCAGCATGCCGAGCGCGGTGCCGACGACGCGTTGCAGGTTGCGGTTCCAGACCGCGCGCAGCGTCGTTCCCTGGATCACCGCCATGCAGCTCACCGGCACCCAGTACGGCCGCTCCAACTGCAGTGTCACCGCGAGCAGCAGCGACAGGCCGACCAGCGCGCCGATCAGCACCGAGTCGAGCACCACATGCTCGAAGGTAGGTTGGGGCAGCGGCTGCACCGGCGTCGGCGCCTGCAGCCGCAGCACGATCAGGCTGTAGCCGAAGGCGATGACGGCCGCCAGCAGCCCGCCGAGGAAGACCAGCCCGACCATCAGCGGCAGTTCGAGAAACGGCACCGGCGAATAGGCGCCGATCGCCGCGACCATCACGAAGAACAGGCTGGCCGGTGGCCCTACGCGGTAGTAGCGGCAGGCCATCGTGACCAGCACCGCGATCGCCGTGAGCAGCGGCACCGTCGCTGCCGCCACGGCGTGGCTCATGATGCCGAGCGCGTAGCACGCCGCGATGCCGAACGCGCAGGCCATCAACCTGGCCATGCGGTGGTACATCGGCGTGTCGGGCAGGTACAGGAACGCCAGCCCGCCCAGCGACGAGATCAGTCCGTAATCGAGCCGGCCGAAGTACACGCCCACCAACACCGGCAAGCCGGTGGCCAGCCCGGCCGCCACCGGCATCTGCCAGCGTCGGCGCGAGCGATGGAAGGTGGCCAGGTGCTGCCATTCGGTGCGCAGCCGGCGCGCCAGCGCAGCACCTTTGGGCGCCGGGCTCATGGGCCGGCAAACGCCGCGAGCACGCCGACCACGTTGTCGCCGATCCCGGCCACGGCATAGCCGCCTTCCTGTACCAGCACCGTCGGCAGGCCCAGCGCGGCAATGCGTGCGCCCAGTCGCGGGAAATCCTCCACACCCAGCCGGAACTGGCTGATCGGGTCACCCTCGAAAATGTCCACGCCCAGCGACACGACCAGTGCCTGCGGGGCGTAGTCGGCCACCAGCCCGAGCGCGCGCTCGAGCGTTTCCGCATAGCGCGCCCAATCGGTGCCGCGCGGCAGCGGGAAATTGTGGTTGTAGCCCTCGCCCGCACCGGCGCCGCGTTCGTCCGCGTAGCCGAGGTAGAACGGGTACTCGGTGTCCGGATCGCCGTGGATCGAGACGAATAGCACGTCGTCGCGCTCGCGGAAGATGTCCTGGGTGCCGTTGCCATGGTGGTAGTCCACGTCGAGCACCGCGATCCGGGCCAGGCCGGCATCGCGCAGGCGCTGCGCCGCCAGTGCCGCGTTGTTGAGGAAGCAGTAGCCGCCGAACATCGCGCGCCCGGCGTGGTGGCCGGGCGGGCGGCACAAGGCATAGGCGCTGCGCTCGCCCGCGGCGACCAGGTCCGCGGCGGTCAGTGCGCAGAACGCCGACGCGCGTGCCGCCTGCCAGGTGCCTTGCATGATCGGGCTGCCGGCGTCGAAGGCGTAGTAGCCCAGGCGCGCATGCAGTCCCGCGGGCACGCGATCGCGGCGCATGCCGCGCGCCGGGAATGCCCCGGGCAACATGAAGCCGTCGCGGCCCTCCGCCTGCCATTCCGCATAGGCCCCGCGCAGGAACGCCAGGTAGTCCGCATCGTGCACGCGGGCGAGCACGGCATCGTCGTACTCGCGCGGCGCTTCCACCGCCCAGCCCGTGCGCGCGATCGCCGCCAGGATATGGTCGACCCGCGCCGGCATCTCGAAGCACGGCACCAGCTCGCCGCGGTGCAGCTCCATGCCGCCGTCATGCAGGGCGTGCAGCGGTGAATGAATCGTCTTCATCGAATCCTCATGGCAAAACGAACCAGGATGCATCGTTCCATAACCGGTGCTGCCAATGACAGCTTCCGGCTCCATCACGATGATGAACGGCGGCGAAGGAGAGCGTTACGTGAAACGTTTGCACGACGGGGTTTCATCATCACCGGCGCGCGCTACCGCATCGACGGTGGCGTGCGCGCGCTGCCGGCATCGGCGCTAGGATAGGGCGCGGCAGGCCCGCCGCGCCGCCAGGAGTATCCGATGAATCCGCTCACGCAGGCATTGGGGCCGTTGCTCAAGGAGCACCAGCCGGACTGGCTGGCGCTGTACCGCGACATCCACGCGCACCCGGAACTGTCGATGCAGGAAACCCGCACCGCGGGCCTGGTGGAACAACGGCTGCGGGCGATGGGCTACGAGGTGACCAGCGGCGTCGGCGTCACCGGCGTGGTCGGGATCCTGCGCAACGGCGACGGCCCCACCGTGATGCTGCGCGCGGACATGGATGCGCTGCCGATGGCCGAGGACACCGGCCTGCCTTACGCCAGCACCGCCACCGCGCGCGATGCGGACGGCAACGAGGTACCGGTGGCGCACAGCTGCGGCCATGATCTGCACGTGACCTGGCTGATCGCCGCCGCGCAGGTGCTGGCGACGTCGCGCGAGGCCTGGAGCGGCACCGTGCTGGCAGTCTTCCAGCCCGGCGAGGAGACGGCCCAGGGTGCCCGCGCGATGGTTGCCGACTGGGATGCGCGCGGGCTGCCGCACGCGGATGTCGTGCTCGGCCAGCACGTGATGGTCGGCGCGGCCGGCAGCGTGAGCCACCGCCCCGGCGTGATCCTGTCGGCCGCCGACAGCCTGCAGGTCACCCTGCACGGGCGCGGCTCGCACGGCTCGCAGCCGCAGACCTCGATCGATCCGGTGGTGATGGCCGCCTCGACCGTGCTGCGCCTGCAGACCATCGTCTCGCGCGAGATCTCGCCGCTGGACAGCGCCGTGCTGACCGTCGGCGCGCTGCAGGCCGGCACCAAGGAGAACATCATCCCCGATCAGGCCACGCTGAAGCTCAACATGCGCACCTATAACGAGGGCGTGCGCGAACACATGCTCGGCGCGATCCACCGCATCTGCCGTGCCGAAGCCGACGCCTCCGGCGCGCCGAAGCCACCGGACTTCGAGAACCTCAGCCGCTATCCGCTGACCGAGAATGACGCCGCGGCTGCCGCGCGCGTGGCCGAGGCGTTCCACGCCGAGTTCGGCGACGCCGCCCGCGAGGCGCAACGCGCGTCGGCCAGCGAGGACTTCAGCGAATTCGGCCGCGCCTGGAACGTGCCCTATGTGTTCTGGTTCGTCGGCGGCACCGATCCAGCAACCTACGCCAAGGCGGTGGCCGACGGCGCCGTGCGCACCATCCCCAGCAACCATTCGCCGCGTTTCGCGCCGGTGCTGGAACCGACCTTCGAGGTCGGCGCGCGCGCGATGCTGGCCGCGGCCTCGGCGTGGCTGTGCAAGCCGGCGTGACGCCGCTGGTCCGCCGGACCGCGCTCAGTCGTTGGTCTTGCGGCCTTTGGGTACGGTAAGGACGATCGAGACGATCGCCGCCGCCACCATCAGCACGTTGAAGCCCAGCGCCACGAAGGCGGCTTCGCGCACCGCCAGGTTGTCCTGGCGGCCGGCGAAGGTGATCACGCCCTCCAGCCAGCGCACGCTGCCGCTGTCGCCTGCCAGCGCGGTGAACACGGCGGCGGAGATCGCCACGCCGAAGGCCGCGCCCAGTGACGAGGCCATCTTGTAGATGCCCGAGCCCGAGCCGCCCTGCGCCGCGGGCAGATTGGACAGCGCCGCGTCGGTGGACGGCGTGGCGTAGAAGGCCAGGCCAAGGCCGAACAGCGAGTAGCCGATCACCGCCAGGATCGTGTATTGCCCCAGCATCAGTTGGGTGGGCATCAGCAGCGCGATCGCCACGCCGGTGATCAGGCAGCCCCAGATCATCGGTTTGCGCGGGCCGAAGCGCTGCAGCAGCTTCTCGCCCACGCGGATGAAGGCGATGATCGCGATCGCGTAGCCCAGCGTCAGCATGCCCGCCTGCTGCGCGTTCATGCCGCCGCCCAATTGCACCAGCTGCAGCGAAACGATCAGCGTGCCGGCGGTGGCATTGATCAGGAAGTTGGAAATCGTGGCGCCGGTGTAGGTCGAATTGCCGAACAGGCGGAAATCGAAGAACGCATTGGCCGAGCGGCGTTCGATCACCACGAACAGCGCGCCGAACACCAGCGTGGCGGCGATCAGGCCGAGGCTGGCCGGGCTGGCCCAGCCCAGCGTATTGCCCTGGGTCACCAGCACCTGCAGCGCCAGCATCGCGACCATGAACACCAGCACCCCGGGCAGGTCGAACTTGTAATCGCCACGGGTCTCCGCCTTGTTCTCGGGGGTGCCGCGCATCAGCCACAGGCCGAGCACGCTGACCGCGATCGCCAGCCAGAAGATCGAGCGCCAGCCCAAATTTTGCGACATCAGCCCGCCGACCAGCGAACACAGCCCGGCGCCGCCCCACGAACCGATCGACCACATCGACACCGCGCGCTGGCGCGCGGCGCCGTCCCAGTACGCCTTCACCAGCGCCAGGCTGGCCGGCATCACGCAGGCCGCCGACAGCCCCTGCAATGCGCGCCCCGCCAGCAGCACCGGTGCGGCCATCGCGCCGGTGGGCGTGATCGCCACCAGCAGCGAGCCGGCGATGCTCAGGTAGAAGCCGATGCGGGTGATCCGCAACCGTCCGACCCGGTCGGCCAGCCCGCCGAAGACCACGATGAAGATGCCCGAGAACAGCGAGGTCAGCGCCACCGCGATGTTCATGGTGGCCGCATCCAGCCCCAAGTCGCGCTGCATGTCGGGTGCGATGTTGAGCGTGGTCTGGGCGAACAGCCAGAACGCGACCACGCCCATGATGATGCCCAGCAGCAGGCGGTCGTTGCCCTGGAAGTGGGCGGGCGGCTGGCCGGGTGCAGGCGTGGCGACAGTGTTCATGCGACCTCCTCGGGCTCAAGTCACTGTACGGCGCCGACGGTATTACAAGCCGGGGCCGCGGGCACTGGCTGGCGTTCAGCCAAACGCATTCAAGAGACACCCGCCTTCACATGGCGATACTCGCCCGATAAGCCGTCGGATGAGGTTGCAAGATTTCGCGATCGCATCCGGCAAATCGAGCAATCGGTACAGCCGGCAGCGGCTTCCGACCTTGCCGGCTCGTTGCGACTGACGAAGAACGGTGTCGACTCGGCAAACGCGGCCGCCTTTACTTCGATTGGGCGCTCGTGGACGTGTACACCTTGAGAAGGCAATTCCCGGGGATCGGGCAGGAGCATGACTAAAGGCCCATGAGCGCGAGGAGGCAGGACGCTAGATTCGAAGGTTCTTGCGTTCAACTGTGCCAGGGGAAAGCTGTGATCAAGCGTTGCATGTTGGTGATGATGTGTCTGGGAGTCAGCGGCATGGCCGCGGCGCAGGAGCCGGTGGACCTGGACATGGTCAGCCGTATCCGCCAGGAGGCTTTCCATCGTTCGCAGGTCATGGCCACCTTCAGCCACCTGACCGAGAGCATCGGTCCGCGTCTGACCAATTCGCCGCAGATGGCCCAGGCCAATGCCTGGACGCGCGGGAAATTCAGCGAGTGGGGTCTGGCCAACGTCCACGACGAGGCCTTCGACGACTTCGGCCGCGGCTGGGAATTCAGCGGTGCCAGCGTGGAAATGCTCAGCCCGCGCACGCTGCCGCTGCATGCGTTGCCCAAGGCGTGGACGCCGGGCACCAACGGCCCGGTCGAGGGCGAGGTGATCGCGGTCACCATCAAGAAGCGCGCCGACCTGGACAAGTACAAGGGCAAGCTGGCGGGCAAGATCCTCTTGTTGAACGACGCGCGCGATTACAAGCGCGGCGTCGAAGCGGATTCGCACCGCCACGACGAGGCCGGCCTGGCCGAACTGCAGGCGTTCGCCGTGCCCAAGGATGCCGACAAGGATCGCGCCAAGCGGATCAAGACCTACACCGAGCGGCAGGAGCTGACCCGCGCCACCAACGAGTTCTTCGTCGCCGAAGGCGTGCTGGCCACCCTCGGCATCAGCGGCTGGGACAACGGCATCATCCGTGTCGGCGGCGGCGGTTCGCGCAAGGCCGGTGAATCGGTCGGCGTGCCGGAGCTGGCGATGGCGGCCGAGCACTACAACCAGCTGGCGCGCGCGATCGAGCGCAAGCAGGCGGTGAAGCTGCGGGTGAACGTGAAAGCACGCTTCACCGACGAAGCCAACCAGCCCGGTTACAACACCCTGGCCGAGATCCCGGGCAGCGGCAGCAAGGCTGGCGAGATCGTCATGCTGGGCGCGCACATGGATTCCTGGCACACCGGCACCGGCGCGGCCGACAACGCCGCCGGCGTGGCGGTGATGATGGAGGCCATGCGCATCCTCAAGGCGGTGGGCGCCAAGCCGAAGCGCACCATCCGCGTGGCACTGTGGAGCGGCGAGGAGCAGGGCCTGATCGGTTCGCAGGCGTACGTGGCCAAGCACTTCGCCGCATATCCGGAGCCGACCGATCCGAAGCAGAAGGCGTTGCCGGCATCACTGCGCCAACCGACCGGTGCGTTGCAGAAGAAGCGCGACTACGACCGCTTCGCGGCCTACTTCAACATGGACAACGGCTCGGGTCGCTTCCGCGGCATCTATGCCCAGGAAAACCTGGCGGTGATGCCGATCTTCCAGGCCTGGCTGGAACCGTTCCATGACGTCGGCGCCACCACCGTGGTCACCCGCAATACCGGCAGCACCGACCACGTGTCCTTCGATCGCGTCGGCCTGCCGGGGTTCCAGTTCATCCAGGATCGTCTGGACTACTTCAGCAACGTCCACCACAGCCACCTGGACACCTGGGATCACGCCGAGCCGGAAGACCTGAAGCAGGCGGCGGCCATCGTCGCGTCCTTCGTCTACCACGCCGCCATGCGCGAGGAAAAACTGCCGCGCAAGCCGCTGCTGGAAAACTGATTCCCAGCAGCGTGGTACCGACGGGCCGGCTTGCCGGCCCGTCGTCATGCGTGGCCGTGTGCTCCGGCAGGCGTGCTAGAAAACCAGCCGCGCCCCGAGCATCCAGGTGCGGGCTGGGCCGGGTTCGAAATAGCGACCATTGCCGTCGTTGACGATGACCGAACCGATATGGCGCCGATCGGTCAGATTGTTCACGCGCGCGCTGAGCTGCAGGCGCGCGCTGGAAGTCAGGGCGAAGGTGTAGCTGACATCGGCGTCGAGCAGGCCATAACCGGCCGCGCGCTGCGAGTCGATGTCGTTGACGGTGACCGAGCCCACGCCGCTCAGGGTCAGGCCTTCGCGCCAGCCCAGCTCGCGACCATGCTGGAACCGCAGCGAACCGTAGTTGTCGGGCACGCCGGGAATGCGTGAGCCTGCCGTTACAGGCAGCCTGGCCTCGGCGCATGGCGCGCTGAGGCAGGTGAAGAAGGTGCTGCGGAAACGCGCCTGCAGATGGGTGAGACCGGCGCTGATCTGCCAGGCGTCGGCGAGCTGTCCGGTCAACGAAAGCTCGATGCCCTGGCGACGCGCGTTGCCTGCGTTCTGGTAGGTGGCGCGACCGTCCACGTTGGTCGCCACGGCCAGTTCGTCGTCCGTATCGGAACGGAAAGCGGCCAGGTCGAATTCCAGTGCGCGGGTGGCCTGCCATTTCGCGCCCGCCTCCAGGTGGCGGCTGTGCGCCGGCCGCAGATCGAACGCCAGCCCGGCGCGGCCGTCGCTGCGGTAGCCCAGTTCGTTGAAGCTGGGCGTCTCGAAGCCCTTGCCGTAGCTGACGTAGATACGCAACGCATCGGTCGGCCGGAAATCCAGTGCGGCCACCGGCGTGGTCGCCGCGTAGTTGGCGTGGCCACTGTCGTCCGGATTGAGCGCTGTGACGTAGAAATCGTGTTCGCTGAAACGCACGTCGTCGTGCCGCAGCCCCAGCAGCAGCGCCCAGCGTTCGCTGAAGCGCCAGTACCATTGCGCGTACCCGGCGACGCTGTCGACGTTGTCGTTCTCGTTGCGGCGCAGTCGACCGATCACGCCGAGGGCATCGCCGGCGAAGTTCTCGTAGCCCAGGCGGTGCTGGCGCTGGTAGTCGCCGCTGGCGCCCAGCACGAATTCGTAGCCGCCGCCGGCCAGTTCGCCGCGATGGGTCCAGCGCGCATCGAGGCCGCCGTAGCGGGTGGTCGGCGCCACCACGCCGCCGGACTGCAGTGGGTTCTGCTGCGTGCCAGGTGGAATCGACAGGTATTGCACGATGCGGCGCTGGCCGGAGTAGGCGAGCAGCCGCAGCTGGTCGCCCGCGTCGAACGACTGCTCATAGATCGCGCCGAACTGGGTCTGCCGGCCGCTCTTGCGCGTGTCGTACTGGCCGGCAACCGCCGTGGCCTGACGCGGGTCGGCATCGACCTGGGCCCGGGTGAGCCCGAGCGGGTCCTGCGCCGTGGGCTGGTTGTAGCGGTTCAGCACCAGGGTGAGACGGCGCTGCTTGCCGAGGTCGACGCCGAACTTCGCGTTGTCCGATTCGCGCAGCACCCGACTGTGTTGCCGGTAACCGCCGGAGAGAAATTCCGACACGGCAATGTTGTAGTCGACCGCCCCCACGGTGCCACGCGTGTTCGCGCTGTAGCGGAACGTATCGTTGCTGCCGGCGTTGATGCCCAGCGTGGTCACTGGCGTCGGCGTGCCGTCCGCACTCCACACTTGCACCACGCCGCCGGCGGCGTTGCCGTACAGCACTGAAAACGGGCCGCGCAGCACTTCCACCCGTTCGGCGCTGTCCAGGTTGAAATGCGCGATCTGACCCTGGCCGTCGGGCAGCGTGGCGGGAATGCCGTCGACATACAGCCGGATACTGCGCACGCCGAACGTGGCGCGTGCGCCGTAGCCGCGAATCGAGATCTGCTCGTCCTGCGCGTAGTTCTGCCGGCCGCGCGCGAGGATGCCCGGCGCGCCGACCAGTGTCTCGGAAAGATTCACGCCGGGCAGGCCGGCATCGGCCGGGGCGACGGCAACGACGCTGAGCGAAGCGGGCAGGTCGAATGGCGGGATGTCCATTCGTATGGCGTTGACCTGCACCGCAGGCAGGGTCGTGTCCGTCGCATGTCCCGGGGCTGCGAGCAGCATGCCTGCGATACCCGTACAGACGATCAGGTTGCCCCCGTGTTCCCGCATGACGCCCCGTCCTTCAGGTGGTTCGAACGTGGCTTTGGACGGCAGCCACAGAATCAGGAGCCGTCCAGCTCTGGGCGAGGGTGCCTACGCCCTCGGCGACATCATCGCGCGTCCGCCGCCGTCACCCGCCAGACCACGTCGCCGACATCGTCCGCGATCAGCAGCGCGCCATCCTTGTCCACGGCCAGCCCGACCGGCGCGCCGTATAGCTGCCTCTCGTCGTTCGAGTGGAAGCCGGTGACGATGGGCTGGGGCAGGCCGACCGGCTTGCCGTTCTGGAAGGCGACAAAGGTCACACGATACCCGCTCAATGGCGAGCGGTCCCAACTGCCGTGCTCGCTGATGAAGGCGCCACCGTGATACTTGGCCGGGAGGGCGTTGTCGTTGGAGAACAGCAGCCCGAGCGCGGCGACATGCGACCCCAGCGCATAATCAGGCTTGATCGCCTTGCCGACCAGGTCGGGGCGCTGCGGCATGACGCGGCTGTCCACGTGTTGGCCATAATAGCTGTAGGGCCAGCCGTAGAAGCCTCCTTCCTGGACCGAGGTCAGATAGTCCGGGACCAGGTCGGCGCCGATCTCGTCGCGTTCGTTGACGATGGCCCAGAGCTTGCCGGTGTGCGGCTCGATTTGCAGCCCGGTCGGATTGCGCAGGCCTGCCGCGTAGATGCGGCTGCCGCCGGTGGCCACGTCCACCGCGAGCACGGCCGCGCGCCGGTATTCCACGGCCAGCCCGTTCTCGGTGATGTTGCTGTTGGAGCCGACGCCGACATACAGCGTCTTGCCGTCCGGGCTTGCCACCATGGCCTTGGTCCAGTGGTGGTCGATGGTGCCCGGCAGGTCCGCGAATTCCACGCCGGGCGCCGTGATCTGCGTTTCCCCCGTCACGTAGGGAAACTTCACGATGGCGTCGGTGTTGGCGACATAAAGGGTGTCGCCGATCAGTTGCACCCCGAATGGCGAGTTCAGGTGTTCGACGAACACATGCTTCTCCCATGTGCCATCGGCGTCGTTCTTGCGCAGCAGGGTGATCCGGTTGCCGCCCTTGCCACCCTTGCCCGAGCGGTTCTTGACCTTGCCGGCAATCAATTGCTTGGGGGTCGTCACCGGCTCGGTGCCGGGGCTATTGGACTCCACCACCAGCACGTCGCCGTTGGGCAGGGTGTAGAGCTGGCGCGGGTGCATCAGGTCGCCGGCAATCTTTTCGATCTTCAGTCCCGCCGCGACCGTGGGCGTCTGGCCCTGCTTCCAGCCGGCCATGGCGGGAACCTGCATGGGCGGCACGAGGTAGTTCTGCGCCGCGGGCAGTGGCGGGTTGCTGCCCGACTGCTGCGCCGGTTCAAATTTCGCTTTTCCGCTGCATCCACCCAGGATGACCACGAAGGCCAGCGTAAGCGCGCTGCGACAGGCGGTCTTATTCATGGATGACATCCCCCGGTGCGGAGCGCTGCGCGGCAATGACGACGTGGGCGATCGACAGCAGGATGACCGTGCAGACCGAAAGCCAGACGCTGGTGGGAACCACCGCGTAGGCATCGCGGCTGTGCACGAACGCGTTGAAGATCGCCGCGACGATGGCAAACAGGTTGAGCCAGAAATCCAGCTTGTCGGCGGTCGTGGAGTACCGCCTGCCGGTGATCCAGACCTGCACCAGGTTGATCAGTCGCGGGATCACCGCAAACAGCAGCCCGAACGTGACGAGCCAGGCCGCGCCCTTTACCCACATCACCTCGGCGCTGCGGGCATAGATGATGTCGAAGATCAGCGTGGCGACGAAGAAGCCGAACGGAACCGGATTGAGAAGTTCGTAGACGGCATTGGCCACGACGGAGCGGCGCGGTGCGATACGAGAACTCATGGGCTGCTGTCCGATTCGGATGAAATGGCCGCGGGCTTGGAGCGGTTGCGCGTTGCCGTTGCCAGGTCCATGCGGTTCGTTGGATTGCTCCGATGCAGGCTAGCCGGCCCGGTGTGCAAGGCATGTCGAGATGCATGAGGCGCACACAGGTTCCTGGTCGCGATGCATCGGGGAATGCCGCAGCAGGCGGGGCCGGCCCGCTCAGCGGCGGCGCAGATCATCCCTGATCCGTCCGCCGCCGTTGCGGGCGGCGCGCACGGGTTTTACTTCGCGATCGCTTTCACCGCGTCCAGCGTTTCCTGCACGTGCTGCTTCGGGTTCAGGTTCGAATAAACGTGCACGATCTTCCCCGACGGGGCGATCACGTATGAGGTGCGGTCTGACCAGCCGGGCCGCATCTGCAGCAGCGCGTCGTATTCCTTGGCGATCTTTGCGCCTTCGTCGGCGGCGACCGGGAACTTGCCGCCGCAGTGCTCGGTTTCCTTCGAGAAGGCCGCCAACTCCGTGATATTCCCGGCGGTGACGCCGATCACGGTGGCGTGCTGTGCCTTGAACTGGTCGATGGCCTCCGAGAACAGGTGCGCCTCCAGATTGCAGCCCGACGTGTGCGCGGCAGGGAAGAAGTACACCACCACGGGCCCTTTCTTCAGGGCGTCGGCGAGCTTGAACGTGAAGGGCTGGCCGGCGAGATAGGCCGGCGCGGAAAAGTCGGGCGCCTGCGTGCCTTCCTTCAGCGCTGCAAACGCCGGCGAGGCAAGGGTGGCGGTGCCGACGAGGGCGAGGGCTGCGAATTTCAACAAGGCGTTCATGGGGAGATTCCTCTGGCTGACGGGCCAGTCGATTTATACGCCAGAAGTGCCCGGACGGGTGCCGCAATGGCTCGGGAGTCCTGGTTGATTCCCGCTGACCCGGCAAGAGGCGTCATGGCCATGGCTTCCTTTTCCGGGCTCAGCCGCCGGGCGGGAGTTCTGGTATGTTGGCGCCGGGAATACGCCTGCATGTCCATTCGTATTTATCCGGCGGGAGGTCAGCCACATGGGCCACGACAAGTCACGTTCGAGCGTCACGGTCGGCACGGTCGACTGGAGTGATCCGGACCTGGATGCGCTGCTGCAGAAAGTCGACGGCTGGAGGCTCGACAACCGCAGCGACCATTCACCGCAGGAAGTGCAGATCCACATCAGCTCCGGATGGACGGCCAACTCCGTCGTCAGCAAGCCTGCACAGCTGGTTTCGATGGATGAGCAAACCATGGTGGTGGTGACCCGGTTTCCGGTTCCGCAAGGCGATCACGTACGCGTGGATAGCCAGCATGCGGACGGCATGCGCAGCGTGTGGGGCTGGATGGTCGAAGGACGCGAGGGTTCCCGCGTCGGGGATCGCGAGCACGGCCTGTTTTTGAGCAAATTGCGCATTGGCTGACGGCATTACCGCAGGCGCCGAAGAGGTATCAGGGGCGAGCGTGGCCGACGATCAGCACTCGTGCAGCCAGTAGATGCTCACGCCGTTGCTGCAGTCATCGGCGCGTCTCCCGGCCCTGCCTTCGACCACCACGCCCCATACGCTGCGCATGCCGTCCCCGAAGAAGGTATCCACGCGCACATACTCACCGGTGGGGATCGGGAAGTTGGCTTCCAGCACCATGACCTTTTCGCGTCTCCACACCAGCGTTGCCATCTTGCCGCCACCGGCACTCCAGCCGACGTGGATCTGCACATCCATCCGCGGTTGGCTTTCGCGGTTGTCCAGGTCCCAGCCTTCGATCTTGCCCAGCAACTTCTGCAATTGGGGATCGTTCCAATCGACACGGTTGCTTGCGCGGGTAGGGTTGCTTCTGTCGGCCATCATGTCGGTCATCCGCTGAGGCGGGCGTCGGTGGCGCGGCAAGACCCGCCACACCCATTCTTGTGCCTGCGGCACGCGCCCGGCGGGCACGGCCGCACCGGTCGGCGGTCTCCGTTTTCGGCAGGTGGCGTCGTTATGCAAGAGAGCATCCGGACGTGTCGTGACATCGATGGATCCTTCGGGTCTGATATAGACATCGGCAGGACGCCGATTTCCTGAAGGGCCAGGAGGACAAAACAGGCCTGGAGCACGCCTTCGCGCAAGTCGCCCCATCGTCCCCGAAACCCGGGGCTTCAGGCTTTGATCAGACTGCCATCCTCGGTGTCGGCTGCCGGTATGCTCGGTGGGGTCTAGCGGCAGCGGGGGTCTTTTGGCCAGAGAGCCCCGGCCCGGTGGGCCTATGGCGGCCTTCTCTGCACGCGCGTATCGTACGCGAGCGCATATGTCAATGTGCGTACTTGCGTGGACGCTCATCGGCGCAACCGATATCAGCGTCTTCAGGGGACGCGGTCACCTATCAAACGAACGGGAGACCGATGATATGAAGACTCGACTGCTCATTGCGGCAGCGGCCATGGCGTTCGCCACGTGCGCCTTGGGCGCCTCGCCGACGATGCTCAAACTGCAAAAAGGAGGCACCACGGTGCCAGTGACCACGCCGCTTGGGGGTGCGCCGCTGACAACCCTGGAACAGGATCCGGCGATGACCGCCGGGGATGCCGATTCGGGCGATGGCGGTGAACTCGGAGGGCAGCCCGTGGTGAACCGCAGCATCGCCCACGGGCATGCCGGCAGCAACCGGATGGGAAATGCCAAGCGTGCCAAGTCGAACCCCCAGCTTCTCGGCGGCTTCAACGGCCTCAACTTCCACGACCAGCGTTTCGCCAATGGTGGTAATCAGTTCTCGGTGGAGCCGCCCGATCAAGGCTTGTGCGTCGGCAACGGATTCGTCATGGAAAGCGTCAACGACGTATTGGCGATCTATGACAGATCCGGCAACGAACTCGTCGGCCCCGTCGATCTCAACACGTTCTACGGCTACCCCGCGGCGATCAATCGCACCACCGGTGCGTACGGCCCCAGCATCACCGACCCGTCCTGTTACTACGATGCAGGCACGCGGCGTTGGTTCCAGGTCGTGTTGACGCTCGACCGCATCGGCACGACCTCGTCCCTGGCGGGCAGCAATCACCTGGACATCGCGGTCAGCCAGACCGCCGACCCCACCGGTGCCTGGAACATCTACCACCTGCCGGTGCAGAACAACGGCACGCAAGGCACTCCGGATCATGGATGCGCGGGTGGGTTCTGTCTGGGCGACTACCCGCACATCGGCGCTGACGCCCATGCCATTTTCCTGACCACCAACGAGTTCGCGTTGTTCGAAGACGGCTTCTACGGCGCGCAGATCTACGCCATCTCCAAGCAGGCGTTGGCATCGGGTGCCGCCTCACCGAATGTGGTGCTGTTCAACGGTGGCGATCCGAGCATTCCGGCGCCCGCGTTCACGGTCTGGCCGGCCATCTCGTCCGGCGGACAGTATGTCGACACGCTGGGTGGAACCGAATACCTGCTCAGTTCGGACGCGGTGTTCTACGACTCGGGCACGTCCAACACGCTCTGGCTGTGGTCGGTGTCGAACACGCAGGCGATCGACACCGCGCCCACGGCGCTGGTGCTGGGCGTCTCGCCGCTGACCGTGCAGACCTATGCCGTGCCGAGCAGCCTGGCCAAGCAGAAGCCGGGCAGCACGCCGCTGCGGGACTGCTTCGCCTTGACCGGGTGCGCACCGACGTATCTCGGCTACCCGAACATCGTCTATTCGGCGCCGCGCGACATGGCGGTGAACGACTCGCGCATGCAGCAGGTGAGCTACGCCAACGGCAAACTCTGGGGGACGTTGGATACCGATGTCCTGCTGGCTGATGGCAGCCATGGCTCGGGCATCAACTACTTCGTCATCAGTCCGAACTCCGGCGGCGTCTTCGCCAACGGCACGCTGGCCCTGCCCGATGCGAATCTGACCTACGGCGCGGCGGCCGTTACGCAAAGCGGGCGCGGCGTCATCGCGTTCACCGTCGTTGGCCCCAACGATCATCCGAGTGCCGGTTACGCCAGCCTGGATGCGAAGCTGGGTGCCGGTGATGTCCATGTCGCCGCAGCGGGTGCCGGTCCGTGGGACGGCTTTACCGGCATCCCCTTCTTCGGCTCTGGGCCGCGCTGGGGCGACTATGGTGCGGCCGCGGCCGACGGCAACACGATCTGGACCGCTTCGGAGTACATCGCGCAGACGTGCACCCTGAGCCAATACCTGACCGCTCCGCTGTTCCAGTGTGGCGGCACGCGCGGTGCGCTGGGCAACTGGGCGACCCGTATCTCGGCTGTCGGGCTCTGAGGCCTCGACGAAACGCCAACCAACGGGCGTGATGGGTAGTGTCCCATCACGCCCGTTTTGCCTTGAATCCAGTCAGCGTGGAGCTACATTCCGGTCGGCCCTCTTCAGCGCCGCGTCGCCAGTACGCCGTCCAGTGCCAGCTGCGTCTTGAAGCCGGCTTTCTCCAGCCGTTTCGCGACCTCGCGCGGCACGTCGCGGCCGCTGGTGAGCTTGTTTGGGCTGCCGGTGTAGTGGAACAGGTGGCCACCGTGACGCAGCACGCGCGCCAGCTGGTCGTAGAACGCCTGCGAATACAGCTCGCCGGCGATGCCGAAGCGCGGCGGGTCGTGCAGCAAGGCGTCCACCGAAGCGTCGGCGATCTGCGCGATCGCGTGTGACACGTCGGCATGGACCAGTTGCAGGCGGCCGCCGCTTGCCGGGGCATCCGGGTCCGGCGACCACGGGTTGAGCGTGCGCAGCCACAGCACGTCGGCGTTCTTCTCGAACGAGTGGATGCGCGCGGCGCCGGCTTCCAGGCAGCATGCCGCGAAGTAGCCCAGGCCGCCGCAGGTATCGAGCACCACCTTGCCGTGCGGCTCGACCAGCGCCACCTTGCGACGCGCATCCGTGACCGGCGATTCCTTCGACGTGGGCAGCATCTTGATGCCGTCGATCTCGAACGTGGGCGCGCCCCAATCGGTGGGTACCAGCTTGATCAGCGAGCCGGCATAGCGCGACACCGGCGCGAACTCGTCACCGTCCCAGTAATGGATCGTGCGGTCTTTCAGCTTGTGCGGATAGGCATAGCGCTGGCCCTGCCACCGCCACTCATCCGTTTCCAGCGACGCAGTGCCGTTCGAGCGGCCCAGATCCAGCGAGCCGGCCCATTCGCCCGCACCGGCATCGCGCGCGGCCAGCAGCGCCTCGGCGATCGGACGCGTGAGCAGGGGGCCGGAATAATGCGGCACGACGGGCGATCTCCTGAAATAGCTGCACTGAACCGACGACAGCTTGCCGCAGTGCGACGACGGGGCGGCATCGTAACCCATTGGCGTGGCCGCCGCGGAGTGCAATGAACCCGTTTGCTCCGCGTGTGCCGCCGGCGTCAGCCCGGCGCAGAAGCCTTGCCGGAGGTGGCGGTCTGGAGATTTTCCTTGGCGCGGGCTGCACTGGCCCGGGCAGGGCTGTGGAGCGGGGTGTTGCCCAGGACCTCGATGCGGCCGCCGTATTTCTTGAACGCTGCGATGTCGTCGGCGATGGTTTCGCTGGTCATGCTTCGGCTCAGACTCTTGCCCTTGCCGGAACCGAACAGGCGTGACGTGGTGCTGGGCTTGCTGACGGCTTGGGTGGGATTGCCGGACATGGTGTCTCCTTCTTGATGGTGGCTCCGCGGTGGCGGGCGCATGGGCCTGCACCGGCGGCTTGACGTGCGGGCGAAGAGTGCTGGGCACCCATCACCTCGCTCGATGACTTCTCTCTGCGGCGCGACTGAAGCGCGCGGTAAAGCTCCCGGACACGGGGGCTTGGGGTAGAGGGAAGTCCGCGCATCGTACGCAAACATCCATGAACATGATGTTATGTGAGCCAAAATGCGGCAAAAACAGTCTTCTGAAGCAGTAGAGAGACGCCGCGGCGCAGCGCGACGAATGGCGTGGCGGCCGGCATCGCCGACCGTTCCGGGTCGGTCCCATCTCGGTGCTGAAGCTGCGTGCGACTGCCGATTTGGCGCCTTCCCCGGATCTGCCCCGGAGGAGGCGCCCGAGATCGCAAGCAGGCCTCCTGGACCTCAATGCCGGTGCAGCGTGCCGGACTTCGGGCAGTGGCATTGCGCGGTGGGTCCGAACTCGGTGCCGAAACTGCGGCCGTCGCGGTGGCGTTGCCAGTAGAACTCGGGCGCGGGACGGCCCTTGCCGGCGACTTCGGCCATGTCGGCGTCGATGTCGAAGACGCGGCCGTTGACGGCGACGTAGCGGGTGTCGGCGGTGGCGCGGATGCTCTCCAGCGGGTTGCCGTTGAGCACGACGAAGTCGGCGCGCTTGCCCGGCTCCAGCGAACCGATGTAGCGGGCCAGGCCGAGCAGGTCGGCGCCGTCGTAGGTGGCTGCGCGCAGGGCTTCCCAGTTGCTGAAGCCGCTCTGCGCGAGCATCCAGATTTCCCAGTTCGCGGACAGGCCCTGCAGCTGGCCGTGGCCGCCGGTCTGGATTTTCACGCCGACGTCGCGCAGTTTCTTCGCGGCCGCGCCCACGGTCTTGTAGTAGTAGTCCCATTCCGGCGCGGTGTCGCGGCGGATCGAACGGGCGTCGAGGGTTTCGCGCGGGAAGAAGCGGTTGAGCTTCCTGTCCTCCCACACGTTGTCGCGCGCATACCAGTAGTTCTCGCCGGACAGGCCGCCGTAGTTCACCACCAGGGTCGGCGTGTTGCGCACGTCGGTCTGCTTCCACAGGTTGATCACGTCGGCGTACAGCGGTGCGACCGGCAGGTTGTGCTCGATGCTGGTGACGCCGTCGAGGATCATCGGCAGGTTGTGGTTGAGCGTGGAGCCGCCTTCCTCGACCACCAGCATGCCCAGCTCGCGCGCCGCCTGGTTGATCTGCTGGTGCTGCTCGCGGCGCGGCTGGTTGTAGCTCTTCACGCTGAACGCGCCGTTGGCCTGCATCCGGCGCAGGTGGGCGCGGGCGTCGTCGAGCGAATTGATCACCGCCTTGAAGTCGCCATCCGCGCCGTACAGGATCGTGCCGGTGGAGAACACGCGCGGGCCGACCAGGTCGCCGGACTTGAGCAGCTCGGCCTGCGAGAACACGGTTTCGGTGGCGGCTGACGGATCGTGCATGGTGGTCACGCCGAACGCGAGGTTGGCGTAATACGCCCAGTTCGCCTGCGGCACCACGCCGGTGAAGAAGTGGTTGGCGTGCGCGTGCGCGTCGACGTAGCCCGGCGCGATGGTCTTGCCGGTGACGTCGATCACTTTCGCGTTGGCCGGAATCGTCACGCTACCCGCCGCGCCGAGTGCGCGGATGCTGTCGCCCTCGACGATCAGGGTGCCGTTCTCGATCACTTCCTGCTCGCCGGAATGCGCGTTCTTCATGGTGATCAGGCGTGCGCCGGTGAACGCGAAGGTATCCGTCGGGCGGTCCATCGGCAGGCTCAGGCCGACGTCGATGCCGCGCTCGCTGCCGGGCTTGGGCAGTCGTTTCGGCGCGCCGGGCACGAAGGCGAACGCGTCTTTGAGATCGCGCGAGTGGTAGTCGCGCCCGACCATCCAGTGCAGCGCCTTCGAGTCGGCCGACCAGTGCAGGTAGGATCCGACATCCTTGCTGACCTGGGTCACCGGGATCGCCTTGGTGTCCTTCGACAGCTCGATTGCCGTGCCGGTCTGCGGCAATGGCGCGACGTAGACGTTGAACAGTTCGGTGAACGCGACCCACTGGCCGTCCGGGCTCAGGCTGACCGCGTCGACGTATTTCAGGTCGAACACGTCACGCGGTTCCTCACCATGGATGCCCACGCTTTGCAGCTTTTTCTTGAGGCCGCCGCCGGTAAGGAAGTACACGCGCTGGCCGTCGGCGGCGAACTGCGGGTTGCTGCCGGATTTCGCGATCCGCGTCGCCATGACGCCGTTCGCCGGCATCAGGTAGATGCCGACTTCGCCTGCATTGAGGTTGCCGCTGATCGAGCCGCCGGCGGTCTTCGCGTAGGCGATCTGGCTGCCGTCGCGCGAGTACGTCGGGGCGTAGTAGAAGCCGGGCTTGTTGGTCAGCGTGCGGGTCTGGCCGCTGGCGAGATCGCGTTCGACCAGTGCTCCCTGTGCCGCGTCGGACCAGGTCGTGTACAGCAGCTTGCGGCCGTCCGGGCTGAACGCAGGCTGGTATTCGAACTGGCCGTCTTCGGCGACCAGCCGCTGCGGCGTGCCATCCGGCAGCGCCTTGGTCCACAGGTGGCCGACCGCGTGGAACACCAGCGTCTTGCCGTCGGGGCTGGTGGCTACGTCGCGGATCATCTTCGGCGCGAAGCTGCCCTGGTCGAGTTTCTGTTCGAAGCGCAGCGGTTGCGCCACGGTCTGCTCGATGGCGGCGCTGAACGGGATTTGGGTGGGCGTGCCCTGGTCGGCATCGACGCGCCACAGCTTGCCCTGCGCCCAGATCACCAGGTTTTTCGAATCCGGGGTCCAGGCGAAGTTCGCGTAGGGGCCGAAGATCGCCCAGGCTTCCTGCATGTCGTGCGAGAGGCCGTCCCACAGCGCGCGCACGTCGCCGGTGTCGATGTCGACCAGGTGCAGCACGCTCTTGTCGCGCACGCGCTTGACGAAGGCCAGCGATTTTCCGTCCGGCGATGGCTGCGGCCGTACCGCGCCACCGGGCGTCGCCACGATGGTCTCGGTCTCGCCGGTCCGGCGGTCGAGCCGCTTGATCGCGTAGATCACGTCATGCGGATTCTTGTTGTACTGGAAGTACGGCCCGGCGCTGACGTCTTCGGAGTAATAGACGTAATGGCCATCCGGGCTCAGCGCGGGTTCGCCCAGATCCTGCTGGTCGTTCTTCTGCTTGGTCAGCTGCAGGCCGGCACCGCCGCTCTTGTGATACATCCACAGCTCGCCGGCGCCGAGCGAGCGCTCGCCGGTGAAATGCTTGCGACCGACCAGGTACTGGCCGTCCGGCGTCCACGCCGGGTTGTTCATCAGGCGGAAATCCTCCTTGCTGACCGCGCTCGCGCTGCCGCCGCCCACCGGCATGCGCCAGAGATTGTTGCCGCCGCCGCGGTCCGAGGTGAACGCGATTTCCCTGCCATCCGGCGAAAACCGCGGCTGCACGTCCCAGGCCGGGCCCGAGGTGAGCCGCTTCGCGCTGCCGCCTTCGATCGGCATCAGGTAGAGGTCGCCGAGCAGGGCGAACACGATGCTGCGGCCGTCCGGACTGACGTCGAGGTCGATCCAGGTGCCCTCGTCGGTGGTGAACTTGACCGTCTTGGTCGGGCCATGCGCGGCATTGACGTCCCATTTGGACGTCTTGCCGTCCTTCTCGTCGGCGGCGAACGCCGATGCGGGCGCGAGCGAGAGGGTGGCGAGAATCGCGAGGCGAAGCAGTGACATGGGGAACTCCGGATCGGTAATCCTTCGATGGTAGAGGAAGCGCGTTGGACCCGACCGGGCCGAAAGTCCCGCTCGTGGCGCGGCCGCGTTTTCCCTGCGTTATGCTTGCCGCTCCCGTCGTCGCGACGGTGTCGGAGGTGGAACATGACCGTTCTGGTGGGGTTTTCCGGCAGCCTGCGCAAGGACTCGTTCAACACCGCGCTGCTGCGTGCCGCGGGCGCGATGATGCCGGTCGGCAGCCGGCTGGAGATGATGTCGATCGCCGCGTTTCCGCTGTACAACGGCGACGATGAAGCCGCGCACGGCATCCCTGCCGGGGTCGCGGCGCTCAAGGATGCGATCGCCGCGGCCGACGGCCTGCTGATCGCCACGCCCGAATACAACAACAGCATTCCCGGCGTGACCAAGAATGCGCTGGACTGGCTGACGCGACCGCCGGCCGACATCCCGCGCGTGTTCGCCGGCAAGCCGGTGGCGCTGATGGGTGCGTCACCCGGCGGCTTCGGGACAATTCTGTCGCAGAACGCCTGGCTGCCGGTGCTGCGCACGCTTGGTGCGGAACTGTGGGCCGGCGGCCGCCTGCTGGTGTCGCGCGCGGGCAGCGTGTTCGATGCCGACGGCGCCATCGCCGATGCGCGCACCCATGACTCGCTGCGCAAGTTCGTGGAGGGTTTCGTCGCTTTCGCGCAAGACCGCTCGGCGGGGAACCCGTAGAGCGGCGGTCAAGCGAACCCGGCGAGCTGGCCCGGATTCGAAGGAGTAATCTGCCGACTCCCGTTTGCTCGCTTGCCCATGAGGTGGTGCCTTGTCTCGTGAAGGTGAAATGGCCGGCAGGAGTCCGACCCTGCGGATCACCGGCCGCAGCAGTTCGCATTTCACCCGTCTGGTGCGCGTGTTCGCGCTGGAGCTTGGCGTGGCCTGCGAGTTCGTTCCGGTCTACGACCTGGCGTCGCTGGATCCGCGTGACTATGCCGGGAATCCCGCGCTCAAGTTGCCCGTGCTCACGCAGGGCGATGCGGTCGTGTTCGGCGCCGAAAACATCTGCCGCGTGCTGGCGGAGTCCGCGCCGGAGCGTCGGCGCATCGTCTGGCCCGAGGATGTGCGTGACGTGAAGGCGCGCAATGCGCAGGAACTCGTCTGGCATGCCATGCAGGCGCAGGTGCAGCTCGGCTTCGGTACGCAGATCGCGAAACTTCCGGCGGACAGCGTCTACTTCGTCAAGGCGGCTGCGGGGTTGCGCAATGCCCTGGCGTGGCTCGACGAAAGGCTGCCGTCGGTCATCGACGCGCTGCCGCCGCGCGATCTCAGCATGCTGGAAGTGTCGCTGTTCTGCCTCGTCGAGCATCTGGCCTTCCGCGAAACCATCCCGCTCGCGCCTTATGGCCGCCTCACGGCTTTCGCCCTGGAGTTCGGCAAGCGGGCCTCGGCGGGAAACACGGCTTACAGGTTTGACGTGCCGCCCGATGGTCGGGACCAGGAGGATGGCGGTCGTTGATCGTCTTGGTGACCTCCGCTCCTGTCGCAAGTGCGCATCTCCGGCGACCGAGTCCACGACGCCTTGCCTCGACGAAAAGGACGGCGGCTTCACGGAAATTTTCCGGTCGCGTTCGGTGGTGCGCGTTACAAGAAGGGAACCATGCGGCTCCGCCCGGCGCGGGCGGTTTCGAAGGGATCCATGTCGGACCTGCTTTCCTATGCGGCACGCGGACTGACCCAGGCATCGTGGGTTGCCTGGCTGATCTACTTCGTGGTCATGACGCAGGCGACGATCACCACGGTCACCTTGTACCTGCATCGCAGCCAGGCGCACCGCGGCGTCGATTTCCATCCGGCCGTCGCCCATATTTTCCGTTTCTGGTGCTGGCTGACGACGGGCATGGTGACCCGGCAATGGATCGCGGTGCATCGCAAGCATCACGCGAAATGCGAGACCGCCGAGGATCCGCACAGCCCGCGGGTGTATGGCATCCGTGCGGTCCTGTGGGGCGGCGTGGATCTTTACCAGAAGGCCGCCGCGAATGCGGGCGACCTGGCGACCTATGGCGTCGGTGCGCCCGACGACTGGATCGAACGCCATCTCTATGCGCGCTGGTCGGCAGCGGGGCCGACCCTGCTGGCGATGATCAGCCTTGCCCTGTTCGGCGTGGTCGGCATCGCGATCTGGGCGTTGCAGATGGCGTGGATCCCGTTCTGGGCCGCCGGTGTCGTCAACGGCCTCGGGCACTGGTGCGGCTACCGCAACTTCGAGACGGCCGACACCTCGACCAACCTGGTGCCGTGGGGGCTGATCGTGGGCGGCGAGGAACTGCACAACAACCACCATGCGTTTCCCAGTTCGGCGAAGTTCTCGCAGCGCAGGTTCGAATTCGATGGCGGCTGGATGCTGATCTGCCTGCTGCGCCGGCTGGGTCTCGCGCAGGTACGGCGGCTTGCGCCGGTGCTGGACTTCCGTACCCACGTGCAGCAGCCGGATGTGGAAACGGTCCGGGCGTTGCTGGCGCAGCGGTGCCGCATCCTGCAGGACTACGTCGTCGGCGTCATCACCCCGACCTTGCGCGCGGAAGGCCTCGACGATGGGCGGCTGTCGCGCCGATTGCGGCGGGGACTGGCAAGTGGGGGCCGCTGGCTGGATCCGGCGTCGCGCCGGGAGCTTGCTGCGTTTCTGTACCAGCGTTTGCGCCTGTCCACCGTATGCGAGTTCCGCGCACGACTCGCTGGCTTGACCGAGCGCAACGGCCGCGACGCCCAGGCCCTGCTGGAAGAATTGAAGCGCTGGTGTGCGGAGGCGGAGGTGAGCCAGGTCCGTGTGCTGGCCGATTTCGCGACCCGCCTGAAAGGCTGTTGCATCGCCGGCAAGGAGCGGGGCCATGCCGACCTGCTGGAATTCGCGCGGCCGTGATGTGCGGTGGTGGCACCATGGACACCGCGTGACCCATCCGCGCAGGGAGTAACGGCATGACCCTCCACCTGTCTGCATGGTCGATCACCGGCACGCTGCCGCTCGCGGCGGCCGCGTCGTGAGCCGCCGCTTCGACGCCATCATCGTCGGCGCCGGTCAGGCCGGCCCGCCGCTGGCGAACCGGCTGACCCAGGCCGGCCAGTCGGTCGCGCTGGTCGAGCGCAAGCTGTTCGGCGGCACCTGCGTCAACACCGGCTGCATGCCGACCAAGACCCTGGTCGCCAGCGCGCGCGCCGCGCACGTGGCCCGTCGCGCGGCCGATTTCGGCGTGGTGCTGGCGGGTGAGGTGGGCATCGACATGGCCAAGGTGAAGTCGCGCGCCGATACCGTCATCGCGAACGCGCGCCACGGCGTGCGCACCTGGCTGGACGGCATGGACGGCTGCACGGTGATCGAAGGCCATGCGCAATTCGAGGATGCGCAAACCCTGCGCGTCGGTGACGAACGGCTCGCCGCGCCGCAGATCTTCCTGAATGTCGGCGCCCGCGCTGCGGTGCCGGAGATGCCCGGCCTGCATGACATCCCGTACCTCACCAACACCTCGATCCTGGGCCTGGACCGCGTGCCGGCGCATCTGCTCATCGTGGGCGGCAGCTACATCGGGCTGGAATACGCGCAGATGTACCGTCGCTTCGGCGCCCGCGTCACCGTGGTGGAAAAAGGCGCGCAGCTGATCGGACGCGAGGACGAGGACGTGGCGACGGCGGTGCGCGAAATTCTGCAAGGCGAGGGCATCGACATCCGTACCGGCGTCGCCGATCTCGCGTTCGCGGGCGCCGGTGAAACGCTCGCGGTGACGGTCGACGGCGAACGGCTCGCCTGCAGCCACGTGCTGGTGGCGGTGGGGCGCGTGCCGAACACCGGTGATCTCGGCCTCGACCAGGCCGGCGTGACGACGGATGCGCGTGGCTACATCACGGTCGACGACGAGCTGCGCACGAACGTGCCCGGCATCTGGGCGCTGGGTGACTGCAACGGCCGCGGCGCGTTCACGCATACCGCGTACAACGACTTCGAGATGGTCGCGGCGAACCTGCTCGATGGCGAGCACCGCAAGCTCAGCGAGCGCGTCAGCGGCTACGCGCTGTATATCGACCCACCGCTGGGTCGCGTCGGCATCAACGAGGCGGAGGCGCGCAAGCGCGGGCGTCCGTTCCTGGTCGGCAAGCGGCCGATGAGCCGGGTCGGCCGCGCGGTGGAGAAGGACGAGACGCAGGGCTTCATGAAGGTGATCGTCGACGCCGAAACGAAGGCGATCCTCGGCGCTGCGATTCTTGGCGCCGAAGGCGACGAGGCGATCCACGGCATCATCGACATGATGAGCGTGGGCGCCACCGCCACCCGGCTGCAGCACACGGTTCCGATCCATCCGACCGTGTCGGAACTCATCCCCACCTTGCTCGCGGAAGCACGCCCGCCCGACGGGTAGGGCAGCGGCGCACGGCTGACGTCTGAGGTCGTGCCGCCGCACTCGCGCTTGAATGCGACCAGTCGCTCGATCGGCGAGCGCGCGACACGCTCGATGCGCCGGCGCAATTCGATCTCCTCGGCCAGCAGGGCGATGCGTGCGCGGCGGTAGTCGTCGCTTTCGTTGGGAAATCTCGTGCGGTTGCGCTTCGCCAATTCGGCGGCGGGAACGAGGGCGCTGGCCTGCGTCGTGATCGGTCTCTGTGGGGTTGCCTGTTCCGATGGCGAACGGGTGCGAGGCCAGTCGACACCGGCCCGCAGGCATTGCTGAACGGCAGCCTAGGTTGCGGCCGCTTTCTTCACAAGGCCATGGTCATGCTCACGATCCCGATGGGAGAGTGTTCGATGAAAACTGCAAACCTCATGCTCCGCATGCTCGGCTGCGCGATAGCTGGCACCTGCGCGCAGGCGGCCGCCGCCACTTCCGTGGCCATGCCGGCCACGCTCGCGCCCGAGATGGTCAACGATGCTGCCTTGATGACCCCGGTGCAGGCCGGCGACAAGGGCGCGGCGGTGCTGCGCGCGCAGATTCTGCTGGACCGTGCGCGGTTTTCGCCGGGCGAGCTGGATGCCGCCTACGGTTCCAACATGCGCCAGGCGATCGTCGGTTTTCAGGCCAGTCGCGGGCTGCCGGTCAGCGGCACGATGGATGCGGCAACCTGGGCGGCGCTCGGCGGTGACAGCGCGCCGGTGCTGGTAAGCATGACGCTGGACGTCGCGGACGTGGCCGGTCCGTTCAGGCCACTGCCGGCGGGCATGATGGCGCGGTCGAAGCTGGATGCACTCGGCTACAGCTCGTCGCTGGAAGCCTTGGGCGAGAGATTCCACGCCAGTCCGGCCCTGCTGCAGCAGCTCAACCCGGGCAGGGATTTTGGCCGTGCCGGCGAGCAACTGGTGGTGCCGGCCGTCGAGGCCGCCACGCCGATGCCGGTGGTGGCGAAGGTACTGGTCGACAGATCGGATTCCACCGTGTCCCTGCTGGATGAAGCCGGCAAGGTGGTGGCGCAGTACCCCGCATCCACCGGCAGCGAGCACGATCCGTTGCCGATCGGTGACTGGAAGATCAAGGGCGTGGGCAAGAACCCGGTGTTCCACTACAACCCGAAGCTGTTCTGGGATGCCAAGGCGAAGGATGCCAAGACCACGCTTGCGGCCGGCCCGAACAACCCGGTTGGCGTGGTATGGGTGGACCTGTCCAAGGATCACTACGGCATCCATGGCACGCCGGAACCGTCGAAGGTCGGCAAGACCGAGTCGCATGGTTGCATCCGCCTGACCAACTGGAGTGCGCTGGCGTTGTCGCAGGCAGTGAAGCCGGGCATGACGGCCACCTTGCAGGAATGACATGAACCGGCTTTTCCTCTTCCTGCTGGGCGTGCTGTGCGGCGTGGCCGCGCTGTTCTACCTGACCAGGCGCAGCGACATGACAAGCGCCGGCTTGGGCAGCGTCGACACCATGCACGACGTCGCGATGGCCCGGCCGTCCATGGCTGCCACGCCGCCCACGCCGCTGCCGCCGGTCGCTGCCACCACCTTGTCGTCGCCGAGCGTGGCGCTGGTCGATCCACCGCCGGTGACGTCGCCGGATGTGGCGCCCGGCATCACGGTTGCGTCGGCATTCAGTGTGCCGGCGACGCCTGCAGCGGCGTCCACGACGGCCGTGTACGGGCTGCTCATTCCCGTCGCTGGTGTCGCGCCCGCCGATCTCGCCGACACCTTCACCCAGGCTCGCGGCGAAGGCCGGGTGCACGATGCGATCGACATCATGGCGCCGCGCGGCACGCCGGTGGTTGCGGTGAACGACGGCAGGGTGGTCAAGCTGTTCACCAGCAAGCCGGGCGGGCTCACCGTCTACCAGTTCGATCCGCAGCAGCAGGTCGTGTACTACTACGCGCATCTGGACGGCTATGCGCCCGGCCTGGCCGAGGGCCAGCTGCTGCATCGCGGCGACCTGCTCGGCTTCGTCGGCAGCACCGGCAATGCCAGCGCCGACGCACCCCATCTGCATTTCGAGGTCCAGCTGCTGGGGCCGGAAAAACAGTGGTGGCACGCCACCTCGATCAATCCCTACGGCCGCTTCGCCGGGCAGCCGTAGGAGATGGGGGGCGTCAGCCCTGCGCCGGCCGGTTCCGGCGCACCCGCCGCGCGACGGGGATCAGCGCGAGCAGCGCCACGATCGCGAAGCCCGCGCCGGCGAGGAAGGTGGCGCGCGAACCGAACGCATCCCACAAGCCGCCGGCGACCACGCTGGCCGCCAGCAAGGCTAATCCGCTCACCAGGTTGAACATGCCGTACGCGGTGCCTCGCAGGTTGGCCGGCGCGGTGTCGGCGACCATCGCGGCAAGCAGGCCCTGGGTCATGCCCATGTGCAGGCCCCACAGCACCACGCCCAACGCCAGCCCGGCCAGCCCGCCGACGAAGGCCAGCGCCAGGTCCGACAGCATCAGCACCAACACGCCCAGCGCCAGCAGCGTGCCGCGGTCGAAGCGGTCGGCCAGCACGCCGACCGGGTAGGACGACAACGCATACACCACGTTCATCACCACCAGCACCAGCGGGATCAGCACCAGCCCCAACCCCAGTTCCTGCGCGCGCAGCACCAGGAACGCTTCGCTGAAACGGGCCAGGGTGAACACCGCGGCGATTGCCACCACGCCCCAGTACAGCCGCGGCAGACGCGCCAGCTCGGCGCGTGACAACGGCGCGCGCACCCGCTTCATTTCCCGGTCGCCGGGCACGTCGTGCACGCCGAACAGCACCAGCGCGAACGCGGCGAAGGCTGGCAGCACGGCGAACCAGAACACCAGCGGGATATTGTCAGCGGTCAGCCACATCAGCGCGATCGCCAGCGCCGGACCAAGGAATGCACCCGTGGTGTCGAGCGACTGGCGCAGGCCGAACGAGGCGCCGCGCAGTTCGGCCGGCGCCAGGTCGGCGATCAGCGCATCGCGCGGCGCGCCGCGGATGCCCTTGCCGATGCGGTCCACGAAGCGTGCCGTGACCACCCAGCCAAGCGTGCTCGCCAGCGGAAAGATCGGCTTGGTGAACGCCGCCAGCCCGTAGCCGATCGCCACCAGCAGCTTGCGCCGGCCGAGCCAGTCGGACAGCGCGCCGGAGAACACCTTGGTGATCGCTGCGGTGGATTCGGCGATGCCCTCGATCAAACCGACGGCGAGCGCCGAGGCACCGAGCACGCCGACCAGGTACACCGGCAGCAGCGCGTGGATCATCTCCGAGGAGATGTCCATCAGCATCGAGACCATGCCGAGCGCCCAGATGCCGGCCGGAATCCGGCGCAGCACGGAAGGCGCCCGCGCCGCGGCGCTGCCGGATGCTTCCGTGTGCTGGCTCATGGCGGCGCTTCCCGGGATTTCATGGGGCGGGTCAGGCCGCTCAGCGGCCGGGCAGGGTGTAGCCGAGGTCGTAACTGTGCTTGCCGGCGGCGATGGTGATCGTCATCGCGCCGGCGAGGCCGGCCAGTTCGCCGGTGCCGGAACCGGGCACCACCGCCACGGTCCACTCCTGCGGCGTGCCGTCGACCATCAAGGCGCGGTGTACCAGCACGAAGCTGCCGCTGCGACCGTGCAGCTTGCCGCTGACTTTCTCCAGCGCCACGTAGGCACCGGATGTCGTGCCGTCGCCCGCGGCCAGCATCTCGCCCTGGCTCACCGCGTCGAGGTCGCCGTGGAACTGTTTGTCCAGCGACAGCCGCCCGAGACCCGAAGCCCGGGCCTGCGGATTGTCGGGAGTCTGTGGAGCGACCTTGACGTCGAAATGGCCGGTGGCATGCATGGCGGCGGGCTCCGTGGAGGTGGGTGCGGATGCGGTGGCGGGCACGATCGCCGCGAGGGTGAACATGGCGAGTGCGGACAGGAGTGGAGTCAGGGCCTTCATGGAAAACTCCTGCGCGGTTTCATGGTGCTGGTGGGGTATCTGCCCGCGGAGTATGCACGGGTCGCAGCGGTGGTGATGTCGGCGCGGCATGGCATCAACCGGGGAGGCGGGTGCTCTGGCGTGCTACCTTGCAGGCCGTGTCAGTCCGAACGTCCCGCGTGCGCATGATGGAAGCGTCACGCCGACCCTGACTTTCGGGCTGCACACGGGAATGGGCATGCACTTCGATCTCTATACGCTCGGCGTTATCGGCGCAGCCATCGGCATCGCCATCTCGATAAGTTTCACCCTGCTCGGACTGGTGCTGCGCGGCCTGCCGGCGCTGCGCATCTGGGCCAGCGCATTCTGGGTATTGACCGCCGCCGCGCTCGCGCAGGGCCTCAACGAAAACGGCAGCCTGCTTTCGACGGTCGCGGGCGGCGGCCTGATCGCGCTGGCCAACGCGCTGATGCTGATGGGCATCGCCATCCACCTGCGCTACCCGCTGCGCTGGCGCTGGCCACTGGCGGTGGTCGGGTTGTTCGCCGCCAATCAGCTCCACGTCTACCTGTTGCCGCCGTCGCAGACGGTATCGGCGCTGATGTTCGGCGCGTACAGCGTGGTCTGGGACGTGTGGATGGTCTGGGTGCTGCTGTGGCGCTCGCCGCGGGACATGCGCAACACCTGCGGCTTCACCGCCCTGATTTTCATCATCGACGCGGTCTTCTACCTGCTGCGTTCGGTGGTCGTGCTGTTTCCGCAGCTGCTCGCGCACACCCCGCTCGACGAGCTGCTTACCACCTGGAATTACCTGTTTGGCATCCTGTCCTCGTTCCTGCTGAGCACCGGGTTCACCCTGATGCTGGCGGAGCGGCTGACTCTGGACCTGCGCCGGCTGGCGCGCACCGACGGACTCACCGGGCTGCTCAACCGCAGCGCGCTGATCGAGGCGGGCGCCCGCCTGGTCGATGCCTGCCGCGCGCGCGGTCAGGCCTGCAGCGTGCTGATGTTCGACCTGGACCATTTCAAGACGATCAACGACAGCTGGGGCCATGCCGCGGGCGACGCCGTGCTCAGCCATTTCGTCGAGGTGATCCGCAGGATGGGCCTCATGAACGACGCCTTGTTCGCGCGCTACGGCGGCGAGGAGTTCGTGCTGCTATTGCCCGCGATCGAGTCCGCGCAAGCCGGCGCCCTGGCCGAACGCATGCGCGCCGCCGTGGCGGCAAAGCCCGCAATGTTCGACGGCCGCCCCATCAACATCACCACCAGCATCGGCGGAGCTGCCGCCACCGACGCGAACTTCGAACATTTGGTCAGCGCCGCCGATGCCGCGCTGTATCGGGCCAAGCACCTGGGTCGCAATCAGGTGGCGTGGAATCTGGGGACATAGAAGGACCGAGGCAGGGGCAAGTTCGCCTCCGATTCGGGACCATGAGTCCGGCTCCATGTCCCTGACGCGCTCGCACCGGTTCGAGGTAACCGCGGGGTTTTTGCTCCCGTTACACCCTCACTTTCGCCTGCATAACTCGTACACCCTCAAGTGCGTCGGATAACACCGGTCTCCCGCATCCACGCCCGTACCGACGCTTCAGCGCAAACGTCTGATTTGCCGCAGAAGTTCGTTGCTTGAACGGTCGAGGATGGAACTGCATACTCGGTGCAACACCCCACTTTTGGGGTCTACTTAGCGTTAGGCTTCATGGAAAGTCGCCAATGAATCAACATTACGAGAGCGAAATTGCTTCAGTTACGCGTCGGCTCACGGAATCGCATCTCAGCAGCATGCGCGCCTCCGCTATCGGTGGCGCGAGCGTCTCCACCGCAATAGTTCTACTTCTGTTGCAAACCGGCGTAGACAGCACTGCGCTCAGGCTAGCTCTCTATTCCGCATCATTGGCTGTACCCGCTTGGATCGCTGCATGGCAATTCATCGAGGCATACAGCCTTTACGGCCGCGACTCCTACAGCCACTTCAGCAGTGTGCGGGGCTCGGGCTTAGCTGTCGGGCTCGCCGCAATAGGCATGGGGTGCCTCGCCACAAGCCTGTCCTCCATAATCTGGCATCTTGCCCCTATGGCGGCAGCCATATTCATTGCGGCCTCTGTGTTCGCGGCAGTTCTCATCTTTCGCCACAATTATGCGGTCAAGGCGGTAGCAGACGGTGCCGACAAAACAAGTGGCGTCTAACAATCCGTTCGAGGCGGACGGGATAGTTCCGGCGTTAGGCCGCTGTCCAAGACTCCCGAAGCTCGGAGATGTGTCATGGCAAATAACCCTGTCGGCTGGTTCGAGATTTATGTGCAAGACATGAATCGAGCCAAGGCCTTTTATGAGTCCGTTTTCTCAACTCGCCTGGAGCGGCTGGAGGGCCCGGACATTGAAATGTGGACCTTTGCTTTTGAGCCGGAGCGACCAGGTGCTCCTGGGGCTCTCGTCAAGATGGAGGGCTTCCCATCCGGAGGTAACAGCACTCTGGTCTATTTCACTTGTTCGGACTGCGCTTCTGAAGCAAAAAGGGCCTCCGGAAGCGGCGGAAAGATTTTCAAAGATAAGTTTTCTATTGGCCAGTACGGGTTTATTGCGTTGGTTACCGATACCGAAGGCAACATGATCGGGCTGCACTCATTGCAATGAAGGCGCGGCCAGACAATTCATTCAAGCCGACGCCGATTCACGGCTTGGGCGTCAGGCGGTACTGGAGGATTTCGCGATGGGCCGTTTTGTGATTGTCGCGTACAAACCAAAGCCTGACATGGATCAGCAGCTCTTGGCCGCGGTAGCGAAGCACCTCGAAGTATTGAGGTCCGAACATTTGGTCACAGACAAACCGGCTTATGTCATGCGTTCGGCCGACAACACGATTGTCGAAGTATTTGAGTGGCGCTCTGCCGAGGCCATCCATCAGGCTCATGGCAATCCAGCCGTTCAAGCGCTTTGGGCTGATTTCGGTGCTGCCTGCGATTACACACCGCTAGCAAATTTGGCGGAATCCCAGCAAATGTTTGCTGAGTTTGAACCGGTGGTGCCGTGAGTTCATGCCACTGACGGTGACGGTGATGGCGTGCTTGCCGGCCGGGCACCGGCCCTGGATTCCGATGGCGCGACATCGGACATCGCGCTAGCCTGCGCGCTTCCGCATGGGGAGATGGGGAAGGGGTTTTATGCGCAAGGCATGGAAGTGGCTCGGCCGCCTGGCGGTCGTCGTGCTGGTTCTGCTGGTGGTGGTGTTGCTTTCGGCTTATGGGCTGAGCGAGCGGCGCATGGCCAAGGTGTATCGGATCGACCCGCCGGTGCCGGCGGTGCCTGCCGATGCGGCGGCGGTCGAACGAGGCAGCCATCTGGCCGCGATCCGCGGTTGCAAGGATTGCCATGGCGCTGACTTGGGCGGCGCCACTTTCATCGACGATCCGCTGTTCGCCCGCCTGTCGGGTACCAACCTCACGCCTGGCGGGGCGGGTGGCAAGCTCACCGACGTGGACCGGGTGCGCGCGATCCGCCACGGCGTGGCGCCGGACGGGCACCCGTTGTTGTTCATGCCGGCACAGGAGTTCAGCCACCTCGGCGATCAGGACATGGGCGACCTGCTGGCCTATCTGCGCAGCGTGCCGGCGGTCGAGCGCACGCCGCCGGCGAACCGGGTCGGCCCGTTGGGACGTGTGCTGTTCGTGGCCGGCAAGGTGCCGCTGCTGTCGGCGGAGATCGTCGACCACGCCGTGCAGCGCAGCGAGCCGCCCGTGGCCGGTCCCACCGCCGTCTACGGCGCCTACCTCGCCACTGCCTGCGCCGGCTGCCACGGCAAGGGCTTCTCCGGTGGGCACATTCCCGGCACGCCGCCGGACTGGCCCGATGCCGCCAACCTCACGCCGGACCCGAGCGGCCTGGCGAACTGGAGCGAGGCCGACCTGAAGAAGGCGCTGCGCGACGGCGTGGCGCCGGGCGGTCGGGCACTGAAGACCGACTACATGCCGGTGCGGGTGACCAAGTACCTCACGGACGAGGAGGTCGGCGCCCTGTACGCCTACTTCCGCAGCCTGCCGGCGAAGCCGCGCGGACAGGGTTAGCGAGGCACGAAAGTCGGTGCGTTGTGCGTGGCGTGGATGCGGCGTGCGCTTTTCTGTATGTTGGCACTTTCCCATTCGCCAAGGCGCGCCGCATGACCGCAACGCTGGAACAACCGGATCACCTGCGACGCAGCCTTTCCAACCGACATCTGCAACTGATCGCCATCGGCGGCGCGATCGGCACCGGCCTGTTCATGGGCTCGGGCAAGACGATCAGCCTGGCCGGGCCGTCGATCCTGCTGGTCTACCTGATCATCGGCGTGATGCTGTTTTTCGTGATGCGGGCGATGGGCGAGTTGCTGCTGTCCAACCTCGAGTACAAATCCTTCATCGACTTCTCCACCGACCTGCTCGGACCCTGGGCTGGTTTCTTCTGCGGCTGGACCTACTGGTTTTGCTGGATCATCACCGCGATCGCCGACGTGATCGCGATCGCGGCGTACACGCAATTCTGGTTCCCGGGACTGGCGTCGTGGATCCCCGCGGTGCTGTGCGTGCTGCTGCTGCTCAGCCTGAACCTGGTGACGGTGAAGCTGTTCGGCGAGATGGAGTTCTGGTTCGCGCTGATCAAGATCATCGCGATCTGCGCGCTGATCGCCACCGGCTTCGCGCTGGTCGCCTGGGGCTTCGAATCGCCGACCGGGCACAAGGCTTCCGTGGCCAACCTGTGGAATGACGGCGGCTTCTTCCCGAAGGGAATGAGCGGCTTCTTCGCCGGTTTCCAGATCGCGGTGTTCGCCTTCGTCGGCATCGAGCTGGTCGGCACCACCGCCGCCGAGACGGCCGACCCGAAGCGCAACCTGCCCAAGGCGATCAACTCGATCCCGATCCGCATCATCATCTTCTACGTGCTGGCCCTGGTCGCAATCATGATGGTGACGCCGTGGCGCATGGTGGAAGCCGGCAAGAGCCCGTTCGTGGAACTGTTCGTGCTGGCCGGCATCCCGGCCGCAGCGAGCCTGATCAACTTCGTGGTGCTGACCTCGGCCACCTCGTCGGCCAACAGCGGCATCTTCTCCACCAGCCGCATGCTCTATGGCCTGGCCGAGGAGCAGCACGCGCCGAAGACGTTCGCGCGGCTGTCGCGGGCGGCGGTGCCGTCGCTGGGCCTGCTGTTCTCCTGCTTCTGCCTGCTGCTGGGCGCGGCGTTGATCTACCTGATCCCCGACCTGATCACCGCGTTCACCCTGATCACCACGCTGTCCGCGGTGCTCTTCATGTTCGTGTGGTCGCTGATCCTGTTTGCCTATATCGCTTACCGGCGCAAGCGTCCGCATCTGCATGAGGCGTCCATCTACAAGATGCCCGGCGGCGTGGCGATGTGCTATGCCTGCCTGGCGTTCTTCGTGTTCGTGCTGGTGCTGCTGAGCCTGCAGCCGGATACCCGCGAAGCGCTGATCGCCAGCCCGGTGTGGTTCGTGCTGCTGGGCATCGGTTATGCGTGGAAGGGACGCCGGGCGCGCCGGGCCGTGGCCCTGCCGGCCGAGTGATTGGTCGGTCGCGGTTTTGCAGGGCGGGCACGGCCCACCCTGCAAAACCGCGCTGTCGCGGCGGCGCAGACGATGGCATCAATACTGGTCGTGGATCTTCACCTGGCTCCAGGTCGGCTGCTGCGGCCAGCCGGCGGGCGAATCCTCCCAGACTTCCTGGCGGCCCCACGGGGTGACGTCGAGCAGGCCGAAGGTGTTGGTGGGCAGCTCGATGCCGCGGCCGGTGGTGAACCAGGTCTGGAAGATCCCGTCGCCTTCGCGCAAGAACACCGACAGGCCGAACGGTGCGTCTTCAGCGGCGACGAAGTCTTCGTGAAAACTGGTGCCATGGCAGGAGTACCAGGGGAAGCTCCAGCCGAGCCGCGCCTTGACGGGTTCGATCTCGGACACCCTGGCGCGCGAGACCACGGCGAAGGTGACGCCGCGCGCGTGCAGGTGCTCGAGGTTGCCGATCTGGTCGCAGTAGAACGAGCAGCCGGGGCAGACGTGATCCGAATCCGGCGCCAGCATGTTGTGGTAGACGATCAGCTGCGGCCGGCCCTCGAACAGGTCGGCGAACGTGTGCGTGCCCGCGGGTGAGCCGAACGTGTAGCTGTCGTCGACGCGCGTCATCGGCAGGCGCCGGCGGCGGGCGCTCAGGGCATCCTGCGCGCGGGTGTGCGCCTTTTCCTCCACAAGCAGGGCGCGGCGTGCGGCCTGCCATTGTTCGCGGGTGACGATGGGTGGATGGTTCATGGCAGTCTCCTTCGGGTTCGCTCAGTCGCGGTCGGGTGCGCCGAGCGGGAAGTACGAACGATATGGCCGTGCCTCGTCGACGGCGCGCGCGAACGAGGGGCGCGCGAGCAGCCGTTGCCGGTAGGCCGTGACGTTGGTGCGTGATGTCGGGATCGGGTGCGTCCAGTCGGCGTAGAACAGCGCCGGTGCGGCGGCGCAGTCGGCCAGACTGAACGCGTCGCCGGCAGCCCAGCGACGCCCGGCGAGCTGCTGGTCGAGCCAGGCGTAGGCGGTGTCCAGCATCCTGCGCGCGTCGGCCACGCCGAAGCCGTCGCGGTCGGCCTCGGCGCGCAGGCGGTCGGTCACGATCTTCTGCATCGGCGTCTGCACGTAGTTGTCGAAGACGCGGTCCAGCAGGCGCACCTCGAGTGCGGCGCCGGGGTCGGCGGGAATCAGCCGTACCGGGCCGGGATAGTGCAGGTCGAGATACTCGATGATGATGCTCGACTCGAGCACCGTGCGCTTGCCGTCGCACAGCAGGGGCATGCGCTTCAACGGCCACAGCGTCGCGAATTCTTCGGCGGTCTTCGCGTCGTCCGGTGCGAGCATGCGCTGCTCGAACGGCGTGCCGTTCTCGTACAGCGCGGTCAGCACCTTCTGGCAATAGGAAGAAAACGGGTGGGCGTAGAGCTCGAGAGTCATGCGGGTCACCTTGCGTGGGTTTCTTCCATGCGACGAACGGCCATGCTTGATATCGACACCGGCAGGCAGGGCAGGTTGCATGTTCGATGCGCGGATTTGCGCTGGCCGCCAAAGGGGACTTCCTGGGGTATTCTTTGGTCGAACAGCGAGATGGTCGACGTCCGAGACGTGCACAATGGAATAACCTGACAGCGCATTGAATGAGGTATCCGGGCGGACAACGCCTCCACGGCAGCATCACCGGAAATTCGTCAATGAACCATCGCCGCAATTCCTCGAAATCGGGCCACCGCGTCGACTGGAACGACCCGGATCTGCAGTCGCTGCTGAGCAAGACCGAGCACTGGAAGCTGGACAACCGGGCCGGTCATGTCACGCAGGACGTGCAGATCCACGTCGGCTGGGGCATGGGTGCGGACAAGCCCGCCGTGCTCGTCTGGGAGCGCGACAAGACGATGGTGCTGGAGGCCACCTTCGACATTCCGGTCGGCGAGCACGTGCGCGTGGATCGGCTGTTCGATGAAGGCATGCACAGCGTGTGGGGCGTGGTCGCCGACGGACGCGAGGGTCGCCGCGAAGGGGATCGGGAACACGGCGTGCGGGTGTACTGGGTGCACGTGCGCTGAGGGCCTTCGCTGCGCGGGCCTGTCGTCTTCATGGGGCGACGACTCGGGCCGCGCTTGACCGGGGTCAAGGCGGCGCCGCCCGGCACTGCGGAACATCGGTTCCAGCGACACCATGCGGTGCCCATGAAAACGAGGAAACCCGATGGAATTCCATATCGCCCTGACCGATGCGTCCCCCGATCCCGCTGTCGTGCAGGATGCCCTGTTCGATGTCGATCCGACGGCGGTGGCCGATCTGGACATGAGCGGCCTGGTGCTACGGGTGTCCGCTTCGATGACCTCGGCGGACTTGATCGAAGTACTGCGGCAGGTCGGCTGGCAGGTGGCGCCGAAGCAAGTCGTGCAGCTGCCGTCGATCTGCTGCGGCGGCTGCGGCGGCTGACGCGGCAGTTACGGACTGTTTTTCCTGACCAAGGTCAACGCAGGCCCGCGTGGTGGGCCGTAGCTTGACGGCGGTCATCCCCTGGAGCGTGCTGTCCATGTCGTTCGATATCGTGATCGTCGGAGCCGGCCCGACCGGGCTGTGTTTCGCGCGGTCGCTGGCCGGCAGCGGCTTGCGCATCGCGCTGGTGGAGCGGCAGGAAGAGGCCGCACTGGTGGCGCCGGCGGATGACGGGCGCGAGATCGCGATCACCCACCACTCGCAGCGGCTGATGCGCGAGCTCGGCCTGTGGGCGCGGCTGCGCGAGGAGGAGATCGGCACTCTGCGCGATGCAATGGTGCTCGACGGCAATGATCGCGATGGCCTGATGTTCCGTCACGACGAGGCGGGCAAGTCGCAGCTGGGTTGGCTGCTGTCGAACCATGCGATCCGTCGCGCCGCGTATGCCGAAGTGATGACCCTGCCCGAGGTCGAGCGCATCACCGGCGCGCGGGTCGGCTCGATACGCACCGGCGGCGATGGCGCCGAGGTCGACCTCGGCAACGGCGACACGCTGCGTGCGCAACTGGTGGTGGCGGCGGACAGCCGCTTCTCCGAGACGCGCCGTGCGATGGGCATCGCCGCCGGCATGCACGATTTCGGCAAGACCATGCTGGTGCTGCGCATGCGTCACGAGGTGCCGCACGAGCAGGTGGCGTGGGAGTGGTTCGGCGTCGGCCAGACCCTGGCGCTGCTGCCGCTGCACGACCCGCACACGTCCTCGGTGGTGCTGACCCTGCGGCCGCAACAGATGCAGGTCTTGCTGGCACTGGACGATGCGGCGCTGGAAGCGGCGCTGGCCGAACGGTTCCAGGGGCGGCTGGGCGCGATGCGCATGGCCGGCCCGCGCTGTTCCTATCCGCTGGTGGGCGTGTACGCGAAACGTTTCGTGGCCGAGCGTTTTGCGTTGATCGGCGATGCGGCGGTGGGCATGCACCCGGTGACCGCGCACGGCTTCAATTTCGGCCTGCTCGGGCAGGCCACACTGGCGCGCGAGCTGCGCGCGGCGGTGGACGCGGGGCGGCCGATCTGGAGTCCGGCGCTGCTGCAACGCTATGCACGCGAACATCGCCTGGCCACGCGGCCGCTGTACCTGGCCACGCAGATGCTGGCCGGGCTGTACACCGATGACCGTCGTCCGGCACGGGTGTTGCGCAAACTTGCCCTGGGCGCCGGCGCGCGGCTGGGACCGTTCAGGCGGATGGTGATGTCCGGCCTCACCGCCGATGGTGGCCGCGTTCCGGCAACGTCGTGGCGACTGCCGTTCAGGTCGAATTGAAGCGACCCCACAACAGTTTGGCCAGCACGCCGGCCAGGATCACGCTGCCGATCACCAGCATGGTTTCGCCTGCGCGCTGCTGATCGTCGAGCAGGTAGTTGTTGCACAGGCGCACCGGCGAGACCAGGTACAGCCAGCCCAGGCGGAAGAACGTGGCGATCAGTTCGAGCAGGAACACGCCCCTGACGATGAAGCCCATGTGCGACCAGCTCAGGCCCAGCGGCAGGCCGATCAGCAACGGCACGCTGGCGAACTTGGCGAACGCCATCCACGGCAGGCTCACCGCCGCATCGAGCGAGCGCGGCAGCATCCAGAACATGCCGGCCAGGCTGGCCAGCACCAGGCCGCTGATGCCGTGCCGGTTCCAGCGTGCGATGGCCGCCGCGAGCGTTGCCGGCACGGCCTCGCGCAGCAGGTAGCCCGTGCTGATCAGCAGCGGGAGCTGCACCAGCATCTGCAGGGTCATGCTGCTTTCCAGCAGGCGCCGCGACGGCGGCAGCAGCAAGGCCACGAACAGCAGCGCGGCGACGGGCGGGGCAAGGCGCCACGCCGCGGCGGTCATGGCCCGAGATTCCGCCGCATGATCCCGGCAACGGCCTCGGGGTTGCCCATGTCGAGGATCTGTACCAGCCGGCCCTGTGGATCGACGACCGCGACGGCGCTGTTGTGCACGAAGCCGCCGAGCGTGTCGGGAACCACGGTGACACCGAAGGTATGCAGCAACGGTTGCAGGTCGCCTGCGCGCAGTGGCCGGACCGCCAGCCAGCCGGCGTCGCGGCCGTGGAAGCGCTGCTGGTACGCGGCCAGTTCCGCCGGCGTGTCATGCGCGGGATCGAAACTGATGCTGAGCAGCAGCAGCCGGCCTTGTGCCAGCGGTTCGGCGAGCCGGTCCTGCAATTGCGCGAACTCGCCGCCTTGCACCAGACACCAGCTGATGCAGCGGGTGTAGACGAAGTCGACCAGCAGCCACTTGCCGCGCAGGTCGGCCAGGTTCAGCTGCGCGCCGGACTGGGTTTCCAGCGACACCGCCGGCACCATCGGCGGGTGTCGCTGCACCGCCAGGCGACGCGCGGTTTCGCTGGTGAAGGCATGGAAGCCGTCGGTGGCGACCGTCAGCACGGCGCCACCGAGCACCAGCAGCAGGGTGCTAGCCAGTATGGTGCGCAGGGTCGACATCGGCCGGCGCCTTCAGCAGACCGACGATGAGGCGGGTGGCAAACAGCAGCATGCCCAGGATCAGCACCATCGCGGCGATCGAGCCGGCCCGGTCGTACGGCACCCACTCCGGCAGATGTGCCGCGAAGCGTCGCGCCACGCTCATGTGGCCGGCGTAGAGGAACACCATGCTGAAGCAGATGCCGCCCACGACATACAGGGCGAGGCCGAGCCTGTCCGTGCGACTGTCCGCCGGTGCCCGTTTGCGGCTGCCGACCACGTGGTAGAGCAGGGTGAGGATCATCGGCAGCACGCCGAGCAACAGGTAGAAGTGAAAATGTCCCGGCACCCACTGAGTGTTGTGCATCACCCGGTTGACGCTGATGGTGCCGTCGATGATCGCCGGCACGATGCCTGCGGCCCAGCCGAACAGCGCCAGCACGGCCAGCATCGAGGGCATCTTCCAGCGCATTCCGGAGCGGTGGATGTTGGTGAGCACGCCGTACGCGGTGACCAGGAACACCGGGAAGCCGGCCGCATAGGAAATGACCTGGCCCATCACCAGCATCCAGCGCGGTTCGGCGTAATCCATCAGCAGGTGATGCGGAAACACGATGATCACGAACACGGTGCTCACCGCCCACGACCACAGGAACGGCCGCGAGATCCCGTAGGGTTTGCCGGTGTAGCGCGGCAGCAGTTCGTAGACCGCGATCACGCCCATGTAGATGGTGGCGTTGATCACCATGTGGCCGAACCAGTAGATCAGGTTCTTCACCACCAGCGCGTTGAGCGCGACCCCGGGGTCGTAGGCGTTGATCAGGCACATCACCAGCACCACCGCGCCGGCCAGGATGCCGAGCGAGTTGGCGATGATCACCATGGTGCCGGCCACGACGGCCTTGGGGTGGGTCGGATCGATACTGCCGCGGAACAGCCACGGCAGCCCCAGCCCGCGGCCGAGGTTGCCGTAGCGCCGGATGATCGCCGCGGCGGCATCCAGGTAGAACAGCAGCATGCCCACGCCGATCAGCAGGTAGCCGACCATGAAGATCGCGGCTGCGCCGTTGCTCCACAGGCCCATCGAGTGCACCGGCAGCGGGTAGAGGAAGGTCCACGCGCTGGCGAAACCGCCCATGAATACCGCCCAGATGATGCATAACGCACCCAGCATGAACAGCACGTAGTTGCTCACGAACGCCCACAGGTGCAACGACACGTACTTGCGCAGGAAGAACCACATCACTGCGGTGCTGGCCAGGCTCATGGTGCCGACCATGCCGGCCCCGTGCATGGTCATGATCTTGTAGAACATGGCAGCCTGGACCGGCGCCCACTCGGCCTGGGTCATGCGCATGGTCAAGCCGAGCAGCATCATCAGCACGAACAGCAGCAAGGCGGTGATCATGTACAGGTTGAACGCCGCGTGTTCGCCGCGCGGCAGTTTTTCGTCCTGCGGGTAGAGTTCGAGCGAGCTCATGACTTGTCCCCCGGGGCAGCAACGTCAAGTTCGGCCGTCATCCCGTGGTGTGCGACGCCACAGTATTCGAGGCACATGATCCTGTAGGTGCCCGGGGTCTGGAACGTGTAGAGGATCTTGTTGGTGAAGCCGGGCATCGCCTGGGTCTGGATGACGATGCGGCCGTCCGGGGCGTAGATCGCGAAGCCATGGTTGACGTCGCTGGCGGTCACCCGGAATTCCACCGGTTTGCCCGCCGTCAAGTGCGTCTGGCTGACATCCCATGTCCATTGGTGGCCGATCACGTCGACCACCTGCGCTGCCTGCAATGGCTCATGCTGCAACGGGATGGGGAAGTGCCGGAGGCTGGCCCAGGTGACCCCGATGCTCAGCAGCAGCAGCGCCAGGAACAGGCCGCGGCGCAAGGTGGTGGAACTTCGGTTGGCCTTGGCAGTTTCGGCCGCATCGGCCGGCCGGCCGGCCTGGGTGATCGCATAGATGAAGCCCAGCGCCACCAGCCCCATCCCCGTCAGCGTGATGACCCACACCGCGTTCTGCAAGATCATGGTCGTTCTCTCCCCGGAAAGCGCCACGTGCCGGCCATGTACTCCCACCCTGGCGATGGTGTCAAGGTAGGGTGAAGCATGGGGCGGGCGGAAAGCCGTGATTCCGGCCCGAAGCCTGGTTGGGGAACAGCCTTCCAGACGGCCATGGCGCGGCCGTGCCGGGGTCTCGGCGCGTTACGGCGAATCGCTGCCAAGTCTCGAGGCGATCCGCACCTCGCCGGTCAGTACCTTGTGGATCGGGCACTTGTTGGCGATCTGCAGCAGGCGCTCGCGTTGCTCGTCGTCCAGCTCGCCGTGCAGAGTGATCACGCGGGTGATGTCGTTGCCTGCCTCGGGCGTGCCGTCGGGATTGAACTTGAGTTCGACGTCGACGTGCTGCAGCGGCCATTGCTTGCGCGCCGCGTACATCTGCAGCGTGATCGCGGTGCACGCGCCGAGCGCCGACAACAGTAACCGGTGCGGCGCCGGGCCGGTGTTGGCGCCACCTTCCTCGATCGGCTCGTCGGCTTGCCAGGTGTTGCCCTGGTCGTCGGTGAAGTGGACCGCGTAAGGCGCATCGCCGGTGCTGGCGCGGACGCTGGGTAAGCTCATGGCAGGTTTCTCCGGGGTTGGTTTCAAATCACGTCCCACATGTAGCCGTCGTGTGCCAGCACCGCACCGGCCAGTTGTTCGATTGCGGCGTCCTCGTTGCGCTCCAGGCCGCGCACGTTGCGCGCCATGCGCCGGCGCGCCTGCTTCGCGAAGATCTCGGCGATGCCGATCGCCTCGTCGGCGGCGGGGTGCAATTGCTTCGCCATGCTGTCGGCACGCGAGAGCACGCACAGGCCCACGAACAGGTCGATCGCGATGTCGGCCAGGCGCTTCTGCGCGTGCTGCTGGTCGGCTACCTGCTTGCCGTAGCGGCGCAGCAGCGCGTCGCTGGACTTGGACAGTTCCACCGTGTACTTCTCGTAGGTGGCGGCGACCTTGCGCAGGCGCGGCGACAGCTCGTGCACGATGCGGTCGATGCCGTAGCCGGTGGCCTCGCGCATGCGTCGGCCGGTGTACGTGCCGAGCACGCCGAAGCCCTTGATCGGGTCGTTGAAGATGTCGCCCACGGCGGCCTTCAGCTCGCTCAGGCCCGCGCCCACGCCCTTCAGGCCCGACAGCGCGATGTACAGGTGCAGGATTTCGTTGGTGCCTTCGAAGATCGACAGGATGCGGGTGTCGCGGGTGATCTGCTCGTACGGGAAGTCGCGCATGAAGCCGTTGCCGGCGGCGATCTGCAGCGCCTCGTAGGAGGCGCGCTGCACCGCCTCGCTGGCGAACACCTTGCTCATCGCCGCCTCGACCGAGTAGTCGCTGCCGCCGCCGTCGATCAGGTGCGCGACCATCCACACCGCGCTTTCGGCAGCGAAGCAGTCCACCGTCATCTGCGCGATCTTCTCGCGCACCAGGCCGAACTCGGCGATCGGCTGGCCGAACTGCTTGCGCTCCTTGGCCTGTGCGCAGGCGAGGCGGATCAGCGAGCGCATGCCGCCGACCGCGCCGCCGCCCAGGCCGGTGCGGCCCGAGTTCAAGATGCTCATCGCCACCTTGAAGCCCTTGCCGACCGGGCCCAGCACGTTTTCCGGCGGCACCCGCACGTCGGCGAATGCGACCGTGGTGGTGGACGAGGCGCGGATGCCCATCTTGTCCTCGTGCGGACCGTGGCTGACGCCGGGCCACGCGGCCTCGACGAGGAACGCGGTGATCTTGCCCTCGGGCGTGTCGGTGCGCGCAAACACGGTGTAGAAGTCCGCGATGCCGCCGTTGGTGATCCAGATCTTCTCGCCGGAGAGCGTCCAGCTGCCGTCGTCGTTGCGCACGGCTTTGGTGCGGATGGATGCGGCGTCGGAGCCGGCGCCGGATTCGGTGAGGCAGAACGCGGCGATCATTTCGCCGGTGGCCAGCCTCGGCAGGTAGCGCTGCTGCTGTTCGTCGCTGCCGAACAGCAGCACGCCCTTCATGCCGATCGAGCTGTGCGCGCCGATGGTCAGCGAGACCGAGCTGTCGTGGCTGCTGGTCTGACCCAGCACACGCGCATAGGCGCCGTTGGACAGCTCCATGCCGCCGAATTCCTCCGGGATGATCAGGCCGAACAGGCCCATCTCGCGCAACGCCTGGATGAACTCGGCCGGCTGTTCGGCGTCGCGGTCGTACTGCTTCAGTTCGGCGCCCTTGTCGGCGAGGAACTGGTCGATCGCGTCGGTCATCGCGCCCAGCATTTCCTTGTCGCGCGCGCGGATCTCAGGGTACGGGAACAGGTTCTCTTCCAGGATGTTGCCCAGGAACAGCTGCTTGGCGACGCTGTCGTCGCTGCGCAGGGCGGCGTTGTCGGTTGGGACGGACGGGGCGGTACTCACGACGCGTTCTCCTGGGCGAAGGTGGATATCGCATTCTGGCACTTCCGCCGTGACTGGCCATGCCACGAATCGACGCAGCCGGCGCACGGCGCCGCTTCGGTTATGCTCGTTGTGCACCGCGCGGGCGACGGCGTACCGGGATTGCTTGAAACTCCCGCCCGGCGAACCCAAGTCATTGGATGAACTGGGCTATATCAAGGATCTGCGGTCCAAGTCGCACTGATCGCCCGGGGTCACATCGAACTTTCTCGGAGGTGTGCCATGGCAACCGGTTGGGCAGGCGATGGCGCCGTGCAGGATCAGATCGACGCCACGGTCAACGATGCGGTACAGCGGGCGCGCCAGCAGTTGCGCAAGGGCCCGGGTCTGACCCATTGCGAGGAATGCGATGCGCCGATTCCCGCGGCGCGGCGCAAAGCCGTGCCCGGCGTGCGCCTGTGCGTGGCCTGCCAGGAAGCGCAGGATGCGGAGCAGCGCAGTTCCGGCCTGTACAACCGCCGCGGCAGCAAGGACAGCCAACTGCGCTAGCGATCACCCGGCCGCCTGCTGCAGCGTCTTCACGAGGTGATGCGCTGGAAGCAGGCAGTCACGACGTTGCTCCTCGGTGGGCCCGGCGTGGCAATTCGCGCGTGGGACGCAGCGGCCTCTCGTCAGGGCCATGAACGGGGCTGCTCGAAATCGACGACCACCGCACAAGCCGAGTACTTGAATGGCCCGGCCACAAACGGCAAGCTCATGTGCCATCGGCCGGGCCGGCTCGGTTTCGATCGCGGCCCTGGCGGGGTGGGAATCACATGTAACCGATCACTGGCGTGATGGCTTGGAGGCACAGCTCATTTCCACCTTATCGAACCCATCCGAACTCGCCGCCGGCATCAACTATTTTTTTGCGTTGCTGCCGGATGGCCCGACCCGCGCCGAGATCGCCGGCGTGGGCGAGCGTTTCCGCAAATCGCATCGGGTCGGCGGCTCGCCGGTCGGCATCGACAGCCTGCACCTGACGCTGTGCCCGATGGGCAGGCCCGAACGGTTGCGGCAGCCGCTGGAGGAGGCATTGCTGGCCGCGGCCGGCGAGGTGCGTGCCCCGGGGTTCGTCGCCAGCCTGGATTCGGCGATGCGCTTCAGCGCCAGGGACGGGCAGTTTCCGTTCGTGCTGTGCGCGGACGGCGCCACCACCGAGGCGGCGTTGAGCCTGCGCAAGGCCATTGCCGCGGCACAGGCTCGCGTGGGCCTGCAGGTCAGCGGGGTGTCCAGTTTCCTGCCGTACGTCACCATGCTGCACGGCCATGCGGTCGACGCGATCGAGGAATCCATCGCGACGATTCGCTGGTGGGTGTCCGAATTCGCGCTGATCCGCAGTTTCTTCGGCGAATCCAGGTACGAGGCGATCGGCCGCTGGCCGCTGGCGGCGCCATCCGTGCCCGAGCCGGTCGACATGCTGGCGGAGATGGCCAACCTGACGGATCTGCCCGACCTGCCCGACGAGGCATGACCCGCGCGGCTCGTGATGTCAGATCGACGGTTCGGCGTTCGCCGCCGGTACCTGCCGGCGCTGTTGGCGTGCCAGACTGTGTTCGCGGTGGGCGATGTACAGGCTGGCGCCGATGATGATGGTTGCGCCCGCCACGGTGTAGCGATCCACGCCTTCGCCGAAGATCCACCAGGCCAGCACGGCCACGATCAGCAGCTGCAGATAGCTGAAGGGCGCCAGCAGCGAGGCGTCGGCCATGCGCAGTGCGCGCGTCCAGCAGTAATGCCCGCCGGTGCCGAGCGCACCGGACAGCACCAGCCACGGCCAGATGTTCGCGTGCGGCCATTGCCATACGGGCAGTGCGGCAGGCAGCGACAGCGGCACCCACAGCAGGGTGGTCAGCAGCACGATGCGATCGGCCGGTTCGCTGCCGGTCAGCGACTTGATGCTGATCGTCACCGCGCCGGTCAACCCCGCCGCCAGCAGGGCGACCAGGCTGCCGGCAGTGAACGCGTCACTGCCGGGCCGCACGATCACCAGCACGCCGATGAAACCGGCGACCACCGCACTCCAGCGGCGCATGCGCACCACCTCGCCGAGGAACAGCACCGCGCCGATCGTTACGAACAGCGGCGAGGAGTACGACAGCGCCACCGCCTCGGCCAGCGGCAGGTTCACGATCGCCCAGAAACCGGCCAGCATGCCGCCCATGCCGAGCACGCAGCGCATCACGTAAAAGCCGAGGCGCGGTGTGCGCAGCAACTGCCAGCCGTGCACATACAGCAGCGGCAGCGCGAACAGCACGCCGAAGGTGCTGCGGAAGAAGGTGATCTGGAATGGGTGCAACTGGGTGGAGGCAAAGCGGATGGTTACCGCCATCAGGGCAAACAGACCGGCGCTGCCCAGCATCAGCAGCACGGCGCGTGCGGGTAGCGGCGTGGAGGAGGGCGGCGATGCGGGGGTCGAATCCAGGTCCGTGCCGTGGGATAGCCAAGCAGGCGCGCATGGTACCCCAACTTGCACATCGGCTTTCGCACATCTGGCGGCAACGCGTGTGTCTTGAGCGTCGGACTTCAGCGTGCGGGTGGCGCGGCGGCAGCGTCCGTTCCGTCGCTCGACCACGCTTGCAGCCGTTCGCGCACGGCGGGTTCCAGACTCTTCAGGCCCCAGCGGCGACCTTCGGCCAGTGCTGCCTCGGTCGACCGGCCGTCGATCAGCGCGGCGCGCAAGGCGATCATCGCGCCGACCCGGTTACTGCTGGCGCAGTGCACCAGGGTCGGTTGATCGCCGGCATCGAGCAGCAAGCGGTCGAATTGCGCGACCCTGGCCTGGGTCAGGTCGCCGGCGTCGCGGATCGGCAGGTTGTGGTAGCCGATGCCGGCCGCCCGCATGGCGGCGGCTTCGTCGAAACCGGGCGTCTCGCTGTCCACGCTGAGGTCGATCACCTGCCGGATGCCGGCGCGCTTCAGCGTGGCGATGTCGCCCGCCTGCAATCGCCCGGAGGCCACGCGATGCGGCGCCGGGAACGCGACATGGGGAAGTCCGCCCATGGCGGCTTCCTCCGGCGTGGCGGCGACGGCGGGAACGGATATGGCCAGTGCCAGCCACAACAAGAGTAGACGGTGCATCGGGGCGCCTTCTGACGAGAGACTGTCAGGATAGCCGGGCTGGCGGCTCAAGCGGTTGCCGACTCCACGAAAGTGACCAGGTTGCCGTCCGGGTCGCATACCGGAGCGAAGCGCACATAGTGTGTGGCCAGTTGCGGCGGCGGCGCGTCGATCTGCCGACCCTGCAGGCCGAGCAGGATTTCATCGAGGTCGTCCACGATGATGCCCAGCGACGCGCCGGTGCGCTTGCCTGCGTCGGCCAGTGCATTCCTGGGCAGCACCTGGATCCGCGTGCGCCGCGCGATCTGCCATTCGGCGCAGGAGGCGTTCGGGCCGTTGTCGGGAACACGCCCGAACAGGCGGGCGTACCAGGCGCTGGAGGCAGCGAAGTCGCTCACGACAATCGTGGCGAGAACCTGGTGAGCTTGCATGGTGAGTCTCCGTGACGGTGCGCGTAGATTTAACGCCATGCCGATGTCGGCCGCGTGAAGGCACGCGACGCGCGCCCGTATAATCGCCGGTCTCCTTGATTGAACGACCAGGATCGACCGATGCCCTCTATCCCCGCCTGCCCGCTCTGCGCGATGGAAAACACCTACCCGGACGGCGACAACTACGTCTGCGCCGACTGCGGCCACGAGTGGCCGATCGCGGCGGGCGCGCATGCGGCGGATGCCGCGCTGGTGGTGCGCGACGTCAACGGCAACGTGCTCAACAGCGGCGACACGGTGACGGTGATCAAGGACCTGAAGGTGAAGGGTTCATCGATCCCGCTGAAGCAGGGCACGATGATCCGCAACATCCGCCTGGTCGACGGCGACGACGAGCACATCGAAGGCAACTCGGACAAGATCAAGGGGCTGGTGCTGAAGGTCTGTTTCCTCAAGAAGGCGTGAGCCGGCGCGGACCTACTGGCGCGCTTCGAGCCGCAACCCGCGCGGCGTCAGCCAGCGTTCGACCAGTTCGAACAGGCCCTGCACCAGCAACGCCAGCACCGCGGCCGGGATCGCGCCCTGCAGGATCAGGCCGACGTCGTCCAGCCGGATGCCGGTGAGGATCGGCTGGCCGTAACCGCCGGCGCCGATCAATGCCGCCAGCGTGGCGGTGCCCACGTTGATCACCGCCGCGGTCTTGATGCCGGCCAGGATCGAGCGCATCGCCAGCGGCAGCTCCACCCGGCGCAGCCGCACGCCGGGCGGCAGGCCCAGCGCGGCGGCGGATTCGCGCAATTCCGGCGCAATGCCGACCAGGCCGGCGTGTGTGTTGCGCACGATCGGCAGCAGGCTGTACAGGAACAGTGCGGCGATCGCCGGCCAGGTGCCGATGCCGAGCAGCGGGATCATGAACACGAACATCGCCAGCGACGGCACCGTCTGCAGCACGCCGGTCAGGCCGATCACCCACTGGCCCAGTCGTCGCAGGCGGGCCGCCAGGATGCCCAGCGGGATCGCCAGCAGCATGGCCAGCCCCAGCGAGACCGCCACCAGCTTGACGTGTTCGGCGCTGCGCTGGAGCAGGTGCGGCCACAGTCCGCCGTCGTGGTCGTCCGCATGGATGCCGAGGAAATCGGCGGCCACCATGTTTTCCTTCGTGCCGCGCAGTTTCACCCGCGCGTTCATCGCGCGCATCGCGTCCTCGTCGATGCTGCCGGTGAGCTTGTGCAGCACGCCGACGAAGGCGGGCGCACGCTGCTCCAGCGCGAGCCGGTACAAGTAGACCGCCTCGTAGCGCGGAAAGTAATCGCGGTCGTCGCGCAGCGTGCGCAGGTGGTAGTAGGGGATTTCCGCGTCCGTGCTGTACAGGTCGATCGCATCGACCGCACCGCTGGCCACCGCGCGATACGACAGCGTGTGGTCGAGGCCGCTCACGTTCGTCTGCGGCAGGCCATAGTGCTGGCGCAGGCCGGGCCAGCCGTCGCCGCGGTCCATGAACTCGTTGGAGAAGCCGAAGCGCAGGCCGGGGTGCTGCAGCAGGTCGGAAATGTTCCTGATGCCCAGCCGCGTGGCTTCATCGGCGCGCATGCCGATCGCATAGGTGTCGCTGAAGCCGAGCGAGTCGGTGATGCCGATGCCGAGCGGCTGGAGCCGCGTGCGCAGGGTGGCGATATCCGCGTTCGCCGGCACGCCTTTCAACAGTTCCTGGGTGAGCGTGCCGGTGTACTCGGGATAGGCGTCGATCTCGCCTTCGAGCAGGGCGCGCCACAGGATGCTGGTGCCGCCCAGTTCGCGCCGATGCACCGCGTCGACGCCGGCCTCGCGTGCACCGGCCAGCGCCAGTTCGCCGAGGATCACCGACTCGGTGAACTGCTTGGAGCCGATGCGCACCGGCGTGTCCTGTGCCGACGCGGGCAGCAGGCAGGTGCCCAGCAACAGGATCAGTGCGCTCAGCAGGCGGCGCATCACAAGGGCTCCGGCAAGCGTCGCTGCGCCGCGACGAAGCGGCTGACGAACGCGTCGGCGGGGCGGTCGCGCAGGTCCCGGAACGTCCCGTCCTGCAGCACGGCGCCCCGGCGCAGCAGCACCAGCCGTTCGGCGAACCAGGCTGCTTCGGCCAGGTCGTGGGTGACCACGATCACGGTCTTGCCGAGCTGGTCGAAGATCTGCCTCAGCTCGTCCTGCAGTTCGTGCCGCACCACCGGGTCGAGCGCACCAAGCGGTTCGTCCAGCAGCAACGCGTCGGGGTCGGCCATCAGTGCGCGCATCAGCGCCACGCGCTGGCGCTGGCCGCCGGACAGTTCGGCCGGGTAGCGTTCCAGCACGCCAACCGGGAGATGAGTCAGCGCGGCGAGTTGTTCCGCACGCTGGTGGATGCGCTCGCGGTTCCAGCCGAGGTGACGCGGCAGCAGGGCCAGGTTGCCCAGCGCGGTGAGGTGCGGGAACAGGCCGCCATCCTGGATCACGTAGCCGACCCGCCGGCGCAGCGCCAGCACGTCGCAGCGCTGCAGGGCATGGCCGTCGACTTCGATGTGGCCGTGGTCCGGCCACTCCAGTCCGAGCAGCAGGCGCAGCACGGTGGACTTGCCCGAGCCGCTGCTGCCGATCAGCGCCGTGGTGGTGCCGGCGGGGAACGTCAGGCTGATTCGGTCGAGCGCGCGCACCTTGCCGTAGCGCTTGCCGGCCTGTTCCAGCGCAAAGCTGATGCCAGCGGCAGGCTCAGGCGTGGACATCGCGGGTCACGGCGTGGCCATGCTGGCGTTGAATCGGCTAACGAAATCCGCCGCCGGCTCCGGGCGGCCCAGATGGTAGCCCTGGCCGAAATCGCAGCCCATGCCGGTGAGCAGGTCCTGCGTGGCCTGATCCTCGATGCCTTCGGCGATCGTGGTGAGGTCCATGTGGTGAGCCATGTTGATGATCGCGCTGACCAGCCGGGAAGTATGTGGGTCGTCGCGCATGGTGCCCACCAGCGACTGGTCGATCTTCAGTTCGGTGGCGGGGAAGCGGCGCAGGTAGGCGATCGATGCATAGCCGGTGCCGAAGTCGTCGATGGCGATGCGCACGCCCAGGTCGCGTAGCCGGCGCAGCACCTGCACGCTCAATTCGAGGTCGTTGGCCAGCGCAGTCTCGGTGATCTCGGCGATCACGGCGGTCGGCGCCACGCCCCAGATGTCGAGCGCGCCCATGAACTGCTCGACCACGCCGGGTCGGGAGAACACCTGCGGCGAAAGATTGATGGCGAAGCTCAGTCCATGTGCCTCGCACAGCGGTGCCGCGTGGCGCAGGGTGGCGTTGATGCTCCAGCGCGTCAGCACCGAGATCAGGTCGCTCTGCTCGGAGAACGGCACGAAGCTGGCCGGCGACACGTCGCCGTGACGCGGGCTGGTCCAGCGCGCCAGCGATTCGATGCCGGCAATGCGGTCGACCTGCAGGTCGTGCACCGGCTGGAAGAACACCTGCAGGCGGTTGGCCTCGATCGCCTCGCGCAGTTCCTCGTAGAAGATCTCCACCTGGGTGTCGTGCGGCTGGTAGACCACGCACGGTTCGCGCCGGTGTTGCGCCTCGTCCAGCGCCATGCCGGCGCGTCGGCACAGCAGATCGGCGTCCAGCCCGTGTTCCGGATACAGCGCCACGCCCATCACCGCGCGCAACTGCCATGGCGAGTCGGCGCCCGCCCACGGCTGCTCGAAGGCCTGCGCCAGGCGCGCGCTCGCCAGCAGGACGTGGTTGCGGCTGAGCATGTCCGGCAACACCATCACGTAGCTGTCGTCGCCGGCACGAAAGACCCGGTCGATCGGGCGCAGTGACTTTGCGATCAGCTCGTGCGCCTTTTCGCCGGCCTGCTCGCCTTGTTCATAGCCGAAGCGCAGGCTGATTTCATGCAGGCCGCGCGCGCGCAGCATCATCACCGCGAAGCGTCCGCCGGCGTCGGCGCAGGACGCGATCTGCTGCCGGATCGCGGCGAATATCGGCTGTCGGTTCAACATGCGTCGAGCAGCCTCACTCGAGGGGCGGATACGCGGGCGGCGGGCATCGGATTGCGGGTCATTGCAGGAAAAGACCGGCGGCGTCGATGCCGTAGTCGCCCACGGCCAGGCTGCGCGTGATGTCGATCGCGGTGTCGTCGTCGGCCTGGTGCATCATCAGGTCGGCCGGGCGGAAATCCGTCAGGGGCTGCTTGTCCGGCGTGGTCAGGACGACCACCTTCGGGCGCAGCCGGCGCACCTGGTTCTGCGCCATCACTACCGCCACCTCGCCGGTGCTCAGCTCGACCAGCGAGCCGGTCGGGTACACGCCAAGGCAGACCTGGAACTGCTCGATCATCTCGGCCTGGAACAGCTTGTTGCGCGTGGCGTAGATCTGCCGCAGCGCCCGGTGCCGGGAAATCGCCGCGCGGTAGGGGCGCGGGCTCACCATCGCATCGTAGGTGTCGATGATGCCGAGCATGCGGCCGGTGATCGGGATGAGATTGCCGGCCAGTCCGTCGGGATAGCCGCTGCCGTCGTGGCGCTCGTGGTGCGTGCGCAGAATATCCAGCACGTCTTGGTTGGTTATGTCCGAGCCGGCCACGATCGCCAGACCCGCGGCGACATGCGTGCGCACGGTGTCCGTTTCGGCCGGCGTGAGCGCACCCGCGTGCTGCAGCAGCGGTTCGGGCACACGGGTCTTGCCGACATCCATCAGCAGACCGCCGGCGGCCAGACTGAGGATGGTTTCCTCGGCGAAGCCCATGTGCCGCCCGAACGCCGCGGCCAGTGCGCTGCAGCCGACCGCATGGCCATAGGAATAGCTGTCGTGCCGGCGCAGGCCCTCGACCAGGAAGAACGCGTCGGCGTTGCGCAGCACGCTGGCGACCAGCGGGCGCACGGCCTGCTCCACGCGCTCGACGGACAACTGGCGCCCGCTGACGACGTCCTCGAAGATGCGATCGACCATCTCGGAGGCGTTGTCCAGCGCGGCATGCGCCCGCGGCGCCTCCTCCTCGACCGGGGTCTGGTCGGCGTAGCGGACCGTGCTTCTGAAGCGCGTGCCGGAAAGGCTGGTGCGACTCAGCGCCAGCCGCGGCGCGATGACGACCCGGCGACGCAGGTCGATATAGACGTACCGACACAGCGCGCGGATCGTATCGAGCTCCTCCTCGCCGGCCAGCTCGACACCTTGCAGGGGAAACGGGGTTTCCTCCCATGGCCGGTCGAGTCGGCATACGAACATGCCGAGCCGCAGGTCGCCGACATCCATGCGTTGTTCTTCGATCTCAAAGGCCACGCATTGTCTCGTCAGGCTGGCTGGGATGGGTGGAACATCTTGCTTGGCCGCATGACGCCGAAGACAAGCCCCCGGTGGCGACCGCGCAGCAATTCTGAGCCTATCAGCAGAGTGGATTCATGCGCCAATGGTGGTCGGCCGCACTTTCCTGCGGTCGAAACGCCGCGCGGCCCGGCGAGGTGGCCGCGACCGGGTGGTGCCGACGGGGCAACGGATGCAGCGAAAAGTCGCGGCGCCGCCGGCTACGGCGACACGGCGGTCATCAGCGCACAGTTGCCGCCTTGCCGCTTGGCGTCGTACATGGCGTCGTCGGCATGCCGCAGCAGTTGCTTGTCGTCCTCGCCGTGGTCGGGATAGATGGCTATGCCGATGCTCGCCGGTACCTGCAGCAGGCGGCCGGCCAGCTCGAACGGCCGCTCGAATGCGGCATGGATCTTCGCGGCGACCGCGGTGGCGTGTTCGGGCAGGCCGATGCCGTTGAGCAGCACCACGAATTCGTCGCCGCCGATGCGGCCGACCGTATCGGACTCGCGCACGCACTGGCTGATGCGCGCGGCCGCCTCGCACAGCAGCAGGTCGCCGATGTCGTGGCCATGACTGTCGTTGACCGGTTTGAACTGGTCCAGGTCGAGGTACAGCACCGCCAGTCGCTGCTGGTCGCGCCGGGCCCTGGCCAGGGCAGTGCACAGGCGGTCGTGGAACAGTTCGCGGTTGGGCAGGTCGGTGAGCTGGTCGTGCTGGGCAAGATGTTGCAGCCGGGTCTCGGTCTTCTTGCGCTCGATCGCCGCGGCGATCTGGGTGGAGACGAACTGCAGCAGCGCCTTGTCCTGCTGGCTGTAGCGCACTTCACCGGAATAACTCTGAACCACCAGTGCGCCGATCACACCCTGCTGTCCGCTGAGCGGCACACCGAGCCAGTCCAGCGAATCCCGGCCGATGATCGGGCGTACCCGCGCGGGCAGGTCCAGCCGGGTATCCGGCGTCAGCAGCAGCGCCTGTCCGCTGCGGATCACCTCGCTGCTGAGCGTGCTGGAGTCCAGGCTCTGCGTCGGGGGTGGCTGGTCGTACTCGTCGACGAAGTAGGGGAAGCTCAGCTCGTCCTTTTTCGCGTCGTACAAGGCCACGAAGAAATTTCTGGCCGGCAGCAGCTTGCCGACGATCCGGTGGATGTGCCGGAACAGCGCCAGCAGATCCTCCGCCGAGTGCGCCGCCTCGGAAATGGCGTGCAATGCCATCTGCATCAGTTCGGCACGCTTGAGTTCGGTGACGTCGCGAGCCACCGCGATCCGCACCTGGTCCGCCTCCGACCAGCGCGCCGACCACATGATGTGGATGACCCGACCGTCCTTGCGCACATAGCGGTTCTGGAAATGCGGCTTGGGTTGGCCGGCCATGATCTCGTTCGCCGCCTGCAGGGTGCGTTCGCGATCGTCGGGGTGGACCAGCTCGATCATCGGCCGACCGATGACCTCTTCCGGCGTGTAGCCGAAGATGCGTTCGAAGGCGGCACTGACGAAAACGTAGTGGCCCCGGGCATCCACCACACAGATTGCGTCGAGCAGCAGATCCATCACATTGCCGAACGGGAGGCCCGTGCCGGATTCGATCGGGGAAAGCGGTTGGTTCATTCGTGCCCACGCAAGGTGGTGGTTTTTTGCCATGGCGGAAGCGCTGATTTGCAGCCTATCCTGATTCTGCGCAGAGAAGGTCTACGGGCACCTTCTCGACGCCATGCCGGCCCTCGCCCGGGCGTGCTGCAATCTTTCGCCGCCGCATGGCCTCCGGCCATCCGTCTGGCATGGATAGCCAAGGCATGACGCCGGGCTGCTGACCACCGCGCGCCGACTGGAAAATCCGCCGCCGACGTTGGCGCAGCGTGGCGGCGCGGTTACAGTGCCACGGCCTCCCTTGCCGCACCCGGACACCATGTTGCTGCCCCATCGCTTCCTCCGGACCACCCGCACGGCCCATCTCCACCTGGGCGTGTTCACCGCGCCGATGCTCAGGCGGGTCCTGCTGGTCCTGGCCATGGCGTTGCCGGCATGGGCGGCGGCGAAGGTTCCGCCGACCCAGGTGGCCGTGCTCGCCACGCTGCACCAACTGCATGCGACCACGCCGGCCTATTCATTCGAGACACTGGGCCGTGCCATCGAGCAGTTGCAGCCCGATGTGCTGTGCGTCGAACTGCAGCCGGACGATCTGAAGCTGCGCCCAGCGGAAACGACCAAGCAGGAATATCCCGACGTCGTCTATCCGTTGATCGACCGTCATCACTATCGCGTGTATGCGATGGAGCCGGCCGAGCCCACCTACAGCGACATCCTCAAGCCGTACATCGAGGCCGGCCACGACTTCAGCGTGCGGGCACCGGAACAGGCCGAGGCGTTCTCGCGCTACAGCGACGGCGCCTATATCGGCCTGCAGACGTACTGGACATCGCCGGCACGGGTCAACGATGCGGTGACCGATTCGGTGTTGCGCGCCAAGCATGAGCTGCAGCAGGCGATGGTCGGCGACGGCGAACGCGTCGGCTGGGAACGCTGGAACCGCCAGTTTCTCGGCGTCATCCTGCAGGCGGCGAAAGAGAACCCGGGCAAGCGCATCGTGGTGATCGTGGGCGCCGAACATGGCTACTGGCTGCGCGGACACCTGGCCCAGGTGTCCGGCGTGCAGTTGCTCGATACGGCCGAGTTGTTGCGGGCACCGGCCGCGAAACCAGTACAGCACGCCGGCCGGGCTGGCGTGCCGATGACGTGATGGCGATGACCGCTGAAAACCACCATGAGGCCCTTGCATGAACCTTCGCACGACAACCCTTGCGACTCTGGCCGCCGCTGCATTCTCCGTGCTGGCCGGCGGCAACGTGCAGGCGAAAGACACCTTCAGCGCGCCCCAGCGCGAAGCGCTCGGCGCGGTGGATGCGCTGTTCGCGGCGATGGCGAAGCATGACGTGGACGCCTCGCGCCGGCTGATTCTGCCCGGCGCCAGTTTCGTGGTGGTGCTGCCCGATGGCACGGTGAAGATCGAGCCCGACACCGGCTACCTGGATGCGCTGGGCCAGCACAAGGAAGCGTTCCGCGAGCGCATCTGGGACGCGCAGGTGATGGTGCAGGACAACCTTGCCCAGGTATGGGCGCCGTACGATTTCCACGTCGACGGCAAACTGTCCCACTGCGGCGTCGACAGTTTCAGCCTGGTGCGCAACGCCGATGGCTGGCGTGTGGCCGGCGTCAGCTACACCGTGCAGAAGGTGGGGTGCGCGCCAAGCCCGTTGGGCAGCGTGAAGTAGCCGATCTCCTACGCGAGAGATTTACCCGGCCGGCGTTCTTGTCCGTTGCCTTTGACAAGGCGGGCCAATCGCGTTACCTGTGACCGCTTCTGCAAGCCGGGTGCCGTATCGTGCCGTGCACCCGGGTGGACCTGGACTGACAAGGCTGGACATGCGCCGAGTGACACTGATTGCGTGCGGGGGAACGATCGCTGGTCACGCCGACGAGGCTGGCCGTTTTCGTCCGACGGGCCGTGGCGCCGAACTGCTGGCGGGGGTGACGTTGCCGGCGGGCATCGAAGTCGTCGCGGTCGACGCGCTCACCGTGCCGAGCCGCGCGATGTCGCTGGCCGACGTATTGCAACTGGTGGAGCGTGTCGAGGCGCTCGCGGCCGGCGCGCAGCCGCCGGACGGTGTGGTGATCAGCCAGGGCACCGACACACTGGAGGAAACCGCCTACCTGTTCGCGCTGATGTGCGGCGCGCGGTTGCCGGTAGTGCTGACCGGTGCGATGCGTCCGGGCGTGGTCGCCGGCTCGGATGGCCCGGCCAATCTCGCTGCGGCGATCACGGTGGCCGCGCAGGCCGCCGCGGCCGCGTTGGGGCCGTTGCTGGTATTCGGTGATGAAATTCACGCGGCGCGCTGGGTGACCAAGGTGCACACCAGTCGCCCCGCGGCATTCGCCAGTCCCGATGCCGGCCCGGTCGGCGTCGTCGGCGAGGGACGCGTGCGTCTGTGGGGTGCGCCGGCGGGGCCGATACTGGGGCGGCCGCGTGAACTGTCGCACCGGGTCGAGTTGCTGACCATGGCCAGCGGCGACGATGGCCGTCTCGCCGAGGCGGCGGGTCGTTACGCCGACGGCCTGGTAATCGCCGGCATGGGCGGCGGCCATGTGCCGCCGGCGGCGGCGAAGGTGCTGGGGGTGCTGGCCCGGCGCATGCCGGTGGTGCTTGCCAGCCGTTGCGCGGCCGGTCCGGTGCTGACCTCCACCTACCGCGGCGAGGGAGCCGAGAGCGACCTGATCGCGCAGGGCCTGTTGCCGGTGGGCAACCTGCAGCCGCTCAAGGCGCGTTTGCGTCTGATCGTTGGTCTGGGACTCGGGCTGGCGCCGGCAGCGATCTTTCCGGTCGACTGAGGCGTCGGGTTCGTTCGGAGATTTTCGTCGCGCGCCCTGGCGGTCAATCCAGCGGTGCGGTCATGATCAGCTGGTCGACCTGGTAGCCGCGCTGGCGCGAATGCTCCTTGAGGGTCAGGAACAGTGCGCGATCCATCGTGGGCTGGCGCGAGAGTATCCATAGATGCTTGCGCTCGGGGCTGCCGATCACGGCCCACCGGTAGTCGGCATCCACCTCGATCACCCAGTAGTCGGCCCATGCCATCGGTAGCCAGGTCAGCCAGGCGGGCGCGAAACGCACTTCGAGCGCCGCGGGCTGGTTGTCTCTGATCCGCGCGACTCCCTCGACGGACATCCGGCCCTTGTCGGTGCGACAGGTGTTGTGGACCCGGACCGTGCCGTCGGGGTTCGGCGTGTAGGTGGCGATCACGGCGTCCAGGCACTTGCGTTCGAAGTACATCGGCAGCCGCGCTATCTCGTGCCACTGGCCGGCGTAGCGATTGATATCGAGCGACGGTACGGGCTGATTCGGCAAGGTGGCGGCCGCCGTCGGCAGCGCAGTAGCCACCAGCGCAACCATCAGCAGTCGGCGGAACATGCGCATGGGCTGACTCCGTTGGTTAGATGCATGGTGCGAACAAGGCAAGGGCCCCCCGGCAAGATACTGCACTGCTTGCGGCTATCGGTAGCGCGCTTCCTGAAGATCGATTTCGCGTACCAGCCGGCGCGAAACCTCGTCGGAGACGTGATGGTGGCGCGCCAGTTCGAAGATCGCCTCGCGCTGGCCCTGCAGCGCGGCCAGGCGCAATTCGCGTTCGGCCACGTCGGCCTTGCGCAGTTGCCGCGCCTCGTCCTCGCTGGAGTCGTCCTCGTCCAGCCAATGCTGGTACAGCGCGATCACCCGGGTGGCCGCGCTGGTATAGGTATCGACGTCGCTGGCCGGAGCCTTTTCCAGCAATTCGTGCTGACTCTTTTCGACGGCGGCGATCGCCGCCGTCGCGGCGGCCCGGCGGGCCAGGTTTTCTTCCCGCTGAACAGCCGGTTCCGGCGGCAATTCCAGACCTTTCAGCAACGGCGGCAGGCCGATGCTGGCAGCCAGCAGCGACAGCAGGATCACCGCCGTGGCGAGGAAGATCGCCAGCTCGCGCGCGGGGAAGGGCGTGCCGTCCGGCAGCAGCAGCGGCAGCGTCATCACGCCGGCCAGCGTGATCGCGCCGCGCACGCCGGCCAGCGAGGTGGCCAGCAGCAGTCGCCAGTGCAGCTTGCTCACCGGGTCGCCACGGTGCTGCGCCTTCAGCACGTTCAAGCGCAGCGAGATCCAGACCCAGGCAAGGCGCAGCAGTGCCAGGCCGATGTTGATCGCCAGCGCGTACACCAGCAGCCACCACGGATTGCGATGGCCGCTCTGCGCCACCGATGCCATCGCGTCCTGCAGGCTGGCGGGCAGCTGCTCGCCCAGCAGCACGAACATCATGCCGTTCAAGGCGAACTGTACGGTGTTCCACACCGCCGTGCGCTGCACCCGCGTGGTCGCCAGCAGGCGGCCGCTGAGTTCGACGTAGCTCATGGTGATGCCCGCCGCGACCGCGGCGAGGATGCCGGAGGCATGCACTTGCTCGGCGAGCAGGTACGCACCGAACGGGATCAGCAGGCTGATCAGGATTGGCGAGCCGGCCTCCTGGCCGAAGTGCCGCGACAACCAGCGCTGGGCGAAGCTCACCGCCACGGTGAACAGCACGCCGACGCCGAGCCCGGCCAGCGCCACCCACAGGAAGGTCAGCGATGCCGACAGCAGCGAGAAGCTGCCGGTTACCGCCGCCGCCACGGCGAAGCGGAAGCAGACCAGGCCGGTCGCGTCGTTGAGCAGCGACTCGCCTTCGAGGATGTGCATCAGCCGCTTCGGGATCGGCACGCGCGCGGTGATCGACGACACCGCCACCGGGTCGGTCGGCGACACGATCGCGGCCAGTGCGAACGCCACCGCCATCGGCATGACGGGAATCAGCCAGTGGATCAGGAAGCCGACACCGATCACGGTGAACACCACCAGGCCCAGCGCCAGCGCCAGGATCGCGCCGCGGTCGCGCATCAACCCGTCCTTGGGGATGCGCCAGCCGTCGAGGAACAGCAGCGGCGGCAGGAACAACAGGAAGAAGATGTCCGGGTCCAGCGCCACGCCGTGCTTGAACACGCCGGCGATCACCGCGCCCAGCCCGATCTGCACCAGCGGCAGCGGCAACGAGAACGGCAGCATGCGCACCAGGTAGCCACTGCCGACCACGGCCAGCAGCATGGCCAACGCTACTTCGATCGAGTTCATGCATGTTCCAGCGGCGAGCTTTTGACCTTAGCAAGACAACGGTTGCGTCGTCGAGGGAAGGTCGCGGCAAGCATGCTGGCGTCGGGCTGGCTGCCACGGCGCGGATGGGCATACCATCGGCGCTCCCCGCCGCCGCCCCATGCCGAGGAAATCGCGTGCAGCCGATCATCGCCGTCAGCCAACTCAGCAAGACCTATGCCTCCGGATTCCAGGCGCTGAAGAAGATCGATCTGGAGATCCGTCGAGGCGAGATCTTTGCCCTGCTGGGCCCCAACGGCGCCGGCAAGACCACTCTGATCAGCATCGTTTGCGGCATCGTCAACCCCAGTGAGGGCACGGTGCTGGCCGACGGTCACGACGTGGTGCGCGACTACCGTGCGGCGCGCGCGAAGATCGGCCTGGTGCCGCAGGAGCTGACCACCGACGCATTCGAGACCGTGTGGAACACGGTCAGTTTCAGCCGCGGGCTGTTCGGCAAACCGGCGAACCCGGCGCACATCGAGAAGGTGCTGAAGGATCTCTCGCTGTGGAACAAGAAGGACAGCAAGCTGATCACCCTGTCCGGCGGCATGAAGCGTCGCGTGATGATCGCCAAGGCGCTGTCGCACGAGCCGCAGATCCTGTTCCTGGACGAGCCCACCGCCGGCGTCGATGTGGAGCTGCGCCGCGACATGTGGGCGATGGTGCGCGCACTGCGTGCCACCGGCGTCACCATCATCCTGACCACCCACTACATCGAGGAAGCCGAGGAGATGGCCGATCGCATCGGGGTGATCCACAAGGGGGAATTGATCCTGGTCGAGGACAAGGCCGAGCTGATGAACAAGCTCGGCCGCAAGCAGCTGACCTTGCACCTGCAGAACCCGCTGGCAAGCATTCCCGCCGCGCTGGCCGATGATCCGCTGGAGCTGTCGGCCGACGGCAACGCACTGGTCTATACCTTCGACGCCCAAGGCGAGCGCACCGGCATCGACGTGCTGCTGCGCCGGCTTGGCGAGGCGGGCATCGACTTCAAGGACCTCCAGACCAGCCAGAGTTCGCTGGAAGACATCTTCGTCAGCCTGGTGAGGGAGCGCACATGAATATTTACGCGATCCGCGCCATCTACCGCTTCGAGATGGCGCGCACCTGGCGCACCCTGTTGCAGAGCATCGTCTCGCCGGTGATCTCCACCTCGCTGTACTTCGTGGTGTTCGGTGCGGCGATCGGCTCGCACATGAACGGGATCGACGGGGTCAGCTACGGCGCCTTCATCGTGCCGGGCCTGATCATGCTGTCGCTGCTGACGCAGAGCATTTCCAACGCCTCGTTCGGCATCTACTTTCCGAAGTTCGTGGGCACGATCTACGAGATCCTGTCGGCGCCGGTGTCGCCGTTCGAGATCGTCGCCGGCTACGTGGGCGCGGCGGCGAGCAAGTCGATCATCCTCGGCCTGATCATCCTGGTCACCGCGCGGCTGTTCGTGCCGTTCCAGATCGAGCATCCGCTGTGGATGCTGGCGTTCCTGCTGCTTACTGCGCTGACCTTCAGTCTGTTCGGCTTCATCATCGGCATCTGGGCGGACAACTTCGAGAAGCTGCAGCTGGTGCCGCTGCTGGTGGTGACGCCGTTGACGTTTCTGGGCGGCAGCTTCTACTCGATCCACATGCTGCCGCCGATCTGGCAGAAGGTCACCCTGTTCAATCCGGTGGTCTACCTGATCAGTGGCTTCCGCTGGAGCTTCTACGGCGTCGCCGACGTCGGCGTGGGCGTCAGCGTGGGGATGACCCTGGTGTTCCTCGCAGCCTGCCTGGCCGCGGTGTGGTGGATCTTTCGCAGCGGCTACCGGCTGAAAGCCTGAGCCGGCTCAGGTCAGCGCGGTATGCGCGTGGAACGGCAGCAGCGTGGCACCGGTGCGCGCGACAGCGGGCTCGGCCACACCGAGCTTGTCCTTGCTGGCGTCGATCACCACCAGGATGCGACCGGCTGCGATCTCGTCCTTGAACTTGCGGCTGACCACGTCCGGCACCTCGAAGCCGACCATCTCGCCGATGCAGGTGCCGAACGCGGCGCCGGCGACGGTCATCGCCGCAGCGCCGGCCAGCGTCACGCCCAATGGCGGCACGGCAACCGCGATGAGTCCGAGCAGCAGGCCGGTGCCGCCGCCGCACAGGCCGCCACGCACGGCGGCGGGGTAGAAGTCATTGCGTCCCTGCATCAGATGGTCAGGGATCTTTTCCAGCTCGATGTCCTCGCGGGCAACCAGCGAGATGTCGGCGTCGTCGATACCGGCCGCGCGTGCTGCGGCCATCGCGGCGCGTGCCGCGGCCAGGTCGGGTGTGCTGAATACGCATCGGGTTTTCATGAGGTCTCCCTCCGTGTTCCGCGGCGTGGCATCACTCGCGCGGACGGCGTTCTCGGGAGCTCGTGCGTACCGCGCGGGCAAGGCGGGCGAGCAGTATCCATCCTTGTAGCAACCGTGTTGCGGGCACGTGACACGGTTGTTATCAAAAACGACTCAATGGGGCCGCGTCGGCATACCGTTCGCCATCACGGCGCCGCGCCGGTAGCTGAGCAGGCGGCCGCGGAACGGCGCGACGTCGGCTGCGTCGAAACGGCTGCGCAGTTCGGTGACGGCGAAGCCCTGGCCGACCAGCGCGCGGGTGAACGGCGCGCTGTTGCCGCGGCCCGGATCGGTGACCAGCACCTCGGCGTCGGGCAGCGCATGGCGCGAGACCATCGCCGCGAGCAGGTCCGCGTGGCCGCTTTCGTAAAGAATGTCGCTGCCGATGATCAGGTCGAAGCGCCCCAGCGTGACGTCGGGCACTTCCCAGCGCAGGTCGCGATAGACGATGGCCGCCAGCTGGTTCTGCGTGGCGTTGTAGCTCAGGAACGATTCGGCCAGCGGGTGATGGTCGCTGGCGGTGATGTCGGCACGGCGCTGCTGCAGTACCAGGCTGGACAGGCCCAGCCCGCAACCGAGTTCCAGGATGCGCTTGCCGACGATGTCGTGAGTGGCCATCGCCTCGGCCAGTACCCGACCGGCCGGCCATACCTGCCCGAACAGGCTCCACAGCGCCGACGAGATGCCAATGCGGTTGGCCAGATGGTGCGGGTCGGCGAATTGCTGCAGATCGCTGAGTGCGCGGATGCGGTAATCGTGGCCGCCGAGGCGGACCATGAGTTCGCGCGTGGTATAGCCCGGCATGGGCACCTCCCGTAGGGCATCGTCCCGGCCATCGGCAAGCGGGATGAAACGTGGGCAGGGAGCGCGTAGCGGCATTCGCCGCGAGGCGCTGGGAGAAGTGGAAGCATGGCCAGCTTACCTGCAATGTCGGTACGCTGCGGCCAGGCCGACTCGATCGGGCCGGATGAACGAACAGGGCGTGGACAAGTCCAACCAGGCATTCGATGGCAGAACGGGAGAGATCGTGAGCAGACAGGCATCGACAGGTAGCTGGATCGGGGCGGTGGTGGTGGTGTTGGCTATCGTGGTGGCGGGCGCGTACCTGGCACGCAAGGCGATGCATGCCGACACACCACCGACGGTCGCACCCGCTGCATCCGCATCGGCCGCCGCGAGTGCCGCCAGTGCACCGATCCAGCACCCGATCGAACAGGCGCAAATCGCGCCGGCGACGGCTTCCACCAGCGCATTGCCGGCGCTGGACGACAGCGACGCCAGCGTGGTCGCCGCACTCGCCGCGCTGGCCGGCGGCAACGATCTGTCCTCGCTACTGGTGCGCCAGCAGGTCATCGCGCGCATCGTGGCGACCGTCGATGCGCTGCCGCGTCACGATGGACTGGCTATGTTCACGCTACCGGCGCGTGTGCCGAAGGGTGCGTTCATCGTCGATGAGGCCACTGGCTCCGTCATGCTCGGCGAACGCAACTACGCCCGCTATGCGCCGTACATGCAGATCGTCGATGCCGTCGACCCGCAGGCGCTGGTGGCCTGGTACGTGCACGCCTATCCGCTGTTCCAGCAAGCGTACCGGCAACTGGGCTACCCGAAGGGCTATTTCAACGACCGCCTGATCGTGGTGATCGACGACCTGCTGGCCGCGCCGCAACCAACCCAGCCGCCGACCCTGGTGCGCTCGAAGGCGTTCTACGTCTATACCGATCCCGCGCTGGAGTCGCGCTCGACCGGGCAGAAGCTGCTGTTGCGCGTGGGGCCCGCCAACGCGGCGAAGATCAAGGCCAAGCTGCGCGCGATCCGCACGCAGCTGACCGGGCAGAACCTGCATCCGGCGCCGGCGGACACGGCCGGGTAGACTCGCGCGCCCAGCTTGCGAACCGCAGCGATGGCCATTCGACCCACGCCTTCCGACCAGCCCCAGCTCGACCTGTTCGGAGCAGCCGATGCCCGGCCTGCCGAAGTGCACCGGTTGTTCTTCGCGTTGCTGCCGGACGCCGCGACGCGTGCACGGCTGGCGCAGGCGGCGCAGGCACTCAAGGCCAGCCATCCTGGTCTGCGCGCGCGCTGGGTCAACCCGGCGCGCTATCACGCCACGCTGCATTTTCTCGGCGATCACGCACTGCTGCGGCAGGATGTGGTCGACGCGGCCGTGACTGCCGCGGGCAAGCTGCACATGGTGCCGTTTGATTGGGTGCTGCATGAGGCGGCCAGCTTCCATGGCCGGCAACCGCCGTGCATCTTGCGCAGCTCGAGCGTACCCGAACCGCTGCAACAGTTATGGCAGGATCTGCGCCATGCGCTGGTGCTGGCCGGGCAGGGCCGCCATGTCGCACGCAGCTTTACGCCGCATGTCACGGTCGCCTACAGCCATGCGGCACTGCTGGAAGTCACCCCGATCGAACCGGTGGCATGGCGGATGGATGGGATCGCCCTGGTTCACAGCATTCCCGGCCAGGCGGATTATCAAGTGCTTGCACGCTGGCCCTTGCCGGTGCCGTCGGGGTGAAGCGCTTGGTTCCTTGCTGCATGCCTCTCGTCGACAGCGAGGAAGTCGCTTGGCTGACTTGGTCATCCGGCATCGAGGCAGAAGGTGTTTTGCAGCTGCCCCGCAGAATCGCGATCGCATTGCCGTGGGCGCGAGTCGGGGCAGTTGTGTGGTGCGTTGCGCATCATCCATCATGGCAACCGGCGGACCGCGATTTTCAGTTTTCGAAGGGTCCAGCCAGGCTCTCTTTCGATGGATTCAGTCTGCCAGGGAAATCATTACATGAAGAATTACGGGTTCGTGACGTTTTGCCTGATCTCGATGACTGCTGGTTTGGTGACCTCCGATTTCGCCGTGGCACAGAACATTACGCCGGAGAATGCCAAGAATTCCCCGCTTTACTTCGCCAATGTCGACAAAAATGGTGACGGCAGTATCGGCCGCTCCGAGGTGCCGAAGGAGCTGAGTGGTCTGCGTGCGAATTTTGGACAGTACGACCTGGATCATGATCATCGTCTCTCTGAATATGAGTACGTGACCTATCTCAAGACCTTGGGGCAGGGTGCGTGTCGCGAGAATGCACATACCGAGGTGAAATGCTCCTCGTCGCCCTACAGCATGAGCACGCCGACCATGGGCGTAAGCGACGTGAATGCGCCGCCGGGGCGCCCCCAGAGAGGCAACTGATTACTCAACGGTATGCTGTTCCGTCCTTGTGCGTGTATTCGGCGGATCCCGGTTTCAGGTGCAGGTCGATGTCCGAGTAATGGCAGGTGTCGTCGTCGCAGCGGGTGCCGATGTCGAGATAGACGGCTGTTTCTTTGCCGCGGTTGATCATGTGGTGGCCATCGGGCACGTTTTTCGGAAATGCCGCACCATCGCCGGCGCGCAGCAACTGCTCGCCGGCTTCGGTGACCAGGGTCAGTTCGCCGGCCAGCACATAGACGAATTCCTCCTCACGGCTGTGCCAGTGGCGCTGGCTCGACCACGCGCCCGGCGGCAGGTGCGTCAGGTTGACGCCGAAATCGGTCAGGCCGCCGGCACGGCCCAGCGCCTGTCGGATGCGCCCGCTGACGGGTTCTCCGTAAGGCGCCGGATAGTCCGAGCCTCGGTGCTCGGGAACCTGGGCGACATTGACCTTCGGCATGGCTTGTTCCTCGCAGCGATGGGGAGGCGGCTTTCGATGAATCATTGTGCACCGGCCAGATCCTGGTTGCGCTGAACCGGTCGGCGATCGGTTTTTGAACGCCGACCGGGTTACAGTGACGGTATCGTCGCTGATGTCATGCGGAGGTCGGTGAGATGATGCGTTGGCTGTGGCTGGTCTGTGTGGCGGTCCTTTGGACGTTGCCGGTGCAGGCGGCGTCTGCCGTCGAACCAGTGGTTGCCGGCCGCACGGCGACCCATGGCATGGTGGCGCAGATCACGCTGGATGGCCCGATCGGCCCGGCCGCCGCGGAGTACTTCGACGACGCCTCGAAACGCGCGGTGGCCGATGGCGCGGTGGCGATCGTGCTGCGGCTGGATACGCCCGGCGGGCTGGCCGACTCGATGCGGCAGATCATCACCAGCATGTTGTCCAGCGAGGTGCCGGTGCTGGTGTATGTCGCTCCGGGCGGGGCGCGGGCGGCGTCGGCCGGCACGTACATCCTGTATGCCGGGCAGGTCGCCGCGATGGCGCCGGCCACCCACTTGGGCGCGGCAACGCCGGTGCAGCTGGGTGGCACCACACCGATGCCGCTGCCGAAAACCGGCGACCAGCCGGCGCCGGCGGGTTCCGCTGCGAAAGACCAGGCGGCAGCAGGCGACGACGCCGAATCGCACAAGGTCATGAACGATGCGATCGCCTATATCCGCTCGCTGGCGCAGTTGCGCGGGCGCAACGCGCAGTGGGCCGAACAGGCAGTGCGCGGCGCGGCCACGCTGACCGCCAGCGAGGCTGCGCAGCGGCATGTGATCGACTTCGTGGCAGCGGACGTGGCCGACCTGCTGGCCAAGGCGGACGGGCGCAAGGTGCAGGTACGCGATCGCGACGTCACGCTGCAGCTCAAGGGCGCGTCGGTGCACGAGTATGCGCCCGGTGCGCGCACGCGCTTCCTGGCGATCATCACCAATCCGACCATCGCCTACCTGCTGCTGCTGGGCGGCATCTTCGGCCTGGCCCTGGAGGCGATGCATCCCGGTGCCATGTTGCCGGGCATCGCCGGCGGCATCTGCCTGTTGGTGGGCCTGTACGCGTTGCAACTGCTGCCGGTGAACTACGCCGGGCTGGCCTTGATGGCGCTGGGTGTCGGTTTGCTGGTGGCGGAGGCGGTCAATCCCAGCGTGGGCGCGTTCGGCGCCGGCGGACTGGTCTCGTTCGTGGTGGGCTCGGTGATGCTGATGAATACCGGGGTGCCCGGTTATGGCGTCAATCTCGGCGTCATCGCCGGTATCGCGGCGTGCGCGGCGGGGTTGCTGGCGCTGATCGTGTGGCTGGTATTCCGTTCGCGCCGCGCCCATCAGGTCACCGGCGATGCGGCGATGCAGATGGACGTCGGTGAACTGCTGGAGCCGGTGGAAGCCGGCGGTGAGGCCTGGATGATGGTGCGCGGCGAACGCTGGCGCGCGCGTTGCGATACCGCATTGCCGGCCGGTGCGCGGGTGCGCGTGGTGTCGCGGCAGGGGTTGCTGTTGCGGGTCGAGCCGGCATGACCCGGCGCGGCCATTTCATGAAAGGCAGGAGATGATCATGTTCGGATTCGTCGGTGTACTGATAATTCTTGGCGCGCTGCTGCTGTTCTCCGCGGTGAAGATCCTGCCCGAGTACCAGCGCGGAGTGATCCTGACCCTGGGCCGCTACACCGGGACCAAGGGCCCCGGACTGGTGCTGCTGGTGCCGTTCGTGCAGCGGATGATTCGGGTCGACCTGCGCGTGACGGTGATGGACGTGCCGCCGCAGGACGTGATCTCGCGCGACAACGTCTCGGTGCGCGTGAATGCGGTGGTCTATTTTCGGGTGGTGGAACCCGACAAGTCCGTGTTGCAGGTGGAGAATTTCCTGCAGGCGACCAGCCAGCTCGCGCAGACCCGGCTGCGCTCGGTGCTGGGCCAGCACGAGCTGGACGAGATCCTGTCGCAACGCGATTCGATCAACCACACCTTGCAGACCATCCTCGACGAGGCCACCGACCCGTGGGGCATCAAGGTCGCCAACGTGGAGATCAAGGACGTCGACCTCAACGAGACCATGGTGCGCGCGATCGCCCGCCAGGCCGAGGCCGAGCGCGAACGCCGCGCCAAGGTGATCCACGCCGAGGGTGAAATGCAGGCTGCCGAGAAACTGCGCGATGCCGCCGCGATGCTGTCGCAGCAGCCGCAGGCTTTGCAGCTGCGCTACCTGCAGACGCTGGCCGACATGTCCAACAACGGCAAGTCCTCGACCATCGTGTTCCCGCTGCCGCTGGACCTGATCCGCCCGCTGATGGAGGCATTCCCGGTAAAGTCCGATCCGATCTCGAACCGCTGAACTGGCGCAGACGTTCAAAGCGGGTGAATAATGCCGCTCACCTCCTGCCAAGACGAGCGATCACCATGGATGCAGCACGTTCACCCGGAAGCCTGGTCTGCGTGGGCCTAGGTATGACCCTGGGCTCGCACCTCGGCCCGCTGGCGCGCAGCCATATCGAACAGGCGGACGTGGTGTTCGCCGGGCTCTCCGACGGCATCGTCGAGCTGTGGCTGAACAAGATGCATGCGGACGTGCGCAGCCTGCAGCCGTATTACCGCGAAGGCAAATCGCGCATGCAGACCTACCGTGAGATGGTCGAGGCGATCCTCACCGAGGTGCGCGCGGGCAAGCGGGTGTGCGGGGTGTTCTACGGTCATCCTGGCGTATTCGCCTGGGCACCGCACAAGTCGATCGAGGTAGCCCGCAGCGAGGGCTATCCCGCGCATATGGAGCCGGGCATTTCCGCCGAGGACTGCCTCTACGCGGACCTCGGCATCGACCCGGGCCGTTACGGCTGCCAGCATTTCGAGGCCAGCCAGCTGCTGTTCTACCGGCGCCGGATCGACCCGACCGCCTATCTGGTGCTGTGGCAAGTGGGCCTGGTGGGCGATCAGTCGCTGGCCCGTTTCTCGACGGGCCCCGCGTACAAGCAGGTGCTGGTCGACGTGCTGGCGCGCGACTACCCGCTCGATCACGAGATCACCATCTACCGCAGTGCCACCTTGCCGATCCAGCAGGCGCGCATCGAGCGGGTGAAGCTGCGCGACCTGCCGCAGGCGAAGGTCGAGATGGAGGATACGGTGGTCGTGCCTCCTGCAGGCCCGCTGCAGCCGAATACGGAAATCCGTGCGCGTCTGGCCGAACTGGATCGGGCGGAGGCTACGGCCCAAGTGGATATTCTGTGAGCAGGTAGACAGGTTGGCGTTGGCGGCGTCCCTAGGATGGTTTGGCGCAGGCTTGCAGTTGCCGGTAATCGGACGGGCTTATCCCGTTTCGATGGCCGGGCGGCCTGCGTATTCCAACCAACCGTACACTCGAGGAGAGAACGCCATGTCCAATATCATCGATTTCCTGGAAACCATCGGGCAGGATGCCAATCTGCGCTACGCTTCGAACGGGGAGATGCAGCACATGCTGGTCAATAGCCAGCTGGATCAGGATATCAAGCAAGCTGTGCTGGCCAGGGATCAGCAACGATTGACAGCGCTGGTGGGGGCACAGAATGTATGCTGCTTGTTGGTTCCCGCGCAGGTACGGTGCTTGCTGGTTCCTGGGATCAACGACGAAGATGAACACTACGAAGAGCGGCGTGCCTGAGTCGGAATGGCCTCGCTGGCGCAAGACGTCAGCGAGGCCGCATTCCCCGGGACGCTGACGAAGCCAACAACAGTCGGGGGAATTGCATATGTCGGATGTTGTCGAATTTCTTGAACGGATGGGGCAGGACGCACAGCTGAGCCGGGCATCGGGCAATGAGCTTGAGCATGTAATGGCAAGCACGGGGCTGGATTCGATTCTGCAGAATGCGATCCTCTCCAAGGACTCATCGGCATTGGAGGCATTGCTCGGCATTGCGGTGCATTGCGCGATGCTCGCGCCCGCCGAGGAGCAGGAAGAGCAGGAGGATGAAGACGGCGGCGAAACTCCTGAGCGCGAGGACGAAACCAGCCGCGCCGCGTTGACTGCTGCGGAGTTGATTGGTTAAGTCAATGCTCGCGTCCGCAACGAATCGCTGGATGGTGATTGTGGGGTGGTTACTGTTCGGACTATCCGGGAGTACTGCCTATGCGATCGTACTCCCGGCTGTTGACCAAAGTGCTTCCCTGCTCAAGGAGGCTGATAGCAGCAGAACACAGAACCACGACAGGTTCCTGGAACTCTTGCAGCGCCTCGACAAGCAGGCTGCGAAGCTGCCGCCCGAGCAGCAGGAGTATCTGCATTATCTCCAGGCGTGGCAGGCGGCTTACGTGGGCGACTATGCGACATCGGATCGGTTGGCCGATATGGTGTTGAACCATTCGCAGGACTCAGTTTTACGCTTTAAAACTGGTTCCTTCATGGTGAACTCTCTTGCAGAGCGTTCCCGCTACGAGGATGCATTCCGGCGCTTAAACTTGCTGCTGTCGCAGCTACATACAATTTCCGACCCAGATGCGCGTGCCTTGGTGCTCACCGTCGCTGCGCTCCTCTACCAAGAGTCGGGGCAATACGACCTTGCCTGGAATTATGCTGACCAGCTTTCCAGTGAAACACAGCAGCCGAACGATTGGATATGTAAAGCCGGCTACGCGAAACTGGCGGCACTTTACAAGGCGGGCAGGCTGGACGGAATTGACGTGCAGTTCCAGCAAGGCATAGATCTTTGCCAGAAGGTGGGCGACGATCTTTATGCCAATGGCATTCGCCTGTATTTGGCGAGAATGGCATTGCAACGAGGTCATTCTGAGAAGGCAATTACGCTTTTGAAGAGCAATTACGACGCTGTACAGAGAAGCGGTTACTCGTGGCTGCTCTCACAGGTTGATGCGTTATTGGCTGAGGCATATTTAGGCGCTGGCCAGGTCACTTCATCGAAGCAATCGGCACTCCAGGTTGTTGCTCGAAGCGCTGGAAACAAGTATTCGGAATCCATGAGTACTGCCGAGCGCGTTCTCTATCTTATTGCCAAGCGACAGGGAAACCTGCAGGCCGCTCTTGATCATCATGAGCGCTATATGACGTCAAATAAGGGCTGGCTGGATGAGGTGGGTACCAGGGCACTCGCCTTCCAGATCGTCCAGCAGCAACTCTTAGCTAAAAAACTGCAGTTAGACACATTGAGCAAGCGGAACGAAATCCTGCAGCTGCAACAGACTCTCGACAGGAAGGCGACTGAAACAAGCCGGCTGTACATCATTCTGCTGATGACTGTGCTGGCATTCATCGCCTTCTGGACCTACCGCATCAAGCGTTCGCAGCTGCGTTTCATGAAACTGGCGAGGCGTGACGGTCTCACCGGCATCTACAACCGGCAGCATTTCGTCAATGAGGTCGAGCTGCAGCTGAAGTACTGCAGGAAGTCGTCGCGCGAGGCCTGCCTGGTGCTGCTCGACCTGGATCATTTCAAGGCCGTCAACGACACCCATGGTCATGCGGTGGGTGATCGTGTACTCAAGCGCGCCGTCACGGCCTGCCAGGCGCATCTGCGTTCCTCCGATATCTTCGGTCGACTCGGTGGCGAAGAATTCGGCATCGTGCTGCCCGACTGCACGCTGCAGCAGGTGCTGGCCCGGGTCGAACTGATCCGGCGCGCCATCTCCACGGCGACGAAGGGTGGCGAGGTGCCTGACGTGCCCATTTCCGCCAGTTTCGGCGTGACCTCCACGACACATGTCGGCTATGAGCTGCGCGAACTGCTGGTGGCTGCCGACGACGCGCTGTACCAGGCCAAGCGTGAGGGTCGTAACCGGATCAACGTGAGCGACGGTCGTGAAAAACCGTGCCTGAGCGCTGTTGGCGTGGCGACAGAAGGAGTGCGGTGACCCCCGTTTCCGTTTGTCTGCCGGCCTGCCCGGATTGAACAGCTGTCGTTCTGCACGCCGCCACAGGTCGACGCAGGCAGGGCTGATGTGATGGTGGCGTCGCCAGTTCACCCTACGCAGGTCGATCACAAGGTTTGGCGCGGCTTTCAGCGCCAGATCAAGTCGTGGTTGGGGCTATTTGAAAGGTTCGGTGGCAGAAGCGTCATCCGCCTGAGGGCGAGATCGACGGGCCGAATGTGCCGATAATCCCGGGCAACGGGTTTTGCACTGGGGAGAGTCTCCAGCGGAACCGGTGACGGCCTGGGGTTACCGATGACTGGCTAGGAAAAACCGGTTCGCTGTGTGCGCCGTCGGGGAAAGGTGTATTTTCGGTTCGTTGGGGCGGGCCAAGGTTTACTGCTTGCAGTGGGCCACGTGTAGGGGTGTAGTGGGGATAAGACTTGCAAGACGGATTGATGCGGCCTTCATCGGGTCGCCAGCTCTCAATCATCCCGACAAGGGGGGATGACCGATGTTCGATGTGATCGATTTTCTGGAAAGAATGGGACAGGACGCGCAATTGCGTCATGCATCGCAGGATGAAGTGGGGCTTGCGCTGTCCAGTGCCGAGATTGATCCGGAGTTGCGCGTGGCGATCCTTGCCAGGGATGAACAGGGATTGCAGGCGTTGCTGGGACAGGATCCCTTCTGTTGCCTGATTAACCCTGCCAAGCCAGACGAGGAACAGGAGGAATGTGACGGCAGCTGCGAAGATGGTGAGGAGAAGAAGAACGACAAGGACAAGGAAAATGATAAGAGAAAGGGTGGGGATTAAAGGTCTGGCTTCACGACTTGCCGTTCTTGGGCCTGTGACCACTGGATAGCTCATGAACCAGGTGGGCAGATACAGACGGATGTTCTCCTCTTGCGCATTTCTGCTCTTGTCTGTTGCGAGTGCAGTTGCTGCGACTGTGCCTGCATCCAACGATCCTGCGCAGTTGCTGAGACAGGCTGAAAGCGCCCAGCCCTCCGATCGTGCCGAGTTCAACGAGCTCATGGGCCGACTTGATCAAGTCGCGATGCGGCTCTCACCCGAGCAGAAGCTGCATCGACGTTACCTTATGGCCCGACAGGTCGCCTTTGCAGGCAACTACGACGAAGCCCTGCCGTCGTTGACAGCGATTGCCGATCAAACTGCGGACCCCGTTCTGGCTTTTCGTGCCGGTGCCACGGTGATTGACCTCTTGGTGGCCGAATCCCGATACGAGGAGGCTTTCACCAGGCTCAATCCATTGCTGGACCAACTGCCGACCATGAAGGAAAACGGCGTCCGCATGCAAGGGCTCGGTGTCGCGGCGCAGTTGTACAAGGAGGCGGGCCAATACGATGCGTCCGTTCGCTATGCCGATCAAATAATCAAGGAAAGTACCGACGCACCAAATGCATGCCGAGGCTGGTTCTACAGGTCGGATGCGTTGTTTGAAAGTGGCGGCGCACAGCTGTCCGTCGATCAACTTCACGAGGGTGCGGAAGCATGCGGCAAGGCAGGCAATACGCTTTTCTCCCTCAGTTTCCAGTATTTGCTGGCGAGCTTCGAGATGCGGCAGGGTCGCCCTGAGTCGGCGATCCATGTGCTGCAAGGGAGCTATCCCAAGGTGTTGCGTGCAGGCTTTCCGCCCCAGATTTCCCAGTTCGAGGCTACGTTGGCCAGGGCTTACCAGAAGAGTGGCGATCTCGCCTTGGCAGCGAAATTTGCCAATGATGCCTTGGCGACAAATGCCAACAGGCTGTATTCGGAATCGACGGCCAACGCCTATCAAGTGCTTTACGAAGTCGACAAGAAAGTAGGCAACAGCCATGGTGCCATGGCAAACCTTGAAAAATACGTCGTAGCCCACGATGGCTACCTGAGTCGGCTCAGCGCGAAAGCACTCGCTTATCAAATCGTCAAGCAGCAGGTGCTGGCAAAAAAGCTGCAGATCGATGAGCTCGACAAGAAGAACAAGATTCTTACCCTGCAGGGAGAGCTGGACAGCAAGGCGGTGGAAACCAGCCGCTTGTACATCGCGTTGCTGCTGCTGGTGCTGGCATCCATTGCGCTGTGGACATACCGGATCAAGCGTTCGCAATTGCGCTTCATGCGGCTGGCGCGGCGCGACGGCCTTACCGGCATCTTCAACCGGCAGCACTTCGTCAATGAGGCCGAGCGGCTGTTGCGTTATTGCCGCAAATCGGCGCGCGATGTCTGCCTGGTGCTGATCGACCTGGATCACTTCAAGCTGGTCAACGACACCCATGGACATGCGGTGGGCGACCGGGTGCTCAGGCGCGCGGTCGATGCCTGCCAGGCGCACCTGCGCTCCACCGACGTGTTCGGCCGTCTCGGCGGGGAGGAGTTCGGCATGTTGTTGCCCGAATGCACGCTGGACAACGTGCTGGTGAGGGTCGAGCAGATGCGCGCGGCGATCGCCGCCGTTTCGGGCGCCAAAGACGCGCCCGGCATCCCGATCTCGGCCAGCTTCGGCGTGGCCAACGCGGCCGACTCCGATTATGAGTTGCGGCAGCTGATGATCGATGCCGATCGCGCCCTGTATCGGGCCAAGCACGAGGGGCGCAACCGGGTCAGCCTTTTTGGCGTCGGCATGCGCAACTGAGCGTCGTGCGGCGCATGATGGCCTGCGGTCCTTGCGATGGCGGCAACATCACAGTGCTGGGGGCCGCAGCATTCCGTGTTTGTCCCCGTAACCGGCGATCGTGGACGGGGCCCGCAGCGTGGACAGCCGGGTGGGGGCGCGTTACAAAGGTGACCGATTCCACCGATGGGAGCGTTCCGATGCGCATCAGGAGTTCCGTCTTGCTGGCCGCCCTGGGCCTGATCGCGTTTCCGCTGCAGGCGGCAACGGGACCGGAGGTGGAACGGGCGCCGTCGATCAACGCCGCCGATTTCGCGCGCTTCGACAAGGCGCTCAGTTCCGACGCGTTCGGCGGGCGCAAGCCCGGCACGGTCGGCGCGCAGCGCACCACCGATTTCCTGGTGGCTGAGTTCAAGCGGATGGGTTTGCAGCCGGGCAACCACGGCTCCTGGTACCAGACCGTGCCGGCCGATTCCACCTTGCTGCTGAATACCGACGTCACCCTGGACGTCACCGCTCGCGGCAAGCCGCTGAAGCTGGCGTACCGCACCGACATGGTGGCGCAGACCCTGCAGGCGAAACCCGAGGTCGCGCTGAAGGACTCGCCGGTGGTGTTCCTCGGTTACGGCGCGGACGCGCCCACGTGGCACTGGAACGACTATCGGGGTGTCGACGTGAAGGGCAAGACGGTGATCGTGCTGGTCAACGACCCCGGCTTCGCCAGCCGCGACCCGAAGCTGTTCGACGGCCGTGCGATGACCTGGTACGGCCGTTGGCCGTACAAGTATGCGGAGGCCGCGCTGCAGGGCGCTGCCGCCTGCTTCATCGTGCACACCAGCGATGCCGCGGCCGGCTATCCGTGGAGCGTGTTGCAGAACGGTTCGGTCGGGCCGCAGCTGAGCCTGCCGGGCAGTGTCGATCCGTCGCCGCGGTTGCCGGTGGCCGGCTGGCTGACGCGCGACGCGGCCACCCGGCTGTTCGCCGCAGCCGGCCTCGATTTCGCTGAACTCGAACGGGCCGCGGCGAGGCCGGGCTTCGAGCCGGTGCCGTTGCACGCGACGGTCTCGATCACCCTGCACAACAAGATCGGCCACATCGAGTCGAAGAACGTGGTGGCGATGGTTGAAGGCAGCGACAAGCCCGACGAGGTGGTGGTCTACACCGCGCACTGGGACCACCTGGGCACCGACCCGACCCGCAAGGGCCACCAGGTCTATGCGGGCGCGATCGACAACGGCACCGGTCTGAGCATGTTGCTGCAGATCGCCGGCGCGTTCGCGCACCAGGCGCGGCCGCCCGAGCGCAGCGTGCTGTTCTTCATGCCGACGCTGGAGGAATCGGGCTTGCTCGGTTCGCAGTACTACGCGGCGAAGCCGGTGTTCCCGCTGAATCGCACGGTGGCCGACATCGCCGTCGACGCGTTGCCGGTCATCGGCCCTGCACGCGACATGACGGTGATCGGCAAGGGCCAGTCCGAGCTGGAGGACATGCTTGCCGGCGTGTTGCGCAAGCAGGGCCGGGTGATCTCGCCGGAGGTCACGCCGGAGAACGGCTTCTACTTCCGTTCCGATCATTTCAACTTTGCGCGGGCCGGCGTGCCGGCGATGCTGGCCAGTTCGGGTCTCGACCTGCTCGATGGCGGCAGGGCTGCCGGCCAGAAGGCGGCCGACGACTATACGGCGCACCGCTATCACACGACGAACGACGTGTTCGATCCGCACTGGGACCTGCAGGGCATCCTCGCGGATACCCAGGCGCTGTATGAGTTGGGCCAGCACCTCAGCCTTGCGGGAGTGTGGCCGCAGTGGTATGCCGGCAGCCCGTTCAAGGCCGCGCGCGATGCCATGATGAAGCCGCCGGTGAAGCCGGCTGCGCCGGCGTCGAAATAACCGGGCGGGTTCGTCGCCGGCCTCAGGGTTTCGCCGGCGGCGTATCCAGCTTGTCGAAGTTGACGATCGCGTTGAACACCAGCGGGTAACTGCCGATGGTTTCACCGCGCCAGATCGGGTTGCTGGCGAACAGCAGCACGTGGCCCTTGCCGTAGCGGGCGTCGACCACGGCGGCGCGTTCGGCCATCTCGTCGCCGCCGTCGAGCAGGCCGGAGATCAAGAGGTTCTTCGCGTCGGCGTAGCGCAGGATCACCCGCGGGCGCTGGTCGGCGGGGATCACCCACGGGTTGTTGCGCATCTGCTCGGCGTTCAGCGGCAGCGGCTGCCATGGCTTGACGTCGGGCAGGGCGGCCGGAGCGATCGAAGCGCGGCCTTCGGGGGTGTCCGTGTCGTGCGGGCCACCGCGTCCGGTCGGGCGCTGGAAGTCCTTCGCGGTCGGCAGGCCACGGTCGCCGGTGACCAGGTTGGATACCTTGAACGACTGGCCGGCCGCGCTGTACAGCGCCAGTTCGTCGCGGCTGTAGCCTGCGGCGATCGGGCTGCTGCGGTCGGCGAATTTTGCCTGCAGCACGCTGCCGACGACTTTCAGCTTGTCGGTTTTCGTGACGAAGACGCCCGGCGCCAGACCGACATCGATGGCGAACTTCGCCGTGTCCTCGGCGGTGATCAGTAGGCCGCCGGCCTGCACGAATCGCTTGAGGTTCGCGACGCCGCTCTCGCTCAGCCCGGGGCGGATATCGTCGGTGGCGTCGATGTGGCCCAGGTTCGGCGTCAATGCGGTGGTCTTCCAGGGCAGCGGCTTGCCCCACATCGGCTGGCCGTCGATGATCTGCTGGGCGCTGGCGTCGCCGATCGGACCGAACAGGATCACGTCGTACTTCGCGCGCAGGTCGCCGGCCTTCGCCACGTCCTGGGTGCTGATGTAGTCGTACGGCACCTGCAGCTTGTCCAGCGCCATGCGCCACCAGCCTTCGGTCTGGGTGCTCAGCCAGGTGTGCATCAGCGCGATGCGCGGCAGTTTCGCCTGCGGCATGTCGACCGCGGCCAGGCCCTGCGGCACGGCGATCGGCCCGTCGAGCAGGCTCATCGGCGCCTTGAGGATCGCGGTGTCGGTCACCCGTACCACCTGCACGTCGAACAGGTCGCCCATCGACCAGCCGGTGTCGTCGTAGGGGTGCTGCTGCGGGTCCTTCGGCGACCAGTACTGGCGGTCGAGCAGGGTATCGACGATGCGCGAATACGGCTGGTCCATGCGCACGACGTAGCTGCCGGCGGGGAAGGTCTGCGTCGCGGCTTTCTTCTTGTCATCGTCCCGCTTCGGCAGCGCCACCGTGACCGGCGCGCTGGTGCGGCTGATCTCCGCGTGCTGCAGTTGCAGAATCCGCAACAGCTGGGCGCGCGAACCGGGGCGCTTGTCGTCGGCCGGAAACACGTAGGCGGCGGGGCCGGCCTGCTGCGGTTTCTCGATTGAGCGCTTGCTCTTCAGGTAGAAGTTCTTCAGGAACTGCTGGCCGTTGCCGGAGAAGTAGGCCAGCGCGGTGAGCAGGCCGGTCTGCTGGTAGTTGTTGTTGTTGCGCTGCGACCACAGCACGGTCGGCAGCGGCGGGTTCGGCTTGTACCAGGTGCGCTGGTATTCCTCGGGGTCGAGGATGCGCTGCACGGTGTCGGCGCCGGCGTTGCCGAAAGTTTCGTACAGGCGGCTGATGCCGTTGTGCATGGCGGCGATGAACATCAGGTAGCCCGGACTCCAGGTGTCGAAGTCGCCGTGGGTGAACACGCCGGGCATGCCGAGCCGGGTCAGCTGCTGCACGTTGTCCCAGCCCAGCTGCTGCCACTCGCCGGTGAGGATCGGGTCGATCCACGCGTTGTACGGGCCGTCGCCTACGGTGTTGTCGTACAGGAACGGCACCGACTCGTGCAGATCGTGCAGCACCTGTGCGTGCCAGCCGACGAAGGTGTCGGCCACGTTGCGGGTGAGGTTCAGCGTCATCCCCATCGCGTCGCGGTTGTTGTCGTGCGCCACGTAGTGGCCCCAGTACAGCAGCCGCGGGTAATTCTGGCCCGGATGCGCCAGGTGCCAGTTGTACAGGTCGGCCATGCGGTCGCGGCCGTCGACCTCGACCACCGGGGTGATCAGGGTGATCACGTGCGAGCGGATGTGCTGGATGTACGGCGCCTCGTCCACCGCCAGGCGGTAGGCCAGTTCCATCAGCGCGGTGGGCGAGCCGGTCTCGGTGGAATGGATGGCGCCGGTGATGTAGTAGACCGGCGTGGACTGCGCGATCAGCTGGTCGGCAGTGGCGTCGTCCATGCCGATGCGGCGCGGGTCAGCCAGTTTGGCCAGGCGCGCCTTGTTCGCGTCGAGGTCGGCTAGCAGGCTTTCGTCGGCAATCGCCACCGCGATCATCTCGCGGCCTTCTTCGCTCTTGCCGATCGAGAATACCTTCACCCGCGGGCTGGCGGCGGCCAGTGCGCGGAAGTAGCGGTGGACGTCGGCCACATGCGGCAGGTAGTTCGGTGCGCCGGCGATGTGGCCGAGCACCTTGTCCGGCGTGGGTACGCTGGCGGAGGCGGGCAGGTAGTCAGTCAGCGGCGAGTTGAACGAAGGGTCGGTGGTGAACTTCAGGATCTGCGCCGTGTACGCCTGGTCGATCGGCTGGGCCGTGTCGCGGGCGTATGGCGATGCGGTGATCGCCACGTCGCCCGTAGTGGCCGATGCCATGGCGCCAGCCGTGCCAAGCGCCAGCAGAGTGGCAAATGAGAGCCGAACGGATACACGCATGATGGATTCCCCTGGGACGGCCGACGACAGATCGTTGCACTCTGCCAGAACATGGACGGAAGCGTGTAGCCCATTGGTTGGGTGAGCGCGACCGGGGCATGCGGCATGAACCTTCTCACCATGCCCTTGCCGGTTTGCGGGCAGGAGCATGGTCGAGCAGTCGTCGCCCGATGCGCGCCGTCGTTATTTCGTCACGCCAGGACCGATGTTCGTGCCGAGGAACTGCACCAGTTGGGTATACAACTCGGTGTTGTGCGCCTCGTCGTAGAACCCGTGCATTTCATCAGGCTTGAACAACCATTCGTGCGCGATGTGCCGGTCCGTCAACGCCTGGTGCAGGCTGAGTCCCTGGATCGGGGGCACACGCTGGTCCTTGCCACCGACGACCAGCATCACATGGGCCTTGAGAGCATCCAGCTGGTTGATCGGCGAGTGCCGGGCCAGTACGGCCACGTCATCGCCCAGTTGCCGCTTGAGGTATTCCTCGCCGTAGCTGGACTGCGGGATGTCGCCGCGGTGGTACATCAACGGCAGGTCGTAGATGCCCACGTAACCGATTGCGCACTTGTACAGGCCGGGTTCTTTCACCGCCCCCTCGAGCGCCGCGTAGCCGCCGTAGCTGGCACCGTAGATACAGATGTGCTGGGGGTTGGCGATACCTTGTGCGATCGCCCAGCGGGTGGCGTCGGTGACGTCGTCCTGCATCTTGCCGCCCCACTCGCGCCAGCCGGCATGTTCGTAGTCATAGCCGTAGCCGCCGGAGCCGCGATAGTTCACCTGCAACACGGCATAGCCGCGGGTGGCCAGGGGCTGCACGAGGGTGTCGTACTCCCAGCGGTCGCGCATGCCAAACGGCCCGCCGTGAACCAGCACCACCATCGGCAGGTGTTTCGCGTTTTCCTGGCCGGGCGGGAGGCTCAGGTAACCGTGCAACTTCATGCCGTCACGCGCGGCGAAGTCGAACGGTTGCTTGAACGCCATCCGTTCCGGCTTGATCCACGACATGCGGGCGAGCAGGGGCGTGAGCTTGCGCGTTTTCGCGTCGTACAGCAGGAACGTTCCCGGGTCGACATCGGCGCCCACCAGCACCACGCTCTGGCTGCCGTCGCGCGTACCCGAGACAAAGCGCACGCTCTCGCCGGGGAATTGCTTCATAAGGGTCAGCAAGACCTGCGCGTCGGTCGATTGGCCGTCGAACAGCGCGGTGCCGGTACGGCCGTCCATGAAGCCCACGCCGAGGATGCTGTCGTCGGCCAGGCCTTGCAGCAGATTGTCCGGTTCGACGGTGGGGTTGCTCCACACGACCGTCTGGGACTGCTTCGCCGGATCCCATCGGCAGATGCCGAAAGCACCAGGCGCGGGGCAGGTGAAATAGGCCGCCGTGTCGTCGCGGTCGAACTCGATCGGGGTCGAGCGGTTTTTGCTTTCCTCCGGCAGCAGCTGCCAGCCGTCGCCGTCGAGCGGGTGCAGGTAGACCTTGGTGTTGCCGTCGTTGTCCCAGCCCACGGCGAAACGGATTCTGCCCTGGTGGTCCGCGACGAATTGCGCGCCGCGCAGCGGCGCGACGATGAGCCGGTACTTGTTGCCGTTGCGCACGTCCATGCGGTAAGCGGTCGGCAGGCTCAGCTCGTTGCCGTCTGCCGACCACGAGCTGATCGCCACCAGCACATGGTTGGGGTCGTCTGGAATCGTGGCGATGAACCGGGCGCTGCCATATTCCGCCGTGGCATGCTGGATGTGCGAGCCGGTACTCATGCCGGGCCGGCGGTAGCCGTAAAGCGTGTCGGCGCCGTTGCCATCGGCATTGACCGCAAACAGTTCGCCGGTCGCCAGCGGCGCATCGTAACCGCCGACACGGGTGCCTACCGAGTACAGCACGCGCGTGGACGACGCCCACCAGAAATTGGTGACGTCGTTTTCCTCGCGCGGACGAAGCAGCTTGCCCTTCATGTCGGACAGGTGGATCAGGGCCAGCACGGTCTGCCCCTTCACCACGGCGGTGGCCGCGAGATACTGCCCGTCCGGGGAAATCTTGACTTTCTCGTACTGGGCGTGTCGCGCCAGTTCGGCGAACGAAACCGGCTGGGCATGCAACCCAGCGGCAAACGGCAAGAGCAAGGCCGCAACGATCCAGCGTCGCACGTTCATCATCTGAACTCCCCCGGTCGTGATTTCGCGGCTGCATCTTGCGTGCAGCCGCGTCCCCGGTGCCATTTATAGCGATCAGCAGGGTCGGGGGCAATCAAGCGGTCAGGGGGCGCGGAGCACGGGCTGCCTCCTGATCGAGCGTGACGCAGCAACTTGCGATTACCGCTTCAGTAACGTGGTCAGTTGGTCGAGCTGCGCACGATAGCCGTCAAGCACCTTCGCGGTGTCCACGGCGTAATGATCGGCTTCGTCCCATCGACGCGACTCCAGTGCCTCGCGCACGCCAGGCACGGTCTTCACCTCGTAGCCGGTGAGCATGCCGGGGGCGTAGATCATGTGTTTGAACCAGGCGCGGCCGGGCAGACCGGACGGGTCGATGAGGCGCTGCTCCATGCTGCCGATCAAGCGGTCCAGTTGCTGCCGCTGTGCGGCTGCCAAGTCGAAGCCGGCGGCGGCGCGCTTGTCGTACGCGGCCTGGTAGGCCTTGGCGCTTTGCGCGAGCTGTTTCGCCGCCCGGTCGAGCGGGACGAGGTCGATCGCCGGCATGTCCGAATCGCGCGCGGGCGGGGCGACCGGCCGGGTCGGGTCGGCGTCGAGCGCGAACGCATGGCTGTCCAGCAGCTTGTGCTGCTGCCCGGTGGCCTTGCGGGTGCTGTCCACCAGCTTGTGCAGTTCGCCGACGTAGCGGTCGAGCGTGTGGCTGAAGTCGCCGAAGCGCAGTGGCAGCATGTTTGCGTTCGCGGTGCGCAGTACGACGTGGCCGGCGACCTTGGCCAGCGCCACGCCGTATTCGAAGCTTGGGTCGCCGAAGCGCGCGTAATGGTCGAACGAGTCGTAGCGCGAGTGGTAGATGCCGCCATTGTCGTCCTCGCCGCCGAAGCCGAGATCCAGCGAGGCGATGCCGAGATGCTCCAGGAATGCGCTGTAGTCGGAGCCCGAGCCGAGCGCCCCGATCGGCAGGTCGCCGCCGGCCGCCGCCAGCTCGGCGATCGTCTTGACCTCCGGCTTGGCGTCCTTGTTGCTGCCAGCCACCCGCATGTGCGCGCGCAGGCGTTCGCGCACGCTGACGTGGGTTTCCGGATCGGCCACGCCGGCGGCCACCTGGTTGACCAGGTGCTGCAGCGAGTGGCTGCCGCCGGCGCCAAGGAAGCCGCGGCCGTTGGTATCGGAATTGACGTACAGCGCGGCCTTCTGCTGCAGTTCGGCGGCGTGTGTCTCGGCCCATTCGGTGGAACCGATCAGGCCCGGTTCCTCCCCGTCCCAGCTGGCGTAGACCAGGGTGCGCTGCGGCCGCCAGCCCTGCTTGAGCAGGCCGCCGATGGCCTTGGCTTCGGCCATCAGCACGATGTTGCCGGCCAGCGGGTCCCAGGCACCGAACACCCAGCCGTCATGGTGGTTGCCGCGCACGATCCACTGGTCCGGCTCGATCGAGCCCTTGATCGTGGCGATCACGTCGTAGACCGGCTGCTGGCCCCAGTCCGATTGCACGGTCATGTGCACGTTCGCCGTGCTCGGACCGACGTGGTAGGTCAGCGGCAGTGCGCCGCGCCAGCCGGCCGGCGCCACCGGACCGCTCAACGCCTGCAGCAGCGGGGTGGCGTCGGCATAGGAGATCGGCAGCACCGGGATCTTCAGCAGGGTCGCCGCGTCCTTCAACGGCAGGCGCCTGGCGCCCGCGGTGGAACCCGTGCCGGGGGTCAGCGGATCGCCGGGATAGACCTGCATGTCGGCCACCGAACCGCGCTGCACGCCCTGCGCTGGACGCCAGCCGCCTTCGGGGTAGACGTTGCCTTCGGCGTAGCCGTCGTCATGCGGATCGGAGTAGATCAGGCAGCCGACCGCGCCATGCTGCTGCGCGAGCTTCGGTTTCAGTCCGCGCCAGCCGCCGCCGTAGCGGGTGAGCACGATCTTGCCGCGCACGTCGATGCCGCGCCGGGCCAGCGCCTTGTAGTCGTCCGGCATGCCGTAGTTGGCGTAGACCAGCGGCGCGCTGACGTCGCCATCGGCGCCGTAGACGTTGTAGGGCGGCAGGGCGCCGGCGAGGCTGGAGGTGGCATCGCCGGCGATGGCCGGCTCCTTCAGCACGGCGGTGTAGGGCTTCGGCCCCAGCAGTTCCAGTGCCACTTTCTTTGGCGTGGGGTAGAGCACGTTGAAGGTCTCGATGTGCGCATCCCAGCCCCATTCGCGGAACTTCGCCAGCATGAATTCGGCATTCGCCCGGTCGTGCGGCGAGCCGACCTGGTTGGGCTGCGACGACATCTGCTTGAGCCAGCTACGCAGTTCGGCGGGATCGAGCTGGGCGTCGAAGCGCCGTTCGAGGTCTTGTTCGGCAGTCGCTGCGGCGGTGCTGAAGCCGAACATGGGGCCGTCATCGGCGTGACCGGATGCGTTCGCGGCGGCGACGGCGAAGGTTGCCAGCAGACAGGTCAGGGCCAGCACGGGCCGTATCGCGTATCGGGTCATATGGGTCATTCCCCCTGGGTTGTGGTGGATTCTGCCGGCTGCACCGGCTGAGGCGGATCGCCGAGGTCGGATGGCCGGGCCGCATCGCTGTCCCGGATGGTGACATCCCGGGCGAAGAGCCGGCGCGCATCCGCATCCGTGTAGGTCAGTTTGTACTTGCCGGGGCGCAGGTAGAGCACGCTGTGGGGTTCGACCAGCCCGTTGCTGATACGGTCGCTGGTGACGGCGTTCAACGGGATCGGGTCGAGTACCAGGCGATCGGCGGGAACCGCGTCGCTGCTCTCGTCGGCATAACGCGCCTCGACCATGCACGGATAGGTGTGGTTGCACCGTTCGCCTCCGACGAGGTACGGCTTGCGGCTGCCACCGAGATCGAGCCAGGTGGGGCGGCCGTGTTTGATCTCCCGTGGCGGGAAGAACACGCTGACGTCATAGCCTGGGCGCAGCGACCACGGCCGGCCCTTCTTGTTCACGAACACGAGCGGTGCCTTGGGCTGCAGTTTCCCCATCACCGAGGCGTAGTCGGGGTGGTCGTCGCTGGCCGACGGATGGGGATACAACATGGTCTGCTCCACCGTGAGCGGATCGATGCCGGTGAGCTTGTGCAGGTGCTCGGCCATCGTGGAACCGCCCAGATAGACGCCCGATTCCTGGATGTGCGCGTAACCGGCGTTGACCACCAGTCGCGCCTTCGGATTGTTCTTGAATACCTGGTCGTAGAGGTTGCGAGCCTGCTCGGCTTCGCGGGCATCGCCGCTGGCATCGGAGAGCGCTTCGTAGGCGACTACCTTGAAGCCCAGCTTCAAGGCGGTACGCACCATCTCGGCGCAGATCGGTTCCTGTGTATAGAAACCGCTGTCGGCGATCGGGTAGCCGCGCGCTTGCAGCCCGGTATCGGTCTGGTAAAGCGTCTCGGCGGCGAAATAGTCGAAACCTTCCGCGCGCAGCTTGCCCAGCAGCTGCACGGTCAGCGTGCGGGTGAGCGGTATGTTGTGTGCCTCGTTGAAGAACACCGCACGGTAATTCCTGGCCAGCTCGGGAATCGCTTCCAGCGCCGGCCTGGCGCGGTAGTCGGGGTTGTCCAGCGGTGAGGCCTGGTCGTCCGGCAGCGCCGGCTGCTTGATCGAGAAGCTGGTCGCGGCATCCGGATAGTCGCCGATGAAGGTCTGGTACCAGCTCAGGTACTGGCCAAAAATGATGTGGAAGGCGGGGTCAGGGTTGGTGGCGTACGGATAGCGCATCACCTGATACTGGGCCAGCAGGCTCTTGTGCTTGTTGGCCTCGTGCATGATCTGCTCGGACTTCTGCGATGCGGCGAGTTGTGCCGCCTGCCATTGCGAGGCCGACTGCGCGTGACCCGGCAGGCCGGGCAGGCACAATCCAAGCGCAAGGCCGAACACGCGGAAGGGGGTACGGTTTGGCATCGGGTTCTCCTGACACGGTGTTCGGGAGGTCGTCTGCCTGTTTTACGGGCACGCGCAGGCTGTCGCGTGGCAGCACGCCGGGACGTGCGCGGATGGCCAGCCCGGGCGGGCATGGCCGCGGTCGAGCATGGAGCATGAACCGTGGCGGTGCCCTGTGCCAAGCGGCACAGGGCCATCGCCGCGATTCGGGAGCACAATCCGGGGACCCTTGCTCACTTGAGGAGTATGACCATGCGTCCCGCTGTCCTTGCTGTGTTGCTTGCCGTCGCCCTTCCTGCCGTGGCCCTGGCCCAGCCTGCGAACCCGCACGAAGTGGCGGTTTCCGCCGCGGTGCAGAAAGCGGTCAATGATCCGGCCCGCCACGCCGATCGTTCCGAGGATGCCCGCCGCAAGGTCGGCGCGGTGATGATGTTCGCCGAGGTGAAGCCGGGCCAGAAAGTGCTGGAGCTGGTGCCGGGAAGCGGCTACTGGACGCGCGTGTTCAGTGCCATCGTCGGTCCGCAGGGGCACGTCTATACGGTCTGGCCGGGCGAGATGGCGAAGTACTCCGACAAGAGCCTTGCGGAATGGCAGAAGCTGGTCGCCACGCCGCATTACGCCAACGTCAGCCTGTTGCAGCAGCCGGCGGCGCAGTTGAGCGCGCCGGAGTCGGTCGACCTGGTGTTCACCGCGCAGAACTACCACGACTACCATGACCCGTTCATGGGGCCGGTGGACATGGCCGGCTTCGGCAAGCAGGTCTACGACGCGCTCAAGCCCGGCGGCCTGTTCGTGGTGATCGACCACGCGGCCCCGGCCGGCTCCGGTCTCGCCGACACCGATACCTTGCACCGCATCGATCCGGCGGTGGTGAAGCAGGAAGTGGAAGCGGCCGGTTTCGTGTTCGACGGCGAAAGCGACGCGCTGCGCAACCCGGCCGATGCACATGATCTCAAGGTGTTCGACAAGTCGATACGCGGCCACACCGACCAGTTCGTCTATCGCTTCCGCAAGCCGGCGAAATAACGGTCCGCACTCAAGCGGACCGCGTGCATGCATCGCGCGGCCCGCTTGAGCTGCGGTGGCGATTGGCGGCACCATCGGTCATCCAGGCCCCACGCCTGGCGCACGATGCCGAGGAGTGCCGTGAATCCCGTTGACCCTACCGCGCCGGAGCGTGTCCCGGACGATCCGCCGCCGGTGCGACCGACCGAGCCGGATGCCGCCGACTGTTGCGGCGAGGGATGCGTGCGTTGCGTGTATGACGTCTACGAGGAGGCACTCGAGCGTTACGAGGCCGCGCTGGCCGCGTGGCGCGCCCGTCATCCCTGAGTAGCGTCTGCCGAGGAGGAGCCATGTGGATCGCCGTGACCCGTGAAGTCAGTTCTGCCGTCGGCGGCTGGTCGACGCCGGCTTCCGGATGACGGCCGTCGGCGCTTCCGCGCTGCACAAGGTCGAAGGCGCGATGACCGGCTGCCGCCGGGTCTTTCGCGCGCAGGAATGAGCCAGGCAATGCGCATCCACTACCGTCTCGCCGGTCCGCAGGACGCGCTCGCGATCGGCGTATTGGCGCGCCGGGTAACGCGGCGCTGGATTTTGCCGGAGCAACCGCCCAGTGCGGTGCCGCCGTTGATGCTCGGCATGAGCGCACGGGTGATCCGCAGGAAGATCCTGGCCGGCCAGCGCTTCCACCTCGCGTGGCGGGACGACGGACGCCTGGTCGGAGTGGCGGCGATGCGCGAGGATTCCCATCTGTTCCAATTTTTCGTCGCGACCCGCATGCACGGCCGTGGCATCGCACGCCGGCTGTGGCAACGCGCCATGTGCGATGCAGTGCGGCGCGCCGGTACGCACCGCTTCACCCTGAATGCTTCGGCGATGGCGGTGCCGGTGTACCTGCACTTCGGTTTTGTGCCCAGCGGGCCGCTGGCGACCAGCAGTACTGGTCTGGTCACCCAGCCGATGCACCTGGAGCTGGCGGGATGAGCGCCGCTGGGTCAAGGAATACTTTGAAAAAATCAGAGCATGCCAAGCTGCGGTTTCCCGGTTTGTGCGGTTGTCCTGCACCGACATCGTCACGACAATTGATCGGGGCGGCGTGACCTGCGGATCAGCTCACGCGCTTTTCGGTATCAGGAAGTTGCGCTGGAGATCCTGCTGGCAACGCGCGATCAGGGTTGGCGCAAAGACACCGGGCCAACTTTGGCTGAGATCCGGGTTGTCGGCGAGCCGTTCGTGCTCGATCAACAGTTGGGCCATCGCCAGCAGGTCGGCCACGGACAGGGCCTTGCCCAACGGCGATGCCGCTGGCGTCGCCGGGGCCTGGCATTCCGTTATCGCGTCGATCACGCGTTGGGGCAACTCCCAGTGCTGCGCAACCTGCAGCGAAAGCCGCGCGGCGAGTGCGGAACAACTGGCGAGAAAGCCGGGTGATGGCGGTTCGGCATCACCGGCGGGCTGCAGTCGATCCAGCAGGCGTACCACGGCGCCGTTGCCGGTATGGCAGACGATCCCGGCCAGATAGGCTTCGAACGCATCGCAACCGTTGTTCTTGCCGAGCCAGGCACAGGCGTGGGCGCAACGTTCGGCATGATTCCACAGGCGTTCGCCGGCGGCGTGGCCCAGCGCGCCGGTATTGGCTTGCAGGATGGGTTTCATCACGTGCTGGGTAAGCACCCGGCGCAGGCCGTCCTGGCCCAGCAGCACCACCGCCTGCTGCAGACTGGTGATCGGCTGCGCCGCGCGGTAATGCACGCTGCCGGTGACCCGCATGATCTCGCCGACCATCAGGGGGTCGCGGCCGATCAGCCTGGCCAGTTCGCCGCCGCCGGCCTTGTCGTTCTTCAGTGCGCGCAGCAATTGCGGCAGTACCGTCGGCAGGCGGGGCAGGCTGCGCATGTCGAAGTGGGTACTGAGCAGTTCGAGCTGTTTGAGCGTGGCGAGCTCGAACGCGCTGAGTTCGTCTGCGTTGCTGTCGGGGACGCTGAGTACGAAGCGGTGGAAACGATCCTCGATTTCCGCCAGCGGCAATGCCGATCGAACGACTGGCGCGATCGGCGGCGCACGCACGGACATCACGGCGGCTGGCTGCGCGCGGTTCGCTGACGCCGTGGGCTTCCGGCTGCGAAAAATGCGCCGCCACATATTCCCCATATTCCGTTTCCCTCATTCCAGCGCGCCGGTCCCCGGGCAGCCCGTCTCGGGCTATCGGCAGCTGGCCGGGAAAATTTAGCGGAAAAGAGGAAGCAGCCGACTCTTGTCTGCAGGCGCGGCCGGCAAGTGCATCGCAGAGCAACCGGTCGCGCCCCGCGGCTGCCTCCGTGTCGCGGCGCGTAGGGGCCAGGGCCTACTTGTTCTTTTTCTTTTCCTGCTTGGCGGCCTTCTTTTCCTTCATGGTCTTGGCCGGTTTTTTCTTCTCGCTCTTCTTTGAATCCATGCCCTTGCTCATGCTGTTCTCCGGTGTGGGTAGATTTGCGACACGTGACACATGGGTGAGTCTAAGCCGTTCCGGTGGCTATTTGGCAAGGGGGCGAGGTGGCAGCTGGCGGCGGGCTCAGATGCGTTCGTGCGGCGCGAGGTAGCGCCATTGCCCCGGCGGCAGTTTCGCCAGCGGGATGCGGCCCACGCGCAGGCATTTCATCGCCAGCACCTTCAGGCCGACCGCGTCGCACATCGGCTCGATCTGGCTCGGCTGCAAGACCTTGAACGCGAAGCGCAGGCGTTGCTCGCTCTGCCAGCTGACCTTGATCGGCGGCATCGCGTAGTTGTTGAAGCGCAGGCCGTGGTTGAGCAGGGCCAGTCCATTCGGGATCAGTGCACCGCTGACCTCGACCACGAACTCCTGTTCGATCCGGTCGATGTCTTCGGTGAGCTTGCGGGTGACGCGCCAGTCCTGGGTGAAGATCAGCAGGCCGCTGGCCTGGGTCGGCAGCACCAATGGCGTGATGAGCCGCTGCATATGCCGCCGCAGCGGGCGCACGCCGGAGCCGTCGTCGGGCCAGCGCGTCTGCGGGGTGACCAGCGCGCTGGCCGGGTTCGGGCCGTTGCCGGCGTCGTAGCCGGCCGGCTTGTGCAGCACCAGGGTGGCCGGTTCGGTGGGCGCCAGCTTGGCCTGCGGGTCGAGTTCGACGTGCTGCGCATCGACCATGAACTGCGGTTCCTCCACCACGACGCCGTCCACCCGCACCCAGCCGCCCTCGATATATTGCTCGGCCTCGCGCCGCGAGCACTGGGCCAGCGCGACGACATGTTTGGCGAGGCGGACGGGTTCGGTCATCGGGATGCCGTGGGATAAGGGTGGGCCATTGTAGGCGCAGGCGCCGGTGGCAATCCGCTCGGCAGCCCCCACATCGTGGCCATCCACTTGGCGAGAGTCCGACATGATCCCGTTTTCCGTCCTCGACCTGGCGCCGGTCACCGAAGGCAGCGATGCCAGCCAGGCGTTCCGCAACACGCTGGACATGGCCCGGCTGGCCGAGCGACTGGGCTACCGGCGCTACTGGCTGGCCGAACACCACAACATGCCCGGCATCGCCAGCGCGGCAACGGCGGTGCTGATTGGCCATGTGGCCGGCGGCACCTCGACCATCCGCGTCGGCGCGGGCGGCATCATGCTGCCGAACCACGCGCCGCTGCAGGTGGCCGAGGCGTTCGGCACGCTGGCCTCGCTGTATCCGGGCCGGATCGATCTCGGCCTGGGGCGTGCGCCCGGCACCGACCAACCCACCGCGAAGGCCCTGCGCCGCTATTTCGACAGCGCCGAAGCGTTCCCGCACGATGTGCTGGAGTTGCTCGGCTATTTCGAGCCGGCCGTACCCGGCCAGCAGGTACGCGCCGTGCCCGGCGCTGGCCTGGACGTGCCGGTGTGGCTGCTCGGCTCCAGCCTGTTCAGTGCGAAGCTGTCGGCGCAGCTCGGCCTGCCGTTTGCGTTCGCCTCGCACTTCGCGCCGGACGCGATGGACGAGGCGTTGGCGCTGTACCGCCGTGATTTCCGCCCTTCCACACGATTGCAGCAGCCGTACGCGATGCTGGGGTTGAACGTGGTTGCGGCCGACAGCGACGCCGAGGCGCGGCGCCTGTTCACCACCCAGCAGCAAAGCTTCATCAGCCTGCGGCGTGGCCGGCCGGGGCTGATTCCGCCGCCGATCGACGACATCGAGTCGTACTGGACGCCGCCGGAAAAACTGATGGTGGAGCGTGCGCTGGCCTGCGCGGTGGTCGGCGCTGCCGGCACGGTGCAGGACGGCATCGCGGCGTTCATCGCCAGGCACCGGCCGGACGAGCTGCTGCTCACCGCCAACGTGTTCGAGCATGCCGCGCGGCGGCAGTCGTTCGAGATCGCGGCGGCGGCGCGCGATCGGCTGTGGGCTGCCAACTAGACGCCGCGGCCGCGAAAGCCCGGCCAAGGCCGCCGATCGGCCATAATGGGCGTTATTCCACGAAATCTTGAAGCTCCCCCACGCATGAAAACCCCCAAGGGCCTGCAGGACCTGATCGACGAAGGCGTGATCGACCAGGTGCTGCGACCGCTGAAGAGCGGCAAGGAAGCGTCCGTCTACGTCGTGCGTTCGGGCGAGGACGTCCGCTGCGCCAAGGTCTACAAGGACATGGCGCAACGCAGCTTCCAGGCGCGCGTGCAGTACCAGGAAGGTCGCAAAGTGCGCGGCAGCCGGCAGGCGCGCGCGATGGGCAAGGCCACCAAGTTCGGTCGCAAGGAGGCCGAGGCCGCCTGGAAGAACGCCGAGGTCGACGCGTTGTACCAGCTTGCCGCCGCCGGCGTGCGCGTGCCCAAGCCCTACGGCTACTTCAACGGCGTGCTGGTGATGGAGCTGGTCACCGATGCGAACGGCTATTCGGCGCCGCGGCTGGGCGAGGTGGAACTGTCGGCGGATACGGCGCGCGACTACCACCGTTTCCTGATGCAGCAGGTGGCGCGCATGTTGTGCGTGGGCCTGATCCACGGCGACTTGTCCGAGTACAACGTGCTGGTGGGGCCGGCCGGCCCGGTGATCATCGACCTGCCGCAGGTAGTCAGCGCTTCCGGCAACAACGCAGCGCGCACCATGCTGCGCCGTGACGTGGGCAACATCACCATCAGCCTGTCGCGCTTCGCGCCGGAGCTGCTGGACACCCACTACGGCGAGGAAATGTGGGCGCTGTTCGAGCTGGGTGAATTGCACCCGGACAGCGAACTCACCGGTCAGTTCGAGTTCGACGAAACCATCGCCGACGTGGACAGCGTGATGCAGTCGATCATCGATGCGCGCGAAGAAGCGATCATCCGCCAGCAGGGGCGCGAAGCCGCGGCGCAGGAAGACTGAGCGATTTCCAGGTAGGTTGGGGTGAGCGCAGCGAACCCCAACAGCGACGGCGGGGCATGGATTGTTGGGGTTCGCTGTGCTCACCCCAACCTATGATCGCGCGCAAGCGATCAGGGTGTGCTGACGTCGATCAGCTCCACGTCGAACACCAGCGAAGCGTTCGGCGGGATGTCGCCGCCGGCGCCGCGCGCGCCGTAGCCGAGCTCGGCGGGAATAAGCAGGGTGCGCTTGCCGCCGACCTTCATGCCGGCCACACCCTGGTCCCAGCCGTCGATGACCCGGCCGGCGCCCAGCGTAAAGTTGAACGGTGCGCCGTGGTCGCGTGAGCTGTCGAACTTGGCGCCGTGCTTGTCCTTCGCGTTTTCGTCGTAGAGCCAACCGGTGTAGTGCACCAGCACGTCCATGCCGGCCTGCGCTTCGGCACCGGTGCCGATCTTCTGGTCGATCACGGTGAGTTTGTCCACGCTGCCGTTGGCGTGCGCCGCGGGCGGGGTGCTGCAGGCGGTGAGGGCGAAGACGGCGAGCAAAGGCAACAACCAGCGCATGGGTGACTCCGGGAAGGCATGGGATCGGGGATTATGCGGTAAACGCGATGACGCGAGGCGCTCAGCTCACCAGTTCCGCAGTGACCATCCGCTTGACCGGATCGACCGCCACCGCGTCGGTGTCGTTCATCAACTGCAACTGGCCGTCCTGGACCAATGCCTGCAGGCGCATGCCACGCTGCAGCAGTCCGGTCAGTGCAGTCACGGTGGAGGCGGGGATATCGAGCACGCTGAGGTTGCGGTTGCGGCCCAGCGCGGCGGCGTTCTTTTGCCACCAGATCTCTGCGGCGTTGCCGCCGTAGTTGAGTATCACGACCTGGCGCGAACGACCGCAGGCCTTGCGGATGCGCGTCTCGTCGGGCAGACCGACCTCGATCCACAGTTCGATCTCGTCGGTATACGCCTTGCGCCACAGCGCCGGCTCGTCCTCGTCGCTGATGCCCTTGCCGAACTCCAGCCGGTCTTCGGCGTACAGCGCAAACGCGAGCAGGCGCACCATCAGGCGCTCTTCGGTTTCCGACGGATGCCGCGCCACGGTCAGCGCATGGGTGGCGTAGTAATGCCGGTCCATATCGCTGATCTGCAGTTCGACTTTGTAGATGGTGGCATTGAGGGCCATGGGCGTGCCTTGAGACAACAAGCCGCCCATTCTACGCGCTGACGATGATCGGAGCCCGGCCCGCGGTGGTCAGCGCACGGCGCCAGGCTCCGGTCACGAGGTTCAGCGGGCCTGCGACGACGTCGCGATATCCACCAGTTCCACCCGCCGGTTCTGCGCGCGGCCGGCTTCGCTGCGGTTGCTGGCCACCGGTGCCGCCATGCCGATGCCGATGGGTGTCAACCGTGCGCGGTCGATCCCGTGTTGCGTGGTCAGCGCGGTCGCGATCGATTGCGCGCGCCGCGTCGACAGATCGCGGTTGTGCTCCATGCTGCCCTGCGCATCGGTGTGGCCCACCACCAGCACTTTCAGCCGCGGCTGCCGCTTGAGCAGGGCGGCGATCTGCTGCAGTTGCGCGGCGGAGTCGCTGCGCATGCTGTCCTTGCCGGTGTCGAACAGGATGCCGTAGATCGCCACGCGGCCTTCCTGGTCGAGCTTGCGCTGCAGGTCGCCGGCGTCCAGCACCACCATGCGCTGCTCCATCGGCTTCAGCTCGACCACGTCCAGCTGGACCATCGCGCGATGGCGGTTGGGACCGCCGCCGGACTTGTTGAAGACCACATAGACCGAGGCATACACGTCGCCTTCGGCGCGCTGCAAGCGGGAGGCAACATAACGCTGCTCCTGCGGATAGTCGCCGAACAGCGAGTACAGCTCGCCGCCACTGGCCGCCAGGTTGAAATTGCGTCCGCCGCAGGCTTCGGCCGCGCACTCGAACAGCGGCTTGAAGCCGGCCGCCTGCAGTGCCTGTTCGATATTGCGGAACACTTCCAGCGTGGCGCGCTCGGCCGGCGCGCGGTAGCTGATGCGGGTGAGCCGGCCTTCCAGCGGCAACGTCGACGACAGGTTTTTCTGCAGGCCGCCATGAGTCCTGGCCGGTGCCTTCAACAACGCGTGGCTGGCAAACGCGTGCTGCTCGTAACGCACGATCTCGGCGTCCTGGTAGCGCGGCAGCAGCGGATGATCGGCACTGCCGCGGACATCGGCGGCGCTGGCCGTAGCGGTGCCAAGCAGCAGCACGGCAAGGAGTGTCGTTTGGACAACGGTCGCTATGTTCATGGTTTCCCCCAGGTTCCAGCGGTTGCGGACGCCGCCCCGGCGCTCACCATAGAGCAAACGCAAAAGCGCATCAAAAGTGCCAGGCACGCGCTTCCGGGAACTGCGAAAACCCGCTTTCCGCGAGGCGCGTTTCATCACTCGTCCGAACGAGACTTTCGATGTCCGTCGCGGCTGCACCTGCCACCCGGCGCCGGTGGCAGATTAGACTGGTGCACGCATGCACCAATCCACACCATCCTTCGCCCGCGACGCCCATGCCAGCACCGTGCATCTGCCGAGCGGCAACTGGATCAGTGTGCTCGATACGCTGTGCGATCACTTCGCCACGGTCAGCCGCGAGCAGTGGCTGGACCGCATCGTGCGCGGGCGCGTGCTGGACGGGCAGGGCGTCGCGATCACGCCGCAGACGCCGTACTACGCGGGCATGCGCATCCACTATTACCGCGAGGTGGCGGACGAGACGGTGATTCCGTTCACCGAAACCGTGCTGCATGTCGACGAGCATCTGGTGGTGGCCGACAAGCCGCATTTCCTGCCAGTGACCCCGGCCGGCGGCTTCGTCGAGCAGACCCTGCTGCGCCGGTTGATGCGCCGGCTAGGCAATCCCGAGCTAGTGCCGCTGCACCGGATCGATCGGCTTACCGCGGGGCTGGTGCTGTTCTCGGCGAACCCGGCCAGCCGCGCGGCGTACCAGGCGCTGTTCCGCGAGCGGCGGATCGACAAGCGCTACGAGGCGCTGGCACCTGCACTGCCGGACGCGTCGTTTCCACTGCTGCGTCGCTCGCGCATCGTGGCGGGCGAACCGTTCTTCCGCATGCAGGAGGTCGATGGCGAGCCGAACACCGAGACGCGGATCGAGGTGATCGCGCGTGGCGAGAAACTGTGGCGCTACGCGCTTTGTCCGGTCAGCGGAAAGAAGCACCAGTTGCGCGTACACATGGCCGCGCTGGGTGCACCGATCATGGGCGACCGGTTGTACCCGTCACTTGCAGAAGCGTCTGTCGACGATGACCGGCATCCGTTGAAGCTTCTCGCGCACAGCCTGGCCTTTGTCGATCCGTTGTCCGGCGAGTGGCGGAGATTCGAGAGCCGGTTGATGTTGTGAGGGGCGACGTGCAGGAGCTGGCGGGCGGTGCCCGCCTGCCGCCGCTTCCCGCAGAGCGGGCGTCGCCTGCCAGTTTTCCGGCAGCGGCATGGAAATAACCATGGGCAGCGATTCCACGCTATCTTCCACCGCAGCATTCATCCGGGGGAGAGCCATTCGTGACTGCAAAACCTTTGTCCAGCGCCACGCCGCGCACCGAGTTGACCGTACGCGGCCTGATCATCGGCGTCGTGATCACCCTGGTGTTCACCGCCGCCAACGTGTTCTTCGGCCTCAAGGCCGGCCTCACTTTCGCCACCTCGATTCCGGCGGCGGTGATCTCGATGGCGATCCTGCGCGGGTTCAAGAACTCCACCATGCAGGAAAACAACATCGTGCAGACGGTCGCCTCATCGGCCGGCACGCTGTCGGCGATCATCTTCGTGCTGCCCGGCCTGGTGATGATCGGCTGGTGGACCGGCTTCCCGTTCTGGGTGACGTTCGGCATCTGCGCCACCGGCGGTATCCTCGGCGTGATGTACACGATCCCGTTGCGCCGCGCGCTGGTGACCGATTCCGACCTGCCGTACCCGGAAGGCGTGGCCTGTGCCGAGGTGCTCAAGGTGGGCGGCGGCGACGATGCGGTCGCGGCCTCGGCCGAGAGCAGCAAGTCGGGCCTGCTGGCCGTTACCGCCGGCACCATCGTCTCGGCGGTGTTCGCGGTGGTGGTCGCCACCAAGGTATTCGCCGGCAGCGTGGCGCAGTATTTCCACGTCGGCGACCGCGGCGGGGCCAGCGGTTATGACTTCAGCCTGTCGTTCGCACTGTTGGCGGTAGGCCACCTGGTCGGCCTGTGGGTCGGCTTGGCGATGCTGCTTGGTGCGTTGATCGCCTGGGGCTGGGCGGTACCGCATTACACGATGCTGGCGGCAGCCACCGGCGCCGCCGCGGACGTGGCGCAGGCGGCCTGGGGCAACAAGGTGCGCTTCATCGGCGCCGGCACGATCGGCGTGGCGGCGATCTGGACGCTGGCCAAACTGGTCAAGCCGGTGATCAGCGGGCTTTCCTCGGCGATGGCGTCGTCGCGGGCGCGCAAGTCCGGGCAGGGCGCGACCTTGCCGCGGACCGAGCACGACATGCCGATCGGCATCGTCGGCCTGATCAGCCTGTTGTGCCTGCTGCCGATCGGCTGGCTGCTGGGCGATTTCAGCATCGTCACCGGGCTCGGTGCGCACCTGTGGCTGCTGGTGGGCGGCGGTCTGGTCTTCGTGGTGATCATGGGCTTCCTGGTTTCGGCGGTGTGCGGCTACATGGCGGGCCTGATCGGTTCGTCGAACAGTCCGCTGTCGGGCGTGGGCATCCTGGTGGTGATCATCGCGGCGTTGCTGCTGCTGATGGCCGGCGTGAAGTCGGAGCTGTCCGGCGATGCCGGCAAGGGGCTGGTGGCGTTCGCACTGTTCGCCACCTCGGTGGTGTTCGCGGTGGCCACCATCGCCAACAACAATTTGCAGGATCTGAAAACCGGTCAGCTGGTCGACGCCACCCCGTGGAAGCAGCAGGTGGCGCTGGTGGTCGGCGTGCTGGTCGGTGCTGCGGTGATCCCGCCGGTGCTGGACCTGCTGAACGAGGCCTACGGCTTCGCCGGCATGCCCGGAGTCGATCCGGCGCGTGCGTTGGCCGCGCCGCAGGCGGGGCTGATCTCCGCGCTAGCGCAGGGCGTGATCCAGGGCAATATCGACTGGAGCCTGATCATCCTCGGCGGCGCGATCGGCGTGGCGCTGATCGTGCTGGACGCCGTTCTTGGCCGCACCACCAGATCGGCCGCGCTGCCGCCGCTGGCGGTGGGCCTGGGCATCTACCTGCCGACCTCGACCACGCTGATGATCGTGGTCGGCGCCGTCGTCGGCTGGTATTTCGACAAGCGTGCCGAACGCGGCCCGAAACCCGAGGCCACCAAACAGCTCGGCGTGCTGCTGGCCTCCGGCATGATCGTGGGCGAAAGCATCATCGGCGTGATCATCGCGGCGATCGTGGTGTTCTCCGGCAAGGGCGCGCCGTTGGCGCTGGTCGGCGACGGCTTCGGCACGGCGGCGATCTGGATCGGCGGCATCGCCTTCGTCGCGGTCAATGTGGCGCTGTACCGCTGGGTGGCCGGGCTGGGGCGGACCACGGCCGCGGCGTAACCGGGTGATGTTCCCGCGGCGGGGTGCGGCAGCTCCGCCGCTTTTCCTGCCGCCGGGAAACCGCCCGCATGCGGATTTTACATCCGCTGGCGCAGCATCCTCGTCAAGGTCGGACGCGTCGCCCGGCCGCCACGACTGCGAGGAGAGTCCCATGCTGGATTGGCTGCAATACCGCACGGAACTGCTGGGCCGGATTGGCGAAATCGGCAAGCTCAACCCGGATACGGTGAAGGGGTACCAGATCCTGACCGATGCCGGCCAGAAGACTGGCCACCTGGATGCGAAGACCCGCGAGCTGATCTCGCTGGCGGTAGCTGTGACCACGCGCTGCGACGGCTGCATCACGGTGCACGTGGGCGAGGCGTTGAAACACGGCGCGACCCGCGAGGAAATCGCCGAGGCGCTGGGTGTGGCCGTGGCGATGAATGCCGGTGCCGCGCTGGTGTTTTCCGCTCGTGCGATGGACGCCGTCAGCGCGCACAGCGCCGGTTGAGTCCCACCGGCGCGGATCCCGTCTGCCGCCACGTACAATGCCGCATCGTTTTTGATGGTCGGGAGATGACGTGACGGCTGCCGGAGTTTCCGCCGCCGCGCCGGATGCGGCGCTGGGGGCCCTGTTCGTGCCGTTCGACACCGGCGAGTTGACGCTGCCGGCGGATGGTCGCGTGCTGTTCCTGCGCGCGCGCGCCGGCGTGCGCCTGCGCGAGATGGCGCAACCCGGCTGGCTGTGCGAGCAGGGCTTCCTGCCGTTTGCCGACGAACTGGGTCGCAACGGCTTGCGCGTGGGCGAACCGGCGGCCGATGAAAAATTTCCACTGGTGTTGCTGCTGCCGCCGCGCCAGCGCGATGAGGCACGCGCCCTGTTCGCCCGCGCGCTGCAGCACCTGGCGCCGCGCGGCACGCTGCTGGTCGCGATGCCGAATGCCGAGGGCGCGAAGTCGGGCGAGGCGGATCTGGCGAAACTGGCCGGCGCCGTGCAGCACCAGTCCAAGCACAAATGCCGGGTGTTCTGGAGCTCGCCGCAGCCGGCCGACGTCGACCAGGACCTGCTGGCCGACTGGCTGGCGCTGGATGCGCCACGCGATATTGCCGATGGCTACGTCAGCCGCCCCGGCCTGTTCGCCTGGGACCGCGTCGACCGGGCTTCGGCGCTGTTGGCGGAACACTTGCCGGCAGACCTGCACGGCCGCGTGGCCGATCTCGGTGCCGGCTACGGTTATCTTTCCGCGCAGGTCATTGCACGTTGCCCACGGGTCGACGCTCTCGACCTGTACGAAGCCGAAGCGCGCGCGCTGGAACCGGCACGGCTCAACCTGGCGCGGGCGCAGCGCGAATGCGGGCGCGAGGTGGCGGTGGCGGTGCACTGGCACGACGTCACCCGCGGCCTGGCGCAGCGCTACGACGCCATCGTCAGCAACCCGCCGTTCCATCAGGGGCGCGCCGACTTGCCCGAGCTGGGCCGCGCATTCATCGTCAGCGCGGCCGAAGCGCTGGTGCCGGATGGCCGGCTGTTGATCGTGGCGAACCGGCATCTGCCGTACGAGGCCGTGCTGGCCTCGCGTTTTCATGACGTGCGCACGCTGGTCGTGCGGGAAGGGTTCAAGGTGATCGAGGCGGTCGGGGTGCGCGGATGAAATTGGTCAAGTTGATTGCGAACCTGGGCTACGGCAGCCGCAAGGACGTGACCCAGCTGTTCCGCGCCGGGCGCATCACCGATGCGGACGGCGAGGTGCTGTATGCCGACGACGTGGTGCCGTACGAGACCATCCGCGTCGACGACGAGCCGCTCGATCCGCCGCCCGGCCTGGTGCTGATGCTGAACAAGCCGCTCGGCGTCACCTGTTCGCGCAAGGATCCGGGCCGCGTGGTCTACGACCTGTTGCCGCCGCGCTACAACGTGCGCTCGCCGGCGCTGTCCAGCGTGGGCCGGCTCGACCGCGACACCTCGGGGCTGCTGCTGTTCACCGACGACGGCGCGCTGCTGCACCGGATCATCTCGCCGAAGGCGCAGGTGACCAAGGTCTACGAGGCGACGCTGGCGCAGGACCTGCGCGGCGACGAGGGCGAGCTATTCGCCAGCGGCACGCTGATGCTGGAATCGGAGAAGGAGCCGCTGGCACCGGCCGCGCTTGAAGTGCCGGGGCCGCGGCATGCCCGGCTCAGTGTCACCGAAGGCCGCTACCACCAGGTGCGCCGGATGTTTGCCGCCACCGGCAACAACGTCGAGACCTTGCAGCGCATTTCCGTCGGCAAGCTCACCCTCGGCGACTTGCCGCTGGGCGAGTGGCGCGCACTCGATGCCGACGAGACCGCACTGATTTTCGACAATCCGTAATCACCATCCACGAATTTCAAGGGACCGTCGTGCTGCGTTACTTGCTCGGTGCATGTGTTGGCGTGCTAACCCTTGTTGTGCAACCTGTCATCGCGAAAGAGGGCGCCGCAAACTGCCCAAGACTGAGTTTTGAACGCAGGCAAGTCATCCCGCTGCAGGATTTTGGGCGTTTGGCCGTGGACGTGAAGTCCACCGAAGGCGGTGCCGGAACCGTCATCTTCAGGTTCTTCGATGTGGAAGATCGTCCGAGCCGCGGTGGCGCACACGCGGTGGGGCTGGTCTATGCCCGGATGGGGGACTTGGGCGAAACGCCGGTGGGCGGCTACCTCTGGGCGACGGGTGCCGCCGAGGTCGAAGTGGCTGGGTCGACCATTGAAGAAGGGGATGGCAAGACGGCATCCATGACGTTCACGATTCGCCGGAACCCACTCGGGTGCCCGGTAGCGTCATCCACGTTCACGTTGAAACCGGATGGGAGGTTTTACGTGGACGGGACCCTGAACGGTACGGTCAGGTGAGTTGCTCCAACTACAGCATATGCACGGCCGTGGGAATCGTCGCACCGAACCACTTGTGTCGTTCATCGCGACAGCTCGGGCTGCCCATCGCGAACTTGCGGCAGATGGTGGGGCGGTCTTCGTAGATGGTGCAGCCGAAGGTGTGCGGATCGACCGCGGCGCACCAGCCATCCTCGCCCTTGGCCAGGGTTTCCATGCCGTTTTCGTCGCGGGCGATCAGCCACGTCGGCACATGATCTTCAGGCATCAGCACGACGGTGAGGCGACAGCACACGGCTTCGCAGGTCGTGCATTGCACGCTCGGGTCGACGCTTTCGGCGTAGGGATCGGGGGCGCTGGAGTAGGGGATATTCACTCGTCAGCATGACAGCTTCGCCACGCGCGAGTGTGAATCTGCCGTTGCGCGCAGCGCGTCAGCCGGCGTCGTCGCGCCATAGTGCCTGCCAGCCTTCCGGGCCAAGCCGACGCAGGGTTTCCATGTTGCGACGGTAGATGCTGTCGGTGTCGCTCATCGAATCCATCGCGCGCTCGATGCTGGATTCGCGCAGCAGGTGCAGCGTGGGATACGGCGAGCGGTTGCTGAGGTTCTCGACGTCGTCCGGCGCGGTGTCGGCGAACTGGTAGTGGGGATGGAAGCTGGCCACCTGCCATTCGCCCTCCAGCCCCAGCGTCTGCACGGCGGCGTCGGCCACGTCGAGGAAGTCGTTGTAGTCGAGGAAGTCGCCGAGCACGAATGGGTGGATCAGCAGGCCGGTCTCGCACTCGTCAGGAGTCATCGCGTTGAGCGACTGCAGTTCGCCGCAGAGGTCGTCGAGCAGCGTATCGGTGTCGCGCGCATGGCTGATCCGCAGGCGCAACTTGCCCTGCACATGCGGCGCGCGGGCGAACGGGCACAGGTTCAGCCCGATCACCGCGCGCTCCAGCCAGCGCGTGGTGGCGGCGAGGTAGGGCGCGTCCTCGGGCAGCGCGTCGGCGTTGAGGTGGTCGGCAGACGTCGGGTTCATGCGGTTTTCGCAGAGGGTGCGGCAGCCGACTATAGCGGCTGACTGGCGCACCGGCCCGTGCACACCGTGCCGATGTTTCGCGGACAAGGTGTGCGGTTTGCGTCGGGTTCGTGCGAGAACGTCCTGGCGCCGATACGGGAATCGGCTTCGCAAACCTGATTTAATGGCGACCCCCGACACGGGGAGCTCGCCGCCCCGACCCCACCGGATCGGCGGCGGCCGCGCCTTTGAACAGGATTCGCTCGTGGATGGTTTGACCCCAACGACTGCAGATACCTTGCACGGCGAGAGCCACGGGTACTCCGAAGTCGATGGTTGCCTGGCCGCGCCCGGCGATACGTGCGATGTGCCGGCGTGGGAACAAGCCCCTGCTGAAGCGGGCACGGCAGCGGGCTCGGGCAAGCCCACGGACTCCGTGACCGTGCGTGGCGCCCCTCGGGAACCGGGCCGGGTGTATTTGATGGCGCCGGCGCGCTGGAAATCAGGAGACTCGTCGGCCCGTCGCCGGCCGGTCGCCCCGGCCGTCCTGATGCCGGCACCTGCCCAGTGGATCCGTTCACGGGTCGTGCGCAGCCGGTTGCCCCCGAGCGCACCGCACCCGGCAGCGGAGCGCTGGCTGCTGCCTCCTGCATGGCCGCTGGATGGATGGCACGTGACCGCAGTCGCCGGTTTGCGCCGGCTCGTCGACGCCCGGATCGTGCCGTGGGCGCGGGCACGTATGCCGTCGTGGCTTGGATGGGCGAGGGCGCATTGGCGCCGGCTTGCGGCAGGCGTCGCCATGGGCGCCATCGCGGGCGCTGCCCTGGTGTTGCTGCGCTCCGGCATGCTGCATCCCGGCGCGGGATCAACGCCGGTCAGGGCGGTGGTTGCCGCATCGGCAGGGCCAGCATCTGTCATGCGTGCACCGTCCTTGCCGGCCAGGCCTGCGCCAATGTCGGCTCCGGCAAGCGCGCCAACGGTGGCGTCGGCCGTTCGCTCCGGGCCGGCGGAAACCGGTCGCAAGCTGTTGTCCGACGTCAGCACGATGGACCTGATGATGCCGATCGCGGAGCCCGATCTGGACATCCGCTCGCAGCACAGCCTGTGGTCGCAGGTCGGCAAGGCCTCCGGCGTCGACCCGCTGCTGCTGTACAGCATCGCCCTGGTGGAATCGAAGGCGTTGTATCCGGATGGCAAGGTTGCGCCCACGCCGTGGCTGTTCCGCGTCGACGATCATCTGGTGCGCGGCGACCGCCACGACGTGCAACTGGCGATGGCGGCGGCGAGTCAGTTCGGTGGGGCGGCGGTGCAGGACGTCGGCATCATGCAGGTCTACTACCCGATGCACCGCGATGCCGTGCGCGATCCGCTGACGCTGCTGAATCCGCACACGAATATCAGCGTCGCGGCGAAAATCCTGCGCGACGGCATGCGGCAGACGCCCGACCGGGTCCTTGGCGTGGGTTACTACCACAGTCACACGCCGGCCCTGGCCAGGAATTACGGCACCGCCGTGCTGACCGTCTACCAGCGCCTGAAGGCGATCCATCGTCCGGCGCACCGCGGGCAAGCCGTGGCGCGCTAGCCGTTGGGAGAAGGCGGGTCGCACACCATGATCCGGCCTTGCATCGCGCCGATGGCGCCCGGATATAGGCTGCAGTCCCGCGAGGCACCCTGATGTTCGATCTTCGTTTCGACAATGCGTTCGTGCGCGAGCTGCCCGGTGATCCGGAGCAGGGCGCGCGACTGCGCCAGGTCGGCGGCGCGCTGTACTCGCGGGTCGACCCCACGCCGGTGGCGGCGCCGCGGCTGCTGGCGCATTCGGCCGAGATGGCGACGACGCTCGGCTTCAGCGCAGCGGACGTGGCCACGCCCGAGTTCGCGCAACTGTTCGGCGGCAATGTCGTGCTCGACGGCATGCAGCCGTATGCGGCGAACTACGGCGGGCACCAGTTCGGCAACTGGGCCGGACAACTCGGCGACGGTCGCGCGATTTCGCTGGGCGAAGTCATCAACGCCGCCGGCGAACGCTGGGAGCTGCAGCTGAAGGGCGCCGGGCTGACGCCGTATTCGCGCGGCGCGGATGGCCGCGCGGTGCTGCGCTCGTCGGTACGCGAGTTCCTGTGCAGCGAGGCGATGCACCACCTGGGCGTGCCGACCACGCGCGCGTTGTGCCTGATCGACACCGGCGAAGCGGTCGTGCGCGACATGTTCTACGACGGCCACGCCGCGCCGGAACCGGGTGCGATCGTGTGCCGCGTGGCGCCGTCGTTCATCCGCTTCGGCAATTTCGAACTGCCCACCTCGCGCGGCGACATTGCGTTGCTGCGCCAGCTGGTCGAGTTCACCATCCGCCGCGATTTCCCGGAGCTCGGCGGGGAAGGCGAGGCGCTGTATGCGGCGTGGTTCACCCAAGTGTGCGAGCGCACCGCCACGATGGTGGCGCACTGGATGCGCGTGGGTTTCGTGCACGGCGTGATGAACACCGACAACATGTCCATCCTTAGCCTCACCATCGACTACGGCCCGTACGGCTGGGTCGACAACTACGATCCGGACTGGACGCCGAACACCACCGACGCGCAGCGCCGTCGCTACCGTTTCGGCCAGCAGCCGAACGTGGCGCGGTGGAATCTCAGCTGCCTGGCCGGTGCGCTGGCGCCGCTGTTCGATGGCGTTGCGTCGCTGGAAGCCGGGCTGCAGCATTACGCCGCCGTGTATGCCGCCGCCGACCGCGCCAATATCGCCGCCAAGCTGGGCCTGGCCGAATGCCGCGACGACGACGTGGCGCTGATGCAGTCGCTGCAGGCGCTGATGCAGCAGGCCGAGATCGACATGACGCTGTGGTTCCGTGCGCTGGCCGATGTGGACGTGCAGGCGCCCACGCTGGCGCCGTTCGGCGAAGCGTTCTACGACGAGGCGAAGCGGCGCGAGGCCGAGCCGGCGCTCGACGGCTGGCTGGCCCGTTATGCGGCGCGGCTGGCCGACGATCCGCTGGCGCTGGCCCAGCGCCGCGAGCGGATGCGCCTGGCGAACCCGCGCTACGTGCTGCGCAACTACCTGGCGCAGCAGGCGATCGACCGCGCGGAGCAGGGTGACCCCCACGGTATCGCCGAGCTGCTCGAGGTGATGCGCCACCCTTACGACGACCAGCCCGGTCGCGAGGCGTTCGCGCAGAAGCGCCCGGACTGGGTGCGGCACAAGGCCGGTTGCTCGATGCTGTCGTGCAGCTCGTGAGCCTGAAGGCACGAAGGCCGGCATGGCCGGCCCTCGCGTTAGGGAACTGGTGCCCTCGAGACGATTCGAACGTCCGACCTGCCCCTTAGGAGGGGGCCGCTCTATCCAACTGAGCTACGAGGGCAGCGGCGGGATTTTCGCATGGATCACGCGGCGGTGCGATTGCGTTGTTCTCCCCCCGCTGCAAGCCAAAGCGGGAGCCACGCCCGCCGCCCCTGCTAGAATGGGCAATTACCGCTTTCCCTTCACGGTGCCCGCAAGCGCCGCAAGTCCAGGAGACATCCATGTCCCATGCAATCCTCAATGCGCTTGGCCTCGCCGGCGAGCAGTCCGGCAGCTACCTCGGCCAGGGCGAGTGGTCGAAGACCACCGACGCGGGCGCGCTGCAGCCGGTGAACCCGGCTACCGGCGACGTGCTCGGTACCGTGCATGCGTCCAGTGCCGCCGATTACGCGGTGATCGTCAAGCGCGCGCAGGAAGCGTTCAAGGTGTGGCGCACCACCCCGGCACCGCGTCGCGGCGAAGCCGTGCGGCTGTGCGGTGAAGCGCTGCGCAAGCACAAGGATGCGCTCGGTTCGCTGGTCGCGCTGGAGATGGGCAAGATCAAGCCCGAGGGCGACGGCGAAGTGCAGGAGATGATCGACATCGCCGATTTCGCGGTGGGCCAGAGCCGCATGATGTACGGCGCCACGATGCACTCGGAGCGCCCGGGCCATCGCATGTACGACCAGTACCATCCGCTCGGCTTGGTCGGCATCATCAGCGCGTTCAACTTCCCGGTCGCGGTGTGGGCGTGGAACGCCATGCTCGCCACCATCGCCGGTGACATCTGCATCTGGAAGCCGTCGCCGAAGACGCCGCTGTCGGCGATTGCCACCATGAAGATCTGCAACGAGGCGTTGAAGGCCGGCGGCTTCCCCGACCTGTTCTTCCTGTTCAACGACGCCGGCAGCGACCTGGCGCAGGCCTTCGTCGACGACAAGCGCATCGCGCTGATCAGCTTCACCGGCTCGACCAAGGTCGGTCGCATGGTCGGCGAGCGCGTGGCGCAGCGCATGGGCCGCTCGCTGCTGGAACTGGGCGGCAACAACGCGATCATCCTGGACGAGACGGCCGACCTGAAGCTGGCGATCCCGGGCATCGTGTTCGGCGCCGTCGGTACCGCCGGCCAGCGCTGCACCACCACGCGCCGGTTGTTCGTGCACGAGTCGATCTTCGACGGCGTGCTCGACACCCTGGTCAAGGCGTACCAGCAGGTCGAGGGCAAGATCGGTGATCCGACGCTCGCCACCACGCTGATGGGGCCGCTGAACAGCCAGGAAGCGGTACAGGGATTCCTCAACGCCGTCGAGAAGGCCAAGGCCGCCGGCGGCAACGTGCGCACCGGCGGCAAGGCGCTGACCGAGCGCAAGGGCAACTTCGTGCTGCCGACCATCATCACCGGCATCGCGAACACGCATGAAGTCGTGCAGACCGAGACGTTCGCGCCGATCCTCTACGTGATGCCGTTCAAGACGCTGGACGAGGCGATCGACATGCAGAACGACGTGCCGCAGGGCCTGTCCTCGTCGATCTTCACCAACAACCTGCGCTCGGCCGAGCAATTCCTGTCGGCGGCCGGTTCGGACTGCGGCATTGCCAACGTCAACATCGGCACCAGCGGCGCGGAGATCGGTGGTGCGTTCGGCGGCGAGAAGGAAACCGGCGGCGGTCGCGAATCGGGTTCGGACGCCTGGAAGGTCTACATGCGCCGGCAGACCAATACCATCAACTACTCCGACGCGTTGCCGCTGGCACAAGGCATCAAGTTCGACTTCTGATGAACCGGCCGCGGGCGGTTCGCTGCCCGCGGCCGACGGCAATGCATGACGGCGCTGATCCACCACCTCGACATGAGCGAGCGATCCGATGAGCTACCAACCGTCCTACCGTCCGGGCACCGGCACCAGTTCGCTGGCCGTGGTGAGCCTGGTGTTCGGCATCCTGGCCTGGTGCGTGCTGCCGTTCGTGGGCGCAATCGTGGCGATCATCTGCGGCCACCTGGCGCGCGGCGAGATCCGCCGCAGTCCGCCCGATGCCCGCACCGAGGGCGACGGCATGGCCGTGGCCGGGCTGGTGCTCGGCTACGTGCAACTGTTGCTGGGCGTGCTGCTGATGTTCGTGGTCATCGCTGCACTGATCTTCGGTTTCGCCTTATCGAACTGGCATTGATGCCGCGCACGCCTTTCGATTTCCACGGGTATCGTGTCGTCGTCGCCGGCGGCAGCCGCGGCATCGGCCGCAGCATCGCGCTGGGCTTCGCCGAAGCCGGCGCAGCGGTGTCGATCTGTGCACGTGGCATCGCGGCGCTGGAGGAGACCCGCCAGGCGCTGGCCGCCCACGGCGCGCCGGCGCATGCGCAGAGCTGCGACTTGGCCGATGCCCGCGCCATCGACGCCTATGTGGCAGAGGCGTCTGCCGCGCTCGGCGGCATCGACGTGCTGGTCAACAACGCCAGCGGCTACGGTTTCGACGACAGCGACGAGGCGTGGAGCGCCGGCTTCAACGTGGACCTGATGGCCGCAGTACGCGCGTCGCGTGTGGCCTTGCCGCACCTGAAGGCCTCGCCGCACGGATGCATCCTGCACACCAGTTCGATCGCTGCGTTCCGCCCGCGCGCGAACGGCGCGGCGTATGCGGCGGTGAAGGCGGCGCTGAGCCAGTACACCACCTCGCAGGCACTGGCACTGGCGGAACATCGCATCCGCGTCAATGCGATCGCGCCGGGTTCGATCGCGTTTGCCGATGGCCTGTGGGAGCGCCGCAAGCTGGAACAGCCGGAGCTCTACCGCGCCACCCTGGCGAAGATCCCGTTCGGCCGCTTCGGCACGCCGGAAGAGGTCGCCCACGCCGCGCTGTTCCTGGCCTCGCCGTGGGCGGGCTGGATCACCGGCCACACCCTGGTCGTCGATGGCGGACAGATGCTCCATGGCTGACGAGAGCGCTTCCCTGCCATCCACCGCGCGCTTCAGCGACCGCGTCGACGATTACGTGCGCTACCGGCCGGACTATCCGGCAGCGTTGCTGGACTGGCTGCAGCGCGAGCAGGGCGTGGACAGCAACTGGCGAGTGGCGGACATAGGCGCGGGTACCGGCATCTCCTCGAAGCTGTTCCTCGACGCCGGCTATCGGGTGACCGCCGTGGAGCCGAATGCGCCGATGCGCACCGCCGCGGAACACTGGCTGCAGGCGTACGCGGGCTTCGATGCGGTCGACGGCGGCGCCGACGCCACCGGCTTGCCCGGTGCCAGCGTGGATCTGGTCACCGTGGCGCAGGCGTTCCACTGGTTCGACGAGGACGCGGCGCGGCGCGAGTTCGCGCGCATCCTGCGCCCGCGCGGACTGGCAGCGATCTGGTGGAACTCGCGCCGACTCGCCGGCACCCGATTCCTGGAAGGTTACGAGGCGCTGCTGCTGGCCTATGGCACCGACTACACCAGCGTGGCCGAGCGCTATGCCGACGACGCGCGCATGCGCGCCTGGTTCGGCGCCGGCTTCCGCGGCGCGGCCCGTTTCGAACACGCGCAGCAGCTGGATTTCGAGGCCTTGCGCGGGCGCCTGATGTCGTCGTCGTATGCGCCCAAGGCCGGCGATCCCCGGCACGAACCGATGCTGCGCGCGCTGCGCGAACTGTTCGACAGCTGTGCCGAAAACGGCACGGTAAGCTTCGATTACGACACCCGCATTTTCGCGGGTCACCTGGCCTGATCCATGTACGACATCCTGCGCCCGCTGCTGTTCAAGCTCGATGCCGAGGCCGCGCATCGCGCCACCCTGTATGCGTTGGGCGTGGCCCAGCGCAGCGGTTTTTCCCAGTGGATCGCCAAGCCGCCGGCGGACCTGCCGACCAAGGTGTTCGGCATCACCTTTCCGAATCCGGTCGGGCTCGCTGCCGGCCTGGACAAGAATGCCGAACATCTGGACGCGCTCGATGCGCTGGGTTTCGGTTTCATCGAGGTCGGCACGGTGACGCCGAAGCCGCAACCGGGCAACGACCGGCCGCGCCTGTTCCGGTTGCCGCGGCACGAGGCGATCATCAACCGCATGGGCTTCAACAACGCCGGCGTCGACGCGCTGGTGCGCAACGTGCAGCAGTCCAGCTACCACGGCGTGCTCGGCATCAACATCGGCAAGAACAAGGACACGCCGAACGAGAAGGCGGTCAGCGACTATCTGCTCTGCCTGACCCGCGTGTACGAGTTGGCCAGCTATGTCACGGTGAATATTTCCTCGCCGAACACCCAGGGCCTGCGCGACTTGCAGGAAGAAGCCACGCTGCGCCGCTTCATCTCGGTGCTGCGCGAGGCACAGGAGCGGCTCGGTTCGCAGCACGGACGGCGCAAGCCGATGCTGCTGAAGATCGCGCCGGACCTTTCCGAAGCGGAGCTCGACGCGATCGCCGAGGTGCTGCTGCATACCGGCATCGACGGGGTGATCTGCACCAACACCACGATCGACCATGCGGCGGTGGCCGACGACCCGCACGGCAACGAAGTCGGCGGGTTGTCCGGCAAGCCGCTGTTCGACCGTTCCACCGCGGTGCTGTCCGGCATGCACCGGCGTCTGCAAGGCCGCATTCCGCTGGTCGGCGTGGGCGGCATCCTCGACGGCAGCGATGCCGCCGAGAAGATGGAGATGGGTGCGTCGCTGGTGCAGCTTTACTCGGGCCTGATCTATCGCGGGCCGCAGCTGGTCGCCGAGTGCGTCAATGAAATCCGCCGTCAGCGCGAGGCCGCCGATGTCGCTTGAACCCACCCCCATGCCCGCGGAGCGCATAGATATGGGCGGTTACACGCTCACCGAAAACGCCTCGCTGGCGACGCGCAACACGTTGCGCGTCGACGCACGGGCGAAGCTGCTGGCCGAGATCCGCGATGCCAGCAAGCTGCCTGAACTGCTCGACTTCCCCGCGGTGCGCAACGGGCGCCTCCTGGTGCTGGGCGAGGGCAGCAACCTGCTGTTCACCGGCGACTTCGACGGCACCGTGCTGGCGATGGCCACCCGCGGCGTGCAGGTGGAGAGCGACGGCGCCAGTGCGCGCATCGCAGTGGCCGCCGGCGAACGCTGGGACGACTTCGTGCGCTGGACCCTGGGCCAGGGCTACGCCGGCCTGGAGAACCTGATCCTGATTCCCGGCACCGTCGGCGCCGCGCCGATCCAGAACATCGGCGCCTACGGCTGCGAAGTGGCCGAGTTCGTCGAGAGCGTCGAGGCGTGGGATACGCGCGAACGTCGCGTGGTGACGCTGGACCAAGCCACCTGCGCGTTCGCCTATCGCGACTCGCTGTTCAAGCACGAGCCGGGCCGCTACATCGTCACCGCCGTACGCTTCGTGCTGCCGCGCAGCCGTGCGCTGCGCACCGATTACGCCGGCATCGCCGAAGAGCTGGCGCGCATGGGTGTGGACAAGCCCGCGCCGTTCCATGTCGCCGAGGCGGTGGTGCATCTGCGCACGCGCAAGCTGCCCGATCCCGCGGTGATCGGCAACGCCGGCAGCTTCTTCAAGAACCCAATCGTCGACGCCGCGCTGGCCGATGCGCTGAAGCGCGGACATCCCGACCTCGCTGCCTGGCCGCAGCCCGACGGCCGCTGCAAGGTGTCCGCCGCATGGATGATCGAGGCCGCCGGTCTCAAGGGTGTGCGCGAAGGCGACGCCGGTATTTCGAATCGGCATGCGCTGGTGCTGGTGAATCACGGCAAGGCGAGCGGGCCGCAACTGTGGGCACTGGCACAGCGGGTGATTGCAGATGTCGAAGCGAAATTCGGTGTGCGGCTGGAGCCGGAACCGGTCGTGATCGACCCCGTGTAGGAGCCCGCTCGCGGGCGATGCTCTTGCTCTTTGATGGAGCCGGGAGCATCGCCCGCCAGCGGGCTCCTGCGAAAAATCATGCGCGAACCGGGCGTTCCAGATTCGGCAGGAACACCGTGATCAGCCCCATCAGCGGCAGGTACGCGCACAGCCGGTAGACGTATTCGATTCCGTGCACGTCGGCCAGTCCGCCGAGCACGGCGGCGCCGATGCCGCCCATGCCGAAGGCCAGCCCGAAGAACAGCCCCGAGATCATCCCGACGCGGCCGGGCAGCAATTCCTGCGCGTAGACCAGAATCGCCGAGAACGCCGAGGCCAGCACCAGGCCGATGACCACCGTCAGCGCGCCAGTCCACATCAGGTTCGCGTGCGGCAGCAGCAGGGTGAACGGCGCCACGCCGAGGATGGACACCCAGATCACCCACTTGCGTCCGATCCGGTCGCCGACCGGGCCGCCGATCAGCGAGCCGGCGGCCACCGCGAACAGGAACACGAACAGGTGCACCTGCGCGCTCTGCACCGACACGCCGAATTTGTGGATCAGGTAGAAGGTGTAATAGCTGCTGAGACTGGCCAGGTAGAAATACTTGGAGAAGATCAGCAGGCCGAGGATCGCCAGCGCGCCGATGATCTGCTTGCGCGACAGCGCCACCGCCGCGAGGTGCCGCGCCGCCGACTTGCCGTGAGTGATGTGATGGTGGCTGTACCAGCGGCCCACTTGCAGCAACACCACGATCGCCAGCAACGCGGCGAGCGAAAACCACGCCACGCTGCCGCGCCCGTGCGGCACGATGATCCACGCGGCCAGCAGCGGCCCCAGCGACGAGCCGGTGTTGCCGCCGACCTGGAACAGCGACTGCGCCAGGCCGTGCCGCCCACCGGATGCCATCCGTGCCACCCGCGAGGATTCGGGGTGGAACACCGACGAGCCGGTGCCGACCAGCGCGGCGGCCAGCAGCAGCACCGGAAAGTTCGGCGCGGTGGCAAGCAGCAGCAGGCCACACAGGGTGAAGCCCATGCCGACCGGCAGCGAGTACGGCATCGGCCGGCGATCGGTGACCGTGCCGACCAGCGGTTGCAGCAGCGAGGCGGTGAGCTGGTAGGTCAGCGTGATCAGGCCGACCTGCGCAAAGCTGAGATGGAAGTCGTGCTTCAGGATCGGGTAGATCGCCAGGATCAGCGACTGGATCATGTCGTTGAGCATGTGCGCGAAGCTGATCCCGCCGAGCACCGCGAACTGGGTGCGCTCCGTGGCGGGTGTTCCGATCGGCGACGGAATGGCGGCAGGAGACAGCGGGGCGCTTTCGATGCGGGTCTGCATGGGGCGTTCGATGGACAGGGCGGGCGCAGCGGCAGGACCGATGGGGAGCGTCAACCATAGGGCAAACGCCTATCGGCCCGCATGTGCCGATCGTTCGGCCGCGGGTGCAAGTGTCATCCTGCGGTCAGCAAAATGCCGCAGGCTGAGCAATGCCTGACCCGCTGCCGGCGCGCCGGCCCGGCCCCGTCCGCGGCGGGCTACCATGCAGGAATGCCATATCCACCTTTGCCGGACCCGGTGTACCGATGAACAGCCGCCTGATTCGCGAGACCTTGCCGAGCGACGCTGCCGCGCCCGCCGCCAACGATGCCGCACCGTCGACACCCGAGCCGGACCTCAGCGACAGCCGGCTGTACATCCATCGCGAGCTGTCGCAGCTGCAGTTCAACATCCGCGTGCTGGACCAGGCACTGGACGAACGCACGCCGCTGCTGGAGCGGCTGAAGTTCCTGCTGATCTTCTCCGCGAACATGGACGAGTTCTTCGAGATCCGGGTGGCCGGGCTGAAGGGCCAGATCGCGCTGGACCACGAGATGATCGGCCCGGACGGCATCCCGCCCAAGCGTGCGCTGGCCGAGATCAGCGATATCGCGCACCGGCAGATCGCACGGCAGTACGCAATCCTCAACGAGCGCATCCTGCCGGAGCTGGCCACGCAGGGCATCCGCATCGTGCGGCGCACGCAGTGGACGCACAAGCAGAAGCTGTGGGTGCGCCGTTATTTCCGCGAGGAAGTGGCCCCGCTGGTCACCCCGATCGGGCTCGACCCGACCCATCCGTTCCCGCTGCTGGTCAACAAGAGCCTCAACTTCATCGTGCGGCTGGATGGCGTGGATGCGTTCGGCCGCGACTCCGGCCTGGCCATCGTGCCGGCGCCGCGGGTGCTGCCGCGGCTGATCCGCATGCCGCTGGAAATCTGCGAGGGTGGCGACAACTACGTGCTGCTGTCCTCGATCCTCCACGCCCATGCGGAGGAACTGTTCCCCGGCATGCAGGTGCTTGGCTGCTACCAGTTCCGGCTGACCCGCAACGCCGACCTCACGCTCGACCCCGAGGACGTCGAGGACCTGGCGCTGGCGTTGCGCGGCGAGCTGTATTCGCGCCGCTTCGGCGACGCGGTGCGGCTGGAGGTGGCCGACAACTGCCCGAAGGATCTGACCGACCACCTGCTCAAGCAGTTCGGCCTCGCCGAGTCCGAACTGTATGAAGTGAACGGTCCGGTGAACCTGGCGCGACTGTTCCGCATCGCCAACAACGTGAGCTATCCGCAACTGCAATACCCACCGTTCACGCCGGTGCTGCCGAAGGCGTTGCTGCACGCCGAAGACCTGTTCGAGGTGATCGGCAAACAGGACGTGCTGTTGCTGCACCCGTACGAGTCGTTCGCGCCGGTGGTCGACCTGCTGCGCCAGGCGGCGAAGGACCCGCAGGTGCTGGCGATCAAGCAGACGCTGTACCGCACTAACGCGAATTCGGAGATTGTCGACGCGCTGGTCGATGCCGCCCGCGCCGGCAAGGAAGTGACCGCGGTGGTCGAACTGCGCGCGCGCTTCGACGAGGAATCCAACCTCACGCTTGCCTCGCGCCTGCAGCAGGCCGGCGCGATGGTGATCTACGGCGTGGTCGGCATCAAGACGCACGCCAAGCTGGTGTTGATCCAGCGCCGCGAGGGCAGCGAGCTGGTGCGTTACGCCCATCTCGGCACCGGCAACTACCACACCGGCAATGCCCGCCTGTACACCGACTACAGCCTGCTCACCTCCGACGAGGCGTTGTGCGAAGACGTGCACAAGCTGTTCAGCCAGCTCACCGGCATGGGCAAGGTGCTGCACATGAAGAAGCTGCTGCATGCGCCGTTCACGCTGAAGAAGGCCTTGCTGGAACTGATCGCGCAGGAGACCGTGCACGCCGCTGCCGGCAAGCCGGCGCAGATCATCCTCAAGGTCAACGCGCTGACCGAGCCGAAGATCATCCGCGCGCTGTACAAGGCCAGCATCGCCGGCGTGCAGGTGGACCTGATCGTGCGCGGCATCTGCTGCCTGCGTCCCGGCGTGGCCGGCGTCTCCGAAAACATCCGCGTGCGTTCGATCATCGGCCGCTTCCTCGAACACAGCCGCGCCTACTGGTTTGCCAACGACGGCGAGCCGCAGTTGTACCTGTCCAGCGCCGACCTGATGGAACGCAACCTGGACCGCCGCGTTGAAACCGCGTTCCCGATCGAGGGCAAGAAGCTGCAGCACCGCGTGCGCAACACCCTGCAGCGGTACCTCGACGACAACGTCGGCGCGTCACTGTTGCAGGCGGATGGCGAATATCTGCATTCGGCACCCGCCGATAACGAGGCCGTCCATGATGTGCAGGCCGAGCTGATGGAGAAGCTGTGCGGGGCGGGGGCCGGCAGCGCGCACTGAGTGAGGTAATCGCGGCTTTCTGTACACGCGAAAAAGCCGGCGCAAGGCCGGCTTTCCGTCGATCGTAAAATCCGTGGTGGAGCGGATGGGGATCGAACCCACGACCTCCACGATGCGAACGTGGCGCTCTCCCAGCTGAGCTACCGCCCCACGGAAGCCGCGAATATTAGCAGCGTGTGCCGGTTTTCGCCAAGCCCTGCGTGCGGTTCCGGTCGGGATCAGCCGGGCAGCAGGTTGGCCAGGCGGTCGTGCAGCACGTCGCGGCGCCAGCCTTCGAGGAAGTCGGGCCACTCGGCGGTGACCACGTATTCCTCCAGCACCTTGCGCGGGCACAGCAGGCCGGGCGGCAAGTCGAGTTCGCCGGCGAGGCTGTCGATCAGCTGTTTCATGTCGCCGAGGGCTTTCTTCGCCTCGCCTTGCGGATGGCCGGGGATGCGCGCGGTGGCGGCGATTTCCTCGGCGCTGATCGCGGGTGCCAGCAGTTCGAGCAGCTCGCTGCGCTGGGCGGCACGCAGCGCGCGCTGGCCGCGACTGCGCTGTTCGAGATCGCCAAGGCTGGCCGGCGGCTGTTGCGCGAGGCTCAGCGCCAGGGTGTCGTCGAGTAGCCAGGGGCGCGGCACGTCGAGGCGGCGCGCGCTGCGGTCGCGCCACAGCAGCAGGCGGCGCAGCAGAGCCTGTTGCGCGACCGGCCAGTCGGCGGCGCCACGCAGCGCGCGTTGCGGCTGCGGGTCGCCGTCGCGGTGGCTGGCGCGCTGCTTCAGGCGTGCGCAATCCTCGGCATGCCACGCGCTGCGGTCGCGCTGCTGCAGGCGTTCGGCCAGCTGTTCGTGGATGGTTTTCAGGTATACAACGTCCAGCGCGGCATAGCTGCGCTGCGAATCGGTGAGCGGGCGTTGCAGCCAGTCCGAGCGGGTCTCGCCCTTGTCCAGGTCCACCCCGGTCAGTTCGGTGACCAGTGCGCGGTAGCTCATGCCCAAGCCCATGCCGGCGAAGGCGGCGGCGATCTGGGTGTCGAACAACTGGTGCGGGCCGTCCGGCAGCAACGGCGCGAGGGTTTCGAGGTCCTCGCCGGCGCTGTGCATGATGGTGACCGCCGGACCGGCGCCGAGCGACGGCTGCAACGCGGCGCCGATGTCGAACGCGAGCGGGTCGATCAAGGCGTAGCGTCCGTTCCAGCCCAGCTGCAGCAGCGCCAGTTGCGGATAGAACGTGTTGCGACGCATGAACTCGGTATCCAGGCCGACGGCGGCGTCGGCGGGTATCGCAGCCAGCCATGCCTGCAGTGCGTCGGGGCGGTCGATCCAGTCGGCGGCAGCGGTTTCGGGCAGTGACATCGGTACTCCTTGAAAGACGCCGGGCGGATTGCCCTGCCGGCGGTTTGTGCCTATGGTGAGCAGCGCACGATAACAGGCCGCACCAAGGACGCCCATCTATGCCGAACAACGCAACCCTGCGCCGTCAGCGCACTCTCGGTGGGGCGTTCGGGGTGATCGTGCTGGGGTTCGCGCTGACGTACCACTTCTTTCCGCGACTGTTTCATGTCAATCCGATTCAGGCACCGCGCCGTTCGATGTCGCTGGGTGCCGCCACGCCGGGCAGCGGCCTGCAGCCGGAGCGGGTGTCGGCGATCAGCGAACTCAACGCCGGGCCACCGCTGACGCTGGCGCCGACAGCGGTGATTGCCGCGCGCAAAAGCAAGAACGCGAACCTGCCCGAGCAGTTGAGCGCGGACCCGCCCGAGGTGCAGGCGCTGCTGGAGCGGGCGACCAAGGCGTTGCATGCCGGCCAGCTGGTCGGCGACGGGAACAGCGCTGCGGCGTTGTTCCAGCAGGCGCTGAAGGACAAGCCGGACAGCCGTCGCGCGGTGCAGGGCCTGTTCGACGTGCGCGCGCGGCTGGTGGCGGAGACCGACCAGGATATCGCGGTGGGCGACGTCGACGCGGCGCGGGACCTGCTCGACGCGTTGCGCACGCTGCCGAATGCCGAAGCGGAAGTGACCCAGCTGGAGGCGAGCCTGAAGATCCTGGAGAAGGTGCGGCCGATGCTGGCGAAGGCGGCCGGCCTGCTGCAACAGGGCAAGGCCGACCGGCCCGCCGGTGGCAGTGCGCTGGACCTGTACCGCGAGGTGCAGACACTCGACCCGCAGAATGCGGTGGCCGAGCAGGGCATCTTCCAGGTGCAGCGTGCGGTGCTCGACCGCGCGCTGGCGGCGGTGGCGCAGAACGATTTTGCCGGCGCCGATCGCGAGCTGGCCACGGCGCAGGCGATCCGCCCCGGCTCGCAGCAGATGCGCGACGTGCACAAGCGCGTGGACGACATGCGCGAGCAGCGCGCGAGCGGCATGCTGGCGCAGGCGCACTCGGCACTGGACGCCGGCAATGTCGGGTTGGCGACGAAGCTGGCGGCGCAGGTGCGGGCGATCGCCCCGGATCTGGCGGCGCTGGCGGCGTTCGACGAACAGCTGACCAATGCACGCCTGTATGCCAGCTACAAGCCGGGCCAGCTATTCACCGACCGCTACGTCGACTTGCCGGGCAAGGCGCCGACGATGGTGGTGATTCCCACCGGCAGTTTCCAGATGGGCGTATCCGCTGCCGACGAGGACCGCGTCGACGCCGCGCAGCCACAGCATACGGTCACCGTCAGCAAGGGTTTCGCGATGGCACGGACGGCGGTGACGGTGGCGGAGTTCCGCGAATTCGTGCGCGCCAGCGGCTACGTGCCCGACTCGGTCAAGCTCGGCGGCGCCAGCGTGTACGACGAGCGCAGCGGCGCGCTGCACGACGATTCGAATGCGACCTGGCAGGACGATTACGCCGGTCGCAAGGCCGACGACAGGCTGCCGGTGGTGAACGTTTCGTGGAACGACGCCAAGGCGTATGCCGACTGGCTCGGCCAGCGCACCGGCAAGACCTACCGGCTGCCCAGCGAGGCCGAGTTCGAGTACGCGTTGCGCGGTGGCACCGGCACCCGATACTGGTGGGGTGACGGCATGCCGCCCCGTCCGGTGGAGAACCTGACCGGTTCCGGCGACCGCTCGCGCAGCGGCCGACGCTGGAGCCATGCCTTCCGCAATTACCGCGACGGTTACTGGGGGCCGGCACCGGTGATGAGCTTCGCCGCGAACCCGTTCGGCTTGTATGACATCAACGGCAACGTGTCCGAGTGGACGCAGGATTGCTGGCACGACAACTATGTCCGTGCGCCAAACGATGGCAGCGCCTGGATCAACCCGGGCTGCCGTTCCCGCGTGGTGCGCGGCGGCTCGTGGGGCAGCTCGCCGGACCAGGTGGACTCGGCCTACCGCCAGGGCGCCGACGGTGACCTGCGCAGCGGCCGCGTGGGTTTTCGCGTGGTGCGGGAGTTGTAGGCGGACATGAAAAACCCCGCGCAAGGCGGGGTTTTCATTGCATTGGTACCGGTGAGAGGACTCGAACCTCCACTGTGTCACCACAAGCGGATTTTGAGTCCGCCGCGTCTACCATTCCGCCACACCGGCATGTGCGAGCAGGGGATTATGCCGGGTTCAGTGCACGCGGTCGAGTCCCAGCTGGCGCACGTCGCGGCCGTACCAGCGGTCTTCCGGCAGCGGCTGGAACACCGAGCAGCGGAGCATCGGGCCGGAATAGATGTGCAGGCTGACGGTGACCGCGCTGTCGCTGGGATTGCGGATGCTGTGGTATTCGTGCGGCGGGATCAGGCTGCCGGCCGAGCCGGCGCCGGCCTGGATCGAGCCTACCGGCTGGAAGCAGTAGCGCTGCGCGTCGTGTTCCAGCAGTTCGTACTGCACGATTTCCAGCGCGCCGTTCCACACGCCTTCGACGCACCACATGCCGTCGTGGTCGTGGATCGGCGTGCCCTGGCCCGGCCCCCAAGTCATCGCCACCACGCAGTAGCCGTACTGCTCGCTGCGGTACAGCTCGCGGCGGGCGTAGTGCTCGGGGTTCGCCTCGAACACGCAGTCGGGCAGGGTCACCGCATTCTCGCGGATCAGCTTGCACAGGCTGTTGCGCAGGCTGTCGGTGAGTTCGTGGGTGGTCGGCTTGACCACGGCGGCGTCGATCGCGTCGATCAGGGTGCGGCTGCCGGGGAAATCCAGGGTAAGCATGATGGTCTCGGGTGGCGCGGGAAGCTGCCTAGCTTAGCAGCGCGGACGTCAGGCGGCCGCCAGTCGGTTCAGGAAGCCGCCGATGGCGCGGCTGTAGTTGTCGATGTCGACCAGGAACGCGTCGTGGCCCTGCGGCGAATCCAGCGCCACGAATTCCACCCGGGCGCCGGCGGCCTGCAGACCTTCGGCGATCTGTTCCTGCTGCTGCAGCGGGAACAGGATGTCGGTGCTGACGCCGATCACCATCGCCTGCTCGATGCGGATGCGCTTGAGTCCTTCCAGCACGCTGCCATGGCCGTATTCGGCGATGTCGAACCAGTCGCTGGCGCGCGACAGGTAGAGGTAGCTGTTCGGATCGAAGTGGCGCACGAAGCGCTGGGCGTGGCCTTCCAGGTACGACTCGACCTGGAACTCGCGGCCGAACGGCTCGTCCTCGCGCTGCTCGGGATCGAGCCGGATCCGCGCGAAGCGGCCGTTCCATTCCATCGCCGAGCGATAGGTGATCACGCCGAGCTTGCGCGCGATGCTCATGCCGATGTCGGGGTAGCTGGTGTCGTCGTAGCGGCCCTCGTTCCAGTGCGGATCGAGCCGGATCGCCTCACGCTGCAGCGAGCGGATCGCGATCGCGAACGGCTGTGCCTGCGGCGCGGTATCCACGCTGATGTGCGCGCGCACGCTGTGCGGGTGCAGCAGCATGTAGGCCAGCGCGCTCATGCCGCCCATCGAGCAGCCGATCAGGCAGGCCAGCTGGCTGATGCCGAGGCTGCTGGCGACGCCATGCGCGGCGTTGGCAACGTCTTCCAGCGCCAGTTCGGGAAACGCCAGCCGGTACGGCTCGCCGCTGGCCGGGTCAATCGAGGCGGGGCAGGTCGAGCCCTTGTCGCTACCCAGCGAATTCACGCAGATCACGAACCAGCGCGTGGTGTCGATCGCCTTGCCGGGACCGACCATGCCTTCCCACCAGCCCGGCGCGGGATCTTCCTCGCACGAGGTCATGTGCGCGCTGGGCGACAGGCCGGTGAGCACCAGCACGGCGTTGTCGCGCGCCGCGTTCAAGGTACCCCAGGTTTCGTAGGCGACGTGCGCGCCGTGCAATTCGCCGCCGCGCTTCATCGGGAACGGCGAGGGCAGGGCGAAATAGCGGCGCGCGTCGCCCACGGTCAATGCACCTTGTCGATGCTGATCTTGACCGGCGTCTTGCGCTCCACCGCGACCACGCCGGCGTCGCCTTCCAGGTCGCCGGGCTGGGCAACCGGCTGGCCGCTGTGGCTGATCCGTGCGCCGACGAAGACGCGCTCGACCGAGGACAGCTTGAACGCCGGCGTCATCGCCATCGCATCGGTCAGCGTGACGGTGGTGGGCAACTGGGCAGGATCGAGCTTGGCCACCGCCAGTGGCATCGGGGGTCCGTTCTCCGCGCGGGCGTAGACGAACAAGGCATCGCCGGGGGCGAGCTTGTCCTTGAGCGCCGGTGCCAGCGTTACCTGCACCTGCAACGTAGCGCCCTGCGGGGCAGCGGCGGCACTGCTCGACGCGGCGGCGGGGGGTGCGCCACCGGCACGGGCGTCGGCCACGGTAATCTGTTCAGCGACGGCCTTGGCCACGTTCGAGCCCGGCTCCAGCTGCGGCTGCAGCAGGCGCCAGGTGGCGGCGGCCTCGCGGTACTCGCCGCGCTGGAAGTTGCCGATGCCGAGCAGCCACAGGCCACGCTGGCTGTCCGGATGCAATTGCACGGCGCGCTTGAGCAGCTCCAGTCCGCGACCCTCGATGCGATGGTCGCCGCGCGTCATCGAGTCGTTCTCGGCCCAGCCGATCATCGCTTCGGCGTTGTTCGGGGCGAGCTTCAGCGCGTGGTCGAACGCGTCGCGTGCCTCGGCCGGCTGGCGCAGCATGCTGCTGGTCTGGGCCAGCAGCATCCAGCCCTGCAGGTCGTCCGGTTGCTGTTGCAGATGCGTGCGCAATTCGGCGAGTGCCTGCTGCATGCTGATCGGCGCAGCGGCCGCGGCGGTCACCCCGTTCAATGCGGCCGGCGTGCCCACCAGCAGATACAGCGCGCCGGTGCCCAGCGGCAGCACGAGCGCGATCAGCAGGGTCACGGCGAATACGCCACGCGAGCGGCCGGACTTGCGGCCCTGGCGCACCAGCGGCAGCAACAGCACGGCCAGCGCTACCGCGACCATCGCGGCGGCGGCAATCAAAAAAGCGGTCTTCACCAGTCGTCCCCGTTGTCGGTCGGTGCTTCAGTGGCGGTACTGCCGATGCGGCTGCGCTTGCGGATCGCCACGAGCACCACGCCGGCGCCGCCGAGCAGGATCAGCAGCGGGCCGAACCATAGCAGCCAGGTACCCGGCGTCAGCGGCGGGTCGTACAGCACGAATTTGGAATAGCGCGCGACCAGGTACTGCTTGATCTCCTCGTCGCTCTTGCCTTGCTGCATCATCTGGAAGATCTGGTTGCGCAGGTCGCGCGCGATCGGCGCGTTGGAATCGGCCAGCGTCTCGTTCTGGCACATCGGGCAACGCAGCTGGTGGGTGAGCTGCTGGAAGCGCAACTCCTGGGCGTGGTCCTTGAACGGCATCGGCTCGATCGCCTGTGCGTGCGCGACGCCGGCAAACGTGAGCAATGCCACGAACAGCACCTGCAGGAGCAGCCGCATCACGGCGCCTCCTTCAGCATCGCCGCGATCGCCGGTTTCAGTTCCTTCGCCATCACGTCGGGCGTCAACGGGCCGATGTGCTTGTAGCGGATCACGCCCTTGGCATCGATCAGGAAGCTCTCCGGCGCGCCGTACACGCCGAAGTCGATGGCGGTCTGACCCGGCTCGTCGGCGATCAGCAGGTCGTACGGATTGCCGTGTTTCGCCAGCCAGCCCTTGGCGTCGTCCGGCGCGTCCTTGTAGTTGTAACCAACCAGCTGCACGCCCAGGGTCGGGCCTTCGGCGGTCAGCACCGGGTGTTCCACACCGCATTCGATGCACCAGCTGGCGAACACGTTGAGCAGGTAGGGCTTGCCCAGCAAGTCGGCCTTGCTGACCATCTGGGTCGGCTCATACAGCTTGGGCAGGTTGAACGCGGGCGCCGGCTTGTCCAGCAGCGGCGTCGGGATCGCATTCGGGTCGTGCTGGGTGTTCCACCAGATGCCGAAGCCGAATAGTCCCACCAGCAGCATGAAACCGATGAACGGAAGCAGGCGACTCATGCGCGCGTTTCCTGTATCTGCAGGCCGTCGGCAGCTTCGGCGCCGGCTTCGGCCCTGGCGCTGCGCTTGATGCGGAAGCGCTTGTCGGTGGCGCAGACCAGGCCGCCCAGCATCATCAGCAGGCCGCCGGCCCAGATCCAGCGGATGAACGGCTTGTAGTACAGCCGCAGCGCCCAGGCGCCCTCGATGTCGTTCGCGTCCATCGGCTCGCCCAGCGCCACGTAGAGGTCGCGGGTGATGCCGGCGTCCACCGCGGATTCGGTCTGCACCTGGCCGCGCGGGTAGGTGCGCTTCTGCGGGTGCATCACGGTGGTCTCATTGCCGTTGCGGGTGACCGTAACCACGCCCTGGTCGGCGGTCCAGTTCGGCCCGGTCGTGTGGTGCACGCCGTCGAAGCGGAAGTCGTAGTTGCCGATGTGCTGGGTCTCGCCCGGCGCCATGCGCACGTCGCGGGTCACGCTGAGCGACTCGGACAACAGCACGCCGGCCACGAACACGCCTACGCCCAGGTGCGCCAGCAGCATGCCGGCCATCTCGGCCGGGTAACGGCGGCCGCGCGGCATCTCGCGCCAGCGCTTGAGCGCGTACAGCAGCACGCCGACGGTGAGCCAGACCAGCGCTGCCACGCCGGCAATCGCCTTGGGCTGGCCGTCGACGAAGAACGCCGCCACGATCGCGCAGGCTGCCGCGGCGATGCCGGCACGCAGCAGCAATTGCTTCAGCACCGGCGTGTCACCCTTGCCCCAGCGCAGGAACGGGCCGAACGGCAGCAACAGCACCACCGGCAGCATGAGCAGCGGGAACAGGAAGCCGAAATAGGGCGGCCCGACCGAGATCCGGCCCAGGTTCAGCGCATCGCCGATCAGCGGGAACAGCGTGCCCAGCAGCACCATCGCCGCGGCCACTGCGAACATCAGGTTGCTGATCAGCAGCGCGGTTTCACGCGATACCACCTTGAACGACTTGCCGCCGAGCACCTTCGGTGCGCGCAGCGCGTACAGCAGCAGCGAGCCGCCGACCACGATGGTCAGGAAGGCCAGGATGAACACGCCGCGGCGCGGATCGGAGGCGAACGCATGCACCGAGGTGAGCACGCCCGAGCGCACCAGGAAGGTACCGAGCAGGGACAGCGAGAACGCGAAGATCGACAGCAGGATCGTCCACGCGCGCAGCGAGCCGCGCTTCTCGGTGACCGCCTGCGCGTGGATCAGCGCCACGCCGACCAGCCACGGCATGAAGCTGGCGTTCTCGACCGGATCCCAGAACCACCAGCCGCCCCAGCCCAGTTCGGCATACGCCCACCAGCTGCCGGCAACGATGCCGCAGGTGAGGAAGGCCCAGGCGACGTTCGTCCACGGCCGCGCCCAGCGCACCCACGCCTGCTCCAGCTCGCCGCCGAGCAGGGCGGCGATCGAGAACGCGAACGCCACCGAGAAACCGACGTAACCCATGTACAGCATCGGCGGATGGAAGGTCATGCCCGGGTCCTGCAGCACCGGGTTGAGATCCGCGCCGTCGCCCGGCATCGGCAGCAGCCGCCCGAACGGGTTGGAAGTGAAGATGATGAAGGCGAGGAAGCCCACCGCGATCAGGCCCATCACCGCGATCACGCGCGAGGCGAACACCTCGGGCAGCTTCTGGCTGAACGCGGCCAGCGCCACCGTCCACACGTTGAGGATCAGGATCCACAGCAGCAACGAACCCTCGTGCGCGCCCCACACCGCGGCGATGCGGTAGTACCAGGGCAATGCCAGGTTCGAGTTGTCGGCCACGTACTGCACGGAGAAGTCGAAGCGCAGGAACGCCCAGGCCAGGATGCCGAAGGCCATGGCGACGAACACCGCCTGACCGGCCGCAGCCGGGCGCGCCACTGCCATCAGCGCGCGATTGCCGCGCCACGCGCCGACCAGCGGCAGGACGCTCTGCGCCAGCGCCAGCAGCATGGCGAGGATCAACGCGAGTTGGCCGAGTTCGGGGGTCATGGCATCTTGTCCTGCGCCGCGGCGGCTTCTTCAACCTGCTTCCCTTCGTGCGCCTTCGCCATGGCGTCCTTCAGCTCCTTCGGCATGTAGGTCTCGTCATGCTTGGCCAGCACTTCGGTGGCGACGAAGCGGGCGCCGTCCATGTGGCCGGTGGCGATCACCGACTGGTTGTCGCGGAACAGGTCGGGCAGGATGCCGGTGTACTCCACCGGCATCGCGCCACCGGCGTCGACCACGGTGAAGGTGACCTTGAGCGAGTCGCTCGAGCGCTGGATCGAACCGGCCTTGACCATGCCGCCGAGCCGGAACGTGTTGTAGCTGGCCGCCTCGCCCGACTGCACCTGGCTCGGGGTGAGCAGGTAGTTCATGTTGTTCTGCAGCGCCAGCACGACCAGCACGGCCGCGACGGCGGCCGCGGCGAGGATCGACAGCACGATGGTGAGTCGGCGTTTGCGGGTGGGGTTCATGGGCATGTCGGGAGCCGCCCCCTCAAGGGGATGGTGGAGTGGGGATGGAGGTGCTGCCGGCGCGATCCTGGCGTACTTGTTGACGTGCCAGCCGTGCGCGGAGTTCCCGCAGCACGCGGTGACGGCGCACGCGCGGCGCGACAGTGTCGGCGATCAGCACGATGAAGAACACCGCGTAGGCCGGCCATACATAGGCGGCATAACCGCCCATCGCAAAAAAGTGCTGCAGGGCGCTCATCGGTAGGCCTCGTCTTCGGCGATCTTGCGCACCCAGTCCTTGCCGCCTTCCAGCGCCAGCAGGTCGCTGCGCACGCGGCGGAACAGGCTGGCGGCGTAATAGAACTTGGTGGCCAGCATCATGGTCAGCAGCGGCCACAGCATGTCCCAGGACATCTTGGACTGGCCGAACACGTTGACCGTGCTGCCCTGGTGCAAGGTGTTCCACCAGTTCACCGAGAAGTGCACGATCGGCACGTTGATGATGCCGATGATCGCCAGGAACGCCGCGGCGCGCGCGCCCTGGCGGCGATCCTCGAACGCGTGGTACAGCCCGATCACGCCCAGGAACAGGAACAGCAGCACCAGCTCGGAAGTGAGCCGCGCGTCCCAGGTCCACCAGGTGCCCCACATCGGTTTGCCCCACAGCGAGCCGGTGACCAAAGTGATGAAGGTGAATGCCGCGCCGATCGGCGCCGATTCCATCGCCACCACCTCGGCCAGCTTGATCCGCCACACCAGCGCGATGAACGAGGCCACGCCCATGACCGCGTAGATGAACATGCTCATCTCGGCGCTGGGCACGTGGATGTAGATGATGCGGTAGGCATCGCCTTGCTGGTAGTCGGCCGGTGCCAGCACCAGGCCGCCGTACAGCGCGACCGCGCCGAGCAGCAACGCCAGCGTCATCGCCCATGGCTGCAGCGTGCCGGCGAAGCGGTAGAACGTCGGCGGCGAGCCGAGCTTGTGCAACCAGAGCGGGATCCAGTCAGCCATGATCAGTCATGCGTCCAGGGCAATACGAAGAGCTGCCGCGCAGGCCAGTGGCGCCAGTACCACGGCCAGCACCAGCGCGGCAGCGAGCCAGGCGATCGGTGCGAGCCATGGCAAACCCTGTTGGGCGGCCGCGACAGCGCCGGCGGCGAAGATCACGGCTGGCACGCAAAGCGGCAGCAACATCAAAGCGAGCAGCATACCAGAGCGCCGGGTGCCGGCCGTCAGCGCCACCAGCACCGCGCCGAGCAGGCTGAGCAGCGGCGTGGCCAGCAGCAGCGCCAGCAACAGCACCGGGATCACCGCGCCGGGCAGGTGCAGCATCGCGGCCATCAACGGCGCGATCACGATCAGCGGCAACGCCGTGGTGATCCAGTGGGCGAGGATCTTCATGCCCAGCAGCAGCGCCAGCGGCTGTGGCGCCAGCACCAGCTGTTCCAGCGAGCCGTCCTCGATGTCGCTGGAGAACATCGCGTCCAGCGCCAGCAGCATCGCCAGCAACACGGTGACCAGCACCACGCCGCCGGCGATCCGTTGCAGCAGAGTGTCCTCCGGCCCCAGCGCGAACGGGAACAGCATGGTCACGATCAGCGCGTACAGCACCGGCATCGCGATGTCGCCACGCCGCCGCCAGGCGAGGGTGAGGTCGCGCCGCAGCATCGCGGCGCAGGCGGTGGCGAGGTCCGGACGGCTCATGGCTTTGCTCCCGCCGGCAGGAAGAGGAGCCCATGCATGAGGTGTTGTGCGTCAGTCATGCATGCGGATCCGTCGCGGTTCGCCGCCGTGGAAACTCACCGTGCCGTGACTGGTGACCATGGCTGCGCCACCGGCGTCGGTGTGGCTTTCCAGCAAGTCGTTCACCAGCGCGATACCGATGCGGTCGAGGTTCGCGTACGGCTCGTCGAGCAGCCACAGGGTGGCCGGCAGCAACAGCAGGCGGGCCAGCGCGGCGCGCTTCTTCTGGCCGGCGGACAGCCGGCGCACCGGCTCGTCCTCGTAACCGCGCAGGCCGATCCGGGCCAGCACCGTCGCCACGCGGGCGTCGTCGCGGTAGCCGTGCAGGCCGGCGGCGATGCGCAGGTTCTCGCGTGAGCTGAGATCCGCCTTGAGGCCGAGCTGATGGCCCAGAAACAGGATCTCGCCGGCGCAGCGGTCGCGCTGCAGCGGCTCGCCGCGCCAGTGCAGTTCGCCGGCGTCGATGTGGAGCAGGCCGGCCAGCATGCGCAGCAAGGTGGTCTTGCCGCTGCCGTTGTCGCCCTCGACCAGGGCCAGTTCGCCCGCATGCAACTGGAAATCCAGCGGCGCAAACACCGGTTCGTCCTGGCGATGGAAACTCAAGGCCCGCGCTTCGAGCAGGGGCGTGGCGGTGCGGCTGGCAGTCATTGCCCTGATTGTCCGCAATGCCGGTGGCGCTTGTCCATGCGGCGCGCTGCCGCTGAGCGGGTCAGTCCAGCACCCGCAGCAGGGCGGCGCCGTCAGCTTCGCCGTGCACGTAGGCCAGTTGCCCATGGATTCTGGCCAGCTTGTCCAGCGCCTGGATGCCCGCTCCCACGACGAACAGGCTGGGCTCGCTCCAGCCGGAAGTACCCACCCCGAGGGCCGGATGGACGGTGACACCGGGCTGGTTCTGCAGCGCGGCCAGCAGTTCGCGTTGTGCGGCCAGGTTCTCTGCCGGCGGGCGTCGGCGCGCGTGCGGGTTCCATGCCGTGATGAAAGCCCACGGGCGCGAGCCGACCGCGCCTGCAAGCTGGGCCGGCAAGGGCAGATCCACGCGTATCGTTGCCCAGGTCACGGTGTCCAGGCAGACATGGTAGGCGGTGGCGTGAAACGCCTCGAGCAGGGCCTCATCCATGGCGCAGTCCCGGCAGTGGCGCCAGCTTCGACTGGAACAGCCGCGCGGCGGCTTCGATGTCGATATCCGCCACGTTCGGCGTGTCGCGCAGCAGCTGTTCCAGCAGTCGGTCCTGCGCACGACCGCGTTCGAGCGCGTAGGCATAGGGCACGTGGGTGAACGTCACCAGGCGATAGCGTGCCATGTAATGGCCGGGGATGCGTTCAGCCAGCAAGGCGCCCAGTTCGCGCTTGGCCAGGTAGTGCGGGTCGGCCACCGAATCGCGCATCTCCACGTAGTTTTCCAGCGCCATCGTGGCGATCGCGTCGGCGTTCGGCTGGCGCACGCGCTGGAATTCGGCGAACACTTCGGCGCTGTCGTCCGGCGCCTCGGCCAGCAGGTTCGCCAGCACCACGGTGTCCTCGAAGCCGCAGTTCATGCCTTGGCCGTGGAACGGCACGATTGCGTGCGCCGCGTCGCCAAGCAGCAGCGCGCGGCCGTCCAGGTGCCAACGGTCGAGGTACAGCGTGGACAGCGTGCCGACCGGATGGCTGTCGAAATCCTCGTCGAAACGCGGGATCAGCGGCAGCAGGCCCGGGAACTGTTCGCGGAAGAACGCGGCCGCGGCCGTGGCGTCGGGCAGGCTGGCGAAGCTCGGCGCGGCGCCCTGTGCCGGCAGGAACAAGGTCACCGTGAAGCTGCCCTCGGTATTCGGCAGTGCAATGCACATGTAGCCGCCGCGCGGCCAGATGTGCAGCGCGTGCGGCTCCAGCGCGAACTGGTCGCGACCGCCGCTGAGCCGCAGCACGGCAGCGGGCAATGCACCGGCCGGCGGAATCTCCAGTTCCTTGTAGCCGTGGCCGAGCGATTCGATCCGCTCGCCCAGCGGCGCATGCGCGTTCATCGCCGCACGCACCGCGGAGCCGGCGCCGTCGGCGCCGATCAGCAGCCCGGCATCCAGTTCGCGCTGCACGCCCGCCTCGTCGGCGAGCCGGATGCGCTGCCGCCCGAAGTCGGCGCCGACCAGCGACTGGCCGAAATGAAAACGCACGCCGACCGCCTCGGCCGCATCCAGCAGCAGCATGTTCAGCGCGCCGCGCGAAACCGACCAGATCACCTCGCTGTCGTCCACGCCGTAGCGCTGCAGGCCGCTGTTGCCGTCACGGTCGTGCACCATGCGCCCGCGCATCATCACCGCGCGCTGCAACACGTCGTCGGCCAGACCGGCCGTGCGCAACGCCTGCAGTCCGCGCTCGGCCAGTGCCAGGTTGATCGAGCGGCCACCAAGGAAACCAGCCAGCCGCGGATCAGGTCGTTTCTCGAAAACCTCGACGGCGAAGCCGCGTTGCGCCAGCTGCTGCGCCAGCAGCGCGCCGACCAGGCCGCCGCCGATGAGGGTGATGGGTTGCTGCGCCATGCTGCGATCCGTGAAAGGAATCCGCCCACTGTTCCGCAAGCGAAGCGGGACTGCAATCCCGGGCGGCCCATTTCGTGCTGCAAAGGCGTCGCCGTGCAAGGTGTTCGCGTGCGGCGCCGATGAAGTCGGCATGGGTGCCGCGGTCTCTCGAAGGCAACAAGAAGGGCCGACCCTGGCGGGCCGGCCCTTCCTGACCACGTACTTCCTTGTTGCTTACTGGCAGGTCACGCCGACGGCGTTGAATGCCGCCACCACGTCACTGCGCGAGTAGCCGTAGTCGTCCGCCGCGGTTTCCACGCCGCAGGCGCCGGCGTTGAACGTGGAAGTGGCCGTCCAGTACATCGCGTTGGCGCGCGCGAAGACCTCGAAGGCCTTCTTCGTGTTCCAGTTCGACGACTTCGCCAGCGTGCAGAACGCCTTGTTGTAGACACCGCTGGAATAGTGCACGTCCAGCGAACTGGTGTAGTTCGCCGCGTTGTCGATCGAGCCGCCGTCCAGTGTCGGCGTGCACATCCAGCGCAGCGCGGTGCCGTTCTTGATGATCTCGGCACCCACCAGCCAGTCGTTGTGGCCGCGGTCGAAGTACTCGGCCGCTTCGCCGGCCATGTCCGAGAACGCCTCGTTCATGCCGCCGGACTGGCCGGAGTACTGCAGGTTGGAGTTCTGTTCGGTGAAGCCATGGCTGATCTCGTGGCTGGTGACGTCCAGCGAGGTCAGCGGATAGAAGTAGCTGGCGCCGTCGCCGAAGTTCATCGACGAGCCGTTCCAGAACGCGTTCTCGTAGTTGCGGCCGTAGTGCACGTTCATCACCAGCGAAAAGCTCAGCGGTGGCGCACCGAGCCAGTTGTTGTACATGTCGTGCACGACGCTGCCGAAGTGGTGTGCGTCATTGATCGGCGAATAGGCACCGTTCGCGGCGTCGCCGCTGCTGGTCGGGCAGATGAAGCTCCACAGCGTGCCCCGGCGCGTGCTGCCGGCCATGTTGTTGGTCTTCACGTCCGGATTCTGCATGGTGCAGGTGGAGCCGGACTGGGTGACGGCGAGCGCCGCATAGTCGGTACCGTAGAAGTACTGGCCGGTCTTCAGGTTGCCGCCGGCGCCGGTGGCGAGGGCGGGGGTGCCGGTCGTGCCGCCGCCACCCGGCTTGCCCTTGGTGGTGAGGCCCTCCCAGGACTGGATCACTTCCCCGGAATTGGCGTCGATGATGGCCATCGGGCGTGTCGGCGCGCCATTGCGGTCGACGAAGAATGAGGTGACGTAGGCAAGACGCGCGCGGTTGCCCTCGGCGTAGACGTACAGATCGCTCTTCGCGTTCTGGATGTCGCTGTCCTGGATGCCGTTGACGCCGATGCCGAACGGCAGCAGGCCGGCGTGAGCACGCAGCAGGGCGGTGGCGCGGGCGCCGCTGATGGCGGGAGCGACCGAGGCGATGTCATGGCCGATCCCGCGGGAAATTTCGCCGCTGACGCCGAGTACGTTGCCGCTGCCGTCGTGCTCCACCACGACATGGCGGCCGTACACGGGCACGCCGCGGAATGTCTGCTGCTCACGGGTTTTCAGGGTCCCGTGGGCGGTGTGTGCCTGCAGGCGTGGCGACAGCGAGGCATCGGCGTCCAGGCCGATGCGGCTGGCGAGGGCTGCGGGCGCGATCTTGCCCATGGATTGAGCCTGGACGCGCGTGTGCGTGGCGGCACCGGCGTCGGACATGGCAGCCAGGCCGATGGCGCCCAGCAGCGCAGCGGCAAGTGGTTTGTGCATCATCAGTGTTTCCCCTCCTCGTGAATTGGAAAGACGCTCCGGCCGGTTTCCCCGGCTGGGTGCGTCTTGCGGTCCGGCGCGCGAGAAGTCCCCCCCAGGACAGATGGGCGACCGGATCGCAGGAAACTACGGCCACACCTAGTCCGGGTCAATGCCCATATTTCTTAGCCAGCGCTGTCCATGGATGGACGAGTGCCGCGGACGCAGGATGCACTGGAGCGGCCGACGAAACTGGCCGGTTGCGGGTAGCAGCAAGGGTCGACCTAGGAACCGCCGGGCCGCTTTTGCATCCAAAGGGCATGCAAGGTCCCATGCCTCCGTCTGCCATTGCGGTGTTGATCGACTATGCCGTGCTGGACGACAACGCATTGGTCGGGCTGGTCGGACGGGGTGACCACGAGGCATTCCGGCACATCATGCAGCGCTTCGGCCGACTCCTGTTCCGGGTTGCCCGCGGGGTGGTCGACGACGACGCGGAAGCCGAGGACATCGTGCAGGAAACCTTCCTGCGGGCGTATCGCAAGCTCGATACCTTCCGTGGTGACGCACCGTTGCGGACCTGGCTGCTCAGCATCCTGCTCAACGAGGCACGCAGCCAGTTGCGCAAGCGGCACCTGATGGTTCGGCTGGACCAGATCGATTCGTCGGTGCTGGATCCGTACTGGGCGAGCCAGACGCGCTCCGATGTCGGCGCTGGCGACCCGGTGTCGCTCGCCGCCCGCGCCGAAATCCATCGGCTGCTCGCAGGCGCCATCGAGCGGTTGCCGGGCGCGTATCGCGCGGTCTACCGCTTGCGTGAACTTGAAGAGTGCAGTGTGGAAGAAACTGCTGCTCGCCTCGCTCTCAAGCCGCAGACCGTGAAGACCCGGCTGCACCGCGCGCGTCGTCTGCTGCGCCAATCGCTCGACGAAACCCTGGGTACCATGCTGAGCGACACCTTTCCGTTCCTGGGCATGCGCTGCGCAGGGATGACGGCGGTGCTGATGGCCTGGCTTGCCGTGGAAGAAAGCAGCGACACGAACGATTGACCTGACGTGTTGCCGGTAGCGGCGAGCGTCGATGGCAGCGGCAACCTGCGTGCAGGTTGCCGCTGCCTCGCTTCACCCATCACAGATGCACTACAGCGACTTCACGTACTGCGCCACGTCGGTGATCTCCGCACTGGTCAGCCCCAGCGACTTCTTCGTGTTGTACTTCGCCACCACGTCTTCGAGCGTGGCCGCCGAGCCGTTGTGGAAGTACGGCGGGTGCTGCCAGACGCCCTTCAGCGGAGCTGTGCGGTACTTTTTGGTCGCGGTGCGCGAGGCATAACTCGGCACGCCGGCAGCCTCCGGCTCGCTGGCGACTTCGCTCGGGTCGTGCAGGCGCGTGTTGGCGTCGGTGAACTCCGGACCACTGTGGCAGCTGGTGCATCCCGCCTTGCCTTCGAAGAGCACTTTGCCGCGCGCTGCGGCCGCCGTGTCGAAGCTGCCGGCCGGTGCTGCCGGTGCCGCGATCGATAGCTGATAAGCCTGCAGCGCCGGCAGCTTTGCGGTCACCAGGTCGTCAGTGCCATTGGTGATGTCGATGCCATTGCTGCCAATGCGTGTATCGGTGAAATTGCCGTGCCCACCCATCTGGGTCACGCTGACGTACCGGTTCCAGTAGGCCAGATCGTCGCCGTCGCCGGTCGCGATGATTTTATGGATGTTCTGCAACCCGTACGCTGGCGAAATCACCTGCGGCCCATTGATGCCATCCTGGTTGTAGCGCGGGTCATACATGCCCGGACCCCACGAGTTGTAGACCGCTTTTTGCGCCGTTGTCAACGCAGGCGACAGGGCAATGATCGCGCCCGGGTTCAGGTCGCGGTTGGGCCATCCGTCGAGTCGCTTGCCGATGCCGGGCGCAAAGGAATTGTCGACGGTGGAGTGGCACAACGCGCAGGTGATGCCGACGCGGGTCAGCGTGCTCTTGCCATTGACCGTCTCCACCGTGCCCTTGATGCCCACCACGGCGTCGAGGCTGATCAGCGCCAGCGTCGTGTCGGGGCTGGTCAAGCTGATGCTGCCATCCTGGATGCCCGCCACCACAGCCGGTGGCAGCGCTTCGGCGTCCACCTTCAGGCCAACGGACAAGGCCGTGGTCGGATCGACGGCCGCAGCGATGACATCGTTCATTTTCAACGTGTCGGTCCACGTTGTCTCGTCGCCGAACGTGTCGAACCGGAAGATGTTTTTGCCCTCATCAAGAAACGCAGTGTCGGTGACGGTCGAGAACGTCCATACGACATCCTTGGCCAGGGCCACTCCCGCGGAACCCTTGACGGCCGTGCTGATCGTCGCCGTGCAGGTGACGTTTGCCGGCATCGGCTCGGCGACCTCGGACTGTGCAGGGTTGGTGGGCGATTCGGCGATGCGCACGAACGTGGCTTTTTTGGTGGTCGCGTCATAGGTGACCGATCCAAAGGGCTCCGCGCCGGTGGGGCAGTTCACGCTGAAGTTGGCGCTCTTCAGCGTTGCCGGATCCATCGCCTGATCGAATGTTGCGCTGACCTCCGCAGTGTTCAAGACGCCGGTGGCGGCGTTGGCTGGCGTGGTGGAGACCACGGTCGGGGCCGGTGCTGCCTGCGGCGGGGCGGGCGCGTTATTGTGACCGGAACTGCCGCAACCGGCGAGGCTCACGCCGAGCGCAAGGGACACGGTGACTGGCAACCATTTTCTGCGTATGAACGTGCTCATGTGTTTTCCTCTTCGTTGAATGCCGAAAGTCAAAACGAAACGCTCTGCCGGTCTGATTTTTCTGCCGGTCTGATTTTTACGGCCACAGGTCTCCCTGCCAGCCGGCACAAACCCACACTCGAATCCCTCTTGACGTGTCGACGAACGCGTTGCCCGATGCGCGATAACGGCACCTGACTTGACCGGATGCCGGATATCAGCGCCCGTCCATCAACCGACGCAACAGCTTGCGGAAGGTTCCCGTCGTCGCGGCGATCGACGAGAAAATTCATGCGGCCGACGAAACGTTCGTGAGCCGAGTCGAGGTGTTCGCACGAAGCAGGCGGAACCTGCGAGCACCGACTTGCATCTCAACTTCGAAGGCCCGCTCGTGTTGGCCGCTCCGACGGTATCGACGCCGCAATCAACCGATCCGCATTGCGCAGCGGTACCTGATTTTCTTCGCCGCGCACATTCCTGGGTGATGCCACCATGCCATTTCGCGTTTCATCTCAACGTGGTTTCACCCTGCTCGAAGTGATGGTGGTTGTGGTCATACTCGGCATCCTTGCGGCGTTGGTTGTGCCGAAAGTGATGAGCCGACCGGACGAGGCGCGGGCGACCGCGTCACGACAGGACGTGGCCAGCTTGATGCAGGCCTTGCAGCTGTATCGGCTGGACAACCAGCGCTACCCGACGACCGAACAGGGATTGCAGGCGTTGGTGACCCGGCCGGAGTCCGATCCGATCCCGCCGAACTGGAAGCCCGAGGGCTATGTCGGACGTCTGCCCAAGGACCCCTGGGGCCACCCCTATCAGTATCTGAACCCGGGTGTGCATGGGGAAATTGATGTCTACGGGCTGGGCGCCGATGGTGCGGCAGGCGGCGAAGGCAACGCTGCCGACATTGGTTCGTGGATGTTGTGAGAGAGGCCTGCGCCCGGATACGAGGCGATCACCCGGCGCATGCCGGCGGCTTCACACTGATGGAGATGCTGGTCGTGGTTTTGATCATCGGCATCCTGGTCGGAACGGTGAGCGCCAGGTTGCAGCCGCGCAATCGCGACCTGTTGCGCGTCGAGGCCGGGCGGCTGGCGCAACTCATGGAACTTGCGGCGCAGGAAGCGCAGATCACCGGCACCGCCATCGCGTGGACGTCCGATGGTCATCGGTATCGGTTCTGGCGTCAGGGCCGTGACCAGGCCTGGTCGGAGATCCGCGATGATGATCTGTTGCGCGCGCGCACTCTGTCAGACGGCATCGTGATCTCGCAGCTGCGCAACGAGGCCGGAAGGACGCAGCCGGATTTGCGTCTGGAGTTTCCGTCCGACGGTTTGATGGCGGCATTCTCGATGGATCTGGCGCTCGGTTCGGACGGCTACGGCATCGCTGCCTCACCGATCGGCGATCTGCGGATAGCGCCCAGGCAGGGGGAAGCCCGTGACGACATGGCCGCGCGATAAGTCGATCGGATTCACCCTGGTCGAGGTGCTCGTCGCGATGACGATCGTCGCGGTGTCGCTGCTCGCCGCGCTCCGGGTCGCGACGCAGAGCACGAGCCATGTCGATGAACTGCGTGTGCGGCTGTTTGCCGGCTGGGTCGCGGCGGATCGTCTGGCCGAACATCACGCACGCGGTGACTGGCTGGCGGTCGGTGTACTGACGGGCACCCAGCGTCAGGGGAGTATCGAACTCGGTTGGCGCGAGGAAGTATCCAGCACGCCGAACCCGGCCTTTCGCCGCGTTGACGTCTATGTATTCGCGCCGCCGCAACCAGCGCATTTCCTCGCCCATGTCGCGGGCTTCGTGGTGAATCCTGCGGGGCACGCGCCGTGAACACCGGTCGATTTCGCCCAGCCGACGGGTTCACCTTGATCGAATTGCTGACGGCGCTACTGGTGCTTTCGCTGCTCTCCCTGATGGCCTATCGCGGACTCGGCGTGGTCATGGCGTCGCGTGACCGCATCCAGACCGAATCTGCGCAGTGGCGGCATGCGGCGTCGTTCTTCACGCGTTTCGAACGCGACGTGCGACTTGCGGTGCCACGTCGCGTGCGTGGCCAGCCCGTCAGCTTGCCGGCCTGGCTCGGCCAACCCGACGCGGTGCAGGCGCCGTTGCTGGAGTTCACCCGCTTTGCCGGAACGGGCGAAGCCGACACGCCGTATCGTGTCGGCTACGGCATCAATGGCGCTCACCAGATTGAATTGTGGATCTGGCCGGCGCTCGACCGCACCGCCAGCACGCTGGCAGCCCGTTACGTGGTGCTCGATGGCGTGAAGCGTCTGCGCCTGCAATACCTTGGCCCCGCGCTCACCTGGAACAGCGCCTGGCCGATGGCGTCGAGTGATCCACCGCTGCCGCTGGCCGTGCGTCTGGAATTGATCCTCGATTCGGGCGAAACCGTGGTGCGCGTCTTTGCGGTGCACTCGTGAATCGCCATGCGCACGGCGCAGCCTTGCTGATGGCGATGGCCATCATGGCGTTTGCGGCGGTGGCGGCCGCAGCGATGCTGGTGGCGTTGAGCACGTGGTCGCGCCAGTCCGGACTGACCGCCGACCACGTCCAGGCGGAGGAGTTGGTTATCGCCGGCGGCGACTGGACCCGCGCCATGCTTTACGACGACCGCCGTGCCAGCGGCGAGGTTGACTATCCCGGTGAACCCTGGGCGTTGCGTCTGCCCCCGATGCCGTTCGAGAACGGCGAGCTCGCAGGTCACATCGACGATCAGCAAGGCCTCTTCAATCTCAATAATCTGGTGCAGAACGGCAAGCTTGACGTCGTGCAGTACGCGCATTTCCAACGCCTGTTGTCGATCCTCGGTCTGCCTGCGGCGTTGGCGGATGCGCTCGCCGACTGGATCGACGCCGATGGCGTGGCGCAACCGGCGGGCGGAGCGGAGGATGCGTACTACGCTGCACTCGGTCATCCCTATCTCACCGCGAACCGGCCGCTGATTGATCTGGATGAGCTGGCGCTGGTGCGCGGGTTCGACCCGGACGTTCGCGCGCGACTGGCGCCTTTCGTGACGGCGTTGCCGACAACCACCGCACTCAACGTGAACACGGCTTCCGCCGAGGTTCTCGCTGCCGTGGTCGACGGTCTGGATCTCGACTCGGCACGACTGCTGGTCGCGGCCCGCAGTGGCATGTTCTATCGCAACAACGCCGACTTCCTGAGTCAGCTCGGCCGGAACGCGACCGTGCCCGAGTCGGACATCCGGGTTGGCAGCGACTACTTTCTGGTCACCTTGCGGGTGACCTACGGCAAGACGCTGGCCCGCGGCCAGCTGCTGCTGGCGCGGACCGACGCGACGCACTGGCCCGAAGTGGTGTGGCGGAAAACCCGATGAGCGTGCTGCGCATTTTCTGCCCGCTGGCCACGGCACCCACGACATGCGGGTGGGTGCTGCTCGATGACCATGGCGGTATCCAGCCGGGTGAGGGCGCGCTGGCACAATTGCCGCAAGGTGCCACACGCGTCCAGTTGGTGCTTGCCGCCAGTCAGGTGCTGCTCGTGCGGGCGCAACTGCCGGCGGCAGGCAAGCGTCGGTCCACGGCGCTGCTGGCCTATGCGGCCGAAGAGAAGATGGCCTCCGACCCGGACGCCAATCAGGTCGGCTGGCTGAGCCAGGTGGATGGCGACGACGTGCTTGTGGCCTTCAACCGGCAGCAGCTGCGGGGCTGGATCGACGCGCTGGGCGCCATCGGCCTCCACGTCGACGGCGTGTACTGCGAGACGCTGACCCTGCCGATCCGACGCGGCGAATGGAGTCTGGCCTGGAACGGGCAGGACGGTTATGTGCGCACCGGCGAGTTCGAAGGCGGCGCCACCGATTGCGGCGATCGGCAGACACCGCCGCTGGCGCTGCAACTGCTGCTTGAAGAGGCGCGGACACGCGATGCGGTGCCCACGTCGATCGCCCTTCATCCAGCCACTCCCGCCGCCCAGCCCGACCTCGACGCATGGGAACGCAGTCTGGGCGTCAATCTCCGCCTCGCGCCGGCGCACGACTGGCGCATCGCGCCGGCGATGACCGGGCCCCGGGTCAGTCAGGGCGGCCAGCACCACTGGCGTCCGTCGCCTGCCGCAGTCGCGCGCTGGCGTTCCGTCGGCTGGATTCTGCTGGCCGCGCTGGCGTTGCACTCGATCGCGCTGCTGACTGATCGCGTGCGGTTGGGGGGCGAGCAGCGCCAGTTGCACGCGCAGATGGAGGCGCGCTTTCGCGCGCTGTTCCCGGTCGCCGTCGCGGTGGCCGATCCGGTTCTGCAAACGCGTCGCCAACTGGCCCACGCGCGGCACGCCGCCGGCCAATCGGACGCCGGTGATTTTCCGGTCATGCTCGGCAAGGCCGTTGCCGCACTGTCCGGCGTGCAGGGCGCGAAGCTGCACGCACTGTCGTACGAGGACGGACGCCTGACGCTGGAGTTCATGGATCCGGGCAACACGCTCGCGCGCCAGATCGAAGGTCGCCTGAGCCAGGCCGGATTCGACTTCGAAGTTCCGCAAACCGCGCGCCGTCCCGGTCACGACACGCTCACGCTGACGCTGAGGTCGCCATGAAGCACGTGTTTCGCCAGTGGTGGGCATCGCGTTCCCCGCAGGAGCGCCGGGTGATCGTCGTGGTGGCGCTTGGGCTTGGCCTCGTGCTTTACGCATGGCTGCTGCAGGTAACCACGCATGCGCGCCGTCAGCTGATCCCGGCGGTTACCCAGCTGCGCGAGCAAGCAACCCATCAGAGTGGGCAAGCAGACGAGATCATCCGTCTGCGTGCGATGCCGAAGCCGCCGTCGTCGGCGACGGACCTGCGTCAGCTTGTGCAACTGCAGGTGGACGCCGGCGGGCTGACTCGCGCGCTGGTGAGCGTGGAGCTTGTGGACGCGGACCATGTGAAGCTCGTATTCGGCAGTGTCGCGTTCGCCGACTGGCTGACGTGGGCGGACAGCATGCAGGCCCAGCACCTGCGCCTGGCCGCAGTACGGATCGAAGCGCAGTCCGCAGACGGGCAGGTCAGCGTGACCACTACTCTCGAGCGGCCACAGCGGTGAAGCGCGGGCGCACATGGCGAGGCATCATCGCCGGCACCTGCGTGGTGCTCGGTGCCGGCGTGCTGTTCCTGATTGCGCTGGCGCCGGCAACGTTGCTCGATGTCGGCCTGCGACACGCCACCGAGGGACGACTGCGTCTGGCGCAGGCGCGCGGCACGTTGTGGTCCGGCGATGGGGTGCTGGAGGTTCGTGACGAGACCGGTCACGCCGTCGGCAAGGATCTGTCCTGGTCTCTGCAGACGCATGCGCTGTGGCGTGGACGTCTCGACTTCGCCGTCGCCATCGACCACGCCGGAGAAGCTTTCCCGGTGCGCCTGTCGATGCGCGGGATCGAGCTGTCCGGTGCCGACTTCTCGTTGCCCGCCAGTGCCCTCGGTGTGGCGATGCCCCAGATGGCAGCGCTCGGCCCGCGTGGCGAGCTCGTCTTCCACATCGCGAAGTTCTCGCGCGTTGGTGAAGCCCTCTCGGCCGACGCCGTGGTGACATGGAAGGACGCCAGCTCTGCGGTGACCGCGGTTGCGCCGCTGGGCAGCTACGAACTTCGTTTCAACAGCGTTGCCGGTGCATTGAGCGCGACGCTGCGCACCCTCAACGGCCCATTGCGCCTGGATGGTCATGGCTCGTGGCGCGGCAGCGGCGCGCTGGGGCTTTCTGCCACCGCGCGGGTCGATGCTCGCTATCGATCGCAATTGACACCGCTGTTGAGCCTGATTGCCGTCGAACGTGGCGACGGTGACTTTGTGCTTCAGCTCGGCCCGCCACTTGGCGGCGCCTTGTCCCCTGGAGGGCTGAAAGAGCCCTGACCAACCATCGACGCGGGAACCCGGCTCTTCCCGCGACCATCCAACCCATGCACAGAGAGGGAATAGAGACATGTCGTCGGGACGATCGGACATTGCGCAAACGGTGATCGCTTCCGCGTCGAAAGCCATCGCGTTGTCATTGCTTGGTTTCGTGCTGGCGTACTGGACCTGGGCGTGGTGTGCACCCTCACCGCTGCCGCGGGCCATGGAGATCCCCGCGCCGCCCGCTCATCTGGCCGCCGCGGGCAACTTGTTCGGCGTGGTGCAGGGTGATGCGCATGCTGATGCGCCGACCGGGCTGGCGGTCAAGTTGCTGGGTGTCATCGCCGGCCAGCCGGAAGGCTCCGGTTACGCGCTGTTGCAACTCGACGCCAGGGAAACCCGTGTGGTGCGCGCTGGCGGAGACCTCGCACCCGGCATACATGTCGAAAGAGTGCTTCCGCAACGAGTGATCCTGCAACGCAATGGATCGCGTGAAACGCTGGTCTGGCCGCACCCGGCCCAGACTCCCGCCACTACACCGGACAATCCAGCCCGATGAATATTCACAGGCCATCTTTTTCTCCATGCCGACACGCATGAAACATCACTGGCTGCAGGTTGCCTGCGTCGCTGCCGCACTGTTTTGCATGTATGTGCCGCAGTCGCTGGCTGCTGTGCCGGCAACGGAAAATTCGGCAGCGGACAACACGGTCACGCTCAACTTCGTCAACGCGGATATCGAGGGCGTGGTGAAGGCGATGGCGCAGATCACCGGCAAGAATTTCGTGATCGATCCGCGCGTCAAGGGCACCGTCAACATCATCTCGGCGCAACCGGTGGCGCGCGCCAACGTGTATGACGTCTTTCTGTCGGCGCTGCGCCTGCAAGGTTTCACGGCAGTCGAGGGCCACGGCCTGGTCAAGATCCTGCCGGAAGCGGACGCGAAGCTGCATCGCAACGACGTGGACGGCCAGCGCGCGGGCAGCGACGGAATACAGACGCGGGTATTCACGCTGACCCACCAGTCGGCAGTACAACTGGTGCCGACGTTGCGCCCGCTGGTGGCACCGAACAACACGATCACCGCGCTGCAGAACAGCAACACGCTGATCGTCACCGACTACGCCAGCAACCTGCAGCGGCTGGCGGGTATCATCGCGGCAATCGATCAGCCGGACGGTGCCGGTTCGGCGATGATCGTCCTGCATTACGCTTCTGCGCTGGATGCAGCACAGACCATCAATCGGCTGTTCGCGGCGCCGCCGCAAGCGGTGCAGACGCTGCAGGGAGCCGACCCGACCCAGCGCCTGGTCGTGATCGCCGATGCGCGTTCCAACAGCCTGCTGGTGCGCGCAGAAGACCCCGCACGGCTGGCACAGATTCGGCAATTTGCGGCCATGCTCGACTCACCGACCAGTGCCGCCGGCAACGTGCACGTGATCTATTTGAAGAATGCGGAGGCGGTGAAGCTCGCCGCAACCTTGCGCGGCATCCATTCGGGTAGCGCAGCGTCGTCGGCGCAGGCATTCGGTGCGAGCGCGCCAGCAGAGACGACGGCATCGAGTCCGATGGCCAACACCGGCAGCGGAACGCAGACGGCGGCAGGGAGCGGCAGGGAGCCGATGCTGGGCGACGCAACGGCACAGTCCGCCACCGAGACTGTGCCAGGCATCATCCAGGCGGATGCGGCCACCAACTCGATCATCATCACGGCGCCCGATGCGCTCTACAACAACCTGCGCGCTGTCGTGGAAAAGCTCGACGCGCGACGCTTGCAAGTCTACGTCGAGGCGCTGATCGTCGAACTCACCGCGAGCAAGGCGGGCGAGTTCGGTATCCAGTGGCAGGACCTCGGCGGCATCGGCAAGGCGGGCACGCAGGTATTCGGCGGCACCAACTTCGGCGGCGCCGGGCAGAACATCATCGGGATTGCGCAAAACCCGGCCAGCGCCGGCCCCGGCCTGAACATCGGCACGATGCGCGGCACCGTGACGATCGGTGGGGTGCAGATCCTGAACCTGGGCCTGCTCGCGCGTGCGCTGGAAACGGACAGCAACGCCAACATCCTGTCGACGCCGACGCTGCTCACCCTCGACAACGAGGAGGCGAAGATCGTGGTGGGCCAGAACGTGCCGTTCATCACCGGCCAGTACGCGGTCTCGGGCTCGGCGACCACGCCATCGCCGTTCCAGACCATCGAGCGCAAGGATGTCGGACTGACCCTGAAAATCCGTCCGCAAATCTCCGAAGGCGGCGTCGTGCGGCTGCAGATCTACCAGGAAGTGTCGAGTGTTGCCGACACCGCCAACCCCGCCGGGGTGATCACCAACACGCGCTCGATCGAATCCACCGTCCTCGTCAACGACGGGCAGATCATCGTGCTGGGTGGCCTGATCCAGGATGCCGTCAATGGTGGCGTTTCCAAGGTACCGGTGCTGGGGAATCTCCCGCTGCTGGGTGGGCTTTTCCGTTACAACAACCACTCGCGCACCAAGACCAATCTGATGGTGTTCCTGCGCCCGACGGTCTTGAGTGACGCGCAGCGTGCCGATGCGGTGAGCAGCGAACGCTACGACTATATTCGTGGCCAGCAGATCCACGCCGAGCCGGTGCGTGGCGCGGTCCATGGCAGCGATCCGCTGCCGCTGTTGCCGAGCCTTCCGGCTCCGCCGGCTGCGGCCGGCAGCCGGCAGTGATCTCGCCGTGCTGAGCAAACCACCCGTGCCGTACGCGTTTGCGAAAGCCAATGGCGTAGCGGTCATCGGACTGGGCGAAGGCGTCGCCGAAGCCGTCGTGCGCAACGGCGCGTCGGCGGCCGCGCTGGCCGAGCTTCGCCGCATTCTGGGCGTGCCGGTTCGCGCGCAACGCGTCAGTTCCGGCGAGTTCGACGAGCGCATCGCCACGCTGTACAACGGCGCTGGCGAAGGCGCGGCTGCGCTGGCGGATGACCTGGCGCAAGACCTGGACCTGTCCCGTTTGCTGCAGGAAATTCCGCGAGTCGAGGATCTGCTGGACAGCCAGAACGACGCGCCGCTGATCCGGCTGATCAACGCGCTGCTGACCCAGGCGCTGCGCGAGGGGGCGTCGGACATTCATATCGAGCCGTTCGAATCGCGCTCGGTGGTGCGCCTGCGCATCGACGGCGTGCTGCGCGACCTGATCGAGCCGGCGCGCGCGCTGCACACAGCCATCGTGTCGCGCGTGAAAATCATGGCGCAGCTCGACATAGCGGAAAAACGCCTGCCGCAGGACGGCCGCATTGCGCTGCGTGCGGCCGGCAAGCCGATCGACGTTCGCGTGTCGACGATTCCCACCGGGCACGGCGAGCGTGTGGTGCTGCGCCTGCTGGACAAGCAGGCCGGACGGCTTGATCTGTCGGCCCTGGGCATGGATCCCGCCGCCCTGGCGCAGATGGATACGCTGATCCGCGAGCCGCACGGCATCATCCTGATGACCGGCCCTACCGGCTCCGGCAAGACCACCACGTTGTACGCCGCGCTGTCGCGACTGGACCCCAAGGCGCTCAACATCATGACGGTCGAGGACCCGATCGAATACGACCTCGACGGCATCAACCAGACGCAGACCAACAGCCGCATCGACATGACGTTCGCGCGGGCCTTGCGCACCATCCTGCGGCAGGACCCGGACGTGATCATGATTGGCGAGATCCGCGACCTGGAGAGCGCGCAGATCGCCATCCAGGCCAGTCTTACCGGCCATCTGGTGCTCACTACGCTGCACACCAACGACGCGGTGAGCGCCGTTACCCGCCTGGTCGACATGGGCGTTGAACCCTTTCTGCTGGCGTCCAGCCTGATCGGCATCGGCGCGCAGCGACTGGTGCGCAAACTGTGTCTGGCATGTCGCACGCCACTCGCTGCCGACGCCATGCAACTGCACAGCCTCGGACTGACGTCCGCTGCGGGCAGCTTCCATGCATCGCGCGGATGCCCCGCCTGCAACCGCTCCGGCTACAAGGGGCGCACCGGCATCTACGAATTGCTCATGGTCAATGATGATTTGCGCCGGCTCATTCATGACCGCGTCGACGAACAGACGCTGCGCGAGCACGCCAGTGCCTGTGGCATGGGGTCGTTGCGCGAGGACGGCATGCGGCTGGCCGCCAAGGGCGTGGTGGGTCTCGAAGAAGTGCTGCGCGTCACCCGCGCGCGGTGATGTGATGGAGGCATTCCGCTACCAGGCACTCGACCTCGCGGGACGCGCCAAGTCCGGCGTAGTGCAGGCTGATTCGCCACGTCAGGCGCGCACGCAGTTGCGCGCGCGTGGCTTGTACCCGGAGCGCGTCGACCGCGTCCGCAACCGGGAACGTGCGACGCAACTCTGGTCACGCGGTATCCCCGCGGCCGAGCTGAGCCTGTTGACGCGCCAGCTGGCGACCCTGCTGGCATCCGGTCTGACCATGGAGCACGCACTGACCGCGTTGATCGAGGAAGTCTCGGCCCCGAAAACGCGGGAGGTGCTGGGTGGCGTCAAATCCGAAGTCACCACCGGGCTGTCGCTTGCCGCCGCGCTGGGCGTGTACGGCCGCAACTTCCCCGACTATTACCGGGCACTGGTGCGTGGTGGCGAGGAATCGGGGGCCTTGCCGAACGTGCTGCAGCATCTGGCCGACTATCTGGATGCACGCCAGTCGCTGCATCAGAAGACCAGCCTCGCGTTGCTGTATCCGGGCTTGGTGACCTTCGTGGCCATCTGCGTGGTGACCGGGTTGCTGGTTTATGTCGTGCCGCAGATCGTGCAGGTTTTTCAGCAGTCGCGACAAAGCCTGCCGCTGCTCACTCGTGCCCTGATCGCGGTCTCCGATTTCCTGCGCGGCGCCGGGCTTTACCTGGTCGCCGCCGGCATCTGCGCCGCGATCGGTGCGCGCGCCGCGCTCCGGCACGATCGCTACCGGCGCCGCTGGCACGCTTGCGTGCTGCGCCTGCCGTGGCTCGGGCTGGTCATCCGGGGTCTGAACACCTCACGCTTCGCCAGTACGCTGGCCATCCTCGTCGGCGGTGGCGTGCCACTGCTGGCGGCGCTTGATTACGGCGCCAACGCGATGTCCAACCTGGTCATGCAAACCGGCATCAAGGCCGCCATCGAACGCGTGCGCGAAGGCGACACCCTGGCACGGGCGTTGGGTACGACGCACATCTTTCCGCCGCTGATGATTCACCTGGTGGGTAGCGGCGAAGCCAGCGGCAAGCTCGAGCACATGCTCGAACGCGCGGCGCAACTCGAAACACAGACGCTCGAACGACGCCTGGCGGTGCTGCTGACCTTGCTCGAGCCGGTCATGATCCTGGTCATGGGTGGCGTCGTGCTGGTGATCGTCATGGCCATACTGCTGCCGATCATGGAAATCAACCAGCTGGTGCATTGACCCGTCGGTCGCTGGCGTGGGGCCACGTGCGCTGTTTGGGGTTTCCGGTTTGCGGGCCGGCTGCTGCCGCACGGGCGGCGCGGTACTCAGAAGCTCATGAAATAGCCGCCGTTGACCGGCAGGTTGGCACCGGTGATGTAGCCGGCGTCATCGGCGCTGAGGAAGGCGACGGCGCGGGCGATGTCGGCGGGCGAACCGAGCCGGCCGATCGGGATGTCGGCAACGATCTGGGCGCGGATTTCGGCGGAGACGGCGGCGACCATCGGGGTGTCGCAGTAACCGGGCGAAACGGTGTTGACGGTGACGCCCTTGCGCGCGGTCTCGCGTGCCAGCGCCATGCCGAAGGCGTGCACACCGGCCTTGGCGGCGGAGTAGTTGGTCTGGCCGAACTGACCGGTCTGGCCGTTGACCGAGCTGATGTTGACGATGCGGCCGAAGCCGCGCGCGGTCATGCCCTCGACCACGTTGCGGCACATGTTGAACACGCCGTCCAGGTTCACCCGCATCAGTTCGTGCCATTGCCGCGGCGTCATCTTGCGCAGGCTGGCGTCGCGGGTGATGCCGGCGGCATTGACCAGCACGTCGATGCTGCCGTGACGTTGCTCGATGCGTTCGACCAGTTGCTGGCAGCTGTCGAAGTCGCTGACGTCGGCCGGCTCGAACGCGATGGCATCGCCGAAATCGGAGGTTTCAGCGTGGAATGCGGCCACGCGGTCTTCGCGTGAAGCGAGGTCCAGCGCGATCACCCGGCGGCCGGCCTGGGCCAGCTGGCGGCAGATTTCCGTACCGAGGCCACCGATGCCGCCGGTGACCAGTGCGACACGCTTGGGCAGAGCGGATTGGCTCATGGCGGTTCTTCCAGAGGCTTGATCATGCCGCAGGGCAGCACGTGTTGTGCTGCAGCGATCGGATCGGTGGGAAACAAACGAACGGCGCGTCGATGCGCGCCGTCGGCCGGGCTGGAATCAGCCGGATTTCTTGCG
>NZ_BAAAFK010000001.1:2122016-2148651 GCF_039523495.1 Rhodanobacter soli | reverse complement strand
TCAGGTCGTTCAGCGTGTTCCAGGGGGTCTGTCCCATCAGGCTGTTGAGCTGGCTGCGGAACTGCGTCTGCTGGTCCAGGAACACCTGCAGGCTGCGCTCCAGGTAAGGCCCCATGAAGCCCTGCAGCGAGTCGCCGTAGAAGCGGATGATCTGGCTGAGCAGCTGCGGCGACAGCATCGGCTGCCCCTTGTCCTCGTGCTCGGAGATGATCTGCAGCAGGACCGAACGGGTCAGGTCCTCGCCGCTCTTGGCGTCGCGGACTTCGAAGTCCTCGTTGTCCAGGACCAGCTGGCGAACCTCTTCCAGCGTGATGTAACTGGAGATCTCCGTGTCGTAGAGACGCCGGTTCGGGTACTTCTTGATGGTGCGTTTTGTTTGTGCCATGCGGCGAACGCTAGCAGAAGATATTGCGCCGCACCAGTCGTGGCCCGGGTGTTCATGCTGCAGCCGGTGGCTGCAGCAATGCTCAATGGCCGACTGCGCCACCCGCGCTGCCGAATGGCGGCTTGGCGAACCACAGCACCGGAATCAGCAGCACGAACAGGATCGCGCAGGCCCAGAACACGTCGTTCACCGCCAGGGTCAGCGCCTCGCGCGTCAGCAGCTGGTCGATCAGGCCCAGGCTCTGCGTGTGCGACAGCCCGCCATGCGACAACTGGCCGATGAACTCGGTCGCCGCCGGATGGCCGGGGCTGACGTATTCGGTCAGCGTGGCGTGGTGGGAGTCGCCGCGATGCTGCCACAGGGTCACCATGACCGCGGTGGACACGCTGGAGCCGATCGTGCGGCAGAAGTTGGACAGGCCCGAGGCGCTGGCGATCTGCTCCACCGGCAGGCCGGACAGGTAGACCTGGTTCAGCGGAATGAAGAAGCACGGGATCGCCAGGCCCATCACGAAGCGCGGCACCACCAGGGTAGAGAACGAGGCGGAGCTGTCGAACGTGGAAAACCAGTACGCGGTGCCGGCGAAGACCAGGAACGCGAACGTCACCACCGCGCGCAGGTCCAGCCGGTGCATGTTCTTGCCCAGGATCGGCGCGATCAGGAACGCCAGCACGCCGACCGGCGCGGTGGCCAGGCCAGCCCAGGTGGCGGTGTAGCCCAGGGTGATCTGCAGCCACAGCGGGAACACCACGTTGATGCCGAAGAATGCGAACATGCCCAGCGACAGGCTGATCACGCCGACGGTGAAGTTGCGCTGCTTGAACAGCGACAGGTCGACCACCGGATGCTTCGCGTGCAGCTCCCACACGATCAGGAAGGTGATGCAGATCAGCGCGATGAGGCCGAGGGTAAGGATCATCGGCGAGGCGAACCAGTCGTGGTCGTTGCCGTTGTCCAGCATGAACTGCAGGCAGCCCACGCCGACTACCAGCAGGGCCAGGCCGACCATGTCGATCGGCGCCTTGTAGGTCTTCGTCTCGCGTTTGCGCAACAGGCCCCAAGTGACCACCGCCGCCGCCAGTCCGACCGGCAGGTTGATGTAGAAGATCCACGGCCACGAGAAGTTGTCGGTCAGCCAGCCGCCGAGGATCGGCCCGAAGATCGGCGCCACCACCACGGTCATCGCCCACAGCGCCAGCGCGATGCCTTGCTTTTCCTTCGGGTAGTTCGACAGCAGCAGGGTCAGCGACAGCGCCACCATCGGGCCGGAACCGGCGCCCTGCAGCAGGCGGCCGATCACCAGCATCGGCATGCTGGTGGCCAGGCCGCACAGCATCGAGAACACCACGAACAGCAGCACCGAGCCGACGAAGGTCTTCACCTCGCCGAAGCGGCGCGCCAGCCAGCCGGTCAGCGGCTGCATGATCGCGCTGGCCAGCGCGTACGAGCTGATCGTCCAGGTGCCTTCGCTGGGGCTCACGCCGAGACTGCCGGCGATGTGCGGCACCGCGACGTTGACGATCGTCATGTCCAGCACCTCCATGAAGGTGCTGAACGCGACGGCGATGGTGAGCAGCGCCAGCGGGGCGCCGCGTAGCGGCTTCAGCGGGGCGTCGGGTGCGGCGTCGTTCGGCGTGGCGGCCATGAGGGTCCGGCTCAGTTCGCGGCGGTGGCGTGGGGCAGGTTGGCGCGGATGATCCGTTCCGCTTCCGCATCGGCCTTGCTGGCCATCTGGTCGTAGACGTCGGTCTGTGCCACCGGCCGCGGCGTCGACGTGCTGGGCAGCACGCTGCCCTGGTCATGGCGGATGTCGACGGTGACGTCGGTGGACAGGCCGATGCGCAGCGGATGCTTGTCCAGCTCCTTGTTGTCCAGCGCGATGCGCACCGGCACGCGCTGCACCACCTTGATCCAGTTGCCGGTGGCGTTCTGCGCCGGCAGCAGCGAGAACACGCTGCCGGTGCCGGCACCCAGGCCGATCACCTTGCCGTGGTACTCCGCGTCGCCGCCGTACAAGTCGGACACCACGGTTGCCGGCTGGCCGATGCGGATGTGGCGCAGCTGGCTTTCCTTGAAATTCGCGTCGATCCACAGGTCGTGCAGCGGTACCACGGTCATCAGCTGCTGGCCCGGCTGCACGCTGTTGCCCAGCTGCACGCTGCGCTCGGCCACGTAGCCGGACACCGGCGCGTAGATCGCGTTGCGCTGGGCGGCGACCCAGGCAGCACGGAAGTTCGCGCGGGCCTGCATCACCACCGGGTTCTGCGCCACGTCGGTGCCTTCGATGGCGGCATGCGCGGCGGCGGCCTGTGCCTCGGCCGCGTTTACCGCGGCGCGCGCCTGCTCCACGCCATCGCGCAGGTGCTGCACGATCTCCGGCGATTCGGCCTGGGCGGCGATCAGCGGCAGGCGTCGCTTGAGGTCGGCGTCGGCTTTCTTCAGGGCGAGCCGGGCCGCGACGACCTGGGCATCGGCGCTGGTCGCCGAGCTGGTCTGCTGGCGCACGCCGCGCACGGACTGGGCCAGCGCGCTGCGCGCCTGTGCCAGGCGGGTGTCGGCGTCGGTGCTGTCCAGTTTCACCAACACCTGGCCAGCCTCGACGTGCTGGGTATCGTCGGCGAGGATCGCCACCACCGTGCCCGGCACCTGCGCCGAGATCGCCACCTGGTTGCCGCCGACGTAGGCGTTGTCGGTCTTCACGCGGGTCGACAGCACGAAGAACCACAGCAGGAACCACAGCAATCCGGCCAGGACGAAGATGCCGGTCACGATCAGCAGCGCACGCCGACGCTTGGCCGGGTTCTTCGCGGCCAGGCCGTTGTCGCCGGTGTGGGCGGAGGACTTGGCGGATTCAGTGGCGCTCATGGTCGGCGGCTCCGGCGGAAACAGAAGGGGAAGGGGGGATGACGGCTTCGGCGGCAGCGCGATAGCCGCCGCCGAGCGCCTTGATCAGGGTCAGATCGGTGCTCAGCGCCTGTGCCTGCAACTGGGTCGCAGCGTCGCGTTGCTGCAACAGCGCGGCTTGCGCGCCCAGGCTTTCGCGCAGATCGCGCACGCCCTGGCGGGCTCGCGCCTGCGCATTCGCCAGCAGCCGCTGGTCGGCGTCGAGCTGGGCCTGCTGCTCGTGCTGGCGGGCGGCGACCTGCTCGGCGCCCAAGGCCTGCGTGGCCACTTCGCGCGCCGCGGTCAATACGGTGCTGTTGTACTGCGCCACCGCGGCGTCGAGCTGGGCCCTGCTCACGCCGTAGTTGGCCTCGAGCGCGCCACCGTTGAAGATCGGCAGGTGCAGCGCCGGGGTCAGCGCGAACGTGCGGCTGCCGGCGGTGAGCAGTTTGCCCAGGTCGATGCTGGACAGGCCGGCGAGAGCGGTAAGGCTGATGTCGGGGAAGAACTCGGCGCGCGCGGCGTCGGTCTGCTTCAGCGCCGCCTCGACCTGCCAGCGGCTGGCGGCGATGTCGGGGCGGCGCGCGATCAGGTCCAGTCCGCCGTTCGCCGGTATGCCGCGCTCGATCGTCGGCAATGGCCGCACCTGGAGTTCGGGCAATTCGGCCGGCGCGACGTCGAGCAGCGAGGCCAACGCGGCGCGGCGGATCTTCGCCGAGCCGTCGAGCGCCACGCGCATCTCGCGTATCCCGGCCAGCTGGGCCCGAGCCTTCTGCGCCTCGTCGGGCAGGTCCACGCCCTGGCGCACGCGCAGCTCGGCGATATGGGTGAATTGCTGTTGCGTGGCCAGCAACTGGTCGGCCAGTTGCAGCCGCGCCTGGTCGGCCTGCCAGCCGAAGTAGGTGTCGGCGACGGCGTATTGGATCGCCAGCGCGGCGGCGCTGCGCTGTGCCTCGGCAGCGCGTGCCTGGTCCAGTGCGGCTTCCATCGTCGCGCGCTTCTTGCCCCACCAGTCGAAGTCGTACTGCAGTTGCACGCCGAGGTCGGCCTGGTTGTACCAGCTGAAGCCGAGGAACTGGCTGGGAATGAGTCCGTGGTCGCTCAACCGCTGGCGCGACACTTGCGCGCTGCCGTTGACCGACAGCCCAAGTTGCGCCGCAGCCAGCTTCGCCGACTGTTCGGCGTGCTGCACGCGACTCTGCGCCAGCGCCAGGTCCGGCGACTGCTGCATGGCGCGATCCATCAGGCCATCCAGTTGCGGGTCGTCGTACTGGTGCCACCACTGGGCGGCTGGCCAGCCGGCGCGGACGGGAGCCTGCAGGCCGGCCAGCGGTGCGTCGTCGCGCAGCGCGGGGGCGCCGAGTCGGGCCGGTGCGGCGGCGCAGCCGGCCAGCGTCAGCAGGATCGCGGCAGCCAGCGCCGTGCGGCCGCGGAGCGGGGCATGCTTCATCAGGGCTTCCTTCATGAACGGCGGTTTTCGCCCAGCTGGTCGAGGTTGCCGGCCAGCTTACGCAGCAGGCGGTCAAGATGGCGTTTGTCGGTATCGCTGAAGCCGGCAAACATGATGGCGACGCGAGGAAACATCGGCGGCAGCATCTTCTGCACGAAACGCCGCCCGGCCGGGGTGATGCGGATCAGCACGCGGCGCCGATCCTCTTCGCTGCCGCCGCGGGTGATCAGCCCGCGCTTGACCAGCGCGTTCGCGATGCGGGTCATGTTGGTGGCGCCCTGGGAGGTGTATTCGCACAGCTCGCCCGGGGTCGAGCTGCCGTCCGGGCGGCTGTACAGGATCATCAGGGTCAGGAATTCGCTGTGGTTGAGCTTGTGCGGCTTCAGCTTGAATTCGAGTTCTTCCTCGATGTCGTCGCCCAGCATCAGCATCAGCCGGCACAGCCGCGCTTCAAGCGCGGGCATCTGCGGGATGATCTGGCTGATCCGGCCGATACCCTCGTCCATCATCGTGATGCAGTTTGTCAGGCGTGCCATTTCACTGACTCATAGTTCACCAGTGAAATAAAAACTAGCAAATCCCGATCACCGTTTGCAAGTGACGGATGGCATGTGCGTCAGTCGAACCGGAACAGGCGGCGGGCGTTGGCGCTGGTGGCGGCGGCAATGTCGGCCTCCGACTCGTCGCGCAGTGCCACGATACAGCGCAGCACTTCGGCGACATGGCTCGGCTCGTTGCGCTTACCGCGGTGGGCGGCGTCGGGCTGGTCCGGGGCGTCGCTTTCGAGCAGCAGGAACTCGATCGGCATGTGCGCCACGATCCGGCGCAGGCGCTGCGCGCGCTCGTAGGTCACCGGGCCGCCGATGCCCAGATGGAAGCCCAGGTCCCACAGTTGCCGCGCCTGCTGTTCGCTGCCGGAAAAGCTGTGCACCACGCCGCGCAGACCGCCGCTGCGGCGCAGGGTCAGGGTGACTTCCTCCAGCGCGCCGCGGGCATGCACGATCACTGGCAGGTCGTGTTCACGCGCCAGTTGCAGCTGGCGCAGGAAGTAGTGCCGCTGCAGTTCACGGTCGAGACCGTCCACATGGAAGTCCAGGCCGATCTCGCCGACTGCCACCGGATGGCTTTCGTTCAGCCATGAAGACAAAGCGTCGACATGTTCCGGCGCATGCTGGGGCAGGAACAGCGGGTGCAACCCGTAGGCGGGGTGCAGGCCGGCGTGACGGGCACAGAGGTCTCTGATCGTCGGCCAACTGTCGGCGTCGACGGCAGGAACGATCATCGTGCCGACCCCGGCTTGGCGGGCGCGTTCGATGACCGCGTCGCGATCGCCGGCGAAGGCGTCGTCATCGAGATGGACGTGGCTGTCGACGAGCTGGGACATGGTTCGTTTTTCGTGCACTGGCAGAGAGTTCCGCGGCTTCCGCGTGAAGATAATGTAACGAGCGTGAGCTAGCTGCGATTCAGTTGGACAACGGTTCAATGGCTACGCAGGTTATTGCGCAGGCGCAACAAGCACCCGGCAATGCCGCCAGATCAAACAGAGGAGAGGGTTGTGATGAACAGGTTGACAGTCAATGTACTCAATATTGCCGTCGCGGCGGCACTAGCGACCGGCCTCTCGGCCTGCAACCGCAATGCGGACGCAGGTATTTCCAGCGCTTCCGCCGATGCGGGCGCCAGCGCGAGTAGCGATGCCGGAGTCAAGTACGCCAAGGTGGTCAGCGTCGACCCGGTGCGCTCGACGGTGAACAAGCCGAAGCAGGTCTGCCACGACGAGACAGTCACGCAGACCGCGCCGCCGAAGGACGAACACCGCATCGCCGGCACCGCGATCGGTGCGGTGGTCGGTGGCCTCGTCGGCAACCAGGTGGGTGGCGGCAAGGGCAAGACGCTGGCCACGGTGGCCGGTGCGGTCGGCGGTGGTTATGCCGGCAACCGCATCCAGGCCAGCCGCCAGCATGCCCAGGTGAGCTCGTCGGTGGAGCGCAAGTGCGAAACCGTCAACAACACCAGCACCAAGATCGTCGGCTACGACGTGCGCTATGAATACAACGGTGTCACCCGCACGGTGCGCATGGACCACGATCCGGGTGACCGGGTGCAGGTACAGGAAGGCGTGACGGCTGTGTCCGACGCTCACTGAAACAATCCCCGAGAATGGAAGTGACCTCATGAATGCACTGACCAGCAAATTCGCCCTGACCGCCGCGATGACTGCCGGCCTGGCTCTCGCCGGCTGCGCCACCGCACCGTACGGCAATAACGGCAATTACGACCGCGGCTACCAGGGACAGCAGAACGGTGGCTACGGATACAACGACCGCAACGTGCGCTGCCAGACTTGCGGCGTGGTGCAGGAGGTGCAGCAGGTCTACACCGACGGCGGCGGCAATGGCGGCACGCTGGGGGCGATCATCGGCGCAGTTGCCGGTGGCGTGCTCGGCAATCAGGTCGGCAAGGGTGATGGCCGGAAGGCTGCCACCGTGGCCGGCGCGGTGGCCGGCGGTGTCGTCGGCAACCAGGTCGGCAAGCACAGCGGCGGCAACGACGTCGCATGGCGCATCGTGGTGCGGCTGGACAATGGCCAGTACGCCACGGTGACCCAGCGCGAGAATCCCGGCGTCCGCAACGGCGACTACGTCGAAGTGCGTGGCGACCATGTTTACGCGCGCTGATTAAAGACGTCTGGACGTCCAAAAATGAAAGGCCCTCGAAAGAGGGCCTTTTTTGTTTCGTCGTTGATGCGCGGATCAGTTCACCGCGTAGAACGCATGTTCACCGATCGTCACGCTGGGGCGGTTGCGCGACCATGCCGGCGAGATCGCGGTCGTGGCGAAATGGTCGGCGCGCGGCACCAGCATGCGGCGCTGCGCCACAGGCAGTTGCCAGTTCTGGATCGACAGGCCGGCCACCTTCCACGCCTTGTGGAAGGCTTCCAGGTTGGTGATCTCGAACGAGCCGGACGTGGTCGTCGTGGCGAACTGGTGAGGCGAAGTCACTACCTTGCACACGGTGTCGCCCCAGCGGCCGCGATCGCGGCGGCGCAGCGCCACCTCTGCCACGGCGAGCTGGCCGTTGGTCGATTCGCTGCGCGCCTCGAGGTAGACGGTGGTGGCCAGGCAGGCCTGGTCGGCAACGGGCTGGGGCATCAGGGTCGTCAGCCATAACAGCATGGAAAGTTTCATGGTTCTGCCTCCAACGTGCTGTACGCGCAAAGCAGACTGCAGCTTCGTGCGCCGTTGCGGTGGACGGGCGGGCAGGCCGTTCCACCTGGATCAATCGCCGTGGCCGAAACTTGTGGCCAGGACGCTTTGCCACGGGATTGTGGCGAGTCGAACGGCGGTTCGGGCCGATCGGGGGATTTGATTGTTGTCGGGCGTTGCGCGGCCGCGTTGGCCGTGTTGCCTTCGACTACTACGCACTCGTTGGCTGCGAGGCGTTATTCCATCCGGCGATGTTGCCGCCGGGTCGCGCCGATTCGGATTCATCCGGTTCGTCGCGTACATCGACACCCCGTGTTCCGGATGTCGCGATATTCGATCGGCGGAGCCTAGTGGCGGAATCTGCCGCTGGCAAGTGCCGGGCTGTCGAAGTTCATCTGACGCTCACGATTCGTTGACAAACGCGATGACGAATAAACGGCGTCGTCGCGACATGTATCGATCATGCCGGCCATGACGTGACGAGTTTCATCACGAAGTTGTCGTCGAGTGCGGGCGCATGCGTGTCGCTGGCTTGCGCCACCACGTCGTCGCTCAACACGGCGAGCGCCTCGATGCCATCGTCCGTCGCGATGCTTTCGAGAATGCAGCCGACCTCGCGTCCGCCGCTACGCAGTACATCGCCGGCATTCGCTGCTTGCGACAAAATGACGCGATGCAGGTGGCGTTTGTGTCCGCCGCGGAAATGCAGTCGCGCAACGATTTCCTGGCCCGGGTAGCAGCCCTTGTCGATGGCGACCGCGTGCAGTCGCTGCAGCGACAAGGCTGGCGGCAGCAGCTCGTTCAACAGTTGCGTCGGCAGCCACGGCCAGCCTGCACGCAACTGCGGTGAGCACCATGCGTCGTCGCCGTTTCCGAGGGTCGTGACGCGCAGGCTGTGCGTGTCGCAGCCGAATGACAACGTCGTGTCGTCGTCCACGATGATGGTGTGCAGCGGCAGCGTCGGGCCGGTCGCGAGAGTGCGCGGCGGCAGCGCGGTCACGCTGACTTTCGAACGGAACACGAAACGCCGCAGCGCATCGGCCATCACGGCGGCGCCGCCGCCGCGCAGCAGCAGCAGGTAGCGGTCGTCGGTGAGGCGGGCCAGATGGAACAGCGCGCGCACGCGTCCCTGCGGATCGAGCCATGCACTGAATTGCCACTGGCCGGTGGCGAGCGAGCTGACCGCGCTGCTGAACTGCGCATGCGCGAAAGTCGTCGCGTCGGGGCCTTCGATCAACAGGGTTTCGGCAGGATGGTATGTCGGCATGAGTCAGGCAGAGTTGGGGGCAGGTGGCTTCAGGCACAAGTGCGATACGGCAGTCGCGACTTCGCTGGAGCATGGCGCATGGTTGTACTGCACTGCCGCAAGTATTAACCTTTGACGGCTTACAAAAACCATGTCCGATACCTTATCTCCCATCGAGTCCACACCGGCTTCCGTTTCGACGGAAACAACTACCGTGCCTGTCGGCCCGGCAGCGGACAAGGCATCAGGGGAGCGGCCGGCCCCCGATCCCACGCGTTATGGTGATTGGGAAAAGAACGGGCGCTGTATCGACTTCTGAACGACCGTAACGGCGCTTGCCGCCGTCGCGTATCAGGGCAGGGGCAGGTGCAGCATGGACATCAGCGATTCCACACAGGATAGCCGCCATGGCAGATACGCAACGACCGCTCTCCCCGCATCTGCAGATCTACAGGAAGCAGGTGCAGATGATGACCTCCATCACGCACCGTGCCACCGGCATCGCGCTGGCTGTCGGCACCTTGCTGGTGGTCTGCGGCCTGCTGCACCTTGCGGCTGGTGAGGAGAGCTTCAACCACTTCAAGGGCATCATCGGCAGTCCGGTTGGCCTGATCCTGCTGCTCGGCTGGAGCTGGTCGCTGTTCTATCACCTGTGCAACGGCATCCGGCACCTGGTGCAGGATGCCGGCCTCGGTTACGAGATTCCCCAGTTTGTCCGCTCCAGCTGGCTTTCGGTCGCCGGCAGCATCGCGCTCACGGTGCTGGTGTGGGCTTATGTATGGATGGCCGGAGGTGCGGCATGAGCACGAAGGACTCGGCCGTGAAAGACCGGCGCAACCCGTTGAAGATTGCCCGCGGCCTGGGCTCGTCGCAGTCCGGCGTGGGCCACTGGTGGACCCAGCGGGTGACCGCTGCGGCACTGGTACTGCTGGGGATCTGGTTCGTGGTCACCGTGCTGTGCCTGCTGCACGCCGACTACGCCACCGCGCGCGCCGCCGTGGCGAAGCCGTGGAACGCGTTGCTGCTGATCGCTTTCGTGCTCACCATGTTCTGGCACGCCGTGCTTGGCCTGCAAGTAGTGATCGAGGATTACGTGCACACCCGCTGGAAGGAAGTCGTCCTGCTGGTGGCAATCAAGTTCCTCGCGGTGCTGGGCGCACTGGCTGGTGTGCTGGCCGTTCTGCGCATTGCGCTGACCCCCTAAGACAAGACGCGAGGCCAGGATTCATGGAAAGCTACAAGGTTCAGCAGCATCTTTATGACGTGATCGTGGTCGGCGCCGGTGGCGCCGGTCTGCGCGCCACCTTCGGCCTGGCCGAGAAAGGCCTCAAGGCCGCCTGCATCACCAAGGTCTTCCCGACACGCTCGCACACGGTGGCAGCACAAGGCGGTATTGCTGCTGCGCTGGGCAACATGAGCGAGGACAACTGGCGCTTTCATTTCTACGACACCGTGAAAGGTGGCGACTGGCTGGGTGACCAGGACGCGATCGAATACATGTGCAAGCACGCACCGGAAGCGGTGATCGAGTTGGAACACTACGGCGTGCCGTTCTCGCGCACCGAGGAAGGCACGATCTACCAGCGTCCGTTCGGCGGCATGACCACGCACTACGGCAAGGGCACCGCGCAGCGCACCTGCGCGGCCGCCGATCGTACCGGTCACGCGATGCTGCATACGCTGTATCAGCAGGCACTGGCGCACGACGCCACGTTCTTCGTCGAGTATTTCGCGACAGACCTGATTTTCGACGAAGAGGGTGTTTGTCGCGGCGTGCTCGCGCTGGACTTGAACGAAGGCACCCTGCATTTCTTCCGCGGCCAGGCCGTGGTGCTGGCCACCGGCGGCTACGGCCGCGCCTACTTCAGCGCCACCTCGGCGCATACCTGCACCGGCGACGGCGGCGGCATGGTCTTGCGCGCGGGCCTGGCGCTGCAGGACATGGAGTTCGTGCAGTTCCACCCCACCGGCATCTATGGCGCCGGCTGCCTGATCACCGAAGGTTCGCGTGGTGAAGGTGGCTATCTGACCAACTCCGAAGGCGAGCGCTTCATGGAGCGCTATGCACCCAGCGCGAAGGACCTGGCTTCGCGCGACGTGGTCAGTCGCGCCATGACGATCGAGATTCGCGAGGGTCGTGGCGTCGGCGAGCACAAGGATCATCTGCACCTGAACCTGATGCACCTTGGTCCGGACGTGCTGCACGAGCGGCTCCCGGGCATTTCCGAATCGGCGCGCATCTTCGCCGGCGTGGACGTGACCAAGCAGCCGATCCCGGTGCTGCCGACGGCGCACTACAACATGGGCGGCATTCCCACGAACTATCATGGTGAAGTCGTGCAGAAGCGCGGCGACGACGTGGATGCCGTGGTGCCGGGCCTGTTTGCGATCGGCGAGGCCGCTTGCGTGTCTGTCCATGGCGGCAATCGACTGGGTTCCAATTCGTTGCTTGATATCGTGGTTTTTGGCCGCGCCGCAGCATTCCGCTGTGCCGAGCTGATCCAGCCTGGCGCCCCGCACAAGGATTTGCCCGCCAATGTGCTGGACAAGGCGCTGGCTCGTTTCGACGCGATCCGTCATGCAAACGGCAACACCCCGACGGCGAAGATTCGTAACACCATGCAGCGCACGATGCAGAAAGATGCCTCCGTGTTCCGTACCGGCGAGTCCCTGGCCGAAGGCAGTCAGCGGATCTCCGAGGTCTTCGAGATGTTCAAGGACGTCAAGGTTTCGGACCGTTCGCTGATCTGGAATTCCGACCTCGTCGAAACGCTGGAGTTGTCCAATCTGCTGGCGCAGGCCGTGGCAACGATGCACTCGGCCGCGCAACGCGAGGAGAGCCGCGGCGCCCATGCGCGCGAGGATTTCCCTGAGCGCGATGACGAGCATTGGCTCAAGCACACGCTGGTGTGGGTCGACGAAGCCGGCAAGTCGCGTTTCGACTTCCGCCCGGTGCACATGAATCCGATGACCGACGAGGTCGCGGCCGTGCCGCTGGCAAAACGCGTCTATTGATCCATCGCCGTGGCTCCGGCTGCGGCGCGATGGAAAAGCATCAGGTTGTACGGTCGGGGCGCAAGCCCTCCTGCAGAAAGTTGAAGGGTTCAGCACATGGCAGAGTTTTCGCTCCCCAAGAATTCCAAGATCCAGCCGGGCAGGCACTATCCGGCCAAGGATGCGAAGAAGCCGCGTACCTTCCGCATCTATCGCTGGTCGCCGGATGACGGACAGAACCCGCGCATCGATACCTACGAGGTCGACCTGGCCGCGTGCGGCCCGATGGTTCTGGACGCGCTGCTGAAGATCAAGAACGAGATCGATCCCACGCTGACCCTGCGTCGTTCCTGCCGCGAGGGCATCTGCGGTTCGTGCGCGATGAACATCGATGGCACCAACACGCTGGCCTGCATCTGCGCGATCGACAGCGTCGCCAGTGGCGACGTGAAGATCTACCCGTTGCCGCACATGCCGGTGGTGAAGGATCTGATTCCGGATCTGACCCACTTCTATGCGCAGTTCGCCTCGATCAAGCCGTGGATCCGCACGGAGAGCGCCGCACCGGCTCGCGAGCGCCTGCAGTCGCCGGAAGAGCGCAAGAAGCTCGACGGTCTGTACGAGTGCATCCTGTGTGCCTGTTGCTCGACCAGCTGCCCGAGCTACTGGTGGAACGGCGACAAGTACCTGGGCCCGGCGATCCTGCTGCAGGCCTACCGCTGGATCGTCGACTCGCGCGACGAAGCCACCGGCGAGCGCCTGGACGACCTGGAAGATCCGTTCAAGCTGTACCGCTGCCACACCATCATGAACTGCACGCGCACCTGCCCGAAGGGCCTCAACCCGGCCAAGGCGATCGCCGAGATCAAGAAGCTGATGGTGGAGCGGCGCTCGGCCTGATCGTGCCGTGCATGGTTCGACAACGACAGGCCGCCGCGTGCGGCCTGTCGCGTTGTGGCAGCGGCTACACTTGGCATGCATGGATACCGACTGAGCCCCGTGATGGATGAAGCCCGCATCAAGCGCCTGCGCTGGCGCACCCGCCGCGGCACGCGCGAACTGGACGCCCTGTTCGGCGGCTGGCTAGACGAGCGCTTTGCCGGCGCGGACGAAGCGCAACAACAGGCGTTCGACGAACTGCTCGACGTGCAGGACCCGGACCTGTGGGACTGGGTGATGGGTCGCGCGCGCCCGGAGCGAACAGACTGGCAGGCGATCATCGATGACATCCGCGCCCGCCATCGGCTTTGAATACCGGCCGTCGCGACTGCTGCGGCGAACCCTGATCGTGGTCGCCGCCCTGGCCATCCTTGCCGTGGCGCTGAGTGCGCTGGCTGCGTGGCTGAAGCTGCTGCTGGCGACAGCCGTGTCGCTGGCGACCTGGCATGCGCTTCGCCGCCTGGCCACAAACCCGATCGCGGCGGCCGGCTGGAGCGCCGACGATGCCTGGACGTTGCGCCTGACCGACCACGAGGATGTGCCGGCCACGCTGGCCTCGTTCCGGGTACTCGGCGCGTTCGTGCTGCTGCGTCTGCAGACGGCGGAGCGTGGCGTGCAGATGCTGCTGCTGGCACCGGACAACAGTGACGCGGACATCCGTCGGCGCCTGCGCATGCGGCTGGCCACGATCCAGCCGGGCGAAGCCGTGCCGCGCCTGTGATCGGCCGGCAACTTCGCCAACGCAGCGCGGTCTGACCGAATACCTGATAATGGACGACCGGGCGGCCCGCCCTGCGACTCTCGACAAGCGACCCGCCCATGTTTCGACCGCTCGAACTTTTCATCGGCCTGCGCTACACCCGTGCCAAGCGGCGCAACCAGTTCATCTCGTTCATCTCCACCGTGTCGATCGTGTGCATTGCGATCAGTGTGATCGCGCTGATCACGGTGATGTCGGTGATGAACGGCTTCGACTACCAGATGCGCTCGCGCATCCTCGGCGCGATCTCGCACGCCACCGTGTCCGGCATCGGCGAGAGCGTGCAGGACTGGCCGCGCGCATTGCAGATTGCCGAGGCCAACCCGCACGTGCTGGGCGCCGCGCCGTACGTGGAGAGCGAGGCGATGCTGCTGGCGCGGCGCTCCAGCGGCGCGCTGGTGCGCGGCATCGAGCCGGCGCAGGAACCGAAGGTCGTCGACATCGACAAGCACATGCTCGAGGGCAAGCTGAGCGAACTGACCCCGGGCAGCTGGAACATCGTGCTGGGCCGCGAACTGGCGATGACGCTCGGCGTGGCGGTCGGCGACCGCGTCACCATGGCGGTGCAGCAGCTGCGCGCGTCGCCGATGGGCAGCGTGCCGCGCATGCGCAGCTTCCACGTGGTGGGTACGTTCGAGCTGGGCATGGAGCAGTTCGATTCCGGCCTGGCCCTGGTCAACATGAGCGACGCCCAGAAACTCAACGACCTCAGCGGTCCCACCGGCATCCGCCTGCGCCTGGACGACCTGTTCAATGCGCGCCCGGTCGCCACCGAACTGGCCGATCAGCTCGGCCAGGTCTACCGGGTGCAGACCTGGATGGACACCAACGCGAACCTGTTCGCCGCGCTGTCGATGGAAAAGATGGTGATGTTCATCATCCTGTCGCTGATCATCCTGGTCGCGGTGATCAACCTGATCTCGATGCTGATGATGCTGGTCACCGACAAGCAGGCCGACATCGCGATCCTGCGCACGCTCGGCGCCACGCCGCGCAGCATCATGGGCATGTTCATGGTGCAGGGCGTGCTGGTGGGCTTCGTGGGCATCGGCTTCGGCGTGGGCTTCGGCTCGCTGCTGTCGTGGAAACTGCCAGGCATCATCAAGTGGATCGAGCACACTTTCCACGTCACCTTCCTGTCGCCGGACGTCTACTACATCAGCGAGGTGCCGAGCCGCCTGGACTGGCAAGACGTGGGCTGGACCGCGCTGCTGACTTTCGCGTTCTCGCTGCTGGCCACCCTCTATCCCGCGTGGCGCGCTTCGCGCACGCAGCCGGCGCAGGCGCTGCGCTATGAATAAGGCCGTCATGAATTCCCGGACTGAAAACGTGCTGCGTGCCAGCCACGTCGCCAAGACCTATGACGAAGGCGGCCTGCGCACCGAGGTGCTGGGCGACGTCAACTTCATGCTGAAGCGCGGCGAGACGATGGCGATCGTCGGTGCTTCCGGTTCGGGCAAGAGCACCTTGCTGCACATCATCGGCGGCCTCGACACGCTGACTGCCGGCGAGGTGGAAGTCGATGGCCGCGTGCTGTCGAAGCTGTCCGACGCCGAACGTGGCCGCGTGCGCAACCGTTCGCTCGGCTTCATCTACCAGTTCCACCACCTGCTGCCCGAGTTCACCGCGCTGGAGAACGTGTGCATGCCGCTGCTGATCCGCGGCACCGCGATCGCCGAGGCGCAGAAGCAGGCCATGGCCTTGCTGGAGCGAGTCGGTCTGGGCGGGCGCACGCACCACAAGCCGTCCGAGCTGTCCGGTGGCGAACGCCAGCGTTGCGCGGTGGCGCGCGCGCTGGTGACCAAGCCGGCCTGCGTGCTCGGCGACGAGCCCACCGGCAACCTCGACGAGGGCAATGCCGCGCAGGTCTACGCGCTGATGCTGGAACTCAACCGCGAGATCGGCACCAGCTTCGTGCTGGTCACCCACGATCCGCACCTGGCGGCGAAGATGGATCGCACCCTGGTGCTGCACAACGGCGTGTTGCAGGAAAGCCTGAGAGTCTGACGCTGTTGCTCCTTTCTCCGTGGCGCCGGCGAGGGAGCCAACCCCGTGCTTTCAGGCGGGCGCCTACACGCTTTTCATCTTCATCGCTGCCGCCACCACGCTAGGCTCGGACTCTTCCAGGATGGAACGAGGCACGCGACATGGCGCGACTGGGGGCGATCACGGCGGCGTCGGCCTTGCTGGCCGGCGTGCTGCTGGTGCAGTGGTTGCCGCAATTGCCGCCGCACTGGAGCCTGGCCCTGTTGCTGCTGGCGGCTGCGTGGCTGGCCTGGCGTTGCCCGCGTTGGCGCTGGCTGGCCTGGCTGCTGTTCGGCATCGTATGGGCGGCATGGCGTGGCGGCGTGGCGATGGATGCGCGGCTGCCGCGGGCGCTGGAAGGACGCGATTTCGTGGTCGTCGGCACGATCGCCGACCTGCCGCTGGCGCACCCGGATGCCAGCCGCTTCACGCTGCAGGTGGAACGGGCCACGCTGGACGGCCAGCCGGTTGCGCTGCGCGGTCGCGTCACGGTGTCCTGGTATGACGGCGCGCCGCCGCTGCGGCCGTGTTCGCGCTGGCGCTTGTCGCTGCGTCTGAAGCGACCGCGCGGACTGCTCGATCCCGGCGGTGCCGACAGCGAACGTTCGGCGCTGGAGCGCGGCATCGTCGCCACCGGCTACGTGCGCGACGATCCCGACAACGCGCCACTGGCCGGCGCGCGCTGGTGCGTCGACGGGGTGCGCGACACGGTGGCCCGCGGCATTGCGGCACGCGTGCGCGACCGGCATGACGCGGCCCTGCTGCAGGCGTTCACGGTCGGCGACACGCGCGGGTTGCAACAGCGCGACTGGGCGGTGGCGCGCGCGAACGGTGTATCGCACCTGATCGCGATCTCCGGCTTCCACGTCGGCGTGGCGGCGGTGTTCGGCGTGTGGCTGGCGCTGCTGGCCTACGCGTTGTGGCCGCGGCTGGGCCTGTGGCTGCCGCGGCCGCAGGCGCAGGCCGCGGCGGCGCTGCTGGTGGCCGCGGTGTACAGCGCGCTGGCCGGCTTCGGCCTGCCCACGGTGCGGACCCTGCTGATGATCGCGGTGGTGGCGCTGGCGCGCTGCAGCCGTCGCGGCAGCAGCGGCGCGCAGTCGCTGGCGCTGGCGATGATTGCGATCCTGCTGGCCGATCCGCTGGCGGTGCTGGCGGCGGGCTTCTGGCTGTCGTTCGTCGGCGTGGCGTTCCTGATGCTGTGCCTGCAGTCGCGCGGCCGCGGCCTGCGCGCGTTCCTGCACGAGTTGTCGGCCGGGCAGCTGGTGATGACGGTGGCGCTGTTGCCGCTGACCTTGTGGTTCTTCGGCCAGGCTTCGCTGGTCGGCGCGCTGTCGAACCTGATCGCGGTGCCGGTGGTCAGCTTCGTGATCGTGCCATGCGCCTTGCTCGGCATGCTGTTGCTGGGCCTGTGCCCGCCGCTGGCCGCGCCGGTGCTGTGGCTGGCCGCGCGAATCGCCCATGCGCAATGGTGGCTGCTGGAGCAGATGGCGACGTGGCCCGGCGCGCACTGGTATCTGCCCGCGGTGCACGCGCCTGCGCTGCTGCTGGCCGTGCTCGGCGCGCTATGGCTGTTCCTGCCGCGCGGCGTGCCGCTGCGCGGGCTCGGCCTGCTGCTGTTCCTGCCGCTGCTGTGGCCGCCATTGCCGCGGCCGGCGGAGGGTGCCTTCCAGGTGTGGGTGCTGGATGTGGGGCAGGGCTTGTCGGTGCTGCTGCGCACCCGCGAGCACGTGCTGGTCTATGACGCCGGCGCGCGTTATCCGTCCGGCTTCGACCTGGGCGAGGCGGTGGTGTTGCCGTCGATCCACGCGCTGGGCATCGGCCGGCTGGACATGCTGATGATCAGCCATGGCGACAACGACCATGCCGGCGGGGCCGAAGTGGTCGCCGACGCCTTCCCTGACGCGCAGCGCCTTACCGGCGAGCCGTCGCGGATGCGCGTGCCGATGCAGCAGTGCGTGGCCGGGCAAGCATGGCAATGGGATGGCGTGCACTTTCGCGTGCTGAACCCGGCTCGTGGTGCGGGCGACCGCGACAACGACAGCTCCTGCGTGCTGCTGGTCGAGGGGCGTGGCGGGCGCCTGCTGCTGACCGGCGACATCAGCTCGAAGGTGGAGCCGCAGGTGGCGGCGGCACTCGGTCCCGGACCGCCGCCGGTGATGCTGGTGCCGCACCACGGCAGCAAGACCTCGTCCAGCGCCGCCTTCATCGCCGCCGTGCGACCGCGGCTGGCGCTGGTGTCGGCGGGCTGGCACAACCGCTTCGGCCATCCGAAGCCGGAGGTGCTGGCGCGCTACGCCGACGCCCATGTACCGGTGTTCGATACGGCCCGGCAGGGTGCGATGGTGCTGGATTTCCCCGCCGCCGCGCCGCCGCGGCGCGCGCCGGGCTGGCGCCAGCGGCAGGCGCGCTACTGGCGCGAATGAAGGGTCAGGCGGGGAATGCCACGCATGCCGCAGTACAGCGGGACGAGACTGCTATCATGCGCGCTTCCTGTCAGGTCGCGCGTTGGGGTCGAAAAGTGCTGGAAATTCTGTTGGCTGGCGGCTGGGCGCTGGCGCCCATTCTGGTCTGTTCGGCGGTGGCTTTGGCGATCGTGCTGGAGCGGTGCTGGACGTTGCGCCGCAAATCGGTGCTGCCACCGGGCCTGGGCGACGAAGTGCGCCAGTGGGCGCGTTCCGGCCAGCTCGACCCGAAACATATCGAGACGCTGGCCAGCGGTTCGCCGCTGGGCGAGCTGCTGGCCGCTGCGCTGACCGTGCGCCGGCAACCGCGCGAGCTGATCAAGGAACGCATCGAGGACACTGGTCGCCATGTGATCCACCGGATGGAACGCTACCTCAGCACACTGGGCACGATCGCGCTGATCGGCCCGCTGCTGGGCCTGTTCGGCACCGTGATCGGCCTGATCCGCATGTTCATGGAAGTGATGGCCGGCGGCATCGGCGACCCGGCCAAGATGGCGGGCGGCATCGGCGAGGCGCTGATCTGCACCGCGGCGGGCCTGACCGTGGCGATCCCGGCGTATGTGCTGCACCGCTACTTCCGTTCGCGCGTGGCCGGCTATTGCGTGGAAATGGAAAAACAGGCCACCGCCCTGCTCGACGACCTGACCCTGACTTCCGTCGCGGCGGCACCCGTACGGCCGCGGCGCGCGCCGGTACCGACCGCGCCGAGCGCGGGCTGAGCGCGCACCGATGCGTATCGGCAACGATCGCCGCGGCGACGAATTCGAGATCAACGTGATCCCGTTGATCGACGTGTTGCTGACCCTGCTGATGTTCTTCGTGCTGACCAGCACGTTCATCCAGCACTCGCGATTGCAGGTGACCCTGCCGCAGGCGAGCACGCAGGATCGCGACATGAATGCGCAGGCGCTGACGATCATGATCGACCACGACGGTCGTTTCTTCGTGGGCAGCGACGAGGTGATGGGCGAGGGCATCGAGGCGCTGAAGCAGACCATCGCGCGCAATGCGGGCGACGACCGCGAACGCCCGGTGACGATCCGTGCCGACGCGATGACGCCGAACCAGAACGTGGTCACCGCGATGGACGCGCTGGGCCAGCTCGGCTTCACCCGGCTGTCGATCGCCACCACGCCGAGCAAGCCGGGTAGTCAGCAGTGAGCAGCCCGAAAAGCGGGGTGTGGGATGCCGAAAGCTGGCGCATCTACCGGCGCCTGCTTGGCTACACCCGCCGTTACTGGATGATCGGACTGGTCACCCTGGTCGGCATGGCGGTGGACGGCGGCGGCCTGGTGGTGTTCACCAAGCTGCTGCAGCCGCTGATCGATCAGCTGTTCGCGCACAAAGACCCCTATCTGATCTTCTGGATGCCGATCTGGATCATCGCCATCTTTGCGGTGCGTGGCGTGGGCACTTTCGTCAGCAGCTACGGCATCGCCTATATCGGACGCAACGTGGTGCAGGTGATGCAGCATGACGTGTTCGCTGCCTACCTGCGGCTGCCGGCGGCGTTTTTCGGCGCCGAAGCCTCCGGCCACCAGGTTTCCCGCATCACCTACACCAGCGAGCAGGTGGCCTCGGCATCCACCGATGCAGTGAAGATCGTGGTGACCGAAGGCGTCACCGTCATCGGCTGCCTGTACGTGATGCTGTACTACAGCGCTTACCTGACGATGGCGTTGTTGATCATGGTGCCGGCGATTGCGTTGATCGCCACCGTCGTCAGCCGCCGCTATCGCCAGATCAGCCGGCGCATCCAGGGAATGATGGGTTCGGTCACCGGCACGGTGGAGGAGTCGGTCGGGGCCCATCGCGAGGTACGCATTTACGGCGGCCAGCCGCATGAGGCGACGCGGTTCAACGAGGTCACCCAGCGCGCGAAGCGGCTCAACCTGAAGATTGCGGCCACCAACGCCACGTCGAGTACCGCGATCCAGACCGTGGCGGCATGTGCGCTGGCCGCGCTGGTCTACCTGGGTACGCGGCCGTCGGTGATCGATGGCATTTCGCCGGGCGTGTTCGTCGCCGTGCTGACCGCGATGGGCACCATGATGCCGTCACTGAAACGGCTGACCACAGTGCAGGCGAACATCCAGCGTGGCCTGTCCGCCGCCACCGACCTGTTCGAGATCATCGACATGCCGCCGGAGACCGATGCGGGTCGCCGGAACATCGTGCGGACGCGCGGCGACATCCGTTTTGAAGATGTCCGCATGGCTTATCCGCGCGGCGAGTTCGAGGCCTTGCGCGGCGTGGACCTGCATTGCGCGCCCGGCACGGTGACCGCCCTGGTCGGCCGCTCCGGCAGCGGCAAGAGCAGCCTGGCCAGCCTGCTGCCGCGCTTCTACGAGCCCAGCGCCGGACGCATCGTGCTGGACGGCGAGGACTATCGGGAATACACGCTGGCCTCGCTGCGCCGGCAGATCGCCTGGGTCGGACAAAGCGTGGTGCTGTTCGACGACACCGTGGCCAACAACATCGCCTACGGCGAACTGGCCGGGGCCAGCGAAGCGGACATCGTTGCCGCCGCCGAGGCGGCGAATGCGATGGAGTTCATCGCGCGCATGCCGCAGGGCATCCACACGCCGATCGGGCAGAGCGGCAACACGCTGTCCGGCGGCCAGCGCCAGCGCATCGCGATCGCCCGCGCGATCCTCAAGAACGCGCCGATCCTGGTGCTGGACGAGGCGACCAGTGCGCTCGATACCGAATCGGAGCAGCTGATCCAGCAGGCCCTGCAGCGCCTGATGCGCGACCGCACCACCCTGGTGATCGCGCATCGCCTGTCCACCGTCGAGGGTGCCGAGCAGATCGCCGTGATGGATCAGGGCCGCATCATCGAGCGCGGCACGCACGCCGAACTGATCGCGCTGGGCGGGCAGTACGCCGCGCTGCACCGGATGCAGTTCCACGACCACGCCGTCGGTCCCGGCAGCGACTGAGGATCGACCATGGCGCTGATCGACACGCTCGAATCAGCCTGGTACGGCAGCGGCCGGGCACCCTGGTGGACGTGGCCGTTGGCGGCGTTGTACGGCGGCGTGACCCGGCTGCGCAGCCTGCTTTACCGGATCGGCTGGTTGCGCAGCGTGCACCTGCCGGCACCGGTCGTGGTGATCGGCAATATCAGCGTCGGCGGTACCGGCAAGACGCCGTTGACGATCGCCGTGGTCGCCGCCTTGCGTGCACGCGGCTATCGGCCCGGCGTGGTCAGCCGCGGCTACGGCGGCAGCCAGCGTGAACCAACGTTGCTGGGCGACGCGCCGGATCCGGCGCAGGTCGGCGACGAGCCCTGCCTGATCCACGCCAGCGGCGTGCCGGTGGCGGTGGGGCGCGACCGTCCGGCGGCAGCACAACTGCTGCTGGACGCCGGCTGCGACGTGCTGATCGCCGACGACGGTCTGCAGCACTACCGCCTGGCCCGCGACGTGGAAATCTGCGTGATCGACGGCGTGCGCCGCTTCGGCAACCGCCGGCTGCTGCCGGCCGGGCCGTTGCGCGAACCGTTGAGCCGGCTGCAGCGCGTCGACCTGCGCGTCTGCAACGGCGGCGTGGCCGAGGCAGGCGAATATCCGATGCAACTGCGCGGCGGTGACGTGGTCGCTCTGGACGACGGTCGCACGCAGGCACTGGCGGACTTCAGCGGCCAGCGCATCCACGCGGTGGCGGCGATCGGCAATCCGCGGCGTTTTTTCGACAGCCTGCGTGCTGCCGGCATCGAAGTGATCGAGCATGCCTTCGCCGACCATCACGGCTTCACTCGGGCGGACCTGGATTTCACGGATGGCTTGCCGGTGCTGATGACCGACAAGGATGCGGTCAAATGCCGCCGGTTCGCCCAGCCGCACTGGTGGCGGGTGCCGGTGCGCGCCGAGTTGCCGACAGCGTTCTTCGATGCCGTGGCCGCGCGGATCGAAGCATCACGTCGGCACTGATTCACCGCCGATCCATATCTTCCGCACCAGCGCACCGCCGATCCAGTAGCACAGCTCGGCAGGCTGGCGTGCGTTCCACGCCACCAGGTCGGCGCGCTGACCCACCGCCAGCGTGCCGCGGTCGTGCAGGCCTAGCGCACGGGCCGCGTTCACGGTGATGCCGCGCAGCGCTTCTTCCGGGGTCAGCCGGAACAGCGTGCAGGCCATGCCGGCGGCCAGCCTCAGCGACAGCAGCGGCGAGGTGCCGGGGTTGCAGTCGGTGGCGATGGCGATCGGCACGCGGTGCTCGCGCAGCGCCGCGACCGGCGGCAATTGCGTCTCGCGCAGCGCGTAGAACGCCCCGGGCAGCAGCACCGCGACGGTGCCGGCAGCGGCCATCGCCGTGATGCCGGATTCGCCGAGGTGTTCCAGGTGATCGGCGGAAAGGCCGCCGTACTCGGCGACCAGCGCGGCGCCGCCGAGATCGGACAACTGCTCGGCGTGCAGCTTCACCGGCAGGCCGAGCTGCTTCGCGCGCTCGAACACCCGGCGGGTTTCCTCGCGGCTGAAGCCGATGCCTTCGCAGAACGCATCGACCGCATCGACCAGGCCCTCGGCGGCGAGCGCGGGCAGCATGGCGTCGCAGACCAGCGCCACGTAGTCGTCGCGCCGATCCCGGTATTCCGGCGGCAGCGCATGCAGGCCGAGGAAGCTGGTGCGGGCCGTGATGCCCAGTTCGCGGCCGAGTCGGCGCGCCACGCGCAGCATGCGGCGCTCGCTGTCGAGATCCAGCCCGTAGCCGGACTTGATCTCCAGCGTGGTCACACCGTCGGCCAGCAGCGCCTGGGCGCGCGGCAGCGATTGTGCGAACAGTTGCTCCTCGCTGGCGGCGGCACGGGTGGCGTTGACGCTGGAGGCGATGCCACCGCCGGCGCGTGCGATGTCCTCGTAGCTGGCGCCGTTCAGGCGCAGCTCGAATTCGTGGGCGCGGTCGCCGCCAAAGACCAGGTGGGTGTGGCAGTCGACCAACCCCGGCGTGACCAGCGCGCCGTCCAGCGACTCCACCGTGGCGGCGAGGGCGACCGGAGCATCCGGCAGCTCATCCTGCCGGCCGACCCAGGCGATGCGGCCGTGATGTAGCGCGATCGCGCCGCGCCCGATCAGGCCGTAGGGCTCGTCGCCGGCAAACGTGGCCAGGGTGGCGTTCAGCAGCAGGCGGTCCCAGCGTGGTTCGGTCATCGTTTCATTCCTTCATGGCTGGGGTGCGCCCGAACCGCCGGCATGGCGAGCTGGTGCAGGCGGTCGTGCGCGGTCGATTCCTCGTGCGATTATCGCAGAGGTTCCCGGCGCCACCAGAGCCCGTTCACGAATGGCGTCCGGGCGGTGGGTATTCCTGCGCCACGCCACGCTTTCGCCACCGCGATCCGCGAGTGCCGGCTAACATCGGCAGCCTGCATCGGTTCCCGCTGTGGAGCAGGCCCACCATGCCAGACGACCCCGGAGCCGGCGATGTCATCCATTCGGTACGCAAAACCTTCCGATGCGAAAAGGCTGGCCGCGTTGGCCGAGGCAACTTTCCGCGACACCTTCGGCAGCGTGAACGCCGTGGAAGACATGAATCTTCATTGCCGGGCCAGTTACGGCGAAGCCATCCAGTCGGCAGAGATCTCGAACGCCGGCATCGCCACTCTGCTCTGCGACGAAGGTGGGAATCTGGCAGCGTTTGCGCAGCTTCGCTGGTCCGCCGCGCCAGCTTGCGTCTCCGCGCAAAACCCGGGGGAGATTCAAAGGCTTTACGTTGCGAAGTCGTGGCACGGAAAGGGTATGGCGCATGACTTGATGGCAGCGTGCATCGGGGAAATGGAAAATCGGAAATCCGATGTGGTCTGGCTTGGCGTATGGGAGCGAAATCCGAGAGCCATAGCCTTCTACAAGAAATTCGGGTTTGTCGAGGTTGGCGACCATGTCTTTCCCTTGGGCACCGATCCCCAGCGCGACATCATCATGAGTCGCCTTGTTTCCAACCGGCCTCCAGGCACCTGACCGCACCCTCGCGGTTGCATCCGTCAGCGCGGCCGCCAGCGCGTCTCGTACAGGTCGAAGCGGCGATCCTTGAGGTTCTGCACCGCGCCGGCGTTGCGCGCGCGGGCCAGGCTTTCCAGGCGCAGGTCGGCGAACAGCACGGTCTCGATGTTCGGCGTCGAATCGGCGGCGACGCCGTCGCGGGCGAAGCCGAAGTCGCTTGGGGTGAGGATGCAGCTCTGGCCGTACTGGATGTCGAAGTTGTTGACGCCGGGCAGGTTGCCGACGTTGCCGGACAGCACCACGTAGCACTGGTTCTCGATCGCCCGCGCTTGCGCGCAGTAGCGCACGCGCAGGTAACCCTCGCGCACGTCGGTGCAGAACGGCACGAACAAAATCAGCGCGCCCTGATCGACCAGATGCCGCGCCACTTCGGGAAACTCCGCGTCGTAGCAGATCATCACGCCGATCGGGCCGCAGTCGGTGAGCACGGTGGCCGCGCTGTCGCCGCCGATGATGTTCCACACGTTGCGCTCGCTCGGTGTCGGGTGCAGCTTCTCGCGCTCGTGGATCGAGCCGTCGCGCAAGCACACGTAGCAGACGTTGTGGATGTCGCCGTTGGCCTGCTCGGTAGGGTGCGTGCCGGCGATGATGTTGATGTTGTAGTGCACGGCCAGCCGGCTGAAGAGTTCCTTCACCTGCGGCGTGTAGTGGCTGAGCTTGCGGATCGACTCCACCGGCGACAGCTCGGTGTTCTCGATCGACAGCAACTGCAGCGTGATCAGCTCGGGGAACGTGACGAAATCGGCGCTGTAGTCGGCGGCGATGTCGGTGAAGTATTCGACCTGGGTGGCGAACTCCTCGAACGAGGTGATCCGGCGCTGCTGGTATTGCACCGAAGCCACCCGCACCGAATCGGGCAGCAGCCGGGCCGAGGTGATCGGCGGGATATCCGGCTGGTCGAGCAATTGCGGGTTGCGCCACACCATGTGCACCGCGTAACCCAGCGACTCGTGATCGGACGGCACGTAGCCGCGCAGGATGCCGATCACCTCGAAACCGTTCGACAGCTGGAAGCTCAGCGTGAGGTCGCGCCGCTTGCCTTCCACCACCGCTTGCACGTACGCCTCGGGGTTGCCGTAGCGCGCGAGGTTCTTCGCCAGGCCGGGGATGCGCCCGCCGAACACGATGCCGCGCAACTTCAGGTCCATGCACAAGCGCTTGCGCGCCTGGTACAGCCGCTGGCCGATGCGCATGCCGCGGTAGTCCGGATGCACCACCACTTCCATGCCGTACAGCCAGTTGCCGTCCGGCTTGTGGCGCGAGCCCATGCCGCCGCCGGTGATCTGCATCCAGGTATGCGGCGCCAGCGCGGTGGCCTCGTCGATGCGGAAGGTGGCGCAGTAGCCCACGATCACGCCTTCGTACTCGACCACGAACTGGCCTTCGGGGAAATGCGTCTGCTGCGAACGCAGCATCTCCACCGAGTGGCCCCATTCGTCCGAGTAAATCCGCGCGGTGAGGTCGGCAAGCTGGGGTACATCGCCCAGTACCGCCTGTCGCAACAACAGCTTCGGGGTGTTTTCGAGAGTTTTCTTGGCCATCCGAGCATTATGCATAGCGCGAAACACGCCTGAGTGAAGGCGCTTTCTTCCACCCGTTACACTGCGCGGCATCGTCCACGGGAGTCGTCTGCATGAGCATCCACGCCGCCGTTCGGCAATTTCGGGCAGGCCAGCTATGGCGCGCCGATGGTTGGCATGCCGACGCAGCGCTTGCCGTGGGCGCCGACGGCCGCTTGCACGAACCGGCCGATCACGATGGCGAGATGATCGGCAACTGGGTGCTGCCGGGCATGCCGAACCTGCATTCGCATGCGTTCCAGCGCGCGATGGCCGGCCTGGCCGAGCGCAAGGGCAGGGCCGACGACAGCTTCTGGAGTTGGCGTGAGACGATGTATGCGTTCGCCGCGACGATCGGTCCGGACGAGCTGCAGGCGATCGCCGCCCAGCTCTACGTCGAGATGCTCAAGGCCGGCTACACCCGGGTCTGCGAATTCCACTACCTGCACCATCAGCCGGACGGCACGCCGTACGCGCAGCCGGAGGCGATGTCGTTGGCGCTCGTCGAGGCCGCGCGCGAGGCCGGCATCGGCCTGACCCTGCTGCCGGTGCTGTACATCAGCGGCGGTTTCGACGGCCGTGCACTCAGCGTGCGCCAGCGCCGCTTCGGCCACGCGGTCGACGCCTACCTGCGCCTGCTGGAAACGCTGCGCCGGCAGGAGAGCGAAGACGTCTGCGTCGGCATCGCCCTGCATTCCCTGCGCGCGGTGCCGGAGCAGGCACT
>NZ_BAAAFK010000001.1:1554953-2121935 GCF_039523495.1 Rhodanobacter soli | reverse complement strand
GCCTGGCCACCCGCGGCGCGCGACCGGTGGAATGGCTGTTCGATCATGCCGGCGTCGACGCACGCTGGTGCCTGGTGCATGCGACCCATCTGACCGAGGCGGAAACCCTGCAGCTCGCGCGCAGCGGTGCCGTGGCCGGGCTGTGTCCCACCACCGAGGCCAACCTGGGCGACGGCCTGTTTCCGCTGGCCGAATACCTGGACGCCGGCGGTACGCTCGGCATCGGCTCGGACTCGCACATCTCGGTCTCGCCGGTGGAGGAACTGCGCTGGCTGGAATACGGCCAGCGCCTTGCGACCCGCCACCGCAACATCGCCGCACGGCATGAGGGCGACAGCGTGGGCGAGACGCTGTGGCGCGCCGCGTTGCGCGGCGGTGCCCAGGCCTCGGGCAGGCCGGTCGGCGAGCTGCGCGATGGCGCGCGGGCCGACCTGGTCGTGCTGGACGACAACTCCCCGCTGCTGGCTGCGCGCGAGGCGCGTTCGGTGCTGGACAGTTTCCTGTTCGCCGGCAACACGCCGCTGGTGCGCGACGTGATGTGCGGCGGCAGCTGGCAGGTGCGCGGTTTCCATCATCGCGACGAGGAACGCATCGCGGCGCGCTATCGCGGCGTGGTGGCACGGCTGGCCGGTGGCTGATCCGCTCCCCGGAATCGGGCCTATGTCCGGGCGCACACGATTGGGCTAGATTGCGCTGGCAGTGCGCGCCGTCGCCGTCGACGGTATTTCTCGATCCCTGCCAGGAGAGTTCCCATGCAAGGTTCCAACGATCTGGGCAAGCTGGTGCTTCGCGTTGTGCTGGGTGTGTTGATCCTGTTCCACGGCGTATCCAAGCTGCTCCATGGACCGGGCTACATCATCGGCGTGGTGACCGGGGCCGGCCTGCCGTCGTTCCTGGCCTACGGGGTGTACGTGGGCGAGGTGGTGGCGCCGCTCCTGCTGCTGCTCGGGTACTGGACGCGGGTCGGTGCGCTGATCATCGTGATCAACATGCTGGTGGCGGTCGGGTTGGTGCATATGGGTCAGTTCGCCATGCTCAACGACACCGGCGGCTGGGCACTGGAACTGCAGGGCATGTTCTTCGGCACCGCGCTGGCGATCATGTTGTTCGGCGCCGGCCGCTACAGCCTCGGCGGTAGCAACGGGCGCTGGAACTGAGCGAGCTTCTGACCAGGCTCGCTTGAACGTCCGGAACGCCGGCCATCGCCGGCTGGCGTTCCGGGCAGCGATCGCGATCCTCGAACCATGGCCCGCTACGCAAGCGCGGCGCGGTTTGCCACACTCGCGACTTTGCTCGGTGGCACCGCATGCGTACGAATGCCCTGGCCGCGGTGGGACTGGCGCTGATCTCGGCGCTGTTCTTCACGCTTACCTACGTGCTCAACCGCAGCCTCGTTGCGGGCGGCGGGCACTGGGCGTGGGCGGTGATCCTGCGTTACCTGCTCACCTTGCCGATGCTCGCCGTGGTGCTGCCCCTGCAGGGCGGGCTGGGCGAGTTGCCGCGTGAACTGCGGCGGCATGCCCGGCCGTGGTTGCTGTGGAGCAGCGTGGGTTTCGTGCTGTTCGGCGTGCCGCTGACCTGGGCGGCCAGCAGCGGGCCGTCGTGGCTGGTCGCGGGCAGTTTCCAGACCACCGTGCTGGCCGGACCGCTGCTGGCGCCGCTGATCTATCGCGATGGGCGCCGCCGGCTGGCCTGGCGCACGCTGGCGCTGGGTGCGCTGATCGTGGCCGGCGTGTTCGCGCTGCAGTGGGGTCATGCGCAGGGCCAGCTGCATGCCGGCGACTGGCTCGCGATCGGCGCGGTGGTGTTGTCCGCGTTTGCCTATCCGCTGGGCAACCGCAAGCTGCTGCTGCATCTGGAGCAGGCGCAGGCGGAGCCGGGCGCAAGCCATATCAATGCGGTGCAGCGGGTGTTCGGCATGACGCTGTGCAGCTGGCCACTGTGGTTGCTGTTCGCCGTGATCGCGTGGTTCACGGTCGGTCCGCCGACGTGGCGCGAGGCATTGCTCGCCGGCGGCGTGGCGCTGTCCTCGGGCACCATCGCCACCATCCTGTTCTTCCGCGCCACCGACATGGTGCGCAGCGAGCCGACCGCGCTGGCCGCGGTCGAGGCGATGCAGGCGGCTGAACTGCTGTTCGCCACCGTGCTCGGTGTACTGTTCCTCGGCGAGGCGTGGCCGCACGGCTACGCGCTGTTCGGTGCGCTGGCGATCATCGTCGGCATCGCACTGTTCGGCTGGTTCAGCGGGCGCGGTGCGGCCGGGCATGACGAGGAAGTACGCGCGCTGCGCAGCGACCGCAGCGCGTGAGGCGGGAACGGTGCCGGCCGTTTGTCGGTCAGGCTGGCTTGTCGGTCGGGTTATGCCATCTTGCCGAGAATGGCGTTCATCTCGTCACTGGAGAACGCGCGCATGGTCTGGGTCCGGGTGTTGCCCAGGCTGCCGATGCTCAGGATGAACGCGGTTGCCGCTGCCTCGTCGGCCGCTTCGGAGACGATGACGATGTCGTATTTTCCCAGCGTCCAGAAGATCTCCTTGATCTTGACCCCGAACTTGCCGGCGGCTCCCTTGACGGCGTCGGCTCGCTTGGTGGTTTCCTTGATGTTGCGCATCCCCTGATCCGTGAGATGGGTAAGACCGATGTAAGTCGCCATGAGCAATCTCCTGCACCCGATGTATTGTCGACGTGGGACCGGGACGCCCCTGCGCCAACGCCGGTCCCGTGGCGTTGGTCTGAGTTGGAGGTTCGGCTTGCGCAGCGCGGGGCGTCGACCGGGATGGGCGGATGGCATCGGACGCCGCGGTGAAGCTCCTGCCATCGAGCGGAACACAGGCATTCAGGCGCGCGATGCTCTGCCGGCGCCTGTGTTTCCGGTGTGAAAAACCGGTCCGGATGCGGCGCGCGTTGGCCATCGTTCGGCCGGACGGCTCTATCCTTGCCGGGTTGAAATACCCAACAGCAGGCGGATGAGATGAAGCGTGACGTGGAGCCGGGTGCGGCAGAACCTTTCATGGCGGGAGCGTCGACGCCCTATATTCACCACGGCACGCCGGCGTTCCGGCACACCAACCTCGCGTTGTTCGCGGCCGGCTTCGCCACCTTCGGCCTGCTGTACTGCGTGCAGCCGCTGATGCCGGAGTTCAGTCACGACTACGGGGTGAGCGAGGCGGGCGCGGCGCTGTCATTGTCGCTGACCACCGGCGTGCTGGCGTTCGCTATGTTGTTTGCCGGCGCGCTGTCGGATGCGTGGGGGCGCAAGTCGGTGATGGTGGTGTCGCTGCTGTCGTCGGCCGTGCTGGTGCTGGTCACCGCCGTGATGCCGGACTGGACCGCGCTGCTGGTGGTGCGCACCTTGCTCGGGCTGACCCTGAGCGGCTTGCCGGCGGTGGCGATGACGTACCTCAGCGAGGAAATGCACGTCGAGTCGATCGGCCTGGGCATGGGTCTGTACATCAGCGGCAGCGCGGTCGGCGGCATGGGCGGGCGATTGATCACCGGCGTACTGGCCGACTTCTTCGGTTGGCGTTTTGGCGTGGGCGTGGTCGGCGTGATCGGCATCGTGGCCGCGCTGATCTTCTGGCGCGCACTGCCGCCGTCGCGGCATTTCGTGGCGCAGCCGTTGCGCTGGCGCATGGTGCTGGGACGCTTCAACGGCATCTTCCATGACCGCGGATTGCCGTGGCTGTTCGTCGAAGGCTTCCTGCTGCTCGGTGCATTCGTCACCGTCTACAACTACCTCGGCTACCGGCTGCTGGCGCCGCCGTACAACCTGAGCCAGGCGGCGGTCGGGCTGATCTTCGGCATCTACCTGGTCGGCACGTTCAGTTCGGCGTGGATGGGTCACCTGGCCGGCAAGCTCGGGCGGCGCAAGGTGTTGTGGACGGCGTTCGCGCTGATGCTGGCCGGCGTGGCGCTGACCATGCTGCAGCCGTTGTTGCTGATCATGCTGGGCATCGTGGCGGTGACGTTCGGCTTCTTCGGCGGCCACTCCATCGTCAGCAGCTGGGTCGGCCGGCGGGCCGGCGCGGCGAAGGCGCAGGCCGCCTCGGTCTATCTGTTCTGCTACTACATGGGCTCGAGCATCGCCGGTGCCAGCGGCGGATTGTTCTACGCGTCGCACGGCTGGAACGGCGTGGCACTGTTCGTCGGCGTGCTGGTGCTGGCCGGCCTGCTGATCGCGCTGCGGCTGTTCCGCCTGCCGCCGCTGGTCAACGTGGCGACGCCGCCGGCGCCGATGAGCCGGGGCGCGATGCCGTAGGGTGGGGAACGGGGAACGGGGAACGGAGAACGGGGAACATGGGTGCTTGCGGCGCGCTGTGGTTTGGCGGCAGGGAACAAGAGCCGGAAGGCTCGTGCGCTCCCGCACTTCACGTTCCCCGTTCCCCGTCCCCCGTTCCCCGCTTTCACTCACCGCTCGTCCACCTTCAGCATCGCCTTCACCGCCTCGTAGTCGCCGTCGTTCGCGGCGGCGGGGAGGCCGAGCAGGTGGGTCATCAGCGGATAGACGTCCACGTTCGGGAACGAGGGCACCTTCGCACCGACGCGGAACGCGGGGCCGTGCGCCACGAAGATTGCCTGCATCAGCGGCTCGGCATTGTCGAAGCCGTGTTCGCCCAGGCTCAGCCGGCCTTTGCGCTTCGCCGCGTAGTCGCTGGTGGTGATGCGCCAGTGCACGTTCGCCAGGCACAGCAGCTGCGGCACGCGCGGGTTGCGGCCATAGGCCAGGCGTGCCGGCACGCGGGTCTTGTCCCAGCACTGCATGTGCGGGTGCGGCTGCTCCAGGGTCTGTTCGACTTTCGCGAAAGCGGCGCGCGCCTCGACGCTGTCCGACTTCGGGTTGAAGCCGGCCAGGATGCCCATGCTGACCATGTGCACATGGTCGAGCGGAATCACCTTGTCGATCATCACGCTGTTCGCCTCCGGCACGCTGGCCATGCCGTGGTCGGACAGCACGATCAGGTTGATCCGCTCGAACAGGCCGCGCTGCTTCAGCCCCTCGAGCAGCTGCGCCAGCGCCGTATCGGTCTCGCGCAGCGCAGCGTCGACCTGCGGCGAGTCCGGGCCGTGCACATGACCGGCGTGATCGACTTCATCGAAGTACAGGGTGAGGAAGCTGGGCCGTTCGGCAACGGGAAGGTCCAGCCAGGCCAGCACCTGATCGACCCGCTGCGCGGCCGTCACGCTGGCGTCGAACGGTTTCCAGTAATCCGGCCGATGACCGTGGATGTCCGCCTCCGAGCCGGGCCAGAACATCGTGGCGGTGCGCAGGCCGTGCAGGTCGGCGGTCTCCCAGATCGGTGTGCCCTCGGCCCACCAGCGGCCGTCGCTGACTGCGTGGCGGCTGCTCAGCGAGAACTTGCCCAGTTGCGGGTCGAACATCGTGTTGTTGACCACGCCGTGGTGGTCCGGGGTGAGTCCGGTGACGATGCTGTAGTGGTTCGGGAACGTCAGCGACGGGAACGCCGGCTGCATCGACTCAGCTTGCACGCCGCCTTGCGCCAGCGTCGCCAGGGTCGGGCTGAGCCCGCGCTGCATGTAGTCGTGGCGGTAGCCGTCGATCGAAATCAGCAACAGGGGCGTGGGTTTGCCGGCCGGTGCCGTGGTGGTGGCGGTTGCGGGTGTGGCCGGGTGTTGCGTGGCACAGCCGAAGCTGAATGCTGCCAGTGAACACAGCAGCACGCGAAACAGGATTTTCATGCAGGAGCCCTTACGATGTATTCAAACCTCCCTGCATGATCGCGCACCGTCATGACCATTACACGTCTCGCCTGGCACTCCCCGTTGATCCGCGCGCTGTTGGCCGGCGTACTGACGCTCGCTCCGCTGGGCGCGGCGTGTGCCTGGCAACAGTCCGGTACGCAGCCGGTGATCCGGCCGGTGCCGCCGAACGTGCGGTTCCAGCAGGACGCGCAACAGCAGCAGGTGCGCGACGAACTGCAGAAGAACCAGTTGCAGCAGCAGCTGCAGCAGAGCGTGTCGGACAACGCGAAACGCCCGATGGCGAATGACGCACGCACCCGCGAGCAACTAGACCAGGCCGACCAGGCGCAACGCGACCGCGATCGTGCCCGCCAGCAGGATCTGCTCGACCGCGAGCGCGCTGCGGCAGAGCTGCCGCGGGTGGTGCCGCAGGCGCTGCCGGCGCCGAAGCAGGACGGCGGCTGATCGGGAGCTGAGGGCGGCGTTTTTTGTAGGAGCGCACTTGTGCGCGATGCTCTGATGTTGATCGACGCAAAGAGCATCGCGCACAAGTGCGCTCCTACATACGGGGTGTCTCAGCCGAACAGGTCGCCGCGCGCGATGCGGTCTTCCAGATCCAGCAGATAACGCTTCGTCGGCAGGCCGCCGCCGAAGCCGGTGAGGCTGCCGTTCGCGCCGATCACCCGGTGGCACGGCAGCACGATCGGCAGCGGGTTGCGTCCGTTCGCGGCGCCGACCGCGCGCACCGCCAGCGGCTTGTCGATGCGCCGGGCCAGTTCGCCGTAGCTGATCGTGACGCCGTACGGAATGCGCCCCAGCTCGTGCCATACCTCCAGCTGGAACGGCGTGCCGATGGGGTGCAGTGGCAGCTCGAAGTGCTGGCGCTCGCCGGCGAAGTATTCCTCCAGTTGCGCGCGCGCGAACTTCAGCAGCGCGGCGGCGCGAACCCAGCCCGGATACGCCTGCTTCGGATGACGCTCACGCTCGAACCAGATCTCGCGCAGGCCGCGGCCGTCCGCGACCAGGCGCAGCGTGCCGACCGGGCTGTCGATCTCGTCGTAGTAAATGGTGTCGGGCCCGTTCGTCATGCGATCGCCTCCGGTTTCCGTTGGCGTGGCGGCGGCAATGTTTCCGATGCGCCGCGCCACAAATGGATGACGGCGTACGCGCGCCACGGGCGCCACGCGTCCGCGCGTTCGGTCAGCGCTTTCGTGCTGAGCGGCACGGCGTCCGGTGTTGCCTCACGGCGCAGGATCAGGTCCGCCGCCGGGAACGCGTCCGGGTCGCTCAGCGCGCGCATCGCGATGTAGTGCGCGGTCCATGCGCCGATGCCGGGCAGCGCGACCCAGCGCGCCACGAACGTATCCAGCGATTGCTCCGCGCTGAAATCCACGCGGCCGTCCAGCAGCGCCTGCGCCATGGTGCTGATCGTCGCGGCGCGCGTCGTGGTCAGGCCGATCTCGCGCAGGTCCGCCTGTGCCAGCGCGGCCGGTGTCGGGAACAGCCGTTCCAGTCCCGGCAGCGGCGCCGCCGGCAGCGGTTCGCCCCAGCGCTGCACGATGCGTGTCGCCAGCGTGCGCGCCGCCGCCACGCTGATCTGCTGGCCGAGGATCGCACGCACCGCGATCTCGAAACCGTCCCAGCCGCCGGGCAGGCGCAGGCCGGGATGGCGCGCCACCAGCGGGCCGAGCACGGCGTCGTGCCGGAACGTGTCCGCGATCGCCTGCGGGTTCGCGTCCAGGTCGAACATCCGCCGCAGCGTCGTCACCACACCGAGCAGCTGCGTCGGCTGCGGACAATGCAGTTGCAGTTGCAGCGCGTGCTCGCCACCCGGCCACGCGCTCAGGCGCAGCCAGCCCGGTGCGTTCGCCGGGCCGAACACACGCGCGTAGCTGTGCGCGTCGACCTGTTCCACGCCGGGCAGCGCGCGCGTGCGCAGGAACGCGAGCAGCGCGTCGAACGCGTACGGCGGCCGGTAGCCGAGCCGCAACACCAGCGCCGCACCGGCCGCCGCGCGCGGGTGCCGGCGCAGTTCGCGCGGCGCGATGCGGTTCGCCTGCGCAAACGCCGCGTTGAACCGGCGCAGGCTGCGGAAGCCGGACGCGAGTGCGACCTCAGTCACCGGCAGCGCGGTTTCCGTCAGCAGCTGTTTCGCGAACAGCAGCCGGCGCGTCGTGTGCACGCTGATCGGCGGCGCGCCGATGCGCTCGACGAACAAGCGGCGCAGTTGCCGCGCGCCGATGCCGACGCGCAGCGCCAGGTCGTCCAGCGATTGCTCCGCCAGCGCGCCGGCCTCGATCAACTTCAACGCGCGCGCCACGACATGGTCGCCGCGCTGCCACTGCTCGTTGCCCGGTGCCAGCTCCGGCCGGCAACGCAGGCACGGCCGGAACCCGGCCGCTTCCGCGGCGGCCGCATTCGCGTAGTAACGCACGTTCTCGCGCTTCGGCGTCGGCGCCGGACACACCGGCCGGCAGTAGATGCCGGTGCTACTGACCGCGGTGAAGAACAACCCGTCGAAGCGCGCGTCGCGGCTGAGTCGGGCCTGTTCGCAGACATGCGGGGCGGGCAGGGTGGGCAGTTCGTTCATGGCTGCAGGCTAGCACTGTCGCCATGGCCTGACTCGCCGTTTTCGGACATCAATGGCGCAGGCTGGCTAGCGTTGTCCGCGGGGCGGGCAACGGTACGCAAACGGGCCGGTCGGGGCGGTGCGTTCAACCGGCCAGGACATCAGTTCGCGTGATCGATCCACGCAAGCATCGCGCGTGTTTCGTCGCGGTATCTCACTTGATCGGCGCCATCAGGTGCTCGTACGGCGTGTCGGCCCACATCACGTACGGTGCCGCCGTATCCGGATCCGCGCTTTTCGGATAGTTCGCATAGAACGCCGGGTCCGCTCCGACGATCATGAGATGCGGTCCGGTCTTGATCCAGTGATTGCTGCTGTCCGGCTTCTGCGCGTACGGGTCCGTGTTGCTCGCGTCCGTGCCGCCGGCCAGCATGTACATCATGCCGAGCTTGCCGGTCGGTGGCGTCTTCTTCGCCATGTACGCGGTGATCCACTCCATCGCGTTCTGGTCCATGCACATCGGGTCCGGTCCCGGCGTCGACGGGTTGTCCGGCATGCAGGTGAACCCGTTCGTGCCCTTGCGCAAGGTGCGCATCGTGCCATCCGCGCCCATTGCCACGATCGTTGCGCCCTTCGCGACGCGTGCCGGTGCCGCGTGCATCGCGCTCGCGATCATGTGCGCATCGCTCATTGCCGGGTGTTCCTCGGCCAGCGCGTTGCCCCCGACGGCGAACAGGGCAGCGGCGACGAGGGCTCCGTTTTTCCAGCTCGGTTTTTTCCAGCCTGTGGTACGCATGACAACCTCCTCACGGTGACTTGTGACGGTCACTCCGGGGTTCCCGCGGGAAGTCTGTGCCGCCGCCATGGCGCGGTCAATCGGCGCGATGGCCGGGCCGGGCGGCGGCCGTCGGGAGGCATGCGTACCGGCCCGCGCGGATCAGTTCGTGCTTGCGGCGGCCGGGCAATCGGGCTGGCGGCCGGCGTGGAACGCGGCGACATCCGCGTCGCTCGCTGGCTTGCCGGCGTCGCCGCCGTCGAACGCGACGCGCCAGGCGCCGTCGCCGGCGCGGCGCCACACCGTCGCGAACCGGCCGGTCACGTAACGCGGCTTCGCGCCCGGCGCCGGATTCTCGAACAGGTACGCGCCGCTGGAGTACGCCAGCGTGCCGTCGCCCGACGCCACGACCTGCTGCGGATACCAGTCCACGCGCTCGGTCTTGCCCGCGATGAACGCGGCCCAGTGCTGGCGCACCGCGGCCAGCCCGCGTGTCGGCTGCGGCGTGTTCGCATCGAAGATCGCGTCCGCCATGACGTGCTCGGCGAAGGCCACCGCGTCATGCCGCTGCACGCTCTGCGCGAACGACAACTCGCGCTGCCAGACCTCGCACGCCGGCTTGTCCATGGCCGGCGGCGGCGTGGCCGCGAACGCGGCAGACGCGCCGATGATCCATAACGGCAACAGCAGCAACCCGGTTCGGCGTGACATGGGCGTTCTCCTCGTTCGTTGCGATGTCGCAGCATCCTGCGAACGCCGCCGGGTCGCCAGTGCCGCAGCGTGGCGTTACGCAAGCCGAACGCCGGCGCTGCCCGACAACCGCCGGCGGCGCAGTATGATCGGCAATGTTCGGGTGGCCTGGGGGAGGCGCGCATGAACTCGAGGCAACGCGGTGTGCTGATCGCGGCAATCGTCCTGCTGGGCGTCGGCGAAGGCGTGTGGGTCACCCATTCGGTGTATGCGCAGATCAGGCATCAGGAGGAACTCCTGATGGCGCGGCGGCCCGTGCCACATCCGCTGCCGGCCGCCCGCGAGTTCACCCGCGACGAGGGCTACGCGTTCCTCGCTGCCGCGAAGAAGGCCGAGGCGATCGCCGACCCGCTGCAGCGCTGCCTGGCCTACCCCGATCCACCGGACAGTCACTGGTCGCGCGATGCGGTGGTCGCGTATTGCCATTACCGCATGCAACCGTTGCTCACGTTTGCCGAGGCGCAAAAGCTCATCCACGACGGCCACGCCGCCGAGCTCGACCGTCGCCTCGCCGCCGCGTTGCACGCCCAGCAGACCGACCCGGATTCGCGCGGCCGGCTCGACCGGATCTACCAGGAAGCGTTCCGGAACGGTTCGTTCGACATCCGGCCGACCCTGGACGCCTGGAAACGCGCTTCGCCGAACAGCGCCTTCGCGTTCGCCGCAAGCGGCATGGCCTACGTGGCGATGGCCGCCGATGCGCGGGGAGCCAAGTACATGAAGGACACGCCGCAGGACAGCGTCGACGCCATGCACAAGCTGCTGGCCCAGGCCGACAGTGACCTGCGCCAGGCGATTGCGCTGAACCCCCAGGTTGTTCCTGCCCACATCGCACTGATCAACGCCGGTGGCCTCGGCTTCGATCGCGCATACACCGACGCGGCGATCCGCGGTGCGCTGGCGGTGGCACCGGACGATTACGTGGTCCGCAGCCTGGCAATGTGGACGCTGGAGCCGAAGTGGGGCGGGTCGCTGGACGCGATGGACCGGTTCGCCGCGCAAGCGCAGGCGTACACGCATTCGAATCCGCTGATGAAGCTGATGCTGTCGGAGCGGCCGTACTACCAAGTGGACGACTGCGATTGCACGCAGGATGCCGAGCTGGCGGCGTATTCGGCCGCGCTGGACCAGCTGGCCAGCATCACCTACCTCGAAAATGCCGGGCTCGCGGCGGACGGCAACCGGAACATGGGCGTGCCGGCCATCTACCTGTCCGAGGCACTGCGTTTCGGCTCGGAAAAAGATGACGTGCGCACCCACCGCGTCTCCGCGCTGGTGGATTTCGACGAGTCCGCCTGGGCCGTCGCCGACATGAGCCGCCTGCTGGCCACGTCGCCGCGCCATGCGGACGCGCTCAGGGCACGGGCCTACGCCTACGAAATGCAGGCCGACTATGCGCATGCGGAACAGGATTTTCGCGCACTGCTGGCGATCGACCCGCGCGACGTACAAACGTTGTCCGTGCTTGGCGACATGTTCGTGAACCTGGCGCATGACTGGGACAAGGGCTGGGCCGTGGCCGACCAGCTGATCCGCGAGCAGCCGCAGAACCCGTACGGCTGGATCCTGCGCGCCACCGTCCAGGAACAACAGCCACGGCCGGGACTGGACGCCACCGCCAACCATCTGCAGGCGCAGTTCGGCAAGGACCCGCAGATCGCGAAATTCATCGTGCGCATGCGCGCGGCGGTGGCCTTGCGCAAGCACGCCGGCATCGACGCGCGGGCGAGCGCGCCATGAGTCAGCCTCCGGCTCGCCATGGCGGCTGGCCTATACTTCGGAGTCTGTCTTACCGGAGCCTTCGTCCATGACCGCACCCACCCGCATCGACACCACCCGCACCATCCGCGCGCCGCGCGGCAGCGAGCTTTCCTGCAAGAGCTGGCTCAGCGAGGCGCCGTTCCGCATGCTGCAGAACAACCTCGATCCGGAGGTGGCGGAGAACCCGGCCGAGCTGGTGGTGTACGGCGGCATCGGGCGGGCGGCGCGCAACTGGGAGTGCTTCGACGCGATCCTGAAAGCGCTGCGCGAACTGGAGGACGACGAGACCCTGCTGGTGCAGTCCGGCAAGCCGGTCGGCGTGTTCCGCACGCACGCCGACGCGCCGCGCGTGCTGATCGCGAACTCCAACCTGGTGCCGCACTGGGCCACCTGGGAGCACTTCAACGAGCTCGATAAGAAAGGCCTGATGATGTACGGCCAGATGACCGCCGGCTCGTGGATCTACATCGGCTCGCAGGGCATCATCCAGGGCACCTACGAAACCTTCGTCGAGATGGGCCGCCAGCATCACGGCGGCAACCTCAAGGGCAAATGGCTGCTCACCGCCGGCCTCGGCGGCATGGGCGCCGCCCAGCCGCTGGCTGCCTCGCTGGCCGGCATGTGCAGCCTCAACATCGAATGCCAGCAGAGCCGCATCGACTTCCGCCTGAAGACCCGCTACGTCGACGAGCAGGCCAGCAACCTCGACGACGCGCTGGCGCGCATCGCGAAGTACACCGCTGCGGGCGAAGCGAAATCCATCGCGCTGCTCGGCAACGCCGCCGACGTGCTGCCGGAACTCGTGCGCCGCGGCGTGCGTCCCGACGCCGTCACCGACCAGACCAGCGCGCACGACCCGGTCAACGGCTACCTGCCGCAAGGCTGGACGCTGGAGCAGTGGTTCGAGCGCCGCAAGAACGACCCGGTCGGCACCGCGCGCGCCGCCAAGCTGTCGATGAAAACCCACGTGGAAGCGATGCTCGCGTTCCACGCGCAAGGCATCCCCACCTTCGACTACGGCAACAACATCCGCCAGATGGCGCAGGACGTCGGCTGCGAAAACGCGTTCGCGTTCCCCGGCTTCGTGCCCGCCTACGTGCGCCCGCTGTTCTGCCGCGGCATCGGCCCGTTCCGCTGGGTCGCGCTCTCGGGCGACCCGGAAGACATCTACAAGACCGATCAGAAAGTGAAGGAGCTGATCCCCGACGACGCCCACCTGCACCACTGGCTCGACATGGCGAGAGAGCGCATCAGCTTCCAGGGCCTGCCCGCACGCATCTGCTGGGTCGGCCTGGGGTTGCGCGACAAGCTCGGCCTCGCGTTCAACGAGATGGTGCGCAACGGCGAGCTGAAGGCGCCGGTGGTGATCGGCCGCGACCACCTCGACTCCGGCAGCGTCGCCTCACCGAACCGCGAAACCGAAGCCATGAAGGACGGCAGCGACGCCGTCAGCGACTGGCCGCTGCTCAACGCGATGTTGAATGTGGCCGGTGGGGCGACGTGGGTGTCGCTGCATCATGGCGGCGGGGTGGGGATGGGGTATTCGCAGCATTCGGGCATCGTGATCGTCTGCGACGGCACGGCTGAGGCGGACAAGCGGATTGCGCGGGTGTTGTGGAACGATCCGGGTACTGGGGTGATGCGGCATGCGGATGCGGGGTATGAGATTGCGGTGGAGTGTGCGAAGGAGCAGGGGTTGAAGTTGCCGATGGTTTGACGCTTCTACTGCGATAGGTTTGCGTTTTTGCCGTTCCTAGATTATTGACTAAGTGCAAGATACGTCCACGGTCACGGGGGAGACATGTACAAGGATGATGTTCGTAAAGCGTTGGTGCGGATCGCACTCACGCCAGGGGGTGCTGTACAGGGGCTGCTAACTCAAATCCAAGCTGCCGAACCTAAGCTCAATGGCACCCTTGAAGAGATCGCGGCGAACAACGATACAAGTGTCAACGCTGGTCGTTCTCATCTTCAGGAAGCAGTTCGCCCTATTGCTCGGCAACTTCAAGATATTTCCCCCTCCGCAACTGCGGTCGAGTTGCATGAACTGGCCCGGAAGTTCGACTTGATACTCGAAGAGTATCCGTTGCTTGAAGGGTTGCTCCGCCCAGGAAGGCAAGCACTAGCCAAGTTAGCTGGGGCTTTTGATGTCGTTCTTCAAAAAAACAAGAATGCCCCGTCAATAACCGGCTTGCTGGCACCCGGAGCTGCGCTGATCACTTGTTACGAACATTACGAAGCGTTGGGGTGCCTATTCGCCGCGCCAGTTAAAGAAGGAGAAGCTGATCAATCGTCAGTCGTTCTAGAACTGGATGGCGTTGATCGATTAGGAGCGTTTGCTGATTACATAGCCTTGCTGTCGCGCTTGGCAGATATAGGCAAGTGGGTAATCGAGCAGACTGATCAACGGTCTGATGGATTGCGTGACGAAATCTGGATAGCAAGCATCGAGTCAGGTTCACCGGTCCGTATTAGCGTCACTGGTGATTCGAAGGCCATTCGCCTGCTACTTGCGATGGTTCGCGATGTAGTACGTTTGCCGTATCTTCACTTGACGCGTCACGGACGGGCCATCCAAGCCATGGAGACATTGGCGCGTGCTAAAGAGCTTGGCGTTACCTCGGATGCCGTGTTGGATAAACTGAACGATGCGATGGTCTTGGCGGCTGACGACTACGCCAAGTCATTTAGGCATGAAGAGGTCAGCGTAACTATTGATGGTCAGCCAGTCCAAGCCGTTCCTTTGAAGTATCCCGCGGCGAAGGAGACACGTAGGTTAGGTAAGTCGGTGCAGCCAAAGTTACAGGGGCCAGGGAGCGCCCAATCGGAAGAGTAGGGAAAAATTGTTGGAAAAAAGGGGTTAGGTTGAGATGACCCAGGTTTGACGGGCACCTTTGAGCAGGGACAATTCTGGACGGCGGCCGGCGCGCTAAAATTGTCCCTGACACGTTTTTTGGCTGCTGGGCCCAGCTCAGCAACGTCTGCGGCACGCAGCCGATCTTCGGCGCAATCGACTCCACGGCGGCCCACAGCGATGGGTACTCACCGCGGTGCTCCTGCACCATGCGCACCGCGCGCTCGCGGACCTCGGGGGAAAACTTGGTGGACTTGTTCATGGCTCCATTCTCTCAAGAGTAGGAGCCTCCTCAAATCCCGGGGCGATTCACCTATCCCCTCTGCACTGCGAAGACAATCAATTGCCAGCGAATAGGACCAAGGCCAGGGTTGTGTTGGTGATGGTTTTGAGGCGGAAGTGGCGTGTTTTTATTTACAGCTACTTCGTCACCACATATTGCACATCTGTAAATTCCCGAGTTAGTCGCGATCGTTCCCGGGGTCAAGAGTGCATCAAATGCAGAGCTGTCATTGAACTGCAGAAAGCTTGGGTATTTAAAGCTGGACAAGTTATTTTCTACCTTAAGCAGTCGTTGCTGCAGACGGGTGTAATCCGGCTCGGTACAGAAGCTCCTCAACTACGAGCCTGATGCCTGTGCGCTGAGGCTCAAGATCACCATGGCGTGCATTGTAGTGGCGGTTATGAGCAGAAAGATCTCCAAGGTTCTTGAAGTTTTTCAGGGCGGTCATCGCAGGCTTGCTCAGATAGATTGAACTGTCTTTCTCCAGATGGACGATGAGATCACTCAAGCCTACGTAGTGTCTGCCATTTCTGATTTCTACATCGCGCCCATTTTTTTCATAGACTTCAATGATCAGCGTCTCAAGCAGGCGTCTACACATGACTGCACAGCAATCAAAAAGCTGGCCGTCATAGCTCTTGTTGATCTGCTCACCAACCTTCTCGATGTATCCGCGAGTACTCTTCACCAATGCCATAGGTATTACGCTGTCGCTTTCCGGAAGCGAGGTTGGTCCAAGAAGTGGGGCAAAAGTCGAATCAAGTTCTCGACGTGCAGCGGGTCGCAATGCCCACCCCTCCGCTTTGGCTGCTGCAGTTCGTTTGTCCGCAGAGAGTGCGCTATCTAATCTAGAAACGTTCTGTTCTGGATGTCCAGCCTCACGCAAAATCCGTGCAATATCGCGAGCCGAGTAGCCAAGTGTTTGATTACTTCGCCCGACTAGCCAAAGGAGCGCTATGGCTCGATCTAGCTGTTTGAAGCAATGCGCGTCGACTCGCTCAAGAAATGCCCCAGGGCTTATTGATTCAGTCATAGGATTTCCATGTACTCCAGTCTTGGCTGCAGAAACATGTTGCAACACACATTGCCTTTGAGACCTTTGCAGGATTAAGCACAATAATCCCACCAGGCCTCTGCTGTAACCAGTCACAACCGGCCAATCCTCGGCCAGGGTTGTTGTCGCGGAGGCTAATCTGCCCAAGTACGTTTTGGCTTGTAGCTTGTGTCACGGAGCCGAAAGCCGCATGGCGGTTCCACAAGCACAGCAGTGTCGCTGTTAGGACAATAGGCGGCATCGCGCGGGGTCCACGAGCCGGCAATTCCTTCTTCATCTTTTCCCAATGATGCAGGTCAAGTAGCAGATAGGGATCTGTAGAAGTCGGATCGCATGCCGCGGCTAGGATTTCAACTTCAACACCCAGCTCTTTGGCAAGCTTATTGATAGGTTCGATTGCGGGTGTATTGGCCAGTACTGCTGCGACAGCAGGGTCAGCTGAAGGAAGCAACGCTGCGGGCAGGGTTGGTTGAGCTTGCAGCGTTGCTGGCTTAGTAAGGCGCGACGATCCGGAACTGATTGCAGCAAACACCTCGTTCCAAAGCATTGGGTCTTCTACTTCAGCGACCACTACATTGTTAGCTTTCAAAACTACAGACATGGCGGCTTTGAGCGGGCCATCTTTTTTGGGCTCAGTAGAGTCGTTCAATGCAAATCCCTCCTGTTTTTTGCATCTTGATCCTGAATTCTTATCAAGTCAACAAATAATCCTCTTGTGAGGAATAAGTGCGTGTCTTTTCGAATCGGAGTGGGTCGGATTCACCTGGTTAAAGGCGTGGAAGTGAACCCGGCCTTGTCCCGGGATTCGCTGGATCCATGACCCCCGAGGGCAAAAACCCGGGTCAGAGTGCACTTTCGCGTTGCAGGCGCTTAGGAAGTCGACATGACTACCTGTTCTTGTACCTTGCCGGATACATGGAGGAACGAACTGATGCAGAAAAGGTGTCAGCAGAAACAGGGAGTCAGAGTGCACTTTCAGTCGGGTCGGATAAAAGACGTGTCATGTGCAAAGCGGGGTCAGGTTCACTTTCTGACCAGTGATAAGTGAACCTGACCCCGTTCGGTCTGACCCCGTTCGGTCAGCCCTCTTTTCCGCATCTACGCTTCCGCCTTGCGATCAAACGGCAAGTGGGGCGGAAACTCGGGCCAAAGAAGATCGGCCGGCGGAAAAGACCGCCATCGAAACCGAAGACCTGCTGGAAAGTCGACTCTGACCGCTGTTTTACCTTGTGCGAGAATTCCCGCTAATCCACTGGGCGTTGCACGGCATGAAAACTATCGGGCTGATCGGTGGCATGAGCTGGGAATCCACCATGCACTACTACCAGCGCATCAACGAGCTGGTTGCCGCACGCCTGGGCGGCCTGCACTCGGCCAGGTTGTTGCTGTGGAGTGTCGAGTTCGCCGAGATCGCGCGCCTGCAACACGCCGATGACTGGGATGCGGCCGGCCGCATCCTCGCAGGTGCCGCGCGCCGGCTGGAACACGCCGGGGCCGAAGGCCTGTTGATCTGCGCCAACACGATGCATCGGGTGGCGCCTGCGGTCGAGGCGGCTGTCAGCGTTCCGGTGCTGCACCTTGCCGACATCACCGCCCACGCCTTGCTGGCCGACGGCCACCGCAGCGCCGCGTTGCTCGGCACCCGCTTCACCATGGCCCAGCCGTTCTACCGCGAACGGCTGGAACGCCACGGCCTGTCCATCAGCGTGCCGACATCGGAAGAACAAGACGCGCTACACCAAATCATCTTCGATGAGCTGGTGAAGGGGCGCATTGAACCGGCATCGCGCGAACGTTTCATCACGATCATGCGCCGGATGCACGCCGCGGGCGCGCAGGCGGTGATCCTCGGCTGTACCGAGTTTGGCATGCTGCTGCGCGCAGAGGACGCGCCAGACATCCCGCGCGTCGACACAACCGAACTCCACTGCCAGGCCGCCGTGGGTTGGATGCTCGCGTAACGCTCCGCCTATAAGAACGCGACCTGATCCACTTTCAGTCCGAAAAGGTGTCAGGGACAATTTCGGGGCGGCAACAGGCGTCGTCAAATTGTCCCCGTTCAAAGATGTCCGTCAAAGCCAGGCCATCTCACTCTGACCCCGGTTTTATTTCGGCAGCCCCGCCAGCCACGCCAGCACCGCGTGTGACAGCTCGATGCGCTTGTCCGAATAGGCGTGGTCGGTGGCGAAATGCCGGGTGGTCACGTGCGTGTCGCCAGCGTTGCGCAAGGCAGCGGCGAAGGCGTTGTTCTCCCGGGTGAGGCCGTCGTCGGCCGTGAGGATCAGCGCGTTGCGGTTTTTCAGCGCATCCACCTTGTCCAGGAACGGCCAGCTCATGGCGTGGTCCGCCAGCTCCCTGGCCAGCCCGTCTGGTGTGCATCCCGCCAGCGGCGCCATGCCTTCTTCGGCCAGTCCGTGGGCCATGGCGGCGATCGCGTCGGAGCGCTTTTCCATCGCCAGCATGGCTTGCATGCGCCCGGACATGTCGGCGGCCGAAATGGTGGCGAAGGCCTTGATCGCGGGATCCGCCGCAGCGGCCTCGACGGTCATGAAGCCGCCCATGCTGTGGCCGATCAGCACGATGCGGTTTGGATCCAGTCGCAACGACCGGGCTACCTCCGGCTGGCGCAGGTAGGCGATGGCGGCCCCGGTATCCTCGATGCTGTGCGCGAACGAGAAGTCGCCCGGCGTGCCCCACGAACCGCGGTAATTGAAGTACAGGACATCCCAACCGGCGCGTCGCATGTCCTGCGCCAGATCGAGGTTGCGCTCGTTGCCGGGAAACCCGTGCAGCAGGATCACCACCGGATGGGGACCCGCACCCGCGGCGATGTACACCAATGCGTTCATCAGCTCCCCATGGCTGGGGATCTGCATGGTCTGCATGGATGCGCGATCAGGCGCGTGGGCCGCTGCCACTGGCGGATGCTGAGGCGTACCCGGAACCGGCGGCATCCCGGCGCGGACAGATCCAACGGCGAGCGCAAGACAGGCGCTGAGGAACACAACCCTTGCGTGCTTCATGGCATTCCCCTGAGCGGAATTGGACAAGTCTGGTACGGAAGGAGCGCCGAACGCCAACCTTGCCAGATTACTCCGCCGAACAGGGCCATCTCAATCTGGCCCCGTTCGTTTCTGTTTCCGAAGAACAAATCGCCGCGAGTCTTGCGAACTCGCGGCGGCCCGTTCCAATCGTCAGTGCAACCTACAGGACGATGGTCGCTGGTCGAAAATCCATCAGTAATCCCACTGTACCGGCACGAAACGGAAGCTCTCACCGTTCTTTGCAACGTGACCGATGGATGGGAACGCGATGTGCGCTGCGGCCAGCAGCGAGCCGGTTTCAGCGGCTTCGTTGAGCAGCGCGATGCGCGCGGCCGTCGCCACTTCAGGCTCGTGCTCGAAGCCGTTTTGCCATGTGGGATGATCGAAGCCCACTTCGAAAATCATGTCGCCGACGAACGTCAACTTTTCGCTTTGTGAAGCAACGTCCACGACGCAGTGTCCCGGCGTGTGGCCGCCGGTCACGCGCGCGGTGACGCCTGCGGCGACTTCCACGATCCGATCGAACGGTACGATGTTGTCGCTGTACAGCTCCACGAACCTGGCAGCCGCCTTGCGGAGCGCGGGTGGCACCGCTTCCGGCATTACCGTCCGGCTGAAATCCGGGTGCTTCCAGAACTCCACTTCCGCCGCGGCCACGTGGATACGCACGTCCGGGCGCAGTTTGGCCTTGACGCCATCCACGTTCAGCCCGCCAACGTGATCCATGTGCATGTGCGTGACCACGATGTCGGTGATCGCCGCGAGATCGATGCCGGCAGTTTCCAGCCGCAGCACCGAGCGACCGGCACGCGAGAAGTACTCGAAACCGTCGCCCACACCCGAGTCGATCAGGATCAGGCGGTCGCCGCTGCGTACCAGCGCGATATTCAGCGCCCAGTCGAACATGTCACGTTGCAGGAACCGATGGTCGAACCATTTGTTGCGGTCGGCTTCGCTTACGTTGGTGGACATGGTGGAGGTCGGCAGTGGCAGGATGCCATCGCTGATCAGCACGACATCGAGGTCGCCGATGCGCACGGCGTAGCGGGAAGACACGAGTTCGCCGGAATCGTCTTTGCCAATGTTGGCGGTAACCGGTTGCACGTTGCGGGCTGCAGCGCTCATTTTCAGGAGTCCTGTGGGTTGCGTGGGGTAGGCCGCGTGGCGCGGCGCGGGGCACGAGCACGACCGCGAATGTCGCGCGCTGCGTTGTGCTCGCGTTTTCGACTGATCGTGCGATCAAGTCTAGTCAGGGGAGCTCACGCCGGTAGTACCGTGAAGGTCCTCAGCATGTTGCACTGGCGGCAACAGTCGACAACGGCTTCCTGCGAGAAGCAAAAATAGTGCGGCGGACAAGTGTCAGGGACAATTCTTGATCCGCCTCCCTCGGTTACTCAAAGGATCCCTGCCACCATTCTTGCTGCCTGTTCCATGATGTAACCTCGCCGGAAATTGCGCGGGGAGACAGGCCATGAAGAGGGCGATGTTCCGCTACTTGCTGCTTCTGATTGTTGCGCTCCCATGGGCCGCGAAAGCTGCGCCGGGTTCCAGCGATTATTTGTTCGTGTGGGCGATGGAGGCCCGTCATCCGCAAGCGGACACGATGGCCCTGAAGCCCACCGATCTGGCCGCGCGGCGCACGGCAATGGGGTTGGGCAGGGATTTCCTTGCGGTCTTTGATGTGCGGCCGGGCCCGTCGTTCGGGAAGCTCGTCGCGATGGTGCCCGCTGGCCCGGCGGCGATGGCTCACCATACGAACTATGCGGAACCGCCCGACGACATGCTGTATGCCAACGACTGGCTCGGGAACAGCACCTACGTTTTCGACCTTCGCAAGCCATTGCATCCGCGACTGGCGCGGACATTCGGCAGCGTCGGAGCACTCGGTTATCCGCACTCGTTTGCCCATCTTGCCAATGGCAACACGCTGGCAACCTTTCAGTATGCGGGCGGGTTCAACCATGCGGCGGGAGGGCTGGTGGAGTTCGATCCACAGGGTCGGGTCGTGCGGACCGCCTCGGCCGAGGCGGCCGGTTATCCGGACATCCGCCCCTACAGCTTGGCGGTGGTCGAGCAGGCAGATCGGGTGGTCACCAGCAGTGCCGACATGATGGCGGCGCAGGTGAGCCATGTGGTTCAGATCTGGCGGCTCGCCGACCTGAAACTGATCCAGACCCTGCGACTGCCGCCGGAATCCGACGGGATTTACGACACGGCGGCCGATTCGTCGGAGCCGCGCGTGCTTGCCGACGGCCACACGGTCCTGGTTCCGACGTTCAACTGCGGCTTGTTCCTGCTCAAGAACCTGGCAAGTGACAAGCCGAGCCTGCAGCATGTCTACGACTTCGGCTACCGCACGTGCGAAGTGCCGATCGTGGCCGGCAATTTCCTGGTGGAAACCATGCAGAGCGGGCACGTCATCGCCAGCCTGGACGTGCGCGATCCGGAGCATCCGCACGAAGTCAGCCGCATCCTGCTGCCACCGGATGAATATCCGCACTGGATCGGGATGGAGCCGGGCGGCGATCGCCTGGCGATCACGGGCTATGGCGCGCTTGCCACCAAAGTCCGCTTCGCCAGGATCGATCGCCACACCGGCGCCCTGACGCTCGAACCGGAAACGATCGATTTCACGCGCACCTGGCCCGACGGCTGGCAAGGGAGCGCCGTGCCGCATGGTGCCGTTTTCAGCCGTCCCTGAGGACGAAAACAAAACGGGATCGCCATTTCGCCATTCGGAAGTGAACCTGACCCCGTTCCCGACCCCGTTTCCGGCGCATGGCCGCGCTCCACGCGTGGCAGCTCACTACGGTTTGTCGTTGCCCGGCGCCTTGGGCCTTGAAAGTCCACGCCGGCGCGCGCTCCACCAGCGCAGCAAACCGTACGACAGGCGGATCTTTTCCTGGCCGACCGGCAGATCGGTATGGGCGAAGATCCACGATGATTTGCTGAAGGCGATCTGCTGGCCGGGGTACACGCTGCGGTGGCCGATGATGAGGTAGGCAGCGACGCAGGCGCCGGCCACGTACAGCGTCGAGTCGGCGCCGAACAGCTCGATGCCCATCAGGATGGCGGCAATCGGCGCGTTGGAGGCCGAGGCGACCACGGCCACCAGTCCCACCGCCGCGCCCAACGCCGGCGCCAGCCCCAGCAGATGTGCAAATGCGCCGCCCAGCACCGCGCCGATCACGAACTGCGGGGTCACGATGCCGCCGTAGAAGCCCGAGCCCAGCGTGATCGCGACCAGCAGGGCCTTCCAGAGGAAGCCGAGGTACGGCATCGTCTCGCCGTGCAGGGCACGCTCCATGATCGGCAGGCTCAGGCCGAGGTAGTCGGACGGCACGACCATGATCAGCAGCGCCAGCACCACGCCGCCCAGCAGCGGTACCAGTGGCGGCCACAGCGCGTAGCGATCGCGCAGACGTCCAAACAAGCGCTTGGCCTGCTGCAGCAGCTCGACGAACACCCACGCCGCCGCGCCGCACAGGATGCCGATCAGCACGGTCTTCAAGAACAGCAGCTCGGTGAAGTCGCTGACGAAGGCGATGTGGTAGTGGGGGTAGGGCACGCCCAGGTATTTGCTGACCTGGAATGCGGTGACGCCGGCCACGATGCCGGGGAACAGGAAGTCGTGGCGGATGCGGCCGATCGCCAGCACCTCCACGCCGTAGATGGCGCCGGCGATCGGGGTACCGAACACGCTGGCGAACCCGGCGCTGACCCCGCATGCCAGCAGCCGCTTGCGCAGCTCGGGGTTCAGATGCAGCACCCGGCCGATACCGGCGGCGAGACTGGCGCCGATGTGCGAGCACGGCCCTTCCTTGCCGGCCGAGCCGCCGCAGCCCAGGGTGATCAGCGCGGCGACCGGCTTCACCCACATGGTCCGAAACGGCATCTTGCCGCGTTGCTCGTTCACCGCAATGATCGGCGAGTCGCTGAAGCCGCTGCGGCTCAGTCGATAGCCGTAATGCAGCAGCAGGCCGTTGGCGAGCCCACCGAGCATCAACAGGCTCATCTGCCACCACAGCGGCACCGCGTAAACGCGGCCCTCGGTGGCGAACAGGAAGCGGAGAAAGAGGCTGCAGCCCACGCCGACCACGGCGCCGGTCAGCATCGACAGCACCAGCCACTGCACCACCGTAGCCAGCATCACGAGGGGTTCGGCAAGGCGTAAGCGTGGCATGGGCGAGGCACTGGCCGGGTGATGACGGTTTGCAAGTATAGAGATGTGCAGCGAGCCGGGTCAGAGCCACTCGCGCAGGCGCAGCTGCGCCGGCTTCCTGCGACGCAGGGTGTCGAATACGGGCAGTGCAAGCCGCCGGACCACTCGCACCCGGCACCTGGCGCTTGCAGCGCGCTCAGGGCATCCGGCGCGTGGCCGCTGCGCGCCGGAACGGCTCCAGCTCGACTTCGAAATAGCGATGGCCGGCCAGGCTGGCTGCCTGACTGGCACTGGGGTCGACCCACTGGTCGAAATCGGTGAGCGCGGCGGGGTAGCCCGGATCGATCTGCTCCAGCGCGCGGCCGACGTTGTCGTCGACCAGCACCACGTCGCGGTCGCGCGGTGCGTAGGCGCTCATTTTGGCCGAACGGTTCACGCACTGGCCCATCACCGTCGGCAGCTGGAATTGCTGTGGCCCCATCGTGGTCGAGATCACCGGCCCCAGGGCGATGGTGACGCGCAGCTTGATCGAATCGGCGAGATCCTGCGCCACGCCGTGCCAGTGCGATGACTTGAAGCTGCGGAATTCGTCGACCAGTTCGGCGGCAACGCACATCGCCCGCAGCGCCGGGTTGCCCAGTGGCGTGCGCGTGTCGGCCTCGTCGTAGTGGAAGCGGATCAGCGCACCGTCGCCGTTGAATTTCTCGAGCACACCGCCGAACGGATTTGCCCGCTTGTAGATGTTGCGGCTGAAGCGGTTGATCAGGCGCGCCACCTCGATCAGCGGCATCTCGCGATACAGCGTCGAGGACCGGGTCAGGTCCACATACATGATCACCGCGTTTTCCAGATCCAGCTCGCCCTGCAGGCCGAGGAAGCGCAGCGCGTCCGGGCTGGACTGGAAGTAGTGCAGCTTGCCCGCCAGACCGGTGTCGTTGACTTCCTGCAGTGCCTCGGCCAGCAGCCGCCGGTCCTCGCCGCCGAAGCCTTGTTCGTCGACTTCATAGCTGCGGCCGGGCACGGTCTTGTTGAAGAACTGCGCCACGCCCACCGGCCGGCCCTGCCAGCGCACCGGCGACACCAGCGTGCTGACCGGCACGAAGCCGGACTGCTTGTCGTACGACGGCACGTGGCGGACATTGCCCTGCAGATTGTTGACGGTGATCGGCGTGCCCTTGTCCCAGCACTCGCCCACCACGGTCCACGATTCGACCAGCTTCATTTTCAGGATCGCCGCCGTGGCGGCAGGGTCGATATTCCATGCCGCGACGAAAGCGAAGCTGCGCGGCGCGCTGCCGCGCTCGTCGCCGGCGTTGAACAGAGGGATGTACAGCGAGGCTGCCTGCACCTGCATGGCCTGCGCCAGCCGTTCCAGCAGCTCGCCAAGCTGGCTGCGCAGCCGGGTCAGGTCGCGATGCGCCGGCACCGCGTCCTGCTCGGCACTCTGCGCACGCGCCTCAGCCTTGTCCAGGTCGGCTCGCACGCGAGCCAGTTCGGCATCCTTGATCTTCAGCTCGGTGTCTTTTCCGGCCACCACCTTGTCGTGGTACAGCTTGGCCAGCGTGGCGACGCCCAGCGCGCCGACGAAGGCACCGGCTATCTTGGCGTATTCGATCCACTCAACCATGGCACGCCCTCCGACTTCCCCAGAGGTTCCCCCAGAGTCAGGGTGCGCTTTCTTTGAACGCTTTGCTCTGGGAAATCGACTCTGACCCGGGTTTTGTGAAAGCCGGGTTTGCGGACGCCGGCGCCGACCCCGGGTTTCGGTTTCGCCGTTTGGCTGGAATGTCGGCTGGTTCAGCCCGGCTGATCGCCCGGGGGAATCGCGGCCGGGTCCATCCAGAAGGGTTCCCATACATGCCCGTCGGGGTCGGCCAGGCTGCGGCTGTACATGAAGCCGAGGTCCTGCACGGGATTGATGTCGGCTGTCCCGCCGTTCGCTGCCGCCGCCGCGTTCATGGCGTCGACTGCTGCGCGATCGGGAAGCGAGATCGCCAGCGCGACTTCGCTGGAGCCTGCGGGCGGGATCGGGCGATCCGTGAAAGTGCGCCACTTGGCATGCGTGAGCAGCATGACGTGGATGGCTTCGCTCCACACCATGCACGCCGCCGTTTCGTCGCTGAATTGGGCGTTGTTGTCGAAGCCGATGGCTTTGTAGAAGTTGATGGACGCGTCGAGATTGCCGACAGGAAGGTTCACAAAGATCATTCGGGGCACGGCGGAGATCCTTTGGCGGGTTGGAGGGGCAGGGCATGCATGCTGCCTTCCATTCGACGAACGGCATTCGACGCTTTCGACATGGACGAACGAATATTTGAAATCCGCTGGCCGGACTTCGGCCGGAAACCTCGGCGGCCTGTCAGACAGTCGGATGCCCGCCAGTGAACACTGCCAGTTGAGCGGCGAAGGCACGCTGGAACGCAGGTCGCGCTTCGCCGCGGGCGGCGTAGGCGGCGAGGTTCGGGTATTCGTCCAGCAGGCCCGATGGCTTCAGCCGGAGCAGCGCGTGTACCATCATCAGGTCGCCCGCGCTGAACGCACCATCGAGCCAGTCGGCCGCGCCAAGACGATCGGAAAGTTCGCCCAGCCGCTTGCGGATGCGATCCTTCACGAGCGGCAGGCGCTGCTCGGCCCAGGGCTTGTCGCCCTCCAGGAACCTGGCGGTTTGCAGCTCGAGGATCGGCGGCTCCACCGTGTTGAGCGCCGCAAACATCCAGGCGATCGCGCGCGCCCGGGCATTCGTATCGTCCGGCAGCAGACCCGCATGGTGCTCCGCGATGTGCAACACGATGGCCCCCGACTCGAACAGGGCGAGGTCGCCTTCTTCATAGGTGGGAATCTGCCCGAACGGATGCAGCGCCCGATGCGCGGGCTCCTTCATCGCGCGTAACGACACCAGGCGAACCTCGTAGGGCTGGCCCACTTCTTCCAGCGCCCAGCGCACGCGCATGTCGCGCGCGAGTCCCTGGCCGCGATCGGGCGAACTTTCAAAGGCGGTGATGGTGGGGGTCATGGGAAGGCTCCGGGTGGTGGCGTGACGCCATGGAAACCGTGTCATTCAAGGGCGCGTGTGCGGGCCATCCATGCCCGTTCCTTCCAGTGGTCGACGTTCACGCCTTTCACCAGCAGCCACAGGGCGAGAGAAAGTTCGGCCACGAGGCAAGGCATGAGGATCGCCGGGAACAGCCGCGCTTCGAACTCGGGCGCGAGCAGCAGGGCGACGCTGTTGATGAGATAACACAGTCCGGCGATCTGCATGAGCACGCCCAGCAGCGGTGGCAGGAAACCGGACTTGCGGATCAGATGGCCCTCCACCAGACACACGCAGCCAAAGAAGATCAGCCCCACGCCGAAGCCATATTCGTGCAGCTCGATGGCGGCGTAGGACCACGCTTGCAGCTGGGCCGTATCGATGGCTTTCAGGTAGGCGTTATTGCCCAGCAGAAGCAGCGGCACCAGCAGGGTCAGTTTGTTCACGGCCAGCACGGCGGTCTGGATGAGGTTCAGAAGAAGATTGAGCAGCGCCAGGTTGCGACTGACCGGCCGCAGCAAGACGTACAGCGCCCACATCACGAAGACGTCGCACACGTGCATCAACAGGTCACCGCCTATGCCGAGTCGCCACAGCGATTCGGAGGCCATGATCCGGCCGGCGGTTTGCGCCGCATCACCGGCCACGACCAGCTTGCCGCGCACGAACAACTCGCCCATGGCGCCGGCAAAGATGATGACCAGGTAGAGCAGGCCGCCAAAGCGTGCATAAGCCTGCGGCGAGGTTTCCATTGCGGAGGTAGCCAAGGTGAACTTCCTTCAAGCCGAGTGCGGGAGCGCAGGTGCTGCAACGTTATCCAGGCCTTCGTCGCGTGGAGCGTGCCACTCGGCATGGGCCATCCGGCCTATGCGACCGGCACGGTTGTGCGGTAGAGCCGGTAGCTCGTTTCCAGTGCGAGCGGCTTTCAGCCACGCCGCGCGGCCTCGATCGCGGCGATGTCGATTTTCGTCATCTTCATCATGGCGTCGAACGCGCGCTTGGCGGCGGCGGGATCCGGGTCGGTGACCGCGGCGATCAGGGCGCGCGGCGTGATCTGCCACGACAGGCCCCACTTGTCCTTGCACCAGCCGCACTCGCTGGCTTGGCCGCCGTGGTCGATGATCGCATTCCACAGGCGGTCGGTTTCGGCCTGGTCGTCGGTGGCCACCTGGAACGAGAATGCCTCGCTGTGCTGGAACGCGGGCCCGCCGTTCAAGCCCAGGCACGGGATGCCCATGACCGTGAACTCGACCGTCAGCACATCGCCCTGCTTGCCGGAGGGATAGTCGCCCGGCGCACGATGGACGGCGCCCACGGCGCTGTCCGGGAAGGTCTGGGCGTAGAACGTCGCGGCGTCCAGCGCGGTGCCGTCATACCACAGGCAAATCGTGTTCTTGCTGGTCATTTCGGTTCTCCTGGTTCGGGCGGCGAGGATGCTTCTTTTATTTCGACGAATGACGAGCATGCAGATCGACATGGCGCGGCGCGCTTGCGCCCGAAAGTGTGTCGGGACCACTGCCTTCGGCGCGGAGCAGCAAGTGTTCCTGGCAACTTTTCACGTATCGGCAAGCGAGGGCTCCGCTTGCCGAACGCCGCGGTTTTTTACGTGCCTGCTGCCACGTCGATGCACAGGCACGGATCGAAACGCGGGTTCTCGTTTTTCCCGTTGGGGCTGTAGCCGCGCGGGTTGCACACCACGCGGGTGCCGTTCACCGTGTAGTCGAAACTGTCGTGGGTGTGGCCGTGGATCCACAGGACGGCGCGGCCCATCAGCGCGGTGCAGTCGGACACGAAAGCGGCGCTGACCGGCGAATCGGCAAAGCGCGGATGAACGCTGTGCGGTGTCGGTGCGTGATGGGTGATGACCACGGTGGGCCCGGCGAAGGGTTCATCCAGCACGGCGGCGAGCCATGCATATTGTTCGGCAAACAACGAGCAGGCATCGGTTGGGGTGAAGACGCTGTTGTCCGCGTTGCGGATGGCGGCGAAGTCACGCATGAACTTCGCCGACAGCGTCATCGCCAGGTCCTTGTGCCCGGCGCCGAACAGTTCGAAATCCGTCCACAGGGTCGCGCCCACGAAGCGCACGCCCTCGATCACCCGCGTGTCCTGATCCAGCAGATGGACGCCGTGTTCGCGGGCGCTTTGGGCCAGCGCCCGGCGCACGTCGGGAATCGAGCCGCCGTAGAACTCGTGGTTGCCGGGGACGTACAGCACCGGTCGACCCAGGCCAGCCGCCCACTGCATCGCGCCGGTTGCCGGGCGTCGTATGTCGCCGGCAAGGATCGTCACGTCCGCCACCACCTCGGGTGGCGGCATGTCATGCACACCCAGATGCAGGTCCGACAGAATGTGCAGGCGCATGCGGTGCTCCGTTTGGCGGGATGCACGAAACGGCTGACCGCGTCCGCCCCGTACCGTGATTATGCCGGCAGGCTGACCACGGGTACGAAGCCGCCGAAGATCATGCGCTTGCCGTCGAACGGCATGTCGCTGGCGGCATCCATGCGGGGGTCCTTCATGATCTTCGCCATGCCGGCGTCACGGGTGGCCTTGTCGGGCCATTCGATCCAGGAGAACGCCACGGATTCGTCCGACTTTGCCTGTACGGCGCGGCGGAAGTCGGTGAGTTTGCCGTCGGGCACGTCGTCGCCCCAACACTCCACGACCCGTGTGGCGCCGAACTCCAGGAAAATGGCGTCGAAGGTATTGGCGTGCCCGATGAACTTGTCGCGGTTGGCGTTGGGTACGGCGATTACGAAACCATCGATGTAGGACATGGTGTTCTCCTTGGTGGTCGGGGAAGCCGGTACGGCGCCCCTCAGCTGGACGACGAACGAGAGCGGACGCGATCGACATCGGACATGGACAGAGGGGCCAAACCGCACTCTGACTCTGGTTTCAGGCGGGCGGCCCGCATTCCGCTCCGGGGAAAGGTCGCCCACACCGGCGCGCTTCCTTGAAGACTCAGAACTGGTGGTCGATGCCGACGCCGATGCCGTTCGAGCTGAGGTGGATCGCGTTGCCGTCTTCCCGGCTGCGTTCGTCCTGCCCGAGATAGCGATGGACGACGTAGGCGAGCGCCTGCCAATGCGGTGCGAACCTGTACTCCAGGCCCAGTGCCTCTTCCTCGTTGGTCTGCGCGAGACGCACCTCGCCCCCTTCGGTACGCAGGCTGTTGACCCAGGGCAGCCGCCCCAGCGTGACATCCGCCGTGAGCTTCAGCGCATCGGTCAACGGATAGCGCAGGTGCAGGCCCACGGTGGGCACGGGTAGTTCCTGCACGTAGAAATCTTCCTTCAGTTCGTGGCCGATGCTGTCGGCGGCGATGCTGCCGTCGAGCCGGAAGTTGAGCATCACGTAGGTCGCGCCCACGCTGCCCCACAAGCGGCCGCCATTGCCGAAGTCGGCCAGCCGGTGCCAGTACGACGCGTCGAGCGCCATGAAATCCTGGAAACGGGTGACGGTGTCCAGGCGTCCGGGGGCGATGGTGGTGCCGTTGTAGTACACCGGCGCGTCGATCAGCGTGTGGCCGTTCAGCCGGCTGGTGGAAAACCCGAGGTGCAGCTCGCTGGCGTCGGAAAGCGGCTTCCAGGCGTCCAGCCGGATCGTCTGCATGTGGTTGACGCCCAGCCCGCCGCGAATGGGCAGCTGCGTGCCCTGGATGGCGTTTTCCCGTACGCGGACCCAGCCGCCGGGCGTCGCCTGTTCGGCGCGGACCGCCACCCGCCAGCTGTCGTCGTCTGCGTGCGCGGGAAGGCTGAGCAGTCCGGCGGTCCCGAACAGCACGGCGGCGCTGCGCAGGATGGACTGTGGAGAGGATTTCGTTTTGAACATGGCTGCACGGCGCGGGGGTTTGGAAGCCACCTCGACCCGACATGGATGCCCTGAACCTGTGTCGCCATTTTACCCTGCATGCCCCGGGTTCGGCGCGATCGGCGCGCACGGCGCATCGCGAAGCAGGGGGCAGAGTGCCCTTTCTTCACGCGCGGAACGTGGTCTGTCGCCCGTGTCGTTCGATGAATGAGCCCCGTGATGACGGGAGGTCACGCGTCCACGGGGGTGTCGTGCGTCAGATCGGCGTCACCACGCCGTGGCTGTTGGCGCTTGGCCGCATACATCGCGCGGTCGGCGTGCGCCAGCAAGGTGTCCGGGTCGCTTCCGTCTGCCGGGAAACAGGCGATGCCGATACTGGCATCGAGCCGGAACAAGCTGTCGGGCAAGGTGAAGGGAGGGCTCAGGCAGGCGCGCAGACTGTCGGCGACGGCGCGGGCGGCCTCGGCGTCCTGGCAACCGGGCAGCAGCGCGACAAACTCGTCGCCACCGACGCGGGCCACCAGGTCGCCCTTGCGCAGGCCTTGCTGCAGGCGCTGCGCGACTTCGCGCAGCAGGAGGTCGCCGGCGTCGTGCCCGCCCCGGTCGTTGACCGCCTTGAAGCCGTCGAGGTCCAGGTAGAGCACGGCCAGGCCGTCGCCGGTCTGCGTCGCGTGCGCGATGGCGTATCGCAGTTCGCACTGCAAGCGGTGGCGGTTGGGCAATCCGGTCAGCGGGTCGTGGCTGGCGCGGTACTCGATCTCGCGTTCGGCGCGGCGCAGTTCGGTCACTTCGTGGGCGACCCCGATACGCACGCCGTACTCGGGCAGCCAGCGGGCCGACCACTGGATGTCCACGCTGTGACCGTCCTTGTGGACGTAGCGGTTGCGAAAGTGCCGCTGCAGCGCGCCGTCCGTCACCTGTTCGGCCTGCTGCATGGTCGCCGCGCGGTCGTCGGGGTGGACCAGGTCGAATATTCGCCGACCAAGCACTTCGTCGGAGGTGTAGCCGAAGATGCGCTCGAAACTCGAACTGACGTACAGGAGATTCCCCTCGGTGTCGACGACGCAGGCCGCGTCGGGCAGCAGGTCGAGTACGTCGGCGAGGGGAGGCAGCTTCGGGATCATGCAATGGCCGGGTTCGTGGCGCCCGGTGGTCGTACCGCGCAGGTCTGGTTCCCGACATGGTAACGCCTGGGGGAACCAACGAAGGCGGAAGTCATGCGTCGCCGGTCTCGGGAAAAACAGCCGGGTCAGAACCGTTTGCAACCGCCCGGTTTTCCGGCCGGTCGTGCAGGGAGCGCTGACTTGACGGTCGCTCAGGCCTCGGCCGCGAATGCCTCGACCAGCGGCTGGTACTCCTCCATCGCCGGAAAGCCGGCGAAGCTGTGCTTGGCCGGGGTCGACACCCAGGAAAGCCGGGCGTCGGTGCAGGTTTCGATGAACGGCACGAAGTCCGCATGCGGGTCGAGTATCGAAGCGCGCAGATTGACCAGCCAGTCGATGCCCGCCGGACGGGTCATCACCCACGACTTGCAGAACGCGCAGTACAGGTGGGTGTGCTCGCCCTGCAGGCCACCGCGGACCAGTTCGCCCTCGAGTACTTCCACGCCGTCGGCCGGCAGCGCCAGCGACAGCGAAAACGCGCTGCCGGTCATCTTCTGGCAGCCGTGGCAGTGGCAGGCCATGGTGAGCATGGCCGGCTTGGTGACGCGCAAACGCACGCGGCCGCAGCGGCACGTGCCGGTGGCAGGGAGCTGTCGTGGGTAGGGCATGGATGGGTTCCTCGTGACGTTAAAATAGGTGCGAGAGACACTTTATGGGGGCAACCGCTCACAGCCCCTCTCTCCCTTCTGCTTTGCGCCATTGGCTCCGAGGAGTATTCACGACCATGCCACGACTGGAAAGAAAAGCCGCGAAGCGCTGGCTGCTGGCGTTGCTGATCGGAATGGCGACCACCGCAGGCGCGGTCACGCCGAACCAGGTCACCCGTGAACTGCTGCAGGCCGAGGCCGACGTCTGCCATGCCTTCGAAGCCGGCAACGCGGATGCCTTGCGCCGCACGCTGACGGCGGATTTCACGCTCGTCGATTCGCACGGCAACGTGACGAACCTCAAGCAGAACCTTGCCGAGGTTGCCGCGCGGGAGCCGTTCTACGAGGAGTTCCGCAACCACGACCAGCAGGTGCGCCTGTACGGCGACGCCGCGCTGATTGTCGGCATCACTAGCATCCGCGGCCGCGCCGGCGGCGAACCGTTCGCCGCCGACTTCCGCTATACGGACACGTGGATTCGCCGCGATGGCAAGTGGCTGCTGGCGGCAAGCCATGCCAGCCGGTTGCCGTAGTGCCGGTCAGTCCGCGATTTCCGCTTCCACCAGCTTGCCGAGCAGCACCAACGATTCCTGCCAGCCCAGGTAGCACTGCTCCACCGGGATGACCTCGGGCAGGCCTTCCTGCACCACGTGCATTTCGGTGCCGCAGGGCACGGCGCGGAAGGTGATGGTGGTGGTCATTTCGCCGGGCAGGTTGGGGTCCTCGAAGCGGTCGTTGTATTTGATGCGCTCGCCCGGCACGAGCTCCCGGTACGTGCCGCCGAAGCTGTGGCCGTTGCCGGTGGAGAAGTTGGTGAATGACATCCGGTAGCTGCCGCCAACCCGCGCGTCGAACTGGTGCACCTTGCAGGTGAAGCCGTTCGGTGGCAGCCATTTGGCGATGGCGTCGGCGTCGAGGAAGGCGCGGTAGACCCGTTCGGGTGGGGCGCGCAGCACGCGATGAAGGCGCAGGGTGTTGGTGGTCATGGCGGTTCCCGTTGGAGAAGATGAGCCCTCGCCTTGGAAGACGAATGGGCGGGGCGGAAATCGACCGGTACCCATCGAGCGCCATGCAGCTTGGACCGGAATCGCCAAAAACGTCCAGACGTCTATCTGCCGGCACCGGCTCGGGCCTGGCAGTCGGTCAGACCTCGGCCGCGAATGCCTCGACTCGTGGCTGGTTTGTTTTGAAGGGCAAATGGACCTGACGTCTTTTTTCGACCGGGTGCCTTACTCGGATGCTGCGGCTGGTTCCGTTTTCGCTGCAGCGGCCGTCGGCGCCACCCACAGCCTGGCCTCCGGCTTGCCGCCCAGCATCTGCGCACGCACCAGCGGGATCGGTGGGCCGCCATAGCTGAGGAACTGATCGTGGAACGCCTTCAGCGCGTTCGGACCCGGGTGTGCGGCGATCCAGTCCTGGCGCAGTTGCATGATCATCAGCTTGCCCATCGTGTAATTCAGATAGGCCGGATCGTAGGTGCCACGGGCGGCCTGCTGGCGGGCGTTGCCCGGATCCTGGAAGGCCTTGTCACGGAACATCTGCTCGGACTGGGCGACGGTCATGCCGCCGGTGTGCAGGCCGATGGCGGAGAGATAGCGCACGTCGCGCAGCAGGGCGTTGGTGAGCTGGCCGATGTGGGCTTCCGGCGTGGCGCCGTCCAGGCCGGCGTCGAACATCATCTCCTCGGCGTAGTGCGCCCAGCCTTCGGAGAAGGCGTAGCCGACGAACAACTGGCCGAATTTCCAGTGCGCGCGGTTGGCGTGCAGGAACTGCAGGAAATGTCCCGGCCACACCTCATGCGAAGACGTGAACAGCAGGTCGGCCTTGCCCGGTATGTAGGCCTGCTGGTCGGCCTTGCTCCAGGTCGGGTCCGGCGGGGCGATGTAATACACCGACGGCAGGTTCTTTTCGTACGGGCCGGGAATCTCGATGTAGGCGAAGTTCCAGCGGTTGAACGGCGGTGCTTCTTCGACCTTGGCCTGTTCGGGACCGGGGATGGTCACCAGGTCCTTGTCGACGATGAACTGGCGCAGGCCCGCGAGTTGGGCACGCGCGCCTTCCACAGCACCGCCGGCCGGCTTGTCCGCGCTCTCCCTGGCGACGCACTCACTCAGCGATTGGCCGGGCGCGAACTTGTCGCAGGCGGTCTTGAGCGCAGCGAGGTTGCGCTCAAGGTCCGATTCGCCGATCGCCTTGAGCTGGTCCAGCGGCAGGTCGACCAGCTCGGTGGCGTGCAACATCCTGGAGAACTTCGCGGCTCCCAGCGCGTAGTCGTGGGTGGCGTGGGGCTTCTGTGCCTTCAACCAGTCGGCGAGATCCTGCGTGGCCTTGATCGCGGCAGCGTTGGACGCCTGGAAGCGCGCCTGCAGGGCGTCATCCTTGACTTCGGCGAAGATCGCCGGGACGTCGGCCTTGAAGAAGCTCGCGTAGCCGCCAAAACTGTTCACGCCCAGCGTGATGTACGACTCCGGCAGCGGCAGTTTGAAGTTCGCCTTGATCTGGGCGATCGCCTTGGGCAGCGCTTCCTGGTAGGTAACGAAGGCCGCCATGCGTTGCGGCAACGGCGCGTAGGGACGCGTCAGGTACATGCTGGGCGACAGGTCGCCGGCGTAGAAGGCCGGGTTGCTGTACGGAAAGCCGGAGTCCTCGAGCCAGAACAGCTGGCCGTCGATCACCGCGAGCACGTAGTCGCGGTGGAAGCGGCCACTGTCATCCAGTTTGTCATCGCCGAACGCAGCAAATTTCGCGCGCTCCGCGTGCAGCCAGTCGGCGTCCGCCTTCAGGCCGGCCGTGCTGTAGTCGGGCAACTTGCCATCGAACTCGTGCTTGCCGGCACCGGCGGCAAAGGTGGGGTAGCGCTGGAACATGCCGTCGATGAAGCCGTCGACGGCGGCCTCCAGCCTGGTGCTGTCGTTGACCACCGCCACGCTGGCGGCAGGTGCGCTGGCGGCGGGTACGGGGACGTTGGGGGCTTCCCGGTTGCAGCCGGCGCTGAGCGCGGCGGTCACCACGGCGCACAGGGTGAGGAGATGGATCGAGCGCATGCAGGCGGCTCCATGGCAAGGTCCGCCGAGGGTAGGCGTCCCGGCGGACGCGCGCAACTCGCCTCACGCCCGTGGCGCGGAGCGGGCGGAGTCGTGGGTCGCCAAGTCACTGGATCGGTGACCGCAGGTGCTGCGTTCGGGGTGATACTGGGCCACTACGCAGCGCAACGGAGCACGGCATGACGGCAAGGTACTTTCTTCTCGGATTCGGGATTCTGCTGGCGGTGGTCGGCCTGGGCAGCACGGTTTCCAGCCACGCGGCAACCGCCGGCGACGATGCCGCCGTCATCCGCCAGGTGATGGAGCAGCAGACGGCGGCGTGGAACCGCGGCGATGTCGCGGAGTTCATGCGCAGCTACAAGGACGCGCCCGACACCACGTTCGTGGGTGCCAGCGTGCGCAAGGGTTACCGCACGATCCTCGAAAGCTATCGCAAGCACTACGCCACGAAGGAGCAGATGGGCCGGCTCACGTACGCCGACCTCGACGTGCGCCTGCTGCCCGACGCTCACGGCGAAGTGCGCTACGCCGCCGTGACCGGTCGCTTCCATCTCGATCGCACTGCCCGTGGCGAAGCCGGCCAGGACGACGGCGTGTTCTCGCTGCTGTGGGAAAAGACCGCCGACGGCTGGAAGATCATCCTGGATCACACCAGCTGACTGCTACGGGTCAGTTCATGACCAGTCGCACCTGCTCGTGCAGGAAGGCCAGCGCCTCGTGGCAGGGCGCGTCGACCTTCAAGGTGAGCAGCGCGTCGGCGCGGGTGCGGCCCAGGGTCACCGCGGCCACCGGTTTGCCGGCGCGCGCGGCGGCGTCGACGAAGCGGTAGCCGGAATACACCATCAGCGAAGAGCCGACCACCAGCACCGCGTCGGCGGCCCGCCAGGCGCGCGTGGCGGCTTCCACGCGTTCGCGCGGCACCGCTTCGCCGAAGAACACCACGTCGGGTTTCACGATGCCGCCGCAGTGCGGGCAGAACGGCACGTCGAAGCGGGCGAAGTCGTGGCCTTCCAGGTCGGCGTCGCCGTCCGGCGCATCGGTGGCGTCGAGTTGCGCCCAGGTCGGGTTGCGTTCGACCAGCGCCTGCTGGAACGCGCGGCGGGCGAGCCGCCAGTCGCAGCTCATGCAGCGCACTTCGTCGAGGCGGCCATGCAGGTCGAGCACCCGCTCGCTGCCGGCGCGCTGGTGCAGGCGGTCCACGTTCTGCGTCACCAGCAACTCGACCTGCCCGCGCTGCTCCAGCTCGGCCAGCGCGTGATGCGTGGTGTTCGGCTGCGCACTGCCGAAGCGCCGCCAGCCGACCATGCTGCGCGCCCAGTAGCGCCGGCGCGTGGCCGGCTCGTGCATGAAGGCGGCGTAGTTCACCGGCGGCGGACGCTTCCACTGGCCGTCGCGGTCGCGATAGTCGGGAATGCCCGAGTCGGTGCTGCAGCCCGCGCCGGTCAGCACGAACAGGCGCGGGTGGGCCTCGACGAAGTGCTGCAGCGGAGTCATCGGCGGAAGTGGGTTCGCGGCGGCTGGAATACAGGGTGCATGAAAACAGACAAATAAGCGGTTGGATGGATGGCATCTTCACCCAAAGGGGGGCCGCTGGAGTAATTTTGCCCGATTGGCGGGCCGGTGCCTGCCTTGTCAAGGGGAATCCAACCGTGCCTACGAAAACCCGCCGCCTCACGTCCGTCTTGCCACCGTCCAGCACTTGCCGGAACACCTTGCTGGTCGTCGCGCTGGCCGGGCTGTGCGCAGCCTCATCCGTCTGGGCCCAGGCACCGCAGCTGTCGGCGCAGACGCAGCAGTTCGTGAAGTATGCGCAGCCGCTGCTGGCGATCACCCATGTGCGGGTGATCGACGGCAACGGCACGCCGGCACAGGAAAACCAGACGGTGCTGCTGCGCGACGGCCTCATCGCGGCGGTCGGCAGGCACGTGAAGCTGCCGAAGGGCGCGACCGTGATCGATGGCAGCGGGCATACGCTGATCCCGGGCCTGGTCGGCATGCACGACCACATGTTCTATCCGGCGCCGAAGGTGAATCCGGAAGCGAAGGAGGCCATCTATCCCGAGCAGGCGTCGAGCTTTCCCAAGCTGTACCTGGCCGGCGGCGTCACCAGCATCCGCACCACTGGCAGCACCGAGCCGTATACCGACCTCGAGCTGAAGAAGGCGATCGACGCCGGCAAGATCCCCGGACCGAAGATGCACACGACCGGGCCGTATCTGGAAGGCAAAGGCAGCTTCACGCCGCAGATGCATGAACTGGTGGATGCGGCCGATGCCACCGATACGGTCAACTACTGGATCAGCGAGGGCGCCACGTCGTTCAAGGCGTACATGCACATCACCCGCGCCGAACTCGCCGCGGCGATCGCGGCGGCGCATGCGAAGCAGATCAAGGTGACCGGGCATTTGTGCGCGATCGGTTTCACCGAAGCAGCCGGCCTCGGCATCGACGACCTGGAGCACGGGCTGCCGGTGGACACCGAGTTCACCGCCGGCAAGCAGCCGGACGTCTGCCCGGACACCAATCTCGCGCTGGCCCACCTGGCGACGATGAGTGTCGACGATCCGCGCATCCAGCAGCTGATCAAGACTCTGGTGTCGAAGCGCGTGGCGGTCACCTCGACCCTGCCGGTGTTCGAGACGTTCGTGCCCGGCCGCGCGCCGATGGACCGGCGCGTGCTGGACGCGATGCTGCCGGAAACCCGGGTGGAATATCTGGCGACCCGCGAGCGTGTCGCCAAGACGCCCAATTCGCCGTGGGTGAAGGTGTTCAAGCTGGAGCAGGATTTCGAGCACGCCTTCGTGCAGCAGGGCGGCACCCTGCTGGCTGGCCTGGACCCCACCGGCTATGGCGGCGTGATCGCCGGCTACGGCGACCAGCGCGAAGTGGAGTTGCTGGTGGAAGCCGGCTTCACCCCGCTGCAGGCGATCCAGATCGCCACCCTCAACGGCGCCCGCTTCATGGGCGAAGACCAGCGCATCGGCTCCATCGAGGCGGGCAAGGCCGCCGACCTGGTGCTGATCGCCGGCAACCCCGCGCAGAACATCAAGGACATCGAAAACGTCGAGCTGGTGTTCAAGGACGGTGTGGGCTACGACCCGGCCAAGCTGGCCAAGGCGGCGAACGGCACGGTGGGCTTGCGCTAGCGCCGGCATTTCCTTGCCGCTCCCGGATGGGAGTGGCAGGGCGCCGCGTCGCGATGAAGCGCTCGTCGTGACACGCGCCGAAGACGACGCGGGTCGTCGTTTCCGGGGCAGTCCGGCGACCCGCTTGAGTTTTTCGGCACTTGCCCGGACGATCGTCAGAGTGCCTGCACGCCGTGCAGGCGTGTCCCGTCTGCCGACGTTGCCGGAGATCATGCATGCCACCCACCACGCCGTTCCTGCGCATCGACACGGTGATCGTGCGCGTGCGCGACCTCGCCCATGCCTTGCCGTGGTACCGGACCCTGCTGGCGGCCGAGCCGCTCTACTTCGACGGCGGCGAAGGCTTGGCGGTGCTGCCGCTGGGCAACGCCAGCCTGACCTTGTGGCAACGCGAACCGGGCGACCCGGGCCGCGCTGCCGTCGGGCGCGCGGGAACCTACCCGATCCTAGCGGTCGCGGATGCCGACGCCGCGCACACCTTCGTGGGTGCCCACGGCGGTGCGCCCGAGCCAGTCGGAACCGGGGCTGGCGTACGCTATTTCGGCTTCACCGACCCGGACGGCAATTACCTGGAAGCCTGCCAGGTCCTGTAGGCGCTGGCATCGACCCGCGGGAGCGGGAAGAACCAGGCCCTCTTGATCCGACGCATGAACATGAAACAGAACTGGCACGATGATGGCACCTGAACTCGACAATCCTTTCTGGTCCTCGCTGCGCAGTCGCCACCGCGCGATTGCGTTGTGCCGTGGCGAGGCGGCACGTTACCCGGCGGAGTTCGCGCCGTTCCTGGGTGTGGCGAGCGCGCAAGCCGATGTGTCCGCTGCGATCGCGTCGCTGGTCGACCCGGGTGAATCGGTCTACCTGCTCGGGGTGGCGCCCGCGTTGCCGCATGGCTGGGTGCTCGACGCGTTTGCGCCGCTGGCGCAGATGATCTGCCCCGCGCCGATCGCAGTGATCGACGGTCCGGCGGTGATCGAGCTGACCGACGCGCATCGCGCCGACGTGCTGGCGCTGACCGCGCTGGTGTATCCGCATTATTTTCGTCCGCGCACGATGGAGCTGGGCCGCTACTTCGGCATCTACCAGGACGGCCGGCTGGCGGCGATGATCGGCGAGCGGCTGGGCATGGACGCGCAGCAGGAGATCAGCGCGGTCTGCACGCATCCCGACTTCAATGGCCGCGGCTATGCGCGGCGCCTGGTTGCGCTGCTGTCGAACGACAACCTCGAGCGCGGCCGCCTGCCGTTCCTGCACGTGAGCCACCAGAACCATCGCGCCAAGCAGCTGTACGAGCAGCTCGGCTACCGCCATCGGCGCGACATCGGGTTCTGGTCGCTGTGTCGGGCATAGGCGTGGTCGTTCCCTCGGCGAAAGGGCGAATCGTGCGCCACCGTTGCATCACGTTGCTGACTGCCGCTCTGTTGCTGGGCGGCTGTGCCTCCCAACACACGCAGGAAGCATCACCGCGCAGCCCGGCGCAGGTGCGCGCCGAGATCGTGCGACTGATGCCGGCCGACGCGCGCGACCGCGAGGGCTGGGCCACCGACATCCAGGCTGCGTTCGCGGCGCAGGACCTCGCACCGACCACCGCGAACCTGTGCGCGGTGCTGGCCGTGACCCAGCAGGAATCCGGCTTCCAGGTCGATCCGGCGGTCCCGGGGCTGGCGAAGATCGCACGGCTGGAGATCGACCGCCGCGCCGCCTCGAAGCACGTGCCGGGATTCGTGGTCGACGCCGCGCTGTGGCTGAAGTCGCCGGATGGCCGGCGTTACAGCGAGCGGCTGGCGGCGGCGCGCACCGAGCAGCAGCTGAGCGCGATCTTCCAGGATTTCATCGGCATGGTGCCGTTGGGCAAGCGCCTGTTCGGCGGCCTCAACCCGGTGCACACCGGCGGGCCGATGCAGGTGAGCATCGCGTTCGCCGAAGCGCATGCGCAGGGCTATCCGTATCCGGTACGGCGCTCGATCCGCGACGAGGTGTTCAGCCGGCGCGGCGGCATGTATTTCGGCATCGCGCATTTGCTGGGTTATTCGGCGGATTATCCGCAACCGCTCTATCGCTTCGCCGACTTCAACGCGGGTTGGCACGCCAGCCGCAACGCCGCGTTCCAGCAGGCAGTGAGCGTCGCCTCGGGTATTCCGCTGGCGCTGGATGGCGATCTGGTGTCGCCCGAGGCCGGTTTCGGCGATCCGCCCGGCGCGACGGAACTGGCCGTGCGTTCGCTGGGCGCACGACTCGACATGAGCGACTCGGCGATCCATCGCGCGCTGGAGCAGGGCGAGCGCCAGGATTTCGCGGACACGAAACTCTACGCCCGGGTGTTCACGCTGGCCGAACGGACCGATGGCAAACCGCTGCCGCGCGCCGTGCTGCCGGGCATCACGCTGAAGAGTCCGAAGATCACCCGCAAGCTCACCACCGCGTGGTTCGCCAAGCGCGTCGACGAACGCTGGCAGCGCTGCATGCGGCGGGCGGGGTGACGCGCGTTCGGCGAGACGGAGTGCGGATCGCGTCGTTGCTGTCGTAGGATGCCGGTTCAATCGCCGCTTCAGGGGATCCGGCATGGTTCGTATGGGATGGGTCGTGGTGCTGGCCTGCAGCCTGTGGCTGCCATCGCCGCTGTTGGCGCGTGGCGCCGGTGGACCGGCGTCGGCCGCGTCGGTAGCCGACGCCGACTGGCCGGGCACGATCACGCTGGCGGTTGACGTGAGCGACGTGTCGCGGCGCATCCAGCGCGTGCACGAACGCATCCCGGTGCGGCCGGGGCCGCTGACGCTGTGGTATCCGCAGTGGATCCCCGGCAACCATGCGCCGACCGGGCCGATCAACCAGCTCGCCGGACTCACCATCAGCGGCAACGGCGCACGCATCGCGTGGCGGCGCGACGCGGTGGACATGTACGCGTTCCATCTCGAGGTGCCGGCGAACGTGACGGCGCTGGATGTCGAATTCCAGTATCTGTCGCCCACCTCCGACGCACAGGGCCGCGTGGTGATGACGCCGGCGCTGCTGTCGCTGCAGTGGCATCGCGTGCTGCTGTATCCGGCCGGCTTCGATGCGCGCCGGATCAGGTTCGCGCCAAGCCTGACCCTGCCGGCCGGATGGCAGTTCGGCAGTGCGCTGGACGTCGCTTCGCGCGAGGGCGACACCGTGCGCTTCGCACCGGTGGCACTGGTCGACCTGGTGGATTCGCCGCTGTATGCGGGTCGCTGGTTCAAGCGCTACGACCTCGATCCCGGTGCGCGCCAGCCGGTGCACCTGGACGTGATCGCCGATGCCCCGGAACAGCTCGACGCCACGCCGGCGATGCTCGACGCGCACCGCGCGCTGGTGCGCCAGGCCGACCGGGTGTTCGGCGCGCGCCCGTTCGCGCACTACGATTTCCTGCTGGCGCTGTCGGACCAGTTCAGCGGGATCGGGCTGGAACACCACCAGTCCAGCGAGAACGGCACCTACCCCGGCTACCTGCGCGGCAGCGCGCCGTTCACCGGCAACGATCTGTTGCCGCACGAGTACTCGCATGCGTGGAACGGCAAGTACCGGCGCCCCGCACCGTCGTGGACGCCGCACTTCAATACGCCAATGCACGACGACCTGCTGTGGCTGTACGAGGGCCAGACCAACTACTGGGCGCTGGTGCTGGCCGCGCGTTCGGGTTTGCTGGACGAGAAGCAGACCCATGCGGTGCTGGCCGAACTGGTGGCGACACAGGCGCAGCGGCGCGGCCGCGACTGGCGCAGCCTGCAGGACACGGTGAGCCAGGGCATCATCGACTTCAACGATGCGCCACAGGCCTGGGAGAGCTGGCAGCGCGCCTACGATTTCTACGGTGAGGGTGCGCTGCTGTGGCTGGACGTGGATGGCAAGCTGCGCGAGCTGTCGCACGGCAAGCGCTCGCTGGACGATTTTGCGCAGCGCTTCTTCGGCGGCTCACAGGGGCGCGTGCAGGTGTCGACCTACGGCTTCGATGACGTGGTAGCGGCATTGAATGCGGTGCAGCCCTTCGACTGGGCGGCCTTCCTGCATGAGCGTCTCGATGCGACGCCGGCCCCGCTCGATGGCCTGGCGCGCAGCGGCTGGCGGCTGGCCTATACCGCTGAACCGAATGCCGCGATCACGGCGGCCGAAGATGCGGACGGTTACGACGATTTCCGTTTTTCGCTGGGCCTGAAAATAGCGCGTGCGGACGGTCGGATCGACGAGGTGCTGTGGGACAGCCCCGCATTCAAGGCCGGGTTGGCGCGCGACATGCGCGTGCTGGCGGTCGACGGCACCGCCTACAGCGCCGAGCGGTTGCGGAATGCGCTGATCGCAGCGAAAACCGCGAAGCCGCCGGTCGAACTGCTGCTGCGCCAGGGCGACAGCTTCACCACGCAGCGGATCGACTACCACGGCGGCGTGCGTCATCCACATCTCGAACGCGTCCCGGGCGCGTCCGATCGCCTGCGGCAGGTGCTGACGGCGCGGTAGCCCGGGCGCTGGAATGCCGCTGCAAGCTGTTGCCCTGGGCCAGGTTTTCCATCGGCATCACGTCCCCGAGGCTAGCCTTGGCAGCATGGCGCATCGCTATTCGAGGCGCCGGCAACCCGAGGAGAGCGCGATGAAGAAAATTCCCACTGGCGCATGGGTCGTGGTGGCCGACGGCACCGGCGCGCGACTCCTGCGCAACGTCGGCAAGGGGCTCAATGTCTCGCTTGAGCAGGTGAAGCTGGTGGGGCCGAAGGACGTGGCCAACGACGGTCCAGCGGGGCGGCAGCCGCCCGAGCGCAGCATGGCCGAGATCGACGAAGCCACCTTCGCCAAACAGCTGGCACGCCGGTTGAATGCCGCGGCGTTGAAGAACGAGTTTGCCCACCTGGTGCTGGTGGCCGACCCGCAGACGCTGGGGCAGATGCGTCCCTTGCTGCACGAGGAAACCGCGAAGCGGATGGTGGAGGAACTCAACAAGTCGCTGTTCCGTGCGCCGCTGGAAGAGATCGAGCGTGCACTGAAGGCAACCTGGTAAACACGCTGGAAGGAAGAGGTCGGCGCGCCACCCGATGCTCCGCGGTTGAACCGGCCGGGGCAAGCACCCACGTTGCATGGATCCCTCACCGCAGGAGTGCCATGTGACCCGGTTGTCCGACTTCCCCATCACCGCGCGCTGGCCCGCCGCGCATCCCGAACGCATCCAGCTGTATTCGCTGAACACGCCGAACGGCGTGAAGGTGTCGATCATGCTGGAGGAAACCGGGCTGCCGTACGAGCCGCACCTGGTCGACATCATGCAGGACGAAAGCCACACGGCGGAGTTCCTCGCGCTCAATCCGAACGGCAAGATCCCCGCGATCATCGACCCGCACGGTCCCGGCGGCGCGCCGCTGGCGTTGTTCGAGTCGGGCGCGATCCTGCTGTACCTGGCGGACAAGAGCGGCCGGTTCATCCCGACCGATCCGACGCGGCGCTGGGAGACGATCCAGTGGGTGTTCTTCCAGATGGCGTCGATCGGGCCGATGTTCGGGCAGGTCGGCTTCTTCAACAAGTTCGCCGGCAAGGCCTACGAGGACAAGCGCCCGCTCAAGCGCTACGTCGACGAATCGAGACGCCTGCTCGGCGTGCTCGACGATCGGCTCGAAGATCGCCGCTGGCTGATGGGCGACGACTACACCATCGCCGACATCGCCACGCTCGGCTGGGTCGACAACCTGATCACGTTCTACGAAGCGCGTGAGCTGGTCGACTTCGACCGCTTCGCCAACGTCGCCGGCTGGCTCGAACGCGGGTTGGCGCGCCCGGCGGTGCAGCGCGGGCTGAAGATTCCCAGCCGCGGCTGACATCGCGCGATCGCGTCGCAACGAAGCAACCTCGGGAGATCGACATGAGCACGGTTCTGGTCACGGGCGGGTCGGGTTTCATCGGCAGTCACTGCATCCTGCAATTGCTGGCCGCGGGGCATCGGGTACGCACCACGGTGCGCAGCCTTGAACGCGAGGGCATGGTGCGCGCGATGCTGCAGCAGGGCGGGGCCGAGCCGGGCGACCGGCTGTCCTTTGTCGAAGCCGACCTGCAGCGCGACGCGGGCTGGCCGGAAGCGGTGGCCGGCTGCGACTACGTGCTGCACGTGGCCTCGCCGTTCCCGCCGGACCTCCCGAAGCACGAGGACGAGCTGATCGTGCCCGCGCGCGAAGGCGCGCTGCGCGTGCTGCGTGCCGCGCGAGACGCCGGCGTCAGTCGCGTCGTGCTGACGTCCTCGTTCGCGGCGGTCGGTTACGGCCACCCGCCGCAACCGGCGCCGTTCGACGAGACGAGCTGGACGGACCTCGACGGCGAGGGCGTGCTGCCCTACATCAAGTCCAAGACCCTGGCCGAACGCGCCGCGTGGGATTTCATCGCGCGCGAGGGCGGCGCGCTGGAGCTTGCGGTGGTCAACCCCGTGGGCGTGTTCGGGCCGGTGCTGGGGCCGGACTATTCCACCTCGATCCTGCTGGTGCAGCGGTTGATGGATGGCGCCATGCCCGGCTGCCCGCAGCTGTGCTTCGGCGTGGTCGACGTGCGCGACGTGGCCGACCTGCACCTGCGCGCGATGACCGATCCGGCCGCGGCCGGCGAGCGCTTCCTCGCCGTCGCCGGCGACTTCCTGTGGATACGCGAGATCGCCACGACGTTGCGCCAGCAGCTGGGTGCATCCGCGCGCAAGGTGCCCACGCGGCAGTTGCCCAACTGGCTGGTGCGCCTGGCGGCGCTGCGCGACCCGGCGATCAGGCAGATCCTGCCCGAGCTGGGCGCGCACAAGAATGCCAGCAGCGTCAAGGCCCGGTGCGTGCTGGGTTGGTCGCCGCGCTCGCCGCAGGACGCCGTCGTCGCCACTGCCGAAAGCCTGCTGCGGCTGGGGCTGCTGAAGGGCGGTGCGAAGGCCGGGGCGTAGCACCGTCGTTGCCCATTGCGCCGGGACGAGAAGCGTTTGCACGGCCGCGGGCCAACCTGCGCACAATGCCGCCACCCGATCCGCGAGAGCACCGGCATGCCCCGACACCATCACGAAAGACACCGTACTGACCGCATCGGCTGGCTGCGTGCCGCCGTGCTGGGCGCGAACGACGGCATCGTCTCGACCGCCAGCTTGGTGCTGGGCGTGGCGGCGGCGCATGCCAGCGGGCAGAACATCCTGGTCGCCGGCGTCGCCGGGCTGGTGGCCGGCGCGATGTCGATGGCCGCCGGCGAGTACGTGTCGGTGCATTCGCAGGCCGACAGCGAGCGCGCCGAACTCGCGCGCGAGCACCTGGAGTTGCAGACCCAGACGGAAGCCGAGCACCGCGAGCTGGCGGCGATCTACGTCGGCCGCGGGCTCGATCCGGCACTGGCCCGACAGGTGGCCGACCAGTTGATGGCGCATGACGCGCTCGACGCGCACGCCCGCGACGAGCTCGGCATCACCGAGGCGTTGAAGGCGCGGCCGCTGCAGGCTGCCGGCGCCTCGGCGCTGAGCTTTGCGGTGGGCTCCGCGCTGCCGCTGCTGGTGGTGGCGCTGTCGCCGGTGGCGACGTTGCTGCCGCTGGTCTTCGCCACTTCGCTGGTGTTCCTCGCCGTGCTCGGCGCGGTGGCGGCATGGGCCGGCGGCGCGAAGATCGGCGTCGGCGCCATGCGCATCACGTTCTGGGGCGCGCTGGCGATGGCGGTCACCACCGGCGTGGGCATGCTGTTCGGCACCGCCGCGTAGCGCGGCGGCTCATTTGCCCGGGTGGTAGACCCGCTCGGTGTGCCCCTCCAGTTGTTCGGGCCAGAAGTACACCGTGCGCAGGTTGCCGGTGGTGTAGCGCTCGGCCTCGTCGTTGAAGTGTTTCGAACTTGGGTGGCCGCTCTCGCCGCCGGCGGTGATCGCGCGGGCGCTGACCTTCGGGCCGAATTCGACCACCGCGACGAAGCTGTTGCCGCCGGTGCCGTAGTAGCGCTTCGTGCCGGGCCAGCGGTGCGCGCCGAACGAGGCCAGCGAGCCCCAGCGTGACGACACGAACGGCACCGGGATGCTCGGTTTGGCGTCGTCGAAGGTCTGCACGATGGCACCGTCGTTGCGCTGGAAGCGGTTGATCTCACCCCACGGCACGCCCCAGCTGCCGAAATCCTTTTCCAGCCGGTCGGACGCTTCGACCAGTGCGCGGAGACGCGCTTTCGCACCGGCGTTGCCGGCCATGTAGTCGTATACGGAAAGATCTTCGGACTCCGCCTGGGCATGCACCTGATCCCACAGCGTGTCACCCCAGAACACCGCCAGCGAGGTCGGCATCGAGGCGATACCCCAACGATAGTCCCAGCTGCGCAGCAGGGCGACCTGGCCGGCCAGGCGCGGCTTCAGCGGATCGTTGTCGGGCAGCATGTCGTAGTCGTGGACCAGCACCGGCACCAGTCGCGAGAACGCCGGCAGGTACGAGTCGAACGCGGCGGTGATCAGCGAGGCCTTGCTGAAGTCGCGCACGCCATCCAGTACGCGGGTGGCGTGGATGCCACGCGGGTTTTCGCCGAAGGTGTCCATGTAGCGCGGGTAGTCCGCCTGTCGCGGGCTGAACTTGCCGGCAGCGGAGTACGGCCAGTTGTTGGTGTTCATGATCCAGCCGTTCGGCGGGTTGAGCAGGTGCGGCGCCTCGTCGAGCGCGTGCAGGCCTTTCCAGTCGGTGGCCGGGTTGCTGCCGTCGACCGGCTTGGTGTAGTCGAAGCGGTTGTCGCGTTTCGGGATGAACTGCGGGTGCATGTATGCGATCTCGCCCTTGTCGTCGGCGAAGATCGTGTTGTTCGAGGAATTGGCCTTGAGCTCGGCGACTTTCATGTAGCTGGCGTAGTCGCTCGCCTTGGTGCGCAGCCAGCTCTGCTGGAGCGCCTCCAGCGGCTTGTTCATCAGCGCGATGGCGATCCACTTGCCGTCGGCTGCGCGCACGACCGGGCCGTGGTGGGTGAAGCGGGCGTCGAAGCTGCGCGTGGCCATCGAGCCGTTCTTCGCGCGATACGCCACGCGGATCGTGCGCGTGGTGACCGGCCGCAGCTCCTTGCCGTAGCGATAGAACAGCTTGCCGCCCTTGTGCACGATGGTCTCGGCGAATTCGTCGACCACGTCGGCGCCGGTGGACGTGTGCATCCAGCCGATGTGGTGGTTGAAACCCTGGTAGATGAAGAACTGGCCCCAGGTCACCGCGCCGTACGCGTCCAGCCCTTCGTCGCTGGTCATCTGCAGTTCCGAGCGGAAGAAGAACGAGGTGTGCGGGTTGATCCACAGCAACGCGTGGCCGTCGGCGGTGAGCTTCGGTGCGATCGCGAAGCCGTTCGAGCCGGTCGGCTCGACCCAGCTCGCCGGCGTCGCCATGACGGCGAATTTCTTGCCGTCGGTGCCGTAGAAGGCGGCGAGCTGTTCGAGCGAAACGCGTTCGATGTCGCCACCAATGCTGCCCTCGCTGAAGCTGAGCGCCATCCACGGTTCGAAGTGCTTGATCACGCGCGGATGCACGTCGGGATGCGTGGCCAGGTAATAGTTGAGCCCATCGGCCCAGCTGTTCATCAGCGCCTGCAGCCAGGCGGGACTCTTCGCGTACAGCGCCTGCAGCTCGACCGGGTCGATGAACAGTTGCTGGCGCAGATCGCTCCAGATTGCCGATTCGCCCTCGGTCTCGGCGAGCCGGCCCAGCGCGTTGAGGTAGTTCGTCTCGACCCGGTTGAAGTCGTCCTCGGCCTGCGCGTAGGCCATGCCGAACACCGCATCGGCATCGGTGCGGCCGTGCACGTGGGCGATGCCCCAGTCGTCGCGGGTGATCGTGATCGCCTGCGCCTGGTGCTGCCAGCGCGCCTGTTCAGGCGGGGCGGCCTGCGCGGTGGCGACCAGGCTGAAGGCGAGCAGCGCCGCGGTCAGCAGCAGGCGCGACAGGTGCTGGTGATGTGCCTGCGGGCGCGGGTTTTTCGAGGTGTGTGTGTACATCGGTCGGTCATTCCCCTGGTGGTCGTCGGTGCCGCCATGTCTCGTGAAGTTGACCACCACTGGGCCGCGCTTGCAAAAGCCGGGCGGCGGTGGCGCTTTGACGCAGGCGCCGAAGGTCGCCTTGGCGGCGCGCATCCGCGCGTCCAGAATGGACTTTTGGCCGGGTCGCGGCCTGCCGGTACGCTCGGTGACGCTTCCTGTGCCAACCATTCTGACGAGTTGAAAAAACCATGACAGCACGCATTGCACATCCCACTCTGGCCGCGCGCCGCATGTCGGCGGAGCAGGCGGCCGAGCTGATCCTGCCGGGCATGACCGTGGGCATGAGCGGTTTTACCGGCGCCGGCTACCCCAAGGCCGTGCCGCTGGCGCTGGCCACGCGCATCGCCGCGGCGCACGAGCGCGGCGACAAGTTCGCGCTGCGCATCCTCACCGGGGCCTCGACCGCGCCCGAGCTGGATGGTGCACTGGCCCGCGTGGGCGGCATCGACTTCCGCCTGCCGTACCAGTCCGATCCGGAACTGCGCGCGCGCATCAATGCCGGCCAGATCGAGTACATGGACATCCACCTGGGCCAGGTGGCGCAGTACGCGTGGTGCGGTTTCCTCGGCAAGATCGACGTCGCGCTGATCGAGGTTGCCGGCATCCTGCCCGACGGCCGGCTGGTGCCGTCCACCTCGGTGGGCAACAACAAGACCTGGCTGGACCTGGCCGACAAGGTGATCCTGGAGGTGAACCGGCGTCAGCCCGAAGGGCTCGATGGCATGCACGACATCTACTACGGCACCGCGCTACCGCCGCATCGCAAGCCGATCCCGCTGCTGCAGCCGGGCGACCGCATCGGCGAGCCGTACTTGCGCTGTGACCTGGACAAGGTGATCGCAGTGGTGGAAAGCGATGCTCCCGACCGGCTGGGCCGGTTCGCGCCGCCGGACGAGGCGTCGCGGCGCATCGCCGAACACCTGGTGGAGTTCTTCCGCCACGAGATCGCCGCGGGGCGGCTGGGCGAGCAGTTGCTGCCGCTGCAATCCGGCGTGGGCAACATCGCCAATGCGGTACTGGGTGGCCTGCGCGAGGGTGGCTTCCGCGGGCTGACCGCGTTCACCGAGGTGATCCAGGACGGCATGCTGGAACTGATCGGCGACGGCACCATCGCGATGGCCTCGGCCACCTCGCTGTCGCTGAGCCCCGAGGGCGTGGAAGAGTTCGTGCGCCGGATCGACTTCTACCGCCAGCACATCGTGCTGCGGCCGCAGGAGATGTCCAACCACGCCGAGCTGGTGCGCCGGCTCGGCTGCATCGCGATGAACGGCATGGTCGAGGCCGACCTGTACGGCAACGTCAATTCCACCCACGTCGCAGGCAGCCGCATCATCAACGGCATCGGTGGCTCCGGCGATTTCGCCCGCAACGGCTTCCTGTCCTGCTTCATGAGCCCGAGCACGGCCAAGGGCGGCGCGATCTCCGCGATCGTGCCGATGGTCAGCCACGTCGACCATACCGAGCACGACGTGGGCGTGGTGGTCACCGAGCAGGGCCTGGCCGACCTGCGCGGGTTGTCGCCGAAGCAGCGCGCGCGGGCGGTGATCGCGCAGTGCGTGCACCCGGACTACCGGCCGATGCTGCAGGATTACTTCGACCGGGCCTGTCGCGACAGCGACGGCAAGCACACCCCGCATCTGCTGAACGAGGCGCTGTCGTGGCACCAGCGCTACCTGGACAGCGGCAGCATGCGCTGACGCCTGTCGATTTGGGGCCGGGCCGTTCGTCGCAGTCGGGAGAGCCGGTGTCCGGCTCCGCTTTGCCACCCTGCGACGAGGCCACCCCATGCAAACCCAGCCCTACCTGTTCTTCGACGGCCGCTGCGAAGAGGCCATCGCGTTCTACCGCCAGGCGATCGGTGCCGAGGTGGTCATGCTGATGCGTTACGGCGATGGCCGGGAAGGCTCTGCCCAGTGCCCGGACGGCACGCAGCCGCCGGCGGACAAGGTGATGCACGCCTGCCTGCAGATCGGCGCGACCCAGGTCCTGGTATCGGACGGCTTCAGCGGCGGCCATCCCGAGTTCAAGGGTTTCTCGCTGGCGCTTTCCGCCGACGACGACGCTGCGGCGAAACGCCTGTTCGACGCACTGGCCGCTGGCGGCCAGGTGCAGCAGCCACTGATGCCGACCTTCTTCGCCTCCAGCTTCGGCATGCTGGTCGACCGTTTCGGCGTGTCGTGGATGGTGCTGGTGCCCATTCCGCCGTCCGGCGCGCAATGAGCTGAGCCCGGGCACTCCCGAGGGCAAGGTGGTGCGACCCGGATGTCGTCAGGCGTGGCCGTGCTTTGACGTTTTCCGGCCCCGGCCTTCCGCTGCGGGCGCGTGCTCCGGTGCGAGCGCGTAGCGGCGCGCCTCGTCCAGCAGCCACGCGCGGAATGCCTGCAGCGCGGGGTGTTCCGCACTGCGCGGCGGATAGACCAGGTAGTGGGCGTACTCGGCGCGCAGTCGATGCGTGCTGAGCAGCACCAGCTGCCCGGCGTCGACCAGTGGGCGAGCCATGGTCAGCCGGCCGAGCGCGACGCCCATGCCTTCGATGGCGGCGCGGTGCAAGGTTTCGCTGTCGTCGAAATGGGCGACATAGCGCGCGGGTGGCGTACCGCCGAAGGTGTGGAACCACTTTGCCCAGACGTTCTCCGGGTCGCGCAGCAGCGGCCAGTCCGACAGCTTCGCCAGGGTCGGCCGACCGAGTCGCGCGATCAGCCCCGGGCTGGCGATCGGCGTGAGCCAGTCGTCGAACAGATGCTCGGCGTGCACGCCTTTCCAATCGCCGCGACCGAAGCGCATCGCCGCATCGACCGGCTCACGATCGAAGTCCACCAGCTGCACGCTCGATTGCAGGTTGATCTGCAGTTGCGGATACCGCGCGACGAACTGCGGCAGCCGCGGCAGCAGCCAGCTCGACGCCACCGATGCCATCACGCTGAGCGTCAGCACATCGGCGTGCGGCGCGCAGAACTGTTGCAGCGCGCGTTCGATCGCCTCGAACTGCGGCCCCACCAGTTCCAGCAGGTGCGCGCCGTGCGGAGTGAGTTCGACGCCGCGCGGCCCACGCATGAACACGCGCCGGCCCAGGCGCTCCTCCAGGCTGCGGATCTGATGGCTGAGCGCGCTGACGGTGAGGTTGAGACGTCTTGCCGCCGACGAGAGGTTGCCGGTGCGCGCGGCAAGCACGAAGCCCTGCAGGGCAGTGAGTGGCAGCCGACCCATGTTGAATCCGCCTCAATATCGGATTGCAAAAATGTCGCTTTTTGCGAGCGTACGCCCGGCCTACTGTAAGCGTCACCCCCATCGTGATTCGAGGAAGCGGCCATGCTGATCCTGAACTTTTCATTCCCGACCCTGCCATCGACGAAAAAGGCGGTGCCGCTATTCGCCGGCCACGCGACCGGTAACCGGCGTCCGGCCATCCGGATGCCCGAGACGAGGGCCGAGCGCCCGCATGCCAGGCAGGAGGTCGGTGGTCTCGGTCACTACATCGACAGTCGTCTGCCCGAAGAACGGTTCCACATCGGCTGATTCCACCCAGGCTGATGCACGCCGGCGTTTTCCTCGGCATGATGGCCAGCATCATGGACGAGCCGCCCGAAGGCGCGATCGGCGCCAAGGTGCTGGATCGCTTCAGCATGACGGTGGACTATCCGAACGCGGCCGCCTGGTTTCCTTGCGACCGCGACGGCACGACGGCACCATCACGCAATGGTTCGGAATAACGTCGGCGATCATTTCGCGGACAATGCCAGGAACCTGCCGTCACGGCGCGCATCAGATGGTTGGGCGCGCCGCAGTATCGGTTCATGCAGGTAGCTGACATGGCAGAGACAATTCCGGTCGTTGGGAGTGCGCGGCGACGCACTGCCTTCGTGCTGGCCGGTGGTGGCAGTCTCGGCGCGATCGAGGTGGGCATGCTGCAGGCGTTGCTCGACTGGGGCGAGACGCCGGCGTTCCTGGTGGGTGCCTCCGCCGGTGCAATCAACGCGGCCTATTTCGCCGGCGATCCAAGCATGGCCGGCGCCCGCGAACTGGAACGAATCTGGTGTGCGCTGAAACGGAGCGAGGTGTTTCCGTTCAACCTGGGCAGCGTGTTCGGCTTGCTGCGACGGCGTGACCATCTGGTGGATTCGGTCGGCCTGCGGCGTCTGCTCGAACGCCATCTGCCTTATCGGCGCCTGGAAGACGCGGCCATGCCGGTTCACCTGGTGGCGTCGGACATGCTGACCGGGCAGGAGGTGTTGTTGTCCGCCGGCCCGGCCATCGACGCCGTGCTGGCCAGTACTGCCATTCCGGGCGTGTATCCGCCGGTGCGGATCGGCGGGCGTTGGCTGGTCGACGGTGGTGTGGCCAACAACACGCCGATCTCGGCGGCGATCGGTCTGGGCGCCACGCGCGTGATCGTGCTGCCCACCGGGTTTGCCTGCGCGCTCGAGCGGGCGCCGTCGGGAGCGATCGCGCGCGCCATGCACGCGCTCAGCCTGCTGGTGGCACGCCAACTGGTGTACGACGCTGACCGCTTTGCCGGCAGTGCGGTGGAATTGCGGATCGTGCCGAGCCTGTGTCCGCTCGATGTCTCGCCGTACGACTACTCCGCGGCCGCCGTGCTGATCGCGCGCGCCAAGGCGGACACCCGCCGCTGGCTCGAACGGGGTGGACTGGACCGCGCCGGAACGCCCCCGCAGCTGCGTGAGCACCACGACTGACCGACGCAGCGCGGCGGCGTGAAACGGCATCGGGGCGGCTCGCACCCGGGGCACTTGAACAAGCCGGTGGCGATCATGAGACTGGCAGCTTTCCTGTCAGTCGCGGCGACCGGTCATGACCAGCTATGTGGCGCTGCTGCGCGCCGTCAACGTGGGCGGCACCGGCAAGCTGCCGATGGGCGAGCTCAAGGCGTTGTGCGAGGCGGCCGGTTTTGCCGACGTGCGCACGTACATCGTCAGCGGCAACGTGGTGTTCGGCAGCCGGCTCGCCGAGAAAGCGGTGAAGAAGGCGCTGGAGCAGCAGCTGCAGGAATATGCCGGAAAGCCGGTCGGCGTGGTGGTGCGCACGGCGGCCGAGATGGCCGCGGTGCTGGCGGCCAACCCGTTTCCGGAAGCGGCAGGGAACCGCACGGTGGCGATCTTCCTGGATGCGCCGCCAGCGTCCACGGCGCTGCAGGACGTCACCGGCGTCGACGGCGAACGGCTGGTGCTGGGGCAGCGCGAGATCTACGTGCACTACGGCGAGGGCATGGCCGGTTCGCGGCTGAAGATCCCGGCCGCGAAGGCGGGCACCGCGCGCAACATGAACACCATTGCGAAGCTGGCCGACATGGCTGCAGGCAAACCGGCGGGCTGAGGCAGCAACGATTCACCCCGTCCTGCTGCGACTGGTCACCGGTACGACGCGATTCATCACTGGTGGCTGGCGTGCGGGGCGGGTACGTCCCATCGTGGCGGCTTCCAAGACGACCCTCCCGGGAGGATGACTCGATGAAACGAAGAGACCTGCTGAAAGCCGCGCTGGCGATCCCGCTCCTGCCGGGCATCCTTTCCGGCGGGTTGGCGGCGGCCCGGGCGGCTGCCGTGATGCCTGCGCGTTTTCGTTCACGAGTGCGACCCGGCGACCCGATGTGGCCTTCCGCCGCCAGTTGGGATGAATTGAAGCACGACGTGGGCGGCCGCCTGCTCAAGCTGGAGTCACCCTTCGCCGGCTGCGGTTCGACGCCTGCCGGCGCCGCCTGCAACGAGGCGCTGAAGCATCTGGACAATCCGTTCTATCTGGGCGACCAGCCGGCGCTGACCCAGACCAGCGGCTGGGTCGACGCGTGGACTTCGCAGCCGAGCGTGTATGCGGTCGCCGCCGAAAGCACGGCGGACGTGGTCGCGGCGGTGAATTTCGCGCGCGAACACAACCTGCGCCTGGTAGTGAAGGGCGGCGGACACAGTTACCAGGGCACCTCGGACGCGCCGGATTCATTGCTGGTGTGGACGCGGCACATGAACGACGTCACCTTGCATGATGCCTTCGTGGGGCAGGGCTGTGCCGGCACGCAGGCGCCGCAGCCGGCAGTGACGGTGGGTGCCGGCGCGATGTGGATCGACGCCTACGACGCGGTGACCACCCGCGGCGGTCGCTATGTGCAGGGCGGCGGCTGCACCACGGTGGGCGTGGCCGGGCTGGTGCAGAGCGGCGGCTTCGGCAGTTTCTCGAAGCACTACGGCACCGCGGCGGCGGGCCTGCTGGAGGCGGAGATCGTCACCGCCGACGGCCAGGTGCGCATCGCCAACGCCTGCACCCACCCGGACCTGTTCTGGGCGATCAAGGGCGGTGGCGGCGGCAGCCTGGGCGTGATCACCCGGTTGACCTTGCGTACGCGCGAACTGCCGGAGTTCTTCGGCGGGGCGTTCGGCTCGATCAAGGCCTCGTCGGATGCGGCGTACCGTGCCCTGATCGCGCAGGTGATCGACTTCTACCAGGGCGTGCTGTTCAACCCGCACTGGGGCGAGCAGATCAGCTTCGGGTCGGACAACACCGTGCATATCAATATGGTGTTCCAGGGCCTGAGCCAGCAGCAGGCCGAGCAGACCTGGGCGCCGTTGCTCGACTGGGTTCGCGCGCGCAAGCCGTATTCCTTCGAGAAACCTTTTCAGACACTGGCGCTGCCGGCCCGGCATTTCTGGGATGCCGAGTTCTTCCGGCAACACGCGCCCGGAATCATGGTCGACGACGACCGCCCCGGCGCGCCGCGGAACCATGTGCTATGGGCGGGCGACCAAGGCCAGGTGGGCTGGTTCATCCACGGCTACAAATCGGCATGGTTGCCGGCGTCGCTGTTGCGCAAGGAGCGGCAAGCGCAGCTGGTCGACGCGTTGTTTGCCTGCACACGCCACTGGGACGTGGGCTTTCATTTCAACAAGGGGTTGGCCGGTGCCGCTGCGCCCGAGATTGCCTCAGCGAAGGACACCGCGACGAATCCGCAGGTGCTGGACGCGTTCGCGCTCACGATCATCGCCGGCGACGGCCCGCCGGCGTTCCCCGGCATGCCTGGTCCGACGCCGGATCTGGCGCGCGCGCGCGATCGCGCCACAGCCATGGGCAAGGCGATCGACGCGCTGCGGCGTGCAGCGCCTGGTGCGGGGTCGTATGTATCGGAGAGTGACTACTTCGAGCGCGATTGGTCGACCTCGTTCTGGGGTGCAAACTACCCGCGGCTGGCGGCGGCGAAGCGAAAGTACGACCCGGCCGGCCTGTTCTTCGTGCACCACGGCGTGGGCAGCGAGGCGTGGAGCGCGGACGGGTTCACCCGACTGAAAGGAGCTTGAGCATGAAGGTGCTGTTGCTCGGTGCCACCGGCATGGTGGGGCAAGGCGTGTTGCGCGAATGCCTGCTGGCCGATGACGTGACCGAGGTGGTGACGCTGGGCCGCACGCCGACCGGGCAGCAGGATCCGAAGCTGCGCGAGCTGGTGCACGCGGACTTGTTCGACTGCCGTGCGATCGAGGCGCAGCTGAGCGGTTTCGACGCCGGCTTCTTCTGCATCGGGATGACCTCGTCCGGCATGGCGGAGACCGAGTACACCCGGCTCACCCACGACCTCACCCTGGCGGTGGCGCAGACACTGGCCCGGCTCAACCCGTCGATGTGCTTCGTTTACATATCCGGTGCCGGCGCGGACAGCAGCGAAACCAGCACGACCATGTGGAAACGGGTGCGCGGGCGGCTGGAGAACGCGCTGCAGCGGCTGCCGTTCAAGGCGATATATGTCTTCCGCCCCGGCATCATCCAGCCGCTGCACGGCATCCGCTCGAAGACGGATACGTACCGCTGGTTCTACACGCTGAGCCGGCCGCTGCTGCCGTTGCTGCGCGCGCTGATGCCGGGCACCGTGCTGAGCACCGAAATCGTCGGCCGTGCGATGCTGTCGGTGGCTCGGCACGGGGCGCCGAAGCCGGTGCTGGAAGCGGCGGATATCAGTGCGCTTGGCCGATGATCGCTACAACTCGACGATCGTCCTGAAGCCGCCGAAGAACATCCGCTTGCCGTCGAACGGCAGTGCTTTCGGATCCATCATTGATGCCAGCCGCGGATCGGCCATCACCAGCTTGTTGATGCGGTCGCGATCCTTGCGCGAGCGGTAGACGATCCACGAGAACACCACCACCTCGCCATCCTTGAGCTTCACCGCCTGCGGGAACGAGGTGAGCTTGCCCGGGTGGACGTCGTCGGCGACGCATTCGACGTATTCCAGCGCACCATGCTCGCGCCAGACCTTGCCTGCCTTGCGGGCCATCGTGCGGTAAGCCGCCAGGTTCTGCTGCGGAACGGGGACCACGAAACCATCGACGTAGCTCATGAGCGTTCTCCCGTGGGTGATGCCGGCCAGCAGCAGTGATTCGGGATGAGTCACCGGGTGCCGGCCGTTCAGTGGTCGTGCGGCGGGTCTTTGCCGGCGATGTGCAACTCCGCCGCGTAGGCGTCACGCAGTCCGGCCCAGCCATGGGCCAGTGCGATCTCGCCGATGATCGGCGCGACCGGCCGGCCCTGCAGCAGGCGTTCGGCCACGAACAGGCATAGGTGCCAGCCGGCGGCGACCTTGGGGATCCAGTCCTGGTCGCGGATGGTCTGGCGCAGGGTCAGCCGCGTACCGCTCGCGCTCGGCTCCAGCTCCCAGCGCAGCACGCTGCGGCCGAACTGCTCCAGCTGCCAGCTGTATTCCAGCACGCGCGGCGGCTCGGCACGGGTCACCGTGGTGGGGATGTCCGGCTGCTCGCTGTCGAGCATGCTCAGGCTGGCGTCGCCGACCGCGCCGAGATTGCGGTTCGCGGTATACGGCGACCAGGCGCGCAGCTGGGCGGGGTCGGTGAGCACGTCCCATACGCGTTCGGGTGGTCGCGGCAACTCGCGCGCGAAGACCAGGGTCCAGCCGTCGACATCGCGTTGGCAGTCGACTTGGGCCAATGGCCCGGTAGCAGCCTCGGATGGACTCATGGCGGGGTTACCTCTGCGGCCTTGTGCGCGCGTGGTGGGTGCGCAGCGGCTTTTTCGCCCGCTGCCGGGACCGGGGCGGCGGGGTGCCTGGCCATTATTTACCCAACGATAAATGACGACCAGGGATCGGCGCGTCAAGCGCACCCCGAGCGATGGCAGGCCCGTCACTGGTGCGGCGGGGCACGCACGCCAAGATAGCCCTTGATCGCGGCGATGGTCAGCGGGATCGCGCCGAAGATGATGAAGACCAGGTCGCCGGGCAGGCGCATCCACTCGATCAGGTGCGAGCGCGGGCTGCCGATGAAGTCGAGCGAGCGAGCGTGCCAGTAGCCATGCTGCACCACGTCCCATACCTGCAGCACACCACTGGGGAACAGGCTGAACACGACCATCATGGCAAGGCCGATGTTGCTGCCCCAGAAGCCGACCTTGACATATTTCTCCATGCCGGCCCAACGCTCGTCGCTGCTGGTCTGGCGCAGCGTGAACACCATCAGCGCCAGCGCCAGCATGCCGAACACGCCCATCATCGCGGCGTGGCCGTGGTTCGGCGTGAGCTGGGTACCGACTTCGTAGTAGCTGACGATCGGCAGGTTGATCAGGAAGCCGAAGATGCCGGCGCCGACGAAGTTCCACACGCCCACCGCGATCAGGAAGTAGAACGTCCATTTGTGCGGCACCGCCACCGACTTGCCGCACACGTCGCACTGGCCGCGGGTGGTGTGCACGAAGTCCCACGCGTCCAGCGTGAGCAGGGTCAGCGGCACCACCTCCAGCACCGAGATCATTGCCGACATCGCCATGTTGACGCTGGTCTGGCCGGTGAAATACCAGTGGTGGCCGGTGCCGATCAGGCCGCCGCCGAAGTACAGGATGGCATCCAGGTAGATCACCCGCAGCGCCACGTTGCGGCGGGTCAGGCCGAGCTGGTAGAAGGTCAGCGCCACCACCGTGGTGGCGAAAAATTCGAAGAAGCCCTCGACCCACAGGTGGATGATCCAGAAGCGCCAGGTATCGACCACGGTGTAGTTCGTCTTCGCGCCGAAGAACAGCGCCGGAATGTAGAACAGCGGAATCGCCACCGCGGCGAACAGGAACATCTTCACCAGGGGTTTCGATTCCGGGTTGGCCAGCGTGCGCGACCGTACCAGCAGCCACAGCATCGCGAACCACGCCAGCAGGCCGACCACCAGCAGCAACTGCCAGATCCGACCCAGTTCGAGGAACTCCCAGCCCTGGTTGCCCAGCCAGAACCACCACTTGCCGAGCATCTGCGAAATGCCCAGCCACTCGCCGAGCAGGCTGCCGCCGATCACCACCACGAACGCGCCGAACAGCAGGTGCACCCACGGGGCGAACCAGCGCGGCTCGTCGTTGCGCAGCGTGCGGCCCAAGAACAGCGCGGCGGCGACGTAGGCGGTGGCGATCCAGAAGATGGCCGTCTGCAGGTGCCAGGTGCGCATCAGGTTGCTGGGGAAGATCGTTTCCAGCTGGAAGCCGTAGAAGCTGCCCGGGTCGGCGCGGTAGTGCGCTACCGCACCGCCCACCAAGGTCTGTGCCAGGAACAGCAGCGCCACCACCACGAAGAACTTCACCAATGCGCGCTGGCCGGGGCTGGCCACGCCCGGCAGCAGGTGCGGGTGGATGTGCTGGCCACGGCTGATCCAGCCGAGGTAGTCGAACTTGCCGAACATCAGCAGCACTACGGCGATGCCGGCCAGCAGCACGATCAGGCTCAGCGCGCTCCACAGCAGCGCACCCGGCACCGCGATGTTGCCGACGTCGGGGTCGTACGGAAAGTTGTTGGTATACGAGTAGTTTTCGCCGGGGCGGTTCGCCACTGAAGCCCAGGCGGCCCAGCTCACGAACGCGGTGAACTGGTGCAGCTCGGTGGGGTCGCTGATCAACCCTGCCTTGAGCCCGCCGTTGCGCTCCGGGTGCAGGAAGTAGTCGGTCCAGTAAGGGACCTGCTGGCGATAGGCTGCGGTTTCCGGTGCGGTCAGCTGCAACGTGCCGCTGGCGGCGTCGTAGCGGTTGGTCTTCAATTCGACAGCCGTTTCCGCATGCACTGCCGCGCGCTGGCCCGGAGTCAGTGCTGACAGCGGTTGCTGGTATTGCTGTTGTGCGATCGCCGCTGCGGTGTCCTCGCCGATACGGTGCAAGGCCTCGGCCGAGTAATCTGGCCCGAGGTAGGCACCGTGGCCCCAGATGCTGCCGTTGTTCATCAGTCCATATTTCAGGAAGACTGTCTGGCCCTCGCTGATGTCGTCGCCACTGAACAGCCGGTTGCCTTGCGCGTCCACCACCTGGGCCGGGATGGGTGGGGCATTGCGATAAGCCAGCGAGGTAATCGTGAGCAATCCGGCGAAACCCAGCACCATCACGATCACCACCGTGCGCAGCCACCACGGCGACAGTTCGGGATCTTCCGGAGTCAATGGCTGGGCGGCAGTGCTCATGGAGCTTCCCCTTCGACGGTGTGTGGGCGAGTATCTGGTGGCAGGGGCACAGTTGCCCGCCGGTGCCGGAAGCGGGCCATGGTCTGCGCAGATTCCCCCCGGCGTGTCGCAACCAGCATTTTCTTCTTCCCGTGGACGACATGTGAACGGAGCGGGCTGGATTGGCCGTCCATCATCCGGTCGGTGCGAACCAGGCCGCAACAAGAACAGGCACGCCGGCGTACTCCGCGTACGCCCTGGGGCATGGCTTGCGCGATAGGAGCCGCGACCACGATGTGTCCAGGAATTTCGGCATCACCCACGATGCCGGATCACGGCCGGCAGGGGAGGCTCTGTGCTGCCTGCCGGCCATCACGCTGCAGTCGACTGCAGCTCCATTGACGACCGAGGTGAATCAAATGAATACCCTTTTCGAGCGTACCGGCCCCCTGACCGAACTGAGCAGCTACCCGCAGTGGGCGCAGGATATGGTGGCCGATTGCGAAAGCACCAAGCAGAGTGTGGTTACCCATGAGCTATGGGAAAGAATGAGCAACGGAACATTGGGCATGTCCGGTACCACCAATTTCATGGTGGGCATCTGGCCGGTGATCGAACGCTTTCCCGCCTATATGGCCAAGAGTCTGCTCAAGACACGCTTCGGTCGCAGCCCCGGAGACAATCTTGCGCGCCGCTGGTTGGTTCGCAATATCCGGGTCGAGCAGAATCACGCCGAATATTGGCTCAACTGGGCAGAAGGGGCGGGTATCCCCCGTGAAAAGTTGCTGCTGGGGACTCCACCCCGCGGTACCGAGGTGCTGGCGAACTGGTGTGAGGATGTCAGCACCCGCGACACGCTGGCTGCGAGCATCGCGGCCACCAACTATGCGGTCGAAGGCGCAACGGGCGAATGGTCGCAATTGATCTTCGAAAGCAAAAGCTACGCGGAAAGCTTCCCTTCCAGGATCAGGGCAGGAACATTGCGCTGGCTGCAGCTTCACGCTGCCTACGACGACACACATCCGTGGGAGGCACTGGAGATAGTCTGTACACTGATGGGCACAAACCCGGCAGTCGATGAAGTGGCTTATATCGGCGAGTGCATCAAGCGAAGCTATACCAGCATGCGGATTCTCGCTGATCGCTGTGTTGAGCCACATCGTCTGTTGGAGGTGGTGAGCGGCGCCGCTGCCTGACGGTTGGTTACGCCTTAGTGCAGTGCCCGGGAATTGATTCGCTGGTCGCGAAACAGGGGATGCAGTGCGTAATTCCACAATTACTTTGCAACGACCGTTGTCACGACGCTTGATACCACTTGCGTATGCGTTGGTGGGCATGGTCGGGCTGATCCTGGCGCTGACTTGGGGGGCATTGCAGGTTCAGGTGGCTCTCGCCGGGTTCCTCAACGGCGAGAGCATTTGGTCTAAGGCACAGAAGCAGACCGTGATATCCCTGGATGCCTACGCAGCGAAAGGCGGGGCGGCGGATCTGGCCGACTACAAGCTCAACTACGAAGTGTTGATGGCCGATCAATGGGCGCGTGATCAGATTGCGACAGGCAACTATGACTACGAAGCGGTGGCCGGCGCACTGCGAAATAGCAAGACGGTCACGATTGCGATCCCCAGTGTGGTCTTCATATTGCACCATTTTGCAGATGCACCCTACATGCGTGATGCGCTGCAAGCCTGGCGTTCGACCGACAGCTCCATTGCGCAACTCAATGCTATAGCGGCCTCGCTGGAGGCTGGTTACGCAACTGGCGGAATCAGCTACGCAGAAGTCACCCGCCAGCGCGAACGCATCGCTGCGATCAACAGCTATATCGAGCCGCGCAGCAAATTGTTTTCGCGCGCGATTGCCGATGGTGCCGTCTGGATAGGGGGGGTGCTTTTTGGCGGCGTATTGACGGCGGCAGCCATCGCGGCCCTTTTGTGGCTTGGTATGGCACGCCGCATCCTGGCCAGCATTCGCGGTACCGAGGAACGCTACCGCCTGCTGTTCGACAGTGCGGCCGACGCGATCGTGATGGTCGACGAGACCAGCGGGCGGATCCTGGACGTCAACCGGACCGCCACGGCGTGGACCGGGCGCAGCGCGGCCGAGCTTGTCGGCGACCGTTTCGTGCACCTGTTCATGCAGTCCATGGCGGGGCAGCAGGCCGGCCGGGCTGCCACCAACGCGCTGCTGGGCCGGGATGGCCAGACACGCCCGGTGGAGACCCAGACCAGCGTGGCCAACTGGGGTAACCGGCCAGTGCGCCAGGCGATCATCCGCGACATCTCCGAACGGGTGGCGATGGAACAGGAGCGCCGGGTCGCCGCCGAGGCACTGGCCAGCATTGCCGAGGGCGTGATCATTGCCGATGCCGGGCGGCGGGTGATCTCGACCAATGCGGCGCATACCGAACTGACCGGCTTCACCAGCCAGTCGCTGCAGGGCAAGCGTCTCGACGACAGCCGCCGCCTGCCCGACGGCAAACCGCTGCCGCAGTCGATCTGGGACAGTGTGGCGATGGGCCACAACTGGATGGGCGAGGTCCTGAGCACCCGCAGCGACGGCAGCAGCTATCCCGAGCACCTGAGCATCAGCGCAATTCGCGACGCCGAAGGCCAGATGGTCTACTACGTCGCCGTGCTCACCGACATCCATGAGGCGAAGGCGAACCAGCACCGGCTGGAGCGCATGGCGCGGCACGACCCGCTGACCGGCCTGGTCAACCGCGCCGAGTTCGAGCGGCACTGCGCCGAGGCGATCGCGGTGGCCGAACGCGAGCGGCTGGCCGTGGTCGTGTTGTTCATCGACCTGGATGCTTTCAAGATCGTCAACGACAGCTACAGCCATGCGATCGGCGACCGCCTGCTGATGAAGGTGGCGGAACGGATCCGCCGGCAGTTGTCCGAGGGCGACGTGGCCGGGCGCATCGGTGGCGACGAGTTCACCGTGCTGATCCCGCGGCTGATCCTGCGCGAGGACGCGCGGGCGATCGTCAATCGCCTGCTTACCACCTTGTCCGAGCCGTTGCTGGTGGACGATTACGAGATCGTGCTGAGCGCCAGCATCGGCGTGGCCGGCTATCCGCTGGACGGCGACAACGCGGCAGCGCTGATCGCGAATGCCGACGCGGCGATGTATGCGGCGAAGACCGAGGAACGCAATGCGTTCCGTTTCTATACCCCGATGATGCACGCCGATACCCGCCGGCGCCTGCAGCTGGCCACCGAGCTGCGCCAGGCGCTGGCGCGCAACGAATTCCATCTGGTGTTCCAGCCCAGCGTGGAATTGCGTACCGGTCGCATCGTGGCGGTGGAGGCGCTGGTGCGCTGGCAGCATCCGGAACGCGGCGAAGTGCTGCCGGCCGAATTCATCCCGGTGGCGGAAGGCCTGGGCCTGATCCGCCGCATCGACGAATGGGTGATGCAGGCTACCTGCGCGCAGATCCAGGCCTGGGACCTGGCCGGCGTGCCGCCGATCCGCGTGGCGATGAACATCTCGGCGCGCTGGTTCGGCCATCCGGCCTTCGTCGACGGGATCAGCCGGGCCCTGCAGGCGCGGCACCTGTCGGCGAGCCGCTTGCTGCTGGAGATTACCGAGAGTGCGATGCTTCGCCTGGGCGACGACATCGAGCGCACCATGCAGACCCTGCACACGCTCGGCATCGAAGTGGCGATCGACGATTTCGGCACCGGCTACTCCTCGATGGCCTATCTCAAGCTGCCCGCGGTGGCGTATCTGAAGATCGATCGCTCCTTCGTCACCGGCCTGCCGGGCGACAGCAACGACGCGGCGATCACCGAGGCGATGCTGGCGATGGCGAAAAGCCTCGGCCTGACCACGATCGCCGAGGGCATCGAGACCGAGGCACAGCACGATTTCCTGCTGTGCAGCGGTTGTGTCGAGGGGCAGGGTTATCTGTATTCCTATCCGTTGCGGCCCGAGGAAGTGCAGCACCTGCTGTGTCCGAGCCAGCCACTGGTACCGGCACGGCTGAAGCTGGTGCCGCCGAAGCGCGGCTGATCCGGCAAACCACGCACGGGGTCGCTCCGGCTGCCTTGATATGCATCAGGGCGCCCGAGCGGAGGTCGCGGGAGACTGCGTGGGTTTCCCCGAACCGTGCATTTCATGTCCAGCAGCGAATCCGTTCCCGACGGTAGCAAGTACGTCAGCCCGCAAGGCACCCGTGCGGTCAAGGGCGGCATTCGCCCGAACGCCGCCACCGGCACGCCGGATGTCGATCGCAAGCCGCCGTGGCTGCGGGTCAAGCTGCCGGGCGGGGCGCAGTACGAAGCGGTGCACGAGATCGTGCGCAGCCACAAGCTGAATACGGTATGCGCCGAATCGAAATGCCCGAACATCGCCGAGTGCTGGGGCCGCGGCACCGCCACGCTGATGCTGATGGGCTCGGTGTGCACGCGCGCGTGCAAGTTCTGCTCGGTGAGCACCGGCAACCCGAACGGCTGGCTCGACCCGCTGGAGCCGCTGCAGGTCGCCGACGCGGTGGCGCTGATGGGGCTGAAGTACGTGGTACTGACCTCGGTCGATCGCGATGACCTGGCCGACGGCGGCGCGGCGCACTACGCCGCCTGCGTGCAGGCGATCCACCAGCGCTCGCCGCAGACCGCGGTGGAGGCGTTGACCCCGGACTTCGCCGGCAACCACAACGCCGTGGCGACCGTGCTCGACGCCGGACTGGTTGTCTATGCGCAGAACATCGAGACGGTGGAACGACTGACCCATCCCGTGCGCGATCCGCGCGCCGGCTATGCGCAGACGCTCGGCGTGCTGGCCTTCGCCAAGCGGCATGCGCCGCAAACGCTGACCAAGACCAGCCTGATGCTGGGCCTGGGCGAGACCGACGCAGAGATCGAGCGCACGCTGGACGATATACGCGGCGCCCACGTCGACGTCGTTACGCTGGGCCAGTACATGCGGCCCAGCCCGCATCACCTGCCGGTGCAGCGTTTCGTCACCCCGGACGAGTTCCGGCACTACCGCGAACTGGCGCTCGGCAAGGGTTTCCTGGAGGCCGTCGCCGGGCCGCTGGTGCGTTCGAGCTATCGCGCCGAACGCGTGCTGGAGCACAACAATCTCGGACTGCAGCTGGGTGTGTAGGCAGCGTGCGGCCGGTCGGTCATCTGCAAGGAGTGTCGCCATGGAGCATCCGATGTATCCGTCATCCACTGCGGAACTGGCGCACAAGCGCCGTGAACTGGCGCCGGAACCGCTGAAGGCGTTCAAGGCGTTCAGCGCGGCGGTATTTGCCGACGGCGCGCTGCCGAACGTCACCAAGCAGCTGATCGCGGTGGCGGTGGCGCATGTCACCCAATGCCCCTACTGCATCAAGGGCCACACGGCCGAAGCCTTGAAGCAGGGGGCCAGCGAGCAGCAGATCATGGAAGCGATCTGGGTCGCCGCCGAGATGCGCGCGGGCGGCGCGTATGCGCATTCCACCCTGGCGCTGGACGTGATGCAGCACGCGCACGAGGCCGCCTGAAATGGCCACGCGCTTTGCCACGGTGTCGAACAGCATCCTCGACGCGGTGGGCGACACGCCGCTGCTGGAGATCGAGGGCGTCTACGCCAAGATCGAGTTCCTCAATCCCTCCGGCTCGATCAAGGCGCGCATCGCCAAGTACATGATCGAGCGGGCGGAACAGGAAGGTTTGCTCAAGCCCGGCGACACCATCGTGGAGGCGACCAGCGGCAACACCGGCAACGCGCTGTCGATGGTGGCGGCGGTGAAGGGCTACCACATGCTGGTAGTGATGCCCGAGGGCATGTCCAGCGAGCGCGTGGCGATCTCGCGGGCCTACGGCGCGGACGTGCTGTTCTGCGGCAACTTCCATGTCAACGAGGCGCTGGTGCGCGCGCAGCGGCTCGGCCAGCAGGCGGGCTACTTCTGCCCCAGCCAGTTCGAGTCGGAATGGAACGTGGAGGAGAACCGGCTGATCCTCGGCCCGGAAATCCTCGCCCAGCTGCCGCCGGGCCGTACGCCCGATGCGCTGGTGTTGGGTGTGGGCACCGGCGGCACGCTGATCGGCGTGGGCCAGGCGTTCCGTGCGGTCAATCCGGACGTGCGGCTGTTCGCGATGGAGCCGTCCGAGTCGTGCACGATCCTGTGCGGCGAGATTGCGGCGCACACCATCGAGGGCATTTCCGACGGCTTCGTGCCGGGCATCTTCCAGCGTCACGCGGGACTGGTGAACGAGGTGCTGAGCGTGTCCAGCACCGATGCCGTGACCGAAATGAAACGGCTGGCGCGTACGTACGGGTTGTTCTGCGGGCCGAGTTCCGGCGCGCATTTGCTGGCCGCCAAACGCATCCGGCAGAATTTCCCGGAGCTGAAGACCGTGGTCACGGTGTTCTGCGACGAAGGCGAGAAATACCTGCACGAGTACTTCATGCAGGCCGCCGCGGTCGACGTGGACGCGACGCACTTCCAGTGAACTTGCCGTCTACAGCGGTGCGCAGTGGCGGTGCAGCCAGTCCAGGTCGGCATCGTCCAGCAGCGGGCTGAGCGCGGCACGCACGCTGGCGTGGTAGTCGTCCAGCCAGGCGCGTTCTTCCGGGTTGAGCAGGCCCGGCTCCAGCGCACGTCGGTCGAACGGACACATCGTCAGCGTCTCGAAGGCGAGGAATTCGCCGAACTCGGTGCGGTCGGCCTCGACCACCACCGCCAGGTTCTCATGCCGGATGCCGTGCCGGCCGGGCTTGTACAGGCCCGGTTCGATCGAGCTGATCATGCCCGGTTCCAGCGCCACCAGCGCGCCGCCGGCGACCGGCGGACGGATCGACTGCGGGCCCTCGTGCACGTTGAGGAAGTAGCCCACGCCGTGGCCGGTGCCATGGCCGTAATCCATGCCCGAAGCCCACAGTGGCGCGCGCGCCAGCGCATCCAGTTGCGGGCCGCTGGCACCCTTCGGGAAGCGTGCGCGCGACAGCCCGATCATGCCTTTCAGCACCAAGGTGGCGTCGCGGCGTTGTTCCGCCGTGGTCTCGCCCAGCGCCAGCACGCGGGTGATGTCGGTGGTGCCGCCCAGGTACTGGCCGCCCGAATCGATCAGCAGCAAGCCCTTGGGCTGCAGCGTGCTGTGCGATTCCGGCGTGGCGCGGTAATGCGGCAGCGCGCCGTTCGCCTGGTAACCGGCGATGGTGGCAAAGCTTTCGCCGACCCAGCCGGGCTGGGCCGAACGTTCCTCGTGCAGCAAGGTGTCGACGTCGAGCTCAGTCACCGTCATGCCGGCGGCGAGGCGCTGTTCCAGTCGGCGGAAACCGCGCACCAGGGCGGCGCCGTCGCGACGCATCACGTCGCGGATATGGTCGAGTTCGGCGGCGCCCTTGACTGCCTTGAAGGCGGTGCTCGGATTGGCGGCTTCGACCCGGGTGACGGCGGGCGCGATCGCCGCGGCAATGGCACTGACCACCCGGCCGCTGTCCAGCAGCAGGCGATCGTTCGCGCCCAGCTCCTGCAGGGTCGAGGTGATCGAGGCGTAGTCGGCAATGGCGATGCCGTCGGCGGCCAGCGTCGCGACCAGCGCATCGCCGAGCTTGGCGCGACCGACGAACAAGGTGGCGTGCTGCTCCGCCTGCACCAGCAGGTGGGCCAGGAACACCGGGTTGCACTCCACGTCGCTGCCGCGCAGATTGGTCAGCCAGGCGATGTCGTCGAGGCTGGACAGCAAGTGGTGGGTGGCGCCGAGCCTGTGCATCGCCTTGCGCAGGCGGACCAGCTTGTCGGCGCGCGGAATGCACGCCCAAGCCAGGTCGTGCTCGACCACCGGCGCCTGCGGCAGGGCTGGGCGGTCTGCCCAGATCGCACCTGGGAGGTCCAGGTCGGTGCGCACCGTGGCGCCGCTGGCGGCAAGCTGGCGCTCGATCTGGCGCTGGGTGGTCACCGCCACGCTGTCGCCGGCCACGGCCAACACGTCGCCGTCATGCAGTTGCCGCTGCAGCCACTCGAGATGCTCGGGTGTGTGCGGCACGCGCAGCTTCATCAGACTGATGCCGCTGCCGGCCAGTTGCTGCTCGGCCTGCGAAAAATAGCGCGAATCGGTCCACAACCCGGCTTGGTCGCGGCTGACGATCAGGGTGCCGGCCGAACCGGTGAAGCCGGACAGCCATTCGCGCGCAGCCCAATGGGCGGGCAGGTATTCGGACAGGTGCGGATCGGCACTGGGAACCAGCACGGCGGCGATGCCGTGCTGCTGCATGGCCGCGCGCAAGGCGGCGAGACGGGCGGGGACGGGATTGTTCATCCGGTCATGCTAGCAGGCGCCCCACGGCCGTTTCATCCGCGGCGGAGGAGCTGGAAATGAACCAATCGCGACGAATTCTGCATTGCCATCTCGCAGTGGAACGCTTCTGCAGCTAAAATGCCTAATTTCCAGCACGGCTGCTTTCCATGACCCCCCTGATTTTCGTCACCGGCGGTGTGGTGTCCTCGCTTGGCAAGGGCATTGCTGCGGCGTCACTCGCTTCCATTCTCGAAGCGCGCGGCCTTTCGGTCACCATGATGAAGCTCGATCCCTATATCAATGTGGATCCGGGCACGATGAGTCCATTCCAGCACGGCGAGGTCTACGTGACCGACGACGGTGCCGAGACCGACCTCGACCTCGGCCACTACGAGCGCTTCGTCCGCACCCGCCTGACCGGCAAGAATTCGATCACCACCGGCAAGATCTACGAGAGCGTGATCCGCAAGGAGCGCCGTGGCGATTATCTCGGCGCCACCGTGCAGGTGATCCCGCACATCACCGACGAGATCAAGCACTGCATCCACGAGGCCACCCGCGGCTTCGACGTGGCGCTGGTGGAGATCGGCGGCACCGTGGGCGACATCGAGTCGCTGCCGTTCCTGGAGGCGATCCGCCAGCTGCGCATCGAGCATGGTCCGGAGAAGGTGGTGTTCATGCACCTCACCCTGGTGCCGTTCATCAAGGCTGCAGGCGAACTGAAGACCAAACCGACCCAGCATTCGGTGAAGGAACTGCGCTCGATCGGTATCCAGCCGGACATCCTGCTGTGCCGCTGCGAGCAGGCACTGCCCGAGGGCGAGCGGCGCAAGATCGCGCTGTTCACCAACGTGCCCGAAAACGCGGTGATCAGTGCCGTCGACGTGGACGTCATCTACAAGCAGCCGCTGTGGCTGCACCAGCAGGGCCTGGACGACATCGTGGTGAAGAAGCTCGGCCTCGATGCCAAGCCCGCGGATCTGTCCGCCTGGCAGCGCACGGTCGACGCGGTGGAGCATCCGAAGGACGAGGTCACCGTCGCCATCGTCGGCAAGTACGTCGAGCACAAGGATGCCTACAAGTCGCTGGGCGAGGCGTTGCGTCATGGCGGCATCAAGCAGCTGACGCGGGTGAACCTGGACTGGGTCGATTCCGAGCAGGTCGAGGCCGAAGGCGCGGCCAAGGTGCTCGGCAAGGCCGACGCAATCCTGGTGCCCGGCGGCTTTGGCAAGCGCGGTTTCGAGGGCAAGATCCTCGCCGCGAAATATGCGCGCGAGCATGGCGTGCCGTATTTCGGCATCTGCTACGGCATGCACGCGGCGGTGATCGATTTTGCTCGCCACGTTGCCGGTCTGGAAGATGCGGACTCCAGCGAGAACGACCGCAACACGCCGAACCCGGTGATCGGCCTGATCACCGAGTGGACCACGGCCAGCGGCGAAGTCGAGCAGCGCAGCGACCGTTCCGACCTCGGCGGCACCATGCGCCTGGGCGCGCAGGAGTGCCGCCTCAAGGCCGGCACGCTGGCGCGCGAACTGTACGGCCAGGATGTGGTGCGCGAGCGCCATCGCCACCGCTACGAGTTCAACAACCGCTACCGCCAGCCGTTCGAGGACTTGGGCCTGGTGATCTCCGGCAAGTCGATGGACGACCTGCTGGTCGAGATCGTCGAATTGCCGCGGCAACAGCATCCATGGTTCCTTGGCTGCCAGGCGCACCCGGAGTTCACCTCGACCCCGCGCGACGGCCACCCGTTGTTCATCGGTTTCGTGCACGCCGCGCGCGAGTTCAAGGCCGTGCGCGACAGCGAGAAGCTGGCCAGGGAGCACGTGGCATGAAACTCTGCGGCTTCGAGATCGGACTGGACCGCCCGCTGTTCCTGATCGCCGGCCCGTGTGTGGTGGAGTCCGAGCAACTGCAGTTGGACACCGCCGGCACGTTGAAGGAAATCACCGGCCGGCTCGGCATCCACTTCATCTTCAAGTCCAGCTTCGACAAGGCGAACCGTTCCTCCGGCGAGAGCTTCCGCGGGCCGGGGCTGGAAGAAGGCCTGCGCATCCTCGGCGAAGTGAAGCGGCAGATCGGTGTGCCGGTGCTCACCGACGTGCACGAGTACACGCCGATGGATGAGGTGGCATCGGTGGTCGACGTGCTGCAGACGCCGGCCTTCCTGTGCCGGCAGACCGACTTCATTCAGAAGGTGGCGCGCGCCGGCAAGCCGGTGAACATCAAGAAGGGCCAGTTCCTGGCGCCGTGGGACATGAAGCACGTGGTGGCCAAGGCCAAGGCCGTCGGCAACGACGACATCATGGTGTGCGAGCGCGGCGCCAGCTTCGGCTACAACAACCTGGTGTCGGACATGCGCTCGCTCAGCGTGATGCGCGAAACCGGTTGCCCGGTCGTGTTCGATGCCACCCATTCGGTACAGTTGCCGGGCGGGCAGGGTGCCAGCTCCGGCGGCCAGCGCGAGTTCGTGCCGGTGCTGGCGCGTGCGGCGGTGGCGGTCGGCGTGGCCGGCCTGTTCGCCGAGACGCATCCCGATCCCAGCAAGGCGCTCAGCGATGGCCCGAACGCGTGGCCGCTGGGCAAGATGGAGGCGCTGCTGGAAACCCTGCTGGAGCTGGATGCCGTGACCAAGCGGCACGGTTTCCTCGAACAGGACCTGCCGTTGTAGGAGCCCGCTCGCGGGCGATGCTTTTCTTGCCATCCCAATCAGGAGCATCGCCCGCGAGCGGGCTCCTACAAGAACGCCAACACTCGACTGACGGACACCGCATGAGCACCCAGATCACCCGCATCCACGCCCGTGAAATCCTCGACTCGCGCGGCAACCCCACGCTGGAAGCCGAAGTCACCCTGGCCGGCGGCGGCTTCGGTCGCGCCGCGGTGCCCAGCGGCGCGTCCACCGGTTCACGCGAGGCGGTCGAGCTGCGCGACGGCGACAAGTTGCGTTACGGCGGCAAGGGCGTGAAGAACGCGGTGGCCAACGTCAACGGCACGATCGCCGATGCGCTGAAGGGTTTCGATGCGGCCGACCAGAAAGGCCTGGATGCAAAATTGATCGCACTGGACGGCACGCCGAACAAGGGCAAGCTCGGTGCGAACGCGTTGCTCGGCGTGTCAATGGCGGCGGCGCATGCCGTGGCTGTTTCGCGCGGCGAGCCGCTGTGGAGCTACCTGTCGAACGGCAAGCCCGGCGCCCTGCCGGTGCCGATGATGAACATCATCAACGGCGGCGCGCATGCCGACAACAACGTCGACGTGCAGGAGTTCATGATCCTGCCGGTCGGCCTGCCGAGCTTCGCCGAGGCGCTGCGCGCCGGTGCGGAAATCTTCCATGCCTTGAAGAGCGTGCTGCATGGCCGCGGCCTCAGCACCGCGGTGGGCGACGAGGGCGGCTTTGCGCCGAACCTGCGCTCCAACGTCGAGGCGATCGACACCATCCTGGAAGCAATCGGCAAGACCGGCTACAAGGTCGGCAGCGAGATCCTGCTCGGTCTCGACGCGGCCAGCTCGGAGTTCTACAAGAACGGCAAGTACGACCTCGCCGGCGAAGGCAAGCAGTACAGCTCGGCGCAGTTCGTCGACCTGCTGGCCGGCTGGGCGAAGCAGTACCCGATCGTCACCATCGAGGACGGCATGGCCGAAGGCGACTGGGACGGCTGGAAGCTGCTGACCGACGCGATCGGCGAGCGCGTGCAGGTGGTCGGCGACGACCTGTTCGTCACCAACCCCGCGATTTTCCGCGAAGGCATCGAGAAGAAGATCGCCAATTCGATCCTGATCAAGGTGAACCAGATCGGCACGCTGTCCGAGACGCTGGAAGCGATCGCGATGGCCGACGCGGCGAAGTATTCGGCGGTGATCTCGCATCGCTCCGGCGAGACCGAGGACACCACCATCGCCGACATCGCGGTGGCCACCACGGCGACCCAGATCAAGACCGGCTCGCTGTGCCGCAGCGACCGCGTGGCGAAGTACAACCAGCTGCTGCGCATCGAGGAGGCGTTGGGTTCGGCCGCGCGCTACGCCGGTCGCGACGCCTTCCCGAACCTGACCCGCCTGCCGGGCTGAACGGCCACCCATGCTGCGCTGGATCGCCCTGATTCTGATCCTGCTGCTGATCGGACTGCAGCTGAAGCTGTGGACCGGCAGCGGCAGCATGCACGAAGTGGACGGCTTGCGCGTAGCGGTGAAGAAGCAGACCGACGAGAACGCGAAGCTGTTGCAGCGCAACCAGGCGGTTGGTGCCGACGTGCTGGACCTCAAGCACGGTGACCAGGCGGTCGAGGCGCGTGCGCGCACCGAACTGGGGCTGATCAAGCCGGGCGAAGTGTTCTACCAGGTGGTCGAGCCTCCGGCCCGCGCCGCCAGCTCGCTGCCGCCGCCACCACCCGCCACGCCTGCCGGATCGCCATGAGCGCGCCGACGTTGTGGTGCGTGGTGCCGGCCGCGGGGCGCGGCACCCGGGTTGGCGGCGACTGCCCGAAACAATACCTGCCGCTGGCTGGACGGCCGCTGATCGCGCACACGCTGGAGCGGCTCGCCGCGCATCCGCGGATCGCCGGCCTGCTGGTGACCCTGGCCGCGGCCGATGCGCACTGGTCCGGCATCGACACGCTCAACGGCAAGCCGGTGCTGACTGCGATGGGCGGGGCCGAGCGCAGCGATTCGGTGCTGGCCGGGATCGACGCCTTGCCCGCGTCGGTGGGCGCGGATGATTTCGTGCTGGTGCACGACGCCGCACGACCGTGCGTGCGGCTGGCCGATATCGGCAAGTTGATCGAACTGGCCAGTGCGGCTGACGGAGGCCTGCTGGGCGCGCCGCTGCGCGACACGCTGAAGCGGGCGGATGCGACAGGCCGCAGCGAGTCGACCGAGCCGCGCGACCTGCGTTGGCGCGCCTTCACGCCACAGATGTTCCGGCGTGGTCAACTGGCGGTGGCGCTGCGCGATGCGGCACGGTGCGGCGTGAACGTCAGCGACGAGGCGATGGCGATGGAGCTGGCCGGCTTCGCGCCGTTGCTGGTCGAAGGTGCCGAGGACAACATCAAGGTAACCACGGCGGCGGACTTTGCGCTGGCCGAGTTCCTGCTTTCAAGGACAGCATGATGCGCATAGGCCAGGGTTTCGACGTGCATGCATTCGGCGAGGGCGACCACGTCACCCTGGGCGGCGTGCGCGTGCCGCATCGTCGCGGCGTGATGGCGCATTCGGACGGCGACGTGGTGATTCATGCGCTGTGCGACGCGATCTTCGGCGCGCTGGCGCTGGGCGACATCGGCCAGCACTTTCCGCCGTCGGACGAGCGCTGGCGCGATGCCGACAGCCGCCAGTTCCTGCGCCATGCGGCGATGCTGATGGCGCAACATGGCTACACATTGAGCAATGCCGACATCACCGTGATCGGCGAGGCGCCGAAGGTCGGCCCGCACGCGCAGGCGATGCGCGAGAACCTCGCCGCCGACCTGGACAGCGAGATCGGTCGCATCAGTGTCAAGGCCACCACCACCGAAAAACTCGGCTTCTGCGGCCGGGGCGAGGGGATCGCCGCGCAGGCGTGCGTCCTGCTGGAGCGCGCGTGAGCGAAGTAGAAGCCCGCAGCGCCGCAAGCCGGCTGCACGACCAGCTCGAAGCCATCGTCGAGGTGCTGCGCCGGCACGACGACGAGAGCCCGCTGCCGGCCGAATCGCAGGCCGAATTGCGCCGGCAGCTGGACGAGCTGCACCCGGCCGACATCGCCTTCATCCTCGAATCGCTGCCGCTGGACGACCGCCTGGCGGTCTGGCAGCTGGTCAAGGCCGATCGCGACGGCGACATCCTGCTGGAGGTGTCCGACGCGGTGCGCGAATCGCTGATCGCGGACATGGACCGCCACGAGATCCTCGCCGCAGTCGAGCCGCTGGACGCGGACGAGCTGGCCGACCTGGTCGAGGATCTGCCGACCGCGATGCTGCCGGAGCTGATGGCGAGCCTGGACACGCAGCAGCGCGAGCAGGTGCAGTCGGCGCTGTCCTACGAGGACGACCAGGTGGGCGCGCTGATGGACTTCGAGATGGTCACCATCCGCGAGGACGTCAGTCTGGAAGTGGTGCTGCGCTACCTGCGCCGCTGGGACGAGCTGCCGGCGCAGACCGACAAGCTGTTCGTGATCAACCATGACAACCTGCTCACCGGTGTGCTGCCGCTGCACTGGCTACTGGTGAACCCGCCGGAGAAGATGGTCAGCGCGGTGATGGCGCCGGACGTCAACACCTTCCACCCCACCGACGACGCCTATGACGTGGCGCAGGCATTCGAGCGCTACGACCTGGTGACGGCGCCGGTGGTCGACGAGCGCGGCCACCTGATCGGCCGCATCACCATCGACGCGATGGTCGACGTGATCCGCGAGGAAGGCGAGAGCGAAGCGCTCAGCCGCGGCGGCCTGCGCGAGGAGGAGGACATCTTCGCCTCGGTATGGGCCTCGCTGAAGAACCGCTGGTCGTGGCTGGCGATCAACCTGGTCACCGCATTCATCGCCTCGCGCGTGATCGGCCTGTTCGAGGGCTCGATCGAGCGGCTGGTGGCGCTGGCCGCGCTGATGCCGATCGTGGCCGGCATCGGCGGCAACTCCGGCAACCAGACCATCACCATGATCGTGCGCGCGCTGGCGTTGAACCAGATCACCGCCGAAAGCGCGAAGCGGCTGTGGCGCAAGGAATTGACCGTGTCGCTGCTGAACGGGCTGATCTGGGGCGGCGTGATCGGCATCGTGGCGTGGCTACTGTATGACAGCCTCTCGCTGGGTCTGGTGATGACCGCGGCGATGACGCTGAACCTGCTGCTGGCCGCGTTCGCCGGCGTCGGCATCCCGGTGCTGATGACGAAGTTCGGCCGCGACCCGGCGCTGGGCTCCAGCGTGCTGATCACCGCGATGACCGACAGCGGCGGTTTCTTCATCTTCCTTGGCCTGGCCACCATCTTTCTGATGTGATGCCGGCCTGACCCGAATGCCGGTGCGGCCGGTGGAGTGCCATGTCCGAATCCGAACTTGCCCAGGCCCCGCTGCCGTGGGCCTACGGCGTCCCGCCGCTGCAGGCGCGGTTGCGCAGCGCGCCGGAGGATTTCCAGGTCGAGGAGATTCTCGGCTACGACGCCGACGGTACCGGCGAGCACGCCTTGCTGTGGGTGGAAAAGCGCGGCGCGAATACCGACTGGGTCGCCCGCGAGCTGGCGAAATTCGCCGGTGTCCCGCAAGTCGCGGTGGGCTATGCGGGCATGAAGGATCGCCATGCGGTGACCCGGCAGACGTTCTCGGTGCAACTGGCCGGCAAGCCCGATCCGGACTGGTCGGCGTTTCCGCACGCGGAAGTGAAAGTGCTGGCGGCGACGCGGCATTCGCGCAAGCTGAAGCGCGGCGCGTTGCGCGGCAACCGTTTCGTACTCGTGCTGCGCGAGGTGCACGGCGACCGCGCGGCGGCCGAACAGGTGCTGACGCAGATCGCCGCGCGCGGCGTGCCGAATTACTACGGCGAGCAGCGCTTCGGCCGCGAGGGCGGCAACGTGGCGCAGGCGCGGGCGATGTTCGGCGGGCGTCGGGTGGATCGCGACAAGCGTTCGTTCCTGCTGTCGGCGGCGCGCTCGCAGATCTTCAACAGCGTACTGGCGGCACGGGTCGAACGCGGCGCCTGGGACAGCCCGCTGGATGGCGAGATCTGGTCGCTGGCCGGTTCGCGCTCGTGGTTCGGGCCGGAACCGTTCACCGAACTGCTGGCCGAACGGCTGGCCCGTGCCGACATCCATCCGTCCGGTCCGTTGTGGGGACAGGGCGAGCCGCCGAGCCAGGGCGAAGCGGGCGCGCTGGAGCGCGAGATCGGCGCGGCGTACGACGACCTGGCCGCCGGCCTGGCGGCGGCGCGGATGGATCAGGAACGTCGACCGCTGCGGCTGCTGCCGAAGGACCTGCGCTGGCACTGGCAGGGCGACGACGCGCTGGAACTGTCGTTCGAGTTGCCGGCCGGCGCGTATGCCACGGTGGTGGTGCGCGAACTGGCCTCGATCGTATAGGAGCGCGGCCTGCCCACAAGGGACCTCCTTTATCGCGCGCGATGCCTTTGATCTCGCATCGATAAGCGCATTCGCGCGCCGGGTGCGCGCCTGCACTCAGCCCTTGAGCAGGACGATCACCGCGCCGGTGCCGCCCAAGGCCGGTCGCGCGGAGGCAAACGCGATCACGTCGTCGCGCCGGCGCAGCATGCGGTCGGTGAGGCCCTTCAGTACCGGTCCGGCGGCTTTCGAGCGCAGGCCCTTGCCGTGCACGATGCGCACGCAGCGCAGGCCGTGCTGTTTCGCCTCGGCCAGGAAGGCGATGATGCTGGCCTGTGCGGCAGCGGCGTTCATCTGGTGCAGGTCGAGATCGTCCTGCACGCTGAACTGGCCGCGCTTGAGCTGGCGCAGCAGCTTCGGCGGATAGCCGTCGCGCAGGTAACCCAGTTCCTCGCCCACCTCGAGCACGGCCGGGTCGAACGCCATGTCCAGCAACTCCCCGGGTACCGCGGCTTCGTCCGCTTCCAGCATGTGCGGGTGCGGTGCGGGTTTCGCGGTTGCCGGCGGTGGCGGCGTCGGGGCGAGCGGACGCACGTCGCCGATCGCTTCGCGGAACAGGCGGCTGTCGTCGTCGTTGATCGGTGCGGGTGCGCGGCGCTTCATCCATCCATGCTAACCAAAGCCGAACGCCCGCGGCGAATGGGCGCGGACGGCACACAATCGACGTGAAACCGGCGGCACGCTCCGGTAGACTTCAGGGAATGTAAGGTGCGCTGTCGTGAGACGAAGGGCGCGCCCGCAGTCAGCTTTCGACGGAGCATCATGCGAGTTCTGGTCAGTAACGACGATGGCGTGGATGCACCTGGCATCCGCGTGCTTGCCGAGCGCCTCGGCGAAGTGGCCCAGGTGACGGTGGTGGCACCCGATCGCGATCGTTCCGGGGCCAGCAATTCGCTTACTCTCGATGCGCCGTTGCGCGTGCTGCCGATGGGCAACGGCTACTACCGCGTCGCCGGTACGCCGACCGATTGCGTGCACCTGGCGCTGGCCGGGTTGCTGGACGAAGAGCCCGACATGGTCGTGTCCGGCATCAACAATTCGGCGAACCTCGGCGACGACGTGATCTATTCCGGCACAGTGTCGGCGGCGATGGAGGGGCGTTTCCTGGGACTGCCGGCGATCGCGGTGTCGCTGGTCAGCCATGACCACAAGGGCGAGCATTACGACTCGGCGGCGAAAGCGGTCCTGCTGCTGATGCAGCGCCTGCTGGTCGATCCGCTGCCGGCCGACACCATCCTCAACGTCAACGTGCCGGATCGGCCGTGGGCGGAGATCGAAGGCTTCGAGGTCACCCGGCTGGGGCGGCGTCACCGCTCCGCGCCGTGCATCGCACAGACCGATCCGCGCGGGCGGCCGATCTGGTGGATCGGTCCGGCCGGCGAGGTGGACGATGCCGGTCCCGGCACCGATTTCAATGCCGTGCGGCGCGGCTTTGTTTCCGTCACGCCGATCCATGTCGACCTGACCCGGTTCCAGGCGCTGGAGAAGGTCAGCAGCTGGATGCAGCCGTTGAGCGACGCGATGGCGGTGAGCCGGACCAGCAACGACGAGGCGGCCTGAGCCATGACCATGTATCCATTGCCTGCCGCGGACCTGAAGGGCGAGGGGATGACCTCGCAGCGCGCACGCGATCGCCTCGCGGCGACCCTGAAAGATGGCGGTATCCGCGATCTGCGCGTGATCGAGGTGATCCGCAACCTGCCACGCCACCACTTCATCGACCAGGCGCTGCATTCGCGCGCTTACGAGAACGACGCGCTGCCGATCGGCCACGGCCAGACCATCTCGCAACCGTGGGTGGTGGCGCGCATGACCGAGGCGCTGATCGAGTTCGGCATTCCGCAGAAGGTGCTGGAGATCGGCACCGGCTCCGGCTACCAGGCGGCGGTGCTGGCCGCGCTGGTGCCGCAGGTGTTCACGGTGGAGCGGATCGAGGCCCTGCTGCGCCAGGCGCGCCGACGTTTCCGCCAGCTCGGTCTTACCAACCTGCGTTCGCGCTACGACGACGGCAAGCTCGGCTGGCCGGACGAGGCGCCGTTCGACGCGATCATCCTCACCGCCGCCGGCGACACCATTCCCACCCGCATCCTCGACCAGCTCAGCCCCACCGGCGTGCTGGTGGCGCCGGTCGGCTCGCCCAGCCGGCAGACGCTGATCCGCATGCGCGGCGACGGCCAGGGCGACTTCATCCAGGAGGAACTGGGCGCGGTCAGTTTCGTGCCGCTGCTGGGCGGGATCGGCTGATGCGTCTGTTCGGGGCACTTTATGCGCGTGCGCTGAGCTGGGCACGCGAGCCAAGGGCGCTGTATTACCTGTCCGGGCTGAGTTTCGTGGAGTCGTTCATCTTCCCGATTCCGCCGGAAGTGATGCTGGCGCCGATGATGCTGGGCAAGCGGCACAAGGCGTTCTTCTTCGCGAACATCAGCCTGCTGTTCTCGCTGCTGGGCGCGCTGGTGGGCTACGTGCTGGGCCACTGGGCGTTCCATGCGCTGCGGCCGGTACTTGACACGCTGCACCTGCTGGCCCCGATCGAGCAGGGCGTGGCGACCTTGAGCAGGCAGATGGTCGAGCATCACTGGGGCATGTACGGCGTGCTGATCCTGGCCGCGTTGCAGCCGGTGGTGCCGATGAAGTTCGTCACCTGGGCCTGCGGCATCATCGGCGTGCCGATCCTGCCGTTCCTGGCCTGCATTGGGCTCGGCCGCGGCAAGCGCGTGTGGTTGCTGGCGTTGTTGATCCGCCTGTTCGGCGAACGCGCCGAGCGGATCCTGCACAAGTACGTCGAATGGATCGGCTGGGCCGCGCTGGTCGCGCTGGCCCTGCTGCTGGTGTGGTGGTTCTGGCTGCATTGAGCGGCGCTGTCCGGGGGAGCGACGTCGCATGAAAAAGACTGCCCGCCTCGGTATGCTGGTGCGCATGGATCGATATCTTCAGTGGTGCGCAACTCTGGCTGTGACCGTGCTGCTTGCCGCTTGCGGCACCATGCGCAGTTCGGTCGTGGTGGAACCGGCGGCCGGCGGCTATTACGACCACCACCCTGCCGCCGGCGCGGCGGTACCGGCCCGCACACCGATTCCCGGTGGCAGCTATGCGGTGATGAAGGGCGACACGCTGTACTCGATCGCGTTCCGCAAGGGCGTGGACTTCCGTGATCTGGCGCAATGGAACGGAGTCGCCGCGCCATACACGATCTGGCCGGGACAGCGACTGACCCTTTCACCGCCGACGAAGGGCGCGGCCGCACCGGTGGCTGCCACGCCAAGCCACGCGGGCGGTACGCCAGTGGCGACCGCACCGGTATTCGAGCCGGTGACAGCGCCAGCCGGGACGTCTGCGGCAGCGTCTGCGAGCGTGCCGGCTGCGCCCTTGGCGACCGCGCCACCGCCGGCAAAGTCTGCCGCACCAGTCGTCGCTGCCACGGCGACGACCGTGGTTCCGGTAGCGGGTGTACCGGCTGTGGCGCCGGCGACCATGCCGCCACCGGCGCCGGTGGCAGCCGGGGCTTCACGTGCGGTCAGCGGCGTGCAATGGCGCTGGCCGGCCGATGGTAGCCTGGCTGGCCGTTTCCAGAGTGGTGACGCGATTCCCGGCATCGAGATCGCGGGCAAGTCCGGCGACCCGGTGCGTGCTGCCGCCGATGGTGTGGTCGTGTACAGCGGCAACGGCCTGGTCGGCTACGGCGAACTGGTGATCATCAAGCACAACGACAGCTTCCTGTCCGCTTATGGTCACAACCGCAAGCGCCTGGTCAAGGAAGGCCAACGGGTCAGCGGTGGTCAGCAGATCGCCGAGATGGGTTCGACCGGCAGTACCCGCAACGAGCTGGAGTTCCAGATTCGCAAGGATGGCAATCCGGTCGACCCGCTGGGCTATCTGCCGCCGCGTTGACGGCGGCGTTGATTGATCGGGATCGCGCCGTGCCGACGATCAGGCCGGCGGCAGGATGAATCCGGCGATGACCCGGCGCCCTTCACCGGCCAGCAGGTTGTAGGTGCGTGCGGCGGCGGCGTTGTCCATCACTTCGATGCCGATGCCCTTGCGCAGGAAACCGGCCATGAATGCGGCGGCCGGAAACACTTGGCGCTCGCCGGTGCCCAGGAGCACCAGTTCGGGTTGCAACGCCAGCAGGGCCTCGACGTGGCTGGCGTCCAGCGTATCGGCGGCGCTCACCGGCCAGTTCTCGATCGCCCGATCGGGCGCCAGCAGGAAACTGCTGGTGAGCTCGCGATCGATCAGGGTGACCCCACGCGCGCCGACGCGGCGCACATAGAGATAACCTTCGGGGCGTTCGAGCGACAGGTCCATCAGCGTGGCAGGGCGATCTTCGGCTCGTCGGCGTTGCGACGAAACAGCACGACGACATGGCCGATCTGGTGGATTTTTTCGGCCGCGGTGCCCGTGGTCAGCACGTCGATCTGGGCCTGCCGTTCATCCTTGTCGCCACCGGAAAGCTTCACCTTGACCAGTTCGTGGATGCCCAGCGCCTGGTCCAGTTCCTTGACCACGGCTGCGGTGGCGCCCTTGTTGCCAAGCAGGACCACCGGGCTCAGGTCATGGGCGAGGCTGCGCAGGTAGCGGATCTGCGAGGAGGAAAGGGCCATGCGCTGGTGCTCGATTCGCGGTCAGTGAACGGCAAAGGGTATCATGCGCCATCCCGTTCCCCAATCGGCGACTGTGACGACATGGCCCGCAGCAAGAGCAGCGCAGTCTGGCTGCGCGAACACTTCAATGATGAATATGTGAAGAAAGCCCAGGCCGAGGGCTTGCGTTCGCGTGCGGTGTACAAACTGGAGGAACTGATCGAACGCGACCACCTGCTGAAGCCGGGCATCAACGTGGTCGACCTCGGCGCGGCGCCGGGCAGCTGGTCGCAGCTGGTGCGCAACCGGCTGGGCGACAGCGGCAAGGTGTTCGCACTGGACATCCTGCCGATGCAGAGCATCGCCGGAGTGGACTTCCTGGAAGGCGACTTCCGCGAGGAATCGGTGCTGCGCGAGTTGGAGTCACGGCTGGAAGGACTCAGGGTGGATCTTGTACTGTCCGATATGGCCCCCAATATGAGTGGTGTGGCACTGGCCGACCAGATCCGGGCCATGGATCTGGCCGAGTTGGCGCTGGATTTCAGCCGGCAGTGGCTCAAGCCGGGCGGTTCGTTCCTGATCAAGTTGTTCCAGGGAGTCGGCTTTGACGATTACTTGCGCAGCTTGCGCGCGGACTTCACCCGCGTAACGATGCGTAAACCCAAGGCCTCGCGCGCACGTTCGCGTGAGGTATATGCGCTGGCGGTGGGCCGCAAGCCCGCCACTGGCGTCACCGGCGAGAACCGTGCATGAATGAAACAGCAAAAAATGTGTTGCTCTGGGTGATCATCGCGGTGGTCCTGTTCACCGTGTTCCAGAGCTTCAATCCGCGTGGCGCGACCTCGTCCGAGCTGCCTTACAGCTCGTTCGTGCAGAGTGTCGACAACGGCAACGTCGCCACCGCCACGATCAGCGCCGACCAGCCGGCCACCATCAGCGGCAAGCTGAAGGATGGCAGCGCGTTCCGCACGGTTGCCCCGATGCTCGGCTTCTCCACCAATGAGGTGGTCAAGCAGATGCAGGACAAGGGCGTCGAAGTCCGTCAGGATCCATCCGAGGGCTTCTCGCTGCTCGGCTTGCTGATCAGCTGGCTGCCGGTGCTGCTGATCGTGGGCGTGTTCATCTGGTTCATGCGCCAGATGCAGTCCGGTGGCGGCGGGCGCGGGGCAATGAGCTTCGGCCGTTCGCGCGCCAAGCTGCAGGGTGAGGACCAGATCAAGGTCAACTTCAGCGACGTTGCCGGCTGCGACGAGGCGAAGGAGGAGGTCGGCGAGCTGGTCGAGTTCCTGCGCGATCCGGGCCGTTTCCAGAAGCTGGGCGGCAAGATTCCGCGCGGCGTGCTGATGGTCGGCCCGCCGGGCACCGGCAAGACCCTGCTGGCGAAAGCGATCGCCGGCGAGGCCAAGGTGCCGTTCTTCGCGATCTCCGGTTCCGACTTCGTCGAAATGTTCGTCGGCGTCGGCGCCAGCCGCGTGCGCGACATGTTCGAGCAGGCCAAGAAGCATGCGCCGTGCATCATCTTCATCGACGAGATCGACGCGGTCGGCCGCCATCGCGGCGCCGGCCTGGGCGGCGGTCATGACGAACGCGAGCAGACGCTGAACCAGTTGCTGGTCGAGATGGACGGTTTCGAAGGTACCGAAGGCATCATCGTGATCGCCGCGACCAACCGTCCCGACGTGCTGGATCCGGCGCTGCTGCGCCCGGGCCGTTTCGACCGCCAGGTCGTGGTGGGCCTGCCCGACGTGCGCGGCCGCGAGCAGATCCTCAAGGTTCACATGCGCAAGGTGCCGACCGCCAGCGACGTCAACGCGATGACCATCGCGCGCGGCACGCCCGGCTTCTCCGGCGCCGACCTGGCCAACCTGGTCAACGAGGCGGCGTTGTTCGCCGCGCGCGAGAACGCGCGCGAAGTGCGCATGAGCCATCTGGACAAGGCACGCGACAAGATCCTGATGGGTACCGAGCGTCGCTCGATGGCGATGAGCGAGGACGAGAAGAAGCTCACCGCCTATCACGAGGCCGGCCATGCCATCGTCGGTCGGCTGGTGCCGGAGCATGATCCGGTCTACAAGGTCACGATCATCCCGCGCGGGCGCGCGCTGGGCGTCACCATGTACCTGCCGGAAGGCGACAAGTACAGCATCAACCGCGTGGCGATCCAGTCGCAGCTGTGTTCGCTGTACGGCGGCCGGGTGGCGGAGGAATTGATCTTCGGTGCCGACAAGGTCACTACCGGCGCGTCCAACGACATCGAGCGGGCCACCAAGATGGCACGCAACATGGCCACCAAGTGGGGCCTGTCCGACGAGCTCGGCCCGATCACCTACGGCGAGGACGAGGATGAGGTGTTCCTGGGTCGTTCGGTAACCCAGCACAAGAGCATCTCCAACGAGACCGCCAGCAAGATCGATGAAGTCGTGCGTGGCATCCTCGATCGTGCCTATGCGCGCAGCAAAGAGCTGCTGACTGCGAATCTCGACAAGCTGCATGCCATGGCCGAGGCCTTGCTGCAGTACGAGACGATCGACGCACATCAGATCGACGACATCATGGCCGGTCGCGTACCCGGGCCACCCGCCGACTGGACGAAGAACGCCTCGACCGGAGCCACACCACCGCCACCGCCACCGAAGAGCGATACGGGTTCGACCGTCGGCAAGGTCGGCGACCCCGCGCCGCAGAGCCGGACCGGTCTGGAAAACTGATCGCGGTTTGGACGGCCATACCGTTGCAATGGAAAAGGGCGGTCACTGGCCGCCCTTTTCGCGTGTGCGTGGGGCGACCCTGTCGCCATGCACGTACGTGGTGTTTGTGGGACTGCCGCGCCGCAGGCTTTATTTGCCGGGCGTGAAAAATTCGGTGAAGAAATTTTACGAAAAGGGTTGACGCAAGCGGGCGGAGTCTGAATAATTCCGCTTCTTGCTTCACCGCCTCAATGCCCAGACATTCTGGCGATGGGGAAAAAGGTTTTTAGTGCGCCCGTAGCTCAGTTGGATAGAGTACCTGGCTACGAACTAGGTGGTCGGGAGTTCGAATCTCTCCGGGCGCACCATTTTTATTCTGCGAGGCGGGGTGCTTGCACCCCGTTTTGTTTTCAACAGGAAGTCTGCGCTGCAGGACTCCCGGCGAAAACAAAGGTTCAAGAAACACAAGGTGTGCTTCGATACGGATTGACTGAGCGAGGCGGCACCCGTAACATTTCAAGGCTCCGGTGGCGGCATGGCCGGTGGTTCGAAAGCGGGGTATAGCTCAGTCTGGTAGAGCGTTGCGTTTGGGACGCAAAAGTCGGGGGTTCGAATCCCTCTACCCCGACCAGCGACACGTTCTACCTGCAGTGACTGCGCCTGTAGCTCAACCGGATAGAGCATCGGCCTTCTAAGCCGACGGTTGCAGGTTCGAGTCCTGTCTGGCGCACCAGTATCAGGTCGATGGTGGATGTAGCTCAGCTGGTTAGAGTCCCGGATTGTGATTCCGGTTGTCGTGGGTTCGAATCCCATCATCCACCCCAGTTTCAAACCCAGGTTTCCTGGGCCGTTAGCTCAGTTGGTAGAGCAGTTGACTCTTAATCAATTGGTCGAAGGTTCGAATCCTTCACGGCCCACCAATCGACAAAACGCCGATCGCCTGCGATCGGCGTTTTGTTTTGCGTAGGCGGAACGGCGGCGGAGCAGGTCGGCGATGGCGCGGTTCGACATCGCCCCAGCGCTTGTGCTGCAAGGTCGTGCGACCGTAAAATGGCCCGCTTTCGTGTAAGCGAATCATCGACTTAGACGATGGGCGTGACCGCAGGGGGTCGAGGCGCTCGCCGGACGACTCCGGCGAGTGACAATCGGGTTGAGAATCCGGTGGTTACGCGCGTTTGGCGAGGATGGCAAGGCGAGAGTGGCGGAATTGGTAGACGCACCAGATTTAGGTTCTGGCGGTTAACCCCGTGGGGGTTCGAGTCCCCCCTTTCGCACCATGCCCCGCTGGTTTTCTTTGTTTTTCGGGCGGCACGGCCGCCATGGCGCCTGTGGCAGGCCCACAACATCAGGTAGTACCAGGAGACGTCATGCAGGTTTCGGTTGAGAACATCGGCACGCTCGAGCGCAAGCTCACGGTGAAATTTCCCGCGGAGCGGTTCGAGACGCAGGTGAGCGCGCGCATTGCGGAAATGGGCCGCACGGTTCGTCTGAAGGGTTTCCGCCCAGGCAAGGTGCCGACGACGGTAATCAAGCAGCGTTTCGGCGACCAGGTCCGTGGCGAAGTGCTGTCCGACCTGATCGGCAGCACGCTGCGCGAGGCGGTGGCGCAAGAGAAGCTGCAGCCCATCGCGAACCCGGCGATCGACACCACCGGCCGGCCGGAAAACGGCGAAATCGCCTATACCGCGACGTTCGAGATCATGCCGGAGTTCCCGCTGGTCGACGTAGCCGCGCTCGAGATCAACCGCCCGGTGGCGGTGGTGACCGATGCCGACATCGACAAGATGCTGGAGACTCTGCGCCAGCAGCGTCGCAGCTTCGACGAGGTGGATCGTGCCTCGGCCGAGGGTGATTTCGTGATGTTCGAGTACTCGGCCGGAACCGGCGACTATCGTTTCCCAGCCGAGGGCCTGGAGCGTGCCGGCAGCGTGCTGGGCTCAGGCACCTTGTTCAAGGCACTGGACGAGGCGCTGACCGGTCGCAAGGCGGATGACAGCTTCGAGACCGAGATTGCCTTCCCGGAAGACTTCCGCAACGCGCAGCTGGCTGGCAAGAGCGCCAAGGTCAGCTTCAGCATCCTCAAGGTGCAGGAGCCGAAGCTGCCCGAGGTCGACGCCGAGTTCGCGAAGTTGTTCGGTATCGCGGACGGCGATCTGGAGACGTTCCGCAAGGAAGTCCGCGCGAACCTCGAGCGTGAGTTGAAGGCGGCGCTGATGGCGCGCCTGAAGTCCGAGGTTGCCGAGAAGCTGTCTATTGTCCACGCCGAATTGGATGTGCCGAAGCTGATGGTGCAGTCCGAGGCGCGCAACATGGCCGCCGGCAGCGTGCCGCAGGGCCAGCAGCCGCCGCCGCAGTTGATCGAGGCCGCCATGCCGATCGCGCGCAAGCGGGTGATTGCCGGCCTGCTGATGGGTGAAATCGCCCGCAAGCAGGAGATCAAGATCGATCGCAAGCGCCTGGCCGAACAGCTTGCGGCGATTGCTTCGACCTATGAGGAGCCGGAAAAGGTCATTGAACTCTACAACGGCGACCCCCAATTGATGTCTGGGTTGCAGAATCGCGTGATGGAAGACCAGGTGGCCGAGTGGGTGGCGGAACATGCCAAGACCACCCAGCAGGACCTGAGCTTCGACGACGTGATGCGCCCGGTCAACGCCTGAGCAATCGCGCCAGGCCCATCAAGCGGAGAGCTGCAAACATGGCCATGGATCCGATCCAGAACCTCAATTTGATACCGATGGTCGTCGAGCAGACGGCTCGCGGCGAGCGCTCCTATGACATCTACTCGCGCCTGTTGAAGGAGCGGGTGATCTTCCTGGTCGGCGAAGTCAACGACCAGGTCGCCAACGTGATCGTTGCGCAAATGCTGTTCCTGGAGTCGGAGAATCCGGACAAGGACATCAACTTCTACATCAACAGCCCGGGTGGCGCGGTCACCGCTGGTCTGGCGATCTACGACACCATGCAGTTCATCAAGCCGAACGTCAGCACGATGTGCATCGGCCAGGCCTGCAGCATGGGTTCGTTCCTGTTGATGGCGGGTGCCAAGGGCAAGCGTTTCGCCCTGCCGAACTCGCGGATCATGATCCACCAGCCTTCCGGCGGCGCGCAGGGCCAGGCGACCGACATCGAGATCCAGGCACGCGAAATTCTGTATGTGCGCGAGCGCCTGAACAGGCTGTATGTCCAGCATACCGGCCAGCCGATCGAGAAGATCGAGCTGGACATGGAGCGCGATCGCTTCATGAGCGCCGCCGACGCGAAGACTTATGGCCTGATCGACGAGGTGCTCGACAAGCGCGCCGGCGAGACGGTTAAATCGGCCTGATTTCCAGGTTTTACCCTAGAGTTGCGAGATGGGCTCCGCGTCTGCAGGCAGACGCGGGGCCCTGTGTTATTCTCGCGACGCACTCAGATTTACCAGCGGGATCGAAAGTATGAGCGACGACCGGCAGGGGCGTTCCAGCGACAGCGGCAAGATTCTCTATTGCTCTTTCTGCGGCAAGAGCCAGCATGAAGTGCGCAAGCTGATCGCGGGTCCGTCCGTGTTCATCTGCGACGAGTGCGTGGAGCTGTGCAACGACATCATCCGCGAGGAACTGGAAGAAAAGGCTGCCTCCGGGCGCACCCAGTTGCCGAAGCCGCGCGAGATCCGTGAATCGCTGGATCAGTACGTGGTGGGCCAGACCCGCGCCAAGAAGGCGCTGGCGGTGGCGGTGTACAACCACTACAAGCGGATCGAGTCGCGCCAGAAGAGCGACGACATCGAGCTGGGCAAATCCAACATCCTGCTGATCGGCCCGACCGGCTCGGGCAAGACGCTGCTGGCAGAAACGCTGGCACGCCTGCTCAACGTGCCGTTCACGATCGCCGACGCTACCACGCTGACCGAAGCCGGTTACGTGGGCGAGGATGTCGAGAACATCATCCAGAAGCTGTTGCAGAAGTGCGACTACGACGTCGAGAAGGCGCAGTCGGGCATCGTCTATATCGACGAGATCGACAAGATCTCGCGCAAGAGCGAGAACCCGTCGATCACCCGCGACGTGTCCGGCGAAGGCGTGCAGCAGGCGTTGCTGAAGCTGATCGAGGGCACCCTGGCCTCGGTGCCGCCGCAGGGTGGACGCAAGCATCCGCAGCAGGAATTCCTGCAGGTCGACACCAAGAACATCCTGTTCATCTGCGGCGGCGCGTTCGCCGGTCTGGAAAAAGTCATCCAGCAGCGGTCCGAGAACACCAGCATCGGCTTTTCCGCCGAGGTGCGCAGCAAGGAGCGCACCGAGAACCTGGGCAAGGTGCTGGCCGACGTGGAACCCGCCGATCTGGTGCGCTTCGGCCTGATCCCGGAATTCGTCGGGCGCCTGCCGGTGGTGGCCACGCTGGACGAGCTGGACGAGGCGGCGCTGGTGAAGATCCTCACCGAGCCGAAGAATGCGGTCACCAAGCAGTTCAAGAAGCTGTTCGAGATGGAGGAGGTGGAACTGGAATTCCGCCCCGAGGCGCTGCAGGCGATTGCCCGCAAGGCGCTCAAGCGCAAGACCGGCGCCCGTGGCTTGCGCACCATCCTGGAACAGGTACTGCTGGATACGATGTACGAGCTGCCGTCGCTGGAGCATGTCAGCAAGGTGGTAGTGGACGACGCCGTGATCGAAGGTCAGGCCGAGCCCTATCTGATCTATCGCGGCAATCTGCAGCAACGGGTCGCAAGTGATGGCAGCGACGCTGCCTGACCTTTCAGTCCCATCTGCGGCGACGACGGCTCCGGTGATTTCGCCGGGGCCGTTCCGTTTTTGGCGACCCGCCTGCCTTGAGTAGACTCCCGGTCGCCTCCACTTGACGAGTTGACAGGCCCGGCGCAGTGTCGGGACGAAACCAGATCCGAATCCGAGGGACCCCTCTTTCATGGCCAAGAACGCCCCCCTACCTGTTGCGCTGGACGCTCTGCCGGTGTTGCCGTTGCGCGACGTGGTGGTTTATCCGCACATGGTCATTCCGTTGTTTGTCGGCCGCGACAAGTCCATGCGTGCACTGGAGCGCGCGATGGAAGGCGAGCGGCAGATCCTGCTGATCGCGCAGAGGAGCCCGGATATCGACGATCCGGAGATCGCCGACCTGCACCAGGTCGGTACGCTGGCCGGCGTGCTGCAGCTGCTGAAATTGCCCGACGGCACGGTCAAGGTGCTGGTCGAGGGTCAGTCGCGCGTGGCGGTCGAGGATTTCAAGGAAGAGGATGGCATGCTGACCGCCCGTTCGCGCGTGATCGAACCGGTCTACAACGCCAAGGAACGTGAGCTCGACGTGGTTTCGCGCACGCTGATCTCGCTGTTCGAACAGCTGGTCAAGCAGAGCCGCAAGCTGCCGCCGGAAGTACTGGCGAGCCTGTCCGGCATCGACGATCCGTCGCGCGTGGCCGATTCCATCGCTGCACATTTGTCCGTGCGCATGGCCGACAAGCAGAAGGTGCTGGAGACCGCCGACGTCGGTCAGCGGCTGGAGCTGCTGATCGGCCTGGTCGATGGCGAGATGGACCTGCAGCAGGTGGAGAAGCGCATCCGCGGCCGGGTCAAGTCGCAGATGGAGAAGAGCCAGCGCGAGTACTACCTCAACGAGCAGATGAAGGCGATCCAGAAGGAACTCGGTGACAGTGAGGATGGCCCGAACGAAGTCGAGGAACTGCAGAAGAAGATCGAGGGCTCCGGCATGCCCAAGGCCGTGCTGACCAAGGCACGGCAGGAGTTCAGCAAGCTCAAGCAGATGTCGCCGATGTCGGCCGAGGCCACCGTGGTGCGCAACTACCTCGACTGGCTGGTCGGCGTGCCGTGGAAGAAGCGCAGCAAGGTGCGCAAGGATCTGCAGCTGGCGCAGGAAGTGCTCGACGCCGACCACTTCGGCCTGGAAAAGGTCAAGGACCGCATCCTGGAATACCTCGCCGTGCAGCAGCGCGTATCGGTGATGAAGGGGCCGATCCTGTGCCTGGTCGGTCCGCCCGGTGTGGGCAAGACCTCGCTGGGGCAGTCGATCGCCAAGGCGACCAACCGGAAATTCGTGCGCATGAGTCTCGGTGGGGTGCGCGACGAGGCCGAGATCCGCGGCCACCGGCGTACCTATATCGGCTCGATGCCCGGTCGCATCGTGCAGAACATCAACAAGGTCGGGACCAAGAACCCGCTGTTCGTGCTGGACGAGATCGACAAGATGTCGATGGACTTCCGTGGCGACCCGTCATCGGCGCTGCTGGAGGTGCTCGATCCGGAGCAGAACCACGCGTTCAACGATCATTACCTCGAGGTCGATCTGGACCTGTCCGAGGTGATGTGGATCGCCACCGCGAATTCGCTGAACATCCCCGGCCCGCTGCTCGACCGCATGGAAGTCATCCGCATCCCCGGCTACACCGAGGACGAGAAGCTCGGCATCGCGCAGAAGTACCTGCTGTCGAAGCAGCTCAAGGCGAATGGCTTGAAGCCGGAAGAGCTCAGCATTGCCGAAGACGCATTGCGTGACATCGTGCGTTACTACACGCGCGAGTCGGGCGTGCGCAACCTGGAGCGCGAGATTTCCAAGATCTGCCGCAAGGTGGTCAAGGAACTGACCCTGGGCCAGGTGAAGAAGGCCAAGGCGAAGGCGTCGCCCGCGAAGGCGGTCAAGGGCAAGGCGAAAGCCACTACCGGCAAGGTCAAGGTGGATTCGGCCAACCTGGATCAGTACCTGGGTGTGCGCCGGTTCGATTTCGGCCGCAAGGAACTGCAGAACGAGGTTGGCCTGGTCACCGGGCTGGCCTGGACGCAGGTCGGCGGCGAACTGCTCAGCATCGAAGCTTCGGTGGTGGCCGGCAAGGGCAGGCTGGTGCACACCGGTCAGCTTGGCGACGTCATGAAGGAATCGATCCAGGCGGCGTTGTCGGTCGTGCGCGCGCGCGCCGACCAGTTGGGCATCGATCCGGAGTTCCACCAGAAGCTCGACGTGCATATCCACGTGCCGGAAGGCGCCACGCCGAAGGACGGCCCCAGCGCGGGCATCGCCATGTGCACGGCGCTGGTCTCCGTGCTGACCAAGGTGGCGGTGCGTTCCGAAGTGGCGATGACCGGCGAGATCACCCTGCGCGGCCGCGTCCTGCCGATCGGTGGCCTCAAGGAAAAACTGCTGGCGGCGCATCGCGGCGGGATTACCACAGTGATCATTCCCGAGGACAACAAGAAGGATCTTGTGGACATGCCGGCCAACATCACCTCGTCGCTGGAGATCCATCCGGTGCGCTGGATCGACGAGGTGCTGGATATCGCGCTGGAGCGCCCGCTGCAGCCGAACCCGGCCAAGGATGCGGCTCCTGCCGCGGTTGCCGGTGAGCCGACGGAAGGGCACTCGCTGACGCACTGATTCGATCGGTTCGCCTTCCTGCCGGTTTCCGTCAAAGTGCCCTGCTGCGGCAGGGCACTTTGTGCTTTTTCGCCGTCGGTCGACGAAGTTTTCGCATAGTCCCCTGGCGCTCGTTTTGCAAGCGGTTTCGCAAGCCGCGGATCTTCCGGAAACGTTGCTGTGGCTTGTGTTGCGGATTCCGGCAAGGCACTGGTATAAAGGCGATACCGCAGTCCCGGCGTTGTATGTCAGCGCAGCGATGCGGGGTTGCGTTACGGCCCTGGCAAGAGCCAACCATCCATGCCGGTGCTGTCTCGTCTCCGGACTGGCCGCACTGACGAAATCCGAATAAGGGAGTTTTTCAATGAATAAAACCGATCTGATCAATGCCATCGCCGAGAAAGCCGAGCTGACCAAGGCCGACGCCGGTCGTGCCCTCGAAGCCTTTTTCGAGACCGTGCAGAAGTCGTTGAAGAAAGGCGAGGACGTCTCGGTGGTGGGCTTCGGTACGTTCACTGTGCGCAAGCGCGCTGCCCGTACCGGCCGTAACCCGCGTACCAATGAAGCGATCAAGATCAAGGCCTCGAAGGTGCCTGCCTTCAAGGCTGGCAAGACCCTCAAGGATGCCCTAAACTAAGCGGCTAACGCTTGGTTTCGGGTGCTTAGCTCAGCGGTAGAGCGTCGCCCTTACAAGGCGGTGGTCGTAGGTTCGATCCCTACAGCACCCACCAGAAAATGCGGAGTGGTAGTTCAGTCGGTTAGAATGCTGGCCTGTCACGCCGGAGGTCGCGGGTTCGAGTCCCGTCCACTCCGCCACAGTTCGCAAGGGCGCCCGTGTGGCGCCCTTGCCATTTAAGCAACACGTGTCCGTGTCGTGCGTTGGACGGACGCGCGCCAATGCGGTGGCCTGACCCTCCGCGCGCCACGCGCCTAGTGCGCCCTCACCATCTTGCGGGAAGATCTCAATGCTGCTGGCAATGCGTAACAAGATGCACGGATGGCCGTCCATCATCCTTCTTGGCGTTTGCGTTTTCGCGATGTCACTGTTCGGCATGGAGAGTTACTTCATGTCGCGCGACGATGTCTTCGTGGCGAAGGTCGGCAAGCACGAAATCGACCAGCGCGCCTTCCAGGATCGGGTGAACCAGTTGCGGCAGCAGGCAGCCGAGCAACAGGGGGAGCACTTCGATTCCAGTGTTTTCGAGAAGAACGAGACGAAGCTGCGCATCCTGGACGGGATGGTCGACGAGCAGCTGCTGCTCCAGGCCAACGCGGACTGGGGCCTGCGGGTGTCGGACCTGGCGATGCGCGACTACATCTCGTCGATCCCTGCCTTCCAGGTCAATGGCCAGTTCGATGGAACCAGCTACCGTGCGTGGCTCACCAGCCAGTACAAGACGCCGGAGATGTTCGAGAACGAGATCCGTTCGTCGTTGGCCATCCAGTTGCTGCCCTCGGCGATCGAGGACACCACCATCGCCAGCGATGCCCAGCTCGATCGTTTCCTGAAACTGCTGACCCAGCGCCGCGACCTGCGCTACTTCCAGTTGCCGCGTCCCACGCTGGACAACAACGCGGTCAGCGATGCCGAGATTGAAGCCTGGTACAAGGCGCACCAGGCCAACTACATGAACCCCGAGCAGGTTTCGGTGAAGTATATCGAGGTTGTCGGCGCCGACCTGCCGCTGGCCGCCGAACCGAGCGACGACGAGTTGCGGAAGCGCTATGCGAGCGAGAAACAGCGCTTCGTACAACCGGAGCAACGGCTGGTTTCGCATATCCTGATCAACGTGGCGGCCAACGCCACGCCGGAGCAACAAAAGGCGGCCCTGGCCAAGGCCGAGAAGATCGCGGCGGAAGCCAATCCCGGTGACTTCGCCAAGCTGGCCGAACAGGACTCGCAGGACCTGGGCTCCCGTCGCTTGGGTGGCGAGCTGGGCTGGCTGGAAAAGGGCGTGACCAACGAGGCTTTTGATTCGGCCCTGTTCGCGATGCAGAAAGGCCAGATCTCCAAGCCGGTGCTGTCGTCGGACGGCTACCACATCATCTGGTTGCGTGATATCCGCAGTGGCGAATCCAAGCCGTTCGAGGAAGTGCGCGACCAACTGGTCAAGGAAACGACGACGGCCGATCGCGACCGCACCTACAACGAAGTTGCTGGCAAGATGTCCGACAGCACCTATCAGAATCCGACTTCGCTGGAGCCGGCTTCGGTTGCGTTGAAGCTGCCGATCAAGACCACGCCGCTGTTTTCGCGTGAAGGCGGCGAAGGCATGGCCGCGAACCCCAAGCTGGTCGCCGCAGCGTTCAGTGACGACGTGCTGGTTCAGGGCAACAATTCCGGCCTGGTCGATCTGGGCAACAATCATTCGGCGGTGATCCATATCGACCAGCATGTGCCGGCGGTCGCCAAGCCGCTCGCGGAAGTTCGGGCCGACGTGCAGCAGAAGATCCTCGACGAGCGCGCCGCTGTCGTCGAGAAGAAGCAGGCCGATGAGGCACTGGCGCGTCTGCGCAAGGGCGAGGCGATGGAGGACGTGGCGAAGTCGCTGGGTGCCAGCGTCACCAGCGTGAACGAGGCAGTCCGGCAGGCGCAGATTCCGGCGCCGCTGCTGACCCAGGCGTTCCTGTTGCCGCATCCGGTGGCGGACAAGCCGCAGTTTGCCGCCGTGGACATGCTGGATGGCACCTATGCACTGCTGGCCGTGGACAGGGTGCAGGACGGCGACTTGTCCAAGGTGTTGCCGGAACAGCGTGAATCGCTGCGCCAGCAGATGGCCCAGGCCTATGGCTATGAAGCAACGCGCGAGCTGATCGACCAGCTCAAGGCAAAGGCCGAGATCAAGATCAACCAGCAACGGTTGTAAGTGCTGGCTGCCTGGCGCAGCCGGCATCACGAAAGAAGGGGCGGCCGGCGGTCGCTCCTTTTCGTTTGTGGCCAACGGACTGGTCGGACGGTCAGACGCCGGCGATGCCCAGGATGTTGTAACCGGCATCAACATGGGTGACTTCGCCGGTGATGCCCGAGGCCAGGTCGGAACACAGGAAGGCGCCGACGTTGCCGACTTCGTCGATGGTGACGCTGCGGCGTAGCGGTGCATTCGCGTTGACGTGGTCGAGCAACCTACGGAAGTCGGCGATGCCGGCGGCGGCCAAGGTCCTGATCGGGCCGGCCGAGATCGCGTTGACGCGGGTTCCTTCCGGGCCGAGGTCGAATGCCAGGTAGCGCACGTTCGCTTCCAGGCTGGCCGGACCCATCACGCCGTAGCTGGATAGCGCGCGCTCGGCACCGAGATGGCTCACGGTGAGAATCGCACCGTTGCGGCCGGCCATCATCGGACGTGCAGCCCTGGCCAATGCGGCCAGGCTGTAGCTGGAGATGGCGTGCGCGATGGCGAAGTTCTCGCGGGTCGGACCGTCGAGGTACGAACCCTGGATGGTTTCGCGCGGCGCGAAGCCGACCGAATGCACGAGGATGTCGAAGCCGTCGTTCCTCCAGTGCCGGGCGAGTTCGACGAAAAGGTCGTCGATCTGCGCGTCTTCGGCAACGTCGCATGGCAACACGATGTTCGACCCGAAGCTGTTGGCTGCTTCGTCGACCCGGTCCTTCAGTCGCTGGTTCTGACAGGTGAAGGCGAGCTGTGCACCCTCGCGGTACATCGCATTGGCGATGCCCCACGCGATCGAGCGTTGGTTGGTAATGCCGACGATCAGGGCACGCTTGCCGTGCAGGAATCCCATGCGCCCTCCCGAGGATGAGCCATGCGGGCGATGCAACGAGGAGGCCGGGCGGACAGGTCGGCCCCTGCGGCAAGACTATGGCTGTTTGCGCGTCGGGTCTAGTTCGGTGCGCTTACCATCAGCGCCTGGCCGGGCTTCAGCGCGTGGCCGCCCAGACGGTTCCAGCGCTGCAATTGGCTGACGTTGACCGAGTAATTGCGGGCGATCTGCCACAGGCTTTCGCCGCGCTTCACGATGTGGGTCTTCCGCGCCACCTTCTCGCCTGGTGCCGAGCCGACCGTTGCGGCGCCCACGCCGTCCAGGAGGCCGTCGCCATGGGTGCTGCTGGCGTGTGCCAGCAGGGCATCGCGGAACTGGCGGGCATGCCCGGCGGGCAGGATCAGGTACGACGCAGCGCTGGCGTCGATCATGTTGCTGCGAAACGCCGGGTTGAGATGTTTCAGTGCCTCGACCGACATCCCGGCATGGTTGGCCGCCCGCGCGATCGGCATCGAATGGTATATCTCGGTCTGTACCAGGTGCTGCTCGCTCGGCAGCGTGGGCAGGCTGACATTGAAGCGCGCCGGTTCGCGCACCACGCAAGCGATCGCCAGCAGCTTGGTCAGGTGTTCGCGCGTCACCTTGCGCACAGGCCAGTGGGGAATGGCCGGCTGATCCGCCGGCATGCCATGTGTCCGGATGATTTTGCGTATGGTGAACTCACCGGCGTTGTAAGCGTAGTCGGCCACCCGCCAGTCGCGGAACTGGTCGTGATACTGCTCAAGCAGTTTCATCACGGCATTGGTGGCGGCGGGACCATCGAGACGGCCGTCGTAGTGGCCGTCGACACGCAACCCCATGGCACCGGCAGTCATCGGCATGATCTGCCACATGCCGGCCGGCCGGTGCTTGCGAGCGAGCACCGGCCGGAAATGGCTTTCCACCCAGGGCAGCAGCACGAATTCGCCTGCGACGTCGTAGCGGTCGGCCACCTGTTGCACATAGACCAGGTGCGGTAATACGGCCTGCAGCTGGCTTTCGAACTGCTGTGGGTGGCGTGTATATCGCTTGGCCCAGGCCAGCACCGCGGGGTCGGCGTCACAACCCGGCATGGCAAAGCTGCTGCGCAGCCGATCCCAGACGTCGGTTCCTGGCGATGGTGCGGGTGGTTTGCTGGTCGGTGGAGCGGTCTCGGGTGCGGCAATGGTTGCCGGCGAGGTTTCACCGCTCGGTCGCTGCGCTGTCTGTGAGGGCACCCCGGCACAGGCAGCCAGCGCGAGCGACAGGAGCAACGGCAGGAGTCGAGTGTACTGCCTCATCCGCGGAACCCATCCTTGGCGCTGCGCACGGCAGCGAAACGGGCGACCCGGTCGTTGCCGGCCCCGTGCTGCCGGCACCATGCGACGACGGCATCGGTGTCGGTTCGCAGGAACGGGTTGGTCGCCAACTCGCGGGCGAGCGGTACCGGCAAGGTGGGCTGGAGGCGTTCACGCAGTGCGGCGACTTCCTGCAGCCGTTGCTGCAATTCGGAATTGGCCGGCTCGATGGTGTGCGCAAAACGGCCGTTCGCTTCGGTGTACTCATGCCCGCCGCAAACCAGGGTTTCTCTAGGCAACTGCGACAGGCGATCCAGCGAGGCGAGCATCTGCGCCGGTGTTCCCTCGAACAGGCGGCCGCAGCCCAGGCTGAACAAGGTGTCGCCGCACAACAGCAGGCCGGCCCCGACGTAGGCGACGTGGCTGAGCGTATGGCCCGGAATCGCGATCACCTCGAAGCGCACGGCCGGTGCGGCCAGTTCGACCCGGTCACCGTCGCGCACACGTTCGGTGGCCTCGTCGATGCGTTCGTCGACGGGTGCATGGACCGGCACGCCGTGACGTGCGCGCAAGGCCGCCACGCCGCCGATGTGATCGTGATGGTGATGGGTCAGCAGGATCGCGCGCAGCCGCAGCCGGCGCGCAGCCAGCGCCTGTTCGACGACAGCGGCATCACCCGGATCGACCACGATGGCGTTGCCGTCATCGTCATGCAGCAGCCAGATGTAGTTGTCGGCCAACGCCGGTAACGGTATGAGGTGCACGATGGGCTCCGCTGCGTTTGAGGAATATCCGGCGGGCCGGTGTTTTCCCTGTGGAACGACAGACGCAACCATCCGGGGCGCGCATGAGGCGGTCGACTATAAATTGACGCTGCTGCCTACTCGTTAGCAGAACGTTAACCAGTCGGGGGACTGTTCAGCAGCGTGCGGCAGTTCCGCCTCGCTTGCGACCTGCTGCCGGATGTCGTCAGCTATTACACTCTGGGTCTACATGAAAGACCGGGCCGGCTGCATGCAACAACGCGATGACGACATCTACGCCAGTGCGCCGCTGCGCCGCTTGCTGGATGAGCAGACGCGCGCGCTGAAGCCGGAGCTACAACGGTGTTTTGGTACCCATGCGCTACTGTTGGGCGCGTCCCTCGACGATGCGCCACCGGCATTGCCGATGCTTGGCTGCTGGACCACGTTGCACCTGGAGAACGGTCGTTACCTGGGCGACTTGCAGGCAGCGGCGGATGAACCACTGCCATTCATTGACGATGCGTTTGAGCTGGTGTTGTTGCGGCATGCGCTGGAAGTGGCGCCGCTGCCAGCGGCCCTGCTCGACGAAGCCATCCGCGTGCTGGCGCCCGGCGGCGTGCTTGCATTGACCGGCGTGCACCCGTTCGGCGGTTGGTCGCCCTGGTTCTACTGGCGTGTGCGCGGCAAGTCGCCGGCACTGCAGATGCCATGGCGGCTCCGGCGTCAACTCGAGCTGGCCGGACTGGTGATCGAGCAGGTGCAGCGGGTCGGCAATGTGTGGCCCGGCCCGACTGCGACGAGGCCAACCCTTGCCGGCGCCTTCGGTGGTGGCTACGTGCTGGTTGCGCGCAAGCGACGGCGCCTGGCCACGCCGCTGCGGCTCAGGCCGGCGCCGGTGCACGTGCCGGCGAACGGTCGACTGTCGCCGGGTACCCGGCGCAGTTCGGCCCTGTGATTTTCGATGGAATACGTGAGCAACGATGAGCGAAGTGGATGCATTTACCGACGGGGCCTGCCTGGGCAACCCAGGTCCGGGCGGCTGGGCCGCCCTGCTGCGGGCGAAGGGCAGCGAACGCATGGTGGCTGGCGGTGAGCCGGCCACCACCAACAACCGGATGGAGCTGATGGCGGCGATCGGTGCACTGGAGGCGTTGAAACGGCCGTGCCAGGTGACCCTCACCACCGACTCGCGCTACGTGATGCAGGGCATCGAGCAGTGGATGCCGAAGTGGCGCGCGAACGGCTGGCGCACCGCGGACAAGAAGCCGGTCAAGAACCAGGACCTGTGGCAGCGTCTGTCCGATGCGGTCAGCGCCCATCAGGTGCGCTGGAAGTGGGTGAAAGGCCACAACGGCCATATTGAGAACGAGCGGGTCGACCAAGCCGCGCGCGAACAGGCGGAGCTGATGAAGGGCAGGGCATGAGGCAGATCGTTCTCGATACCGAAACCACCGGCCTGGAAGTGCGCCAGGGCCATCGACTGGTGGAAATCGCCTGCGTCGAGTTGGTCGAGCGCCGGCTTACCGGTCGGCACTACCAGACCTATCTGAATCCGGATCGGGCGATCGACGAAGGCGCCCGGCTGGTCACCGGTATCGAGGACGAGTTCCTGCTCGACAAGCCGCATTTTGCCGAGGTGGTGGATGAGTTCCTGACTTTCATCGATGGTGCGGAACTGGTCATCCACAACGCCAGTTTCGACATCGGCTTCCTCGATGCCGAACTGGCCCGGCTGGGCAATGATGCGGGCCGGATCGGCGACCGTTGCAGCGTGCTGGATACCCTGGCGATGGCGCGCGAGCGCTACCCCGGTCAGCGCAACAGTCTCGACGCCCTGTGCAAACGGCTTGGCGTGGACAACTCGCGACGCGGCCTGCATGGCGGTTTGATCGACGCCCAACTGCTGGCCGACGTTTATCTGGCGATGACCTCGGGGCAGGTGGCGTTCGACCTCGGCTTCGAGGGTGCCGGCGAGCAGCGCGACGTGGTGGTGACGGCACCGGTGGTGTTGCATGCGCGGCCACGCGTGTTGCCGGCGTCGGCAGACGAGTTGTCGCAACATGAGGCGCGGCTGGATGCGTTGGACAAGAGCAGTGGGGATGGGCAGAGCGTGTGGCGACGGTTGGGGTGAGCTTTGGTGGTGCGGTGCGCAGCATCCACGGCCACGGGTGGGATTGTTCGGCCCATCCTTGGGCCGAACCCCTCCGCGCTTTGCGCTGCGGGGCCAGCCTGCGGCTGTCCAAATTCGCTCCCGGCGAATTTGTCGAACCGGGTGGGCTCTCATCCCCGCCGTCACCACTAGAAAAGCAAAACGCCCCACACGGGGGCGTTTTGCTTTTCTGGCGGAGAGGGTGGGATTCGAACCCACGGTACGCTTACACGTACGCCTGATTTCGAGTCAGGTACATTCGACCACTCTGCCACCTCTCCGGTGTAGTGCATGGTGGCGCATGCGAGCCGGGAATCATACGCGAGCGAACTTGCCGTGACAACAACCGGGTCTTCCGGCATGCTGCAACGGCTCGCATCAACTGAAAGCCCATGATCGAATTCGGACACGGAACGCATGTCGGCCTGCGCCGCACGCGCAATGAGGACACTTACTACGCCGATGCCTCGCTTGGCCTGTTCCTGGTGGCCGACGGCATGGGCGGGCATCAGCATGGCGAGGTGGCGTCGGCGCTGGTGCGCGACGTGGTGGTCGACCTGGTCGGCCAGGGACACAGTCTGATCGAGGCGGTACATGGCGCCGCCGAGCGGCTGCTTGCGCATACCCGGCACAGCTTCGACGTGTTGCCGATGGGCACGACCATCGCCGTGCTGCGGGTCATCGGCGACAGCTACGAGGTCGCCTGGGTCGGCGACAGCCGGATCTACCTGTGGAGGAAGGAGTTGCGGCAAATCAGCCACGACCACTCGCTGGTGCAGGCGCTGGTCGAGGCCGGCCAGCTTGACCCGGCGCAGGCTGCCCAGCATCCGCAGCGCAACGTGCTGACCCAGGCACTGGGAGTGACCGCCATCGAGCAACTGCATATCGGCATGGCGCGTGGTCAGGTGGAATCGGGTATGGGCTTCCTGCTGTGCAGCGACGGCTTGACCGAAGGCGTCAGCGACACCTCGATCGCGCGCACGATGGCGCGCACCGACCTGGCCGCCCAGGAGTGCGTGGATCTGCTGCTGCTGAGCGCACTCGACAGTGGCGGCGACGACAACATCACGGTACTGATCGTGCGTTTCAGCTGAATCCGGCCAAGCGCCGCTGATCACCAGAAGAGCCGGAATCATCCGGCCTTTTGGTGATCAGCGGCGTGTTCGGCGGCTCAGCCGGCCTTCTTCTTCGCCAGCCGCAACCAGGTGTCGACGACCGTATCCGGATTCAGCGAGAGCGACTCGATGCCCTGTTCCATCAGCCATTCGGCCAGGTCGGGGTGGTCGCTGGGGCCCTGGCCGCAGATGCCGATGTACTTGCCCTTGGCGCGGGCGGTCTTGATCGCCATCGCCAGCAACTTCTTCACCGCCGGGTCGCGTTCGTCGAACAGGCTGGCGACGATGCTGGAGTCGCGGTCGAGGCCCAGGGTGAGCTGGGTGAGGTCGTTCGAGCCGATCGAGAAGCCGTCGAAGATGTCGAGGAACTCGTCGGCGAGCAGGGCGTTCGACGGCACCTCGCACATCATGATGACCTTGAGGTCGTGCTCGCCCTGCTTGAGGCCGTTCTTCGCCAGCACCTCGATCACCTTGCGGCCTTCGCCCAGGGTGCGCACGAACGGGATCATCACCCATACGTTGGAGAGGCCCATCACTTCGCGCACGCGCTTGACCGCCTCGCACTCCAGAGCGAACGCCTCGGCGAAGCTCGGGTCGACGTAACGGCTGGCGCCACGGAAACCGATCATCGGGTTCTCTTCGTGCGGCTCGTAGCGCGAGCCGCCGAGCAGGCCGGCGTATTCGTTCGACTTGAAGTCCGACAGGCGCACGATCACCGGCTTCGGGTAGACCGAGGCGGCGATGGTGGCGATGCCTTCGGCGAGGCGATCGACGTAGAACTCGACCGGCCCGGCGTAGCCGGCGATGCGCGCGTCGATCTTTGCCTTCGTTTCGGCGTCCTGCGTGGCGTATTCCAGCAGTGCCTTCGGATGCACGCCGATGTGGCTGGCGATGATCATTTCCAGTCGGGCCAGGCCGATGCCGGCGTTCGGCAGCATGCCGAAATCGAACGCACGTTCCGGGTTGGCCACGTTCATCATGATCTTCAGCGGCGCTTCCGGCATGGCGCCGAGGTCGGCGGTGATCCGCTCGAATTTCAGGATGCCTTCGTAGATCGTGCCGGTATCGCCTTCGGCGCAGGACACGGTGACGTCGGCGCCGTCGGGAATCAGTTCCAGCGCGTTGCCGGTGCCGACCACCGCCGGCACGCCCAGCTCGCGCGCGATGATCGCCGCGTGGCAGGTGCGACCGCCGCGGTTGGTGACGATCGCCGAGGCGCGCTTCATCACCGGCTCCCAATCGGGGTCGGTCATGTCGGCGATCAGCACGTCGCCGACCTGCACCTTGTTCATGTCGCTCAGCGAACGGATTACGCGCGCCTTGCCGGCGCCGATCTTCTGACCGATCGAACGGCCTTCGGCCAGCACCTTGCCCTTCTCGCTGAGGTGGAAGCGCTCGAGTTGGGTCGCGTGCGAACGCGACTTCACCGTTTCCGGGCGCGCCTGCACGATGTACAGCTTGCCGGTGTGGCCGTCCTTCGCCCACTCGATGTCCATCGGCCGGTCGTAATGCTTTTCGATGATCAGCGACTGGCGGGCGAGTTCCTGCACATCTTCATCGCTGATGCAGAATTTGTTGCGCAGTTCGACCGGGGTGTCCTCGGTCCTGACCCGTTCGCTCGGCGCACTGGAATAAACCATGCGCAGCTGCTTGGCACCGAGATTGCGACGCAGGACGGCCGGCTTGCCGTCGCTCAGGGTCGGCTTGAACACATAGAACTCGTCCGGATTCACCGCGCCCTGCACGACCATCTCGCCGAGGCCGTACGAGCCGGTGACGAACACCACGTCGCGGAAGCCCGATTCGGTGTCCAGCGTGAACAGCACGCCGGCGGCGCCCACGTCCGAGCGCACCATCAGCTGCACGCCGGCGGAGAGGAACACGTCCTCGTGCTTGAAGCCCTGGTGGACTCGATAAGCAATGGCTCGATCGTTGTACAGCGAGGCGAAGACTTCCTTCACCTTGTGCAGCACGTCGTCGATGCCGACCACGTTGAGGAAGGTTTCCTGCTGGCCGGCGAACGAGGCGTCGGGCAGATCCTCGGCGGTTGCAGAGGAACGAACCGCGACCGCAATGTCGTCGGCGCCGGCATCCTTGCACAGCTTGATGTAGGCCGCGCGGATCGCCTGTTCGAGCTCGGCGGGTAGGGCGGTGTCGACGATCCAGCCGCGGATCTCCTTGCCGGCGGCTACCAGGGTGTCGACGTCGTCGACATCGAGTGTGGCCAGCCGATCCTGGATGCGCTTGGCCAGGCCGCTTCTTTCCAGGTACTGCTGGAACGCGCTGGCCGTGGTCGCGAAGCCGCCGGGTACGGAGACGCCAAGCTTGGCGAGGTTGCCGATCATTTCGCCGAGGGAGGCATTCTTGCCGCCGACCTTGCCCAGGTCGGTCATGCGCAGTTGGTCGAGCCAAAGCACCAAGTCGTTCAAGGGTGTCTCCTTAGAAAGCTTTGCAGGTAAGTGGAATGGGCGCGGCACGAAGGCCCGGAGCGGGTTGCAAAGAACTGGTATTGTCCGCTGCGGATGGTGCACAGCACAAGAAGACCAGTGCCGAGAGATGTCATTCCAACGGCATACCAGTCGGCTGGCGGTGGATTTCATGCTTGCGCTAAGGTGCAGACAAGTGCCTCCCCGCGATCAGGACCCTTTATGCAGCGAACGGTTTTTTTCATCTCCGACTCCACTGGTATCACCGCGGAGACGATCGGCAACAGCATCCTGGCGCAGTTCGAAGGCGTGAAGTTCGACAAGCACCGGTTGCCGTTCACCGACAACGCGCACAAGGCGGAAACCGCTGCGCTGCGGATCAAGACCAAGTACGCGCAAAGCGGGCAGCGGCCGATCGTGGTCAACACCATGGCCGACCGCGCGCTGTGCGATATCGTGGCCGCCAGCGGCGCGTTGATGCTGGATGTGTTCGCGCCGTTCATCGGCCCGCTGGAGGACGAACTGAGGACCAAGCGTTCCGGTGCGGTCAACCGTTCGCACGGCCTGGTCGATTTCGACAAGTACGAGGCGCGCATCAATGCAACCAACTATGCGCTCTCGCATGACGACGGCATCGACGTGAACTACGCCGAGGCCGACCTGATCCTGGTCGGCGTGTCGCGTTCCGGCAAGACGCCGACCTGCCTCTACATGGCCTTGCATTACGGCGTCAGTGCCGCCAACTATCCGCTGACCGACGAAGACCTCGAGAAGCTCGAGCTGCCGGCACGCCTGCGGCCGTACCGGGATCGACTGTACGGACTGACCATCGACCCGCTGCGGCTGGCGCAGATCCGCGAACAGCGCCGCGCCGGCAGCCGCTACGCCACCTTGCAGCAGTGCCGCTGGGAACTGGAACAGGCCGACCGGTTGATGCGCCAGGCCAACATTCCCAGCCTCAACACCACGCACGTGTCGATCGAGGAAATCGCCAGCAAGATCTTCGACCGCTTCGGCATCGAGCGGACCATGTTCTGATTGCCACCAGGAGTCTGCGAGCCCGCCATGAGCGCCGTACTGGACAACCGCAACAGCCTGCTGCCTGGACGCTTCGAGTTCCTGATGGGGTTGTATGCGGAAAACTACCACCGGCTGACGCGACTGTTTGCGCCGCAGCAGCTGGCGCCGGGCCGGTATGTTTCCGACGTGGGCGATGGGCTCGACGTGCATCTGCATGTGCAGGAATGCCATCCATACACGCTGGAACTGGAACTCACCTACGATTTCGTCGACGCGCATACCGGCCAGCGCGCGCCGTCGGCGCAGTTGCGCATGTATACCGATGCGCATGTGGCGGAGGCCTTGCACTGCCATCCCGGCCGGCACCTGTGGCAGGTGCTGGGACCGTTCTCGCCGGCACACACCGTGTTCCAGCATCGCCTGCGCATGAACGGATTCCTGTCGCGCTGGCTGGAGTACCTGGCCGAGCAGGGGCATTCCATCGGCACGCTGGAACCGCAAACAGGACAATCAGAAAGCGGCGGCCTCGTTTGAAAGTGCGGCCAGAGATGGCCGCCTTTTAACTTTCCCGCGCTCAGGGATGAGCGCACAAGTACAGCAAGTGCAGCCATGGATGGCTGCTTCTTGATCTTTGCGCACATGGATGAGCGCACAAATACACGACAGCAAAAAGCCCGCGCAAGGCGGGCTTTCTACTTGATAGAGTGGCGGAGTGGACGGGACTCGAACCCGCGACCTCCGGCGTGACAGGCCAGCATTCTAACCAACTGAACTACCACTCCGCATTTGCAACAGCTTCCAGCTTCTGCGAGCCAACTTGGCGTCCCCACGGGGATTCGAACCCCGGTCGCCACCGTGAAAGGGTGATGTCCTAGGCCTCTAGACGATGGGGACGGATTAAGTTGGTGGAGCCAGGCGGGATCGAACCGCCGACCTCCTGCATGCCATGCAGGCGCTCTCCCAGCTGAGCTATGGCCCCGCCGCTGGAAGCCGAGAAGAATAGGTGCGGGCCACATATCCGTCAAGCTTTTTTTCAGCATCCCGGCCTAAAGAATCGTCCGTCGTCCATCGCCTCGTTCGACGGCCGGCCGAGTACCGCCGTGCTTCGTTTAAGCTGCAGCGACTCGCGTCGTTTTGAAGAATTGACGAATGCACGAAATCGGATTCATTCGTGACCTTGCCGTGGTGATGATCGTGGCGGGCGCCACCACGATCCTGTTTCAGCGGATGCGGCAGCCGGTGCTGCTGGGCTACATCCTGGCCGGCGTGCTGATCGGGCCGCACACGCCTGGGATGCTGGTCGGCGATCCGCGCGCGATCGATGACATCTCCAATCTCGGCGTGGTGTTGCTGATGTTCACGCTGGGCCTTGAATTCAGCGTGCGCAAGCTGCGCGAGGTCGGCATCGGCGTGCTGGCCGCGGCCGTGGCCGAAGTCGGGCTGATGCTGTGGATCGGCTACGGCATCGGCGGCCTGTTCGGCTGGACCGGCATGGACGCGCTCTTTCTTGGCGCGATCATCTCGCTCTCGTCCACGATGGTGGCCACCCGCATGCTGGCGGAGAGCGGGCAGCGACAGCAACCGTTTGCCCAGTTGGTGGTGGGGTTGCTGGTGGCCGAGGACATGCTGGCCATCGTCATGCTGACCTTGCTCACGGCAGTGGCGATCGGCGGCTCGGTGCAGGCGGAGACCGCGTTCGCGCTGGTTGGCCACCTGGGCCTGTTCGTGATCGTCGGGATGATCCTCGGCCTGCTGCTGTTGCCGCGGCTGGTGGATTACGTGGCCGGTTTCGATCGCGACGAAACGTTGCTGGTCAGCGTGCTCGGCATCTGTTTCGGTGCCAGCCTGTTCGCGGCCTGGATGGGTTTCAGCGTGGCGCTGGGCGCCTTCCTGGCAGGCGCGGTGGTGGCCGAGTCGCGCAGCGTGGGCCGTGTGCTGCACCTGGTGGAACCGTTGCGCGACATGTTCGCGGCGCTGTTCTTCGTGGCGATCGGTCTGAAGATCGATCCGGCGATGTTGCTGCAGTACGCACTGCCGGCGCTGCTCATCGCGGCGGTCGTCATCGTCGGCAAGACGCTGGCGTGCAGCCTGGGTATCTTCGTTGTCGGGCACGATGCGCGCACGGCGCTGCGTTCGGGGCTGGGCATGGCGCAGATCGGCGAGTTCTCCTTCGTGATCGCCACGCTCGGGCTTTCGCTTGGCGTGATCAGCGATTTCATCTATCCGATAGCGGTGGCGGTCTCGGTACTGTGCATGGCCGCATCGTCCTATCTGAATCGTTCGGCCGACGGGTTGGCGAATGGCCTGCGTCGAGTGACGCCGCGCTCACTGAGGTTGCTGGCGACTAGCTACAGCGGCTGGCTGGAAAATCTCAAGCCGGTCAACGAAAACGCAGCGATAGCCGCCATGTTCCGGCGCCTGCTGTGGCATATCGGGATCAACGTTCTGCTGGTGGTGGCGCTGTTCGTCATTGGTGCCTACATCAATGCGCACAACTGGAGCTGGTTCTCGATGCTCGGCATCGATCGGGACCTGCGCCATACGCTGATCTGGGCGGGTGCGCTGTTCCTGTCCCTGCCGATGCTGATCGCGGTCTACCGCAAGGCCGAGGCGTTGGGCATGTTGCTGGCGGAGATCGGCATACGCGAGCGGTTTGCCGGTTCGTATACCCAGGCCATCCGCAACGTGCTGGCCAGGGTCATCCCGCTGGCGACGCTGCTGGCGCTGGCGTTGCTGGTGAGTGGGCTCAGTTCGGCGATTCTGCCGCCACGCGGTATCGCGCTGTCCCTGGTCGTGCTGGGCGTGGTGCTGGCGGTGGTGTTGTGGCGCGGCCTGGTGAAGATGCATGCGCGTCTGCAGGCGGCGCTCAAGGAGACCCTGGAGAAGCCGGGCCCTTCCGGGGGCGGCGCGGGCTGATAGGCGGGGCCGGCCGGGAGTGGCGTGAACCTTTATCCCGACTGACGGTCTGAACCCTGAATCGTTGCCAAGACCGGACAAGCACCGCACAATGCGAGGCCTGCCTCCATCGGGGGGGCCCGGCCGGCAACGCCGGCATATCCATACATGAGGGAGTTACGAATGAAGCACTTTCTGCGTCCCACGCTGACGGCGGTCGCGATGGCCGTTGCGCTGGGCATGACGGCCGGCGTCGCCGCTCAGACCGCCGGCGCTGCCGGTACCGTCGACAAGGCGAAGGCCAGCTATGTTGTGGGTTGGGAGATTGCTTCCCAGGTTCCGCCGATCATGCGCGATGAGCTGGATCCGAACGCCGTGGCGAATGCGGTGAAGGCGGCGCTGTCCGGCCAGAAGCCGACCATGAGCGAAGCCGAAGCCAAGCAGGTGCACGAAGCCTTCATGGCCAAGATCCAGGCCAAGTACCAGGCCGAGATGACCAAGCTGGCGGCCAAGAACAAGACTGAAGGCGACGCCTTCCTGGCCAAGAACAAGACCGCGCCGGGTGTGAAGACGACCGCGTCGGGCCTGCAGTACCAGGTGGTCAGCCAGGGTACGGGCGCCCGTCCGGGTCCGAACGATACCGTTGAGATCAACTACACCGGTACCTTCGTCGACGGCCAAGTGTTCGATGCTTCCGCCAAGCACAACCCGCCGGGTGCGGCCAAGATTCCGCTGGCTGGCGTGATCCCGGGCTTCCGCGAAGGCCTGCAGTTGATGCAGGTGGGTGGTCATTACAAGCTGTTCATCCCGGCGGCGCTGGCCTACGGCGCCGAGCCGCAGCCGCCGATGCCGCCGAATGCCACGCTGATCTTCGACGTGACCCTGGTCAAGACCGGCCCGACGCCGGCAGGTGCCGCTGCTCCTGGCGGCAAGTAATCTGGGTCGGCACGGTTTAACGGCCGTGGCAAGCCGGAGGGGCGCGAAGCGATTCGCGCCCCTCTGCTTTTGAGCGGTGCAGATGCCATGCAGCGCGTGGTGCGCGGTTAGAATGGGCGGCTCACGCTTTCAAGGAACGTTGCGACGATGATGAAGGTCACGATTTTCGGTACCGGCTATGTCGGCCTGGTCACGGGTGCCTGCCTGGCCGAGATGGGCAACCATGTGCTTTGCGTCGACATTGATGCGGCCAAGGTCGAGCGCCTGAAGCGCGGCGAGATTCCGATCTACGAGCCGGGCCTGGAATCGATCGTGCAGCGCAACCACGCCGGTGGCCGGCTCGACTTCACCACCGAAGCGGCGCCGGCGATCGCGCACGGCGAGCTGATCTTCATCGCCGTCGGCACGCCGCCGGACGAAGACGGCAGTGCCGACTTGCAATACGTGCAGAAGGTGGCCAGCACGATCGGCCAGCACCTGGACCGCTACGCCGTGGTGGTGAACAAGTCGACCGTGCCGGTGGGTACCGCCGATCGCGTGCGCGAGGCCGTGGCGGCCGAGCTGGCGGCGCGCCAGGCCACGGTGGAGTTCGACGTGGTGTCGAACCCGGAGTTCCTTAAGGAAGGCGCGGCGGTGGAAGACTGCCTGCGCCCCGATCGCATCATCGTGGGAGCTTCCAGCGAGCGGGCGGTGGCGTTGCTGCGCAAGCTGTACGCGCCGTTCAACCGCAATCACGACCGCATGGTGGTGATGGACGAGCGCTCGGCCGAGCTGACCAAGTACGCCGCCAACGCGATGCTGGCGACCAAGATCAGTTTCATGAACGAGATCGCGAACATCGCCGAGCGGGTGGGCGCCGACGTGGAACTGGTACGCCAGGGCATCGGCTCGGACCCGCGCATCGGCTACAGCTTCATCTATCCGGGTGCCGGTTACGGCGGTTCGTGCTTCCCCAAGGACGTGCAGGCGCTGGAGCGCATCGCGTACGCTCATGGCTACGAGGCGCGCCTGCTCGGTGCGGTCGAGGCGGTCAACCGGCAGCAGAAGAGCAAGCTGTTCGACCTGATCTCGCGCCATCTCGACGGCAAGCTGGCCGGCAGGACGGTGGCGCTGTGGGGATTGGCGTTCAAGCCGAATACCGACGATATGCGCGAAGCCTCCAGCCGGCGCCTGATGGAGTTGCTGTGGGATGCCGGTGCGAAGGTCCGCGCGTTCGATCCGGAGGCGCGCGAGGAAGCGCAGCGGCTGTACGGCGATCGCGACGACCTGGTGCTGTGCGCAGACGCCATGGATGCCCTGCAAGGCGCCGATGTGCTGGCGGTGGTCACCGAATGGAAGGCCTTCCGCAGCCCGGACTTCAGGGCCATCCGTGCCACGCTGGGCGTGCCGGCGATCTTCGACGGGCGTAACCTGTACGACCCGGTCGTGGTGGAGGAAGCAGGCTTGGCCTATTACGGCATCGGCCGGGGCCGCAGCCTGCAGATCTCACGATGAACAACTCGAATGACGCGCTTGTCCGTCGACTCGACGAGATGGAGGTCAAGCTGACCTTCATCGATGAGGCGGTGCAGGCGCTGACCACGGCGGATGCCGACCAGTCGCAGCGGATCGCTGCGTTGGAGCGTGCCTTGCGCGACCTGCGCGGAGAGATGGCGTCGATGCGTATCGCGCAAGGCGACGATCCGCACAATGAGCCGCCGCCGCCACATTACTGACCCGAACCCACCCGGCACCCAGCCACCGATCACGGAATACCCGCATGGCCGATTCCCTGCGCGATCAGCTGCTCAAGAGCGGCATCGTCAAACAGGTTCAACAGGACCGGGCGCGCGAGCCGAAGCGCCCGATCCCGCCGTCGTCTGGCAAGCCTGCCGCACGCAAGGGCGGCAAGCCACACGCCGCGTCGCATACCGCACGACCATCGGGGCAGAGCCAGCAGGACATCGACTTGGCCAAGGCATATGCGCTGCGCGCGCAAACCGAAGCTCGCGAACGCCAGCGGGTCGAGCAGGAGGCTGCCGAACAGGCCCGGCTGCGGCGTGAGCGCAAGCAGAAAATCCAGCAGTTGCTCGACGGCAAGGTGTTGAACAAGGTCGACGCCGACCAGCCGCGCAATTTCGAATACGGCGGCAAGATCCGCCGCGTGCACGTGGATGCCGCGCAACTGTCCGCACTCAATGCCGGCGAACTCGGCGTGGTGCAGCAGGGCGGCCGTTATCTCCTGGTCAACCGCGACATTGCCGAGCAGGTGCGTGACATCGATCCACATCAGCTGGCGCTGCTGGTTGACCCGGCGGCCGCTGGCGTGGGCGATGACGGCGTGCCCGACGATCTGATGTGGTGATGTCGATCTGCGTCAACGAAAACGCCCGGCCATGCCGGGCGTTTTCATGCCGGTAATCGCGAACTGCTCAGTTGACGGAAGAGGCCGGCAACTCGAAACCACTCTGCACCAGCGCCGGATGATCCCAGCCGTTCTTCGGCTTGAACCGATCGCCGTAGCGCCGTGCCAGCTGTTCGAGTTTCGCCTTGAGCTTGTCGGCGCCTTCGCTGCGCGTGTACTGGATCGGACCGCCGCGGAACGGCGCGAAGCCGGTGCCGAAGATCACCCCGGCGTCGAGCAGGTCGGCGTCGTCGACCACGCCGTCGGCAAGGCAGGCGATCGCCTCGTTGATCATCGGCAGGATCATGCGTTCCTGCAGGTCCGGTGGTGTCACGTAGTCCTTGTCGACTTCGGGTTTCTGCGGCTTGCCGTCCTGCCACACGTACAGGCCCTGGCCGTCCTTCTTGCCGCGTTTGCCGGCTGCGAGCTTCTCGTCGAGCCCCGGTGGCACTTGCAGTCCCAGGAACGGCGCCAGTTCCTTGCCGACCGAGGCGCAGACGTCCAGGCCCACGGTGTCGGCCAGTTCGATCGGGCCCATCGGCATGCCGAACTTCTTCGCCTCGCGATCGAGCACAGGGCCGGGCACGCCTTCGCTGTACAGGCGCATTGCTTCAAGCAAGTACGGCATCAGGATGCGGTTGACCAGGAAGCCCGGCGTGCCCTTGACCGCCACGGGCAGCTTGCCGATCGCCTTGCAGAACGCCAGCGCGCGCTTCTCGATGACCGGGTCGAGCTGGTCGTGGCGCACCACCTCGACCAGCGGCATCTGCGCCACCGGGTTGAAGAAATGCAGGCCGAGAAAGCGCTGCGGTGCGGCGAGGTTCTTGCGCAACTCGTCCAGCGGGATGCTGGAGGTATTGCTGGCGAGGATCCCGCCGGTCTGGAGCCGTGGTTCGATGCCGGCGTACAGCGCTTCCTTCGCCCGGGCGTTCTCATAGATCGCCTCGATCGCCAGGTCGGCCGAGGCCACGCCGTTGCCCTCGACGTCCGCGCGCAGGCGCCGCATGGCGGCTTCGACTTTTTCCGGCGCCTTCAGCTTCTTCTCGTACAGCGCTCGGGCACGCTCCAGCGCAGGCTGGATGAATTTCATCTCGCGGTCCTGCAGGGTCACGTCGAAACCCTTGGATGCGGCCCACGCGGCGATGTCGCCGCCCATCACGCCGGCGCCGACCACGTGCACGTGCTTGATCGCCGGGTCGGTGCCGCCGCCCTGGCCCTTCAGCCGCTCCTGCAGAAAGAAGATACGGATCAGGTTCTGTGCGGTCGGCGTCTTCGCCAGCTTGGCCACCGAGCGTGCCTCGATCTTCAGCCGCTGCTGGATGCCGGAGCCACCGCGCTTCCACACGTCGATCATCGCGAACGGGGCCGGATAATGCTCCTTGCGCACCTTCGCGGCGGTCTGCTTGAACACCATTGGCGCCAGGATCTGCCGCACCAGCCAGGTATTGCTGGCCCAGGCCTTGGCGCGCCGCGCGAACGGGCGTGGCGCCGCGTGGCGCAACAGCAGCCGTGCCTCGGCCAGCAGTTCGTCGGGGCGGGCCAGCCGATCGACCACGCCCAGGCTCAGCGCGCGTTTCGCCGACAGCGACTTGCCGGTCAGCATCAGCGGCAGCGCCTCGGTGGCGCCGATCAGGCGCGGCAGGCGTGCGGTGCCGCCCCAGCCGGGGTGGATGCCCAGCATCACCTCGGGCAACGCGATCCGGGTCTTGTCATCGTCGGCGGCAATGCGTTGGCGACAGGCCAGGATCAGCTCGGTACCGCCGCCCATGCAGGCGCCATGCACGGCGGCCACGGTGGGGCAAGGCAGCCGCGCCAGCGCCTCGTAGACGCGCTGGCCGTGCTCGATGTTCTCCAGCACGGTATCGTGCTTCGCGTACTCGATGAATTCCTTGACGTCGGCACCCACGGCGAACCCCGAGGATTTGGCCGAGTGGACAATGACGCCGGCCGGCTTCTCGATCGCCAGCCGCTCGACGATCTGCTCGAGTTCGTCCAGCACCGCACGGGAGATCGCATTGACGCTGCTGCTGGCGCGGTCGAGGGTCAGCGTGACAACGCCATCGTCGCCTTCGCTGGTCTTCCAGTGGTTGAAACGCAATCCTTCGAACATGGGAGTACAGACGTGGTGGCGGAGGTCTGAACCATACCGTTCTGTCGCCTTGATTGCGAGATGTGACGCAGCTGCTTGACCGTGCGGCGGTGCCGGTGTGAAATCGGGCCTTCGTCGGGAAACTGCCGGCCGAGGCTGGTCGGGCGTGGCATCAAGTGCACGCAGCCAGCTTTACGGCACGGGTTGCTTGTGCGGGACAAGGGAACGATCCACCGCGGTTCAATGGCCTCGCAGCGGCCGGATATCGTCCGGTCAACCACCCGGTCAGTCGCGGGCGGGTCGACTTCACCAAGGCACCACCGCCGACGCAGCAGGACGGGGACGCAATGACTTCAGCAATAGCCCCTGTTCCACCGCAAGCCGGCGCCGAGATTTTCGAGCGGATCCTGGCAGCTCCGAGTGGCCTCGTGGTGCTGGACAGCAAGGACGTCCACGCCCTGATCGACCAGTTCCGCGCGATTGCCCGGCATACCGGGCAGGCGGTGTACCTGTGGCAACCCGATACCGGCCTGGGCAGCCTGCGCGACGCCCAGGTGCGCGTGCCGGACTGCCAGCGCCTGGGCAACGCGCTGCGCTACATGCAGCAGAGCATGCATTTCGGCGTGTATTTCCTGCTCGGGCTGGAACTGCCGTTGTCGGCGATGGATGCCACCTTGCTGCGCCAGCTTGCCCGCGCGCCCAAGGGGCATCTGCGCCGTGTGGTGCTGATCGACGCGCCGGTGGCGCTGGCCGAACACCTTGGCGAGCTGGCGGCGCACCTGGGCAGCGAGGACAGCCAGCCGCGGCGCTTGCGCCTGCGCGATGGCCGCTGGCTGGTCTGAAAAAGGCATGCACATGAATTCCGGCATCCTGGTGATCGCAGCCCAGCGCGAATTGCGCCGCAGCCTGTTCGATGCGCTCGACCAGGCGGGCTATCCGCAGATCCACAGCGCGCGCGACGTATCGCACGCGGCGATCCTGCTGGAGGGGCGCGCATCGCTGCCTCCGCTGCAGCTGATCGTGGTGGTGCTGGCCGGCGACGAGCAGCAGGCGCGCGCCAGTTGCGAGCAGGTGCGCCGCTTGCCCGGCGGCGCCGACACGCCGCTGATCGTGGTACTGGCCGGGGAGGCCACGCTCGGTCCCGCCGACCTGCCGGCTGGAATCGCCGACTGGCTTTCCGCTGCCCAGATCGGCAGCGAACTGGTGCCGCGCTGGCGGCGCTCGCAAGCCGGCAACGGCCAACGCCCGCGCAAGGCGGTTGCCGCGCCGGACAGCGGTGCGCATGAGGATTACCGCTATGTGTTCGAGGAAGGCGACAGCGAGTGGCTGATTGCCGACGCACAGACCGGTCGCCTGCTCGAAGTCAGTCCCACGGTGGCCAGGCACAGCCGCATGCATGCCAGTCAATGGGAAGGGTTGCCGCTGGCCGACGTGCTGCGTTTCGAGGGCATTGCGATCAGCCAGGTGCTGGCCGAGGCCAATCGCAGCTGGTACCCCTGCCAGCGCAAATCGGCGCAGGGCGCCGACACCGGCCAGGCCAGCGTGCGACGCATCCGGCATGCCGGGCACGAGGCGCTGGCGCTGATGTTCCGCAGCGACCGCGCCGACCTGCGAGCCGAGGCCGCATTGTCGCTACTGTCGCGCATCTTCGCCTCGACCAGCGGGGTCGATGCGCAGACCGCATCCGGCCGCCTGCTGTTCGACGAACTGGGCCTGGATTACCTTGCCGTCTGGTCGGCACGCCAGGACGGCGCTGATGCGCCTACCCAGATGCTGCAGTTATGGAGTGGCGACGACCCGCAGTGGCCGCCGGCGCAACTGCAGAGCTCGCTGCAACTGGTATTGGGCGGCAAGCCGATCCTGTACCGCACCGACGCGAAGCGGCTGGCGTCGATCGACCCATTGCTGCAGCAGCTCGACCTGGCCGGTTTTGCCGGCCTGCCGCTGTACGACGAGCGCCACACCGTGCTTGGCGCGATGCTGGCCGGCAGCCGCCGCGGCTTCGGCGAGATGGGCATCATCGAACCGGTGCTGCGCTGCGCTGCGGCCCGCTTCGCGCAGATGCTGGAACTGGGCCGCACCCGTGAACAGGGCCGCGCCGAGGGTCTGGTCGACGCCCTGACCGGCTTGCCGAACCGGCTGCTGTTCAACGACCGGCTGGACACGATCATCCGCGAGGCGACCCGCAACGGCGAGTGCTTCGCCGTGCTGTTCGTCGACCTCGACCGTTTCAAGGCGATCAACGACACCTACGGCCATGCCGCCGGCGACCAGGTGTTGCGCACGGTCACCCAGCGCCTGTGCGGCAGCATCCGCGCTTCCGATACGGTGGCGCGTTACGCCGGTGACGAGTTCACCATCGTGCTGCGCCACATCGTGAAGAACGACGACGTGATGCGCGTGGCCGAGAAAATCGTGCAGGTGATGGAGACGCCGCTATACCTCGAGGACGGCACCGAGCTGCAGGTGACCGCGTCGATGGGCCTGAGCTTCTTCCCCGACGACGCCGGCGACGCGCAGACCCTGCTCAAGCATGCCGATGAAGCGATGTACGCGGCCAAGCATCAGGGCCGCAACACCTTCCAGATCTACGAAGTGAGCCCGGAGTATGCCCAGCAACACGGCATGGCGCTGAAGACGCGTCTGCGCCATGCCGAGGGCAATGGCGAACTGCGCGTGGTCTACCAGCCGCAGGTCAATACCGAGACCGAGGACATCGTGGGCATGGAGGCGCTGGTGCGGTGGGAGCATCCCGAGCTGGGCATGATCAGCCCGGCGGTGTTCATCCCGCTGGCCGAGGAGAGCGGCCTGATCGTCTCGATCGGCGAATGGGTGATGCGCACCGCCTGCCGCCAGGCGAAGGAGTGGGAGCAGCGCTACGGACTGCGCCTGCGCCTGGGCGTGAACCTGTCCGCGGTGCAGCTGATGGAGCCACAACTGCTGGAGACCGTGGCGGCGGTGCTGCGCGAAACCGGGCTGGATCCCACCTTGCTGGAGATGGAGGTCACCGAGAGCATCAGCATCAAGGAGGCGCCGAACCTGGTCGAGAACCTGCACGCGCTGCACAAGCTGGGTTGCCATATCGCGATCGACGATTTCGGCACCGGCGCGGCCTCGCTGGATTACCTGCGCCGGTTGCCGGCCGACCGCATCAAGATCGACCAGAGCTTCGTGCGCAACATCGGCGTGGACCCCGACGACGAGGCGATCGTGCGCGCCACCATCGAGATGGCGCACCGACTGAAACGTGCCGTGGTGGCGGAGGGCGTGGAGATCGAGCAGCATCTGCAGTTCCTGCGCCAGCACGACTGCGACGAATTGCAGGGCTACCTGTTCTGCCGTCCGCTGCAACCGATCAGCTTCGACAAGCTGCTGGCCGAACGTCAGCGCCTGCTGGAGGGGCGGGTGGCCGAGCCGGCTTGAGCCGGTGGCGGGCGTCCCCATAACTGATCCCGGCCCGTCACGGGTTCAGGGGTGCCCGGCCCGACATGACAACCAGCCAACGGGCCTTGCGTTATGGTGGAAGCGATACCCTGTGCATGCTGAACTCGGGCGCCAGACTGTGGTCTGAGCGCCGCGTTCAGTTCAAAACAAGCTCCCGCAGCGGAAGACGGCATTGACGACGGATACGGCCCGGATGGGCGAAAACGAACTGGATCGCGCGCTGGTCGAGCGTGTCCAGCAGGGGGACAAGCGGGCCTTCGACCTGCTGGTGCGCAAGTACCAGCACAAGGTGATCGGGCTGGTCTCGCGCTATGTGAGGAGCCACGCCGAGTGCGAGGATATCGCGCAGGAATCGTTCATCCGCGCGTGGCGGGCGATCGGCTCGTTCCGCGGCGACAGCGCGTTCTACACCTGGCTGTACAAGATCGCGGTGAATACCGCCAAGAACCACTTGGTGGCGATGGGCCGGCGCCCGCCGTCCGGTGACATCGACGCCGATGACGCCGAGTTCATGGCTGGCGCCGAACGCATGCACGACAGCGCCACGCCCGAGCGCGAGCTGATGCGCCAGGAAATTGAACAATCCGTGTTTTCCACTGTCCAAGCGTTGCCCGAAGAGCTTCGGACAGCCATCACGCTGCGCGAGGTGGATGGCCTCAGCTACGATGAAATCGCCGAAGCGATGGGCTGCCCGATCGGTACGGTGCGTTCGCGCATCTTCCGGGCACGCGAAGCGATTGACGAGAAACTGCGGCCTCTGTTGTCGGACCGCTGAGGATCAGACATGAATCAGGCAGGCATGAATCAGGACACCCGGGAAAATCTTTCCGCCGGCATCGATGGCGAGTTGTCGAAGGAGCAGCTGCGTTTCCTGCTGCGCCGGCTCGATCACGACGCCTCGCTGCAACAGGCCTGGACCGGTTATCACATCGCCCGCGACAGCCTGCGACAAGAGCTGCCGCCGATGGCGGAGCCCGATTTTGCCGCGCGGGTGATGCTGGCGATCGAACAGGAGTCGAAGTCGGTCGCGGCAACTCCCCGGCGCAACCACTGGTTGCGTTGGTCCACCGGCGGCGCCATTGCCGCCAGCGTGGCCGCCGCTGCCCTGATGATCGGTCAGCCGACCGGTGATGCCGAGCGCCTGACCGCCTCGACCACCCAGCAGACCAGTGCGGTCGCCACTGCTGCGCCGGTGAACAAGCCGGCCGCTCCGGCCGCTCCGGCCGCCGTGCCGCCATGGCTGAGCGGCAATTCCGCCGGGCTGCTCAGCCAGCAGGCCTCGGCTACCTTCGGCGCGTCGTTTGGGCAGAGCCAGCCGGCTTACGCGCGGCGCCTGTCGGGCTATCCGTCGATGCCCCGTTACCGGACACTCGACAACAACGACGGCAGCTACCTGCTGCTGCTCGAGCCGGAGCAACAGACTGCGCCGAATATCTCGCGCCGGGCTTCCGCCGTCGCGCAATAGGCGAACCGCGTGTGATTGCCCGCGGCTCGTCCTCGCTGTTTGCCCTCTGCCGGTCCGTCGCACGGACCGACGGGCGGCGCGTGTGCGGACCAGCCACGCAGCAACCCAAGTCGTAAATCCGCTCGAAGCTTATCGGCCGAAATCAACCAAGGAGGAGTCATGAGTCATTCCATCTTGCGCAGCCTGGCGTGCTGTGCGCTGCTCGGCATCGCCGGTACCGGTGCGCTGCAGGCGCAGACGCCGACCGTGGCGGCGCTGCCGGATTTCACCGGGATCGTGCAGAAGAACGCACCGGCCGTGGTGCATGTCGAGGCCCGCTACAACGGTGAGCGGCAGGGCGACAACCGCAGCATGCGTGGGCAGATGACGCCCGGGCAGGGTATGCCGGACGACCCGCAGGCGGAGATCCTGCGGCGCTTCTTCGGCATGCCGATGATGCCGTCGCCGCAGGAGCAGAAGCGGACCTCGCTCGGCTCGGGCTTCATCATCTCCAGTGATGGCTACATTCTCACCAACAACCACGTGGTCGACCACGCCGACAAGGTGACCGTGCGCCTGCAGGATCGGCGCACACTGACCGCCAAGGTGATCGGTACCGATCCGACCTATGACATCGCCCTGCTCAAGGTCGACGCCGGCGGCAACCTGCCGGCGGTGAGCCTCGGCGATTCGCGCAATCTCAAGCCGGGCCAGTGGGTGTTGGCGATCGGCTCGCCGTTCGGTTTCGACTACACCGTGACCCAGGGCATCGTCAGCGCGGTGGGCCGCAACCTTGGTCAGCGCGACCAACCCTATACCTCCTTCATCCAGACCGACGTGCCGATCAACCGCGGCAATTCCGGCGGCCCGCTGTTCGACCTGCAGGGCCGGGTGGTCGGCATCAATTCGCAGATCTATTCCAACACCGGCACCTACTCCGGCGTGGCGTTCTCGATCCCGATCGACGTGGCGATGAACGCGGTGCAACAGATCAAGAGCAAGGGCTATGTGTCACGCGGCATGCTCGGGGTGATGGTCCAGCCGGTCGACGACGACATGGTCAAGGCATTCGATCTGGACAACGGCGTGGGCGCGGCGGTGGTCGACGTCACGGCGGACAGCGGGGCGGCGAAGGCCGGCATCCAGCCCGGCGACATCATCCTGGCTTACAACGGGCAGCCCCTGCAGCAGGCGGCGGACTTGCCGCCACTGGTGGGCATGACCAAACCGGGCAGCAAGGTGCCGGTGGAGATCCTGCGCAACGGCAAGAAGCAGACGCTCGAAGTCACCATCAGCGAAGCCTCGCGCGACAAGAGTGCGGTAAACAACCAGGGCGCCGTGCCCTCGTCGAGCCGCAGCGGTTCGGCCGCGCTTGGGCTGACCGTGCAGTCGATCGACAGCGACGCCCGCAAGCAATTGGGGCTGAAGCCGGGGCAGGGCGTGGTGATCGGCGACATCACCGGCCCGGTGGCGGCGCAGGCCGGGCTGCGCGCCGGCGACGTGATCACCATGGTCAACCAGCAGAAGATCGGCAGCGTGGCCGAGTTCGAGGCGGCGACGAAGGGCGTGAAGGCTGGCAGCACGGTGCTGCTGCTGGTGCGCCGCGGCGAGCAGAGCAACTTCGTCGGCCTGACGGTTCCGGATGACAAGTAAGCCGGTCGCGGCGCACGGTTGGCGGGAAAACGGCGCAGGCGCTCACCCTTGCCGGGTGGCGCCTGCGTCGCGCGAATCCGTGCATGGCGGCGGCGGGTTCCATGCGATAATGCCGGGTTAGCGTCGCTTCACGGCGATGCGCTGCCACGCATGGTGTGTGGCGGCAAGACCCAAGCCCGACAGGCCGCCTGCGCTCCATGGAATTGATCCGCAACTTCTCCATCATCGCCCATATCGATCACGGCAAATCGACGTTGGCCGACCGCATCATCCAGATCTGCGGCGGCTTGGCCGATCGCGAGATGGAGGCGCAGGTGCTGGACAACAATCCGATCGAGCGCGAGCGCGGCATCACCATCAAGGCGCAGTCGGTGTCGCTGCCGTACAAGGCACGCGACGGCAAGACCTACCAGCTCAACTTCATCGACACCCCCGGCCACGTCGACTTCTCCTACGAGGTCAGCCGCTCGCTGGCGGCCTGCGAAGGCGCACTGCTGGTGGTGGATGCGGCGCAGGGCGTCGAGGCGCAGTCCGTCGCGAACTGCTACACCGCGGTGGAGATGGGCCTGGAAGTGGTGCCGGTGCTGAACAAGATCGACCTGCCGACCGCCGACATCGAAAAGGTGAAGGGTGAGATCGAGGCGGTGATCGGCATCGACGCCACCGACGCAGTGGCGATCAGCGCCAAGACCGGCCTCAACGTGGTCGAGGTGCTGGAGGCGATCGTCGCGCGCATCCCGCCGCCGAAGCCGCGTGATACCGACCGGCTGCAGGCGCTGATCATCGACTCCTGGTTCGACAACTACCTCGGCGTGGTCTCGCTGGTGCGCGTGATGCAGGGCGAGATCAAGCCCGGCGACAAGCTGCTGGTGATGTCCACCGGGCGCACCCACGAAGTGGACGACGTCGGCGTGTTCACGCCCAAGCGCAAGAAGACGGCCAAGCTGGGCGCCGGCGAAGTGGGCTGGATCAACGCCTCGATCAAGGACGTGCACGGCGCACCGGTGGGCGACACGCTGACCCACGCCGGCAAGCCCGCCGACAAGGCGCTGCCCGGCTTCCAGACCATGCAGCCGCGCGTGTTCGCCGGCCTGTTCCCGGTGTCGTCCGACGACTTCCCGGCGATGCGCGAGGCGCTGGACAAGCTGCGCCTCAACGACGCCGCGCTGTTCTTCGAACCGGAATCGTCCGAGGCGATGGGTTTCGGCTTCCGTTGCGGCTTCCTCGGCATGCTGCACATGGAAATCGTGCAGGAGCGGCTGGAGCGCGAATACGATCTGAACCTGATCACCACCGCGCCCACCGTGGTGTACGAAGTACTCAAGACCGACGGCTCGATCCTGATGCTGGACAACCCGGCCAAGCTGCCGACCAACTCCAGCCTGGTGCAGGAGATCCGCGAGCCGATCATCATCGCCAACATCCTCACCCCGCCGGACTACATCGGCAACGTGATCACCCTGTGCGAGGAAAAGCGCGGCGTGCAGCGCTCGATCCAGTACCTGGCGACCCAGGTGCAGATCAGCTACGAGATGCCGCTGGCCGAAGTCGTGATGGATTTCTTCGACCGGCTGAAATCGGTCTCGCGCGGCTACGCCTCGATGGACTATCACTTCGATCGCTTCGAGGCCGGCCCGTTCGTGCGTACCGACGTGCTGATCAACGGCGAGCGGGTCGATGCGCTGAGCCTGATCGTGCATCGCAGCCACGCCGACCGCCGTGGCCGTGACCTGGTCGAGCGCATGAAGGACCTGATCCCGCGGCAGCAGTTCGACGTGGCGATCCAGGCGGCGATCGGCGCGCAGGTCATCGCCCGCTCCACCGTGAAAGCGCTGCGCAAGAACGTGCTGGCCAAGTGCTACGGCGGCGACGTCAGCCGCAAGAAGAAGTTGCTGGAGAAGCAGAAGGAAGGCAAGAAGCGCATGAAGCAGGTGGGTCGGGTGGAGATCCCCCAGGAAGCCTTCCTGGCCGTGCTGAAAGTAGATAAATAGTTTTGGTCGGGAATCGAAAATCGGGAATCGGGAGCCGGGGCTTCGTGCCTTTGCGATTCCCGATTCCCGATTCCCGATTCCCGGCTCCATCAGGAGCCCTATATGGAATTTGATTTCTCGGCGATTCTGCTAAGCCTCACCGTGCTGTTCGGCGTGGTGTGGGGACTGGATCGGCTGTTCCTGTACAAGCGACGCAAGGCGCGCCTGGATGCCGCTGGCGAGGAATACCGCGACCCGATGCCGGTGGACTGGGCGCGCTCGCTGTTCCCGGTGGTGCTGGTGGTGCTGCTGCTGCGCTCGTTCGTGGCAGAGCCCTTTCGCATCCCGTCCGGCTCGATGATGCCGACCCTGGACGTGGGCGATTTCATCCTGGTCAACAAGTTTGCCTACGGCCTGCGCATGCCGGCATTCAACAACAAGCTGGTCGACCTCAACGAACCGCAGCGCGGCGACGTGGTGGTATTTCGCTTCCCCGGCTACCTGTGCCAGGACGGCGGTGAGCTGGTGCGCAGCGGCGATATGAGCTGCAACGATCCGCATGCGCCGGTGCCGTCGCAGAACTGGATCAAGCGCGTGATCGGATTGCCGGGCGACAGCATCGAGGTGCGCGGCGCCGAGCTGCGGGTCAACGGTCAGCGCGTGACGGCCGACGAGATCGGCCCCTATGTGGGCAACCCGCAGCGCAGCGTGGACCAGATCATGCTGAACATGGGTGCCACGGTCTGGACCGAGCACCTGGGCAAGGTCAGCCACATGGTTGCGCAGATGCCGGACTACACCACGCCGAACTCGATTCCGAACGACCGGGTGCCTTCGAAGGTGCCGCCAGGTTGCTACCTGGTGATGGGCGACAACCGCAACGACAGCCTGGACAGCCGCTGGTGGGGCTGTATGCCGGAGCGGAACCTGGCCGGCAAGGCCTTCCTGATCTGGATGAGCTGGAAGGGTTGGGGCACCGGCGGGGTGGATTTCTCGCGGATCGGCACGGTGATCCACTGAGGTCGTCGACCACGGCCGACCCGGTTGGCGAAAGCGTGACGGGATCGAACCGTCGCGCACACCCGGCCGCCAACAGTGCGAGAATCCGCAGGCATAATCGGCACGCCGGCGCGGGCGGCGAGACCGCCAGACCCGGATCACCATCCACAGAAAGGCACGCCAGACAGGCGGCATAGCGAGGGGACTATGAAATCGAAGCAGTCGGGCGTCACCCTGATCGGGTTCCTGGTCATCATGGCCATCGTGGCCTTCCTGGCCTACATGGGCATGAAGCTGCTGCCGTCGTATTCGGAGTACATGGGCGTGGTGAAGGCGATGAACCAGGTCGCCACCGAGGGCACCAACGGCAAGCCACTGGACGAGATCCGTCGCGGCCTGATGTTCAAGATGGGCTTCCAGTACGTCGACGACGCCACCATCAAGCCTGCAAACATCACCATCGTGCGCAACAGCGGTGGTGCCAGCCAGCTGCGCGTGGCCTACGACAAGCAGATTCCGTTCATGTACAACATCGACTTCCTGCTGCACTTCGACAAGAGCGTGCCGCTGCAGGGCAACGTGGGCGAGTAACTTTTGGAACTGAACTACCGTTTTCGCGACCCGGCGCTGGCGCAGCTGGCGCTGACCCACCGCAGCATCGGCAAGCCGAACAACGAGCGACTGGAGTTTCTCGGCGATGCGCTGCTCGGCGCGATCGTCGCCGAGATGCTGTACGAGGTCCATCCCAAGGCCAGTGAAGGCGAGTTGTCGCGGCTGCGGGCGCAACTGGTCAACGGCCTGGCCCTGGCCGTGGTGGCACGCGAACTGGATCTGGGCGACGGGCTGAAGCTCGGCCCCGGCGAGTTGAAGAGCGGCGGCTTCCGGCGTGATTCGATCCTGGCCGACGCGTTCGAGGCGATGGTCGCCGCGGTGTACCTGGATGGCGGCTTCGACGCCTGCCGCGAGACCGTGCGCGGGCTGTTTGCCGAGCGCATCGCCGCCTTGCGCCGCTCCTCCAAGGACGCCAAGACGCGCTTGCAGGAATGGCTGCAGGCCAAGGGCCTGCCGCTGCCGCAGTACGAGCTGGTCGCCAGCCACGGCGAGGATCACGCCAAGACCTTCGATGTCAGCTGCACGATCAGCGAGCCGATGGCGTTCACCGTCGAAGCCCATGCCGGCAACCGCCGCGCCGCCGAACAGGACGCCGCCGAAATCGTGCTGAACCAGCTGCTGGAGCAGCAGCGCACTCCCTGATTCCCCGTTTCCGCCGAAACTGCCGCCGGTCCGGCGGCGCCGCCGCGTGGCCGACCGGCCTGCCTTTCCGGCGAAGCACTACACTTGCCATCCGACTCGTCGAGCACACCACGTCATGAACCACGAACTGGACCCCGCCGGCGGCACCTTGCCGCATGAGAATTTTCGCTGCGGCACGGTCGCGCTGGCCGGACGCCCCAACGTGGGCAAGTCCACCCTGCTCAATGCGTTGATCGGTTTTCGCCTGTCGATCATCAGCCCGCGGCCGCAGACCACCCGCCACCGCATCCTCGGCATCAATACCAGCGAGGCCGGGCAGATCATGTACGTCGACACGCCGGGCCTGCATCGCGGCGCCAAGCGCGCGATGAATCGCAGCCTGAACCGTGCCGCGCGTTCGGCGATCAGCGACGTCGACCTGGTGGTGCAGGTGATCGAGGCCGGCCGCTTCACCGATGAGGACGAGGCGCTGTACGCCGCCCTGGTCGAGCAGTCGTCGCCGCGCCTGCTGGTGATCAACAAGGTCGACCTCAACAAGGACAAGACGGTGATGCTGCCGTTCGTGGCCGAGCTGGTGGCGAAACACAGCTACGACGAGATCCACTACGTCAGTGCGCTCAAGGGACAGGGCCTGAAGGAACTGGAGCAGGCGATCCTCAAGCGCCTGCCGGTGCAGCCGCCGGTGTTCGGCGAAGACGAGGTCACCGACCGCAGCGAACGTTTCCTCGCCGCTGAGATGGTGCGCGAGCAGCTGATGCTGCGGCTCGACCAGGAACTGCCGTACGCCACCACGGTGGAGATCGAGCAGTTCAACGACCGTCCCGACGGCATCGCCGAAATCCACGCGATCATCTGGGTCGAGCGCGCCGGCCAGAAGGCCATCGTGATCGGCAACGGCGGTGCCCAACTCAAGGCGATCGGCACGAGCGCGCGGCGTCACATGGAACGCATGTTCGAGCGCAAGGTGTTCCTGAAGCTGTGGGTGAAGGTGCGCGAAGGCTGGGTCGACGACGAGAACATGCTGAAGAAGTTCGGCTACACAGATTGAGGCCGGCGACAGGGAACGGTGAGCCGGGAACAAAAGCGTAAGCTGCGATGCTCTGGCCGTTCCCCGTTCCCCGTCTGACCCATGCGCATCGAACAGCAACCCGCCTACGTCCTGCACGCGCGTGCGTATCGCGAGACGTCGCTGCTGCTCGAATGCCTGACCCGCGAACACGGTCGGCTCGGGGTGGTAGCGCGTGGCGTGCGCGGCGAGCGGGCACGCTTGCGGCGGGCGCAGCTGGAGCCGTTCCAGCCGTTGACGATGGACCTGCTGCTGCGCGGCGAGATGGCCACGCTGACCGCGGTCGAAGCGGTGGGCACGCCGACGCGGCTGCCTGGCGACGCCGGCCTGGCCGGGCTGTATCTCAACGAGCTGGTGGTGCGCCTGACCGGCCGGCAGGATCCCTACCCGCGACTGTTCGATGCCTACGCCCGGACCCTGGCGCGGCTGGCCGCCGGTGAATCGCTGGCGTGGAGCCTGCGCCGCTTCGAGCGCGACCTGCTGGAAGTGATCGGTTACGGCCTGCAACTGCAACACGAAGCGGATTCCGGCGAGCCGCTGGAAGCGGAGGCGTCCTACCACTACCAGGTCGAGCAGGGCGCCGTGCGCTGCGCCGCCAACAGACCGCATGCGCTGCGCGGCAGTGATCTGCTGGCGTTGGGGCAGGATCGGATGCCCGGCAACAGCGGCCTGAAGTCGCTGCGCGACATGATGCGCGAGGTGATCCGCTTCCATCTGGGCGGCGGCGAGCTGCGTGCCTGGCGGGTGCTGGCGATGGCGGTTTCGGGTCGCCCGAAAACAGCCGATTAGCTGTCCAGCGCCTGCAACGTCGCCAGCAGGGCCTTGCGGAAGCGCGCCAACGCGGCCGGCGTGGCGCCGCGTTGCAGCAGTTGCTGTTGCAGCAGCACGGTTTGCGTCGACAGTGCGGTCGCTCCGCAGAATCCGCAGGATGAGCGCAGCCGGTGCAGGCGTTCGCTGAAGCCGGCGTGGTCGCGGCTCAGGGCCTCCAGCTCCTGCAGCAGCAGGGCCAACTCCTCGCGCAGCAGCAGGCGCAACGCGCGCATGGTGGTGGCGTCGCCGGTGGTGGTCAGTGCGGCCTGGTCGTCCAGCACGCAGGCATCGTGGCGGTCCGGTTGCACCAGTGCCAATACGCGCCGCAGTTCGGCCAGCCCGCAGGGTTTCAGCAGGATCTCGCTGAAGCCGGCGTCGAGCAGCGACTGGCGGTCGCGCGGTTCCAGCTCGGCCGTGGTGGCTACCGCGATGCTGTCCATCGAGCACGCCTGTGCGTCCTCGCGCAGCGCGACCAGAACCTGCAGCGCGCCGGCGCCGGGCATGCGGCAGTCCAGCAGCAGCAGGTCGAAGGGTTCGGTGCGCGCCCGTTGCAGGGCCGTCGCGCCATCCATGCAGGCTTCCGCCTGGGCGCCCATCGAGTCCAGCCCGTCGCACAGGAAACGACAGCTGCCAGGGTCGTCATCGGCCACCAGAACGCGGGCACGGCTGGCGTGGGTCGGGGCGAAATCTGCGTTGGGGAGCGGGCTGTTCATGACGAAATCCATATCGTTCATCTTGATTTGGCAGAATGGCCTGACATGCGTCCGACTTCAAGCCACTTGTTGCTGTGTTGCTGCCTGCTGCTGGGGATCGGCTGGGCGCTGCCTGCGCGGGCAGAGGTGCTGCTCACGGCGAAGTCGATCAGCGTTCCGGGCGTCCACCTGCAGACGGTAACCCTGCGCCTCGGCGAGGACGCCGCCGGCGGACTCCGGCTGCAGCTGAGCGCCGCGCAGGCCGACGTTGCGGCGATGGGTTGGCGGCGGCTGGGCCTGACCCTCGACGGCAACCTGCAGCGGGATGCCCGCCTGCGCTGGATCCTCGACGGCAACGTGCGCCTGGCTGGCGCGCCGGGCGGGGCCCTCAGCGACGCCCACGTGAACATTCTGCTCAGCGAGGCCGCCAACACCTTGCAGATCGATATCCTGCAGGGCAAGGCGCACGCCAGCACCGCGCTGCCGCTGGACCAGCCCACCCACGCGCAGATCAGCCTGGACAACCTTCCCGTCGGCTGGCTGCAGGGTCTGCTCGGCACGATGTGGTCGGGGCGTCCCACCAGCGGCCGGCTGGACGCCGAACTGGCGCTGGACCTGCGCGATCCGGGCCTGCAATCGTCCGGACAGTTCACCCTCGGCAACCTGGGCTTTGACACCCCGAGCGGCACCTTGGCGGGGCAGGGGTTGGGCGGCAACGGGCGTTTCAGCCTCGATACCACCACTGGCCCGGCCCGGATCGACCTGGATGCCAGCCTGCGTGGCGGCGAACTGCTGCTGGGGCCGATCTACGCCAAGCTGCCGGACCATCCGGTGCAACTGGCCCTACATGCGAATGCGCAGAACGGCGCCTTCGAGTTGAGCCGTCTGCGGCTGAACGATGCCGATGCGTTGCAGCTCGACGGCGCCATGGCCTTCGACGCGAAGGGCACGCTGAAGACCTTGCGGCTGGATCACCTGCACGCGAGTTTCCCGGCGGCCTACCAGCGCTACGGCGAAGCCTGGCTGAGCACGCTGGGTCTGCACGACATGCGCATCGCCGGCCAGCTGAGCGGCAGCCTGGACCTGCGCGCGGACGGTCCACACGGTTTCGCGTTCGATACCGACGGGTTGAACCTGGCCGATGCGGATGGCCGGTTGGCGATCGACGGCCTGCAAGGCGGGCTGGACTGGGCGATCGACGGCGAGCGGCCGGCCACGACCCTGGGCTGGCGCAAGCTGCAGTTCTACCGGATAGCGAACGGCGCCGCCCAGTCGCAGTGGCAGAGCCGCGCCGGCATGCTCAGCCTGCAGCAACCGTTGCTGGTGCCGGTCCTGCAGGGCCAGTTGCGCATTGGCCAGCTGGACTGGCGCCCGGCAGCGGCCAAGGGACAACGGCTGGCGGCCTCGTTGGCGCTGACCGGCGTCGACATGACCGCCTTCAGCCAGGCGATGGGCTGGCCGGCGTTTCCCGGCACGCTCGGCGGCGCGATCCCTTCGCTGCGCTGGGTCGACGATCGTTTCGAACTGGCCGGCGGCCTGTCGGCAAGCCTGTTCGGCGGTTTCGTCGACATCACCCGGCTCTCGCTGCAGCAGCCGTTCGGCACCACCCCGGTACTGAATGGCGACATCGCCCTGAAGCAGCTGGACCTGGCCGCGATCACCAGCGTGTTCGACTTCGGCGGCATCACCGGGCCGCTGGATGGCTCGATCGAGGACCTGCGCCTGGTCAACTGGAGTCCGGTCGCGTTCAAGGCCAGCCTGCTCGCGGGCAATGGCGGCCGGATCAGCCAGCGCGCGGTGAACAACCTCACCACGGTCGGTGGCGGCGGCATTGCCGCGGGCCTGCAGGGCGCCGTGCTGAAATTGTTCAAGACCTTCGGCTACAAACGCATCGGCCTCAATTGCACGCTGCAGGGCACGCTTTGCCAGATGAGCGGTCTGGAGACTACCGACGGCGGCTACACTATCGTCGAAGGCAGTGGCTTGCCGCGGTTGCAGGTGATCGGCCACCAGACCCAGGTGGACTGGCCGACCCTGGTGCGGCGCCTGCAGGACGCGATCCACGGAGAGACGCCGCAAATCCGCTGAGCGGAGCGCGGGTTGTCGGCTCTTCCACCTCTTTCAACTGCTGGAGTTCGTCATGCGCAAGCTCGTCTACGTCGTCCTGACCTCGTTGGCCGTGGCGCTGGTCGGCTGCGTCACCATCAACGTGTATTTCCCCGAGGCGGCCGCGCAGAAAGCCGCCGACCAGTTCATCGGCAACGTGTTGGACCATGCCGCGCCTGCCGCGCCGGCACCGAAGGTGCAGAAGCCGGCGGTGAAGGACGGCGACCAGCCGTCGGCGATGCTGCTCGACCTGCTGGTGCCGGCCGCTTACGCCGCCGATACGCCGAACATCCGCATCCAGACCGCCGCCACCGAGGCGATCCGCGGCCGCATGCAGGGCCGTTTCCAGGGCGCGCTGGGCGACCTGCTCGACAGCGGCGCGGTGGGCTTCACCCGCGACGGCATGGTGGCCATGCGCGACGCCGCCAAGGTGCCGCTGAGCCAGCGCGCGCAGGCGAATGCCACGGTGGCCGACGAGAACCGCGACCGCACCGCGCTGTATCGCGAAATCGCCAACGCCAACAACCATCCGGAGTGGGAAGCGCAGATCCGCACCACCTTCGCCAAGACCTGGATCGAGAAGGCGCGCGCGGGCTGGTACTACCAGGATGCGTCGGGCGCCTGGCAGAAGAAGTAGGTCGCAGGCGTCATCCGGGCCGATCTGGGATAATCGGGGGCCAGCCAGCATGGCCCCATCCGTTTAGGCACCATGTCCCGATCCAACTCCGTTCCGTCGACGCCTTTCGAAGCCCACATCACCGACCTCGGCCATGATGGCCGCGGCGTGGCCCGGGTCGACGGCAAGGCCGTGTTCGTCAGCGGCGCGCTGCTGGGCGAACACGTGCTGGCCCGCCTGCGCAAGCGTCATCGCCACTTCGACGAAGCCGAAGTCGTCGAACTGATCACCCGCTCGCCGCACCGGGTGGAGCCGCGCTGCCGGCATTTCGCGCAGTGCAGCGGCTGCTCGCTGCAACACCTGGACGCCGCCTCGCAGATCGCCGCCAAGCAGCGCGTGCTGGCGGAGAATTTCGAACGCATCGGCAAGGTCACGCCGCAGGCATGGCTGCCGCCGCTTACCGCCGAGCCGTGGGGCTATCGCCGCAAGGGCCGGCTGTCGGTGCGCAACGTGGCGAAGAAGGGCCGCGTGCTGGTGGGTTTCCGCGAGGAACAGAACCCGCGCTTCGTCACCGAGATCCAGCAGTGCGAGGTGATGCATCCGGCGCTGGGCCCCAAGGTCGGCCTGCTCGCCGACCTGCTCAGCGGGATGGATGCGGTCAACGACATCCCGCAGATCGAGTTCGCGGCCGGCGACGACCTGATGGCGCTGGTATTCCGCCACATGCAGCCGCTGAGCGAACGCGACCTGGCCGCGCTGACCGCGTTCGGCCAGCAGCACGCCCTCGCGATCTACCTGCAGCCGGGCGGCACCAGCAGCGTGCACCCGCTGTGGCCGGAGAACCCGCGGCTGGCGTTCCGCGTCGGCGGTGGCGACGCCCGCTTCGCGGATGTCGAGCTGGAGTTCGAGCCACTCGACTTCGTGCAGGTCAACGCCGGCATGAACCAGCTGATGATGGCGCGTGCGCTGGAACTGCTCGACCCGCAGCCGAGCGACCGCGTGCTGGACCTGTTCTGCGGCCTCGGCAACTTCACCTTGCCGATCGCCCGCTGCGTGGCCGAAGTGGCGGGCGTGGAAGGCGAGCACGGCTTGGTCGAGCGCGCCGCGCAAAACGCTGCGCGCAACGGCATCGCGAACGCACGCTTCCACGTGGCGAACCTGTTCGAGGACCAGCGCACCGCCGACTGGGCGCGGGCGCCGTGGGACAAGCTGCTGCTCGACCCGCCGCGCGCCGGTGCGGACCAGGTGCTTGCCTACCTGCCGCACAAGCAGACCCGCCGCATCGTCTACGTCTCCTGCCATCCCGCCTCGCTGGCGCGCGACGCCGGCATCCTGGTCAACCAGCATGGCTTCAAGCTGGCTTCGGCCGGCGTGATGGACATGTTTCCGCACACCTCGCACGTCGAATCGATAGCCTTGTTCGAGCGATGAGATGGCGATAGAGATCGAAAGGAAATTCCTGTTGGCCAACGATGGCTGGCGCGCCGGCATCGAGCGCAGCGAGCCGATCGCGCAGGGTTATCTGGTCGGCGCACAGGCGCTGCGCGACGGTACGGCACGCGCTTCCGTTCGTGCCCGGCTCGCCGGTGCGCAGGGGTGGCTCAACATCAAGGCGGCTCGCCTCGGCATCGAGCGGGCCGAGTTCGAGTACCCGATCCCGGTCGACGACGCCAGGGACCTGCTGGCCACCTTGTGCGACGGCGTGCTGGAGAAGATGCGCCACCACGTGCGGGTCGACGGCGTGCTGTTCGAGGTCGACGAATTCGAGGGCGACAACCGCGGACTGATCGTCGCCGAGGTCGAGCTGCCGGCGGTCGATGCGCCGTTTCCGCGGCCGTCGTGGCTGGGCCGCGAGGTGAGCACGCTGACGCGCTATTACAACGTGAATCTGATCGCGCATCCGTACCGGCAGTGGTCGCCGGCGGAGCGCGCTGCCGAGGATGCCGCATGTTGATGATCGGCGTGGCCGCGCTGGAACTGGCCGAACACGAGAAGCGCTGGCTCACCGCGCCGGGCGTGGCCGGGGTGCTGCTGTTCGCGCGCAACTACGCCTCGCGCGAGCAGCTGATCGCGCTGTGCGAGGCGATCCGCGACGTCGGCGGCGACGACTTGCTGATCGCGGTCGACCAGGAAGGCGGCCCGGTGCAGCGCTTCCGCGACGGCTTCACCCGCCTGCCGCCGCTGGCGGCGATCGGCGCGGTGTATCAACGCGACCCCGACGAGGCGATCCGCCTGGCCGAGGAACACGCCTGGGTGATGGCCAGCGAGCTGCGCGCCAGCGGCGTCGATTTCAGTTTCGCGCCGGTGGTGGACCTGGCTCGCGGCAACGCGGCGATCGGCCTGCGCGCGTTCCACGCCGATCCGGCGGTGGCCGCCGAACTGGGCCAGGCCTACGTGCGCGGCATGCACCTGGGCGGCATGGCGGCGGTGCTCAAGCATTTTCCGGGGCACGGCTCCGTCGCCACCGACACGCACAAGGCGCGGGCGATCGACCCGCGTGGTCTCGATGAGATCCGCCGCGACGACCTGCTGCCGTTTGCCGAGTGTATCGAGGCGCGGGTCGAGGCGGTGATGATGGCGCACGTCACCTATCCGGCGGTGGACAGCCAGCCGGCGGGCTACTCAAAGGTGTGGATCGAACAGATCCTGCGCGGCGAACTCGGTTTCGCCGGCGGCGTGATCAGCGACGACATCAGCATGGCCGCCGCGGGTGCGGCCGGCAGCGTGGGCGAGCGCGTGCGCGCGCACCTGGACGCCGGCTGCGACCTCGTGCTGGCCTGCTTCCCCGACGTGGCGGACGAGGCGATCGCCGCGCTGCCGGGTGATGCCTCGCCGATGCCACCGCAGCTGGCCGCCATGCGCGGGGCGCTGGGCTCCAGCTGGGACGGCCTCATCAACAATCCGCAGCGCGAGCGTTTCGTCGCGCGCATCACGGCACTGAACGCCGACCAAGGAATCGCATGAATACTCCAACCCCACTCCTGGCCGATGCGCTGGCGCAGGCCGAGCTGCTGTACGAACGCAGCACGCTGGAAAGCGTGATCGCCGACATGGGCCGGAAGATCGACGCCGCGCTGGACGGCGAGCGTGCGGTGTTCCTCCCCGTGATGAACGGCGCGCTGATCTTTGCCGGGCAACTGGCGCTGGCGATCCGCACCGATCTGGAATTCGACTACGTGCACGCCACCCGCTACCGCGGCGCCACTTCCGGCAGCGACCTGCACTGGCTGCGCGAGCCGGCGGTGTCGCTAGTCGACCGCGTGGTGCTGCTGGTCGACGACATTCTCGATGAAGGCCACACGCTGAAGGCGGTGCGCGAGGACTGCTACCGGCGCGGCGCCAAGCGCGTGCTGATCGCCAGCTTGTGCACCAAGCGGCATGACCGCCTGGTCGAAGGCATCGCTTCCGATTTCAACGGCGTCGAATTGCCGGACCGCTACGTGTTCGGCTACGGCCTGGACTATTACGAGCAGGGCCGCAATTTGCCGGCGATCTATGCGTTGAGAGCCGGAAGCGGGGAATAGGGAATCGATTGGCTCCTCCCCCTGCTTGCAGGGGGAGGCAGGGAGGGGGTAAAGCTCTTGACCAGCTTTTGACCTCCTGACAAAGAGCCACCCCTCCCCAACCCTCCCCTGCGATGCAGGGGAGGGAGCAAAGCCGGCGACTCATGCCGTTAGCTTCAGCCTGCCCATGGATCACCACGATGCCTCATCCTGATCACGCCACCATCGACCTCGCCGTCATCGGCGGCAGCGGCCTGTACAAGTTTCCGGGCCTGGAAAACGCCACGCGGCGGGTGGTGGATACACCGTACGGCGCGGCTTCGGGTGACGTCGTGCTCGGCGATTTTGCCGGCAAGCGCGTGGCGTTCCTCGCGCGCCACGGCGAGAGCCACACGCTGCCGCCGCACCGGGTCAACTACCGCGCGAACCTGTGGGCGCTGCACAGCCTGGGTGCGCGCAGGGTGATCGGGGTCAACGCGGTGGGCGGCATCCGTGGCGACATGGGGCCGCGGGTGATCGTGGTGCCCGACCAGCTGATCGACTACACCCACGGCCGCTACACCAGCTACTGCGATGTCGAGGGTGCCGAGGTGAAGCACATCGACTTCAGCGAGCCGTACACCGAAGCGCTGCGCCTGCAGCTGCTGGCAGCGGCGCGCGCGGCGAACGTCGAGGTGATCGGCGGCGGCTGCTACGGCGCCACGCAAGGGCCGCGACTGGAAACCCGCGCCGAGATCGCGCGGATGAAGCGCGATGGCTGCGACCTGGTCGGCATGACCGGCATGCCCGAGGCGGTGCTGGCGCGCGAGCTGGAGCTGGAGTACGCCTGCCTGGCGCTGGTGGCGAACTTCGCTGCCGGCTGCGGCGACGAGGATGAAATCAGCATCGAGGAAATCTTCGCGCATCTGGCGGCGGCTACCGCCGACGTGCCACGCATCCTCGCCGCGCTGCTGCAAAGCTGAGCGCCGCCGCGAATCGGCCGGCCGTCCGGATATTTTCGTATTGCACTCGGCCTTCACATATTGATACTTTCCCCCGGCCGGGTCGGCGAACCGAGGGGGGAACAGTGGTTCAGCGCAGATCCTGGCGTACTCACTCCATGTATCCAGAGGTTCTCGCAATGAGTTTCGGTACCGTCAAATGGTTCAACGATGCCAAGGGGTTCGGGTTCATCGCGCCCGAGGATGGCAGTGCGGACGTCTTCGTCCATTTTTCCGCGATCAATTCCAAGGGCTTCCGCAGCCTGCAGGAAGGTCAGCGCGTGCAGTTCGAAGTGACCCAGGGCCCGAAGGGCGCCCAGGCATCGGCAGTCGAAGTGGCCTGATCCTTCAGGCGTGATGCTTCCGCGATGGAAAACCCCGCATCCTGTGCGGGGTTTTTTTGTGGGCGCGCATGCGCCCGGCGCTCCCTACGGCAGCGCATGGCTGCCCCGCTTGGTTAATATGGCGGAATGCCTGATACCGGCAGCCGAATACCAGCAGGAGCCACCCGAGTGATCATCAAGCCCAAAGTCCGCGGTTTCATCTGCATCACCGCCCACCCGGTCGGTTGCGAGCGCAACGTGCTCGACCAGATCAAGGTCACCCAGGCCGCGGGCCACGATGCCAGCAAGGGGCCGAAGCGCGTGCTGGTGATCGGCGCGTCTACCGGCTACGGGCTGGCCTCGCGCATCACCGCCGCGTTCGGCTACGGCGCCGCCACCCTCGGCGTGTTCTTCGAGAAGCCCAGCAGCCACGAGAAAACCGGCACCGCCGGCTGGTACAACTCCGCCGCATTTGACAAGGCCGCCAAAGCCGCCGGCCTGTACAGCAAGTCGATCAACGCCGACGCGTTCGCCAACGAAACCCGCACGCGCGCGATCGAGATCATCAAGAACGAGATGGGCGGCCCGATCGACCTGGTGGTCTATTCGCTGGCCTCGCCGGTGCGCAAGCTGCCGGACACCGGCGAAGTGGTGCGCTCGGCGCTCAAGACCATCGGCGAGCCGTTCCACAACACCTCGGTCGACACCAACAAGGACACCGTCATCGAGGCCACCGTCGAGCCGGCCACCGAGCAGGAAATCAAGGACACCGTCACCGTCATGGGCGGCGAGGACTGGGCGCTGTGGATCGACGCGCTGAGCGCCGCCGGCGTGCTGGCCGAACACGCCAAGACCGTCGCCTACAGCTACATCGGCACCGAGATCACCTGGCCGATGTACTGGCACGGCACCCTGGGCCGGGCCAAGCAGCACCTGGACAACACCGCGAAGCAATTGCGCAGCCGCCACCCCGGCCTCGACGCCTACGTCGGCGTGATGAAGTCCGTCGTCACCCAGGCCAGCGCCGCCATCCCGGTGATCCCGCTGTACGTGTCCATCGCCTTCAAGATCATGAAGGAGAAGGGCATCCACGAAAACCCGATCGAGCAGGCCAACCGCCTGTTCCACGACCGCCTCTACCGTGCTGATGGAAAAGCTGCACCCACCGACGACGAAGGCCGCCTGCGGCTGGACGACTGGGAACTGCGCGACGACGTGCAGATCCCCTGCAAGACGCTATGGCCCACCGTCACCACCGAGAACCTCAAGCAGATCACCGACTACGCCGGCTACAAGCACGAGTTTTTGCAGCTGTTCGGGTTTGATCGGGCGGATGTGGATTATGAGGCGGAGGTGGGGGCGGATCGGCGGTTTGATTGCGTCGAGCTGTGATGTTGTGCAAGTCGCTGCATGGCTGAAGTGTCTGCTTTCATCGACGGCCTCAACCGGCTGAGGCACTCTCCCAACTGGTTGCTGACATGAACTGAACAATAGATCTTTGGCAACGAGTGGATTAATAGAATTCAAAGATCAAACAATCCATGTCCTAGTGGTGCCTGCCGATCGCAACTCGGAGGTAGCTAGAGGCGAGCTCGAAGATCCAATGCCTTCACGAACAGGCAGACGTCGCCATTCACGGCGTCGACGAGCCGCTTAGCCTGGGTGTTTAGGAGTGCCACCACCTCGGTGATATCCATCAGGTGTCCATCACTAGGATGCCGCCATTGCCGGTTGGTGGCGATCGAGATCAGAAGGCACCCGACTCGACGGTGCTCCGGCGCCAAGTACTTTTGCAGTAGCTGAACCTCCAGCGCTTCACTCAGATCCTTCACGGAATATTCTGTCTCCGCGAGCTTTAACTCGATGACTCCTTCTTGTGGCGAGGCCGTGGAGCACAGCCGGATGTCCGTTTCCTTCTCATCCCCGGTGACTGCCTCTTGGTTGACGATGTAGGCGGTTCTGGCCATGTGTTGAAGTGCCCGTGCAACTTCACGGCGAACCACTCGCTCTTGGGATATTGACCGCCACAGCTCGCGTGGAGAGGTGTCTTGCAGGAGCAAGTCGTCTAGATCGGCGAGCCGATCCTCAAGCAGTGCCGCCATCTCCACCCGCGTCACTGGTGCAAAGTCGCACTCGCGCTCCAGCCGCACAACGCCGGCCTCGTCAAACAGCGCCGCGTCCCACTCTTCGGCTAGTTTCTCCTTGGCTATGGCCAGAGCGCGATCCCGGAAGTCGGCGACCAACGGATCCTTGGAAAACTGAAGCTTCGCAGCCCATGCCTCCGCACCCTTGGCATTCAAAAGTGCATTGCCAAGTGCACTACGTGCGTGCTCGGCATGGTCACGGGCGCTCGGGGAATACACCCCAGAGTGTTCCACATCGTGCTCGAACCGGACGTGTTGGTAGGCGAGGCGTGCAAGCCGCAACAGCAACGACGGATTTGATCCAAGGGCATAGAGGTCGCCTATATTTCGGCTGCCGCGATCGCCGAACATCGCGGCAAACCATTCCGTCATCGCAGTGTGGGGCGCAGGGGACACTGGTTCGGCAAGCCGTTCCATTACATCAACTCCGGTGGCGAGGTCGAGGTTCAGCAGGATGGGCAGCCAAAACAACACTTCGTTTTGTTGAATCTCGCCTTGCAGCCGCGCCAAGGCACTGGCCCTCAGGTGTTCACCATCCTCTACGGTTCCATAATCCAGCAGCAGTTGTGCGACGCGCCCCAATTTTCCGAGCAGGAGCGTGGTGTCCGCACGCCCGGACAGAACGCCCTGAAGCCAGGCCCTAATACGATCCAAGAACAATTGGATGACCCGCGGTGAGGAGCGCTCGATGTGCTGCAACAGCATCGAATATCGATCGTTCTCATCGTTTAGTTCATCCAGCAGTTCTCTCCCAATGAGAGTTTCCACGACAGCTGGCCGGACTTGGATCAAGGCATCTATCCAGACAGGAAGATCATTGAGTTCCAGGAGTGCGTAGCGCGCTGCCAAGTCCACTTCTTCCGCGCTGAGCGTCGTAGCCCAATCGGGGTCTTCGGCTTCTGCATAGATACCGGCCAATCCCATAGACCAGCGCATTAGGTAACTATTGCGTCCTTCCAGCGACCGCTCTGATTTGACCGTCGGTCGATCTTGGCGCCATACGTCCTTCATCGCCCCACGCAGCCGATCGGCCGTTTCTCGATTGAAAACCCGTTCGATAAACCCTCGATTCCAGCCGATTACGTCCTGGTCTCGAATCTCGTTGCTCATGACGCGCCAGAGATTCCATGTGGTGTTGTTGATTCGATCCGGTGCAAATGCCGAATCCGGATCCTCGATCAACTCACGCCAGAGCAGTTGCCAACTCGCGAGGTGTTTGGCCTGCTTGCGGCGCCACGTTTCGGACCGCAATTGCTGTTCACGCATCCACGCTGGTTCGGGCGCTGGGCGCTCGATCGCGACTATCGTCTGACCCAAGCGCTCGGCAAGTTCCGGCGCATCAGCCACTAAGGGAACCAAGGCCTTCAGCTCGTCCAGCCGATCAGCACCGGCATGGGCGAACTGCATGCCGAGTTCAAACAGGACGCCGCGCTCGTCAACAGGGCGCGTAGTGGTGGCAAGCCCCGCCAGTACCCAAGCAGAATCCCGCGCCACACTGATGTCGAAAGGCGGGTGGTCTTGAAAGTGGGACAACCGGTGCCAGGCAACCTGATTTTTGCTCGGGTGCCACCGCTGTATCAGTCGATCTTGTGCCCAGAAGACGGCCTCGCGCTCCTTTGCCTCCGCGCCCGAGAGCGCACTCCTCAATGTTTTCGCATCCTCGCTTCCGTGCACGTCATGTTCCGCCAGGTGCCAGGCAAGAACAATCGAGTCGAATAGCTCCGGGCCGGCCATGTGCGCAGCCAACTGTAAGCGGGATGCCACAAGCAACGCCGGGACGAGATCTTGCCGCTGTGCGGCGATGCGATAGTGCTGGTCATGCCAGCTGCACGACGGTTCGATCAGCGCCATCAAACCGGTCCGCAGCAATGCGAGCTGACCTTCCCCAAGCCGCGCCTTGGCAATAGCAAGAGGCAAAAGCGTGGGGATGCCACCAATCTCTCTTGGCTTGGGTTGCAGTCGGGTGAGAGCCTCCAGAAGTTGCGTCACCGACATATGGCTCGGGAACAAATGAGCAATGGTGGCACTGACCAGTTCGGCGGGCCACGCGGCCGGCGCGACTGAAAACTGATTGAATATATGCGGAAGCCTTGCATCGCCCAATTCGCTAAGCGCAAGAAGGCCATCCATGCGACCGCGAACATCAATATCGGTGTCGATAGCGATTGCGTGGGCAATGTCAGCACACGTCGTCAGCTTGCCCGCGCCGATCAATTCCAGAAGGGTTTCACTAACTTCCGGATTCTCGATCCCCTGCGCCCACAGGCGTTCGATCACCGGCGCAAGGTCCGGTGACGCCAGTCGTCGGATCTGGAGCGCTGGCACGTGTTGTCCACGCCAACCTCCTGTGCCGTAGACCACGACGTACTGCTGCAGCGCCTCCGTCCGCATTGCCAAGTCGAGAGAGCCCGGGTCGGCGTATCGCAGCAAGATGCTGGGATCGCGTTGGAGGACCTCGGCACGAATGGCGGGGTAGTGGGGAGCCAGCCAAGCAGCGACTGGCTGCATAGTAGGCTTGACGATGGGTAGACCGACCGGCGTGGTGACGAATAGGAGACGTTTTAGAGTTAGGGTGGACATACCCTTGTGCAGCAACCCCCGCAATCGTTCAGCAGCCAGAAATTCGATGACCGAACGATTATGGAATCGGACACGACCGTAAGTGGCGAAGCCGAAGAGCGGGCGCTCAAGCAGCGTCTTGAGTTCGTCGTCCGTCCAATCGGCCAGAATTTTGCTGGGGTCGAGGGCGCTATCGCCGCGCGCTCGATCACGGTCTTGGCCGCGCCAAATCGTGAACCGCCGAGTGAGCAACGCCGCTAATGCGAGTCGCTCGGTTCCCTCTCGCGCTCGTTCCGGAGCCAAAGCCAGACGTTCCCTGCGATCGCCCCTCGGCCGCAGTTTCACCTCAATGTTGTGGCTGACTTGCTCTCGATGCGATCGGATACGGCTATAAGCCTTCCAGTCACCGCACAGCTCGATGAAATCCAATGGTCGCTTGGCGAAGTCATGTGCATTTTGCGACTCAATGGCTTGGAGCAATGGCGCGGGCTCGGCGATCCCTTCGATAGTGGCAAGGGTGCGCATCTGCTGCTCGTTAAGAGGTGATAGGGCGACGAAACGCCATTGCGGCACCTTTGATGCATTCGCTTGGTCTTTGCGCGAGTCAACCCGCATCGCTACATTGGCGAAATAGGTTTCAGGAACGAAGACCTCAACCGGCGGTGGCATTGGTAGCCACCTATAGACCAAGTCGCGATCGACCGCGATTGGGCGAGTCGTGAGCACGATACGCGTCCGAGCCAGATGTCCGGCCAAGGCCTTCGCGAATCGTTTGAGTGTCAGTTCGAAGGAGCCCTGCGTCAGTTTTAATTCGTCCACCGAGTCAAGAAAGAAAGTGGCGCGCTCGGTTTGCGCCGACAGCCAGCTGTCGAATCGGCACTTTTCCTCCGCAGAAAACTGACTCTCCAAGGGATCGGTCGCCAGCACCGCCAGCTCGACGAAAAAGGCGGACTCACCTTCGTGCCAGAGTTGCTGCTGCTGACGTTGACATTCATAGCTCTTCCCTACGCCAGCCTCCGACACGATCAGAACCCGATCGGACTCCAACAATTGCGCCCATGTCAGGCGACCTTCGCTGGAAAAGTTGGCGAGAAATTCAACCTGATCGATGTCGGAGCTTTCATCTGTTGGCAGATCGAAGAAAGTGCGATGTATGTTCGAAGTGGGGGTAGTCATCGGGAACGTGCAATCCAAATAAAGGCCTGAACCCATTATTAGGCATGTGGATCCCCGCGTCTGCGGATCAAACTGGATGGAATCTCAACTCGAAACGGATCGCTGTTTTCGCGCGATGTGGAAAAGTACCAAAGATAAATTTTGGTGCACCGACCTTCCCTTATCCCTGACTCCGAGCTCATCGAGGCGGGAGCCAAGGTGCGCCGACTCACCCGCGACCCCAAAACCTCCAACCCCAAACCTCCCAAGCCTTGCCCGCAACGCCCAAACCGTTGCACGCAAGGCTTCTTGCTTTGTGTCCAACCTCCAAACCTTCGCGTCCACCCCTCGCGAGCTTGCAGCGACATGGTTCGAAGCATCGCGTGCGACGCTTTCCGGGTTGGCCGCGAAGGTTTTTCAGTCGCGCGCAACCGTTTGACCCTCGCGCTCGCCGTCGAGGACCTTCGCACTCCAAGGCTTTCAGCCTTGCGCTTCGGAGTTTTTCGCTTGCGGGCATGGGTGGACCGGTTGCGCGCGAAAGTCGCCGGGTTGCGCGCAAAGGGGAAACCGTTGCGGGCGGTGTCCAGACCGTCGCCGGCGAGAGTAGAGAACGTCGCGGGCGGAAGTGGCGGGGTGGCGAGTGGGGTGTTGGCCGTCGTGTCCGCGCATTCCACGGGGTATTTCGGAATAGTCCGACAGGCAGGTGCGGTTGGAAGCGACACGGCCGGGCGATGCGGACCAGTAGCCTGCGCGGGCCGGCAAGCGGCCGGCTTATCAAGGAAGTCACCACATGGCCCAGAATCTGGTCGATCTCGACTACACCCCCGATGCGCTCGCTGCCATCGACGCCGCCCTTGCCGCGCTGGAGGCTGGCTTCGCCGGTCTGCTGGCGCTGACGCCGGATCAGCGTCAGATGCTTACCAAGATGGGCGACAAGTCCGAGGCGTTCTGCCGCAAGGCGGATGCGGTGTTCGGCGAGAACCTCGCCATCCTGCCCGCCAATTTCGATCTGCCGGCCTACCGCCGCGATCTGGCCACGATGGATGCGCTGCGCCCGCGCCTGGCGCGGCTGTCCAAGTTGAGCCAGCGCGGCGACGACACGCAGATGGCGGTGGGCAGCGACCTGATGAGCAACGCGCTGGAGGGTTATGCCGTGCTCAAGGTCACCGGCAAGGGGCAGGGCGTGGACGATCTGCGCAAGATGCTCGCCACTCGCTTCGCCCGCGGCCCGCGTGCGCCTTCGGCGCCCGTCACGCCGACCGATCCGACGGTGAACTGATCACCCGTCGCGCCCGGCAAGACGTTGCACAAGCAAAGCCTCGCATCGCGGGGCTTTGCTTTATTGCGAGATGGCGTCAAGGACCATTCAGAGGCGGTTGCGGCTGTACTTCAATGGTCCCCGGCACCTTCTTTCAAAAGCGCAACAGCGCAGACGCCCGGGTTCATCACCGGCCCCTCGACCCTAGCGCGACAAAAGCTCCCGCATCTGGCTGGCCGCGCGCGGGGAAAAAGGTGTCAGGGACAACCTGACTGGACGTAGCGGCCAAGTTGTCCCTGACACGTTGTTTGCCGTGGACGTCTGTTGTCGCAGCTCCTGCGACTGTGGTGGCGCACCGTCCCAATGCCGCGCATGTGCGCAAAGGGGAACGTACCCATGATAAGCGTGAAGGTTGGAAACGACGAAAAGTCTTTGGATGACGTCTCGACTGGCTGGATCACTCAACAGATCGAACGGCGCCGTCGTGATGGTATCGCCGTGTGCGTCGTGGTGAGCATCAGAACAGCCGATCTCAACATGCATCTGTCAACGCCGGAGTGTGCTGGCAGCGCTCGCGGGGGCCGCCCGCCCAATGCAAGAGAGAGGGCCGTCCTGGAGCTGTGGCAGAAGCATGGGTTGAACGAGGCAGGATTTGCCCCTGGTCATGTCGTCGCGTTTCTCGCACAACTGAAACACGTGCTATAGCGAAATGGTGTCAGGGACAATTCAGAGGCGGTCGCAGCAACACTTGAATGGCCCCTGGCACCTACTTTCAAAAGCGCAACTGCGCAGACGCCCGGATCCATTACCGACACTTCGACACTAGCGCGACAAAAGCTCCCGCATCTGGCTGGCCGTGCGGGTATCGCCAGCCGCATCGGCGGCCAAGGCCGCGCCGTGGAGTGCGCCCCGCCGGCCCGGCGCCGCTGTCAGGGCGATCTTGTAGGCATCGAGGGCTTCCTGGGGCTTGTGCAGTTGCAGGTACAGGTCGCCCAGCTGCTCGCGTGCGGGGATGATCGGGCCTGGCGTCACCGGCAGTTTCTCGATGGCGTCTTCCTGGTCGGCCGCCAGCCGGAGCATTGCGATGCCATCGTCGGGGTGCGCGCCGGCCGCTGACTGCCAGGCCCTCGCTTCCTTCCCGAGGATGTCGACCTGGGTCGCCCAGTAATCTTTCTTGCTGGCCAGCAGCTGCTGCCGGCAGGCGTCCAGTCGCGCGATGTCGGCATCGGCGGCCTTGGCATGCCCGGAGCGCGCGTTGGCCACCGCGCGGGCCCAGTAGACGATGGCCGCCACCTCCGGCGCCGCGCCGTCGCCGGCCTGCAGGCGCGAGGCAACGGCCCACTGGCGGCCTTCCATGGCGAGGCGGATCGGCATGGCCGTGGCGGCGTAGCCGACCTTGAAGTCGGCACCGGCGTGGACGCCCATGCCGTCAAGCGAACGCACCACCTGTTCCGCGTCGGCGCGGCGGCCGCGCTGGAGATACGCGTAGGTGAGGTAGTCCATCGCATGGAGTTCCTCGCCAAGGTCGCCCTGGCGGTGCGCCGCGGCGCGCGCTGCCAGGTTCGATGCGATGGAGTCGTCCCACAGGCCCAACCGCGTGAAGATGTGCGATGGCATGTGCAGCGCGTGCGGTGCCGAAGGCGCGATTTTCGCGTAGGCGCGCGCCGGCGCCAGACCGCGGGGCGCCAGTTCGGCACTGTCGTAGGCGTGGATGAGGTAGTGCGCCACGCCGGGGTGATCGGGATGTGTCTTGTAGATCGGCTCCAGGATGGCGCTCGCCTGTTTCTGGTTGGCGTGCGATTGGTCCTGCGGGGAGGCCGTGGCCAGCAGCGACAAGGCGTACAGCACCTGGACTTCGGTGTCGGCCGGGTAGCGGCTGGCCGCGACCGCCATGGCCGCCGCATAGGCCTTGGCCCGGGTGGGCGGCGGTACCTGCGCGGCATCGTGGTAATACGCCGCGATCGCGGCGATCAACGCGCGTTCGCGCGCGGTCTTCGCGCCCAGGCGGGTCGCCCGGAGGGCTTCCGCTTCGCCCTTGGCCAACTCGTCCGGGGCGGGCGGGCTCCACAACGGATGGAAATGGGACATCGCGATGCCCCAGTGCGCCATGGCACAGGAAGGGTCGGCGTCGGCGACGCCACGGAAGGCTTGCTCCGAGGCGGTATAGGCAAAGGAGTGGAGCAGGGCGACGGCGCGTTCGAAGTCGTGCGATACCGCGGGCGCGCAGGAGGTGGGGAAACTGACCCTGCCCAATTTTTCCGGCACCGGATGCGAGTGCATTTCCTGGGAGGAAGCGGCCGACGCGCAGGCGAGCGTGCTGGCCAGAAGCAGGGCAGTGACGGTCTTCATCGCGCAGGCTCCGGCAGGCGGTGGGGACGATCATAGGCCTACCGGCGGTCTTTATCGCCGCCGGCGCAGGGCCGTGCGGGTGCGTTCCGCCGGGCCGGCGCTAAGATGACAGCGCGCGGGGCGAGCGGAGACGGCGATGTGGAAGCGGGTGGTCGGCTACGGGGCGCTGCTGGCGGCGGGAACGCTGGCCCTGCAGTGGCTCGACTACCAGCGCCTGGTGCGGATGCATGCGGGCGACGTCTACCTGTTCCTGGTTGCGGCCGCGTTCCTGGTGCTCGGCATCGTGCTGGGCGTGCGGGTGTTCGCTGCGCCAGCGCCGACCGCCTTCGACGGCAACCCGAAGGCGCAGGCGGCGCTGGGCCTGAGCGGGCGTGAGCTGGAGGTGCTGCACGAACTGGCCGCCGGCCACTCCAACAAGGAGATCGCAGCGCACCTCCACGTGTCGCCGAACACGGTCAAGACGCACGTGGCGCGGCTGTTCGAGAAGCTGGGCGCGAAGCGGCGCACCGAGGCGATCCGCCGGGCGCGCGAGCTGGGGATCGTGCCCTGAGGGCGGTGCATTCGGGGGAATCGGCCAAGTTCACCCGTTCGGGCGATTGCCAGGGCGGGCGGGACAGCGGTCAATGGCGACACCAACCATCAAAGGGGAACGGCTCATGTGGATCACGATTTTGAAATACGGCGTCGTCGCGGGCGTGGTCGTCGGCGGGTTGATGTTCGCCACCTTCCTCGGGTTCGACGGCATGCCGCCGCTGAAGTACGGCATGCTGATCGGCTACACGACCATGCTGATCGCGCTGAGCGCGGTGTTCGTGGGGATCAAGCGGTACCGCGACGTGGACCGCGGCGGGGTGATCGGGTTCTGGCCGGCGTTCGGGATCGGCCTGGGCGTCAGCTTCATCGCCGGGATCCTCTACGTGGTCGCGTGGGAAGCGCTGCAGGCGATGACGCACATGGATTTCGCCACCTCCTATTCGAACGCGATCATCGCGAGCGAGCAGGCGAAGGGCGCGAGCGCCGAGGCGCTGGCGAAGCTGACTGCCGACATGGAGGCGTTCAAGGTGCAATACGCGAACCCGATGTTCCGCCTGCCGATGACCTTCGCGGAAATCTTCCCGGTCGGCGTGCTGGTGTCGCTGGTCTCGGCGGGGCTGCTGCGCAACAGCCGGTTCTTGCCCGCGCGGCGGGGTTGACGCGCCTTGCGAGCGCAGGTGGGTCGGGTGGCGCGCTGCGCGGGTTTCAAACCATGCAGGCTTTATCGGCGAAGGACTGCTCCCCCGACCCAAGCAAACGTTGCCATAACTCAACCTGAGGGCCGCAGGATCTCCCGGTGCGAGTAGGCTGGACACCTCCGGCAACGAACCCTCCGTATGAGCCTGTTCCGCACCAAGTCCATCGAGCAGTCGATTGCCGACGCCGCCGAGCCCGGCCACCAGCTCAAGCGCTCGCTCAGTGCCTGGGACCTGATGATCCTGGGCGTCGCAGTGGCGGTCGGAGCCGGGATCTTCTCGGTCGGCGCGCGCGCTGCCGGCAGCTTTGCCGGGCCCGCGGTCACGGTGTCGTTCCTGTTGGCGGCGCTGGCTTGCGCACTGGCGATCATGTGCTATGCCGAGTTCGCCTCGACCATTCCCGTGGCCGGCAGCGCCTATACCTATACCTACGCCACCCTCGGCGAGCTGCTGGCCTGGATTGTCGGCTGGGACCTGCTCCTGGAATTGCTGACCGCGGCGGCGGTGATCGCCAAGTACTGGGGCATCTACCTCAGCACGGTGTTCGCCCTGCTCGACGTGCACATCCCGACCACGCTCCATCTGTTCGGACTGGCGGTGGAGTGGGGGCCTCTGTTCATCGTCGGGGTGTTCACCAGCTTGCTGGTCCTGGGCACCAAGGTGTCGGCGCGGGTCAACAACGTGTTCACCATGATCAAGGTCGGCATCGTGCTGTTCGTGATCGTGGTCGGCTTCACTTACTTCGATGCCGCCAACCTCGTGCCGTTCGTTCCGCCGGCAGTACCGAGCGCGGGCAGCAGTGCGGACGTCTGGTCGCAGTCGTTGCTGTCGTGGGCCACCGGCGATGCGCCGGCAAAATACGGCATCGCCGGCGTGCTGTCCGGGGCCGCGCTGGTGTTCTTCGCCTTCATCGGCTTCGACGTGGTCGCGACCTCGGCCGAGGAGGTCAAAGACCCGCAGAAGACCTTGCCGCGCGGCATCTTCGGCGGCTTGGCGCTGGTGACGATCCTGTATCTGCTGGTCGCGCTGGCACTGACCGGGATGGTGCCGTACACGGTGCTGGCCGAGGCGACGAATCCATCGCTGGCCACCGCCTTCATCGCCGTCGGGGCGAACTGGGCGGCGCAGCTGATTTCGGTGGGCATTCTGATCGGCCTGACCACGGTGATCATGGTGTTGCTGATGGGAATGTCACGGGTGCTGCTGGCAATGAGCCGCGACGGCCTGCTGCCGCGCTGGCTCAGCGTCACCTCTGAAAGCCGCAAGACGCCGGTGCGCCTGCAATTGATTTGCGGTGTAGTGGTGGGCTTGATGGCAGGTTTGACCCGCGTCGAGATTCTCGAGGAGATGATCAACATCGGCACGCTGTCGGCGTTCGTGCTGGTGAGCATCGGCGTGGTGGTCCTGCGGCGCACGCGGCCTGACCTCAAGCGCGGCTACCGGGTGCCGTTCTCGCCGTTGCTGCCGGTGGCGTCTACGCTGCTGTGCCTGTACCTGATGCTCAACCTGACCACGCTCACTTGGGTGCGCTTCGTGGTCTGGCTGGTCGTGGGCATCGTGATTTACTTCGCCTATGGTCGGCGCCATGCGCGGGTGGGAATGGCGCCATAACAATGAACGGCAAGTTAGGAGTGCCGCTTTCGCGACCCAAGGCGGCATGCAGGCCATGGCAGGAAGCCACAGGTTGCTTACCGCAAGGTTTCCGCGTGGTAGCGCATGGCTACGTCGCACCTTTCATAGCGTGCTCCATACCGCGCCATGATTTCAGCATCGTGTTGGAAGCCAAGCTTCTCGTACAGATGAATGGCAGCGGCGCATTTGGCGTTGGTGAGCAGGTACAGCGGCTCGGCGCCCAGCGAGCTTGCCCGGTCGATGATCGCGGAGAGCAGGAACTCCCCGGCCTTCATGCCGCGTGCCGACTCGCGCACGCCCATCTTGGTGAGCTCGTAGCTGGTGGCCCCCGTCTTCTGCAGGGCGCATGCGCCGACGATACCGAGTCCGCTTGCCTCGACAAAGAGAATGACGCCACCGGCGTCGATAATCTTCGCTCGCGGGTTCTCCAGCACGTCCCGATCGGTTTCTTCGAGGCGGAACATGGCATGGATCCATTCCGCATTGATGTCTCGGAAGTGCACGGCGAGATCATCGCTGAACTCATGGATGGTAAGGGTGTCGCTCATGGCGCTCCCGGCTTCGTAGGGTAAAAAGTATCCTAACTGTTGCCGGGGCGAAGTGATCGGCGAGCAAGGCTCGAAACGAATCAGCTTGACCGTCTCCCGCTTGTCGGCAGATGGGCCCTACGCCGCGGTCATGCTCATGCAGCCAAGGCCCAGCGCCGAGACTTCCGGGTTGCTGCCGAGTTTGCGGTGTTTCATGGGACGACTCCGCTCGTTGCTTCAGCCGCGTGTCATCGCGCAAAGCGGAGGCAGCACTGCCGCCAACTGAGGCATCACGGCCCCGCTGCGGCGGCCCGCGCATCTCCGGACGCTTCCTGCCGCAGCCAGCGGCAGAAGGCGTCGATCGCCGGGTTGGCGTCGGCACCATGCCGATGCACGAGCCAGAACGCGTGCGGGTTGTCCAGCGCGTGCTGGAAGGGCCTGGCCAGGCGGCCGAGGCGCAGGTCTTCCTCGACCAGCGGCGCCACGCCCAGCGCGACGCCATGCCCGGCGACCGCCGCCTCCTGAGCCAGGTAGATGCTGGCGAAGACCGGCCCCCGGCTGGCGTCCACCCGCGTTGCGCTGGCGGCCGCGAGCCAGGCAGGCCAGTCCGGCACACCGGCGTGGCCGGCGGCGCTTTCGTCATGCAGCAGCGTGTGGTGCCGCAGGTCGTCGGGGGCCGCCAGTGGTTTCGCGCCCGGGGCCAACAGGGCCGGCGCGCACACCGGGAATACCGGCGCCTCCATGAGCCGCGCCGCGGCCACGCCGGCGTAGGCGCCCGGCCCGTAACGGATCGCGACGTCGACGCCGTCGTTCGCGAAATCCGCGTGCGCGTTGCCGGTCTCGACGCGGACCTTCAGCGCGGGGCACGTGCGATGGAAGCGGTGGAGCCGGGGCGCCAGCCACTTCGCGGCGAACGATTCCACGGTGCTGACGCGCAGGTCCGCGGTCGTGGCGGCGGTGGCCCGGTCGAGGGCGAGGTCGAGGCGCTCGAACAGCTCACCGAGCGAGGCCGCAAGTGCCGCGCCCTCGCGGGTCAGTTCGACCGTGCGGTGGCCACGCTGGAACAGCGTCACCCCGAGGTACGCCTCCAGGCGCTTCACCTGGTGGCTGACCGCCGCCGGGGTGACGAACAGCTGCCCGGCCGCCACCTGGAAGCTCTGGCAACGCGCGGCTGCTTCGAAGGCCCGCAGGGCGTTGAGCGGGACGGGGTGACGGTGCTTTATGGTCGCCTCGGGCGTGCGGATGCCGGGTTGCATCCTATCAAGTTATTTTTCCTAACCCGTCCGCCAAAACGTTTCGTTTGTCGCCGTCCGTGGCGCTGGCAACCATGGGGTCATCGCAACCACGGGTCGTGCACCATGAGAATCGAAGAGTTGGCTTCGGGCGTGCTGATGTTCGTCGGCGACGACCATGAGTCGGTCGCCACCGCTTTTCTCGACGGCGGCGACGTATTGCTGGTCGACTCGCTCGGCAGCATGGAAGACGCGCGGTGGCTGCAGCGCGTGCTCTGCGTGGACATGGGGGCGACGGTACGCATCATCGCGTCCACCCACTTCATGGGCGACCACATCGCCGGTATGGCGGTGTTCCCGGATGCCTTGACCATCGCGCACCGCAATCACCGTCACGCCTTCCTGTCGCAGAACCGGCGCGACGACGCGTCCTACCGCGAACCGCGGGTGGTGTTCGACAGCGCGATGCGGATCCGCTGGGGCCGCCACGAGCTGCGCTTCCTGCACAACCCCGGCAAGACCATGGACCACGTCAGCGTCGACGCACCGAGCGCCGACCTGGTCTGCGCCGGCGACAACATTGTCGGCAACATCGCCTACCTCTCGAAGGCGGACCCCGCGCAGCTCCGGACCGCGATCGGACGCATGCGCCAGTTCGGCCGCGGCGTGGTCGTCGGCGGGCACATCGGCCGGTTTCCCGCCGCCGTACTCGACAACGCGATCCATTACCTCGACCGGCTGCGGGATGCCGTCGTAGGCATCCGTACCACGGCGCCGGCGGAGGAGGTCGACGAGCGCATCGACGCGATCCCCATCGAAGCCTGCCTGGCGCCGGGGGTCGACCCGGTGGCGTTCGAGCGCGCATGGCACCGGCACACCCTGGCGGCCGTCGTCGCGCAGTCGACCTTCGCGCTCGACGCCGCGCTCGCTTCGCGGGAGGCGCGAGTATGAACACCGATCGTCGTCCCATCGGCTGTTCCCTTCCGCGGCGCAGCTTCCTCGTCGGCTGCGCCGGTCTCGCGGCCGCGGCATTGCTGCCGGGCGGGCGCGCCTTTGCGGCGGCGCGGTCAGACAGCCTGCGCATCCAGCGATTGGCGTGGGCGGGGATCCGCCTGCAACTCCCGGGCGCGACCTTGTTCATCGACCCGCTGGTCAACGCTAACGAGTGGGGAACCGCGCTCGCGGACCCGCTGATCCCTGTCGACGATGCGATTGGAGACGCCTACGTCCTGGTCACCCACGCGCACGGCGACCATTTCGACGCCGGCGCGGTCGCGGCCGCGCTCGGCGGGGGAGGCGTCCTGGCCTATCCCGCCGGGATGACCCCGAAGGTGCCTGATGGCGCCAGGGCACGGCCGAGCACGCCGTGGGAGCCGCAATTGCTCGGCGATTTCACCGCCACCGCGGTGCCCGCGTCGGACGGCTATGGCGACCTGCAGGTGTCGTGGGTGGTGTCGGCGGGCGGTCGCCGCATCTTCCACGGCGGCGACACGCTCTGGCACGGGCACTGGTGGCGCATCGGTCGCCAGTTCGGCCCGTTCGACGCCGCCTTCCTGCCGGTCAACGGCGCACGCTTCGGATGGCGCAAGCCGGTCAGCGGGCTGCCGGGCGTGTTGACGCCGGAACAGGCGGTCGCCGCGGCGACCATCCTCGGCGCGCGCCGCCTGGTCCCCATCCACTACGGCGTCTCGGGCATGGACGAGTACGTGGAGGTCGACGATCCGGTCGGCCAGCTGCGCAAGGCCGCGCGCGGGCTGCCGATCGCGATCCAACCGACGGCGCCGGGGCACTGGGTGGACCTCCAGGCCGAGGGATGAACGACGCAGGCGCATCGCCGGCGGCGCGGCATACCCCCGCCACGCAAGCCGCCGGCAATTCGGGCTCACTGCGCCGACGAACCCTTGGTTGCCCCTTCCGCGCACACGGGGCGCCCGATCGTGCAGGTTGCTACCACGCCACAGACCCAACGCGGACTTTGGCTCGACGTGGTCTTGCCGCCCACCATCGTGACGAGGGTCTTCATGTGCGTCGTGCAGGTCGGCTCATTCATGCTGGCGATGCCGCCCTCGCCACAGCGGACATAGGCCTTGGCCTGCGCCTCGGCATCGGCTTTGGATTCGTGGATGCCCGAGGTACCGCTCTGCGTGCGCGGCACCATGGGACAGGTGGAGTTCCCGTCGGTCGGATTGAGGGTGGCCGGTCGACCGGCTTCGGACAGCCGGCGTCCCGCATCGTTGACGGACCCGGCCGCCGAGCCGGCATCTTCTGTTGGCGGCGGGGCGGTGGCTGGTGCGGTCGGTTCGACCTGGCTGGTCACGGTGGGCTGCTGCACCGGCGCGGGCATCGCGCGTTGCGCTTCCGCCTGGGCGTTCATTGCCGCAATGGTTGCATCCAGGTTGGCGCGCGACTGCGCCTCGTTCGCGGTCGCCACGACATTGGCGTCGGTCAGTACCTCGTTGAGGCTGCCCATCATCTGATTGAAGCTGCGCACGCGCTCCGAACTTCGCTGCTTTTCAGCCTGCGCGTCCGCGATCGCCTGACCGATCGACGCCTGCTTCGCTACTGCCTTGGCCACCTCGATCTCGATCAGCGGCTCGAGCTCGGCGATCTTTTTATGGGACTCGGCTCTCTGCTCCGGCGTGTATGGCGAGATCCTTTCCAGTTCGATGCGGATGGGCTTCGGCCGCATGTGCGCCAACTCCGGATACTGGTCGTAAAACTGGACCCCGCCGTACGGTGCCGGGTCCGTGGTGTAAGTGACCAGCGCGTTGCGCTCCATCCACACCTTGGCATCCATGTAGTTGCCGGAGTGGCCGCCACTGGCCTTGGGCTCCTTCCAGCTGACCACGCCCTTCTGCAGCGTGCCGGTCTGGCCGCACACGCCATCGGGGCAGTAGGGCCAGCGCAGCATGACCAATGACCCGTCGCCCACGGCCTTGATCAGGTCCATCTGTTGCAACTGGCCCGCCGGGCCGCGCACTTCGCTGACCACGGAGCTGCCGGAAGGCGACACGTACCAGTTCCATCGCGTTCCATCGGGCCAGACATGGGTCTTGCCTGCCAGTGCAGTATAGGGACCGAAAACGGCATAACTGGGGGCAATTTCGACCTTCACCTTGCCCTTGGCCACCCGGAACCTTATCTCAATGTGACCCCGCGTCCTGACGATGGGGAGGATGACAAGGTCGTAGGCAAACTGCCCATTCTCGTAGTGCCGGGGCTCCACCCTGACTGGACCGGCCCAGGCTTTTTCGCTCCCGCGAGCGCGCCCCCACTTAGTCCAGAACTCCTGCAGCCGCTCCGGCGGTACACCGTCCATGGATTGTGCCGCCAGCTCCCAGTTCGCCGAGTCCAACGCCTCGACAACCCGCAGGGCGATTTCCGAGCTGGTCGGACCGGCTTGAGCCGGAACGCCTTGCGCCTGGGCGCAGGCATGGGAAGACAACAGAAGCAACGCAATAGCGAAGACGCTCTTGAACATGTGATTCCCCTGGCGAACGTGCAAACTGGACGGACGGCATTGCGACAGCAAGCTGCGAAGGTCCCGCACTCAGCCAGCCTTGCGGCTACCGGCATGAGGCCGTTATCCCGATCGGTCTGAGCCGCCGGCCTGGCGCACTTTCGCAGTCGCCGGTGGACCACGATCACCGGCGAAACAGGGCGTCAAGGGAAATCCCGACCAGCGACTTTTCACGTTGGTATCAAGGAGCGTTGGCGCAGGTTGCCACAAATACAACCAAAGCTCACCTTTCGGCATTTGCCCTGGTTGTTGCCCCTACGACGGTAATGATTGGCCCGTACCTCGGACCATGTCGATTCGTGCCTTCGCCGTTCGTCGTTGCTCTGCGAAGGGGCTGAATTCGACATTCGCCTCCTGGCTCCACGAACCCGCGCAAGGCTACGGAGGAATCATGGCCAGCTCAACGGCGACAAAAAGAAAGCTCGTGTTGAAGATGTCCGTCTCCCTGGACGGCTTTGTCGCCGGACCGAACGGCGAGGTTGACTGGATATTCCGGACGTCGGGCGGCGACGACTCCACGGCGTGGGTGCTCGATACGCTCCGCGGAGCCGGGGTGCATATCATGGGGAGCCGCAGCTATCACGACATGGCGGCGTTCTGGCCCTATTCGGACATGCCGATCGCAGTGCCGATGAACGACATCCCCAAGGTCATCTTTTCGAGAACAGGGCTGAAGAACACACAAGTGGATCCGTCGCCGGCGCTCGCCGAAGCCAAGGCGCGCAATGCGCAGCGGCATGGCATCACGCCGACCGCGGCGGTGCTGCAATCCTGGGCCGAACCCACGGTGGCAGGCGGCGATCTCGCGGAGGAAATTCTCCGGCTGAAGGCACAGCCGGGCGATTACATCCTTGCGCATGGCGGCGCCCGGTTCGCCCGGAGCCTGGCTGCCTCCGGCCTGATTGACGAATATCGACTGGGCATTCACCCGGTGGTACTGGGCCGAGGCCAGCCGCTGTTCTCCGCGCTGCGCAGCCCGGTTGACCTGCGCCTGGTAAGCATGACCCCGTTCGCCTCCGGCGCCGTGGCAGCCGTCTACCAGCCGGCATGAACCGTCGCGCGCGAAGCTCAGACGCGCATCAATAGCTCTTCCCGCGCGCCGACACCGGCCAGACCACTTCGACCTTGCCGTTGCGCACGCCGACGTACCAGTCGTGCAGGTTGCATGTCGGGTCGCAATGGCCGGGAACGAGCTTCAGCTTTTCGTTGATGCGCAGCACGCCGCGCCTGTCCTCGATCACGCCGTGTTCGTCCGAGGCGCTGAGGTAGGTGACGTCGTCGCGGCCGTGGATGACGGGCAGGCCGCTGTCGAGCGATTGCACCTTGAGGCCCGCGTCGCAGACCGCCTGGCCGGGTATCGCGCGGCTCATCACCGAGGTCAGGATGAACAGCGCGTTCTCCCATTCGCCCTGGTCGATGCGCTGGCCGTGCTCGTCCCGGATGCGTCCGTAGTCCGCGTCCATGAACGCGTAGCTGCCGCATTGCAGTTCGTTGTAGACGCCCGAATTGGATTCGAAATGATACGAGCCCGTGCCGCCGCCCGAGACGAGTCCGGGTGTCAGCCCGGCCGCTCGCAGACTGTCGACGACGGTCTTCGCCCGTGCGATGGCGTCGTCGAGTTTCGCCTTGCGGTCCGCATAGTTTTCCAGGTGTTGCATGGCGCCCTGGTAGGCCTGGATGCCGGTGAATACCAGGCCCGGTGCGGCGTCGATGGCTTGGGCAATCGCGACCGCTTCGCCGGTCGTGGCCACACCGCAGCGGCCTGCGCCGCAGTCGATCTCGACCAGGCACTCCAGCGTGGTGCCGTGCTTTTGCGCGGCGGCCGAAAGTTCGCTCACGTTCGCCAGGTCGTCGACGCAGACGGTGATGCGCGCGCCGTGTTTCGGCAGGCGCGCGAGCCGGTCGATCTTGGCCGGATCGCGCACCTGGTTCGACACGAGGATGTCCCTGATGCCGCCACGCGCAAACACCTCGGCTTCGGACACCTTCTGGCAGCAGACGCCGGCCGCGCCGCCCAGGCGCTCCTGCAGCTTCTGCACATCGACCGACTTGTGCATCTTGCCGTGGCTGCGATGGCGCATGCCGTGCGCCTTCGCGTAGTTGCCCATCTTGATGATGTTGCGCTCCAGCGCGTCGAGGTCGAGGATCAGGCAGGGCGTCTGGATATCCGCCTCGTCCATGCCCGGCAGGGCGGGGATGTCGTAGCCGACTTCGTGGTCGGCGAAATCCATCGTTGCGTTCACGGGAAACTCCGCAGTTCTCAAGTGGCTTGCCGGGATCGGCATGGCTTCCCGCCATGATGACATTGACGCGCTTGCCCGAAGAAATCCATGGAAGCGGCTGCGGCGGGCCCGATGCGGCATGCAGCATCGGGCCCGGTTTCCTGCCTCGATCGCACAACTTTGACGAGCACCAACACGGAGGAGCGTCATGAAGCTTTGGCTAATTACCCTGGGCCTGCTGGCCGTATGCGCAAGCACGCATGCGGCGACGACGGTTTGGCAACCCGCCGCTGGAAACACTCAAATATCGATCTGGCCGGGAGCAACGCCTGATGCACACCAGGTTCCCGGTCCGGAAACGGCGAAGGTGAGCGACAAGTTGCTGGCTGGCAAGCCGGTGACTGCGGTGACCAATGTGACCCGCCCCACGATGACGGTCTATGCGCCCAAGGGGAAGAACACGGGAGTTGCGGTCGTGGTGTTTCCTGGCGGCGGTTTCCATATTCTGGCCATGGATCTCGAAGGCACCGAAGCCTGTGACTGGCTGACGTCCAGGGGCATCACCTGCGTGCTGTTGAAGTATCGCGTTCCGAGTGCGCCCTATGAATGGCAGTGCGATTGCCGCCCGCACAATTTCGCCTTGTCGGTGCCGTCACTGGAGGACGCCCAGCGAACGATGCGGCTGGTGCGTTCCCACGCCGCGCCATGGCACATCGACCCGCACAAGGTGGGCGTGCTCGGGTTTTCGGCGGGCGGCTTTCTGGCAGCGGAGATCAGCACGAACTTTGCGCGGCGCCTGTATGCACCCGTGGACGCTGCCGACAGGGAAAGTGCCCGTCCGGATTTCGCCATGCCGATCTACCCGGGACATCTCGCGACCGATGACGACAAGTTCAATGCCAATGTCCCGGTCTCCCGCGAGACGCCGCCGACGTTCCTGGTGCAGGCGGAAGACGACTACGTGGATGGCGTCAACCAGTCGCTGGCCTATTACATCGCGCTGAAGAACGCCAAGGTGCCGGCCGAGATGCACCTGTACGCCCACGGCGGGCATGCGTTCGGGTTGCGGCCGACGGCAGACCCGATCACCCGTTGGCCAGCCCTGGCCGAGACCTGGCTGAGCACCATCGGGATGATCCCCGCGGCGGGCCGATAGGGGTTGCAGGAAATCGGATGATCAGGAATGTTCTGCCGATACATCTACGAGAGAGAAAGCATCATGAAGGCATTCATCGTTGATCGGTACGGCAAGAAGCACCCGATGCGGCTTGGCGACATGCCGGAACCCGGGCTTCGCGACGACGATGTGCTGATCGAGGTTCACGCCGCAGGTCTGAACGTGCTGGATTCCAAAATCAAGAGCGGCGCACTCAAGCTGATCCTGCCTTACGGCACGCCGCTTGTGCTGGGTCATGACGTGGCCGGCGTCGTGACTCGCGTTGGATCGCGGGTTCGGCAGTTCAAGGTGGGCGACGAAGTCTATTCGCGGGTGCCTGATCGCCGCATCGGCACGTTTGCGCAGTTCATTGCCGTGAATGAAAACGATGTCGCGCCCAAACCCGGGAACCTCACCATGGAAGAAGCGGCATCGATCCCGCTGGTCGGCTTGACTGTCTGGCAGGCTTTGGTTGAACGAGCCCGTCTGCAGAAGGGGCAGAAGGTCTTCATCCAGGCGGGGTCGGGCGGCGTCGGCACCTTCGCCATTCAACTGGCCAGGCATATCGGGGCCACGGTAGCCACCACCACGAGCAGCGCCAACACCGGCCTGGTGAAGGGCCTCGGCGCAGACATCGTCGTCGATTACAGGAAGGACGATTTCGAGAAGGTTCTGCAGGACTACGATGTGGTCCTGCATAGCCAGGATACGGCGGCGCTTGAGAAATCCCTGCGCGTGTTGAAACCCGGCGGAACTCTCGTCTCGATTTCCGGCCCTCCTGATCCTGCATTCGCACAAGGAATCGGAGCGCCGTGGTTCGTGAGGCTCATCGTCCGCCTGCTGAGTGCAGGCGTCAGGAAAAAAGCGGCCCGTCGCGATCTGAAGTACTCGTTCCTCTTCATGTTGGCCAATGGGCACCAGTTGCGCGAGATCACCCGGCTCATCGAGGCCGGGGCCATCCGCCCGGTGATCGATCGCGTCTTTCCCTTCGAGTCGACCAACGAAGCCCTGACGTACGTTGAAGCTGGCCACGCGAAGGGCAAGGTTGTCGTCAAGATCAAGTGAGCCTGAAGTCGAGCCTGCCAGGAAACCAGGGCGGAGGGGGTCAAGTCGAATCAACCATGCCCGTCCCTCTGGCGGCATGCACCGGCCGGCGATCACTACTACTGGACGACGTCGATCTTCGATGCGCTCGATGATGCCCAGATCGATGCACTCGTCCCGAACGCCGCCACGCCGCCCGATCCCCTGTGCGAAGTGCATGTGCACGATCTGGGAGGTGCGGTCGCCGTCATGCCGGCCGATGCCACTGCGTTCGTGCATCGTGATGCGCCCTTTTTCATCGACACGATGGGCCATGCACAGGCAGCGGAAAAATTCACGGAGGTACGCGAGTGGGCGCGAGGACTGCGCTCTTCGCTTGCACCCTGGGCACGCGACGGAGTGCAGGCGAATTTTGCCGGTGAAACCAGCGACTGGCATGTGCGAACGCACGATGCCGCCACGCGCGCGCGGCTGGAGAACTTGCGCCGGAAGTACGACCCGACCGGGTTGCTGCTGCCCGCACGCAGCGACTAGGCGGCGAGTTCGGCCAATAACGTTCGCGTCTGCTCGACCACATCTTCGAGCCGCGCAGCGGCACCTTGTTTCTGGACAGCCTTGAACGCCGTACCGAGCATTTCGCGCGCACCGGCTTCGGCCGCGGCATGAGCAGCGTGCCATTGCGGGAGCAGTGGCGCACCGGTCAATTTGCGCACGCGTGCGGCAGCTGCGAGCAGCTCCGCAGCGCGCCCGGCATCGCCTTGCCTGAGCACCAGATAAGCCGTGCCTTCGATACAACCGGCAATGCCGCGCCGGTTCTGCAACCCGATGGTCAGGTCGAGCATGCGCAACCAGTCCCGGGCTGCGCCGCGCACGTCATCGAGCTGGAACCTCTGCAGGGCCCGATTGATCAACACGTAACCGCGCTGGAAGATATCGTCGCCGCGCGACGACATCAGTCCGGCGGCTTCGCTCAACCATGCTTCCGCTTCGCAGTGCTGACCGCGCATCGCACAGGCAATGCCACGGCCCAGCAGGGCTACCGAGCGCAACCAGCCCGAGTGGTGTTTTTCGGCGACGGCCAGCGCGGCTTCCACGCAGCGTTCCGAGCCATCGAAGTCACCGCAGCCCGCAAGTTCGAACGCAAGCACGCCCTGGCCTGATGCGGCGAGCACGTCGTCGCCAAGCTGCGCGGCCAGCACGATGCCTTCCCGAAGCAGCGAGACTGCGCGCGCGTGTATCTGGCGGTGGTGATAGGCGATGCCATCGGCGATCAGCGCACGTGCGCGATGCAAGGTTTGTGTGTGCGACACACGCAGCGCCATGTCCAGCCAGTGGCATGCCTGGTAGTACTCACCTTGTACCCTGAAGTACCAGCACAGATTGGCGCAGAGCATGATCGCGCCATCGGCGAGATCCGTCTGCGCCAGTGCGTAATCGAATGCCGCCTGCAGGTTGGCCTGTTCGCGCAACACGCGCTCGACCCACAATCGCTGACGCTCACCGCGTACTTCCGCATCCACGCGCGCGGTGAAGTCGATGCAGTGCGCCAGGTGTGCCCGCCTGATGCGCGCCTCGTCATCGCTTTTGTCGAGGCGTCCCAGTGCAAACGACCGTACGCTGTCGAGCAGGCTGTAGCGCGGTGGGCTGATGCTGGCATCGACCGCGATCAGCGACTTGTCGACGAGTCCGCCCAGCAGGTCCAGCGTCTGCTCGTCGCCGAGTTCGAAAACCGCGCCGATCGCCATGGCGCCATGCAGCGTCCAGCCGCCGGCGAACACTCCCAGGGCGCACAGCAGCGCCTGCTCCATGTCCGATAGCAGCGCGAAACTCCAGTCGATCAGTGCGCCCAGTGTCTGGTGGTGGGCCGGTTGTTCGACGGGCGTATCCGCCAGCCACTGGGAACGATGCTGCATGCGCAGCAGCAATTGCTCGGGGCTCAACAAGCGCAGCCGCGCCGCGGCCAGCTCCAGCGCGAACGGCAGCCCATCCAGACGGCGGCACAGCTCGGCTACGGCGCTGGCATTCGTCACTGTCAGCGTGAACCCTGAAGCTAGCGAACGCGACCGTACCAATAACAGTTGCACGGCAGGCACCATGGCCAGACGCGCGACTTCGTCGGCGGTTGCCCAGCTCCCCGACTCGGGCGCTTCCAGAGGAGGCAGCGAGTAAATCGTTTCGCCCGCGCAATGCAGGCACTGCTGACTGGTCGCCAGTACGCGCAACTCCGCACACAGGGACAGCAAGGACGCAACGAGATGGCCGAGAGGTTCGGCCACCCGCTCACAGTTGTCGAGCAGCAGCAGAACGCGGCGTGTCCGCAGCACCTCGACCAGCCTTTCGAGGAGATTGTCGGCGCCATGGACATCGCGGATACCGAATGCATCCGCCAGCGTGCGCGCCAGCCTTTCGCCATTCGTACAGGGGATGAGGTCGAACAACCACACCCCATCCGGAAATGCTTGCGCGCATACACGCGCCGTTTCCAGTGCGGCTTGCGTCTTGCCGATGCCGCCCGGTCCGGTGACCGTCACCAGCCGCGCACTGCCGAGCAATTCCCCGAGTTCGACGATGGCACGCTCGCGCCCGATCAGCGCGCCGGTGCGCTCGGGCAAGCGTGCGTGCAGGGGCGGAGCAAAACTCAATGCGAGCGGTGTCGCGCCAGGCGTGCTGGTCAGTGGCGCGATGAAACGGTAGCCCAGGCCGCGCACGGTCTGGATGCAGCGTGGCGACTTGATGTCGTCACCCAGCGCGCGTCGCAACTGGACGATGAGGCGATTGAGCGTTGCCTGGGTGATATAGGCGTGGCCCCAGACCGCATCGAGCAGGTGGTCGCGGCTGAGCATCTGATCCGGATGGGCCAGGAATTCGAGCAGCACCGCGAACGCCTTGGGCTCGAGACCAACTTCCGTCCCTGCGCGGGTCAAGCGATGCGCACCGACATCCACCTGCACGTCGGCGAAGGAGACCACGCCTGCTGGTGCCGCACGCCCTGGAGGTTTGCCGGTGCCCATCGCCGCATTATCACGCCGATCAGTATCGTCCACTCAAGCGGTTTTGGCGGAATTTCTCACGATTTCCCTATCGCGCCCTCATGATTCCCGGTTCGATGAAGAGCATTCTCCCAGCGAGCCGCTGCCGGTCCAGGGAGGCCAGCGACGGGTCGTCAATAGCCAAGAGGAGGCCTGTCATGAATACCCGTCTGCAAACAGCCATCGTCATCGCTGCCTTGGGAGTATCCGCCACCGCGCTTTCCCCCAAGGCGAATGCCTGCAACATCACTGACTACCGCAGTGCCAGCTCGTTCCATTGGTCGTTGCCACGTACCTTGCCGAACAGCGCGGCGGCGGCGGCGGTCGAGATCTCGGCGGCTTCCCAGGCCTCCGCAGCCGCCAATAGTGCCGCGGCAAGTGCCGGAAACCTGCTGCAGCAGCTCGAGCCGATCACCGGCTTGTGGCAATTCACTTTCACATCGAAAAACAATCCCGGAATCCCGGACGGCGCCCAACTGGATGCGGGTTTCGTGACCTGGCACGCCGACGGCACCGAACTCATGAATTCCGGACGGGCGCCGCAGACCGGCAGTTTTTGCATGGGAGTTTTCAGGCACACCAGTGTGTATGGCTACAAGCTCAATCACTACGCGTTGTCCTGGGACCCCACCGGAACAGTATTCGTCGGGCCGACCAATATCCGCGAGCAGCTTCAACTGAACCGCAGCGGCAACGCCTACACGGGTAGCGTCGCAATCACCCAGTTTGCCCCCGACGGCACGACGGTGTTGGCACACATCAACGGCAACGTCTCGGCACGGCGTCTGACACCCGACTCGAACTGAGTGCACGGGTGCACGGATGCCTGCCCATGTGGTCAGTTCGGACTGAAAGCGGGAACGGTGGCGAGCGCGGCGAAAGGACGTCGCCGCGCTCGCCCGATAACCGATAACGATACGCGCCGTACCGATGGGTAAAATGGTGGTCCCGCCACAGCCATCGGCACGCATCGCCATGTGTCCAACTATCTGCGTCCGCCTGCTCGCCGCCGTGGTCTGCCTGTTCGTCTCGCTGCCGTCGGCAGCGAGCGAGCAGCGCGCCCCGACCATCGGCCAGCAACGCGAGGCGGTGCTGTTCTGGCCGCAGGCACAGCGTGAGGTGCAGTTCCGGCAGATGGGCAAGTTGTTCCCCAGTGACCGCGCTGCGCACGGTACGCATGTCCGCGCATTGCCGCAGGCCCAGCCGCTGATGTTGGGTGGGCAGGGTGCTTCCGGGGTGCTGGCCAGCTACATGGGCCAGCACCACCTCGCCGGCGTGATGGTGCTGCAACACGGCCGCGTCCGCCTGCAGCGCTATGCGCTGGGCTTCGGGCCGGAGCAGCGCTGGGAGTCGTTCTCGGTGGCCAAGTCGGTGACTTCCGTCTTGCTGGGGATCGCATTGCAGCGGGGTGACATCCGCAGCCTGGACGACACGCTGGGCGCCTACATCCCGGAGTTGCGCGACAGCGCCTATGCCGAAGTCACGGTGCATCAGCTGTTGACGATGACCTCCGGCGTGCAGTGGAACGAGGACTACGCCGACGCCAACTCGGATGTGGCGCAGATGTATCGCGGCGCCTGCGTCGATGGCCGCGCACACATCCTCTCGTACCTGGCGAAGCAGCCGCGCCAGTGGCCTGCCGGCACGCACTTCAACTACAACACCGCCGAGACCGATCTGCTCGGCATCCTGGTGCAACGTGCCACACGTCGTTCGCTGGCCGCCTATCTGTCGCAGACGATCTGGCAGCCGTACGGCATGGCCGCCGACGCGACCTGGATCAAGGACGAGTGCGATGGCAGCGACACCGGTGGCAGCGGCTTGTCGGCCACGCTGGGCGACTACGCGCGGCTGGGGCAGTTCATGCTCGACGGCGGGCGTATCGCGGGCAAGCCGGTAATCGCCAAAGCTTGGCTCGACGGCGCGCTGCGCCGCCAGGCCAGCGTCGATGAGCCGGACCGTGGCTACGGCTACCTGTGGTGGACCGATACCGATGGCAGCTATGCCGCCATCGGTATCTTCGGCCAGATGGTCTACGTCGATCCGTCGCGCGAGCTGGTGATCGCCCAGGTGGGGGCGTGGCCGCATGCAACCAGTGACGCATTGGTCGCTGCGCGGCGCGGGTTTGTGGCCGCGGTCAAACGCGCGGTGGATGCGGAGCCGCAGAAGCCGGCGCACTGAATCGGGTGGTGTTGCGAAGAAGCGGGGGCAACCCGGCCGGCCTGTTCAGCAGGTCAATGCATCGATGTTGAGGTCGCCACGGTTTCGGTGCGGCATTTCCGAACCTTGCCAGGTCCGGACGCAATCCGTGCCTCGCCAGAAAAAGCCCGGTGCAGTCCCCACACCGGGCTCCTCAGTGGCCATCGCAAGCGCCACGCATCAATCGCGTGACTTGGCTACCACACTACCGTCGCCGGGATCGACCAGAAGGTCGACGTCGGTACCGCGCATGGTCTTGGCGTCGGCGCTCCACAGGCCGTGCTCGTACTCCACCTCATGCACGTTCTGGTAGCCGGCCGCGACCAGTTTGGCCGTGACCTCGTCCTTGTTGAGTTTGGACGGCGCATCGTTGACGTAGACCTTGCCGTTCACTGGTCCCACCGCGAGCTCGACCCATTGCTTGTTGCCGCCACGGGCCTTGCTGCGCCATACGCCGTCCTTGAATTTCAGGCCCTTGACCTCTTTGTAGCCGGCGTTGGCGATCGCGGTCTTGATGGCCTCCTCGCTCAACGCGCCAGTCGGCGGCTGGGCCGTCCAGGTGGAAACCGTGGTGGTGGTCTGGGTGGTCGTTGTGGCCGACTGTGCGGCGGCAGGCAGATCCTGCGCGAGGGCCACGCTGCAAAACGACAGTCCGATCAGTAGGGGAAGTACGTGCTTGATCATGGAGAGCTCCTTCTGGGGTGGCACGGCATGCGTCACTGGCTTGCGCCGGCGTCGCTCGAACCGGCATGACCCGGCGGCTGAAACTCAGCGCCGGCTCATGAAGCCCGATAGGACCACCCTGTCCGGAACGACGGCGTGAAAAAAAGCGCTTGTGCGCCAACCCACGCGCAGTGGTTATCTCCGATACAGCCTACTTCGCCAACGGCAGAATGCGCTCCTTGAGCATCCTGTACTCGGCGTCCACGACATCCTGGTTGGGGTCGTGGCCGGCGTGTAGTACCACCATGTCCTTCTATGGCGCCTTCATGCTGTCGTAGTAGCGCTTGGCCACGTCGGGCGTGGCCAGCAGATCGTGCGCGCCTTCGACGAAAAACATCGGGATCGCGAAATCGGTGCCCAGTCGGGGCAGGTCGACCTGCGAGAACATGCCGTCGCCGTGCATGCCCACGAATTTGATGAAGGAATAATCCTCGCCGGCCTCCTAGTCGGCCAGCGCCTTGGGCATCGCGTATTCGGCGGCCGGCGTCCACCACTGGGCTGGCGGCGGCGTGGTGCGACCGGATGGTGAAGGTGGCCGATGAGGCATATCTTGTGGGACCCAGCCCCAGATCCCGTTCGACCATCCCCCAGCGAGGAACATCGCATGACCACCAAAGCCTACGGCGCGCACGCCGCCGACAAGCCGCTGCAGTCCCTCGACATCGAACGCCGCGCGCCCGGCCCGCACGATGTGCAGATCGAGATCGCCTATTGCGGTGTCTGCCACTCCGACCTGCATACCGTGCGCTCCGAATGGGGTGGCACGCTGTATCCCTGCGTGCCCGGCCACGAGATCGTCGGCCACGTCAGCGCCATGGGCCGCGAGGTCACCGGCTTCAAGGTCGGCGACACCGTGGGCGTGGGCTGCCTGGTCGGCAGCTGCCAGCATTGCGCGGCCTGCGACGAAGGACTGGAGCAGTATTGCGAGAACGGCTTTGTCGGCACCTACAACGGCCCGACGCCGGACGCGCCCGGGCACACGCTGGGCGGCTACGCGCAGCGCATCGTGGTCGACAAAAAGTTCGTGCTGAAAATCCGCCACCCCGAAGCGCAGCTCGCCGCGGTCGCGCCGCTGCTGTGCGCCGGCATCACCACGTATTCGCCGCTGCGGCACTGGAACATCGGCCCCGGCAGCAAGGTCGGTGTGGTCGGCATCGGCGGGCTCGGCCACATGGGCGTGAAGCTTGCGCATGCGATGGGCGCGCACGTGGTGGCGTTTACCACGTCGGAAGGCAAACGCCAGGCGGCGCTGGATCTGGGCGCAAACGAAGTGGTGGTGTCGCGCAACGAGAGTGAGATGAAGGCGCACGCCAACAGCTTTGACTTCATGCTCAACACCGTGGCCGCCAGCCATTCGCTGGATGCCTTCACCGGCCTGCTCAAGCGCGACGGCACCATGGTGCTGGTCGGCGTACCGTCGCACCCGCATCCCTCGCCGAACGTGGCCAACCTGATCTTCAAGCGCCGCGCGATCGCCGGCTCGCTGATCGGCGGCATCGCCGAGACGCAGGAGATGCTGGATTTTTGCGCCGAGAAGGGCATCGTCTCCGACATCGAGATGATCCCGGTGCAGAAGATCGACGAGGCCTACGATCGCATGGTGAAGGGCGACGTGAAATACCGCTTCGTCATCGACAACGCGACGCTGGCGGGCTGATGAATCACACCCTGTAGGAGCCCGCTCGCGGGCGATGCTCCTGGCTTTCGCGAATCCCGAATCCCGGCTCTCAACAGACGAACATCTGGTCATCCCGGCTTTCAAAGCATCGCCCGCGAGCGGGCTCCTACGGAAAAGCGGGGGTCAGGCCACGAACTGCAGCCGCGCCAGCTCCGCATACAGCCCACCCTCGGCCAGCAGGCTCTCGTGCGTGCCCTGGGCCACGATGCGGCCGCCGTCCATCACCACGATGCGGTCGGCGCGCTGCACGGTGGCGAGGCGATGGGCGATCACCAGGGTGGTGCGGCCTTGTTCCAGACGCGCCAGCGCCTGCTGGATCGCGGCTTCCGATTGCGCATCGAGTGACGAGGTGGCCTCGTCCAGCAACAGCAGCGGCGCATCGCGCAGGATCGCGCGGGCAATCGCGATGCGCTGGCGCTGGCCGCCGGACAGGCGCACGCCGCGCTCGCCCAGTTCGGCGTCGTAGCCATGCTCCAGCGCGCTGATGAACTCGTGCGCCTCGGCGGCACGGGCGGCTTCGCGCACCTCGTCGTCGCCGGCGTCCTGGCGGCCGAAGCGGATGTTGTCCGCGGCGCTACCGGCGAAGATCACGGTTTCCTGCGGCACCAGCGCGATCGCGCCGCGCAGGCCGGCCAGAGTGGTGGCGCGCAGGTCGATGCCGTCGATGCGGATGCTGCCGCTCTGCGGATCGTAGAAGCGCAGCAGCAGGGCGAACACCGTGCTCTTGCCGGCGCCGGAGGGGCCGACCAAGGCCACCGTTTCGCCGGGGCGAACCGTGAGGGTGAAGTCGCGCAGCGCCGCCGCATCGGGGCGGGTGGGGTAGTGGAAGGTCACGCCGTCGAAGCGCAGCTCGCCGTGCATCGGTTGCGGCAGCGCCTGCGGCTGCGCCGGGTCGACGATGTCGGCGCGTTCGGCCAGCAGTTCGCCGATGCGTTCCATCGCACCGGCCGCACGCAGCACGTCGCCCCATACTTCGGACAGGCCGGCCACCGAGCCGGCGGCGAATACCGCGTACAGCACGAACTGGCCCAGCACGCCGACGCCGAGGGTGCCGGCCAGCACGTGGCGTGCACCGACCCACAGCACCAGGGTGATCGCGCCGAACACCAGCACGATCACCGCCATGGTCAGCAGCGAGCGCATGCCGATGCGCCGGCGCGCGGTGGCCAGCGCGCGGGCGATCGCACTGCCGTAGCGGGTGCTCTCGATGCGCTCGCGCGCATACGCCTTCACCGCGGTGGAGGCGTTCAGGGTTTCGTTGGCGATCGCGGCGGCGTCGGCAAGGCGGTCCTGGCTGGCGCGCGACAGCTTCTGCACGCGGCGGCCGAACAGCAGGATCGGCAGCATCACCGCCGGGATCACCAGCGCGGTGAGGCCGGCCAGCGACGGTGCGGTCCACACCATCATGGCGCTGGCGCCGATCAGCATCACCGCGCTGCGCAGCGCCACCGACACGCCCGAGCCGATCAGCGCCTGCACCACTTCGGTGTCGGCACTTAGCCGCGACAGCAGCTCGCCCACGCGACTTTTCTCGAAGAAGCCCACGTCGAGCCGGATCACGTGCGCGTACAGCGTCTGCCGCAGCGCGGCCAGCGCGCGCTCGCTCAGCAGGGTGATGCAGAAGTAGCGCGCGGCGGTGGCGAAGGCCAGCACCAGCGCTACGCCGAACAGCACGATGAAGGTCTGGTTGATCACCGCCTGGCTGGAGTGGCCGAAGCCCTGGTCGATGATGTGGCGGAAGGCCATCGGCAAAGCCAGCGAGGCGCCGGAGGACATCGCCAGGAACAGCAGCCAGCCCAGCGCGAGCGCACGGTGCGGCTTCAGGAACGGCCAGAGTTCGCGCAGCGCGCCGAGGCGGTGGACGGGGCGGGAGGTGTCGGGGGCGGGGTCGCTCATGGGCTCTCGCAGGCGGATCAAGGATGCACGCGGCCCGCGCACGGGCGATCCGTTCAAGGTGGGGCGGCTTGTCGCCGATTCAATCCACGGCTGCGTGATGGAGGCTCAATCCAGCCGCCGCGCCTCGCTGCGGCCACGGCTGATGTCGCTGATCCGCAGGCAGGCCTCGGCGACGCGGCTGTCCGGCAGGCGCAGTTGCAGTTCCACGCCGTCGGCGCCGAATGCCTCGTGTTCGACCTCGGCCTGCAGGTCCTTCAGGCGGGCCTTGAGCAGGGCCAGCTCGGCGAAGTCGCAGCGCAGGCCCAGCCGCGCCATCGCCACGATCGGCACGCGCTCGGCGCGGCGCAGGCATTCCGCCGCGGTGCCGCCGTAGGCGCGCACCAGGCCGCCGGCGCCCAGCTTGATGCCGCCGAACCAGCGCGTCACCACCACCGCGATGCGGTCCATCTGCTGGCCCTCGATCGCCTGCAGAATCGGGCGGCCGGCGGTGCCGCCGGGTTCGCCGTCGTCGTTGAAGCGGTAGTCCTGGCCGAGGCGGTACGCCCAGCAGTTGTGCGTGGCGGTGGGGTCGCCCACATCACGCACGAAAGCGAGCGCCTGCTCGGTGGACTCGACCGGGGCGGCCTGGGCGAGGAAGCGGCTTTTCTTGATCTCTTCCTGATGGCGACACGGCTGGGCCAGGGTGGACAACGTTTCGCTCATGGCTTGCGCAGTTTTGCCTGCAGCTCCGGCGACAGCTCCCATTGCGGATGCGCGTGCCGGAATGCGGCCAGTCGCTGCTGTGCCTCGTCGTCGTGGCCTTGCGCGAACAGTTGCCTGATCTTGTCCAGTTCCTGCGTCGGCGTATCGCTGACGTTCGCCGCGGTGTCCGCGTCGACCCTTGCCGCGACCGGCGCCGGTGCGGCGGCCATCGGGGCCTGCATGGACGGCGCACTGGCTGCGGCTTCAGCCACTGCGGGCTTGGCCGCGGTGGTGGCGGCCTCGTTGCGGGCTTGCCTCATCGCGTCGGCTGGGGCGCGGAGTGCCGCGCCTGCCAACTGCTCATCGCGAGAGGCAGCTGCGGCCTGCTTGTCGGCCACGGCCTGGCGTGACTTGGCCGCCATGGGCGCGGGAGGTGCTGCGGCGATGATCCGGGGCGGTGGTTGCTTCGGCGGTGCAGGCAGCGGGGCGGGTGGCATCGGTGCGTTCGATGCCGCCGTCGTTGCCTCGGCCTGCGCCGGCGCAACGCTGCCGCTCGCTACCGGCGCGGATTCGATCTGGGGCGATTCGTGCATGCGCCAGGCAAGCCCGGCGGCGAGCACGAGGGCGGCCGCACTGCTCAAGCCGACCAGCCAGCGTGGCCGGGATTTCCTGGCGGAGCCAGTGGACGTTGCGGAAGTGGCAGCAACGGGCTTCGGATGCACCCAGTCGCCAGGTTCGCGTGGCGCCTTGCGGCGCTCGCTCGCGACTGCGCGCTGCGCTCCATCCGTTTCCAGCGCCTGCGCCGCGGCGCGCAGCACGGCCGCGTCCAGCGCCGGGCCGGGCTCGTTCTGCGGCAGCTGGCGATACAGCGCGGCCAGTTCGGCTTCGCCGGACTGCGTCTCGTCCGGCTCGCGTGGATCGTGTGGTGGCAGTGGCGTGGTCATTCGGACAGCACTTCGCGTAGACGGGTCATGGCATAGCGCAGGCGCGACTTCACCGTTTCGCGGCCGGCGCCGGTCACCGCGGCGATCTCCTCCAGGCTCAGTTCCTGTTCCAGCCGCAACAGCACTGCCATGCGCTGCTCGTCCGGCAACTGCTCGATCGCGCGCTGCAGGCCGCGCCGGCGCTCGAACTCGGACAGGGCGTGGTCCGGTTGTTCCTGCTCCGGCGTGGCGACGTTGGCCAGCGCGGCTTCGGCCTCGTCGCCGTCGGCCATCGGCCGCTGTCGACGCACGCTGTCGATCATCAGGTTGTGCGCGATCTGCAGCAGCCAGGTGCTGAACTTCGCTTGCGGCTGGTAACGCGCCCGTGCGCTGATCACCCGGCTCCAGGTTTCCTGGAACAGCTCGTCGGTGCGGTGCGGATCGCGCACGCTGCGCAGCAGGAACCGGTACAGCATGCCGCGATGGCGCGCATACAGCGCCTCGAACGCGGCCAGGTCGCCGCGCGCGTAGGCAAGCATCAGCATCGCATCGGGATCGACCGCGGCATCCATGGGGTGCGAGGGTAAGCCAAATCGCCGGGCGGCGGATAGGTCGTCGTGCCGTCGTCCGCTCGGGAGGGTCGCGGCCGGGGGATGCGGCCGTTCCGGCGCGGCGGCGCGGAGGTGGCGGGGAAGGGTAGCGGGGGAATGTCTGCCCATGACCACCCTTCGCGCCGCCGGGCCGGAAACCTCAACGCGCTGCGGTATCGCTGGTGTCGTCATGGCCGTGCGTGACCAGCCCATCGGCCAGCTTCACCAGTTGCACGAAGCCGGCGCGATAGCCGTCGGCATCGCCGCCGCGTGCGCCGCTGGCGAGCTGCGCGATCTGCGTGTAGCCGTAGCCGTCCAGGTACTTGCCACCGCGCAGGGCATCGGCGAACGCGGCCACGGCGGCGGCGTAACGCAGGCGCTCACTGGCCTGTGCTTCGGTCTGGGCGGCGATCGGCCGTTCGATCAGCTGGCTGTCCGACTGTCCCGGCAGCTTGTAGCGCAGGCGCAGGAAGGCCAGTTCGTTGCCGCTCCCGGTCGGTGCGGGTGGGTTGCCGTAGCGCAGCGGGTCGATGCGTGCAGCCGCCGAACCCTTCGGGGTGATCTCGTAGATCGCGGTGACGTTGGCGCCCGCGCCGATCTCGCCGGCGTCGATCCTGTCGTTGTTGAAATCCTCGCGCTTGAGCAGGCGCTTCTCGTAGCCGATCAGGCGGTATTCCTGCACTTGTGCCGGATTGAATTCGATCTGGATCTTCACGTCCTTCGCGATCGTCAGCAAGGTGGCGGACATCTCGTCGACCAGCACGCGGCGGCCTTCCTGCAGGCTGTCGATGTAGTGGTGGCTGCCGTTGCCCACATCGGCCAGCATCACCGCCATCGCGTCGTTGTAGTTGCCCTCGCCGAAGCCCAGCGTGGTCAGCGCCACGCCGTTCTTGCGGTGATCCTCGATCGTGGTCTTCAACGCTTCCTGGTTGACCGTGCCCACGTTGAAGTCGCCGTCGGTGGCCAGGATCACCCGGTTCACGCCGCCCTTGATGAAACCCTGCCCGGCCTGCGCGTAGGCCAGCTCGATGCCGGCGCCGCCATTGGTGGAGCCGCCGGCGCCGAGGCTGTCGATGGCTGCATTGATGGTGGCGTGCCGGTCGCCGGCGGTGGAGGGCAGGGCGACGCCGGCAGAGCCGGCATAGGTGACGATCGCCACACGATCCTGTTTGCGCAGTTCGCGCACCAGCTGTTTCAGCGAAGCCTTGAGCAGCGGCAGCTTGTCCGGTTCGTCCATCGAACCGGAGGTGTCGATCAGGAACACCAGGTTCGACGCGGGGATCTCCGCGGCCGGCACGCGATAGCCCTGGATGCCGATCAGCAGCAGCTGCCGCCTTGCATTCCACGGCGCCGGCGCCAGCTCGGTGGTGACGCTGAACGGTTGTTCGCGATCGGCTGGCGGCGGGTAGCCGTAGTCGAAGTAGTTGATGAACTCCTCGGCGCGCACCGCGTCGGCCGGCGGCAGCTGGCCTGCGCTCAGCATGCGCCGCACGTTGGTGTACGAGCCGGTGTCGACGTCGATGCTGAAGGTGGATACCGGCTGCTCGCTTACCAGCTGCACCGGGTTGCTGTCGCGATGCGTGTAGTTCTCGGTGTTGATGTCGCCGGGCATCGGTTGCATTGGCGGCATCGCCATCGGACGTGCCCGGTAGGCGTTGGCGAGCATGCCCTTGCTCGCCACCATGCGCTGCATCGCGGAGGCGGGCTGCGGCGGCGCCGGTGGCGGCAGATTCGTCGGCGCCGGCGTGGCCGCCTCGTTTGCGATCTTGTCGGCTGGTGCCGTTGGTTTGACAGGCACCGGTTCGACCGGCGGCGGGCCGATCGGTGTCGCGTCGCCCGTCGTCGGCACGTTCGCGACGGGTTTCTTCGAGACGCCGCAGCCGGCCAGGATCACCAGCAGGGCCAGCAGCAGGGTGCGCAGCAGGGCTTTCACGTTCATGGGGCGGTTCTCCTCCGGTTGTGGAAGATGAAACGCAGGCTTGCCACGAACGGGGTCAATCGTCGCGCGGTACCATGGCGCCCTCAGTGAGATCCATCGGAACGACATGATCAACAACGACGTACTGCGCGCCATCCGCTACATGCTCGACCTCAGCGACGGCAAGGTGGTCGACATCATCCATCTGGCGGACCCGTCGGCTTCGATCGGGAAGGAAGACGTGCAGGCGTTCCTGAAAAAGGACGACGAACCCGGTTACGTCGAGTGCAGCAACAAGGTGCTGGCCGTGTTCCTCGATGGGCTGGTCTTCCACCGCCGCGGCAAGGACGAAAACCGCCCGCCGCGCCCGCCGGAGAAGCGCGTCACCAACAACGTGGTGCTGAAGAAGCTGCGGGTGGCGTTCGAGCTCAAGGACGTCGACATGCACGAGATCCTCGAAGCCGCGGGCTTCCCGATCTCCAAGCCGGGGCTCAGTGCGCTGTTCCGCCAACCCGACCACAAGAACTTCAGGCTGTGCGGCGACCAGCTGCTGCGGAATTTCCTGAAGGGGCTGACGATGCGGATGCGCGGCGACGACTGAGCCACTCCGTTGCGGGGACGCCTTTCACTTGGCGCGAAGCGTGCAAGGACAAGCAGGCTGATTGACGCTTGCAAACGCTGAGCGTAGCGTCGGCCGACGCTGCATATCCGTGCAGTATTGTCAAGGAGAGGGACTGTGAAACGTATCGCGATGCTTCTCGTGTCATTGCTGATGTGCGTAGTCGCAGGGGTGGTGTTTGCACAGGAGACGAAGCCCTACAAGGAAGGCCATGTCCTGCAAGTCAGCTTCATCAAGATCAAGCCCGGGCAGTTCAACAACTACATGAAGTACCTGGATGGGCCTTACAAAGCCAACATGGAAGCGATGAAGAAGGCGGGCCTGATCACCGGCTACGCCGTGTACCGTTCGCAACCGCGCACGCCACAGGATGCCGACGTGATTCTGACGATCGCCTTCCCGAACATGGCTGCGCTCGATCGGACCGACGAGGCCGATGCGATCTCGACCAAGGTGCTGGGCCCCATGGACAGCCGGGACAAGGCCAGCATGGATCGGGAGTCGATGCGCGAACTGCTGGGTAGCCAGCTGACGCGGGAATTGATCCTGCAATAGCGCTTGCGGGAGGCGTGGGCGCGCGTGCAGCCCGCACCCTGCGTTGATCTTGGCGCTGCCGACAGCGCATTCGTGGCAATGCTTTACTTGGGTTCTTGAGCGGTTACGGATTGCCGGGTTTTACAGGGGACGACCATGTTGAACCGCGTTGAAAAGGCCCTTGCCTGGCAAGGGCTTTTTTGTGCGCACACGCTTCGGCCCGATGGCGACCGGTCGTGCCGCATTGCTGTCAGATGCTGTCAGCAATGACGACGGCGAGGCGGCTTGCATGGTGGGTTTCGCCCGGGTCTGCGAGCATCATGGGCAGGGTCTCCCGCCGTGGCTGCGCTCATGTCGTCACGTTCCACCGTTGCTCCGCTCGTGCTCGCGATCGGCATGCTGTTGATCAGCATGGTCTCGTACCAGTGCGGCGCGTCGCTGGCCAAGCACCTGTTCCCGCAGGTCGGCGCGCAGGGCGCCACGGCTTATCGGCTGGGGCTCAGCGCGCTGATCCTGCTGCTGTGGCGGCGGCCGTGGCGCCGGTGGGGCAGTCAGCGCGACTGGCGCACGTTATGGGGCTATGGCCTCTCGATGGGGGCGATGAACCTGGTGTTCTACATGTCGTTGCGCACGATCCCGCTGGGCATCGCGGTGGCACTGGAATTCACCGGGCCGCTGGCACTGGCGCTGTTCGGTTCGCGCCGGTGGCTCGACTTCGTCTGGATCGCGCTGGTGGTGGCTGGCCTGGGCTTGTTGCTGCCATTGCGCGAGCAGGCGCAGGCGCTGGACCCGGTCGGCGTGATGTACGCGCTGGCCGCTGGTGTGGGTTGGGCGTTGTATATCGTGCTGGGGCAGAAGGCGGGGGCCGCCTACGGCGCGGACGCGGTGACGCTGGGCACGTCGGTCGGTGCGTTGCTGGCGATCCCGTTCGGTATCGCGCATGCCGGTAGCGCGCTGCTGTCGCCCGCGCTGTTGCCGTATGCGCTGGGCGTGGCGGTGCTCAGCTCGGCGCTGCCATATTCGCTGGAGATGATCGCGCTGACCCGGTTGCCGGCGCGCACGTTCAGCACCTTGCTGAGCCTGGAGCCGGCCATCGCGGCGCTGGCCGGCGTGGCGTTGCTGGGCGAACGGCTCAGCCTGCTGCAGTGGCTGGCCATCGTGACGATCATCGTGGCGGCGGCGGGTACCGCGTTGAGCGTGCGCCGGCCCATGCTGACCGAGCCGCTGGAGGGCTGAGGGACACCGACGTCGCTCAGGCTTTCAATTCCTCGCTGGTGTTCACCGTTGCCTTGCGCTCCTGCTTGCCCCAGCCCACCGACGGGCCGCGGATGGCCGTCCATACCGAGCGCACCACCACGTAGTACATCAGCTGGCGGTAGCCGAAGCGCTGCAGCACCAGCCACCACAGCAGGCTCCACTTTTCCTTCTTCTCCATCGCGAAGGCGAGTGCCGAGGCGCCGAGGTCGACCGCCATGAAGACGGCGTAGAACGCCAGCATCCTGAGCAGGTTGGTGTCGTCGAACTGGCCGCGGTGCTGCACGTAGTCGAGGCTGGTGGCGACGATCTGCCAGACCAGCACCAGGTCGACCAGGGGCGACACCACCGAGAACAGGATCTGGAACAGCCACACCTGCGGCAGCGCCACCATGCCGAGCGCGCCGTGGCGTGGGTTGAAGGTGGCGTCGCGGTGCTTCCACAGGCACTGCAAGGTGCCGTAGGCCCAGCGGAAACGCTGGCGGGCGAGGCCGCGGGCGGTGTCCGGTGCTTCGGTCCAGGCGATCGCTTCGGCGTCGAACAGGGTGTGGTAGCCGGCTTTTTGCACCGCGATGGTGAGGTCCTGGTCTTCCGCCAGCGTGTCGGACGGGAAGCCGCCGAGCCGTTCCAGCGCTTCGCGTCGCCAGGCGCCGACGGCACCGGGCACCACGGTGATCGCGCCAAGCGCGGCCAGCGCGCGGCGCTCGAGATTTTGCGCGGTGATGTATTCCAGCGCCTGCCACAAGGTGATCAGGTTGATGCGGTTGCCGACCTTGGCGTTGCCGGCCACGGCACCGACCGTGGGGTCGGCGAACCAGCGCACCAGCCGCGGGATGGTGTCCCGTTCGAACTGGGTGTCGGCGTCCAGCGCGACCACCACCGCGCCGTTCGACTCGCGCAGTGCGGTATTCACCGCGTGCGCCTTGCCGCCGTTGGGGATGGTGATCAGCCGCACGCGCGGCTCATGCGCGTAGTGCTGGCGCACCACCGCCGAGGTGGCGTCGATCGAGCCATCGTCGACGACGATGACTTCGAGGTTCGCGTAGCGGCTTTTGAGGATGTGGCGGATCGAGCTGGCGATCACCTTCTCCTCGTTGTAGGCGGGGATCAGCACCGAGACCAGGGGCGGATCGTCCGGCAGCGTCGGCATCGTGCGCCGGCGTTCCTGCACCCGGTTGAACAAGGCGAGGCCGCCGAGCAGCAGCAGCCGGGCCACGCCCAGCGTGATGGCCGCGGTCAGCAGCCAGCGGATGAAGTGGCCGAACCAGCCCAGCGCGAGGAAGACCGAGCGGTCGGCCCACTGCGACAGCGAGCCGGGCGTCAGCGGCGGCATGGTCTGCTCGCGGCTGAGCCCGGCCAGCGTCGAGACGGTGACGAACTCGTAGCCTCGCGCGCGCAGGCCGTCGATGATGCGCGGCAGCGCGGCGATCGTCTGCGAGCGTTCGCCGCCGGCGTCGTGCAGCAATACCACCTGACCGGTGCGCTCCGGGTTGCTGGCGGCGACCTGGGTCAGCACGTTGTCGACGATCCGGTCCGCGCCGGGCCGCTGCCAGTCTTCCGCGTCGATGTGCAGACCGACCGAGATGTAGCCCATCTTCTGCGCGATCCCGATCGGTACCAGCTCGTCGGCGGTGGTCGGCTCGGCGTCGCCGAAGTAGGGCGCGCGGAACAGCCGCATCGAGCGGCCGGTGAGCGCCTCGAACAGGCGCTGGGTGGCGTTGAGCTCCAGCGACACGATGCCGGGCGGACTGTCGCCGAGGTTGGGATGGGTGAAGGTGTGGTTGCCGACGTCGTGGCCTTCGGCGACTTCCCGCTGCACCAGCTTGGGCGACATCTCGGCGTTTGCGCCGACGATGAAGAACGTCGCTGGCACGTGCTTGGCCTTGAGGATGTCGAGGATCTGCGGCGTCCATTCCGGGTCCGGGCCATCGTCGAAGGTCAGTGCGATCTTGTGCGGCAGCGTGCCGGCGCGCCGGATCACGTAGGAGCTGGGCAGGGCGCTGTAGCTTTCGTCGTCGATGCTGCCGTCGTCCTTGTCCACTTCGATGCTGCGTGCGCCGGGCGACGGCTGCGCGGCGATTTCCAGCACTTCGCCCTGGCCCTCGATGTCGATGTCCTCGCCCTGGCCGATCGTGCGCAGCTGTTCCGGTGCCGCGGCGCCATAGTCACGGCCGAGCACCGACCACACCGACGGGTCTTCCGAGCCCAGCCGCCACAGCGCGTAGCCGTAGGGTTTGTAGTCGTCGGCGGCGTGGATCTGGTTGTAGGCGGTGACGCCGTCGAGGAACCAGACCTGGTGCGTGCTGCCATCGTCCTCGCTGTAGGAGAAATTCGGGTTCTGCGTGTCCGGGTCGAACGCGATATCGGCTTTCGCGTCGCTGGCGCGGTCCATCGCGTCCTGGAAGGTCAGCGCTTCGGCGTTCTGCCCATGCGACCAGTCGTAGCCGTAGCTGCCGATCGCCACGATGACCTGGTCCGGGTCGAGCACCTTCATGCGCTTGTCGAGCGTGCTCTCGAACCAGTCCTGGGCTGCGATGCTGCCGGCGTCCTTGCCGGCCCAGTGCTGGTCGTAGGCCATCAGCAGCTCGAAGTCGACGATATCGGCGTAGCCGGCGTAATCCCAGCTGGCATCGTCGAACGGCACCGACAGCACGATGCCCCAACCGTGCGGATCGAACGCATCGTTGAGTTCGCTGAGGAAGGCCTTGAGGTCCACCTGGGCGCTGTCGGGCACATCCTCGAAGTCGATCGTCACGCCCTGGAAGCGGTTGGCAGCGAGAAACGCCACGATTTGCGCGATGCGTGCCTGCCGCATCGCGGGATCGGCCAGCATGCGCGCCAGGCCGGGGCCGTCCCAGGTACCGTTCGCCGCGTTCTGCAGCAGCGGCAGGATCGGCGTGGACGGTTTCTGCTTGCGGATCAGGTCGAATGCCTTGGCGTCGATATGGGTTTGCAGCGCCATGTCGGGGCCGCTGAGACTCATCCAGGTCGGGATCACCCAATCGAGCGTGGGCAGCGCACGTTTCAGCGACGGGTAGCTGCTGTCGTCCCAGTTGACGTAGAAGCCGATCGCCAGCGGCCGGCCGGCCGGCTTGTCCAGCGACGGCGGCGGCGTGTGCGTGGAAGCGGCCTTGCTGGCGTGTGTGTGCGGCGAGTGCAGCAGCTTCTGTCGGGCGCGCACCTCGGCGGCCAGTCGGGCGGCCGGCTTCAGCAGTTCCGGCGCGGCCGCCTTCACTCCGGCCAGCGCGTGTCGGGTCCGGCTGTGTTCGCCGATATGCAGGCCGACCATGCTGGGCCACACGAACAGGCTGGCCGCGCACGCCACCACGAACAGCGTGCTGATCACCGCGGCGGCCAGCGCCAGTCGCGAGACACGGCTGGCCCGTCGGCCGGTGGGGTCGAAGAAAATCGGTTTCTTTTGCATGCCCTTGAGGGATCGGCGGACGCTAAGGGATGACAGTGTGCACGAGGTCGCTTAACGGCGGCAGAGCAGGTCGCTCAGCCGATCGGGTCGCCCGGCACCGGTTTGTGGAAATCCTCCGGCGTCAGCGTCTGGGTCAACCGGAACACGCCCTCGTGGATCTTGCGTGGCAGCACCACGTCGAGCACGGTGCTCTGGTGCGGGCCGAGCATGACGAACAGGTCGTCATTGGTGGCGCTTCTGGCCAGTGCGTGGTGGACCAGGCCGCTGAGGTCGACCGGTTGCACGCTGGCACCGTAGGGGCGATGGCTGTCGACGGCGGGACGCAGCGTCTTGCGGCTGTTGCGCGGGTCGGCCACGCGGGCGTCGCCGGCGAGCAGGCTGTGGTCGAGGAACAGCGAGATGGTAGTGCGCTGTTTCGAATTGGCCTGGCGGTCGAGCAGGAAGCCGCCCGGCAGCAAGTCGGGGCTGGCCTGCGCGCCGGCGGTGAGCAGGAAGCCGGCACCGCTCAGCGGTTCACCGGCCTCGTCGGCGAGCCGCACGATCAGCAGGCTGCGCGGGTCGTGGATGTGCACGCGCGGATCGAACGGTCCGGCCGGCTCCAGCTCCACCTTGTCGGCGTCGCGCGCGGCGTTCTCGCGCTCGAAGGCGTCGCACAAGCCTTCGTAGTCGTCGATGCTGCGCACCTGCAGGCAGCGCAGGATCGCCTGCACGGTGGCCGGCGCGGCGCTGGCCATGATGCCGTGCTCGCTGCCGGAGTGAGCCGCGCCGGCGATCAGCTTGAACGCGCAACGCGGGCCGCGGCTGAGGTTGAGCGCCAGCGTGTCGGTACCGCCGCTGCTGTTGGTCTGCGGCGACAGCACGGCATGGTGGGCGTTGAGGTTGGCGGCGGCGATGCGCACCACACCATCGGAGCCGTCCTCGCCGGTGTAGCTGTTGAGGTGGTCGTACAGCTTGCGGTCGGGACGGTCGCCGGTGAGCACGAACAGGAACTGCCCGCGTTGCGCCGGGTCGTCGCCGTGGATGTAGTCGAGGTTGAGCGACAGCGATTCGGCGCTGCCCAGCTCCAGCCAGTCGAGGATGCGCTGGCCGGGTTCGACGCCGGCGAACCACGACTTCAACCGGCCGAGCATGCCCTTGCCGAGCTGCGCCAGCGCCGAGCCGAAGTTCGCCGGCGCCAGCATCACCAGGTGACTGAGCTTGATCGTGCTGTGCGTGGCCGGCTTGTCGCGCTGGGCGCGCAGCCACTCGCGCGCCACCGGCCCGCCGGTGGAGTGGGTGATGCAGGCGAAGCTGGCGTCGAGCAGGTGCAGGTCGCGCAACGCATGGTCGAACGCGCGCACCAGGTCGGGCATGGTCACCGCATCGTCGAAGCTCACGTATTCGGACAGCCAGATGTCGGCCAGGGTCAGCGTGAGGCCGGCCGTGGCTGCCTGCTGCTGCAGCTGCTGCGGCAGCTGGCCGTAGGTCGAGGTGTTGGTGACGCTCCAGCCGTGGACGAAGACGAGGGTGGTCATGGCTCAGCTCCCGTGCAGTGGCCCGGTCCGACGAGGGTCCGCGCGGCAGCGGGGTCGTGATACATGAGGGTACTGCCCGTGCGGCGCACCGGCATAATGGCATCAGCGTCCTGCCATCTCCACCGGCTTGCCCATGACCGTGAACGTGTTGCTTGTCCTGATCGTGCTGGCCGTCGTGCTGGCGCGGTTGAAGTGGCGCCGCTGCAGCCGTGCACTGCTGGCGTCGGCGCTGATCCTGTTGCTGGCGGTCGGCTGTGGACCGCTGCCGATCTGGCTGCTGGCGCGGCTGCAATCGGCGTATGCGGTGGATACCCCGGTTGCGTGGGGGCAGCGCAATGCGATCGTGCTGCTGGGCGCGGGCAGCGTGCGCGTGGCCGGCAGTGGCGAGGTCGAGGCGAGCCTGTTTGCCTATGGGCGCATCCGCAAGGCCGCGGAGCAGTACCGCGAGTGTCGGCGCGCCGGACGCGAGTGCAAGGTCGAGGTGAGCGGCGGCGATGTGCGCGGGCTCGGCCAGCCGGAGGCGGCGATCTACGCCGGCGACCTGCAACGGCTTGGCGTCGACGCCGCCGACCTGCTGCTGGAACCGCGCAGCATGAACACCTGGCAGAACGCGCAATTCAGCGGACCGTTGTTGAAGACCTACGGCGCCGATCGCGTGCTGCTGGTGTCGTCCGGTTATCACCTGCGCCGCGGCATGCTGTACTTCGCGCACTTCGGCATCCATGCCGTGCCGGTGCGCGCCGACTACGTCGACGGCGTGTGGTCCTGGCTGCCGCTGTCGTACAATTTCGCGATGGCCGACCTGGCCCTGCACGAGTACGCCGGCATCGCGCGCTATCACGTGTACAACGCGATGGGCTGGAACGTGCAGGCGACGCGCTCCGGTGCGCTCTGACTACGATTCGCGCATCACCATCAGGCGGGTCTCGCTCATGTCCTCGATCGCGTAGCGCACGCCCTCGCGACCGAGGCCGGACAGCTTCACGCCGCCGTACGGCATGTTGTCCACGCGGAAGCTGGGGATGTCGTTGACGATCACGCCGCCTTGTTCCAGTTCGTTCCACGCGCGCATGGCATGGTCGAGACTGTCGGTGAAGATGCCGGCCTGCAGGCCGTAGTCGGAATCGTTGACCAGCGCGATCGCCTCGTCGAACTTCCGGAACGGGGCGAGCAGGGCGAACGGGCCGAATGCCTCCAGTCGATTGGCCTTCGCGTCGGTGCGCACGTCTTCCATCAGGGTGGCGTCGAGCATGTTGCCATGGCGCTTGCCGCCGCAGAGGATCCTGCCGCCGGCCTTCTTCGCATCCAGGATCCAGCCGTGCAGGCGCTCGGCGGCAGCCTCGTCGATCATCGGGCCGAGGAACACGCTCTTGTCTTTCGGATCGCCGGCCTTGAGCTTCTTCGTGGCGGCGACCAGCTTGTGCTTCAGCGCATCGTAGATGTCGGCATGCGCGTAGATGCGCTGCACGCCGATGCAGCTCTGGCCGGACTGGTAGAACGCGCCGAAGATCAGCCGTTCGACCACGCGATCGAGCTGCGGATCCTGGTCGGCGTCGACGATGCACGCGGCATTGCCGCCCAGCTCCAGCGTCACCTTCTTGTGGCCGGCACGAGCCTTCAGGTCCCAGCCGATCTGGCCGCCGGTGAACGAGAGCAGCTTGAAGCGCGGGTCCTCGACCAGCGGACCGGCGTGCGCGCTGTCCAGGGGGAGGATCGAGAACGCGCCTTTCGGCAGGTCGGTCTCGGCCAGCACCTCGCCGATGATCAGCGCGCCGATCGGGGTCTTCTCCGACGGCTTCAGCACGAACGGGCAGCCGGCGGCGATCGCCGGCGCCACCTTGTGCGCCACCAGGTTCAGCGGAAAGTTGAATGGCGTGATGAACGATACCGGCCCCAGCGGCACGCGTTTGGTGTAGCCGTGATAGCCGTCCAGACGGCTGGCCAGTTCCAGGTTGATCGTTTCGCCGTTGATGCGCACGGCCTCCTCGGCGGCGATACGGAAAGTCTCGATCAGCCGGGTCACCTCGCCGGCCGCATCCTTGATCGGCTTGCCAGCCTCGATGCACAGCGCCTCGGCCAGCTCGTCGCGGCGCTCGGCGAAACGCGCCGCGCAATGCTGCAGCACCGCCTGGCGCGCCCACGGCTTGAACTCGCGCATCGGCCTGGCCGCCTTCACCGCGGCGGCGATCGCCTGCTCGGTGGCTTTCGTGTCCGGCACGGCGACGCGGGTGGCGAGCTGGCCGCTGTACTTGTCGCGAACGTCCAGCATGAGCTTCGACGTCTGCGGCTGGTTGGCGAGGTAGTAGGGGTAGGTTTTCCTGAGCATGGCTTTTGTCCTGGAGCGGATCGCCTCAGCATAAAGGCGCGCCACGTTCAGTGAACGTGAGCCATTCAATCGTCGTCGCTGACCCGCAGCGGCAGCTCGCCGTCGGCGAGGCGTGCGCGCAGCCGCGTATCCACGGCGACACCCTGGGCCGAGCGCAACACCTGGCCATTTGCGTCGAACAGGATCGCGTAGCCGCGCTCGAGCGTGGCCAGCGGGCTGACCGCGTGCAGCGCGTGACCGGCGTGGCGCAGCGTCGTCTGCCGGCGTTCGAGGATGTGCGTGATCGCGCGGCGCAGGCGCTGATCCTGTTCGACCAGCCGGCGTGCCAGCAGCGGCAGGCGCGCGCGCGGATGCTGTGCCAGCAGGCGCGCGTGCAGCCGTTCCATCCACGTGTGGCGCCGCTGGCTTTGTTCGCGCAGTACGACGACGAGGCGGCGCTGCAGGTGCTGCAGCCGCTCGCGGTCGCGCTGCAATCGAGCTTGTGGCCGCTGCGCCTGCAGTCGCGCCAGCAAGTGGTCGATGCGTTGCGACTGCGCCTGCAACTGGCGTTGCTGCAAGGTGGCCAGGCGCTGTTGCAGCTGGCGCAGGTGGCGGTCGACCGCCACCGCGTCGGGCACCAGCAGTTCGGCGGCGGCCGACGGCGTGGGCGCGCGCAGGTCGGCGACGAAGTCGGCGATGCTGAAGTCGATCTCGTGGCCGACTGCGGAAACCACCGGCACCGCGCTGGCATGGATCGCCCGCGCCACCGCTTCGTCGTTGAACGCCCACAGGTCTTCCAGCGAACCGCCGCCGCGGGTCAGCAGCAGCACGTCGTAGCGTGCGCTGGCGGATGCCTTGCGCAGCATCGCCACGATCGCCGGCGGCGCCTCGCGGCCCTGCACCGGCACCGGCAAGATCTCCACATCCGCCAATGGCCAGCGCCGTGCCAGCACGCTCAGCACGTCGCGGATCGCCGCGCCGGTGGCCGAGGTGACCACGCCGATGCGCCGCGCGTAACGGGGCAGGGTACGCTTGCGCGCCGGGTCGAACAGGCCTTCCGCATCGAGCCGGGCCTTGAGCTGCTCGAACTCGCGCTGCAACGCGCCTTCGCCGGCCGGCTCCATGTATTCGGCGACCAGCTGAAATTCACCGCGCGGTTCGTACAGACCGACCTTGGCGCGCAGCAGCACCTGCATGCCGTCGACCGGGCGGAAGCGCAGCGCGGAAGCTTTCAGCTTGAACATCGCGCAACGCACCTGGGCACCGCTGTCCTTCAAGGTGAAGTACAGATGCCCGGACGCGGGCTTGGCCACGTTCGACAGCTCACCTTCGATCCACACCTGCGGCAGCGCGTCGCCCAGCAGGTCGCGCACCAGCCGGTTGAGCGAACTGGGGGTGAGGATGTGGCGTGGCGTGGTGTGGTCGAATGGCTCGGGCATAGGAGCGCGAGCCTAGCATGCGGGCAGTATCAAGTTGTGAGAAAACATCCGCTTGAGGCTGGAAGCGCATGAAAGTTATCAAGTGACGAGAGCTGGTGCGGCAGCTTCTTCAGTCGTCGCCGGCGTCACGCAGTTCGCGCCAGCGGCGTTTGCGTACGCGCCAGCTGCGGATGCCCAGGTTCAACGCGAACCAGGCGGCGATGGCGCCGAACGGCCAGCCGATCCACGCCGGCCACAGGAACGCGACTACCGCCAGTGCGGCAAGCACCACGGTACCGATCACCGGCGGGCCGCTGGTGGTGTCGCCGAGCACGCGGCGATTGGCCAGTGCGGCGCCGACGCTGTTGGCGATGCGCAAGGCGCCGGCAGCCGCGCGGCCGGAGCTGCCGCCGGCGTGGCGCACCCGCGGCGGCCGCGTCTCGCTGCTGCGCACCTTTTCGCGGCTGCCATGGCCGTGCCGGCGTCGGCGCGGGGCCAGCACGATCTCGGTGGCGTTGCCCAGGTCTTTTTCGTACTGCGCGGCGAGCTGGCCGGCGAAATCGGCGTCTTCGACCGCCACGTCGAGTTCGCGATTGCCGAGCCAGCTGGCGATGTTGAGGTTGGACGAACCGACCCGCGCCCACTGGCCGTCGGCCACCGCGGTCTTGGCATGCAGCATCGAGCCGTTCCACTCGAACACGCGGATGCCGGCCTTCAGCAGCGGCCGGTAGCCCGAGCGCGACAAGCCGGCCACCACCGGGATATCGCTGCTGCCCGGCACCAGCAGGCGCACGTCCACGCCGTCGCGCGCGGCCGCCACCAGCGCCTGCACGTACGGCGCGAGGCCCACGAAGTAGGCATCGGTGAGCCATAGCGTCTTGCGCGCCATCGCGGCAATCAGCTGGTCGAGCCGATACATGCCGGCGGTGGCCGGCTGGGTGGCGATCAGCCGCAGCGCCACGTCGCCAGCTGGCGCGGCCGGTTCCGGTATGGCCGAAAACGGCCGCAGTGCGGTGCCGGTCTCGCCCCAGCTTTGCGCGAACGCGGCCTCCAGCTCGGCCACTGCCGGACCGCGCAACGCCACGCCGGTGTCGCGCCAGGGCGGTACGCCGCGCGCCGGGTCGCCCAGCCATTTCGCGCTGATGCACACACCGGACAAGAAGCCGAGGACGCCGTCGACCACCAGCAGCTTGCGGTGGTCGCGGCTGATCCAGCCCAGCGGCTCGCCCAGCTGCGGCGGGTTGAACACCCGCACCTCGCCGCCAGCCGCGCGCAACCGCGCCCAGAACGTGCTGCGCGACTGCCCGAGGCAACCGACCCAGTCGGCCACCACCGCAACGAACACGCCCGCTTGCGCGCGTTCGACCAGGGCGTCGCGAAACGCGCGACCCACTTCGTCGTCGCGGATGATGTAGTTCTCCAGCAGCACCCGCTGCCGCGCGCCACGGATCGCGGCCAGCCAGGCGTCGTAGTGCGCGGCCGCGTCGATCAGCAGTTCCACCGCGTTGCCATTGAGCAGCGGGGCGCCGGCCGCGCGGCTCAGCGCCTGTTCCGCCAGCAGGCGGCTGGGGGTGGTCGGGATCAAGGGTGTGGGCATCGGTCGAGTGTAGGCGATGGCCTGTGCGCGCGCCGTCATCCCGGCGCTTCTGGCATCATCCAGCGCATGCCGATCGAGCACCGCTACGCCGACACCGATGCCTGCGCACGCTACCTTGCCGACGAGCTGGGCCCGCACCTGCGCATCGCCGCGCCGCTGGGCTTGGGCAAGCCGCATGGATTGCTCAACGCGCTGTACCGGCTGGTAGCCGCCGACAGCGGGCGTTCGATGCGTCTGTACACCGCGCTGTCGCTGACCCGCCCGCAGCCTGCACCAGGGCTGGAGCAGCGCTTCCTCGGGCCGTTCCTCGAGCGCCACTTCGGCGCCGATGCGGTCGACCCGCACTATGCGCTGGACCAGGCGCGCGATGCGTTGCCGGCAAATGTCGAGGTGCACGAGTTCTACCTGCAGTCCGGTGCGCTGCTGCGTTCGGCCAGCGCCCAGCGCAGCTACATCAGCCAGAACTACACCCACGTCGCACGCGACCTGGCGGTGCAGGACATCAACCTGCTGGTGCAACTGGTGGCACGCCGCGAGGGAGCGGACGGCGTGCACTACAGCCTGTCGTGCAACCCGGACCTGACCCTGGATTTCCTGCGTCAGGTGCAGCTGGCCGGCCGGCGGCGGCCGATGTGCGTGGCGGTGGTGCACCCGGACCTGCCGTACCTGGGCGGCGATGCCGAGGTGGCGGAAACCTATTTCGATGTGGAATTGCGCCCGGACACGTCGCCACCGCTGTTCGCGCTGCCGCGCTCGCCGGTGGGTCCGGCCGAGTATGCGCTGGGCCTGCACGCCAGCGCGCTGGTCAAGGACGGCGGCTGCCTGCAGATCGGCATCGGCGCGCTGTCCGACGCGCTGGTCAAGGCACTGCTGCTGCGCCAGCAGGACAACATCCCGTGGCGCCGCGCGCTGGTGGCGCTGGATCCGGCCGGCGCCACGCACGCACTGGCCGGCCAGCTGGGCGGCCTGGCTCCGTTCGAGGCCGGCCTGTACGGCGCCAGCGAGATGGTGATGGACGGCTTCATGCACCTGCAGCGCGGCGGCATCCTGAAGCGGCGCAGCTGGGACAACCTGGCTCTGGAACGCGCCTCGGTCGCCGGCCAGTTGAATCCCGCCACGCCGGGCGGGCATTACCTGCGCGGTGCGTTCTTCCTCGGTTCGCGCGCATTGTACGAATGGCTGGACGCCACCGAGGCGGCCGATCCGGACGCGATCGACATGTGCGCGGTGTCCAACGTCAACCAGCTGTACGGCAACCATCAGGCGCTGGCGATGCTGCAGCGGCGTGGCGCGCGCTTCTTCAACACCTGCATGATGGCGACCCTGCTCGGCGCGGCCGCGTCCGACACGCTGGAGGACGGCGCCGTGGTCAGCGGCGTCGGCGGCCAGTACAACTTCGTGGCGATGGCGCACGAATTGCCGGACGGTCGCTCGGTGCTGCTGCTGCGCGCCACGCGCAACAGCCGTGGCGGGATCGAGAGCAACATCCGCTGGAATTACGGTCAGACCACCATCCCGCGCCACCTGCGCGACATCGTCGTCACCGAATACGGCGTCGCCGACCTGCGCGGCAAGAGCGACAGCGAGTGCATCGAGGCGATGCTGGCGATCGCCGACGCGCGTTTCCTCGACGCGCTATGTGCGCAGGCGAAGGCACACGGCAAGCTGGCCGCCGATTTCGCGATACCGGAAGCCTGGCGCCGGCATCATCCAGGCCACTTGCACGAGGTCCTGGCGCCGCTCCGGCACGAGGGCCTGCTGCCGAAGTTTCCTTTCGGCAGCGATTTCACCGAGGTCGAGCAGCGCCTGCTGCCGGCGCTGGAATGGCTGAAGGCCGGTAGCGGCAACTGGCGCGGCAAGCTGCGCTTGCTGCGCGCATGCTGCCGGCCCGGGGCAGCGGTGTCGGGCGAGGCCGAGGCGTTGGCGCGAATGGGCCTGGCAAACCCGCTCAAGCCGGTCGATCGTCTGCACCGTCGCCTGTTGCAGGCGGCGTTGCGCCGGTCGGCACTGCCAGGTCAGCCGATGCCTCCTGCGTCGATGCCGCCGGGCCCGTAGCCGGATCGTCCATCAGCGGCAGCACCGACGGGCTGTCCAGGTCGTCGAATTGCTGGTGGTTGACCGCCCAGAAGAACAGCCACACCGCGACGATCACCACCAGCAGGGTGACCGGGATCAGCACCAGCAGGATGTTCATGCGCGCAGCTCGCGTGGACGGGCTGCCGGACCGGAGGCGTCGGAGCGGCCGGGCGCCGCGTCGCCGCCGACGCGCAGCGCGTTCAGCACCACCACCAGCGAGCTCAGCGACATGCCGATGCCGGCCAGCCACGGCGGCACGAAACCGAACGCGGCGAACGGCACGGCACACAGGTTGTACAGCAAGGCCCAGCGGCGACTCTGCGCCATCACCCGCTGCACCTGGCGGGCGATCGCGCGGGCGTCGACCAGGCCGTCCAGACGTCCATCCAGCAACAGCAGGTCGGCGTGCGCCTGGGCCAGTTCGGTACCCGACGCCAGCGCCGCGGAGACGTCCGCACCGGCCAGCACCGGGGCATCGTTGCTGCCGTCGCCCACGGCCAGCGTGGCGTGCCCGTGCGCGCGTGCCGCCTGCAGCCGTTCGAGCTTGTCGGCAGGCGACTGCCGCGCATGCCAGTCGTCGATGCCGAGGCGGGCGGCGAGCGCGGCCACGCGGGTTTCGTTGTCGCCGCTGGCGATCGTGGCGGCGATGCCGTCGGTACGCAGCGCGTCGAGCGTGCGGCGGGCATCGACGCGAGGTTGTTCGTCGAGATGGAACGCGGCGATCGCGCCTTGCGCATCGGCCAGCAGCAGTGCGCCGGCTGTCCCTGCCGGAACCGGCTGGCCGGCGGGAGCCAGCGCAAAATCGGCACGACCCAGGCGCAGCTCGCGGCCATCGACCGCGCCGCTGATGCCGGCACCGGCATGGACCTGCACCGACTGCGCGTGCAGCGGCAGCGCTTGCTGGCGGGCCGCGTCGGCGAGGGCACGGGCCAGCGGGTGCGAGCTTTCGTGGGCCAGCGCGGCGGCCAGCTGCAGCACCTGTTCGACGGCATCGCCCCGCAGGGGCTCGACCGCGCGGCGGTCCAGCTGCGGCACGGTCAGTGTGCCGGTCTTGTCGAACAGCGCATGGTCGACCCGCGCCAGCGCATTCAATGCCGCACCGTCGGTGACCAGTACGCCGCGGCCGGCCAGCACGCCGAGCGCGCGGGTCAGCGTGGCCGGGCCGGTCAGCGCGAACGCGCAGGGGCAGGCCACCACCAGCACGGCCACCGCGGCCTCGAATGCGCGCGTGGGATCGACCAGCAGCCAGCCCAGGGCGGTGAGCACGGTGAGCACCAGCACGCGGGCGACGAAGCGACCGATCTCGCGATCGCTGGCGGCGATCAGCGAACGCGCCTGCCGCGCACGGGTGGCCAGGGCGCCCAGTCGCGCCACCGTGGTGGTGGCGCCGCTGTGCTCCACGCGCAACTCGGCCGGTCCGGACAGCAGCACGCTGCCGGCAACCAGCCGCTCGCCACGCTCACGCCGCAGCGGATGCGACTCGCCCGACAGCAGTGCCTCGTCCACCCGCACGCCGGCGCTTTCCAGCACGCCATCCGCCGGCACGGTGCCGCCTTCGGCGACATGCACGCGATCGCCGGGCAGCAAGGCGATCGCGGCCACCGTTTCCAGCTCGCCATCGGCGCGGCGGCGCTGCGCCAGCAGCGGCGTTGCGTCGATCGCGGCGTCGCCGAGCGCACCGCTGCGATGGCGCGAACGCAGTTCCACGTAGCGCCCGCCGAGCAGCAGGAACACGAACATGGTCACCGAGTCGAAATAGATCTCGCCGCTGCCGCGCAGCGTGTTGAACGTGCTGGCCAGAAACACCAGCGCCACCGCCAGCGCCACCGGCAGGTTGATGCCGAGCCGGCGCTCGCCCAGTTCGCGCACGGCGCCGCTGAAGAACGGCTGCGCCGAGTAGAACACCACAGGCAGGGTAGTCAGCAGACCCAGCCAGCGGAACAGGTTGCGCGTGCTGAAGTCGACGAAATCGACCACGCCGATGTAGATCACGAACGCGTATGTCATCACCTGCATCGAGCACATGCCGGCGACCAGCAGGCGCTTCAGCGCGTCATGCTGCTCGTGCGAGCGGGCGTCGTCGATGCTGTCGTGCTGCAGCGGCTGCGCCGGGCAGTTCGCGGCGGCAAAGTTGTCGAGCAGGCCCGGCAGCGAAGTGCGTTGTGCGTCCCACACGACCCGCACACGCTGCGCCGGACGATCAATGGCGACACGCCGCACGCCGGGCAGGGCGCGGATCCGCCGTTCCAGCCACAGTACCTGGCGTGCGTCGTTCAGCGACTCGACCCGCAGTGCGATTTCGCTGCAACCGTCGCGGCGTGGGCGCAATACCTGCACGGCGAGTTGCGGATGGGCCCACGCCGCGTAGGTGTTCATCGCGGCGGGTCAGTCGATGGGTGGGGCGGCGGCCCGGCACTGCTGTGCGCACTTACCGGTACGCCGAACACGGTGTGCGAGGTACCCAGCGGCGTGTCGGCGTGGCTCGCACCAAGCATGATCATCCACACGCAACCGGCCAGCGATGCCACGAAGATGAAGACGCCAAGCCACAGCATCGGCTGGCGGTACCAGGCCGATGCCGTGCGGGCGGCCATGTCATTGCGTGCTTTCATCGGTCGGATGCGACAAGTGATAGACGTAAGCCGCGACCACGCGAATCTGGTCGTCGGACAGACGCGGGCTCCACGCCGGCATGTGGCCCTGGCGGCCCTCGCCGATGCTCTTCTCGATGTTGGCCATGCTGCCGCCGTGCAACCACACCTTGTCGGTGAGGTTCGGTGCGCCCAGCGCCGGGTTGCCCTTGCCCTCGGCACCATGACAGGCGGCGCAGGTGGTGAACAGCGGCTGCCCGGCAGCGGCCTTGGCCGCATCGTGCGGCGAGCCGGACAGGCTAAGCACGTACTGCGCGAGGTTCTTCACGTTGTCCGCGCCCAGGCTGGCCCACGGCGGCATCACGCCGCTGCGTCCGTCGTGGATCGAGGTGGTGATGTCGTTGCCGCTGCTGCCGTAGAGCCAGTCGCTGTCGCTGAGATCGGGTGCGCCGAGCGCGACGTTGCCCTTCGCGCTGCGCTGGTGGCAGGCGGCGCAGTTGTCCTCGAACAGCACCTTGCCCATCTGCTGCGCGGCGGGGTCGCTGGCCAGCTGCTCGACGGGGTACAGCTTGAAGCGCTCCATCAGTGGCGCCAGCGTGGCTTCGTTGGCAGCCACGTGCTGGGCCAGCTCGTTGTGCGAGGTCCAGCCGAGTACGCCCTTGAAGCTGCCGAAGCCGGGGAACAGCGCCAGGTAGGCGAAGCCGATCACGAACATGGCGCCGGAGAACAGCACCCACCACAGCGGCAGGTTGCGCACGCCTTCGCGCAGCACGCCGTGGGCCCAGACGTGGCCGCTGGTGCCGTCGGGCAGGGTGGGGATCTTCGCGCGCGGCCCCCACAGGTACAGGAAGAACGTGATGCCCATGTTCAGCACCACCAGAAACATCACCCACAACGACCATCCCGCACTCATGGGCGATCCTCCTTCGTCTCGGATTCGACTTCAGGCTCGTCTTCCATGGGCAGGCGTGCCATTCGGTTGAACGTGGGCTTGTGGTACTTGCGCCAGGCCCAGAACCAGATGCCCAGGAAGGTGAACATCATCAGCAGAATGAACACGCCGGCGAGGTGGCCCCAGATCGGGTTCGTCGGCGTGATCATGGCGCACCTCCGGTGCTGGCCGGGACGGCCGCCGGATCGGGCTCGTTCTTGATGCCCAGGCCCTGCAGATACGCGATCAGCGCATCCATCTCGGTCTTGCCTTCCACCGCGGCCGGCGCGCCGGCGATGTCCGCATCGCTGTACGGGTCACCCAGCCTGCGCAAAGTGCGCATGCGCGCCTGGATGTCGGCGGCGTCGAGCTTCTTTCCGGCCAGCCACGGATAGCCGGGCATGTTCGACTCCGGCACGACCTGGCGCGGGTCCAGCAGGTGCATGCGCTGCCAGTCGTCGGAGTACTTGCCGCCGACGCGGGCCAGGTCCGGGCCGGTGCGCTTGGAGCCCCACTGGAACGGCCGGTCGTAGACCGATTCGGCGGCGGTCGAGAAGTGACCGTAGCGCTGGGTCTCGAAACGCAGCGCACGGATCATCTGCGAGTGGCACAGGTAGCAGCCCTCGCGCACGTAGACGTCCTTGCCGGCCAGCCGCAGCGGGTCGTACGGGTGCACGCCGGGCGGCGCCTCGAGCTTGTGTGCCTCGACGAACAGCGGGGTGATCTCGGCCAGGCCGCCCAAGGACACCATGATCGCGATACCGATCGCGAGCAGGCCGGCGTGTTTCTCGATTGCTTCGAAGTGCTTGTAAGCCATGGTGGTGTCGTCCTCAACCGGCGGTGGGCAGCGGGGCGGGCACCTGATGCGGTACCGGCTCGGGGACCGGCACCGGGATCGGCTTGATCAGCCGCGCCCGCGCGTCCGCCGCGGTGTGCCACAGGTTCCATGCCATCACCACCATGCCCGACAGGATCAGCACGCCGCCGAACCAGCGGATCACGTACATCGGCTTGATCGCGATCAGGCTGTCCAGGAAGGCGTAGGTGAGCGAACCGTCGGGCTGCGTGGCGCGCCACATCAGGCCCTCGGTGACGCCGGCAGTCCACATCGCACCCACGTACAGCAGGGTGCCCATGATGTGCAGCCAGAAATGCACTTCCATGCCCTTGTGCGAATACATCTCCGGGCGACCCAGCGCGCGCGGCGCCATCGCGTAGAGCGAGCCGATGGTGATCATCGCCACCCAGCCCAGCGAACCGGAGTGCACGTGGGCGATGGTCCAGTCGGTGTAGTGCGACAGCGAGTTCACCGTCTTGATCGCCATCATCGAGCCTTCGAAGGTCGAGGCGGCATAGAACACCAGCGACATCACCATGAACTTCGCGGCGGGGTCGGTCTTCAGCCGCCACCACGAGCCGTTGAAGGTGAGCAGGCCGTTCGCCGCCGAACCCAGGCTGGGCATCAGCAGCACCAGCGAGAACGCCATGCCGACCGATTGCACCCAGTCGGGCAGGGCGGTGTACATCAGGTGGTGCGCGCCGGCCCACATGTAGACCGAGATCAGCGCCCAGAAATTGACGATCGAGAAACGGTAGCTCCACAGCGGCTGCTGCGCCTGCCGCGGCACGAAGTAATACATCATGCCGAGGAAGCCGGCGGTGAGGAAAAATGCCACGGCGTTGTGGCCGTACCACCACTGCACCATGGCATCGACCACGCCCGAGTAGATCGGGTACGACTTGAACAGCGACACCGGCAAGGCCAGGTTGTTGACGATGTGCAGCAGGCCCACCGCGATGATGAACGCGCCGTAGTACCAGTTCGCCACGTAGATGTGCTTGATGCGCCGGCGCGCCAGGCTGCCGAAGAACACCACGCCGAAGCTCACCCACACCACTGCGATCAGGATGTCGATGATCCATTCCGGCTCGGCGTATTCCTTGCTCTGGGTCATGCCCAGCGGCATGGACACCATCGCCAGCACGCAGACCAGTTGCCAGCCCCAGAACGTGAACGCGGCCAGCTTCTTGAATGCCAGCCGCGCGTGGCCGGTGCGCTGGACTACGTAGTAGCAGGTGCCCATCAGCGCCGAGCCGCCGAACGCGAAGATCACGCCGAAGGTGTGGTCGGGGCGGAGCCGGCTGAAGGTCAGCCAGGGGATCTCGAAATTGAGCGCCGGCCACATCAACTCGGCGGCGGCGTAGACACCGACCGACATGCCGATGATGCCCCAGACCGCCGCGGCCAGCAGGAACTGGCGCACGACCTTGTCGTTGTAATACTCGGTATTCGGCATGGGGCTTCCCGGCTGGATAACTGGACAATTCTAGGCGAAGCATGCGGTGCTGCATTGACTCCGATCAAGCTGCTGCGGCAATCCGTCCCTGTGCCGATGCCGCAGGGGCAGCCATGTGCGGCCGGCCGGCAGCCAGCGTGCGCCGATTTGCCACAGGACGGCAAGCCTGATCGGGTATCCTTGGCACTATCGCCGCGAACCATCGCGACCTGTATCCCGGTTGATTCCATGAGTGAGATGGCTACACAGAAACCGCGTCTGGCCGAGCCGGCGTCACGCCGGCCCAGCGTGGCCGTACAGATAGGCAAGGTGAAGGTGGGTGGCGGCGTGCCGGTGGTGGTGCAGTCGATGACCAACACCGACACCGAGGACCCGGCCAGCACCGCGAAACAGATCGCCGAACTGGCCCGCGCCGGCTCCGAACTGGTGCGTATCACGGTCAACACGCCGGCGGCTGCCGCGGCGGTGCCGCGCATCGCCGAGCGGCTGGCGATGATGGGCGTGGACGTGCCGATCATCGGCGATTTCCACTACAACGGCCACCAGTTGCTGGAACGCGAGCCGGCCTGTGCCGAGGTGCTGGCGAAATACCGCATCAACCCTGGCAACGTCGGTTTCGGCAAGAAGCATGAAAGCCAGTTTGGCGCGATCATCGAAAAGGCGCTGCGTTACGGCAAGCCGGTGCGCATCGGCGCGAACTGGGGCTCGCTGGACCAGGGCATGCTCACCGCACTGATGGATGAGAACGCGAACCGCGCCGAACCGTGGGATGCCTCGCACGTGGCGCGCGAGGCGCTGATCCGCTCGGCGCTGGATTCGGCCGCGCTGGCCGAGAAGATCGGGCTGGCACGCGACCGCATCATCCTGTCGTGCAAGGTCTCCGGCGTACAGGAACTGATCGCGGTGTATCGCGATCTCGCCGCACGCTGCGATTACGCGCTGCATCTGGGCCTGACCGAAGCCGGCATGGGTTCCAAGGGCATCACCGCATCCAGCGCCGCGCTGGCGGTGCTGCTGCAGGAAGGCATCGGCGACACTATCCGCATCTCGCTCACCCCCGAGCCGGGCGCCTCGCGCACCGGCGAGGTGATCGTGGCGCAGGAGCTGCTGCAGACCATGGGCTTGCGTTCGTTCACGCCGCTGGTCACCGCCTGCCCGGGTTGCGGCCGTACCACCAGCGAGTTCTTCCAGGAACTCGCCAAGACCGTGCAGGAACACGTGCGCGAGCAGATGCCGCTGTGGCGGGTGAAATACGACGGCGTGGAAAACCTCACGCTGGCGGTGATGGGCTGCATCGTCAACGGGCCGGGCGAGTCCAAGCACGCCAACATCGGCATCTCGTTGCCGGGCAACGGCGAGGCGCCGGCGGCGCCGGTGTTCATCGATGGCGAGAAGGCGATGACCCTGCGCGGCGACAACATCGCCAACGAATTCGTGGATATCCTCGATGACTACGTGGCGCGCAGGTATGCAGCGCGAACGGGCTGAGGCCGCTGTCACACCGCCACGGCAGGCGCTGATTCATACTTCCGCCTGCCCGCAAGAGGCGAGGCGTGCATGTCGTGGGCGGGATGATCCCGCCGGGGAGCCGTCGTGAGAATCAGCCCTCAGTCCCGTACCGTCCTGCTCTACGTGCTGCTGTCCGCGTTGTGGATCTGGCTGTCCGATCGCGCGCTGGACGCCCTCGTGCACGGTCAGGGCGAGCTGACCTTCCTGCAGAGCGTCAAGGGCTGGCTGTTCGTGGCCAGCACGGGTGCGTTGTTGTACTGGATGATCGGCCGCGACCTGCGCCGCCTGCAGGTGGCCAACCAGACCTTGCGCCACGGCCACAAGCAGGCGCTGCGCGTGCTGGTGTCGGCGATGGACATTCGGCACAAGGAAACCGGCGACCATTCCGACCGGGTGATGCGGATGGCCGCCGGCCTGGCCCGATTGGTCGGCGTACAGGGCGAGGCGTTGCGCAACCTGACCTTCGGGGCCTTGCTGCACGACATCGGCAAGCTGGCCTTGCCCGATGCGGTGCTGATCAAGCCGGGCAAGCTGGACGACGAGGAGATGGCGGTGATGCGCCGCCACCCGCAGCTCGGCTACGAGCTGCTGCAGCAGGTGGATTTCCTGCGCGATGCCGGCGATATCCCATATAGCCATCACGAGCGCTGGGACGGCGGCGGTTATCCACAGGGCCTGCGTGGCGAGGAGATTCCGCTGGCGGCACGCATCTTCAGCGTGGTCGACGTATGGGACGCGCTGATCACGGTGCGTGTGTACAAGCCGGCATGGCCGGAGCCGGAGGTGCTGGATTACCTGCGCGAGGTTGCCGGCAGCCAGCTCGATCCCGACCTGGTGGCGCTGTTCCTGGAGAACTACGACGGGCTCAAGGCGCTCGGTCGCTTGAACAAGGCTGGATCAGCCGTGGCGTGAAAGCGGCCCAGCTGCCGACCAGCCCGGGCAACTGGCCGAGCCGGGTGACCTGGCGCAGGAATTCCGCGCGAGGCATCTCGATCGCGCCCAGGCCAAGCGTATGCGGGTTGCTGACCTGGGTGTCGATCAGCGGGAAATCCATGTCACGCAGCAGGCGCGCCAGCGCAACCAGGGCGAGTTTCGAGCCGCCGCTTTCCACGCTGAACATCGACTCGCCGCAGAACAGCCGGCCAATCGCCACGCCGTAGATGCCGCCGACCAGGCGCTCGCCGTCCCACACTTCCACGCTGTGCGCATGGCCCAGCCGGTGCAGTTGGGCATACGAGTCGATCATCGCCGGGACCAGCCAGGTGCCGGCGTCGTTGGCGCGCGGCGCGGCGCAGGCGCGGATGACCTGGTCGAATGCCTGGTCGACGGTCAGCCGCCACGACTTGCCCTTGAGCTGGCGGCGCAGGCTGCGGTTGATCCGCAGGGTTTCGGTACGGAACACGCAACGCGGGTCGGGCGACCACCACAGGATCGGCTCATGCTCGCCGAACCACGGGAAGATGCCGAGGCTGTATGCCGCCAGCAACCGCCGGGGCGACAGGTCGCCGCCGAACGCGAGCAGGCCGTTCGGCTCGGTCAGCGCCTGACGCGGGTCGGGGAAACGATCCCAGAGTTCGGAATCCAGCAGCGGCAGCCTGTTCATCGTTCGACCTGGCCGTGAGCGGCATAAGGGCTGTGGCTTCGCAGCCCGGCGGCGTAAGCGTCGACCGCTTCGGCCTCGCTGGCAAGCGCCTTCGCCACCGCGGCACGGAAATCCGGGTTCACCAGGTAGTGGCGCGAATGCGTGCGTACCGGCAGGAACCCGCGCGCCAGCTTGTGCTCTCCCTGCGCGCCCGGTTCGAAGCGATCGAGCTGGTGTGCAATCGCGTGCTCGATGCCGCGGTAGTAGCACAGCTCGAAATGCAGGCCGGGCACGTCCACCGACGCGCCCCAGTAGCGGCCGTACAGTACGTTGCTGCTCTGCACGAACAGCGCCATCGCCACGATGGCCGCGCCGTCGCGGGCCAGGGCAAGCTGCGCGGTCGATCCCAGCGTGCCGAGCCGGCGGAAGAACGCGGCGGTCAGCGCGGCGTGGTTGCCCTTCATGTCGAAGGTGGCTTCGTACAGCGCATGCACGCGTTGCCATTCGTCGTCATCGAGCGTGTCGCCGCTGCGCCACTCGATGGCCAGTCCGCTCGCTGCTACCTGGCGGCGTTCGTGCAGGATGTTCTTGCGTTTCTTGTGATTGAGCGCGGCGAGGAAATCCGGGAAGTGGCGGTAACCGTGGTTGTGCCAGTGGAACTGCACGTCCGAGCGCGCCAGCCAGCCTTGATCGGGAACGTCGTCGTCGAACGCGGCGAGCTCGGCCGGCTGCAGGAAATTCGCGTGCACCGACGACAGGCCCAGCCGTTCGGCTTCGCGGCGCATCGCCTCGACCAGTTCGCGCTGCAACGATGGCGTGCGCACATGATTGCCGGCCAGCAGGCGCGGCCCGGGCACGGGCGAGTAGGGCACCCCGTTGAGCAGCTTCGGGTAGTACTCGCCACCGGCGCGTTGCCACGCGCTGGCCCAGCTCCAGTCGAACACGAACTCGCCGTGCGAATTGCCTTTCAGGTACAGCGGTGCGGCGGCGCGCAGGCGGCCGTCTTCGTACAGACCCACGTGATGTGCCTGCCAACCCCAGTCGGGGCGGATGCAGCCGCTGCGCTCCAGCGCATCCAGGAACGCGTGCGACACGAACGGGTTCGCGTCGGCGCGCAGGGCGTCCCATTCCGCGGCAGGCAGTTCGGCGATCGCGGCGTGGAAGCGGATGTGCATCGCGGGTGCGGTCTGGCTGTGTAGGAGCCCGCGAGCGGGCTCCTGCAACGTCAACCCGCGGGCGTCTGCTGGTCCAGCCAGCGTTCGGCATCCAGCGCGGCCATGCAACCGAAGCCGGCCGAGGTGACGGCCTGGCGGTAGATATGGTCGGCCACGTCGCCGGCGGCGAACACGCCGGGCACCGAGGTCATCGTGGCCATGCCATGCTGGCCGCTGCGGATCCTGATGTAGCCGTCGTGCATGTCGAGCTGGCCTTCGAAGATGCCGGTGTTCGGCGTGTGGCCGATCGCCACGAAGAAGCCGGTGGCCTCGATGTCGCGGGTGACGCCGGAGTTGACGTCTTTCACGCGTACGCCGGTGACGCCAGTGTCGTCGCCGAGCACCTCGTCGATGCTGTGGTTCCACACCAGTTCGATCTTGCCGGCGGCGGCCTTCTCGAACAGCTTGTCCTGCATGATCTTCTCGGCACGCAGCTTGTCGCGGCGATGCACCAAGTAGACCTTGCGGCCGATGTTGGCCAGGTACAGCGCTTCCTCGACCGCGGTGTTGCCGCCGCCGATCACCACGACGTCCTGATCACGGAAGAAGAAGCCGTCGCAGGTGGCGCAGGCGGACACGCCCTTGCCCTTGTACTTCTCCTCGCTCTCGATGCCGAGGTACTTGGCGGTGGCGCCGGTGGTGATGATCAGTGCGTCGGCGGTGTATTCGCCGGAATCGCCCTTGAGCCGAAATGGCCTTTGCTTCAGGTCCGCCGTGTGGATGTGGTCGAAGATCATCTCGGTGTGGAAGCGCTCGGCGTGCTCGGCCATGCGCTGCATCAGCGCCGGACCCTGCAGGCCCTCGACGTCGCCCGGCCAGTTGTCCACGTCGGTGGTGGTCATCAGCTGGCCGCCCTGTTGCAGGCCGGTGATCATGGTCGGCTTGAGGTTGGCGCGCGCCGCGTACACCGCTGCGGTGTAGCCGGCGGGGCCGGAGCCGAGGATCAGCAGACGGCTGTGTTTGGGGGCAACGCTCATGGTTATAATCCTTGGGTTTTCTGGTGACTTGAGTGGTTGTTCGCTCCAACCCCTGCGGCGGTTTCCCTTGGGGCCGCATCGGGCGATGACGACGGAGCGCACGACCCCCGAAGAATGGGGAATATGCGGCACCGATTCAAGGCATCGGCAGATCGGCGACCCTGCCGCGGCGATTGCACGATGGATTCACCCTCTCACAGGATTCCTTCTCCATGCGCATCGGCATTCCCTCCGAAACCAAGACCCTGGAAGGTCGCGTCGCCCTCATTCCCGCCGCTGCCGCCGACCTGGTGCGCCGTGGCCACGACGTGTTCATCCAGTCCGGTGCGGGTCTGAAAAGCGGCTTTACCGACGAGGCCTACGTCAGGGAAGGCATCCGGGTCGTGCCGGACGCCGCCGCGCTGTACGAGGCCGGCGAGTTGATCGTCAAGGTGAAAGAGCCGGTCGCTGGCGATCTCGCCTTGCTGAAGAAACACCATCTGCTGTTCTGCTACCTGCACCTGGCCGCCGAACCCGAGTTGACCAGGAGTCTTCTCGACATCGGCCTGACCGGTGTGGCGTTCGAGTCGGTGACTGAGAACGGCGTGCTGCCGCTGCTGCTGCCGATGTCGGTGATCGCCGGCCGCATCGCCATCCAGATCGGCACCACCCTGCTGCACCGCCCGCAGGGCGGCAAGGGCAAGCTGCTCGGCGGCATGGCCTCCACCCCGCGCGGCAAGGTCGTGGTGCTCGGTGCCGGTGCCGCCGGTGGCAACGCCGCCGCGCTGGCCGCCGCGGCCGGCGCCAACGTGGTGGTGTTCGACAAGCGCCAGGATCGCCTGGCCGAAATGATGGCGATGGGTCCGAACGTCACCGCGCTGTATGCCTACGAGTCGTCGGTGGCCGAGGAAGTGCGCGACGCCGACATCGTGGTCGGCGCGGTGCTGATCCCCAGCGCCCGGGCACCGCACGTGGTCAGCGAGGCGATGGTCAGGACGATGGAGCCGGGCAGCGTGCTGGTGGACATCGCGATCGACCAGGGCGGCTGCTTCGAGACTTCGAAGCCGACCACCTGGGAGAAGCCCACCTACGACGTGCACGGCATCACCCACTTCTGCGTGACCAACATGCCGGGCGCGGTGCCGCAGACGTCGTCGCTGGCGATTTCCGCCGCGATCCTGCCCTACGTGCAGCGTCTGGCCGCGGGTGACGAGTGGCGCCGGTTCGCCCCGCTGAATAGCGGCATCAATGTCGACGGCGGCAAGCTGGTGCATCCCGCGCTGCAAGGTATGCTCTGACCTTGGGCAGGAAAGGAATACCAAGAGTGGCGCGCAGCACGAACGTCAGGCAACAACCGAAGGAAGGCCTCAGCGAGGAGCTGAAGCGCCGGCTGCGTGAAGCCGGCGCCCTGCTGCTGCTGCCGCTGGCGCTGTACCTGCTGGTGTGCCTGTTCAGCTACAACCCGCACGACCCCAGCTGGACGAATGCTGGCCAGCTCGAACACGCGCGCAATTTCGGCGGCACCGTCGGTGCCTATATTGCCGACCTGCTGCGCTGGATCTTCGGCCTGGTCGCCTACTGCTTCCCGCTGCTGCTGCTGCTGCTGGGCGTGCAGGTGCTGCGCCAGCGCGGCGAGCAGGTGGTGCATCCGTGGGAGCCGGCGTTGCGCCTGATCGGCTTCGTGTTCTTCTTCATCACCGGCCCGGCGCTGCTGTACCTCAATTTCCATGACGAGCCGGTGCTGCCCCAGGGTGTGGGCGGCATCATCGGCGTGTGGGTCGGCGACGCCCTGCTCAGCGCGTTCGGTGACAAGGGCGCGCCGCTGCTGCTGCTGGCCGTGTTCCTGATCGCGGTAACCCTGGCCACCGGGTTGTCCTGGTTCAAGGTGATGGACCTGACCGGACATGGCGTGCTGAAGCTGCTCGACTGGCTCAAGGGCAAGCTGCGCGAGGCGCCGCAGGCGCTGGCCGCGCGGCAGGCGCGCACCGAGCGCGAGGTGGTCAAGAAGGCCGATGCGGTGCGCCAGGCCAAGCGCGAGCCGGTGCGCATCGAGGCGCCGCCCGCGCCGGTGACCAAGAGCGAGCGGGCCCGGCTCGAAACCCAGATTCCCCTGTTCGTCGGCGCCGCTGCGCCGGGCGAACTGCCGCCGCTGTCGCTGCTGGACGAAGCGCCGCCGCAGGGGCCGGGCTATTCCGAGGAAACCCTCGAAGTGCTCTCGCGCCAGGTCGAGTTCAAGCTGAAGGACTTCAAGATCGACGTGAAGGTGGTCGGCGCCTATCCGGGCCCGGTGATCACCCGCTTCGAGATGGAACCGGCGCCGGGCATCCGCGGCTCGCAGGTGTCCAGCCTGGACAAGGACATCGCGCGCGGCCTGTCGGTGGTCAGCGTGCGCGTGGTCGACGTGATCCCCGGCAAGAACGTGATCGGGCTGGAGATCCCCAACACCCACAAGCAGATCGTGTATCTGTCCGAGATCCTGCGTTCGGACAAGTACGACCAGCAGAAGTCGCCGCTGGCGCTGGCACTGGGCAAGGACATCGGCGGCAAGCCGGTGGTGGTCGACCTGGCCAAGATGCCGCACCTGCTGGTCGCCGGCACCACCGGCTCGGGCAAGTCGGTGGCGGTCAACGCGATGGTGCTGAGCCTGCTGTACAAGGCCAGCGCGAAAGACGTGCGGATGATCATGATCGACCCGAAGATGCTGGAGCTCTCGGTGTACGAGGGCATCCCGCACCTGCTGGCGCCGGTGGTCACCGACATGAAGGAAGCGGCCAACGCGCTGCGCTGGTGCGTGGCCGAGATGGAGCGCCGCTACAAGCTGATGGCCGCCGTCGGCGTACGCAACCTGGCCGGCTTCAACAAGAAGGTGAAGGACGCCGAGAACGCCGGCCAGCCGATGCTGGACCCGCTGTTCCGGCCGAACCCGGATATGCCGAACCTCGCCGCCGAACCGCTGGAGCCGCTGCCGTACATCGTGGTGTTCATCGACGAATTCGCCGACATGATGATGATCGTCGGCAAGAAGGTGGAGGAGCTGATCGCCCGCCTGGCGCAGAAGGCGCGCGCCGCCGGCGTGCACCTGATCCTGGCCACCCAGCGCCCGTCGGTGGACGTGATCACCGGCCTGATCAAGGCGAACATCCCCACCCGCATCGCGTTCCAGGTCTCCAGCAAGATCGACTCGCGCACGATTCTCGACCAGTCCGGGGCGGAGACCCTGCTGGGCTACGGCGACATGCTGTACCTGCCGCCGGGCACCGCCACGCCGGAACGCGTGCACGGCGCCTTCGTCGACGACCATGAAGTGCACCACGTGGTGGCCTGGCTGAAATCGCAGGGCGCGCCGAACTACATCGAGGGCGTGCTGGAGGAAGCGCAACCGACCAGCGACGGCAAGTTCATCAACGACTCGGGCCTGCCGCAGGAAGGCGAAGAGGGCGGCGATGCCGACACCCAGCTGTACGACAAGGCCGTGGCGATCGTCACGCAGACCCGGCGCGCCTCGATCTCCGGCGTGCAGCGGCACCTGCGCATCGGCTACAACCGCGCCGCGCGGCTGGTCGAACAGATGGAGCAGGACGGCGTGGTCAGCGCCCCGCAGCACAACGGCAACCGCGAAGTGTTGGCGCCACCTCCGCCAAAAAATTGAAACCGGCCTGACAGTGCCCGCCGGGCCAGGCCCGAAGAGCATCCCGCCAGCAGACTCCTACCGATCCGTTAAGCCGGCACTGTCCACAATCCACCGCCACCGCCACGTTCCGGGAAATCCGATGAAACGCTTCATGCTTGCCCTGTCCGCCGTCGTGCTGACGCTGTCGTTGAGCGCCGTGGCGCAGGCTGCCAGCGGCTCTGCGCGCGCCCGACTGGATGCGTTCGCCACCGGCCTGCATTCGCTCACCGGCCACTTCAACCAGATCCTCACCGACATCAACGGCCACGCCAGCAAGAACAGCTCCGGCACGCTGGCGCTGCAGGCACCGCGCCAGTTCCGCTGGGACACGCTGGCGCCGTACCAGCAGACCATCGTCGCCGACGGCAGCCGGGTGTGGATGTACGACCCCGAACTCGAACAAGTCACCGTGCGCGTGCAGAGCACCGAGGAAGCGCACAGCCCGCTGACCGTGCTGACCGATCTCAAGCAGATGGACAAGGACTTCAAGGTGGTCGAGCAGGGCGACCATGACGGCCTGCTCTGGCTGCGGCTCAGCTCTACCGCGAAGGACCCGCAATTCGACTACGCCGACCTCGGCTTCGACGCAAACGGTCTGGCCCGCATGACGTTTCGCGACCAACTCGGTTCCACCACCGACATCCGCTTCTCCGCCTGGCAGCGCAACGCGCCGGTTCCGCCGGCCACCTTCAACTTCGTGCCGCCGAAGGGTGCCGACGTGATCGGCGATGCACCGGTGATCGACGTGCAGCCGCTCAAGGACTGATGCGGTCATGACCGTGCTGCGCCGATTGCCACGCTGGGCCTGGATCGGCGGCGGCATCCTCGCCTTCATCGCCGGCATGGTCAATGCCGCCGGCTACATGGGTTTTCGCCACCAGTCGATCACCAACCTGACCGGATCCACCAGCCTGCTCGGCATCGCGGTGGGTACCGGCGACGGTGGCGAGACGTGGCACTGGCTGCTGTCAATCGGCGCCTTCGTGGTGGGTGCCCTGCTCAGTGGCCTGATCGTGCAGCAGCACACGCTGAAGCTTGGCCGCCGCTACGGGGTGGCGCTGGTGCTGGAGTCGTTGCTGCTGTTTGCCGCGGTGCCGCTGCTGGACGTCGGCAGCTCGTTCGGCCTGGACCTGGCCGCGATGGCGGCCGGGTTGCAGAACGGCATGGCCAGCACCTACAGCGGCATGGTGTTCCGCACCACCCATGTCTCGGGCATGTTCACCGACCTGGGCATCTACATCGGCCAGCGCCTGCGCGGGCTGGAAGTGGATACCTTGCGCATCCGCGTCTGCCTGCTGGTGGTCAGCACCTTCACCTGCGGCAGCGCGGCCGGTGCGTTGCTGTTCCGCGTGCTCGGCGAGCGTACCCTGCTGATCCCGGCCGTGCTCACCGGCCTGTGCGGCGTCAGCTACGGCATCTACCGCCAGTACACGATAACGTGGGGCAGCGACGCCGCGGGTTGACCGCCGTGCGGCCTCAGCTCGCGGTGGCGCAGCGATTGCGGCCGGCGCGCTTGGCCTCGTACAGCGCCTTGTCGGCACGCGACAGCCATTGCTCGATGGACTCGCCCGGACGCAGCGCGGCGATGCCGATGCTGACCGTCACCGGGATCGCCCGCCCGTCGTGGTTCACCGTGGTGGCAGCCAGCGCCGTGCAGATCCGCTCGGCGATTTCCCGTGCCAGCGGCAAGCCGGTGTCGGGCAGGCACAGCACGAACTCCTCGCCGCCGTAGCGGCCCACCAGGTCGCCTTGCCGGCAGTGCTGTTTGATCACCTCGATCGCGCCGCGGATCACCGCGTCGCCGGCCAGATGCCCGTGGGTGTCGTTGATCAGCTTGAAGCGATCCAGGTCGAACAGCGCAATGCAGACCGATCCACCTCGCGCTTGTTCGCGTTCGCGTTGTGCCAGTTCCAGGAAGCGGCGGCGGTTGTAGACACCGGTCAGCCCGTCGGTGCTGGCCAGTTCGTCCAGGCGCCGGTTCGCGACCAGCAGGTCGCGCGTGTGCGCATCGATCTGCCGCTGCAGCTGGGCCGCCTGCCGCCTGAGGTAGAGCGTGCGCAGATGCACCAGCACCGTCACCAGCGCCACCAGCAACAGGGCGGCAACGATCCGGCTGAGCGCGGTCTCGTACCAGCGTGGATTGACCGTGACCGCGAGGCCGGTCTCGACCGTATGCGGCTGCAGGCCGCGAGTGGTGGCGCGCAGGCGCAGCCGGTAATTGCCGTGCGGCAGGTTGGTATAGATGGCGCTGGGCAGGCTGCCCTTGGGGATGACAGTCCAGTCTTCATCGAGGCCGTCCATGCGATAGCTGTAGGCAGTCTCCATCGGCGCCTGATAGTCGAGCAGGGCGAAGTCCAGGCGCAGGTTGTGGTTGCCTTGCTCCAGCCGGATCTTCCCGTCGCCGGCAGGCAGCTTGCCGAATGGCAACGCTACGCCGTTGACCACGGCATGGGTGATCGCCAGCGGCGCGGCGGTGCTCGGCAGGGGTTGCCAGTGCGGGCGGATCACGGTCAGTCCGCCCAGCCCGCCGAACAGCAGCTCGCCGCCGGGCGCGCGTGCCGCGGCGATGTTGACGTAGCTGGCGATGTGCAGACCGTCGCGGGTGCCGAGGTTGGCCACCTCGTGCGTATCGCCGTCGATCCTGGCCACGCCGTTGGACAGGCTGGCCCAGAGCCGGCCGTGGTCGTCGGCCAGTACGGCGTTGACCTTGTCGCTGGACAAGCCTTGTGCCAGGCCGATCGTCTGGAAGTTCCACGGTTCGTTCCCGGCCGGGGGATCGACCACGCCCAACCCGCCGAACGTGCTGACCCACACCTGCCCGTGCGGGCCGCGGCTGATCGAGCCGATCAGATCCTGCGGCAGGCTGGTGGCATCGTCGGCGCGGTGGCGCAGGTTGGTGAAGTGGCGCGGGAGGCTGTCGCCGCTGGCGATGCTGAGGCCGCGGCCGGTGCCGTACCACCAGTCGTTGCCTACCCGTGCGATGTGCCGCACGGTGTCGCTGGCCAGGCTGGCCGGATCGTTCGACACATGGCCGGCGTGCTCCAGCACGCGGGTGCGGATGTCGTAGCGGTAGATGCCGTCGTAGGTGCCGATCAGGAGGCGTGAGCCATCCGCTTGCAGGCTCAGCACCGGCTTGTCATGCAGCGCCGGCAACACCGAGTCCTCGATCGCCAGCGTGTCCGGGTCGACCCGCGCCAGTCCCTGGGTGCCGACCCAGATCGAGCCGTCGGCGGCTTCGGCGACGCTGCGCACGTCGCGTTGCGTCTGGCTGCCGTCCAGATGAAGGTGGCGGATGTGGCCGGCCTTCAGATCGATCACGTCGATGTGGCCCGCGCCGAGGCCGAGCCAGATCCGCCCGCGCGTGTCGACGAAGATGCTGTGCACGTTGGCATCGGACAGCGCGCTCTGCTCCAGCGGCGAAGGCAGCAGCGAGAACGCGGTGCGTGCCTGCGGGTTGTTGCGGGCGATGCCGAGGTCGGTCGCCGTCCAGATATTCCCCGCGCGATCCCGCAGCAGCGCGCGCACCGAGTCGCCCGGCAGCGACGAGGGCACGGCCGGGTCGTGGTCGATCCGCTGCACACCGGGATTGCCGGGGGTGTACTCGATCACGCCGCTGCCGTCGGTGGCGATCCATACCTCGCCGCTGCTGGTCTGTACGAAATCGCGCACGGTCGAATGACGCGCGCCGTCCGGATAGCCGCTGAAGCCCGGCACGCCGTGCCAGCGGCCATCGGTATCGCGGTACGCCGCACCGGCCTGCACGCTGCCGGCCCACAGGCGACCCTCGCGGTCCTGCATGATCGCCCAGATCTGGTTGTGCAACACCGTGGCGGCGAGCGTGTCCGGTGCAACGGGTCGCACGAAGGCATCCGTACCCGCGCGGCGGACGAACAAGCCGTTGTTGTTGCCCAGCCACAGGTTGCCGTGCCGGTCCTGCATCACGCTGAAGTTGCGCGGCGTGGTCTCGGGCCCGGTATCCAGCCGACGGATCGTGCCGGTGCGCAGGTCGAGGTGGTTCAGCCCGTCCTCGGTGGCGATCCAGACACCGTCGGCATGATCGTCGCCGAGCGCGTAGATCTTGCGGTCGGACAGGCCGTTGGCGCCGACCGGATAGGCATGGAAGCTGTTGTCCGCCGGATCGAAGCGGACCAGGCCGCCGGCATTGGTGCCGATCAGCAGGCTGCCGTCCGGCAGCGCGAGCAGGCTGCGCACGTAGGTGTCGGGCAGGCCGGCAGTCTTGTTGTTGCCGGCGCCGAAGATCTGCAGCCGGTAACCGTCGTAGCGCACCAGGCCACCCATGGTGCCGATCCAGATCAGGCCATCGCGATCCTGGGCGATCGCGGTGGTGATCGAATGCGGCAAGCCGTCGGAAATGCCGACCTGGTCGAACCAGGGGACGTCGAACGGAGCCCACGGGTCGCCGCTGCCGGCGCTGGCCGGGGCGCACAGGAACAGCAGCAGGAACAGACCGGCAAGGCGCAGGGGGAAACGCCGAGGGCGGCAGCGCGTAGCGGTCATGAGTCGCGACATCCGCTGGGCAAGCGTGCGCCAGCGGCCGGCCGCGATCATCCATCTGGAAGCAACCCCCGTCCTCGCCTTCACGTACGTGCTGCCCCCCGGCGGTGCGTTGCGGGCCAAGCACCGCTGCGTGGCGGGATCATACCGGCAATCGGCGGCGGCCAGATGAACCGGCGGGCATGGCTTATCATGCCCGCATGCCCCGTCCCGTCTCGCCATCCGCCCCCGGTCTGTTCGCCGAACCCGACGCGCTCAAGCCGCTGGCCGAGCGCATGCGTCCGCGCAGCCTCGACGAGATCGTCGGCCAGCAGCGCCTGGTCGGTCCGGACAAGGCACTCCGTCGTGCGCTGGAGGCCGGCAAGATCCACTCGATGGTGCTGTGGGGGCCGCCCGGCTGCGGCAAGACCACGCTGGCCCTGCTGGTGGCGCGCTACGCCGATGCGGATTTCCGCGCGATCTCCGCCGTGCTGTCCGGCCTGCCGGACGTGCGCAAGGCACTGGCCGAGGCCGAGGTGAATTTCGCGCAAGGGCGGCGCACCGTGCTGTTCGTCGACGAGGTGCACCGCTTCAACAAGACCCAGCAGGATGCGTTCCTGCCGCACATCGAGCGCGGCGTGATCATCTTCATCGGCGCCACCACCGAGAACCCCTCGTTCGAACTGAACTCTGCGCTGCTGTCGCGCTGCCGCGTGCACGTGCTGGAGCCGGTCTCCACCGACGACATCATCGCCGCGCTGAAGCGCGCGCTGATCGACGGCGAACGCGGCCTGGGCGAGCTGCAATTGCAAGTCGCCGACGAGTCGCTGGAGTCGATCGCCCAGGCCGCCGACGGCGACGTGCGCCGTGGGCTGACCCTGCTGGAAATCGCTGCCGAGCTGGCCGAAGACAGGCGCATCGACGAGACCACGCTGACCCAGGTGCTGGCCGACCGCACCCGCCGCTTCGACAAGCAGGGCGAACAGTTCTACGACCAGATCTCGGCGCTGCACAAATCCGTGCGCTCGTCCGATCCCGACGCCGCGGTGTACTGGCTGTGCCGCATGCTCGACGGCGGCGTCGACCCGCTGTACTTGGCCCGGCGCATGACGCGCATGGCGGTGGAAGACGTCGGCCTGGCCGAGCCGCGCGCGTGGCGCATGGCACTGGACGCGTGGGATACCTACGAACGCCTGGGCAGCCCCGAAGGCGAACTGGGCCTGGCCCAGCTGGCGATCTGGCTGGCCATCTCGCCCAAGAGCAACGCCGCCTACATGGCCTACAACAAGGCCCGCGACGCGGTGCGCAGCGGCGGCACGCTGGAAGTGCCGATGCACCTGCGCAACGCGCCGACGAAATTGATGAAGGGCCTCGGCTACGGCAAGGGCTACCAGTACGACCACGACGCCGAAGGCGGCATCGCGCTGGACCAGCAGTGCCTGCCTGACGAATTGGCCGGTAGCGTGTTCTACGAGCCGGTCGAGCGCGGCCTGGAACTGCAGTTGCGCGAAAAGCTGCTGGCCCTGCGCGCCGCCCGCGCCAAGGCCCGCGGCAAGTAACGTCGGCTGCTGCGCGCGCCCTTGCCGCTGCCCCGGTGCCCGACATAGATTCGCCGCATCAACCGGGGAGGGTGAACCATGCGTGTACTGATAGCGGGATTGATCGGCGGCATCGTGATGTTCGTGTGGGGCGTGGCGGCGCACATGGCGCTGGGGTTGGGCGAGACAGGCATCCATCTGCCGGCCAACGAAAACGCCGTCTTGAGCAGCTTGCATGAAGGGCTCGGCGACCAGTCCGGCATCTACATCCTGCCGTCGATGGATCCTAAGAAGATGGGCGATGAGGCGGTGATCAAGGCGTACTCGGAAAAGGCGGCGACGTCGCCGTATGCCTTCGTGGTCTACCTGCCGCAAGGCGAGGACATGATGCAGATGGGGCCGCAGATTGGCCGGCAGTGGGCGTCCGACACGCTCGCTGCGCTGGCACTGGCCTTCATGCTTGGGCTGGCCGGGCTGGGTTTCCGGCGACGCGTGGCACTGGCAGCCGTGGCGGCGGTATTCACCTGGCTGTGCACGATGGTGCCGTACTGGAACTGGTATCGCTTCCCGCTCGATTTCACCCTGGCCGCACTGGTCGAGCAACTCGTCGGCTGGCTGCTCGCCGGCGCCGCGATGGCCTGGTGGCTGGGCCGCAGCGAACGCAAGCTGGCCAGCTGACTCGCCCCCGGATCAAGTCCGGGGCAGGCTCTGAGCGCAGCGCAGCGAAGTCGAAGGGCTGCCCTTCGACTTCGGCCCTGCGGGCCTGCGCTCAGAGCCTGCCCCGGACTCGATCCGGGGGCGAACGGAGATGTTGGTGACACGGTTCGCGTTCCTTGCTTGCATTGCGGCCACCGCCACCCGGCAGCGATAATTCACGGTTCAAGCCTTCACCTGGACTTTGATCATGCTGGATCCCGCCCTGCTGCGTTCGCGCCTCGCCGAAACCGCCGCGCGCCTCGCCGAAACCCGTGGCTACACGCTCGACGTGTCCCTGGTCGAGTCGCTGGAGAGCCGCCGCAAGCAGCTGGCGATGGAAACGCAGGAACTGCAGAACCTGCGCAACACGCGTTCCAAGGCGATCGGCCAGGCCAAGGCCAAGGGCGAGGATGTGGCGCCGCTGATGGCCGAGGTCGCCGGCATCGGCGACAAGCTCAAGGCCAACGAGCAGGCGCTGGCCGATGCACAGGCGAAGCTGGCCGAGATCGCGCTGGGCATTCCCAATATCCCGCACGAGTCCGTGCCGATCGGCAAGGACGAGCACGACAACGTCGAAGTCAGTCGCTGGGGCACGCCGCGCGAGTTCGCGTTCGCGGTGAAGGATCACGTCGAACTGGGCGAACGCCACGGCTGGCTCGACGGCGACGCCGGCGCCAAGCTGTCCGGCGCGCGCTTCACCGTGCTGCGCGGCCAGCTCGCGCACCTGCATCGCGCGCTCGGCCAGTTCATGCTCGACCTGCACACCGGCGAGCACGGCTACCTCGAATGCAACGTGCCGGTGATCGTCAACGCCGACAGCATGCAGGGCACCGGCCAGCTGCCGAAGTTCGAGGAAGACCTGTTCGCCACCGAAGTCGGCGAGACGAAGCGCTACCTGATTCCCACCGCCGAAGTCTCGCTGACCAACCTGGTGCGCGACACCATCCAGGACGCCGACGCGCTGCCGCTGCGCATGACCGCGCACACGCTGTGCTTCCGCGCCGAGGCCGGCAGCTACGGCCGCGACACCCGCGGCATGATCCGCCAACACCAGTTCGAGAAAGTCGAGATGGTGCAGATCGCCCGCGCCGCCGACTCCCAAGCGCAGCTGGAGGAAATGGTCGGTCACGCCGAGAAGGTGCTGCAGAAACTCGGTTTGCCTTATCGCAAAATGCTGTTGTGCAGTGGTGACATGGGCTTCACCGCGGTCAAGACCTACGACCTCGAAGTGTGGCTGCCCAGCCAGCAGACCTACCGCGAAATCTCCAGCTGCTCCAACTGCGAGGACTTCCAGGCGCGCCGCCTGCAGGCCCGCGTGCGCAACGCCGACACCGGCAAGCCCGAACTCGCGCACACCTTGAACGGCTCCGGCCTCGCCATCGGCCGCACCCTGATCGCGGTGATGGAAAACAACCAGAACGCCGACGGCTCGATCGACATACCCGAAGCGCTGCGCCCGTACATGGCCGGCCTGGACCGCATCGCATGAACACGCCGGCGCCAACGCGCGGCACCTGGGGCAGGGTGGAGTTCTACACCAGCTTCTTCCTGCTGGCGGTACTGGCCACGGTGATCGGCATGCGGCTCGGTTTCGAGAGCGTGTGGCGCCTGCCCACACTCGACCTCGACCTGTCCGTGGTCGCGCTGGTACTGGTCCTCGCCAGCTTCTGGCTCGCCCGCCACAGCCGCCGCTGGCGCCTCGCCATCATCGCCTTCGCCAGCGCTACCCAACTGGTGCCGATGGTCGTGCGCGAACCGGTGCTGCTGCTGCCGTTGTTGGGCGCATTGGTCCCGGTGGGAATCCTGGTGGGGTGCCTGGTGGCGTTGTCGAAGAAGGGCCCCAGCGCTCGTCCACCGCAGGGTTCCTGATAGACTTCCACGCCTGCTGGCAGAGCAACCTGCTTGCTAAAATTTATGGAGAGATGGCCGAGCGGTTTAAGGCAGCAGTCTTGAAAACTGCCGTAGTGGTAACACTACCGTGGGTTCGAATCCCACTCTCTCCGCCAATGATATAACGTAAGTTGTTGATGTTGCTCAACTTATCTGTGAGGCAGGACGGCTGGTATGCCATTGGGTATGCCAGCCGTTGTTGTTTTTGGTTCTGGCTCATTGAGCTTTGTTGAGCAGACTTTCGCGATTGATGTGTTGTGCGGCGTCGCTAGGGACCATAAGCGGAGGAGGTCGCGATGCTTGAAACACGTCACAGCCCACCAGCGAATGAACCAAGCGTGATGTGCGCTTCGTAGTCGAATCCGCCACGCTAGCTTGCCGCGCTTCTTGTCGAAGCCTGCTTGATGTGACGATGCCGAGCATAGAGCGCGGACATTGTGGCCGATGAGCGCGCTGGTAGAGCTCGGGGTAAACCTGTCTATTCAACGACCTTAAGTTCTAGTACGGAAGTGCCGTCGTCTCTGAGATCCATGTGGTAGTTGACTAGGAGGGTCTCCGCGCTATTCGTGGAAACCTTTGCCGAACACTGCACTCGATGATCGCTCGAAGAAATTTCTTTTATGTCGGTGACCTCGACTACCGAAAGACTATCTTGGCGCGCGAATTGCGCCTCATTGAAAGTGTCTGTAAGGAACTGTATCCCTTCATCACTGCTGCACGACGGCAAGCCGTCGTCACTGCAGCCGGAAAGCAATAGCGTGATTGCAAGGATGCCAGAAGCGGCGTTGATTTTTATCATTCGTTTTTACCATTGTCGGGTGAATAGGCGGCAGCGATTGCCCCGACTGCGGCCGGCTTAAATCTGTAGGTCTTGGCATCCTCAAGATTGTGCTAGTCCACCGAAGTCACGGCACCCTGCTTGTACTCAGCGAGTACGGACGCCAGACCCATTTGAGATTTAACTTATGTGTCAGTTCAAGCGCCCATGGTCAGCATTGACCATGGGCGCTTGATAGCAATAAACGATGCTGCGATGAACTGCGGCCGATTAGTCAGGCTGGCTGCACGACGAGCTTCGGATTGGGGCCGAAGCGGTTTGGCCCCGGCGTACCCTCTGTACAAGCGAAAATGAGGTTGACGATCGGCAGCAAAATCCACCATCCACTATGGTCGGTGTCGTGCATGCGCCGAACACCGACCGCAATGCTGGGAATGAGAACCGCCAACGAATAGATGTTGATGATCACTTGACCGCCATCGCCCGCACCTGCAAGGCCAAGCACGAAGCCAAGGACAAAGGCGATGATCACATTGAACAGAACGAACATCCAATATTCTTTACGACGCGCACGGCCGTTGAAAACGGCGTACTGCTTGAGTACGGCGAGATACCAGTTCATTAAGCGACTCCCCCTGTTAGTTGATAGCCTTCCAGCGTTTCCGATGAATAGGTCTCTTGGAGTGTGCGGCAAACATGGGGTAGGTTGGACCCCATCCGAAACTCCGGTTTGAATACTAGCAACGAAACACTTATGTCTCTGTAGGCGTACGCCGCGATGAGTTCATTGAAAAAACGTCTCCGGCTGGTCCGAATTGGTTGTGTTCCAGTGGTTATGCGGGACATACCGTCTGAGCCCACCTCAAATGTGGGTCTGTCACGCTGCTTGTCGCGTTGCGAAGGCACCAAGATGATCGTTGCGGCTACGATCGTGTCTTGCCGTAGTGACAGACCTTGCCGGACAAAGGTGGGTGTTGGCCGCATCGAGGATGTTCAACGCCAGACCGTGCCGTTCAAGGAAACGCCGGAACTTCATGATTGTCGCCTCGTCCGGTATCGCGTCCTCGTTCTACGTCTAATCGACGCATCGACTAGATCTCGTACGACGCGTCTTCCACTGCCGGGTCGCCTAGCGCGTGATGGTCGCTAACCCTCCTTTGTCAACTTGCCGTTCGCATATGACCAGCGCTCCTTGCCCTGGAAGCTGGTGAACGCTATCTGCAAGCTCCCATCGGTCTGAATTTGAATATCTGGCAACTGCCCGCCGTCAGTAGTGGACATCGTTTCTGGACCCAGGGATGTCGCTTTGCCGGATGCAGCCACTTCAATCAGATAGATTGACGTATAGGAGCATGATGAACCAGCACACGATGAAGTCACTAAAACCAGATCATGGTCGCCATAGCGATACGCCTTTTTCAGCGACATATAGTCATCAGCTATACCCGCGAGATCGCTGCCGTTGAACTTCAGAACGTGGGCGTAACCTCCGCCCGACTCGTTGATCGTGAGCGCACCGCCGACGCTACTAAAACTGTCACCTGAAATCGTCACCTCAGAAACGGTCGGCTTGAGCTCCACTGCCACGTCCTGCCGCAAGTCGTTCACCAAGCTGCTAACAGGCACATCCTTCTGCTGCTTGCCGTCGAATACGGTTACGGTGCCTTCGCCTTGACTCACGCCGTTGAGCCAAAACTTCAGGCCAGCAGGTGGGGCTGCGTTGATCCCTCGTGTGGTGAAGTAGGTGAAGTGTTTGGTACTCGCATCGGAGGACTCGTCACAATCCACCACTACATCCAAGTCCCCGGTCGGGCTTGCCTGAACGTATCCCTCGATCCAATTGTCCGCATGTGACCCGAACGCTTCACTGCTGGCGTTTTGGCTGCTGTCCAAGGCCAATGCCTGCATGGAGCTGAAAGTGTGATTTACGCATTCCATGCTTGTTCGCGGCACGATGGAGATGGCCCGTTTCCCAAAGACTGGATCTTTCAGCAGGTCAACAACTTGCATATCCTTGTAGAGCATCATGTCCAGCGCTACAGGAGCTGCGGGAGCAGCGACTGGTGCTGGAGAAGGCGTGGCGGATTGAGCATTGCTATCGCCATACAGTGCATCGTGAACACCTTTCTCTGCTGCGATGTCTGCCGCATCATTCGGCGCGGAATGTTTGGCATAGTTGATGCCGAGAAAGCCTAGGAAGATAACGATGAGCCCTGCGCCGACCCACAAACCCCACTTACCTATTGCGATGTTGCCGCCTTTCGTGTTGCCGTCACTCACTTGAGCGCCTGCGCTAGGGCTGATCGAAATCCGGGTATTTGTCTGAGCACCCATTGCAACGGTGGCTGCGGCGGGGCTGCTTGTCTGGGTGTTGGCTACGACTTGACCATTTGCCTGAGTGCCGACTGAAAGGTTGGCTGCGGTTTGGCTACTTGCGTGGGTGTCGACTGGGGCGTTGGCTGTGGCTTGGATACCCGCCTGAGTATCGACCGCGATGCCGCTGGTGGCCTCAGCCTTGGCTTGGTCGTGGCCGTACAGCACGCCCATGAGCATGCCGAAGCCCGTGGTTACGGCTATGCCAACGATCAGCATGACTACCGCCGCATTGTCGGAGGTGGCCATGCCCAACAGGACGGAGATGATCAATCGACCAGCGAAGAAGGCCCCCATGGCTCGCCAAGCGATACCCCATTTGCGGGCACCGGTCCAGGTGAGAGCGTTGGTGGTGGCGTAGCCCCATGCCGCAATTGCGCAGCGACGAGCCGTGATGCCGGTGGCCAGACCAGTAAATACTAAGATGGCCATCGCAATGGTCGATTCCATGTCGGCCACATTGCTGACGATGATGGAACCTATTGCTGCCACGGCCGCTGCGATCGCAGCAGTGATGAAGAAGCCCTTCTTCTGGGCCGAGTTATGACCTGCAAAAGCTGTAAATGCGTTCACGGCGTTCCTTGATTTGTTGATTCCATGCTGTTTCCCCACACTCGACCGCATTGCGTGAGCCTGAGTCTCCGCAAGCACGAACGGTGCCATTTTTGACAATCTTTGCGGTGTATGGCTCGTGCGCTTTGTGTTCGAAAGTTGCTGACCTTGAAGGTCCATTTCTGCCACCAGCGGTCGCCAAAGCTCGGCACAACACTCGCCACAACACGTTTGAATTCATCGCAACCTCTGGCCTGAATGTCCCAAGTACCAATTCCAAGTACACATCGCCTCCTGCACCTCCCCATCTCCCGCGACTTGGCCAACGTTTCGCGCCAAGTCACGGCGACCAGCTGGGTCGACCCTCCTCTCAGACGACCAGTCTCAATGCCTCTTCCCATGCCCTTTGCTTGAGGGTAGCGCCTTGGCCGAACCATGCCGCGTCGAGGCGGTGATCGTTGCTTCGTGCTCGGCGATGGTGATCGACGAACTCCGTGACGCCGTTTACCAGCCCCCACGCCGTGCCGTTGGCGGAGACTAGGGTCGAGCCTTTTCCACGTCCCGCGAGAAGCTCGTGCACCGACTTCGCCGCCCGGTCATTGAACACCGTCGCACGACCCTCTGTGGCGCCTGCTATCGGGTAGGTCAGCACGCGCTGCAGGAAAGCTTCAGTAGTTTGTGCGTTGACCCTGCACTCGGACAGCGCCTTCATGCGTTGAATGAAATCGTCCCACGACGAAACCGCGATGCCGAGCTGACCCTTGATCGCTTGAGCATCGAACTGACTACGATGGGACACCTTCACGACACCCGCGCCTTTGGACAATGCGATGGCCAGGGTGTTGTTACACACCACTCTTACCGAAGTGAATTGGGCGGTCGTTGCCAAGGTCCCGTCGCAGGCCGTGGCGAGGAGGAGGTAGCCATTGACCTGATCACGGCCTTTGAGTGATACGGTTTGGCCCGTGCGCGCGAGCGCCCAGAACTTTCGGCCCTCCTTCAGGACGCCGGCGGTTTCCAGTTCGAAGCCACCGACATCGGTGAGGTCTCGGTAGAACTCCAGAATCTCGGACGGTTGCACTACCTGGAACCTGTTGGACACAACCGCCAGCGGTGCCTTCGTATCAGAACGGTAGAGCACCTTTTTCTCAGAAAATGCGCGGTTGACATCGACATCAGTACTGCACGCGGCGAAGCGTACATCCGCCGTTTCAATACGCCAGTTCATGCCTGCCTGCTCAGCCCAAACTTCCAGAGGCTGATCGTGAGCAAGCTGTTGACCCAGGCCGTGCCAAGGGACCTCGTTGACGTACGCCATGGTTTGAACGAGATGCATGACAAAACTCCTTTCGGATAGGTGAACGCATAGAGCCCGGCCAAAGCCGGGCTCTATGCGTGATCAGGAAGAACATGGAGAGAAGAGAGCGGGGCCGATGTGTCGGCCAGCTCAGGAATAGCCCTTCAGCGAATGATGGGTGTCAGTGCGCAGCACATGCGGAGATAACAGCGGTGCTCATGACTTGCCCTCAGCCACGATTCGGCCGAGCCCGGCGAGCACCACTTCATCAACCTTCTCCCGTGTGAAATGCTCGCAGCGTTCGCGCCAGGCGTCTTCGTCCCACTCATACGACGCGACGCGATCGTCATAGAGCGCCTCGAACTCAGCCGCCCAATCCTTCGCGAGATTGTGGAACTCGTAACTGTCATTAGGCCGGAAGCGAGCTAAGGCCATGTTCCACGCAATCTCTACAACCGTCTCGATGAGCTTGCCGTTCGTCGAGAGCTTGGCGGTGTTCTCCGCCAGCCGCTCACTGTAGGTCTGGATCTTTCTTTCGGTACCGATCACTTCATCAGGTACGGTGACCTGGGTCCCTCTGTTGAGGCGAATTTTCAATGCGACCTCCACCGCTGTTTCGGGCGACGTCGCGTCAACGTCGATGGACCAGGTGACGCGGTAGGTTTTCTGTGTGTCCTTCATGCGCGTGCCTCCCGTGCGCGTAGATAGTCCTGAATGCGGCAGAGACGATCAATTCCCGGTGTGTTGTCAGCGATCCAATCCTCCAGCCGTCCGTTGCCGCGGGCGTTCTCCATGAGGCGGGCTTCTTCCAGCTCGCCTTGTGTGTCGCGCACATGCGCTTCCACCAAGGTCTGGAGCTGGTTGTGGTCCCAGGTCGTCACGTCGCCCCAGGTTCCCCAGTCGGGTGAGTAGAAGGAGATAAAGCCGCTGCGGGACGTGTGACGCTCACCGGCTACCTGATCGAGTGAGTCAGTCGATGTCTCGCGCATGATCCGCTGTACCTCCTCCAGCGGCAGTTCGATGAACACGCGGTCGGTCTCGAAGTTATAGAACTTCGGGGAATCCATCGACTCGAATCGCGCGTGGTGGATCCCGACCTCCTCGCAGAAGGTTTCCACGAACTCCCTGGCGTAGGCGCGGCGCACTGCTGACCACTGGCAGGTGCTGCTCACCCGATCGGTCAAGCCCGGATTCGGCTCACCTCGGTCATTGGAGAACATCGCCTCCATGGCGTAGTCCAGTTCGGCGTCATGCTGGGACCCGTAGAACCCCGTGAAGGGTAGGGCAGCAAGGAGCATGTGCATCACATCAACCCTATGCCTGCCATGCTGACGCATTCATCGCCCACCACGATGTGGTCCAGAATCCGCACCCCAATCAGCCGCAGTGCGTCGCGGAGCTCGTTGGTGATGGCCCGGTCTGCCGCACTGGGTTCTGCGACCCCGCTGGGATGGTTGTGCGCGAGAATGGCCGCGCTGGCATTGATGCTCAACGCGGCGCGCACCACTTCCCTGGGATAGACGCTGGCGCCATCGACGGTGCCGGTGAAGAGTTTCTGACAGTCGAGAATACGATGGCGGTTATCGAGCCACAGAACGTGAAACTCTTCGTGCAACAGCGCACCCAACCGCATCCGCAGGAAGTCGGTGGCATCGGTCGGACTGCCGATGATGCCCTGCCGTTCGAGCCTATTCCTCAAGATACCTTCGGCTGCGGCGAGCACGTCTTGCTCCGTTGTGTCGCCAGTGACCTTGTAGCGCGTGTAAGCCAATGTTTGAACGAGATGCATGACGAACTCCAAATGAGCGGCACAAACGCATAGAGCCCGGCGTTCGCCGGGCTCTATGCGTAGTCGCGTGGAAAGATGAGAGAAACGAGCGAATCCGAACCAGTGGTTAAGCGCAGTTGGTCCGAACGGCTTTACGTCACAGGTGGATCGGTTTGGTCGACGTCGAAAATATGACCGCAAGCCTGGCAACTGAAGTTGCCAGGCAGGGCCTTGTCGATCGGTGCACCAATGGCCGAACCAGCCGTACAACCGGCAGCGCCACCGAGCAAGCCGCCGAGGATGGCGCCTGCAATGACCCCTAGCGGGTGGCTGGGACGCTCTCCGGCCTTGGCCACGGCGGTTGAGGCTCCCTTGATCGCACCAGCAACACCACCGAGGGCAGCAGCTGCGGTTTGAGCGCGACGTCGGGTGACGACAAACGCGGTATGGCAGCGTGGGCACGATACGGTCATGCGAGTGCCTCGTCTTGCTTCGGGGCGCCAGCGCTACCGCTGTGCTTGTTCTTGGCGACCATAAAACCGATCAGAAACACGATGACGAAGGCCACAAGACACTCGAATACTGGATAACTGTACATCACGATTCTCCCATGAGATTGTTGAGAGCTTGAAAAAAGGCTATTTCGAAACGCCTTCCCGGCTCTCCATGGGGTGATATAGATCTGAAAATATTTTCGATCGTTTGACAGCTCGTTTCGATACCGTGCGCATCAGTAAGGGCTCAAATTAGTCGCCATCCCTTCTGGATACGGATCCGATGCCAAGTGATATTCCGTCCACGTGATGGCCGACCAGTCACACGTTGCCTACTCGGGAATTCGTAACTCACGACGGATTGGCGGAGGCATGATTTATCTGTCGGCGGTGCTAGTGTGCATCGCTGTGTTTCTACCGAACGTGCGTCGTGTTTTTACAGGAAGTTGCGGAGTCATGTTAGGCGTCAATCCAGGCTCTATAGTGTTCCTTAAGCGCGCTCGGATCGGGGTGGTCGGCCGGGCTCAATGGAAGGCGGGTGGGGTTGCCCGAGTACTTCTGGTAGGTTGCTCCAAGTCCAGCGGCGACGACGACGATTCCGCTTTGTGGCTCAATTGAAACTAGCCGCAAGTCGAACAACGTATGAATGTCGGCTCTGAGAAGGATGCCATTATTTGTACGGTAATCGGACCCCTCGGAGTGAGGCCGGATGTGGGCGGCCTCAAGCGCTTGTATGTCTTCGCATCCGGAAATTGCGCACACTCCATAAGCTGCGATAAGCGCGTCACGAAACGCTGGCTGGCCTCTTCGTGCAGATATTTCGCGGATAATCCGCTCGTCGATGGGTGGCGATGCTGCTTTCTGTGCAGGCGTTGAAGGGATGCCGACGGCTTCTGCTGGGTGTTCTTTGTAAAGATGTCTGAACTCATCACAGAATGACTTCACTTCCGTCGGTGATTTAAGAGCGACGCGTTCCCAATTAGGTATTGGTTTGCGAGCAGCCTTCGCGTGCCGAGTTTGAATACTTTTCACCCATTGCTGCGTCCAGGATTCACTAACGCCGAGCTCGTTAGCAATGTTTTCGCTACCCAGAGCAACTTCGACGAAACCGAAGTTCGCGCTATCCAAGCGGTCGTGGTAGACCGTGAATACGGTTCTATTTAGGAAGTTTTTGTATTCAGTCCCGTTGCCGGAAGAAACAATGGCGTAGGCGTCCAGCTGCAGTTCCGCGGCCATATCACGGATTGTTCGAATCGAGAGGGTTTGAAATGTGTTCATGATGTCTGACTGTTGATTGGGAGACGCGCGACGTTTCGCGCGGGCCATTGGGTGATAGTTGTCAACCGAACGCTGAATGCTCAATACCTGCCATGGTCGCGACAAGTCCGACGCGCACGGATGTTATCCGACAGTCTCGACCACGCTTCGGCCCGGTGCGACCGGACGCACCTTGATCTGCACGCCGATGCGTTCGGCCATGTCGTGCACGTGCGAGATCACGCCGACGCGCCGACCTTCGGATTGCAGCCGGTCGAGAGCTTCCATCGCCATGTTAAGGGTGTCGGCATCGAGGCTGCCGAAGCCTTCGTCGATGAAGAGGGACTCGACCCGCACGCGTTCGGAGGACAGCGAAGCCAAGCCGAGCGCGAGGGCGAGGGAGACGAGAAAGCTTTCGCCGCCGGAGAGCGAGTGCACGCTGCGTACTTCGTCGGCGAAGTCGCCGTCGACGATGAGCAAGGTCAGCAGTTCATTGCCACGACGCAGCTGGTAGCGCGGGGCCAGCCTGGCCAAGTGCTGATTGGCGTAGTCGAGTAGCACATCCAGGGTGAATTGCTGGGCGTAGGTCTTGAACTTGTCGCCACCGGCCGAACCGATCAGCGCACTGAGCTGTTGCCACCGGCGTACTTGGGCGGCGAGAGTCTCGATGCGGGTCAGGTGTTCGGCGGCCTGTTCGTGCCGGCGCTGATCCTCGCGTTGTCGCGCGCGCAGATCCGCCTGTGCTTCGGTAGCGGCAGCATGCTGCTGCAAAGTGTTCGTTTGATCGACGGCCACTTCGTCAGCACTGCGTGTGGAGCGGGCTTCGGCTGTCCACTCGTCGAGCTGTCGGGTTAGGGCGTGCGAGGTGGCCTTGGCATCGCGTAGGGTTTGCTCGCGCTGTTGCCAAGTCGCGTTGCGTTGATCCAGGTCGTCCGGCAATGAGCTGATGAGGGCGGCAAGGCCGTCGAGGCTAAGTGGACTTTCCTGCGAGGTTTGGGCTGACTTGGCTAGTTGATCGCGCAATTGCTTCTCGGCGCGTTCGAGATCCGCCCGCCATAGGTCGTGGTTTTCGGTGGCGGTTTGGCGAGCGGCGACGGCCTCGCGGTGACGTTCGACCGTTTGGGCGTGCGCTTCACGCTGCTTGTTAGCGGCAACGACGGCCGTGGCTTCGGCTTGCTGCATGTGCTGTGCGTAGACCTCCACATCCGGTTCGGCCAATGTTTGCTGACGCAGCGTCCTAGCCTGGACGAGATCGGTATCAAACGCTGTAACTGTCTGTTCGAGGTCGGCGATTTGCCCAGCAAGCACCTGCAGCCGACTTTCCTGCGCCTGCAACGTGCTGGTGCTGGCGGCAAGAGGTGCACGCGCACGCTCGGCAGCGGCGCGTCTGACGTCGCCGGCAGCCCAGTCGGCGAGCAGCTGATCGATATGCGACTGGCCGAGTGTCGGATTGCCGGCATGCTGCTGTAGACGTTGCATGGTTTGTTGCAGCGCCTCTCCGCTCTTGCTGAGCAGGGACTTCTGGGCAAGCAGTGTGGCTGCAATCGGGGCCAGTTGATCCTGCGCAGCCTGCTTTTGCAGGCGGCACCGGTCGATGTAACCGCGCTGTTGTTCGACCGCCGTGCGGGCATCTTCGAGTGCACGCTGTGCACTCTGGATTTGCGCGCCAGCCTGATCCAGTTGCGTCGCCTGTCGCTCCAGATCCTCCTGCGTGGTGCGCAGCAGATCTGCCTGGGTGGTGTCGTCGGATATCGCAAGCGCCGGGTCGATGCCATCGACCGCTGTGGCAGCCTGATGACACGCGCTGTGTGCCTGCTGCAATCGTGTAGTGCCGGTTTCTAGTGCCTTGACTGCCGCGCTGACAGCCCGTTGGGTGGCGGCGAACTCGGTGGCAGCACGCTCGTGAAGCGCACGCGCATGGTCGCGTGCCAGCTGGGTTTCATCGCGCTGCTGCCTGAGCCTAGCCAGCAGGTCGTCCATGCCGGTATGTGGCGCGGCGGCCAGCGGGTGCTCCAGCGCACCGCAGACCAGGCAGGGCTCACCGGGTTTCAGCTCGTCGCGCAGGCGCTCGGTGACCTGATCGGCAGCGAGACTGGCGTGCTCGAATGCCGTGTGTGTTTCGGATGCCGTCGCGTCGGCAGCCTTGACGTCATCGCGTGTACGTAGCATGGCCAGTTCGTCGTTGGCGAGTTTCTCCTGCTGTTCCGTCAGATGGGTTGACGCTGCGACATGCTGTGCTTGTGCGGCGTTGAGCGCGGCTAACGCGGCGACCCATTTATCGACTTGCTGCGTTCGGCTGTGCAGGATTTTCTGGCGGGTGGCCAGCGATGCCGGATCAAGCGCACGGAGGGCATCAACGCACGTTTGGAGAGTGGCTTGCGCAGCGATCAACGCGGCCGAGGCGTTGTCCAAAGTTTCCGTGGTGACGCCCAGTTCGACTTGGCTGGAGTCCTGCCGTGCTTCCAGTTCGGCGATATCGGCGTGGGCCTGCGCGGCTTGTTGTTGCTGTTCGTGTGCCTTGCGCAGGCCCTCGCCAATGGCAGGCCACGTGGCGTCGTCCGTACCTAGGGGCGGATGGGCTGCTCGCCACTGCGGCCATGCGTCGACGGCGACCTGGAATTTGCCTTGCTGCCGGCGCGTATCGTCGATCACCGTCCCCAGTGCGCGATGCTCGCCCCTGGTGTTCGTCAGCAACTGCTGCTGGCTCTCCCACTGCACCTGCTGCTGGCGGATCGCCTCATCCATCTGCCGGGCGGCCAGCACGATTGGCTGGGCATCGCGGTGGCGTTGCTGCGCCTCGGTGAATAGCTGCCGTGCGGCGACAAGCGCGGCAGCCGCGATCTCTTCGGCTTGCAGTCTTTGGCCGATGGTTTCGTCGAGACCGGGCAGGCTGGTTTGCAAAGCCTGCAGCTTGAGGATGAGGCCGAGGCGGTTGTCCCACAAAGGGCGTAGCGGGGCGATTGCGTTCCAGCCCTGCAGTTGGTTGTATTGTGGGCGATCGGCGTCGATTGCTTGTTGTTGTCGTTCTCGCTCTTGTTCGGCGTTCGCGCACCGCTCTTGCAGTTGTTTGCCGCGCTCGTGCCAATGCTGTTCGTTGAGCAAAGCTTCCGATGCGAGTGCAAGCTGTTGGCACAATGTATTGCTGGCGACGACCTCCGCGTCGAGTTGTTCGCGCTCATCAGCAGGCAGCGTGGACAGCACGCTCAGTTGCTGCCGCAGCTGATCCACGGCTTGCTGTTCGCTTTGGTGGCGGGTGTAGGCGAGCTTCGAAAGGCGCGAAAAAATGCTGGTATTGGTCAACGCCTCCAACAGGTCGGCGCGCTCGTTGTTTCTCGCCTTGAGCAGGGTCGCAAAGTCGTTCTGGGCGAGCAGCACGGCGCGGCGGAACTGTTCGAAGCTGAGTCCTATGCACGCTTCGATCTTCTCGCGGGTCTCACGTGTGCTAGTGCTCTCAGCGACGTCAATATCGATCCGGCGCAGACTGGCACAGGCGTTCTGCGTCCTACCATCGGGCTTGCCGCGGGCGCGGCGTACCTGCCACGTGGCGCGCCGTGGGTGGCCGTCATGGCCAATGAAATCGACCTCGGCATATCCTTCGACGCAGCCACGACGCAACAGGTTGCGTGGATCCTGTGGTGGCAGCGTGTGATCGCCGACGTCGGGAACGCTGACGTTGTTCTCGCGCGCGCCGAGCAGGCGTGGTGTGTCGTGGTACAGCGCCAGGCACAACGCATCGAGCAACGTACTCTTGCCCGCACCGGTAGGGCCACTGATGGCGAACACGCCCGCGCTTTCGAGCGGTGGCTGCTGGAAATCGACGGCGAATTCGCCGGCCAGTGATGCGAGGTTTTTGCCGCGGATGGCGAGAATGCGCATCAGGCGTCCTCCTCATAGGCGCCCTGCAACAACTCGGCGAACGCGGCATGCAACTCGTCGGGATTGTCGATGCCGGGGTGCTCGTCCAGCAGGCGCTGGAAAAGGCGCTCGGGTTGCAAGTCCTCCATCGCTAGTCGCGGGCTGGTGGTTTCGTCCGCCGACGCGGTCGCGGGCTGCGGCGAGGTGCGGGTGATGCCTGTCAGCCGGATCTTCTTGCCGGCCAGCGCCTCATCCACTCGTGCGCGCATGTCGGTTGGTGCAAGCGAAGCCAAAATCTGCACCTCGATCAAGGGTTCCAGGCCCTCAGGTGCATCGTCAACCGTCAGCTCACGTAATTCCGCCAGCGCTTCATCCAGCGGAAGCGGCTTCGCCGGCACGCGCAGGATCAACGCAGGCCGCGGAATGAGGTGCGCCTTGGTGGAAATCACCGTGGCACCGCCCAGTTCAATTTCAACCACTTGATGCAGGTAATCGATTTCGGAATACGACAGCGGCAACGGACTGCCGCAGTAGCGCAGGCGCCCCTCGCCCAGCGTTTGCGGCTTGTGCAGGTGGCCCAGTGCGACATAGGTGAGCTCCGCCGGGAAAATGCCGGCATCCAGCGCCTCCTCCCCGCCAATCACCAGCCGCCGTTCGGAGTCGCTTGATACGCTGGCGCCTTGCACGTGCAGATGGCCCATGCCAACCAGCGCCTGGTCCGGTTGGCGTCGCTCGGCCGCGGCGTCGACTATGCGCCGATAGGTTTCGGCAATACCCGCACCGTAGCTATCACCTTGTGCGCTCGCCAGATCGCCGGCACGCAGAAATGGCACTGCCAGCGCCCACGCGCCCACCCCACCATCGGCGCGATGTAGCGGAATGCACAGGCGCTGCAGCATTTCTTCGTCAAGCGGCAAGCGCGCGTTGAACTGTCCCACGACATGCACCCCTAATCCCAGCAGGATTGGATGCGGTGCCTCGATGCGCGCGGCCGAATCGTGATTGCCTGCGATGACCACGATATCCAGCGCCGTGCAGCGCGCCCGCGCTTGGGCAAGAAACCCATAAAACAGGCGCTGGGCCTCGGCGCTGGGATTGGCCTGATCGAAGATATCCCCTGAGATCAGCAGCGCGTCGATCTGGCGTTGCGCCAGCAGGTCGAGCAGCCAATCCATGAAAGCGCGGTGCTCGGCGTGCCGGTCGTAGCCCTTGAAATTCTGCCCCAGGTGCCAATCCGATGTGTGCAGCAAACGCATGGAATTCCCCTAATGTCGTCGGCCAGTTTAGCCAACAGCACAATTAATGAAGCTCCCGTGCCTTACTGCCGGAAAGGGGCGGGGTCGGGTACAGGCCTGCTGGACCAACCTATCGTTGCATCAGCTCTCATCGTGACTTTCCCACAGGTTGCGCCGATCGCGTCTCACATCGTGGGACGTTTGGCCTGAGCGTCGTTGGCAACCGGATGGTCAGGACGAGATCCCTGCTGTCATATTGCTTTCTGAGCTGGCAGCAATCCGTTGAGTGAGGTCGGTCGACCTCCGTGGCGAAGTAGCAAAAGCGAAGATGGGCCGGGTGGCAAGCGGTGTCGTTCGCTTATTGCGCCATACGCGGATGACTCGCGGCGGGGTCTAGTGTGACCAAGCGCCTTCTGCGGGTGATGCCCCTTGTAGTGCGTCTAGGCGCTAATACCGCACGGCGATGGGCTGCCAGCTGCCGCTGGCACCACCCCAGTAGGAGGCCGCCGCCTCGCGGCGCAGCTCAATTCATCGACTTGTCGGTCATAGCTTATACGCTATGATCTAATGATCGACAGGAGGAATGCCTTGGGGGAGTCCCGACTCAATACCGATGCGGGTTTGCGCGTCGTGGAGCTGTTGCTGCTCTGGGAGGGGCGGGTGCGCAATGCCCGGCTTCGCGCCATGTTGGGCATTCACTTCACCACGGCCAGCCGGCTGGTCGCAGCCTATCGGGAACTCAACCCCGCGGCGACCGAGTATGGGGCGTCCACCAAGAGCTATTTGGCCACGCCTTCCATCAAGGCCGTGCTCACAGATGGCACGGTCGAGGAGTATCTCGCCCTCGTTGACCGCACCCGTGCCGGCACCGACCCTGTCGTCCGTGTGCATATGGATCTCGGTGACATCGAGTCGGCGCTGTTCTCGCTGCTGCACCGAGCCTGTAAGGACAACAGTGGCGTGCACATCACCCATGGCTCCATGCGAAGCCCCGGTCGAAGCAGTCGCGAAATTTGGCCACATGCATTGGTACAAGCCGGTCGCCGCTGGCACGTGCGCGCCTGGTGCACACAAGCTATGGCGTTTCGGGATTTCAGTCTCGGTCGCATTCATGACGTGCGCCCGCTGAATGCGGAGAGGCCAGCGCAAGCCGATCCGGCGCTAGATATCGCCTGGCAAACCTTCGTGGATCTTCGACTTGTCGCGCATCCTGAGCTATCCAGAGAGCAGCAACGCCTCGTGCAGGATGAGTATTTCAAGGGAGCTTCCACGCGCGGTATTACCGAACGTGGAGCCTTGCTGCCTTACCTGATTCACGATTTGCGCGCGTCCTTGGATGTCTCCAAAGAGCAGCCACCATCATTTCAGCTGGCCGTAGCCGATCCATCGGCTTTGGCCCAATGGTTGTTGCCCGTCGAGCAGGCCTGCTGAAACCATGTTGATCGACTCATTCCATCCACAAACGCCCCCAACCGATTCCCACTGGATGCATGTTTTGAAGCAGTACCAAGCCGATTTGTCCGCCGGTTCATTGATGCTCCCTGAGAGCAGGGTCATCGCTGGGCTGTTGCTCCAACATCCCGACGATTCCGCCTGGGAGCAAGCGCTGCGCGTGGATAACGTGCTGCAGAAGTCATCGCCGGCCACTGCGATACGACAGGCACGATTGATCCGTTTCCGGCTGGAGTCCATCGACTCGTCAGTGTGGAAGTCGATCAAAGATGGCGAAAAGGAAACCGCCACCCAGCTGTTGTTTGCTGCCGCAGTCAAGCACAGCGAGCTGCTCAAGGACTTCCTGCGCGAGGTCGTGGCGGATCACGTCCGGCGGTTGGAGCATTCCCTTTCAGTCAACGCGTGGGAGCCTTTCCTGCACGATTGCGCGGCACGCGATCCCGCCGTTGGCACGTGGAGTACCTCGACAAGAAAGAAGTTGTTGCAGGTGATCATTCGCATCCTGGCCGAGGCCCGGTATCTGGAAAGCACCCGCTCGCTTCGGCTGTTGCCTCCGCATATCCATCCCGCCGTCCGGAAGACCCTGCTGGCTGCCGGCGAAGGGCGGCTCGTGCAGATGATGGAGTTGCACGCATGAGCGACCAATTTCGCGAGCGCCTCAATCGCATCCTGCCGAAGATCAGCTCGGCAGACTTCCTCGCCAACAAAGGGCTGGGCAATGAGATCGGGTTCTGGGTCTTCGATTACCTGCCAGCGCAGGAAATGGCGATGCGAGGCTTCATTGCCGACATCCTGATTCCCGGTCTGGCTAGGCAGCAGCCGGTATTGCGCCCTGCAGTCGTCAATCTCTTCGAGCTTATTGTCGAGTTGCTGGAAGACCGCAAGCTCTACGATCGCGTCTTGTCGATCCAGACCGATAAGGGCAATGACGCCGCCCTGGCAGCGCTTCGGCCGGTGCTGAAAGAAGACAAGCTCGCACAGCGCATCGCCAGCCAGATCGACTTCGATCAGGTGGATATGCTGCTGCTGACCGGGGTGGGTGCAGCCTACCCGATGCTGCGCTCACACACGTTGTTGACCGCGTTGCAGCCGACCATGAAGGCCACACCCGTGGTGATGTTCTACCCAGGGCGCTACGACGGCTTCTCGTTGCGCCTGTTCAACACATTGGCCGATGACCACTATTACCGCGCCTTCCGGCTGGCGGAATGATTCACAGGGGATGACCGAAAAATGAACATCAGGGAGCTTTTCCGCAAACCCATTGATCGCCCAATCAATGGCGTGATCAAGGCTGACCAGCGCGACGCCGAAAGCATCTGGCAGGAGCTCGACGAATACGTGGTCACCAAGCAATTGGCCGACTACTTTCGCCGCTTCTTCGACGCGTACCTGGCCGCGGGCGACAATCCAAACAACTCGGCCATCACCGACCGCATGGGCGTGTGGGTGTCGGGCTTCTTCGGGTCCGGCAAGTCGCACTTCATCAAGATCCTGTCCTATTTGCTCGAAAACCAGGCGGCGACCGACCCAGTCTCTGGCCGTACGAAGCGTGCCGCCGCGTTCTTCGATGAAACCAAGATCGGGGATCCCTTGCTGCTTGCCGACATCCAGCGCGCCACACGCGGCAGCGCGGACGTCATCCTGTTCAACATCGACGCCAAGGCGGACAGCAAATCCGATCGCGATGTGGTTCTGCAAGTGTTTCTGCGCGTGTTCAACGAAAAGCTCGGCTTCTCCGGCGATGCGCCGCATATCGCCGAGATGGAGCGCTACCTCGTCAGCAAGGGCGCCTACGACACCTTCCAGCAGGAGTTCGCGCGCCTCCTTGGCGGCTCGTGGACGGCAGAGCGCGACGCGTTCGACTTCCTGCGCGACGAAATCGCCCAGGCTTTGGCTGTCGCGTTGAAGATGTCGGTGGAATCTGCCCAGCGCTGGTTCGACGAATCCCGCGACAACTACAAGATCAACATCGAGAACTTTGCAAAGTTGCTGCGTGAGTATCTCGACACCAAGGGCAGGGATCATCGCATCGTCTTCCTGGTCGACGAGGTCGGTCAATTCATCGGAAACAACACGCACCTGATGCTCAACCTACAGACCATTGCCGAGCAGTTGGGCACGCAGTGCAACGGCCGCGCCTGGGTCATCGTCACGAGCCAGGAAGACATCGAAGCGGCCATCGGCGAAGCCAACAAGGCCCGTTCCCAAGACTTCTCCAAGATCCAGGGTCGGTTCCATACCCGCTTGTCGCTGGCCAGCTCCAATACCGATGAAGTCATCGGCGTACGCCTGTTGGCGAAAACCGAAGCCGCCCACGAAGCGCTGCGCAACGTCTTTGAGCAGCAGGGCGACATCATCAACAATCAGATCTCGTTCAACGGCAACGCAGTGACCATGCGCGGCTATCGCGATTCCGTGGACTACGTGGCCAACTATCCGTTCGCCCCGTATCAGTTCGAGCTGCTGCAGAAGATTTTCGAGGCAATCCGCAAGGTCGGCGCCACCGGTCAGCATCTTTCGCGCGGCGAACGCTCCCTGCTGGATGCCTTCCAGTCCGCCGCCAAGATCAATGCCGATCGCAGCATCCAGTCTCTGGTGCCACTGTACGACTTCTATCCGTCGATCGAGAGTTTTCTCGATACAACGGTGAAGCGGGCGATCGACCAGGCTGAGCAAAACCCCGCTCTCGAGACGCAGGATATTCGCCTGCTGAAGGCACTCTTCCTGATCCGTCACATCGCCGAGGTGATCAAGCCCACCATCGACAACCTGGCCGCGCTTTGCCTCGATCAGATCGACGCTGACAAGCTGCAGCTCAAGCGGCAGATCCAGCAGAGTCTGGAGCGACTGGAGCAACAGAAGCTGGTCAACCGCAACGGCGACCTGTGGTTCTTCTTGACCAATGAAGAGCGCGACATCGCCCGCGAGATCGGTCACGTCGAGGTTTCCGCAGCCGAGAAGTCCAAGCTATTGGCCGAGATCGTCTTCGAGGAAATCCTCAGCCAACAAACCAAAGTGCGTCATCGCGATACCAAGGCCGATTACGAATTCAACCGATTGCTCGACGGGGCACCTTTCCGCCAGGCCAACCACGCGCTCAGCCTGGATATCCGCTCGCCGCTCGGTGACGACTACGAGTCCCTCAAACCCGATCGCTGCATCATGCTCAGTGCCGAAGGCAACGGCAAAGCGCTGATCCGCATGGGCGAGGGAACCCGTCTGGATATCGAGCTGACCCTCTATCGGCAGATCGAGAAGTACGTCGACAGCCCCAAGGCCAGCGCGGCACCGCCGTCCCTGCGCAAGATTCTGCTGGAGCGCAAAGACGAAAATCGCGAACGCCGGCAGCGCCTGGTCGCGCAAATCGGCGAGCTGATCGTGCAGGGCGACTGCTACGCCAAGGGTCAGCAGGTGCGCTCCAAAACTGCCACGGCGCCCACGCTGCTGGATGAGCTGATCAATTACCTGATCACCAATACCTACAACAAACTGCCGTACCTGAAGATCCGCAAGCCCGATCCCATTGCCGAGATCCGCGCCCTGCTCAGCGCCGACAACGTCGGCCAGCAGGAGCTGGCGCTCGGCGGCGAAGATGGCAATCCGCAAGCCATAGAGGAGGTGCGCCAATACCTGCAGCTCGCCGCGTCGCAGAATCGCGTGCTGCTGTCCGACGTGGTCGATCGCTTCACCGACATCCCCTATGGCTGGAAGCCGGAGTGGGAGGTGGTGCTGCTGATCACCCGCCTGTTCATGGCTGGTGAGATCAAGCTCACCATGGGCGGCTCCGATCTGGATCCGCGCAGCGCGTTCGATCCGCTGACCAAGGCGGTGCAGCACAAGCAGATCTCGATCCTCAAGCGCAAGACCGCCGATGCCGGCAGCATTGCGCGCGCATCGGATCTGTACCGGCAGCTGTTCTCCTCCTTGCCGCGCAAAGAGGAAGACGGCGTGGTCGCCGATTTCCGCAGCAAGCTGGTCGAGTGGAAGGATGACCTGAAGCGCTGGCAGCTCACCGCAGGGCAATTGCACTATCCCGGCAAGGCCATCATCGACGCCTTGCTGGCACGCTGCGAGCGGCAGCTTGCCATCCGCGATCCATTCGAGTTCATCGAGGCGCTCAACAAGTCACGCGACGAATGGCTGGATGCCGGTGAGGATCTCAACGACGTCCGCGGCTTCTACACCAACCAGCTGCCGACCTGGCAGCGCTTCCTGGCCACCCTCAATCGCTTCGAGCCCAACCGGGACGTGCTGGCCACCGACCCCAAGGCCAGCGTTGCGCTGAAGGACCTGCAGCGCATCCGCGAAGAGCCGGCCCCGTACGCCAGCATCAGCAAGATCGAGCCGCTGCTGGCCACCCTGGAAACCAGCAACCAGGCCCTGGTGCAGGCCCAGCGCGAAGCGGCGCTGCGCATCGTCGAACAGCGCATCGACGAGGCCAACAAGGCGTTGGTGCAGGCAGCCGCGAATGCTGATCTCAGCAATGCGGCTCTGCATCCGCTGCAACAGTTGAAGCTGAAGATTGCCGCTGCGGTCAGCATCCCGGAGATCCAGTTTCTGTCCAACGGCGCCGGCGACAAGCTCGAAGAGGCGATGGATCGGATCCGCGAGACCTTATTGAAGGCACACACGGCGGCCCAGGCCGCGAGCAAGGCGGCGATCGCTAGCGGTGCCGCCCAAGCATCGACGAGTTCCGCCTCAGCTTCTGCATCGGCCGCTGCCGCAGCAGCACCGAAAATCTCGCAGACCATCCGTCCGGCCGACCTGGCCACCACCACCTATCTTGAAACCGAGGCCGAGGTCGACACCTACCTCGCCGAGCTCAAAGCCCACTTCACCGCCGTGCTCAAGTCCGGCAAACGCATCCGGATCCAGTAAGCAATGAACACAGGGAATCTCAAAAGCTACGCACCGCAGGCGCGCAAGGACTTCATCGCGGCGGTGACGGCACGCGCCAACCTGCTGGGGCTGAGCGAGGTCAAGGGCGCGCTGCAGGTGGCAGCGGCGGAGGTCAAGAACGACATCGTGATGATCGCCGGCCGGCCGTGGCCAGTGAAGGTCAACGAGCAGCGCACCAAGCTGATTGCGCGGATGAAGCTGCAGGGCTTCGGCCACACCGTCGAAGCCATGGCGTACGCCTGGTTCAACCGGTTGGCCGCGCTGCGCTATATGGAAGTGCACGACTATCTCGGCCACGGCCGACGCGTATTGTCGAACCTGCAGGGCGGCTTGCCCGAGGTGCTGGCGCATGCGCTGGATCTGGCCGAGTCGAATGCGCTGCCGGGCTTGCCCGCCGACACCGTGCGCGAGCTGAAGCTGGCCAATCAGGATCCGCAGCTGTACCGGTTGATCCTGATCGCTCAGTGCAATGCGCTGCATCAGGCGATGCCGTTCCTGTTCGAACATTTGGGCGATGAGACTGAGCTGCTGTTGCCGGAAAACCTGCTGCTCACCGATTCGGTGGTGGCCAAGCTGGTGCAGTCCATTCCCGAGGAAGACTGGCAGCAGATCGAGATCATCGGCTGGCTGTACCAGTTCTACATCTCGGAGAAGAAAGACCAGGTTATCGGCAAGGTGGTGAAGTCCGAAGACATTCCGGCGGCGACCCAGTTGTTCACGCCAAACTGGATCGTGAAGTACATGGTGCAGAACTCACTGGGTGCACAGTGGCTGGCGACCTATCCGGACTCGCCGCTCAAGGCGCAGATGGAGTACTACATCGAGCCAGCTGAACAGACGGACGAGGTCAATGCGCAGCTTGCGGCGATTACCCCGAGTTCGCTCGACCCCGAAGAGCTGACCCTGATCGACCCGGCTAGTGGTTCCGGGCACATCCTGGTCGAGGCCTATGACTTGTTCAGGGCGATCTACCTGGAGCGGGGCTATCGCCAGCGAGATGCGGCCAAGCTGATTCTGGAAAAGAACCTGTTTGGCCTCGACATCGACGAGCGGGCGGCGCAGTTGACCGGCTTTGCGTTGATGATGAAGGCGCGAGCGGATGACCGGCAGCTATTCGAGCGGGGGGTGAAGCTCAATGTGATGGCATTGGTCGACAGTACTGGGTTTGATGCGGAGCGCTTGGCACGGGGTGTGAAGCTCGCAGACTTCGGACTGGGGCTTGGAGATCTCACAGAGTTGAAGGAGCTATTTGAGTACGCAACGACGTTTGGGTCGTTGATACGGGTGCCGGAGGAGTTGGCGGCGAAGCTTCCGGCGCTGAAGAGGCTGAGCAAGTCGACCAGCCGGGATCTTTTTATTTCGGACGCGCTCACCCGATTAAATCCGCTGGTGCAGCAGGGCGAGATGCTGGCGACACAGTACGACGCCGTGGTAGCGAATCCGCCGTATATGGGCAGCAAGTATTTTTGCTCTGAATTGAGAGACTGGGCGAAGACCCGCTACAACGATGCAAAAAGTGATCTTTTCGCCTGTTTCATCGAACGAGGTTACACGTTCGCGAAAACCACAGGTCGCGAGGCAATGGTCACGATGCAAAGTTGGATGTTCTTGTCTTCTTTCCAGGGAATGCGAGAGAGACTGCTGCAAGAAAAGACAATTCAAGCGTTGGCTCATCTGTCCAATGGTGTTATGGGCATTGCGTTTGGGACGGCGGCCACCGTTCTTCGTAATCGCCCCCTGCGTGGTTACATAGCGGACTTTTCCCACACCTCGGCGGAGAACCTGAATGACTTGGGGATCCCGCACGAATTCCCTGCTCCCAACAGTCGGTTGAAGAGGGTTTCTCAAGAAGAATTCAAAAAGATTCCCGGAAGCCCCATAGCCTATTGGGTGAGTAGCGCAGTGAGAGCGGTTTTTGGCGCTGCTAGCTCCCTGCAAGATATTTCCATTTCTGACGGCCAGAACATAACTGCCGACAATGCCACTTACCTGCGGCTTTTTTGGGAAATCGATCAGCGAGACGTGGGCATCGGTAAAAAGTGGTTTTTTTATGCCAAGGGTGGTGACTACCGCAAATGGTGGGGTAACTTAGAACACGTCGTCGACTGGACTGAGGAGGCAAGAGAGTTCTACCGCTCCAACGGCTCAGCTCGCATAATTCCAGAATATTTATGGTATCGACCAGGTGTTACTTGGACTTTGTTGTCCTCGAGCGACACTGGCTTCAGGTACCTTCCAGAGTGGGCGACATTCGATAAGACAGGATCGTCTATTTTCATGAGGGACGACGGTGATCTTCCCTTTACGATATCGCTATTGTGCTCTCAGGTTTCGAAGTTCCTTTTAGGCATTTTCAGCTCAACCATTGCGTATCAAGTTCGAGAGATTCGTCAGATACCCATCATGGGGAGAGAGCATTTTGATGACGTTAGCGCCGCCTACATCAAGCTTTCCGAGGCATCAAAGACGGATTGGGATGCTTACGAACGCTCGTGGGACTTTCAGTCTTTACCCCTCCTAACGCTCTCTTCGCGGTCGACTGCCACCCTCGAATCCAGCTACACCGCCTGGATCACCCAGAACCGCGACACAATCGCCCAGACGAAGCGCCTCGAAGAGGCCAACAACCGCCTCTTCATCGACGCCTACGGCTTGCAGGACGAGCTCACTCCCGACGTCCCGATCGAGCAGATCACTCTCACGGTGAATCCTGCATATCGGTACGGCGGCAAGCTCGCCGACGAGCAGCTGTGGACCCGCTTCCGTCAAGACACCATGGCGGAACTAGTCTCCTACGCTATCGGCTGCATGATGGGCCGCTACAGCCTGGACGCACCGGGCTTGATCTACGCCAACAGCGGCAACGTCGGCTTCGACGCCTCGCGCTACACGAAGTTTCCTGCGGACGCCGACGGCATCGTGCCGGTCACCGATGAGCTGTGGTTCGAAGATGACGCGGCGTTGCGCGTGCGCGAATTTCTGCTCGCCGAGTGGGGTGAGGGCTCACTGGAGCAGAACATGGCGTTCCTGGCGGACAACCTGGGCCGCAAGGCCAGCGAATCGCCGGAACAGGCGATTCGCCGCTACCTGGCGGACAAGTTCTTCAAGGATCACCTGCAGACCTACAAGAAGCGTCCGATCTACTGGCTGTTCTCCAGCGGCAAGCAGGGCGCGTTTCAGGCGCTGGTCTATCTGCACCGATACAACGCCGGCACGCTGTCGCGCCTGCGCGCCGAATACGTGGTGCCACTGACCGGCAAGATGCAGACCAAGATGGAAGAGCTGGAGCAGGATGTCGCCGCGTCCAGCTCCACCGCGCAACGCAACAAGCTCACCAAGCAGCTTGAAAAACTGCGCAAGCAGCACCTGGAGCTGCTGGCGTACGACGAACAGCTGCGCCACTACGCCGACCAGCGCATTACGTTGGATCTCGATGACGGGGTGAAGTTGAACTACGGCAAATTCGGCGACCTGCTGGCGGAGGTCAAGGCAGTGACGGGCGGGAAGGGCGATGACGAATGATTGTCGCTGCGCTCACTCCCGCCGTTACGTCCTGGCTCAACGCCGCGCAAGGCGAGGTGACGCATGGATGTGAATGAACGCCGCGTGGTCGAATCGCTGCGCTCTCTCTTTACGACTGAGCGCGTAGTGTTTTGGCACGACACGGATTCGCAGTTCGCCATCACGCTGGAATCGCTGGAGCTTGGCGACGACATCGGGATCGTGCGGCTGGATCAAACGCCGGGGCTGGCGGTCAAGCGGCAACTGGAGCAGCAGCCCGCTGCGCAGTTCTTGCTGTACAGCAACAAGGCGGAGCCCGATCTCGCCGCTGATTGGCTGCTGGATGTGCGGCTGCGTTCCAAATCGTTCCGTGCCGACCTGACCACGCTGCTGATCGAGGACCTTGGCCTAACCTCGCTGACGCTGGTGCCCTACATTAAATCGCGAGCCAAGTTTCTGTCGGCCGATTCGCGGCGCGCCGAAGCAAGACGCGCCAAGCTGAAGCAGCTGGTCCAATCCGGTGACGGCGAGGCCGAGCTCGACCGCAAGATGATGGCCGTGCTGTTGCGCAGCGACGAGTCCGAGCCGCTATCCATTACGCACCGGCTGTTGCTGGGGCTTTGGGTAGAAGGCCAACCCCGGCTCGGTGAGCCGGCGAAGGCGTGGATCGAGTTGCAGGGTTACGGTCTGGAGCCTTCGTTCTGGGCGCTGATGCAGCGCACGTTTGGCTATCAAAGCGACGAGCCGACTCTCGCCGATTTGTGGCTGCGCATCCTGGTCACTGACTTCACCCGCACGATCAGTGCCGAGGTGCCTCAAGCTTTGCGTCATCTGCACCTAGAGAACCCGCAGCTGGCAAACAACGCGGCGATCTTGGTTGCGCGTTGGCGCAACGATCTGCACAGCCATGCCGCCTATTCGGATCTGTCCGCGGCCGTGGCGGAGATGCTCAAGCTGGCCGAGCTGATTTCCGGCTGGCACGCGGAGGATCTGCTGGAGTGCATGACCTTCGCCGCGGTGGAACGTCAGATTATCCATGACTTGAAGACCCGGGTGATGCAGCTGGGCGGTGCGGCACTGGGCGACGTGCAGGCGATCACCGCCCGCCGCCGCGATGGTCACTGGAGCAATGCGCTGATCAGCGACGCCAGCGATGAGATCCGCGCCTTGTCTGCCTGCTACGACGCAATCGAGGCTGCGGCCGAGTTCCTGGCCCTGAAGGAGCGCCACGCAGCCGGCTTCAGCTTTGCCGACGCGGCGACGGCCGTTCAGGCGTATCGAGGCGAGCTGTATCGCTTCGACCAGTGGTATCGCTGCTTCCATTTTGCTGCTGACAAAGTGGAGCCGATGGGCTGGAGCGTGCTGCACGAACTGCGCGGCGCGATCGAAGATGCTTATTCCGGTTGGTTCATTCCGGGCCTGTCATCGGCCTGGGCCGGGGTGTTGGCAGGCGAGCATGGCTTGCTTGCCACCTGGCGCGTGCCGGGTACGACGCCGCAGCAGGACTTCTTCGATAACCATGTCGCCGCGGCACTCAGTGCGGGCACGACCAAGCGCGTGTTCGTGCTGATCTCCGACGCGTTCCGTTACGAGGCCGGCGAGGCCCTGGTCCGCGAGATCAACTCCAAGAACCGCTTCACGGCAAAGCTCGATGCGATGCTGAGCGTGCTGCCCAGCTACACGGCGCTCGGCATGGCGGCGTTGCTACCGCACCAGCGCATTGCCTACAAGGCAAGCGACAGCCTGGATGTGCTGGTTGATGGCCAATCGACCGCGACGCTGGAGAGTCGCAACGCGCAGCTGGGCCGCTATGACGGTATTGCGGTGAAGGCGGATGACTTGCTGGGGTTGGGCAAGGCCAAGGGACGCGAGCTGGTTGGTGAGCACCGGGTGATCTACGTCTACCACGACCTGATCGACATGCTGGGTGACAAGCAGGGTTCCGAGGGCCAGACATTCGACGCCGTGGCCAGGACGCTGAAAGAATTGAGCGGTGTCATTTCGCACATCATCAACAACCTCAACGGCTCGATGGTTCTTGTGACGGCCGATCACGGGTTTCTGTATCAGGAATCAGCCTTGGACGACGCGAGCCGATCGCCACTGCCTGACAAGCCCGTGGGCACGCTCAAGGCCAAGAAACGCTATTTGATTGGGCGTGATCTGCCGGCCAACGACCAGATATGGCAGGGCAACACCGCACTGACGGCGGGAACCGCGCCGGGGGGGGCTGGCAGCGTGGACTTCTGGCTACCCAAGGGCGCCATGCGCTTTCACTTTGCCGGTGGCGCCCGCTTCGTGCACGGTTCGGCGATGCCGCAGGAGGTGATCGTTCCGCTGATCACCGTGCGTGAGTCCGAATCGGACAAGGCACGTACCCGCCCTGTGGAGATCACCTTAATTGGCGCCTCCAACAAGGTGGTGACCAATACCCAGCGCTTCGAGCTGATCCAGACCGAGCCCACCTCCAACCGTGTACTGCCGCGCACCGTCCGGATTTCGCTGCGCGATGGCGAGACCCCGGTGAGCGACGAGCAGGTGCTGACCTTCGACAGCACCTCCAGCGTGTTGGGGGAGCGCGTGAAGTCGATCATTCTGACAATCCGCTCCGGTAGCTACGATCGGCAGAAGGACTACTTCTTTATCGCGCGTGACGCACAGACCAAGGTCGAGGTGCTGCGTGTTCCCTTGAAGATCGATCTGGCGTTCTCCAATGACTTCTGAATCCAACGATATGACCCAGCCCAACGCCACCGAAACCGCCGCGCCGGATCTTGATCAGCTACTCAACCGCCACTTCAGCGGCAAGGTGGTGCGCAAGGACCTGACCAAGCTGATCAAGGAAGGGGCCAATGTGCCGGTGTACGTGCTGGAGTATCTGCTCGGCATGTACTGCGCCTCGGATGATGAAGCGACGATCCAGGCGGGCTTGGCCACGGTCAAACGCATCTTGGCCGAGAACTACGTGCGCCCGGATGAGGCGGAAAAGGTCAAGTCGAAGATCCGCGAAAGTGGCACCTACAAGGTCATCGACAAGCTGACGGTCAAGCTCAACGAGAAGCGCGATCAATACGAAGCGCTGCTCTCGAACCTTGGCGTGAAGAACGCGGAGATTTCCGATGCCTTTGTGCGCCAGTACGAAAAGCTGCTGGCCGGGGGCATCTGGTGCATTGTGACGCTGCGCTATGTGTACGAGGAGAACCAGAAGAGTTCGCCGTTCATCGTCGAGGATCTGAAGCCGATCCAGATGCCAAACATGGATATGAAGGCTTTGTTCGAAGGTCGCCGCGCTTTCACCGATGAGCAGTGGCTCGACGTGCTCCTGCGCTCCACGGGCATGGAGCCCACCGTGTTCGAGAGGCGCGCCAAGTGGCACCTGCTGGCGCGCATGATTCCGCTGGTCGAGAACAACTACAACTACTGCGAGCTGGGCCCGCGCAACACCGGCAAGAGCCATATCTTCAAGGAGATCAGCCCGAACAGCATCCTGGTCTCCGGGGGCCAGACCACCGTGGCGAATCTGTTCTACAACATGGGTGCCCGCAAGGTGGGCCTGGTGGGGCTGTGGGACGTGGTCGCCTTCGACGAAGTAGCCGGCATCACCTTCAAGGATCATGACGGTGTCCAGATCATGAAGGACTACATGGCATCAGGGTCCTTCAGCCGCGGCCGCGAGTCGATCAACGCAAACGCCTCGATGGTGTTCATCGGCAACATCAACCAGAGCGTCGAGTCGCTGGTGAAGACTTCGCATCTGCTCGCGCCATTCCCCGAAGTGATGATCGACTCGGCGTTCTTCGATCGCTTCCACGCCTATGTGCCGGGCTGGGAGATCCCGAAGATGCGTCCGGAGTTCTTCACTAACCAGTTTGGATTGATCGTCGACTACCTCGCCGAGTACCTGCGCGAAATGCGCAAGTACAGCTTCTCCGATGCGATCGACAAGCACTTCAAGCTGGGCAACAACCTCAACCAGCGCGACGTGATCGCAGTGCGCCGTACGACTTCAGGGCTGCTGAAGCTGCTGTGCCCGCATGGTGAGTACAGCAAGGAGCAGGTACGGCAGTGCCTTGAGTACGCGCTGGAGACCCGCCGCCGGGTCAAGGAACAACTCAAGAAGATCGGCGGCATGGAGTTCTACGACGTCCACTTCTCCTACATCGACCTGGAGAACAGTGAGGAGCGCTTCATCAACGTGCCGGAGCAGGGCGGTGGCGGCCTGATCCCCGAAGGCCGCATGGCCCCAGGTACGCTTTACACCATCGCCATGGGCCCAGGCAGCATGCCGGGCGTCTACCGCCTGGAGATCCAGGCCATGGCCGGCAACGGCAAGCTCACCACATCAGGTTCCGGTTCCCGCGAATCTGTGCGCATCGCCTTCGACTACTTCAAGGCCAACGCCAGCCGTGTAAGCGCCGGCATCAAGACGGCCGTGCAGGACTTCCACCTTCACCTCGTCGAACTCCAACACAGCGGCAGCCCCGAAACACTCACCCTGTCCAGTTTCGTCGCATTGTGCTCCGCCGCGCTAGGTCGCCCCTTGCAAAGCCAGATGGTCGTGATGGGCGACATGTCCCTCGGCGGCACCACCGCCCCAGCCCGCAACCTCGCCGAATCCCTGCAAGTCGCCTTCGACGCCGGCGCCAAACGCATCCTCCTGCCCATGTGCAGCGTCACCGATATCCCCACCGTTCCCGGCGAACTCTTCGCGAAGTTCCAGACCAGCTTCTACTCGGATCCGGTGGATGCGGTGTTCAAGGCGTTGGGGGTGGATTGATGCAGATGGAGAATTCCCGACTGGGGATCAGTCGCAGCCCGCGCGTCGGTGAGCCGCTTCTTCTGCATTGCAGCGTTTCGTTGGTCGATCGGATCGATTCCGTCTGCCAGAAGCCTTCTACAGCTGGTCGCGCGGTCGCGTGCATCACGCAGTCCGAAGGTTTTGAAGTTTCCTAGGCTCATCTCGCGAGTGCGACCATTGACCTGGTAGCGAAACACCCACGACTTGGAGAGGGCGCCCGCTTGATCTGACCCGAGCGAAGCATAGTGCGCTCAGCGGATCGGGGGGCGTTTCGAATCCCGCAAAAAAAAGATCGCACGCTCGGGGGGGGTGCCTTCGCTCATCTCCGCGATGTACCTACTTGCTCAAGCAACCGGCGCCGATCCGGCCAGCCACTGCCCACGGTCGAGCGTGCGGATCGAATGGCCTCAAGACAGATCGCTTCTTCATGGATGCCCTCCCAAAGAAAAAGCCCGGCCAATTGGCCGGGTACTATGGCGTTTGCATCAGGTTGATCTCACCAACAGGCGCGGCTGTAGATGACGCAGCCTTGCCCCCGCAACCGCATGCAGATCTCCGTCAGGCCGCCGCGCCGAGGCACAGATCGCCGCTCCTAGTCACAGCGCCTTGCCACCTCGTTATCAAGCACGTTGACGGGTTGTGATTTTATGAATTTAGTGTAGGCTGGCGAAGCCCTAGTTCTTGTACACAGAGCCGGAAAGTCAGCATTCAGACCGCGCACGCTGCACCCTGCAGCGCAAGCAGATACGGGCATAACTCCCATGATTCCATGCGCACGTGCGCATTCCGCCCGTGCGCGCTGCTCGCGAGGCTTAAACATGCTGATTTTGCGCGATTTGACTGACGGTATTTACGATTTTGAAAGCTTGGTGAGAAATACTGACAACCAAGATCACATTGACGATTGTCGAAATGAGTTGCTGGAAGACGTCGGGAACTATTTCTACAGTGATGGAGGCATGCTTCGACGGGAGGTTATTAAAGACGTGCAGGTCCGCGCTAGGCACTTGGAGGTTCGCGTGGTTCGCGGTCAGGTTACGTTTATCATTGAAGATGACATCGATGAAGATGGTGAGCTGATCCCCCGCCGTGTAAGTGTGCCGATGCCGAATTAAAAAGATCGTTGAAATACATTAATACTCGTTGCAATTAAAGCGGGGTGCTCTTTGAGCACCCCGCTTTAATTTTGTGCTTGGTTCAGGTTCGTTGGGAGTCAAAATACCAACTCGACAGGTCAAAACTAACTCGACAAGGCCCCAAAGCCGACCCGCCAAGGCCGGTCGCCACGAGTGCATTCGCACTTCGTCAGATCGGCAAAGCCCGCTCTGGTGCGGCGGGGTGGGGCGACGAACTTCGGCCGCCCAGAGAAGTGCGGATTTCCACTTCGTAAACCCACCAATTCAGCGTCAGCATCGCCTCATACCTTCCGCTGAGCCGCAACATGGTCGATCTCTCCACACCCCGTTTCCTGCAGATGCTGCGGGACACCATCATCAAAGCCGTGAAGGACGTGCTCGGCTCATTTGTCGCGCAGTGGGAAGTGTCGAACAAGCTGGTGTGGCGCATCGGCGACGTGGCCGAGCAGATCAACCTCAGCGAATCCACGATTCGGAACTTTCTGGACTCGGAAGGCCCGTATTTCGACGCCGAGTTCCCTAAACCCATTCGCCTGGGGAACGGGGCCGGACTGCGGTCGGCTATTGGCTGGCGACGTACGGACATCGTCGCGTGGGTTGATACGCGTCCCACTCACGAAATGTCTTACCAAGTCGACAAGAAACCCGCGGTACAGAATCCCCCGTCTGGCCGGAGGAAGTCCATGGCGACTCCCCGGCCCTGCGCGTAATTCAAACGATAGCTAATTCAGGAGACATATCTAATAGCAATCAGCAATGGCTTTATAGCAGATCTACCAAATACACCCAAGGACTTCATTAAGCGAGGCCATTACGTTTCAACCATGGTGGATCGGGATCCTATTTCCCCATCAACCATCCCGTGTCCGTCACGTGAATTACGCGGACAAACACACCACCCAACGCATAGCGAAAGTACATGATGAACCACAAAGCAGTTACTGACGAAAATATTGACCGACTCATCAAGGAGGTCGAGGAGGGGGAGCGGCTGCACGAGCGCATCGCCAAAGGCATGCGCCACACCGCCGCCGGAAAAGCCATCAACACGGAAGACCACGACTGGCAGATACACCTGAAACGCTTCGAGTATATGGCTAAGCGGTTGGCCGCGAGCGAGGCTGCCGTGGTCACGCCCTTCAAGTCCGGACGTGGTATCGCCCACAAACTGACGACCCTTGGAAAGCACATGCACTCCTTGTGCGTAAACGCCTTGCCGTTGGTGGAGCGTGCCGAACAGGGCTTCTATCTGAAAGGCCATTCATTCCGCAAGGCCGATGGCACGATGGCCGGCGTGGCCGACGAAGAGCCCTACACGGTCATCCACGCCATCCCCAATCCCCACATCACAGTGATGCTCCGTGCCTGCATGCAGATCGCCGAGAAGCTGAGCGGTTTCTACCCCGCAGAGTGGGTCAACGTCAACGAGCCGAAAGCCCGGGCGGCATTTGAGCATGCGGCCAGGTTCGTGCGGCGCACTTGTCGATCCAAACGGTTCAAGACGGTGATTGGCAATCACGAGCGGAGCGCAAAGAAAAATCTGAAGTCCTGCCTTGACTATGTGACGGGCCTGTTTGAACAGCACTCGAAGCTCCTGGTGCTCAGGATCGACCTTTACATCCACCCCGACAACCACGAGTGGTCAGCGTCAGACCACGCCGAGCGGTGCATCAGCCACTACCTTCGTGCTCTGCGCGAGGGTCGCATTATTGGCCCTGACGTCAAGGGGTGGATCGTGAAGCGCGAAGGTGGTTTCTATCGCGGCATTCATTTCCACCTCATGGTTTTTCTCGACGGCCACAAACACAAGGAAGGCTACGTCTACAGTCAGCAGCTTGGCGAAGCCTGGAAGAATCGCTTCAGCGACGGGAAGGGTACGTACTTCAACTGCTGGGCGCTGCGCAAGGAGTACGAGTACAACGCGCTTGGCGTCGTGCACATCAGCGATGGGGCCATGTTGACCGGCATCGGGATAGCCGTGGCCTATATGACAAAGGAAGACTGCACGCTGGAAACCGGACGCTCGCGTAACCTCCGGCGTGGCATCATCGTTGGGCTCGCCGATAGCCCGAAGCCGGGTGCGCCGCGCAAGGCCGAGAATGACCTTTCGTTGGTCAAGCGTGTATTTGCAGACTGCTCAACGCAGCTCCTTTGATGCCACGCGGAGATCGTCGGGGTAGGCTGCCACGAGTCGGGCGGCACGCCATTCCCCGACGGTGGTGAAGCCCCAGCCTCTCAGCGAGTGATCTAGTTGCCTGGCCAAAGCAAGCTGCTCTTCGGGGTTCATGGACGCCCAGACCCTCTCCGATTTCCGGACTAGATTTTGCCAATATCGCGCTGCGTGAATAAGCAGCGCCATACGACTGCTGATCCAGTGGTGCGTGGCATGCAAAGCGGCCTCCTTCTCACCGAGCACGTCAAGCTTGAACTTGGCGATTTTCTCTACCCCCTGTGTCTCAGAGTGGCGCGTGTTGATGAGCTTCCTGACTTGTTGTAGTACCTCGCCGTTGAACAGCCAGCTCGCGACATTGCAAACCGCCACTTCGTCTATCACCGCCTCCTGAACACCCTTTGCGGTAAGCGTCATGCCTTTCTTCGGATCATTGAATCGAGCCGCCACGCTGTACAGTACGTACACGCCCGGTGCGGTGTCCCGCAGCTCCAGTGGGTCTTCCACGGAACCTGTGGGATCTCGCAGGGCATGCTCGTCGACGAAGACGTCATCGAACGCGATGGACAACGCGTGCTCTACGTCATGGCCAATCCATGGCCCCCGCTTGCGTCGCCCGTCATCAGGCCGAAGACAGCAGGGTGACCAACGCGGAACGACGCGAAGCAGTGGCCTGGCATTGGCTTCAGGTTGAGGTGAAGTCAGGACGACACAGGGAAACCAGTGCACGTCGATACGATCCAGCTCCAGGAGCCTTCGGGCATCCTTAGCCGCTAACCCCACATAGGCGACATCAGGAATCACCACCGGATACCGTATAAGCGGTGTACCTGCTTGCTCAGCGTCTCGCACTTGGGCAAGTTCAACACCGGATAGGGTTTGCCTTGCGGCACCGAGTGCTTCGTTGATCGTCGCCGCCCGTCGCTGGATGCCTGCGTCTCGGTACACCGTCTTGCCTGCGGGCACGCGAACGTAGAGGATGATTTTGCCGCTTTCCACCAAGGCCGGCAGTCTTTTACGTCTTACAGCAGCGGATACTGCGTCCAACAGTGGCGCCAGCTTCGACAACCGCGAACCAATCTCAATCATGGGTCTGTGACTTCCCGTTCGGCGTTACGAAATCAGCCCATGCTTGCATGAGTGGCCGGCGCTGCTCCAGCAAATCCGTCCGGTGATAGGCCGCCTCCACCTTGTTTTGCACCGCATGGGCCAGAGCCCGTTCCGCCAGATCTCGCGGATAGCCCTTCTCGCTGCACCAGTCGCGGAAGCTCGAACGAAAGCCATGAGCCGTCGCTGTCCGGCCGGCGACGTCGCTGACGGCCGCAACGCGCCGCAGGAACACGGTCAAGGTCATGTCCGACAATGGGGCGCGGTCTCGCACCGACGGGAAGACCCACGTGTCGTGCTGCCCGCGCTGACGTTTGAGAATCGCCAGGGCTTGCTTCGGCAGCGGCACGCGATGGATCTGTTTGGCCTTCATTCGTGCTGCGGGCACCGTCCAGACACCCGCTTTTAGATCCACCTCGTTCCACGTCATGTACCGAACCTCTCCCGAGCGCGCCGCCGTCAGGATTAGAAAGCCCAACATTTGCCGGGAGACATCGAAGCCATGCGGTAAGGGCAGGTGCTCCGCGACGAAGGCCGGGACGAGGGGCCAGGGCATGGCCGGCTGATGCTGCGTGCGAACCGTCTTACCGGGTTGAAGCGGCAAGAGATGGCTCACCACATCGACCGGGTTGGCCGTGCAGAATCCATGCGCCCATCCCCACGCCATCACGGCATGCAGGCGTTGCTTCACCCGCCCGGCGGTTTCAGCCTTGTCCAGCCAGATAGGCCGCAGCACGTCAGCAATGTGCCGAGGCTGGATCTGATCCAATGTGATCGCGCCAATGAGCGGAAACGCGTACTCGGTGAGGGTGTTGATCCACTGCTGCGCGTGCTTGGCGTTCTTCCAGCCGGGGGCCAGCTCTCGATGCAGAACTTCCGCCGCCTCGCGTAGGTCAGGAATACGCGGCTTGGTCGCGTCGTTGGCTTTGACCTCCAGCGGATCTAGCCCGTGGGCGATCTGTTCGCGCATGAATCGGGCCTTTTGAGTCGCTTCTGCGACGCCCACATCGGGGTAGCTGCCGAGCCCCGCGTTGCGCCGCTTCTTGGTCACGGGGCTGACGTAGCGGAGTACCCACTTGCCTTGACCCTTCTGGCTGGGGGAGGGATGAAGCGCCAACCCAGTGACTCCGCCGTGCGCAAGCGGGGTGCCTCCAGGTTTGACACTGCGTGCTTTGGTATCAGTGAGCAAAGCCATGGACGGAGGCTCCAGGTTGAATTGAGGTATGCCATTCAGTATGCCATTTCGACTTGGATAAGGTTGGATCTCGTTGTGGTTCGTTGGGCTAAAATTCCTCCATGGTGCTTTAAATCAGCCATAGGCTTTAGGTTACGTTGGTGTTTCTTAAGTCTCATTGCGGAGTTTGCAGGCGGTCACTCTCTCCGCCAGAAAAGCAAGACGCCCCCGAGTGGGGCGTCTTGCTTTTCTGATGGTGACGACTGGGTGAGAACCCACCCGGGTTCGACGAATTCGTCTGGAACGAATTCGGACAGCCGCAGGCTGGCCCCGTAGCGCGCAGCGCGGAGGGGTGAGGCTCAGGGTGAGCCGAACAATCCCACGAGTCACGGTGTCGCGGAGATTCGTAAGCGGCTCTGACCCGCTTAGATTTGGACCCGCTTAGATTTGCAATTCGCTGCGCTCGTGCGCGGCCAAAAAAAACATCCGTGATCAGCTTCTTCGTATCCATCGGCTGCCGCCTTGGCCGCAGCAAACGCTTGATCCAAAGCATAGCCGCGCAGCCGCGTTGGCGCAGGCGTGGACTACATGCTGGTGGCCCAATGGGCTTGCAACGAGGCCATGAAGTCGGCGGTGGCCATGGAAGCCAAATCTTGACAAGCAAAAGTATGTTTCTTGGGGATTTTCTGAGGTGACGATCAAGGATGGAGAGCGCGTCTTAGTGTTGTCACAACACGACGCTCAAAGCTTCCAGCCAACGCTAAGTGTTGCTCATGTCGCCAGTGCGTGCACGTCGGGCAATTCTGCGATGAAAGCCTGTAAGACCCGCTGGTCCTCTCTCTTAGGGATGAAAGCGAGAAGTTGACGAATGTTGGCCTGTGTCAAAAGCCGCCGGCCAGCCGCGATGGACTCTTCCGCTTGCGCCAGGGTGGGCTCGATGCTTTCGCTCCATTTCGCCAGATCCCTCAGCGCCTTATCTTTCAGATCGTCAACATCAAGACCTTTGACGACCGACAGGTGTTCCATATCCGTGACCAGCAGTCGGCGAAGGTCGTTCTCCTTGTAGAGAACGGAGATCCCGTCCAGCTGTCCGACGATTTCCTCGACGTAGTTTTCGCCTTCTTGAAGACGTTGGCGCTGAACGCGCATGCGCTCCAACTCTTGGACTGTGGCCACACGGGTTTTGGTGAGCGTTCCATTCCGCCTACGTATCACGCCGCCAATGATGGCGATGATGCTAGAGGGAAGCCCTTTCATGGGATCCGTTAGGCATTTCGTCCGCTTGCTGATCCACTTGGCGCCGGTAGGCCCATCCATGAGACCAGCGATCCGCTCCTCAATGGTCGGGATCTGGTGTTGAAGTGCGGTCAGAGTTTCCCGGCGTCGACTGCTTCGTTCCTCGCGGTCATATGCTTTAGCCAGCCGCTTGAACTCGACATCGAAATACTTTTTGCCGCAGTCTTTCCCAATGTTTGTTTCATGGCCGTCAGTGGTGGTGACCAGATAGCCCTTGCCATGGGGCGTATGGCAAGTGGAAAGCCCGCAGGGCTGAAAAGGTGTTAGGGCATAGCTGCCGATGATTCGGTCGAGTTTGACGGTGCCGGGGTCAATGTTTGGAGTGAAACCGGGTCGAGCTTCAACGTCCGCCCACGATTGCAGGCGCACCAAACCTTTATCGGTGTTAAGAGTGATCATTCGTTGCTTCCCTGTATTCCCGTTCAAAGCCTAACACTGGCGGATGTCATAGCCGGGCATGGTGTCAAGGATACTTGACGCATTCTATTCGCCTGTTTTGATGGATGCGTAGGGTGGGCATGTGCTGTGCCAGGGCATCCTCGGCTTCGGCCAATTCCAACGTGTCCGCGTTCGCTTCGTTCTGCACGGCTTCGAACTTGCCATCCGCATCCCGTTGAAGATTCCCCTGTGCTGACGCAGGAATGGTTGTGAGCCATGCTGACCTGTCTCGGAATATGAGATTTGCATTACAGAAGATGGCTTTGCCAAGTCTGGGTCTTTGCTTGGCGCCATTGGCGATCTTTCAGAAGGAGTTTGATTATGAGCGGTTCGAAATACTGGTCTGGCCAGGAATGCCCCAAGACGGCTACCTATGGGCAATACAGCGATCCCACCAACAGCTACGCCGGCGTCACCTACGACCGGCACGTTCAGAAGGGGGAACGTTTTCCACCCAGCTTGAATAACCACCACTTCAAAGAGAAGTGATTTTGTAAGGGGGCGAAAGCCCCCTTCTTTTTTGCGCAGATGCGGTCGAGAGGATGGAGGTAAAGATTGCTGCTGCCTTGGAATGATCAAATGCCGAGTTCGAGCGTTGAGTGGCCGTGATAGGCTTCGGCGCACTTGGTCAACTCGAGAGGTCAACCTGACCGACAAGATCAAGCACCGCGGGGCTTTGGCGGGGTTAGCGGAGAATCTGATCCCTCTCTTTCCTGATGATGACGACTGAATGAGAACCCGTGATGGAGCGCCCAACCTACGCTCGCGCACGTGTTCCTTTCAAGCGTTCGGTTCCAGCCGCGGCGCTCTTCGCCTTCTTGGCGGCAGTAACTGCGACTGACGTCTTTGGCTTCGCTGGCTTCTTGGCGGCTGCCGCGGCCTTCTGCCTGGTTGCCGGTTCCACCGCCATCCGAAACCCAAGCGCCCGCACCACTTTCCCCACAGTGGCATATCCGGGTGTTGCGCCTGGCTTTAGCGCCTTGTAGAGGCTCTCGCGGCCAACTCCAGCATCCTTGGCAAGTTGCGACATGCCGCGGGCTTTAGCTACGTGCCCAAGGGCTCGAAGGAACTCATCGTCGTCGCCATCGGCCATCACCTGGGATAAATACTCGGCAATGGCTTCCTCGCTGTCCAGGTAGTCGGCAACATCGAAGGTCGTAAGTTGAAGGGCCATGTCAGACCTCCTTTGCAAGCTGAGCGGCGTGCTTGATATCGCGTTGCTGGGTTTTCTTGTCGCCGCCGCATAACAGAATAACGATGGCGTTGCCCCGCAATGTGAAGTAGGTGCGGTAACCGGGGCCGACGTCGATGCGCATTTCAGAGACGCCCTCGCCAAAGGGTTTCGCAACTATCCGGGTCAGAGCCACTTACTTGGCCACATTCTTCAGATCCGCGCTATCGGCCCCAACCCGCGGGGCACAGGATGTTGGCACCCCCATCGACGCCGATACCCCAACAATCCCCGCCGACTGAAATCCTCCCGGCGTGGATATCCAGCGACCCGGCGCCGACCAAATTTCAATCGGCAGGGACATTCGGATACTCAAGGTGGATGTCTGGATACCCCGGCGGGGGGTATCCGCCACTCGATGCCGACGTTCGCACCGTCGACGGGAACGTATCGGAGGTCGGCGCGGAGATTCCAAACCTCGGCAGGGGCGTTCAAGACCTCGGCAGGGGCCTGCGGAACCCCGATACCGGGACTCCCGACCTCGACAGCAACGTTCGGAAGGTCGACCGGGAGATTCAAAAGCCCGGCATGGAAGTTGCCAACCTCGCCGCCGACGCTTCCGTTCCCGGCGCCGAGGTATTGCAAGGGCGCGACCATCGGCGCTGAATTGCTTTGCTGGCGACGTTTTTCCCATTCTGAGTAGCACGAAGCTTTAGAGTCCGATACGCATAGTCCAGTCCATCCAGCAGCGCGCAAAGCGTCAAGCGGTCGTGTTGGTGCGTGATGCCGAGGCAAACCGCCGGTCGGGCCTCGTCTGGCGCGAAAAAAAAACCATCAAATCGCCCGGGCTTGGCGGTCTTGCCCCAGTTCGTGAGCCATCGAATTAGCGAGGCAAGCTGGCCAGGTGAAGCAGTACACCGGCCAGGCTCTTCAGGTCCTGGCTGTTGTGTGCCAGCACCCGCCGCAGATTCAGTGCGGACCCTCCGCGCAGATAGCTGAGCCAGGCGGCGGGGGCTTCCGAGCCCGGCAAGTCGTCTTCCCGCACCACGCCGAGCAGTTCGCGCTCGGCGGTGGCCAGGCGACAGTTTTCCCACACGCCCTTCCAGTGTCGGCGCACGGGATGGAGCAGATCCAGGTGGCCCAGGCCAGACAAGGGATCCGGTAATCGTGCCAGGCGGTAGCGCGTTTTCAGCAGGGGTGAGTCGTAGCATTTGCCGTTGTAGCTGACGAGCACGGTGTCGGGTTGCAGCCACTGGGCAAAGGTTTGCAGCATCGCGGTTTCGGCGGCCATCGTGGTGGTGGTCAGCTGGCGCAGGCGGAAACGTCCGTCGGCCAGCCAGTCCGCCGCCCCGATCATCCACGCGCGCGTGCCGGTGCCGCCAGCCAGGCCGGTCGTCTCGGTATCGAAGTGCAGCAGTCGGCCGTGGGCGACGGGTTCGTCCCAGCGCGCAAACGCGGTATCGATCAGCGCAGCAGGGCGTCCCCAATCCACGATCGCTTCGGTGAAGAACAGCCCCGGTGCGATCTCGGCCCCTGGCACGAACCGGTCACTGGACGGGGCACGCTGCGCCACACCCCGCATGCGCGAGCGCGCCTGAATCAATCGGAGCACGTCGGGCGCAAGGGCGGGTTTTGGCGTAGCCGCTTCGGGCAGGCGCGATTGCCCTGACTCCGTGCGCAGCTGTCGCAACCTCGCCGCCAAGGCGCTCACAGCGCCACCAGCAACGCCAGCACGCGCAACGCCAACGCCTTGGGCGTCGTGGCCGCGTCTTCATCGGCAGCAAGCACCGGGCCCACGCAGCCGGGGCAGCCGCCACGGCAATCGCAGCGTTCGATGAGGGTCACCGATTGCGCCACCAGGTCCTCGCGCCGGTTGAACAGCGGTTCGCTCTGGCCGATGCCGCCGGGGAACGCGTCGTAGAGGTAAACCGTCGGCGTGAACGGTGCGTCAGGCGACAGAGCGGCAGGCTGCCCGTCGCTGCCGCGGATTTGCCCGCGCCCTGTGATATCCGCACTGACGAACCACGCGCCGTCGCCGCTGCCCACAGACTTCTGCAGGTCGCGTGCTTCGGCCATCACTGCCACGGTTGCCACGATGTGCAGCGCATAGGCCGCGCCGAGAAAGCCGTCGAGTGCCTGCTGGCGATCCTCGAAGGCGGCATCGAGCACGACTTGCGCGAGCTGCCACCACACCGCCGTCGTGTGCAGTTCCTGGTCGGGCAGGTTGACGGGGCCGAAGCCGATGTTCTCGTGCGAGTAGAAGCGGATCTTCTTGTAGCCGGGCACGCGACGAACCACGTGCACTTCGCCATGGTGGGCCTGCCCGCATCCGGCGTTGGACGTGTCGAAGCAATCGAGCACCTTGAGTTTCGTGTAGTCGATCGCGTCGGTGTAGTAGTCCACGTGGGTGCGCGTGACGTAGGCCTTGCGGCCTTCCCAATCCAGTCGTTCCACCTGGTAGGGCACGGACTGGATCATGTGGATGGCGCCCTCGTAGAGGGTCACCGGCGCGGCGGTGTAGTCGACTTCCGCGATGATGGTCTGGCGTCCGTTGGTGCGATCGACCACCACGAAGTTGCCGTCCGCCACCGAGCGCAACGACACGGCGATGGCCGGGTAGCTGTCGGCGATCCACTCCCAGCGGTCGCCTTCGCGATGCAGCACGCCTTCCTCGCCCAGCACGTCGAGCCAGGGCGTGGCGACCTCGGTGCCGAACATCTCGTCGCCGATGAAAGGCAGTTCAAAGGCAGCGCAACGAATGTGGTCGAGCAGGATCAGCGGCTGATCGGGCTGGATGCGGGCGTGCTCGGGCGGTGCGCCTTGGAAGAACTCCGGGTGGCGCACGAGGTATTGATCGAGCGGATCGGAACTAGCCACCAGCACCCCCAGCGCCGATTGCTGTCGGCGACCGGCGCGGCCGAACCGCTGCCAGGTAGCGGCGACGGAGCCGGGATAGCCGTTGAGCACGACGACATCGAGACTGCCGATGTCCACGCCCAGCTCCAGGGCCGACGTGCTCACGATCCCGTCGATGCTGCCGGCGCGCATCTCGCGTTCCGCCGCACGCCGCTCCTTCGGCAGGTAGCCGCCGCGGTAGGCGCGGATTCGCGCAGGTTTGCGCGGATCGCTATCGAACACGTCTTTCAGATACTTGGTCAGCACCTCGACCATGGTGCGCGACTGCGCAAACACCAGCGTCTTCATGCCGGACTTGATCGCCAGTCGCGCGATGCGGTTGGTCTGCGAACGCGCCGAGGCACGCAGACCGAGATCGGCATTCACCACCGGCGGGTTCCACAGCAGCACGTGCTTGTCGCCGGTCGGCGCACCGCTTTCGGTGATGGCAGTCACCGCATCCTCGATCAGCGCTTCGGCGTGTTCCTTCGGATTGCCGATCGTGGCGGAGCACAGGATGAACTGCGGCGTCACGCCATAGAACGCGCACACGCGCTTGAGCCGGCGGATCACATTGGCCACATGCGAGCCGAACACGCCCCGGTAGGTGTGCACCTCGTCGATCACCACGTAGCGCAGGTTCTCGAAGAACTGCGCCCACTTCGTGTGATGCGGCAGGATGGCCTGGTGCAGCATGTCCGGGTTGCTGACCACGATGTCGCCATGCAACCGGATCGCCTGGCGCGCGTCGCCGGGCGTGTCGCCATCGAAGGTGAAGGCTTTGACGCCCAGTTCGCCGGCCTGGTTGAGTTCGAGCAACTCGGCCACTTGGTCCTGCGCCAGCGCTTTTGTGGGAAACAGATACAGCGCCTTGGCGTGCTGCGTCATCGCCGCGGTGATGACCGGCAGCGTGTAGCAGAGCGACTTGCCGGAGGCGGTGGGCGTGACGATGGCGACATGCGCACCCGATTGCGTCGCCGCCCACGCTTCGGCCTGGTGGCTATACAGCTGCTCGATGCCGCGCGAGCGCAGGGCGTGTGCGAGCGCAGGTGGCAGATCGTCGGGCAACGGTGCAAAGGAACCTTCACGGCCGGGCACGACGAAGGCACCCGTGATCCTCGCCGCATACCGCTTCGAGAGCCGCTGGGCCAGCGTGCGGCCATCGCTGGGGTTGCGCAGGACCAGTTCATCGGAAGCGTAGCGGTCGGGAAGGGCGTTCATGCGGTGGCCTGGGCGGGTGATGGGGGTAGTGAATCGCGGCGCCATCTCATCCTGTGAGATGGCTTCGGCGGACGCTGGGACGGAAGCCGCATTCGAAGTCGGATGCGATCAGCGCGCTAAACCCTTGATCTGTCTCAGGTGGTCCGGCGCGGCTTTTTTCCATCTTTCATTTTCACCTATATAGGTGAAACTATGTGAGCCATGACCATCCAGATCACCAGCCGCCAGTCGAACGTCCTTGCTTTCATCCGCGCCCGGATCGAGCGGGACGGGCAGTCGCCCACGCTCGAAGAAATCGGCGAGGCCCTGGGGATCGGTAATGTCAGTGCGGTGCTCAAGCACGTCCGCTCGCTCGAAGCAAAGGGTCGCTTGACCCTCGAACCCAACCGCGCCCGCAGTATCCGGCTGGTGCGCGAACCCGATCCGATGGATGCAGACACGATGAAACTGCCGCTGATCGGTCGCATCGCGGCCGGCGAGCCGTTGTTCTCGGAGTCGCGAGTCGATCGCAGCCTGCGCGTGTCGCGCTCGCTGTTCCGGTTGCGGCCGGACTACCTGGTGAAGGTGGTCGGCGATTCGATGCGCGACGAAGGCATCCTCGACGGTGATCTGGTGGCGGTGCACGCCACGCCCGTGGCCCGTCACGGTCAGGTGGTCGCAGCGCGTGTCCGCGGCAACGAATTCACCATCAAACGGCTGTACTGGAAGGGCGATGTGATCCGGTTGATGCCGAACAGTCTGGGCTTCAAGCCGATCGACGTGGACCCGACGGAAGACTTCGCGATTGAAGGTCTGTTTGCGGGCCTGTTGCGGGGCAGCTGATGAACGCCGTGGTTCCCCTGTCCACCTTGCTCGATGCGCGTCAGGTCTGGCGCGGTCATGCCACCGAGGTGCCGGTCGGTGAGCAGCCCACGGGGTGGCACGCGCTGGATGCGGTGTTGCCCGCAGGCGGTTGGCCCGAGGCTGCGCTGTCCGAAATCCTGCTGCCCGTCGATGGCGTGGGTGAACTTCGCCTCGTGCTACCCACACTCGCACGGTTGACCCAAGGTCAGCGCCACGTGGTGATTGTGTCGCCACCGTATGCGCCGTGTGTCGCTGGCTGGCGTCAGCACGGTGTCGACATGCGCCGGGTGGAAATCGTGGCTGCCGCCGAGAAGGATATGCTCTGGGCGACCGAGCAGTGCCTGCGCTCGGGAAGCTGCGCTGCCGTGCTGGCGTGGCCGCATCACGCCGACGATCGCGCCTTGCGTCGCCTGCAAGTCGCCGCGGTCACCGGGCAGGCCCTCGCCTTCGTGTTTCGCGATCGCTCCCACCTTTCCAATGCCTCGCCTGCCGCGCTGCGACTGGAACTGGAGGCACCGCCACGCCCGCAGATCTGGGTGCGCAAATGCCGAGGTGGGGCCGTGCCCGCCCAGGCCATTCCCTTGCCGCGTTCTGTCCATTGATGGCGCTCGGACATGTTATGGGCCTGCATCAACCTGCCGAGTCTGGCGCTGGATGGGATTCTCCGACGCCGTCCCACGGACGGGCCGTTGGTGCTCGTCGACGGGCCGATCAACGCACGCGCGATCGTTTCGGCGAATGAAGCCGCCCGCGCGGCAGGCTTGCATGTCGGACAGCGACTGAGCGCTGCGCAGGCGCTGTTGTCGCAGTTCGAAGCGGTTCCGTATGACCGTGAGTCGGTGGAACGGTGGCACCGGTTCCTGGCCGCCGTGGCCTACCGCTACAGCTCCGAGGTCAGTCTGCTGCCGCACGCGATCGTGCTGGAGGTCAGCAAGAGCATGGGCCTGTTCGGGCCGTGGCCACGACTTGAATCCATGCTGCGGGCGGACTTCACCGACCTGGGATTCCGCCATCGCATGGCGGCGGCGCCGACCGCTCATGCCGCGCACGTGCTGACCACGGTGTCCGACGGGCAAGCGGTGCTGTCCGTCGACACGTTGCGCAACGCCCTGCAGCGGGTGCCGATCGCGAAGAGTCGTTTGCCGGCACACGCCATCGCGGCGTTGCCGAGCATGGGCATTCGCACGGTGGGTCAAGTGCTGGCACTACCGCGGGACGGACTGCGTCGCCGCTTCGGCGCGGAACTGTTGGCGTCCCTGGATCGGCTGATCGGCGACTCGCCGTCGGGTCTGGAGCTGTATCGGCCACCGGACACGTTCGACCTGCGCATCGAGTTGCTCCACGAGGTGGAGAACCAATCCGCGCTGATCTTCCCGGTGCGGCGCATGGTGGACGATCTGGCCGCGTATCTGGCCGGTCGCGATGGCGGAGTGCAGCGCTTCCTGCTGCGCCTGGAGCACCGCGAGGAGCGTTTCACCGATGTGTCGGTGGGCCTGCTGGCGCCGGAGCGCGACGGCGCCCTGTTGTTCGAGTTCGCGCGCGGTCGGCTGGAACACGTGACGCTGCCCGAGCCGGTACTGGCGTTGCGTCTGAGCGCCTGCGATCTGCCGGCGTTCGTGCCTGCGGGCCGCGACCTGTTCGACGAGCGGCCGGCGAATGCCCTGCCGATCGAACAACTGCGCGAGCGACTGCGCGCGCGGCTGGGGGATGGCGCGGTCTATCGGCTGGGCAGCACGCAGGATCCTCGCCCCGAGCGCGCCCAGCGCAAAGCCACGCATGACGAAGTGCCGATCGAGCCGCACCCACGCCCCACCTGGCTGCTTCCACGTCCCATCCCCTTGCGCGGCGGGAACCCGATCATCCTGGCCGGTCCGGAGCGTGTGGAAACGGGTTGGTGGGATGGCGGTGAAGTCTGCCGCGACTACTACGTCATCGAGACCTCACTGGGGCAGGAGGCCTGGGCGTTCTGCGCGCCCGATGAGCAAACCGGCTGGATGATCCACGGGTGGTTCGCATGACGACCTACGCGGAACTCCACTGCCTGTCGAACTTCTCCTTCGGGCGGGGGGCATCCAGTGCACATGAACTGTTCGAGCGTGCGAAGACGTGTGGCTATGCCGCACTGGCGATCACCGACGAATGCTCACTCGCCGGCATCGTCCGCGCGCTGGAAGCGTCCCGTGAAACGGGCGTGCCGTTGATCGTGGGTTCGGAAATCCAGCTCGACGACGGCCCGAAGATCGTCGTGCTGTGCGAAACGAAGGCGGGTTACACGTCGTTGTGCAGCCTGATCACCACGGGACGACGCGCCTCCGGGAAAGGCACCTATCGCCTGACGCGTGCCGACGTGGCCACCGGCCTGCCGGGCACGCTGGTCCTGTGGGTACCTGACTTGATGGTCGACATGGCTCACGGTCGCTGGGTGCGACAGACATTCGGCGATCGCGCCTGGCTGGCCGTCGAGTTGCATCGCGGACCGAACGATGCGCGGCGGGTGCGTGAGCTTGCGGCGATCGGCCACGAGCTGGGCCTGCCATTGGTGGCGGCAGGCGACGTGCACATGCACATCCGGCGGCGGTTGGCTCTGCAGCACACGCTCACCGCGATCCGGCACCGCGTGCCGGTTGCCGAAGCGGGCGGGTTGATCGCGCGCAATGGCGAACGGCATCTGCGTCGCCGCCACGTGCTGGCCAAGCTCTATCCCAAAGCCTTGCTCGACGAGAGTGCACGGATCGCCGCGCGCTGTACCTTCACGCTCGACGAGCTGCGCTACCGCTATCCAGCCGAGCTCGTGCCGGAAGGCCACACGCCCACCAGCTGGTTGCGCCTGCTGACCGACGAGGGAGCGCGTTGGCGCTGGCCCGAGGGTGTGCCGGAGAAAGTACATAAGCAGATCGAGCACGAGCTGGGACTGATCGAAGCGCTGCACTTCGAGCCCTATTTCCTGACCGTGCACGACATCGTGCGTTTCGCGCGCAGCCAGGGAATCCTGTGCCAAGGCCGAGGCTCGGCCGCAAACTCCTCGGTGTGCTTCGCCCTCGGCGTGACCGAGGTCGATCCGATGAAGATGAGCCTGCTGGTCGAGCGGTTCATCTCGAAGGAGCGCAACGAACCGCCGGATATCGACATCGACTTCGAGCACGAGCGCCGCGAAGAGGTCATCCAGTACATCTATCGCAAGTACGGTCGCGAGCGTGCCGCGCTGGCGGCCACGGTCATCTGTTACCGCGGCAAGAGTGCCGTGCGGGACGTGGCCAAGGCCATGGGACTGCCGCTGGACCAGGTCGATCAGTTGAGCCAGGTGTTCGCGTGGTGGGATGGCGATGAGTCACTCGCCGAGCGGTTGCGCGAGCGGGGGTTCGATCCCGAGAGTGCAGTCATCCGGCGCATCATCAAGCTGACGGCCGAAATTTTGGACATGCCCCGCCACCTGTCACAGCACGTCGGCGGGTTCGTGATCGCCGATGCGCCCCTGAGCGAGTTGGTGCCGGTGGAAAACGCCGCGATGCCCGATCGCACGATCATCCAGTGGGACAAGGATGATCTCGACACGATGAACCTGTTGAAGGTCGATTGTCTGGCCCTGGGCATGCTGACGTGCGTGCAGAAATGCTTGAATATGCTGCGCAACCAACGGGGACAGGATTACTCGATGGCCACGCTGCCGTCGGAAGATCCCGCCACCTACGCCATGATCCAGCGCGCGGATACGGTGGGTGTATTTCAGATCGAGAGTCGGGCGCAGATGGCCATGCTGCCGCGGCATCGACCGGAGAACTTCTTCGACCTGGTGGTGCAAGTCGCTATCGTTCGGCCCGGCCCCATCCAGGGCGACATGGTGCACCCGTATCTGCGGCGACGTAGGAAAGAGGAGCCGGTCGACTACCCGTCGGAAGAGTTGAAGGAAGTGTTCGAGCGCACGCTGGGCGTGCCGCTGTTCCAGGAACAAGTGATGAAACTGGCCATGGTTGCCGCCGGGTATACCGCCGGGGAGGCGGATGGGCTGCGGCGTGACATGGCTGCGTGGAAGCGGCGTGGCGGACTGGAGAAGCACCGCGAGCGCATCCTGACCGGCATGACCGATCGCGGCTACACGATCGCCTTTGCCGAGAGGCTGTTCGAGCAGATGAAGGGCTTCGGCAGTTACGGCTTTCCCGAAAGCCACGCGGCCAGTTTCGCTGGCATCGTCTATGCGTCGTGCTGGCTGAAGTGCCATGAGCCGGCGGCCTTCGCCTGCGCGTTGTTGAACAGCCAGCCTATGGGCTTCTATTCGCCAAGCCAGATCGTGCAGGACGCCCGACGCCATGACATCGACGTTTTTCCCATCGACGTGCAGTGCAGCGATTGGGACAACACGCTGATCACCCGGGAAGAAGAACCTCCGGCGATCCAGCTTGGCCTGCGCCAGATACGCGGGTTCAGCGAAGAAGCCGCACGACGGATCATGGCCGCCCGCGCACGGCACCCGTTCGCCGACATCGCGGATCTCTGCGCGCGAGCGGCCGTGGACAAACGCCATCAGGAGCTGTTGGCGCAGGCCAGCGCGCTGCGAGGTCTGTCGCGGCATCGGCACCATGCACACTGGGAGATCGCCGGCGTCGAAAAGCAGCTGCCGCTGTTCGGCAATGTGAGTCCGGCAGAGATCGCGGTGGCGTTGCCGAAGCCGACGCAGGCCGAGGACACGCTGGCGGATTACGCGCGAACCGGCCTGACGTTGGGGATGCACCCCATGGCGCAGATCAGGGACCGGTTGCGCGCTGCCCGGTGCACCGACTCGCAGACGCTGCGCAAACGACCCCACAATACCTATGCGCGTGTTGCCGGGATCGTCACGATGCGTCAGCGACCACAGACGGCCAGCGGAGTCACGTTCCTGACGATGGAAGACGAACACGGTCTGGTCAACGTGATCGTCTGGCGCGATGTTGCCGAAACCCACAGACGGGTGCTGCTGGAATCAGAACTGCTTGGAATCGATGGACGATGGGAGGCGGTCGATGGCGTGTGTCATCTGATCGCCAGTCGGCTGCTCGACATGAGCGAGTTGCTCGGAGGGCTGGATGTGCGGTCGCGAGATTTTCATTGAGGCATCACCCCCACGCGCGAGCCACCCCGATGGCTTTCCGCTTGAACTCGTCGCTGAACTTCTTCGCTTGAGCATGACACTTCTTTTTGACGATGACCGGTCTTCCTGGAAGTGTCCGCGTTAACGGGGTAGCCCCCGTGCACTACAGCGAAGCTTCCCCCACCTTTTTCAACGCGGCCTCAATCGCCCCCAGCAACTGCTCCCCGCCAAACGGCTTGCGCAGGAAGATGCCGCGTTGCGGGATGTCGGTGCGGTGGACTTCGGTGTCGGCGGTGATCACGACGATAGCGATGGCGGGGTAGCGTTCGATCGCCAGCTGGCAGAGGTCGATGCCACTGGTGGTGCCGGCGAGGATGACGTCGGCCACGATGACGTCGATGTTCGGCGCGTTCTTCATGTGGCTGATGGCGCCCGCCGCGCCACGAACCCGGATGGTCTGGAAGTTGTCGGTCCTGGACAGGTGCAGGTCGATGGATTCCAGCACCAGGTCATCGTCGTCGACGATGAGTACCGTTTTCTTCGTTTCCACAGAACCTCCGAAACCGTGCCGGCGTGGCCCAGCATAACCTCACTTTCCCCAGTGCAGCGCCTTGATCGGGTCGAGCGGGGTGAGGTTGAGCGCGATGCCGGGCAGGACGGAACCGATCAGCACGCCGTAGGGAGGAACGGAACCAGGTTCGCTTGCCGCAGAGTCTGCCGGTCGCCGGCGAAGTGATTTCACGCACGCAATTCCAACAAGAGGCTTTTTTGGCGAAAAAAGTTGGAGTAGCTTGCCGGTGGGGGATACAAAGGCCAACTTGAGGGGAGAGAAGATGCCCAACCATGCAGGTGTCAACGTGGTGCTTTTGCGTGCGGTGCGTACGGCGCTTGCCGCCGCCGCGCTGCTCGCGTGTTCGGCGCAGGCGCAGGATCCGGGAGCGTCGGACAGCGGGCAGGCCACGGCCAGCCAGGCGAGCGGAACGCAGCAACGCAGCAAGGTGGCGAAGGAAAGGTCGACCACCAACCTGCAGGAGGTTGTGGTGACCGGCACGCACCGGGCCGGCCTGTCGCCGACCGAATCCATATCACCGATCGACGCGTTCAGCGGCAGCCAGATCGCGAACCAGCCCTCGGCGGACCTCACCGATGCGCTGACCAATATCGTGCCGTCGCTGACCACCCAGCGCTTTCCCATTGCTGACGGCACGGCGTTCGTGCGGCCGGTGTCGTTGCGCAACCTGTCGCCCGACCAGACCCTGGTGCTGGTCGACGGCGTGCGCTTCCATCGCTCGGCGCTGGTCAACCTGCAGATCGATCCGCTCGGTACCTTCAACCAGGGCGCGCAGGCAGTCGATTTTTCGGTGTTCCCGTCCAACGCGATTGAGCGCGTCGAGGTGCTGCGCGACGGCGCCTCGGTGTTGTACGGATCGGATGCGATCGCCGGCGTGATCAACGTCATCCTCAAGAAGGCCCCCAAGGGCGCGACGGTCAGCGCGGAATGGGGCGGATACGGCAAGGGTGACGGCGACCTGCGGCGCTACGACGCCGACGCAGGGTTCCCGCTCGGAGCCGACGGCTTCGTGCATGTGAGCGCCGAGCGCGAAACCACCGATCCCACTTCACGCGGTATTCCGCAGCACAACGCGGCGGCTGTCGCGGCGGTGGTGGGTGCCAACCAGGTGCCGTACGACGGTTTCGGCCAGCGCTGGGGCGATCCGCAGACCAAGGCGAACAAGCTCTTCGTCAACGCGGGCCTGCCGCTGGCCGGCGACGTGCAGCTTTACGGCTACGGCAACTTCATGGACAAGAAAGTCCTGTCCAGCTTCTTCTACCGCAACCCGGTCCTGCCGCCGCAATACGGCATCGCCGGCCGCTCGACGCTGGTCAGCTACGCCAACGGCAGCCTGGTGCCGGCGGATGCGCCGCAGTCGCTCGTGGACAGCATCGTCGCCGGTGGCGGCGACCCGGCCCACTACTTGACGGCCAACGCGGCGAGTCCGAGCGGCTGGGAGCTGCTCAACCCGATCTACAAGCAGTTTCCCGGTGGCTACAGCCCGATGTTCGGTGCCAACATCGCCGACCACCAGCTGGTCGGCGGCGTGCGCGGCGGCGGGCAGAGCAATTTCCAGTGGGATGCGCACTATCGCACCGGCAGCAACGAGGTCGACTACCGGCTGCAGGGTTCGATCAACCCGAGCCTGGGCGACCTTTCGCCCACAAACTTCCGCCCCGGCAAGCTGACCCAGCGGGAGCAGGGCGCCGGCGCGGATTTCGTCCGCTCGTTCGACAACTCGCCGCTCACGCTCGCCTTCGGCGCGCAGTGGCGCCGAGAAACCTACATCATCCATCAAGGCGATGCCGGTTCGATCGAGGTGGGGCCGACCGCGTCGGTGTTCGGTGTGGGCTCGGACGCCTTTCAGGGCTTTCCAACCAACGCGGCCGGGCGGTTCTCGCAGAACAGTAGTTCCGCCTACTTCGACGCCGAGACGAACCTCACCGACAAATGGTCGGGCGCGGCGGCAGTGCGCTACGAGCATGCGAGCGGCTACGGTTCCAAGGTGGTGTACAAGCTTTCCAGCCGCTATGCGTTCACCGACACGTTCGCGCTGCGCGGCACCTACAACACCGGCTTCCGCACGCCGACCCCGGGCCAGGCCAACACGCTGAACATCACCACCACGGCGAACGCCCAGGGTGGCCTGATCCCCAGCGGCACCTATCCGGTGAACAATCCGGTAGCACGCGCGCTCGGCTCGGCACCACTGCAGACCGAGACGTCGAAGAGCCTGTCCGTCGGCGCCGTGTGGACGCCGGTCGACAACGTCACGACGAGCCTGGACTATTACCGGATCAAGATCGACAACCGCATTGGCCTGGTCAGCAAGACCGTGACCCAGGCTACCGTCGACCAGCTCGCCGCCGGCGGCTACCCGAATGCGCAACTGCTGCTCGGCAGCGACGCCAGCTATTTCGGCAATGCGTTCGGCTCCCATGTCCGCGGCATCGACTTCGTGCTCGACACGTTGCACCAACTGGGCAACGGCAGGCTCAACATCGACTTCCGCTACAACCGCAATATGCAGGACGTGGTCAAGGTCAAACCGAACACGCTCAACAACGATTTCGTGTACGACCTCGAACACCAGGTGCCCAAGAGCCGCTCGGTGCTCAGTTTCGACTACGGGTTGCACCGGTTCGACGCCATCGCGCGGATCAACCGTTACGGCGGCTGGAGTACTACGGTTGGCCTGTTCGGCAGCAACAATCCGCCGGACGACGTGAATCACTACAGCGGCAAGACGCTGCTCGACCTGGAGGCACGTTACAAATTCAACGACACCTTCTCGGTGGCTGTCGGAGGCAACAACGTCTTCAACACCTACCCGGGCAAGGAGCAGAACGCCACGCTGCAGTTCCTTGGCGTCAAGTACGCGCTCACCTCGCCGTTCGGTTTCAACGGAGCGTTCTGGTACGTGCGCGCGACGGCCAACTTCTGACGGCTGTCGCCTGCAAGGCCATCTCCCCGGGCGCAGCCCGGGGAGATGGCGGCCGGCGGAGCTTGCGCGCGCCATCGGGCTATCCGGGGCAGAGCCGCTTCGACGTGCAAGTGCGCACGGCGCACCCGCGCACCACGATCCAGCCAAGCCTCACTTCCCCCACGTCACGAACATCACCACCACCGCCGTCGCCATCGCCGCCGTGGCCAGCCAGCCGAACAGTTTCAGCGGCCACGGCATGGTGAATTCGCCCATGACCTTGCGGTGCGAACCCATCAGCATCATCGCGACCATCAGCGGCACGGCAGCCACGCCGTTGATTACCGCGCTCCAGTACAGCGCCTTGATCGGGTCGAGCGGGGTGAGGTTGAGCGCGATGCCGAGCAGGGCGGAGCCGACCAGCACGCCGTAGAAGAAACGGGCTTCGTGCGGCTTGTGTTCGAGTCCGCTGCGCCGGCCGAATGCGCCGGCGACGGCGTAGGCGGTGGCGCCGGCCAGCACCGGCACGGCGAGCAGGCCGGTGCCGATGATGCCGGCGGCGAACAGCGCGAACGCCAGGTCGCCAGCCAGCGGCCGCAGGGCTTCGGCCGCCTGGGCCGAGGACTGGATGTCGGTCTTGCCGTGTGCGTGCAGCACCACGGCGGCGGTGAGGATGATGAAGAACGCGATCAGGTTGGAGAAGATCATCCCCACCGCGGTGTCGATGCCGATCCGGCGCAGCGCGCTCGGTGCCTGTTGCGGCGCTTCCTGCAGCGGCTTGCGTTGCGGGCTCGATTTGATCTCCTCCACTTCCTCGGCGGCCTGCCAGCAGAACAGGTAGGGGCTGATGGTGGTGCCGAGCAGGGCGACCAGGCCCACGGCGTACGCCGCGTTCCAGCGGATCGGCGGCAGCACGATGCTCCTGAGCACGGCACGCCACGGCACGTCGATCACCAGCACGGTGGCCACGTAGGCGAACAGGCTCAGGGTGAGCACTTTCAGGATCGGCGCGTAGCGGGTGAACGGGATGAAGACCTGCAGCAGCAGCGACAGTACGGCGAAGCCCGCGGCATAGAGCAGGGCCGATCCGCCGACCAGCAGCTTCAGCGCCGCGCCCATCGCGCCGATGTCCGCCGCCAGGTTGATCACGTTGGCGATGAAGATCGACGCGACCAGCGCATACACCAGCTTGCGCGGGTAGTACTGGCGCATGCCGTCCATCAAGCCGTGGCCGGTGACCCGGCCGATGCCGGCGCTGATCGCCTGGATCGCGATCATCAGCGGCATGGTCAGGAACACGCACCACAGCATGCCGTAGCCGAACGCCGCGCCCACCTGCGAGTAGGTGGCGATGCCGCTGGGGTCGTCGTCGGCCGCGCCGGTGATCAGGCCGGCACCGAGGCTGGCCCAGGGCGACGCTTCCGGGCCGCCGTCTTCGGTGTTTTCGTCTACGGTCATGCGGCTGTTTCTCCGCTGCGTTATCCGGCCCGGGCGCCGCGCCGGCATGGGGCAGCGGGCGAAAGCGTCCGGATGATGGCGCCGTCGAACCCTGCGTGTGGCGAGGTGCCGTAGCGGAATTCCCAGCCCGTGGGTTGCATAGTGCGCCGAGTCGGATCGTCGCGTTCACCGGGCTGCCGGATCGCGACTGGCGACCCCTCGGGCCGGACTGTCGGTCAGCGCCGCGTACCCGCCCGCAGCCATCCGACGCTGCGCATCGGCGGTGACGAATGCCTCGCCGCCGCACCGGTCACCATCACGCCGGGTTACCGGCGGACGAGCACCGGGACCTTGCTCTGCAGCAGAACCTTTTGCGTTTCGCTGCCCAGCGTCAGCCGGTTCAATCCATGCCAACCATGGGTGGCCATGACGATGAGGTCGCAATGATGTTCGCGAACGGCGTCCAGAATGGCCTCGTGGGGGCGTTCGCCGAAGGCGTAGTGGCATTCGCAGGGTACCTGTGCGGCCTTGGCCAGTTTTTTTGCCTCGTCCAGGTAGCCTGTAGCGATTTGCACGGCCTGCTTGCTGTAACTCAGCTCGGCTGCGCTGAGAATTTCAGCCATATAGGCGATGGAGTTGAATGGCGGCACTACGTGCAACGCCAGTACCTTGGCGCCGAAGGCCCTGGCCAGCTCCAGACCCATGCTGAAAGCCCGCAGCGACAGATCCGATCCATCGATCGGTAGAAGCAAGTGCTGGAAGAGCGCCTTTCCTTGCACGCGGGCCAGTTCCGGACTCACGGCGGTTTCGGTGGACATGGGACAGAGTCTCCAACGTCTTGAGATGTTGCGCCTGCACTCAGTCGCGTCAAGCGTCATGGTGGCTTGAGCGGTTGTCTTGGTATTGATCGCGATCAACTCGTCGTGCAATAGCGCGCCGGACCGCGGATGCCGCCGTGCGGTCCCCCGCTGCGTCGATAGCGGTTGATCCAGATCAAGTGGAGTGGGCTGCGCATGGATGAGTGTGGGCGTATCGAATTCAGCCGCGGAGCGCCGTCATGTTCGAGGTTCTCATCAACACTGAAGAGATGCGCGATGACAATCCCGTGGTACGAACCGGCTTGGCGCTGGCGGGCCGCCACCATGCCTACGCGACCGGGCTGAATATCATTGAGGTGCTTCCGGCGACCATGGCCATTCCCGAGGTCATGGCCGTACTGGCGACGCAGGAGTACGAAGCCAGGCGACGCGATGCCTGGTGGATGAAGCAATGCGACGAACACGGCATCCAAGGCGCCTGGGAAGTGATTCGTGGCGTATACGTGCCGGTATTGGCGCGGCGTTCGTGCATGGCGGATATCACGGTAAGCCGCCTGCCGAATCATGAGGCCGGCTACCCTGCCGGCATGGACTATGTGACGCGCGTATTGCTCTCGGCAGCGTCACCCATGCTGCTGGTTCCATCGACGTGGGATGGGACCTTCCGACAGGGGAGAGTGCTGGTGGCATGGAACAGCACGCAGGAATCCATGCGCGCGTTGCGTGCTGCCGTGCCATTTTTGCGCGAGGCCGAGATGGTATGCCTTGTCGACGGTGCCCGCGATGAATTGCCCGGCATCACGCCACCGCCGTTGCCGGTGCGCGACTGGCTCATGCGGCAGGGCATTACCCTGCATGCCGAGCGGCAATTCCCGGCCACAGCCAGCGCCGGTGAGGCCCTGCTCGATCAGGCGCAGGCCATGCAGGCAGATCTGCTGGTCATGGGCGCATGGGGTCACTCGCGAGTGAGTGAGCTGATTCTGGGCGGCACGACGCGCCATGTACTCAGACATGCCCGGTTACCGGTACTGCTGGCGCATTGAGCCTGGCGGCGGATCGGGCGGAGGGCGGCATCGACATGCATGTCGCATGGCGGAGCGCGGCCCGGTTGAACGTTTCGCTCCCGCCGAGTGCCATGAGACACGCCGTATCAGCCTGGCCAGCGCAGCCATCGCATCAAAGCCCGCTCGATACGCATCAGCGCCGGTCGGAGGTGGACCGTTTGTTACGAACCGTTGCAATCCGTTACCAAGTCGAACTATCGCCGTTGCGGAGCGGGGCTAGAGTCGGCGTCGTAGCCGACTGGGGCTGCGCCTCGAGGGCATGTGCCATGACCGTGCTGACAACCGACATTCGCGCTCCGCAAGCAGGCTTTCCCCCTCATGCCTGCATGACTCTGGCAGCCTCCGGCAGTAGCGCCCCCGGCATCGATATCGAGGCGATTCGCGAACACGTCCCGGTGCGGCGCTGCAAGCATGTCGCCCGACACAGCGTCTATCACGCCGGCCAGCCATTCCGCGCGATTTATCTGGTGCATGCGGGTTCCTACAAGATCTGCGAACTGGCCGCGGATGGCCGTGAACAGATCTCCGGCTTCCGCATGCACGGCGACTTGATCGGTGTGGAATCCATCGGCCTGAAAACCTATGCGAACGATGTGGTCGCCCTGGAAACCAGTGAGGCATGGGAACTGCCATACCCGGCTGTACTGCGCGCCTGTCTGCATGTGCCGGAACTGCAATCGCGCCTGACCGCGGCACTGGCCGCGGAAATACGCTGCGATCATTCATGGATGCTGATGTTGGGCACACTGGCGGCGGAGCGGCGCGTGGCGGCCTTCCTGCTCGATGTCGCCGCACGCTACGCGCGCCTGGGTTGCAGCGCGAAGCACTTCATCCTGCGCATGAATCGCGCCGACATGGCCAGCTTCCTGGCGCTCAAGCACGAAACCGTGAGCCGTGCGCTGTCGCACCTGCATGACCTGAGCTACATCGACGTGCAGCGTCGCGAAGTGCGCGTGCTGGATGTCAATGGACTGCGTTCCATGGCAGGGACGAGCGCCGCGTTGAATTGAGCGGTGTCACACGCTGCTGTTGCGATCGAGTACCCGGCGGGCGGCCGTACCGAGTTGCCCGCGGCGATAGGGTTTGCGCAGCAATTCGAACGAACCGAACGCACGGGTGTCGATGCCCATCGATGCGTATTCGTAGCCGGACGTGAAAAGCACGGGAAGATGGGGATGCTGTTCGCGTGCTTTCGCGGCCAGTTCGAAACCCGTCATCTCCCCGCCAAGCACGATATCCGTAAAGAGCAGGTCGGTGTCCGGGTGCTTCGCCAGATGCTCCAGCGCTGCGACGGCATCGCCGGCCTCGCAAGGGATGTAGCCCAGGGTACGCAGAAAGGCGACCGCGAGGCGCCTCACCTCCGGTTCGTCTTCCACGACCAGAACGGTTTCGTGACCATGGTGCGACGTTTCGCGACCACGGCGCGAAGGCGCGGTTGCCGCTTCCTCCGCCGTCGCCGAGGCGGCAGCCGGAAGAAAAAGCTCGGCGCGCGTGCCATGGCCCACCTGGCTCTCGATATGGAAATGGCCGCCGGACTGTTTCACGAAGCCATAAACCATGCTGAGACCGAGCCCGCTGCCTTTGCCGGCTTCCTTGGTAGTGAAAAAAGGCTCCAGCACATGTTCGAGGATTTCCGGCGGGATGCCTTCACCGTTGTCCGTTACGGTAAAGACTACGTACGAGCCAGGCGCAAGCCCGGTGTCTCCATCGGCGCTGGCGACGTTGCAGGAGCGCGCCGTGATGGCAAGGCGGCCGCCGCGCGGCATCGCATCACGTGCATTGAGCGCCAGATTGATCAATGCCGCTTCCAGCTCTCCCTCGTCGGCGTATACCGCAGGCACTTCGTTGCTGCACTCGGCGGTCACGACGATGCGCTCGCCCAGCGTTCGCCCCAGCATCTCGCTCAGATCGGCCAGCAGTTGCACTGTGCGCACGGCGCGCGGCAACAGATGCTGGCGGCGGGAGAAGGTAAGCAGCTTGCGGGTGAGCGCCGCGCCACGCTCGACCGCGCGCGATGCGCTGGCGAGGGTTTTTCGTGTTGCCGGATCCTCCGGCAGATCGATTTCCAGCAGTTGCAGGTTGCCGGAAATCACCGTCAGCAGGTTGTTGAAGTCGTGCGCAATGCCGCCGGTGAGTTGACCGAGGGCCTCCAGTCGCAGCGAATGCGCCAGTTGTTCTTCGCCGCGTCCGCGCTGAATGGACCCGGCCAGAATATTGGCCACCGATTGCAGAAAATTCTGCCGGTCTCGGTCGAAACAGCCCTTCTGATGGGCAAGCGCCAACAACACGCCCATGGGCCCATGCCGGTCGGGCAACGGCACAAGGGATGCGTCCTGGTAATCCTGGCTCAGGAACGGGCATATGCCGCGAAGGCTTTCGATGATGCTGCCTTGCGTGGGCGGCTGCTCATCGGCCTCCAGCGCCTGGCTGCATGCCACGTCCAGCAAGGCGGGGTTGCCCGACAAGCTTTCCAGTACCGCTTGCGGGAGACCCTTCGATGCGATGGCGCGCAAGCCGGGATGGTACGGGTGATTGAGGATGATCGCTGTCGCGGAAATATCGAGGGTGGTTGCCACCAAACCGGGAATCTCGTCGACGGCTTTTTCATGATACGTGGCCTCGAGCAGACGCCGGCCCATCTGGGCTATGGCAACGTCGAAGCGGGCGCGTTCCTGCGCCTGGCGTGCACGCTGCGTTTCGGAGATGTCGCGGATCGCTGCCGCATACAGCGTTCCCTGCGAAGCGGCGACCGGGCTCAGGCCGATTTCCACCGGAAACGACTGGCCATCGGCACGTATCCCGGTCAACTCGTAGCCAGCGCCCATCGCGCGCTCGCGCGGACGAGACACGTAACGGGCACGGTGTGCGATATGCGCCTGCTGCAGGGCCGTCGGCAGCAGCGCTTCCACCCGCAAACCGACAAGTGCCCCCTTTTCATAACCGAACAGGCGCTCTGCATGTGCGTTGGTCAACACGATGACACCTTGTCGATCGACCACGATCATCGCATCCGGTGCCGCCTCGAATAACGAGCGGAACAGGTGGGCATCGGGGGCCTGTTTGCTGAACATGCCGCTGCCTATATCCGACGGACCGTGGGCGAGAACAGATAGCCCGCGCCGCGAATCGACTTGATCCGTTGCGGATGGACAGGATCAGGCTCGATCTTCCGGCGCAGGCGCCCGATCTGCACGTCGATCGAGCGATCGAACGGTCCTGCATCGTGGCCATGGATATGCGTCATCAACTGGTCGCGGCTCAGTACCTGATTGGCGTGTTCGAGGAAAACCTGGAGCAGGGCGAATTCGCCACTGGTCAGCGGGATGGGTTCGCCATGCGGCCCGGACAAGCTGTGCGATTGCGGATCGAACACACAACCATCGAACGACAAGCGCCCGGCATCTGTCCTGGGTGGCGAGGATGCGCGGCGCAAGACGCTGTGAACGCGAGCCAGCAGCTCGCGCAGATCGAACGGCTTGGTAACGTAGTCGTCCGCGCCGAGTTCCAGTCCCACCACGCGATCCACGGATTCGCCACGCCCGGTCACGATGATCACCGGGCCATGCCAGTGCGTGCGCAAGCTCCGGGTCAGGCTGAAGCCGTCTTCACCGGGCAGGCCGATATCCAGGATCACGATATCGACCGCTTCGCTGTCTATGACGTGGCGCATGCGGACGCCGTCGCCGGCTGTGCTGACGCGAAAACCCTGGCCGCTGAAGTAACGGCTGAGGATATGAACAATCTCGGTATCGTCATCGACCACCAGCAAGTGTGCCGGGAGGATCGTGGATGACGCAGAACTGGGCGAGACGGCCATCTGAACCCTCGATCCGCAGTGGTACCTGGTCAAGTGGAGCACTCGGGCCGGAGCATACGCCTGCACCTGTTCGCTTGCAGTGACTGGCCGGCGCGCCGGGTCATATCGAACGCCGCAGCTGCGGTGACGGGCTGCGGCCGGCATCGCTTGCCCGCTGAGGCGCGTTGAGCCATATCAACTCGGCCGAATGTGGCGTGCACGATGATGGGTTCGTTCAGAGCGAGGACGGAATCATGCGCGCCATGGTGCTTGGCAAGGTCGGTGAGCCACTGGCACTGCGGACACTGCCCGATCCGCTACCGGGCAACCATGAGGTTCGGTTGCGAGTGGAGGCTTGTGGCGTATGCCGCACGGATCTTCACGTCGTCGACGGCGAGCTGCCGGACATCGTGATGCCGCTGATCCCGGGGCACGAGTGCGTCGGTCTGGTCGAGGTGCTTGGCCCCGGTGTTACCGGACTGCAGCTGGGGCAGCGGGCAGGTGTGCCCTGGCTGGGCGGCAGCTGCCACCGCTGCGAGTACTGTCGCGACGGCCGCGAAAACCTGTGCGATACGCCCGAGTTCACCGGTTACACACGGCCGGGCGGATTCGCCAGCCATATCGTTGCGCGCGCGGATTACAGCGTGCCATTGCCCGATGATGCCGATCCCATCGCCATCGCCCCACTACTGTGTGCCGGCCTGATCGGCTGGCGCTGCCTGGTGAAGGCTGGGCAGGGGAAGCGCATCGGTCTGTACGGCTTTGGTGCGGCGGCACACATCATCACCCAGATCGCCTGTCGGCAGCAGCGCCGGGTCTGCGCCTTTACGCGGGCCGGCGACGTCACGGCGCAGGCCTTTGCGCGTTCGCTCGGTGCCGTATGGGCCGGGTCGTCCGACGAACTGCCCCCCGAGCCACTGGACGCGGCAATCCTGTTCGCGCCGGTAGGCGATCTGGTTCCGCAGGCGCTGCGTGCCGTCAAGAAAGGCGGCCGGGTCGTGTGTGGCGGCATTCATATGTCCGACATCCCGTCATTTCCGTATCGCTGGTTGTGGGAGGAACGCGAAGTGGTTTCCGTTGCCAACCTGACACGCGCCGATGCGCATGATTTCTTCGCGGCCAGGGAATGCAGGGACATACAGACCACCACGCACGTCTATCCGCTCGAACAGGCCAATCAGGCACTGGGTGATCTGCGCGCGGGGCGCTTGAGCGGCGCCGCGGTGCTCAGGCCGTAACGCGATACACCGCACTGGTGTGGTCGACGCGGGCCGGGACGAGCCTGGCGGCGTGCGGCTTAGGTGATTTAAATCAACATGTCTCGCCACCTCCTGCGTAGCTTGATGAATTGCGGAAGGGGCAGGGTATCGATTTGCTGACTATGCGTCGCCGCACGCATTCACCAAGGAGAAACCAACCATGTATTCCTATCGTCGTTTTGCTTATGCCGCGCTTGGGGTGGCGCTCGTCGCCCTGGGCGGCTGCACGGGCTATGTGAAAAAGGCCGATTTCGATTCGGCGGTCAGCGAGCTTCGTGCCAACGATCAGAAACAGCAGCAGGAGATCGACGATCTTACGCAGCAAATGCAGCAACGCTTCGCTGCCTATGATGCCAAGATCGCCCAGATGGGCGGGCGTGTCCGTGTCGACGCCATTTCGCACTTTGCGTTCAACGACGCGACCGTGCGCGAAGAGGACAAGCCGCTGCTGGATGATTTCGCGAAAATCGTCTCGGCGCATTACCCGCAGGCCATGGTGACGGTGGAGGGTTTCGCCGACGCCGCAGGTGGCAGGAGCTACAACCTTCGACTCGGGCATGCGCGCGCCGAGGCAGTGCGCGATTACCTGGTGAAGAACGGCGGACTGGCTGCCGACAATGTCCGCACGGTCAGCTACGGCAAGGCGGAAAATCGCCAGGTCCTCAAGGGCAAATGGGGCGATGGCGCCGAGCCGAACCGCCGCGTGACGCTGGTGGTCGACTTCGCTGGCACACCGGCGGCACCGTGAACATGGGTCGTCAATGTCGACGGTGTGGCCCAGAGGCCGATGACCATGGCGCAGTGGCAAACCGACGGTTTTCGTGACCGCACCGATGCCGGACAGCAATTGGCGGAGGCGCTGTCCTCGCTGCGCGGTCAGCATCCGCTGATACTGGCCATCCCGCGCGGTGGCGTACCGATCGGCAGGATCGTTGCCGATCGTCTGGACGGCGAGCTGGATATCGTGCTGGTGCGGAAAATCGGCGCGCCTGGCAACCCGGAGTATGCGATCGGTGCCGTCGATGAAGCCGGGACGATCCAGCAGTCGGATGACGCACGTCTTGCCGGTGCCGATGACCGCTACATCAAGCGTGAGGCGGCCGAACAGCTGGCCGTCATCCGGGCTCGAAGACAGGGCTACGGCCTTGGTCATCCGCCGATCGATCCGGCCGGACGCACCGTGGTGGTCGTCGACGATGGATTGGCAACGGGGGCCACGATGCGGGCAGCGCTATTGGCTGTGCGTGCGCGTAAGCCAGCGCGGTTGGTTTGCGCCATTCCTGTGGCGTCGCCGCGTGGTCTGGTATCGGTGACGGACGTGGCGGACGATCTTGTCTATCTGTCCGCGCCCGGACACTTTCGTGCGGTCGGGCAGTTCTATATGCAATTTCCGGCAGTCGATGACAGCGAAGTGGTGCACCTGCTGATGCGTTCCCCCTCCGGATCGCCCGTGCCCGCGCTCTCCGAGGATGTCCGGATTCCCGCTGATGGCCTGCTGCTCGATGGCAACTTGCAGGTGCCGCAGGGAGCCCACGGCCTGGTCATCTTCACGCATGGCAGCGGCAGCAGCCGCCATAGCCCGCGCAATCGCCTGGTGGCTCAGGCCATGCACGCGAAAGGGAAAGGGCTGGCGACCTTGCTGTTCGATTTGCTGAGCGAGGATGAAGCCAGGGACATATCCGCACGCTTCGACATCCCCAGACTCACGGCACGGCTTGACGCCGCCACCCGATGGGCCATGCACCAACCGCGCACGCAGGCATTGCCCATCGGCCTGTTCGGCGCCAGTACCGGCGCAGCGGCCGCCCTGGTGCTGGCTGCGCGTTATCCGATGATGATCAAGGCCGTCGTATCGCGGGGCGGCCGACCGGATCTTGCAGGGCATGGCGCGCTGGCGCGGGTGCAGGCGCCCACCTTGCTCATCGTTGGCGGTGCGGATCACGAAGTCATCACGCTGAACCGCTCCGCTCTATCGGTACTCCCATGCCACGCCGAACTGGTGCTGGTTCCGAATGCCACGCATCTGTTTGAAGAGGAAGGCGCCATCGAGCGGGTAGCGGCACTCGCCACAAGCTGGTTCGTGCAGTGGCTGCCGGATCAAAGCCGCGGCGTCACCGTCGGCATGCGCTGAATCCACGAGGAATTTTTCTTGAATCATGCGCACGACGTTGACCTGGATCAAACGCGCCCCGCGTCGACTTCGTACGCTTGCCAGTGATCCCAGCTTGCCGGGAGCGGCGAGCCGGGGGGCTAACCCGGCGACCTGTGTGGAGGATTTATTCATGGCAAACCTTACCCGTTGGAGTCCCTTCAAGACCCTGTCGCGGTTCGAGCAAGGCACTCCTTTCGACGACTTCTTCCGTGGTTTCGGCCTGCGTCCGCAGTGGTCCGAGCTGGAGGCGCCGGATGTGCGCCTTGACGTTACCGAAAGCGATGGCGCCTATCGCGTCAAGGCAGAAATGCCCGGTGTCGACAAGAACGATATCGACGTCTCGATCAGCGGCAACCAGGTCGCCATCAGCGCCGAGGTGAAGCGTGAGAGCAAGAAAAAGGACGACGAGCGCGATATCTGCACCGAGCGTTATTACGGGCAGGTCTATCGCTCGTTCAGCCTTCCCGATGAGGTGGACAACGACAAGGCCACGGCTCGTTACGAAGGCGGTGTACTTATCCTGGAGCTCCCCAAGAAGGAGAGCAGCAGTGCCCGCAAATTGACGATCAGCTGATTGTCCCCCGCGCTGCCCGTTGTCCGGCAGTCATGCCGGCCGGGCAGCGTGAGCTTGCGCCAGTCACGCGGCAACGCCGATGCCGAACCCTTCCCATACCGCGCTGGACGTCATCCGCAACGAAGCCATTCGGCTGGATGGCGACGCGCGCGATTACGAGGCCCTGCTCGACGGCATCGGGGAGCGGAGCCTGGTGTTGCTCGGCGAGGCCACCCACGGCACCCGGGAGTTTTACCGCATGCGTGCGGAGCTGACGCTTCGCCTGGTGGTCGAGAAGGGGTTCGATGCGGTCGCCGTGGAGGCGGACTGGCCCGATGCCTATCGCCTGAACCGGTTCGTGCGCGGCGAAGGGCACGATCAGGCCGCGCGATCTGCGTTCGACGATTTCCAGCGCTTTCCGCGCTGGATGTGGCGCAACGAAACGACCGCATCGGCTTTGGCTTGCTTCATCGCACCCGGCTGGCCCCACACGCGGGCGCTCAGTGACGCATCAGTACCGGGGTCGTGCTTTTCTCGAGAACTTCCCTGGTGGCCCCGCCCAGGATCCGTTCACGGAGCCGGGTATGGCCATACCCTCCCATCACCAGAAGATCAGCCTGGAAGGCGTCTGCGGCCTGCAGCAAATCGGCACCGATCCCTTCGCCACGATCGGTCAGCGCATGAGACTCTGCAATGACGCCATGGCGTTGCAGATAACCCGCCAGGTCGAACCCGGGCAGCCATTGATCCATGAGGGAAGCCTGGTTCCCGCCCCGATTGAGAATGACCACCTTCCACGCAGGGATCAGCATCGGCAGCGCTGCATGCACGGATCTCAACGCTTCGGCCGAACCGTTCCAGGCAATCGCTATGCGATTGAGCGCCGGCGGCTTGGCCTGCATCTCCGGCACGACCAGGCAGGGCACACCGCCGCATCCCAGCATGATGTCGCCAATGGCCGACGACGACCCCCAGGCGAAGTGGGATGTACGGCCGAGCACCAGCAGATCATGCCAGTTTCCGATCAGCTTCATGCTGTGCGGTACGTCGCCATCGGCGACCTGCCAGAATGCGTCGATCACGCCCAATTCGCGCGCGAGCGCCAGGAACGAGGCTTCAGCCGCGTAGGCGTCACTCATGAGCTGGCGCGCCTCCTTGATCGATTCCAGCACAAGGACGGGTGCGTCGTACACGGACATCGCGGCTTCGGGCGAAGGGCAGACGCAGACACCCGTCAAGCTTGCGCCGAACGCCGCCGCCAGGCGGATCGCGTATTCCACATGCGGGAGCCAGGACTTGAAGCTTTCCGAGTAGACGACGATGTCTTTCATGGCGTATCCCCGGTGTGTCGTGGCGGCTGTTCCGTGTCGACCTGCTTGCCGGAGAATCCAAGTGTCGACAGGCCTTCTTCCAGGAAATCGCTCGCCATCGACATGCCAAGCAGGTAGTCAGCCGTCCGTGCGTTGTGCGCCTGAGCGGCTTCCTCGCGGATCGACCGCCAGTCGGTGGCCGAACAGTTGTCGCGACCGAGCCACGTCAACGCCACCAGATCGACTTGCTGGTCCTCCGGCAAATCGTCGATGACCGAATGAAGCTCCTGCAGCACGGTCGCATTCCGGTATTCGTTTTCCTGCTCGCGCAGCACATCGACATCCTCCGACTCCAGCGGGCGAGGATCTTCCACCGGTTCGGCCAGCATGTCCCTGCTGTCGTACTCGCGAAGTTTGTCGATGATGAAATAGACGGTGTCGACCGGTATCGACAGTGCCGGTTCGGGGGCGTTCGTCGGCGGTTCGGCAGCAGGCGGGGTCATGGGGCTCCTCCGATTCAGACGGCCAGGTCTGCCCGGGCTTTCGGGTAGCCGACTGCCTGGACGAAGGTGATGAATTGCTTGTCACCCAGTTTCAGGGCCCGCGTCAGTCGCTTCGGGTCGACGCCACGAAACACCGTGCCCCGGCCTTCGGATGCGCGGAAGAAGAGATCGGCATTGTCCGGGGTTGCGCCGACCGCGCCGGCGGTTGCCACGCCTTTGTCGATCGCTTGCCTGAGTGTCATGACCTCACTCCCGGTTCTTTGCCGCGCCTCGCTTCAACCGGCCCGGATTCGTGGAAACGCGAGGGATATTTACTACCCCATACGACCGCACTTATTGATGTGGCTCAATATCCCCTGCCGGGCAGTGGCGCCACGACCGGCTCCAGGCACGGTCCGCTGACCGCGCGGTCCTTCCGGCTGCACTTGCTCTGCATCGGCGACAGCATCCTATTGATGAAGATCAAGTTGACCGAATCTGAAGCGGCGTAAACGAAGAACGCCACCTATTGCCGGGCCGTCCATGTCCGCTCAAACCACAGGCTTCGAAACGTTTCCCCGGCCGCGTCTTGAAGCGGGCCACTTGCGACGGCTCGGCATCGATACGGGGCATGAGCATGTCGTCTACCTCAACAAGGATTCGCCGATCTGCCGCAGCGAGGGATTCGGTGCGCACTCCCGCCTTGAGCTGCGCGTGGGCACGCAGCGGGTGCTGGCGACATTGAATATCGTGCAGGACGGCTTGCTGGGCGTGGACGAGGCCGGGCTGTCCGAGTCGGCATGGCTCGCCTTGCAGCCTGGCGCCGACGAGCGCGTGATCATCGCCCATTCGCCCAGCGTGGATTCGCTGGCTTCGGTGCGGGCGAAGATCTATGGCAAGGAGCTGGATGCGTCCGCACTGCACGGAATCATCCGGGACATCGTCGGAAACCGGTATTCCGCCATCGAAATGGCCGCGTTCATCACCGCCGCCGGCGGCGATCGCCTCAGCATCGAGGAAGTCGTCGCGCTGACGAAGGCCATGGTGCAGACCGGCGCGCAACTGCATTGGCCGCAACCATTAGTGGTCGACAAGCACTGCATCGGCGGGCTCGCCGGCAACCGCACCACGCCCATCGTGGTGGCGATCGCGGCGGAACTGGGGCTCACGATACCCAAGATGTCTTCGCGTGCGATTACCTCGGCGGCAGGTACCGCCGACACCATGGCGATGCTGGCGCCCGTCGATCTGGACGAAGCGCAGATACGCCGCGTCGTGGAAACCTGCGGCGGCTGCATCGCCTGGGGCGGCGCCATGAACCTGGCTCCCGCTGACGAGAGGCTGATCCGCATCGAGCGTGCATTGGACATCGACAGTGCCGGCCAGCTGGTGGCGTCCGTGCTGTCGAAGAAAATCGCCGCAGGCTCCACCCATGTGGTGATTGATGTGCCGGTCGGGCCGACCGCCAAGGTGCGCGATCACGCGGTGGCGGAGTCGCTGGCCGCGTTGCTGCAACAGGTCGCGGCCGCGCTCGGTTTGCAGCTACGGGTGCTGCTCAGCGACGGCAGTCAGCCGGTGGGGCGGGGCATCGGCCCCGCGTTGGAGGCGCACGACGTCCTGGCGGTGTTGCGCAACGAACCTCATGCACCACCCGACCTGCGCGCGCATGCCCTGGCTATCGCCGCCGCCATACTGGAATTGGGCGGCGTTGCGGGTGCTGACGCATCGCTGGCGATGGCGACCACCTGCCTGGAGACGGGCAGGGTGTGGCAGCGCTTCCAATCCATCTGCGCTGCGCAGGGTGGCATGCGCACACCAGGGAAAGCTGCCTATCAGCAAGCTGTTCCGGCTGCACAGTCAGGGCGCGTGACGGCGATCGACAACCGCCGCCTGTCCCGCGTCGCCAAGCTGGCCGGTGCGCCTGCCGCGCCACTGGCCGGGCTGGCGCTCGATGCGCATCTCGGCGAGACGGTGGTGGCCGGGCAAGCGCTTTTCACGCTTCACGCGCAAAGTCCCGGCGAGCTGGCTTACGCCATGGAATACGTATCCCGCCATCCCTGCATCGTTTGCGTCGAGGCATCCTCATGAACACGCTTTATGGGAGCACGCTCTATGCCATGCCCGGCAACGACACCTTTGCCGAATTGCTGTCGCTGCATACGGGCTATCAGCGCCGACAGCTGCTGCTGCACCATTTCCCGGATGGCGAAACGCTGGTGCAAATGGCCGCACCGGCCCCGGATGGCGACGCCGTGATCGTATGCACGCTGGACCGCCCGGATCCCAAGGTGCTGCCGCTGATGATGGCGGCAGCGACCGCGCGCGAACTGGGTGCCGTACGCGTCGGCCTGGTCGCGCCTTATCTGGCCTATGCGCCAGGACATGCGCTTCCACCCCGGCGAAGCCATTTCCGCCAGGATCTTCGGCGACTGGCTGGGCCATGCCTTCGATTGGCTGGTCACGGTGGAGCCGCATCTGCATCGCTAGGCGACGCTTGCCGAGGTATATCCGCGCGCTTCGCACGTCGTGCATGCGGCAGCGCAATTGGCCGTCTGGATTGATGCCCATGTGAGCCTGCCGCTGATCATCGGGCCGGATGGCGAAAGTACGCAGTGGGTGACCGCCGTGTCCAACCTTCTGTGCGCACCGAGCGTGGTGGCACGCAAGGAACGTCATGGCGATCGCGAGGTGGAAATCTTCCTGCCGGAAATCGACAACTGGCGCGACCACACACCGGTCCTGCTCGACGACATCGTCGCCAGCGGCGCGACCATGGTCCAGACGCTGCGCTGCCTGCGCGGGCGAACATCCCACCCGCCTGTCTGCGTGGCACTGCATGGCCTATTCGCCGAGGGCGCGATCGAAGACATGCTGGTGGAGGGAGCTCGGCTGATTGTCACCAGCAACAGCATCGTCACCGCCGCATCGCAGATCGACATCAGCAAGCCGGTCGCCGAAGCGATGGTCAACCTGTGCGCGACCCACCCATCCGAAGCAGGGAGGCGGGCGCCGGCATGACATCGCCATGGATTGCGCGGGAAGTCACCAGCTCATGCCATCTGCCAGCTTGTTGCGCCGGTGAGGCATCGTTGGCGAAATGCATGAATCGCCGCGTGGCCGTTTCGACCGGCGGGGAGATATCCGCATTCGCCCAGTCCACGTTCGCGATGAATCAGCCAGGACTCGATCCTTCACGCTGCCGCACGGGTTCATCGTGAACCCGCTTCGGCGCGGCCCGATTGACCGGAATCAACCAGGTACGCGATGCAGTTTCCATTTGATCGTGGTCAACATCGCCCCCTGCGGGCGTGCGCATGCTGCGGTCGTCGATACCGAAGGCACGAGCGTGGGCAGGCCGGAAGGCAAGGCAACTGGTGGCGCATGGGGCATCGGGGCGGCCTGCGCGGCTCGACTGGTGACGGTACATCGCGGCAGTGGAGGGCGGTCCACTGCAACAGCGACGCGAGATCGGCGCGCTGCATCCGCCCGGCCACAGGGGCGAGCCGGATGAGCTCGCCATTGACGAATCAGAATCCATGACCGGCAGCGAACTGGACATTGATGATGGCCACGCCTGCCGCCGAGGATCCAACCCAACCGAGGAGCCAGCCATGTTCAAGCACATCCTTCTTCCCATCGACGGTTCCGAGCTCTCGCTGCGCGCGGTCAAGCTCGGCCTCGAACTGGCGCAGACATGCAAGGCGAAGGTCTATGCGCTGCATGTGGTGCCGCCGTTCCACACCATCGCCTACATGGCCGAGATGGTGACTGCCACCGAGGCCACGTACGCGCGGGACGCCGTTGCGCGCGCCGAGCGTTATCTGGCCGAAGTGCAGCAGCTGGCCAAGGCGGCCGGCGTCGAATGCGGCAGCAGCTATGTCTTCAATGATCACCCGCATGAGGCGATCCTCGAGACCTCGCGCGCGCAGCACTGCGACCTGGTGGTCATGGCATCGCACGGCTGGCGCGGCGTGACCCGCTTGCTGCTCGGAAGCGAGACCCACAAGACGCTGCTGGAAAGCGGGATTCCGGTGTTGGTGTGCCGTTGAGCGCCGGGTGTCGGCGAAACGCGGGGCGAAGGGGCGCGGCCGGCGGCGGCAAGGGTCGACCAGTCGCCGCCTGAGCCGCGCCTGGCCAAACCTCACTTCCCCCACATCACGAACATCCCCGCCACCGCCGCCGCCATCGCGGCGGTGGCCAGCCAGCCGAACAGCATCCCCAGCCCCGGCGTGGTGAATTCGCCCATGATCCTGCGGTGCGAGCCCATCAGCATGCCGGACATGCCTGGCACAACCCTGTGCTACCAAGGGCTGTCCTTGATGCCCAAGCGATACGAGAGCCGGTTCACGGCGATATCCCCCACGAAGGTCATTATGGCGATAGTCGCCATATCCGTTGCGCCAAGGCCGGCATAGGCCCCGGTCAATGCCAGCGCGCCGATCACGAAGTCGAGTTGATCGAAGGGAATCCAGCGTGCGCCCGGACGGATGTGCAGCATGCGCTTGATGAGGCTCTTCAGCGCATCGCCAAGCATCGCGCCACCGCCCAGGCCGAGACCAAGCAGCAGCCAATGCTGATAGTTGACCAATGACCACGGTGCATGGATTCCGTATTGCATTCGGGTCACCAGCACTCCCGTGGCAACCCCCGCGAGAAAACCGAGCACGGTCTTGTGGCTGCCGAGAAGGCGCTCATGGATAGGGCGATTCCAGCCACGCCAATACCGGGTGAAAGGCGGCGCCATGTTGGCGCAGTAGGCGGGAAGCATGAAGTAGGCGAGTTGCAGCAGGCGGGCCCATTGGTCACTCATGAAGCCGTGCTCCTGGCCAGTTCACCGTGTTGTCCCGCTACGCAGACGAGGCATCGTCGGCGGAACGCATGAATCGCCGCTTGGCCATTTCGACCAGCAGCAGATAAGTCACCGTCGCCGCGATCAGGAACATGAAGAAGGCGGGCGGCAGCAGTACGAAGCCCAGATCGGTCGCCAGCGGCGTCGCGGGAAGAATCACGCCGATGGCGATGGCCAGCAGCACGCTGACGATCAATGCCTTGCTTGGGCGACTGCGCAACGGGTTGCCCGTGGTTCGGATGACGAACAGCACAAGCGTCTGGGTGGCCAGCGATTCGATGAACCAGCCGGTGTGGAACATCGCTTCCGACGCATGCAGCCAGCGGATCAGGACGTAGAAGGTAAGGAAATCGTAGAGCGAGCTGATCGGCCCGATGCCGAGCATGAAGCGCCGGATGAGGGCGACACTCCAGCGGCGTGGCCGGCGCAATTGTGCGTTGTCCACATTGTCCGTCGGGATGGTGGTCTGCGCCATGTCGTACAGGAAATTGTTCAGCAGGATCTGTGTCGGCAACATCGGCAGGAAGGGGAGAAACAGGGCACCCGCCGCCATGCTGAACATGTTGCCGAAGTTCGAACTCGTGCCCATGAGCAGGTACTTCATGACATTCGTGAAGGCTCTTCGCCCTTCGATGACGCCGGCATGCAGTGCCTTCAGGTCGCGCTCGCGCAGCACGATATCCGCCGCCTCCCTGGCAACGTCCACGGCGCTGGCGACTGAAATGCCGACATCGGCGGCATGCAGCGATGGCGCATCGTTGATGCCGTCCCCAAGGAAACCGACCACGCAATTGCGCGCCTTGAGTGCGAGCACGATGCGATGCTTCTGCGCCGGATTGACTCTCGCGAAGATGCTGGTCCGCTCGGCCAGGATGCCGAGTGCGGTTTCCCCAAGGCCCTCGATTTCCGCGCCGATGACCAACCGGCTGGCATCGATGCCGACCTGCGCGCAGACATGACGCGCCACGCGTTCGTTGTCACCGGTCAGGATCTTTACCGTTATGCCGTCCTCGGCCAGCGCGCGCAAACATTCCGCCACACCAGGAATGATCGGGTCGGCGAACAGTGCGAACCCGGCAAGCGTCAGATCAGTCTCGTCGCCCACGGCGTAGCGTTCCTGCGATGGAACGCTGCGATAGGCCACGGCAAGCACGCGCAATCCCTGTTCGCCGAACGCCTCGTGGGTGCGCACGCAACGTTCCTTCGATGCGGCGTCGATCCGGCTGGCAACACCCTCCACCTCATACTGCGTGCATTCGGCGATCACCGACTCCGGTGCACCCTTGACGATCAGCAGCCTCTCGTCGTTGTGCTCGACGACCACGGATAACCGGCGCCGCTCGAAATCGAACGGAATCTCGTCCAGCTTGCGGTATTCGCTCACCGCAAGCGTCCGGCAGTTCAGTATCGCCGTGTCGAGCGGGCTGCGAATGCCGGTCTCGAACGACGCATTCAGGTAGGCCAGCAGATGTGGCCGCTCGGACGCGCCGCCGAACGGATCAACTGTTGAAGCCAGCGACGTCTCGCTGCTGGTCAGCGTGCCGGTCTTGTCGCTGAGGAGCACCGTCATGCTGCCGAAGTCCTCGATGGCAGCGAGATGCTTGACGATGACCCGCTGGCGCGCCATGCGCACGGCCCCGCGCGCCAGGGTGACCGTGGTGATCATCGGCATGAACTCGGGGGTGAGGCCGACCGCCAGAGCCAGCGCGAACAACATGGTCTGCAGCGGTGGCCGGTGCGAGGCGATGCCGATGAGTAGTACGGCGAGCAGCAGGAACACCATGGTGTGCATGATCAGCCGGGCAAAATCGCTCAGGCCGCGCTCGAATTCGGTGGGCGGTGGACGCTCGGTCAACGCCTCGGCGACATCGCCAAGAGCCGTATGGCGGCCGGTGGCAATGACGAGTGCAGTTGCCGTACCGGCAACGACCGACGTGCCGAGAAAGACCAGATGCCGCGCACCGGCGCTTCGATCCAGGCCCTCAGGCCCATCGGCCACCTCCTTTCCCACGGGCATCGACTCGCCCGTGAGCGCGGCTTGCAGCACATGCAGGTCGCGCGCGGTGATCAGGCGAGCGTCCGCGGGGACCCGGTCCCCCGCGGCCAGTCGGATCAGGTCGCCCGGTACGAGGTCGCGACGGGAGCGCTCCTGCCAGCGGCCGTCGCGGCAGACGGTGGCCATCGGTGCGATCTCGTCGCGCAGACGATTGGCCGCACGCTGGGAGCGGTAACTCAACGCGAAATTGAGGGTGACGCTGAGGATCACCATGGCCGCGATAATGGCGGCGCCGACGCTATCCCCGAGGAAGCCAGAGACGCCGGCCGCCAGCAACAAGATGACCACCAGTGGATTGGTTAACAGCAGGAGCAGGGCGGAGATGGCGCCACCATGGCCGACGGCGCGGGCCTCGTTCGGCCCATACCTGACTTGTCGATTCTTGGCCTCGCGTTCCGACAACCCATCGGTGTGGCTTGCGGGCGCAGCAGACGGTGCGTCTGCCGGCTTGCCGGTCGAGTCCCGCGGAAGAGGGGCGGCTGTAGGGGCGTCATGCATGGTGTTGGCAACGCTAAGAAGAACACCGCGCCGGCATATTGATGCTCATCAATACTCCATGCCGAAGGCGAGTGCCGAATGCGCTCGCATGGTGCGGCCGTCGATGGTCATCACGACGGTAGGCAGCGGGCGGTGCCGAGGTTGCAACCAGAGCGGCCTCGACGGCGAAGCTGTCGAAGTCGGTGCGACGAGGTGTCACAGCGAAATTCACGGCCCAGGGTGTACACCATGCGCCGAACCGGGTTTCCTCCACGTCCACGGGGATGGCCAGATCATGACTACCGACACCTTGGCCCGCCAACCGCTCGATCCTGCGGAGCTGCACGGCATCGACGCCTGGTGGCGCGCCGCGAATTACCTTTCGGTCGGGCAGATCTACCTGCGCGCCAATCCTCTGCTGAAGGAGCCGCTGGCGCTCTCGCACGTCAAGCACATGCTGCTGGGCCACTGGGGCACCACGCCGGGGCAGAACTTCATCTATGCGCACCTGAACCGGGCGATCCGGCAATACGATCTGGACATGCTCTACCTCTCCGGCCCGGGCCACGGTGGCCCCGCGGTGGTGGCGAACGCGTACCTGGACGGCACCTACAGCGAGGTCTACCCGGATATCAGTCGGGACGAGGCGGGACTGCAGCGGCTGTTCAAGCAGTTCTCGTTTCCCGGCGGCATCGCCAGCCATGCCTCGCCGGAATGTCCCGGCTCGCTGCACGAAGGCGGCGAACTCGGCTACTCGCTGAGCCACGCGTTCGGCGCGGTGTTCGACAACCCCGCCCTGATCGCGGCCTGCGTGGTGGGCGACGGCGAGGCGGAAACCGGGCCGCTGGCCACGGCCTGGCATTCGAACAAGTTCCTCGATCCGGTGGGCGACGGCGCGGTGCTGCCGATCCTGCATCTGAACGGCTACAAGATCGCCAACCCAACGGTGCTGGCGCGGATCGGCCGCGACGAGCTGGAACAGCTGCTGCGCGGCTACGGCTGGACGCCGTATTTCGTTTCGGGCAGCGAGCCCGCGGCGATGCATCAGGCGATGGCGGCGACGCTGGATGCGGTGGTGGCGCAGATCCGGCAGATCCAGCGCGGCGCGCGCGAGCAGGGGGTTACCGCGCGGCCGCGCTGGCCGATGATCGTGCTCGATTCGCCCAAGGGCTGGACCGGACCGAAGCGGGTGGACGACAAGCCGAACGAAGGCACTTTCCGCGCGCACCAGGTGCCGCTGTCGGTCTCCGCCAGCAGCCCGCCGGAGCACTTGCAGCAGGTCGAGGCGTGGCTGCGCAGCTACCGGCCGGAAGAGTTGTTCGATGCGTACGGCCGGCTGCGGCCGGAGCTGGCCGCGCTCGCGCCCACCGGCACGCGCCGGATGAGTGCGAACCCGCATGCGAACGGCGGCCTGCTGCTGCGCGACCTGCGCCTGCCGGACTTTCGTGACTACGCGGTCGCGGTGCCGCAGCCTGGCGTGCGCGACAGCGGCGATACGCGCGTGCTGGGGCCGTTCCTGCGCGACGTGATCCGGTTGAACGAGCCGTCGCGCAATTTCCGCGTGTTCGGGCCGGACGAGACGATCTCGAACGGCCTCGGCGCGGTGTTCGAGGCCACCAACCGCCAGTGGCAGGGCACGCTGCAACCGGACGACGAGTTCCTCGCGGCGCAGGGCCGGGTGGTCGAGATGCTCAGCGAGCACCAGTGCGAAGGCTGGCTGGAAGGCTATCTGTTGACCGGGCGGCACGGCCTGTTCAATTGCTACGAGGCGTTCATCCACATCATCGATTCGATGTTCAACCAGCACGCCAAGTGGCTGAAGATGACCGCGGCGATCCCGTGGCGGCGCCCGCTCGCCTCGCTGAACTACCTGCTGGCCTCGCACGTGTGGCGCCAGGACCACAACGGCTTCACCCACCAGGATCCCGGCTTCATCGACCACGTGGTCAACAAGAAGGCGGAGATCGTGCGCGTGTACCTGCCGCCGGATGCGAACTGCCTGCTGTCGGTGATGGATCACTGCCTGCGCAGCCGGCATTACGTCAACGTGGTGGTCGCCGGCAAGCATCCGGCGCCGCAATGGCTGGCGATGGATGCGGCGCAGCGGCACTGCAGCCAGGGCATCGGCCTCTGGCCGTGGGCCAGCAGCGACCAGCACGGCGAGCCCGACGTGGTGATGGCCTGCGCCGGCGACGTGCCCACGCTGGAAACGCTGGCGGCGGTGTCGATCCTGCGCCGCTACCTGCCGGAGCTGAAAGTGCGCGTGGTCAACGTGGTCGACCTGATGAAGCTGCAGTCGCCCAGCGAACATCCGCACGGCCTGGACGATGACGATTTCGACCAGCTGTTCACCCGCGACAAGCCGGTGATCTTCGCATTCCACGGCTACCCGAGCCTCATCCACCGGTTGACCTACCGGCGCACCAACCACGACAACCTGCACGTGCACGGCTACAAGGAGGAAGGCACCATCACCACCGCGTTCGACATGACCGTGCTGAATGCGCTGGACCGTTTCCATCTGGTGATCAACGTGATCAACCGCGTGCCGCAGGCGGGCGAGCGGGGCATCTACCTCAAGCAGAAGCTGCTGGACAAGCTGATCGAGCACAAGCAGTACATCGACGAGAACGGCGAAGACCTGCCGGAGATCCGCAACTGGGTGTGGGGCGCGCCGGAAGCCGGCATGCTCGCCTAGCGTCAGCAGCGCACGAGCGCGGCGGCAGCCGTCGCGGCCACCCATTCCTCGTTGGTGGCTTCCACCACCACCTTGACCCGGCTGGCTGCGCTGGAAATGACCGGCGCATGCGTGGCATTCGCGGCCGGGTCGATCGCCACGCCGAGAAAACCCAGGCCGGCGCAGACGCGTTCGCGGATCACCGCCTGGTGCTCGCCGATGCCGGCGGTGAAGACCAGCATGTCCAGTCCGTCCAGCGTGGCCGTCAGCGCGCCCACTTCGCGCACGATGCTGCGCACGTACAGGGCCAGTGCCTCGCGCACCGGCTCTTCGTCTTCGCGCGGCAGCAGCTCGCGTAGGTCGGAGGACACTCCGGAAACGCCGAGCAGGCCGGACTCGTGGTACAGCATGCGGCCCACGCGTTCGAGCGACAGCTTGCGGATCTCCATCAGGTAGATCACCGCGCCGGGATCCAGCGCGCCGCAGCGCGTACCCATCATCAGCCCGTCCAGCGCCGAGAAGCCCATCGTGGTGGCGACGCTTTGCAGGTTGCGCATCGCGCACAGGCTGGCGCCGCTGCCCAGGTGCGCCACGATGGTGCGGCCGCGTGCGGCGTCGCCGTAGCGCTCGCCCAGCACCTGCGCCTGGTAGGCGTAGGACAAGCCGTGGAAGCCGTAGCGGCGCAGGCCCTGGTCCCACGCCGAGCGCGGCAGCGGCAGCATCTTCTCGACGGTCGGCATGCTCTGGTGGAAGGCAGTGTCGAAGCAGGCCACCTGCGGCAGCTGCGGCAGTTCGTCCAGCAGCGCGCCGATCGCTTCCAGCGCGAACGGCTGGTGCAGCGGCGCCAGCGGGATGTAGCTTTTCAGGTCGGCCAGCACCGCCGCGTCGACCCGCACCGGCTCGAAATACTTGCTGCCGCCGTGCACCACGCGGTGCGCGATCGCCACGATGCGGCGGCCGTGCAGTCGCGCCACGATGCGCTGGCGCAGATGGGTCAGCGCGGCATGGTAGGGGCGGCCGCGGTCCAGCGTCAGCGTCTCGGTCGCGGCACCACTTTCGCTGAACACCGGAGCATCGCCGGTGATGCCCTCGACCTTGCCGCCCCAGGCGGGCGTGCGCGCCAGCGGCGCCCCGTCCGCGTCGAACAGCGCGAACTTGATGCTGGACGAACCGCAGTTCAGCACCAGGATCAGCGAATGGCCGCCGCGATCGTTCATGGTGGGCTGAGCCGGTAATGGTGGGCCACCAGCGCGGCTAGCGCGCACGAGGCGATGCGCGATTCGCGCGAGTCGGCGCGGCTGGTCAGCACGATCGGCACACGCGCGCCCATCACCACCGCCGCGCTGGCGGCGCCGCCGAGGTACTCCAGCTGCTTGGCCAGCATGTTGCCGCTTTCCAGGTCGGGCACCAGCAGGATGTCGGCGAGGCCGGCCACGTCCGAGACGATGCCCTTGATGCGCGCGGCGGCGACGGAGATCGCGTTGTCGAACGCCAGCGGCCCGTCCAGCACCGCGCCGGTGATCTGGCCGCGGTCGGCCATCTTGCACAGCGCGGCGGCGTCGAGCGTGGTCTGCATGCGCGGGTTGACCGTCTCCACCGCGGCGAGGATCGCCACGCGCGGCACGGCCACGCCCACGATGTGCGCCAGGTCGATCGCGTTGCGCACGATGTCGGCCTTCTCTTCCAGCGTCGGCGCGATGTTGATCGCGCCGTCGGTGATGATGAAAGGCCGCGGGTAGGCCGGGCTATGCATCAGATAGCAATGCGAGATGCGCCGCGCCGTGCGCAGGCCGGCGGCGGAGGCCACCACGGCCGCCATCAGCTCGTCGGTGTGCAGGCTGCCTTTCATCAGCGCGTCGACGCGGCCGCCGGCGGCCAGCTCGACCGCGCGCGCGGCGGCGGCATGGCTGTGCGGCACGTCCTCGATGGGGATGTCGGAAAGGTCGAGCCCGGCCTTGCGCGCCACCTCCGCGAGTTTCGCCTGCGGCGCCACCAGCACCGGTTCGATCAGGCCAGCCGCATGCGCGTCCAGCGCGGCGGCGAGGCTGGTTTCGTCGCAGGGATGCACTACTGCGACGCGGATCGCGCCCAGCGACAGTGCGCGGGCCGCCAGCGGAAGGCCATCGACGCCGGGCACGCGCACTTCCGGCAGGCGGGTGCGCGCGTATTCGATGCGCTCGCCGGGTGCGGTCACGTCGACCGTGCCGTCGACCGCCAGCACGCCGTGCTGGTTCGTGCAGCGGCAGGCGAAGCGGATGCGTCGGGTCGCCGCGTCCCGCGCGATTGCCTGCACTTGCACCGCCAGCGTGTCGCCGATGCGCACCGGCGCGTGGAAACGCAGCGCCTGCTCCAGGCAGGCGGTGCCGGCGCCGGGCAGGCGCGTGCCCAGCACGGCATTGATCAACGCCGGGCCCCACATGCCGTGGCCGATCACGCCGTGGAAGCCGGGCGAGGCCGCACACGCCGGATTCAGCTGCTGCGGATCGCCGTCGCCGTAGAGGGTCGCCAGCAGTTGCACGTCCTCCGCGGTCAGCGAGCGCTCGATCGTCGCGCTGTCGCCGATGGCGATCTCGTCGAACGTGCGGTTGCGGATCAGCGGCGCGGCGGTGTCGGGCGTGGTCTCGTCCATGCTTGGGTTCCGGTCGGCGGTGGCGGGCCCGGCAGCGTTGCGGTGCAGGGCCAGTGCGGACAGCGTAGCGCTGCAGCCCCGGCGCGTCGAAGTGACATTCAGCCGCGCACGTCGGGAACCTTGACCTCGCCGGCGCTGCGCTTCAGCAACCACGCCAGCACCGGCGGCGTCACCATCGCGGTGAGCAGCGACATCGCCACGATGATGGCGTAGATGCGGTTGTCGAACACGCCGGCGGCGAGGCCCAGGGTGGCGACCACGATGCCCACCTCGCCGCGGGGCACCATGCCGAAGCCGATGATGGTGGCGCTGCGCCGGCCCAGCGACAGCGAACCCAGCCAGCCGCCGATGAACTTGGAGACGATCGCGATCGCGGTGACCACGGTGAGCATCCACAGTGCCTCCGCGCTGGCCAGTTCGTGCAGGTCGACCTTGCTGCCGGTGACCACGAAGAAGAACGGCGTGAGCAGGGCCAGCAGCGGCTGGGTCTGTTTCTCCAGGGTGTGCTGCTGGCGGGTTTCCGAGGCGATCATGCCGGCCAGGAACGCGCCGATGATCGCGGCCAGGCCGAACTGGGTGGACAGCCAGGCCAGGCCCAGGCACAGCGCCAGCACGATCATCAAGGGCGAGTGCGGACCCAGCGGCCGGTCCAGCCAGCTGGAGTTCCAGCGCATGATGCGCGCGCCGCCCCAGCCGATCACCGCGATGAAGCCGACCGCGCCGGCCAGCACCACCAGCAGGTGCGAGGCGTTGATGCTGCCGCCACCCTGCAGCGACACCACCACGCCGAGCAGCAGCATGGCGAGGACGTCGTCGATCACCGCGGCGCCCAGGATCACCTTGCTCTCGATCCGCTGCAGCGCGTTCAGTTCCTGCAGCACGCGCGCGGTGATGCCGGCCGAGGTGGCCACGAAGGCGGCCGCGACGAACAGCGAGCGGTCCCAGTCGAAACCGTTGCCGTGGGCCCACACGCTGCCCATGCCGAACGGCACCAGCACGCCGACCACACCGACCACGAACGCCACCTTGCCGACCTTCTTCAGATCTTCCAGCCGCGTTTCCAGGCCCACCGCGAACAGCAGCAGGATCACGCCGATCTCGGCCAGCACGTCGAGCGGAGTGCCGGTGGCGATCTGTTCGGGGGTGATCCAGCCCAGCAGGGAGGGGCCGATCGCACAGCCGGCGGCGATCTCGCCGACCACGCCGGGCAGCTTCAGCCGCTGCGCGATCTCGCCGCCGATCTGGGCGGCAACGAACACGACGAACAGGGTGAACAGGATCTCGCTGGCGTGGTGCATGCGGCGCGTGCCCGGACTGTCGGTAAAGACTGCATGCTACATGCAGCTTCCCGAGTCAGGCGGCGCCGGGCAACGAGCGATCGTGCCGCAAGCGGCTGAACACGCGGCTGGCCACCGCGGTGATCGCCGCCAGCATGATCATCGTCCAGCGGAATGCCACCACGTAATCTTCATGGGCGTGGCCTTGCAGCATCGCTTCCATCAGCAAGGTGGACAGTGCAATGCCGAAGCTCATCGCCAGATATTGCACGGTCGAGGCCATCGACGAGGCCATCGAGGCGTGCTTGATGTCGAGGTCGGTGTAGATCAGCGTGTTCATCGTGGTGTATTGCAGGCCGGCGAAGGCGCCGTAGGCGAACGTCAGCAACGCGATCACCCACACCGGCGAGCCCGGGCCGAGCAGGGCGAATGCCGCGAGCAGCGCAGCGACGATCAGCGTGTTGCCCAGCAGCAGGCGGCGGTAGCCGTAGTGCACCAGGGCGCGGTTGACCGCCCACTTCGCGATGATCGAACCCAGCGCCTGCGGCACCATCATCAGGCCGGCCATCAGCGGCGACCAGCCGCAGCCGACCTGCAGGAACAGCACCAGCAGCAGGAACATGCCGGAGATACCGAGCCGGGTGAACAGCCCGCCGGCCAGCGACACCCATACGCTGCGCACGCGCAGCAGCTGCAGGTCCGCCACCGGATACGGGGTGCGCCGGCTGTGCCACACGTAGACCACGCCGAGCAGCACGGCGAGCAGGGCGCACAGGCCCATCCGCAGCCACGGTACCGGCGCGTTGCCGGCCAGCTCCGAGGCGGTGAGCAGCAGGGCCGAGGCGGCACCGAACAGCAGGAAGCCGGACAGGTCGAAGCGATTCGCGCGATCGAGCCGGTAGTCGGGCATGTCGCGCAGGTTCATCCACACGCCGGCGATCGCCACCGGCACGTTGATCAGGAAGATCAGCCGCCACGAGGTGAACTCGACGATCGCCCCGCCCAGCAGGGGGCCGAGTACCGAACCGAGCAGGCCGAACGTGGCCACCGTGCTCATCGCCCGCACGAATTCGCGCTTGTCGATGCTGCGCACCAGCACGTAGCGGCCCACCGGCATCAGCGCGGCGCCGCCGATGCCCTGCACCACGCGCGCGGCGACCAGTTGCGGCAGCGTCTGCGCCAGGCCGCACAGCAGCGAACCCAGGCCGAACACGATGATCGCCGCGCCGAACACCCGCCGCGTGCCGAAGCGGTCGCACAGCCACGGGCTGGCCGGGATCAGGATCGCCAGGGTCAGCACGTAGCTGGTCAGCGCGGTGCGCATGCCCAGCGGGGTGACCTGCAGCGCTTCGGCCATCGCCGGCACCGCGGTGTTGACCACGGTGGAATCCAGTGCCTGCATGAAAAACGCGGCGGCCACCAGCCACAGCAGTCCGCGGAAACGCTCGCGCGTGGAGATTTCGCGCAAATCGGCCGCAACCGTGGTTGGCACGGGGGCGTCGGAGGCGACGGCGTGGGTGTCCGCGGCAGTGTGGGGAGGCATTTCCGGCATGGTAACTGCTATGACAGCTTGATTTTCGCCGGCGATATCAGCACAGTGAGCCTTGTTTCACCTGCCAGTCATGCCCAGATAGACATGACGGCCATTTACTACCGCACGCGCCGGGGCGTCTTCGTTCCGGCGTGTGCTTTTGTGCGGCAGGAGCCGCGAGTATCAGGAAAAGTCATGAGCAAGCCACCGATCACTGTTTCCCGCATCGACCTGGAACGCATCGAAGCGTTGCTGGAGCGCCTGCCGGCCGCCGAGGCCGAGAAGCTCGATGCGCTGCGCGCGGAGCTGGATCGTGCCGACGTGGTCGAGCCGGCGGCGATGCCGCAGCATATCGTGACGATGAACTCCACCGTCACTTTCGAGGACGAAAGCAACGGCGAAAAGCTGACCTTGACCCTGGTGTACCCGGTGGCCGCCGGTGCGCCCGGCACGGTGTCGATCCTGGCGCCGGTGGGCAGCGCGCTGCTCGGGCTGGCGCGCGACCAGCAGATCGACTGGCCCACGCCGGACGGCCGCAAGCGTCGCCTGAAGGTGCTGGAGATCGCCTACCAGCCGGAGGCGGCGGGACACTTCCACCGCTGAGTCCCATCGCGCGCCGGTGTCGTTAAACTGCGGGGAGATCCGAAGGAGACCCGCATGACCGAACGCCCGGCCCCGGCCGAGACTGTCGCCCGCGCCGCCGCGCTGCGGGCGCAGATCGAGCAGGCCAACTACCGCTACCACGTGCTTGACGACCCGGACATCACCGACGCCGAGTACGACCGGCTGATGCGCGAACTCGAGGCGCTGGAGGCCGAGCATCCCATGCTGGCCTCGCGCGATTCGCCCACGCGCAAGGTCGGCGCGCGCGCGCGCGGCGGCTTTGCCGAAGTGCGCCACGCGATCCCGATGCTGTCGCTGGGCAATGCGTTCGAGCAGGATGGCGACACCGAGCGCGAACGCTTCCGCGAAGTGGCCGAGTTCGAGCGCCGCATCGAGCAAACGCTGGAACGGCGTGAGCCGGTATTTTCGGTGGAACCGAAACTCGACGGCCTGGCGATCAGCCTGCGCTACGAACACGGCGTCTTCGTGCAGGGCGCCACCCGCGGCGACGGCGAGACCGGCGAGGACGTGACCGCTAACCTGCGCACGGTACGCGCCATACCTTTGAAGCTGCGCGGCAAGGGCTGGCCTGACGTGCTCGAAGTGCGCGGCGAAGTGATCATGCTGCACAAGGATTTCGAGGCGTTCAACGACTACGCCCGCAAGCACGGCGAGAAGCCGCTGGCGAACCCGCGCAACGGCGCGGCCGGTTCGCTGCGCCAGCTCGACCCGGCGATCACCGCGAAGCGGCGTCTGAGTTTCTTCGCCTACGCGATCGGCGTGGTCGAGGGCGGCGAGCTGCCGCCGACGCATTCGGCCACGCTGCAGCAGTTGCGCGAGTGGGGCTTTCCGGTCTCGCCCGAAGTGGGTATCGCACGCGGCTTCGACGGACTGATCGCCTACTTCCACCGCATCGGCGCCAGGCGCGACAGCCTGCCGTACGACATCGACGGCGTCGTGTACAAGCTGGACGACTACGCCGGCCAGCGCGAGATGGGTTTCGTCTCGCGCGCGCCGCGGTGGGCGATCGCGCACAAGTTTCCGGCGCAGGAACAGACCACGCAGTTGCTCGACATCGAGGTGCAGATCGGCCGCACCGGCGCCGCCACGCCACGCGCGCGGATGGAACCGGTGCAGGTGGCCGGAGTGACGGTGACCTATGCCACGCTGCACAACGCCGACCAGGTCGCGCGGCTGGACGTGCGCGTGGGCGACACGGTGATCGTGCGCCGCGCCGGCGACGTGATTCCCGAAGTGGTGCGCGTGGTCGAAGATTTGCGCCCGGCCGGCACGGTGCCGTGGACGATGCCCACGCACTGTCCGGTGTGCGGCTCCGCGTTGCTGCGCGAGGAGGGCGCCGCGGCCTGGCGTTGCTCCGGCGGGCTGGTCTGCGCGGCGCAACGCAAGGAGGCGCTGATCCACTTCGCTTCGCGCCGCGCGATGGACATCGAAGGTTTGGGCGAGCGCTTTGCCGAGGCACTGGTGGAACTCGACATCGTGCACTCGCCGGCCGACCTGTATGCGCTGACGGTGGAACGCTTCGTGGCGATGAAGCAGGCCATCGACGAGCGCGACGGCACCACGCCGGAGACGGTGAAGGCCGGCAAGGTCGCGACCAAGTGGGCGGAAAACCTGGTGGCCGGGATCGAGGCCAGCAAGCACACCACGCTGGCGCGCTTCCTGTACGCGCTGGGCATCATGCACATCGGCGAAAGCACGGCCAAGACGCTGGCGGCGTGGCTGGGCCGGCTCGACTTCGTGCGCAGCACGCCGGCGCCGGTGTTGCGCGTGCTGCCGGATATCGGCAGCGAAGTGGCCACTTCGATCGCCGGCTTCTTCGCGCAGGCGGGCAACGAGCAGGTGGTCGACGCGCTGCTCGAAGCCGGCATCATGTTCAGCGACGAGGGCGCGCCATCACCGCTGCTGCGCGAACGCCTGAACCTTGGCGTGTTGCTGGCCATGGCTCATATCAACAAGCTCGGTCCGAAGAACTGCAAACTGCTGGCGCAACATTTTCCCACGCTCGACCTGCTGCTGGCCGGCGGCTCGGCACACTGGATCACCGCCGGTGTGCCGCAGGCAGCGGCGACCAGTCTGCAAAGCCATCTCGCCGATCCCGCCGCCTTGGCCGAGCTGCGCGAGGCCGAGGCCGCGATGCAGCGCCTGCTTGAAGCAATTCCGCGCACGGCCAAGGCGGCCACGGCGCCGCTGGAAGGGCAGACTTTCGTGCTCACCGGCACGCTGGCCTCGCTCAGCCGCGACGAGGCGAAGGATCGACTCGAAGCGCTGGGCGCCAAGGTCTCCGGTTCGGTGTCGAAGAAGACCAGCGCGGTGATCGCCGGCGAAGCCGCTGGCTCCAAGCTGGACAAGGCGCAGGAGCTGGGCGTGCCGGTGTGGGACGAGGCGCAGTTGCTGGCCCTGCTCGGCGAGCACGAGGCCGGCTGATGGGCGTCGAACCACTCGCCGCCCTGCAATTACGCGCGCGGCTGTACGCGCTGATCCGCGCCTTTTTCGCCGAGCGCCATGTGCTGGAAGTGGAGACGCCGATCCTGTCGGCGGCCGGCAACACCGAGCCGAACATCGAGAGCTTCAGCACCACGTTCAGTGGTCACGTCGACGCCGGCGCACGCGAACGCTGGCTGCGCACCTCGCCGGAGTATCCGCTGAAGCGGCTACTCGCGGCCGGCATCGGCGACTGCTACGAGCTGGGCCGGGTGTTCCGCAACGGCGAGGCGGGCGGGCGGCACAACCCCGAGTTCACCATGCTGGAGTGGTACCGGGTCGGCTGGGACCATCGCCGGCTGATGCAGGAAACCATCGCGCTGGTCGAGGCCGCGCTGGCGATGGTGGAACGGCGCGCCGAGGTGCTGGTGACGAGTTACCGGCAACTGTTTCTCGATGGGCTGGGCATCGACCCGATACATGCCTCGATCGACGAGCTGCGTGCACCACTGGTGGAGTTCGGTATCGGTCCGGAAGGGTTGAGCCACGATGACTGGCTCGACCTTTTGATCACGCACAAGCTGCAACCGGCGTTTCCGCGCGATCGCATCACGCTGATCCACGACTACCCGGCCAGCCAGTGCGCACTGGCGAAGATCCGTCCCGGCGAACCGCCGCTGGCCGAGCGCTTCGAGCTGTACCTGGGCCGCCACGAACTGGCCAACGGCTATCACGAGTTGAACGATGCGGCTGAACAGCGCACGCGCTTCGAGCGCGACAACGCGGTGCGGCGTGCGCGCGGTCAGCGCGAGATCCCGCTCGACGAACGCCTGCTCGGCGTGCTCGACGCGCTGCCCGACTGCGCCGGCGTGGCACTGGGCGTGGAGCGCCTGCTGATGTGCCTGGCCGACACCGACGCGATCGCCGACGTGCTGGCCTTCCCGTTTTCCGAAGCCTGAAAACGGGCCCCGCCACCTGCGGGGTCCGACGCGGATCAGTCGCGGCTTTCCAGCAGGTAGCGGTAGATCAGGCCGCCGACGATGCCGCCGATCAGCGGCACCAGCCAGAACACCCACAACTGGTCGATCGCCCAGCCACCGTGGAACAGCGCCACGCCGGTCGAGCGGGCCGGATTGACCGAGGTGTTGGTGATCGGGATGCCGACCAGGTGGATCAGGGTCAGCGACAGGCCGATCGCGATGCCGGCGAAACCGGCCGGTGCGCGCTTGTCGGTGGCACCGTGGATCACGATCAGGAAGAACGCGGTGAGTACCAGCTCGGCCACGGTCGCCGCGTGCAGCGAGTAGTGGTCGGGCGAGTGTTCGCCGTAGCCGTTGGAGGCGAAGCTGCCGGCGGTCACGTCGAAACCGGCCTTGCCGCTGGCGATGATGTACAGCACGGCACCGGCGGCGATCGCGCCAAGCACCTGGATGACCACGTACGGCACTACGTCCTTTGCCGGGAAACGGCCGCCGGCGCACAGGCCCACGGTGACCGCAGGGTTGAAGTGCCCGCCGGAAATGTGCCCTACCGCATAGACCATGGTCAGCACGGTGAGGCCGAAGGCCAGCGCCACGCCGGCGAAACCGATGCCCAGCTCCGGGAACGCCGCCGCGAAGATCGCACTGCCGCAACCACCAAACACCAGCCAGAACGTGCCGAAGAATTCGGCACCGAGACGCTTGCTCATGTTCATCGTGGGAACTCCTGCTGCGAAGGGAAGGAGATACCTGGCGTGCCCATGCGCATGCTGCGGCAGCGCATGGCGCGCCAAGTCAAGCACACCCGGGTGTTGTCCGCCATGCCGGATGCCGTCGTGCCGGCGAACGCGGGGCAATCTGCGGTAAGGTGGCGCGCCTTCCGCCGCCGGGACCGTCCGTTGATGAATGCGCCGTCCGTAGCCGACCACGAGCGCCTGCGTCCACGCGACGTGAAGACCCTGCTGCTGTCTGCGCTGGGCGGTGCGCTGGAGTTCTACGACTTTGTGGTGTTCGTGTTCTTCGCGATCCCATTGAGCCATCTGTTCTTTCCGCCCGACACCGCACCGTGGCTGGCCCAGTTGCAGGTATTCGGCATCTTCGCGGCCGGCTACCTGGCGCGGCCGCTGGGCGGCATCGTGATGGCGCACTACGGCGACAAGCTGGGGCGCAAGAAGATGTTCACGCTCAGCGTGTTCCTGATGGCGGTGCCGACGCTCGCCATCGGCCTGCTGCCGGTGTACGCGCAGATCGGCATGCTGGCGCCGCTGCTGTTGCTGGTGCTGCGGGTGGTGCAGGGCATTGCGGTGGGCGGTGAAGTACCGGGCGCGTGGGTGTTCGTGGCCGAGCACGTGCCGCCGAAGCGGATCGGTTTTGCCTGCGCCAGTCTTACCTCGGGACTCACCGTGGGCATCCTGATCGGTTCGCTGGTGGCCGCGGCCATCAACAGCCGGATGACCCCGGCCGAGGTGCTCGACCACGGTTGGCGGCTGCCGTTCCTGGCCGGCGGCGTGTTCGGTTTCTTCGCGGTGTGGTTGCGCCGGTGGCTCAGCGAGACGCCGGTGTTCGAAGCGATGCATGCGCGCAAGGAGCTGGCTTCGGGGCTGCCGCTGCGACTGGTGTTCGAACGGCATCTGCCCAGCGTGCTGCTGTCGATGCTGGTGACCTGGATGCTCACCGCCGCGATCGTGGTACTGATCCTGATGACGCCGACGCTGGTGCAGTCGGCGTTCCATGTCACGCCGGCGCGCGCGTTCTTCGGCAATAGCGTGGCCTCGTTCGCGTTGGCGCTGGGTTGCCTTTTCTACGGCTGGCTGGCCGACCGCACCGGTTACGCGCGGGCGCTGCTGTTCGGCGCGATCGGTTTGCTGGTGTGCGGCTACGCGTTGTACCTCGACCTGCAGGCCGGTGCCGCGCATTTCGTCGCGCTGTACGCACTGGCGGGTTTCGCCGTGGGCGTGGTCGGCGTGGTGCCGGCGCTGATGGTGGTGGCGTTTCCGCCGGCGGTGCGTTTCTCCGGCCTGTCGTTCTCGTACAACGTCGCCTATGCGCTGTTCGGCGGCTTGACGCCGCCACTGATCGGCCTGCTGATGAAGCAGTTCGGTGTGCTCGCACCGGCGCACTACGTGGCGTTCACCGCCATGATCGGGATCGCCGTGGCGGCCTGGCTGCTGACCGTGCGGCGCGCGGCGGTTCCTGCCTAGAACTCCAGTTCCTGCGCCGCGCACAGGTAGTCGACCAGCGGCGCGACCTGCTTGAACGTGGCCACCGTCCACGGCAGCAGCTCGTCGGAACAGGCCAGCGCTTCGCTGAACACGGTGGTGGCGACGAAGTCCTTGCGCTTGAGGTCCTCGATCAGCTCGTGCGCGGGATCGTAGCCGCGCGGTGGGCGCACCAGCGATTCGCCACCCAGCTGCAGGTGCTCGCGAAATGCCTTGCCCTGGGTGGCGCGCTTCCATGCGGCCGGGTTGTCGACCAGGAATTCGCGGATGTGCTTCAACGCATCCGGTTCCGGGTGCCACATGCCGCCGCCGGCGAAGCATTCGCCGGGTTCGATGTGCAGGTAGAACCCGGGCGCCTGGATCTCGTGCCGGCGCTGGTGGAAGAAGCGCGAGCCCTGCCACGACTTGTACGGCAGCTTGTTGTTGGAGTAGCGCGTGTCGCGGTAGATGCGGTACAGCGAGCCGCCGTTCTTGCGCGGGTCGGCGCGGTAATGCGCGCTGATCTTCGCCAGCGGGGCCTGCAGGTCGGTGATCAGCTGCAGGAACGGCTCGCGCACGTGGCGCTCGTAGTCGTCCTTGTGCGCGTGGAACCATTCGCGGTTGTTGTTGCGCTCGACCGCGCGCAGGAAGCGGAAGGTTGCGGGGGTGAAATAGCTCTGGGGCATGGCGGGTCTTGAGGGCGGATCGGGTGGGTTGGATCAGAGGGGTTCGACGCTGACGGCGAGTTGTTCGCCCCAGGCCTGCAACTGGTCGAGCAGGGCCAGTTTGTCCTGCGCGTGCGGATCGTGGCGCAGCTCATCGAGGCGGGCGAAATAGTCGTCGAGGGTGAGCCCGGTCAGCGGCGTGTGCCGGGTGAGGCGAGCCTGGCGGAAGCTTTCCCAGCGCGCGTGTTCCCCGGCATCCAGCGTCTCGGGCCAGTTGCGCGCGCGGTAGCGGAACAGCAGTTCCGGATAGCGCGGATCGCGGAACGGGAACGCGCGCGTGCCCAGCTCCTGCGGCGGCGTGGCGCGCACCTGGGCCAGCAGGCGCTTGTCCGCGTCGGGCAGGAAGCCGCCGCCGTACAAGGCCAGTTCGGGGTCTTCCGGTGGCGGCAGTTCGGCGGCGCGCTGGAACACGCGGCGCAGTTTCTCGGCGAGTCCGTCGACGGCATGCAGCACGTCGCGATGGCCCTGGCAGCGGGCCAGGTCCAGCTGCAGGCGCTCCAGGTCCACGCCTTGCAGCACCGACAGTGGCGCCAGCGCCGGCGCGTGGTTCGCGCGCACGGTGCGCAGCGGAATGCGTTCGACGTCCTCCGGCAGGTCGGCGCGCGCGGTGAAGATGCGGTCGGCGATCTCGTCCTCGTCCAGCGCCAGCCATGCGGCCGGGTCGGTGGCGAGGTCGTACACGATCACCTCGCCGGGGCGGCTGGGATGCGGCGCCAGCGGTGCAATCACGGTCAGGCAGTGGCGGCTGGCCGGGTAGCGCGAAGAGACGTGCACCAGCGGCGTCATGTTCACCACGTCGAGCAGTTCGAACACCTTCTGCTTGCGGCGCAGGCCGTAGTACCAGTCCCACAGCCGCGGCTGGCGCACGCGGATCAGCCGGGCCAGCTCGATCAGCGCATGGACATCCGACAAGGCATCGTGGGCGCGCTCCTGGGTGAGCCGGTTCGCGCTGGCCAGGTGTTCCAGCTTGAAGCTGGGCGAGCCGTCCTCGCGGGTCGGCCAGACGATGCCTTCGGGCCGCAGCGCCTGGCACAGGCGTACCAGGTCGATCAGGTCCCAGCGCGAGTTGCCGTTCTCCCACTCGCGACCGTATGGCTCGTAGAAGTTGCGGTACAGCATCTGCCGGGTGAACTCGTCGTCGAAGCGCAGCGAGTTGTAGCCCACGCCGCAGGTACCCGGCGCGGCCAGCTGTTCGTGCACGCGGGCAGCGAATTCGGCCTCGCTGACGCCTTCACGTTCGGCCTGTTGCGGGGCGATGCCGGTGATCAGGCAGGCATCGGGGTGGGGTGGCATCTCCAGCGACGGCTTGCCGTAGAACATCACCGGTTCGCCGATGACCTCCAGCTCCATGTTGGTGCGGATGCCGGCGAACTGCAGCGGCCGGTCGCGCCGCGGGTCGGCGCCGGAGGTCTCGTAGTCGTGCCAGAAGAAGGTCTGCATCCGGCCATGATCGCATGGCCGAAAGCCGGGCCGGCATGAGGCTGATAAACTCCGCCCCACAAGGAGAGCCCATGAGCCAAGTACACGAAGACAACCTGATCTGGATCGATCTGGAGATGACCGGCCTCGACACCGACAACGACTCGATTCTGGAGATCGCCACGGTGGTTACCGACAAGGACCTGAACGTGCTGGCCGAAGGGCCGGTATTCGCCATGCGTCATGAAATCGACCGGCTGGAGTCGATGGACAGCTGGAATACCAACCAGCACCACAAGTCGGGCCTGTGGCGACAGGTACTGATCTCGGAAACCGATCACGCGATGGCCGAGCAGGCCACAGTCGATTTCCTGCGCGCGTGGGTGCCGCCGGGCAAGTCGCCGATGTGCGGCAACTCGATCTGCCAGGACCGCCGCTTTCTGCACCGGCAGATGCCGCGACTGGAACGCTATTTCCACTACCGCAACCTGGACGTCTCCACGATCAAGGAACTGGCCCGACGCTGGGCGCCGGAGATCGCCAAGAGCGTCGGCAAGGAATCGGCGCATACCGCACTGTCGGATATCCGCGACTCCATCGCCGAGCTGCGTCATTATCGCCGCTACATGGGCGAACTGGGCGGCAGTATCGAAGCCTGAGCGCTGCGCCGTTTCCGAAATTGACGAGGTCATGAGCATGTCGATCGATCTGTTTGCGCCGGTGCTGGATTGCGCCGGGCGTCCGTTGCGGCTCGATCGCGCGCGGGTGGTCGGCATCCTCAACGTCACCCCCGACTCGTTTTCCGACGGCGGCACGCACGACAGCGTGGAAGCGGCCGTGGCACACGGGCTGCGCCTAGCGGAAGAGGGCGCCGACATGATCGATGTCGGCGGCGAGTCAACCCGCCCCGGCGCGGCCGACGTATCGGTCGAGGAAGAGTTGCGCCGGGTGCTGCCAGTGATCGAACAACTGATCGCGCGCACCACGCTGCCGATCGCGATCGACACCTCCAAGCCGGAAGTGATGCGTGCGGCGGTGGCCGCCGGCGCCGGCATGATCAATGACGTGTATGCGCTGCGTCGCGACGGTGCGACGGAGGCCGCGGCTGAACTGGGCGTGCCGGTGTGCCTGATGCACATGCAGGGCGAACCGCGCAGCATGCAGGCCGAGCCGCACTACGACGACGTGGTCGGCGAGGTGCATCGGTTCCTCACCGACCGGCTGTTCGCCTGCGAACTGGCCGGGATCGACCGGCGCAAGGTGCTGGTCGACGTCGGCTTTGGTTTCGGCAAGACGCTGGAACACAACCTGGCGCTGCTGTGTGCGCTGGAGCGTTTCGCCAACCTCGGCAGCGGCGTGTATGCCGGACTGTCGCGCAAGTCGATGATCGGCACGCTGACCGGCCGCAGCGAACCCGCCGAACGTGCGGCCGGCTCGGCCGCGGCCGCGTTGATCGCAGTTCAGCGTGGCGCCCGCATGGTGCGCGTGCATGACGTGGCCGCCACCGTGGATGCGCTGGCGGTATGGCAGGCGGTGCATGCGGTCGACGCCGTACCGCGGCGCGAAAACAAACCCGCCGCCCCGCGCTGGCCAGACGACGATTGATCGGCTGGGCGAGGTGGCGCGGCGGAAACGGGGAAAACCTTTCGGAATGACGGACACGATGAGCCAGCGCAAATATTTCGGTACGGACGGCATTCGCGGCCTGGTCGGGCAATGGCCGATCAGCGCGGACTTCATGTTGCGGCTGGGTCGCGCCGTCGGCAGCGTGCTGGCACGCGACGGCAAGGAGCGGCCCAATGTGCTGATCGGCAAGGACACCCGTATTTCGGGCTACATGTTCGAGGCTGCGCTGGAGGCTGGCCTGGTCGCCGCCGGCGCCGACGTGGGCCTGCTCGGCCCGATGCCGACGCCGGCGGTGGCATACCTGACCCGCTCGATGCGCGCGCAGACCGGCATCGTGATCAGCGCTTCGCACAACCCGCATCACGACAACGGCATCAAGTTCTTCTCCGCCAATGGCGAGAAGCTGTCCGACGCGGTCGAACTGGCGATCGAGCAGGAGATCGACGCCGAGTTCGTCACGGTGCCGTCCGAGCGGCTCGGCAGGGCCCGCCGGATCGACGATGCGGTGGCCCGTTACGCGGAATACTGCAAGGGCACCGTGGCCGAGGATTTCAGTCTGCGCGGGCTCAAGCTGGTGCTGGATTGCGCGCACGGCGCGACCTACCAGGTGGCACCGAAAATATTTGCCGAGCTGGGCGCCGAGGTGATCGCCATCGGCGACAAGCCGGATGGCTTCAACATCAACCGCGAAGTCGGCTCGACCCATCCGCAAACCCTGCAACAGGCGGTGCTGGCGCACGGCGCCGACCTCGGCATCGCGTTCGATGGCGATGGCGATCGCGTGCAGCTGGTCGATCGGCATGCCGTACTGGCCGACGGCGACGACATCCTCTATGTGCTGGCGCGCAGCTGGCATGCGCAGGGAATCCTGAAGGGGCCGGTGGTCGGCACCCTGATGAGCAACTATGGCCTGCAGCTCGCGCTGGCCGAACTCGACGTGCCGCTGATCCGCGCCAACGTGGGCGACCGCTACGTACTGCAGCAGCTGAAGGAGCATGGCGGCGTGCTCGGCGGCGAAACTTCCGGCCACGTCCTGTGTCTGGATCGTGCCACCACCGGCGACGGCATCGTCGTCGCGCTGGCCGTACTGGAGGCGCTGGCGCGTTCCGGCGTGGACCTGGCCGCAGCACGGCAGGGTCTGCAGAAAATGCCGCAGGTGATGCTCAACGTGCGTGCCGCCGGCGCACGCGAGGCACTGGCGAGCAGCGAGGTAAAACAGGCTTTGGCCGAGGCGGAGCAGATCCTGCACGGCCGCGGCCGGGTGGTGCTGCGCGCTTCCGGTACCGAACCGCTGGTGCGCGTCACCATCGAGGGGGCCGATGCGGCGGAAGTGCAACGGTTGGCAGAGAAGCTCGCGGGGACTGTAAAATCCGCAGCCGAACGCTCGTGAACCTGTAGTGGTATTGGGTCGCCATGGATTGGCCCGACGTGCCCCGCCCTTGCGGTGGCGGATGAATCGACCGCACGCCCAACCTGGTGACTACAGCCATGAAGAATGTTCCAACCCTCGACATCCGCCGTTACGACACCGATCGTGACGCCTTCGTCGCCGAGATCGGCGCGGCTTACCGGGAATTCGGTTTCTGCTGCATCAGTGGCCACGGCATTGCGCGTGAGCTGATCGACGGCTCGTACGACGTGTTCCAGCGCTTCTTCGCGCTGCCCACCGAAACCAAGATGAAGTACCACATCGCCGGTGCCGGCGGTGCGCGCGGCTACACGCCGTTCAAGGTGGAGACCGCCAAGGACAGCCAGTACGCCGACCTCAAGGAGTTCTGGCACATCGGCCGCGAGATCCCGCGCGATTCGAAGTTCGCCGATGTGATGCCGCCGAACATCTGGCCCAGCGAAGTGCCGGATTTCAGGCAGTACGGCTACGGCCTGTACGAGGCGCTGGACCAGCTAGGTACGCGCGTGTTGCGTGCACTGGCCTTGCATATCGACGAGCCGGAAAACTTTTTCGAGGACAAGACCGACGTCGGCAACTCGATCCTGCGCCCGATCCACTATCCGCCGATCACCCAGGACAACATCCCCAACGTGCGTGCCGGCGCGCACGAGGACATCAACTTCATCACCTTGCTGGTCGGCGCCAGCGCCGAAGGGCTGGAAGTGCTCACCCGCGAGGGCGAGTGGCTGCCGATCACCACCGAGGGTGACGCGATCGTGGTGAACATCGGCGACATGTTGCAGCGGCTGAGCAACCACGTGTATCCGTCCACCACGCACCGGGTGGTCAACCCGAAGAACGAAAACGCGCGCAAGCCGCGTTATTCGGTACCGTTCTTCCTGCACCCGAATCCGGACGTGGTACTGGACCCGCTGGATTCGTGCATCACGCCGGACAACCCGCGTCGCTACGACACCTCGATCACCTCGCACGAGTACCTGCTGCAGCGGTTGCGCGAGATCAAGCTGATCTGAGGTTTCAGGCCATCCAGAAGAATACGGCGGCCATGCGTTTGGCCGCTGTTTCCAGCCCCCAATACGCACTGGCGCTATGGATCAGGTTGGCCTTGTAGACCAGCAGCCGGTTGTAGCGATGCGCCACGCGCACATCCTCGACAAACGAATTCGGCTGCACGAAGCGATTACCCAGTGCCTCGGCCAGGTTGCGGTGCGGCGGCAGCACGATATTGCCGCCGAGCTGGCCGCCGGGCATGCGCTGGCGGAAGAAACTGGTGCCGCATTGCTCCGGCACGTCGGGGTTGAGATACAGCACGGCGGCGTAGCGACACAGATTCGATGAATCGGTATGCGGCTTGACCGCGCCTTCGACCGAGCCGACCACCTGCACGCAATTGTGGTTGAGCCGGATGCCGGTCCCGGTCTGCTCGACCCAGACTTTCTTCGCGCCGGTCAGCCGGCACACTTGGGCATCCAGTGCGGCCAGCTCTTCGTCGAGCAAGGCGGGCATGGCGCGCATGCCCGGCCATACCTCGCCGGTGTACGGATAACCCATTTCCCAGTCGGTCTTGGCCAGGCAGCGCGCGCGCACCTCGTCGGCATTCGGCAGCACGTCGTCGACCACCCAGTAATCGCGGCCTTCGACGGGCTTGCGATAAGGCAACGGGCGCATCTGGACAGGGAACAGGGACATTCGATGAAGGCCGATGGTGTGTGCGGGAAAACGGTAGCCGACGACGCAAATCCACGAAGCTAGATCTGGGTATTCCGGTAGCGTTTCGACTCCCGTGCGGAAAGCCACATGGCCAGCCGGTCCGGCAGCAACTGGATGACGGCCTTGATGGTGCGGTTGACCTGGCCCGGGATGTACACGGCGTCGCCGCGTTCGACCGCCGCGATGCCCTGATGCACCACCTCTTCCGCACTCAGCCACATGAAGCCGGGCAGTTTGTCCATCTTGTCGCGGGTGCGGGTGATGTCGTGGAATTCCGACCAGGTGAAGCCGGGGCAGAGCGCGCAGACATTCACCCCGGCCGCACGGTTTTCCAGCGCCAGCGACTGCGAGAACTTGATCAGATAGGCCTTGCTGGCGGCGTACAGGGTATGTCCGGCCGGGCCCGGGACGTGCCCGGCGAGCGAGGCGACGTTGATGATGCGGCCATGGCCACGCTGGCGCATGCCGGGCAGCAAGCGCCAGGCCAGTTCGGTGGGCGCGGTCAGCAGTACCTGCAGGAAGTCCGCGTGGGTGGCCCAGTCGTTGGCGACGAAGGTGCCGGGCACGCCGTACCCGGCATTGTTGATCAACCAGTCGACCTGCAGGTCACGCTGTTCCAGTGCATCGCACAGTGCCCGTGGCGTGGCTGGGTCAGCGAGGTCGTGCGGCAGCACGGTAACCTGGATGGCATGTTGTCCGCGAAGTTCAGTGGCGAGAGCTTCCAGCCGATCGGCGCGGCGCGCGGTCAGCACCAGGTCGTGGCCGAGCGCGGCGAGTTGCCGGGCAAACGCGGCACCGATGCCGGACGAGGCACCGGTGATCAGGCTGAGCGGGCGGGGAGGCGGCATGCGGCGTTCCATGTGGCGAATCGTCATTCTTGACCGGGCCGGCCGATCGGCGCCAGTAGGCAGTGCGGGTTTGCCCATATCCGGGGCCGTCGGTAAGCTTGCGGTTTGACCGCAACGGAAGCAGCACATGCGCAAGAAATTCGTCGCCGGCAACTGGAAAATGCACGGCAGCCGTTCGATGGCCAAGGCCCTGGTGAACGACATCGCCACCGGCATGCCGGACGATATCGATGTGGCCGTATTCCCGCCGTTTCCGTACGTGGCCGAACTGGCCTGGCAGCACACCGACTCCGGTCTGGGCGTGGGCGCGCAGGACGTCAGCGAGCATGAGGGGCAGGGCGCATATACCGGCGAAGTCTCTGCCGCCATGCTGGCGGACATTGGCGCGCGCTGGGTGCTGGTCGGGCATTCCGAGCGCCGCCAGTATCACGGCGAAGACGACGAACTGGTCGCGCGCAAGTTTGCCGCGGCCCATGCCGGCGGCCTGACGCCGATCCTGTGCGTGGGCGAGACCCTGGAGCAGCGTGAAGCCGGTGAAACCGAGGCGGTCATCGCACGGCAGCTGCGGGCCGTGCTGGCGCTCAATGGCGTGGCCAGTTTCGACACCGCGGTCATCGCCTACGAGCCGGTCTGGGCGATCGGCACCGGCCACACCGCCAGCCCGGAGCAGGCACAGCAAGTGCATGCCTTCATTCGTAGCCAACTGGAAAAAGAAGATGTTATGATTGCCCGTCTGACCCGACTGCTTTACGGCGGCAGCGTCAAGGCGGCCAATGCCGCGGAATTGTTCGCGCAGGCGGACGTGGACGGAGGGCTGATCGGCGGTGCCTCTCTGACCGCATCCGACTTCCTTGGAATCTGCGCCGCGGCGCATCAGGCGCTACAGGCTCAATAGAAACCTTATGTTCGTCATTTTCAGCGTGTTTTACATTCTGATCGCTGCGGCGATGATCGTGCTGATCCTGCTGCAGAACGGCGCTGGCGCCGATGCCGGCTCGGGCTTCGGTGGCGGCGCGTCGGCCACGGTGTTCGGTGCGCGTGGTTCGTCCACGTTCCTGACTCGTGCCACTGGCGTGCTTGCGGGTTTGTTCTTCCTGCTCAGCCTTGGCATGGGCATCTACCTGCATGGCAACGGGGCGCCGCACACCAATACGGAAGATCTGGGCGTGATGGCCGCGCTCGCCGACAAACCGGCTGCGGGCAAGGCAACGCCGGCCGCCGGCTCGGAAGTACCGTCGGCGGCTCCTGCCGCAAACAACAACGCCGTCCCGGCCGCAGCGCCGGCGGCAACCCCCGCCCCGACCCAGAGTCAGGGCGAGGTGCCGGCAGCCACCAAGCCGCCGGCCAAGCACTGAGCAATACACCTGCCCAGGTGGCGGAACTGGTAGACGCACTACCTTGAGGTGGTAGCGACGCAAGTCGTAGGGGTTCGAGTCCCCTCTTGGGCACCATTTGACAGTTTCAGGGAGTCTCACGAAGTCTCTGGATCACACGAAACCCCGCAGAGAAGCGGGGTTTTTTGTTTCTAACGGTCTTGCGTCGTCTCGGGAAAGCTTGGACTTTTGGGTAGGTTTTTGGGTATGTTGGCGGTTATTCCTACCCAACATGGTCTCACGTTATGCCCCGCCTCGCTGTCCCGCTTACAGAGACACAAATCAGCAGAGCCCGCGCCAAAGCCAAGCCGTATGCACTCTCCGATGGCAATGGGTTGTCTCTCGCAGTGAGTACAGCAGGGCTCAAGGCGTGGACAGTCCGCTGCCGGCTCCCCGATGGATCGCGGCCAGCTCCGGCCATCATCGGCCACTACCCGGCAATGAGTCTCGCGCAGGCGCGTGTGCGAGCCGTGGAAGCACAGCGAGACGCAAGGCAGGGAAGAGCAACCGAAGGCGTGCGGAAGATTCAGCAGGCCGCAGCGATGGCCGCCAATGCGGAGCAGCTGGCCGACACGCGGGCATTGCAGGCCACCTTTAGCGCCGTGTCGGGCCGCTGGCTGGCAGAGAAGCGGCCAAGCTGGGCAGCCGAAACGTACCGGAAGGCGCGGCTTGTCGTGGACTCCTACCTTGTGCCGAAGCTGGGCGATGCCGACATGCGCACGCTGGAAACCAAAGACGTGCGGCCCATGCTGATCGAGATGGCAGCCAAGACACCACAGCTTTCCCGGAAGGCCCGGCAGTACGTCGGCAGCATCGTGGATCATGCGATCAACGAGGGACTGCGGCCGGATGAAAGCGCGCTCAGGCTTGCCCGGAGCCTGCCCACCTTCCGCAGCGGACACATGCCGGCCGTCACCGACGACGAGGGCAAGCTGGGCGAAGTCATGCGCGCCATTGATGCCCACGGGAACCGCGTGGTTCGTGCGGCGCTGACCTTGGCAGCTCTGACCGTCATGCGGTCTGGCGTGGTTGCAAGCGCGCGATGGTCAGAGATTGACCTGGAGGCAGGGGAGTGGAAGATTCCGGGCAAGGAGCCGGACGGCAGCAACCGAATGAAGACCGGGCAGGATTACAGCACGTCGCTGCCGGAGCAGGCGCTGGAGGTGTTGCGGGAGATGCACGCGAGGAGTGCGGGTGAGGAACACGTCTTCCCACCACAGGCCCGGCAGAAGACGCCGCACCTGTCCCGCGATGCGCTGAGCAAGGCGCTCAGGGATATGGGCTTTCAGGGTGTACACACCACTCACGGCTTCCGGGCATCACTGCGCACGCTAGGCCGTGAGCGGCTGGGCATCGACGTGGACGTGTTGGAGGCACAGCTTGCCCATGCGCCGAAGGACGAGATTGAAGCAGCCTACGCGCGGGTGAAGTTCAAGGAGCAGCGCCGGGACGTCATGCAGGCATGGGCCGACCATCTGGACAAGCTGAAAGGCGGCAACGTGGTCGAGTTCAAGCGGAAGGCGTAAAAGCCACGCCCCCGCGTCTATGGTTTGCTGTCCGTCTGTCTTGATCTGTCGTTTTGCATCGGAAACACGGCAGCCGCCAGCAGGATACCAGCGGCCACCATTCGGCCGTTTAGAAGGCCAACGCGAACCGCCCCAGCGCCAGCCCGAACCGGGGCACACTGGCACCACCCTTGCTGCGCTCCGCGTACAGCACACACGGCCCGATGGCGTACAGGGTGCAACCAGCCGCCAGCGTCGCACGGCCGAACCATTCGCCGAAGTTCACGGGATCACAGCCGCGTCGCTGGATGGTGAAGGCCCGACCGCACAGCCGCAGATTCAAATGAGACACACGCTTCTCCTTGCTTGCCCGCCGTTCGAGGATGCCGCAGCGTGGCGGTCTGAGCGCAGCGGCGGCGGGAGGATAGACCGGAAAAATCAACCCGTGGCGGGATGCAACCCGATAGCGGGATACATCACGGCGAAGCGGCTGCAAGCCTTTGATGTGTATGGTGAATGGATATAGTCGTCAACATCACCGAAAGAGACGCCACAGCGCCGCCCGTGCCGGCCTGAGACTGCCCGAGAATTAAGTGGTCATCATCACAGAAGGGAACGGCGCAGCCGGCCCCTGCCGCTGAACACTCACGCCGCCGACCACACCACCACAGACCACACCCCGCACCACCCATGACCACCCGAGGGCACCCCAGCGGCCCCCGGCGCCTTGCCGTGCCCGTCATTCGGACACACCCACCACCACCGACCGCAGAGAGACACCACGCATGATCGACTTCGACCCCGTAGCACTGGCCGCAGCCATCGCACTGAGCGAGCCGCTGAACATCCGCACCATCGCCTTCGACGTGCCCACCTTCGACCGCCTGAAGGGCTTTCAGCGGAAGCTGGAAAGCTTCATCCGCAGGGACACCGGCAACGCCGAGATTCTGAAGTATCTGATTCACACGCACCCGGAAGTGAAGGCGCTGGGCGATGGACGTTGAACGGGTACTTCAGCGGCTTCAGGCCGCCGAGGTGCAACACCTGCCACTGAAGGCACTGAACACCGACGAAGCATTGCAGCCCCGCGAGGCCCGCATGGTTCCCCTCAGAGAACAGATGAGAGTCGAGAGGCGCAGCGAGGAGCACGCCGGCACCTTGCGGCTTGCACTGGAAGCAGCACACACCACCGAGCTTGAACCCGTGTTTGCGGCAGACATCGGCGGCGCCCTGTTCGTAGCCGACGGTCACCACCGCCTGAAGGCGTATCGACTGGCGAAGCGGGAGACCATACCGGCCCGCGTGTTGCCCATGAGCCACCGGGAGGCCGTGCTGGTTTCCAAGCTGGTCAACTGCGCAGAGAGGGCGCTGGAGATGCACCCCGAACAGAGGCGGGATGCCGCGTGGCAATACCTGGCCGCAGTGACGCACAGAGGAGCTAAAGGGCTGCCCACGGGCGAATCCTTCCGGACCGTCGCCGGCCGTTTCGGCATCGGGAAAGACACGGTGCAGCGGATGTTGCGCACGCTGCCAAAGGTGAACCCGAAGGACCACGAGGGTCACCTTGATCCGGGCACCGGTTGGCCGAGGTGGCCCCGTGTACGCCGAGGGCCTGATGGATGGACACAGGACGCAGAGGAGATGAATGTGGAACAGATCACACGACACAACGCCGAACAGTTCGCCAAAAAGTACGGCGCGCTAATCGACCAATTCACCGTCGAGGAAATCCGGCTCGGGTTGCAGCTCCACGAGAGCGAGGTACTGATGGATACCGTCAACGAAGACGCCGCAGACTTTGCGCGGGAAACCGCTGACGCCGACGCCGATTACTGACCCGCAGAAACGGCACCAGATAGCGGCCCACTGTCGCACCAGTGACGGGGTTTGCGACACCCAGCTGTCGCAGTGAGACACCACCAGCCAGCTGTCGCAGTGAGACACCGCCGACGCCGGCCACTCGCTGGCTGGTTGTAGCAGACACCCACCAGCAACACCCACCACCCACCCATACACCCCCTTCACTGCCTGCCTCGCAGACGGTGACGGGCGGCTATTCCATAGAGAGAACGACCGCATGAAGAAACAGCAGGCAGCACCCGAATACACCACCGACGCAGACGGCCAGCGGCTTGCGCACGTGGCATTGGCGAACAGCAACCAGCGGGCCACCTTGTACGTCGAGGACTACCGGCGACTGATGGATGCAGGTTTCTCCCGGCATTGGCAGTACACCGAAGACGGGCGCGGGAGCGCCTATGTAACGCTCTGCGCATACACCCGCGAGGGACGCGGCCGGATGATTCCCGTAGCTCGCTTGCTGGCCGATGCCGGCAACGGTGAGCGCGTCCGTTGCAATGACGGCAACACACTGAATCTGCGCTCCGAGAACCTGACGACCTACCCCGGCCGCGCATGGTTCGCTGCCTCCGATTGGTTCCCCACCACCGACGCACTGCGAGCAGCAGGAATCACACCGGCAGCGAACGCCGCACCCCGCCGCCGACGGAAGCGCCGTAGCACACCGCTGGAGACCATGGAGAACAGCAGGCACCCCACGGCCCTCCGCACTACCGGGCAGGCCACCAACGCGCCGCAGTGAGCCGAGGGAGACCAAAAGGTTCACCGCAGATTTCCGCAGGGGTATATGAGCGATTGAAGTCCGCGCAGACCCCCCGTAGCACCCCGGCGCCACCACGCCACACCCCCGTCGACACCACACCACCCAGCAGGGCACAGCAGCCAGTCCAGCGGCTGCCTTGCCGTGCGCGAAGGAATGACAGCATGAACGACAACACCAGCAGCAACCAGCAGCAAACCACCGCGCCAGTCCCGCCCATCTTGCCGGCCATCATCCGGCTACCCGAGGTCTTGCAGTCAGTAGGCTTGTCCCGCCCCAGCATCTACCGACTGATGAAGCTGGGCGAGTTTCCGCAGCAAGTGAAGCTAGGCTTGTCTTCTGTTGGATGGATGCGCGCCGAGATCGCGCAGTGGATCACTGATCGAATGGACGCACGCGCTACACCCCAACCGCCGCTGGCAGCCTGACCCGCTGCCGGGGACTTCCTACCCACCTCCCTACCCAAAAGTCCCCGCCATTGAATTAGCATCCGGAACTGCGGAAACAGGTGTAGCAATAACTTTTGGGTAGGCAAGTGGGCATGTAGTGGCGAGAGCTACGAATTTACTCGTGTAAAATCAATTGCATGAAGTATCTTTCGGGTCTCCTCTTGGGCCCCATCGAGAGCCCAACGGGGCGGCTGATATCACCGTGCATACAAAAAAACCGCCAACTGGCGGTTTTCCTGTCTGCTGCGGTTTCAGCGATTGCTCATTGAAACCCTGTATTGGTGCCCAAGAGGGGACTCGAACCAACAGGGGGGGTGTTCCGAACATCGGGCAGCCAGCCGGGTAGCCGCGCCGTGCTTCCCGCACAATGCTTGTGGGTGGTGGCCGACATATCCAGCCTTGCGACCATGACACATTGTGCCCCGACGATGGAGGCATCGGATGACCGATCGGTCGTGTCGCTGCCAGGTGGTTCCTCACTGGAAGGGGGAGGGGGTGTCATGGTGGCGATTTCGCTGGAGCAATCGGCCACGGGTAACTGGCGTGTCTGCCGCTGCCGGATCACGTTGTTCAATGACCTGCAGCTGGAGGCGGCAATCAAGCTTGCCCGGGAAATGGCTCGCGATGAGCATCAGCGCCTCGGGCAACAGGTCCGGGTGGAAATGCCGGGCTCGCTTTCCACGATCGTGCTGGCGCAATATGCCGACGACGACGACGAAAGCAAAAGCAACGCGGCCGACGCGCTGGCCGCCTGAGCAACTTTTGGCTTGGGGTCCCTATCACGCCATGATGCCGCGCCAGCGTACCTGCGCGCCGCAGATGCGCCGGATCTCGTGCCATACAACGGAAGTACCGAACTGCTTGCAATGAGGCGTCGTGCAGCCTAATTTCATCCAGCCCAACCAAGGAGGGCGTCAAGTGATCAATGTGGTCCTGGTGGACGATCACGAGCTGGTTCGCACCGGCTTTCGAATGATCTTGCAGCAACAGCCGGACATCCGCGTCAGCGGCGAAGCGGGCAGTGCCGAAGATGGCCTGCATCTGATCCGGACGCTGGCGCCGGACATCGCCCTGGTCGACGTGCACATGCCTGGCATGAGCGGGATCGAGCTCACCGAGCGCGTCTGCCGCTCGAAAATGTCCACGCATGTCGTCATCGTGACGGTGGTCGATGACGCGCGTTTCCCCAAGCGCCTGCTTGATGCAGGCGCGCTCGGCTACCTGACCAAGGGCTGCAGCGCCGATGAACTGGTGTCTGCCGTGCGCCAGGTGGCCGGGGGCCGTCGTTATCTTGCCCCGGCAGTCGCGCAGCAGCTTGCGCTGGCCACCCTCGACGGCAGCGCCTCACCGTTCGACGTGCTATCCAGCCGCGAACTCGAGGTGGCGATGATGCTGGTTCGCGGCAAGCCGCTGACGATCATCGGCGAGCAGCTCAACCTGAGTCCAAAAACCGTATCCACCTACAAGCAACGCCTGATGGAGAAGCTGCGCGTGGACCATGTGCTCAGCCTGGCCCATCTGATGACGGTGCACGGATTGATCGATACGCCGAACCATCACGTCGGTAACTGACGCGACGACCGCATCGCCGCGTCGTGACTCGCCACAATGAAAAACCGGACGCGAGTCCGGTTTTTCATTGTGTGACGCGATGTCGTGATGACTCAGCCGTGTGAGTCACTCTTGTGTGCGTCGGACTCGTCGTGCGACAGCGGCGACGCGGGTTCGCTTTCCTCGTCAGCCGGCATCGTCGGCTTTGCCGGATGAGAAGGGACCGGCTGGGTCAGCAAGTCGCCTTGCTTGGGCAGTGGCAGCGAGGCTATGGGGTTGGCTGCTGTCGGCTTCTCAGAAGCGCCGGCCGTGAGCGCCGGTGCCGTCACGCTGACCGCATGGTCGTCCTGATGGACAGCCGGGGTTGTCGGCGTTACCACCGGCGTAGCCGGAGCGACAGTCACAGGGGCCGCGACTGTCGGGCCTGTCGGAGCCGGGGCCGGTCGCGCCGTCGTCGGTTGGGCCGTCAGCTGGTCCGCATCAGGAGTCGGTCGACTGACCGTCGTCGGAGCCGCGGCAACCGTCGTGATGACTGCCGGTGCCACGGGAGCAGCTTCGACCTTTGCAGCGGGAGTATCCACACCGGCCGCGGCAGCCGGCGGCGCAGACGGAATCGGCGCGTGGGCGGGTGCTGGAGTGATCCTGACGGTGTCCCGCTCGGCTGAGGTCGTTGCCGCTGCAGATTGCCCCTGGTTCGGGATCGGCGGCAGAGTTGGCAGGTTGAATGCCGTAGCGGGCGGCGCCGCGGCACTGACCATTGCCACCGCGGCCGTGACGAACGGCTTGGGCTGGCTGTCGACCGGGGCAGCGACGGGCTGTTCGATTGACTGCGCAACAACCGGCTGACGAACCAGGGGAGCAACTGCATGGATGGCATCGTCGGTCGCGTTGTTGCTGGCGACAGCGGCAGCCGCGGGCAGCGATTCACGCGGCGATTGTTCGCTGCGTACTGCCTGGCTACCCGTTGCCGGAGCAGCGGTGGCATCTTCGTCGCGATCTTCGTCATCGAGCGCCTGCGCCTGCTCGTTGTCGACGTCCGTACCGCTCGCGCCGGTCTCGTCATGACGGCGCCGGCGGCGGCCACCGCGACGACCCCGGCGACGGCGTGACTGGCTGCCTTCGGTATCCGCTGCGTTGTCAGCGGACTCCGGCGCGGTCGACTCGGCCAGCGGCGTGAGCAGCAACTCGGCTTCCTTGGCTGCGTCATCCAGCGGAGCGGCAGTGGTGGGGCGTTCATCGGTGACGATACGAGACTGCCGTTCGGCCTTCGGCTGCTGCTGCGGGCTCGGCTTGCGCTCGGTTCGTGCCTGGTTGTTTTCAGCTGCGGCCGGCTTGGGTTGACGCTCCGCCTTGACGGCCTGCGTCTGGGCCTGCTGCGACGGACGCGACTGCGCCTCGTTGTTGCGCTGGCGGTTGCTGCGGGCCTGCTGCTGGGCAGCAGCTTTCGGCTGCTGCGTCGTTTCGCGCCGCGGCTGGCGCGAGGACGACGCAGTCGCGGTGTTGCCGCCGCGATTGCCGCGCTCGTCACGGCGATTGCGGTTGCCGCCGTCGTTGCTGTTGTTGTCGGCGTGCTTTGGCGTCGATGCCGGAGCAGCCGCTTCCGCGCTGCGGAACCAACCCAGCAGGCGCGAAATGACGCCGCCGGTCGGCGCAGTACGGGCCACCGGGGCAGCAGCAGGCTGGCGGCGCGCGACAGGCTGCGGAGCAGCGACCGGCGTGACAATTTCCTCGCGCACCGGGGCCGGGCTGGACGGCACGATACCGCTCACCGCAGGCTGTTCGCCGCTGCCCAGGGCCTGGCCCATCTTCGGCAGCTCGGCAGTTTCCACCGTGGTCAGGCGTTCGTAGCTGGGCTTGCTGTGTTCGCCCATGTCCGCTTCGCGGATGCGCTGGATCTCGATATGCGGGGTTTCCAGCTTCTCGTCGGCAACGATCATCACGTGCACCTTGTGGCGCAGTTCGATCTCGACCACGCTGGCACGCTTCTCGTTGAGCAGGAAGTTGGCGACGCTGCTCGGCGCCTGCACCAGCACCTGGCCGGTGTTGTCCTTCATCGCATGTTCTTCGATCAGGCGCAGGGTCGACAGCGACAGCGATTCCACGCCGCGGATGTGGCCGTGACCTTCGCAGCGCGGGCAGGTGATCTGGGTCGCCTCACCGAGGCTCGGGCGCAGTCGCTGGCGGGACATCTCGAGCAGACCGAAGCGCGAGATCCGGCCGATCTGTACGCGGGCGCGGTCCAGTTTCAGCGCGTCTTTCAGGCGATCTTCCACTTCACGCTGGTGCTTCGGGCTATCCATGTCGATGAAGTCGATCACCAGCAGGCCGCCGGCATCGCGGATGCGCGCTTGGCGGGCGATTTCCACCGCGGCCTCGCAATTGGTGTTGAACGCCGTTTCCTCGATGTCGCTGCCCTTGGTCGCCTTGGACGAGTTGACGTCGATCGCGGTCAGCGCCTCGGTCTGGTCGATCACGATCGAACCACCCGACGGCAGGCGTACCTGGCGATCGAACGCGCTCTCGATCTGCGTCTCGATCTGGTAGCGGGTGAACAACGGGGTGTCGTCGCGGTACAGCTTGAGCTTGCGCAGCGCGTTCGGCATCACCTGCTGCATGAAGTCGCGGGCGTCGTTGTACAGCGGCTCGTCGTCGATCAGGATCTCGCCGATGTCGCTGCGCAGGTAGTCGCGCAGGGCACGGATGAACAGCTTCGACTCCTGATAGATCAGGAACGGCGCTTTCTGCTTGTTGGCCGCTTCGGAGATCGACTTCCACAACTGCAGCAGGTAGTCCAGGTCCCACTGCAGCTCTTCGGCGTCGCGGCCGAGGCCGGCGGTGCGCACAATCAGGCCGACGTCGTCAGGCACGGTGACGTGGTCGAGCGCTTCCTTCAGCGCCTGCCGGTCCTCGCCCTCGATCCGGCGCGAGACGCCGCCGGCTTTCGGGTTGTTCGGCATCAGCACCATGTAGCGGCCGGCCAGGCTGATGAACGTGGTCAGGGCAGCGCCCTTGTTGCCGCGTTCTTCCTTTTCCACCTGAACGACGACTTCCTGACCTTCCTTGATCAGTTCGCGGATGTTCGCCTTGTGCGGGTCCATGCCCGCGGTGAAGTAATCGCGGGAGATTTCCTTCAGCGGCAGGAAGCCGTGGCGTTCGGCGCCATACTCGACGAAGCAGGCTTCGAGTGAAGCCTCAACTCGAGTGATCCGACCCTTGTAAATATTGGACTTTTTCTGTTCCCGTGAAGGGATTTCGATGTCCAGGTCGTACAGGTTCTGGCCATCGACAATGGCCACGCGCAACTCTTCACGCTGAGTCGCGTTGATCAACATACGTTTCATGGTGGTAATCCTCGGCTTGGCCGCGCGTCGCGCGCCACGGTGGCGCCACAATGGCGGCCTGCCGGGGATCGCGCCGCTGCGGTTAAGCGGCAAAAAAACGGCACCGTTTCCGGCGTCGGGATGATTCGGTCAGCTGCGCCCGCCGCCCCGATCCCGCAATGGCATCGGACAAACAGCAACCCAAACCGTTACGATGAAAGGGAGTCGCTACCGGCGGCCAGAAGGCAACCGGAGCAATCCTCGCCGACGTTACGGGCGGGCACTCGACCCGATCCAGACTTCGATGGGCAGAATGTAGCGCCCGCCGAGTATCCTATTTAAGCAGGTTTTTTTCAATGCAGACGGCAACTTCCCCTGACGCACCTCACGGTGTACGTCAAGTCGCGATCGGTCCCGAGCGGGACGGCCAGCGCATCGACAATGCACTGGTGACCCTGCTCAAGGGCGTGCCCAAGAGCATGATTTATCGGCTTTTGCGTACCGGCCAGGTACGCGTGAACGGCAAGCGGGCCAAGCCGGATACCCGTCTCGCTGACGGTGACACGCTGCGCATTCCACCCGTGCGGGTGGCGGAACGACCGGAGGGGCGTGCGCCGGCCAGCGGTCTGGTGGCATCCGTGGCCGATTCGATCATTTTCGAGGACAAGCATTTCCTGGTCATCGACAAGCCGTCCGGCGTCGCCAGCCACGGCGGCAGCGGCGTCAGCCATGGCGCAATCGAGTTGCTGCGCGCGGCCCGGCCACAGGAACACCTGGAGCTGGTGCATCGGCTGGATCGCGATACCAGCGGCGTGCTGGTGTTTGCCCGCACCCGGGCCGGGCTGACCGGTCTGCAGGCGGCGATCCGCGCCGGCGAAGTCACCAAACAATACCTGTGCCTGATGCTCGGTCACCCGTCCAAGGCGAAGTTCGACGTCAACGCGCCGTTGCTGAAATCGGTCATGCAGGGCGGCGAACGGATGGTACGGGTGGCCGACAACGGCAAGCCGTCATTGACGTTTTTCCGGGAAATGGAGCAGTACCCGAGCGCCCGCCTGATGCAGGCCACGCTGGGCACCGGTCGCACCCATCAGATCCGCGTGCATGCGGCACATATCGGTCATCCGCTGGCTGGCGACCCGAAATACGGCGACCGCGAGATGAACAAGCGCTTCCGCGAGATGGGTTTGAGCCGCATGTTCCTGCACGCCTCGCACATGAGCTTCGACCTGGACGGGCGCGCTTACAGCTTTTCCGCGCCGCTGCCGGACGATCTGAAGGATTTTCTCGACGTGCTGTCGGTGAAAGGCAAGCGGCTGCTGTGGATGAAGGAAAAATCGCGTACCGACTTCTGATCAGCGCGCCAGCAGGGCCTCGACCCGCGCGGCGCAGATGAAGTCGTTCAGCGACAGCCCACCGACGTCGTGGGTCGACCACAACACCTGGCAATGACCGTAACCGGCTTCGAGGTCCGGGTGGTGGTCTTCCTGGTTGGCCATGAAGCCCACCGCGTTGATGAAGCCCAGCGTGTGATGGAAGTCGGCAAACTTGAAGTCCTTGACGATGGCCGCACCGTCACCACGCAGTTGCCAGCCCGACGGCAGCAACTGCAACAGCTCGGCCACTTGCCCGGCGCCCAGCGCGTGTTCCTTGCCCTTGAGCGCTTGGCAGTGCCGGGTGGCCAGGTCGTTCGCGTTCATGGGGATCTCCATCAGGGCTGAAAGTCTTGGGATGCGAAGCGTCGAAGTTGTGCACGCAAATGTCAAAGCGCGCATGGAACTTGAAACAGGACTAAAATGGTGCTGTATCGCCGGTAAGGTTTACGGGCGCCCGTTTGGTGACACTGGAGCAGGCATGATCGACATTTCAGAACGCGCGCAGCAACACTTTCTGCGGCTTCTCTCACAACAGGGCATCGACGGGCTGGGCATCCGCCTGCGGGTGACCTCGCCGGGCACGCCAGCGGCCAACTGCGAGCTGGAATTCTGCGAACCCGCGGACCTAGCCGGTGGCGAGTGGACGATCGAGTGCGCCGGCTTCGACTTCCATGTCGACGGCGACAGCGCCAGCTGGCTGGACCACGCCAGTATCGATTTCGAGCCGAATGCCACCGGTGGCCAGCTGAACATCCGCGCGCCGAAGATCAAGGGCAACGTACCGGGGGCAGAAGCGGGTTTGATCGAGCGTGTGCGCTACGTGCTGGAGGCGGAGATCAATCCGAAGCTGGCCTCGCACGGCGGCCGGGTCAGTCTGCTGGAGATCGACGCCGACGGTGCGGTGCTGCTGCAGTTCGGCGGCGGCTGCCATGGCTGCGGCATGGTCGACGTGACGCTGAAGCAAGGCGTGGAAAAGACCTTGCGCGAGCGGGTGCCGGAAATCACCGCGGTACGCGACGCCACCAACCACGCCGTCGGCGAAAAGCCTTACTACAGCAAGGCCGAAGGCAAGTCAGCGATTGCCTGAACCAAGTCCGGATCGCGCAAAAACAAAGGCCCGCCGAAGCGGGCCTTTGTTTTCATGCAGCGCGGCAGCAGGTTTACTTGTCGCCGCTGATGTGGCCCTTCAGCGTATCGAGCTTGCTCGGCAGGCTGGAGAAGTACGTGGCAACGTCCTCGATGTCCTGGTCGGACAGCGTGGCTACCATGCCTTTCATGATCGGGTTGTTGCGCTGGCCGCCCTTGTACTCGTGCAGCACGCGCTGCAGATACAGGTTGTACTGGCCGGCGAGGCGCGGGTACTGCGGGTCGATCGAATTGCCGTCGACACCGTGGCAGGCGAAGCAGGTGGCTGCCTTCTGCTTGCCGTTCTCGGCGTTGCCGGTGGCAAGCAGCTGGGTGGAAGCGAACGCCAGGATGGCGCCGAATGAAAGCAGGGTAATCGCACGTTTCATGCGGGAGGTCCTTGGCAACTTACTTGGCGAGACTGGAAAGATAGGCGGCAATGTTCTGGATGTCCGTTGCGGACAGGCTCTGCGCCTGCGCATCCATGGTTGGGTGCTTGCGGTCGCCGTTCTGGTAACCCTGCAGCGCATTGATGATGTACTGCTCGTTCTGGCCGGCGATCTTCGGCACCGGGTACTGCGGGTAGGCGTTGGTGTAGCCAGGTATCCCATGGCAACCAGCGCACGTGTAAATGAGTTTGCGTCCGGCAGCCTTGTCACCTTCAGCGTGAACGCTGGTGGCGGCGAAGAGGGCTGTGGCCACGGCCAGGCCAAGCAATTGCAATCGAGTCATCGAGATCATTCCCACGAGTGCGACGGGTACAGGGTCATATAAGCCACCAAGTATAGACGTTGCTTTAACGCGTGAACAACACTGCGCTCGGGAATGCTCAATGTTTGCGCAGCGTGCGTCCGATATCGCGTGTTTCACGCTGACAGCATCGGGCGACATTGCTGTGGTGGCCATTGCCCCCATATACTGGCGTGGTTATATCGTTTTCCCCGGGGGTGTCCTGGCTTCGACGGGGGTAGTGAGATGACTTGGTGCATGCCGAGGGGGCAGCTTTCCTCGTTAATCCAGCAGCAAACTCATAGTTGCCAACGACGACAACTACGCTCTCGCCGCTTAAGGCGTAAGCCCCGAACCCACTTGTGCTCATGCTCGTCGGTGTAGGGTCATTATCATGAGATCGCCGAACGCTGCCGCCTGGCGGTTCTAGGCTAAATCAATCAGGCTGGTTCCGCGGTGCGCTTCGCCCACCGTGCTTGTCGCGGAACGAGATCGAACGGTGAGCTAAGCATGTAGATCCGGGCATTTAACGCCTTCGGACGCGGGTTCGACTCCCGCCACCTCCACCAATGCAAAACCCCCGAGCGATCGGGGGTTTTTTTTGTGGTTTTGTCGTGGCGGAGTCAGGCGGCGCGATTGTGCGAACGCATCGTGCGCTGCTTCTCGATCTGCCAGTCACGCTGTTTTTCCGTATCGCGCTTGTCGTGTTCCTGCTTGCCGCGAGCGAGGCCAATCTCGACTTTCACCTTGTTGCCTTTCCAGTACATCGCGGTGGGCACGAGGGTGTAGCCCTTGCGCTCGACGGCGCCGACCAGTTGATCGATTTCCTTCCGATGCAACAGCAATTTTCGGGTGCGTCGATCTTCCGCGATGACGTGGGTGGAGGCGCTGATCAGCGGCGGGATGGAGGTGCCGATCAGGAATATCTCGTTCTTCAGGACGACCGCGTAGCTGTCGCCGAAGTTGATCCGGCCAGCGCGCAGTGCCTTCAGCTCCCAGCCTTGCAGGGCGATGCCGGCCTCGAAGCGCTGGTCGATGTGGTACTCGAAACGCGAGCGCTTGTTGAGCGCGATGGTGCCGCCACCCTTGTTGTCTTTGTCCTTCGCCTTGGCCATGTCCGTTAAACTCGGGCCTTGTTGCCCTGATGCCGATTCCGCCGCATACCGGGCCAAACCAAGCGTGATGTGAAGAGGTTGCCGTGATCGAAATTCGTCGCAGCGCGTTGGTGAAGTATTCGCCGGCGCAGATGTTCGACCTGGTCAATGAAGTTGAAGCATACCCAAAGCGCTTCTCCTGGTGTGCCGCTGCCGAGGTCATCGAGCGCAAGGAGGATGTGCTGGTGGCGCGGCTGGATCTCAAGTTTGCCGGATTCCACCAGAGCTTCACCACGCGCAACACGATCGATCCGCCGCAGCGCCTGCGGATGGACCTGGTCGACGGCCCGTTCCGCAGCCTTGAAGGCGTGTGGGACTTCATCGCCCTCGGCGATGCCGGCTGCAAGGTCGCGTTTGCGCTGGATTTCGACTATGCCGGCCGACTTGGTGGCAGCGCGCTGAAGCTGGGTTTCCAGGGGCTGGCCGGACGCATGGTGGATGACTTCTGCCGCGAAGCCGAGCGTGTCTATGGCTGAGCGCACGATCCGCGTCGAGGTGGTTTACGCGGGGGCGGAGCGACCGATCCAGCGTCGGGCCGCGCTGGCCGAGGGCAGCACGGTGATGCAGGCGATCGATGCCTCGGGGATTGCCGCCATGCTTCCGGACGGTGCGATCGAACCGGCTCGTCTTGGCATTTTCGCGCGAAAAGTGACGCCGGACCGGCTCGTGCGGGAAGGCGACCGGATCGAGATCTACCGGCCGCTGCTGCTTGATCCGATGGAGGCCCGCCGTCGGCGCGCCCGCTGAAAGCCGGCCGGGCTGGGTGACCCACCCCGATCAATGGCCGTCGTTGCTGCCCTGGTTGCCGCCCTGGCCAAAGCCACCATCATTCTTCTTGTCGTCCGGCGACGTGTTCTTGTCGCCCCGGGTCTCATTGACCGGATAGCCGGCGTTGTACTTCTTGCTGTCCTTGACCAGCTGCTGGGCATCCTGCGCAAAGAAATCGCCCTCGGTGCGCACCAGGGTGTCGTTGTTGAAGGTGAGGGTGAACGTGCGCACTTTCATGGCGCCACCACGGTGCGACAGGGTCGACACGTAGTCCCAACGACTCTGGTCGAACGGTGTACTCACCGAAGGCGTCCCCATCAGCACCAATACCTGGTGCTTGGTCAGGCCGGGTTTGAGCTGATCCACCGTTTTCTTGTCGAGCAGGTTGCCTTGCTGCACGTCGGGTTTGTAGACGATATGGCAGCCGGCAATGGAAAGCGCCAGCACGGCGAAAACCAGCAGGGTAATCAGCTTTTGCATGCGTGTTGCGTCCGGATCGTGAAGGTGTCGGATGATACACTACCGGCTCGAAAACGCCGTGTGCGGGGGTGGGTCATGGAACAGGAAACCAAAGAGCTGCGCAGGGTTGGCCTCAAGGTGACCCATCCGCGCATGCGCATCCTGCAAATCTTCGATGAGGAGGGGGCACAGCATCTCACCGCCGAAGACGTCTACAAAAAACTGCTTGCCCACCAGGAAGACATCGGCCTGGCCACGGTGTATCGCGTGCTGACCCAGTTCGAGGCGGCAGGCATCATCGTCAAGCACAATTTCGAAGGTGGCCAGGCTGTTTACGAACTCGATCGCGGCAAGCATCACGATCACATGATTGATGTGGACAGCGGGAAAGTGATCGAGTTCGTCAGCGAGGAGATCGAGCGCCTGCAGCACGAGATTGCGGCCAAGCACGGTTACGTGATCGAGGACCACAGCCTGGTGCTGTACGTGCGGCCGAAACAGCGTGCCTCTCGCAAAGACTAGAAGAGTCGCTGTCTTGAGTCCTGCGGGAATGCCGGGCGATGAAAGCGGGCATAAAAAAGCCGCGAGGAGGACTCCTGTCCGCCCGCGGCTGCTCCCCTACCTGTCGGCCGGCAATGCGAATGGCTCGCTGTTGCCCTTGACTCTCGCCAGGTAGCGGCGAAACGGCATCCTGCCGTTGTTTCAGAGCCCCCGTCCCCACGGTGACTCTGATCCACCATCTTGCGATGGTGGCTCCCCCACATCGATGAAGGGATCCTAACGAGGGCTTTACGTTTCCGGTATCGGAAAAATTCCTAGTTTTGCCGGTTACTCTCGGATGGATTGTTGTTGCCGCGCAGCAAAATTCGCAGGTGGACACCGGCCGGGGCGGGGCGCAGGCGGAACTGTCCGCCGAGCGAGGTGACCCGGTCGCGCATGCCTTGCAGGCCGCGGCCGCCTCGAGGCAGTCGGCTGGGCAGGCCGGCGCCGTCGTCGCGCAGGTCGAGCAAGGCCACCGCGATGCCTTGGCGCTCGCCAATGCGCAGGCGCAGCCTGAACTCGCTGGCCTTGGCGTGTTTGACGGCATTGGTCGCGCTTTCCTGCACCAGCCGGTAGATCGCGGTGCGAGTGTCGTCGTCAAGCAGGCGCGGGTCGCCGTGCAATTCAGTGCGGTAGGCCATCCCGGCGGTGTTCAGCAGGTCGCGGATCGGGCCTTCGTCGAGGGCGCGCAGCAATCCGAACTCATCCAGCACGGCGGGGCGCAGGTCATCCAGCAGGCGGTGCAGGGCGCGTCGCATGTGCGCCAGGATGGTATTGATCGAGGTGCTGATGTCCTCCATGCCGGCCTGGTGCAGGCGCGCCTGGGCCAGTTTCACGTGGGTCTGGATCGCGGTGATGTTCTGGCCCAGTTCGTCGTGCAGTTCGGCAGCCAGGTGTCGGCGCTGGTTCTCGTCCGCCTGCAGGTTGCCGCGGGCGGCGTCGCGCAATTGATGGGCCAACTGGTCCAGCCGGCGGTTGACCGCGCCCAGGTAGACGTTCTGCTCGGCGACGCGCTCGCTGCTTCGGCGCAATGCATCGGTGGCTGACCCCAGCATCAGCGCACCGGTACCGGCCACCGCCAGGAACAGGTAGGCCGCGGCGTTCGACGGAGCATGGCCCAGGTGCTGGTCGACCAGGGTCATGCCGAGGCTGGTGATCAGCATGGCGAGGCTGGCGCCACGCCAGCCGTGGCGGAACGCGAAAAACAACACCGGCGCCAACGACAGTACACGGGCGAATTGCGGTTGCGGCGCGGCCTGTTCGGACAGCACCAGCAGGATCGTCATGGAAGGCAACATCACCAGCAGTCCATCCATGAACAGGCTGGCCAAGGCGCGTTGTTCGATCCGGGTACGCAACAGCATGATCATCAACGGCACGATCAGCAGGATGCCCAGGTAATGGCTGAGCAGTTCCTCGCCGAGTACGCGGATCATCAGTTCGGGTGAGCTCGGCGTGCTGACCAGCGCCAGCAGCGCTGCATCGACGGCGGTGGTTGCGGTCACCACCAGCACCACCGAAAGCATCAGGCGAGTCACCTCCTGCGGGCTGTGCAGGCTGGCGTGCAGGTTGAACCGTCGCAGCAGCCACAGGCCGGCGGCCATCACCAGCGGCTCGGGCAATTCGTCGACAGCGAAACCGAACCAGCCCAGCGGCAGGCCATGGGCCACGCCGATGCCGGCGGTGGCGACCAGTTCAGCCCCGAGCAGCCAGCCCCAGTAGCGAACCGGGGTGAGCAACAGGGCGCCAAAGCGCAAGCCGTACGGCAGCATCCAGTACGGCTGCACAGTCAGCCACAACAGCAGCCACAACAGCAGGTAGCCGGCAGCTAGCAAGGGGCCGGAGTCGGGCAGGCGTAGGGGTTTCAGGCGCATGCGCGGATGTTACATGCGCACTGCAGCGTGATGGTCGGCCTTGTCGCCGGCAAGCCGGATCTGCACAACCGTGAGGTCCCTGTGTAAAGTAACGGGATGTACAGCATTGTTCTGGTCGATGACCATGCCATCGTTCGCGAGGGCTTCAAGCGGCTGATCGAGATGGAGTCGGATCTCGACGTGGTAGCCGAGTGCCGCAACGCCGACGATGCGGTCGAGGCGGTCAGTCACTGGCGCCCTGACCTGGTCGCGCTGGATCTGTCCTTGCCTGACGGCAGTGGGCTGCCGCTGATCGAACATCTGCTCAGCGTCCACTCGCAAACCCACATCGTGGTATTGAGCATGCACGATGGCGAACCGTACGTGTCCGAGGCACTACGCCGCGGCGCCAGCGGTTACGTCACCAAGGGCGTGGCGCCGGAAGAGCTGGTCGCTGGCCTGCGCGCGGTGATGCAGGGCGAATGCTTCCTCAGTTCGGATTTGCGCCAGCGCCGGGCCGATCGGCCGAATGCGGCGCTGGATCCGATCAACCGGCTGACCACGCGCGAACGCGAGGTGTTTCTACTGCTGGCCGGCGGCCGTGCCCCGAAGCAGGTGGCGGCGGAGCTGGGGATCGGCCAGAAGACTGTCTACATTCACCGCGCCAGCCTGATGGGCAAGCTGGGTGCGGGTTCGGAACTGGACCTGTACCGGATGGCGACCGAGCGCGGGATGTTGCCGCCGGCCGGGTGACGCCGGATCGTCGCATCAGGCAGTCTGCGCCCGCGCCAGCATCTGCTTCGCATGAGCCCGCGTCTCGCGGGTGATCTCGACACCACCCAGCATGCGCGCCAACTCGTCGCGGCGGCCAGCCGCATCAAGCCTTTCGATCTGCGTACGGGTGGAGTCGCCGTCGCTGTGCTTGCTGACCCGCAGGTGCGCATGGCCCTGGGCGGCTACCTGCGGCAGGTGGGTGACGCACAGCACCTGCCGCTGGGCGCCCAGCGCGCGCAGTTTCTGTCCGACCACTTCGGCAACCGCGCCGCCGATGCCGGTGTCGACCTCGTCGAAGATCATGCTGCCGACGGTGTCCTTGCCCAGCGTGGCGACCTCGATCGCCAGGCTGATGCGGGCCAGCTCGCCGCCGGAGGCAACCTTGCGCAGCGGGCGCAGCGGTTGGCCGGGGTTGGCGCTTACCAGCAGTTCGCAGCGTTCCGCCCCTTGCGGATCCGGTTCGTCACCGGCCGCCGGTTCCAGTTCGGCGCGCAACAAGCCGCCGGCCATGCCCAGTTCGGCCATCAACACGCTGACCTCATCGCCGAGCCGGGTGGCCGCTGTCGTACGCGCCTCGCTGAGCCTGGCTGCCGTGCTGGCGTAACCGTCTTGCAGGCGCTGGCGTTGTGCCGCCAACTGCTCCAGTGCGTCACCGGCACCCTCGAGCTCGATCAGCTCGGCGCGCAGCGCAGCCAGTCGCTCGTGCAGCTCGGCCACCGGCAGCCGATGCCGACGTGACAGCTCGTGCAGGCGGGCCAGGTGATTGTCGACTTCGGTGTAGCGTTCCGGGTCGAGATCGACGTCCTGGGCATAGCGCGCCAGGCCGTCAGCGGCTTCACCGAGTTCGATGCCGGCGTTGTCCAGCAGTTCCAGCAGCGGAGTCAGCTTGCCGTCGAGCGCCGCCAGCTTGCCGAGTTCGGCATGCGCCCGGCCGAGTGCGCGACGCAACGCGAATTCACTGTCGCCATCGAGCAGTTCGACCACGCCGGCGGTGCCTTCGGCCAGGCGGCCGGCGTTGGCGAGGCGCTTGTGGTGCGCCTCGAGTTCTTCCAGTTCGGCGGGCGGTAGCGCCCATTTTTCCAGTTCGCCGATCTCATGGCGCAGCAGCTCGATGCGCCGGTCGCGATCATCGCCACCGCTGAGCTTGCGCATGCGCGCGCCCAGTTCGCGCCATTGCACGGCGCTGTCGCGCACCTGCGCCAGCAAGTCGTCGTGACCGGCATAGGCATCCAGCAGAGCCAACTGGTGCGACCGCGACAGCAGTGCCTGGTGCTCGTGCTGGCCGTGGATCTCGACCAGCAGCGCGGCCAGGTCGCCAAGCTGGCGGGCGTTCGCGGGGCGGCCATTGATCCAGGCCTTGGAGCTGCCTTCGGCACGAATCACCCGGCGCAGTTGGCAGCCGCCATCCTCGTCCAGTTCCTCGCGTTGCAGCCAGTCACGGGCCTCGGGCAGGTCGGTCAGGTCGAACTCGGCCGCCAGCTCCGCGCGATCGCTGCCGGTGCGCACCATGCCACTGTCGGCGCGGGCGCCAGCCAGCAGCATCAGTGCGTCGACCAGCAGCGACTTGCCGGCCCCGGTTTCCCCGCTGACCACGGTCAGGCCCGGGCCGAACGCGACCTCGGCGGCTTCGACGACGGCAAAATGACGGACGTAGAGCGAAGTGAGCATGGGCAGGTTGATGATGGGGTGGTGGGATTGTAGCGGCAGCCGGATGGCTCCTGGACACGTTCCACTTGCAAGCCGCGTGCGCAGACCTTATTTCTGTCGGGTCTCAAGGATTGCTACAACAGCATGATCAACCCGCATGGCCACGACCTCGACTCACGCGCGCGCAGCCTGTTGCGCACGCTGATCGCCCAATACCTGGTCGACGGCGAGCCGGTTGGCTCACGCACATTGTCGCGTTCGTCCGGCCTGGACGTGAGCCCGGCGACGATCCGCAACATCATGGCCGATCTCGAAGATGCCGGCCTGGTCGCTTCGCCACATACCTCGGCGGGACGTGTACCGACACCGCGCGGCCTGCGCCTGTTCGTCGACAGCCTGATCGAGCTGCAGCCGCTGCCGCGCGCGGAAATGGCTCGCCTGCAGCGCGAACTGCCGCCGGGGCCGACCACCACGCGCGACCTGCTCGGCAATGCCTCCACTCTGCTGTCGGCGATGACCCATTTCGCCGGGGTGGTCACGGTACCGCGTCAAGCCGACTTTCCGCTGCGGCATATCGACTTCGTGGCGTTGCCGGATGCGCGGGTGCTGGTGATTCTGGTGTTCAGCGACAATCAGGTGCAGAACCGCATCGTGCAATTGGCCCGGCCGCTCGACGGCCGCGAGCTGGAGCAGGCGGCGAACTACCTGAACAACCACTTCGTCGGCCTGCGCGTGGACGACATCCGCGCCCACCTGCTGGCCGAAGTACGCAAGACCGGCAGCGAGCTGAACCATCTGCTGGCCAGCACGGTGGAACTGGCTACCGCCTCGTTCGCGCCGGCGGCGAACGGCTCCAGCGGTCCGGACGTGCTGGTCAGTGGCCAGACCAATCTGATGGGTTACTCCGAGCTGGCCGACATGCAGCGCCTGCGCGAGCTGTTCGAGGCGTTCCAGCAGAAAAACGAATTGCTGCAGCTGATGGAAGTCTGTGCCCGGGCGCCGGGCGTGCGCCTGTTCATCGGCGAGGAATCCGGCTTTACCGCGCTTGACGGCTGCAGCGTGGTCACCGCCAGCTATGGCGCGCAGGGGCGTGTGCTCGGCGCGGTCGGCGTGATCGGCCCGACCCGGATGGCCTACGCGCGGGTGATCCCGGTGGTACAGGCCACCGCCGAATTGCTCAGCGACGCCTTGAATCGCGCCGCCACGACCCTATAACCGCAGCGGGAGGCGGGGTTTCTCGCAAATCTGGACGGTCGGCATCCGTGCCGGCCATGACAATCGTTTGGAGTGAGCATGCAGAACAACGATCCGCAGTCGCCGGGCGAGGCGCCGACCCAGGCCCCGCCCGCCGAGTCGACGACCACTGAACTGGAGAGCCTGCAGGTGCGCGTGGCCGAGCTGGAAGCAAGCAATGCCGAGTTGCGCGAGACGGTATTGCGTGAACATGCGGAGCTGGAGAACCAGCGCCGCCGCCTGCATCGCGACCTGGAGCAGGCCCGTCGCTTCGCCAACGAAAAACTGTTGAGCGAATTGCTGCCCGTCTACGACGGCCTGGAGAGTGGCCTGGCGATCGAGGGCGGCGACTTCGCCTCGATGCGCGAAGGCCTCGGTCTGACCCTGAAGGCGTTGCTGAAGGTGGCCGAGAACCACGGCATGGCGCAGGTCGACCCGCTGGGTCAGCCGCTCGATCCGGAACGCCACCACGCGGTGAGCATGGTCGAGGCGCCGGGTCAGGCGCCGGGCACCGTGGTCAGCGTGCTGCAGAAGGGTTATGTGCTGAACGATCGCCTGCTGCGCCCCGCGCTGGTCGCGGTGGCGAAGGACTGAGCGGCACCGTCGCCTGCGCCCACCTGAACGGCGCGGCGGCGAACACCACGAAATCGCATCCGGGGCCTTGCCGGCATTGAATCGCCAAGGCAGAACCCCATCTGAAAACCAGCGCGGCCGCGGCGGCCGCAGATAGATTTGGAGAGCATACGCATGGGCAAGATCATCGGTATCGACCTGGGCACGACCAACTCCTGTGTGTCCGTGATGGACGGCAGTACGACGAAGGTCATCGAAAACTCGGAAGGCGACCGCACCACGCCCTCCATCGTCGCCTTCACCAAGGACGGCGAAGTGCTGGTGGGCGCCTCGGCCAAGCGGCAGAGCGTGACCAACCCGAAGAACACCTTCTACGCGGTGAAGCGCCTGATCGGCCGCAAGTTCACCGACAAGGAAGTGCAGAAAGATCTGCACATCGTGCCCTACGGCATCCTTGCGCACGACAACGGCGATGCCTGGGTGCAGACCTCCGACGGCAAGAAGATGGCGCCGCAGGAAATCGCCGCAAAGGTGCTGATGAAGATGAAGAAGACCGCCGAGGACTATCTCGGCGAGACGATCACCGAAGCGGTGATCACCGTGCCGGCCTACTTCAACGACAGCCAGCGCCAGGCGACCAAGGACGCCGGCAAGATCGCCGGCCTCGACGTCAAGCGCATCATCAACGAGCCGACTGCGGCCGCGCTGGCCTATGGCCTGGACAAGAAGGGCGGTGACCGCAAGATCGCGGTGTACGACCTGGGTGGCGGCACCTTCGACGTGTCGATCATCGAGATCGCCGAAGTCGACGGCGAGAAGCAGTTCGAGGTGCTGGCCACCAACGGCGACACCTTCCTCGGTGGCGAGGATTTCGACATGCGCGTCATCGACTACCTGGTCGAGGAATTCCAGAAAGAGCAGGGCATCGACCTGCGCAAGGATCCGCTCGCGCTGCAGCGCCTGAAGGACGCCGCCGAGCGCGCCAAGATCGAACTGTCCTCGAACCACCAGACCGACGTGAACCTGCCGTACGTGACGGCCGACGCGTCCGGCCCGAAGCATCTGAACATCAAGCTGACCCGGGCCAAGCTCGAAGCGCTGGTGGAGGATCTGGTCAAGCGCACCATCGATCCGTGCCGCACCGCGCTGAATGACGCCGGCCTGCGCGTGTCCGACATCGACGACGTGATCCTGGTCGGTGGCCAGACCCGCATGCCGAAGGTGCAGGAAGCGGTGAAGGACTTCTTCGGCAAGGAGCCGCGCAAGGATGTCAACCCGGACGAGGCCGTTGCCGTAGGCGCGGCGATCCAGGGCGGCGTGCTGGGCGGTTCGGTCAAGGACGTGCTGCTGCTCGACGTCACCCCGCTGTCGCTCGGCATCGAGACGATGGGCGGCGTGATGACCAAGCTGATCGAGAAGAACACCACGGTGCCGACCAAGGCCTCGCAGACCTTCTCCACCGCCGACGACAACCAGACCGCGGTGACCGTGCACGTGCTGCAGGGCGAGCGTGAACGCGCCAGCGCGAACAAGTCGCTGGGCAAGTTCGATCTGCAGGGCATCGACCCGGCGCCACGCGGCATGCCGCAGATTGAGGTCACCTTCGACATCGACGCCAACGGCATCCTGCATGTGTCGGCCAAGGACAAGAAGACCGGAAAGGAACAGAAGATCGAGATCAAGGCCGGCTCGGGCCTGTCCGAGGAAGAGATCCAGCGGATGGTCGCCGACGCCGAGGCGAACAAGGAAGAGGACAAGAAGTTCCACGAACTGGTCGCCACGCGCAACAAGGCCGACCAGCTGGTGCATGCCACTCGCAGCGCGCTGAAGGAGCATGGCGGCAAGGTGCCGGCCGATCAGCTCAGCAGCATCGAGGGCGCGTTGTCCGATCTGGAGAAGGTCAAGGACGGCGACGACAAGGCCGCGATCGAGGCCAAGGTCGAGAAGCTGGAGCAGGTGGCGCAGGCGCTTTACGCCGCCGCGCAGGGTGGTGGTCCGGCCGATGCCGGCGCACAATCCGCGCCTGGCGGTTCGGCCCAGCCGGACGACGTGGTCGACGCCGAATTCACTGAAGTGAAGGGCGACAAGCAATAATCGGTACCGTCATCGGCACGGCCGATTGACCAGCCCGCGCCAGGAATCCTCCCCGCGCGGGCTGTTTGTTGAATGCAGGGCAGGGGCGTGGCAAGCAGTGTGGATGCATGAATGAGCAAGCGTGACTACTACGAGGTGCTGGGCGTCGAGCGCAGTGTCAGCGAAGCCGAACTGAAGAAATCCTTCCGCCGGCTGGCAATGAAATACCATCCGGACCGCTGCCCGGACGATCCCACGGCACAGGACAAGTTCAAGGAGGCCAAGGAGGCCTATGAAGTGCTGTCCGATGCCTCGAAGCGCGCGATGTACGACCAGCACGGCCACGCCGCCTTCGAGAACGGCATGGGCGGTCGCGGCGGCGCCGGTTTCGGCGATGTCGGCGACATCTTTGGCGACATTTTCGGTGACATCTTCGGCCGCAGTGGTGGCGGGCGCGGCCGTCCGCGGCGCGGCGCCGACCTGCGCTACATCATGGAACTGGACCTGGAGGAGGCCGTGTTCGGCGTCAGCCGGCAGATCGAAGTGCCCACCCAGGTCAACTGCCATCACTGCAACGGCAGCGGCTCGGAGGACGGCAAGGTCAGCAAATGCAAGACCTGCAACGGCCACGGCCAGGTGCGCATGCAGAACGGCATCTTCTCGATCCAACAGGCTTGCCCGCACTGCGGCGGCAGCGGCCAGGCAATCGAGAAGCCGTGCAGGAAATGCCACGGTGAAGGCCGCCTCGAGGAAACCCGCACGCTGTCGGTGCAGATCCCCGAGGGCGTCGACAACGGCGATCGCATTCGCCTGACCGGGCAGGGCGAGGCCGGCCCATCCGGTGCGCCGGCCGGCGACCTGTATGTGGAAGTCCACGTGCGCGAGCACGCGATCTTCCAACGCGACGGCAACGATCTGTACTGCGAGTTGCCGATCCGCTTTTCGCAGGCGGCGCTGGGCGCCGAACTGCCGGTGCCGACGCTGGAAGGCGAAGTGCCGGTCAGCATTCCGCCGGAGACGCAGACCGGCACCCAGTTCCGCCTGCGCGGCCGCGGCGTCAAGTCGGTGCGCAGCAGTCGCCACGGCGATCTGATCTGCCGTGTGGTGGTGGAGACGCCGGTACGGTTGACCAGGCAGCAGCGCGAGTTGCTGGAATCGCTGGAAGCCACCTTCGACAGCAGCGACACCGGCAAGCACACCCCGCGTGCGAAGGGTTGGGTCGACGGCGTGAGGAAATTCTGGTCGAAAGTCACCGCGTAAGCTTCATCGCCCCCGCTAGCATGTACGGACCGACCACTGGAGTGCGCCGCCGATGACCCGCCCCCTTCGCCTCGCCCTCAGTGGTGCCTCCGGCCGCATGGGCCACGCGCTGCTGGATCTGCTCGGCGAAGACGCCCGCTTCGAACTGGTGCATGCGGTGGTGGCGCCGGGTTCGGTCCACGATGGCCAGCCGGTATCTGCCGCTGCAGCGGGTTCCCTGCGGTATGCGCACGACTGGACGCAGGCGCCGCCGATCGACGTCATCGTCGACTTCAGCGGCCCGGCCGCGCTGGCGCTGGCGCTCGATCACTGCCTGGCGCATGGCACGGCTCTGGTCAGCGGCACCACCGGTGTGGAGGCTGCGCTGGAAGCGCGGTTGGCCGATGCCGGTCAGCACATCGCAATCCTGCGCGCCGCCAACTTCAGCCTCGGCGTGGCAGTGCTGACACGCTTGCTGCGCGAAGCCGCAGCAGCCCTGCCGGACTGGGACCTGGAAATCGTCGAAGCGCATCACGGCCGCAAACAGGACGCGCCCTCCGGCACCGCGCTGGCGCTCGGCCAAGCGGCGGCGGCGGCGCGCAACACCACGCTGGAAGCAGCGGCGGTATACAGCCGCGAAGGCCGCCCCGGCGAACGGGTCGAGGGCAGCATCGGTTTCGCCGTGGTGCGCGGCGGCGACATCGTGGGCGAGCACACCGCCATGCTGATCGGGCAGGGTGAACGGCTGGAACTCGTGCATCGCGCCACCGACCGCTCGATCTTTGCGCGTGGCGCCTTGCACGCGGCGCATTGGCTGGCGGGTCGTGCGCCGGGGCAGTGGCAGCTGGACGACGTGATCACCGCGCTGCGCTGAGACGGCACAGCAAGTCATGGACCCGTGGGGCGAACCGGCGCTGCCGGACAGACTTCAGCCGCGGTGCGAGGCGTTGCGATCGCGGCCTGCGCCGAGTTTGGCGTCGAGGCTGCCAAACAATTTCTTGAACATGCGCGAGAAGTTTCCGCGCTTCGTCTTGCGCAGCTTCTCCTCTTCGCTGGTCAACCAGGCAACCTGGATCACCCGCCGTTCGCCCTCATAGGGCAGATGGCCGTGGAAGGAGTTCTCGCAGCGCTTGAATACAGCGAACTCGCCGTAGAGTGGTGCCAGCTCCGGGGCTACGACGCTGTCGATGTCGTCGATCTTGTGCAGGAAACGCAGGCAGCCATCGCTGGTATCCGGCCATTGCGCATTCAGATAGATCAGCGCGGTCGCCACTTTGGATTTGCTGTCGGTATGGATGGTGCCATGGCGCTTGTTGAGCAGGCGACACAGTGTCACCAGGGTCGGGTACTGGCCGAGATTGTCGATCCCCAGCCGTTCGCCGACGGCACGGGCAAACGCCGGCGAAGTCATGTTCTCGATCAGTGCATTGACGCTCGGGCCACAGTCGGCCGGATCGTAGGGAAAGAAGCCGGCGCTGGCATAGCGCGGAAAATCGCGGTCCAGGTCGCCGCGCACTTCGTTCGGTAACTGGCCATGCGCGACCATGAACGGAAAGGGCTGCTGCTGCACCGTGGTATCCGGGCGATCGAGGCGGGCGGGATCGAGCAGGACAGCAGCACTCATGGGACATCGGACTCCAGCAAAATGTGGCCTAGTGTAGCGCCGACCGATCAGCGGATATGGGCGAAAAATCGCAAGATTCATGTTCTGTGAGGTGGACAGAAACGGCGCCGCCGCTTATCATTTCTACCCGCCCAGATCCTTTCCCTTCCAAGCTCCTCAAGCCAGCAATCGTGCGGCTTGCGGACTTTGCTGCATCCAAAAGGCGGTTACCGTATGCCTATTCCTGCCCTGCTGGCCCTCGAAGACGGCAGCGTGTTCCATGGTCACGCCGTCGGAGCGACCGGCGAAACCGTTGGCGAGGTGGTTTTCAACACCGCGATGACCGGTTACCAGGAGATCCTCACCGATCCCTCCTATGCGCGCCAGATCGTCACGCTGACCTACCCGCATATCGGCAATACCGGCGTCAATGCCGAGGATGTCGAGTCCACTGCCGTGCATGCTGCCGGACTGATCGTGCGCGATGTACCGCGCCGTGCCAGCAGCTGGCGCAGCACCGAAAGTCTGCCGGATTACCTGAAGCGCCATGGCACGGTCGCGATCGCCGGCATCGACACCCGTCGGCTGACCCGCATTCTGCGCGACAAGGGCGCGCTGGCCGGCTGCATCGTGGCGGGCGAGCAGATCGACGCCGAGGCCGCGCTCGCCAAGGCACGCGCGTTTCCCGGCCTGAACGGGATGGACCTGGCCAAGGTGGTCAGCACCACCAAACCGTATGTGTGGAACCAGGGCGTGTACGACCTCGACCGCACCGCGTTCAACCAGCCCGCGATGCGCTTCAAGGTAGTTGCCTACGATTACGGCACCAAGCTCAACATCCTGCGTCTGCTCGCCGAGCAGGGCTGCGAGGTCACCGTGGTGCCGGCGCAGACGCCTGCCGCGGAGGTGCTGGCGATGCAGCCCGATGGCGTGTTCCTGTCCAACGGCCCCGGCGATCCGGCGGCTTGCGACTATGCCATCGCGGCAACCCGTGCATTCCTCGACGCGAAGATCCCGCTGTTCGGTATCTGCCTTGGCCAACAGCTGATGGGCCTGGCGCTGGGCGGCAAGACGCTGAAAATGAAGTTCGGTCATCACGGTGCGAATCACCCGGTCAAGGACCTGGACGATGGCCGCGTGCTGATCACCTCGCAGAACCACGGCTTCGCGGTGGATCCGACGACGCTGCCCGCCAATGTGCGGGTCACCCACACCTCGCTGTTCGACGGTTCGCTGCAGGGTTTCGCGCTGACCGACCGTCCGGCGTTCTGCTTCCAGGGCCATCCCGAAGCGAGCCCCGGCCCGCTCGACGTCGGCTATCTGTTCAAACGTTTCGCGGCACTGATGCAGGAGGCCCGCACGCATGCCTAAGCGTACCGATATCAAGAGCATCCTCATCATCGGTGCCGGCCCGATCGTGATCGGCCAAGCCTGCGAGTTCGACTACTCCGGCGCGCAGGCCTGCAAGGCGCTGAAGGAAGAGGGCTACCGGGTGATCCTGGTGAACTCGAACCCCGCCACGATCATGACCGACCCGGACACTGCCGACGCGGTCTACATCGAGCCGATCAACTGGCAGACGGTGGAACGCATCATCGCCAAGGAGCGCCCGGACGCGGTGCTGCCCACGATGGGCGGCCAGACCGGCCTGAACTGCGCACTCGACCTGGCCGACCATGGCGTGCTGGAGAAGTACAACGTCGAGCTGATCGGCGCCAAGCGTGAAGCCATTCGCATGGCCGAAGACCGCGAGCTTTTCCGCGTGGCGATGGGCGAGATCGGGCTGGAATGCCCGAAGGCCGAAATAGTGCGCACGTTCGAGCAGGCGCTGCTGACCCAGGCCAAGGTGGGTTTTCCCACGGTCATCCGGCCCAGCTTCACGCTCGGCGGCTCCGGCGGCGGCATCGCCTACAACCGCGAGGAGTTCGAGGAGATCGTCAAGCGCGGTCTGGAACTGTCGCCGGTGGGCGAGGTGCTGGTCGAGGAATCCGTGCTCGGCTGGAAGGAGTTCGAGATGGAGGTGGTCCGCGACACCGCGGACAACTGCATCATCGTGTGCTCGATCGAGAACCTCGATCCGATGGGCGTACACACCGGCGACTCGATCACCGTGGCGCCGGCACAGACGCTCACCGACAAGGAATACCAGCGCCTGCGCGACGCCTCGATCGCGGTGCTGCGCAAGATCGGCGTGGATACCGGCGGCTCCAACGTGCAGTTCGGCATCAATGCCGAAGACGGTCGCGTGGTGGTGATCGAGATGAATCCGCGCGTGTCGCGTTCATCCGCGCTGGCGTCGAAGGCAACCGGTTTCCCGATCGCCAAGATTGCCGCGAAACTGGCGGTCGGCTACACGCTGGACGAGCTGAAGAATGACATCACCGGTGGCCTGACGCCGGCGTCGTTCGAGCCGTCGATCGACTACGTGGTCACCAAGATTCCGCGCTTTGCGTTCGAGAAATTCCCGGCCGCCGATGCCCGTCTGACCACTCAGATGAAGTCGGTGGGCGAAGTGATGGCGATCGGCCGCAGCTTCCACGAGTCGCTGCAGAAGGCGCTGCGCGGGCTGGAGATCGGCAAGACCGGACTCAATCCGACCGGGTTGGACATCAGCACGGCGGACGGCCTGGCTTCACTCAAGCGCGAGCTGCGCGAGCCCCGCCCGGATCGCGTATTCCACCTGGCCGACGCATTCCGTGCCGGCCTCTCGCTGGAAGAAGTGCATAGCCTCAGCCGCGTCGACCCATGGTTCCTCGCCGCGTTCGAGGACATCGTGCTGACCGAAGCGGAAGTCGTGGCGCAGGGCATCACCGCGCTCGACGAGCCGCGCGTGCGTGAACTCAAGCGGCTCGGTTTCGCCGATGCACGCCTGGCCGAACTGCTCAACACTGACGAAGCCTCGATGCGCCATCTGCGTCATACGCTCGGTGTGCGTCCGGTGTACAAACGGGTGGATTCCTGCGCAGCCGAGTTCGCCACCAGCACGGCCTATATGTATTCGACCTACGAGGAAGAGTGCGAGGCGGCGCCAACCAACCGCGACAAGATCATCGTGCTCGGCGGCGGCCCGAACCGGATAGGGCAGGGCATCGAGTTCGACTACTGCTGCGTGCACGCGTCGCTGGCGCTGCGCGAGGATGGTTACGAAACCATCATGGTCAACTGCAATCCGGAGACGGTGTCGACCGATTACGACACTTCCGACCGGTTGTACTTCGAGCCGCTGACGCTGGAAGACGTGCTGGAAATTGTCCACGTCGAAAAGCCGAAGGGCGTGATCGTGCAGTACGGCGGGCAGACTCCGCTGAAGCTGGCGCGCGCGCTGGAAGCGGCCGGAGTACCGATCATCGGCACCAGCCCCGACTCGATCGACCTGGCCGAGGACCGCGAGCGCTTCCAGCACATGATCGAGAAGATCGGTCTGAAGCAGCCACCGAACCGCACCGCGCGCAACGCCGACGAGGCGCTGGCGCTGGCGCGCGAGATCGGCTATCCCCTGGTGGTGCGGCCGAGCTACGTGCTGGGCGGCCGCGCGATGGAAGTGGTGCATGACGACGCCGACCTGTCGCGCTACATCCGCGATGCGGTGAAGGTATCGAACGATTCGCCGGTGCTGCTGGACCGTTTCCTCGACCACGCAGTCGAGGTCGACGTGGACGTGATCGCCGATGCCGAGGGCACCGTGCTGATCGGCGGCATCATGGAGCACATCGAGGAGGCCGGCGTGCACTCGGGCGATTCGTCCTGTTCGCTGCCGCCGTACTCGCTGAGCGCGGAAATCCAGGACGAGATGCGTCGCCAGGTCAGTGCCATGGCGAAGGAACTGAAGGTGATCGGCCTGATGAACACGCAGTTCGCGATCCAGGGCGACACGGTGTTCATTCTGGAAGTGAACCCGCGCGCCTCGCGCACGGTACCGTTCGTGTCCAAGGCCACCGGCGTGCCGCTGGCCAAGATTGCTGCGCGCGTGATGGCCGGCCGTTCGCTGATCAGCCTGAACGCGACGCGCGAGGTAATCCCGGCGTACTACTCGGTGAAGGAGGCGATCTTCCCGTTCCTGAAATTCCAGAACGTCGACCCGATTCTCGGACCCGAGATGCGTTCGACCGGTGAAGTGATGGGCGTGGGCCGCAGTTTCGGTGCCGCGTTCGCGCGTGGCCACGAGGCGGCCGGGATCAAGGTACCGACGATCGGCAAGGCGTTCCTGTCGGTGCGCGATGGCGACAAGGCCCCCCTGTTGCCGGTGGCCAGGGAGATCATTGCGCGCGGTTTCAACGTGGTGGCGACCTCCGGTACCGCCAGCTACCTGACCGAGCATGGCGTCGCCTGCGAGCGCATCAACAAGGTGCTCGAAGGCCGCCCGCACATCGTCGACTTGATCAAGAACGGCGAGATCGTTTACATCGTCAACACCACCGAGGGCAAGCAGGCGATCGCCGATTCGTTCTCGATCCGGCGCGAAGCACTGCAGCATCGCGTCACGTATTCCACTACCGTGGCAGGCGCCCGTGCGCTCGTGCATTCGCTGGATTTTCACGGCGATGGTGAAGTGCACAGCCTGCAGGAACTGCACGAGGAGCTCAGCGCATGAGTCGCCCCCCCATCACCAAGACCGGCTCCGAGCGTCTGCGCGCGGAAATGGAACGGCTGAAGTCCGCCGACCGCCCGCGCATCATCGCGGCGATTGCCGAGGCTCGCGCGCACGGTGATCTCAAGGAGAACGCGGAGTATCACGCCGCGCGCGAACTGCAGAGTTTTACCGAGGGCCGCATTGCCCAGTTGGAGGCCTTGCTGTCGACCGCCGAGGTGATCGATGTTGCCCAACTGAAGCCGGGCAATCGCGTGGTGTTCGGCGCCACCGTGGACCTGGAGGACGAGGACTCCGGTGTAGCGGTGACCTACCAGATCGTCGGCGACCTGGAAGCAGACATCAAGCAGCGATTGATCGCGGTGTCTTCGCCGATCGCCCGGGCCCTGATCGGCAAGAGTGCCGGCGACAGCTTCGAGTTCACCGCGCCGAACGGCGTCAAGCACTATGAAATCATCGACGTCCGTTACGCATGACGGCGGTCGATGGCCCCGGGGCGTCGCCGCCGGGGCCTTGATGGATACCCACTGATGGATGCCCACAAAAAAGGCCGCTTGCGCGGCCTTTTTCACGGCGTCGACAGACTGGACTCAGCGCTGACGAGCCTTGAAACGCGGGTTGCTCTTGCAGATCACGAACACCTTGCCGCGACGGCGCACAATCTTGCAGTCGCGATGCCGCGCCTTGGCGGACTTCAAAGAGTTAAGCACCTTCACGGCCAGCTCCTGACACTAAACGAAAATGTAAGCACGCAAGTGTAACGACTCCATCGGCTTGTCACAAGCCCGGTGCGACGGCCGTATCCGCCACCGTGGCCAGGAATTGCTGCAGGACCGGGGAATGGTCATCGGCCCGACAGGCCACGGCCAGCAGCAGGTGGGCATCGGGATCTTCCAGCGGCACATAACAGACCCCGGCCAGGCGCACAGTGCGCATGCTGGCCGGTACCAGGGCCAACCCCAAGCCGGCCGCAACCAGGGCGAGCAGGCCGTTGATCTGTTGTGCGTGCTGGGTGATCGATGGCTGGAAACCCGCCCGCGTCGCCAGTTCCACCAGCCGGTCGTAGAGCGTGGCGGCCAGTTCGCGCGGTTGCGACACGAAGGCATCGCCGGCCACTTCGGCCAGGCGCAAGCTGTCGCGGCCGGCCATCGGATGACCGGCGGGCAGGGCGAGCAACAGGGGTTCACGGTCGATCACGCTGAATCGCAAGCCGCGGGCATCCTGCGCGTGCACCGGTTCGTCGCGGACAAAACCGACGTCGATCTGGCCGGCAAGCAAGGCGGCGAACTGCGGTTCGGTATACATCTCGCTGAGTTGCAGGCGCACGTTGGGCGCGATCTGGCCAAAACGCAGCAAGGCCTGCGGCATGGCCGGGTGGAACGAGACCGAAACGGTATAGGCCAATCGCAGCTGGCCGCTGTAGCCCGCCGCGGCAGCCACGACCTGGCTGCGTGCCTCGTCGACCTGGGCGAGGATCTGCCGGGCCTGCTCCAGGAAAATCCGGCCTGGCTCAGTCAGCGCCACGCTGCGCTTGGTGCGCTCCAGCAGGCGTACGCCCAGATCCTGTTCCAGTGACTGGATTTGTTGCGACAGCGGTGGTTGGGAAAGGTGCAGGCGCAACGCCGCCCGGGTGAAGCTGAGCTCCTCGGCGACGGCAACGAAATAGCGCAACTGGCGAAGATCAAACATATAGCAATTTCGAATTAATGTGGCGCTAAATATATATTAGATACTTTATTACGTCGATCATAAAATCACTCTCGTCCCGCCACTTCCCCTCCCCCCTAGTGGCGGCGGCCCTCGCCCCGCAGCGACGCTAAATACGACATCTGGTTCAACTCCCCCCCTGAACCCATGTCGATGCGTCTCCCCTGCGGGGCGCTTTCTTTTCCACGACCGACACCGCCGCCTGACGGCAGCGATGTCGGTGTGCCAGGACTAGATGTTGCTGGCCAGTCGAGTGCCTTGGGCAATGGCACGTTTGGCATCCAGTTCAGCAGCCACATCGGCGCCACCGATCACGTGCACCTTCATGCCGGCCGCGATCAGTTCGTCGGCCAGCCGGCGGTTCGGTTCCTGGCCGGCACAGACCACCACGTTGTCAACCGGCAGAACCTGCGACTTGTCGTCGACAGTGACGTGCAGGCCCTGGTCGTCGAAACGTTCGTAGCCGACCTTGCCCAGCATGGTTACCCGCTTGGCCTTGAGCGTGGCCCGGTGCACCCAGCCGGTGGTCTTGTTGAGCCGTGCGCCGGGGCGGCCTTCGCTGCGCTGGAGCACCCACACCTGCCGCGCCGGCGCTTCCGGCTGCGGCGGCTGCAGACCACTGCGTTGCCGCAGTTGCATGTCCACGCCCCATTCGCGGGTCCAGCGAGTCACGTCAGTGGTGGGCGAGGGAGCGTGTTCGACCAGGAACTCGGCCACGTCGAAGCCGATGCCACCAGCACCAATGATCGCCACCCTGGCGCCCACCGGCCGATGCCGGGCCAGCACGTCGAGATAGCTCAGCACGCGCGGATCGTCGCTGCCCGGGAAGTTCACCTGACGCGGCGTGATGCCGGTGGCGATCACGACCTCGTCATAGCCGCCGGCGTGCAGCGAGGCGGCATCCGCGACCTGCCCAAGCTGAACGTCGACGCCGGTGTCCATCAGTCGATGACGGTAATAGCGCAGCGTTTCGTGGAACTCTTCCTTGCCCGGGATCTGCTTGGCGTAGTTGAACTGGCCACCGATCTCGCTGGCCTGATCGATCAGGGTCACAGCATGGCCGCGCTCGCCCAGCGTACAGGCACAGGCCATGCCGGCCGGGCCCGCACCGATCACGGCGACGCGCTTGCGCACGCTGGCCGGCTCGATCTTCAGCTCGGTCTCGTGACAGGCCTGCGGGTTGACCAGGCAACTGGCGCGCCGGTTCTGGAATACGTGGTCGAGGCAGGCCTGATTGCAGGCGATGCAGGTGTTGATGCGCTCGCTGCGGCCGGCCTTGGCCTTGTTCGCCCAAGCCGGGTCCGCCAGCAACGGGCGCGCCATCGAGACCATGTCGGCTTCGCCGCCAGCAAGGATGCGTTCGGCCACGTCCGGCATGTTGATCCGGTTGGTGGCGACCAGCGGAATCGCCACTTCGCCCTTGAGCTTTTGCGTGACCCAGGCGAAGCCGCCACGCGGCACGCTGGTGACGATCGTCGGAATGCGCGCCTCATGCCAGCCGATGCCGGTGTTGATGATGCTGGCGCCGGCCGCCTCGATCGCCCTGGCCAGGCTCGCGATCTCGCTCCAGTCCTGGCCGCCTTCGACCAGGTCGAGCATCGACAGCCGGTAGATGATGATGAAGTCGCGGCCCACGGCCTCGCGCGTGCGGCGCACGATCTCGATCGGAAAACGCATGCGCCGGGCCGCGTTGCCGCCCCAGGCATCGCTGCGCCGGTTGGTGCGGGCGGCGATGAATTCGTTGATCAGGTAGCCTTCCGAGCCCATCACCTCGACGCCGTCGTAGCCGGCGTCCCGCGCCAGCCTCGCGCTATGCACGAAGTCGCCGATGGTGCGCTCCACACCGCGTGCGGACAGCGCCCGCGGCGTGAACGGGGTGATCGGCGACCTGATCTTCGACGGCGCCACCGACAGCGGGTGATAGCCGTAGCGGCCGGCGTGCAGGATCTGCATGCAGATGCGCCCGCCCTCGGCATGCACGGCGCCGGTCAGCTTGCGATGGCGCGGCTTGTGCCAGGGCATGGTGAGCCGCCCACCAAAGGGTTTCAGCCAGCCTTCGATGCTGGGCGAGATGCCGCCGGTGACCATCAGGCCCACGCCGCCGCGAGCGCGTTCGGCGAAATACGCGGCCAGCTTGTCGTAGTCGCTGGCCTTGTCCTCCAGCCCGGTGTGCATCGAGCCCATCAGGATGCGATTGGGCAGGGTGACGTGGCCCAGATCGAGCGGGGCGAACAGGTTCGGATAATTCATGCGATCCACACGAGACTCAAACGATCGTATGAATGTGCCGGTGTTCGGTATCCGAAAGCAAGCGCCGCATGCGCGCGGCGGCCGGGTCAGGCCAGCAGCTGGTGCACCAGCGCGACGTAGCGGCGCATGGCTTCCTCTTCGGGGACGCCGTTCAACTGCGCCCAGGCCTCGTGCTTGGCGGTGCCGACGAAGTCGAAGAAGCCGGGCTGGGTGCGCTTGAGGTCGCCCTCCGAACCCTGCTTGTAGAGCGCGTAGAGCTTCAGCAAGGTGTCGTTGTCGGGGCGTTTGGCCAATCGCTGGATGTCCTTGGCAGCCTGGTCGAACTCACGGCGAAGATCGGTCATAAGGCAGGTCGGACATGGCTTGCGGACAAGGAGACCGGCTAGATAGCACGCGTCCCTGGTGGGGTCAACGCGGTAAACTCCCCGCTTTCGCCATTCAGCCAGGATCTTGTCATGAGCCATGCTCTCGCCGCTCCCGTACTTACCATCGACGGGCCGTCGGGATCGGGCAAGGGCACCATCAGCGCGCTGGTGGCCGAACGGCTGGGTTGGCGGCTGCTGGATTCCGGCGCGCTGTACCGCGCCGTGGGCTACGCCGCGGGCATGGCCGGGCTGGACCTGTCGGACGTCGAGGCGGTGACCCGCTGTGCGCAGGGCACGAAGATCCATTTTCGCGCGGCCAGCGACGGCGGCGAGACCAGGGTAATCGTCAATGGACACGACGCCACCGACGAGTTGCGCACCGAAACCGCCGGTGCGGCGGCCTCGGCGATCGCCTCGATGCCGCCGGTACGTGAAGCCCTGGTGGCGTTGCAGCTGGGCTTCCGCAAGGCGCCCGGCTTGGTCGCCGACGGGCGCGACATGGGCACGGTGATCTTTCCGGATGCGGGGTACAAGGTTTTCCTCACCGCAAGCGCCGCCGAGCGGGCGAAAAGGCGCTATAAGCAGTTGAAGGAAAAGGGCCTCAGCGTTACACTTGCCGGCCTTCAGCGAGAAATTGAGGCGCGCGACAGCCGCGATGCATCGCGGGCGGTTGCACCGCTCAGGCCTGCCGAAGATGCCGTGCTGGTGGACACCACCGGGATGGGCATCGACGAGGTCGTCGCGAAAGTACTTGCCGTCGTGCAGTCCTGATCGGACCGCGCGGCGGTTTCTGTGCCCCTGCGCAGGCAGGGGGTTTTGGCCAACGGTGACGACGGTCGGTTCTGCGGAACCACCCGAAAACACCCTCAACCGGTGGACCGGAAAGTTCGTGCGCAACACCCAACCAAGGCGCAACGAATCACGGTCTTTTCCCACTATGGAATCAACATGACTGAAAGTTTTGCCGAACTGTTTGAACAGAGCCAACAGGCTATCTCCAAGCTGAAGCCCGGCGCCATCGTCACCGGCATCGTTGTGGAAATCCGCAATGACGTCGTCGTGATCAATGCCGGCCTGAAGAGCGAAGGCATCGTCCCGATCGAGCAGTTCAAGAGCGAGGACGGCGTGCTGGAGGTGCAGGTAGGCGACGAGGTGAAGGTAGCCCTCGAAGCTTTGGAAGACGGTTTCGGCGAGACCAAGCTGTCGCGCGAGAAGGCCAAACGCTCGATGGTGTGGGACGACCTGGAACAGGCGTTCGACAAGGAAGAGACCATCGTCGGCATGATTTCCGGCAAGGTCAAGGGCGGTTTCACCGTCGACATCAAGGACGTCCGCGCATTCCTGCCGGGCTCGCTGGTCGATGTGCGCCCGGTACGCGACCCGGTCTACCTCGAGGGCAAGGAACTCGAGTTCAAGATCATCAAGCTGGACCGCAAGCGCAACAACGTGGTGGTCAGCCGCCGCGCCGTCGTCGAGACCGAGTTCTCCGAGGAGCGCGAGAAGCTGCTTGAGCGTCTGACCGAAGGCGCCGTGGTCAAGGGCACCGTCAAGAATCTCACCGACTACGGCGCGTTCGTGGACCTGGGTGGCATCGACGGCCTGCTGCACATCACCGACATGGCGTGGAAGCGCGTGCGTCACCCGTCCGAAGTCGTCAACGTCGGCGACGAGCTGGACGTGCGCGTGCTGAAGTACGACAAGGAGCGCAACCGCGTTTCGCTGGGCTTGAAGCAGCTGGGCGACGACCCGTGGGTCGCCATTGCCCGCCGTTACCCTGTCGGCAGCCGTCTGTTCGGCAAGGTTTCCAACGTTACCGATTACGGCTGCTTCGTCGAGATCGAGCCGGGCGTGGAAGGCCTGGTGCACGTGTCCGAGATGGACTGGACCAACAAGAACGTCAACCCGGCCAAGGTGGTTCAGGTCGGTGACGAGACCGAAGTCACCGTGCTGGACGTGGACGAGGAGCGTCGCCGCATCTCGCTGGGCATCAAGCAGACGCGTTCCAATCCGTGGGAAGCGTTCGCTGCGATGCACAAGAAGGGCGACAAGGTCTCCGGCCAGATCAAGTCGATCACCGACTTCGGCGTGTTCATCGGCCTGGATGGCGGCATCGATGGTCTGGTGCACCTGTCCGACATCTCCTGGCAGATGTCCGGCGAAGATCTGGTTCGCAACTTCAAGAAGGGCGACGAGATCGAGGCCGTGGTGCTGGCAGTGGACCCGGAGCGCGAGCGCATCAGCCTCGGCATCAAGCAGATGGAGCAGGATCCGTTCGGCCAGTTCATGGCGGCGAATCCGCGCGGCAGCATCGTCAACGGCACCGTCAAGGAAGTCGATGCGAAGGGCGCCGTGATCGACCTGGGCGAGGGCGTGGAGGGCTACCTGCGTGCCAACGACATCGCCAAGGAGCGCATCGAGGATGCCACGCTGCATCTGAAGGTGGGCGACAAGGTCGAGGCCAAGTTCACCGGCATGGATCGCAAGGGTCGCCAGCTGGCGCTCTCGATTCGCGCGAAGGACGAGGAAGATGTGCCCGATACGTCGGTGGATTACTCGTCCGCTGCCAGCGGCACGACCAAGCTTGGTGCGCTGCTCAAAGAGCAGTTCAACAAGGCCGACTGATCACCTGCATCAGCCTGACGCGGGGCGGCATATCGCCGCCCCGCTGTTTCATGTCACGGACATTGGGGCCCATGACTAAATCCGAATTGATCGAGGCGCTCGCCAGACGCCAGACCCATCTTGCGTTTGCCGATGTCGAGATGGCCGTGAAGAGCGTCATCGAGCAGATGAGCCATGCCCTGGCTCATGGCGAACGCATCGAAGTGCGTGGTTTCGGCAGCTTCGCGCTGCACTACCGACCGCCGCGCATGGGGCGCAACCCCAAGACGGGTGAAGCCGTGGCGCTGCCCGGCAAGCACGTCCCGCACTTCAAGCCGGGCAAGGAATTGCGCGAACGCGTCAACCAGGACCTGGAGCAGACCACCGCCTGACAAGTCGGTCGACATGCAGGAAAGCTGATCGAAGGCAGGCGACGCAAGTTGTCCTGCCTTTTTGTTGCGCGCCGTTCGCGATGGCCGCAGGGCCGTCATGAATCATTGCCACATGAACCGTCTGCGCTGCCTGTGCCTGTCACGAGCAATCGGGTAAAGTCTCGGCCATGCGACTGCTCGCCATCATCGTCCTCATGATCTTCATCGCTGCCGGCGTCGTGCTGGGCGCGCTCAATGCCGATCTGGTCGGCTACGACCTTGCGTTTGCCCAGGTGCAATTGCCCAAGGGCGCTGCGTTGCTGGTCGCCCTGGTGATCGGCTGGCTGCTGGGCGGGCTCACCGCCTGGCTGGGCGTAAGCGCACGCCAGCGCCGCCGTCAACCGCGTGCGGACAAGAAGCTGCCGGCCAAGCCATGAACCTCCTGTATGTGCTGGTTCCGCTGGTACCAGCCGCGTTTGTCCTGGGCTGGTGGGCCTCCCGCCAGATTGGCGCGCGCCGCTCCGGCGCCGAAGTCAGCGAACTGTCCTCGGACTACTTCCGCGGCTTGAACTACCTGCTCAACGAGGAGCAGGACAAGGCGATCGAGGTCTTCCTCAAGCTGGCCGAATACAACCGCGACACGGTCGAGACACACTTGGCGCTGGGCAATCTGTTCCGCCGCCGCGGCGAGGTGGACCGGGCGATCCGGTTGCACCAGCACCTGGTCTCGCGGCCGGGCCTGACCGACGCGATGAAGACGGTGGCCTTGCTGGAACTGGGCGAGGACTACATGCGCGCCGGGCTGCTGGATCGTGCCGAGGCGCTTTTTTCCGACCTGGTGGCGATGGATGCGCATGCGCCGTCAGCATTGCGTCACCTGATTGCGATCTACCAGCACGAACGCGATTGGCACAAGGCGATCGAACATGCGCGCCGGCTGGAGGTGATGACCGGCGAAAACGAAGCGCCGATGATTGCCCAGTTCTATTGCGAACTAGCCGACCGCTCGCGCCAGCACGGTGCTCGCGCCGAAGCGCGCGACTACCTGCGCCAGGCGTTCGAATGCCAACCCGACTGCGTACGCGCCTTCATGCTGACCGGCCGCCTGCAATCCGAAGACGGCCAGCACGCCGAAGCGGTGACGGCCTACGAGGCGGCGATCAAGGCCGATATTGCGTTCACCCCGGATATCCTGCCGCCGCTGCTGAACAGCTACGCCCGTTCGCAGCAGATGGAACGCGCCGAAGGTTTCCTGCACGACATGCTGGGGCGTTATCACGGCGTCTCGCCGGTGCTGGCGTTGACTCATCTGTACCGGCAGCGCGACGGCGAGCGGGCGGCCATCGATTTCCTGACGGCGCAGTTGCGCCAGCGTCCGTCGGTACGCGGGCTGATGGCGCTGATCGACGCCACCATGGACAAGATCGAGGGTGAGGCGCGCGAGAACTTCCTGATCCTGCGCGATCTGACCCGCAAGCTGCTGGAGGGCCAGGCGATGTATCGCTGCAGCCGTTGCGGCTTCGGTGCCAAGGCACATCACTGGCAATGCCCCAGCTGCAAGAGCTGGAGTACGATCCGACCGATCCACGGCGTCGCCAGCGAGTGAGCGGAGCATGTATCTGACCATGGGATGGTTGCTGGCCAGCTTGTCGATCACCTTGCTGCTGGCGCGCGGCGCGATCGGCTATGCGCACCGGCGCGGCATGCTGGACCAGCCCGGACAGCGCCGCTCGCACCGCCTGCCGACCCCACGCGGCGGCGGCATCGGCATCGTCGTGGCGATGCTGGTCTGCCTGCCTGGCGTACTGTCGGGCTTGCCGGCGGCATGGCCGGCAAGCGTGGTTGCAGGTCTATTCGCCGCGCTCCTGCTGGTGGCGCTGGCTGGCTGGTGGGACGATCACCACTCGTTGCCGATACTGCCGCGGCTGGCTGCCCAACTGCTCGCGGTCGGCCTGTTTTCGCTGAGCCTGCTGGCCACCGGCTTGTCATGGTGGTGGCTGCCGCTGTTGTTGATCGGCGGCGCCTGGAGCATCAACCTGCACAATTTCATGGACGGCATCGACGGCTTGCTGGCACAGCAGGCGATCTTCGTCGGCGCAGGCCTGGCCTTGCTCGCATGGGCGGCGGAACAGCCCGCGCTGGCCATGGCGGCGGCGGTCCTTGCCGCATCGGCGCTGGGGTTCTGGTGGTTCAACCGGCCACCGGCACGGATTTTCATGGGCGATGTCGGCAGTGGCAGCGTCGGCCTGCTGATCTTTGCATTCAGCGCGATGCTATGGCGCGTCGAGCATGCCCTGCTATGGCCCGCACTGATCCTGTCGTCGACGTTCGTGGTCGATGCCAGCCTGACCTTGCTGACCCGCATGTGGCGTGGACGGCGCTGGTACACTGCACACCGCGAACACCTGTACCAGTGGCTGGTGCGCCGCGGGGGAACGCATGCACGAACAGGTGCCGCCTATCTGGGCTGGAACCTGCTGATCGCGGCGCCGTTGGCCTGGTTGGCGTGGAGTCATCTGCAAATGGCGCTGCCGATTACCATAACCGTCTATCTTGGAGCGGCAGTCGCATGGCTGGCGCTGAAACGTCGCTGTCTGCGACGCCATCTGCCCAGGACACCCCATGTCGCTGCGTAAGCTTGTCGGCTTCATCCATCCGCGTATCGCCGTCGTGCTGCACGATCTGGCCATGGCCGTGCTCGCCTGGTGGATCGCCAAACTGCTGCGTTACACGCTGAGGCCGGATGAGCTGGTCAGCTTCCAGCCGCTGGAGTTTCCGATCGTGCTGCTGGTTCAGGGGCTGATCTTCCGCTGGACCGGGCTGTACAAGAGCGTCTGGCGTTTCGCCAGCCTGCCGGACCTGTGGAACATCGTGCGTGCCGTGGCGATCGGCTCGTTGCTCATCGGCCTATCGCTATTCCTGTACGACCGGCTGGAGGGCGTGCCGCGTGCGGTACTGGTGCTCTATCCGCTGCTGCTCGCCATGCTGCTCGGTGGCCCGCGGCTGGCCTACCGCTACTGGAAGGACGGCCGCAACGATCTGCTGCAGAACCAGGTCGCGAAGCGGGTTCTGATCGTCGGTGCGGATCGCGCCGGCGAAGTGCTCGCGCGCGACCTGCATCGCGACAACCGCTACGCCGTGGTCGGCTTCGTCGACGACAAGCCCAGCCTGCGCGGCGCCAGCATCAACGGCCATCCGGTACTGGGACGCTTCGACCAATTGCCCGAGGTCGCCCGTGAAGTGGCGGTCGACATGCTGCTGATCGCGCTGCCGGGCGCGTCGACGGCCGAGATGCGGCGGGTGGTATCGCTGTGCGACGCCACCGACCGGCCGTATCGGACGGTGCCGCGGCTCGAGGACGTGGTGGCCGGCCGTGCCCAGTTCAACCAGATCAAGGAAGTGGCTATCGAGGACCTGCTCGGCCGTGACGCGGTGGAGCTGGACTGGACCGCGATCCGCGAAACCCTCAGCGGGCGCCGCGTGCTGATCACCGGTGGCGGTGGTTCGATCGGCTCGGAACTGTGCCGGCAGGTTGCACGGCTCGGTGCACAATCGCTCACGGTGGTCGAACAGAGCGAATACAACCTGTACCGGATCAGCCAGGAACTGCGTGCGGATTTCCCCGAACTGATCCTTGACGGCATCCTCGCCAACTGCGGCGACCAGGCCGCCATGCAGAAGGCGTTCACGGATACGCAGCCGCAGGTGGTGTTCCATGCTGCGGCCTACAAGCACGTGCCGATGCTGCAGGGGCAACTGCGCGCGGCGTTCCGCAACAACGTGCTGGGCACGCGTACGGTGGCCGATGTGGCCCGAGAAGTCGGGGTCGAGTGCTTCGTGCTGATCTCCACCGACAAGGCGGTCAACCCGACCAGCGTGATGGGTGCGTGCAAGCGTGTCGCCGAGATCTACTGCCAGAACCTCGACGCACACGCCGAAACCCGTTTCATGACGGTGCGCTTCGGCAACGTGCTGGATTCGGCCGGCTCGGTGGTGCCGCTGTTCCGCCGGCAGATCCGCGAAGGTGGTCCGGTCACCGTGACGCACCCGGAAATATCGCGCTACTTCATGACGATCCCCGAAGCCTGCCAGCTGATCCTGCAGACCGCGAGCATCGGCAAGGGCGGTGAAATCTTCGCGCTCGACATGGGCGAGCCGGTGAAGATCCGCGACCTCGCCGAGCAGATGATCCGCCTCGCCGGAAAGAAACCCGGCAGCGAGATCCCGATCGTGTACACCGGACTGCGCGCGGGCGAAAAGCTGTTCGAGGAGCTGTTCCATCCGCTGGAGAACTACAGCGCCACCACGCACGCCAAGATCTTCCTGGCGCAACATCGCGAAGTATCGTGGGAGTTGCTGCAAGCTCTGCTGCACAAGGCTGCCGAGGCGGCCGACGTTTTCAATGAGGAAGAACTTCGACGCTGCGTGTCCAGTCTGCTGCCTTCGTTCCGCTGGAGCGAATCGGCACAGCCGGACAACGTGGTGTCGATCCGTCGCGCCAACCCGGAGATCAATGAGTGAGCAAGCCCCTGCGCAAAGTGGTGTTTCCCGTGGCTGGACTCGGCACGCGCTTCCTGCCGGCAACCAAGGTGGTCGCCAAGGAGATGCTGCCGGTTCTCGACAAGCCGCTGATCCAGTACGCCGTCGACGAGGCGGTGGATGCCGGGGCCGACACTCTGATCTTCGTCACCAACCGCTACAAGCACGCCATCGCCGACTACTTCGACAAGGCCTACGAGCTGGAGTCGAAGCTGCACGAGAAGGGCAAGGCCGAACTGCTGGCCCTGGTGCAGGGCACCTTGCCGCGGCACGTGCGGGCGATCTTCGTTACCCAGCCCGAGGCGCTCGGCTTGGGCCATGCGGTGCTGTGCGCCAAGCCCGTAGTCGGCGACGAGCCGTTCGGCGTAATCCTGCCGGATGACCTGATCTGGAACGGCCAGATGGGAGCAGGCACTGGCAAGGGCGCACTGCGGCAGATGGCCGAGCTCGCCGATGCGCAGCAGGCCGGCGTGATCGCGGTGGAGGAAGTGCCGCACACCGACACCGACAAGTACGGCATCGTCGATGCCACACCGGTTGACGACCGCAGCGCCCTGATCCGCCACATGGTCGAGAAACCCAAGCCGGCCGACGCGCCGTCGAACCTGGCCGTGGTCGGGCGTTACGTGTTGCCTGGCCGCATCTTCCAACTGCTGGAACAGACCACGCCGGGCGCCGGTGGCGAGATCCAGCTCACCGACGCGATCGAGGCATTGCTGAGAGAACAGGGCAAGGTGCTTGCGTACCGCTTCGAAGGCACCCGTTTCGACTGCGGCAACAAGGCCGGCCTGGTGCGCGCCACCATGCACATGGCCATGCAGGACCCGAAGCTTGCGCCCACCGTGCGCGCGTTCCTCAGCCAGCTTTGAATCACGCTCGCGTCAACGCCCGGACTTGAGGGATATGCTTGCCCGGTTACGGACATCGGCGCCGGCCATCGCTGCAACATGAATCCATCCTCGTCCACGTCCTACTACCGCGCCACGGCCACGCCGTACGTGGCCTGGACGCCGCTTCAGGGCAGCGCACACGCGCGTGTTGCCGTCATCGGTGGCGGCTTTGCCGGATTGAACACGGCGCTCGGACTGGCCGAGCGCGGCGTGCGCGACGTGGTGCTGCTGGAACGCGAGCAGGTCGGCTTCGGTGCATCCGGCCGCAACGGCGGCTTCGTCTTTGCCGGGTATTCGCTGGGCGAACAATCGCTGCTCGACCAACTGGGCGAGCCACGCGCGCAGGCGCTGTTCAAACTCACCACCGAAGCGGTCGGGCGAATCCGCCAGCGCATCGCCGACTACGCGATCGCCTGCGATGTGGTCGACGAGGGCGTGATCTGGGCCAACTGGTTCCGCGACCCCGCCGTGCTGCGCCAGCGCCAGCAGTTGCTGGCCGAACATTACGGCGTGCAGTGGCAGTGGCTGCCCGAGACCGAACTGCGCGCGCGCATCCGCAGCGAGCGCTATCACGATGGCCTGTACGAGCGCGACGCGCTGCATCTGCACCCGCTCAACTACGCGATCGGCCTGGCTGCGGCGGCAGCCGGGCAGGGCGTGCGCATCCACGAGAACAGCGGCGTGCGCAGTCTCACCCGCGAGGGCCTGCAGTGGCGCCTGCGCACGGCGCAAGGCGAACTGCTGGCCGATCAGGTGGTGCTGGCTTGCGGCGGTTACCTGGCCGGCCTGCAGAAGCCGATCGATCGGGCGATCCTGCCGATCGCCACCTACGTGATGGTGACCGAACCGCTCGGCAATCGGCTGGACGAGTGCCTGCACACGCGCGCAGCGATCTACGACAGCCGCTTCGCGTTCGACTACTATCGCGCGCTGCCGGATACGCGGTTGCTGTGGGGCGGACGCATCTCGGTACTCAACCGCTCGCCACGTGGGGTACAGCGCCTGCTGATGAGGGACCTGTTGCGGGTGTTCCCGCAATTGAAGGGTGTGCAGATCGACCATGCCTGGTCGGGCCTGATGAGCTATGCGCGGCATCAGATGCCGCAGATCGGTGGTGACGGCAACGGCCTGTGGTGGGCGCAGGCCTTCGGCGGCCACGGTCTGGCACCGACCTGTGCCGCCGGCGAACTGCTGGCCTCGGCGATCGCCGCGGGCGACGACCGCTGGAAGCAGTTCGCCGATTACGGCCTGGGCAGCACCCATCGCCCGTTCGGTTATCTTGCGGCGCAGGCCAGCTACTGGTGGCAACAAAGCCACGACTGTCTGAAAACGAGGCTGGAAGGATGAGTGCAACGAATCACCCCGAAATCAGCTGGGCCGATTTCGAGAAAGTCCTGATCGTCGCCGGTACGGTGACCAGGGTCGAGCCATTCCCCGAAGCACGCAAGCCGGCATGGAAAGTGTGGGTGGATTTCGGTCCCTACGGCGAGAAGAAGACCAGCGCACAGATCGCCGCGCTGTACCAGGCCGAGGACCTGCTTGGCCGGCAGATCGTGGGCGTGATCAATTTTCCGGAGAAGCAGATCGGCCCGTTCCGCTCGCAGTTCCTGCTGACCGGTTTTCCCACCGACGATGGCGTGGTGGTCACCGCGATCGAGCGCAGGGTGCCTAACGGCACCCGGCTGGCCTGAGCCATGGACGTGTTGCCCGCGATTTGCCAGCAACGCGCCAGCGCCTGTTCGCCATCGCCGGCCACCATGGCGACTTCGCCCCCGCCATGGAATCCCGCATGAACCCCTTCATCCGCACGCTGTGGCTTGGCACGGCCCTGTTTTCGGCAAGCCTGGCGCACGCGAACGATGCCGCCTGGAGCCAACCGCAGCAGCCGTTCCGCATTTACGGCAACAGCTGGTACGTGGGCACGCAGGGACTGAGTGCGATCCTGATCACCTCGCCGCAAGGCCACGTGCTGATCGACGGCACGCTGGAAGGCAATTCGGCGCAGATCGAGGCGAACATCCGCACGCTCGGTTTCCGCTTGCGCGACGTCAAGCTGATCCTCAACTCGCACGCCCACTCCGACCACGCCGGAGCGATCGCCAGGTTGGCGCGCGACAGCGGCGCCACGGTGGCAGCGAGCGCCGCCGGCGCGAAAGAGCTGCGGTCGGGCGGCGATGATCCGGACGACCCGCAATACGGCATGGCGCCACGCTATCCGGCGCTCACGTCGGTCAAGGTGGTTGCCGATGGCACTGCCGTACAGGTGGGATCGATTGCGGTCACGGCGCACTACACGCCCGGCCACACCCCGGGCAGCACATCGTGGACCTGGCGCTCCTGCGAAAAGGAACGCTGCCTGGCGCTGGCCTACGTCGACAGTCTCACCGCACTCGGTCGCGATGGCTTCCGTTACAGCGACGACCCGGCGCGGGTCGCGAACTTTCGCCACTCCTTCGCAACCGTCGCCGCCTTGCCGTGCGACATCCTGATCACCCCGCACCCCGAGGCCAGCGGCTTCATGCAGAAGATCGCCGCGCGCGATCGCGAGCATTCGTCCGCCGCCTTGATCGACACCGGCGCCTGCCGCAGCTACGCCGCGGCGGCACAGCCACGCTTCGAGGCGCGACTGGCGAAGGAGCGGCAGGATGCGCGCGGAACAGGCAAGTGAAGCAACGCCGGCCTGCGTGACGGCTCAGCGGTCCAGCCACACCTCGAGCCCCTGCGCATTCAACTCGATATCCATGCCCAGCAGCTGGCGCAAGGCGTCGCGCCCCTGGCCCCAGCCGTGGGTTTCGGCACGAGCCGCGTAGAGATCGGTCAGCGACTCCATCAGCACGGCATGCCGGTCGGGCTTGCCGTGCGCGGCGCGGGCGAGATCCACCATCGCGTCGATCTGCGCATGCAGGTCGACGGCCAATCGTTCGACACTCTCCACCCGGCCATAGTGGGTGAGGTACACCGCGTCGGGTTTCAGAGCGACCAGTCGCTCGATGGATGCATGCAACGCCTCCGGCTCGAACTGCACCGGCGACGTGGTGGGCAGGATGAACGGGCCGTTCGCGCCGTCGAAATCGCGATACGACAGGCCGAACACGTCGCCGGTGAAACAGACGTTGGCGCGCTCGTCGTACACGGTGAGGTGGTGCTTCGCATGGCCGGGCGTGTCGATGCACAGCAACGGCCGGCCGGCCAATTCCACCACGTGCCCGTCCGGCGCCTCGACGACGCGTTCGGCGGGGATCGGGCGCAGCCGGCCGTAGGTCTGCTCCATCACCGTTTCGCCGTACACCGCGCTGGCGCCGGCCCACAACATCGAGGGATCGATCATGTGGCGGGCGCCGCGTGGGTGCACCACCAGCTGCGCGTTCGGCAGCCGCGCGATCAGTTCGCCGGCGCCGCCGGCATGGTCCAGGTGGACATGGGTGAGGATCAGCCAGTCCACTGCGGCGGTGGAAATCCCGGCTTCGTCCAGCGCCGCCAGCATGCGTGGCACCGAGAAGTTGGTGCCGCAGTCGATGAACGCGCCGCGGCCGTTCTCGACGACCAGGTAGGCCGCGTCGAACCGCGGCCGCACGAAGCCCGTGTCGATGGTGTGGATGCGATGGGTGTTTGCCATGCCTGCCTCGCGAACCGGACGATCCGGCGAGGGTAGCAAGCCGCTGCAGGATGGGCACTTGCACCATCGTCGAGCGCGGGTCGCCCGAAAGGTGCATCCTGCAGAGGCTGCCGCCGTGCCGCGGGAACCTTTGGGGGTGCTACCGCATCCGATCGGCAGCGACTCACTCATCAACGTGCCACCCGGGGGGAAACGACATGCTGCTCTATGCGATTCTGGTTTTTGCGATTGCCGCCATCGGCGGTCTGGTGCTGGCCTCCAGCGTACTGCGCGGCAAGCTGGCGCCGTGGGCTATTTCGGTGCTGCACGCGCTGCTCGGGGCCAGCGGCCTGGTGCTGCTGATTCTCGTGGTACTGCAGGGCGCGGCCCCGGGGCGGCTCACCGCGGCGCTGGGTCTGCTGGTGGTCGCGGCACTGGGCGGCTTCTTCCTCGCCTCGTTCCACCTGCGCAAGCAGATCGCGCCGAAGGCGGTGGTGTTCGTGCACGCCGGTGTTGCGGTGGCCGGTTTCCTCACCCTGCTGAGCCTGCTGCTGGGCTGAGGTACCGCCATGCGCCACCCACTCCATCCCGCGCTGGTCCACTTCCCGATTGCCTGCTGGTCACTGGCCACGGCGGCGGATCTTGCCAGCCCGGTCTGGGGTGAACCGGCGTGGCGCCTTGCCGGCGTATTGCTGGTTGCGGGGATCGGCTTCTCGATCCCCGCCATGCTGGCCGGCTTTCTCGAACTGACCAAGGTCGCCGAGGACAATCCGGCGATCAAGGACGTCAACCGGCACATGATGATGGTAATGAGCGCGCTGACCTGCTATGTGGTCAGCCTGTTCCTGCGCCTGCACGGTACCGAGCTGATCGAACCCGGGCTGCTGGCGATCGGGCTGAGCGTGCTGGGCTTCCTGTGCCTGGGCGTGGCCGGCTGGCTCGGCGGCAAGCTGGTGTACGGGCATCGTCTCGGCGTCAGCCCGCCTTCCGCCTAGCCACTTTCGCCGGCCGCGGCACGCGCCACAGGTACCAGGCGGCAGCGGTACGATACGGACTCCATGCTTCGCCGATTACCGCCATCGCCTTCGCTGACGGCGCCGTTTCCAGCGATTTCAGCAGGCGGTAGCCCTCGCGCACGCCGAAGTCGTCTGCCGGCAGGATGTCGGGCCGGTCCAGGCTGTAGATCAGGAACATCTCCACCGTCCAGCGGCCGATCCCCTTCAGCACGCTGAGCCGAGCGATCAGTGCCTCGTCTGGCAACGCCAAGGCCGTAGACAGGTCCGGCACCACGCCTTCCTGCGCGGCCGCGGCGATGCCGCGGATCGTCTCGATCTTGCGTGCCGAGAAACCGCAGGCACGCATCGTATCGAAGTCGACATCGAGCAATTGCACTGGCGATGGAAACGTCCGTCGCGGATGCAAGGCCAGCAGCCGCGCCAGGATCGCGTCGCCGGCCTTCACATGCAGTTGCTGGTAGGCCACCGCGCGCACCAGTGCCTCGTACGGCTCGCGCGCGGGTTTCGGCTCGTGGCCGCAGGGGCCGACCTGCGCGACCAGGCGAGCCCAATCGGCGTCGATCGAGGCCAGGAACGTGGATGCATCGACGGTTCGCCTCATCTAACCGGCCCGCCGAAACGTGAGATTGATGCGACAGTCGCCCAGCACATCATGATGGTTCGGCTTCAGCGGCAGCACGCCGTGATAGCGCAGCCGCGCCGGGCCGCCCCACACGACCACGTCGCCATGCGCCAGCGGCACGCGTTGCGCACGATCCGAGCGCTGCAACCCGCCGAACAGGAACACCGCGGGGATACCCAGCGACACCGACACGATCGGCTGGCCCAAGTCGTGCTCGTCGCGGTCCTGATGCAGGCTCAGCCGGGTGCCCGCCTCGTAGCGGTTGACCAGGCAGGCATCCGGCACGAAGCCGACAAAGCCCGCATGCGCGGCGGCGGTAGCCGCCAGCTGCAGGAAGGCCGGCGGCATCGGCGACCATGGCTTGCCACTATCCGGGTCGATCGCGTCGTAGCGGTAGCCATGGCGATCGCTGACCCAACCCAGCGGACCCGCATTGGTCATCGCCACCGACATGCGGAAGCCGCCGGGAGTGACCAGGTGGCGGAACGGTGCCTGCGCCACGATCGCGTCGAGCGCCTGCAGCAACGCCGCCTCGCTGGCCAGGGCAAACCCGCGCAGCACCATCGCGCCTTCGCACAGCGGCTCGTCCTGACGAACAGGGGCGGGCGCGGCAGCGAACAGGTCGGTGGTGATCATGTGGCGTCGTGAAAAATGATGCCGAGCGTATGGCGATGGCCGCTGCGCACGCGACTGACGCCGTGGCGCATGTTCACCCGGTAGCTGCCGCGCGCGCCTTGCATCGGCCGCTGGTGCACCGCGAACAGCACCGCGTCGCCCAGGCGCAGCGGCACCACTTCAACGCGCGACTGCATGCGCGGACGCTGCTCGGTCAGCACGAACTCGCCGCCGCTGAAATCGCGCCCCGGTTCGGACAGCAGGATCGCCAGCTGCAGCGGAAACACGTGCTCGCCGTACAGATCCTGGTGCAGGCAGTTGTAGTCGCCCGCGCCGTACTGCAGCAGCAACGGAGTAGGGCGCTGCTGGCCGGCAGCGTGACAGCACGCGATGAATGCAGCGTGCGTGGCGGGGTAGCGCACGGCCAGCCCCATCGACGCGTTCCAGCGGTTCGCGATCGGCGCCAGCTGCGGGTAGACCGCGCCGCGCAGCTCGGCCACCAGCTCGGGCAACGGGTAGGTGAAGTAGCGGTATTCGCCACGGCCGAAACCGTGGCGACCCATCACCACGCGGCTGCGGAAGCGTCCGTCGTCCGCGTACAGGCCAGCCAGCGCCGCACACTCCGGCGGCGACAGCAGGGCTTCCAGCATCGCGCAACCATGCGCGTCGAGTTCGTCGGCAATGCCGGCCCAGTCGTACACCTGCAGCCGCGGGTCGGCCTCGGGGGCAGGGCGCCTCTGCGCATTCATGCCTGCGCCTCGCGCTCCAGCAATGCGCGCTTGCGCTGCACGCCCCAACGGTAGCCGGACAGACCGCCGTCGTTGCGCACCACGCGGTGGCACGGGATCGCCACCGCCAGCATGTTGCTGGCGCAGGCCTGCGCCACTGCCCGCGTGGCCCTGGGCGAGCCGATCCGCCGTGCGATCTCGCTGTAGCTGGCGGTGCTGCCGGCCGGAATCTCGCGCAGCGCCCGCCACACGCGCTGCTGGAACGCGGTGCCGCGCACGTCCAGCGGCAGGCCCAGGCCGATCGCCGGCGCCTCGATGAAGCCGACCACCTGTGCCACCAGTCGCTCGTAATCACGATCGCCGCCGATCAACCGGGCCTTCGGGAAACGGTCCTGCAGGTCGCGCGCCAGCGCGTCCGGATCGTCGCCGAGCAGGATCGCGCACACGCCGCGTTCGCTCTGCGCGACCAGGATCGCACCCAGCGAGCATTCGCCGATGGCAAAGCGGATCTCGCTGTCGGCGCCGCCGGCGCGATAGCTGGAGGGCGTCATGCCCAGCACCTGGTTGGCGGTTTCGTAGAAACGACTGCTGGCGTTGTAGCCGGCGTCGAAGATCGCCTCGGTCACCGAAGCGCCGCGCTCCAGTTCGTTACGTACGCGACGGCTGCGATGCGCCGTGGCGTACTGCTTCGGGGTCACGCCGGTGACGGCCTTGAACACGCGGTGGAAATGGAACGGACTGAGCCCGGTCGGCTTCGCCAGCTGCTCGAGCGTGGGCGTCGTCTCGACCTGCTCGATCAGCCGGCAGGCGGCGGTGACCAGCGCGGCATGTTGCTCCGCCAGCGACGGCTGGTCGGGCTTGCAGCGCTTGCACGGACGAAAGCCGGCGCGTTCCGCTTCGGCAGCGGTGGCGTGGAACGCCACGTTCTCGGGCCGGGCCGCGCGTGCCGCGCAGGACGGGCGGCAGTACACGCCGGTGGTTTTCACCGAATAGAAGAAACTGCCGTCGGCACGCGCGTCGCGCGCCTGCACGGCGGCCCAGCGCGGGTCGGCAACGGTGGTGGCAGCAAGCACGGTCTGTTTGTCGGAGGTTTTCATGGCTGTTCCTTCCGGAAGATTATCTCGTGCAGCCAATCTACGGATCAGTCGGCCCCGCCACACCCCGGGTCTTGCGCTCGAATTCGAACCGGCTCACCACGCCAGCACGAGCTTGCCGATATGCGCACTGCTTTCCATCAGCGCGTGCGCCCGGGCCGCTTCGGCCGCGGGAAAGACCTGATGGATCACCGGCCGGACCGTGCCGGCTTCGAGCAGTGGCCAGACCTTTTCATGCAGCTGGCGGGCCAGCGCGCCCTTGAACGCGACATCGCGCGCACGCAAGGTGGAACCGGTGAGGGTCAGCCGGCGACGCATGATCGTGCCGGCGTCGATGGCCGCCTTGCCGCCGCCCAGCGTGGCGATGAAGACCAGCCGACCGCCTTCGGCCAGTGCGTCGATCTCGCGCGGGATGTAGTCGCCGGCGACCATGTCCAGGATCACGTCCACGCCGCGGCCATCGGTAGCCTGTTTCACCACGGCGACGAAATCCTCCCCGTGGTAGTCGATCGCGCGCTCCGCACCGAGCCGCTCGCACGCGGCGCATTTTTCCGCATTGCCGGCAGTGGCGAACACGCGGTGGCCGAACGCACGGGCGAGCTGGATCGCGGTGACCCCGATGCCGCTGGAGCCGCCCTGTACCAGCAAGGTTTCCCTGGTGCCGCCTTCGCCGCGGCCGAGCTGGCCGCGCTCGAACACGTTGCTCCATACAGTGAAGTAGTTCTCCGGCAGTGCCGCCGCTTCGATCATCGAGAATCCCGCCGGCACCGGCAGACATTGCACCAGTGGCGCCACCGCGTATTCGGCATAGCCGCCGCCGGCGAGCAAGGCGCAGACAGGGTCACCCGGCCGGAGGCCGAACGGATTGTTGTCGCTGAAATCGCCTTCGACCAGAACGCCCGCCACTTCGAGGCCAGGCAGGTCGGAAGCGCCCGGCGGTGGCGCGTAGTTGCCCTGGCGCTGGAACACGTCCGGCCGGTTCACCCCGGCGGCCGCCACCTTGATCAGCACCTCGCCCGGCCCCGGCTGCGGGACCGGGCGTTCGGTCAGACGCAGCACGTCGGGACTGCCGGGGCGGGTGATTTCGATGGCTTGCATGTGCGGGAGGGCTCAAGCGGCCGTGTCGACCAGCACGAGTTCCGCATCGTCCAGCGCGGTCACCTTCAGCACCGACTCGTCGCGGATCGCGGCGCCGTCGCGAGCGTCCAGCTTCACGCCGTTGAGTTCGACCGTGCCGGTGGCCGGCACGAGGTAGGCGTGGCGGCCGGGGGCCAGCGTGTACTCGGTGCTTTCGCCGGCCTTTAGCGTGGCACCCAGCACGCGCGCATCGGTGCGCAGCGGCAGCGCGTCGGCGTCGTCCTTGAAGCCGCTGGCCAGCGCCACGAAGCGACCCGAGCGCTCGCCCTTGGGAAACGGCCGCGCGCCCCACGACGGCGGTTTGCCGTGGCCGTCGGGGATGATCCAGATCTGGAAGATGCGTGTGGTGACCGGCTCCATGTTGTACTCGGCGTGGGTGATGCCGGTGCCTGCGCTCATCACCTGCACATCGCCGGCCTCGGTGCGGCCTGCATTGCCGAGGCTGTCCTTGTGGCTGATCGCGCCTTCGCGCACGTAGGTGATGATCTCCATGTCCGCATGCGGATGCGGCGGGAAGCCGGTCTGCGGCGCGATGGTGTCGTCGTTCCACACGCGCAGCGCGCCCCAGCCCATGCGCCCGGGGTCGTTATAGCCGGCGAACGAGAAATGATGTTTGGCCTTGAGCCAGCCGTGGTCGGCTCCGCCCAAACTGTCGAAGGATCTGCGTTCAATCACAGCGGTGCTCCTCATGTTCATCGCGCCAAGCTGGCGCCTGGGTACAACATAAGGCTACGCAGCGCCGCCTGAAACAGGCGCGAAGGAAACGGATTGTCGTCGTTTCCGCGCCAGTGCCCGGCTTACCAGTCGGTGGGGCGGTAATCCTTCAGGAACTGGCCCCACACGTGCTCGCCGGTGTTGAGGCCGCTGATGATCGGATCGACGATACGCGCGGCGCCGTCGACGATGTCCAGCGGCGGGTGGAAGCGTTCCTGCAGCACCTTCTTCGCGGCCAGCTCGACGGGATCCTCGTCGGTGACCCAGCCGGTGTCGACGCTGTTCATGTGGATGCCGTCGTTGTGGTAATCGGTGGCCGCGGTACGCGTCATCATGTTCAGCGCGGCCTTGGCCATGTTGGTGTGCGGGTGGCGGGTGGTCTTGAAGCTGCGGTAGAACTGGCCCTCCATCGCCGACACGTTGACGATGTGCTTGTCGCGTTCGCTCGTGCGCAGCATCAGCGGCTTCAGCCGCGCGTTGATGATGAACGGCGCGATGGCGTTGACCAGCTGCACCTCCAGCAATTCCACCGACGGTACCTCGGCCATCAGCAGCCGCCACGAATTGCGCTGGCGCAGATCGATCTGCTGCAGGTCCTGGTCCAGCCGGCCTTCGGGGAACAGGTGGCTCTGCGCCAGCAACTCTTCCGGCAGCAGCGGCAGCTGCGACAACTCGGCGGCACGGCTCAGCCCCGGCAGGTCGGAACCGCGGCTGGCCAGCGCAGTCGCACCAGTCTCGGGCAAGATGTTCGCGCCGCGCAGGCCCTCGTAGTGACCGACCAGCTGGCGCACGTGCTCGGGCAGGTCGTGCAGCGCCGCGGTTTCGCCTTCCATCATGTGCGCGTAGAAATCCGGCGGACGGCGCACGGTCTGGCAGGCGTTGTTGATGATGAAGTCCAGCCGCGGCCGCGTCGCCACCAGTTCCTGGCAGAACGCCTCGACACTGGGCGTGTGGCGCAGGTCGAGGCCGTAGACCTGCAGCCGGTGGCCCCATTCGGCGAAGTCCGGTTCGGCCGCGTAGCGCGCCGCCGAGTCGCGCGGGAAACGCGTGGTGACGATCAGTTCGGCGCCGGCGCGCAGCAGCTTCAGCCCGGCCTGGTAGCCGATCTTCACGCGGCCGCCGGTGAGCAGCGCCACGCGGCCGCGCAGATCGGCCAGCTCGCTGCGCTTGGCGTAGTTGAACGCGGCGCAGTCCGGGCACAGCTGATCGTAGAAGAAGTGGATGGTCGTGTACTTCTGCTTGCACACGTAGCAGTGCTTCGGTTCGATCGACTCGCGCGGCTGGGTGGCATCGGCCTCGGGCGGAACGTCGTGCGGCAGGAAGCCCTCCGGCACGAACACGTTCGGCGTGGTGAACACCGGCTTGCGGCGCAGCGTGCGGATGCCGGTCTGGTTGAGCACGGTTTCCTCGGCGTCGACCTTGCTGGCATGGCGCGCCTTCTCGGCCGCCTTCAGTTTGATCCGGCGTGCCACCGGGTCGGGGTGATAGACCTGCGCCACCGCCTGGTGCAGGCGCTGGCGGTCGTCTGCCGGCAGCTGGTCCAGCAGCTGGCGGTCGGCCGCCACCGATTCCAGCAATGCCGCTGCGGCGCGCAGGCGCTCCAGCAGCGCGGAATCCGCGTCGTCGGGCAGAGGCGTGGGGGCAGGCGTGATCGTCAAGAGGGTCATCCGTAGTTCGAGTAGGGGCAGGCACCATCAGGTGCACCGCCAACCGCCTATTTTGCCTGCTTTCTGGCCGGATTTCGGGAAACTCGGATCGGGTGCCCGGATCGGGCAGCCCGGTCCAGGCAGACCCGGAATTCAATTATTGGGTGTCAGCGCACACTTTCATGGCACGGGTGATGCAAAAGTGGCACCGTGGCCATCCAGGCGGGATGGCATGAATATCCGGGCAGGGCGGGGCGCTGGCAGAGTTGAGCGTCGTGACCACCCACAGCGATGAAGGTTGCTTTTCGTGAGTGTGTCGATAGCCGCAATTGTGCGTAAGCAAGAGGCCGCCATGGCCAAGTCTGTCGCTGTGAACACTCCATCCATCGACGCCCTGCTGGGCGACCTGCCTACCGCGCATCGCGCCCTGCCGATCGGACGCCGGATCGCCGGGCAAGGTTGCCACGGCGCGAAAACCGTCGCCCGATTCAATGCGGCTGGCAACAAGATTCGCATCCGCTTCGTCTATTTTCCGGTGGTCGACGACAACGACCGCTGGGCGGCCTGCCACCAGCACCTGATCGCTGCCGAAGTCCTGCTCAGTCGCGTACTCGCCGCCCGCGCCGCCGGCCTGCGGCCGATGGCTCCCTCGCTCGACTACGCCGCCGAGGCTCGCGCCACGGTGCGCCCGCCGCAGGCCATGTTCCACCCGGCCACGCTGGAATACCGCCGCTGGTACCGCGCCGACGGCACGGCGCGCGCGCAGCCGCTGACCCAGGAAGCGCTCTCGCTGCGACTGGCCGCCACCGACGACCTGCCGATGAAGGAAGCGCGCGCCCGCGTCGCGCAGCGTTCGCACGCACTGCCGACCGCCGACCAGGCGTGGCTGATCGATCGTCGCAACACCCCGCTGGAACGGCGCCCGCTCAACCAGGTGGAATGCCGCGCCTTGGTCGACGCCCTCGATGGCGTCTGGCAGTCATCGGCCGGTGCCTCGCACATGGAACACGCGAACCGCCGGATCGCGCTACGCGTGGCCGCCGCGCTGGGCGGCCTGCTGGACGAATACGTCGCGTCGCCGTTCAAGTCCGCCGCCTTGAGCGAAGCCTTCAACGAGCATCACCTGGCCCATCTGCGCCAGACCATCGAGAACTCGCGCCAGGCGGAATCCGCCTCAGGCACGCTGCTGGCCGGCCCCAAGGCCTGGTTTGCCGCCAAGACGGCCCGGATGCGCGCCGAACATCAGATCGGCCTATCCATGTCGCCGATGGCATCCCCCGCGATGCGCCTGTCGGGACGCCCGATGGTTGCCGTGGTCGGCGGCCGCCTGCACACGTTCGTGGACGGCCGGCGTCCCGGCGCCCGCCTGGTTCCGGCTGTGCCGGTCTACGCCACGTTCGGCTGAACGTACAGTCGATCCATCCCTGATCCATCCGGTTAGCGATGCAACTACCGGATGTGCAACCGCGTCTTCGCCCCTGAATCCCGCGTTCGCATCCCCGGCGGCTTGATTCGCCCGGCGACTACAGACACGGCGCGCTCCTTCCGCTCATCCTTCGACAGGCTCAGGACGAACGGAAGGGGATGTCGTCCCGAACCCATGAACCCATTCGCTCGAATCTCATATCCCGTTCACGCTCACATATCCCGTTCGGCCCAGCCTCATATCCCGTTCGCCCCGAGCCCCAGTCCCGTTCGCCCCGAGCCATAATTCCGTTCACCCTTAGCCTCAGGCCCCGTTCGCCCTGAGCCTGTCGAAGGGCCTCTCCCGGAACCCACGCCATGCCATTCTGGGTCTACATCCTGCGTTGCGCCGATGGCAGTTATTACACCGGCCATACCGACAATCTCGAAAACCGCTTGGGCCAACACAACACCGGCGCTATCGCCAGCTGCTACACCTTCAAGCGCCGTCCGCTCACGCTCGCGTTCTCGCAGGAGTTCGTCACCCGCGAAGAAGCACTTGGCGCCGAACAACAAATCAAGGGCTGGGGCCGGAAAAAGAAGGAAGCCATGATGCGTGGTGACTGGGCCGAAGTGTCGTGCCTCGCCCACGAACGCCGCTTGCCTTGAGCCATAAAACCCCGCTCGCCCTGAGCCTGTCGAAGGGCGCTGCCAGAATGCCGCGCGCCCCATCCGTCCATCCTTCGACAGGCTCAGGACGAACGGATGGGGATGTCGCCTTGGGTCTCGGCCTCCGTTCGCCCTGGTTCACCCACTCCCTCGCCTAGAGCCACAAAACCCCGCGTGCCCTGAGCCTCCCGCTCACCTGGAGCCATAAAAAACTCCGTTCGCCCTGAGCCTGTCGAAGGGCGTTGCCGGAATGCCGCGCGCTCCTTCCGCCGCCCTAGACAGACTCAGGACCAACGGAAAGGCCCGGATTCACGGAGTACGAAACACGGCCAGCTTGCCGCGCAGGAACGTGGCGGCGTCGATGCTGTGGCCGTCGGCGAAGCGGATGGTGTAACGGGTTCCGGATACCGACGAGCCGGTGGCGCAATAGGTGATGAAGTCGTCCACGGTCTTCACCCGGCTGCCGGCGAAGCGCAGCTTCAGGCGCATGTGCGCGGCCGCCTGCTCTGCGTCGTAGGCACTGCCGTTGCGGATGAAGCTGGCACCGTGCAGCGTGGCGACCGTGGTGATCAGGTAGTCGATTTTCTGTTGTTCGGTCGGTGGCGACGGTACGAGTCGCTGCGCCAACGCGGGCGTCAGCAGCAGGACGAACAGCAGCCATGCCAGCAGCGTCCTGCACAGGCATGCGGGGACTGGCCGGCCGGGAGGGTGGCGTGTTGCGGGAAGCATGGGGCAGGGTCCGTTCATTTGGCCGCCTAGAGCAGGCTTTCCAGCGGCAGCAGCTTGAGCATCTGCACTTCGATGCGACGCCCGGCGGTTGCGCCGGGGTCGCGGTCGTAGCTCACCGGCTTGCCGTTGTCGCTGGCCTGCCATTGCATGGCGCCGCCGTCCGCCTTCAGCATCACGTGCCAGGCACTGGCGGGCAAGGTGGCGGTGTCGAAGAACTGGGTCACCGCCGCGGCCAGTGGCGGGCAATCGACGATGAGGCCCATCTCGGTGTTCAGCAATTTCGAACGGGCGTCCATGTTCATCGAACCGATGAACACCTGCTGCCGGTCCACCACGATCGCCTTCGCATGCAGGCTGACCCCGGACGAGGTGCCGCCCGCAGTGGCGGATTGGGCAGCTCCGGCGGCGGGACGCAGTTCGTACAGCTGCACGCCACCTTCGAGCAGCGCACGGCGGTAACGCGAATAGCCCGAGAACACTGCCGGCTCGTCATTGGAGGCGAGCGAATTGGTCAGCACCTTCACCGTGACGCCACGTGCCGCGAGTGCCGCGAGATACTGCGCGCCGTTGTCGCCGGGAACGAAGTACGGCGAAATCAGCAGCAGCTCGTGCTGCGCGCCGTCGGTGAGCGCCTTGACCTCCGGACCGATGCGCAACTGTGGCTGGTCGTGCCCGGCCTCGATCTTTTCCGGCTGGTCGGCGACCAGGGTCGCCGGCCCCCAGAACCACTTGCCCGGGCGGTCGGCGGAGGCGCCATGGGGCAGCTCATCCAGCGTCGCCTGCGCATAATCCGACTGCGCGAATGCGCGCGCGTCGTGGGCCAGATCCAGCCGCAGCCTGGCCAGGTCGTAGTGGTCGGCGTGCTTGCCGCTGAAGGCCTTCACCGGATAGGCGGCATCGCAATTCCAGTAGTCGTCGAACGCCTGCGACGCCTGCTTCACCACCGGCCCGATCGCGATCAGGTCGAGGTCGCGGAAATTGGTGCTGTCGCCGGCATCGAAATAGGCGTCGCCGATATTGCGGCCGCCGACGATAGCGACGTTGCCGTCCATGATGAACGACTTGTTGTGCATGCGGCGGTTGAGCCGGGGTGCATCCAGCAGGAACTGCGTGGCCCGGGAGAAGACGGATGGTTTTTTCGTGGCAAACGGGTTGAACAGCCGCACCTCGATGTTCGGGTGGGTATCCAGCGCGTCGAACATGTCGATCGCCGTGCCCGCGTTGATGTCGTCCACCAGCAGGCGCACGCGCACGCCGCGATCCGCCGCCGCCAGCAGCCGCTGTGCCATCAGCCGCCCGGTCGCGTCGTTGTCGAAGATGTAGTACTGCAGGTCGAGCGCGTGCTGCGCGTGGTCGGCCAGCGCCACCCGGCTCATCAGTGCGTTGGTGCTGCGGGTGAGCAGGCGGAAGCCGGACTTGTCCTGGTGCTGCTTCACTTCGGCGTGCACGTAGCGTGCGCCTGCCGTGGTCGTGGTCGGAGGCAACGCCTTCGACGGCGGCTTGACCACCGCCGCCGGCGGCGAGCAGGCACCCAGCGCCAGACCCAGCACCGCCAGTGCAACCGTCGTCATGAAACGCCGCATGTCCACCCCGCCTGTCTGCTGAAACCCGCGACTTACCTCGGCCTGACCTCGACGCCGACGGATTCCCCATCACTCTGCGCAGACCACCGTGAACGCGACGCGACCGGCCTGCGACTCCGGCCCGGACTCCGTTCGCCCCGAGCCTAAAAACCCCGTTCGCCCATGCGCCATGGAATCCCGTTCGCCCTGAGCCCGTCGAAGGGCGTTGCCACGAGGCCGGTCCTCAGCCCCACGCCCTTCCGTCCATCCTTCGACAAGCTCAGGACGAACGGAAGGGGATTCGCCCCAAGGCCTCGACCCCCCGTTCGCCCTGAACCGTAACCCGCTCACGCCGAGCCCATAAACCCCGTTCGCCCTGAGCCTGTCGAAGGGCGTTGCCATGAGGCCGGCTCTCAGCCTCGCGCCCTTCCGTCCATCCTTCGACAAGCTCAGGACGAACGGAGGGGGATTCGCCCCAAGGCCTCGACCCCCGTTCGCGCTGAACCGTAACCCGCTCACGCCGAGCCCATAAAACCCCGTTCGCCCTGAGCCTGTCGAAGGGCGTTGCCACGAGGCCGGCTCTCAGCCTCGCGCCTTTCCGTCCATCCTTCGACAGGCTCAGGACGAACGGAAGGGGATATCGCTTTGGGTTGCGAACACGACTGGAGAACTCCCGACCAGGCCTGGCGTTCCAGTCGGCGGCGGCAAACGTATTTCACACCACCGAGCTGGCGCGCGTGTTGTATCTGCGCACGGGTCAGCAGCAGGTGTTGCAGTTCGAGCATCGGTGCAGTTTTTCAGGTACGCCGCGTGCGCCATGCGCCACCTGCTGATCAGCTGTGAGGAAAGCCGCAACGCGAGAGGCCCCGCATTGCGGGGCCTCTCTTTTTGCCGTTCCACCCGGACCCGCGGGCGCCGCGTCAATCCGTCAGCGCCCGCCACTCAAGGCAGGAATTGCCCTCACAGCGCCACGGCGAACTTCACCATCACCTGACCCGCCTTGTAGCTGCGGTTGAACTGGTAGTCGTAGGTGCCGGCCAGCGACCAGCGGTTGCCGCCGGCGATCAGCAGGCCCGCGCCCAGCTCGGCCAGATCGCGGCCCGGCTTGACCCCGGTGGTGGTGAACGACGGCCCGCCGCTGGCGAACTGCGCGGTCTGGCTCACGCTGCGGCCGCTGAACGAATGCAGCCAGTTGGCATGCATCTCGGGGCGTATGGTCAGGTCACCGGAGGTGATCAGGTCGCGGGAGAATTTCACGCCCAGGCCGGACTGCAGGAAATGGTACGTCTGCGCATCGACCGCCAGATTGACCGAGTTGCCGCCGAACTCGCGGTAGCCGGGCATCTTCATGCGGGTGTACTGCACGGTGGCGGTCGGCGTGATCACGTTGCGTCCATCGCCCACGTAGAAGTGATACCCGGTAGCGCCGAACGCGGTGTACTGACGACCGCTGTAGTCGGCGCGCGCCGTCTCGTCGATCCCCGGGAACGCGACTCGGCGCGAACTGGAATAGTCATCCAGTCCATAGACCAGCGCTGCATTGGCGAACCACGGTCCCGGCGCATAGCCCAGATAGGCGGTGGCCTGGTAGGAACGGATATGGCCGCGGCTGGCCGAGTCGAGGCCGTCGAGCGAAGAGCGGGCGTACCTGACCCCGAGGCCGGCCGTGGTCGCCGGACTCAGCGGGAAATCCACGCCGAGCATCGCGCCATGGCTGTTGTCGGTGTAGCCCTCGTAGCCCTGCCTGCCGCGTTGCGTGCCTGCATAGCCGAACGCCGCGCCCCACACCTGTGGACGTCGCGTGTCGGACTGGCACGCCGCGGTGTCATCCCGGCGCAGCCGGTTCCGCTCATCGGTTTGATCGCGCTGGTCGCACGACGGCCGAATGGCTTCCATATGCTCGGCCCACAGTCCCTGGAACTGCTGGGTGACGCGGTAGCTCGCGTGCGGCGAGGCCAGGCTGACGGCACCTGGCTGGAGCTGCGCCAACGCATCGGCCACGCCGGCGGCATCCGGCAGCAGCGTGATCGCCGTCAGCAACGGCACGGTGGCCGGCGTCAACGGCAGCGCGTCGACGATCGGCGCAATCACCGGGGCAGTGGGATTGGTGACCGGGGCCACGACCTCCGCCAGCGGAATCTGCGTTGCAATGATCTGCACCTGGCCGTTCGTGGTCGGCGCCGCCGAGAACAGGTAGCGCGTGGTATTGCTGGTCGCGGTCACCGTGCTGCCACTGGTGCCGCTGGTGGCATCGACGATGTTGAAAATGCTGCCCACCGGGATCGGCCCGGTAACGGTCACATTGACCTGCAGCGCGTTGCCGATGGTGGCTGCGCCCACCGGCACGATCTTGCCGTACAGCGTGGGGCTGAAGATCGTGGTGTTGATGGTGCCGGCCACCGGAATCGCGAACGCACCGGCCACGTTGAGGGTATTCGTATTCAACGTGTAGGCCGCGGCATTGGCCTGACCGGTGATCAGTGCATTGCCGCCGACCACGTTGATCTGCTTGAGCCCGCTGGCAGCGCCCACGGCGCCATCCAGGATGCTGTTCGCATTCAGCGTCAGCGTGCCGGTACCGGCGCCCGCCGTATTGGTGATCGCGGCCTTGACGGTCTGCCCCGCGGCGACATTGATGAAGCCGTCGCCGGCAAAATCCATCGTCGAGCCGGTGTTGCTGATGAAGCCGCCGTTGAAATTGACCGTGCCGGTGCCGGCCAGCGAGAACGTGGTCGCGTAGACCGGACCGTTGAAGCTGACCGTGTTGGCGTTGGTGCCGGCGGAAATATCGAGGAAGGTGTTGCCGGTCGTGCCGACGAAGCCGGTTACCGTGGAGCTGCCGGTGAACAGGATGCGCGCCGTATCGGCCGCATTGGTGGTGATCGCGCCACCCGGATCATTGCCGGTGTTGATGTCCTGGTTGCCGATGGTCAGCAGGCCGGGGCCTTGCGTATCGACGCCGCTGGCCACGCCCACCGGGCTGACCACGCCGGGCAGCACGACGACTTCACGGGCCACGGTCATCGGCAGCCAGGCCAGCATGGTCGTGCCGAGGAGGGGAATCAGTAGAGTTTTTTTCACGGGGAGTGTCCTGCAGGGTGGATGAACGAAGCTCGCGGCGGTGCCTGGCCCACTGGGTCAGCAGGTGCTCGTAACGCTCGTCAGTCCCCGTTTGGCGTATCACCCCGGAGGTAAACGTGTGAAATCAGATGCTCGACAACTTTCACCGCCGAATCGGCGATGTTCCCGTGCAGATCGTTTTCTGCATGACCGGACGGGCCTGGCATGTACGACGAATGCCGTCGCACGCGTGTTTCGGTGGCGTGCGCGCGTGAATGCCTGGCGTCGGGCGGGGCATGATGCGAAGAACCCCAAGGTCTGCCCTGGTGCAAGCCATCGCGATCATGGGGGAGGGATGTGGGTACAACGAGGGCAGTACGCACGAGGCAGCGTGATGCCGGCGTGCACGGGCACCATAGCATCATCGTTCGTCTTCGGTACGTAACGCCGTCGCGCTCTGCGCGCGACCGCCGAAGCAGCTCAAGAATCACTACAAGGATGCGAACGCTTTCCCAAATACCGTTCGTGGTGAGCCTGTCGAACCATGAACGGTATCGGCGTCGGCCGCCCACGTCCTTCGACAGGTTCAGGGATCACGACAAGGATGCGAACGCTTTCCCGGATACCGTTCGTGGTGAGCCTGTCGAACCATGAACGGTATCGACGTCGGCCGCCCACATCCCTCGACAGCTTCCGGGATCACGACAAGGATGCGGGTGCTTTCCCGGATACCGTTCGTGGTGAGCCTGTCGAACCATGGACGGTATCGGTGTCGGTCGCCCACATACTTCGACAGGTTCAGTGCGAACGGCCTTCGTATCGACAGGGACGGCAACGCGAGTGTTGTCGTCGAAGCAGCGCATCAACAGCGTCGAAACCCGGCTACGGTGCCGGCACCGCTGAGACCTGTTTGCTCAACCCCGGAGCAAAAAGCTCCGGCGCCGGGGTTATTTGCTCCGATGCCGCAGCTCCGGACTCGGCGCGCGAGGCTCTTTTGTCCATCGGTGGAGCTGCAGAACTGCAGCGCTGATGCCTTTTTGCTCAACGCCGGAGCAAAAAGCTTCGGCGCCGGAGTTATTTGCTCCGACGCCGCAGCTACGGACTCGGCGCGTGAGGCTCTTTTGTCCATCGATGGAGCTGCATAACTGCAGCACTGATGCTTTTTTGCTCAACGCCGGAGCAGAAAGCTCCGGCGCCGGAGTTATTTGCCCCGACGCCGGGGCAAAAAAGGCCCGACGGCGGCACTCCGCGTCTCGCGCACGAGGTTACGGAAGCCGCCGCTGCAGTCCCGCGCAACGACTGCGCAGCGGAAAGCATCGGGCGTGGCCGGCAAGGCGCGAGTGCCATCACGTTATCGCTGCGCTATGCTCGACCGATATTCCGGGGGGAATGGATGACCATGCAGCGCTGGCTGATCGCCGCCGCCGTGACCTGCGTCGCCGCTACAGGGTGTAGCAACGCGGACAGGGAAGCGACAACAAGTACGCGCCGACCGCAACAGGCCGGCCAGGGCACGAACCCGCTGACCACCGCCGGCCATCTCGCCGGCGTCGAGGTGGCGGGCCTGAGCGGCGACCAGCGCGCCATGCAGGCGCACATCAACGCGATGCACAAGAACCTGATGCGCGACATGCATCTGGCCGACGCATCCCGCCGCATCGACCCCGAAGCCGCCCGCGCCGCCGTGCGCCCGCTGCAAGGCGTGCAATCCGCCGTCTGGATCGACAACGCCAACCTGCTGGTACTGGTCGGCGGCGGTCAATACCGCAGCATGGCCACCATCGACAACATCTGCCTCGCCCTGGAACCGCTAGGCGACACGCTGAGCGTGGTCGTCAACGTGCAGGACGTGATGGCGACGACATCGGAAGGCGCCGACACGTTGTCGCGGAACTGTCAGCTCGGGGCAGGGGAGCGGGCGATGTTTCAGCAGAAGCGGCGGGTGGACGTGCTGGATCCGGAGGTGAGGCGGGTGTTTAGAGCGCAGCAGAGTAAATGAACTTGACTCCCCACAGTTTTCACGAATACGCATAGAGGTATTTATATGGCAAAGAATAAATCACCGCTAACTAAGACCGTCGTCGTAAAAAGCGTTTATTCTAATGATAGTTGGACAGTCTGTCATGGATATCTAAAAAGAGGCAAGGGAAATCCCGGCAAAGCGGAACATCTTTTTAGGGTCGTTGGAGAAAAATTGCCCTTTGCATCACTGTCTTCGGTAAAAAAACACTTGAGTAAAAATGATTTTACCGATCAAGGTATCTATATTGCGCATGACTCAATGGGGTTTGCTCGTTACATCGGTCGCGGGAGAATTTTCACTCGTCTTGAGGCGCGTCGAAAATCACAAACACTTGAACTTACATATTTTTCTTTTTACGTTGTTCTAGAAAAAAAGCACGAACGAGAGATCGAAACGCTCTTAATACGCGCTGCGGGGCCGTTGTTGGAGTTCAACACTCGAAAAAAGAGGATAGGTATCGCAGCGGGAAACATTCGCGATTACGAAGCCGGCACGAATTTTTATGAAAGGCATTACAAAAAGGGGCAGAGAAAGGTCGTGAAGAGAGCTGCGCTATAGGCCGCTTGAAATATCTGGAACTGGGCTGGAACTGGGTCAGAGTCACTTATAGAAACATTTTTTCTTAGTCGTGCCACCACAGGGGAAGAAACCATGCGTTTGATTCGTTGGAGTTTGGCCATCCTGCTGCTGGCCGGTCTGACCGGCTGCCAGTCGTCGTTGATGGTGAAGTCGGGCGGCTCGGCGCCGCAGCCCGAGCCGGGCAAGGCGTTGGTGGTGTTCATGCGGCCGTCGTCGCTCGGCGGGGCGATCCAGTCGTCGGTGTATGACACCAGCGACAAGGAAGACAAGTTCATCGGCATCGTGTCGAGCAAGACCAAGATCGCCTACCAGGCCGATCCGGGGGAACACCTGTTCATGGTGATCGCCGAGAACGCGGACTTCATGGTCGCGCATCTGGACGCAGGCAAGACCTACTACGCGCTGGTCAGTCCGCGCATGGGCGTGTGGAAGGCGCGCTTCTCGCTGTTGCCGATCCACAACCAGGCTGGTGCGAAGTACAGCATGCAGTCGTCCGATTTCCGCGAGTGGATGGACAAGACCGCCTGGGTTAGCGTCACGCCTGCCGCCGAAGCGTGGTACCGCGAGCACGCCGCGGACATCCGCGCAAAGAAGCTCGACTACATGCGCCGCTGGAATACGGCTGATGCCGAGCAGCGGGCCGAGCTGACCTTGCCGGCCGCGGATGGCATCTAGCTCGACTGCAATTCCGCTCGGCCATGAAGAACGGCGCCGTATCCCTACAGCGCCGTTTCCGTTTCCAGTCTCGATGAAACCGACAGGCGCGATTCGAAGTCCCCGTGCGCCATCGGCCCAACACCGCTATTGCTTCATCTCCACGATGATCACGTGGAGATCCGACAGGTTCTCCGTGGCGTGCGTGACGGCTGGATTGATCACCGCATCGCCGGGTTTCAGATCGCGTTCCGTCGTGCTCCCGTCCGGCAGGGTGAACTTGGTCCGTCCGCCCTCGAGCACATAGATGACATGGGCAGGGTGCGTATGCATCCCGACCTTGTCGCCGGCTTTTGCGGTGTAGTCGATGACGCGAACCTTGGCGTCTTCCTTCAATATCTTGCAATGCGTGGGCCCGACGGCACAAAGATCGTCGGCGGCATACGCGCAGGGCACGGCCAGCGCAACCACGGCCAGAACCAAAGCTAAAGAGGACTTTTTCATGGTGTCTCCCACTGGGTGGCGCAGAGGCCTCCGGACGTTCGACTGCGTCAGGTTGACGGGATGTATCTCTCCGGAGCGTATTCCGGTGGCAGATCCCGCCCTGGCGCCGTGCCCGTGACCGCCTGGCGGTCACGGTGCAGCAGTCGTCGAGTGCGCCCCTGAAGCGCGGCCACGAAGGGGCAGGGTACGCCCAATCCATGCCGGGTGGCGTTGCGGGCCAGAGGCGTTCAATCGACTCGCTCGCTGTTGCACCACTGGCTTTCGCAGGGACTCCCGTCGCCATCGCCGTCCATCTGCGTGCCCGGGCACTGCTTGATGAAGAAAGTGGCTTCGGCGCATGAGGTCATCTGAGAGCACCGGGTACGGCCGTCGCAGGCATAGGGTTGCGCGGGCGCAACGGGCATGGCCCGGATCGCGTGCGGTGTCGGAGTCGCGGGTGGAGTGCGCTCCTTCGCCAGCCGTGAGTAGCCATACCAGCCGATGACGGCGAGCAGCAGCAAGCTGACCACGGCGGTCAACGGGCTTTGCCGGGTGGGCATAGACGGTGGGCGGCGTGCGCGGTGTGGCGTGGCCCGGCTGCCCGGGCGCATGACGCGTAACGCGCGCTTCTTGCCGTCGCCGCGCAGGTCGATCTCGAAGGAGACGAGCTCGCCGATGCGGGGATGGATGCCGTCCCGCGGGAAGGCGGAAACATGGACGAAGATTTCCTCGGTGCCATGCGTCGGCTCGATGAAGCCGAACCCGCGATCGTCATTCCATTGGGTCAACGTGCCATGGGTGCGCATGAGCGGAGCTTCCTGGCTGTGTGGTACGCGGCGAGCCGTTGGCCGGAAATGTTCCGGCTCCACGTTGGTGCCGTCAAGCTGGCTGGGCCACCGTTCCTGCTCGCCAGGGCCTTCGTCTGCGAACCGACCTGACCGACTGCAGATGTCGGTAAGCGTCTTGGCGTGCCTCGGCCGTTGCGCAGTGGCAGACTCGCAGTGTTCTCCCGGCTATCCTCGGACACATCGCCGAGGCCAGCTGTGAACGAGACCAACAACGAGATCCTGCTTTATCAGTCTGCCGACGGCCAGCGCGTCGAAGTGCAGCTGCGCGGCGATACGTTGTGGCTGGCCTTGAACCAGATTGCGGAACTGTTTGGCCGCGACAAATCGGTGATTTCCCGCCATCTTCGCAATGTATTCAAGGATGGCGAGCTGGAGCGGTCCTCAGTTGTTGCAAAAAATGCAACAACTGCCGCCGATGGCAAGACCTATCAGGTCGAGTATTTCAACCTCGATGCGATCCTGTCGGTGGGTTATCGGGTCAACTCGGTGCAAGGTACGCGCTTTCGTCAGTGGGCCACCAAGGTGCTGCGCGAGCATCTGAACGCCCGCCGCAATGACGAGCGATTCGAGGCCAATGCGCGCGAGTTGAAGGCCATGCTGCAACTGGTGGGCCGGGCCGCACAGAGCCCGGAGCTGCGGCTGGATACCAGTCGCGGACTGCTGAATATCGTCAGCCGCTACGCGCAGACCTTTCTGCTGTTGCAGCGCTACGACGAGGGCTTGCTGGCCGAGCCGGCCGCGCAACCCGGTGGCACGTTGCCGTCCACGGCCGAAGCACGTGCTGCACTGGCCGACCTCAAGGTCAATCTGATGGCTCGCGGCGAAGCCACCGCACTGTTCGCACAGGAGCGCGGAGACGCGTTCGACGCGCTGATGGGCAACCTGGATCAGAGCGTGTTTGGTGAGCCAGCCTATCCCACGGTGGAGGCCAAGGCGGCGCACCTTCTGTACTTCGTGATCAAGAATCACCCGTTCAGCGATGGCAACAAGCGTAGCGGCGCATTTCTGTTCGTGGACTTTCTCAACCGCAATGGTCGCCTGCTGGATGCGGTCGGTATACCGGTGATCAACGACATCGGTCTGGCCGCGTTGGCCTTGCTGGTCGCCGAATCCGACCCGGCACAGAAGGACACCATGATTCGGTTGGTGATGAACATGCTGGCAATGCCGCGAGTGGCCTGAAACCAGCCAGACTTTTCAGATCCTGCGCATCGTGCTGCGCTACCCGCCGCGTTTTCGACACGCATGAAGCCCGCGTTTGTGAACCACCCGCAGAACGCACAAACTTGAACCATTCGATTTCGGGAGAAGGACCATGACGACAGGGCAGCTTGCGCCACCGTGGCGGGTGTCGCGCTGGTTCAACAGTGCGCCGCTGACCCTGGCCGATTTGCGTGGCCGCGTGGTCGTCGCGCACGCTTTTCAGATGCTGTGCCCGGGTTGCGCGGTGCACGCGCTGCCGCAGATGCAGCGCGTGCGGCAGACCTTTCCTGCCGACCGTGTGGCGGTGATCGGGCTGCATACGGTGTTCGAGCATCACGAGGCGCAGGGACCGGCAGCGCTGGAAGCGTTTCTGTACGAATACCGCTATGCGTTTCCCGTCGGCGTGGACGCGTACGCCGACGGCGACCCGTTGCCGCTGACGATGCGCGCCTACGCGATGCAAGGCACGCCCACGCTCATGCTGATCGATGCGCAGGGGCGCCTGCGCGAGCAGCATTTCGGGGTGCTGGATGATCTTGCGCTGGGCGTGGCGCTGGGCAGGTTGTTGGGGGAGGTCGATGCTGCGAAAACAGGGACGATCGGCGCGAACCCATCAACCTGATACGGACGGCGCTTGCCTGGGCGCCTCGCGGGAATGACAAGAGCCACGACGTCGTGTTCACCTGCAAGACATCTTGAGGCCATAAGACTTCATCTTTTGAATTGCGGGAGCAGCAGTGCGACACGGCAAATCCGAAAACACTCCCGGTTGGAGCAGATCGCGTACCCACGCTGCAGGTTGCGGTTTGTTGTTGCTCATCGGCACCGCTCTGGCGGGCACGGCGCGCGCCCACGGCACCACGGTGCGTGGCAGCGCGAGCGCCATCCCGCCGCAGATGGCCATCCAGGTCAACGACGACCGCATGACGGTGAGCATGGCCGGGGCGCCGCAGATCTATCTGTATGGCGTGATCGACGCCGATGCGCCGCAGCGGTTCGAGGCGTTGGTGAAGTCGGGGAAGATTCCCGCCGGGTCCGATGTCTATCTGAATTCCTCGCAGGGCGAGCTGGCTGCCGGCATGGCGCTGGGGCGGTTGTTCCGCGCCGGCTCGATGACGACGCATCTGGGAACGCCGCGGCGCAAGGGCCGTGGCGGGTATCGGGGCATCAAGGCGGCCGTCTGCAGCGGAGCCTGTGTCTACGCCTACTTCGGCGGCCTGTACCGCTGGGCTCCCACGGGCGGCGACCGCATCGGCCTGATCCGTCACCCGACGGCGGACACCGCGCCGACCCCGTCGGCGAACGAGGAGGCGGACGCGTATCTGGAGAGCATGGGCATCGATCTGGGCGCGCTCCCGCCGACGCCGGCGTCATCGACCGAGACGCCGACCTGGCTGACTGCGGACCAGATGACCGTCGCCGGCCTGGCCAACAACGGCCGACTCCCCCTCAAGACGAAAAGCTGGCTGCTGCCACCGGCGCCGTTCCTGGAACTGCATCAGGATGATCGCGACGGCAGCCATCGGCTCGTCCTGCAGTGCAAGCCGGGCAGCCTGACGCTCACCGCGCACGATCTGGTGGGCGCAACCCGTGCCCGGCAGATCGTGGCGCACGAAACGCAATCGTATTTCGAGATCAACCGCCAGGAAGTGCTGGTCGAGCCGCGCGGTGCGGCCCGCGTCGTCGATGGAGCGGTCGTGATAACCCGGCCTTATCCGCCTTCCGAGCTGGGCCGGCTGCTTTCGTCGAGCTCCATCGGCGCCTGGGTCGGCGGCCGGCGCAGCGCCTTCCGCTACGGCGCCACCTTCATGCTCTATCCCGCCCGGCACGCCATCAAGGAGTTCTACAACGCCTGCTGGCGCGCCGCGCCGTGGCCGGTCAAACCGTCGCCGAAAAACGGCTGAGCCTGTTCACACGGCCCGGCCCTGCGGGAAGACGTGTGCGCAGTCGCCGACTTTTGTGGGTCCGTGACTTCCGACCTCCAATGACCTCTGACCCTTCAATGGATACCTGACGCCCGCGTAGGCTGCGCTCGGCCATTCGGTTTGTGGCGTCAGTCATTCACCCGGTGGCCGAGAACGGAAAGCGAAACGATGCCTGCCGCAGCCATCCCCAGGCTCGGCGGGCGGACAACATCGTCCAGAACTTCCCATGAGCGGATTGCCAAACGGTTTGGCAGGCTCATGCCCCACAGTCGTTTTCAAACGGAATCAGGAAAACCCCATGAACAACAACAGCTCCCCCTCAAGCAACCGTCCACGGCATCGCCGCGGCTTCTCGCTCCGGAGTCTGGCGATGGCGGCTGTCATCGGCATGTGTGGCGCGGCAGGATCCGCCGCGATTCATGCGCAGGCCACCGCGGGTAATGTCTTCGGAAAGGCGCCGGCAGGCGGCACCATCTCGGTGCAAAGCACGACGTCCGGACTCCAGCGTCAGGCCCAGGTGGATTCCAAAGGCCGCTACAGCATCGGCCCGCTGCCGGTCGGCGTTTACACAGTGACACTGGAAGAGAACGGCCGCCCCGTCCTCAAGCACGTGAACGTGCCGGTCGTCGTGGGCCGCGGCATCAAGGTCGACTTCGATTGCGCCCAGGGCCAGTGCGCAGGGCTTGCAAGCAAGCCGTGATTCACCGTGACCGGAGCCCGGCAGGTTGGGGCCAGCGAAGCACGGGGTTGGCCGGGCTGTTGGCTTCGCGATACTTACCCCAGCCTGAGTAACCTCGCTTTGCTGAAACAACAACGGCGCCGTATCGCTACGGCGCCGTTGTTGTTTCAGCGAAAGGCACGGGTGCCGACCTTCGCCGGCATGACGAGCGCGAAATCAGAGCGCTTCGAAAATTCCCGCTGCGCCCATGCCGGTGCCGATGCACATGGTCACCATGCCGTACTTCTGCTTGCGCCGACGCATGCCGTGCACCAGCGTGGCGATGCGCACGGCACCGGTGGCGCCGAGCGGGTGACCCAGCGCGATGGCGCCGCCGAGCGGGTTGACCTTGGCCGGGTCGAGGCCGAGGTCGCCGATCACGGCGAGCGCCTGGGCGGCGAACGCTTCGTTGAGCTCGATCCAGTCGAGCTGGTCCTGGCTGATGCCGGTCTGGCGCAGCGCCTTGGGGATCGCTTCCTTCGGGCCGATGCCCATCACTTCCGGCGGTACGCCGGCGACGGAGAAGCCGACGAAGCGGGCCAGCGGCTGCAGGTTGTACTGCTTGATCGCCTTCTCGCTGGCCAGCAGCACGGCACCGGCACCGTCGGACATCTGCGAGGAGTTGCCAGCGGTAACGCTGCCGCCGAACTGGCCGTTGCGGAACACGGTTTTCAGCTTGGCCAGCACTTCGGCGGTGGTGCCGGCGCGCGGGCCTTCATCCATGTCGATGCTACGGCTGTCGGTCTTGGTGCCGCGGCTGACCAGGTCGGGGTAGTGGTCGTCGAGCTGGAACGGGGTGATCTCGTCCTTGAACTCGCCGGCGGCCTGGGCGGCCAACGCGCGGCGGTGGCTTTCCACCGAGAACGCATCCTGCTGCTCGCGGCTCACCTTCCACTTTTTCGCCACGTTTTCGGCGGTGATGCCCATACCGTAAGCGATGCCGATGTGCTCGTTGTCGAAGATGCCCGGGTTCATCGCGACCTTGTGGCCCATCATCGGCACCATGCTCATGCTCTCGGTGCCGCCGGCAAGCATCAGGTCTTCCTCGCCGAGGCGGATGCGGTCGGCCGCCATCGCCACCGATTGCAGGCCAGATGAGCAGAAGCGGTTGACGGTGACGCCGGGCACGGTGTCGGGCAGGCCGGCCAGCAGCAGGCCGATGCGCGCCACGTTCATGCCTTGCTCGGCCTCGGGCATGGCGCAGCCGATGATGACGTCGCCGATCTGGTGCGGGTCGATCCCCGGGTACTGCGACATCACGCTGCGGATCACGTGGGCGAGCATGTCGTCCGGGCGGGTGTGGCGGAATACGCCGCGCGGCGCCTTGCCGACCGGGGTGCGGGTGGCGGCGACGATGTAGGCGTCTTGCACTTGCTTGGTCATGGTCTTCAATCCTTATGGAGCAACCTGCCATCTCTTCGGTCGTCATTCCCGCGAAAGCGGGAATCCATCTTGCTTCGGTGCGGAGATCCAAATGGATTCCCGCTTTCGCGGGAATGACGCGGCGTAGGGAGTCGGGTTACCTCTGAAAGTTGGGGGCGGGGCGCGGATCAGTTCCTGAGCGGCTTGCCGGTAGTCATGGTGTGGGCGATGCGGGCCTGGGTTTTCTCGGTCTTGGCCAGCTCCACGAAATGCTTGCGCTCCAGCGCCAGCAGCCATTCCTCATCGACCGTCGAGCCGCGTTCGATCACGCCGCCACACAAGGTGTCGGCGATGCGCCTGGCGATTTCCACGTCGTGCTCGGAGGCGAAGTAGCCGGCCTGCAGATTGGCCAGCGAGGCACGGAAGGTGGCGGTGCCCACGTCGCCGGCGACCGGGATCGCACGCGCCGGCAGCGGCGGGCGGTAGCCGCTTTCGGCCAGGGCGTTGGCGACCTGCTTGGCGACGTAGAGCAGTTCGTAGGCGTTGAACACGACCACGTCGCTGTCGCGCAGCAGGCCCAGGTTCTTCGCCTCGAACGCGCTGGCGGACACCTTGGCCATCGCCACGGTCTCGAACACCTTTTTCAATTCCTCGAACGGATCGGCCGGGTTGGCCTTGGCGGCGCGCACGGCCAGCTCATGCAGGCCGCCGCCGGCCGGCAGCAGGCCGACACCGGCCTCGACCAGGCCGATGTAGCTTTCCAGCGCCGCGACGGTACGCGCCGAGTGCATCTGGAACTCGCAGCCACCGCCGAAGGCCATGCCGCGCACGGCGACCACCACCGGCACCAGCGAGTGCTTGATCGCCATGCTGGTGCGCTGGAAGTTCTCGACCATCTTCTCGAAGTCGTCGAACTTGCCGGCCTGCAGCAGGCCCAGCGCGCCCTTGAGATCCGCGCCGGCGGAGAACGGCTCGCCGGTCTGCCAGATCACCACGGCCTTGAGCTTTTCTTCGGCCAGCTTGATCGCGTGCTGCACGCCGTCGAGCACGAAGTCGTTGACCGTGTTCATCTTGGTCTTGAACGAGAGGATGCCGATGCCATCGTCGCCCAGCGTCCACAGGCGCACGCCGTCGTTCTCCCACACGGTGCTGCCCTGGTCGAATTTTTCGCCAAGCAGCGGATCGGGGAACAGCTGACGCTTGTACACGGGATGCTGCGAGCGCGGCTTGTCGGCGTTGGCGCTGGCCGAGTACGAGCCGGCCTTGCCGTGCACGCCGGTGCGGCCGTCGGTGACCCACGCCGGCAGCGGGGCCTTGGTCATGGCCTTGCCGGCGGCGATGTCTTCGTTGATCCAGCCAGCCACCTGCTGCCAGCCGGCGGCCTGCCAGGTCTCGAACGGACCGAGCTTCCAGCCGTAGCCCCAGCGGATCGCGAAATCCACATCGCGCGCGGTGTCGGCGATGTCGACCAGGTGGTAGGCGGTGTAGTGGAACAGGTCGCGGAAGCTGGCCCACAGGAACTGGGCCTGCGGATCGGCCGACGCACGCAGCTTGCCGAATTTCTCGGCCGGGTCCTTGATGGCCAGGATCGCGGCGACCTCGTCGGACGGCTTCTGCTCGGAGGCGCGGAACTCGCCCTTGGCCGCGTCCAGCACCTGGATGTCCTTGCCGACCTTCTTGTAGAAGCCGCCGCCGGTCTTCTGCCCCAGCGCGCCCTTTTCGATCAGGCCGGTCAGCCACACGGGCGCCTTGAAATACTGGTGCCAGGGGTCGTCGGGCAGGGTGTCGGCCATGGTCTTGATGACGTGGGCCATGGTGTCCAGGCCGACCACGTCGGCGGTGCGGTAGGTGGCGCTCTTCGGGCGACCCACGGCCGGACCGGTCAGCGCATCGACGGTGTCGAAGCCGAGCTTGAACTGTTCGGTGTGATGCATGGTGGCCAGCATCGAGAACACGCCGATGCGGTTGCCGATGAAGTTCGGAGTGTCCTTGGCGATCACCACGCCCTTGCCGACGGTGGTGACGAGGAAGGCTTCGAGGCCGTCCAGCACGTTCTTGTCGGTGAGCCGGGTCGGGATCAGTTCGACCAGGTGCATGTAGCGCGGCGGATTGAAGAAGTGCACGCCGGAGAAGCGGTGGCGCATTTCTTCCGGCAGCGCCTCGGCCAGCTGGTTGATCGACAGGCCGGAGGTGTTGGAGGCGATGATTGCCGTCTTCGACAGATGGCCGGCGATCTTCTTGTACAGATCCAGCTTCCAGTCCATCCGCTCGGCGATCGCCTCGATCACCAAGTCGACGTCCTTCAGGTGGTCGAGGTCGTCGTCGTAGTTGGCCGGGATGATCGCCGCGGCCAGATTCTTGTCGGCCAGTGGGGCAGGCGACAGCTTGGCCAGGTTGGCGATCGCTTTCAGCGCGATGCCGCTCTTCGGGCCCTCTTTGGCGGGCAGATCGAACAACACGGTTTCGACGCCGGCGTTGGTCAGGTGCGCGGCGATCTGCGCGCCCATGACACCGGCGCCCAGCACGGCGGCCTTGCGGATGCGCAGCGCTGAAGTGGGTGAGGATGCAGCGGTCATTAGCTTCTCCGAGGGTGCAAAAAGGGGGTCAGGGGTGACTGAGGCCGGCGACGGCAAAGCGGATCAGGTGCTGCGCGGTCTGTTCGCGGTGGGTGTGCTCGCTGACGTCGCTCTTGCGCTGGATCATGCCGAAGCCGGACATCGCGTGGGTCAGTGCGCCGGTGACCAGGTCGATGCGCCAGTACAGCTCTTCCTTGCTCAGCTGCGGCAGCAGGCGGGCGAATTCGGCGGTGAACTGGCGCATCACGTGGCCGTAGTTCGCGGACAGGAACTGGCGCAGGGTGTCGTCGTGCTCGGCGAACGCCCGCGCCAGCACGCGCATGAACAAGGCGCCGCTGTCATCGTGCGACAGGTCCAGGGCGGGGCGGATGAACGCTTCCAGCACGTCCTCGAGGGTGGTTTCCGGGGCGCCGGCGATCATGGCCAGGGCAGCCAGTCGGCGTTCATTCAGCGCGTCCAGCCGGCGCCGGAACACTTCCTCGACCAGTTTGTCCTTGGAGCCGAAGTGGTAGTTGACGGCGGCCAGGTTGACCCCGGCGGCGGCGGTCAGCTGGCGCAACGAGGCACCATCGAAGCCGCGTCGGGCGAACAGGAGCTCGGCGGCGCCGAGTATCCGTTCCTTGGTTGAGCCGGAGCTGTTCACGGGCGGAACCATCCATCGGCCGCAGGCCGGTTCAAACGATCGTTTGAGCATACGCGGACAGCTCGGCGGCCGTCAAACGATCGTTTGTTGCAAATGTCCGGTTACTTGCGTATGAGTTAGAATCTGTCAAACTTTCGTGGGCTAAATCCGCAATCCTTGTCGGAATTAGTCGATTCCGCCGGCCTGGGGGCCGGCCATGATCCCTTTCCCTATCCATCCGTTTTTCCCGGAGCAGACCCGTATGGCGCTGGAGCGCACTCTTTCCATTATCAAGCCCGACGCCGTTGCCAAGAACGTCATCGGTGAAATCTATGCCCGTTTCGAGAAGGCCGGCCTGAAGGTCGTGGCCGCGCGCATGAAGCAGCTGTCGCGCCAGGAAGCCGAAGGCTTCTATGCTGTGCACCGTGAACGCCCGTTCTTCAAGGCACTGGTCGAGTTCATGATCTCCGGCCCGGTGATGATCAGCGCGCTGGAAGGCGAGAACGCCGTGCTGGCTCATCGCGACCTGATGGGCGCCACCAACCCGAAGGAAGCCGCGCCGGGCACGATCCGCGCCGACTTCGCCGACTCCATCGATGCCAATGCCGTGCATGGTTCCGATGCGGTCGAAACCGCCAAGGTGGAGATTGCCTATTTCTTCGCTGCGACGGACGTGCTGTCCAGGTAACCATGCGTTCATCCTTGAACGCGAAGATCACAACGCGGCCATCCGTGGCCGCACTCTTCACAAGAGCCGCCCCTTGAACCAAGTTGTCGCCAGCTCCACCAAAGTCAATCTGCTCGACTTCGATCGTCAGGGTCTGCGTGATTTCTTCACGCAGATCGGCGAGAAGCCGTATCGCGCCGAGCAGGTGATGAAGTGGATCTACCACGACCTGGAAGACAACTTCGAGAACATGACCGACGTGGGCAAGGCGCTGCGCGCCAAGCTCACCGAGGTCTGCTACATCGGCGCGCCGAAGACGCTGCTCGACAAGGTGGCCACCGACGGTACGCACAAGTGGCTGCTCGGCATGGACAGCGGCAACGCGATCGAGACGGTGTACATCCCCGAACCGACCCGCGGCACTTTGTGCGTGTCCTCACAGATCGGTTGCGCGCTGAACTGCAGCTTCTGCTCGACCGGCGCACAGGGTTTCAACCGCAACCTGTCCACCGCCGAGATCATCGGCCAAGTGTGGGTGGCAGCGAAGTATCTGGGCAATGTCACCCACCAGAACCGCCGCATCACCAATGTGGTGATGATGGGCATGGGCGAGCCGCTGGCGAATTTCGACAACGTGCTGAAGGCGATGCGCTTGATGCGCGACGACCTGGGCTTCGGCCTGGCGGCCAAGCGCGTCACGCTGTCCACCGCCGGCATGGTGCCGCTGATCGACCAGCTGTCGGATGCGATCGACGTGTCGCTGGCGGTGTCGCTGCATGCGGCCAACGACGACCTGCGCACCGAGTTGATGCCGATCAACAAGCGTTACCCGATCGCCGAGCTGCTGGCGGCATGCCAGCGCTGGGTCGCGCGCAAGCCGCGCACCTCGATCACCTTCGAATACACCTTAATGAAGGGGATCAACGACCAGCCCGAGCACGCCCGCCAGCTGATCAAGCTGATGCGCAAGCTGCCGACGTGCAAGGTCAACCTGATCCCGTTCAATCCTTTCCCGGGCACCCAGTTCAAGCGCTCCGACGCCGACGACATCCACGCGTTCCAGACGCAGCTGCTGAATGCCGGGGTGCTGACCATGCTGCGGCGTACCCGCGGCGACGACATCGATGCTGCCTGCGGCCAGTTGGCCGGGCAGGTCACCGATCGCACCCGGCGCAGTGCTGACATACGCAAACGGCAGGACGAGGGGACATTGCATGCGATTTGATCGGGTACTGATCTTCTGCCTGCTGCTGCCGCTGGCCGGCTGCATCACCACGCGGACCGACAGCAGCTCGCTGGGCAAGAGCATGCCGCAGTCCAGCAAGGCGGACCAGGCCGAGGATGCCGCCCGGATCCACACCGAGCTGGGCCAGCGCTACATGGCTGCCGGCGACCTGCAGACGGCGCTGGAAAAACTGACCAAGGCGCTGCAGTTCGCCCCCGGCTACGCGCCGGCGCATACCGTGATCGCGGTGCTGTACGAACGCATCAACAAGCTGCCCGAAGCCGAGCTGCATTACCGCAAGGCGGTGGCGCTGGAACCGGCCAAGGGCGCGCCGAACAACAATCTCGGCGTCTTCCTGTGCCACACCGGGAAGATCGCCGAGGCGAGCCAGTATTTCCAGAAAGCCGTCGCCGATCCGTTCTACCAGACCCCCGACGTGGCGCTGACCAATGCCGGCGTCTGCCAGCTGCGCGCCAATGACGTCGCCGGGGCCGAAGCGAGTTTTCGTGACGCCATCGCAAGAAATCCCAAAAATGCGGAGGCACTCTTCCAGCTTGCCAATACGCTTTATCTGAATAAGGATGTATTTCGCGCCAGGGCTTTCATCCAGCGGTTCGATGCGCTGGGCCAGCCAACGGCCGCGTCGCTCAAGCTAGGCCACGATATCGAAACCCGTCTGGGCAACCCGGAAGGTGCCCTCACTTACAGCAAGCGATTGCTCAGCCAGTTCCCGGACTCGGAGCAGGCGCACGCTCTAGACACAACTGTCAGCCCATGACCTCCATGCAGCCTCAACTGACCGGACAGGACTCAAGCGAGCCCGGGCTGTTCGGTATCAATTTGCCCAACATGGATGTGCCGTCGACAAACCCTCACACGGTAAGTTTCGGCAGTCGTCTGCATGCGGCACGTGAAGCCCAGGGCCTGGACCTGGAAGCCTGCGCGCATACGCTGAAGTTGCCCGCCCGGGTACTGCGCCAACTCGAACGCGACCAGTACGACGGCATCGACTCCAAGATCTACCTGGGCAGCTACATCAACAAGTACGGCCGCCACCTGGGCATCAACGAGGCATCGATCCAGGTCGAGCTCGATCGCATCAGGCAGATCGAAGCGCCGCTGATAGCCACCGGCGGCATCTCGCATTCGCGTTTCCTGCTGGACCGTTACGCCACCGCCGCCACCTACGTCGTGCTTACCGCAGTGATCGTGGTGCCGATGATCTGGCTGGGCGTGCGTGGCACACTGGATCGCGACCTCAGCCATCTCGCCCCACTGGATGCTGCCCCGGTGGCCCAGCTGGATGCGCCCGCTACCCGCACCGCCGCTGCCGACGGCCATGCCGGCGATCTGATTCCGCTGGCCCCGCCGAAGGCGACGCCGCCGCAGGAACAGGATCAGCCGCTACTGGCCTCGATGGCGCCCTTCCCGAACCTGGAAAGCGCCAGACTGTCGCCGGCCAAGCCGCTCGCACCGGTCGCGAATACCGGCACCGGTGATCACAGCCTGAGCCTCAGCGTCTCTGCAGCCAGTTGGGTTGAGGTCATTCAGGCCGATGGCACGCGTCTGGAATACGGCCTGCTTTCAGCCGGCAGCAACAAGACCTATCGCAGCGACCAGCCCCTGGATATACGCATCGGCAATGCCAGCGGTGTGCAGGTCAGCATCGACGGCAAGTCGATCGGCATGGACGATTTCCGGCGCGCCAACGTCGCCCGTTTCCGCATGCAGACGCAGGACGGCACGGCCTCCGCAACCAGCCTCTGATCGCCATTTGTGGCCGCTGCGAGCGGCCCATTTCGGTTATGCTTGCCCACTTGGTGCGCTCGGCAACGAGCGGGCGTGACCGGCTTTTCCCTTTATTTACCGCACCGGCCTGTGCACGCGTCTGCGGGCGCGCGGCCTTTTGAATGGTGATTGCATGGCATTTGAAGAATACGACAAGTACGAACAGAGCGAGCTGGTCCAGAAGTGGCTGCGCGACAACGGCGTGTCGATCATCGCCGGCATCGTGATTGGCCTGGTCGGCATTTTCGGTTGGCAGCAATGGCGCAATCATCAGGCCCGCAATGAAAGCCAGGCCTCCCAGCTCTACCAGCAGATGCAGATCGCGCAGGCGTCCGGCAAGCCGGATGCCGCCTCGCAGCTGACCGACCAGCTGATGAAGGATTACGCGAAGTCGCCGTTCACCGTGTTTGCCGTGAGCGACCGCGCCAAGCAGCAGGTGCAGGCCAAGCAACTGGACAAGGCCGAGGCATCGCTGAAGTGGGCCGAGAGCCATGCCACCGCCCCGGCGTTGAAGTCGTTGACCCTGCTGCGCATCGCGCAGGTGGAACTGGCCCGCGACAACGGCAAGGAGGCGTTGGCCACGCTCGAGCGTATCCCGGCCGACAGCTATCAGGGACTGGTGCAGGAACTCCGCGGTGATGTGCTGGTCAAGCTTGGACGCCCGGACGAAGCGCGCAAGGCCTATCAGGCGGCCTTGTCGACGATGGGCAAGGAAGCGCCGCAACGCGGTGCCTTGCAGATGAAACTCGATGATTTGGCCGTGGCCGGGAAGCAGGGTGCATGAAAAGATTTTTACTGATCACGCTGGCTTCATTGGTGACCCTTGCCGGTTGCCATTCGTTCAAGAAGGAAAACGTCCAGCCGCCGACCCCGCTGGTCAAGGATTTCAAGTCCACCGTGCAGGTCACCCGTTTGTGGCGCACCAGCGTAGGTGAAGGTGCAGGCACCAGCGGTGCGCGTCTGCGTCCGGCCGTGGTCGACGGCGTGCTCTATGCCGCCAGCACCGACGGCAAGCTGGTCGCGATCGATGCCGGCAGCGGCAAGAGCCTGTGGTCGAAGAGTTCGCGCACCCACGGCTGGTTCGGTTGGGGCGACCAGAAACGCAAGGACGCCCAATACGCCGGCGGCCCTGCGGTCAGTGGCGATCTGCTTGCCGTCGGCACGCTGGATGGCCACGTCTATGCCGTAAATGCAAAAGACGGCAGCCCGCGCTGGGATATCGAGGTGAGCGGTGAGGTGCTGGCTTCGCCAGTGATCGTCGGCGACCTGGTCGTGGTCCGTACCGGCGATGGTCGCGTCTACGCGCTGGACGCGGCAACCGGCCAACGTCGCTGGGTCTACGACCAGGGCAGCGTGCCGCTGCTCAGCCTGCGCGGCAATGGCCCGATGCTCGCAGCCAACGGCGTGCTGTTCTTCGGCAGTGACGACGGCAAGCTCGTCGCATTGCGCCAGGACAACGGCACAAAGCTGTGGGAACAGAAATTGGCCAGCGGCGAAGGCCGCACCGAAATCGATCGCCTGAACGACGCCGACGGCGCCATCCTGCTGGACGGCAGCACGCTCTACGGCACCGCATACCACGGCAACCTGGCGGCGGTTGACGGCCCCAGCGGCCGTCCGCTGTGGACGCATCCATTCTCCAGTTTCGAATCGCTGGCGGTCAGTGCCAATGCGGTCTTTGGCGTCAACGACGAATCAGTGGTGTGGGCATTCGACAAGAATGGCGGCGCCGACATGTGGAAGAACGACGCGCTGAAGTACCGCTGGCTCAGCGGCCCGGCCGTGCAGGGCGACTACGTCGTGGTCGGCGACCTGGAAGGTTACGTGCACTGGCTGCAGACCAGTGACGGCGCGCTGGCCGCACGCGAGCGGCTGTCGAAGAAGGCGATCCGCGCCCAGCCACTGGTGGTGGGTGACATCGTCTACGTCGAGGACGTCGAGGGCCGTATCGGCGCCTATCGTCTGTCCTCGCACTGATTGCTGGAACGAAGTACTCATCATGTTGCCCGTCGTCGCACTGGTTGGTCGTCCGAATGTCGGTAAATCGACCCTTTTCAATGTGCTGACGCGCAGCCGCGACGCCTTGGTGGCCGACATGCCGGGCGTTACTCGCGATCGTCACTACGGCGTCTGCCGCAGCGGCGAGCGGCCGTTCGTGGTGGTCGATACCGGTGGTTTGTCCGGTGTCGAGGAAGCCATGGACGTGCTGACCGCGAAGCAGGTGCGCCTGGCGATCGCGGAAGCGAACGTTCTGGTGTTCGTGGTCGATGCCCGCGATGGCCTGCTGCCGCAGGACTACGTGATCCTGGGCGAGCTGCGCCGCAGCGGCAAGCCGATCGTCGTCGTGGTCAACAAGACCGACGGTCTCGACGAGCAGGCCGTGCTGGCCGAATTCTCCGCGTTCGGCGTCGGCACCACCTTGCCGTTGTCGGCCGCGCACAATCGCGGCACCGACGACCTGATCCGGGTCCTGCTGCCGCTGCTGCCAGCCGACGAAGAAAGCACCACCGAGGCGGAAGGCGAGGACGGCAGCATCCGGGTGGCCATCGTCGGCCGTCCGAATGCCGGCAAGTCGACCCTGATCAACCGCCTGCTGGGCGAGGAACGGCTGATCGTCTCCGACGTCGCCGGTACCACCCGCGACCCGATCCGGGTGCCGCTGGAGCGTGACGGCAAGCGCTATACGCTGATCGACACCGCCGGCATCCGGCGCAAGGCGCGGGTCGAGGAAGCCGTCGAGAAATTCAGCGTCATCAAGACACTGCAGTCGATCGCCGCCGCCCAGGTCGTGGTGGTGATGATCGACGCCCGCGAAAACCTGGCCGACCAGGATCTCACCCTGATCGGTTATGCGATGGACGAGGGCAGGGCGCTGGTCATCGCGATCAACAAGTGGGACGACATGGACTCGTACCAGCGCGACGAATGCCGCCGCGCGCTGGACCGCCGGCTGGTGTTCGTCGATTGGGCGAAGCAGGTGCAGATCTCCGCGCTGCACGGCTCGGGCCTGCGCGAGCTGATGCGTGCGGTGGTGCGTGCGCATGCGTCGGCGACCAAGGTGCTGGTGTCTTCCGACCTCACCAAGACGCTGGAGAAGGCGTACGAGAGCTACCAGCCGCCCCTGGTGAACGGTCACGCGCCGAAGCTGCGCTTCGCGCATCCGGGCGGCACCAACCCGCCGACCATCGTGATCCACGGTACCCGCACCAAGCACATCGCGCCGGCGTACCAGCGCTATCTGGAGAATTTCTTCCGCAAGCGCTACAAGCTGGAAGGCACGCCGGTCCGGATTGCCTTCCGCGAGGGCGAGAACCCGTACGCCGGGCGCAAAAAGGTGCTGACCAAGGAACAGCAGCACAAGGCCAGGCGCCGGGTCAGCGACCTGATCAAGCGTACGCGCTGACTACGCGTCCGGGTTTCTGGCGACACACCGCCGGCTGCAGCAAGCTGATCGCCGGTCAATCCGGATCCTGCTGAGTCAGGGCGTACACCGCTGCGTCGCGTGGCTGTTCGCCCAGCCACAGGCGTTGACGTTCGATGGCCTCGAACCGTGCACCGATTTTTTCGGCCGTGCGCCGGCTCGCCTGGTTGTCGGGCAGAACGACGATCTCGATCCGGGCCAGCCCCAACCGCTCGAAACCGGAGCGCGCCACCAGAGCGGCAGCCGCTGCCGCCACACCTTGCCCGTGACGTGACTGGCGCACCCAGTAACCCATGTTGGCGCTGCGGCGGAGCCGGTTGCATTGGGAAAGACCCACGCTGCCGAGCAGTTCGCCCGAGACCGCGTCGAAAACCGGAAATGCAAAGTGCTCGCCCGAGCGCCATCCTGCCTGGCAATGCACCACCCAGGCTCTGGCGTCGTCCAGGCCGTAACCGGCGTGACACCATGGCAGCCAGCGACCCACGCTGCCTGTCGACTCGCGCACAGCATCGAGCAGGGCAGTGGCATCGCCAGCCTGCCAGGGCCGCAGGCGCAGCCGGCCATCGGCCAGTTCCAGCGTGATCGGGATTGTCGAGTCCGTGCTCATGGGGTTTGCCGTTTGTGCGCATCAGGCCGAGCCCCGATAATGATCGACTCTACAGTCAGGCATCAACATGAGCGCACGCATCCTCGACGGCAAACGCATCGCACAGGAACTGCTGGAGCGTGTCGGCCTGCGCGTCGCCGCAAGGGTGGCGCAAGGGCTGCCCGTACCAGGACTGGCGGTGGTACTGGTGGGCAGCGACGCGGCCTCGACGGTCTACGTGCGCAACAAACGCAAGGCTTGCCAGCAGGTGGGTTTCCGCTCGTTCGGTTATGACCTGCCGCCCGACACCACCCAGGAAGAACTGTTCGCCCTGATCGACCGACTCAACGTCGACCCGGACGTGCATGGCATCCTGGTGCAGTCGCCGCTGCCGGAGCATATCGACGAGGACGCCTTGGTCGATCGCATCGACCCGAACAAGGACGTCGACGGTTTCCAGGCGATCAACGTGGGACGCCTGGCGTTGCGCCGTTTCGGCCTGCGCCCGTGCACGCCCAAGGGCGTGATGACCCTGCTCGGGCACACCGATCGCCCGGTGCGCGGCCAGCACGCGGTAGTGATCGGCGTGTCCAACCATGTAGGCCGCCCGCTGGTGCTGGAGCTGATGATTGCCGGCTGCACCACCACCAGCTGCCACCGCTTCACCCGCGACCTGGAAACCTACGTGCGCCAGGCCGACATCGTGATCGTCGCCGTGGGCAAGGCCGGATTGGTGAAAGGCGAGTGGATCAAGCCCGGCGCCGTGGTGATCGACGTGGGCATCAATCGGCTCGATGATGGCCGTCTGGTCGGCGACGTGGAATTTGCCCCGGCCGCCGAACGCGCCAGCTGGATCACCCCGGTACCCGGCGGCGTCGGCCCGATGACGGTGGCCACGCTGATGGAGAACACGCTGGAAGCGGCCGAGGCGCACACCGCGCCGCGCCGCGCCGCCTGACCCGTCGCTCGCCGCGGTGTTCAGCCGCACGGCTGGCGAGCATCCCGGCGGGGCGCGTATAATTCCCTCTTTGCAGCGGGACTTTTCGCATGCGCATCCTCGCCGAGGCCCTGACCTACGACGACGTCTACCTTGTTCCAGGCCATTCCATCGTGCTGCCACGCGATGTGAACACGTCAACGCGGTTCACCCGCGACCTGCGCCTGAACATCCCGATCGTGTCCGCCGCCATGGACACCGTGACCGAAGCCCGGCTCGCCATCACCATGGCGCAGAACGGCGGCATCGGCATCATCCACAAGAACATGACGGCCGAGCAGCAGGCGGCTGAAGTACGCCTGGTGAAGAAGTTCGAGGCCGGCGTGATCCGCAGCCCGATCACTGTGGGCCCGGACACCTCGATCCGCGAAGTACTTAGACTGACCCACGCGCACAACATCTCCGGCGTGCCGGTAGTCGACGGCAGCAAGCTGGTCGGCATCGTCACCAGCCGCGACCTGCGCTTCGAGCGCAAGCACGACGACCCGGTGCGCAACATCATGACCCGGCAGGACAAGCTGATCACCGTCAGGGAGGGAGCCAGCCAGGACGATGTGTTGCTGCTGCTGCACAAGCACCGGATCGAAAAGGTGCTGGTGGTCAATGACGCATTCCAGTTGCGCGGGCTGATCACCGTCAAGGATATCCAGAAGGCGCGCGACAACCCGAACGCCGCCAAGGACAGCCACGAGGCACTGCTGGTCGGCGCCGCGGTCGGTGTCGGTGGCGATACCGAGCAGCGCATCGGCGCTCTGGTAGACGCGGGCGTCGACGTGCTGGTGGTGGATACTGCGCACGGCCATTCGCAGGGCGTGATCGAACGCGCCGGCTGGGTCAAGAAGCACTACCCGCAGGTGCAGGTGATCGCCGGCAACATCGTCACCGGCGAAGCGGCGCGCGCGCTGCTCGATGTCGGCGTCGATGCGGTCAAGGTGGGCGTGGGTCCCGGCTCGATCTGCACCACCCGCGTGGTCGCCGGCGTCGGCGTGCCGCAGATCACCGCGATCGACATGGTTGCCACCGCGCTGAAGGACGAGATTCCGCTGATCGCCGATGGGGGCATCCGCTACTCCGGCGACATCCCGAAAGCACTGGCCGCCGGCGCCTCCACCGTGATGCTTGGCTCGATGTTCGCCGGCACCGAGGAATCTCCCGGTGAAGTCGAACTGTTCCAGGGCCGCTCCTACAAGAGCTACCGCGGCATGGGCTCGATCGGCGCGATGCAGCTTGGTTCCAAGGACCGCTATTTCCAAGATGATGCGGACGCCGACAAGCTGGTGCCCGAAGGCATCGAAGGCCGTGTGCCGTACCGCGGTCCGCTGCGCAACATCATCCACCAGCTGATCGGTGGCCTGCGTGCGTCGATGGGTTACCTGGGCGCGGCCACCATCGAGGACGTGCGGCACAAGGCGCAGTTCGTGAAGGTAACTTCCGCCGGCGTCACCGAAGCGCATCCGCACGACATCCAGATCACCAAGGAAGCGCCGAATTACCGGCTGAATTCCTGATGCAGTGAAGCCCTCTCCCTTGGCGCAGCCCGGGGAGAGGGTTGGGTGAGGGGGATGCTTTTCGCTCTTCATCCAACAGCAAAGCAGCAACAGCGCCCCTCATCCCAGCCCTCTCCCCCGGCCGCGCCGGGGGAGAGGGCGTTTAGAAGCCGGAGCCACCATGACCAACATCCACTCCGACAAGATCCTCATCCTCGACTTCGGCGCGCAGTACACCCAGCTGATCGCACGACGCATCCGCGAGATCGGCGTGTATTGCGAAATCTGGGCGTGGGATCACGACCCGACCGAAATCGCTGCGTACGGCGCGAAGGGCATCATTCTGTCCGGCGGCCCCGAATCGACCACACTGGCGGGTGCGCCGAAAGCCCCCCAGCAGGTATTCGACTCGGGCGTGCCGATCCTCGGCATCTGCTACGGCATGCAGACCTTGGCCGCCCAGCTTGGCGGTGCCACGGAAGCCGCAGACGCTCGCGAGTTCGGCCATGCCAGCGTGGACATCGTGGCACCGAGCCGCCTGTTCGACGGCCTCACCGATCATTCGGGCGAGCACAAGCTGGACGTGTGGATGAGCCACGGCGACCACGTGTCGAAAGCGCCGTCAGGCTTCGTCGTCACCGGCACGACCGATCGCATCCCGGTCGCAGTGATGGAGAACGAAGCCAGGTGCTGGTACGGCGTACAGTTCCACCCGGAAGTGACGCACACGAAGCAGGGCGGGGCGCTGCTGAAGCGTTTCATCACCGAGATCTGCGGCTGCAAGACGCTGTGGACCGCGGCCAACATCATCGACGACCAGATCGCCCGCGTGCGCGCCCAGGTTGGCGACGACCATGTGCTGCTGGGCTTGTCCGGTGGCGTCGATTCCTCGGTGGTCGCCGCGTTGCTGCACAAGGCGATCGGCGATCGGCTGACCTGCGTGTTCGTCGACACCGGCCTGCTGCGCTGGCAGGAAGGCGACCAGGTGATGGCCACCATGGCCGAGCACATGGGCGTCAAGGTGATTCGCGTCAACGCGGCCGATCGCTACTTCCAGGCGCTCGCAGGCGTGGCCGACCCGGAGGCCAAGCGCAAGATCATTGGCGGCCTGTTCGTGGATATCTTCGACGAGGAGTCGGAGAAGCTCATTGCCGCCGGCGGCAACGTGAAGTGGCTGGCGCAGGGCACGATCTACCCCGACGTGATCGAGTCCGCCGGCAGCAAGACCGGCAAGGCTCATGTCATCAAGAGTCACCACAACGTCGGCGGCCTGCCGGCGCACATGAAACTGAAGCTGGTCGAGCCGCTGCGCGAGCTGTTCAAGGATGAAGTACGCCGGATCGGCGTGGAGCTGGGCCTGCCGCGCGCGATGGTTTATCGCCACCCGTTCCCCGGCCCCGGCCTGGGCGTGCGCATCCTGGGCGAGGTGAAGCGCGAATACGCCGAGTTGCTGGCGCAGGCGGATGCAATCTTCATCGACGAACTGCGCAAGGCTGACCTGTACGACCAGACCAGCCAGGCGTTCGCTGTGTTCCTGCCGGTGAAATCCGTCGGCGTGGTCGGCGACGCGCGGGCCTATGAATGGGTGATCGCACTGCGCGCGGTCGAGACCATCGACTTCATGACCGCGCAGTGGGCACGCTTGCCGTACGAGTTCCTCGGCAAGGTTTCAAATAGAATTATTAATGAGTTGCGCAATATTTCTCGTGTTGTCTATGACATCAGTGGCAAGCCACCGGCCACGATCGAGTGGGAGTAGAAAAATCAGTTACTTGCGCGTGCAAGGGAAGGCCGGCAATTTGCCGGCTTTCTCACGTTAAAGCCACAATGTATTGAAATGACTGACGAAATAGCCGAAACTTCAAGCACATTCTCAACTGCCGACGTGCAGTACATGCGGCGTGCGCTGCAGCTGGCGGCGCATGCCCGCGACGCCGAGAACGAGGTGCCGGTGGGGGCCGTGCTGGTGCAGGACGGAGAGATCGCCGGGCTAGGCTGGAACCGCAACATCACCCTGCATGACCCGACCGCCCATGCCGAAATCATGGCCATGCGCGCGGCTGGCGAGAAACTGGCCAACCACCGCCTGTCCGGCGCCACGCTGTACGTCACGCTGGAGCCGTGCTCGATGTGTGCGATGGCGATGATCCACGCGCGCCTTGGCCGCGTGATCTACGCCGCTGCCGACCCCAAGACCGGTGCCGCCGGCAGCGTGTTCGACACCCTGGTCGATACCAGGCACAACCACCGCATCGAAGTGGCCGGCGGCCTGCTCGCCGAGGAATCCGCCGGCATGTTGCGCGAGTTTTTCCGCGCCCGGCGCTGAGCGTCAGCCGCCGTCAGCCGTGGCCAGGCTTCCGCTGGCAGGCGCATTGGCATCGTTGCCGAGCAGTTGCAGCCGCAGTCCCCACGGCGACACGAAATCGAGCACCATGCGGCCAGCCAGCGGGCCGGACGTCAGCCGGTGTGGCGATCCGCCGACGTTGACGCCCGTATGCCGCAACCATTCGCTGGCGTGCTGCACATCATCCGAAACGAACTGCAGCGGCCGCTCGGCCCGACCCGATGCGCGGGAAGGGGAGCTGCCGCGGTTGTCGAACAGCTCGACGACCGAGCCAGCACCGCAGGACAGCAGACGGGACGCCGGCACGCCGTCCGCCGTGGCCTCGCCCACCACGGATTCCGGACCAATCAGGCGGCAATCCAGGACATCCTGAAAAAATGCCACGGCCTGTCCCAGGTCCGGCACACCGACACTGACGTAGTCGCCACCGTACAGCGTAGCCGCGCGAGCGCCCGATGGCGCGATCGCGGCCAGGCTGAAAGCGAAAAGCAGCAGCGCGAATAGCGATTTGCCCATGACCCTGACCCTGCACCCGCTCGAATATGCGATGAGCGGCTACATGGGCATCGGCCATCTCCGGCAAAATCCCTGACTGATGGCCAGTAAGTTTCCCTGGGTGAACAATCATCCACGCCCGACATTGTTCCCATGCGGAAACGGAGCGATCAGCCGAATGCGGTTTATCTGCGGCGTTACAGCCCCGATCCTGTTGTCACGCAAACAGACCGGCAGTGCGTTGCGTGCCCCAGATTGATCGTCGGTCCAGTCAATCCATCCATCGCCGAGGACTACCAGAATGAAGCATCATTTCCACAATTTGCTGCAACACCCGCGTAGCCGGTCCGACGGCGCCCATGTCGCGCATCGAGCCACGGCACCTCGCAGCATGGTCGGCAGTGCCGGCTTGCAGCCCCAGGACGGCTACGACTGGCTGCGGCAGATCAAGCAGGTGCAGAGGGTGGGCCGCCTGGCAGGACGTTGACTGAAGAATCTACGGGTGACAGATAGCCCACAGATCACGCTGGAGCGTCAAGGCGCTCCATCTGTAATTTCGCATAATGTATATTATGTCAAATTATAGAAACCCATGAACACAACCAAACGTCGCCCCGTACGCCGCTGGTACGTCTCCCCCGCGGGCTTTGTTGAATTGCGCCGCAGTTGTGGCAAGGCGTGCGCTGCGTACCTGGGCGCGTCGCCGCATACGTACGGTGCGCGGTCGCCAGCGCGTGCCATGGTCCACCGGGCGGCGGTTGCGCCTGTTGCGTTGTGGCAACCTGGGTGCATTGTCCGATGAATGGGCTGGCTGGACGACCAATCGCCTCGGCCTGCATGCACCCACCGGGCGGACCTGCCGCGAACGCGATATGCGTGGCTGGTGGCGAACCTGCGAGCAAGCTCGCCTGTTCCGCGAGACGTACGATCGCGAAACACTTTGAGCCGCCCGCCTCTTCTCCCCTTGCGCTGCTCATCGCATGCCGGGCTTGATTTGGACGCGGCGACAGCCATCTTCATCCAGACCGGAAACGAACCGAAGGAGGCTCGACATGTCCCGCTACACCAGGAACCCCGATGTGTTGTCGCGCCTCAGCCCCGAGCAGTACCGGGTTACCCAGCAGAGCGGCACGGAGCGCCCCGGCACCGGCGAATACCTGCACAACAAGGAGCCGGGTATCTATGTCGACGTCGTGTCCGGTGAGCCGCTGTTCGCCTCGTCCGACAAATTCGAATCGGGCTGCGGCTGGCCGAGCTTCACCAAGCCGATCGAGCCGGCCCACGTCAATGAACTGCGCGACGCCTCGCACGGCATGGTCCGCACCGAAGTGCGCTCGGTGCACGGCGACAGCCACCTCGGCCACGTGTTCCCCGATGGCCCGGCCGATCGCGGCGGGTTGCGTTACTGCATCAACTCGGCCTCGTTGCGCTTCGTCCGTCGCGACGACATGGAAGCCGAGGGTTACGGCGCTTACCTGGACCAGGTGGAGGACGCGCGATGAGTACCGAACGTGCCATTCTGGCCGGCGGCTGCTTCTGGGGTATGCAGGATCTGATCCGCCGCCAGGACGGCGTCGTCTCGACCCGGGTCGGCTACAGCGGCGGCGATGTACCAAACGCCACCTACCGCCACCATGGCAGTCATGCCGAGGCGATCGAGATCGTGTTCGATCCCGCACGAATCAGCTACCGCGCGCTGCTGGAATTTTTCTTCCAGATCCACGACCCGTCCACGCCGAACCGGCAGGGCAACGACCGCGGCAGTTCCTACCGCTCGGCGATCTTCTACACGTCGGAGGAACAGAGGCGAACCGCCGAGGACACCATCGCCGACGTGGACGCCTCGGGCCTGTGGCCCGGCAAGGTGGTGACGGAAGTAGCACCCGCCGGCGACTTCTGGGAAGCCGAGCCGGAGCACCAGGATTACCTCGAGCATTATCCCGACGGTTACACCTGCCACTTCATCCGTCCGGGATGGAAACTGCCCCGTCGCCACGTCGCCGGCTGATGGCGAAAAGCCAGCGTGGGCGGGCTCAACGCCCGAAGATGATTTCCTTGCCTTCGTGGTCGCGGTCCCAACCGCGCAGCTGGTCGCGGATGTGGGCGATGCGCTGACGGCCGAGCGCGTTGCGCTCCTCGTCCAGCACCTGACCATCCAGCAATTCGGCCAGGCGCTGCGCGGTGGGCAGCATGGCGTCCCAGGCGTCCAGCGCGGGCAGCGGCGCCGGCAGGGTCATGAAGAAGCTCACGCCGGGCGTGCGCAGGGTGTCCAGCCGGGCCAGGTCGAAATTGCCCGGCTTGAGCATGTTGGCAACGCTGAAGATCGGCCCAAGCTCGCGTTTGCCGTCGACCAGGCGGTGGTAGATGCCCATGTCGCCGAATTCCAGACCGGCCTTCTCGGCGGCCACGACCAGGTCCGGGCCATGGAAGCGCCCTCCGTCGCGGGCCACCACGAACAGCGTGACGATGCGCTCCACCGGTAACTGGGGTGGACGCCGGCCAAGATCGGACCGTTGCGGCGCACTGGCTGCCGCCGCGGTGGTCGCTGGCACAGGAGTTTCCTCCGCAGCGGACGGGGGGGCTTGCGGCGTCGGCTCGCTGGAGCTGGGTGCGCGCAAGGCATCGATGATCGAGGCGACGTGGTCGGCCAGTTTGGGTTGTGGCTTGGGCTTGGCCTTCGGTGCAGCGGGCAGCGACGTCTTGGCGCGTTCGCCGGACAGCGTGGCACCCAGCCGTTCAAGTTCCTCGCGCAGGCCGATTTCCAGTTCGCCCTGCTGCGGCCTTGCACCGCCGATGAAGGGGTCATCAGTTACGGAATCGCCAGCCTGCTCGCCCAAGGTTGGTTCGCGACGCTCGCCAGCGTGCAGGTCCGACACGACCCGACGCCTGCCCTGCTCCTTCTTCGGCTGGCCGAACAGCCAGATCAACGCCAATACGATCACGCCGACGATCAGCAGCGGAATGCCGACGGCAGGATTCCAGGCAAGGGCAAGCACGGGTTGCAGCGTCATCATGGGTTCCTCAGGCAGCTCCTGCCAGTTTAGCTGCTTCGGCCAGATCTACCTGCACCAACCGCGACACGCCCGGCTCGCGCATGGTCACGCCGCACAGCTGAGTAGCCGCTTCCATGGTGGCCTTGTTGTGGCTGATGAAGATGAACTGCACCTTTTCGCTCATCTCGCGCACCATGCTGGAGAAACGTCCCACGTTCGCTTCGTCCAGCGGCGCGTCCACCTCGTCGAGCAGGCAGAACGGCGCGGGGTTGAGGCTGAAGATCGCGAACACCAGCGCCACCGCGGTCAGCGCCTTCTCGCCGCCGGACAGCAAGGTGATGTTGGACACGCGCTTGCCCGGCGGCCGCGCCATGATCGACACGCCGGTATTGAGCAGGTCGTCGCCGGTCAGTTCCAAGTAGGCATGGCCGCCGCCGAACAGGCGCGGGAACAGTTCCTGCACGCCGGCGTTGACCTTGTCGAAGGTTTCCTTGAAGCGCTGGCGGGTCTCGCGGTCGATCTTCTTGATCGCGCCTTCCAGCGTCTCCATCGCACTGACCAGATCGGCCAGCTGGTTGTCCAGGTAGGTCTTGCGCTCGCTCTGCTCAGCGTGCTCCTGGATCGCGGCGAGGTTCACCGGCTCGATCCGGGCGATTTTCTGGCCGATGTCGGTGAGCTGCTGACGCCACTGATTGGCGTCGATGTCGTCAGCCAGTTCGGCCAGCAGGGTTTCCAGTTCGAGGCCGGAGGCGGCGATCGCTTCGGCCAGCTGTTCGGCGCGCAACTGCAGCGCCTGGGCGGCGAGACGCTTCTCGGACAGGCCCTCGCGCAAGCTGGCCAGGCCCTGCTCCGCCAGATGGCGCTGCTGTTCCAGCTTGCGGAATTCGACGTCGCAATCTTCCAGCGCGCGACGTGCCTCGACCAGCTGCTTGTCGACCAGCAGGCGCTGGTCCAGATAGGCCTGCCGTTCGGCTTCGAGTTCAGCGATCGGATCGGAACCGGCGGCGAGCTGTTCGGTGATCTCGTTGCGGCGCGCCTCGATCTGGCGCAGCTGGGCGTCCATGCGACCGAGTGCCTGTTCCAGCGAGCTCAGCGAAGAACGCTTCGACTCCAGCGCCAGGGCCAGCGAATGCGATTGCTCGGCGGCCTCGCGCGCATTCATGCGCGCCTCCTCGCGTGCTTCGAGCAGTGTGCGACGCTCGTTTTCCAGCTCGCGACGCTGATCTTCCTGGTCGCCCATCAGGCCGACCGACTCATCCAGGCGGGCACGCGCCTCGCGGGTCTGGCTTTGCAGTTCGTCGATCTGCGTGGCCAAGTCGGCCAGCTCGCCGGTGACCTTTTCAGCGCGGGCGCGGGCGGTTTCCAGCTTGCCGCGATGGCTTTGCAACTGGCCGGCCAGTTCGGATTGGCGGCGATGCGCGTTGTACAGCTCGCGCTGCGCATCGTCGCGCGCGCGCTCGGCCTCGAACTTGCTGGTGCGCAGGTTGTCCAGCCGCTCGCTGGCGTCCTCCAGCTGCGCTTCCAGCATGGCAATCTGCTCGACGAGCAGGCGCAATTCGCGCTCGCGCGCCAGCACGCCGACCTGGCTGCCCTGCGCGCGGCGCACACGCGCCCAGCCCGGCCCCAGCCATTCACCGCTGCGGGTGATCACCGACTGGTACGGCGCCAGTGCCGACAGCGCGGCCACGCGCTGATGTGCTTCATCGAGCGATTCGGCAATCAGGACATGGCCGAGGATCGCCAGCGCCGCGGCCGGACCGCGCACATGGGCAGCCAGCGTACCGGCGGTATGGGCGCCGCCGTCGGCGGCGTCGAGCAGCGCCACGTCGGCGTTCTCGAGTGCGTTGAATTCGGCGGCGAGTGCATGCGAACCATCCACCAGCACGCTGTCGAGGAACCCGCTCAACGCGGTTTCCACCGCGGTTTCCCAGCCGGCTTCGACCTGCAGTGATTCACCGAGGCGACGCGAGCGGTCCAGCCCCAACCGGGCCAGCCAGCTGCTGGCGGCGCTTTCTTCCTGACCCAACGCGGCGTGCTGCAGCGCCTCCAGCGAAGCGTGCCGGCCGCGTGCCGCCTGCAACTGCTGACGTGCCTCGTTCAGCGCCGACTGCACCTGGCGTTCTTCTTCCAGCACCTTCGCGTGGCTGGACTTGTGCTGGTCGAGCAGGCTGCCCAGGGTTTCCACGCGTTCGCGCTGGGTTTCATGTTCGTCGATCAACTGCTGACCGGTGGCATCCAGCGCGGCCACGTCGGTGGCCTTCTGCTCGGCTTCCAGCGCCTCGCGTCGGCGCGACAGGTCGATCGCCTGGCGATCGAGGTAATTGAGCTTGGTGCGTTCCACCTCGGCCGCGCGGTTGGATTCGCCGGCGTTGCGGGTGTGGCTGTCCCAACGTTGTTGCCAGTCGGCCAGCTTCGCCTCGGTGCTGCGCTGGGCTTCGGCGGTGTCGTCCTGCAACTGCTGCAGGGCTTCGAGTTTCGGCTCGCCCTCGGCCAAGGCCAGGCGCAGTGCCTCACCCTGTTCGCGGTCGGTGGCGATGTGCTCGGCCAGCTCGGCATGCTCGCGCTCGGCGTCGCCGTGGGCGCGCTGCAGGCGATCGGCGGTTTCCTTGTTGTAACGAACCTGCTGCTCGACCCGCGCGATCTCGGCGCCGACCTTGTACACCTCGGCCTGCACTGCATTCAGGTGTTCGCTGGCGTCGGTGTGGCGTTCACGCACGCTCTCCAGCTGGGCCTCGATCTGGCGCTGGCCGGCCAGCTGCTTCTCGATCTCGATCTCGGCTGCCGACAGGCCAGCCCCCTCGCCGTCGTGCTGGGTCTTCAGGCCGCGATATTCCAGCGCGCGCAGCTCGGCTTCCTTGCGCGTCTGTTCTTCCTTCAAAGCCTTCCAGCGCTCGGCCGCGCGGGCCTGACGGTTCAGGTGTTCGAGCTGCTTGTCCACCTCGTCGCGCACGTCGCGCACGCGGTCGAGGTTCTCGCGGGTGGCCTTGATGCGGCTCTCGGTTTCCTTGCGACGCTCCTTGTACTTGGAGATGCCGGCGGCCTCCTCCAGATGCGTGCGCAGTTCTTCCGGGTGCGCCTCGATGATCTGGCTGATCATGCCCTGTTCGATGATCGAGTAGCTGCGCGGCCCCAGGCCGGTGCCGAGGAACAGGTCGGTGATGTCGCGCCGGCGGCAGCGCGCGCCATTGAGGAAGTACGCGGACTGGCCGTCGCGGGTGACCTGGCGCTTCACCGAGATCTCGGCGTATTGGCCGTACTCGCCCTGGATCGAACCATCGGCGTTGTCGAAGATCAGCTCGACCGTGGCCTGCCCCACCGGTTTGCGCGTGTTGGAGCCGGAGAAGATCACGTCGGTCAGCGAGTCGCCGCGCAGGCGGCTGGCCGCGCTCTCGCCCATCACCCAGCGGATCGCATCGATGATGTTGGATTTGCCGCAACCGTTCGGGCCGACGACGCCGATCATGTTGCTCGGCAGGTGCAAGGTGGTCGGGTCCACGAAGGACTTGAAACCGGCGAGTTTGATCGTGGTCAGGCGCATGCGGTCATCAATGGGTCATCGGGTAACGCCCACCGAGGTGGGCGACAGGTCACTGTGCCAAACGCGGGGCAGAGCTGCAATGCGCGTCGACATGAGGTAGCACTTCAATAATGGTAACTATCTAATTGTTATTATTTGTCTTTTGCATCAATCGACAAGGCATGGATACCACGATCCATCAATCCGTCCAGTGCCGCATAGACCATCCGATGGCGCTTGATCGGCAACTGGCCGGCGAAAGCGGTGCTGACGATGCGCACGTGATAGTGGCCCTTGCCCTCCCCCGCGTGACCGGCGTGCTTGTGGCCTTCGTCCAGCACGTCCAGCTCGGTCGGCGCGAATGCAGCCTCCAAGCGCTCGCGGATCTGCGCAATGACGGGCTGCCCCGCGTTCACGGCAGCACTTTGCGGAACGGCTTGACCGTGGTTTCGCGGTAGACGCCGGCGGCGACATACGGGTCGGCCTTGGCCCAGCTTTCCGCCTCGGCCAGCGAGGGAAATTCGGCCACGATCAGGCTGCCGCTGAAACCGGCCGGACCCGGATCTTCCGCGTCGATCGCCGGGAACGGCCCGGCCAGCAGCATGCGGCCTTCGTCCTGCAACTGCTGCAGACGGGCCAGATGCGCCGGGCGTGCGGATTTGCGCGCTTCCAGCGAGTCAGGGTTGTCGGTGCCGATGATCGCGTACCACATGGTTCAAGCCTCCGGACGCATATAGGGGAACAGCAGCACATCGCGGATCGAGGCCGAACCGGTCAGCAGCATCACCAGCCGGTCGATGCCGATGCCGAGGCCGCCGGTGGGCGGCAGGCCCACTTCCAGCGCACGGATGTAATCGGCGTCGAAGTGCATCGCCTCGTCGTCGCCGGCATCCTTCGCGTCGACCTGGGCCTGGAAGCGTGCAGCCTGATCTTCGGGGTCGTTCAACTCGGAGAAGCCGTTGGCCAGCTCCTTGCCGTTGACGAACAGTTCGAAGCGGTCGGTGATGCCCTTGTCGGTATCGCTCTCGCGCGCCAGCGGCGACACCTCGACCGGATGGTCGGTGATGAAGGTCGGCTGGACCAGCGTGTGCTCGACGGTCTTCTCGAAGATTTCCAGCAGCAGCTTGCCCCAGCCGTAGCCGGGCTTGACCTGCGCGCCGAGACGCTTCGCATGCGCGGCCATTGCCTCGCGATCGCGCAGTTCCTCGCGCCGGATCTCGGGGTTGTGTTCCAGCACCGCGTCTTCCATGCGCCAGCGGCGGAACGCCGGACCGACGTCGATGGCAGCGCCGTCCCATTCCAGCTGCGTGGTGCCCAGCACGGCCTGCGCGGTATCGCGGATCACGCTCTCGGTGAGGTCCATGATCTCGTGGTAGGTCGCGTAGGCCTGGTACAGCTCCAGCATGGTGAACTCGGGGTTGTGCCGGGTCGACACGCCCTCGTTGCGGAAGTTGCGGTTGATCTCGTAGACGCGGTCGAAGCCGCCGACGACCAGCCGCTTGAGATACAGCTCCGGCGCCACGCGCAGGTACAGATCCAGATCCAGCGCGTTGTGATGGGTGACGAACGGCTTGGCCGTGGCGCCACCGGGGATGATGTGCATCATCGGCGTCTCCACTTCCATGAAGCGGCGCGTGGGCGCTTCCAGCCACTGGCGCATGGTGCCGATGATCTTCGAGCGCAGCATGAAGGTGCGCCGCGCTTCCTCGGTGACGATCAGGTCGACGTAGCGCTGGCGATAGCGCTGCTCCACGTCGGCCAGACCATGGAACTTGTCCGGCAGCGGACGCAGGCTCTTGGTCAGCAGACGCAGATGGTCGACCCGGACGGAAAGCTCGCCGGTCTTGGTGCGCATCAGCACGCCTTCGGCGCCCACGATGTCGCCCACGTCCCAGCCCTTGAACGCCTCGTAGGTCTCGCCCAGCGTGCCCTGGTGGATGAACAGCTGGATGCGTCCGCTGAAGTCCTGCAGCTGCACGAAGCTGACCTTGCCCTGCACGCGTTTCAGCACGATGCGCCCGCCCATCTTCACGCGGCGCGCCGCGGCCTCGACGACTTCGGCCGTATGGACGTCCTTGTCGGCGAACTCGGCCTGCAGGTCGCCGGCGAAGCTGTCGACCTTGAAGTCGTTCGGAAACGCGATGCCCTGCCTACGCAACACCCTCAGCTTCTCGCGGCGCTCGGCGATCAGCCGATTGACGTCGGGCTTGTTCTCGTCGATGGGAAGGGTATCGGTCGTTTCACTCATGGGGATTCCATTGCTGCCTGCGCTCGCGCCGGTCGGCGGACGCCTCTTGTCTATCGTCTGGTTGCCAAGCTGATGTGTACCGGTGTCTCTCCGCGGCGGCATCGCACGTCAATCGCCCTTGCCGAACACCTGCTTGGCCGCATGCTTCGTCGCGTCCCAGCCTTCGCGCGCACCGTGGCCGATGGCGATACCGGCTTTCTTCGCGCCATGGCCGATGCCGGTACCGGCTTCCTTGGCACCGTGGCCGACCTTCTTGGCGACGTGCTTCGTGGCGTGGCCGACATCGCGGGCGCCGTCGGCGACGCCGTGGCCGACGGCCTTGGCATCCTGCTTGATGCCCTGGCCGGCACTGCCTTGCTGCGACTGCGCCGCCGCGCCGAACGTGGCCAGTGCGGCGAAGGCGATCAGGATTGCGCAGATCTTCTTGCTGTTCATGCGGGCCACCTCGTCAGTGAGCGGAGCGAAAAGAATCAAGCGTCACGCATCGACGCGTTTGGAACCGGCCTCGAGACCGGATTTCAGGCTTGCTTCGATGAACTCGTCGAGGTCGCCGTCCAGCACTTTCTGGGTGTCCGAACGCTCGATGCCGGTGCGCAGATCCTTGATGCGGCTCTGGTCCAGCACATAGTTGCGGATCTGGCTGCCCCAGCCGATGTCCGACTTGGTCGCTTCCAGCGCGTCGCGCTCGACGTTGCGCTTCTGCACTTCCAGCTCGTACAACTTCGCCGCCAGCATCTTCATCGCGGTGGCGCGGTTGGCGTGCTGGCTGCGGCCGGTCTGGCAGGCCACCACGGTGTTGGTAGGAATATGAGTGATGCGCACCGCCGATTCGGTCTTGTTGACGTGCTGACCGCCGGCGCCGGAGGAACGGTAGACGTCGGTGCGCAGGTCAGCCGGGTTGATGTCGATATCGATGTCGTCATCGACTTCCGGCGACACGAATACCGAGGTGAAGCTGGTATGCCGACGATTGTCCGAATCGAACGGCGACTTGCGCACCAGCCGGTGCACGCCGATCTCGGTCTTCAGCCAGCCGTAGGCGTAGTCGCCCTCGACGCGGAACGTGGCGGACTTGATGCCGGCCACGTCGCCGCCGCTGACTTCCATCAACTCGGTCTTCCAGCCGCGCGATTCGCACCAGTGCAGGTACATGCGCAGCAGCATTTCGGCCCAGTCCTGCGCCTCGGTGCCGCCGGCACCGGCCTGGATGTCGACGAACGCATTCATCGCGTCCATCTTGCCGGAGAACATGCGCTGGAATTCCAGCTTGCTTACCTGCGCATCGAGTTTGGCCAGGTCGTCGACCACCGAATGGGCGGTCTCGTCGTCGCCATCGGCTATCGCCATGTCCAGCAGGTCGCCGGCGTCGGTGAGGCCGGCGGTCAGCGTGTCGATGCCGTGGACGATGGTGTGCAGGCGGGCGCGTTCGCGGCCCAGTTCCTGCGCACGGGCCGGCTCGTCCCATACGGTAGGGCTTTCCAGTTCGCGGGTTACTTCTTCCAGGCGTTCGCTTTTTGTAGCGTAGTCAAAGATACCCCCTAAGCGACTCGACGCGGCCCCGAAGGTCGGCGATCTGCGCATGGATGGGATTGGTCTCGATCATGTTGGTGTCAGGGTTGGATGCAAGCTGTGTAGGATAACAGACGCTCCCGCGCGGCCGCACCGCCGCGCTCGCGGCGGCGCGGCCGACCACGGCGCCGCCGTTCAGGCCAGCGCCTGCTGATGCACCCCCTTGACCGCCCGCCCCGACGGATCGGCCGCGTTCGCGAACGCCGGATCCCATGCCAGCGCCGCCGGTGACGAGCAGGCGATCGACTTGCCGCCGGGCACGGTCGCGGCGCAGGCCTCGCCGGGGAAGTGCTGCTCGAAGATGCGCCGGTAGAAATACGCCTCCTTGGTCGCCGGCGTGTTGAACGGATAACGCGCCGCCGCCGCGGCGAACTCGCGATCACTGACCGCCTGCTCCGCGTGCGCCTTCAGCCCGTCGATCCAGCCGTAGCCCACGCCGTCGCTGAATTGCTCCTTCTGCCGCCACAGGATCGCGTCCGGCAGTGCGCCATCGAACGCCTCGCGCAGTACCGCCTTCTCGATCCGTCCCTGCCCCGCCATCTTGTGCTTCGCATCGAGGTTCATCGCCACATCGATGAACTCCAGGTCGAGGAACGGCACACGCGCCTCCACGCCCCACGCCATCATCGCCTTGTTCGCGCGCAAGCAGTCATAACTGTGCAGCGCGTCGAGCTTGCGCACTGTCTCCTCGTGGAATGCCTCGGCCGACGGCGCCTTGTGGAAGTACAGGTAGCCACCGAAGATCTCGTCCGCACCCTCTCCGGACAGCACCATCTTCACCCCCATCGCCTTGATCCGCCGCGCCAGCAGGTACATCGGCGTGGCAGCACGAATGGTGGTGACGTCGTAGGTCTCGATGTGGCGGATCACTTCGGGCAGTGCATCCAGGCCCTCCCAGAACGTGTAGACGAAGCCGTGGTGCACGGTGCCCAGCGCATCGGCAGCGACCTGCGCCGCGGCCAGGTCGGGCGAGCCGTCCAGTCCGATCGCGAACGAATGCAGGCGCGGCCACCACGCCTCGCTGCGGTCGTCGTCCTCGACCCGCTCGCGCGCGAACTGCGCGGCGCAGGCGGCGACCAGCGAGGAATCCAGTCCACCGGAGAGCAGCACGCCATACGGCACGTCGGTCATCAGCTGACGATGCACGGCCTGCTCGAACGCCTTGCGCAAGGCCGGAGCAGACACGTCATGGCCGCGCGTGGCGGCATAGTCGCGCCATGGCTTGGCGTAGTAGCTGCGCAGCTCGCCGCTGGCGCTGTCGTAGACGTGGCCGGGCGGGAACGGCGCCACGTCGGCGCACACGCCGACCAGCGCCTTCATCTCCGACGCCACGCACAGGCGGCCTTGCGCGTCGTGGCCCCAGTACAACGGGCAGACGCCGATCGGGTCGCGCGCGATCAGGTAGCGCTGCGCCTCGCCGTCCCATAGCGCGAACGCGAAGATGCCGTTGAGCTTGCCCACGAAGTCGCTGCCGTGCTCGCGATACAGCGCGTTGATCACCTCGCAGTCGGAGCCGGTGGTGAATTCGTAGTCGCTGGCCGTGCGCAGTTCGCGATGGTTGTAGATCTCGCCGTTCACCGCCAGCGCCAGCGCGCCGTCGCGCGAACGCAGCGGCTGCGCGCCGCTGGCCGGGTCGACGATGGCCAGGCGCTCGTGCACCAGGATCACCCCGGCGTCGACGAACACCCCGCTCCAGTCCGGTCCGCGATGGCGCTGGCGCTGCGACAGTTCCAGCGCTTGCCGGCGCAGCGCCGCCAGGTCGTCGCCCGGCTGCAGGTCGAATATTCCGAAAATCGAACACATGTTGGAGATTCCTCAGTCGCTGGTGTGGATGCCGCTCTTCTTGAAAGTCGGCCATGGATGGCCGGGTTTGCTCTTGCGCGGATGGACCCGCGCAAAAATCAAACACCCAAAACGAAAGAGGCCCGCACTGGGCGGGCCTCTTTCGCGTATTCAATGGAAACTTGCTGCTACGCGCGGGCCCGCCAACGGTTGGCGTTATTGTTCGCGCGATTATTGTTGTTGCCGGCCAGCACGATGCCCCGCGCGGAAGACGCGGTGAGGTTCAGGCAGCTGGCGGCGACGGAATGCATGGGCGAACTTGAACAGATCGATCCGCCCTTGGCAAGTGCCGCGCGCATCTCGGCCACACGCGTCAATCGCTTGCCGGGGCGGTGATCCAGCGGGTGGCTTCCTCGATCTCCCTGCCGTGGAACAGGCGGAACTCCGCCGGGATGGCAAAGCTGAATGCCATCGCAGTGCCGCGCAACCAGTGCACGTCGGTGACCAGCGCGACACGATCCCATCCGCTGAAATGACGCATGCCCAGCTTGGCGTCGTCCCACACCGCGCCGGGGTCGAAGCCGGTGAAATCGTCGGCGGTGACGTACAACAGGCGCAGCTTGCGGTTGAGCGCGAACGCCGCCTCGACATCCGGCACGATGATGTTTTTGTAATCCGCCGCCGTCACGTGGCCATGGGCACGGAAACCCAGCGTACCGGGCGGCAGTCCTTCGATCAGTGCGATCACGGGCGTTCTCCATGAGCGAGGTGGCGCCAGTCTGGGCCAGGCCGCGTGAAAAACACGCAAGTGGAATCAGGCTGGTTCGATATGCCGCAACAGCAGGCGTGGCGTCTCGCGACCCTGCCAGTCGTTGATGGTCAGCTCGTAGGCCGCACGCAGTCGCGCCGGCGGTGGCCGGCCGTCATAGGCGTTGAACATCACCGCGTCATGCAGCGCGTCATCACGCGGATCGCGCAGTTGCAGGCGCAGATGGCGCTCGCCCATCACCTTCCAGCCGGCGCACTCGAACAGGTTGTCGAACAGCGGCTCGGGGAACGCCTGGCCCCACGGTCCGGCCCCGCGCAATTGGCGGGCCAGCGCCAGCGTGGCGGTACCGGGTGGCAACTCGCCATCGGTGTACAGCACCGCTTGCAGGCGCTCGGCGTCGATCAGCTCGCGCGCGATCGCGTCGAAGGCGGCGGCGAAGCGCGGATAGTCGCCGGTCTTCAGGCTCAGGCCCGCAGCCATCGCGTGGCCACCGAAGCGTTCGATCAGGCCGGGCTGGCGCACGTCGATCGCGGCCAGCGCATCGCGGATGTGGAAACCCGGAATCGAGCGTGCCGAGCCGCGCAGATGCCCGGTGTCGTCCTCGCTGGCGGGGGCGAACGCGATCACCGGGCGATGCAGGCGCTCTTTCAGTTTCGAGGCGACCAGGCCGACCACGCCGGCGTGCCACGATGGCTCATACAACGCCACGCCGACCGCGTCGATGTGGCCCAGGCCCGCCGCCATCACTTCGGCCTCGGCCACCATCGACGCCTGCAGGTCGCGCCGCTCGCGGTTGATCGCGTCGAGCTGTTCGGCGTAGCGACGCGCCTGCGCCACGTCGTCGGTGAGCAGGCATTCCACGCCCAGGCGCATGTCTTCCAGCCGTCCCGCCGCATTCAGCCGCGGCCCGACGGCGAAACCGAGGTCGCTGGAGCACAGCGTCGCCACGCTGCGTTTGCCAGCCTCGACCAGGGCGATGATGCCGGCGCAGGCACGACCACTGCGCATGCGCTGCAGGCCGGCTTCGACCAGCACGCGATTGTTGAAATCCAGCGGCACCAGGTCGGCCACCGTGCCCAGCGCGACCAGGTCGAGCAGTGGCGATAGGTCAGGCTTCGCGCCGGCGAACGCGCCCTCTTCGTACATCCGCGCGCGCAAGGCCAGCAGCAGGTAGAACATCACGCCCACGCCGGCCAGCATCTTGCTCGGGAACGGGTCGCCGGTCAGGTTCGGGTTCACCATCGCATCACACGCCGGCAACTGCCCGCCGGGCAGGTGATGGTCGGTGACGATCACGCGGATGCCGCGTGCCTTCGCCGCCGCCACGCCGGCAATGCTGGCCACACCGTTGTCGACGGTGACGATCAGCTGCGGCGTGGGCTGCAGCGAGGCGACAAAGGCCGGACTGAGGCCGTAGCCGTGCGTGAAGCGGTTCGGAATGGCGTAGCTGACCCGCTGCGCCCCGAGCAGGCGTAGGCCGCGCACCGCCACGGCGGTGCCGGTGGCACCGTCGCAGTCGTAGTCGCCGGCGATCAGGATCGACCAGTCGCCGCGAATCGCCTCGACCAGCAGTTCGACCGCATGCGCCATGCCGCCCAGCAACTGCGGCGACAGCATTCGCGCCAGCCGGTGTTCGATCTGGCCAGGCTCCAGCACGCCGCGCGCGGCGTAGACCTGTTGCAGCACCGGATGCACCGACACCGGCCAGCCGTGCGGCACGCCCTTGCTCTCGCGCCGGCGCAGCTGCAGCACGCTCAACGCCCTGCCCCGCGCCAGAAGCGCCAGCGGTGGAGTGGTTTGTGCCGCCAGCGTTCGCCGCTGGCGAAGTGCAGCACGACGGGCTGGCGACCGAGCAGCGGCAACAAGGTCGGCCACCAGCGCGAGGCGATTTCGTGCGCCGGCAGATCCTGCAGGTCGATCAGCCAGCCCGCCCCGCCTGCGGCGATGGCATCGGCCGTACGCGACTGCTGGGCGAGGCCGGCACGCGCGGCCAGTGCGCACAGCAGCAGGTCGTCGCTGACCACACCCAGCACGTTGCCGGGCAACGCATCCGGCAGGCGACCACCGCCCCACAGCCACAGGCTGTTCACCGGCGCCTGCCCACGCGCCTGCCGCCGGGCATTCAGCGGATGCTGGTGCAGCAGCACCTGGACGTCATTGAGCAAGACCCGCCAGCGACGTCCTTCCGCGCCCTGCGGCAGATGCTGCGCCAGGTCTTCGCCCAACGCCTGCTCGGGCGCGGCGAAACACGGCAGCGATGTATCGACCGGCAAGTGCAGGTGCCAGTGATCCGGCGTGGAAATTTCCAGCTGCATGCCGGCTTCGTCGAACACCGGTCGCAACGGCTCGGCCAGTGCCTGCGCCTCATCCATGCCCAACTGCATCTGGCCACAGGCGAGCAGGCGCACGCCGTTCATGTCGGGCTGCACCCAGGCCGGATCCGCCGACAGCCAGATACCGCCCGCCGCATCGCCGGCGAGAAACTCGCGGGTGATCGCCGCCGCGGGCACGTCCGCGTCGACGCCGGGAAAGTGATCGCCGAGACCGCCCAGATAGCCGACGCCACCATCCAGCAAGCGGTCGGCACGGGGCAGCCATTCGCGCAGCGGATGGGCCGGTTCGAAATGCGCCAGTGCGGGCAGCCACAGTTGCAACGATTGCTCCGGCGTCGGCATGTCTAGGCTTCCAGTTGTTCGACCAGTGACAACCACTCGGTTTCCAGCGCTTCCTTCTCGCGGCGCAGTTCGGTCTGGCGCTGACCCAGCCGCATCATCTCGCTGGTCGAACCGTTGTAGGTGGCGGGGTCGGCCAGTTGAGTCTCCAGCGTGGCCAGTTCGTCGTCGATCGTGGCGGTGCGGGTCTCGATCTTCTTCACCCGCTGGCGCGCGGACTTCTCGCTCTCGCGCTGCGTGGCTGCCTGGCGGCGGCGTTCCTCGGGCGTGGCTTCCGGCACTACCTTGACCACCACCGGCTTGGCCGCCGCCCCGGTCTTCGCCGCCTTCTTGCTGGCCGCGCCGCGCGTTTTCAGCCATCGTGCGTAGTCGTCCAGGTCGCCGTCGAAACTTTCCACCACGCCGTCGGCGACGCGCCAGAAGCTGTCGCAGACCATGCCGAGCAGGTGGCGGTCATGCGAGACCAGCACCAGCGCGCCATCGAAGTCGGCCAGCGCATCGGCCAGCGCCTCGCGCATGTCCAGATCGAGATGGTTGGTCGGCTCGTCGAGCAGCAGCAGGTTCGGCTTGTCCCACGCGATCAGCGCCAGCGCCAGCCGCGCACGCTCGCCGCCGGAGAAACCATCGACCGATTCGAACGCGCGGTCGCCGGCGAAATTCCAGGTACCGAGAAAATCGCGCATGACCTGGTTGGCCACGCCGGGCGCCTTGTCCTGCAGATGATCGAGCGGACTGGCGCCCTCGCGCAGGCTTTCCACCGTGTGCTGGGCGAAGTAGCCGATCTTCAGGTCCTTGTGTGCCTTGCGCTCGCCGCTGAACGGTTCGAGTTCGCCGACCAGGGTCTTGACCAGGGTGGACTTGCCGGCGCCGTTCGGGCCGAGCAGGCCGATCCGTTCGCCCGCCTCGATGCTGAAGCGCACGTCGGCGAGCACGATGTTCGCCACCTCGTCCGCGTGGGTGGACGGATCGGCCAGGTAGCCGGCAGTGATGTCCTCCAGTTGCAGCATCGAGTCGGGCAGTCGCCCCGGTACCGGAAACTGGAAACTGAAAGGCCGCTCGGCACGCACCGCCTCGGTGCCGGCCAGCTTCTCCAGCCGCTTCATCCGCGACTGCGCCTGCTTGGCCTTGCTGGCCTTGGCCTTGAAACGGTCGACGAAAGACTGCAGGTGCGCCCGCTCGGCCTGTTCGCGTTCGTGCGAAATCTGCTGCTGGCGCAATTGCTCGGCGCGCAGGCGTTCGAACGCGCTGTAGTTGCCGGTATAGAGCTTCGCCTTGCCGTCGTTGAGGTGCAGCGTGTGGGTGATCACGCCGTCGAGGAATTCGCGGTCGTGCGAGATGATCAGCAAGGTGCCCTGGTAACGGCGCAGCCATTCTTCCAGCCACAGCACGGCGTCGAGATCGAGATGGTTGGTCGGCTCGTCGAGCAGCAGCAGGTCGGACGGACACATCAGCGCGCGCGCCAGGTTCAGCCGTCCACGCCAGCCGCCGGAAAATTCCTTCACCGCGCGCTCGTGCGTTTCCGGCGGGAAACCCAGGCCATGCAGCAGGCGGCCGGCGCGGGCGCGGCCGTCGTAGCCGTTCAGTTCCTCGATGCGGTGATGCGCTTTCGCCATCGCCTCCATGTCGCCACGATCGCCGGCGTCGGCCTCGTCACGCATGGCGGCGGCCAGTTCCTCGTCGCCGCCCAGCACGTAGTCGATCGCCGCGTCCGGCAGCGCCGGGGTTTCCTGTGACACCGAGGCCAGCCGCAGCTTGGCCGGCATGTCGAGATCGCCGGCATCGCTCTCCAGGCTGCCCTGCAAGGCCGCGAACAGGCTGGATTTGCCGCAGCCGTTGCGACCGATCACGCCCAGCCGCCAACCGCTCTGGATCACCAGGTCGATGTCGGAAAGCAGCAGCCGGCTGCCGCGGCGCAAGGCGAAATGTCGAAAGGAAATCATGGAAAACCTGGATCGGAACTGGGCAGGCAGTCGCCCGCAGCCGCCCATGATAGCGGCGATGGCGCTATTCTCGGCGAACCGGCTGGTGCTGCCGCGCCATGACGAATGCCGAACCCATCGCAATCGGCGGCAATCGGCATGGCACAGCACAAGCGGTTCTGCTACAACGACGCCGCATACAGCCTTGTATGGAGAGGGGAGCCATGGTCAAGTTCACGAGCAGTTTGCCGATCGTCATCATGCTGGCCGCTGCCGCCGGTCTGGCCGCGCCACAGCTGGCCAGCGCTGCGCAATCGCGGACGGAGCACGGCGACAGTCTGCTGGTCCACCGCGTGCAGCAGGAAAAGGGCATGAACCTGCCTCAGCGCGGACTGAGCATGGCTCAGGTCGAGAAAACCTGGGGCGCGCCGCAGCGCAAGCTGTCGCCGCGTGGTGGCGACACCAAGAAGCACCCGCAGATCAACCGCTGGGAGTACCCCGAGTTCATGGTGTATTTCGAGCACAGCCACGTGATCCACTCGGTGCTGAACACGCCGGCCGGCAACAACACCAATCCAGCAGCCGTCAACTGAGCTGACTTCCAAACGACGCGGCCTGTGGCGACACAGGCCGCGTCGTTCGTGTGGGCGGCTACCGCCGTCGTACAATTTGTGGCCCTCACCCGTACGAGATCGCCCAGCATGACCGACCACTCCTTGCGCCTGCCGGCGGAATGGGAACCGCAGGCCGCCGTGCTGATCGCCTGGCCGCACGCCGGTACCGACTGGGTCGAACGCCTGGCCGCGGTGGAAACCACCTACGTGGCGCTGGCCGCGGCGGTAACGCGGTTCCAGCGGCTGATCATCGTGGTGGCCGATGCCGCGCTGAACGCCCACGCGCAGTCGCAACTGCGTGACGCCGGCGTGGATCTCGCGAAAATCCGCTTCGTCGAATTGCCGTACGACGACACCTGGTTGCGCGATTCCGGCCCGATCACCCTGATGGGCGGCGACGCCGCCGATTCTCGACGCTATTTCCAGCTCACCGATTTCCGCTTCACCGGCTGGGGCGGCAAGTTCGACGCCGAGCAGGACGATGCGCTCGTCGCCGGTCTGGTCGACGCCGGCGTATTCGGCCATGCCGCGCACAAGCGCATCGACTGGGCGCTGGAAGGCGGTGGCATCGAGAGCGACGGCGCGGGCAGCGTACTCACCACCTGGTGCTGCCTGGTGCAGCGGCATCCGGAACAGTCGCGCGAGGAGATGGGCGCGATCCTGCGCGACAGCCTGCACGCCGAGCGCGTGCTGTGGCTGGACCATGGCTACCTCGAAGGCGACGATACCGACGCGCACATCGATACCCTCGCCCGCTTCGCCCCGGACGAGCGCATCGTGTTCCAGGCCTGCGACGATCCCGGCGACCCGCACTACGACGAACTGCAGTGGATGGCCGCCGAGCTGGCCGCGCTGCGCACCGTCGATGGTCGCCCCTACCAGCTGTATCCGCTGCCGTGGGCGCAACCCATCCTCGACGAGGGTCGCCGGCTCGCCGCGTCCTATGCGAACTATCTGATCGTCAACGGCGCCGTGCTGGTGCCGGCCTACGGCGACAAGGCGGATGACGCGGCTGCACGCATCATCGGCAGTGCGCATCCGGGCCGCGAAGTGGTACAGGTGCCGTGTCGCCCGCTGATCTGGCAGAACGGCAGCCTGCACTGCATCACCATGCAGCTGCCTGCCGGGCTGGCCTGAGCCGCATCGGCTAAACTGTGCGGTCTACGCCTGGCGACACGCCGAGGATTCACGCCGATGACCCGCAAGACCCTCAAGGTCGCGCTGCTGCAGGAAACCGACCGCGGCAGCCGCGACGCCAATCTGGACGCCATCGAAGCCGGCCTGCGCAAAGCCGCCGCGGCCGGCGTCGAACTGGTGCTGCTGCAGGAATTGCACAACGGCCCGTACTTCTGCCAGCACGAGTCGGTGGAGATCTTCGACCAGGCCGAGAGCATTCCCGGCCCAGGCACCGCGCGCATCGGCAAGCTGGCCGAGGAGCTGAAGCTGGTCGTCGTCGCCTCGCTGTTCGAGCGCCGCGCCGCCGGCCTGTACCACAACACCGCGGTGGTGTTCGACCGCTCGGCGGCCATCGCCGGCACCTACCGCAAGATGCACATCCCGGACGACCCGGCGTTCTACGAGAAGTTCTACTTCACCCCGGGCGACCTCGGCTTCGAACCGATCAACACCTCGGTCGGCCGCCTCGGCGTGCTGGTGTGCTGGGACCAGTGGTATCCGGAGGCAGCGCGCCTGATGGCGTTGGCCGGCGCCGAACTGCTGCTCTACCCCACGGCGATCGGCTGGGACCCGAACGACGAGCAGGCCGAGAAGGATCGCCAGCGCGACGCGTGGATCACCGTGCAGCGCGGCCATGCCGTGGCCAACGGTCTGCCCTTGCTGTCATGCAACCGCACCGGCTACGAAGCCGATCCTTCGGGCGTGGGCGCCGGCATTCAGTTCTGGGGCTCCAGCTTCGTCGCCGGCCCGCAGGGCGAGTTCCTGGCCCAGGCCGGTACCGATGCGCGCGAGCTGCTGCTGGCCGAGGTCGACCTGGCGCGCAGCGAACACGTGCGGCGGATCTGGCCGTTCCTGCGCGACCGGCGCATCGACGCGTATGCCGACCTGCTCAAGCGCTTCCGTGACTGAAACCGCACCGACGTCGCCCATGTCCGCTTGTTCCACACGCGCACAGTCCCCATGCTTGGATTTCCCACGACGACCGGCCTGCTGATCGCATGAGCGTCCCCGAAACCGAAGTCACCGCGTTGCCCGCCGCCTTGCAGGGCCAGCCGATCGAGCGCGTGCAGCGCGACGGCGTGGAATACGTGGTGCTGGGCACGGCGCATGTCTCGCGCAGCAGCATGGAGGCCGTCGAAGCCTTGCTGACAAGCGAACACTTCGATGCCGTGGCGGTGGAATTGTGCGACAGCCGCGCGCAGAGCATGCGCGATCCGGAAGCGTTCAGGCAGTTGGACCTGTTCAAGGTGATCCGCCAGGGCAAGGCCGGCATGGTCGCCGCCAGCCTGGTGCTGTCGACGTTCCAGAAGCGCCTGGCCGACCAGTCCGGCATCCAGCCCGGCGCCGAGATGAAGGCGGCGATGGATGGCGCCGAACAACGCGGCCTGCCGCTGTGGCTGATCGATCGCGAAGTCGGCACGACGCTCAAGCGCGCCTGGCGCAGCGTGGGTTTCTGGCAGCGCTTCGGCCTGCTCGGCGGCCTGCTGGCCAGCGTGTTCGACCGCGAGGACATCGAACAGGGCGAGATCGAGAAACTGAAACAGGGCGACCTGCTGGAAAGCGCGTTCAGCGAATTCGCCAGCGGCTCGAAGCCACTCTACGACAGCCTGATCGGCGAACGCGATGCGTTCATGGCCGCGCGCCTGCGCGAGGAAGCGGCCCGCCCGAGCACGACGGAAAACCGCCGCGTGCTGGTGGTGATCGGCGCCGGCCACCTCAAGGGCCTCTGCACCTTGCTGCGCGAACAGCAGGACGATCCCGCCACCAAGGTCGCCGAGCTGGCCGTCTCGCCGCCGAAGGCGCGCTGGCCGAAGTGGGTAGCCGCCGCCCTGGTGCTGCTGGTATTCGCCGCGATCGCCTGGGCGTTCCACCGCAATGCTGCGCTGGGCACGCAGGCGCTGCTGGCCTGGGTGCTGTTCACCGGCGGTTTCGCCGCGCTCGGCGCGCTGCTCGCCGGCGCACACCCGTTCAGCATCACCGCCGCGTTCATCGCCGCGCCGATCAAGCCGTTCCGCCCCGGCATTCCCGCCGGCGGCATCAGCGCGATGGCCGAAGCCTGGACGCGCCGCCCGCGCGTGGCCGATTTCGACACCTTGCGCGACGACATCGTGCACTGGAGCGGCTGGTGGAAGAACCGCGTCGCACGCACCTTGCTGAATTTCTTCCTGGTCAGCGTGGGCACGATCATCGGCGAGTACAGCGCCGGCATCCACATCTTCAAGAGCCTGTTCTGACCACGGCTGCGTGCCGAGCGACAGCAAGGCGCATGCTACGATGCGCGCCGCCTGCAGGCTCCCTGCAAACGCGCTTCGATATCCGGCCTGGGTGGCGAAACTGGTATACGCAAGGGACTTAAAATCCCTCGGCCGCAAGGCCATGCGGGTTCGATCCCCGCCCCAGGCACCAATAACCGCTTGATGCCCGATCAAACGATGGAGTGCGGCGAGTGTCGCCGCACTCCACGATGACGCCTGGCCTGGATCAGGCCGCCGCGTCCTTCAGCTTCTTCAGCGGACGGATCTTGACCTTGACCGACGCCGGCTTGGCCGCGAACCACTGCTCTTCCTTGGTGAACGGGTTGATCCCCTTGCGCTTCGGCTTGGCCGGCACGCTCACCGCAGTGATCTTCAGCAAGCCGGGCAGCTGGAACGAACCGGCGCCCTTCTTGTGCACGGAACCGGCGACCGCGCCTTCCAGTGCGGCGAGCACGGCGCGAACGTCTTTGGCGACCACGCCGCTGGCTTCCACGATGTGCGCCACCAGGCTGGACTTGTTCAGGACTTCCTTGATCGGCTTGGGTGCAGCCGATGCGGCCTTGGCCTTGGGTGCCGGCTTGCTCTTGGCCGTTGCTTTCTGCGTCTTTGCCATGAATTTCCCCCTTGTATGCGTGGTGATGGATTGGTTGCATTGCCTCACGGCACGCTGAATGTAGGGGAATTCCGCGGTGCCGCCAACGGGTCGGACAACAAAAGATGTTTTCCGGTCGCAAAATCTTCAGCAAGACGGACGAAAGTACTCACCACTTCGCGCGGTCCGGCGTATGCCGGCTGGATGAAGCAACCACAAAAAACCCGCCGTCGGCGGGTTTTCGGGGCTGGCTGGCAGCCGCTTGCGCAATGGAGGCCAAGGTCGGAATCGAACCGGCGTACGCGGATTTGCAGTCCGCTGCATGACCACTCTGCCACCTGGCCATTGCTTGGTGCATCGCGACCATGATGATCGCAGGTTGCCTCTAAAAAACAAAACCCCGGTAGGCCGAGGTTCTGCTTGAAAACTGGAGCGGGAAACGAGACTCGAACTCGCGACCCCGACCTTGGCAAGGTCGTGCTCTACCAACTGAGCTATTCCCGCATCGGAGCCGCGAATCATAGCAGAACGGAGTCATTTGTGAATAGCCGCGACAGCGTTTTCTCGACCCGGATTCCAGCGCCCTGCCCCGACCCGACGCATCGCTGAAACGACAAGGCCCCGAACGGGTCGGGGCCTTGTCTGCAAACTGGAGCGGGAAACGAGACTCGAACTCGCGACCCCGACCTTGGCAAGGTCGTGCTCTACCAACTGAGCTATTCCCGCATCGGAGCCGCGCATTCTAATACGTGGATGCGGATCGTCAAGCCCGTATCGATCAACCGACGTCCCAACGCTCAGATATCGCTATCGTCAGCATCAGTAGATGACTGCCCCGACATATCGCCGCTCAGGATCGGCCAGGCGGCGCGCAGGTAGTACAGGCCCGACCAGATCGTCAGCACGCCGGCGATCACCAGCAAGGCCTCGCCGATGTGGTACAGCCGCAGCGCTTCGGCGGCCTTCTCGTGCTGCACGATCAGCACCACCAGCGCGACCATCTGCATCACCGTCTTCAGCTTGCCGATGAAGGCGACCTTGACGGTGGCGCGCATGCCGATTTCGGCCATCCATTCGCGCAGTGCCGACACGCTGATCTCGCGCCCCACGATCACCGCCGCGGTCACCGCCATCAGGATGCCGGGCCAACCGCCACGATGCGACTCGACCAGCAGGAACAAGGTCACCGCGACCATCAATTTGTCGGCGACCGGATCGAGGAACGCACCGAACGCCGAAGTGAGGTTCATGCGTCGGGCCAGGTAGCCGTCCAGCCAGTCGGTGAATGCCGCCAGCAGGAAAACGATCGCCGCGGTGATGTTGTGACCCGGAAACGGCAGGTAGAACGCCACCACCATGACCGGCAGCAGCGCAACGCGAAAAAGGGTCAGCCAGGTCGGCAGGTTGATGTGCATGATTCGTCTCGATGGTTTGTTGCAGTTTCGCATGCCGGTGCGCCGCTGCCGAGTGAAGGCGTTCGCCGCCGCTCAACCATGCAGGCTGGCGTAGATGCGTTCGGCCAGACCACGGTCGATGCCTTTCACCTGCATCAGTTCCTCGACGCCGGCGCCTTCCACACCCTGCAGGCCGCCGAACGCCTTCAGCAGCGCCGAACGACGGCGCGCACCGATACCCGGCACGTCTTCAAGCACGCTGCGCTCGCGCGCCTTCTCGCGCCGTTTGCGATGGCCACTGATCGCGAAACGATGCGCCTCGTCACGCACCGCGGCGACCAGGTGCAAGGCCGGCGACGACGAGCCCGGATGCAGTTCGCGCCCGGGATTGCCTGATTCGAGCCGCGCCAGCACCAGGGTCTCCTCGCCGGCGCGCCGGCCCGGGCCCTTCGCCACGCCCACCACTTCGATGCCGCCGACGCCGAGTTCCCGGAGCACGTCCAGCGCCTGCGCCACCTGGCCGCTGCCGCCGTCGATCAACAGGATGTCGGGACGCGCGCCCTCGCCTTCGGCCACCTTGCGGAAACGCCGGGTCAGCGCCTGATGCATCGCCGCGTAGTCGTCGCCCGGCGTGATGCCGGCGATGTTGAAGCGGCGGTAGTGCGATTTTTCCGGACCCTCCGGCCCGAACACCACGCACGAGGCGACGGTCAGCTCGCCCATCGTGTGGCTGATGTCGAAACACTCGATACGCCGCGGCGGCGCCACCAGCCCGAGCACCTTTTGCAGGTCGTCGAAACGCGCGCCCAGGGTCTGCCGGCTGGCCAGCCGTGCGGTCAGCGAGGCCTGCGCGTTGCGCTCGGCCATCTGCAGGAACTGCGCGCGTTCGCCGCGCACGCTGGACTTCAATTCGATGGCGCGGCCGGCGTGCTGGGTCAGCAACTCGGTCAGGATGTCCTGATCGGCCAGCGGCTCGCCCAGGATCAGCTCACGCGGCACCGGACGATCCAGGTAGTACTGCGCGATGAACTGGGTCAGCACGTCGGCCGGCTCGGCATCCAGCGGCAGGCGCGGGAAGAAGTCGCGCGTGCCCAGGCTGATGCCGTTGCGGAAGAACAGCACGCTGACGCAGGCCATGCCCGCCTCGATGCGGCAGGCGATCACGTCCATGTCGGCGCTGGCGCCCTGCACGTGGTGCTGCGCCTGCAACTGGCGCAGCGCGGCCACCTGGTCGCGCAGTTTCGCCGCACGTTCGAACTGCAACGCCTTGCTGGCCTGTTCCATCGCCTCGGCCAGCTCGTCGATCACCGCGTTGCTGCGTCCTTCCAGGAACATCTCGGCATGGCGCACGTCGCTGCGATAATCCTCCACGCTGATCAGCCCCACGCAGGGTGCGCTGCAGCGGCCGATCTGATACTGCAGGCAGGGCCGCGTGCGGTTGCGGAAGTAGCTGTCCTCGCACTGGCGCACCTTGAACAGCTTCTGCATCAGGCTGAGGCTTTCGCGCACCGCGTAGGTGCTCGGGTACGGCCCGAAATAGCGTCCCGGCAGGTTCTTCGCACCGCGGTGGAAGGCCAGCCGTGGGTAGTCCTCGCCGCTGGACAGGTAGATGTACGGGTAGCTCTTGTCGTCGCGCAGCAGGATGTTGTAGCGCGGCTTCAGCGACTTGATCAGCTGCGATTCCAGCAGCAGCGCCTCGCCCTCGGTGCGCGTCACGGTGATCTCGACGCGGGCGATCTGCGCCACCATCGCCGCGATGCGCGGCTCCATGCGCGGCTTCAGGAAATAGCTGCCGACGCGCTTCTTGAGATTGCCGGCCTTGCCCACGTAGAGCAGCTCGCCGGCCGCGTCGAAATGACGATAGACGCCGGGCGAGGAGGTCAGCGTACGGACGAAGGCCTTGCCGTCGAAGGGGGGCGGTTGCACGGACTGCATGGGATCATTCTAGTGGCGATGACCCATGCAGGTGGTGGTTCAATGCTGCGTGCGCAACCACAGCTCCGCGCGTTCCAGGTCGGCTTCGGTGTCGATGCCTGGCGGGAACGGCTCCGGGGTCAGCCGCACCGCGATCGCGTGACCGTGCTCCAGCACGCGCAACTGCTCCAGCGATTCGGTCCGTTCCAGCGGCGTGCGCGGCAGGCGGCTGTAGCGGTCCAGGAAGCCGGCCCGGTACGCGTAGATGCCGATGTGCCGCAGGAACGGCGAGCCGGAGGGCAGCGCGTTGCGGTCGGTGGCAAACGCGTCGCGCGCCCACGGAAACGGTGCCCGGCTGAAGTACAGCGCGCGGCCGTCGACGGCACGCACCAGTTTCACCACGTTCGGGTCGAATAGTTCCTCGGCGTCGATGATCGGCGTGGCCAGGGTCGCCATCGGCGCGTCGTCGCCGGCCAGCGCCTGCGCCACCGCGCGGATGCCGGCGGCGGGCGCAAACGGTTCGTCGCCCTGCAGGTTCACCACGATACTGTCGTCGGCCCAACCGTAGTGCTGTGCGCACTCGGCCAGGCGGTCGCTGCCCGAGGCGTGATCGCTGCGGGTCATGCAGACATCCACGCCATCCTGCCCGGCCAATGCGTCGGCGATGCGCGGGTCATCCACCGCCACCACCACCTGGCTGGCGCCGGCCTGCAGGGCGCGCTGCGCCACGCGCACCACCATCGGCACGCCGTCGATCTCGCGCAGCGGCTTGGCCGGCAGACGAGTCGAGCCGTAACGGGCGGGGATGGCGACGATGAATGGCGGTACGACATTGGACATGAGGACGATCTTCAACCAGGAGGCAAGTCTTGCCGCAACGATACATGCACGCCGCGAACAGTTCAGCCCACGCTATGCAGTGCGAAGCCGCAGCCGTTGGCCAGCTCCAGGAAACCGGGAAACGACGTGGCGACATGGCTGCAGTCATTGATCTGTACCGGCCCGGTGGCGACCAGTCCGGCCACTGCAAAACTCATCGCGATGCGATGGTCGAGGTGGCTTTCCACCGTGCCGCCGCCGAGCCGGCCGCCGTGGATGATCGCGCCATCCGGCGTTTCCTCGATCGCCGCGCCGAGCGTGCGCAAGCCGCTGGCCATCGTGGCGATGCGATCGGATTCCTTCACCCGCAACTCGGCCGCGCCACGAATCACCGTTGTGCCGCCGACCACCGCGGCAGCGATGAACAGCGCGGGGAACTCGTCGATCATGTCCGGCACCAGCGCCTCGGGCAGCTCGACGCCATGCAGCGGTGCGTGGCGCACCACGAGATCGCCGACCGGCTCGCCGCCGGCTTCGCGCTCGTGCTCGACCGTGATGTCCGCGCCCATCAGGCGCAGCGCCTGCAGCAGGCCGGTGCGGCGCGGATTGAGGCCCACCGCGGGCAGGCGCAGTTCGGAGCCCGGCACGATGCTGGCGGCGACCAGGAAGAATGCGGCCGAGGAAAAATCGGCCGGCACCTCGACGTCGGTGGCATGCAGCGCGTGGCCGCCCTCGACTTTCGCGCGGCCCGGTGCGAACGCGATCGGCCAGCCGAACGCGGCCAGCATGCGCTCGGTGTAGTCGCGGGTCGGGTGCGGTTCGATGACTTCGGTTTCACCGGCAGCGTACAGGCCAGCCAGCAGCAACGCAGACTTCACCTGCGCGCTGGCCACCGGCAGTTCGTAGCGGATGCCCTGCAACGGCTGACCGCCATGCACGTGCAGCGGCGGCAGGCCGTCGTGCGTGTCGATGCGCGCGCCCATCAGGACCAGCGGATCGGTCACCCGGCGCATCGGTCGTTTCGACAGCGAAGCGTCACCGACCAGGGTGCTGTCGAACGCCTGCCCGGCCAGCAGGCCGGTCAGCAGGCGCATACCGGTGCCGGCATTGCCGCAATCCAGCGGCTGCGCCGTGCCGCGCAGGCCGTGCAGGCCCACGCCATGCACCACGCGCTCGCCGGCCGAGGGCGTGTCGATGCGCACGCCGAGTTGCGCCAGCACGGCGGCGGTGGCGCGGGTGTCCTCGCCTTCGAGGAAGCCGCTGATGCGCGACTCTCCCTCGGCGATCGCGGCCAGCATCAGCGCGCGATGCGAGACCGACTTGTCGCCGGGTACGCGCACGCTGCCATGCAGCGGCCGACCCGGTCGGCTGCTCCAGTCCAGACGAACGTTCAAGGCAAGGCCACCGGGTAGGAACCGAGCACGCGGATGGTCGCGGCCGATGCGCCGATATCCTGCACCGCCGCCTGCAACGCATCGCCGTCGACATGGCCGGAGACGTCGATGAAGAACGCGTACTGCCATTTGCCGGTATGCGCCGGCCGCGACTCGATCCGGTTCAGGCTGATGCCATGCTTCGCAAATGGGCTGAGCACGTCGTAAAGCGCGCCCGGTTTGTCGTTGACGGTGATCAGCAGCGAAGTGCGGTCGTTGCCCGAGGGCGGAAACAGCGAACGGCCGATCACCAGGAAGCGCGTGGTGTTGTCGGCGCGATCCTCGATGCCCTTGGCCACGGTCTTCAGGCCGTAGACCTTACCCGCCGTCTCACCGGCGATCGCCGCCGCGTCATCGGCGTGCCGGGCCAGTCGGGCGGCTTCGGCATTGCTGCCCACCGCGATGCATTCCACCTCGGGCAGGTTGATGCGCAGCCAGGTCTTGCACTGCTGCAGCGACTGCGCGTGCGCATAGACACGGCGCACGTCCTCCAGCTGGCCGGTCAGCGAGTGCAGGCACTGGTGTACGCGCAACTCCACCTCACCGCAGATGGTGGCCTCGGAAGTGAGGAACATGTCCAGGGTGACCTGGATCATGCCCTGGCCGGAGTTTTCCACCGGCACCACGCCGAAGTCGGCATGGCCGGCGGCGACCTCCTGGAACACTTCCTCGATGCTACCCAGCGGCAGACCGTAGGCAGCGTGGCCGAAGTGCTTGCGCACGGCCTGTTCGCTGAAGGTACCTTCCGGGCCCAGGAAGCCGATCTTCAACGGATCCTCCTGGGCGAGGCAGGACGACATGATCTCGCGGAACAGCCGCACCATCTCGGTGTCGGACAGCGGACCCTCGTTGCGGTCCACCACCATGCGCAGCACGTGGGCCTCGCGTTCGGGACGGTAATAGTCGATCGCGGAAAGCCCCTCCCCCTTCACCTTCGCCACCGTCCGCGCATGGTTCGCGCGTTCGGAAATCAGCTGCTGGATCTGCCGGTCGATGCTGTCGATGCGCTCGCGCATCTCGCTCAACGGTGTTTTCGGGTCGGTCATGCGTTAGCCGCCTGGATGGATAGAAGTCCAAATGATGAAGCGGCATCTTGCCTGAAAAAATTCGCCATGGATCGGTCAGCCGTGCCGCTGCGCGAAATCCCGCATGAACGCCACCAGCGTCTCGACCGCTTCCGGCGGCACCGCGTTGTACAACGAGGCACGCATGCCGCCGAGCGCCTTGTGACCCTTCAGCGCAAGCAGGCCGGTCGCCTCGGACTCCTGCAGGAACACGGCGTCCAGCGCAGCGTCGTGCAGGGTGAAGCGCACGTTCATGCGCGAACGCGCGGACAGCTCGATCGGGTTGCGGTAATAGCCGCCGGAGCCGTCGATGGCCCCGTACAGCAATTCGGCCTTGACCCGGTTGCGTTCGGCCATCACGCCCAGCCCACCCTGCGCCTTGAGCCACTGGAAGGTCAGCCCGGCCACGTACCAGCCCCAGGTGTTCGGCGTGTTGAGCATCGAATCGGCGGCAGCGTGTTCAGCGTAGCGGAAGATCCGCGCCATCGGCCGGCCGGCCCGCTGCAGCAGGTCGCGGCGAATGATCATCAGCACCAGGCCGGACGGACCGATGTTCTTCTGCGCGCCCGCGTAGATCAGCCCGAAGCGGCTGACGTCCAGCGGCTCGGACAGGATGTTCGAGGACATGTCCGCCACCAGCGGCGCTGCGCCGATCTCGGGAATGCCATGGAACTCCACGCCGTGGATCGTCTCGTTCGGCGTGTAATGCACGTAGGCGGCGTTCGGGTCGAGCTGCCAGCTGTCGCGCGGCGGCAGCTTCAGGTAATCGTCCGCCTCGCCGCTGGCCGCCACGTTCACCCGCACGTAGGGTCCGGCTTCGCTGACCGCCTTCGCGCTCCAGTGTCCGCTGACGATGTAGTCGGCGCTATCGCCCTCGCCGGCCAGGTTCATCGGGATCTGCGCGAAGTGCTGGGTGGCACCGCCCTGCAGGAACAGCACGGCGTAATCGGCCGGGATCTGCATCAACTCGCGCAGGTCGGCCTCGGCCTGGGCAGCCATCGCGATGAAACGCTTGCCGCGGTGGGACTGCTCCATCACCGAGGCGCCACTGCCGTTCCAGTCCAGCATCTCGCGCTGGGCGCGTTCGAGTACCGCCTGCGGCAACGCCGCCGGGCCGGCGCTGAAATTCCAGACTCTGCTCACGTGCACCTGCATCCTGTCGAGGGTATTCCATGCATTATGGCGCGGCGCAGCATGGCGCGGTCAACCCTCGGCGCGTGCCTTCAGCGCGTGCCCTCAGAAACGGATCAGCAGCACCAGTGCGATGCCCAGTGCCAGCACGGCGGCGGTGACGATCAGCCACCACACTTCGCCGCTCGGGCCGGCGGTGTCTTCCGGCAGCTGTTGCGGCAACGGTTCGGCCATCACGATCTCCGGCTCCGGTTCCATGCCCGGCCCGTCGACCACGAAGCGGTGCATCGCCACGCCAAGCTGGTCGCCGGGTTGCAAGGCCAGTTTCTGCACCGCCACACCGTTGACCCGCAGCGGGTGGCGTTCGCACGACTCGGTGGTTTCCAGCCGCAGCTGACCACCCTCCCAGAAAATCCGCAACGCCACGATGCCGCCCTGCGGCAGTTCCAGCGGGCAATCGCCGTGCGGCCCGAAGGTCAGGCTGTCCTGCAACGGCAGCACCCGCCCGGACAACGGACCGGCCACGGCGCGCAAAGCCACCGTGCAGCGGCCCTGCTCGGGCACGTTCAGCGGCGTGCGTTGGGCGGGGTCCTCGTCGGCGCGCAGCAGCAGGCGACAGTCGCCCACGCTGACCACATCGCCCGCGCGCAGCAAGGCGCGTTCACGCACCGGCCGCGCGTTGACGTGGATGCGGTCGGCCGACGGCAGCACCTGCAGCACCCAACCGCGGCGATCCTGCTGGATGCGCAAATGATGCGGCGCCGCCTGGCTGGCGGCCAGCACGAGGTCATTGTCGGGCGCGCTGCCGATACGCAACTGCGCCTGCGTCCAATGGAAATCCTCACGGGCCGCATTGGGAAATTCGATACGCATGAATGAACCGGTCGATGGACCGCGAAACTCTAGCATGCAGCCACATGGCATTAAGATGGGATATTCCCACGGAGCACGCCATGCCCAAGATCGATATCCGCCGCCCGCACCAGTTGTCGATCGCCGAAGCCCGCGCCGTGGTCGACCAGGTGGCCGCACGCATGCACGAGAAATTCGGCATGGATGGGCGCTGGCAGGACGACACCTTGCTGTTTTCCCGCCCCGGTGTCAGCGGCTCGATCGCCGTCGGCGGCGACGCGATCCAGGTCAAGGCCGAACTGGGTCTGATGCTGACGCCGCTGAAAGGCCTGATCGAGCAGGAAATCCGGCGCAAGCTGGACGAGCATTTCGCCTGACCGCGGGCTGGCCGGACCCGCATTGATGATTCTTTAACCAAACGCCCATCCGTGGCATAATCGTCGGCTTACGCAGCCATGACGGCTGTGCGCGAACCCCGGAACACATGGCCAAAGACGACGTCATCGAAATGGAAGGCACGGTCCAGGAGACCTTGCCGAACACCATGTTTCGTGTGCAACTGGAGAACGGGCACGTCATCATCGCCCACATCTCCGGCCGCATGCGCAAGCACTACATCCGCATCCTTACCGGCGACAAGGTCAAGATCGAAATGACCCCGTACGACCTGAGCAAGGGACGCATCACGTACCGCATGAAGTAAGGGCGGCTGGGTCGGAGGCTGTCGCGCCTGCGCGCAGCACTCCACACACGGGATGGTGGTGCCAGACATGACAAAGGCGGCGCAATGCGCCGCCTTTGCTTTGCCCGGCATTCGGCCTATTCGACCACGGCCGGCAATTTCTCGGCCGCCTTGCAGTCGACCTTCAACTCGCCATCCACCACGCTCAGGTGAGCCACACCGCCCTCGGCCAGCTTGCCGAACAGCAGTTCGTCGGCTAGCGCGCGCTTCACCTTCTCCTGGATCACTCGCGCCATCGGCCGTGCGCCCATCTGCGGGTCGAAGCCGTGCTCGGCCAGCCAGCGGCGGGCGTCGGCATCCACGTCCAGGCTCACCCGCTTCTCGGTCAGCTGGCTTTCCAGCTCGATCAGGAACTTGTCGACCACGCGCAGGATGTGCTCGAAGTCGAGCGCGGCGAACTGGATGATCGCGTCCAGCCGGTTGCGGAACTCCGGCGTGAAGATGCGGCGGATCACTTCCATCGCGTCGGACTCGTGCTTCTGCTCGACGAAGCCCATGCTGCGCCGTGCAGCGATCGCCGCGCCCGCATTGGTGGTCATCACCACCACCACGTTCTTGAAGTTCGCCTCGCGGCCGTTGGTGTCGGTCAGCACGCCGCGGTCCATCACCTGCAGCAGGATGTTGAACACGTCCGGATGCGCCTTCTCGATCTCGTCCAGCAGCAGCACCGCGTGCGGATGCTTGGTGACCGCCTCGGTCAGCAGGCCACCCTGGTCGAAACCGACATAGCCCGGGGGCGCGCCGACCAGCCGCGACACCGAATGCCCTTCCATGTACTCGGACATGTCGAAGCGGATCATCTCGATGCCGAGCTGCATCGCCAGCTGCTTGGTCACCTCGGTCTTGCCCACACCGGTGGGACCGGCGAGCAGGAAGCAGCCGATCGGCTTGGACGGATCGGCCAGACCCGAGCGGGCCATCTTGATCGACGCGGCCAGCGCCTCGATCGCCGGATCCTGGCCGAACACCACCATCTTCAGGTTGCGCTCGAGGTTGCGCAGCACGTCGCGATCGGAAGCAGAAACCTGCTTGGCCGGGATCCGCGCCATCTTGGCCACGATGTACTCCACCTCGCCCACGTCGACCTTGCCGGTGCGCTGATCCAGCGGCAGCAGCCGCTGGCGCGCGCCGGCCTCGTCGATCACGTCGATTGCCTTGTCCGGCAGCAGGCGATCAGGAATGTGCTTCACCGACAGATCCACCGCCGCCTTCAACGCCTCGTTGGTGTAGGCGACGTGATGATGTTCCTCGAAGCGCGAACGCAGGCCCTTGAGGATTTCGATGCTGTCCGCCACGGTCGGCTCGACCACGTCGATCTTCTGGAAGCGACGGGCCAGCGCGCGATCCTTCTCGAACACGCCGCGGTATTCCTGGAACGTGGTCGAACCGATGCAGCGCAGCTCGCCGGAAGCCAGCATCGGCTTGATCAGGTTCGACGCGTCCATGGTGCCGCCCGAGGCGGAGCCGGCGCCGATGATGGTGTGGATCTCGTCGATGAACAGGATCGCACCGGGCTGTTTCTTCAGCTGCGCGATCACGCCCTTCAGGCGCTTCTCGAAGTCGCCGCGGTATTTGGTGCCGGCCACCAGCGCGCCCAGGTCCAGCGACCAGATCGTGGCGTCCTCCAGCACCTCGGGCACCTCGCCGTCGACGATGCGCTTGGCCAGGCCTTCGGCCAGCGCGGTCTTGCCCACGCCGGCCTCGCCCACATACAGCGGGTTGTTCTTGCGTCGGCGGCACAGCACCTGGATCGTGCGCTCGATCTCGTCGGCGCGGCCGATCAGCGGGTCGATCTTGCCTTCCAGCGCCAGCTCGTTGAGGTTGCTGGCGAACTCGTGCAGCGGGTTGCCCTTCGGCTCGCCGCCCTCCTCGCCCTCGCGCTCGCCGCCGGACACGCCGGCAGCCGGCTCGTCGCCGATCTTGGCGATGCCGTGCGAGATGTAATTGACCACGTCGAGCCGGGTGATTTCCTGCTGATGCATGAAGTACACCGCGTGCGAATCCTTCTCGCCGAAGATCGCCACCAGCACGTTCGCGCCGGTGACCTCCTTCCGGCCGGAGGATTGCACGTGGTACACCGCGCGCTGCAGCACGCGCTGGAAACCCAGCGTGGGTTGCGTGTCGCGCTCGTCGCCGGGCGGCAGCACCGGCACGGTCTCGTTGATGATGCGTTCCAGGTCGGCCGACAACCGCGGCAAGTCCACGCCGCAGGCGCGCAGGGCGCCGAGCGCCGACTGGTTTTCGGTCAGCGCCAGCAGCAGGTGCTCCACCGTCATGAACTCATGGCGCTGTTCGCGGGCCTGCTTGTAGCAATGGCCGATGGTGACTTCCAGATCCTTGCTGAACATTCGGATCGTCTCCGCTTTGCATTGTGAGCGGCCTTCAGCGCCGCAATGAGCACAAAATGGGGTCGCTCAGAGCTTTTCCATAGTGCATAACAACGGGTGCTGATGGGAACGTGAATATTCGTTGACGTGGGTTACCTTGGTTTCGGCCACTTCGCGGGTAAAAACGCCGCACACGCCGCGCCCGCGGGTGTGTACGTGCAGCATCACCTGTACCGCCTGCTCCTGGTCCAGGTTGAAGAAAGTGCGCAACACCTCGACCACGAAGTCCATCGGGGTGAAATCATCGTTCAACAGCAGCACCTGGAACAGCGGTGGTCGCGCCACCTCGGGCTTCGCAGTTTCCAGCGCCAGGCCGCGGCCGCTGTCTTGCTCATGTTCGGGTTCGTGGGCCATGGTTTCTTGGGGTGTGATCTCTGGTTCGAAGTATACGCCGCGGTACCGCTTCCACCCCGCAGCGGTGTGACAAGGGAGGTGATGGCACAATGACTGCTTTTCCAGTCCCCGCCCGCACCGCCATGGCCGATTCCATCACCCCCGCCGAGATCTGGCGCCCGCACGTCACCGTCGCCTGCGTGGTGGCCGACGGCGAGCGGTATTTGATGGTCGAGGAAGAAGTCAACGGCCGGCTTGCCTACAACCAGCCAGCCGGCCACCTGGACGACGGCGAAAGCCTCACCGCGGCAGCCTTGCGCGAAACGCTGGAGGAAACCGGCTGGACGGTGGAGCTGCAGCACCTGATCGGCGTGCACCAGTGGCGCAGCACCGAGCACGGCGACGCCGTGGTCCGCTTCAGCTTCGCCGCCCGTGCGCTCAGCCACGATCCGGACCGGCCGCTGGACACCGACATCCGCCGCGCCGTATGGCTGACCCGGGCCGAGATCGCCGCGCTGGGCGATCGCCTGCGCAGCCCGATGATCCTGCAGAGCATCGACTTGTGGCTGGGTGGTCAACGGCTGCCGCTGGACACCCTCAGTCATCTGCCCGAAGGTGGCACTTCGTGAAGGTGATGCTGGGCATTTCCGGTGGCGTCGACTCCTCGGTCGCCGCGCTGCTGCTGCAACAGGCCGGCTACGAGGTCGAAGGCCTGTTCATGCAGAACTGGGAAGAGGACGACCGCAGCGGCCCCTGTACCACCGACGCCGACCGCAAGGACGCCGTGGCCGTGTGCGGCCGGCTCGGCATCCCGTTCCACGCGCGCAACTTCGCCGCCGAATACTGGGACGGCGTGTTCGAGCACTTCCTCGCCGAGTATCGCGCCGGGCGCACGCCGAACCCCGACGTGCTGTGCAATCGCGAGATCAAGTTCAAGACCTTCCTCGACGAAGCCCACGCACTGGGCGCCGACAAGATCGCCACCGGCCACTATGCCCGCGTCGATTGTGTGGGCGGCCGCTATCGACTGCTGCGCGCGGTGGACGCGGCCAAGGACCAGAGCTACTTCCTGCACGCGCTGGGTCAGCAGCAACTGGCCGCCACGCTGTTCCCGCTGGGCGGGATCGAGAAGCCGCGCGTGCGCGAGATGGCCCGCGAGGCGGCCCTGCCGACGCACGCGAAGAAGGACTCCACCGGCATCTGTTTCATCGGCGAACGTGATTTCCGCGGCTTCCTGTCGCAATACATCCCGGCTCGCCCCGGCGAGATGCGCACGCCGGACGGCGAACTGATCGGCGAGCACCAGGGCGTGATGTATTACACCCTGGGCCAGCGCAACGGGCTGGGTATCGGCGGTCGCCACGGTGCCAGCGGCGAGGCCTGGTACGTGGTCGGCAAGGACGTGGCGGCGAACGTGCTGTACGTCGCCCAGGGCGGCGAGAACCGCTGGTTGTACTCGCAGCGGCTGCAGTCGGAAGCACCCACCTGGGTCGACGGCGCCGCACCCTCCGCCCACTTCCGCTGCACCGCGCGCACCCGCTATCGCCAGTCCGACCAGGCCTGCGAAGTCAGCGTGCTCGATGCTGGCCTTGAGGTACGCTTCGACGAACCTCAACGTGCGGTTACCCCCGGACAGTCGGTGGTCCTCTACGATGGCGACGTCTGCCTCGGCGGCGCGGTGATCGCCGCCACCGACGCGCCTTATGGCGGCTTGCTGCCGACATTCACTCCCTCATCCACATCCCCAGCAAGAGAATCGGCATCCCGTGTTTGAAACTTTTTCCATGACTGAAGAACGCGTGCTCGCCCTCGCCGGCCTGTTCCAGGCTTGTGCGCTGGCGCAGCAGCTTGCCAACGAAGGGCGCTGCGACGAGGCCGCGATGGAAGCCAGCGTGGCCAGCGTGTTCCGCATTGATGCGCCTTCGGTGGTCGGCGTGTACGGCAACATCTCGAACGTGCGGCTCGGCCTGCGCACCCTGATCGGACAACTGGACGAAAGCACCCCCGACATGTCGGTGACGCGCATGACGGTGACCGTGATGCGGCTGGAACGCAGCCTGTCGGCGCGCACGGACCTGCTGGAAAAACTGCAGCAGGGCATCGCTGCCGCGCAGCGGCAGGTCGAGCATTTCGGCCAGGATTCCAGCCAGGTCAACAGCCGGCTGGCCGAGGTCTACGCGTCCACCTTGTCGATCCTCAAGCCGCGCGTGATGGTCAGCGGCAACCCGCAGCAGCTGCAGCAATCCAGCGTGGTGGAAAAGGTGCGCAGCAATCTGCTCGCCGCCGTGCGCTCGGCGGTGCTGTGGCGGCAGCTCGGCGGGCGCCAGTGGCAGCTGCTGCTGTACCGGCGCCAGTGCAGCATGCTGGCTCGCGGCCTGCTGACCGGAGCCACGCTGGACAATCGCTGACGGCGGGCTTTCCCTCTCGCGGAAAAGCAAACGGCGGGCTTCATGCCCGCCGTTTTCCGTCCATGGGTGGAACTCCGTTGCGATAGACCGTCTATCCATTCCGTACAGGCAGCACGTTGCCGCCTGCACATTGCATCAGAACGACACTTCGCCGAACACGCCGATCTCGTTCGTCTTGTTGTTCTGCACGTGCGGCGGCACCGGCGTGGCGACCGACTTGTCGACCTTGCCGTGCTTCCACACGCCGGCCAGCTTGAAGCCCTTGGTCACCTGGTACTCGACGCCGGCGTTGTAATAGGTGTCCTTGGCCTCGCGATCCAGGCTCTTGCTGAGCTTGGCGCTGTCGTAGCGGGCGAACAGATTCACGTTGTCGGCCACCGCCACACTGCCCCACAGCGAATAACCGTCGGCCTTGTCGGCGAGCGGGCTGAGCACGTTGTTCCAGTTCTTCGCGGTGAAGTACTCGGCGCCGAGGCGGAAGGCTTTGCTGGCATAGGCCAGCATGAAGTCGCCGCGCTCGGCGGTGTGCGCCGCGCCGATGTTCTCGGTCTCCTGGCCGCGATGGCCGCTGTAGCCGCCGACCGCCACCACCATGTTCTCGAACGGCACGAAGCCCACGCGGCCCTCGAAGTCCACGCCCTTGCTGCGGCCCGGGTTCTTGTAACCGTTGCCGTTGACCACCGACACCGCATAGTTGAGCGACTTGCTGGCGCCGATGTCGCCGGCGAGGTGCAGGCCCCAGTCGGCCGAATTGCCGTACTTCAGGCGGTCGGTGATGGTGTTCTCGACGTAACGGAAACCGTAGTACTTCTCGGCGAACGGGATCCACGGCATGTCGGACGAACCGACACGGAACACCGCGGCATCATCGAACTTGCCCTGCACGTACGCCTTCTTGACGAACACGCTGGTCTGGCCGTCGCTGCTGGCGTAGTTGAAGTCGGTGGTGAGGTTGGCCGACCAGATGTCGTTGAACTTGTGGTCGACGCCGAGGTAGAAGCGCTTCACGTCCAGGCCGACGCCGGACTTGTCGCTCTTGCCCTTGTCGCTGTTCTTGTCGTCGATGCTGGTGAAGTCGAAGAACATCTTGCCCGACAGCGTGGTGTTGTTGATCGCCTTCGACAGCGCGGCGAGCTTCTTGTCGCTGGCCGTGGTCACGTTGGTGGCCTTCTCCACCGCCTGGCCGGTGCTGACGTTGATGTCGGACTGCGCATCGGTGCGCTGCTCCAGCTCCTCCACCTTGGCCTGCAGCGCAGCCAGTTGCGCCTTCAGCTGCTCGACTTCGCTACTGCTGGCGGCGGCCGTCCTGTTCTGCGCTGGTGCCGCGGAGGCGGCAAAACTGGTCAGGCCAAGGCCGGCGGCAATCGCCACCGCAATCAATTTGGAACGCATGTGATTCTCCGCAAGTGGATGGAAAACATCTCGATCGCCCCGTCGATCCGATGGCCGGCTAGCGATTGGTTAACAATTCTGCCGGGGGAATTTTACGGTTGGGTGCAGCTTTGATGACATATTCAAGACAGCGCCGTGCAGCCGCAGACAGTGTCGCGCCTCACGCCGCGGGGAGCGGCTGATATGCTTCGCCGATGGATATTCTCAGCAACAGCACCGCGCCGCGCATGGCTGAGCGGTTTCGCGGCTTCCTGCCGGTGGTGGTCGACGTGGAAACCGGCGGCTTCGATGCCGAACATGACGCCCTGCTGGAAATCGCCGCGGTACCCCTGGTGATGGATGAAGGCGGCTACCTGCAGCTGCAGCCCACCGTATCTACGCACGTGGAACCGTTCCCCGGCGCGAACCTGGACCCGCGTTCGCTGGAGATCACCGGCATCGACCCGACCAACCCGCTGCGCGGCGCACTGGCCGAACGGCAGGCGCTGGACCATATCTTCCACGCGGTGCGCGAAGCGGTGCGCGAGGCCGGTTGCCAGCGGGCGATCCTGGTCGGTCACAACGCCGCGTTCGATCTGGGCTTCCTGAACCAGGCGGTGCGCCGCTGTGGCCACAAGCGCAATCCGTTCCACCCGTTCAGCTGCTTCGATACGGTCAGCTTCGGCGGCCTCGCCTACGGCCAGACCGTGCTGAGCAAGGCCGTGCTGGCCGCCGGTCATACGTTCGACAGCCGCGAGGCGCATTCGGCGGTGTATGACGCCGAACGCACCGCCGAACTGTTCTGCAGCGTGGTCAACCGCTGGCGCCAGCTGGAGCTGTTCGAGCAGGCCCATAACGGCCTCGACGCAGCCTGATTACGCGTCGCAGGACGGGCACTGAAGCGGCCATATGACAGCCTGTCATACGGTTGCAACATTCATTTCATCCAATGGCAACACGAAAAGCCTGAAATGGCGGGGTCGCATCCGACTTCCCTCCAAGGAGCTACCGTGTTGACCATCAACAAACTCCCGTTTCGCTTCGCCGCCGTCGCCACGCTTGCCGTGGCCTCGACCTTCGGGGTGGCCGCGCACGCCACCGACATCACCGGCGCCGGCTCCAGCTTCGTCTACCCGGTCATGTCCAAGTGGTCGGCCGCATACGCGGAAAAGACCGGCCACCACCTCAACTACCAGTCGGTCGGCTCCGGCGCGGGCATCGCGCAGATCAAGGAAGGCACCATCGACTTCGGCGCCTCCGACGCACCGATGAAGACCGAAGACCTGCAGAAGTTCGGCCTCGGCCAGTTTCCGCTGGTGGTCGGCGGCATCGTTCCGGTCGTCAACATCGCCGGCGTGACGCCGGGCCAGATCAAGCTGGACGGCACCACCCTCGCCGACATCTTCCTGGGCAAGATCAAGAACTGGAACGACCCGAAGATCGCCGCACTGAACGCCGGCCTCAGCCTGCCCGCCGGCAAGATCACCGTGGTGCACCGCTCGGACGGTTCGGGCACTTCGTTCAACTTCACCAACTACCTGTCCAAGGTCAGCCCGGAATGGGCCAGCAAGGTGAAGTTCGGCACCGCCGTGGAATGGCCGACCGGCGTGGGCGGCAAGGGCAACGAAGGCGTGTCGCAGTACGTGCGCCAGATCAAGGGCTCGATCGGTTACGTCGAATACGCCTACGCGGTGAAGAACAAGATCAGCTGGGTCGACTTGAAGAACTCCACCGGCAACATCGTCTCGCCGACCGCCGCCAGCTTCGCCGCCGCCGCCGCAACGGCCGACTGGGCCAGCGCCAAGGACTTCAATCTGATCATGACCAACGCCCCGGGCGCGCAGGCCTGGCCGATCACGGCCACGGTCTGGATGATCATGTACAAGAATCCGAAGAATGCGACGAACAGCAAGGTCGCGTTCGACTTCTTCAAATCCGCCCTGGAAAACGGCCAGCAGGCCGCCAGCGACCTGGACTACGTACCGCTGCCGCCGGCCCTGGTCAGCAGGATCGAGGCGTACTGGGCGTCCGAGTTCAAGCACTGATGCAGTAAAGCGCACTCCCCCGCCGGCGCGGTCGGCGGGGGAGTGCGAGTTTCCATCCCGCACCACTGGACCACCATGCCAGCGATCGACACGGCCATTTCAACCACCGACATCCTGGAACAGCGCAGCCGTCGCGATGCCCGCCACGAGCGGCTGTTCCGCTGGCTGTTGAAGGGCTGCGCGCTGATCGTGCTGGCGTCCCTGCTTGGTGCCGCCGGCGCCACGCTGTGGGGCGGCCGCGACGCCTTCGGCACGTTCGGCTGGCACTTCCTGGTCAGCTCGGAGTGGGACCCGGGCAACGACGTCTATGGTGCCCTGGTGCCGGTCTACGGCACGGTGATCACTTCGTTCATCGCGCTGCTGATTGCGGTACCGATCAGCTTCGGCATCGCGGTCTACCTTTCCGAAGTCGCACCCGCCTGGCTGCGCACGCCGGTCGCCTCGGCGATCGAACTGCTGGCCGGCATCCCCTCGATCATCTACGGCATGTGGGGGTTGTTCATCTTCGCCCCGTTCTTTGCCGATCACGTCAAGCCGTGGTTGACCAGCAACCTCGGCAACAAGCCTGACGACGGCAAGCTGTCGTGGGTGGCCGAACACGTGCCGTTCGTGGGCAAGCTGTTCGGCAGCGACTACCCGTTCGGCGCCAGCATCCTGGTCGCCGGCATCGTGTTGGCGATCATGGTGATCCCGTTCATCTCCTCGGTGATGCGCGAGGTGTTCCAGACCGTGCCGACCCGGCTGAAGGAGTCGGCCTATGCGCTGGGCTCCAGCACTTGGGAGGTGTCGTGGGACATCGTGCTGCCGTACACCCGCTCGGCGGTGATCGGCGGCATCTTCCTCGGCCTCGGCCGTGCGCTGGGCGAAACCATGGCGGTGACCTTCGTGCTGGGCAATGCCATGCACCTGTCGGCCTCGCTGCTCGATCCCGGCACCTCGATCGCCTCGACCATCGCGAATCAGTTCAGCGAGGCGGCCGGCCTGCAGAAATCCGCGCTGATGGCGCTGGCCTTCCTGCTGTTCGTGGTCACCTTCATCGTGTTGCTGATCGCGCGGCTGATGCTGCGTCGGCTGGCCAGCAAGGAGGGTCGCTGATGAACTCGCCCTACCTGCGCCGCCGCCTCACCAACGCGCTGGCGATGGTGCTGAGCACGCTGGCCACCCTGATTGGCCTGGCGTTCCTGGCCTGGATCCTGTGGGAAACCCTGCGCCGGGGCATCAGTGCGCTGGACCTGAAGCTGTTCACCAAGGTCACCGCCTATGGCGAGGACGGCGGCCTGCTCAACTCCATGGTCGGCAGCCTGGTGATCAACTTCATCGGCATCGGCATCGCCACGCCGATCGGCGTGCTGGCCGGCACCTGGCTGGCCGAATACGCGAACCGCACCCGGCTGGGCGAGTCGATCCGTTTCCTCAACGACATCCTGCTGTCGGCGCCGTCGATCGTGATGGGCCTGTTTGTCTACACCATCATCGTGCTGCCGAGCACCGCGCTCACCCACGGTTCCACCACGTTCTCCGGTTTCGCCGGCGGCGTGGCGCTGGCGCTGATCGCGCTGCCGGTGATCGTGCGCACCACCGACGAGATGCTGCGGCTGGTGCCGTCCACGTTGCGCGAGGCGGCGCTGTCGCTCGGCGTGCCGCAGTGGAAGCTGACCCTGCAGATCCTGATCCGCGCGGCGCGCTCGGGCATCATCACCGGCGTGCTGCTGGCGCTGGCGCGGATCAGCGGCGAGACCGCGCCGCTGCTGTTCACCGCGTTCGGCAACAACTACATGGCGATCAACCCGATGGACAAGATGTCCAGCCTGCCGCAGATCATCTACCAGTACGCCAACGATCCGGGCGACGCGATGCACGCCCTGGCCTGGGCCGGCGCGTTCGTGATCACCATGTTCGTGCTGCTGCTGAGCCTGGCTTCGCGCCTGATCCTTTCCCGCACCAAGGTGTCCCATGACTGATTCCGCCCTTGCCATGAACCCGGCGCCGGTGGCGGCAGCGGCGGCTGTTGCGCCCAAGCTCGTCGTGCGCGACCTGCACTTCTACTACAACGGCTTCCAGGCGCTGAAAGGCATCAGCATGGATATCCCGGAGAAGCAGGTCACCGCGATCATCGGCCCGTCCGGCTGCGGCAAGTCGACCCTGCTGCGCGTCTTCAACCGCATCTACGCGATCTACCCCAAGCTCGAGGCGAAAGGCTCGATCGAACTGGACGGCGAGAACATCCTCGACCCCGGCTATTCGCTGAACCGCCTGCGCAGCAAGGTCGGCATGGTGTTCCAGAAGCCGGTACCTTTCCCGATGACGATCTTCGAGAACGTCGCCTATGGCATCCGTCACCACGAGAAACTGTCGAAGGCGGACATGGAAGGCCGCGTGGAGCAGGCGCTGCGCAGTGCCGCGCTGTGGGACGAGGTGAAGGACAAGCTCAAGCAGAACGCGCTTGGCCTTTCCGGCGGCCAGCAGCAGCGCCTGTGCATCGCCCGCGCGATCGCGCTGAAGCCCGAGGTGCTGCTGCTGGACGAACCGACCTCGGCGCTTGACCCGATCGCCACCAGCCGCATCGAGCAATTGGTGGAAGAGTTGAAAAGCCAGTTCACCATCGTCATCGTCACCCACAACATGCAGCAGGCCGCGCGCGTCTCCGACCTCACCGCCTTCATGTACCTTGGCGAGATGATCGAGTTCGACCAGACCGAAAAGATCTTCACCAAGCCGGGCAAGAAGCAGACCGAGGATTACATCACCGGAAGGTTTGGATAGGGCCAGATTCGGGACTCGGAACTCGGGATTCGGAAAGAGCTGCAGGCCCTCAGCGCCGTCATTCCCGCGAAAGCGGGAATCCATTCTGACTTTGAGTTTTGCATGCGGCGTTCACAGTAAGAGCAAGATGGATTCCCGCTTTCGCGGGAATGACGACATCGAAAGCTTAAAGAACACATCGAGGCAGCACATGAACACCGGCACCGACCACATCATCAAGAGTTACGACAGCGAACTGGCCCGGCTCACCGGCGAGATCGTGCGCATGGGCGAGCTGTCGGTGACCCAGCTGGAAGCCGCCATCGACGTGCTCGAACGTCGCGACGAACGCGCCGCCCAGCGCGTGGTCGGCAACGACGACGCGATCGACCAGCTGGAACAGGAAATCGGCCACGACGTGGTACGCCTGCTGGCACTGCGTGCGCCGATGGCCGGCGACCTGCGCAACGTGTACGCCGCACTGCGCATCGCCTCGGACATCGAGCGCATCGGCGACTACGCCGCCAACGTGGCGAAGCGTTCGATCCCCCTGTCGATGGTGGCGCCGGTGGCGCCGGTCGGCGGCCTGCACCAGCTGGCCACGCTCGCCGCCGGCGAAGTGCGCGAAGTGCTGGCCGCCTACCGCGACCGCGATGCCGAACGTGCCTACCAGGTGTGGAAGGACGACGTGGTGCTGGACGAAGCCTATACCGGCTACTTCCGCCAGCTGCTCACCTACATGATGGAAGATCCGCGCAACATCACCCCGTGTACCCACCTGCTGTTCATGGCCAAGAACATCGAACGCATCGGCGACCATGCCACCAATATCGCCGAGAACGTGTGGTTCCAGGTCACCGGCGAACCACTGGACAAGCAGCGCAGCAAACGCGACCTCACCTCGAGCCCGGAAATCACCAAGCTCGGCGAGTAGGCGTTCACCTGCGCTCCCGCTAGCTCGCGGTGAGCTTGAGCCCGACGATACCGGCCAGGATCAGCGCAACGCACAACAGCCGCGGCCACGTGGCGGGATCGCCGAACAGCACGATGCCCAGCGCCACCGCGCCGACCGCACCGATACCGGTCCAGATCGCATACGCGGTGCCGATCGGCAGCGTTTTCACTGCCATCGCCAGCAGCACGATGCTCACTGCCATCGCCGCCAGCGTGCCGGCGCTCGGCCAGAGCCGGCTGAAGCCGTCGGTGTACTTGAGGCCGATGGCCCAGACCACTTCGAACAGGCCGGCCAGCAGCAGATAGATCCACGCCATGATGACGTTCCTCGATTTGCTGCAGGGCCGTCCCTGCGATGGGAAAGTGCGCGGGGTCGTCCCCGCGCCGGCAAAACAACCTACAGCGGCTCGTGCGGCTCGCGGCCGCGCTTGATGCCGCGCACGATGCCGTAACTGCCGATCAGCAGCCAGGCCACCTGCATGATGAACGCGGCCAGATTGAAATTGCCGAAGCCCAGCGACAGCATCACGCCGATCGCACCCAGCACGTTCATCAGCTGATAGACCAGTCCGCTGCCTTGCAGCTTGCGCTCCTGCAGCAGGAAAAACGCCAGCAGCACCAGCGCCACGCCGATGTAACCGGCCCAGTCGTACCAGAACAGGTTCATCGCTTCGCGCTCCGCTGACGCAAGGCCTCGAACAGCACCACGCCGGTGGCAACCGAGACGTTGAGACTCTCCATCGTGCCCGGCATCGGGATCTTCGCCACGAAATCGCACAGTTCGCGGGTGAGCCGGCGGATGCCCTCGCCTTCGCTGCCCAGCACCAGCGCCACCGGCCCCTTGAAGTCGACGCCGTAGACGGTGGTGTCGGTATCGCCGGCCAGACCGGTGATCCACACGCCGGCATCCTTCAGCTCGCGCAGCGTGCGCGCCAGGTTGGTCACCGCGATCAACGGCACCCGGTCGGCGCCGCCGGCCGAAGCGCGGCGCACCACCGGGGTCAGTCCGACCGCGCGGTCCTTCGGCACGATCACCGCGGTGACTTTCGCCGCCGCCGCACTGCGCAGGCAGGCACCGAGATTGTGCGGATCGGTGACGCCGTCGAGCACCAGCACCAGGGTATCGCTGCCGTCGCGTTCCAGCAGAGCGGCCAGGTCGCTTTCATGCGCCGCCGGTGCGGCCTCGTAACGCGCCGCCACACCCTGGTGCCGCGCCTCTCCGGCCAGCTTGTCCAGCTCGTCGCGCGGGCGATGCTGCACCGGGATCTTCAGCTTCTTCGCGCGCTCGGCCAGATCCAGCACGCGGGCGTTACGCTGGCCGTTCTCGACCAGCACTTCACGCACGCGTTCGGCGTCGTTGCTCAGCGCACCTTCGACGGGATTGATACCGACGATCCAGCTCTCACTCATGGCTTGCCTTTCGGTTTCGGTTTGCGACCGCCGTGCTTCTTCGGTGCCTGCGGAGCGGCAGCCGGGGCCGGCCCGCGTTTGGCTGACCCATCGTTGCGCGGGCGACGGCCGGACGACGGCTCGACCCTGCGGCCCTGATGCTGGCCGCCGGCATGCTGACGCGTTGCCGCTGGCTGTGCGCGCGGCGGCGGATTATCGTTCACCGCGGCCTTGCGCGGGGCCGGCGCCGGTGCGGCGACCTCGACCTCCTTGCGGCCGAATGCACGGCCGATCGCCTTGGCGGCGCGGCCGAACATGCCCGGTGCCTTGGTCGTGGCGGCCTTCTTCGGCAGCGAATAACGCTCGCCCGCGGCGGCATAGTCATACGCCTTGCCACTGCCCGCCGGTGCCGGGGCCAACGTGCGCGGCGAAACCAGACGGAAGTCGATCTTGCGATCCTCCAGACTGGCGCGCAGCACCTGGATGCGCACGTGGTCGCCGAGGCGGAATTGTGCGCCGGTGCGTTCGCCCTTCAGCAGTTTGCGGATCGCGTCGAAGTGGTAGTAGTCGTTGACCAGCTGGCTGATATGCACCAGACCGGACACCTTCGACTCGTCAAGTTCCACGAACAGGCCGAACGAGGTGACCCCGGTGACCAGGCCGTCGAACTCGCTGCCGATGTGCTTTTCCATCCACGCGCACTTGAAGCGCTCGTCCACGTCGCGCTCGGCTTCCTCGGCACGACGCTCGCGCTGCGAACAATGGACCGCCATCGCCGCCATCTCGGCGGGCGTGTAGGTGTAGTCGGTCGGCTTGCGGCCGGTCAGCGCGAAACGGATCGCGCGATGCACCAGCAGATCCGGATAACGGCGGATCGGCGAGGTGAAGTGCGCATACGCCTGCAGCGACAGGCCGAAGTGGCCGCGGTTGTCGGGCTGGTAGGCGGCCATGCTCTGCGAACGCAGCAGCACGTTCTGGATCAGCTCGCGCTCGGGGCGGTCGTGCACCATGCGCAGGATTTCGGAGAAATCCCCCGGCGTCACCTCATCCACCGGCGGCATGCGCAGCTTGAACTCGCGCAGGAACTGCTGCAGATCCTCGTACTTCTCCGCCGGCGGCGGCTCATGCGCGCGGAACAGCGCGGAGATCTTCTTCTTCTCCAGGAACAGCGCTGCCTGCACATTGGCGGCGATCATGCATTCCTCGATCAGCTTGTGCGCGTCGTTGCGCTCGGTGGCACCCATCGACTCGACGCCGCCGGTCTGGTCGAGGCGGAACTTCACCTCCGGCGTCTCGAAGTCGATCGCGCCGCGGCGCTTGCGCTGCTGCGCCATCGCCTTGTACAGCGCATGCAGGTTTTCGAGCTGCGGCAGCACGTCGGCGACTTCGTGCCGGGCGTCCGCGTCGTTCAGCCCCACGGCCTGCCACACCTTGTCGTAGGTGAGCCGTGCGTGCGACAGCATCACCGCGTCGTAGAACTTCGACTTGGTCACGCTGCCTTCGGCGTCGATCAGCATGTCACAGACCATGCACATCCGGTCGACCTTCGGCATCAGCGAGCAGATGCCGTTGGACAAGGTCTCCGGCAGCATCGGCACCACGAAACCGGGAAAGTAGGTCGAGGTGCTGCGTTCGTACGCCTCGCGGTCCAGCGCGTTGCCGACCTGCACATAGTGCGAGACGTCGGCGATCGCCACGATCAGGCGCCAGCCACCACCGCGCTTCGGCTCGGCATACACCGCGTCGTCGAAATCGCGCGCGTCGGCGCCGTCGATGGTCACCAGCGGCAGCTGGCGGATGTCGATACGGCCTTCGTGCTCGGCGGCGGTCACCACCGACTCCACCTGCGCGGCATCGCGCAACACCTCGGCCGGCCATTCGTGCGGCAGGTCGTGGCTGGCGATCGCCATTTCCACCACCAGCGACGGCTGCAGGCGTTCGCCCAGCACGGCGCGGATCTCGCCGATCGGACCACGCTGGGAGGTCGGCGGATCGGTGATCTCGGCCACCACGATCTGGCCGGAACGCGCACCCAGCTCGCGGCCGGGCTTGATCATCACGTCCTGGTTCAGGCGGCGGTCGTCCGGCGTCACCAGGGTCACGCCATCGTCGATCACTACCCGGCCGACCAGCCGCGGCGAACGTCGCTGCAGCACTTCGGCGATCGCACCCTGCCGGCGCCCGCGACGGTCGATGCCGACCACGCTGGCCAGCACGCGGTCGCCGTGCATCACGGCGCGCATCTGCTGCGGCGACAGGTACAAGTCGTCGCCGCCCTCGTCCGGGCGCAGGAAACCGTAGCCTTCGGCATTGGCCAGCACCACGCCGGCGATCAGGTCGAGTTTCTGCGTCGGTGCGTAGCCACCGCGCCGGCCCAGCAGCAACTGGCCGTCGCGCACCATCGCGGCGAGCCGCTTGCGCAGCGCCTCGAGGTCGGTTTCATCGTGGATTTCCAGCGCCTCGGCGATGCGCGCCTCGGTCAGCAATTCGCCGCGCTGCTCGAGCAGGCCGAGGATCGCCTCGCGGCTGGGAATCGGACGCGCATAACGCTGCGCCTCGCGATCAGCATGGGGGTCGCGCACGGCGCCTGCGGCAGCCTTGTTGCGCTTGTCCGGTGCGGCGGCGGCTCGCGGCGCCCGCTTGGCGGGCTTCTTTGCGGAATGCGAGTCCTGCGGATTGCCGGAATGGGGGGGAGTTTTTCTGGTCACTCAAGGTCCTTGTGATGTTTGCGCCGCGGAGAATGCCACGTCGCAGCGAATGGATGTGAAAAGTGTTGACAAGCTGCCGGCAGATGCCTAAATTACGCGGCTCACGCAGCTCACCGAGCGACGTGACACCTGCCCAGGTGGCGGAATTGGTAGACGCACTAGCTTCAGGTGCTAGCGGGGGCAACTCCGTGGAGGTTCGAGTCCTCTCCTGGGCACCAATTGTAAACGAAGGCCGCCTCTCGAGGCGGCCTTCGTCTTTATCAGGGTTTGATTAAAGTCAGGAAGACCCGCAGCGATGCGGGCCTTCGTCGTTTCCGAGTCTGATTGAAGTCAGGAAGGCCGGCTCCCGAGGCTGTCTTCAGCTTTTCGGGTTTGCCTGAGGTCAGCAAGGCCTTGCCCACGAAGCACCTCGTCCTGCGACAACCTGCCCGACACATCCCTTTCCGTTCGTCCTGAGCCTGTTGAAGGATGAACGGAAAGGGATGGGCTGGTGGCACGCGCGAGGCGCCCTTCGACAGGCTCAGGGCGAACGGGCTGCGCCGCGGGCGAACGGCGATGAAGCAAAGTCTCAAACCCGCGCCGGCCCCTTCAGTTCGATCATGTTGCCCTGCGGGTCGTACAGATAGATCGACGGTCCCTCGCCCTGCGCACCGTAGCGCACGCCCAGCTCGCCGATGCGCACGCCATGCGCCTTCAGGTGCGCCAAGATCGCCGCCTCGTCGTAATCCTCCACGCGCAGGCACAGGTGATCCATGTTGTGGCCTTCCCTGCCCGGCGCGGCGCCGCCGTGGCGGCCGAGCTTGCCATCGACGGATACCAGGTCGATCAACGAGGCGCCGGCACGCAGCTGCACTAGGCCGATCTCGTCCTGCCGGCGTTCCTCGCGGCAGTCCAGCACCTCGCAGTAGAAGCGTTGCATGGCCGCCATGTCGATGGCGCGCAACACCACGTGGTCGATTTCACCGATACGGATCATGGGCGCTCCGGCGGGTCGGGGAATGGGGCGTCCGAGCATAACGCGAGAGGTTTCTGAACCACACCCCGGCGAGCCGCAACGCACGCCGCCCGCCCTGTATAATCGGCGCGGTAAACGCATGGTGGGAGAAGCGGGCGGCCCTTGACCGGGCACGTGCCGCTGCCGAAGACGCAACGCCCGTAATCGCTCAGGCTCCCATACCATCATGTGCGAACACTCTGGAGAGACCGGTTGAATCCGGCGCCGAAGGGGCACGAAGCGCAATCAGCGCGCTTCCAAACTCTCAGGCAAAAGGACAGAGGGGCGCCCGCGTGCGGCACGGCACGTTGTCTGCGGATGCCCCTGTCATGAACACCCCCACTTCCCTGCGCGACCTCGAACACCACGACGCGTTCATCGAACGCCACATCGGCCCGGACGACGCCGAGATCGCGCAGATGCTGCGCGTGGTCGGCCACGATTCGCTGGAGTCGATGACCGACGCCATCGTCCCCGGCTCGATCAAGTCCGCTGCCCCGCTGGCCTTGCCCAAGGCGATCACCGAAGAGGAAGCGTTGGCCAAGATCCGCGCGATCGCCGACAAGAACCAGGTGTTCCGCAGCTTCATCGGCCAGGGCTACTACGGCACCCTCACGCCGAACGTCATCCTGCGCAACATCCTGGAAAACCCCGCCTGGTACACCGCGTACACGCCGTACCAGGCGGAGATTTCGCAGGGCCGGATGGAGGCGCTGATCAACTTCCAGACGATGTGCGCCGACCTCACGGGGATGGAGATCGCCAACGCCTCGCTGCTGGACGAAGCCACCGCCGCGGCCGAGGCGATGACCCTGGCCAAGCGCTCGTGCAAGTCGAAGTCGAACGTGTTCTTCGTCTCCAGCGGCGTGCACCCGCAGACGCTGGAAGTGGTACGCACGCGCGCCGAGCCGCTGGGCATCGAGCTGATGGTCGGCGCGGACAGCGACGCCGCCGGCACCGAGGCGTTCGGCGTACTGCTGCAGTACCCGGACACCTTCGGCAGCATCAACGATTACCAAGCGATCGCCGACGCCGTGCACGCACGCGGCGGCCTGGTCGCGGTGGCCACCGACCTGCTCGCACTGACCCTGATCGCCGCGCCCGGCGAATGGGGCGCGGACATCGTGGTGGGCAACACACAGCGCTTCGGCGTGCCGTTCGGCAACGGCGGCCCGCACGCTGCGTTCATGGCCTGCCGCGACGCGTACAAGCGCTCGATGCCCGGCCGCCTGATCGGCGTGTCGATCGACACCGAAGGCAAGGCCGCCTACCGCCTCACCCTGCAGACGCGCGAGCAGCACATCCGCCGCGAGAAGGCCACCTCCAACATCTGCACCGCGCAGGTGCTGCTGGCGGTGATGGCCTCGATGTACGCGGTCTACCACGGCCCGAAGGGGCTGACCCGCATCGCGCGCCGCACGCATCGCCTGGCTGCGATCCTCGCCGCCGCGCTGCGCCAGGCCGGCGTCGCCGTGGGCAAGGATTTCTTCGACACCCTGCACGTCACCGGCATCGATGCCGCCGCGCTGCACGCCAAGGCTGCGGCCGCACGCATCAACCTGCGCCGCATCGACGATGGCAGCGTCGGCATCAGTCTCGACGAGAGCACCTCGCGCGCCGACGTGATTGCGCTGGCCGGCCTGTTCGGCGCCGGCATCGCCGACGTGGATGCGCTCGACGCCGCCACCGCCGACGCCCTGCCCGCCGCGCTGGTGCGCAAGAGTGCGTTCCTCACCCATCCGGTGTTCAACTCGCACCACAGCGAGCACGAACTGCTGCGCTACATGCGCGCGCTGGCGGACAAGGATCTGGCGATGGATCGCACGATGATCCCGCTGGGCTCGTGCACCATGAAGCTCAACGCCACCGCCGAGATGATCCCGATCACCTGGCCGGAGTTCGCCGACATCCACCCGCTGGCCCCGGCCGCGCAGACGCAGGGCTACAAGGAACTGATCGACGGCCTGGAAGCGATGCTGGTCGAATGCACCGGCTACGACGCGGTGAGCCTGCAGCCGAACTCCGGCGCGCAGGGCGAATACGCCGGCCTGCTGGCAATCCGCGCGTATCACCGCTCGCGCGGCGACACGCATCGCGACATCTGCCTGATCCCCGAATCCGCCCACGGCACCAACCCGGCCTCCGCGCACCTGTGCGGCATGACCGTGGTGGTGACCAAGTGCGATGCCAACGGCAACGTCGACGTCGAGGACATTCGCCGCGCCGCGGAGAAATACAGCGACCGTCTCGCCGCGCTGATGATCACCTACCCGTCCACGCATGGCGTGTTCGAGGAAGACATCGTCGCGATCTGCGAGATCGTGCACGCGCACGGCGGCCAGGTGTACACCGACGGCGCCAACATGAACGCGCTGGTCGGCGTGGCCAAGCCCGGCAAGTGGGGCTCGGACGTGTCGCACCTGAACCTGCACAAGACCTTCTGCATCCCGCACGGCGGCGGCGGCCCGGGCGTCGGCCCGTGCGCCGTGAAGTCGCACCTGGCGCCGTTCCTGCCGAAGAAGCTCGGTGAGGACAGCGCCACGGGCATGGTCAGCGCGGCCAGCTTCGGCAGCGCCAGCATCCTGCCGATCAGCTGGATGTACATCACCATGATGGGCCAGCAGGGCCTGCGCAAGGCGACGCAAGTGGCCTTGCTCAACGCCAACTACATCGCCAAGCGGCTGCAAGCGCACTACCCCACCCTGTACACCGGCCGCAACGGACTGGTGGCGCACGAATGCATCCTCGACCTGCGCCCGCTCAAGGACGCCACCGGCATCGGTGCCGAGGACGTGGCCAAGCGACTGATCGACTTCGGCTTCCATGCGCCGACGCTGAGCTTCCCGGTGTCGGGCACCTTGATGGTGGAACCGACCGAGAGCGAATCGCGAATCGAGCTGGACCGCTTCATCGACGCGATGATCCAGATCCGCGACGAGATCCGCGCGATCGAGGAAGGCAAGCTCGACCGCGAGGACAACCCGCTGAAGAACGCCCCGCACACCGCCACCATGGTCAGCGGCAGCGAGTGGGCCCACGCCTACCCGCGCGAGCTGGCCGCCTTCCCGCTGGCCAGCCTGAAGCTGCAGAAATACTGGCCGCCGGTGGCCCGCGTCGACAACGTCTACGGCGACAAGAACATCATGTGCGCCTGCATCCCGGTGGATGCGTACAAGGAAGAAGCCGAGGCGTAAGCCGCGCCGCTCGCTGACAAGGAAAAGGCCCCGCATGCGGGGCCTTTTCATGTACCGGCGGCGGCGCCGTGGCGAGGCATCAATCCTGAGGCGACATGCTCATCTCGAACGACGTGTAGAACGGCGCATGCGGCGGGGCGAACAACGAGAACGTGCTCAGCTGTTTCTCGAAACAGACGGCAAAATCGGAGTCGCCCTCGCGCCACGTCGCGACTACCTTGCCGGCCGCGTCCAGTTCCACGACGACGACAAACGGAGGCATGCCCGCCGGCCCCATTGCCCGTGCACACGCCGGGACGATCCGATCGATGGCCGCGCCCTGCGATGCGAGAAGCGCACTCGACTGGGTCTTCGACACGGAAGCCTCGTCGCGGTCGGCAAGCGCCTTGGCCTCGGCGTAGGACTGGGCTGCGGCAAAAACCGGCAGCGCCAAAATGGCGAGCGCAGCGAAAAGAATGATTCTGGACATGCTGATCTCCATGGGCACGCTCTCGCGGCGGTGTCGGGACACCCCAAGGCTACCCCGCGACGATGCGGTTGCGCCCCTGCTGCTTGGCCTGGTACAGCCGCTTGTCCACCGCGTCGATGAACGGCCGCAGTTCGTCGTCGTGGCCCGGGATCATGGTGCCCGCACCGATGCTGATCGTCAGCACGGGGCCGATCGGGGAGCGTTCGTGCGGGATCCGCTCGGCCAGGATCAGGTCGCGGCAGCGTTCGGCCAGCTTGCCTGCGGCAGCCTCGTCGGTTTCCGGCAGCACCAGCACGAACTCCTCGCCGCCGAAGCGGGCCAGCAGGTCGCGTGCGCGCGTCGCGGCCGAATTCAGGATACGCGCCACGTGCTTCAGGCAGGCGTCGCCTTCCAGGTGACCGTAGCGGTCGTTGTATTGCTTGAAATAGTCGATATCCATCATGAGCATCGACAGCGGCTGCCGGTTGCGTCGCGCGTTGCTCCATTCGAGCTCGATGATCGCGTCGAAACGCCGCCGGTTGGCGACGCCGGTCAGGCCGTCGCGGAAGGAAAGCTCTTCCATCTCTTTCTGCAGGCTGATCAATTGCTGTTCGGTCCGCTTGCGCTCGCTGATGTCGAACATGAAGCCGACCAGCGAGTCGACCGTGCCGTCCGGGTTGCGCACCACGTGCACCACGTCGCGGATCCACACATAGCGGCCGTCGCGGGTCAGCGCGCGGTAGTCGGCCTCATGGTCCACGCCGGCCTGCGACTGCGCCACGCAGAAATCCACCACCCATTCGCGATCCTCCGGATGCATGCGGCTGGCCCAGTCGCCCACGCTCACCCAGCTCGCCGGCGCCCAGCCCAGCAACGCCTCGATCTGCGGTCCGATATAGGCGAACTGCTTGCTATCCCAGTCGATCTTCCACGGGATCGCCCGCGTCGATTCCAGCAGTGTCCGGTAGACGGCGCTGTCCGGTGCCATCCTGTTTTCGATTTCGACCATCGTTCGTGCTCGATCCTGGCTGAACTGAAGAGTGCGGCGTGGCGCGGGCTCACCTCACCACACGCCGCACCGAAAATACACTGCCACCCGGCCGGAACGCGAGCCACCGGACAAGCCGTATAGCATGCAGGCCCCGCGATACGGGGCCTGCATGCGCGCACGTCCGGTCGACTCAACCGCCGTTCTTCGCCAGCCAGGCGTCGATCGCGGGAAGCTGTTTGCTGCGGATCATCTGGCGGTATTTGATGTTCGCGACCACCGTCTCGGCGGCACGACGCGAACCGGCGGCGACATGCGCATTGGCGTACGCGTTGATCTTGCCGATCATGGCCGGATCGTTCGAACTGCCGCCCAGCGCCGGGTAATAACGGCTGGCGGAGGTGGTATCGACCAGCTTGTCCACCTGCGCGCGGTGGGCCATGGCGAAGTCGAAGGCCAGGTCGGGATGGCGATACGCGGCACTGCCAATCATGCCCGCACTGTTGGTGGCGCCGGGCTCATCGGTGAGCGCCAGATCCAGCGCCCGCCGGGCCAGGGCGGCATCGTCGGATGCGGCCAGCAAGCCATACAGGCGATCCTTGATCAGCGGCGTGGTCTCGGCCTTGGCCTGGGCGTGCAACTTGTCCCAGGTGGCGGCATCGGCATGGCTGGCCACCACGCCCAGGACCACCTTGCGCAATCCCGCCGGCAGCGCCTTCGGGTCAGTGTCCTTCGACGCATAACGGCGCTGCGCCTCGCCGATCACCGTGGTGTCGCCAAGCTCGGCCAGCACACGGATCAACTGGGTGCGCAGGATCGTGACGGGATCGCTCTCGCCCGGCCGTGCCTCCCAGCCGACACGCGCGAACACCGGCGCGAGCCGGCTGATCGCGAATTTGCGGAAGCGGGCCTGGCGGGCCGTATCGCCGCGGTAGTAGTTGTCCAGCCCGGCCAGCTTGTCCGCGATATCGCCCCAGATCTGCGGATCGGCATCGGGCGACGTGGCGCTGGCCAGATCCAGGTAATCCGAAGCGGGTTGCAGCCCGGCCATGCCCAGTGCCCAGGTGTCGCCCATCAGGCCGAGCTGGTCGATCGGCGCCAGCTTCGCGAAGTCACCCTTGATCGCGGCGAACTGGGCCGGCGCATACAACGTGCGGTAGTAGCCGCTCTGTCCCGCATTGACCAGCACCGGCGCGCAACCAGGCACGCTCAGCGTGGCCCGGCCATCCACCAGCACGCGTGCCGGGCTGCCGCCGATGGCCTGCGCGATCACCGGCACCTGCCACTTCAGCGGCGTCTTGCCCGGGCGATCCTTGGTGAACTCGCCCTGGCTCAGTTTCAGCGTGGTCTTGCCGTCGCTGCACGCGGCCGCTTCCACGCGGATCAGCGGAATGCCCGGCTGCAGCGTGAAATCATGGGCAATCGCGATGATCGGCTTGCCCGCCACCGCCTGCACTTCACGCCACAGGTCGTCGGAGGTGGTGTTGCCGTAGGCATGCGCCTTGATGTAATTGCGCACACCGGCACGCCAGGCGTCGGCGCCGACGTAGCCTTCCAGCATGTGGATCACGGCCTCACCCTTGGAATAGGTGATGGCGTCGAACGCCTGGCTGGCCTGCTCCACCGTCTCCACGTGCTGCACCACCGGATGCGTGGTGGCCACCGCGTCGCGCGACATCGCGCCTTCGCGCGTGCCTACCGCCTCCAGCACGGTGTTCCATTCCGGGTGCAGTTTCTCGGTGGTGCGCGACGCCATCCACGAGGCGAACCCCTCGTTCAGCCACAGGTCGTCCCACCAGCGCATCGTCACCAGGTCGCCGAACCACTGGTGCGCCATCTCGTGCGCGGCGGTGCTGAAGATCGCCTGCTTGTCGGACGGCGTCGAGATCGTGGGATCCATCAGCAAGGCGTACTCGAAGGTGTAGATCGCCCCCCAGTTCTCCATCGCCGAGAAAAACTGGCTGCGGCCCGGCGAAGCGATGTTGTCCAGCTTGGGCAGCGGATACGGCACGCCGAAATAATCGTTGTACTCGCGCAACACGGCGCTGGAGGATTCCAGCGCAAACCCCGCCTGCGACGCCAACCCCTTCTGCGTGATCACGCCGATCTCGGTGCCGTCCGTCACGGTGGTGGCGCGATCGAAATCGCCCAGCCCGAAGAACAGCAGGTAGGTCGACATCTTCGGCGACGACTGGAAGCGCACGCGGCTCAGGCCGTTGCCCAGATCGGTGGTCGACGTCGCCGGCATGTTGCTCACCGCCATCTCGCCGCTGGGCACGGTCACTTCCAGATCGAACGTGGCCTTGTACGCCGGTTCGTCCCACGACGGAATGAAACGGCGCGCGTCGGAATTCTCGAACTGGGTGTACAGCGCGCGCTTCTTGCCCGCACTGGTGTCGTAGTCGATGGCGAACAGGCCGTTGGCCTGGGTGCCGATCTTGCCGGTGTAGGCCATCGTCAGCTTGTAGTTGCCCGGGGGCAGCGCGCGGTCGAAGCTGAAGGTGGCGGTTTGCGCCTGCGCATCCACCGTCACCTTGGGGTCGGCCACCGCCATGCGCAGCCGCGTCGGCGTCAGGTGCACCGAGGAGAACGCCATGTCCAGCGCATTCAGCGTGATGCTGCGGGTCGGCTGCAGTACGTCGACGGTCACCGTGACCTTGCCGTCGAAACTCAGCTTGTCCGCGTGCGGCACCACCGCCACGTCGTAGTGGCTGGGCACCACGGTGCGCGGCAACTGGGTGGTGGCGAGATCCGCCGCAGGCGCGACGACAGGCGTCGTCGCCATGGCCGTCATCGACACGCCGGCGAGCGCCAGGGCAACCGCGGAAACCAGCAACGTAGTACGCATGACATTTCCTTCCATGCAAGTGGGGTCGGGGAACGGCGAGCCATGGGCTCATCGACCGGCCTCTTCGGCACCGGCCCGGGCCGCACGATACTGACGCGCACCCAGGCCATCGTGCACAGGCCGGAAGTCATGGCACCCGGGATGCCTTCCGCGCAGCCGCTTACATCTGAACGACGGGACATTGACGGCGTCCACCGCAGGATGACCCCTCCCCTCGCGACGCTGCGCGCCGCACCCGTCCCGGAGCACCACCATGGCCACGAAGAAACAGCCCGCCCAGCCTGCCATTCCCTCCGCCGCCCGCGGCCACGGCGACGAACTGCAGGAGATGGCGGGCGGAAGCCACCCGCCGCTGACCACCAACCAGGGCATGCCCGTATCGGACAACCAGAACTCGCTGCGCAGCACCCCGCACGGGCCGACCCTGCTGGAAGACTTCGTGCTGCGCGAGAAGGTCATGCACTTCGACCACGAGCGCATCCCCGAGCGCATCGTGCACGCGCGCGGCTCGGCCGCGCACGGCTACTTCGAACTGACCAGATCGCTGCAGAAATACACCACCGCGAAGATCCTCACCGAAGTCGGCGAGAAGACCCCGCTGTTCACGCGCATCTCCACCGTCGCTGGTGGCGCCGGCTCGATCGACACGCCACGCGACGTGCGCGGCTTCGCGGTGAAGTTCTACACCAAGGAAGGCAACTGGGACCTGGTCGGCAACAACATCCCGGTGTTCTTCATCCAGGACGCGATGAAATTTCCCGACCTGGTGCATGCGGTGAAGATGGAACCGGACCGCGGCTTCCCGCAGGCGGCCAGCGCGCACGACACGTTCTGGGATTTCATCTCGCTGACGCCCGAAGCGATGCACATGATCATGTGGGCAATGAGCGACCGCACGATCCCGCGCTCGCTGCGCATGATCGAGGCCTTCAGCATCCACAGCTTCCGCCTGATCAACGAGAACGGCGACAGCACCTTCGTGAAATTCCACTGGCGGCCGAAGCTCGGCCTGCAGTCGCACGTGTGGGACGAGGCGGTGAAAGTGGCCGGCGCCGATCCGGATTTCCACCGCCGCGACCTGTTCGAGGCGATCCAGGCCGGCAACTTCCCGGAGTGGGAGCTGGCCGTGCAGCTGTTCACCCAGGCCCAGGCCGACAGCTTCCCGTTCGACCACCTCGACGCCACCAAGATCATTCCCGAGGAGCTGGTGCCGCTGACCGTGATCGGCCGCATGGTGCTGAACCGCTGGCCCGACAACTTCTTCGCCGAGACCGAGCAGGTCGCCTACTGCCCCGCCAACATCGTGCCCGGCATCGACTTCTCCAACGATCCGCTGTTGCAGGGCCGGCTGTTCTCCTACCTCGATACGCAGCTGTCGCGGCTGGGCTCGCCGAACTTCCACCAGTTGCCGATCAACGCGCCGAAGTGTCCGTTCGCCAACCAGCAGCGGGACGGCCACATGCAGATGGAACAGCCGAAGGGCCGCGTCAGCTACGAGCCCAGCTCGCTGGATTCCGGCTCCGCACGCGCCAGCGCCAGCGGTTTCCGCAGCTTCGCCGAACCGGCCGACGATGGCAGCAAGGGCCGCATCCGCGCCGAGAGTTTTGCCGACCACTACAGCCAGGCGCGCCAGTTCTACCGCAGCCAGACCACCTTCGAGCAGGCGCACATCGCCTCGGCGCTCGTGTTCGAGCTGTCCAAGGTGCAGACGCTGCACGTGCGCGAGGCGATGGTCGGCCATCTGCGCAACGTCGACGACGATCTCGCCCGCCGCGTCGCCGACGGCCTGGCCCTGCCCGACTTCCCGCCCGCGCAGCCCAAGGCGGTGCCCGCGAAGGACCAGCCACCGTCGCCGCCGCTGCAGATCATCGGCAAGATGAAGGACACGCTGAAAGGCCGCGCCGTCGGCATCCTGTTTCACGACGACTCGGACGCCGCCGCGGTCAAGGCGCTGCGCAAGGCCGCCGAATCCGCCGGTGCCAGCGTCAAGCTCGTCTGCCTCAAGGTCGGCGGCGCCAAGCTCAGCGACGGCAAGCACCAGCCCGCCGACGGCCAGCTGGCCGGCACACCGTCCGTGGTGTTCGACGCCGTGGCGCTGGTGCTCTCCGACGAGGCCGGCAAGCTGCTGGCGAAGGAAGCCGCCGCAGTCGACTTCGTGCGCGACGCCTTCGGCCACCTCAAGGCCATCGCCGCCGACGCCGGTGCGCAAGCCGTGCTGAAAGTCGGCGGCATCAAGAAGGACGCCGGCGTGGTCGACGCCAGCGACAGCGCCGGCTTCATCCAGGCGGCGAAGACACGGCAGTGGGCGCGCGAGGCGAAGTTGCGCACGCTGGCTTGAGGCAACGCTGAATAAGCCGTTGCAATCAATCGGCCCGTACATCTGATCAGTTTTGTACCTGATCAGATGGGTAGATCACGATTTTCTGCGCTTGGGTTTCACCCTTTTCGCGCCTTGAGGCGCGTTGTTGGGTACTCGGGTACGCGACAGCAGTCGGCCAATCCAACGGCCACGAAAACGGGGCAGTACCCGCGACGTCTCCCACTGCGCGTGGTTTGAGCTTTGATAATCGTCCATCGGCGATTCTCCACTCGTGGGCTTGGCGGCTCACGAGTGGAGTTTCCCGATGGACTTCAGTACATCAAACTTCTGCTGCCTCCCCGGCCGAGCCGGGGGAACTCCAGATTGGTCCAGGCATCGAATAACGCGAGTGATGCGCTTCGTTTCTCAGCGCATCCCAATGCCCTGTTGGTCTATACCGCGACTCGATGAGCGGTACGCTTTTTCGCAGCCATCCAAACGCCCAGGAGACCGAATCCCAATAGGCCGAAGGTCCCCGGCTCGGGAACCGAATTGGGGTTATTCTCCGCGCGGCCGAATCGCAAATCGTCAAAACCCAGAATGTCGTTGGTGGCGTTGAACGTGACGCTGGAAATCTGGTTCCCAAAATCGATGAAGCCGAGGAACGCACCGCCCCCGTTGATGGCCGACGGCATATTGAGCGTCCTGGTAACGGACGATCCATCCGTGTACACGATGGTTTGCTGCGGCACGAGATTCGTTTGCAAGCCGTTTACGTAGAAGCCAAACGAATCCACTGGGCTCGTGAAGCTGAATGTCACCGAGCCGCCGAAAACAGAGCGGAAGAAAGCACCGCCGGCGGTGGTATTGAACCCGCATAACGCGCCGCAGCCCGAGTTGTTGGTTGTGGTGCCGCCGGTAATGGTCACGTTGGCGGGCAATGCTGATTCAAAATCAACGATGGAAATGGCTCCAGCAACCGCGTCAAAAGCTGCGGCCATCGCGCTGGAATTAACCATCTGCGCCAGTGAACTGACGTTGTTGTCCGACGCTGAGTAGACGACGGGCGTTGCTTGTGCCGACATGCAGGCTGCAGAAAGCGTAGCCGCTAGCAGGAGGAGACTTTTGATTGACATGGTGTTTTGCTCCAGAGTTTTCACTAGTGTTGTTGATTGCTGGTTCAAACCCGGACCTCTGGGATTTCAGAGATCCCCGGCGATGAAGCAGATTTAATGCCATGCTGCATAACCACGCAGTAACAAGGACTTGGGTTTCATCCATGGGATTGCGGAAAGGGGTTTTGTAAAGGATTTCGACGCTTCGCAACATGCACGTAGCTGGAGCCATATCCAGCCCCCGTCGCATTCGAACATCCGGATGACCCTGCCGACGGATCACCCGACCGTGGTGAAACGACCCCCGAGGCGAGCGGCAATCTGCATATAGCTGTACTCACCGGTCGCCCATGCCGCTGATCGGTCACGGCAGGCAACGCGCCGCGTCCGTTTGCGCGAGTCACGAGAGCGGGATGCACGGCAGCCAGGGGTGGCGGCTCATTCACGCCAAACGCCGCCGTCGTCAGATGCAATCCCGATGGGCCACCGTCTTCACGTCCCACGATCTCGCCGGGCGCTATGCTGCGCCGGTCAACCGAGGGGTACCGCCATGAGCGACCACGCACCCGTCACCGTTGCCCATCGATCCACCTTCACGCCGCCGCCCCGGGCCGCGTGGCTGCAGCGCAAATGCAGCTGCGGCGCGCACAGTCACGGTGAAGGCGAATGCAGCACGTGCGCCAGGGAACACCACGGCCTGCAGCACCAGTTCGTCACCGGCTCCGCCCACGATGCACTCGAACGGGAAGCCGACTGCGTCGCCGATCACGTGGTGGCCGGCCCCGCGTCTGCCCGCGGTATCACGGTACCGGCCATGCAGCGGCATGCCATCGGCCACGCCGCCAGTGCGGAAATCCCCGACAGTGTCGGCCATACCCTCGCCGGTGCGGGCGCCCCACTTCCCGCGGACGTGCGCCAACCCATGGAGGAGCGCTTCGGCCATGATTTTTCCAGCGTCCGCGTGCACACGAGTGCAACAGCCGGGCAATCCGCGCGCGACGTCGATTCCCAGGCCTATACCATCGGCCACGACGTGGTGTTCGCCGCCGGCCGTTACGCGCCGCACACGCGCGAAGGTCGGCGCCTGCTGGCGCACGAACTGACCCACGTCGTGCAGCAGGAGCAAGGCGCCCGCCTGCAGCGAAAGGACGACAAAGCCAAACCGGCGGACAAGGACAAGGCCGCGCCGGCCAACTTCAAGGGCTGCAACGACGATCGCAAGAAGCTGGTCGAGTCGGCGATCACCCGCGCCGGCGAACTCGCCGCACGCGCGCTCGTCGCGCTGAACCGCGACTTCCCGATGAGCTGGGAGGGCATCGCCATGGACAAACACTTCAGTCGCCTGCCATCGAGCGACTTGGACATCGTCAAGGAGCGCTTCAAACGCGCCCAGGGCGAAGCGGCTTCGAAAATCTATACCTGCGCCCCGAGGGACGTGAAGGCATCGGAAGGCGGCAAGATCCTCGACCCCTGCGCCGAGGCCGAATGCCCCGGCAGCAAGATCACCATCTACCCGCAATTCGGCTCGGAAACCTGCAAGGACGCCGGCGCCATCCTGCTGCATGAAGTCATCCACAACCTCGGCGGTTGCGGCGATACCGACGTCAAGGACAAGGGCTACCCCACCCTGCACCCGGAAGACAACGCCTATTCCTACGAGCACTACGCCGTCGACGTGGCCGCTGGTCCGAAGGCGCCGGATGCGCTGAAGAAGCGCGATCCCAAGGCGCCGAAAGCGACGCTTTGACGGCGCCCACCGCATAGCGAGTCGCAGGCATACTTTCGGCACCGCCGCTGCACTGGAAATTACTCCTCCGGCTCCGGCTGCATCTTCGCCAGCACTTCTTCCAGATCGGCGATGGCCTTCTCCAGCGCCTCGTGCAGTTGCCCCTGGCGGTCCATCAGATCGGCGAGCTTCTCCGCCTGCTTGAGCTTGGACAATTCGCCGTCGAACAGCAGCCACGCCGTGGTCAGCGCTTCCACGTTGTTCTTCGAGTAGTGCCGCATCTCCTTGAGCTGCGCCAGCGTGTCGCCGACATGGTCGGCCGGCGTCTTCGCGTTTTCATCGGACATGGGATGGTTCCTCCTGGCAGCCCGACGTATCGGGTCGTTCGTCCTGACGGTAGCGACGCCGATGCGAAGTGCGAGTCAACGTCTGCTCAAGACTCGTTGTCCGTCACGGCAGATGGACGTGACGACACGCCGCACGCCTAGCGCCAGCCGGCGTCGCGCGCCGCGCGCTCCTGCCGTGCATCGAAGACATTGCCGCGCAAACGCGCGTCGACCGCGGCTTGCACCTCCGGCGGCAAGGCGCTCGCCGCCTGGCGCAATTCGCCGCTACCTTCCGGCGCGGTCGCTGCAGCGAGCACCGGTAGCGCCCAGCCCGCACTCTCGTGGCAGGCAAGGCCGGCTCGCGCCGGCGGGGTGTGCAGCACGAAGGTGCGGCAGATGCGTCCGTCGCTGCTGCGGAAACTCAGGCCGATGGCAATCGGGGCATGCGCATCCGGTTCGCTCGCCAGTGCCTCGTCGAGCGCGTGGGTCAAGGCACCCGCAGCGAACGACTGGCCGCCCTGCACGCGCACCAGGTCGCCGCCAGGCTGCCACCACCACAACGCCACGGCGAGCAGCGCCACCGATGCGGCCAGCGCGGCGCCTGGCACAAACCAGCGGCGGTGAGCCGTGCGACGGCGAGTCGCGCCGTGCCCGCCGGCCGGCATGACGGGCCGCGTGGCCGGTGTCGCCGCCTGTGCGGATGGCGGCTGCAACAAGGCGGACAGGCGTGCCGGCACCGGCTCGTCGAGCACCGGATCGAACGCGGCGCGTAGCCGCGCCCGCACGGCGCGCGCCCGCTCCACGCGACGGGCGAGCACGTCGTCATGCGCCAGCGCCGCCTCGATGCGCGCGGCGTCGGGCGCGTCAAGTTCGCCGTCCACGTAAGCCTGCAAGGTATCGTCGTCGATCGGGTTCATGTGTCTTTCCCAAGATGGGCCTGCAAGGTGGCGCGGGCGCGGGCCAGGCGGCTGGTGACGGTACCCACCGGCACTTCCAGCAACTCGGCGGCCTCGCCGTACGACAGGCCCTCGACCAGCACCAGGGCCACCACTTCGCGATGGTCCGGCGGCAACGCCGCCAGCGCCATCGCCAGTTCCAGCTGCTGCGCGGGCTGTGCGCTGGCGCGGTCGACGGCCATCTCGCCGGCTTCCTCCGGCGCGAACAAGTGTTGCGAGCGGCCGCGTGCGCGCAGTTCGTCCCGCCAGGCATTGCGCGCGATCGCGAACACCCACTTGTCCAGCGCGGCATCCGGCCGCCACTGCGCAGCGCGGGCCAGCGCGCGCTCCAGCACGATCTGCACCAGGTCGTCGGCGTCGGCAACCTGCCCGGCCAGCGCCCGCGCCAGGCGACGCAGGCGTGGCAACAGCGGGATCAGTCCTTCGCGCACGGCGTCGCTCGAATTCACGCATCACCTTCCATTACGTCTGAAGGGGAGGATTCCTTCCCTCGTGCGCATCGGCGCGGTTCGAGGGCGTAAAGCGGGCCCATGCTAGCATCCGGCCCCGTTGCTCCCGAGGCCGTTGGCCATGCCCTTGCGCCGTTCGTCCACCATGTTCGTCACGTTGCTGGCCATCGCACTTGCCACGGTGAGCGCGACGCCGGCACGGGCGCAGGTGCTCGGCCCGGTGCAGGGTCTGCCGAACGTGCAGGTCCCCGGCGTGGGCCTGCCCGGCATGGTTCCCGCCTCACCCTTGCGCAGCGTGGACGATCTGTTGCGCGGACCGCTGGCCCTCACGCGAAAATTGCAGATCGACGCGCTGCGACGCAGCGAGCCGCGGCGCGTCGACCTCGATCCCCACGGTGCGCCGATCCTGCACGGCGAATTTCTCGCCATGGGCCTGTCGGATGCGCAACTCGATGCGGTGCGGGCGCTGGGCTTCAGCGTGGATCGCGCGACGCCAGCGGACGCGACGCTGGGGCTGGACTTCGTGGTGCTGCACGACACCCGCAGTCGCAGTACGGCCAGAGCCATGCGCGCCTTGCAGCGGGCCGCACCGGATGCGACGTTCACCTACCAGCATCTCTACCTGCCCGCTGGCCATGCTGACGTGGCCAACGCAACCAGCGCGGCGACTCCGCCGTCCAGTGCACCGGCGCGACGCGTGGGCCTGGTCGATGGCGGCGTCGACCCGGCCGATCCCGCGCTCGCACACGCACGCATCGAACGGCATGGCTGCCAGACGGCGACCGTATCGCGGCACGGGACTGCCGTTGCCGCGCGCCTCGTCGACGGCGACCCGGACACGCTGTACGCCGCCGACCTGTGGTGCGGAGATGCGGTCGGCGGCGCCACCTCGAACCTGGTGGACGCGCTCGCGTGGATGGCGCACGAGCACGTGGCGGTGATCAACATCAGTCTGGTCGGTCCCGACAACCCGGTGCTCGCGCGCGCGGTGCAGGCGATGATCGCGCGCGGCCACGTGCTGGTCAGCGCGGTCGGCAACGACGGACCCGCGGCACCGCCGCTGTTTCCCGCGGCGTACCCGGGCGTGATCGGCGTCAGCGGCGTCGACGCGCGCGATCGCGTGCTGCCCGAATCCGGCAGTGGCGACCAGGTGGATTTCTGCGCGTCCGGCGTGGTCGGCAGCGGCCGCAATGCGCTGCGCGGCACCTCGTTCGCGGCGCCGATCGTGGCGCGAAAAGCGGCTCATCTGCTGGACGCTCCTCGCGAGGGCGCCGCGGCACAGGTGCAGCAGCAACTGATCGATGCAGCCCGCCCCCTCGGCGCCCCGGGCCATGACCCGCGCTACGGCTACGGCCTGCTGTCGCCCTGAATCTGAACAAAACCCGACCGCAACCCGCCGCGATGGAAGGATCGTTCCGGCAGCGGCGTACAGGACCCCGGAAGCCGCGGATCGGCCGCAGGCAGGAGGTCCCACCATGCGCAACACGACCCTCAACCACAAAACCCTCAACACCGCCCTGTTCGCCGGCGCGCTGGCGCTGGCCGCGATGGTCCCGGCGCACGCCCAGATCCTGGGTGGCGGTTCGCTCACCGGCGGCATCACCGGCGGGATGAACGGCCCGATCCATTCCACGATGGGCCAGGTGGGCGGCCAGATCGGCGGCTCCGCGCGCGGCATGGGCAACCTGCATGCGCCCGACATCAATCCGCGCTTAGCCGAGCGGCGCGCGGAGCGCCTGCGTCAGCGCGCCGCCACCACCGCCGCTTCGGCGACGGACACCGCTGCACGCACCACTCGCCAGGTGAACGGCCAGGCCGCCGCTGACACCGCCGCCGGCCTCACCGGTGCGGCCGGCGCCAGCGCCGGCAACGGTAGCGGCAACAGCGCTGCGCTGGACGGCGCGGGACAACTGGGCGCCTCCGCAGCCAGCGCGGTCGATACCTCAGGCACACACAATGCCGTGGCCGGCGCCACGGACCAGGCCGTCGGCCAATCGCGTTCAGCCGTCTCGACGGCCAAACGCGGCGCCCGGGGCGCGCTGGGCCGCGTACAGAACACGGCCAGTAACGCATCCGCGAACGCCGAGGGCGCAGCCGAAGGCTCGGCCACGGCCGGCCTGAGCGCCGCCCGCCAAACCACCGCTACCGGCACCCAGTCGGCGCAGACCGCCGGCTCGCTCGGCACGGACGCGGCCGGCAGCGCGTCGCAAGCAAGCTCGACCGGCGCGAACGCCGCACGCCAGCCGTCGGGTAACGCCGCGACCCCGCAACCGGGCCTGCTGTCGCCGACGTCCCACGCCGTCCGCGGCGCCGGTGACAAGACGATCGACGTGTCGGGCTCCGGTGCAGCCAACGGCAACACGAACGCCAACGCCGGCTCGACCTCCGGCACCCGCGGCTCGGCCAACGCCAGCGGCCGGGCCGGCGGCCAGGCCAGTGCCCACGGTTCGGCCCGCGATGGCATCTCCACCTCGGCGCAGACCGACGGCGATGCCGGCGCCGGCGCGAATGCGCAGCAGCACTAAGCCAGCAGCACCGTGAAAACCAGGAGCCCCCGTTTGCGGGGTTCCTTCGTGGCAAAAAAAGAGGCCCCGCATGGTGCGGGGCCTCTTTGGTCTCACGAGAGATGCAGCGAATCCAGGCTCAGGCCGTCAGCGACCCGGCCGACGCCGGATCGCTCGGCGGTGTGGGCGTGCGCGATCCACGGGCAAAACGGGCGGCCAGCGCCTTGCGCGCGTCGTCCAGTCCCTGCCCCTTGCCGGCGACCTTGAACACCGCATAGCCCTCCAGCGCGTTGGTCATCAGGTCGCTGCCGATCGCCATCTCGGTATCGACCCCTCGCTGATGCAGCTTGCCCATGCGCACCAGGCGCGGGCGCAACGCATCCAGCGTGGCCAGGTCGCGCTGGTAACCGGCCAGATCGAAATTGCGCGGCAACACACCCGGGTTGTCGCCGAAGACATGACCGGCCTGCCGGCAGAACGCCTCGGACTTGTCGCCCATCTTGGTCAGTTCGTGCCGCTGGTCCGGCGTCAGCGCGATCAGCGAGGCCAGGCCCGTCTCCAGCGCCGTGAGGGCGTTGTCGTGGTGGCAAGCACGTCGGTGTTGAGGTCGATATCGACCAGATTCTGGCTCATGTCCACTCCTTAGATGTGATGTCAGGAAAGCCGACCCGCTTGGCCGGCGGCGCAGCGTAACGTGCGCGCCATCCCTCGCCCACGCCTCGCGTGTAGGTCGAAAAGGCGCTGCTGCGTAGGCGGAAACCGTGTTTGCGGGCGCGTGAATGCCGGCAGTCAACGCGACCGTCCCTGATCGGGACGTTGGATAGGGGCGTTCCACACAAAAAGAGCCGATCGCCGAGCCAAAAGACCCACGCTTGGCTGGGAAAGACCCAGGCGCCGATGGCAGAGAGCCACGCGTGGCGCTGTCGAGTCCCAAGCGCCAGTGAAAAAGAGCCACGTTCCGAATGAGTAGAGCCACGCGTGGCTCTCCCGGGTGCCAAGCGTGGGTCCTTTAGTCCCACGCGCGGCACTAAAAGAGTGGCGATTGGCTCTTTGGGAGTGACGTGTGGGGCTCGGGAGAGCCAAGCGTCGCTCTTTTAGTCCGGCAGAGGGGATTAGACGAAGCGGCGCTGCGATCAGGCCGCCGCACGCCGATTGATCTCGGCCAGCACCCCAACGATGGCGTCTGCGTCACTGTCACGAAACGCGCCATCCAGCCCCTCATGGTGCAGGCTGGTAAACGGCGGATCGTAAAGCTGACCAGCATCCATCACGCCGCTGCGGGTCAGTTTGTCGATGATCATCTCGACGAAACGGATCTGCTGGCTGCTGTAGCGTTTTTCGTCGAGAAACTGCCCGAAGGCTTCTTTCGCCGCATTGCGGTCCAGTCCCACCAACGAACGGATGAATATCGTCAGCGGTCGATCGGCGCCGTAACACTGCTCGAAGCGGTCACGACTTTCCACGGGTTCGGATTCGTAGACGAACCGTTCCAGCTCGCCCAAGTCAGTCGGCGTCAGCGGCTTGTTGTGCTTGAGCTTGGCAATCGCCACATGGTTTTCGTTGGACCGGATATACGCCTCGACCTTCTTGCGGTACTGCGCGAGGTTGATGCCGGTACTGAAGTCCTTCAGTACGACCTCGGTCGCCTCGCCGATCTGATCGGTCAGCACGCTGTAGACCGGTTTGATCGAATGCCGCTCCACGAACTGGATCAGGCCACGCAGCTTGCGCCGCACCGATTCGATCATCGGCAGCGTGATGTCCTTCCAGTATTCCTCGGTCTGTACGTCCTGGATCAGCGCCAGCTCGGCGCGCACGGCCGGAATTGCGTCCCGGGTTTCCAGTTCGCTGGCCAGCTCGATGATCCTGTCGCGATAGCCGATGGCCGTCGAACGGACAAGCGCCAGCTGCAGGTTGAGGCAGATCAGATCGAACAGCTTGGCAGTGATGTGCTCAGATGGGCGTTCGTTGGGCAGGCCGGCGACGTGGGCACGCAGATCGCCCAAGGCTGAGTCATCCAGCGCTTCCCATTGCTTGCGTTCGGCGAAGCGGACGACATGCTCACGTTCGGTGCGCACGATGAAGTTGTCCAGGTTCATCGCCGCGACTTCGTTGTGCAGCTCGTCAGTCAGATCCTTGCGCAGGAAAACCAGCTTGTCGTAGCTGCCCGCACCTTCAGACAAGGGATGCGCATCCTCAGCCTTTCCATCCGGCAACAACGCCAGCAAATCCAATCGGGCCTTGAACAGCCGTTTGCCCAAGGGCTCAGCCAAGCCACCCAGTACACCGCGCGGGTTCTCGTTGAAGTATTCGAAGTTGGCGCAGAAGTCGAAGATGTAGAACTCGGTCTTGTCCACGCCCGGCGCGAACAGGTCCGGGCACAGGCGCGTACCGCGGCCGATCATCTGCAGGAACTTCACCTTCGAGCGCACCGCCTTGAAGAACACCAGGTTCAACACCTGCGGCACGTCGATACCGGTGTCCAGCATGTCCACCGAAATAGCGATCTGCGGCAGCTTGTTGAGCTTGCTGCCAAAGTCGTCGATCAGACTCTGCGCGTAGTTCACCGCGTGGGTGATGACGCGGGCAAACTCGCCGTTGTAGTGCGGATAGTGATGGTTGAAGCGCTTGGCGATGAACTCGGCGTGCTTCTGGTTGACCGCAAAGATGATCGTCTTGCCCAGCTTGTCGCCGCCCTCCACCTTCAGGCCGTTCTGCATCACGTGCTGCAGCATCAGGTCGACCGTGCTTTCGTTGAACAGCTGCTTGTTGACCTCCGAGGCATGCACCTCGGCCGGAACAGCGGCTTCCTCGTTCTCGCCCGCGCGGTCGCCCCAGTCCAGCGATTCCCAGTGCTCCTTTTCCTCGTCGCTCAGTTCGTCGTAGCGGATGCCTTCGCGCACGAATTTGATCGGCACGGAGTGTGCCTTCGGCGGCACCAGGTAACCGTCGGCCACGGCTTCGTCCAGGCCGTAGGCATCGGTCGGCACGCCGGTTTCCAGACCGAACAGGTGATAGGTGTCGCGATCCACTTCATCGCGTGGCGTGGCAGTCAGGCCAACCAGATAGCTGTCGAAGTAGCGGAAGATCGCACCGTACTTCTGGTACACGCTGCGGTGCGCTTCGTCGATCACGATAAGGTCGAAGTGGCCCACGCCGTACTTGCGCCGGTCACCCTCCATCCGGTCGATCAACCCCATCATCGTGGGATAGGTGGACAGGTAGACGCGGCCCTGCCCGTTCCTGTCCGTCACCAGATTGACCGGACTGGAGTCCGGCAGATGCTTCTTGAACTCGCCTGTCGCCTGTTTCACCAGCGCCACGCGATCGGCCAGAAACAGCACGCGCTTGACCCAGTTGGCGCGCATCAGCAGTTCCACCAGCGCGATCGACATGCGCGTCTTGCCGCTGCCGGTGGCCATGGTCAGCAGACCGGCGCGGCGGCCCTGACCCATCGCTTCGCTCATCGCGCGGATCGCCCGGTGCTGATAGGCACGCTCGACGATGACGTTGTTGATCGGCAACTTGCGCGGATCGGTCTGCAGGCTGCGCCGATGGATCGCCAGTTCCAGCTCTTCGCGCGTGTAAAAGCCCTGCACCTCGCGCGGCGGCGCGCGACGGTCATCCCATAGCCAGGTCCTGTTGCCGTTGCTGTAGAAGATCAGCGGGCGCTGGCCCTTCATCGCTTCCAGGCAGTCGGCATAGAGCTTGGCCTGCTGCTGGCCGATGTCCGGGTCTTTCAGGCTGCGCTTGGCCTCCACCACCGCCAGCGGCTGGCTGTCGGTGCCCCACAACACATAGTCGACAAAGCCCTCGCCCTGCTCGTTCGGCATGCCGGTGACCGGCACCTCGATCGAGGCATTCTTGTCCAATTCCCAGCCAGCCTCGCGCAGAAGCACGTCGATGAAAAAACGGCGTGTATCCGCTTCGTCGTAGTCGTGAGTATCCGGCACCGCGATATTGGCGGCCTTGGCCTGGGCCAGTTCGGCGCGGACGGCGGCCAGCTCGGCATTGAGCTTCGCCAGCATCGACTCGCGCTCGGCCAACGTCACAGCCTGCTCGGCAATTGCTGCTTCGCGCGTTTCCAGCGTGGCGTGCTGCGCGTCGATCTGCTGCTGGAACTTCGCTTCCTGCTTCCTCAGCTCATCGCGGGTCAGCGCGATGGCTTCATCGGCGCGCACCAGCTTCGGCACGCGTTTCTCGTCGAACTCGGCCATGATGCTCTTGGGGTCACTGGCGCGCGTATACGTGCGCGCCAGCCAGAACATCACATGGAACAATTCGCGCACCAACCGCAACGCATCCAAGTGCCCAATCGGCGGGCCGGCATGCACCGCCTGATTGCCGAAGCGCTGGATCAGCCGCATCTTCTGCAGCACCGCCGGCGGTGGCAGCGCCTCGAAATCGCGATCGGTCAGCAACGCATTGAGATTGCGGTCGTACGGCATCCGAAGGTCGCGGTCATGCTCGTACAGCCAGTGCACCGCTTGCTCCAATGCGTGGCGAGTGCGCATGCAGCAGGCGCGTGGATCGGAATAGACCAGTTGCTCCGCGCCCTTGGCCGGCTCGAAGAGCGGTTTGAATTCAGGGTGGAGAAACTGGAAGTTAGTCATGGGTTAGAGCGTCCCTGCAAATGCCTGGCGCTGAAGCGATGCGAATATAGCTTCGGTCTTGGTTACCGAAAGCGCCATCTTCATTTTTTCAGAAGAGTGCTTCTCAACAAATTTCTTGAACGTGGTCTGCAGCAGCTTGGAAGCTACGGGGATGGCGATCTTTTCAAACTCACTTTTCTTAAGGATGGGCAGAGTCGTAGATGTACCACGGTTTGCGATTTCTTTGGCAAAAAAAGTCATCGTATGGAATCCATATTCAGCTTGAATATTCGCCCCCCAAGTTACGGCGTTAATCTGCTGATTAAACGAACTTTCTTTCGTTGCGAGACCCATTTTACCAATCGTGCCGATACAGCACACCAAAGTGCTGCCTGCACTTGCCACTCGAATCTTTGCGGCACCTTTTGCAGTCACGTTTCTTTTCGTATTAACTATGACACCTACCAAGTCGCCGGGCGTGACAAAGGGAATATCTCCGTCAAACATCCCGGTTTCAGAGGACGGTGGTGTTGATCCCGTTTGAACCTTGCCCAATTGTTTAAGTGACTCAATTGGCCAACCCTTCGGATTCGTTACCGGGTCGCCGAACATGTCCAAGAACACGGACTGCAGCAGCTGGTCGAGCTTGGCGATGGCTTCGCGGCGCTTGGCGCGCAGCGCGTCAGCCTTGTCCAGAATCGCCGCGATGCGGCGTTGCTCAGCCAACGGTGGCAGAGGCACCTTGACCGTCTTTACCAAATCAATGTTCAAATTCTTGACGACCGCACCGGCGGCCAGTGACTTGAATTTTCGATAGGTAGAGTCGCTGCCAAGCAGGTGATAGAAATAGTCCTGATCTACGATCTTGTCGTCGCCACTGAGTACAAGCCATCCGTCGTGGATGCATCCCGACGTACGAAGAATGTAAGGGCGACCAAAACTCATCGAGTTTGTCAGCAGGAAATCGCCTGGCTTGACCTCGCGAGATCTACTGACTCCGGAAGGAAGGATCTTCTTTGCGGTCTTCGTGATGTATTTCGAACTGTTCGATGCATCTTTGATCGATATCCAGTTCACCCCATCTGACGCGTCAGTTATGTAATCGTCTATCGGACGCGGAGATCCACCTCGGGCGATTTCGAAGATTTCGCCTAGAGAAACAGTCGGCCAACTCATTGCAGCATCCCTTCCAGCTCTTTTATCCCTCGCATGATCTCGCTCTCCAGCGTCTTCAGCTCGGCCAGAATCTTCTGCGGCGATTCATGCTGCACTTCCTCATAGGCCACCTGCTTGTAGCGATTGATCGACAGATCGTAGTCGTTGCCCGCGATCTCGGCCTTGGGCACCAGAAAACTCTGCTCCGTACGCCCGCGTTTCGCTTCAGCTTTACGGTGCTGCCAGCGCTTGAGAATGTCCGGTAGGTTGTTGCTGTCATGCTTCGTCCCATCCAGCTCGTTGCGCTTGTCGTCCAGCGAATAGCCGTCCGCCTGCATGTCGTAGAACCAGACGTCATCCGTGCCGCCGGAATTGGTCTTGGTAAATAGCAGGATCGCGGTGGACACGCCGGCATAGGGACGGAACACGCCCGAGGGCATGGAGACGATGCCGTCCAGCTTGTGGTCTTCCACCAACATGCGGTGCAGCGCCTTGTGCGCCTTGCTGGAACCGAACAGCACGCCATCGGGAACGATCACGGCAGCGCGGCCACCGGCTTTCAGCAGGCGCAGGAACAGCGCCACGAACAGCAGTTCGGTCTTTTTGGTCTTGACGATGGCCTGCAAATCCTTGGCCGTGCTTTCGTAATCCAGGCTACCGGCGAAAGGCGGATTGGCCAAGATCAGGCTGAACTCGCCTTCGACGCCGGCGTAACCTTCGCTCAGGGAATCGCGGTTCTCGATGGCCGGATTCTCCACGCCATGCAACAGCATGTTCATCGAGCCAACGCGCAGCATGGTGCTGTCGAAGTCGAAGCCGTGGAACGTTTTCTCATTGAAGCGCTTGGCCGATTTCTTGTCGGCGTAGATTTCGTCGCTGTGATGCTGGTTGAGGTACTCGCTGGCGGCGACGAGGAAACCCGCCGTGCCGCAGGCCGGATCGCAGATGGTGTCCGACGGCTTGGGCGCCATCATCTCGACCATCAGCTTGATGATGTGGCGCGGCGTGCGGAACTGGCCGTTCTGCCCGGCCGAGGCGATCTTGCCCAGCATGTACTCGTACAGGTCGCCCTTGGTGTCGCGATCCTCCATCGGGATCGCATCGAGCATGTCCACCACCTTGGCCAGCAGCGCCGGATTGGGGATGGTGAAGCGGGCATCCTTCATGTGCGTGGCGTAGGTGGAATCGCCGTACTGCCCACCCAGCTTCTTGATGAAGGGAAACACCTCTTCCGACACGATGTGATACAGCAAGCCGGGATCACCCAGCTCCTTGAAGTGCGACCAGCGCAGCTTCTTTTGGCGCGTATTGAAGATCGGATTTTCGATCGGCTGCTTGGTGCGATTGGCCTTCTTCTCCTTGACCGTCTGCATCTCGTCCAGCCGCTTGATGAAAAGCAGGTAGGTCATCTGCTCGATGACCTCCATCGGGTTGGAGATGCCGCCGCTCCAGAATGCGTTCCAGATTTGGTCGACTTGGGACTTGATGGTGCCTGTGATCACGTTCTTCTACTGCCTGAATGATGCGGAAAGATTTTTCAATAAATGTCGAGCGACTTGATCGATGAAAGTTAGTCCTCGCCAGCGAGAAACCAGACTGGCTTGAGCGGAAGCCGCCGACGCGCCGCATCATCCAGCTTGGCATAGTGGGTGGTCCACAATTCCACCAGTTTGGTGGCATCCAGCAAGGTGAGCCTACGATGAGATTGCCGCGCTTCGTACTCAGCGTCTTTGGTGAAACCAGACAGCGCCACAAAGAGTCCAACATCGCCCTCCCCCAAGACAGCCATGAAGCTGCGCAGACCGGTGACGTCAATGCGTGGTGAGTTGGCGTTGCGCTTGACCTGCACTTTTATGCGTGGCGGTTTGGTACCAAGAGGGTCGTTGTAAGCGATGACATCGACACCGCCATCCTTGCCGGGCGGCGCGATCCAGGCGACGTGATAGTCCATAGCCCGGAGCAATTCGCCTACCAACTCCTGAAAATCGTAAGGCGGCATTCCGGCCAGGTAGTCCTCGATTTCCTTCCAGGCCATCTCTTCGGCTTGTTCGAGAGTGATGACGGCAGAACTTTCCACCGCTTCTTCACCGACGGCTTCTTCGATCGCAGCTGGTTGGGCTTTGCGCCACTTCCAGTAGAGCCGCGTCGCTTCCTCGTAAAATTTCAATGAGTCAGGGTAGGCCTTGGCTGCGGCTAGGCCCTCTTCCGTCACTGTCCACATGCCCTTGCGTTTGGCTAGCCAACCCGCCTTGACCGACTGAATCGTATTGAAGCGGACAATGCGTTCGAAGCGTCGACCGCCGGAATCGAAGTCGCCGGCCTCGTATTCGGTGAGCTTGACCCGATCGGCCAAGGTGGCCAGCGCTTCCGATGCATGAAGGCCATCGGGATGCTCGATGAGGATGTCGAACAGTACGCGAATAAGTTGACCTTTCCTGGCCTTGGTGATGTCTGCCACGAGCTTCCCCTGTTGAGCCTATTCACACACTGTACGGCGCGAAGGTTAAAGGCTCAAACGATCAGTCCGCGCATAGCTCCACGCTACCCGGCGATCAAGGCGCCACTCCTTAAACCATTGCGTGTCTCCTGCCCCGCCAGCTCATGCATCCACCCCACCGTCGCATCGAGCACCTTGGCTGCGGGTACGTTGCGCGCGGAAAAGATTTCCGCCAGCGAGTGGTAGTAGCCGAGCGTGCCGTCGCGGCCGCCGGTGAAGCGGTCGAACACGCGGGTGCCGACTTCGGGGTCTTCGAGGTCCTGCACGATGGCGCGGGCGTTGTGCAGCTTGTCGCAGGCGGAGACCAGCAGGGTCTGATCCGGTGCGGCCTTCAGATGCGCGAGGTAGGCGAGCTTGCGTTCGATCCAGTCGCGGCGTTTGGCCTCGGGGTCGGTGTGGCTGGCCTTGCCTTCGGCGGTGCCGTCGGTGCAGTCCTTGACGATGGAGGCGACGGCGTCGCCGAACTGCGCGCGGATGGTTGTTTCATGCGCGGCGCCGCCATCCTCGATGGTGTCGTGCAGCAGGCCGGCGATGGCCTGGTCCTCGTTGCCGCCGAATTCGATCACCAGGCTGGCCACGCCGAGCAGGTGGTAGAGGTACGGGATGTTCGAGCCCTTGCGGCATTGCGCGGCGTGGGTGATGCGGGCGTAGTCGACGGCGCGGCTGAAGCGGTCGGTGAATGCAGTCATGGCGTTCCCCCTGATTGATCCTATCGCGCGATGGTGGCCGCGGCGGGTCGCAGCGGCCGAGATCGGGGCTGGACGTCCCGGAGGTCGGGAGCTTTGCCTGCTGCCCTGCTGCAGGCAGCGGGAAGCATTCACTCGCCGATGTAGCTGCGCGGCACGCGCTTCAGTCCGCACAGCAACTGGTAGGCACTGCTCTCACTGTGCAACGCCAGTTCGCTGACCGACACCTGCCTGCCCCACAGTTCGACCTCGCTGCCGAGGCCGGCGGCGGGGTGGTCGGTGAGGTCGACGGTGAGCATGTCCATCGACACGCGGCCGACCAGTTCGCCGGGCTGGCCGTCGATGGTGACCGGGGTGCCGTTGGGGGCGAATTGCGGGTAGCCGTCGGCGTAGCCCATCGCGACGACGCCGATGCGGCTGGGGCGCGAGGTGACGAAACGCGCGCCGTAGCCGATCGGTTCGCCCGCCGCCAGCTCGCGCACGCCGATCACCTTCGAGGTTACCGTCATCACCGGTCGCAGGCGGTCGGCGACCGGATGCGGGCCGGCGAACGGCGTGGCGCCGTACAGCATCAGGCCCGGTCGCGCCCACTCGCCCTGCGCGGTGGGCCAGCCGAGCAGCGCGGGGGAATTGCTGAGGCTGGCGGGCAAGTGCAGCTCGTCGCACACCTGGTGGAACAGCGCCCGCTGCTCGTCGGTGCGGACGCAGTCGAGTTCGTCGGCACGCGCGAAGTGGGTCATCGCCACCACTTCGCGCACCTGCGGCATGGCCTGCAGGCGTTGCAGGCTGGCGCGGTAGTCCGTCGCGGCCAGGCCGAGCCGGTGCATGCCCGAATCGAGCTTCAGCCAGAGCGTGAATGGTTTGCTCGGGCGCGCGCGCTCGATCGCCTCGATCTGCCACTCGGCCTGCACCACGCACCACAGGTCGTGGGTGTCGATCAGTGCCAGTTCGTCGGCTTCGAAGAACCCTTCCAGCAGCAGGATCGGGGCGCGGATGCCGGCCTCGCGCAGTTCCAAGGCTTCCTCGATGCAGGCCACCGCGAAACCGTCGGCTTCGCTTTCCAGTGCCTGCGCGCAGCGCACGGCACCGTGACCGTAGGCGTCGGCCTTGACCACGGCCAGCGCCTTGCGTCCGCCCAGCTCGCGCGCCAGGCGGTAGTTGTGGCGCAGGGCGGCCAGGTCGATCAGGGCACGTGCCGGGCGCATCAGGCATGGACTCCCGCGGTCGGGCGTGAACTGTAGCGCGAGATGTCCAGGCCCTCGCTGCTGATCTGCGGCTTGCGCCCCGCGATCAGGTCGGCCAGGTAGCGGCCGGAACCGCAGGCCATGGTCCAGCCCAGGGTGCCGTGGCCGGTGTTGAGGTAGAGATTGTCCAGACGGGTGGCGCCGACCACCGGCGTGCCGTCCGGAGTGGCCGGGCGCAGGCCGGTCCAGAACGTGGACTGGGCCATGTCGCCACCGTGCGGGTAGAGGTCGCCGACCACTTTTTCCAGGGTGGCGCGACGGCGCGGCGACAGCGACAGGTCGAAGCCGGACACCTCGGCCATGCCGCCGACGCGGATGCGCTGGTCGAAACGGGTCACCGCCACCTTGTAGGTTTCGTCGAGGATGGTCGAGGTGGGTGCCATCGCCGGGTCGGTGATCGGCAGGGTCAGCGAGTAACCCTTCAGCGGGTACACCGGCAGGCGCATGCCCAGCGGCGCCAGCAGTTGCGGGGAATAGCTGCCCAGCGCCAGCACATAGCGGTCGGCGTGTTCGAGCTTGCCGTCGATGCGCACGCCGGTAAGGCGACTGCCGTCGTGCTCGAGTTTTTCCACGGTGGCGCCGAAACGGAACTCGACGCCGGCTTCCTCTGCCCGCGCGGCGAGCCGGCGGGTGAACAGCTCGCAGTCACCGGTCTGGTCGTTCGGCAGGCGCAGCGCGCCGCTGAGCTGATCAACCACCCCGGCCAGCGCCGGCTCCACCCGCACGATGCCGGCGCGGTCGAGTAGTTCGTACGGCACGCCGTACTGCTTGAGCACGGCGATGTCCTTGGCCGCGTCGTCGAGCTGCGCCTGGGTGCGGAACAGTTGCACGGTGCCGAGCTGGCGGCCTTCGTAATCCAGCCCGATTTCGGCGCGCAATTCATCCATGCAGTCGCGGCTGTATTCGGACAGGCGCACCATGCGCGCCTTGTTGATCGCATAACGGTTGGCGGTGCAGTTGCGCAGCATCTGCAGCAGCCACAGGTATTGCTGCGGGTCGAGGCCGGGGCGGATCGCCAGCGGTGCGTGGCGCATGAACAACCACTTCAGCGCCTTCAGCGGCACTCCGGGAGCGGCCCACGGCGAGGCGTAGCCGGGCGAGATCTGGCCGGCGTTGGCGAAGCTGGTTTCGCGGGCTGGCGCGCTTTCGCGATCGACCACGGTCACCTCGAAACCGGCGCGCGCCAGGTACCACGCGCTGCACGTTCCGATCACGCCGCTGCCCAATATCAGTACCCGCATCGCGTTCCCCCTTCCGCCGGTTGGCCTGCGGGCCAGCCGCAGGAATGATCCCGACAAGTATAGGAACGGTCGACCAATCTTGTTTTCTGTCTTTTGCCATGTTGACGGGTAAAATCACTGCCAGATTGGCAATCCTTGGTGAGCCCATGGCGGCAAAGCGGCGGGAATTCGACAAAATCGACCGGAAAATCCTCCGGGTGTTGCAGGACGATGGGCGGATCTCGTTCACCGAGCTGGGCGAGCGGGTCGGCCTGTCCACCACGCCGTGCACCGAGCGCGTGCGCCGGCTGGAACGCGACGGCGTGATCACCGGCTATCACGCGCGGCTCGACCCACACATGGTCGGCGCCGGCCTGCTGGTGTTCGTGGAAATCAGCCTGGCCTACAAGTCGGGCGACATCTTCGAGGAATTCCGCAACGCCGCGCTGCGCCTGCCCAACGTGCTGGAATGCCATCTCGTCTCCGGCGCGTTCGATTACCTGATCAAGGCGCGCATCTCCGGCATGGCCTCGTATCGCAAGCTGCTCGGCAACACCTTGCTGACCTTGCCGAACGTGCGCGATTCGAAAAGCTACATCGTGATGGAAGAGGTCAAGGAGACGCTCAGCCTGCCGGTGGGCGAGCGCGGCGGGCGCAGCGAAGGCGACGCCGCGGGGTAGCGGGAAGCCGATCCATCGACCGAAACGAACAGACCCCGCATGGCGGGGTCTGTCGGCGTGACGCAACGGTGTGGCGGGCGCTCAGGCGAACGGATCGTCCAGCACGATGGTGTCGTCGCGATCGGCACCGGTGGCGACCAGGGCCAGACGGCAGCCGGAGAGTTCCTCGACCGCACGCAGGTAGGCGCGGGCGGCGGGCGGCAGCTGGTTCCAGTCGCGGATGCCGGCGGTGGATTCCTGCCAGCCGGGGAATTCCAGGTAGACCGGCTTGCACTCGTCCCAGCCGTCCGCGTCGAGCGGGGCCAGTTCGCGGCGCTTGCCGCGGTATTCGTAGGCGATGCACACCTTGACCGTGTCCAGGCCGTCGAGCACGTCGAGCTTGGTGATGGCCAGGCCGTTGATGCCATTGATCTGGGTAGCACGCTTCAGCGCGACCAGGTCGATCCAGCCGCAGCGGCGCGGGCGGCCGGTGCTGGCGCCGAACTCGTTGCCCTTCTTGCGCAGCAGCTCGCCCATGTCGTCGTTGAGCTCGGTCGGGAACGGGCCGCTGCCGACGCGGGTGGCGTAGGCCTTGCAGATGCCCAGCACGTAGTCGATGTCGCCCACGCCCACGCCGGTACCGGCGAGCGCGCCGCCGATGGTGGTGTTGGACGAGGTGACGTACGGATAGGTGCCGTGGTCGATGTCGAGCAGCGCGCCCTGCGCGCCTTCGTACAGGATGTTGCCGCCGTCCCTGCGCACGTCGTGCAGGATGGTGGCGACGTCGTCGACCAGCGGACGGATGTACTCGCCCCAGGCCAGCGCGTCCTTCAGCACGGCGTCGTAGTCGACCGGTTCGGCCTTCAGCCACTGGGTGAGGATGAAGTTGTGGTAATCGACGGCGGTCTTCAGCAGCGCCGGCAATTCGTGCGGATACATCAGATCGGCCACGCGGATGGAGCGGCGCGCAACCTTGTCCTCGTAGGCCGGGCCGATGCCGCGGCCGGTGGTGCCGATCGCCTTGCCGCCGGCGGCGATCTCGCGGGCCTTATCCACCGCGATGTGGTACGGCATGATCAGCGGCGTGGCCGGGCTGATCTTGACGCGCGAACGCACCTCGACACCGTTCGCTTCGAGTTCGGCGATTTCGGTCATCAGCGCAGCCGGCGACAACACCACGCCATTGCCGATCAGGCACAGCGCGTCTTCGCGCAGGATGCCCGAGGGAATCAGGTGCAGCACGGTCTTCTTGCCCTTGATCACCAGCGTGTGGCCGGCGTTGTGGCCGCCCTGGAAGCGCGCCACCGCGCTGACCCGCTCGGTCAGCAGGTCGACGATCTTGCCCTTGCCCTCGTCGCCCCACTGCGCACCCAGAATGACTACTGACTTGCCCATGCTGCATTACTCCGAGATGTTCTCGCTCAGGTGTATGGCGTCCCGTTGGCGGGACCACACGTATCAATGAAAAAACTGCAACAGCACCAGGCCGGTCACCATCGCACCGGCGCCGAACAGCCGCAAGGTGCGCGGCGGCAGTTTCAGCGCCTCGCGCACCATCGCCTGCCAGCCTTGCGGCGCCGCGAACAGCAGCAGACCCTCGATCACCAGCATCAGGCACAACGCGGCAGCCAGCTGATGCATCGGGGTCGACTCAGCGTTTCTGCGCGGGCTGTTCGAAGTAGCGCAGGAACTCGTCGTCGGGCTTCATGATCAGCACGCCCTTGCCATCCTCGAACGAGGTACGGTACGCGGCCAGGCTGCGGTAGAACGTGAAGAATTCCGGATCCTGGTTGTACGCCTGCGCGTAGATGCCCGCCGCTTGCGCGTCGCCCTCGCCGCGGATCTTGGCCGCGTCACGCTGGGCATCGGCGCGCAGCACCTGGCCCTGGCGATCGGCGTCGGCCTGGATCGTCTCGGCCGATTCCTGGCCGGTGAAGCGCAGTTCGTTGGCCAACTGCAGGCGCTCGGCACGCATGCGCTTGTACACCGATTCGCTGACCTCGTTCGGCAGGTCGATGCGCTTGATGCGCACGTCGACCACGGCGATGCCGAGGTTCTTGCGTGCCGAGGTGTCGGTCTGTGCACGCACGCGTTCGGTGATGTCCTTGCGTCCGCCGGAGATCAGGTCGGGCAAGGTGCGCGCGTTGAACTCGAAGCGCAGCGCGTCCTTCACGATCGGGGTCAGCCGCTGTGCCGCCTGCAGCTGGTCGCCGCCGGTGGCGCGGTAGTACGCGGCGTTGTCGGCGACGCGCCACTTCACGTAGAAGTCGACGTTGACGCTCTTCTTCTCGGAGGTGAAATAGCGCTCCGGCGGCGCGTCCAGCGACAGGATGCGCTTGTCGAAATGCATCACCTGCTGGATCACCGGCAGCTTGAAGTGCAGGCCCGGCTGGTAGTCGGTGCGCACGATGCGGCCGAACTGCAGCAGCAGCGCGCTGTGCCCTTCGCTGACCACGAACATGCTGTTGAGGCCGAGCAGGAGCACCAAGGCCGCGACGACGATGGAACCGATCCTCATCATGGCTGCGCCCCCTTGTCGGCCGCATTGCCGGTCGGCGGCGACACCACCGCACCGACAGTGCCCGCCTCAGGCTGCGCCACGGTCGGCGAGCCCTGCAGCGCCGGCAGGTTGATGATGTTGCGACCGCCGGAGCCGTCGATCACCTTGGGGTTCTTCGCCATCACCTGTTCCATCGTTTCCAGCCACAGCCGCTTGCGGGTCACTTCCGGCGCGACCTTGTATTCCTTCAGCAACAATTCGAAGCGCGCGGCGTCACCGGTGGCACGGGCAACGCGCTCGGCCTTGTAGCCGGACGCCTCGGCGGCGATGCGCGCGGCATCGCCGCGCGCCACCGGTACCACCTTGCTGGCGTAGGCCAGGGCGGCGTTTTCGATACTCTGCTTGTCTTCGCGGGCGTTGTTGACGTCGTCGAACGCGTCCCTCACCTCGTTCGGCGGCGCCACGTTCTGGAAACTGACTTCGGTGACGCGCAGGCCGGAGTCGTAGGTGTCCAGGGTTTTCTGCAGGGTTTCCTGCGCCTGGGCGACCAGGCTGGCGCCGGCGGCGGACAGGATCTGGTCCATGTCGCTGCTGCCGATCGCCGAGCGCACGGCGGCTTCGGCGGCGGCGCCGATAGTGCCGTCCGGGTCGTTCAGCGAGAACAGGTACTTGCGCGAATCGTCCACCTGGTACTGCACGGTGAAGTCGATCGTGATGATGTTCTCGTCCTTGGTCAGCATCGCCACCTTGTCGGTGACCGAGCGGATCCGCGTGGCCTCGACCTTGGTGACCGACTCGATCGGCTGCGGCAGCTTCAGATGGAAGCCGGGCGGCAAGGTGCGCGAATACTCGCCGAAGCGCAGTACCACGCCCGCCTGGCGCGCGCCGATGATGGTGTAGCTGCTGAACAGCAGGCCGACCACCAGCACCACCGCCACACCGGTGAGGATGCTGCCGGGGCCCTGCCCCATCTTGCCCAGGCGGTTCCTGGCATTGTTGAGCAGATCGTCCAGCGGCGACTTGCCGCCCTTGCGATTCCTGTTCCAGGGATCACGTTGCCCGTTGTTGCCGGGTTCATTCCATGCCACGAGTCAGTCTCCTAGGGGCCGTCGGGAGGCCGGCAACCACGGCCGGAACACGCGTTGCACCGGGTTACACATGAGATTCAGCCAAAGCTGTCGGGTGCCGCGCCAGCCGCCTTCAGGGGCCGCGCAAACACCGGGGATTCTAGCAGAGCGCGGCTGGCGCCGCGCGTCGCGTGCTGGCGTCATTCCGCCACAGCCAGCAGTTGACGGAGCAATTGAGTCTCGGTCGGGTTGCCGCCGAGCGGGGCGATCACGCTGCGCGGCGCGTCGATGCGCAGCTGCCAGCCATGCTCGTCCACCGTCTCACCGGTGATCGCACCGGCGGCCTTCAACCGCGCATGCAGGCGCCCGGCCGACAACGGCAACTGCAGCGCCGACTGCACCCGCTCGCCGCCGAGCAGCTCGCCCAGCGCCTGGCGCAGCAGGTCCAGCCCGGCACCAGTGGCAGCGGACAGCCACACCCGCACCGGCTTGCCGGTGCCGTCGCGTTCGATCCGCGGTTCGGTGCCGGCCAGGTCGATCTTGTTCATCACGTGCAGCTGCGGCACGTCGCCGGCGTCGATTTCCTCCAGCACCTTGTCGACTACGTGATGCAGGCGCTCACGCTCCTCGTCGGCGGCGTCGCTGACGTGCAACAGGAGGTCGGCGTCGCGCGCCTCGGCCAGGGTGGCGCGGAACGCGGCGACCAGGTCGTGCGGCAGCTCGCGGATGAAGCCGACGGTATCGGCCAGCACCGCCGGGCCGCAGCTCAAGTCTTCCAGCTTGCGCACGGTGGGGTCCAGCGTGGCGAACAGCAGGTCCGCGGCGTAGACGTCACCGGTGGTCAGCGCATTGAACAGGGTCGACTTGCCGGCGTTGGTGTAGCCGACCAGGGCCACGCGCGGCACCGTGTTGCGCAGCCGCGCGCGGCGTTGCTGGCCGCGCTGGGTCTGCACCTTTTCCAGCCGCTTGGTGAGCATCTTGACCCGCTCGCCGAGCAGGCGGCGGTCGGTCTCCAGCTGGGTCTCGCCGGGACCGCGGTTGCCGATGGCGCCGCCACGCTGGGTGTCCAGGTGGGTCCAGCCGCGCACCAGCCGGGTGGCCAGGTGCTTCAACTGGGCCAGCTCCACTTCCAGCTTGCCTTCGTGCGAACGGGCGCGCTGGGCGAAGATGTCCAAGATCAGGCCGGCGCGGTCGACCACGCGGATGCCCAGGTGTTTTTCCAGGTTGCGTTCCTGCACCGGGGTCAGCACGTGGTCGACCAGCACCAGGTCGGCCTCCAGCGCCCGTGCCGCTTCGGCCACCTCGTTCGCCTTGCCGGTGCCGATGTAGTAGCGCGGGTTGGGATCCTCGACGCGGGCACTGATCACGCCAAGCACCTCGGCCCCGGCAGACTTCACCAGCTCGGCGAATTCCTCGGCACGACGCGCGGTGTCGCCGTCGCCGCGGGAATGCGGCAGAACCAGGACGGCGCGATCGCCTTTCTTTTGTCTATCGAACACTAGTGGGTGTGATCCTTCGGGAGCAGACCCACTTCATGCGGGCGGAGCGCCCCTCTATCAAGCGTCCGCGTCGGCGGATGTGGCTGGCGCGTCGGATTGATGGTCGTGGCCATCATGGCCGTCGTGGCCATTGCCGATACGTACGTTGCGGCTCGGCACCACGGTGGAGATGGCGTGCTTGTAGACCATCTGGCTCACCTGGTTGCGCAGCAACACCACAAACTGGTCGAACGACTCTACCGTCCCCTGCAATTTGATGCCGTTGACCAGATAAATGGCTACCGGCACGCGTTCGCGCCGCAATGCATTCAGAAACGGATCCTGCAACGACTGCCCCTTGGACATTTCTTGTTCTCCCCTTGCCACGGACAGACCGGAGAAAAAACGCCGACGGCGCCCGGTCCAACATGCGGGGATGTTAGCTGCTTTCAAATACTTGATGAAAGAAGATTTTTGCGCCGTGCAAGTGCACTGGGTCACGCTGGCGGCGCTGGCCCGCCCGGTCCGTCCAGAAACAGCTGTGCGGCCGCCGCGGCACGGGTGGCCAGACCGGGCTGGTCCGGGTCGAACAGGCGTGCGCCGTAGTCGCTGCGCAGCCAGGTGATCTGCCGCTTGGCCAGCTGGCGGGTGGCGTAGATGGCACGGTCGCGAAATTCGGCCAAGTCGGTCAGGCCACCCAGGTGTTCCCACGCCTGCCGATAGCCGACCGCGCGGATCGCCGGCAGATCGGCGTGCAGGTCGCCGCGCATTCGCAGCGCGCGCACTTCCTCCAGAAAACCCTCCGCCAGCATCGCGTCGAAACGTCGAGCGATGCGCTCATGCAGCACGCGCCGGTCGATCGGCATCAGGGCCAGCTTGAGCACGCGCCACGGAAAGCGCGCCGCCGTCGCGCCGCGCTGCAACTCGGACAACGGCCGACCAGTCAGTTCGATCACTTCCAGTGCGCGCTGCAGGCGCTGCACGTCGTTGCAGCCGATCCGGCTGGCGGCGGCCGGATCGAGGGTCGCCAGTCGCGCATGCATGGCCGGCCAGCCGAGTTGCTGCGCTTCGGCGGCCAGTCGCGCGCGGGTCGCCGGGGCGGCTTCCGGCAGATCGGACAGTCCCTGCTGCAACGCGCGGAAGTACAACCCGGTACCGCCGACCAGCAGCGGCACCCTGCCTCGCGCGCTGATCCGCTGCATCACCGGCAATGCATCGGCGCAGAAATCCGCCGCCGAATACGGCTGGCCGGGATCGCGGATGTCGACCAGCGCATGCGGGCAGCGCGCCAGCATCGCCGGATCGGGCTTCGCCGTGCCGATGTCCATGCCGCGGTAGACCAGCGCCGAATCGACGCTGACCAGATCCAGCGGAAACTGCTCGCTCAGCCCGCACGCCAGCGCGGTCTTGCCGGAGGCGGTGGGGCCCATCAGGAAGATGGCGAGGGGACGGCGGTCGATCGGCATGGCGTTAGTTTAGAGGTTGCCGCAACGCAAGAGGCCCGCGTCGACGACGCGGGCCCCGGGACTTGCGCGAACGAGCGGCTTACTTCGCCGGCACGCCCATTTCCTTCAGCAGGTTGTCGGCATGATCGAGGTGGTGCATCACCCACAGCATGTAGCGGACGTCGACCTGGATCGAGCGGTTGAGCTGCGGATTGAACAGCCAGTCGCCACTGACCGACTCCCAGTTGCCGTCGAACGCCAGGCCGACCAGCTGGCCGTTCGCGTCCATCGCCGGCGAGCCGGAGTTGCCGCCGGTGATGTCCAGGTCGGCGAGGAAGTTGACCGGCAGCGTGCCCAGCTTCGGCGAGGCATAACCATCGAACGCCTTGACCTTGATCGCGGCCAGCTCGGCCTTGGGCGAGTTGAAAGGCTCGACGCCGGTGTCCTTCTCGACGATGCCCTGTGCGGTGGTGAACGGCGCGTAGCTGACGCCGTCGCGCGGCGCCACGCCCTGCACGTTGCCGAAGGTGACGCGAAGCGAGCTGTTCGCGTCCGGGTAGACCGGCAGCTTCTGCGAATCCTTCCACGCGATCATCGCCTGCATGTAGCGCGGGCGCAGCTTGCTCAGCTCGCCATCACGCGCGTCGGCCTGGTCTTCCAGCGTCTTCAGCTGCGGCTGCACCGCGCGGGCGAGCTTGAGCATGCTGTCGTTGCTGGCGTCGATGGCCTTGCTGTCGGCGCTGAACCACTTCATGCGCTCGTCGACGTTGTCCAGTTTGCTGCCGGCGTACAGCGCGGCGACCTTGGCCTTGATCGCAGCCGCGGTCTTCGCATCACCGAGCCAGGCGTCCAGCGCAGGCAGGCGCTGCGCCTGCGGCAAGGCCACGTAGCGCTCGAGGCCATAGACCATGAACTGCTGGTCGACGCCCGGATCGAAGCGACGATCCATCTGCTTCAGGCCGCCCTCGATGCGCACCCAGTCGCGTTCCTGGTAACCGGCATCGCGCGCGAGATCGGCCTTCGGCCGCTCCTTCGCCAGATGGGTCAGGCGCACCGCGGTGCTGAACAGCGAGGCGCGGTTCACCAGGCTGATGGCCAGGTCACGTTCGCGATTGGCCTGGTCGGCGGCGATCTGCTGGCGCAGCTTGCCGATGTCGGCCGCCAGCGCGGTGTTCTCGGCGCCGCCCTGCTGCTTCAGCCAGGCCTCCAACTGTGCCTCCTGCGCGCGCTTCACCGCGACTGCGTCGGCACGATGCAGGCCTTCGAGCTGGCCACCGAAGTTCTTCAGGTAGTTGTTCAGGCCCGCGACCATGCTGGCGTACTTCACCGCCACCTTGGGATCGGCCTTGCCAGCGGTGTTGATGATGTTAAGCGTGTCCTCGTACACCTTGATCTGGGTCGGGTAGACCCAGTCGATCGAGCTCTTCACCTCATCGGCGAGGCGATAGCGGTTGGTACGGCCCGGATAGCCGACCACCATCACGTAGTCGCCCGCTTCCACGCCGTGCGGATTCACCTTGAGCACGTGCTTCGGCCGGTACGGCACGTTGTCCTTCGAGAAAGCAGCCGACTCGCCGTCCTTCGATACGTAGGCGCGCAGGTAGCCGAAGTCGCCGGTGTGGCGCGGCCACATCCAGTTGTCGACGTCGCCGCCGAATTTGCCGATCGATTCCGGCGGCGCGTAGACCAGGCGCACGTCCTTGATCTCCAACTGCTTGATCAGCTGGTAGCTGTAACCGCCGTGGAAGGTGTAGACGTCGCAGCGGTAACCGTCGCTCTCGCACGCCTTGACCTGCTCCTTGATCGCCTGCTCGATCGCCTTGTAGCGCTCGGCACCACTCATCGTGTCGTTGAGCTTGGCGGTGATCGCCTTGGTGACGTCACGGATTTCCTCGGTGACGAAGATGCGCGAGGACGGGCCGGCGGAGAGCTCGTCCGCCTGGGTCTTTGCCAGAAAGCCCTTCTCGATCAGGCTGTTCTCCGGCGTGGAGTTCAGCTGCAGCGCGCCGTAGACGCAGTGGTGGTTGCTCACCACCAGGCCTTCGGGGGAGACGAACGAGGCGGTGCAGCCGCCGAGGCTCACGATCGCGCCCATCGGATAAGCGGTGAGATCGGTCAGCGTCTTCGGATCGAGCTTCAGGCCGTGCTGCTGCAGCGTGGCGGCGATGCCCGGCAGCTGGGCGGGCTGCCACATGCCTTCGACGGCATGGGCGGACGAAATGAGGCCGATGGATACAGCGGCAGCGAGCAATAGACGGCGCACGGGAATCTCCTGATGAAAGCCGGCCCCGGGAGGCCGGCAAAAGTGACGCAATAACTTTCGACTTATGCCCGAGCCGGGCGACTGCGGCATATGCCGCAAGTCATGCATGCGACACTCAGCGCACCGGCACGCCCAGCTCCTGCAGCAGCCACGGCGCCGGATAAACCTTGTCCATCAGCCAGCGCATGTAGCGCATGTCGACGTGGATTGCCCGCTTGTAACGCGGATCGAACATCCAGCTGGCGCTGACCGCCTCCCAGTTGCTGTCGAAATTCAGCCCGACCAGTTCGCCCTTCGCATTCAGCACCGGCGAGCCGGAATTGCCGCCGGTGGTGTCGAGGTTGCTGAGGAAATTCACCGGCATGGTGCCGGACTTCGGATCCAGGTAACCGGCGTAGTCGCCCTCGGCGATCGCGTCGAGCAGCGGCTTCGGCGCATCGAACGGCACCACGCCGGTGTTCTTCTCGACGATGCCGGCGGTGCTGGTCAGCGGCTCGTAGCCCACCGCGTCTCGCGCCTTCAGCGGGGTGACCTTGCCGTAGCTCACGCGCAAGGTGGAGTTCGCATCCGGATAGACCGCGCGGCCCTGCTGCTCGCGATAGGCGATCAGTGCCTGCATGTAGGCCGGGCGCAGACGCAGCAGGTCGCCGTCGCGTGCCTTGCGTTCGTCGTCGATGCGCAGCAGCGCAGGCTGCAGCTTCGCCGCCAGTTGCAGCAGGCTGTCGTCGGCCGTGGCCAGCTCCGTTGCGTCAGTGTCCATCCAACGCAGGCGCTGCGCCTCGTCGCCGAGTCTGGTGGTGGCGTAAACGCGATCCAGGATAGCTGTCAGCTCGGCCGCGGTACGGCCGAACGCGGCATCGAACTCCGCCACGTGCTGCGCGGCGGGCAATTGCTGGTAACGGGTCAGCAGCGCGCTCAGCAGGCGCTTCTCGACGGCCGGATCGTAGCGGCGCTGCACTTGCCGCAGTTGGCTGGCGATCAGCTCCTCGTCGCGCTGCTGGTAGCCGTCCTCGCGCTCGGCATCGGGCTTGGCGCGCTCGTACGCGAGCCGCTGCAGGCGCAGCGCCGAGCGCATCAGCTGGGTCTGCGACTGGATCAGGCCGAACAACAGGTCGCGCTCGCGGGTGGCCTTGCCGTCGGCGATCAGGTTCATCGCCGCGTCGATCTGCGGACGCAGCGACTTCGCCGTACCCTGCTTGTCCAGCCAGGCCAGCATCGCCGCTTCATCCTTTTGCCGCACGCTGACCGCGTCGCTGCGCTGGAGGCCTTCCAGCTCGCCGCTGAAACGCTTGATGCCATTCTTCAGCGACTGCAGCTGCGAGGCGTAGCGGATTTTCGCCTGCTCGTCCGCCGCACCGGCATCCTCGATCGCGTCCTGCAGCTGCTTCATCGCCGCCACCGCCGCCGGCAGGCGCCACTGCACCTGGTCGGCGAACTCGGCAGCACTGCGATGGCGATAAGTGGTACCGGGATAGCCGGCGAGCATCACGTAATCGCCGGCGTTGACGCCTTCGCGGGCGATCTGCAGATGCGCGGGCGGCGTGTAGGGCTTGTTGTCCTTCGAGTAATCCGCCGGCTTGCCGTCCGGCCCGACGTAGGCACGCAGCACGGTGAAGTCGCCGCTGTGGCGCGGCCACATGAAATTGTCCACCTCGTCGCCGTAGTTGCCGATCGCGCGCGGCGGCGCGTAGACCAGCCGTACGTCGCGCAGCTCCAGCTGCTTCACCAGGTAGAAGTCGCGACCGTAGAACATGTTGGCGACACTGCAGCGCATGCCGTCCTCGCGTTCGCAGGCGGCGACCAGCGTCTTGCTCGCCGCATCCACCGCGTCGTAATAAGCCCGACCGGTCTTGCCGCGGGCGTGGGCCAATACCTGGTCGGTGACCTGGTCGAAGCCGACCGTGACGCGCAGGCGGAAGTCCGGATTGGCCGGCAGTTCCTCGCTGCGATTGCCCGCCACATAACCCTGCTCGATCAGGTTGCGCTGCGCGTTGCTGTTGTACTGGATCACCCCGAACGCGACGTGGTGGTTGGTCAACACCAGGCCCTGGTCGCTGACGAAGGCGCCGGTAGCGCCACCGACCTTGACCACCGCGCTGAGCGGCGGACGGGTCAGTTCGGCCAGCGCCGCAGGGTCGCCTTGGTAGCCGGCGACCTTCAACTGCTGGCCGATCGACGGCAGTTGCGACGGCATCCACATGCCCTCGTCCGCCTGTGCCAGCGGGCTGAGTGACATCGCCACCGCAGTGGACCACAGCATCCTTTTCAATCGCATCGAATCCGCCCTCGTGAGCCATCGCATAAACTTGCGACCATAGTTTGCCGGGGCGCCGCCGGCAAGATGTCCGCGCGAAAGCCGCCACCGGCGAGCGCGTTCTATAATTGCCGTTTCCCCGCCCGCTTCGCGAGCCAACCGATGGATTCCCCATGCCGCAGACGATGAAAGCCCTGGTCAAGCGCAAGCCCGAACAGGGCATCTGGATGGAAGAAGTGCCGCTGCCGCAGGTCGGCCCGAACGAGGTGCTGATCAAGATCGAGAAGACCGCGATCTGCGGCACCGACCTGCACATCTACAAGTGGGACGAGTGGAGCCAGCGCACGATCAAGCCGGGCCTCACCATCGGCCACGAGTTCGTCGGTCGCATCGCGGAGATCGGCCCCGGCGTGACCGGCTACAAGATCGGCGATCGCGTCTCGGCCGAAGGTCACATCGTCTGCGGCCATTGCCGCAACTGCCGCGCCGGCCGCCAGCACCTGTGCCCGAACACGATCGGCATCGGCGTGAACCGCAACGGCGCGTTTGCCGAATACATGACCATGCCGGCCTCGAACCTGTGGCCGATCCCGGACCAGATCCCGTCCGAGCTGGCCGCGTTCTTCGATCCGTATGGCAACGCCGCGCACTGCGCGCTGGAATTCGACATGATCGGCGAGGACGTGCTGATCACCGGCGCCGGCCCGATCGGCATCATCGCCGCCGGCATCGCCAAGCACGTGGGCGCGCGCAACGTGGTGGTCACCGACGTCAACGACTATCGCCTGAAGCTGGCCGCCGACATGGGCGCCACCCGCGTTGTCAACGTGTCCAAGCAGTCGCTGAAAGACGTGATGAAGGACCTGCACATGGAGGGCTTCGACGTGGGCCTGGAGATGAGCGGCAACCCGCGCGCGTTCAACGACATGCTCGACTGCATGTACCACGGCGGCAAGATCGCCCTGCTCGGCATCCAGCCCAAGGGTGCCGGCATCGACTGGGATCGGGTGATTTTCAAGGGCCTCACGCTGCAGGGCATCTACGGCCGGCGCATGTATGAGACCTGGTACAAGATGACCCAGATGGTGCTGACCGGTTTCCCGCTGCAGAAAGTGCTGACCCACCAGATCCATATCGACGACTTCCAGAAAGGCTTCGACCTGATGGATGCCGGCACCTGCGGCAAGGTCGTCTGTTCCTGGCATTGAGCCACGACACAACGGTCAGTCGTTGCACGATCCGAACCACTGACCCTGACCGCTCGCGACCTGTCTGAAGGCCGCGGGCGGTGTTCCCGCGTTAAGCCCGGTCGCGGTAGATTCCGCTAGCGGCCTGCCCAGCCACGAAGGCGAAGCGGGCCAAACCAAGCCATTCAGCATTTCCAGGGAGTCGGTATGTCCGGGTCGAGCTTGTCGCGGCTGCGCGCGTCTTTGCGTGCAGCCTGGGGTTCCGCACGCACGCGTGCGCAACAGCTGAGTCACTCACGGCGCGCCCGCCGTATCGCCGCGATTCTCGCCGCCGTGCTGCTGGTCTACGCCCTGCTCGGCTTCCTTGCCGCCCCGCCACTGCTGCGCAACTACCTGCAGAACCATTCCGTGGAGACGTTGGGACGGCCGCTGAGTCTCGGCCAGGTGCGCTTCAATCCGTTCACGCTGAACCTGCGGGTCGACAAGCTGCACCTGCCCGAGGCGGACGGCCAGACCCCGTTCGTCGACATCGACCAGCTCACGGTCAATGCGTCGTGGAGCTCGCTGTTCCACCTGGCCCCGGTGCTGGACGAACTGCGGCTCGATCAGCCACGGATCGCCATCACGCGGGGCAAGGACCAGCGCTTCAACTTCACCGACCTGATCGAACGCTTCACCGCGAAACCGGCGCCGGCGGACAGCCAGCCGGCACGATTCTCGCTCTCCAACATCAGCGTCCACGGCGGCGACATCCGCTTCGACGACCGCCTGCTGGACGCGCAGCACCATGTCGAGAAGCTCGAACTGGGCATCCCGTTCCTGGCCAACCTGCCCAGCTCCGCTGACATCTTCGTGCAGCCACTGCTGGCCATGACGGTCGACGGCAGCCCGCTGCGCATCGACGGCCAGACCAAGCCGTTCGCCAGCAATCGCGAGTCGACCATCGGCTTCCAGCTCGACCGGCTCGACCTGCCGCGCTACCTCGGCTACGTGCCGGCGGCGATGCCGGTGGCGATTCCCAAGGGTCTGCTCAGCGGCAAGCTGTCCCTGCACTTCGTGCAGACGCAGCCGACGCCGCAGCTGCAGCTCACCGGCAACCTGCAAGTGGACGACCTCGTGCTCGACAGCAGCCGCGGCGAAGCCATCGCCCGGCTGGGACACGGCAACATCGAACTGACCGACGTGCAACCGCTGGTCTCGCGCTACCACTTCGGTGCGATGCAGCTGGAGCGCGCCGCGCTGTTCTACACACAGCGTGCCGGCGGCCACAGTAACCTCGATACCCTCATGTCGCCTCCGGCCAACGCCGATGACAAGGCGCCGCCCACCGACCTGCGCATCGCTGCGCTCACGCTGCAGGACAGTGCGCTCACCTACACCGATGCCAGCCAGGCCAAGCTGCAGCTGACCAAACTGCACGGCAACCTGCTCGGCCTGGGCACGATCGCCGGACCGGCCGGCAAGCTCGACCTGTCCAGTCAGTTCGCCGGCGGCAACCTCGGCATGCGGGGCGACGTCGATCTCGCCGCCAGCCATTACGCCGGCACGCTCGAACTGAAACAGGTGGCACTTGCGCCGCTGCAGGCACTGGCCGCATCCGCCACCGCCGCACGCATCGCGAAAGGCAAGCTCGACGCCAGCGGGCAGCTGCGGCTGGACTGGGGCAAGGCATTCAATGTGCGCATCGGGCCGGCCCGACTCGGCGTCAGCGATTTCGCGCTGGAACCGCAGGTCAAGGGACAGGCCGTGCCGGTGGCCTGGCGCAAGCTGGATGCCGGCATCGTCAGCCTCGATCTGGCCGCCCGCAACGCGCAACTGAACAAGGTCACGGCGAACGGCCTGCAGATCGACGCGGTGCGCGAGCGCGACAACCGAGTCGACCTGGCTAGCCTGTTCGCCAGCAAGCACGCCGCATCCAGCAACGACGAAGGTCCGGCATGGCGCTGGAGCATCGCCCGCCTCGGTCTCGAACAGGGTTCGCTGCGCCTCACCGACCGCAGCATCGATGGCGCCAAGCCGATACCGCTGCTCATCGAAGCGCTCAACGGCACTATCGAAGAACTCAGCGACAAGCTCGACCAGCCGCGCCGGATCAAGCTGGAAGGCCGCATCAACAAAGGCAGCTTCGCCGCCACGGGCACGGTGCAGCCACTGCCCACGGTGGCCGACCTGCAAGTGGTCACCAAGCGGCTCGACGTCGCCGGCTTCGTGCCCTATGCCAGCGTGCCGTTGAACGTGCAGGTCACCAGCGCGCGCCTCAGCAGCGCCGGCAAGCTGCACTACGACGGCCGTCGATCCGAGCCACGCTTCGACTTCAAGGGCGACGCTGCGTTCGAGCGCGTGCGCATGCAGGACAAGCTCACCGGCGACGACTTCATGCGCTGGCGCTCGCTGCGCGGCTCGCGCATCGACCTGCGTTACGGCGAGGGCACGCCACGCGTGCATATGGGCGGACTGGTACTGGATGCGTTCTACGCGCGCGTCATCGTCAACAGCAACGGGCGCCTGAACCTGTCGGACGTGATCTCCACTGGCGAGCAGGCGCCGGTATCGGTGACACGTGCCGCGAACAACGCACCGGCGGCGCCGCAGCCGGTGTCCGGCGCATCCACGACGCCCGCCGCGGACGTCCATATCGGCGAAGTCACCCTGGCCAATGGCCAGCTCAACTACACCGACAACTTCATCAAGCCCAACTACACCGCCAACCTCACCAGCCTCACCGGCAGGATCGGTGCGTTCGGCACTACGGCCGGCGAACCGCCGGCGGAACTGGTAGCGCAGGCGAAGCTGGACGATGCCTCGCCGGTGGACATCAGCGGCAGCATCAACCCGCTGGTGCCGGTGGCCTTCCTCGACATCAAGGGCAAGGCGACCGACGTCGAGCTGACCCGGCTCAGCGCCTACTCCGGCAAGTACACCGGCTACCCCATCACCAAGGGCCGACTGACCGCCGACGTGCACTACCTGCTGGAGCAGGGCAAGCTCACCGCCGACAACCACATCTTCATCACCCAGCTGACCTTCGGCGAGCGCACGGACAGCCCGGGCGTGTCGCACCTGCCGGTGAAGCTGGCGGTGGCCCTGCTGAAGGATGCCGAGGGCAATATCGACGTGAACGTGCCGGTGTCCGGCTCGCTGGACGATCCGCAGTTCAGCCTCGGCAGCATGATCATGCGCGCGTTCGGCAACCTCATCGCCAAGGCGGCCACCGCGCCGTTCCGCCTGCTCGCCTCGGCGTTCGGCGGCGGCCACGAGGATCTCGGCTACGTCGAGTTCGCGCCGGGCTCGGCCGTGCTGGATGGGTCCGCCAAGGATCGCCTTGGCCAGATCGTGCAGATGCTCGGCCGCAAGCCCGCACTCACCCTGGACATCAGCGGCCGGGTGGATCCGTCGCTGGACGAAGCCGGCTTGCGCAAGGTGACCGTGGACGACCTGGTTCGCCGTGAAAAACTCGCCAAGGAGTCGGGCGACGAGGCCGCCGCGGACGCCGCGGCGACGACGCTGACCGAGGTGACAGTGACGCCCGACGAATACGAGCGCTATCTGCGACGCGCCTACCGCCATGCCGACTTCGAGAAACCGAAGAACGTCCTCGGCCTCAGCAAGTCGCTGGAACCGGACGAAATGCGCAGCCTGCTGGAAACCCACGTGGACACGGACGCCGCCGCGATGCGCGCGCTGGCCGAGCGCCGCGCCGCCGCCGTGCAGGACTGGCTGCACGGCAAGCTGGACGACAAGCGGATCGCGATCAAGCCACCTAGGCTCGACGCCTCGGGCATCAATGACAAGGGCAAGAGCACGCGCGCGGATTTCGGTCTGCATTGATCGTCGCGCAGCGCGATCCGCATGCGCGACGATCGGCTGGGGTCCTACAATGGCGCTTTGCCCACCGCCGGAATTCCCCATGAGCTACTCAGCCAAGGCGCGCTACGCCAGCGAACTCGACGCCATCCGCGAACAGGGCCTGTTCAAGGCCGAGCGCATCATCACCTCGCCGCAATCGGCCGAGATCGAGCTGGAAGGCGGTCGCAAGGTGCTGAACTTCTGCGCCAACAACTACCTCGGCCTCGCCGATCACCCCGAAGTGATCCAGGCCGCCAAGGACGCGCTGGATACGCACGGCTTCGGCATGGCCAGCGTGCGCTTCATCTGCGGCACGCAGGATCTGCACAAGCAGCTGGAAGCGAAGATTGCGGCGTTCTTCGGCACCGAGGACACCATCCTCTACGCCGCCTGCTTCGACGCCAACGGCGGCCTGTTCGAACCGCTGCTGGGCGAGGAAGACGCGGTGATCTCCGACGCGCTGAACCACGCCTCGATCATCGACGGCATCCGCCTGTGCAAGGCCAAGCGCTTCCGCTACGCCAACAGCGACATGGCCGACCTGGAGAAGCAGCTGCAGGCGGCCGACGCCGCCGGCGCACGCACCAAGCTGATCAGCAGCGACGGCGCGTTCTCGATGGACGGATTCATCGCCAAGCTCGACCAGATCACCGCACTGGCCGCGAAATACGACGCGATGGTGCACATCGACGAATGCCACTGCACCGGCTTCCTCGGCGATACCGGCCGCGGCTCGGCCGAAGTCAACGGCGTGATGGACAAGATCGACATCTTCACCGGCACCCTGGGCAAGGCGCTCGGCGGCGCGCTGGGCGGCTTCACCACCGGCCGCAAGGAAGTGATCGAGCTGCTGCGCCAGCGCTCGCGGCCGTACCTGTTCTCCAACTCGCTGCCGCCGCACGTGGTCGCCGCCGCGATCAAGGTATTCGACATGCTGGCCAGCGCCGGCGACCTGCGCGACAGGCTCAAGGAAAACACGCGCTACTTCCGCGAGCAGATGACCGCCGCCGGCTTCGACATCAAACCGGGCGTGCACCCGATCGTGCCGGTGATGATCTACGACGCACCGAAGGCGCAGGCGATGGCCACCGCCCTGCTCGAGGAAGGCATCTACGTCACCGGCTTCTTCTACCCGGTGGTACCGCAAGGCCAGGCACGCATCCGCACGCAGATGAGCGCGGCGCACACCCGCGAGCATCTCGATCGGGCGATTGCCGCGTTCACCAAGGTGGGTCGGAAGCTCGGTGTGATCGGCGGCTGACGGCACTCAGCCTTTACGGGTGTCGAGCGCCCCCACTTCGCCTGCACTCAGCTGACGCCACTGCCCCTTCGCCAGCTCGCCCAACGCAAGCGGCCCGATCGCCACCCGGATCAGCCGCAGCACGTCGAAACCCAGAGCAGCGAGCAACCGGCGGATATGCCGGTTGCGACCTTCGTCCAGCACCACCTCAAGCCAGGCATTCTTCTCGCCCGCACGCAACAGCGTCGCCCGGCGCGCCTTCAGCAGGTCGCCAGCATCGTCGATACCCGCCAGCATCGCGGCCAGTACCGCTGCGTCCGGCTGACCGGCCACCTGTACGTGGTAGGTCTTGTCCAGGTGCGTGGCCGGATCGGTGATGCCAGCCGCCCAGGTAGTGTCATTGCTCAACAACAGCAGGCCTTCGCTGGCCTTGTCCAGCCGACCGACCGGCCCCAGCCACGGCAAGCCCGCAGCAGCCAGCGCGGTGTAGACCGTCGCGCGGCCGTGCTCGTCGGCCGCGCTGACCACGAGCCCCCGTGGTTTGTTGAAGGCGACGTAGACGCACTCAGCTTTTTTCACCGGCTGTCCATCGACGGTGATCTGCTGCCGATCGAGCAGGGTCGGATGATACGGATCGCGGACCACGCGTCCATCCAGTCCGACGCGGCCGGCACGAATCCATTGCTCGGCCTGGCTGCGCGAGCAGGCACCCAGCTTGGACAGCACGCGGGCCAGCCCATGCCGCGGCGGCTGCACGGTGGATACAGCGTGACGGGCGGGACGCAAGGAAGACGGGCGAGGCATCGCGCTAGCGTATAGGGCGGAGCCGCAGTACGACAAGAAATGTATCGCCGCATCGACGGCTGACAAGCAAAAAAAACCCGGCCGGAGCCGGGTTTTTTTCATTGCTGCGTTACTGCGGTTCGATTACTGCTGAACCTGCAGCTCCGTGCGACGGTTCTGCGCGCGACCGGCGTCGGTGGCGTTGTCACCGATCGGGTTGCTCTCGCCGTGGCCGATCGGGCCTTCCAGACGGCTGGCATCGATGCCATGGCTGGTCAGGTAGTTGTAGACGATCGAGGCGCGACGCTCGGACAGGGCCTGGTTGTACTCATCGGTGCCCTTCGAGTCGGTGTAACCGGCAACCGTCACCTTCACCTGCGGGTAACGCTGCAGGGTGTCGATGGCCTGGTTCAGCACGGCGATCGAATCGGCGCTCGGCTCGGCCAGCGACTTCGAGATGTCGGTCTCACCCTTCTTCGGGCGATCGTACTTGAAGTTCACGCCGCGCAGGTCGATCACGACCTTCTGCGGGCAGCCGTCCGGACCGACGATCGTGCCGGCGGCAGTGCCCGGGCACTTGTCGTCGCAGTCGTTGACGCTGTCGCCGTCGCTGTCCATCGTCGAGCAATCGGCCGGCGGCGGGGTTGCAGCGACCGGAGCGGCCGCAGCGGCAGCCGGAGCGCCGAAGCGCGACACGATGCTGAAGCCCAGGAACCAGTCGCCGTAACCGTTCTGCGAGGGCTGGGTCTTGTTGTCCCAGTCATAACGGTAACCGGCTTCGATACGCACGTCGGAGCTGTCGGTAATCGTCTTGGAGACGCCGCCGCCCAGTTCAGCCGCCGGGGACCAGCCGCTGTCGCCGCTGCTGTGATGGTTGCTGCCCATCACGCCAGCCAGCAGGTACGGACGCCAGGCGTTCCAGTCACCCGCATAGAAACGCACTGCGGCGCCAACAGCGTTGTTGGACCAATTGCCGCCACCGTCCGCTTTGCGCTTGGTGCGATCCGCAAAAACGTCAATGGATGCATTCGGCGAAATGAAGCGACCCACACCCAGGCCGTAATAGAACTGACGGCTATTGGTGTTGCGATCGGTGTCGTTGTAATAACCACCCACGGTCGGTGCGATATACCAGCGACCGTCATAGGACGAGGTGGCCATATCCGAGGTTGTGGTATCGGCGGGAGCGGTGGTGGTGGTGTTCTGCGCATGAACGGCACCTACGCCGCCCAGGGCCAGCGCTATCAGAAAATACAAGCCCTTACGTTTCATCAGGTGTCTCCTCATTTGTTAGGTTTCGCGTCCGTTCAACCCCAACCGGAAATCGCGCGTCAGAACTGAACTACGTCACTCAGAGCTTTTACAGCCCCTGCTTGGCGTTATATGCGGCAAGCGGCGGGGATTGTAGCAAAATCGTTAAGCAGGGAGCGGTTTAACGACAATGGAACCATTTGCTGGTGAGGCTTCGTTCAGGAAAGTTTATTGGTTTTGCGCACAATTGAATCCTCCGGATTCGTGATGGCCTGGTACATGCAGTCCTCACGTCTGTCCGTTGGTTGAACGCCGAGCGGTTGGCAGGGTCGCAGCCTCCGCGGCTTCCGTCCCTGCCTTAATGTCCTACTCACATCGTCTTTACAATGTGAAGAGCGCCAGGAAGTGATGCAGAGGCATCGCGTCCAACTGCGTCGGATCCTTCGTCGCGGCCATGATCGCCTTGACCTGGTGCGCCGGCAGATGGCCGCGCATGGCGGCTTCGAACTTCTGCAGCAGTACCGGAATGCCTTCGGCGCGACGCTTGCGATGGCCGATCGGATAATCGATGGAAACTTTCTCGGTGCTGCTGCCGTCCTTGAAGAACACCTGCACCGAATTGCCGATATAGCGCTTGGCGGGGTCGAAGTAATCGCGCGTAAATTGCGGATTCTCGACAACCGTCATCTTGTCGCGCAGCGCGTCGATGCGTGGATCGGCAGCCACGTCGTCGTTGTAGTCGCTGGCCACCAGCCGACCGAAGATCAGCGGCACGGCCACCATGTACTGAATGCAGTGGTCGCGGTCGGCGTAGTTCGCCAGCGGGCCGGTCTTGTCGATGATGCGGCAGCCGGCTTCCTGCGTCTCGATGACGATCTTCTCGATCTGGTCGATCCTGTCAGCAACTTCACCATGCAGCTGCATCGCGCACTCCACCGCCGTCTGCGCGTGGAACTCGGCCGGGTAGCTGATCTTGAAGAGGACGTTTTCCATCACGTAGCTGCCGAACGGACGCTCAAACTCGAACGGCTTGCCCTTGAATGCCACGTCGTAGAAACCCCAGGTCTTCGCCGACAGCGCCGACGGATAGCCGACCACGCCGCGATAGACCGCGTTGATCGCATGAGTCACCGCGCGGCGGCAGGCGTCGCCGGCGGCCCAGCTCTTGCGCGGGCCGGTGTTCGGCGCATGGCGATAGGTGCGCAGCGCACCGTTGTCGATCCAGCTGTGTGACACGGCGGTGGTGATCTGTTCCTTGTTGCCGCCGAGCATCGCGGTGGCCACTGCGGTGGACGCCAGCCGCACCAGGATCACGTGGTCCTGGCCGACCCGGTTGAAACTGTTCAGCAGCGCGTAGCAACCCTGGATTTCGTGCGCCTTGATGGCGTAGGACAGCACGTCGCGCACGGTGAGCGGCTGGCCGCCCTCGCGCTCCGCCTTGCGGCTGAGGTAATCGCCCACCGCCAGGATGCTGCCGAGGTTGTCCGACGGATGGCCCCATTCGGCCGCCAGCCAGGTGTCGTTGAAATCGAGCCAGCGGATCTGCGTGCCGATGGCGAACGCGGCCTGCGCCGGGTCCAGTTCATGACTGGTGCCCGGCACGCGCGCACCACCCGGCAGCGTGGCGCCCGGCACCAGCGGACCAAGGTGTTTCACGCATTCGGGAAACTTCATCGCCAGCATGGCGGTACCGAGTGAATCCAGCAGCATGTAGCGCGCGGTGTCGTAGGCCTCCTTCGAGTCGATCTGGTAGTCGACGACGTAGTCGGCGATGTCGAGCAGCGGCTGATCGGGATCGGGACGGACGGCGGAACGGATGTCGTGCGCACTCATGACGGAATCTCGCGGCGGGGAAAACCGCCATTTTAGCCGACTGCGACGGCAAGGATGCTCTGTGCGTTGCTTGACCGCGACCATGCCGGCCACCGACAATCGCCACTCACCCAAAAGGGAGTAGTTCCCGCGGCAGGTTCGTCTGCCCCGGTGCGGTGATCGTCAACACGAGCGAATCTTCGCTCCGGTCATCCGGCAGTTATCTTGCGAACGAGACTTTTGCGGTGGTCACGGGCCGCGCGCGTCCGTGCCCACTGCATTCTCAGACGCGCATGGAAACCTGCATGGAATTTGGTCCCGACTTTCTCTCCGGCTTGCTGGCCATCATCCTGCTCGACCTCGTACTGGCTGGCGACAACGCCATCGTCATCGCCATGGCCGCCAGCCGCCTGCCCAAGGAACTGCAGAAGAAGGCGGTGTTCTGGGGCACGTTCGGTGCCGTCGCCGTTCGCTTCTCGCTCACCGCCGTCGTCGTCTACCTGCTCAAGCTGCCGGGATTGATGCTGGCCGGTGGCGTGCTGCTGCTGCCGATCGCCTGGAAATTGCTGAACCACGGCGACGATGAAGGCCCCAACATCAAGGCCGGCAATACGTTCTGGAGCGCGTTGCGCACAATCATCGCCGCCGACGCACTGATGGGCCTGGACAACGTGCTGGCGATTGCCGGCGCGTCGAAGGGACACCTGCTCCTGGTCATTCTCGGCCTGCTGATCAGCGTACCGCTGGTGGTCTGGGGTTCGACCCTGATCCTGAAGCTGATCGATCGCTTCCCCGTCATCATGTACATCGGCGCCGCCGCGATCGCGATCACGGCCGGGCGCATGATCGCGCACGACCATCTGCTCAGCGGCTGGTTCGACGCGCACAGCTGGGCGAAGTACGGCCTGGACGTGATGGCGGTGATCGGCATCTGCGGCGGCGGCTGGCTGCTGCAGCGGCGACGGCGGCGGCTGAAGCTGTCTGCTGCTGATTGAGGCCCTGCCGGTCGCCCGGCCGCGTTCGCCGAAAGCCTCGTGCGCACTCAGTACATCATCGGCACCCTGACCGTCACGGTGGCGTCGGGCGTGTCGCGGGTCACCCCCACGCCGAGCGTGAAGTTCATCGTGCGCTTGTCGTTGAAGCGATAGGAGCCGCCGAGCAGCAAGGTGCCCAGCACGCTCTTGGCCGATCCGGGCACGGTCTTGCCGTTCTGCTTGGTGATGCCGATGAAACTCTGGTCGTAGCCTATGCTGATCGACGCCTTGTCGTTCAACGCCAGGCCCATGCCGATGCTGACATCGGCAATGTCACCCACCCGCACCGTGCCCAGCGGCTCCTTGCCACCGAGCAGCACGGTGCGGCTGACGTTGTGGCGCGGGAAGTTGTGCAGGTAACTGAGGTTGCCGAAGAACACCACCGGATCGGACGGATACAACCAGGTAACGCCGGGCTGCAGCGAATAGAAACCCGAACCGGTCGGCAGCTGCAGCGGCAGCCCGGTGCCGGTCGCATTCTGCACGCAGCGGTTGACGCAATCGATGGTGACTTCGAACGGATCCCTGCCGGTGCGCGACTTGAAGCGCAGCCAGCCGATGTAGTACGGCTTGTCCGCGCCGCCATCATTGATCTGGTAACGGGCGGTGGCTTCGACATCGCCGATGCCGTGACCGCTGCTGGTGAAGACCTTGTCCGTGGCACTGCCGGTGAAGATCTCGCGACTGATCGTGTCGGTGTGGCCGTAGACATACGGTATCCGCAGTTCCATCTCCAGCCGGTTGCTGAGTCCGTAGCGCAGCGCGACCGCGCCGGTTTGCGTGGTCGTCTTGACCTGGCGCGCGTCGATCAGGCCGATCAGGATTGCCGGGATCACCGTGTAGCCGATCAGGGCGACCCGTTCCGCCGACGAGTAACCGAACTGATAGGAAGGCTCCACTACCAGCTTGCCGCGCGGAGTCAGTACGCCCGGCTGGTTGAAGATCGGTGCCACGGCCGGCGGCCGCTGATCGCGCTCGGGCGCCTGTCCCACCGTGCGAACCGGCGTCTGTCCGGCGGGCGCAGCATCGGCGGGCACTTCGCCAGCCGGCATCGGCAGCGCGCTGGCGCCCGGACCGCCTGCGCGGATGTTGCCGGCCCGCTGCTGCTCGAGCGTGTCGAGCCCGACCGCTCGCCGCAGTGCGCGGTAATCCGCCTGCTGCGACGCAAGCTCGCGCTTCATGGCCTCGATCTGCGCGTTCTGAACAGCTAGCTGGGCACGCATCGCGGCGATGCGCGCGTCCTGCTCGCGCATGCTCTGGCGGATTACCGTCGACAGTTCGCCCGAGCTCGTCGGCGGCAGCACCTCGGGCGACGGCGGATCCTGCGCGTTGGCCACTCCGCCAAGCAGCAACACCCCCGCACAAGCGGTCGAACACCTGCTTCGCCATGACTTGCGGGACATCGCGTTTCCTCGCTGGTCAAATGGATGCCCGACGACGGCGCAACCCTGGTTACATCCCGCCCGGGTCAGTGCCCGAGCGATCCGATCAGGCCGGCCTGCAGGCTTTGCTGCAGGTTCAGGCTGCGGAAGGCTATTTGGCTGTTCACCCCGACATTGATCATGGTCAGGCTGCGGATGTCCTGGTTGTCGAGGCTATTCTGGATCACCGTCGCGGCCGTCATCTGATTGAACGCAGACGTATCGACGCTGTTCCCCGCGCCGTTCCGGATCACGTTGACCGTGCCCGTGGCGGCAGCCAGGGCCGTGGCCTGGTCGGGCGTCATCCGGCCGATGTCCGGCACCTGCACGCTGTTGCTGGTGACCAGGTTGCCGTTGATGTAGACCGCACGCTCGATACCGAAGGACGCCAGCAGCCCGTTGCCGAAGTCGAACCCGCCGCGAACGGCGTCCAGACAGTGCCCGCTCACGGCGGCCGGCCAATGCGCCATCGGTGGCTCTTGTGCATGGGCAAGGCTGGCCGCCACCGGCAGGACAGCCAGTGCGAGGAAGTGTGAAAACTTGCTCAGGACAGGATTCATGGCGGCACTCAGATGTCCCCCGGACCACGCTTGGGCAGCGTGATGTTGCCCAGGCCGGCTCGGTCGATGACGGAATGGATGGGGGCCATCGGCGCAGCGCGCCAGTCGTCGCCGCTGTTGAATATCGCCAGGGCGCGCCGGTTGTGAATCACGAACACCAGGTGGTTCTTCCACGCCGCCTCGAACTGCGCGCGCGGAATCGAACGCGTGCCGCGGGCGGGATCACCCAGCAGGACGCGGCCCGCGCGCATGCCCTTGATCACCACGAAATGGTGGTAGCCCCTTTCGTCGATCAGCACGATGGCAGGCAGCCCTTCTTCCTGCAGCTTGTCCAGCGGCACCTGGAAACCGTCGGCCTCGAAACCGTTGGCCTGCAGGAAACGCTTGATGTCGAGCAGCGAGAAGCCTTCCCGGTTGATCTTCGGCTGGTTGCCGTGCGCATACATCTGCGCAAACGCCTGCTGTTCGTCCACCGGGTAGCCGTACTGGTAGGTGAGCAGGGTTGCCACGGCTGCCGAGCCGCAGCTGAAATCGTATTTCTGGCGAATCGTGTTGCGGTAGCGGATTTCCTTCAGGCTGGTCAGGTGCAGGCCATAACTGCCGCCCTGCACGCCGGGCAGCGCGACCGAGGAGGCCGCCAACGGCGCCGAAGCCAGTAGCCCGACGACGAACGCCGGGGCCAGCCAGCACACGTGGCGCAACCGGCCCGTCATGGCTGGAATTGCACATTGAGGATGGTGGCGTTCTGGATCAGCACGCCGTTGCCGGTGTTCTGGATCACCATCGGCACGCCGGCGGCGCCGTTGAAGGCGCCGTTGCCGATCACGTTCGATCCGGTCACCACATGGTCGACGGTGTTGTTTGTCACCGTGCCGTTCAGGGTGATGGTTTCGCTGACCTCATTGCCGCCACTGGACATCGCCAGGGCCGTGCTGTCCACGCCGCGGCCCCATCCATCAAGCGAGGCAGGCTTGGCGGAAGGCGTCGCCACGGTGGTTGCCGGAGACTGGGCCGCCGCCTGCGTCGCCGCTGCGCTCCACATCACCGCGCCAAGCAACAACATCGCGGGCCACGACATGAGATTCACTGTTCGCATGGTGCTGTCTCCTGTCTCCATGACGACTGCGTACGACGGGACATCCGCAAACGCCGATGGCATCGGCACCCGAAACGCTCTGCTCAGGAAGCACGGTGGAGCGCCAGGCGCCCCACCGCGCAAGGCTTCAGTCATGGACCAATGTTGAGGTTGGCCTGGACGTTCACGCTCTGCTGGATCAGCGAGCCGACGCCGCTGTTCTGCGCCATGACCGTGACGCCTGCCGCCGCCGCGGCCGCACCGTCCATATGGTTGGACATGTCGAACGTGCCGGCATCCACCGTGTTCGACCCGCCCGCACCACCGGTTCCGCCGGCACCGGCAATGCCTTCGCCGCCGGTTCCGGACGCGCCGCTGCCGCCGGCTCCGCCCATGCCGCCAGTGCTGTCAGCCGCACCGCTGCTGCCGCCGGTCGAAGTCGCCGCGCCGCTGCTTGCAGTCGCCGCACCACTGGTGCCTGCTCCACCGGCCCAGGTGCCGTTGCCGCCGGTCGCCGTTCCTCCGGTGCTGGATGCCCCGCGCGAGCGAGCCCGCGCATTGGCGTAGTTGTCGCCGCTCGAATCGCCGCCTTTCGCGCCGCTGAGTGCGCCGACATAGCCGCTGTCGGCACCCGATCCACCGGCATAACCGCTGTGCGAGCGGGCATTCCCGCCATCACCGCCCGAGCCACCGCGGCCACCGGAAGCCCAGCCGCCATAGCCGTCACCGCCTGAGCCGCCCCGGCCTCCATTGGCATCGCCGGAATTCCGGGCTACGTTGCCGATGTCGTGCGCGCGGATGTCGGTCACCATGCCATCGAGGCGACTGATCGCGATCGCCTTGTTGGTGTTGAACGAGGACGCTATCGACGAACTCGCCGTGCCACCGTTGTTGGCGGCCGCGCTGCCCTGTCCATCGGCGTAGGAATCGCCGTTGTTGTTGCGCTGACGCGAATGGGTGGAGTTGTCGGTTGAATTGTCAGTGGCTTGCACCGCAATGGAGTGCCGTTGGGCCGTCGCTCCGGCTGCGCCGGTCTGCGTATCGTCGGCCAAGGCAGGGAGCGTGAATCCCAAGCCAATGCATATTGCTGTCATTAAAAGAGTCTTTCGCATGTTTGTTCTCCCGAACGATGCGGTGACCCCCTGTTTTTGCTCGCTTTGGAGCAAACACCCCCAAGCAAGTTCCGAGCCACTGGGGGAAAGCTTCATCCGGGCCGATGCGACCCCGCGAAAAATCAGTCTCTTGGCAGACAAATCGGCCAGTGAGCTGCAAGTCGGTTCACGCACACGACATTGGCAACCGATTCCTCCTCGCAACATCTCTTGTCGCTGCCAGGCCGGCAAACCGCACTACAGCTTGGCTAGCGGCAGGAACCCGTCCGGGAACAAGGTGTTAACACCATGTAACAGAAGTGATACAGCGAGAGGGCTTCTCGCATCAGGCCGGAAGTGATCGTTCCACGAACAAGTTTTGATTCTGGAAATTTTCACCTCGCCGATACGCAAAGGGAGCCGCGCGGCTCCCTTTGCGTATCGGAAAACGTCTGCCTAGCGCTTGTCGATCGGCACGTAGGCCTGGTCTTCCGGGCCGGTGTAGTTCGCGCTGGGGCGGATGATCTTGCCGTCCTCGCGCTGCTCGATCACATGCGCACTCCAGCCGGAGGTGCGCGCGATCACGAACAGCGGCGTGAACATCGCGGTGGGCACGCCCATCATGTGGTACGCACTGGCCGAGAACCAGTCGAGGTTCGGAAACATCTTCTTGACCTCGCCCATCACCTTCTCGATCCGCTCGGAAACATCGAACAGGGTCGGATTGCCGCCGTCGGTGCACAGCTTGCGCGAGACTTCCTTGATGATCTCGTTGCGCGGATCGGACACCGTGTAAACCGGGTGACCGAAGCCGATGATGATTTCCTTGCGCTCGACACGGGCGCGGATATCGGCCTCCGCCTCGTTGGCACTGCGGTAACGCGCGATGATCTCCATCGCCACCTCGTTCGCGCCGCCGTGCTTCGGGCCGCGCAGCGCGCCGATCGCGCCGGTGATCGCCGAGTAGATGTCCGAACCGGTGCCGGCGATGACGCGCGCGGCGAAAGTCGAGGCATTGAACTCGTGCTCGGCGTACAACACCAGCGACTTGTCCAGCGCCTGCGCATGCAGCTCGCTCGGCTTTTTGCCATGCAGCAGGTGCAGGAAGTGCGCGGCGATCGAGTCGTCGTCGGTCTGCGTCTCGATGCGCTTGCCGTTGTGACTGAAGTGGTACCAGTACAGCAGCATCGAGCCGAAGCTGGCCATCAGGCGATCGGCGATGTCACGCGCACCGGTGAGGTTGTGGTCGTCCTTCTCCGGCAGCACGGTGCCGAGCACCGAGCAGCCGGTGCGCAGCACGTCCATCGGATGAGTGGCGGCCGGCAGCAGTTCCATCGCGGCCTTGACCGGCGCCGGCAGGCCGCGCAGGCGCTTCAGCCGCGAGCGGTAGTTGTTCAGCTCGGTCCAGTTCGGCAGTACGCCGTGCACCAGCAGGTAGGCCACCTCCTCGAAGCAGCCCTTGGCGGCCAGGTCGTGGATGTCGTAGCCGCGGTAATGCAGGTCATTGCCGCTGCGGCCGACCGTGCACAGCGCGGTGTTGCCCGCGGCCACGCCGGACAAGGCGACGGATTTCTTGGCCTTGGGTAGGACTTGCTCGCTCATCGAAAATCTCCAGGGTGCAGGATTGTTCGTTTCGGCGGAAACCGGTAGACGGATTCCGCGGGACAAGGTGGACGATCAGCTTTGCTTAGAAAACAGCGTGTCGAGCTTGTCCTCGTACGCGTGGTAGCCGAGGAAGTCGTACAGCTCCTCGCGCGTCTGCAGGGTGTCGACGATGTTCTTCTGCGTGCCTTCGCGGCGCACGGTTTCGTAGAAATTGAGCGCGGCCTTGTTCATCGCGCGATAGGCTCCGCAGCAGTACAGCGCGATGTCCACGCCGGCTTCGCGCAACTCGTCGGTGGTGAAGAACGGGGTGGAACCGAACTCGGTGAGGTTGGCGAGGATCGGCACCTTCACTGCGGCCTTGAATTTGCGGTAGTCGTCCAGCGTCTTCATCGCCTCGGGAAAGATCATGTCGGCGCCGGCCTCGACATAGGCGCAGGCGCGCTCGATCGCCGAATCGATGCCCTCCACGGCGGCCGCATCGGTGCGCGCCATGATCACGAAGCCCGTGTCGGTGCGCGCATCCACCGCCGCCTTCACGCGATCGACCATCTCGCCCTTCGGCACCACTTCCTTGCCCGGGCGATGGCCGCAGCGTTTCTGGCCGACCTGGTCCTCCATGTGCACCGCGGCCACGCCGACGCGCTCGAACGAACGGATCGTGCGCGCGATGTTGAATGCCCCGCCCCAGCCGGTGTCGATGTCGACCAGCAGCGGCAACCCGGTGGCGTCCACGATGCGACGCGCGTCGGTGAGCACGTCTTCCATCGTGCTGATGCCCAGGTCCGGCATCCCCAGCGAATTGGCGGCCACCCCGCCACCGGACAAATACAGCGCCTTGTAGCCGACCCGTTTGGCCATCAAGCCGGCGTAGGCGGTGATTGCGCCCATGACCTGCAACGGCTGCTCGACGGCGAGTTCTGCGCGGAAACGTGCGCCCGGGGATGCTGGCTGTGTCATGTCGCCTCCGTCAAAACGGCTATTTTAGCCCACCCCGGCCCGTGCCGGGATTGGACCATCCGACGCGGGCGCGGCCATCCCGAACCGCCGTTCGGAGCCCATGGCCGGCAGCCGGCCATTTCTCGCGTGACGAATTCCCCGCAGCCCCGTACATTCAACCGGATGAGCACATCGACTCCTCTCGCAAAACGCATCCTCTGGGGCCTGGTGATCGGCGTGGTCGCTGCCGTGGCCACGCTGGGCATCGGCCAACTGCATCCGCCCACGCTGGTGCTGATGCAGAAGATCTCCGCCGCAGTGTTCGACCCGTTCGGACAGATCTTCCTGCGCATGCTGTTCTTCGTGGTGATCCCGCTGGTGTTCAGCTCGCTGGCCTCCGGCGTGGCCCAGCTCGGTCGACTGGAACGACTCGGTCCCCTGGCCGGGCGGACCTTCCTGCTGTTCTTCCTCAACATGGGCATCGCTGTAGCGATCGGCCTGGCGATGATGAACATCGTGCAGCCGGGCCACCACCTGGACGAACAGGCACGCACCCAGCTAATGCAGGAGTACGGCAGCAGCGCGCAGAAGTCGATCGACACCAAGGCCGCCCAGCCCAGCATGAACTTCGGCACGCTGGTGGAGATGTTCATGCCGCGCAACCTGGTCGGCGCCGTGGCCGGCCCCAGCCGCGACACGCTGGGCGACGTGCTGCCGCTGATCCTGTTCGCGATCCTGGTCGGTGCCGCCGCCACCCAGTTGCGCGAGAAGGAACGCAAGCGTGTACAGATGGCGCTGGACACCATCACCGACCTGATGACGAAGATCGTCGGTTTCGCCCTGCAACTGGCGCCGTACGCGGTGCCGGCAATGATCTACAGCGTGATCGTCAAGGTCGGCGTGGACGTGCTGCTGGCGTTGTCGGTGTTCGTGGTCGGCTGCACCGTGGCGCTGGCACTGCACCTGTTCGGCACCATGTCGTTGTGGCTGCGCTTTCTCGCCGGCCGCTCGCCGCTGGCCTATTTCCGGCAGATCCGACCGCTGCTGATCACCGCCTTCTCGACCAGCTCCAGCAACGCCTGCCTGCCCGCCTCGCTGGCGGTGGCGCACGACGAGCTGAAGCTCTCCCCCAGCACGGCCGGCTTCGTGCTGCCGCTGGGCGCGACCATGAACATGAGCGGCACCGCGTTGTTCGAGGGCTGCGTGGTGCTGTTCGTGGCGCAGGCGTTCGGCGTGGAACTCACCCTGAGTCACCAGGCCATCCTGATGCTGCTGTCGGTGCTCAGCGCGGTCGCCGTGGCCGGCATACCGGGCGGCTCGCTGCCGATGATTGCCGGCCTGCTGGCGACGTTCGGCATTCCGCCGGAGGGGATCGGCATCATCATCGGCGTCGACCGCATCCTCGACATGATGCGCACCACGGTGAACGTGGGCAGCGACATCATCACCGCCACGGTGGTCGACAACCAGTTGCGCGACCGCCTCGCGGCAGCACCGTAACTCCCGCATACGACGTGGCCGATCGGCAGGGCTTGAAGCTGTCCCGCCCGGCCTCACATGTGAATAGTCACATGATAGTCACAGCCAATCGAACCGATGTCGACAATCAATTAGATTTATCGAATCGGGAGCCGTAACATCTGTCTCATCCTTCAACCACCACGGGAAGCAAGCAAAGATGTCCCTGATCAATACCGAAGTGAAACCGTTCAAGGCCCAGGCCCTCAAGGCCGGCCAATTCATCGAAGTCACCGACGCCGACCTGAAGGGCAAGTGGTCGGTCGTGTTCTTCTACCCCGCCGACTTCACTTTCGTCTGCCCGACGGAACTGGAAGACCTGGCTGACAATTACGCCGAGTTCCAGAAACTGGGCGTCGAGATCTACTCAGTCTCCACCGACACCCATTTCGCGCACAAGGCCTGGCACGACACCTCCGATGCGGTGAAGAAGATCAACTACACGATGGTTGGCGACCCGACCCATCAGATCTCGAAGAACTTCGAGGTGCTGATTGAAGACGCCGGCATCGCCGATCGCGGCACCTTCGTGATCGATCCGGCGGGCAAGATCCAGATCGTCGAGATCACTGCCGGCGGCATCGGCCGCGACGCCAAGGAGCTGCTGCGCAAGGTGAAGGCAGCGCAGTATGTCGCCACCCATCCGGGTGAAGTCTGCCCGGCCAAGTGGAAGGAAGGCGAGAAGACCCTGGCGCCGTCGCTGGACCTGGTCGGCAAGATCTAAGCAGCACCGCGCCATGCGCCACGGGCCCGGAGTTCTTCCCGACCCGCTTTACCGAAGTATCAGTGCAACGCGACGCCCGGGTCCGCCCGGGTGCTCGCCACGCTCACCCCGAAGAAACCCACGGAGTCCGCCATGTTGGATGCCAACCTCAAGACCCAGTTGAAGGCCTATCTCGAAAAGGTCACGCAGCCGATCGAGATCGTTGCGTCCCTGGACGACAGTGCCAAATCCGCCGAACTGAACGAACTGCTCGAGGAAATCGCCTCGCTGTCCGGTCAGATCACCCTGGTTCGCCGCGACGACGACAAGCGCAAGCCCTCGTTCGCGATCAACCGCGTCGGCAGCGACATCGGCGTGCGCTTCGCCGGCATTCCGCTGGGCCATGAATTCACTTCACTCGTGCTCGCCCTGCTGCAGGTCGGCGGCCATCCGTCCAAGACCGCCGCAGACGTGATCGAGCAGGTGAAGAACCTCGACGGCGACTACCGTTTCGAGACCTATTTCTCGCTGTCCTGCCAGAACTGCCCCGACGTGGTGCAGGCGCTGAACCTGATGAGCGTGCTGAACCCGAAGATCCAGCACGTCGCCATCGACGGCGCGCTGTACCAGGACGAGGTCGAGGCGCGCCAGGTAATGTCAGTGCCGACCGTCTACCTCAACGGCGAAGTGTTCGACCAGGGCCGCATGAGCCTGGAGCAGATCCTGGCAAAAATCGACACCGGCGCCAGCGCCCGTGAGGCGGAGCAGATCAAGGCCAGGGGCGCGTTCGACGTGCTCGTGGTCGGCGGCGGCCCGGCCGGCGCGGCGGCGGCAATCTATGCCGCGCGCAAGGGCATCCGCACCGGCGTGGCAGCCGAACGTTTCGGCGGCCAGGTGCTGGACACCATGTCGATCGAGAACTTCATCTCGGTCACCGCCACCGACGGCCCGAAGCTGGGCGTGGCACTGGAGCAGCACGTCAGGGAATACGACGTCGACATCATGAACCTGCAGCGCGCCGAAAAACTGGTACCGGCCAGCGAGCCGGGCGGCCTGATTGAGATCGAGCTGGCCAACGGTGCCACGCTGAAATCGAAAACCGTGATTCTTTCCACCGGCGCACGCTGGCGGCAGATGGGCGTGCCCGGCGAAGACGCGTACCGCAACAAGGGGGTGGCGTATTGCCCGCACTGCGACGGCCCGCTGTTCAAGGGCAAGCGCGTGGCAGTGATCGGCGGCGGCAACTCCGGCGTCGAGGCGGCGATCGACTTGGCCGGCATCGTCAGCCATGTCACCCTGATCGAGTTCGACAGCAAGCTGCGCGCGGACGAGGTGCTGCAGCGCAAACTGCGCAGCCTGCCCAACGTCGACGTGATCGTCAGCGCGCAGAGCACCGAGGTGCTGGGCGACGGGCAGAAGGTCAGCGGCCTGGTCTACAAGGACCGCGTCGACGGCGTGATGCACAGCCTCGAACTGGAAGGCATCTTCGTACAGATCGGCCTGCTGCCGAACACCGAGTGGCTGAAGGGCACGCTGGAACTGTCGTCCCGCGGCGAGATCGTCATCGACGAACGCGGCCAGACCTCGCTGCCCGGCGTGTTCGCCGCCGGCGATGCCACCACGGTGCCGTACAAGCAGATCGTGGTCGCGATGGGTGCCGGTTCCACCGCCGCGCTGAGCGCGTTCGACCACCTGATCCGCAGCCCGGTGGTGGTTGCGAAGCCGGAGAAGGAAGCCGTGGCTGCCTGATCGCCTGAGATCATCCGGGCAGAAAAACACACGGGACGGCTTCGGCCGTCCCGTTTGCCTGATGGTTCTCTTCAACTGCCCTGGTCGGGCCCGCGCTCCAGCGCACGGCGAATATCGTCCAGCGCGCCCGGGTCATCCAGCGTGGACAAATCGCCCGGATCGCGCTGCTCCGCCAGCGCCTGCAGCGAGCGGCGCAGCAGCTTGCCGGAACGGGTCTTCGGCAAGGCATTCACCACGTAGATGCGCGACGGTTTCGCCACCCCGCCTAGCTGGTCGACCACGCGTTGCTGCATCGCCCGCGCCACCGCGCCGGCACCGTCGCCGGCGTCCTGCTTCAGCGTGGCGAACACGATCGGCACCTGCCCCTTCAACTCGTCCTTCACGCCGATCACCGCCGCCTCGGCCACTGCCGGGTGGCTGGCCACCGATTCCTCGATCTCGCGCGTACCCAGCCGATGACCGGCCACGTTGATCACGTCGTCGGTGCGGCCGAGCACGAACGTGTAGCCGTCCTCGTCGCGAACCGCCCAGTCCAGCGAGCTGTACAGCAGCTCCTTGAAGTGGCTGAAGTAGCTGTGCACGTAGCGGTCGTCGTCGCGCCACACGGTCGTCAGGCAGCCCGGCGGCAGCGGTGGCTGGAATACCAGCACGCCCTTGGTCCCGGCCGCGACTTCCTTGCCGGTGTTCTCATCGATCACCTTCATCCGATAGCCCGGTGCCGGCAGGCCGGGCGAGCCGAACTTCACCGTCTTCAGTTCCAGCCCCGGCATAAGCGTGATCGCCGGCCAGCCGGTCTCGGTCTGCCAGTAGTTGTCGATCACCGGCACGCCAAGCGCAGCGGTGATCCACTGCGCGGTCGGTTCGTCCAGCGGCTCGCCGGCGAGGAACAGCCATTTCAGTTTCGACAGGTCGTACTTCTTCAGCCAGCTCTCGTCCTGCTTCTTCAGCACGCGGATCGCCGTGGGCGAAGAGAACATCGTGCGCACGCCGTACTGCTCGCACAGCCGCCACCAGATGCCCGCGTCCGGCCGCGTCGGCAACCCTTCGTACAGCAGGCTGGTGGCACCGCCGATCAGCGGGCCGTAGACATTGTAGGAATGCCCCACCGCCCAGCCGACGTCCGATGTGGCGAACATCACCTGCCCCGGCGCGATGTCGAACACGTAGCGGATCGACAACGCCATCGCCACCGCGTAACCGCCCACATCACGCTGCACGCCCTTCGGCTTGCCGGTGGTGCCGGAGGTGTACAGCAGATAGCTCGGCTCGTTCGACTCCAGCCAGGTCACCGGCACCTCGGCGTCCTCGTGCTGCATGCGCAGTTCAGCGTAGTCGAGATCACGCCCGGCCACACGGATCATCTGCGGATCGAGCTTGCGGTCGACAATCAGCACGTGCGGCGGCGGTGAGGACGCCTCGTTCAGCGCCGCATCAACGAGCGGTTTGTATGGGATCACCTTGCCGCTGCGCATGCCGGCGTCGGCGGCGATCAGCAGCTTCGGCTGTGCGTCGTCGATGCGCAGCGCCAGGTTGTGCGCGGCGAAGCCACCGAACACCACCGAGTGGATCGCACCGATGCGCGCGCAGGCCAGCATGGCGAATACCGCTTCGGCGATGTTCGGCAGGTAGATCACCACGCGGTCACCCTTGCCCACACTCAGCGATTGCAACACGGCGGCGAACGCGTTCACCTCACGATGCAGCTGGCGGTAGGTGAATTCGCGGGTGATGTCGGTCTCGCTGGAAACCGCCACTAGCGCCAGTTGTTCTGCGCGTTTGGCGAGGTGCCGGTCGACCGCGTTGTAGCAGAGATTGGTGGTACCACCGACGAACCAGCGCCGGAACGGCGGATTCGACTGGTCGAGAATCTGCTGTGGCGGCGTATGCCAGTGGATCAGCCGCGCCTGCTCGGCCCAGAATTGCTCCGGCTCGTCGATCGACTGTCGGTAGAAATCCTCGTAACGCATGGGCGGACTCCGGGGCTTCGTTGCCGCAAGCCTAGAACACGCCGCCGGCGGCATCATCGCGACGATGGTCGTAGTCGCCGACGGCCAGGAGCAGCCGGGCAGAAACCGAAAGGGCGGCCCATGGCCGCCCTCTTTCGCCTGCGATGAACCGGGCGCTTACTTCTTCGCGAACAGGTGCTCGACGCCGGCGCGCTCTTCGCGCAGTTCCTTGTCGGTGGCGTCCATGCGGGCGCGCGAGAAGTCGTTGATCGCCAGGCCTTGCACGATCTCGTACTTGCCGTTCTTCACGGTGACCGGGTAGCCGTAGATCACGCCCGGCTTGATGCCGTACGAGCCATCGGACGGGATACCCATCGAGACCCAGTCGCCTTCGACCGTGCCCTGCGCCCAGGTGCGCATGTGATCGATCGCGGCCGAAGCCGCCGAAGCCGCCGACGAGGCGCCGCGTGCCTTGATGATCGCCGCGCCGCGCTGCTGCACGGTCGGGATGAAGTCGTTCTCGTACCAGGCCTGGTCGATCAGCGACATCGCCGCCTTGCCGTCGACGGTGGCGTGGTGCAGGTCCGGGTACTGGGTGGAGCTGTGGTTGCCCCAGATCGTCATCTTCTTCACGTCGGTGTTGTGCTTGCCGGTCTTCTCGGCCAGCTGGCTCTTGGCGCGGTTGTGGTCGAGGCGAACCATCGCGGTGAAGCACTTCGGATCCAGGTCCGGCGCGTTCTGCTGGGCGATAAGGGCATTGGTGTTGGCCGGGTTGCCGACCACCAGCACCTTCACGTCACGCTTGGCATGCGCGTTCAGCGCCTTGCCCTGCGGGCCGAAGATCGCGCCGTTCGCCTCCAGCAGATCCTTGCGCTCCATGCCGGGTCCGCGCGGTCGGGCACCGACCAGCAGCGCGTAGTCGACGTCCTTGAATGCGACGTTCGCGTCGTCGGTGGCGACCACGCCGGCCAGGGTCGGGAACGCGCAGTCGTTCAGCTCCATCACCACGCCCTGCAGCGCCGGCAGTGCCGGGGTGATTTCCAGCAGGTGCAGGATCACCGGCTGATCCGGACCCAGCATGTCGCCGGCGGCGATGCGGAACAGCAAGGCGTAGCCGATCTGGCCGGCAGCGCCGGTGACGGCAACTCGAACGGGGGCTTTCATGAACGATGACTCCTTCTTGGGGTGTTCGTTTATGCGGAGCACGCGGAGCGCTCCGCAGGGAAAATGGTCAGCTCAGCTCGGCGAAGAACTCGGCGATGCGCGCCAGACCCGGCTGCAGTTGTGCGGTCGGACAGGTGTAGGAAATGCGCATCGCACGCGGCTCGCCGAATGCGGAACCGGGCACGCAGGCCACGCCCTTGGCCTCCAGCAGCGCAGCGCAGAACTCCACGTCGTTGTTGATCTTCGTGCCGTGATGGCTCTTGCCGAACGCCACGGAAATGTCGGGGAACGCGTAGAACGCGCCCTGCGGCCGCGGACACGCCACACCGGGGATCGCGCCGAGTGCCGCGACCACGATGTCGCGTTTGCCGGCGAATTCCGCACACCTGGCGCGCGGGACGTCCTGTGGGCCGCTGAACGCCGCCACCGCCGCCGCGGTGATCACTTCCGGCAGGCTGCTGATGTGGTTGGAGTTGAGCGTGGTCACCGCCTTGGCCACCAGCTCGGGGCCGGCTATCAGGCCCGCGCGCCAGCCCGGCATGCCATAGGTCTTGGACACCGAGTCGACGAAGACCACCCGATCGCGCAACTCCGGCCTGGCGAACACGAAGTTGTGGTAGCCGATGCCGTCGAACACCATCGCGTTGTAGATGTCGTCGGTGATCACCCATGTATCCGGATGCTTCACCAGCACGTCGGCCAGCGCGGCAATCTCCCCGGCGGTGTAGACCATGCCGGTGGGATTGGACGGGTTGTTGAACAGGAACACCCTCGGCTTGCGCGCCAGCGCGGCGTCGAGCTGGGTCGGGGTGAGCTTGTAGTTCTGCTCCGGCCCGCAATGCATCACGTTGACCTTCGCGCCCACGATGTCGGCGATGTCGCGATAGGTGGTCCAGTACGGCGCGGCGAAACAGATTTCGTCGCCCTCGTCCAGCAGCGCCTCGGCCAGGTTGTACAGCACGTGCTTGGCGCCAATGCCGATCGACAGGTTCATCCGGCCGTAGCCGGAGAAGCCCAACGCCTCGATGTGTTTGAGGAACGCATCCAGCAACACCTCGGCACCGCGGTTGCTGCCGTACTGGCCGGAGTCGTGCGACAGCGACTCGCGCGCAGCGGCATACACATGCTCACCGGGAAGGAAGTTCGGTACACCGATGGAAAAGCTGATGATGTCGCGGCCGGCAGCCTTGAGCTGCTTCGCCTTCTCGGCAATCACCATGATCGCGCTGGGTTTGGCGCGGCCGACACGCTGGGCGAGCTGGGGCATGGGTATCTCACGCGGGGGAGGAAGCAAAGGCCCGCATTTTATCACGCCGTCCGGGCCCGGCGCTGGCTGTCGGCTCTACACGCCACAGCGACGCGATCCGGGCATGATGGGTGCGCCCGCGCGACGGGTACCGTGAAACCTCACCAGCGAAGGAGATCCGCATGCACTGGCTTTGGGTATTCGTGATCGGACTGGTTATCGGCCTGGTGGCCAAGCTGCTGATGCCGGGCAAGGATCCGGGCGGCTTCATCATCACCGCCATCATCGGCATCGCCGGCTCGCTGCTGGCGACATGGGTCGGCCAGAACGTGTTCGGCTGGTATCAGGAAGGACAATCCGCCGGCTTCATCGCCTCGGTGATCGGCGCTATCGTGTTGCTGCTGCTGTATCACCTGGTCAAGCGCAAGTCGACCTGACCGCGGTCCCGGTGAAGCCCTGCTCCACCGGGACCGTCCTTAACCGAGCAGCTTGCCGGCCAGCCCTTCGAGCATACCCAGGTCGAAACCGCTGGTCTGCGCCGGCACCTGGCCATCCGGCGTCACATGGTCGACCGCGCGCGGCAGCACCCGCGACAGCCCGCCCAGCAGGACATTCGGGTCCACGCCCAGCTTGCCCGCGGCTTCCTCCACCAGCGAACCCAGGCCGCCACTCTGCAGCGCCTGACCCAACTGTTCGCCCGACACCGGCTGGTTCGCGCCCGTGCCGACCCACGACTGCACCGCGCCGCCAAGCCCATGCTGCTGCAGCATGTTGACCAGGCCCTGCACGCCGCCCGCCTTCTCGATCAGTTGCCCCGCGACGGCAATCAACGAACCGGCACCTGCCTGCTGTCCCTGCTCCTGGCCGCCGAGCAGATCATTGAGGAATGACATGTCGTTCTCCTCGGATGGTGACGAATCAAGCGCTTAGCCAGCCGATCATAAGTCGTCGCGAAATCCGCCATGACAACATTTCGTGAAGGCCGCGCCGGGGAAAAGACCGCAAAAAAAAACCGCCGACTGCTGGCCGGCGGTTTCCTGTGTCCCGAGGGCGCCAGACTCAGCCGCGCTGGTCGAGCACCGCGTTCCATTCCGCCACACGATCGGATTGCGCCGCCAGCAAGGCATCGACGTCGCCCTCCACGGTGACCTTCTCGATCGTGTCGCCCTGCTGGATCGCGTTGACCACGTCCATGTCGGCCGCACCGACCACTTCGCCGAACACGCTGTGCTTGCCGTCCAGCCATGGCGTGGGACCGTGGGTGATGAAGAACTGGCTGCCATTCGTGCGCGGGCCGGCGTTCGCCATCGACAGCACGCCCGGCTTGTCGTGGCGCAGCGACGGATTGAACTCGTCCTCGAACTTGTAGCCCGGGCCGCCACGACCGCTGCCCTCGGGGCAACCGCCCTGGACCATGAAGTCGGCGATGACGCGATGGAACGACAGACCGTCGTAGTAGCCGCGCCGGGCCAGGTTGACGAAGCTGGCGACCGTCACCGGCGCCTTGTCTTCATGCAGGCGCAGGTGGATCGGGCCGCGGTTGGTGGTGAAGGTGACGTTGATGGTCATCGCAAATCCTTGGGTTTGAAAACTGCGCCGTGCCACGACGCGGGCACGAGGATGGTCAAGAATAACCCAGCGAGCTTGATGAAGCAGCGACCATGGCTTTCGCGCCGAGCCACGTCTCAACGACCGTTCGCCCTGAGCGCAGTGAAGTCCAAGGGCAGCCCTTCGAATTCGGCCCGTTGGGCCCACGCTCAGGGCGAACGGTGAGGCTGGATTCTATGGCAGGCCCAGCGTGGTGCGTTCCAGCGACCCTGCGCCACGCGGCGTGGTCGCAGGCGTCGGTGCATCGACCGGCCACGCCGCGCCTTCATACAGATACGCCCACAACCGGTCCAGCGCCGCATAGCCATACGGCAGCAGCGGTACGTGGTGTTCGCCGAAGCCGGGCAGCGCCAGGAACGCATCGAAGTGCTGCGCGTGCGGCACCTTCCAGTAGATCGGCCGGCGTCCTTCGCCGCGCAGCCAGGCCACGTACGGCTCGGAACTGAACGCGGTAGGCAGCAAGCCGTCGCCGGCGCCGTGCAACACCCACAGCGGCAGGTCCTTGCGCGGCAGCCGCGCCCCGGTGGCGGCTACCGAAGCGTGCAAGGCTTGCGACTCGTGGTCGTCGCCGGTCCACAGTGCGCGCAAACATTCGCTGCCGATCAGGGTAGGGTCGGCCGAAACATTCACGCCGCCGAACAGGCCGATGCCGTTGCCGGGGGGAATGCCCGAACCATCCGCCCACCAGGTCGCCCGTGTGACGGGATCGGCCACACCCGGCAACCCGCCCACGCCAATCGCCGCGTAGTGAAAGCCGCACGGCATGTCGGTGGCGCCGCGACGCAGGTAGGCCGAAGCGTAACCGGCGGCGATCACCCGCCACAGGTCGAACGCGGTCGTGCTGGCGGCCGTGCTCATCGTCTCGTCGGTCCAGCCCCGCGCGTGCAGGTATTGCCGCGCCTGTTCTGCCTGCACGGCCACGGTGTTGCCGCCGAGCTTGCCCTGCGCGCGCAGGCTGGCACAGCGGATCGGCCATGCCGGCAGCGGCACGTTGCGTGGTCCGCGCGCCAGCGGGGTCGCAGCGAAATAGTCGGCACTCAGTGCGCATGGCAACCAGATCGCCGCCTCGGTGGCGTAGTCGTACAGCGCGCGACCACGATCCTTCACGTGCACGTTCGGTTCCAGCGCCACCACGCCGGCGAAGAAGTGTTCCTGATCCAGTCCCGCCGCCTGCAGCACGGCGCCGCCGCCATTGGATATGCCGGCACCGATGATCTTGGTGTTCTGCGGCGTGAACGGGGCCTCGGCAGGGAACGCGCGATCAAGCATGGCCAGAGCGAACTGCGCCGCCTGGATCACGTGCCCGCCCCAGTCGGCCTCCGGGTTGTCGCCCGAATGCACATGCTTGATCGCGATGCCCGCGGCAGGCGAAGCCGGCGGCGGCTGGAATTCCAGTTCCGCCTCGCCGCGTTTCGCACGGCGGCCGTCCAGCGCCACGCCGCTGTCGTCGGCGTAGTCGAAATAGCCGGCACCGGTGCCCTTGTCGGTATACGCCACCGCGCAGCCATGCGGCAGACCCCAGGCACCAGCCAGCGCGATCGCGCCATAGATGCCGCGCGAGCCGGACGAGGCCGTCACCACCAGGCAACGTTTCTGCCTGTCGAAGTTGTCGGGCAGTTGCAGCAGCACGCGATGCGGCGAACGGGCGCCGGGGATGCGCGCGAATGCCTGGTATTCGCGGCCCGGCACATCCGGCACGCCGCCGTACACCGTGCCGTAGCCGCCGAGCGGGCCGAGGTCGGCGATGCCCTTCCAGCTGGTCTGGATCGCGCGCCGGCGCAATTCCTGCACATCGGGGTCCAGTGGACGGGTGAACGGTGACGGCAAACCGGCCAGGCCCGCCAGGCCCAGGCCCGCGCTCAACAAATCATCGTGGCCGCGATGCTCGGTCACTTGCACGTCGCCGTAATCGACCTCACGCATGGCAGAGTCTTTCCTCGTCATGTTGCTGGCACAGGCCGACAGCATGGCGGATACCAGCACGGACAAGAACAGCAGGCTCGCAATGCAGGCGGATTTCTTCATCGAGTCACCATAACAAGCGCATCGCCGGCCGCCATCGTACGAAAGTCCATGCGCCGAACTCGACGTAGCCGCCGTGGCCCGCTAACTTCAACAGAATGACGAGCCTGCTGATCGCCGACGACCACCCGCTGTTCCGCGCCGCGCTGCGCCTGGCGGCCAGCGACAGTCTGCCCGGCTGCGAGGTGCGCGAGGCCGCGGATCTGCCCGGCGTACTCGCCGCGCTGGCCACCGAGCCGGATACCGACCTGGTCCTGCTCGACCTGCACATGCCCGGCAGCCAAGGCCTGTCCGGCCTCGCCGCGTTGCGCGGCCAGCATCCCGGCGTGGCCGTGCTGGTGGTGTCGGCCCACGACGAACCGCGCATCGTGCGCCGTGTGCTCGACCACGGCGCTGCCGGCTTCATCCCCAAGAGCGCGAGCCCTGCCGAGATCGGCGCAGCGATCTGCAGCGTGCTCGACTGCGGCACTTGGCTGCCACCTGCTCTCGCCGATGCAGTCGCCGCGTTGCCCGCCGACCCGGCCGACACCGACCTCGCCAGCCGCCTGGCCCGCCTCACCGAACAGCAGTCCCGCGTGCTTGCCCTGCTCGCGGAAGGCCTGCTCAACAAGCAGATCGCCGATCGCCTGGGCATCCAGGAGCGCACGGTGAAGGCGCATGTCACGGCGATCTTCGAGAAGCTGCGGGTGCGGAACCGGACGCAGGCGGGGATGTTGTTGAAGTCGCTGGATCTAGGGGAGCCGGCGCGGGTTGGTTGAGCGGATAAGACGCCACGAAGACGGACGTTTAGAGGGCAGCTTCCGCGACTGGTCCAGTCGTATTCACGCAAACGAGGAGCCACAACCTTCCTCAAGTAGCGGCGCGACGGGAAGGCTGTGCGGCTGTTGCGGAATAGGGTCTGTCCCAAACGTCGTCTGCAGCTCGAACGCGAGTTCGTCCCGATAGCTAAATCCGTACTTCGCAAGGGGAGCATTGGGAGCTATCACAGTTTCCAGACACGCAACCAAGTTCGAAAACATGTCGCCCCGGATCAGAGTCAATATGACTTCGCTTTCCGTCCAACCCCCATTCACTCGTCGAGTTAGCTGAGGTGTGCCGCCATGCGTGTATTTGTGGAGCCACTTGGCTGTTCCCCCTGTCTTCAGACCGTCAGACATCTTCTGAATATCTGGGAAGGTGGGAATGAGTGATTTGAGCATATCCCCAAGTCCCGGGATGTCTGCCTCAGGGCTATCGACTGACGTCGTCGGGAGTGCTTGAATTTCACTGCAGGTGGCGACGTAGACGAACCAGTAACCTGCTGTGGACGCCTCGAGCACTGGCCGCAACAGTGCTCCGCCAGTTCCGTATTCCCCAGCCTCCACCAGGCGAACAAGAGCTGAGTGGTGCTCAAGCGCCAAGTCTATCGCACACCTTGCAAAGGTTGCGCGCAAAGAGGGAGCCTCGCCCGTTGGCATAAGGGATTTCATTCGATCATTGTGTCTTCGCGACAAATGGCAACGCTCTAAGATCATTCGCAGAGACTCTTCATCCATTGACCTTCCCCCTTTAGCGCATGGCGACAAATCAGCAGGCAGTTGTAAGCCGGATCCGCTGTTTCTGAAAAAAACGGATTATGCAGAGCTCCAACCTAATTGGAGATGTTGTGAGAAATTTGGCACACATGGCTTAGATAATTCGCATCACGCTTTTATCGCGCCCGCCGTCACCCGCTGCAACACCTGCCTCAGCGCCAACGGCTTCAACGGCTTGTACAGCACCCCCACACCCGCATCGAGCAACCGCTGACGCAGCTCGCCATCGCGATCGGCGGTGAGCATCACGGTCGGCACATCGGCATGCAGTTTGCGTAGCTGATGCCACACATCAAAACCAGTCCGCCCGCCGTCGAGATGAAAATCGAGAATATGCAGATCCGGCCGCCACGGTGCCGCCAGCGCCTGCTCGGCATTGCGTGCGGCATGCACGTGCCAGCCCCAACTCACGAGCAAGCTGCTTAGTGCGGCAAGTGCGGCCGGCTCGTTGTCCAGTACCAGCGCACGACCGGCCGGCAGTGACTGCTGCGTGTCCGCGACAGGCGGCAGTCGTATTGCGGCGCGCGCCCTCGGCACGCTGAGGTCGAACACGCTGCCGTGCCCCGGCCATGAGCGCAGTCCGAGCGGATGACCGAGCAAATCGGCCATGCGTTGTGCGATCGACAGACCTAGCCCGAGCCCCTGCCCGCCCGCGGCGCTGCCGCGGCGGAATTCCTGGAAGATCAGCTGCTGCTCGCCCGGCGCGATGCCCGGCCCGGTATCCCAGACTTCCACACGCAGTTGCTGACCAGATCGGCGCACGCCGAGCAGCACGCGTCCGTGTTCCGCATAACGCAACGCATTCGACAGGAAGTTCTGCAGCACCCGGCGCAGCAGCTGCGGATCGGAGCGCACCCAGGCACGCGTGCCGACCACGTCCAGCCGCACGCCGCGGTCGAGCGCGATCGCGCGGAATTCGGCGGCCAGCGGGTCGAGCACCTCGGCCAGCGCAAACGCGCGCGGTTGCGGATGCAGGCGGCCGCCTTCGAGCCGGGCCACGTCGAGCAGGCCGGTGAGCAGACCTTCGGTGGCGGCCAGTGCGCCGTTGAGATGCTGCGCGGTAACGGCATCTCCGCCGTGCTCGGTCAAAGAATGGGCGAACAGCTGGGCCGCGTGCAACGGCTGCATCAGGTCGTGGGTGACCGCGGCGAGGAAGCGGCTCTTCGCCTCGTTCGCGGCCTGCGCTTCGGCCGAGGCCGCGGCGAGTTCGCGGGTGCGTTCTTCCACGCGAAGTTCCAGCGTCTCGTTGACACGCTTCAGCGCGGCTTCGGCCTGGCGGAATGCGGTGACGTCGGTGAAGGTAGCCACGAAGCCGCCGCCGGGCATCGGGTTGCCGCGAATCTCGACGACGGTGCCGTCTGGGAAGCGTCGCTCGGACAGATGCCGCGTGCCGGCGCGCATGTGCGCCAGCCGGCGCTGCACGCGCGCATCCACTTCACCGGGACCGAGCATGCCGGCGTCGATGTTGTGGCGGGTCAGCTCGGCTACCGAGCGGCCTACCTGCAACAGTTCGGGCGGGTAGTCGAACAGACGCGCATACGGCGTGTTCCAGGCGACCAGATGCAGTTCGGCGTCGACCACGCAGATGCCCTGGCTCATGTTCTCCAGCGCCGCCTCCAGCACGCGCTGGTTGAAGCGCAGATCCTGCGCCGCCTCGCCGACGATCGCTACCACCGTGTCCAGGTCGTCGCGGCCCTGTCGATGCACCACTTCCAGCAGCAAGCGCGCCGAGGCAGCGCCGATCACCGCAGCCAGTTCGTGTTCGACCTCGGCGACCCGCGCGCTGCCGGCAGGCCCCACGGCGGGTGCGCTGGCAAACAGGTGCTCGACCCGTTCCGACGGCAGGAAGCGCATCGCCAGCGCGCGCAGCTCGACCAGGCCGACATCGCCCACGCTGACCGCGCGTACCGCCCTGCCGAAACGCGAACCCGCCACCGCCAGCATCACCACGATATTCACCAGCAGGCTCACCACCACGGCGCGACCCAGCCGGTTCCAGTTGCCCAACCCGAGCAGGCCATCCGGTGCCAGCCAATGCAGGCCGAACGGGCCACCGCGCAGCCATGCCGGTGCAACCGGCAACAGGGTCGGCAGCACCGCGTAGATCCACACCAGGGTGCCGGCGGCGAGCCCGGCCATCACCGCACGCGAACCCAGCTGCGGCCGGTACACCGCCGCCAACAGCGCCGGGGTGAGCCCGGCCAGCGCGGAGAACGAGATCGCGCCGATGTCGGCCAGCACCTCGTTGCGCGCCAGCACGCGGCTGTACGCCCACGCCAGCAGGATCAGCACCAGGATCGCCACGCGCCGATGGTTCAGCAGTTCACCACGCAGGTCGCCGTGCTCGTCGCGGCCCCAGCCGGCGCGCACGCGCAACGGCGCGATGAAGTGGTTGACCACCATCAGGCTCAACGCCAGCGTGGCAATCACCACCATGCTGGTGGCTGCGCTCAGGCCGCCGAGAAACGCGATCAACGCCAGGCCATGCTCGCCGCGCGCCAGCGGCAACGCCAGCACGTACATGTCCGACGACACTCCGCTCGCCCCCAGCCACGCATCGCCCAACCGCGCCAGCGGCAGGATCGGCAGCGAGATCAGCAGCAGGTACAGCGGGAACAGCCAGCGCGCGGTGCGCAGCTGCCCGTCGTCGCGGCACTCCACGATGCCCGCGTAGAACTGGTGCGGCATGGTGAACATCGCCAGCGCGCCGAGCAGGATCAGCGCCGGAAAACCGCCGCTGTCCGGCGGCGGCGGAATGTAACTTGGCAAGCCTGTCGGCAAGGCGGTGAACAGCAGCGTGCCCAGCGCCAGCATCGCACCGAGCTTGAACAGCGACTCGAATGCCATCGCCAGCACCAGCCCGCGGTTGTGCGCCATCGTCGACGCGCGCCGCGTGCCGAACAGCATCGCGAACAGCGCCATCAGCAACGCCACGTACAGCGCGCTGTCCTGCCACGGATTGGATTCGGCCAGCTGACCATGACTGAGGATGCCGTAGCTCATCGCCACCGCTTTCAGCTGCAACGCGATGTACGGCACGATGCCGATCACCACCACCGCGGTGACCAGCGCCGCCAGCCCGGAATGCCGCCCCAGCCGCACCGCGATCAGGTCGGCCAGCGACCCGGCGTTGTATTCACGCACCAGCTGTACCAGCCGGCCGAGGAACTTCAGCGCGAACAGGTACATCAGGATCGCCCCGACAAACGTCGGCGGCAGCCACCAGCCCGAACGGCTGGCCTGGGTCACCGTGCCGTAGAACGTCCACGAGGTGCAATGGATCGCCAGCGACAGCGCATACACGATCGCCCAGCGTTTCTCGAACAGTTGCGGGCGACGCTCGCCGAGCAGGGCCACGCCGAACAGCAGGGCGAGCCAGCACAACGCTGCAAACGCGATGACGCTGGCGCTCAGCATGGCGTTTGCGCGTGTGGGAATGACTTCTTTCGCGATGCTTTGGTCGCACCGTGCCGGTTCTCCAAAGCCAAGAGCTTTAGACCTCCTGCGGAGGCCGAGTTACTTCTCTTTTGCTTGTCCAAAAGAGAAGTAACCAAGAGAAAACGACACCCCGCTTGGCGCTTGCCGGGCCTCCCGCCCGGCAAGTCCGTGAGCCGGGGCCGGGCTTTTCGACAGGGCATCCTGCCCTGGCGAAAAGGAGTCGACATCCTTGTCGACTCCCGCTGCGCGGCCTGTCGTCCCCGACTCACCGCCGCACAAGGGACCCCGGGTAGAGCAGCGGGCCATCCTGGCCCGCACTCGGTGATGAAGCGCGGAAGCCAGAGCCAAGGCGAAGTGCCGCTCTGCTGCTGTTGCTTCAGCAGTTGACTTGGCTCTTCTGAAAAGTGCGGGCCAGGATGGCCCGCTGCTCTACCCGGGGCCCCTCTGTAGCGGCGGACGGGTGAAGGAAAGCCCGCAGGGTGGTCGGCAGGGATGCCGGCCAGTTTGGCGTCAGCACAGGATGTGCTGTCGACAAACCCCGTAACCCGGCCGCGGACCTTGCGGGCAGGATGCCCGCAAGGCGCGTAAGCGGGGTGGCCTTTCTCTTTGGTTACTTTCTCTTTGGCCACGCAAAGAGAAAGTAACTCGGCTGCCGAAGGCAGACGAAAGCCCTTCGCTTTGAAGCTCCTGACTCCGAATGGAGCATCGGGCACGACCGAAGGAAGTCCCTTGTGGACAAGGTGCGCTCGTACAGAGGAGCAAGCGTCGGGGCGATGGCCGGCTGCCATCAACGCCCGGCTGGCAGCCCCAGCGCACGAACCGCGTTCACCACCCAGCGCAACTGCACGCCGTGGCGGCTGTCGTAGTCGGCTCCGGAATATCCCCACCAGTCCCAGCATGCTTGCGGATTCAAAGGCGCGAAACTTGCGCGGGTCTGAGGATATAGCACCGCCACGTCGTAGACGTCGGCCCAACGGTTGAAGCCGGCGTCCTTGACGAAGGCCTCGCCCACCGCGTCGGCGTTCTGTTTGCAGCCGTGGAACGCAACCACCACGCCGCACGGCTTGCCGGCCAGGCAATCCGGCGGCAGGTAGACGTAGCCGGTACCGGCCATGAAGGCATCCGCACCCTCAGGGCGAAGCGCATCCTGGTCGAACGTGCGCAGCTCGCCGCGTGCCTGGGTCGCCGCATGCGCCGGCTTGCCGAACATCTGCGCGAAGATCTCGCCGGCGGCGTCGAAGCCGCAGTGACCCAGGTACGGCGCCACCGACTTGTCGCAGTCGTCGCCGCGGCCGGCCACCGGCAGGTTGTGCGCAAACGCACGCTGGCCGTCGTCATGCACCCGCATGTTCTTCAGGGCTGGCGTGCCATCGCGCAATTGCTCGTAGAAATGGGCGCCGGCCTCCGCCACCGCCGGTGCCACCAGTGCGTCGTCCTTGCCGTGCAGCAGATAGACACGGGCGTGGGCGAGATCCTTCAACGCGCCGATTTCGCCAGCCGCGGAACGCTTCGTGGCGCTGGCCACCAGCGCGCCGACATCCGGCGCAGGCTCGCCCTTCATGCAACTGCCCAGGGCCACCGGCAGCTTACCGCCGGCACAGCCGTACGGGCCGCCGGCGACCAGGGCCGCATTCGGGAACAATTCCGGATAAGCCAGTTGCGCCTGCCCGGCCATGTACGCACCGGAGGAAAGGCCGACCACGGCAGTACGTGCCGGGTCGATCTTCAATGTCGGCAGGCTTGAATCAACGTCTTTCGCGCAGGCGCTGCCCGCACTGACCAGCAAGGTCAGCCACAGCAGGCGCGTTACCCATCGGGTGTTCATCGGTCTGCTCCGTTTTGTCGGTTCGACGTACGCGCCATGCAGGGCGGGAAATGCCTGCCGATCCTCGCGCCTCATGATCGTGGCGCAGAACCACAGGCATTACCCGCCCTGCAAAGCCGCGTTTCAGAAGTTGTAGCGCACGTTGGCGTACCAGTTGCGCGGCATACCGTAATACGCCGTGCGGATGTTGCCTACGCTGGAGAACTCCTGACCGTCGGTCTTGTAGACCTTGTCGCCGAGGTTGCGCACGCCGGCGCGGAACTGCCAGTGGCCGTCGGCAGAGTCGTAGATGCCGAACAGACCGGTGACCGAGTAGGCCTTCTGGCTCAGCGCGTCGTAGTTGTCCACGCTTAGCCAGGTCTCGCTGCGGTACGACCAGTCGGCGCCGATGGTGATGGCGCTGCCGTCACCCAGATCGAACGCCTGGGTGGCCGCGACGCGCGAGGTCCAGCTCGGCGAGAACGGCACGTGGTCGTGCAGGCGCGGGTTGTACAGCGGGTCGCTGGGATTGAGCCGATGATCGACGAACTTGGCATAGCGTGCGTCCATGTAGCCGACCTGGGCCGACAGACGGGTGCCCTGGCCGAATACGGCGGCACCCTCGAACTCGATGCCGTCCATCTTCAGCTTGGCGGCATTGATCACCGGGAAGGCGAAGGTTGGGGTGATCGCGCCGGGGTTCTGCACTTCCGACACGCGTGCCTGGAAATCGGTGTAGTCGCTGTGGAACGCGGCCACGTTCGCTTGCAGCCTGTTGTCGGCCGAGCGCCACTTCATGCCCAGCTCGTAGGTCCACACGTATTCGGGGTTGTACTCGGCACTCTTCGTTTCGGCGGCGGTGTTGGCGCGGCCGTTGAAGCCGCCGGATTTGAAGCCGCGGCTGGCCGAGGCGTACAGCATGGTCTGCGGATCGAGCTGCTTCTGCAGGCTGAGCGTGGGCGTCCACGCATTCCAGCGCTTGTTCGCGCTGAATGCCACGGTCTCGTTGATCGCGCTGAACGGCACGCCCCAGAACGTGCTGGTGGTGCGGTCGTAATCCTTGTGGTCGCTGCTGTAGCGCACGCCGGCGGCCAGCGTCCAGCTGGGCACGAACTCCCAGTTCATGTGCGCGAAGCCGGCGACGGTGGTGGTGGTGAGGTCGTCGTCGATGGTGCGCAGGAAGGTGATCGGGGTACCGGCAAGCGCGAACAGGTCGCTGGCATAGGCTTCCTGGTGCGATGGCACGGTTTCGCGCAGGTAATACAGCCCGTAGACCGCCTGCAGATTGCTGCCGTTGTCGTACTGCAGCTGCAGTTCCTGGCTGGCCTGCTTCTGGTTGAACTTGACCAGCACGTCGCCCAGCTCGAACTGCGAGGCGTCGATGTCGATATAGGAGTTGCTGTCGAGCTTGCGGAATGCGCTGATGCTCTTGAGGTTCCACTGGTCGGACAGCTTCCAGCCGAGGTTCAGTGCGGCGCCCTTGTGTTCGAGCTGCTGCCCCTTGTCCGGATCGAACGAGGTGCGCGTCCTGAAGTCGTATTTCTTGTCCGGATCGGGGGTGTACAGCGGTACCGAACCGAACACCAAGTCGGTGCGTTTCAGCACGGAGACCGGCTGACCCAGGGTCAACCCGGTGTCCTGTTTGGTGTAGTCGAGGCTGAGCACCGCGTCGAAGTTTTCCGACGGGTGGTAGCGCAGCTTGCCGCGCACGGACTTGGTATCTTCATCGTTGTACTTGTGCCCGGTGGCCGGGTCGGTGACGTAGCCATTGGTCTTGGTCACGCCGCCGGCGATCGAGGCCGACCATGCGCCGCCGAGCGGACCGCCGAGATAGAACTTGCCCTCGCGCCGGCCGTAGTTGCCGAAGCCGGCCTCGACCGAACCCTCGGTGCTTTCGCCCGGATTCTTCGTCACCACCTTGACCGCGCCGCCGGTGGAGTTCTTGCCGTACAGCGTGCCCTGCGGGCCGCGCAGCACTTCCACGCGCTCGACGTCGAACAGGCTGATCAGCCCGCCCTGGATGCGCGAATAGTAGACGTCGTCGACGTACATGCCCACGCCCGGGTCGAACGTTTGCAGCGCATCCGGCTGGCCGATGCCGCGGATGAAGATGTTCACCGCCGAGGACGAGCCGCGGCCCTGCACGATGTTCATGTTCGGCACCGCGCCCTGCAGGCCGTTGACGCTGTTCGCTTGCAGGTCCTTCATGTCCTCGCCGCTGAACGCGGTGATCGCGACCGGCACCTTCTCCAGCGATTCGTCGCGGCGTCGCGCACTGACCCTCACTTCCTCCAGCTGTTTGGCCTCGGTCTGTTTCGCTGCCGTCGGCTTGGCGCCGGCGTCCTCGTTCGCCTGCTGCGCGTGCAGCGGCACGATGAATGCCAGACCCAGAACCAGACCGATCGCCGAACTCAGATGCGTGCGTTTCATGACGTCCCCTTGCAGTGAATGCATCGCTCGCGCGAATGCTGATGAGGGGAGAGTAGGTGGCGCCGTGCGCCGGCAGCACTTGTACCTTCGTACAGTGCCGCCGGCATGGGGCCTCCGGGATACTCGACGCCTGACGTAGTGGGGAGATTCACGGATGGCGTTTCTGATCGTGCTGGCTGCGCTGTGCTTTCTGATGTTCGCGGCCTATCGCGGCTACAGCGTGATCCTGTTCGCGCCGATCGCCGCGCTGGGCGCAGTGCTGCTGACCGACCCGTCGCTGGTGGCGCCGATGTTCACCGGCCTGTTCATGGACAAGATGGTCGGCTTCCTCAAGCTGTACTTTCCGGTGTTCATGCTAGGTGCGGTGTTCGGCAAGCTGATCGAGCTGTCCGGTTTTTCCAAGTCGATCGTGGCGGCCACCATCGGCCTGGTCGGGCGCAGCCGGGCGATCCTGTCGATCGTGCTGGTGTGTGCGCTGCTGACCTACGGCGGCGTGTCGCTGTTCGTGGTGGTGTTCGCGGTGTACCCGTTTGCCGCCGAACTCTTTCGCCAGTCCGACATTCCGAAACGGCTGATCCCCGGCACCATCGCGCTGGGCGCGTTCACCTTCACCATGGATTCGCTGCCGGGCACGCCGCAGATCCAGAACATCATCCCCACCGCGTTCTTCGGCACCAACACCTGGGCGGCGCCGTGGCTGGGCACGATCGGCGGCGTGTTCATCCTGATCGTCGGCCTGACTTACCTGGACTGGCGCCGCCGCAAGGCCGCCGCTGCCGGCGAAGGCTATGGCGACAACCTGCTCAACGAACCGGCACCGTTCGAAGCCGCGACCTTGCCGCATCCATTGATCGCATTGCTGCCGTTGGTGCTGGTCGGCGCGTGCAACAAGCTGTTCACCGACCTGATTCCGCGCGTGTACGGCGAAACCCAGTCGTTCCTGCCCAGCGTGGTCGGCAACGCGAAACCGGTGGTGCAGGAAGTATCCAAGGTCGCTGCGATCTGGGCGGTCGAGGGCGCGCTGCTGGTCGGCATCCTGTGCGTGCTGGCGTTCGCCTGGCGTGCGGTGACCCGGCACCTGGCCGCCGGCAGCCAGGCCGCGGTCGGCGGCGCGCTGCTGGCCTCGATGAATACCGCCTCGGAATACGGTTTCGGCGCAGTGATCGCCGCCCTGCCCGGCTTCAAGCTGGTTGCCGATGCGCTGCACACGATCCCGAACCCGCTGCTCAACGAGGCGGTCACCGTCACCGCGCTGGCCGGCATCACCGGCTCGGCCTCCGGCGGCATGAGCATCGCATTGGGCGCGATGGCCGAGACCTTCATCGCCAACGCGAACGCCGCCGGCATCCCGATGGAAGTGCTGCACCGGGTCGCCGCGATGGCCTCCGGCGGCATGGACACGCTGCCGCACAACGGCGCGGTGATCACCCTGCTGGCGGTGACCGGACTGACCCACCGGCAGTCCTACAAGGACATCTTCGCCATCACCGTAATCAAGACCCTGGCGGTGCTGGTGGTGATCGCGGCGTATTATTTCCTCGGCGTGGTGTAACCGCGCCGGTGGCACCCGCTCGTCGCGGGGTGCAGGCTGGGTGAACGGATCGAAGAAATGACGGGCAAGTTGTCACGCAAGTCCGTATAATCGGTTAATTCGCCCTTCAAAAACCTGCGTGACGGCCACCGAGCCGCCCGAGTCGATCCCATGTCCATCGAAAAACTGCGCAACATCGCCATCGTCGCCCACGTCGATCACGGCAAGACCACTCTCGTCGATTGCCTGCTGAAGCAGTCCGGCACGCTCAACGAGCGCACCGTGCTGGCCGAGCGCGTTATGGACTCGAACGACCAGGAAAAGGAACGCGGCATCACCATCCTGGCCAAGAACACCGCCATCACCTGGCGAGGCAACCGCATCAACATCGTCGACACCCCGGGACACGCCGACTTCGGCGGCGAGGTGGAGCGCGTGCTGTCGATGGTCGACTCGGTGCTGATCCTGGTCGACGCGATGGACGGCCCGATGCCGCAGACCCGCTTCGTGACGCAGAAGGCGTTCGCGATGGGCTTCAAGCCGATCGTGGTGATCAACAAGGTCGACCGTCCGGGCGCGCGTCCGGAATGGGTCGTCGAGCAGGTGTGGGATCTGTTCGACCGCCTTGGCGCCACGCCCGAGCAAATGGATTTCCCGATCGTCTACGCCTCGGCGCTGAACGGCTACGCCGGCCTCAACGACGACGTCCGCGATGGCGACATGACCCCGCTGTACGAAGCGATCATGCAGCACGTCAGCAAGCCTGATGTCGATCCGGACGGCCCGTTCCAGATGCGCATCAGCCAGCTCGACTACAACAACTTCGTCGGCGTGATCGGCATCGGCCGTATCCAGCGCGGCGTCTTGCGGAAGAACATGCCGGTCGCGGTCATCGATCGCGAAGGCAAGAAGCGCCAGGGCAAGGTGCTGCAGGTGCTGGGCTTCCTGGGCCTGGAGCGGATCGAGGAAGAAAGCGCCGAGGCCGGCGACATCGTGGCCATCTCGGGCATCGCCGACCTGACCATCTCGGACACCATCTGCGCGCTGGACACGCCTGAGGCGCTGCCGGCACTGACCGTGGACGAGCCGACGATCTCGATGACCTTCCAGGTCAACAACTCGCCGTTCGCCGGCAACAAGGATCTGTCCGGCGGCAAGTTCCTGACCAGTCGCCAGCTGCGTGAGCGACTGGATCGCGAGCAGGTGCACAACGTGGCGCTGAAGGTCGAGCAAGGTTCCGACGCCGACAAGTTCCTGGTCTCCGGCCGCGGCGAACTGCATCTGTCGGTGCTGATCGAGAACATGCGTCGTGAAGGCTACGAGTTGGCCGTATCGCGTGCGGAAGTGATCATCAAGGAGATTGACGGCCAGAAGATGGAGCCGATCGAGCAACTGGTGGTCGACGTGGAGGAGGTGCACCAGGGTGCGGTGATGGAAAGGCTCGGCGTGCGCAAGGGTCAGCTGAAGAACATGGAATCCGATGGCAAGGGTCGTGTGCGCCTGGACTACGAGATTCCGGCGCGTGGCCTGATCGGCTTCCAGAACCAGTTCAAGACCCTGACCCAGGGCTCGGGCCTGCTGTTCCACGTGTTCGACCACTACGGTCCGAAGGAAGAAGGCCAGATCGCCAAGCGCCTCAATGGCGTGATGATCGCCAACGCCGGCGGCACCACCCCCGCCTACTCGCTCGGGCCGCTGCAGGATCGCGGCAAGCTGTTCGCGGCCGAGGGCGACTCGGTCTATGAAGGCCAGCTGGTCGGCATCCACGCCAAGGACAACGATCTCACCGTCAACGTGATCAAGCCCAAGCCGCTGACCAACATGCGCGCCTCGGGCAAGGACGATGCGATCCAGCTGACTCCGGCGATCAAGTTCACGCTGGAACAGGCGCTGGACTTCATCGACGACGACGAGCTGGTCGAGATCACCCCGAAGGAGATCCGCCTGCGCAAGAAGCACCTCACCGAGAACGACCGCAAGCGCGCCTCGCGCGGTTGAGTCGTCGCCTCGCGTGATTGACCGGAAGGCCGCCGCAGGGCGGCCTTCCGCTGTCAGGCCGACGCCGCCTTCACTTTCGCGCCCATCACGCGCAATCCCGGCCGCTGCCGCGCCAGCTTGCGCAGCAGTTCGGCGAACGCCTGCAGGTCGTCGTGCCAAGGCGAGGCGTCGCGCCAGTACAGCGCGATCTCGCGGCCCGACGCCGGCCCCTTCAGCTTGGCCAGCGCAACGTTCGGCATCGAAGCCAGCCGCTCGTGCGCCAGCGCGGGCACCAGCGCGTAGCCGCCGCGCAGGCTGACCAGGGCAGCCAGGCTTTCCAGGCTGACGTCCTGCACGTGGCCGTGCTCGTTGCCTTCGCAGTGCAAGCCATCGGCGTGGCTTTCGGCCATCAGCGTGGCCTCGGCCGGGTCGAGCTGGTCCAGCGCGATGCTGTCCTGGCCGGCCAGCGGATGGTCGGCGCGCAACATCAGTTCCCACGGCTCGAAGAACAGCGGGCGCAAGGCGACCCCACTGACCGCCGCCGCCGGCGGTGCCAGCACCGCGTCCAGTTCGCCTTCATGCAGCCGGCGCAACAGGCCGCGCGGCTTGCCCTCGGAAATACCCAGCCGGGCGCCCGGAAAATGCTGCGGGAACGGCGCGATCAGGTGCGGCAACAGGTACGGCCCCAGCGAAGCCGGCACGCCCAGCCGCAGCTCACCGCCGAAGGCGACTTCGCCGGCGCGGGCAACTTGCTGCAGGTGTTCGGCCGAAGCCAGCACCGCATCGATCTGCTGCAGCAACCGCTGGCCACCGGCGGTCGGCACGATCTTCCGGCCACCGCGCTCGAACAGCGGCGCACCCAGTGCCTGCTCGACCTTCTGCACCTGGTGCGACAGCCCCGACGGGCTGATGTGCATCGCCCGCGCCGCGCTGTTGAAACTGCCGTGGCGATGCACCGCCTGCACCAGCGCAAGATCGCGCAGCGAGACGGCGGCCAGGCCCATCGAAATCATCGAATGCTGCATGTCATCAAAGGCGTTTGCGTGCGGTGGTCATCGGGCCCATCCTGTGCGGTATTGTCGGCCGCGAGCGTTGGCGCAGTGTACCCGCCGGCACGCCACCCGACAGACGCCCGCAAGCCATGCACACCGCCCTCCCGGCAGCAAACCGGTTCGCGGCCGCACGGGGTTTGGGCGATAATTGCGTTTTTGCCGGGCCGGCGACCTCCCCATCGCCATCGTTCGATCATCCCAGCCGCAGGATCAGCCAGGAGCAGCACCATGAAAGACACCTTTTCCGTACGCGATACCCTCGAGGTCAACGGCAAGAAATACGCCTTTGCCAGCCTGACCCGGCTGGGCCAGCGCTTCGACCTGAAGCGGCTGCCGTACTCGATGAAGATCCTGCTGGAAAACCTGCTGCGCCACGAAGACGGCATTGACGTCACCGCGAAGGAAATCGAAGCGGTCGCCACGTGGGATTCGAAGAAGGAGCCGGATACCGAAATCGCCTTCATGCCGGCGCGCGTGCTGCTGCAGGACTTCACCGGCGTGCCCTGCGTGGTCGACCTGGCCGCGATGCGCGACGCGATGAAGGCGCTGGGTGGCGACCCCACCCTCATCAACCCGTTGTCGCCCGCGGAACTTGTCATCGACCACTCGGTACAGGTGGACGTGTTCGGCACGGCCGACGCGCTGGAGCGCAACGTCGAGATCGAATTCAAGCGCAACCAGGCGCGTTACAGCTTCCTGCGCTGGGGCCAGAAAGCGCTGGCTGACTTCAAGGTGGTGCCGCCGCGCACCGGCATCGTGCACCAGGTGAACCTGGAGCACCTGGCCCGCGTGGTCATGGGCAGCAAAGTCGACGGCCAGTTGTGGGCCTACCCGGACACCGTGTTCGGCACCGACTCGCACACCACCATGATCAACGGCCTGGGCGTGCTGGGCTGGGGCGTGGGCGGCATCGAGGCCGAGGCGGCCATGCTCGGCCAGCCCTCCTCCATGCTGATTCCGCAAGTGGTCGGCTTCAAGCTGTCCGGCCGTCTGCCGGAAGGCGCCACCGCCACCGACCTCGTGCTCACCGTCACCCAGATGCTGCGCAAGCAGGGCGTGGTCGGCAAGTTCGTCGAGTTCTTCGGCCCGGGCCTGCAGCATCTGCCGCTGGCCGATCGCGCCACCATCGGCAACATGGCTCCGGAGTACGGTGCCACCTGCGGCATCTTCCCGATCGACGCCGAATCGCTGAAATACCTGCGCCTGTCCGGCCGCAGTGACGAGCAGGTCGCGCTGGTCGAGGCGTACGCCAAGGCGCAAGGTCTGTGGCACGACGAAAACAGCGTGCATGCCGAATTCACCACCACGATGGAACTGGACCTGGCCGACGTCAAGCCGTCGATGGCGGGCCCGAAGCGTCCGCAGGATCGCGTGCTGCTCACCGACGTGCAGCAGAATTTCCACGAGAATCTCGGCAGCACCACCGCCAAGCGCAACGGTGCCGAAGCACGTTTCGCCAACGAGGGTGGCGGCACCGCCGTGGGTCACGACAAGAGCGAGGCTGCGCCCGGTCAGCATGTGTCGATGAATGGCGAGAACTTCCACGTCAACGATGGCTCCGTGGTGATCGCCGCGATCACCTCGTGCACCAATACCTCGAACCCGGCAGTGATGCTGGCCGCCGGCCTGGTGGCGAAGAAGGCCGCCGCCAGGGGCCTGAAGTCCAAGCCATGGGTGAAGACCTCTTTGGCACCGGGCTCCAAGGTGGTCACCGACTATCTCGAAAAGACCGGCCTGCTGACCGAACTGGACAAGCTTGGCTTCTTCCTGGTCGGCTACGGTTGCACCACCTGCATCGGCAACTCCGGCCCGCTGCCGCAGGAAATCAGCAAGGCGATCAGCGATGGCGACCTCACCGTCGGCGCGGTGATCTCCGGCAACCGCAACTTCGAAGGCCGCGTGCACGCCGAAGTGAAGATGAACTACCTGGCCTCGCCGCCGCTGGTGGTCGCCTATGCGCTGGCCGGCTCGCTCGACATCAACCTGAGCACCGATCCACTGGGCAAGGGCACCGACGGCAAGGATGTCTTCCTCAAGGACATCTGGCCGACCAACCAGGAAATCAGCGACCTGATGGCGGGCGCGGTCACCTCGGACATGTTCCGCAAGAACTACGCCGACGTGTTCAAGGGCGACGAGCGCTGGAGTTCGATCGACTCGCCGGACGGCGACCTGTACGCGTGGGATGAAGCGTCCACCTACATCAAGAACCCGCCCTACTTCGACGGCATGACCATGGCGCTGACCCCAGTCGAGGACATCCACGCCGCGCGTTGCCTGGGCCTGTTCGGCGACTCGATCACCACCGACCACATCTCGCCGGCCGGCGCGATCAAGAAGGATTCCCCGGCCGGGCGTTTCCTGATCTCGCGCGGCGTGCAGCCGATCGACTTCAACTCCTACGGCTCGCGCCGCGGCAACGACGACGTGATGGTGCGCGGCACGTTCGCCAACATCCGCATCAAGAACCAGCTGCTGGATGGCGTGGAAGGCGGCTTCACCCGCCACATCCCCAGCGGCGAACAGATGTCGATCTACGACGCGGCGATGAAGTACAAGGAAGAGAAGACCCCGCTGGTGGTCCTTGCCGGCAAGGAATACGGCACCGGTTCCTCGCGTGACTGGGCCGCCAAGGGCACTCTGCTGCTGGGCATCAAGGCGGTGATCGCCGAAAGCTTCGAGCGCATCCACCGCTCCAACCTGGTCGGCATGGGCGTGCTGCCGTGCACGTTCAAGGATGGCGAGAATGCAAAATCGCTGGGCCTGACCGGCAACGAGACGTTCGACATCACCGGCCTCGACAACGGCAACTCAAGGAACGCCACCGTCACTGCCACGGCAGCCGACGGCAGCAAGAAGCAGTTCAGCGTGAACGTGATGCTGCTGACCCCGAAGGAGCGCGAATTCTTCCGTCACGGCGGCATCCTGCAGTACGTGCTGCGTCAGCTGGCCGGCAAGAAGGCTGCCTGAATTTCGGCGTGACTCCTGCAGCAAAAACCGCCCCGGACTCCGGGGCGGTTTTCCATGAGCGCTCCGATGGGGCGTTACAGCGAATGCTTCCAGCTGGCCGTATAGCAGCGCCATTCGCCATCTTCCTTGCGCCACGCCGATTCGACCTGGTACAGGCCCAATTGATCGGGCAACAGGCGGCCGCCGCTGGTCAGCGTGACCGTGAAGGTCGCCACCATCCGTTCGCCGCGAGGCTCGATCGACACCGGCCCCATGGTCACGCCGATGTGCTCGCCGCGCAGCGCCAGCAGCCTGACCATGCCGGTCAGTCCGCGTCGATCCAGCTGGCCGGCATTGCCGTCAAAGTCCTCGCTCAGCGGGGCACCCACATCGCCGGCCGAACCCGCTTCGGTCGCCTGCGCGATCGACGCGATGGCGGCGCGCACCTGCTCCTCGTCCGGTGTGCGCCGACAGGCCGACAACGCCAGTGCGAACAGCGTGAGAGCGATCAACAGACAGGTGGTTTTTCTCGGCGCGATCATCGACGGAACTCGCTGCAGTGCGGCTTGCCGCTGTACGCGGGCGTATGCTCCAATCCACTGGCGCATGGTCCATGATGGATGCTATTGCCGTCCTGATTCCACCATCCGATCCGTGGTCATCGACAAAACAGGGAACCCAAAGCATGAGCAATGAACGTCCGTGGCTGGAGAACTATCCAGCCGGCGTGCCGGAGCAGATCGACGCCAGTCAGTATGCCTCGGTGCCGGCGGTGCTGGAGGAAGCTTTCGCACGCTTCCGCGACCGCCCGGCGTTTGCCAGTTTCGGCCGTCAGCTCAGCTACGGCCAGATCGATGAGATGAGCCGCCAGTTCGCCGGCTACCTCACCGGCGTACTCAAGCTCGGCAAGGGCGATCGCATCGCGATCATGATGCCGAACGTATTGCAGTACCCGATCGCCCTGTTCGGCGCACTGCGGGCCGGCCTGGTGGTGGTCAACACCAACCCGATGTACACCTCGCGCGAACTCAAGCATCAGCTGGAAGATTCGGGCGCCAGGGCGATCGTGGTGCTGGACAACTTCGCCGGTACCTTGCAGCAGGTAGTGGCCGAGACCCAGGTGCAGCATGTCATCACCACCGGCATCGGTGATCTGCTCGGCTTCCCCAAGGGTGCGCTGATCAACTTCGTGCTGAAGCACGTGAAGAAGATGGTCCCCGCGTTCGACCTGCCACGGGCCGTGCGCTTCCGCGACGCACTGGCACGCGGCGCGGCATATCCGCTGCAGCCGGCGACGCTGACCCACGACGACATCGCCTTTCTGCAATACACCGGCGGCACCACTGGCGTGGCCAAGGGCGCGATGCTGACCCACGGCAACATGGTGGCGAACATGCTGCAGGCCGCTGCCTGGATCGGCACCGATCTGGTCAAGCCCGGCGAAGAGGTGATCATCACCGCGCTGCCGCTGTATCACATCTTCTCGCTGACCGCGAACGGGTTGGTGTTCATGCGCCTGGGCGGCCTCAACTGGCTGATCACCAACCCGCGCGACATGCCCGGCTTCGTCAAGGAACTAGGCAAGTCCGGTTTCACCGCGCTGACCGGCGTCAACACGCTGTTCAACGGCCTGCTCAACACGCCCGGTTTTTCCGAGCTGGATTTCTCGAAGCTGCATCTGACCCTCGGTGGCGGCATGGCGGTGCAGCGTGCCGTGGCCGAACGCTGGAAGAAGATCACCGGCTGCACTCTGGCCGAGGCTTACGGTCTCACCGAGACCTCGCCGGCGGTCTGCATCAATCCGCTCGACCTGAAGGAATACAACGGCTCGATCGGCTTGCCGGTACCGTCCACCAACGTGGCGATCTGGTCGGAGGATGGCCAGCCGCTACCCGTCGGCGAAGTTGGCGAATTGATGGTGCATGGCCCGCAGGTGATGAAAGGCTACTGGAACCGCCCGGACGAGACCGCCAAGGTGCTCGGCGCCGATGGCTGGCTGCACACCGGCGACATCGCGAAGATGGACGAGAAAGGCTACTTCTATATCGTCGACCGCAAGAAGGACATGATCCTGGTATCCGGTTTCAACGTCTATCCGAACGAGGTCGAGGACGCGGTGATGGAACACCCCGGCGTGCTCGAAGTGGCCGCGGTGGGCGTGCCCGACGAACATTCCGGCGAAGTGGTGAAGCTGTTCGTGGTGCGCAAGGACCCGAACCTCACCGAGGAAGCGCTCAAGCAGTTCTGCCGCGAGAACCTCACCGGCTACAAGCGGCCCAAGCTGATCGAGTTCCGCGACAGTCTGCCGAAGAGCAACGTGGGCAAGATCCTGCGCCGCGAACTGCGCGACGAGAAGAAACCGTCCGCCTGAGCGTGTGCCCGATATCCCCGCCGAAACGGAAAACGCCCGCATGACGCGGGCGTTTTCATGTGCGGCAGCGGCGTTTCACTCAGCCGTCCTTCCAGTACTCCAGGATATCGGCGTAACCGCCCAGCAGGTTCCACAACGGCACCTGCTTGTCCTCGGGAATACGGCTGTACGAAAAACCGATGTGATGATCGGAGATGCGCACCACCAAGGCCTCGAGATGGATATGCAGGTTGTTCCCGAAGATCATGTCGAGTACCCAGCTCTGCCCGACACTGCCCGACCAGCCCAACGGGCGGCGCAGCAGTGCGCCGGTGGCCGAGATATCGACCAGCTCGGTCGGATGCGACTGGCCGTTGCAGCTCATCAACACCGTCGTCTCGATCTGCATGCGCGCCGGACGCAACTGCTCCGGTGCACCGTCACCCAGTCCGCTTTTGTCGTTCGCCATCAGTTCCACCATCCGTTTGCGCTTGCGCCTGCCATTGGCAAGGGCGCTGTATTCGACATCATCCTGAAAGCCTTCTGCCGCATCCTTCGCCGACAACACCGCTGCGCGGCGGTTGGTCGGGACTGTCAACGGTATCCTCAAGCAACCACCGTGCCAGTCAGGGCTTCACGCTGCATTAGGCGCCGATCCTGATCCCCATGGGCCCCGTCACGTCACGTCACCGTCCACTCGGCCCGGCCCGCATCAAGGCCGCGCTGTCATCACGCCGGACGGACGCCAGCACCCGGTGCTTCGTTCGCTGTCGATGAACGCGACCCTGACGCGGGCTCGGCCCATTTCGACGCATTGGGTCACATGCCGCCCTTGCCGCACCCCGACGCATCCGTTTCTCCAGGCACAATCCGCGTATTGTGCCCGTCGGGGATGCCGGTGCGAAACCGGCAAACGCACGGGGCCGGTATCCCGCAACCAGTGACGATGAAGGGCGCCGTGTGCTGGACTTGGCAACGGCTAACCGCTACTCTTTGTCAACGCGTGGCTCCATGGAGATGTTTGCCGATCACTTCCGGCACCCCTTGGTATCCATTCGATCGCTCTCGAACCGACCAGTGAACAGCCGATGGCGTCGCTTCCCGCCCTCTCTGGCTTGGCGTCCCTGCCGTGGCTGACAACCCGCAGTTGGCGCGCGATGGTTGCTGGCGACCCGCCTGACCGAACCACCACCGAGTGGCTTCATCATGCCCGTCGTGACGATGGCGTCCGCCGCGCCTCGACATTAACGAGTGTGAAGAACGCAGTACCCCGGGAATATTGCCTCACCGCCGTATTCCGAGTACGGACACCCCATGCCGTGTCGGCTTGTGGATGACTCCGATCATGTTGAACGCACTGCCAGCCGCTGAAGACGGCCCCATGACATGCATTGATGAGCACTGAGCCCGTCGAGCCACAGAGCCCGGTCACCGCACCGCAGGACGCGTTTGCGTCGGTACCTCAACAGCAGGAAATGCCGCTGGCCATCGTGCGCGGCCAGCCGATGCTGCAGATGCCGCAGGATCTGTACATCCCGCCGGACGCGCTCGAGGTCATCCTGGAATCGTTCGAGGGTCCGCTGGACCTGTTGCTGTACCTGATCCGCCGGCAGAACCTGGACATCCTGGATATCCCGGTCGCCGAGATCACCCGGCAGTACATGACCTACATCGAGTTGATGCGGGACGTGATGCGGCTGGAGCTGGCCGCCGAATACCTGCTGATGGCCGCGATCCTGGCCGAGATCAAGTCGCGGTTGCTGTTGCCGCGGCCACCGATCGAGGAAGGGTTGGAAGAGGATCCCCGTGCCGAACTGGTACGGCGCTTGCAGGAATACGAGCGGTTCAAGCGGGCGGCCGAGGATATCGAGGCCCTGCCGCGGCAGGAACGCGACAGCGTGGTGGTGCATGCCGACGTGGGCGAACGCAACGTGATCAAGTTGCCGCCGCCGCTGGAGCTGACCGAGCTGCTGCTGGCGCTGAAGGACGTGATGCATCGGGCCGAACTGTTCGGGCATCACGCGATCAAGCGCGAGGCGCTCAGCGTGCGCCAGCGCATGGGCGAATTGCTGAGCCGGCTCGACGACAGCAGCTTCCACCGCTTCGAGAGTCTTTTCGATCCCGCGGAAGGTCGCCTCGGCATCGTGGTCACCTTCCTGGCAATGCTGGAGCTGGCCAAGGAAATGCTGGTCGAGATCGTCCAGGAAGAGCCACTGGCGCCGATATACGTAAAGGCGAAGGTGAGCCACGCCGAAGAACCCGTCGACATACCGGCGGACGACGCACAAGCCGGCGAGTCGGCACTGATCGAATCGTCCGGCGAATGAACGACACCCACTGAGCGGTACCGATCAAACCGGCATCCGAACCCAAGGTTATGCAGATCGAGCAACTCAAACCCATTATCGAGGCCGCGCTGCTGGCCTCCACCCAGCCGATGACCGTGCAGCAGCTGGGCGACCTGTTCAACGAGGCTGACGATGTCAACCGCGAGCAGATTGCCAAGGCGCTCGAGGCGCTGGCCGGGGATTGCGACGGTCGCGGCATCGAGCTGAAGGAAGTGGCCTCCGGCTTTCGCTACCAGGTGCGCCAGGACGTGCACCCGTGGATCTCGCGGATGTGGACCGAGCGGCCCAGCCGCTATTCGCGCGCGCTGCTGGAGACGCTGGCGCTGATCGCCTACCGCCAGCCGATCACCCGCCCCGAGATCGAGCAGATCCGCGGCGTGGTGGTGTCGTCCAACATCATCAAGACGATGGAGGAGCGCGAGTGGATCCGCGTGGTCGGCTATCGCGACATGCCCGGCAAGCCGGCACTGTTCGGCACCACCCGCGCCTTTCTCGATTACTTCAACCTGAAATCGCTGGACCAGTTGCCGCCGCTGTCGGAAATCCGCGACATGGAAGACCCGCAACTGCGCTTCGAACCGGACCCCCTGCCCGCCCGCATCGTGCGCGACCTGCCGATCGACCCGGACGAGGAGGCTCCTGCCGACGCTGACGGCAGCACCACGAACGACACCGAGTACCAAGCATCCGCGGACGCCGCCGATGCCGACGATAGCGACATCACGACCGCCGCCGACGCGCCGGTCACCTCCGAATCCGACGAGGCAGGCCCCGACCCGAGCCTGCCCGCCGAGACCCTGACAACCACTGCCGACGAGGCAGCGAACCCCGCCGCGGACGTCGAACCCGACACCGCCGAGCAAGATCCCGAGGAGTACCGCGCATGAATGCGCCGCAAAAATCCGTTTTATCCCTGAAGCGCGAACCCCGCGCCGACAGCGACGCCCCCACCCTGGAAGAACGCCTGCACAAGGTGCTGGCCAACGCCGGCCTCGGCTCGCGCCGCATGCTCGAACAGCGCATCCAGTCCGGCGAAGTCGAACTGAACGGCGCACCCGCCGAAATCGGCATGAGCGTGAAGGCTGGCGACCGTGTGGTCATGGACGGCAAGCAGTTCGTCGTCGCCACCGACAGCCGTGACGACACCGAAGTGCTGGTCTACCACAAGCCCGAGGGCGTGCTGACCACCCGCGACGACCCGGAAGGCCGCCCCACCGTGTTCGAACAGCTGCCGCGCCTGAAGGGCGCGCGCTGGGTCGCCGTGGGCCGGCTCGACATCAACACCACCGGCCTGCTGCTGCTGACCACCGACGGCGAACTGGCCAACGCGCTGATGCACCCGAAGAGCGGCCTGGAGCGCGAATACCTGTGCCGCGTGCACGGTGAGGTACCGGACGAGATCATCGAAAAGCTCAAGGCTGGCGTGGAGCTGGACGACGGCCCCGCCCGCTTCGACGAGATCGCCGTGATCAGCCGCGGCGGCAGCCACAGCTGGTTCCGCGTGGTCATCCGCGAAGGCCGCAACCGCGAAGTGCGCCGCCTGTGGGATTCGCAGGGTTTTCTGGTCAGCCGCCTCAAGCGCATCCGCTACGGCAAGATCGAGCTGCCGCGCAACCTGCGCCGCGGCGAGTGCGAAGCACTCGACGCGGAAAGCGTCAAGCAACTGCGCCAGACCACCGGCCTCGGCGTACCGCAACCGGTGCTGACGCTGAGTCCGGTGCTGCACCAGCGTCGCGCCAATCGCAGCGTCACCGAATACCGCCCCGAGCGCGGCAGCAGCACCGCCTGGACCGGCGGTCAGGACGAGGCGCGCGAAATACGCGCCTACGACCGCATCCGCGAAGAACCCACTCGTGGCCGCAAGCCGCCGCGCCGCGACGGCAAGGAAGTCAACGGCAACCTGGCCCGCCCCGAACGTGGCGCAACAGCTGGCAGGCCCGGCGGCAAGGGCCGGCGCGTGGCACCAGGCCAGGAACTGCCATCGGTGCGCACCTGGTTCGCCGGCGAAAGCCGTGACGGCAGCAGTCGTCCAGGCGCACCACGCGGCAACGCCGGCGCTGCGGCCGGCAACCGTCGCCCGGCGGGCGGCAAACCGTTCGGCGCACGCAGTGGCGGCGGCGAAGGCCGTGCGGCCGGCAGCCCGTACAGCGGTTTCGGTGGCGAGTCGCGTGGCCCCGGCTTGGGCGGCAACCGTGCACCGGGCAATCGTGGCGCTCGCCCGCAGGGCCAGGCCCAGGGCAATCGCGCGCATGGCAACCCGGCACGGCCGCAGGGCCAGGGCCAGGGCCAGGGTGGCAATCGCCCCGGCGGCCGACCGCAGGGTCAGGGCGGCAACCGCCCTCAAGGCGGCGCCCGTCACGGTGGCCCGGCCGGCGGTCGCCCGCCGGGTCGCGGCGGCAACCGTTCGGGCAACCGCTGAGCCCCGGCCTGACAAGGGAAGGTGACTGAACGATGGTGCGCATCTACCACAACAACCGCTGCTCCAAGTCACGCGCCACGCTGGCGCTGCTGGAGGAACACGGCGGCGAAGTCGAGGTGGTCAACTATCTCGACACGCCGCCGAGCGCAGCCGAACTGGCCGTGTTGCTGAAGCAACTGGGCATGACGGCACGCGAACTGTTGCGTACCGGCGAGGCGGAATATCAGTCACTCGGACTGGATGACCCCGCACTCGATGACGCTGCCCTGATCGCCGCGATGGTGGCGCATCCGAAGCTGATCGAACGTCCGATCGTCGTGGCCAATGGCAAGGCCGTGCTCGGCCGACCGCCCGAAGCGGTGCTGGCGATACTCTGAGCCGGTGTGAGTCCCCGACAAAAAAGCCGCCCATGGGGCGGCTTTTTTGTCGTCCATGATGAAGGGTGGATCAACCCGGATCGAGCGAGAACGCATCCGCATCCATCCACGCCGGGAAGCGTTCGCGATGCGCCAGCAGCGGTGCCGGATCCAGGGTGACTGTCACCACCTGTTCCTGCGTGCCCAGCTCCACCAGCGGCTCGCCGACCGGATCGATCACCGCGCTGTCGCCGGCATAGGGAATCTCGTTGCCGTCCACGCCGACCCGGTTCACCCCAACCACGTAGCTGAGGTTCTCGATCGCCCGCGCGCGCAGCAGCGTGCGCCAGGGTTGCCGGCGCGGCGCCGGCCAGTTCGCCACGAACAGGGCCAGGTCGTAATCCATGCCGCCATTCGCCGAAGCCAACCGGCTATTGCGCAGCCACACCGGAAAGCGCAGGTCGTAGCAGACCTGCGGCAGGATGCGCCAACCCTTCAGTTCCACGATCAAGCGCTGACTGCCGCTGCCGTAGCGGGTATGTTCGCCGGCCATGCGAAACAGATGGCGCTTGTCGTACTGCTGGAAGCTGCCATCCGGCTGCACCCACAGCAGGCGGTTGTAGACGACGCCATTTTCGCGGATTGCCAGGCTGCCGCAGATCACCGCGCCCACCTCGACCGCCAGCGCGCGCAGCCAGGCCACGCCCTCGCCGTCCATGGTGTCGGCGCTGGCATGGGTGTCGTTGCTGAAGCCGGACAGGAACGTCTCTGGCAACACGATCAAATCGCTGCCGATGGCCTGGCGCACCAGCGCGCCGTAGTAGTCGCGATTCGCCGGCGCGTCGTGCCAGCGGGTGGCGCCTTGCACCAGCGAAACCTTCAGTGGCTGCATGATCACAGCCGGCATAACCGCTCCGCTGCCGCTTCCATCGTGGCGTCGCTCTTGGCAAAGCACAGCCGCAACAGGCGCGTGCCCGGTTCGCCTTCGTAGAACGGCGTCAGCGGGATCGCCGCCACGCCGCCGTGCTCGACCAGCCACTTGCTGAAGGCCAGATCGTCCTCGTCGCGGATGGCCGAATAGTCGACCAGCTGAAAGTAACCGCCCGGCACGTCGAGCAGCTTGAAGCGCGACGGCGCCAGCAGCGCGCGGAAGCGGTCACGTTTGGCCTGGTAGAACGCCGGCAACTCCAGGTAGTGCTGCGGCGTGCTGGCCATGAATTCGGCAAACGCCACCTGCGCCGGATGGAAGGTGCAGAACGTGAGGTACTGGTGCACCTTGCGGAACTCCGCGCTCAAGGCGGCCGGCGCCACCGCGTAGCCGACCTTCCAGCCGGTGCAGTGGTAAGTCTTGCCGAACGAGGAGATCACGATGCTGCGCTCGGCCAGCTCCGGATGGCGCAGCACGCTCTCGTGCTGCGCACCGTCGTAGACGATATGTTCGTACACCTCGTCGGACAGCACCACGATGCCGGTGTCGCGCACGATCATCGCCAGCTCATCCAGGTCGTCCGCGGACAGCACGGCGCCGGACGGATTGTGCGGGGTGTTGATCATGATCATGCGGGTCTTCGGCGTCACCGCGTCGCGCACACGCTGCCAGTCGATCGCGAACGCCGGCACGGTCAGCGGGATATGCACCGCGCGCGCCCCCTGCAGCTCGATCGCCGGCTCGTAACAGTCATAGGCCGGATCGAACACGATCACCTCCTCGCCAGCGCGCACCGTCGCGGCAATCGCCGCGAAGATCGCCTCGGTGGCGCCTGAGGTGAGCGTGATGTCGGTATCGACGTTGAGCTTGCGGCCGTACAGCCGCTCGGTCTTCAGCGCGATCTGCTCGCGCAGGGCCGCGATGCCGTGCATCGGCGCGTACTGGTTGCGGCCCTCGTTCATGGCACGGCTCAACGCATCGCGCAGGCCCTGCGGCGGCTCGAAATCGGGGAAGCCCTGGCCCAGATTCACCGCCTTGTGCTCCAGCGCCAGCTGGCTCATCACGCTGAAGATGGTGGTGCCGACCTTGGGGAGTTTGGTAGCGATCATCTTTGGGCCGTATAAATGTCCGTAAACCCGGCAGCGTACTGCACCGGGGCCACCGCGTGCATCACGTCGACGGAAGTTCGTCCAGCGGACGCTGCTTGCACTGCTCATGCTTCAGCAAGGTCATTGCCGGCAGCCGCTCGGCCAGGAAGTCGACCAGCGCGCGGACGCCGGGCAGCATGCCGCGCCGACTGGGGTAGACGAAATGCATGGTGCCCTCGGGCACGCTCCACTCCGGCAGCACCACCTCGAGCTCGCCGCGGGTGATCGCCGGCGCGCAGACGAACTCCGGCAGCAACGCCACGCCCATGCCACGGCGGGCCGCCTCCAGCAGCACCGCGAAGTCACCGGTGATCAGGCGCGCCTGTACCTCGACATTGACCTGCTCGCCGTTCGCACCGATCAGTTCCCACACTTGCGCGCCTTCGTGCTCGCGCATCGACAGCGCCGGCAGTTTGCCCAGCTCCTCCGGCGTGGCCGGACGGCCCCGGGCTTTCAGCAAGGCGGGGCTGGCCACCAGCTTGGTGCGCGACTGGCCGAATGTGCGGATCACCAGGTTCGCATCCGTATCCAGCTTGCTGCGCACGCGGATCGCCAGATCGTACCCCTCGCCGATCACATCGACCCGACGGTCGCTGGACAGCACGCGCACCTGCATCTTCGGGTACAGCTCGAGAAAATCCGGCAGCACGTACGCCACCACTGTCTGCGCCAGCGACACCGGGCAGCTCAGCCGCACCACGCCACGCGGCTCGGCGCGCAACTCGTCCACCGCATCCTGCGCTGCCTGTGCCTCCTCCAATACCGCGCGGCAATGCGCGTAGAAGCGCTCGCCGACCTCGGTCACCACAAAGCGCCTGGTGGTTCGCTGCAGCAGGCGCACGCCCAATCGTTCCTCCAGCTGGGCCACGCGCTTGCTCAGGCGCGACTTCGGCACGCCCAACGCGCGGCCGGCTGCAGAAAAACCGCCGTGCTCGACCACGGCAGCAAAGAAGTACAGGTCGTTGAGGTCCTGCAGGGCACCGCCCAATACTGTCATGATCGTTTCCGTTGAAGAACGATAAGTCCGATGATCGCCATCTTATCGCTGCATTGTTCCGAATATATCCTGATCCCATCGCCAATTGTTGGCCTGACCAGGAAACTTTCCATGAAACTCTTGCATGTCGATTCCAGCGCACTGGGTGGTTATTCGGTGTCGCGCCAGCTGACCGCCGACATCGTAGCCGAGCTGAAGCGCGTCACGCCCAGCCTCGCCATCCACTATCACGACCTGGCCGCACAGCCGCTGCCGCACTGGACCCCGGTGGCCGACGCCAGCGACCCCGCCGCCGTGCTGGGTACCGAGATGCTGGAAGAGTTCCTTGCCGCCGACGTGGTGGTGATCGGCGCGCCGATGTACAACTTCGCCATTTCCAGCCAGCTCAAGGCGTGGCTCGACCGCATCCTGGTTGCCGGCAAGACCTTCCGCTATACGGCGAACGGCCCCGAAGGCCTGGCTGGCGGCAAGCGGGTGATCGTCGCCTCCAGCCGCGGCGGCTTCTACGGCAAGGACACGCCTGCCGCCGCGATGGATTTCCAGGAACCCTACCTGCGTGCGGCATTTGCCTTCATCGGCATTACCGACATCGAGTTCGTGCGGGCCGAAGGCATCGCGATCGGCGACGAGCAGAAGGCGGCGGCACTGAAGTCCGCGCGCAGCACGATCGGGACGCTGGTCGCCAAGGCCGCCTGATCCACCCCGCCGCCAGGCGAACGCCCTCTTCCTGCTGAAGAGGGCGTTTTCGTCTTGCCGCAGGCGAGTCGTGACCGTCACGCTGGAAAAATCGCACGCAGGCCGACACACTGCGGATTCACCCGTCACAGGAATCCGCGCATGAAACGCTCGTTATGCCTGCCCCTGCTTGCGCTGCTGGCGCTGACGCCAGCCGTGCAGGCAGCCGACCTGCTGGTCGACAACGTCAACGGCTACACGCTGGACAGTCACGGCAAGCTGCAGCACTTCCAGGCGCTGCTGGTCGACCAGGGCAAGGTGGTTGCCACCGGCAACCGTGCCGAGCTGGCCAATCGCGCCGGCGACGCCAAGGTGATCGACGGTCAGGGCCATACCCTGTTGCCCGGCCTGATCGACGCCCACGGCCACGTGCTCGAACTCGGCTACGCGCGCAACAGCGTCGACCTCACCGGCACGAAGTCGCTGGACGAGGCACTGGCGAAGGTGAAAGCGTATGCCGCGGCGCACCCCGAGGCGAAGTGGATACTCGGCGGCGGCTGGAACCAGGAAATCTGGAAGCTGGGCCGCTTTCCTACCGCGAAGGAGCTCGATACCGCAGTTGCCGACCGCCCGGTCTGGCTGAGCCGCGTCGACGGCCACGCCAACTGGGCCAATAGCGCCGCGATCAAGCTGGCCGGGGTCGGCAAGGCCAGCAAGGACCCCAGCGGCGGGCGCATCGAACGCGACGCCAGCGGCAACCCGGCCGGCGTCTTCGTCGACGGCGCCGTTGCACTGGTCAACGCGAAAGTCCCGCCGCCGACCCCGCAACAGAAGGCTGCCGCGCTGGATACCGCACTGGCCGAGATGGCCAGCGTCGGCCTCACCGGCGTCGGCGACGCCGGCATCGACCTGGCCAATTACCAGCTCTATCGCCACTACGCCGACGAGCACAAGCTGACCGCGCGCATCTACGCGATGATCCTGGGCACCGGCGACGACTTCGACGTGATCAGCAAGAACGGCCCGCTGATCGGCTACGGCAACGACTTCCTCAGCGTGCGCGCGGTCAAGCTGTACGCCGACGGCGCGCTGGGCAGCCGCGGCGCGGCGATGCTCGCGCCCTACTCCGACGATCCGCACAACCGCGGCCTGCTGTTCCTGAAGCCCGAGGAGCTGAGCGCGGATATCGGCAAGGCGCTGGGCAAGGGCTACCAGGTCGGCGTCCATGCGATCGGCGACCACGCCAACCGCGAGGTGCTGGACAGCTACGCGGCAGCCTACAAGGCCCACCCCGACGGCATCGCGTTGCGCAACCGGGTCGAGCACGCGCAGATCGTGTCGCTGAAGGACATCCCGCGCTTCGTGCCGCTGCAATTGATCGCCTCGATGCAACCGACCCATGCCACCTCCGACATGAACATGGCGGAAGACCGTATCGGCCACGAGCGGATCAAGGGTGCCTACGCCTGGCAGCGTTTCCTCAAGCAGGGCACGATCGTCGCCGGCGGCTCGGACTTTCCGGTGGAATCGCCGAACCCGTTCTACGGCCTGTACTCGGCGATCACCCGCGAGGATCACGCCGGCCAGCCGCCCGGCGGCTGGTACCCGGACCAGGACATGACGCCGGCCGAGGCGCTGCGCGCGTTCACCCTCGACGCGGCCTACGCGGAGCACGCGGAAAAAACCCTGGGCACGCTGGAGCCGGGCAAGTGGGCCGACTTCATCCTGATCGACCACGACATCTTTAAAGACCCGCCCAGCAAGATCTGGAGCACCAAGGTGCTACAAACCTGGGTCGGCGGAAAGCAGGTGTACGCGGCGAAGGATTGAGCGGGTAACGCCACACAACACAAGGCCGGCTCGCAGCCGGCCTTGTGTTGTTGGAGTTCAGTGCGGGCCCTTCGACTTCGCCGCTGCGCAGCTACGCTCAGGGCGAACGGTGGAGGGTGGCCGCAACAGTAACCCGTTCGCCCTGAGCGTAGCGCAGCGAAGTCGAAGGGCCCGCACGACACACCACTCTGCGCTCGCCACACCCCCTAGATCGTCGACGTCTTGCCGCCGTCCATCGGGATGATCGCGCCGGTGACATAGCTGGCGCGGGCCGAGGCCAGGAATACCGCCACGTCGGCGATCTCCGCCGGCTCCGCCATGCGGCCCAGCGGGATACCGCCGAGTTGTGCGGCCAGCAGTTCCTCGCGCGGCCGTCCGCTGGCGCGGACTGCGGCATCCAGACCCTCGTCGACCCGACCGGTGCGGGTGATGCCGGGGTTGATCGCATTCACTCGCACACCCTTGCCGGCATAGGCATTCGCATAGCCCACGGTAGCCAGCATCAACGCGGCGTTCGCCGCGCCGCCGCCGATGTGCTGCGGATTGGCCTGACGTCCGCCCTGCCCGATCACGTTGACGATGCTGCCACCACCGCGCGTGCCCATGCGACGGATCACCGGGTCGATCGCGTGCATGTAGCTGAGGTACTTCGCCTGGATCGCCGCCAGCACGGCCGCCGCATCGAGCTCGTCCGGAGGTGCGCGACGCGCGGCCCCGGCGCAGTTGACCAGCACGTCGACCGGGCCATGCTCGCGTTCGATGCGCTCCATCACCTGTTGCGCCGCCACGCTGTCCTTCAGGTCGGCCGGCTGCACCGCCAGCGCCAGGCCGAGTGACTCGAGCTGCTGCTGCGCGGCGCGCAGATTCGCCGGATCGCGCGAAACACCGACCACCTTCGCCCCTTCGCGTGCAAACGCGATCGCACAGGCCAGGCCGATGCCCTTGCTGGCGCCAGTGACCACCACGACCCGGTCGAGCAATTCGAGATCCATGCATGCCTCCGCGTGACTGAGATCGGCGCATTGAACCATGTCCGTCGAAGGCCGAGGAATGACCATGGTCAGCGGCGATGGCCGAGCGGCCGACGCCCCGGGTGCGGGCATGCGGCGGCTGCCGGGCTCCCGGGCCGTCATTCAGCCATATAGGCCATCAGTCATGTTGCGAAATTGCATTTTGCCTATTGACGGCCCAAAGTTCAGTGTTATAGTTCACTACAACACCACTCAACGAGGTCACTAAGGAGGCCCGTCATGAAAGCGCAGAACCTGATCGCCAGCGTCGCCGCCGTCCTGTTCACCTTCGCCAGCCTGAGCGCCGTCGACTATAACGTCGTCAGCCAGCCGGCCCCGGCCAGCAAGACCAGCGCCACCCCCGTCATCGACCTGGCCCCGGTCCAGGTCCGTCCCAGCGCTGCCGAAATGCGCACCGCTGCCCTGCTGAACGACACCAGCACAGTAGGCATCGCCTCGATCCCGGCCATCGGGCATCTGGACGGAGCCAGCAACGCGGAGCATTTCAGCCTGCTCGGGTCGCAGTTGGCCATGCCCTACTATTCGTTTGGTAACAAGTTCGGCCGCATCAGCAAGGAATAAATATGACCATTACCTGGAACGACAGCGTCCCGATCTATCGCCAGCTGCAGCAACGCGTGGTGGCAATGATCCTGGACGGCGCCTTGAACGAGGGCGACCCGCTGCCGTCGGTACGCCAGGTGGCTGCGGATTACCAAATCAATCCGCTGACCGTGTCGAAGGCGTATCAGGAACTGGTCGACGAACAACTGGTGGAAAAACGGAGGGGTCTGGGCATGTTCGTCATCGAAGGCGCTCGCGAAGCGCTGCTGAAATCCGAACGCGAGCGGTTCCTGCGCGAAGAGTGGCCGGTGCTGTTTGCACGGCTGCAACGGCTGGGGCTGGATATCAAGACGCTGCTGCGCGAAACCGGCACCGACAAGGAGGAGAAATCATGAGCGCGGTGATCACGGCCAGTGGGCTGACCAAGCGATACAAGTCGACGCTGGCACTGGACAACGCCAGTTTCCGGATCGAACCCGGTCGCATCGTCGGCCTGATCGGCCCCAACGGTGCCGGCAAGACCACCGCGCTGAAGGCGATCCTGGGCCTCACCGACTTCACCGGCGAGCTGAATGTGCTGGGCTTCGACCCGCGCAAGCAGCGCGACAAGCTGATGGGCGAGGTGTGCTTCATCGCCGACGTGGCTGTGCTGCCGCGCTGGATCAAGGTACGCCAGGCGGTGGATTTCGTCGCCAATGTGCATCCGCGCTTCGATCGCGCCAAGTGCGAGGCGTTCCTGGCCCGTACCAAACTGCAGCCCGATCAGCGCGTGCGGCAGATGTCCAAGGGCATGATCGTGCAGCTGCACCTGGCACTGGTGATGGCGATCGACGCCAAGCTGCTGATCCTGGACGAGCCCACGCTGGGCTTGGATATCCTCTACCGCAAGCAGTTCTACCAGCACCTGCTGGAAGACTACTTCGACGAGAACAAGACGATCATCGTCACCACGCATCAAGTGGAAGAAGTCGAGCACATCCTCACCGACCTGATGTTCATCCGCGACGGCAGGATCGTGCTGGATGCCGACATGGACGCGGTCGGCGAGCGCTTCATCGAGGTGATGGTGGGAGCCGACAAGGCCGATGCGGCCCGTGCACTGAAGCCGCTGGACGAGCGCCAGGTCTTCGGCAAGAGCATTTTTCTGTTTGACGGCGCGAACCGCGCGGTGCTGGAGCAGCTGGGCGAAACCCGCCGGCCGTCCATCAGCGACCTGTTCGTTGCCACCATGAAGGGAACCTACGCATGAAAACCCCCGCTTGGAAAACCATGTACTGGCTGGTGAAGCGCGAATTCTGGGAACACCGGGGCGGCTTCTTCTGGGCGCCCATCATCACCGGCGGTGTGTTCCTGCTGCTGAACATCATGGGCATCATCGCCGCCGAAGTCGTCGGCTCCCGCCACGGCATCAGCTTCGGCGCCAGCGGCGGCCTGCAACGCGTCATCGCCGACATGGACGCCGGCGACCTGAGCCAGGTCGGACTCGCCCTGGACGTGGCGATGTACTCGGCGATGGGCCTGCTGATCGTCGTACTGGGCTTCGTGGTGTTCTTTTATTGCCTCGGTGCGCTGTACGACGACCGCCGCGACCGCAGCATCCTGTTCTGGAAATCCCTGCCGATCTCCGACACCAGCACCGTGCTGTCCAAGGTCGTCAGTGCCACCGTGCTCGCACCGATCGTCGCCGTGATCACCGGCATCATCGTGGGCATGCTGCAGTTGCTGATTCTCGCGGTCACGCTGTCCTTCCACGGCGTGAACGTGTGGCAGCTGCTGGTGCTGGCCCATCCGTTCCGCGTCATGTTCAACCTGGTCGGCTATATCCCGCTGTACGTGCTGTGGGCACTGCCTTCGATAGGCTGGTTGCTGCTCTGCTCGGCCTGGGCACGCAACAAGCCCTTCCTGTGGGCCGTGGCGTTGCCGGTGGCCACCGGTCTGCTGGTCAGCTGGTTCGGCATCATGGGATTGTTCAACCTGCCGACCACCTGGTTCTGGAAGAACATCGTGCAGCGCGGCCTGTTCAGCGTGTTCCCCGGCTCCGGCAGCGTGTTCGGTCACAACGGCAACATTGTGCACCGCGTCGCCGGCAACCCGGGCATGGATTTCATGGATCTGGGCAACACCTACCAGCTGCTGGCATCCGCCAACCTGTGGATCGGCGTGGTGATCGGCCTGGGCCTGCTCGCCGGTGCGATCTGGTTCCGCCGCTGGCGCGACGACAGCTGACTTCCGGTCGAATTCGAGAAAGGAGAACACCTATGAAGCCCAACACGTTCAGCACGCTCGCACTGGTCCTGCTGCTGCCGCTGGCCGCTTGCAGCCAATCCCACCAGGCCGACTCCCAGCCGGGTGCCGCCGACCACACGGCACAGGCGATGAGGGACGCCGGCGAGAAAACCTCCCCGTCGGCAATTTCCGGAGAGATCCGCAAGGCGATGCAGAAGGCCAAACAAGAGCTGGCCACCAGGAACATCGACGTGAACAGCGTTCGCATCAACGGTAGCCAACACAACGACAAGGACGCACGCCCAAAGGCCGAGATCACCCCGCAAGGCGACTTGCTGATCGCAGGCAAGAAGGTGGCGGCCACGCCGGAGCAGCAGACCCTGCTGCTGGACTACCGCCAGCAGATCCTCGGTATCGCCGAAGCCGGTATGGACATCGGCGCACAAGGCGCCGATCTGGGCCTCAATGCAGCCAAGCAGGGAGTCTGGGGCGCGCTCACCGGCAAAAGCGACAAGGACATCGAAGCGGCCATCAAGCCGCAAACCGACAAGATCCAGGCCGCGGCCGCCAAGCTTTGCCAGCGACTGCCCGACCTGCTGTCCAGCCAGCAGAAACTGGCCGCGGCAATGCCCGAGTTCAGGCCCTACGCGACCATGCAGCAAAAGGACGTCGATGATTGCGGCAAGGACATGAAGGACAAGGACGGCAAGAAAGGCTTCGCCGTGTTCTCCGACTGATCCCTGTGTGGGAGCCCGCTCGCGGGCGATGCCGTTTGCTCTAGTTCTCCAGGCATCAAAAACAACAGCATCGCCCGCGAGCGGGCTCCTACAGAACGTCTTTCAGGGTCAGCCGTGAATGCCGCCCCTGGTCAGCGCCATCGGGTCGAGCAGCTTCTTCAATTCATCCTTCGACAGCCCAGTGGTTTCCAGCGCTACTTCCATGATCGGCCGATGCTGCTTGTACGCCAGCTTGGCGGTGGCCGCCCCCTTTTCGTAGCCGATCACCGGGTTCAGCGCGGTGACCAGGATCGGGTTCATCGCCAGCGCCTGGTTCACCCGCGCCTTGTTGATCTTGAAGCCGGCAATGGACTTGTCGGCCAGCAGCACGCTGACGTTGCTCAATATTTCGATCGACTGCAGCAGGTTGTGCGCGATCAGCGGCAACATCACATTGAGCTGGAAGTTGCCGGACTGGCCGGCGATGGTGATCGAGGCGTCGTTGCCGATCACCTGCGCGGCGACCATCGCCACGGCCTCGGGGATCACCGGATTGACCTTGCCCGGCATGATCGACGAACCCGGCTGCAACGCCGGCAGCTCGATCTCGCCCAGGCCGGCCAAGGGACCTGAGTTCATCCAGCGCAGGTCGTTGGCGATCTTCATCAACGCCACCGCCAGTGTCTTCAACTGGCCGGACAGTTCCACCGCCGCATCTTGCGCGGCCATGCCCTCGAAATAGTTTTGCGCCGACTCAAAGCGCACTCCGGTCAGCTTCTTCAGTTGCGCCGCCATCGCCGGACCGAACCTCGGATCGGCATTGATGCCGGTGCCCACCGCAGTGCCGCCCTGCGGCAACCGGCGCATGCGCTTCAAGGCCTCCTCGATGCGCTCGATGGCAGAGGCGACTTGCGCCGACCAGCCCGACAGCTCCTGCCCGAAGGTGATCGGCATCGCATCCATCAGGTGGGTGCGGCCGGTCTTCGGCGTGTTCTTCAATTCACGCGCGCGCTTGTCGATGGTCTTCTTCAGGTGCTTCAGTGCCGGCAGCAACTGCTCGCTGGCGGTCAGCGCGGCGCTGACGTGGATCGCGGTGGGGATCACGTCGTTCGAGCTCTGCCCATAATTGACGTGGTCGTTCGGATGCACCTTCGCGCCGCCCTGCACCGCCAGATGCGCGATCACCTCGTTCGCGTTCATGTTGGTGCTGGTGCCCGAGCCGGTCTGGAAGATGTCGATCGGGAACTGCGCGTCGTACTGGCCGTCAGCCACCGCCAGCGCCGCCTTGCGGATCGCCGCGGCCTGGTTTTTCTTCAGGTGGCCCATCGCCAGATTGACCTCGGCCGCGGCGGCCTTGATCAGGCCGAGTGCGCGGATGAACTGGCGCGGCAGGTGCAGGCCGGAAATCGGGAAGTTGTCGATCGCGCGCTGGGTCTGCGCGCCGTACAGCGCGTCGGCGGGGACTTTCAACTCGCCCATGCTGTCGTGTTCGATGCGGAACGTGGTCATGCTCGGTCCTTGGAGTCGGGGGAAATATCTTCACCACGATAGGCTCGATTCGCGTCATATCAAGGGTTCGGGCTCGCCACGGCCGGGCCGACAGTCAGCGCACCCGTTGTAGAATGCGCGTTTCCCTGCCCTGCCGGAAACCCCGATGTCCTCCCACGCCCTCACCGCCCTGTCGCCGCTGGACGGCCGCTACGCCAGCAAGGTCGAGGCGCTGCGCCCAATCTTCAGCGAATTCGGCCTGATGCATCGCCGTGTGCAGGTGGAGATCGAATGGCTGCTGGCGTTGGCCGCCGAGCCGCAGATCGCCGAACTGCCGGCGTTCGGCGCGGGCCAGGTCGCCACGCTGAAAACCATCGCGGAAAACTTCAGCGAAGCCGACGGCGAGCGGATCAAGGCGATCGAGGCCACCACCAACCATGACGTCAAGGCGGTGGAGTACTTCATCAAGGAAAAGATCGGCGCCGACGCCAGCCTTGCCCAGGCGAAGGAATTCGTGCACTTCGCCTGCACCAGCGAGGACATCAACAACTTGTCTTACGCGCTGATGCTGCGCGATGCGCGCAGCCAGGTGTTGCTGCCGCAGCTGGACGCGGTGATCGCCAAACTGCGCGAGATCGCGCACGCGAACGCCGCGCTGCCGCTGCTGTCGCGCACCCACGGCCAGACCGCCTCGCCCAGCACGCTGGGCAAGGAAATCGCCAACGTGGTGGCGCGCCTGGAACGCCAGCGCAGGCAGCTCGCCGCAGTGGAAATCTCCGGCAAGATCAACGGCGCGGTGGGCAACTACAACGCTCACGCCATCACCTATCCGGAAATCGACTGGCGCGCGTTCTCGCAGCGCTTCGTGGAAAGCCTCGACCTTGGCTTCAACGCGTACACCACCCAGATCGAGCCGCACGACGGCGTGGCCGAATACTGCGACGCGGTGCGACGCGCCAACATCATCCTGATCGACCTGGCCCGCGACATCTGGGGCTACATCTCGCTGGGCTACTTCAAGCAGACCTTGAAAGCCGGTGAGGTCGGCTCCTCGACCATGCCGCACAAGGTCAATCCGATCGACTTCGAAAACGCCGAAGGCAACTTCGGCCTCGCCAACGCCCTGCTCGGCCACTTCGCGGAAAAATTGCCGATCAGCCGCTGGCAGCGCGACCTCACCGACTCCACCGTGCTGCGCGCACTGGGCACCGCGTTCGGCCACACCCTGGTTGCGCTGGAATCACTGAAGAAAGGCCTGGGCAAACTCACCGTCAATGCCGACCGCATCAGCACTGACCTCGACGCCAGCTGGGAAGTCCTGGCCGAAGCCGTGCAAACCGTGATGCGCCGCTACGGCCTGCCGGAGCCGTACGAACAGCTCAAGGCGCTGACTCGCGGGCATGGCATCACGAAGGACTCGATGCGCGAATTCATCGGTGGGCTCGATCTGCCGGCGGAGGCGAAGCAGCGGCTGCTGGAACTGACTCCCGGCAGCTATGTCGGCCTGGCCGAGACACTGGCGAAAGACATCTGAGCACGGGTGCCTGTCCGGCACCCTCGCCCCTGACGGCGAGGCTTCGCGGATCCGCCGACCATACGGCACCCTACGCACCGCAACAGTCATCGGGCCAAATGCGGTAACCAGGCCGCCAGTCGCCAATCCGGCTCTGTCACTCGAGTTCTCTGCTCGGCGCTCCGAAGCTTTTTACCCGGCATCCCGAGCTCGGAGCCAGCCTCTCCGGGCTTTTTAGCCGGTGCTCCGAGCCCGGAGCTAGGTGCTGCTACTCACGGTATGCTGGCTTCAGCGGGTCGCCACCATCACTGGCAGGCGGCCTGGCAACTTGCTCAAGGCGGACGGTTATGCCGCCGCCAAACTCCAGCGTCAGCACCATAGGGAGCGTCTCGGTGGGCACCACATTCTGGATCAAGCGTTTTTTTACCGTTCTCACTGGTGCATTTGTCGTCATCGGCGTGGTGCAAATGCTCAAAGGCCACGATTTGCGTTACTCCGTGACCGAAGCGGCAATATGGGGTGTCATCACAGCAACCGTGTTCACGGTGGTCCGCCTCTATCAATCTCATAGAGGTCGGCACTGCGCGATCTGCAAAGACACACCGGAAATGCACCAAGTTGATCGCGACGGCGATGCGTAGCAACCCGTTCAAGGCGGCATCACCACCGCCTATCTCCAGCGTCAGACCCGTGAGCACACATGACTGACTACCGCGTAAAGTTTGATTTCGTTGTGCACTTCACTAACGGAGGCAGGCTGTCCGCGCAGGACTTTCGCCTGGATATACCGGGAAATGGCATAGGTGACGACGAGCTTGCCGCCTACCTGATCCAGGACATGCGCTTGCTGATGGCTGGCCGGGTAGACATCACCAACAAGCGGATTCTCGCGGAGCCTCACAAGAGAGCAGCAATCGCCACTGCGGGGCTTCCTCAAATGACTATCGATCTCTCCACTGAGAGCCTGTCGGCCGCAGAGCTGATGATGCGGGCAAAAAGCCGCCCCCTGCGGGTACTGGCTTCAGATGGTGAAAGTTACACAGTGTCCAGGCTGGTGGTCTGACCATGCCGTCAAGTCGAAACCACTTCGCGGCTGGGCATGATTCGGCAATTAGGCCTCACCTTGTGCCATGTCGGCCCGCGGGTGCGCCGGGTGCTGCGAGCACGCCTGTGGGGCGTCCACGTCGTTGACGGGCACCACCCCGGCACGCAAACGGCCGCCATCTTGCGAGGCCGGCCGTTTGCGGGGTCGCCCCGCTTTACGCGGTCTTCTTGATCAACCCCTCGGCTTCCATCGCCGCACCCACCGCCGGTCGCTCCGCCACGCGCTTCTGGAACGCCAGCAACGCCGGGAAGCCGGACAGGTCCAGCTCGACGTGCTTGGCCCAGTTGGTGACGGTGAACAGGTAGGCGTCCGCCGCGGTGAAACGATCACCGAGCAGGTACGGCTGCTTCGCCAGCACGCCTTCGATGAACTGGTAGCGCCGCTGCAGGTATTCCTTGCGCTCGGTGCGGGTGGCCTCGGGCGTATCGGGCTTGAACAGCGGGCTGTAGCTCTTGTGGATCTCAGAGTTGATGTAGCCCAGCATTTCCTGCAGGCGGTAGCGCGCCAGCGTGCCGTTGGCGGGCGCCAGGCCGCTCTCGGGCTTGAGGTCGGCCAGGTACTGCACGATCGCCGGGCCTTCGGTGAGCAGTTCGCCGTTGTCCAGCGCCAGCACCGGCACGTAGCCCTTCGGGTTGATCTGCCAGAAATCCTGGCCGCTCTCGGTGCGCTTGGCCTTGTTGTCGACCTTTTCCAGTTGCAGCGTGAGGCTCGCTTCCAGCGCCACGATGTGCGGCGAGAGGGAACAGGTTCCGGTGGCGTAGTAAAGCTTCATGCGATTGCTCCGTGTGGGGATCGGAAAGCCGTCGCCGCAACCGCCCGGAAAAACCAGTAGTCCGGGTTCAACGGCGCAGGGGTCCCCCATGGTAGCCACGCCCGGCTGGCAGGGGTAATTGCCCCCGCCCCGCACCGCCCGCGCTCAGACTTCGTCCGAACCCTCGTTGACACCCTCGAACAGGAAGGTCGACAAGTAGCGTTCGCCGGTATCCGGCAGCATCGCCAACAGCACCGAGCCCGGCGGCGCATCGGCGGCCACGTTCAGTGCAGCGGCCAGGGTGGCGCCGGAGGAGATGCCGGTGAAGATGCCTTCCTGCTGCGCCAGCTCGCGTGCGGTGTCGCGGGCCAGCACGTCGTCGACCAGCACGATGCGGTCGACCACCTTGCGGTTGAGCACGGCCGGCACGAAGTCCGGGGTCCAGCCCTGGATCTTGTGCGGCTGCCATTCCTTGCCCGAGAGCAGCGCCGCGCCGGAAGGTTCGGTGGTAATGATCTGCACGTTCGGGCGCGCCACTTTCAGCACCTCGCCCACGCCGGTGAGCGTGCCGCCGGTGCCCCAGCCTGTGACGAAGTAATCCAGCCGGCGCCCAGCGAAATCGCGCAGGATCTCCGGCGCGGTGGTCTGCCGGTGATACGCCGGGTTGGCCGGATTCTCAAATTGGCGGGCGAGGAACCAACCGTGTTGCTGCGCAAGTTCCACGGCCTTCGCCACCATGCCGCTGCCGCGCGCAGCACCCGGCGTGAGCAGCACCTTGCCGCCATAGGCGCGGATCAACTTGCGCCGCTCGATCGAGAACGTGTCCGACATCACCGCCACGAACGGGTAGCCGCGTGCCGCGCAGATCGCCGCCAGCGCCACGCCGGTGTTGCCCGAGGTGGCCTCGATCACGGTCTGGCCGGGCTTCAACGTGCCGCGCTGCTCGGCGTCCAGGATGATCGCCAGGGCGAGCCGATCCTTTACCGAGCCGGCCGGGTTGAACGCCTCCACCTTCACGTAGAGTTCGACGTGCTTCGGGGCGAGGCGATGGAGCCGGATGATCGGGGTGTTGCCAATGGTGTCGAGAATGCTGTCGTAGATCATGGGGCGTACTCCGGCAGACTAGGGGGAAAAACCGTCGCGCGATGATGCGCCTGCCCAGGTGAAGATTTCCGTCAGGCGCGATGCACCGCCGCCAGCACGCCGGCAGTTGCCGGCTCCATCGCGTCCGGGGCATGGATGCCGTGCACCGTGGCGCCCAGCGGCGGCGGTCCGAACCAGGCCAGCGACGGGGCCAGCGCCGCCACCTCACCCAGGATCAGCAGCGCCGGCGAGCGCACCTCGTGGAACATCGCGCGTTCGGCCAGATTGGCCAGGGTGCCGGTGATCACCCGCTGCCCCGCGCGCGAGCCGTTCTCGACCAGCGCGAACGGCGTCGACGGCGCCCGGCCATGGGCGATCAAGCGCGCCTGCATCATGCCCAGCTCACCCACGCCCATGTATATCGCCAGGGTCTGCCGTTCCTGCGCCAGCGCGGCCCAGTCCAGGCTGTCGTGCGAGGACTGGCAATGCGCGGTGACGAAACGCACCGACTGCGCGTGGTCGCGATGGGTCAGCGGCACGCCGGCATAAGCCGCGCAGGCCACCGCCGCGGTGATGCCGGGCACCACTTCATATGGAATGTCGTGCGCGCGCAGGAACTCCAGCTCCTCGCCGCCACGGCCGAACACGAACGGGTCGCCGCCCTTCAGCCGCACCACGCGCCGCCCTGCGCGCGCATGCTGCAGCAGCAACGCATGAATATCGTCCTGGGTGGTGTGGTGGTTGCCGGCCTGCTTGCCCACCTCGATCCGTTCGGCGTCGCGCCGGGCCAGTTCCAGCACCTCGTCGCTGACCAGGCGGTCGTGCAGGATCACGTCGGCCTCGTTGAGCGCGCGCAACGCACGCAGGGCCAGCAGGCCCGGATCGCCGGGGCCGGCGCCCACCAGCACCACCGAGCCTGCCGGCGCTGCCGATGGGGCGGCCAGCGCCTGCTCTGCCGCCTGCCGTGCCGCCTCCGGCCGGCCCTGGCGCAGCAAGGCTGCCACCGGCCCGGCGAACAGGCTTTGGTAGAAGCGCCGCCGCGCCGCCATGTCCGGATGGCGCAGGCGGATACGCCGCCGCAGGCGGCCTGCCAGCGTGGCCAGCGCGCCCAGCGAGTGGTCGAGCAGCGTCTCCAGCCGCTCGCGCAACAGCCGCGCCAGCATCGGCGCCTCGCCGCCGCTGGAGATCGCGATGATCAGCGGCGCGCGATCCACCACCGCCGGCACATGGAAGCTGGACAGTGCCGCATCGTCGACTACGTTGACGAAGATCCGCCGCAGTTCGGCGAAGGTGGCGATCAACCGGTTCAATTCGACATCGGAAGTCGCCGCCACCACCAGCCAGACCCGTTCCAGCCAGGCTTCCCGGAACGCATCGCGACGATGGGCGATACGCCCTGCCGCCACCCAGCGCTGCAGTTGCGGCGTGAGCGTGGGCGCGTTCACCGTGACCTGCGCCTGCGCACCGAGCAGGGCGGCGACCTTGCGCTCGGCCACCGCGCCGCCGCCCACCACCAGCACAGCGCGGCGGGATAGGTCGGCGAACAACGGATAAAGCTTCATTCGGGCAGGGCCGCTTCGCATGCAGAGGAGACGGAGCCACGCTACGCAGCCGCCACCGACGCGGCAAATGACTTGTATGGCCGTACATATGCCATGCCGTTATGAATCGCCTCGAACAACGCCGCGCTTGACCATTCATTCAAATAGCCGTATAGACGTCCGTACATGACCATGAGTGCTGCCCACCACGAATCCACCCGCAGCGCCAAGGTGGTCGTGCGCACCCATCCGTCATGCGTGATGCCGGTTCGTGGCACGCGATGTACCCGTGTTCCGTTCGCGCCTCAATCCAACGACCCCGACCGCTCACGAGCCCATCGCCATGACGCTGATCCAGTTGCGCTACCTGATTGCCATCGCCGACTCCGGCCTCAACATCACGCTGGCCGCCGAGCGCGTCCACGCCACCCAGCCCGGCCTGAGCAAGCAGCTTCGGCAGCTTGAGGACGAACTGGGCTTCCAGCTGTTCGTGCGCAAGGGCAAGAGCCTGGACGCGGTGACCCACGCCGGCCGGCACGTGCTGGAACGCGCCCGCACGATCCTCGCCGAAGCAGCCAATATCCGCTCGATCGCCGCGAATCTGCGCAACGAGGCGCGCGGCGAGCTGCGCATCGCCACCACCCACACCCAGGCCCGCTTCGCCCTGCCCGCCGCGATCGGCGCGCTGAGCCAAAGCTACCCGCAGGTCAGCGTGCACCTGCAGCCGGGCCGCGACGGCGAGGTGCTGGCCCAGCTGGAGGCCGGCCGCGTCGACCTGGCGGTGATCAGCAGCGCCGGCGCGCCACCTTCCGTCGGCATCGCGCTGCCGGCCTACCGCTGGCACCGGGTGATCGTGGCGCCGCAGGGGCATCCACTGGCCGCGGGCGGGCAGCCGCCTTCGCTGGGCGAGCTGGCCACGTTGCCACTGGTCAGCTACGACTCTTCGCTGAAGGCCGATTCGTCACTGCGCCGCGCGTTCGAAGCGGTCGACCTGCATCCGCAGATCGTGATGACCGCCGGCGACGCCGACCTGATCAAGACCTACGTGCGCGCCGGCCTGGGCATCGGCGTGCTGGCCGAGATGGCGATGCTGGACGGCGACACCGACCTGCAGACGCTGGCCGCCGACCATCTGTTTCCGCAATGCACGACCTGGATCGTGCTGCGCCGGGAAAGCGTGCTGCGCGAGTACGTGCTGGAATTCATCGCGCAGTTCGCACCGCACCTGGACCGTCGCGACGTGGTGCGTGCACTCGCCGCCGATACGGCGCCAACCGAGTGGTCGGCGGTACCGCACTGGCGAGAGCGACCGACGCTGCCCAACGCCGCCTGAGCAGCTCCGGTAGCCTCGCTGGGCTGGCGTGATGCGTCAACTTCCGATCAGGCCACGGTTGCGCAACAGCGCCAAGACCTGCCGAGCGAGCACGATCGGCTCGGCGGCGTTGCCGTCGAGCCGCAGTTCCGGCTGTTCGGGCACTTCGTAGGGATCGCTGATGCCGGTGAACTGGGCGATCTTGCCGGCGCGCGCCTGCGCGTAGAGGCCCTTGCGGTCGCGCGCTTCGCACACCTCCAGCGCGGTGGCGACGTGGATCTCGATGAAGTCGCCGTGCGTCTCGACCAGCGTGCGGGATTCGGCGCGGGCGTCGGCATACGGCGCGATCGGCGCGCACACCGCGATGCCGCCGTGGCGCACGATCTCGCTGGCCACGTAGCCGATGCGGGTGACGTTGGCGGCGCGATCCTCGCGCGAGAAGCCCAGCCCGCGCGACAGATGTTTGCGTACCTCGTCGCCGTCGAGTACGGTCACCGGCCGACTGGTGTGCTCCAGCAACTGCGCGATCACCGCCTGCGCGATGGTCGACTTGCCGGCACCGGACAGACCGGTGAAGAACAGCGCGAAGCCACGCGGCGCATGCACCGGATGACGCTCGCGCAGGATCTTCACCACGTCGGGGAAGCTGAACCAGGTCGGGATCTCGCTGCCTTCGTACAGGTACCTGCGCAGCTCGGTGCCGGAGATGTCGCGTATTTCGTCTGCGGCAGTCACTTCGGTGGATGGCAGGTAGGCGTCGCGGTTGGCCGCGTAGACCATCGCCGGGAACGGCACGATCTCGATGCCCAGCTCGGCTTGGTGCTGTTCCAGCAACTGCTGCGCCTCGAACGGGCCGTAGAACGGCTGGCCGCGCGAATCCTTGCCCGGGCCGGCGTGGTCGCGGCCCACGATGAAGTGGCTGGCACCATAGTTCTTGCGGATGATCGCGTGCCACAGCGCCTCGCGCGGACCGCCCATGCGCATCGCCAGCGGCAGCAGCGATAACTTCACGCTGTCGGCCGGGTACTGCGGCAGTAGCGCGCGGTAGCAGCGCACGCGGGTGTAGTGGTCGACGTCGCCCGGCTTGGTGCGGCCTACCGAAGGCTGGATCAGCAGCTTCGCGCCGGCCTGCTGCGCCGCGCGCAGGGTCAGCTCGCGGTGTGCGCGGTGCATCGGGTTGCGCGTCTGGAACGCCACGATGCGGCTCCAGCCGTTCGTCGCGAACCATTCGCGCAGGCTGCGCGGCGTATCGCGCAGCTCGCCGAAGTCGTAGTGCGCGGGCGGCTGGATGCCGCGCACGCGACCGCCCAGCGCCACCGGCCGGGTGCGATCGAGCAGTTCGGCCACGCCGGGGTGCAGGCGGTCGGTGCTGCCGAACACGCGCTTCGCCTCGTGCAGGCGGTCGGGCCAATAGATGTCCTCGACTTCCAGTACCGCCAGCGGCACGCCCTGGCTGTCGCGCAGGGCGACCTCGCTGCCGGTGGACAGCTGCGCGGCGAATTCCTCGCTGACGTCCAGCGTGATCGGGATCGGCCACAGCGTGCCGTCGGCGAGGCGCAGCTCTTTCACCACGCGGTCGTAGTCGCGTCGGCCAAGGAAGCCCTCCAGCGGCGAGAACGCACCGCTCAGCAGCAGTTCCAGGTCGCACAGCTGGCGCGTATCGAGGTCCACGCCGGGCAGTCGGGCGCTGCGCAGCTTGAGCGCCTCGGCTTCGGCGGGCGGCAGGTACAGTTCCTTCAGCACGCCGCCGTGCGGGGCGATCAAGGCATCGGCGGCGACGAGGTCGGGAGCTGGGGCAAGTGCGCTGTGACTCATGGGGATGGGATTCCGGCTGGGGCGAACGATTGAGAAAGAGCAGGCCATCGCCACGCGATGGTCGCGAGCTTACGCGAGGCTGTGCAGTCCGCATTCGCGTTTGAGCCCGAAGAAACGGGTGTCTTCGGCGTCCATGCCCGGCTCCCAGCGCTGGCTGGTGTGGCTATCGCCGATCGATACGTAGCCTTGCTGCCACAGTGGGTGGTACGGCAGGCCGTGGCGCGCGAGGTAGTGGCCGACGTCGCGATCGCTCCAGTCGGCCAGCGGATGGAACTTCCAGCGGCCGCCGCGGTGCTCGGCAAATTCGACCGCCGCGCGGCTGCGCGATTGCGCTCGGCGCAGACCGGCGAACCAGCCGGCAGCCCCGAGTTCGGATAGCGCGCGTTGCATCGGCTCGATCTTGCGCAGCTGGTTGTAGCGGTCGAGCCCGGCCACGCCCTGCTCCCAGAGCCTCCCATGACGCGCCTCCATCCAGGCGGGGCTGAGCGGCGCGCGATAGACCTTGAGGTTCAGCGCGAGCCGTTCGGTCAACTCGTCGACAAAGCGGTAGGTCTCGGGAAACAGGTAGCCGGTATCGATCAGCACCACCGGCAGTTGCGGCCGCTGCTGCGTCACCAGGTGCAGCGACACCGCCGCCTGCGCGCCGAAGCTGGAAGACAGCACATGCTCGCCGGCGACATGTTCCAGCGCCCACGCCACCCGATGCTCGGCGGTGAGCCTGGCCAGCATGGCGTTCACTTCGGCCAGCGCCTGCGGCACCTGTTCGAGCAACGCGACACTCATGCGACCAGCTCGGCGGGAATGCGCCGCGATGGCGGCGGCACGAGGATGCCGGCGCGCAGCAGGAAATCGCCGAAGCCCTCGCCATCCGTGCGTTCGGTGGCGTAGCGCACGAACAGCGGGTCGAGCGCATCGAGGATCGCCGCCTCGTCCACATTCTCGCGATAGACCTGGTTCAGCCGCTGGCCGCTGAAGTCGGCACCCAGGCGCAGGTCGTAGCGCCCCGGCCCGCGCCCGACCAGGGCGATCTCGCCCAGGTACGGCCGCGAGCAGCCGTTCGGGCAGCCGGACAGGCGCAGCAGGATCGGCGCGTCGGCGAGGTCGTGGCGCTCCAGCAAGGTCTCGAGCTTCGGCAACAACGCCGGCAGGTAGCGCTCGCTTTCGGCCATCGCCAGGCCGCAGGTGGGCAGCGCGACGCAGGCGATCGCGTGGCGGCGGATCGCGCTCTGCTTGCGATAGGCATCCAGGCCATGCTCGCGCACGATCGCGTCGATGCGCTCGCGCTCCGCTGTGGCAACGTTCGCCACGATCACGTTCTGGTTGCAGGTCAGCCGGAAGTCGCCGGTGTGCACCTTGGCCAGCTCGCGCAGGCCGCTCAACCAACGCCGCTCGCCCACGTCGGCGAGCCGGCCGGACTCGATATGCAAGGTGAGGTGCCAGTTGCCGTCGCGGCCCTCGACCCAGCCGTAGCGGTCGCCGTTGTGCGCGAAGCGATATTCGCGCGGCGTGGCCAGCGCAAAACCCAGACGCGATTCCAGCTCGGCCTTGAACACATCCAGGCCGCGCCGGTCGAGTGTGTATTTCAGCCGCGCATGCTGGCGCTCGGCGCGATCGCCCCAGTCGCGTTGCACGCCGATCACCGCCTCGGCCACGTGGAACAATTGTTCCGGCGTCGCGAAGCCGATCACGCTGGCCAGTCGCGGATAGGTACTGGCGTCGTCATGGGTGACGCCCATGCCGCCGCCGACGGCGATATTGAAGCCGCTCAGCACGCCCTGCTCGACGATTGCGATCAGACCCAGGTCTTGCGCGAACACGTCGACGTCGTTGAGCGGCGGGATCGCCAGGCCGATCTTGAATTTGCGCGGCAGATAGGTGGCGCCGTACAGCGGCTCATGCTCTTCGACGGGATGTGCGTCGCCATGCAGCTTCTCGCCGTCCAGCCAGATCTCATGGTAGGCGCGGGTCTTCGGCGCCAGCTCGGCGGACAGCCGCGTGGCCCAGGCATACGCCTCGGCATGCGCAGCCGACTCGACCGGGTTCGCCGTGCTGACCACGTTGCGCACCACGTCGCCGCAGGCAGCGATCGTGGTCGCCAGCGCATCGTGGATCGCCGCGATGGTCGGCTTGAGCTTGCGCTTGATGATGCCGTGCCACTGGAACGTCTGCCGCGTGGTGATGCGCAGCGAACCGTTGGCATGCTCGCGGGCGATGCGGTCGAACACCAGCCACTGCGCCGGCGTCACCACGCCGCCGGGCAGGCGTGCACGCAGCATGAAGGCGTAGGCCGGTTCCAGTTTCTGTTTTCGGCGCTCCTCGCGCAGGTCGCGGTCGTCCTGCTGGTAGCTGCCGTGGAACTTCAGCAGCTTGGTGTCGTCGTCGCCGATCGCGCCGGTGACCGGATCGGCCAGGCCCTCGGCGATGCCGCCGCGCAGGAAGCGGCTGGCCGCCTTGAGGTGTTCGAAGTGCGAGAGTTTCGTGGTCATGTCAGTACACGTCGCGGGCGTAGCGGCCCTGTTGCAGGAGTTCGCCGAGCCAGCTTTGTGCCTCGTCGGGCAATTGGTTGCCATGGGCTGCGATCACGTCGACCAGTGCCGCGTGGACGTCGCGCGCCATGTACTTTGAATCACCGCACACATACAGGTGCGCGCCACCCTTCAACCACTCGTACAGTTCGGCACCTTGCTCGCGCAAACGCTGCTGGACGTAGACCTTATGCGAGTCCCTCGCAACACCCCGCACATCCCTGTGCGGACTTTCAGAAAAAGCCGAGTCCCGCGAAAAGGCGAGGTCGAGCCGGTGCAGCGAGCCGTCCTTCAGCGCCTGCTGCCATTCCACCTGGTAGAGGAAGTCGCCGGCGAAATGGCGGTTGCCGAAGAACAGCCAGTTGCGGCCCGTGGCGCCGCTCTCACGGCGCTCCTGCACGAACGCGCGGAACGGCGCCACGCCGGTGCCCGGGCCGATCATGATGATGTCGCGCGAACCGTCGGCCGGCAGCCGGAAGCGTTCGTTCGGTTCGATGAATACCGGCACCTTGCCGTCCTCGTCGGCCGCGGCAAGGAATGCGGACGCCGTACCCCAGTGGGCGCTGCCGTGCGCCTGATAGTCGACCACCGCCACGGTCAGGTGCACTTCCTCGCCCACCGCCTTCGCGCTGGAGGCGATCGAGTACAGCCGCGGGGCCAGCGGCCGCAGCGCGGCCAGCAAGGCTTCGGGCTGCCAGGTCGCCGGGTAGCGGCGCAGCAGGTCGATCGGCTGATCGTCGGCCAGCACGGCGGCAAGCTGCGGCGACTGTTCCGGTTGCAGCAGCCGGGCCAGTTCATCGTGGCCACCGGCGGCCGCCAGCGCCGCAATGAAACCGCGATGCAGCCGGGTGACCTCGCGCTCGCAACCCAGCCATTGCCGCAACGGCAGTGTGCGTCCTTGGCAGGTCACCTCCTGCGCACCATCCAGCCGCAACACCTCCAGCCATTGTTCGACCAGTGCCGACGGGTTGCGCGGCCACACGCCCAGCGCATCGCCGGGCTGGTAGTGCAGCCCGGAACCCTCCAGCGACAGCTCGACATGGCGCACGTCGCGCGCGCTGTCGCGCGCCACGATGCGCTGGTTGGCCAGCACGGGGGCGGCGAACGGCTGCTCGCGGGAATACGTGCTGCGGCTCGGCACAGCATGCAGTGGGGTCGCCCGCACGGGTGGACCAACCTGCTTCAACCGTTCGCGCAGCTCGGCCAGCGCCTGCTCCGCCCACAGCGCGGCGACTGCCTCGATCTCCACGTCCGCCTCGCCGAATGCGCTGAGGCGGGTGGCGCCCAGCTCGGCCAGCCGCGCATCGAGCTGGCGCCCGATGGTGCAGAACTGCGGGTAGCTCGAATCGCCCAGACCCAACACGGCGAACTGCAGTGCCGGCAGCTTCGGTACGCGCTTGCCGGTGATGAACTCGAACAGGCCACGCGCATCGTCCGGCGGCTCGCCATCGCCCTGGGTGCTGATCACCAGCAACAGGTGGCGTTCCTGCGCCAGCTCGCGCTGTGGGTAGGCATCGGCACGCAGCAACCGCGCCGGCAGGCCGGCCGCCTCGGCGCGATTGGCAAGCTGCCCGGCAATGCGCTTCGCGTTGCCGGTCTGGCTGCCGTAGAGAATGGTCAGCCGTTCGGCCGCCCTGCCCGCCGGCGCGACAACCACCGGGCTGCTGCGCTGCGCCTGTTCGGCCTGCGCCGCACTCCACGCGGCGACCCAATACAGTTGCGCCGCCGTCAGGCTCTCCAGTTCTCGGGTCAGCCTGGCAAGCTTTTCCGCATCCAGGTCCGGCGTGGCGAGATTCGACATAACGGCGGTATTCACGGTGATTCCATTTGGACGTCTATACTTCTTGACGTCCAATTTATTTTTTTGACACCCATTCTTGGAAAGGATCTCTCGGCATGTGCTTATGCCGAGGCCTTATTTCCACGTGGCGGGCCCGCTTCCGATACTTGCTACAATTTCGCATCGTGCGCGGATGTCTCCCCCATGCCACCGTTTTCTGAGTTCCTCACCTTCGCTGCCGTGGGCGTACTCGCCCAACTGGTCGATGGCGCGCTGGGCATGGCTTACGGCGTCGTCTCTGCGGCGATGCTGCTGGGACTGGGCCTGCCGCCGGCGGTGGCGAGTGCCAGCGTGCATTACGCTGAGACCTTCACCTGCGGCGCCTCCGGCCTCAGTCACCTGGCCGCCGGCAATGTGCGGCGGCAGCTGTTCTGGACCCTCGTCATACCCGGCGTGGTCGGCGCGGTGATCGGCGCCTACGTAGTCAGCCACGTTCCCGCAGCGTGGATGCGGCTGGCGCTGACACCCTACCTGCTCGGCATGGGTGTGTTCCTGCTGCTGCGTGGCACACGGCGCAAGCAGCGCCACGACGACAGCGTGCCATCCGTCGCTCGCCCGCTGGGACTGGTGGCCGGCTTCGCCGACGCCGTAGCCGGCGGCGGCTGGAGCGCGATCACCGTGACCGCCCTGGTCGCGCGCGGCGCCACGCCGCGCATGGTGATCGGCACAGTGCACTTGGCCAAATGCGTGGTCAGCGCCGCCGCCAGCGTCACCTTCCTGCTGCATGTCGGCGCCACCCACGGCACGGCCGTACTCGGCCTGATCGTGGGCGGCGTGGTCGCCGCACCGCTGGGCGCCCTGCTCGCCCGGCACATGCCGGCACGGGCCGCGACGCTGCTGGCCGCCACCGCGGTGCTCGTGCTGGGGCTCAACAACGTGGTGAAGGCGCTGCACTGACGTCAGCCACGCCGGTCGCCGCTACAATGCGCGCATGACCAAACCAGCCCTCTTTCCGATCGAAGTCCGCGGCTCCGCGAAGCAGCCGCTGGGCATGTCGCCCGCCCGTTTCCTGCGCGACTACTGGCAAAAGCGGCCGCTGCTGATCCGCAACGCTTTCTCCGACTTCCAGCCGCCACTGCAGCCGGATGATCTGGCCGGCCTCGCCTGCGAGCCGACCGCGCTGGCTCGGCTCATCGTGTACGACGAGAAGCGCGACCGCTGGCACGTCAATTCCGGTCCGCTGACCGAAGCCGATTTCAGCAAGACCCCCGACAGCCACTGGACCCTGCTGGTGCAGGATGTCGACAAGTGGGACGCCGACGTGGCCGGACTGCTGCAGCACTTCAGCTTCCTGCCGAGCTGGCGGGTGGACGACGTGATGGTCTCCTACGCCGAGCCCGGCGGTGGTGTCGGCGCGCACGTCGACCAGTACGACGTATTCCTGCTGCAGGGTCTGGGTCAGCGCCACTGGGCGATCAGCGACGACCCGCTGGCACCGAAGGCGTTCCGCCACGACGTGGAACTCAAGCAACTGGCGCACTTCGAGTCGACCCACGAATGGCTGCTGGAACCGGGCGACATGCTGTACCTGCCGCCGGGCGTGCCGCACGACGGCGTGGCGTTCGGCGGCCCGTGCATGACGTTCTCCGTCGGCATGCGCGCGCCGTCGCAGGCCGAGCTGACCGGCGACCTGGCCGACTTCATCGCCGAGCAGCTGCCGGAGGAATTGCGCTACGCCGATCCGGACCTGAAACCGGCCACCGCCACCGGCGAGATCGACCGCGCCGCGATCGAGCGGCTGAAGGACGCGCTGCCGTTTGCCGCCGCCCTGCGCGACGACATGCTGCGCGACTGGTTCGGCCGCTTCATCACCCGCTACCGCAACGCGCAGATTCCGGCGCCGCTGGAAAAGCCGCTGGGCGAGGCCGCGCTGGCCAAACAGCTCGACGCCGGCGCGCAGCTGCTGCGCCACCCCTGGTCACGGCTGGCCTGGAGTCGCGGCAAATCCGCCTGCACGCTGTACGTCAGCGGCCACGCCTACCCCGCCACGCCCGCGCTGGCGCAGCAGTTGTGCGAGCAGCGCGTACTCACCGTCGACGGCAAGCTCGACGCCGTCGAATGCCATCTGTTGCTGGCCCTGGTCAACGACGGCCATCTGCTGCCACGCAAGTCGCGCCGACGCCGATGAAGCTGCAAGACTTCCACATCGAGATCGCCGACTGGTCACGCGAAGACCAGCGCACCGCCCTGCTCGACCTGCGCGGCACCGTGTTCATCCAGGAGCAGGGCGTACCCGAGCAGCGCGAGCGCGACGGGCTCGATGGGGACTGCTGGCACGTGCTGGCGCGCGACGACGCCGGCCGGCCGATCGGTTGCGGCCGGCTCACGCCGGCACACAAGATCGGCCGCATGGCCGTGCTGCGGGAGTGGCGCGGTCGCGGCGTCGGCGTGGCGTTGCTGCGCGAACTGGTCGCCCGTGCCCGCGCGCAGGGCTGGCCGGAAGTGGCGCTGGACGCCCAGGTCAGCGCCATCGGCTTCTACGAGCGCGAGGAGTTCGTCGCGTACGGCGAGGAATTCGAGGACGCCGGCCTGCCGCACCGGGCGATGCGCCTGATCCTGCCCGCGAATACCGATGAAGCAACGCCGCTGCGCGACATCGGCGTACTGCCCGCCGACGCGCGCGGCGAGACTGCCGAAGCGCGCCTGCAACTGCTGCGCGACGCGCGGCATCGGCTGTCCATCTATCTGCCATTGCTGGGCAATGACGCTTACGCCAGCGTGGAAGAACTGGCCGAACTGCGGCGCGTCGCCATCTCCGGCCGCGGCGCGCAGATCCGCATCCTGCTGCACGACCCGGCCGCCGCGCTGCGCAACGACCATCGGCTGGTCGCGCTGGCGCAGCGCCTGTCCAGCGCGATCCAGATCCGCACGCCGGTGGAGGAGGCCGACCTGGCCTACATCTCGGCCTACCTGCTCAACGACGCCGGCGGTTACCTATTCCTGCCCGAGGCCGATCGCGCGCAGGGCCGCGCCGCCCGTCACGACCGCGCCAGCCAGGCGCCGCTGCTGCAGCACTTCGACGAAGTATGGGAACGCGCCGAACCGGCCAGCGAACTTCAGGCGCTGGGCATCTGAGCCGACTGAACCGCAGCTGGCCCGGAGTTTTCACCTGCCTGGCCGCCCACGCCTGCGACAAAGCGCATGAAACCGCTGCCTGCGACGAAATGCTCGTTAGACCATCGTCTGAAATGCCTGCCGACAGACCCTTCCAGACGGCCCGCGGGTTGCCGCGTTGCAGCAGCCCAAGGCTATAATCGTCGGGATTCTCCCCAGTCATCCGTATAAGCGGCCCGTCGGGCTTGAAAACCGACCGGGAACCGCGACTTCAAAGGTCACACGGATGGCTGCAAGCATCCTTTCCCTGCCGGTGGTGACGTGACTACAAACCTGATCCGCGAGTTCTTCGACTCCTCCCAACTCGCTGGCGGCAACGCCGATTACGTCGAATCGCTCTACGACGCCTGGCTGGCCGACGCTTCGTCGGTCCCGGCCGAATGGGCCAACTACTTTGCCTCCTTCAAGGGTCGCGAGTCGGGAGACGTCTCCCACACCGCGGCCATTGCGCGTATCGAGGCTGCACAAAAGCGGCGCCACAACGGCGTCGCCAGCGTGCCGATGAGCGACGAGCACGCGCGCAAGCAGGCCGGCGTGCTGCGCCTGCTCACCGCTTACCGCTCGCGCGGCCACCTCGCTGCCGAGCTCGACCCGCTCGGCCTGACCGAGAAGATGCCGGCGCCGGATCTCGGCCTCGCCTTCCACGGCCTCTCCGACGCCGACCTCGATACCGAATTCGACACCGGCAACTACGCCGGCAGTGGCCAACGCCTGAAACTGCGCGAGCTGCTGACCCGCCTGCAGAAGACCTACGCCGGCACGATCGGCGCCGAGTTCATGCACATCAGCAACCACGAGCAGCGCAACTGGATCTACAGCCGCCTGGAGCAGGCTGCCGGCCATAGCAGCCTGGACAAGGCCGGCAAGCAGCGCGTGCTGGACGGCCTCACCGCCGCCGAGGGTCTGGAACGCTATCTGCACACCAAGTACGTCGGCCAGAAGCGCTTCTCGCTGGAAGGCGGCGACAGCCTGATCCCGATGCTCGACGACGTGGTGCGCGCCGCCGGCGACAACGGCATCAAGGAGCTGGTGATCGGCATGGCCCACCGCGGCCGCCTCAACGTGCTGGTCAATATTCTGGGCAAGCCGCCGAAGACCCTGTTCGACGAGTTCGAGGGCAGGTTCGACCACCCCGACGACCCGGCCCATTCGGGCGACGTGAAATACCACATGGGCTTCTCCGCCGACGTCAAGACGCCCAAGGGCGGCGTGCACGTGGCGCTGGCGTTCAACCCGTCGCACCTGGAGATCGTCAACCCGGTGGTGACCGGCTCGGTGCATGCGCGCCAGACCCGCCGCCGCGACACCGCGCACACGCAGTCGATGGCCGTGCTGATCCACGGCGACGCCGCGCTGGCCGGCCAGGGCGTGAACATGGAACTGTTCAACATGTCGCAGGCGCGCGGCTTCAAGATCGGCGGCAGCCTGCACATCGTGATCAACAACCAGGTCGGCTTCACCACCTCCAACCCGCAGGACGCCCGTTCCACCATGTACTGCACCGACCTGGCCAAGATGGTCAACGCGCCGGTACTGCACGTGAACGGCGACGACCCGGAGGCGGTGATCCTGGTGACCCGGCTTGCCTATGAGTTCCGCAAGACGTTCCGCAAGGACGTGGTGATCGACCTGGTCTGCTACCGCCGCCACGGCCACAACGAGGCCGACGAGCCAGCCGCCACGCAACCGGTGATGTACCAGATCATCCGCAAGCGCCCGACCGCACGCGACCTGTACCAGCAACAGCTGGTGAAGGAAGGCGTGCTGGCCGATGGCGACGCGCAGAAGCAGTTCGAGGCATACCGCGACCGCCTGGAAGCCGGCGCGCCGATGACCGAGCTCGATCCGGCGCCGGTTCGCGACGGTCACGTCGACTGGGCCCGTTTCCTCGGCGGCAAGCTGTCCATGCCGACCGACACCTCGGTGCCGAAGCAGAAGCTGCAGGAACTGTCCGGCAAGACCCTTACCCTGCCGGCCGACCTCACCTTGCAGGCGCGCGTGGCGAAGATCTACGACGACCGCCGCAAGATGGCCGCGGGCGAACTGCCGGCCGACTGGGGCTTCGCCGAGAACCTGGCCTACGCCACCCTGGTCGACGACGGCTACGACATGCGCCTGGTCGGCCAGGATTCCGGTCGCGGCACGTTCTTCCACCGCCACGCCGTGCTGCACGACCAGAAGGACGGCCATACCTATCTGCCGCTGGCAAACATTCGTGACGGCGCCGACGTCGAGGTGATCGACTCGCTGCTCAGCGAAGAGGCGGTGATGGCGTTCGAGTACGGCCACTCCACCACCGATCCGGACACGCTCAACATCTGGGAAGCCCAGTTCGGCGACTTCGCCAACGGCGCGCAGGTGGTGATCGACCAGTTCATCAGCTCCGGCGAAGCGAAGTGGAACCGCCTGTGCGGTCTGGTGCTGCTGCTGCCGCACGGCTACGAAGGCCAGGGTCCGGAGCACTCCTCCGCGCGCCTCGAGCGCTTCCTGCAGCTGTGCGCGATGGACAATATGCAGGTCTGCGTGCCGACCACGCCGGCGCAGGATTTCCACATGATCCGCCGGCAGATGTTGCGCGCCGCGCGCAAGCCGCTGATCGTGATGACGCCGAAGTCGCTGCTGCGCCACAAGCTGGCGGTGTCCACGCTGGACGAGCTGGCCAGTGGCAGCTTCCAGCTGGTGATCGGCGAGCATCGTGAGCTGGCCGCGAAGAAGGTCAAGCGTGTCGTGCTGTGCTCCGGCAAGGTCTACTACGACCTGCTGGAGGAAGCCGACAAGCGCGGGCTGGCCGACGTGGCGATCGTGCGTGTCGAACAGCTGTATCCGTTCCCACGCGCCGAAGTCAGCGCCGAACTGGACAAGTATCCTTCCGCGAAGGAAGTGATCTGGTGCCAGGAAGAGCCGATGAACCAGGGCGCCTGGTTCCAGATCCGCCACCACCTGCAGGCCTGCATCGGCAGCAAGAACAGTCTCTCGTATGCGGGACGCGCACGCTCGCCGGCACCAGCCGCCGGTCACCACAACACCCACGTCGCCGAACAGGCAGCACTCGTCGAACAGGCGCTCAGCGCGCCGGTCGGCGCCGACCACTCCGCAGAATAAAGACCCAAGGATCACGCATGTCCATCGAACTCAAAGTCCCCGTCCTGCCCGAGTCCGTTTCCGACGCCACCATCGCCAGCTGGCACAAGAAGGCCGGCGACGCGGTGAAGCGCGACGAGAACCTGGTCGACCTCGAAACCGACAAGGTGGTGCTGGAAGTGCCCTCGCCGGTCGACGGCGTGCTGAAGGAAATCCGCCACCAGGTCGGTGACACGGTGAACAGCGAGCAGATCATCGCGATCATCGAGGAAGGCGCCGTTGCCGCCGCGCCGGCTCCCGCGGCTGCCGCACCCGCAGCTGCCGCCCCCGCGCCGGCCGCACCGAAGGCTGCCGCCAAGGGCGCCGAGGCTCTTTCCCCAGCCGGCCTGCGCGTGGCCACCGAGGAGAACATCGACCCGTCCAAGGTCGCCGGCACCGGTCGCGACGGCCGCGTGACCAAGGAAGACCTGGTCAACTACGGCAAGGGCGGCACGGTTGCCCCGGCCGCCGCCGCACCGGGCGCGAAGCCGACCCCGGGCGCACGTCCGGAAGAGCGCGTGCCGATGACCCGCATGCGTGCGCGCATCGCCGAACGCCTGATGCAGTCGAAGAACTCGATCGCCATGCTGACCTCGTTCAACGAAGTGAACCTGAGCGAAGTGGTGAAGATGCGCAAGGCGCTCGGCGACGCGTTCCAGAAGGAACACGGCGTCAAGCTCGGCTTCATGAGCTTCTTCGTCAAGGCGGCCGCCGAAGCGCTGAAGCGTTATCCGTTCGTCAACGCGTCGGTCGACGGCAACGACGTGATCTACCACGGCTATCAGGACATCTCGATCGCCGTGTCCACCGACAAGGGCCTGGTCACGCCGGTGCTGCGCGACGTGCAGGACATGAGCTTCGCCGATGTCGAGAAGGGCATCGCCGACTACGCCACCAAGGCGCGCGCCAACAAGTTGTCGCTGGACGACCTGCAGGGCGGCACGTTCACCATCACCAACGGCGGCACCTTCGGCTCGCTGCTGTCCACCCCGATCGTCAACCCGCCGCAGAGCGCAATTCTGGGCATGCACACGATCAAGGAACGCGCCATCGTCGAGAACGGCCAGATCATCGCCGCGCCGATGATGTACATCGCGATCAGCTACGACCACCGCATCATCGACGGCAAGGACGCGGTGCTGTTCCTGGTCGACATCAAGAACCAGCTGGAGAATCCGCAGCGGATGCTGCTTGGACTTTGAGCGTCCCGCTCAAAGTCCAAATAGGTAACGAAGCTCTGGTACCGCACGATCATCAAAGCAACGACTACGAGTTGCTTTCGCGGTGCCACAGCCCGATCCGCTCCGCCTGCGAGCACGAGCCCGCCGCATAAAGGAACACACATGAGCGACAAATTCGACGTCATCGTCATCGGCGGCGGCCCGGCCGGCTATCACGCCGCGATCCGCGCCGCGCAGCTCGGCCTGAAGACGGCCTGCATCGACGCCTGGGCCGGCAAGGATGGCAAGCAGGCGCTGGGCGGTACCTGCCTCAACGTGGGCTGCATCCCGTCGAAGGCGCTGCTGGATTCCTCCAAGCAGTTCCACAACCTCACGCACAACCTGCCGGTGCACGGAATCACCGTCGAGAACGCCAAGGTCGACCTCAAGACCTTCATCGGCCGCAAGGAAAAGATCGTCAAGCAGTTCACCGGCGGCGTGGCGCAACTGTTCAAGGCCAACAAGATCACCAGCTTCTTCGGCACCGGCAAACTGCTGAAGGGCAACCAGGTCGAGGTCACCGGCAACGACGGCAGCAAGCAGATCATCGCCGCCACCAACGTGATCCTCGCCTCCGGCTCGGTGCCGATCGAACTGCCGTTCGCGAAATTCGACGGCAAGAACATCATCGACAACGCCGGCGCGCTGGAACTCGACGCCGTGCCGAAGCGCCTGGGTGTGATCGGTGCGGGCGTGATCGGTCTGGAGCTGGGCAGCGTGTGGCGCCGCCTGGGCGCCGAAGTCACCGTGATCGAGGCGCTGCCGGAATTCCTCTCCGTCGCCGACGCGGATGTCGCCAAGGTCGCCGCCAGGGAATTCGCCAAGCAGGGCCTGGACATCAAGCTCAACGCCAAGCTCAACAAGGCCGAGGTGAAGAAGGACGGCGTGCACCTGGTCTACACCGACAAGGACGGCGAGCAGAAGCTCGTCGTCGACAAGCTGCTGGTCGCCGTGGGCCGCCGCGCCTATACCGCCGGGCTGCTGGCCGACGACACCGGCGTGAAGCTGGACGAGCGCGGCCGCATCGTGGTCGATGAGCATTGCCATACCGGCGTGGACGGCGTATGGGCGGTCGGCGACGCGGTGCGCGGCCCGATGCTGGCGCACAAGGGTTTCGAGGAAGGCATGGCGGTGGCCGAGTGGATCGCCGGCAAGGCCGGCCACGTCAACTACGACACGATCCCGTGGGTGATCTACACCGAGCCGGAGATCGCCTGGGCCGGCAAGACCGAGAAGCAGCTGAAGGACGAGGGCGTGCCGTACAAGGTCGGCAGCTTCCCGTTCGCCGCGATCGGCCGCGCCGTCGCGATGAACGAGGCGGTCGGCCAGGTGAAGATGATCGCCCACGCCGAAACCGACCGCATCCTCGGCGTGCACATGGTCGGCCCCGGCGTGTCCGAGCTGATCGCCGAGTGCGTGGTGGCGATGGAGTTCAAGGGCTCGTCCGAGGACCTGGCGCGCATCGTCCACGCTCACCCGACCCTGTCCGAAGCCGTGCACGAGGCTGCGCTGGCGGTCGACAAACGCGCCATCCACAAGGGCAACTGACCGGCCAGGCCGATCCACAATGGACCCGCTCGTGGCGACATGGGCGGGTCTTTCTTTTTCAAAACGACTTTTCAGGACAAGTGGAGAGGAGCGGACAAAGAGTGGCCAGCCGCTCTCTCGTTTCCCATTCCATTCATCTCACCCATCAGGCAAGCACCATGCCCCAACCCACCGCCATCTGCGTCTATTGCGGCTCCAGCAGCGGCAGGCATCCCGAGTACGCCGAGCAGGCGTATGCTTTCGGTACGGAAATGGCCCGGCGCGGCATTGCACTGGTCTACGGTGGCGGCAAGGTCGGGCTGATGGGCGTGGTGGCCGACGCGGTGCTCGCCGGCGGCGGCAAGGTCGTCGGGGTGATTCCTCGTCAACTGGTGGAACTCGAGGTGGCCCATCCCGGCCTGAGCGAACTGGTGGTCGTCGAGACCATGCACCAGCGCAAGACGCGCATGTACGAGCTGTCCGAAGCCTTCGTCGCCCTGCCCGGCGGCTTCGGCACGATGGACGAGATGTTCGAGATGCTGACCTGGGCCCAGCTCGGCCTGCACCGCTATCCCTGCGCCTTCCTCGACGTGCGCGGCTACTACCGCGACCTGCGCACGATGATGGAGCACATGGTCGACGAGAATTTCGTGCGCTCCGAGCAGCGCGACAGCATCTGGTTCGGCGACGACATGGCCACCCTGTTCGACTGGATGCAGGTCTATCAGGGCAGCTACATCCCCAAGTGGATCGACACCAGCAGCGTCAGCGCCTGAACAATCGCCACGGGACATCGACATGACCACCTTTCGCGCCTTCCGCATCCACCATGACGACACCGGTCACCGCGCCAGCATCGAGACCATGGACACCGGCGCGCTGTCGCCCGGCGAAGTGCTGGTCAAAGTTGCGTATTCCTCGGTCAACTACAAGGACGCGCTGGCCGGCACCGGCAAGGGCCGGATCCTGCGCACCTATCCGCTCAATGGCGGCATCGACGTGGCCGGCCATGTGGTCGCCTCGACCGATCCCGCATTCAGGGAAGGTGACGCGGTGCTGTGCACCGGCAGTGGCCTGTCCGAGACGCGCGACGGCGGCTACGGCGAATACGCGCGCCTCGACTCGCGCTGGACGATCCCACTGCCGGCGTCCTTGAGCCTGCGCGAAAGCATGATCATCGGCACCGCCGGATTCACCGCTGCGCTGGCCCTGCTGCGCATGCAGGACAATCGGCAAAGGCCGGCACTCGGACCGATCGCAGTGACTGGCGCGAGCGGCGGCGTCGGCATGCTGGCAATCGATATCTTCAGCCGCGCCGGCTACGAGGTGCACGCGATCAGCGGCAAGGCCGACCACTTCGATTTCCTGCGCGGCCTCGGCGCCAGCGAGTGCATCGACCGCCACCAGCTCGCCTTCAGCGGCAAGCCGATGGACTCGGTGCGCTTCGGCGGCGCGCTGGACAACGTCGGCGGCGCCATGCTGAGCGGCTTGCTGCCGCTGATTCATCCGTACGGCAACGTGGCGCTCTGCGGCAACGCCGGCGGCATCGCTTTCGACAGCACGGTGATGCCGTTCATCATCCGCGGCGCCAGCCTGCTCGGGATCGCCTCGGCCGGCACCGCGCGCGATCTTCGCGACCGCATCTGGCGGCATCTCGCCAACGACTGGAAACCACAGCACCTGGATCGCATCGCCACCCGCGAAGCGGGCCTCGACGAACTGCCTGGCGTGTTTGCGCGTATGCTCGCTGGCGACTCGTTCGGGCGCACCCTGGTGCGCATCGAAGGCGCGGTTTGACGAAGGCGCGCTTGGAAGTACCATCACCACGGCTTAGAATCAACGAAACTCGCAGGGGACTTTTAGCTTATGGCACGCATCCTGATCGTCGACGACTCCCCGTCACAACTGCTTGGCATCAAGCGGATCGTCGAAAAACTCGGGCATGAAACCCTTTCCGCCGAAGACGGCGCTGCTGGCGTGGAAGTGGCCAAGGCGGAAAAGCCCGACCTGATCCTGATGGACGTGGTCATGCCCAACCTCAACGGCTTCCAGGCCACCCGCACGATCAGCAAGAATGCCGAGACCGCGCACATCCCGATCATCCTGGTGACCACCAAGGACCAGGAGACCGACAAGGTCTGGGGCATGCGCCAGGGCGCCAAGGCCTACGTGACGAAGCCGATCAAGGAAGAGGAACTGCTCAAGGCGC
>NZ_BAAAFK010000001.1:1448091-1554854 GCF_039523495.1 Rhodanobacter soli | reverse complement strand
GCGGATCGAAGCCCGCGAACTCCTCGCGCAGCGCCTCGTAGGCGGCCCGCTGTTCGTCGTTGTCGGCCGCTGGCGCACGGATCGACAGTTCCACCAACTGGTCGCCCGGATTCGCGCCGGGCATGCCACGACCCTTCAGGCGCAGCTTGCGCCCCGACTGCGAACCGGCCGGGATGCGCAGGTCGACCGTGCCGGCCAGCGTCGGCACCGGCACGGTGGCACCCAGTGCGGCCTCCCACGGGGTGATCGGCAACACGTGCACCACATTGCGGCCGTCCAGGCGGAAGCGCGCATCTTCGCGAATGCCCACTTCCAGCAACAGGTCGCCGTTCGGCCCCCCGGCCATGCCGGCCTGACCCTGACCGGACAGGCGGATCACCTGCCCCGGCTGGATGCCGGCCGGAATCTTCACCTCCAGCACGCGCTCGCCGCCGACCGGGTCATGCATGGCCAGCCGCGTGCGGCCGCCGTCGAACGCGGTCTGCAGGTCGATCTGCACCGAGGCCTGCACGTCGCGCCCGCGCCGCGGCCGCGGCTGGCCCCGATGGCCGCCGGCTGCACCGCGACCGAACAGGCTCTCGAAGAAATCGCTGAAATCGCTGTCGTCACCGCCAAAGCCCTGCTGCCCCTGCCAGCCCGGCGGCGGGCGGAACTGCTCGCCCTGCCGATAGCCGCCGGCGCGCAACTGGTCATACGAACGCCGCTTCTCGGCGTCCTTGAGCACTTCGTTGGCCTCGTTGACCGCCTTGAACTTCTCCTCGGCGCCGGCCTCCTTGTTCTTGTCCGGGTGGTATTTGCGCGCCAGCTTGCGATACGCCGCCTTGATCTCGGCCTCGCTCGCATCGGGCTTCACACCCAGGATTTCGTAATAGTCTTTGAATTCCACCTGCCACTCCCTGACTCACGCAAAAACCCGCGGCGGATCGACTCCGCCGCGGGGCACCTCGCTGCCCGCCTTGCCTCAGTGGCTCGCGTTGATGGTAATGCGTCGCGGCGTCGCTTGGGCTTTCTTCGGTATCGCGATCTCCAGCACGCCGAACTTGCCGTTCGCGGTGATGCCGTCGGCATCGGCGCTGTCGGGCAATGCGAAGCGACGATGGAACGCGCCGCGGGCGCGCTCGACGCGGGTGAACTTGCCGTTCGCCTCGGCACTGGCGGCCTCGCGCTCACCCTTGATGGTGAGGATGCCCTTTTCCATGCTCACCTCGATCTGTGCCGGATCCACGCCAGGGATATCCGCCAGGATCACAAAACGCTGCTCGTCCTCGCGGATGTCCACGCGCGGCGCCCATTGACTGGTAACGACGTTGGACGCGTCGCTGTCCTCCGGCTGCAGAAAACGATCGAATACCTGCCGTATTTCCTCGGGCAGGCCGTTGGTATTCCAGATGCCATGACGAACCGGATTCATCGCATGCCTCCTCAGGTTGGACCGCGGCCAATCGCCGCCTGCCCGGAAAATAGGTGCTGTGACGGACGATTCAAGGCGACAGTCCGCCACGCCGCTATTAGCATTCAGGGACTCCCTCCCGACCCGAGACTCCCATGAGCATCCAGCCCGGCGACACGATTCCCGACACCACCATCCAGGTCATCGACGGCGACATCCGCCCTGCCCAGTCCGCCGCCTTGTTCGCCGGGCGAAAAGCGTTGCTGTTCGGCGTACCCGGCGCGTTCACCCCCACCTGCTCGAACAAGCATCTGCCCGGCTACTCGGCGCACTTCGCCGAGTTCCAGCAGCGCGGCATCAGCGTGATGTGCCTGGCAGTCAACGACGGGTACGTGATGCAGGCCTGGGCTGCTTCGCAGCAAGTACCCGCGGGCTTGCTGATGCTCGCCGACGGCAACGCCAGCTTCACCCGTGCACTGGGACTGGAACTGGATGGCACCGCCTTCGGCATGGGCCTGCGCACGCGCCGCTTTGCGCTGTATGCGGAAGATGGCGTGGTGCGGCTGGTGCAGATCGAGGCACCGGGCGAGCTGCGCGTCTCCAGCGCCGAGGCGATGCTGGCGGCGATTGCCCACTGAGGCAGCGCTGGATCCTGCAACAAAAAACCCCGGCATCGCCGGGGTTTTTCGATTCAGGCTTGCGCCAGACTCACTCGTCGGTGACTGTCGGCTCGACGTCACTGGAACCAGTGTCACCGGCAGGCGCATCGGCGTCGACGACTTCGGCATCCTCGCCGTTGTCCTCCTCCGCATCCAGCCGCATCACGCTGACCAGCGTTTCGTCGGCGGGCAGGCGGATCAGAGTGACGCCCTGGGTGTTGCGGCCGAGCTGCGAGACTTCCGCCACGCGGGTGCGCACCAGGGTGCCCTGGTCGGAGATCAGCATCAGCTCGTGCGCCTCGGTGACCTGCACGGCGCCGACCAGTGCGCCATTGCGCTCGGAGCACTGGATGCCGATCACGCCCTGGGTACCGCGGCCCTTCTTGGTGAACTCGACCAGCTGGGTGCGCTTGCCGTAGCCACGTTGCGTCGCCGTGAGGATGTCGCCCTCTGCCGCCACGATCAGCGACACCACCTGCGCATCCTTGGCCAGTCGCATGCCGCGTACACCGGCAGCCGTGCGACCCATCGAACGCACGGTGTTCTCGTCGAAACGGTTCACCTTGCCGTTGGAAGCGAACAGCAGCACGTCGCTGTTGCCGTCGGTCAGCTCGACATTGACCAGCGCATCGCCATCGTGGAGCTTGATCGCGAGCTTGCCCTTCTGCAGCTGGAACGCGAACTCGGTCAGCGGGGTCTTCTTGACCGTGCCCTGCCTCGTCGCGAAGAACACGAAGCGATCGTCGGTGTATTCGCGCACCGGCAGCACCGCCTGCACCTTCTCGCCCTCGCCCAGCGGCAACAGGTTGATGATCGGCTTGCCGCGCGCGCCCGAACCCGCTTCCGGGATCTGGTAGACCTTGAGCCAGTAGACGCGACCGGTGCTGGTGAAGGCGAGCAAGGTGTCGTGCGTGTTGACCACCCACAACTGCTCGACGACATCCTCGTCCTTCAACGCGGACGCCGAGCGGCCCTTGCCGCCGCGCTTCTGCGAACGGTAGGTGCTGGCCGGTTGGCGCTTGACGTAGCCGGTGTGCGACAAGGTCACCACCATGTCTTCCGGCGCGATCAGGTCGAGTACGTTGAGATCTTCCTGCGAATGCTGGATCTCGGTGCGGCGAGCGTCGCCAAACTCGGCCTTGATCGCTTCCAGCTCGCCGCGGATCACCTCGAGCAGGCGCTCGGGATTTTCCAGGATCTCGATCAGGCCGCGAATGGCTTCCAGGATCTGTCGGTATTCATCGGAAAGCTTTTCCTGCTCGAGCCCGGTCAGGCGGTGCAGGCGCATCGCCAGGATTTCCAGCGCCTGTGCTTCGGACAACTGGTAGCCATCGTCTTTCAGGCCATCGCGTGGATCCATCTCTTCCGGTCGCGATGCTGCCGCGCCGGTAGCCGAGAGCAAGGCACGCACCAGACCCGCTTCCCAGCGCCGCGCCGTCATGCGCTCGCGCGCCTCGGCCGGCGATGCCGAGGTCTTGATCAACTCGATCATCTCGTCGATATTGGCCAGCGCCACGGTCAGGCCTTCGAGGATATGTGCGCGGGCACGGGCCTTGCGCAGCTCGAAAATGGTGCGGCGGGTAACCACCTCGCGGCGGTGGCGAATGAACGCCTCGAGGATGTCCTTGAGGTTCAGCAGGCGCGGCTGGCCGTCCAGCAGGGCCACCATGTTGATGCCGAAGGTAACCTGCAGCTGGGTTTGCTGGAACAGGTTGTTCAGCACCACGTCGCCCATCGCGTCCTTGCGGATCTCGATGACGACGCGCATGCCGTCCTTGTCGGACTCGTCGCGCAGCTCGCTGATGCCTTCGAGCTTCTTCTCCTTGACCAGCTCGGCGATCTTCTCGATCAGCCGCGCCTTGTTCACCTGGTACGGCAGCTCGTGGACGATGATCGTCTCGCGACCATTCTTCTCGGTCTCGACCTCGGCCTTCGCGCGCACCAGGATGCGGCCGCGGCCGGTGCGGTACGCCTCGATGATGCCGGAGGAGCCGTTGATGATGCCGTAGGTCGGGAAATCCGGGCCCGGGATGTGGTGCATCAGTTCGTCGATGCCCAGCGTGGGCTCGTCGATCAGCGCAATCGTCGCCGCGATCACTTCGTTGAGGTTGTGCGGCGGAATATTGGTGGCCATGCCCACCGCGATGCCGGCCGAACCGTTCACCAGCAGGTTCGGCACGCGCGTCGGCAACACCAGCGGCTCGTGTTCGCTCTCGTCGTAGTTCGGACCGAAGTCGACGGTTTCCTTGTCGATGTCGGCCAGCAGCTCGTGGGTGAGCCGCGACATGCGTACTTCGGTGTATCGCATCGCGGCGGCGCTGTCGCCGTCGACCGAACCGAAGTTGCCCTGGCCGTCGACCAGCATGTAGCGCAGCGAGAACGGCTGGGCCATGCGCACGATCGCGTCGTAGACCGACTGGTCGCCGTGCGGATGGTACTTACCGATCACGTCACCGACCACGCGGGCCGACTTCTTGTACGGCTTGTTCCACACGTTGCCGAGTTCGTTCATCGCGAACAATACGCGGCGATGCACGGGTTTCAGACCATCGCGGACATCCGGGAGGGCGCGGCCCACGATCACGCTCATGGCGTAATCGAGATAGCTCTGGCGCATCTCGTCTTCGATGTTGACGCGAATGATTTCTTTGGCGAGTTCTGCCATTGATCGGCTTCCCTGAATGACGAAAAAAAGGCGCTGACGCCGCGCTTCAAGCGCATGCGCGAGCGACCCGAATTCAACCGATCAAGTGTATCACAAACAGCCTTGGAAAGACAGGATTTAACCGTTATAAATCAATAATTTACAGCGCGGTTTCGAGGCGCTCGAAAAGCACCGCGAAAGCTGTCGAAAAATTGATCGGCGCAGCGACTGCCGAACCTGCCGCAACAACCGGTGTCGACCGCCCCTGCGGGCAGGAAAAATTCAACCGCAACCGCGCGCAAGCGACATGGCCGGTCTCGATCCCACGGCTTCACCAGCCGAACATGGCCTGCATCGCGATGCTGTTCGGCCGTTCGATCACGCCACGCTCGGTGACGATCGCGTCGATCAATTCCGCCGGTGCCACGTCGAATACCGGGTTCCATGCCTGCGCCCCCTCGACCACGGTGCGGTGGCCGGCGGTGCTGAGCAACTCGGCCGGGTCGCGCAACTCGATCTCGATTTCCTCGCCGCTGCCGGTGGCCATGTCGACGGTGGAGGACGGCGCCACCACCATGAACTTCACGCCGTGATACTTCGCCGCGATCGCCAGCTGGTAGGTGCCGATCTTGTTCGCGGTATCGCCGTTCGCGGCGATGCGGTCGGCGCCCACGATCACCCATTGCACGGCTCCGGATTTCATCAGGTGCGCCGCGGCGGAGTCGGCGATCAACTGGGCCGGAATGCCGTCGCGCACCAGTTCCCACATGGTCAACCGGGCACCTTGCTGCCATGGTCGAGTCTCGCCGGCGTAGACCCGTGCGATGCGCTCCGCCGCCACGCCGGCGCGGATGACGCCCAGCGCGGTACCGTAGCCGGCGGTGGCCAGCGAGCCGGTGTTGCAGTGGGTCAGCACGCCCGAGCCGGGGGCGATCAACGCAGCACCCAGCTCGCCCATGCGGCGGTTCGCGGCCAGGTCTTCGTTCTGGATCGCCTGCGCTTCACGCAACAACGCGTCGGCGTCGGCGCCGGCCGCGATGCGTTTCTTCATCCGGTCCAGTGCCCACATCAGGTTCACTGCGGTGGGCCGCGCCGCGCGCAGCATCGCCAGCACCGGCTCCAGCGACGCACCTTGCCGTGCGGCCATCGCCACGCCCCATGCCGCGGCGATGCCGATCGCCGGTGCGCCACGCACGGCCAGGTCCCGGATCGCCTGAGTCACCTGGGCGGCATTGCGGCAGTCGATCCAGCATTCCTCGCCCGGCAGGCGACGCTGATCGAGCAGGCGCAGGTGATCGCCCTGCCACTGCACGGCGCGGATGGAATCGTGGGTTTCGGCAGATGCGGTCATCCGTCCATTATCGCCTGTCGTGCGTGCATTTCGCACGACAGGCGATCACTCGTCGGCACGCGATTCACCTGCGCTGGCGCAACCACTGATGGATCGCCGGCGGCACTTCGCGCTGGGCACGCCCGGATACGTAGATGCCGATATGACCACCCTTGAACGCGAGCTGGGTGTAGTCGGTGGTGCCGACATGCTTACCCAGCGCACGCGAGGCATCCGGCGGCACCAGGTGATCCTGCTCGGCGAAAATATTCAGCACCGGCTGGGTGATCACGCCCAGATCCACTGGCCGGCCGCCGATCTCGAGCGTGCCCTTGACCAGTTTGTTGCCTTGGTAGAAATCCTTGATGAACTGGCGGAACGTCTCGCCAGCCTGGTCAGGCGAATCGAAGATCCAGCGCTCCATGCGCAGGAAATTTTCCAGCTCGGTCGGGTTGTCGAGGATGTCGACCATGCCGATGTACTTCTGCTGGTTCAGCCGCAGCGGCTTCAGCGTGAGGTAGACGTAGTTCATCAGCCCGGCCGGGATGTTGCCCATGGTGTCGACGAACAGGTCCACGTCCATGCTGCGGCACCAGTGCGACAGCATGTTGTCCGGCGTGTGGAAATCCACCGGCGTGACCATGGTGATCAGGTTCTTCACCTTGTCCGGATGCAGCGCGGTGTAGCACAGCGAGAACGTACCGCCCTGGCAGATGCCGAGCAGGTTGATCGCATCCAGCCCGTGCCGCTCGCGTACCACGTCGATGCAACGATCGAGATAACCGTTGATGTAGTCGTCCAGGGTCAGCCAGCGATCGGCGCCATCGGGATAACCCCAGTCGATCAGGTAGACGTCCTCGCCCTGTTCCAGCAGGTTGCGCACCATCGAGCGGTCGGCCTGCAGGTCGGTCATCCACACCGTGTTGACCAGCGCGTAGACGATCAGCAGCGGGGTCTTCGAGGTCGTTTGGCCACGGCCGGTGAAATGCCACACCTTCAGCTTGTCTTCGCTGTAGACCAGTTCGCGTGGCGTGTTCGCGTACTCGGGCTCGCGCATGCTGCGCAGATGCCCCATGCCGGCGGCGAGCTTGCGCTGGAACGTGGCGATGTCGCCCAGTGCCCTGGCCGGGTCGATGCGCAATGGTGTTTGCATGGCGGGTCTCCTTACTTGCGCTTGCGTGGGCTGGAGCCGGGCTTGGACACGGCGGCCGGCTTGCGCGCCACTTTTGCCGGCGCCTTCTTCGCGGCAACCGGAGATTTGGCGGAGGCGGCCCTCTTCGCCGCAAGTGCCGCTGCCGGGCCATTGGCCAGTTGGCGTTTCATCGCGGCCAGTTCGCGGCGCAACGCCATGATCTCGTCGGCATGATCGGCGGATGCACCGGCCCGGCTGGCGCGAAACTCGCGGCGCAGGGCCTGCAGCCGTTCGCCAAGGCTCGACACTTCGCTGCGCGTCGGCACGCCCAGCTGCTGGCAGAGCTGTTCGGTCTGCTGTTGCTGCAACTGGCGCACACGCATCTGCGTGTTGACCATCTCGCCGTAGACCTCGCGGAACTCGTCGGACAGCGCGATATCGGCATAGGCCTCCTCCGAGGCATCCACCCAGAGGTCGTACAGTCCCTTCAGCGAATCGATCTGGCGGCCCGGTTCGACATGCTGGGCCAGCTTCTCCTGCAGGCGCTGCATGCCTTGCGTGTTGGCACGCTGGATCAGTTCCTGATAGCGGGCGGATGCCTGCATCGACTCCAGCAACGCCGTGGCCAGTGCCTGCTGCTGCATCTGCTGCTCGCGGTTCAGGCCGAACGCCGGCGTCGGCCCGTGCGTGCCCGGCAGGTCGCCGAAACCGCTGTGCTGGGCTGCCTGCATCCATGATTGCCATTGCCGCGCGAAGCCTTCCGCACCGGCACTGTCAATGCCGCCAAATGCCTGCGCAAACGGCTGGCTGGCACCGCCGAACATCTGTTGCAACTGCTGGCGCCAGTCGGCGGTCGGCTGCTGGGCTGCGCCGCCGGCAGCCGCCTGCATCCAGTCGAAATATCCCTTCAGGCCGGCCAGCGTGCGTTCCAGCGTGTCGTTGCCCGCGGCCGGCGCCGGCGGCGGCGCGAACGGATTCGCCGCGGGTTGTTGCTGGAACTGGCGCGTCCAGGCATCCCACGACTGCTGTGCCAGCGCCTGGTAGTCCCTGATGAAATCATTCGCTGGGTCGGCCATTGGTGCATCCTCGTGCAAGGTTCATCCATCCTAGCAAAAGCACGTTGCACAAAATCACCGGCGCCGGAACGCACAAGGCCCGGCATGGGCCGGGCCTTGTGGAATCGCCTTGTCCGGAAACTCAGACGCCGGCGCGTTCTTCTTCGGTGACGGCCTTCATCGACAGGCGGATACGGCCCTGCTTGTCGACTTCGAGCACCTTGACCTTGACGATGTCGCCTTCCTTCAGCTTGTCGGAAACCTTCTCGACGCGCTCGTCGGAGATCTGCGACACGTGCACCAGACCATCCTTGCCCGGCATGATCGTGACGAACGCGCCGAAGTCCATCAGCTTGGCGACCTTGCCCTCGTAGATGCGGCCCGGCTCGACGTCGGAAACGATCTGCTCGATGCGCTTCTTCGCCGCCTCGCCTGCCTCGCGATTGACCGAGCCGACGATGATGGTGCCGTCGTCGCTGATGTCGATCGTGGTGCCGGTCTCTTCGGTGATCGAGCGGATCGTGGCGCCGCCCTTGCCGATCACTTCGCGGATCTTGTCCGGGTGGATCTTGATGGTGATCAGACGCGGGGCGTACTCGCTCATTTCCGAGCGGGCCGTGGACAGCGCCTTGTTCATCTCGCCGAGGATGTGCAGGCGGCCGCGCTTGGCCTGCGCCAACGCCACCTTCATGATCTCCTCGGTGATGCCGTCGATCTTGATGTCCATCTGCAGCGCGGAAATACCGTCGGCGCTACCGGCCACCTTGAAGTCCATGTCGCCGAGGTGATCCTCGTCGCCCAGGATGTCGGACAGCACGACGAAGTCGCTGCCTTCCTTGACCAGGCCCATCGCGATGCCGGCCACCGGCGCCTTCAGCGGCACGCCGGCGTCCATCATCGCCAGCGAGGAGCCGCACACCGACGCCATCGACGAGGAGCCGTTCGACTCGGTGATTTCCGAGACCACGCGCAGCACGTACGGGAATTCCTCGATCGTCGGCTTGACTGCCTGCACGCCGCGCTTGGCGAGGCGGCCATGCCCGATCTCGCGACGCTTCGGCGCGCCGAACCGGCCGGCTTCGCCCACCGAGAAGGGCGGGAAGTTGTAGTGGAACAGGAACGGATCCTTCGACTCGCCACCGGGCGCGTCGATGATCTGCGCGTCGCGCGTGGTGCCCAGCGTGACGACGACCAGGGCCTGCGTCTCGCCGCGGGTGAACAGCGCCGAACCGTGGGTACGCGGCAGTACGCCGACACGCGCGGTGATCGCGCGCACGTCGTCCAGCTGACGACCGTCGATGCGCACCTTGGTCTTCAGCACGCTGTCGCGCATGGTGTGGTATTCGAGCTCGCCGAATTCCTTCGACAGTTCGGCGGACGACCAGGCGTTCGCTTCGGCCTGCGCCTTGAGCGAGTCGATCACGTCAGCCTTGATCGCGGCGATCGCGTCGCGGCGCTGCAGCTTGTCGCGCACCGAGAAAGCTTCGGCCAGTTTGCTGCCGACGGCGCCCTTGAGCGCGGCAACCAGCGACTCGTTGTGGGCCGGCGCCTGCCAGTCCCACGACGGCTTGGCGGCTTCGGCAGCCAGCTCGGCGATCGCGCGGATCGCGATCTGCATCTGCTGGTGACCGAACATCACCGCACCGAGCATCACGTCCTCGGACAGCAGCTGCGCTTCGGATTCCACCATCAGCACGGCACCGGCGGTACCGGCGACGACCAGGTCCAGCTGGGAGGTCTTCAGCTCGGTGGCCGTCGGGTTCAGCAGGTACTTGCCGTTGGCATAACCGACGCGGGCGGCGCCGATCGGACCCTTGAACGGGATACCGGCCAGGCTCAGCGCGGCAGAGGCGCCGAGCAGCGCAACGATGTCGCCGTCGACTTCCGGGTTCAGCGAGACGACCTGCGCGATGACCTGCACTTCGTTCTTGAAGTCGTCCGGGAACAGCGGGCGTACCGGGCGATCGATCAGGCGCGAGGTCAGCGTCTCCTTCTCGGTCGGACGGCCTTCGCGCTTGAAGAAGCCGCCCGGAATACGGCCGGCGGAGTAGAACTTCTCGACGTAATCGACGGTGAGCGGGAAGAAATCCTGGCCTTCCTTCTGCTTGGTCGCAGCCACTGCGGTGACCAGCACCACGGTGCCGCCCATGCTGGCCATGACCGCACCGGATGCCTGGCGGGCAATTTCGCCCGTCTCCAGCGTGACTTCGTGATTACCGTACTGGAATGACTTGGTTACTTTTGCCACGTGTTTAATTCCTGATCTGATTGAGAAGTGCGCCCGGGAATGGGCGCCTCTTGATCTTTGCGTTCACGGATGAACGCACGAAATTACCGGCGCAGGCCGAGGCGTTCGATCAGGGTCTGGTAACGCGCAAGGTCACGATCCTTCAGATAGGCCAGCAGGCGCTTGCGCTGGTTGACCAGCTTCAGCAGACCGCGGCGGGAATGGTGATCCTGCTTGTGTTCCTTGAAGTGACCGGTGAGGTGGTCGATGCGGGCGGACAGCAGGGCCACCTGGACTTCGGTCGAACCGGTATCGTTCGGCACGCGGCCGAAATCAGCGATGATCTTGCCGGTTTGTTCTGCGGTAAGAGACATGGGTATACGTTTCCTCGGAAAGGCGATGCGAAGCTTGTGCTTGCATCATCACGATGACGCAAGCACAAGCTTCGCCTAGATGAATGAAAGCGTTGAAATAACTTGCCTATTCTACTGATGGGAGCGGTGTTTCAACAAGAGCGGAACGGTGTTCCGGGCAAATCGGTCAGTCCGGCGGCAGGTTGAAGCCGCGCAAGATGCGCGCGCGCCCTTCGGCGTCGGGTTCCAGCAGCGCCAGCAACGCGCCATCGCTGGCATACGCCGCGCAGCGACCCGCCTCCCGCAAGCCCGGCAAGTCAATCTGCTGGCCGCGTGAAATGGCCATGCTTTGCGTCTCATCGAGCCGCAATACCGGAAGATCGGACAGCCCGGCCGAGACCGGCAGCAACCACGCCAGCAGGGCCTCGTCACCCTGCTCCGCCGCTTGCTGCAGCTGTTCCAGAGTCACCATCCGCGGCTCGCGGAACGGTTCCACCCAGATCCGGCGCAGCGCGGTCAGGTGGGCGCCGCAACCGAGATCCTCGCCCAGATCCACCGCCAGCGAACGGACATAGGTGCCGGAGCCGCATTCCACCAGCAACTGCAGCATGTCGCCGTCGTGCGCCAGCAGTTCGAGCCGGTACACCTCCACCTCGCGCGGCGGCACCTCCACGGTTTCGCCACGGCGTGCTTTCGCATACAGCCGCTCGCCACCTTGCTTCAGCGCGGAATACATCGGCGGCACCTGCAGGATGCGACCGCGCAATCGGGCCAGCGCCGTTTCGATGGCAGCGTCATCAAGCCCCGGCACCGGGCGCTGCTGAACGACCACGCCCTCGCTGTCGGCGGTATCCGTGGTAATGCCGAGCCGGCATTCGGCCAGGTAGGCCTTGCGTGCGCCAAGCAGACTGCCAGCCAGCTTCGTCGCCTCGCCGAAACACAGCGGCAGCAGGCCGGTGGCCAGCGGATCGAGCGCCCCGGTATGACCGCCCTTGGACGCGCGCAGCAACTGGCGCACGGCCTGCAACGCCTGGTTGGAACTCAGGCCCGCCGGCTTGTCGAGCAACACGATGCCGTGCAGGTCACGGAGCTGGATGCGCGGCGGACGATTCATCGGTTCGGCGGTGCCCAAGACTTGCGATTCAATCCTGCTTGTCGCCTTCCGGCGGCACCAGGTCGCGCGCCTGCCGGCGCAGCAGCGATTCGATGCGCTCGCCCTTGTCGACCGAATCGTCGTACTTGAACTTCAGCTCCGGCACCCGACGCATGCGCATGCCGCTGTGCGCCAGCGAGTGGCGGATCTCGTGGCCGATCTCGTTCAACGCCTTCACCGCGGGAAGCCCCTGCTCAGGCATCAGTGCGGTGACCCACACCGTGGCCCAATCCAGATCACGGGTGATCTCCACGTCCGACACGCTGACCGACGGCAGGCCATGATCGCGCACCGCCGCATGCACCAGCAAACCAAGCTCGCGGCGCAGCTCGGCACCGATGCGGTCAGTACGTTTGAAATCACGGGAAGGCATAGGACTGGAAATCAGATGAGAAAAGGGAACGGGGAACGGGGAACGGGGAACGGGGAACGGGGAGAGCTTCTCAGCTCTTGTTCCCCATTCCCCGTTCCCGCTGTTGGCGCTACAACGTGCGCGCCACTTCGGTGCGTTCGAAGCACTCGATCTGGTCGCCGGGCTTGACGTCGTTGTACTGCTTCACGGCGATGCCGCATTCCATGCCGTTGCGCACTTCGTCGACGAGGTCCTTGAAGCGGCGCAGCGATTCCAGCTCGCCTTCGAAGATCACCACGTGGTCACGCAGCACGCGGATCGGCTTGCTGCGCTTGACCACGCCCTCGGTGACCATGCAACCGGCCACGGCACCGAACTTCGAGCTGCGGAATACGTCGCGAACCTCGGCGGTGCCGATGATGTCCTCGCGCACTTCCATGCCGAGCAGGCCGGTCGCCGCCTGGGTGACCTGATCGATAACGTCGTAGATGATCGAGAAATAGCGCACGTCCAGGCCGTTGGTCTCGATCACCTTGCGCGCCGAGGCGTCGGCACGCACGTTGAAGCCGATGACCAGCGCCTTCGAGGCCGCCGCCAGGGTGGCGTCGGATTCGTTGATGCCGCCGACACCGGACGAGACCACGTTGACACGGACCCGCTCGTTGCCGATCTGGGTCAGCGACTCGCGCAGCGCCTCGACCGAACCCTGCACATCACCCTTGACCAGGATGTTGAGCGTCTGCTGCTCCACGCCCTGACCCATCTTGGCAATGATGTCCTCGAGCCGGTTGCTCTTGCTGACCATGCGCGTTTCGCGGCGCTTGAGTTCACGTTCCTGGGCAACCTCACGGGCCAGGTGCTCGTCCTCGACGCAGACGAAATCGTCGCCGGTTTCCGGCACGCCGGACAGACCAAGCACCTGCACCGGAATCGACGGGCCGGCCTCCTGCACCTGCTTGCCGGTTTCGTCGATCAGTGCGCGCATGCGGCCATACTCGATGCCGCAGACCACGAAGTCGCCCTTGCGCAGCGTGCCCTGCTGCACCAGCACGGTGGCCACCGGGCCGCGGCCGCGATCCAGGCTGGACTCGATCACCACGCCGGAAGCGCGACCGTCGACGACGGCCTTGAGTTCCATCACTTCAGCCTGCACCGAGATCGCGTCGAGCAATTCCTCGACGCCCATGCCGGTCTTGGCCGATACCGGCACGAACTGGACGTCGCCGCCCCAGTCTTCCGGCACCACTTCGTACTGCACCAGACCCTGCTTGACGTTGTCCGGGCTGGCGCCGTCCTTGTCCATCTTGTTGACCGCGACGATCAGCGGCACCTTGGCGGCACGCGCATGCTTCACCGCTTCCACCGTCTGCGGCATCACGCCGTCATCGGCGGCCACCACCAGGATCACGATGTCGGTCGATTGCGCGCCACGGGCACGCATCGAGGTGAATGCGGCATGGCCAGGCGTATCCAGGAACGTGATCACGCCCTTCGACGTCTGCACGTGGTACGCGCCGATATGCTGGGTGATGCCACCGGCTTCGCCGGAAGCGACCTTGGTGCGCCGGATGTAGTCGAGCAGCGAGGTCTTGCCGTGGTCGACGTGGCCCATGATCGTCACCACCGGCGGACGCGTGACCTTCTCGCCTTCCAGTTCGATATTCTGGGTGTGTGCCGCCAGCGTCTCCTCGGCGTTGTTCTGGTTGTCCGCTACCGGGGTGTGGCCGAGCTCCTCGACCACCAGCACCGCGGTGTCGTGGTCGATGGTCTGGTTGATGGTCGCCATCACGCCCATCTTGAACAGCGCCTTGACCACTTCGGAGCCCTTGACCGCCATCTTCTGGGCCAGCTCGGCGACGATGTTGGTATCGCCCACGACCACTTCGCGCACGACCGGCGCGGTAGGCCGCGAGAAGCCATGCGGACCGGTCGGTGCACCGCTGCCGCCACGCGACAATTCGCGGCCGCCACTGCGACTCGGCTTGCCACGCTTGCTGCTGGAAGAACGACGGGCCCGATCGGCTTCACTCAGGTGCATCTGGCCACCGGCGAAACGCTTGCTGCCGGCGCTGTCCCGATCTTCCTTGCCACCGGCACTCTCATTGCGCTCACGGGGGTGCTTGGGCTTGCCGCGGCTGGCGTCGCCAGCGGCGGCGGGAGCGGTCGTGCTGCCGGCCACCGCGACTCGGGCCGCCGGAGCGGCTGCCGGAGTCGGCGCCGGCGCCGGAGCCGGTACCGGCTTGACCAGTTTTTCGCGTTTGCGCGGCTCATGGATGCGCGGCAGGATCATGCCCAGGTCGCGCTGGTCCATGCGCTGGACGGCCCCTGTCGCATCGTCAGCGGCAGCCACGGGCGCCGCTTCGACCGCCGGTTCCGACGCCGCTCCGACATGTTCAGTCGCAACCGGCTCGGCAGCGCTGGCCGCTTCGACCTCGCGCTGCGCCTTCTCAAGCTTGTGTTGCTGCTCGTCCAGGGTGCGCTGCTGTGCTTCCGTCTGGCGGCGCTGCTCGGCATCGATCCGTTCGCGCTCTTCCTGCTCGCGCTGCTGCTGCGATTCCTGCAGCTTGCGCACGGCATCCTCGCGCTCGGGCTCGACGCTGGCTTCCTCGGCAATCACGCTGCGCTTGACGTAGGTGCGCTTGGCGCGCACCTCGACATTGACTGTCTTGGCCGCGCCTGTGGCGCCGCGGCCACCCGGCGCGGCCACCTTCAGTTCGCCGACCGTGCGGCGCTTCAGGGTGATCTGGCGCGGCGCGCTGTCCTCGACCTCGGCAGCGGCCTCGCTCTTGCCGTGCGTACGGCGCAGGAAGCCAAGCAGCTTCACCTTCTCGGTGCTGCTGATGGCCTGCTCCTGGTCGGAGAATTTCATGCCCGCCTCGCCAAGCTGCGTCAGCAGCTTGTCGACCGGCATACCCAGTACCTGGGCGAGTTGTTTGATCGTGACGTCCGACATCGTGTTCTTTGCTCCGCCGTTCCCGCGCTTATCATCTTGTGCGGCGTCATTTGCGCCGCCACCTCCATCCGTGGTGAAAGGCTTCCCGGAAGCCTTTCTCGGCACACCCTTCCAGGGTGCCGCCGTCCGCGGTTAGCCGCCTTTCTCCAGCCGCGCGATCATCGGCGCACGTGCGGCCATGATCAGTGCAGCGGCTCGTTCTTCATCCATGCCTTCAATATCGATCAGCTCATCCACCGCCAGGTCGGCCAGATCATCGACCGTGGTCACTGCGCGAGCGGCCAGTGCATAGGCCGTCACCTCGTCCATGCCGTCCAATGCCAGCAGCTCTTCGGAAGGCTGATGTTCGTCGACGCCTTCCTCCACCGCCAGTGCCTCGGTCAGCAACGCATCGCGGGCACGGGCGCGCAGCTCCTCGACGATGTCTTCGTCGAAGCCCTCCACCGCCAGCAGCTCGGCGCTGGGCACGTAGGCAATTTCCTCGACGCTGGAGAAGCCTTCCTGTACGAGGATAACGGCAATCTCCTGATCCACTTCCAGCTTGTCCATGAACAGCTGGCGCGCGGCCTCCTGCTCGGATTCGCTCTTGGCGGTGACCTGGTCCTGGGTCATCACGTTGAGCTGCCAGCCGGTCAGCTTGCTGGCCAGGCGCACGTTCTGGCCACCGCGGCCGATCGCCTGGGACAGCTTGTCCTCGGCCACCGCGATGTCCATCGAGTGCTTTTCCTCGTCCATGATGATGGACTGCACTTCGGCCGGCGCCATCGCATTGATGACGAACTGCGCCTGGTTCTCGTGCCACAGGATGATGTCGACGCGCTCGCCGTTGAGGTCGTTGGAGACCGCCTGCACGCGCGAACCGCGCATGCCGATGCAGGCGCCGATCGGATCGGTGCGGCTGTCGTGGGCCAGCACGGCGATCTTGGCGCGGTCACCCGGGTCGCGGGCACAGCCCTTGATCTCGACCAGCCCCTGGCCGACTTCCGGCACTTCCAGCTTGAACAGTTCGATCATGAATTCCGGCGCGGCGCGCGACACGAACAGCTGCGGGCCGCGGGCCTCGGAACGCACTTCGTACAGGTAGCCGCGCACGCGGTCGCCGACGCGGGCCGATTCGCGCGGAATCGTCTTGTCGCGCGGGATGAACGCCTCGGCGTTGCTGCCCAGGTCCAGGTAGATGTTGCCGCGCTCGACGCGCTTGACGATACCGGTGACCAGCTCGCCCACACGATCGGCGAACGCATCGACCACCTGCTGGCGTTCGGCCTCGCGTACGCGCTGCACGATCACCTGCTTGGCGGCCTGCGCGGCGATGCGGCCGAACTCGGCATTCTCGACCTGCTGCTCGATGTATTCGCCCACCTCGGCGTCGGCGCGCTCATCCAGCGCGTCCATCAGGCGCAGCTGGTAGGACGGCGATTCCATCTCGCCATCGTCGGCGATGATCTCCCAGCGACGGAACGTTTCGTATTCGCCGGTGTTGTGGTCGATCGACACGCGGATATCGGGCTCCTCGTCCGGATAGCGTTTCTTCGCCGCCGAGGCCAGCGCGGCCTCCATCGCTTCGAAAATCACTTCCAGCGGGACACCTTTTTCATTGGCAACCGCGTCGACGACCAGCAAAAGTTCTTTGCTCATTGCAGCAACTCCATAGGCGCCCTTCGGCGTCCGATCAATCTTGATGGATTATTCGTATTGATTACTTCGAGGCCTTGGGAGCCGTTGTCCTGCCACCGCGCTTGGGCTGCGGCGCATAACCAAGCGCCACCCAGTCCGGCACCACACGCGCACTTTCCACCATCGCGTGATCGAATTCGAATGTCTTGCCTTCGGCTTCCAGCACGATGTGTCCGCTTTCCACCGAAACCAGCTTGCCGCGCAGGCGACGGCGACCTTCCAGCGGCGCCTTCAGCAGCAACTTCACTTCCTGCCCGCTGGCCCGCGCAAATTGTGCGGCGGTGAACAGCGGTCGATCCAGTCCCGGCGAGGAAACCTCCAGCACGTAATGGCCGGGTATCGGATCCTCCACGTCCAGCAAGGCGGACAGCTCGCGGCTGGCGGTTTCGCAATCCTCGATGCCGACCTCACGTCGTTCGCCGTCACCCGTTTCCTTGTCCAGCAGGTCCAGGTAGACGCGCAGCGTACTCTGCCCGTGCGACGGGGTGAACTCCACGCCGAGGCATTCCAGACCCAGATCGGCCAGTACCTCGCTGAAGCGTTGTGCCAGTGCCTGTGTATCCATGGGTAACCTTCCCAGATCACTCTTTCAGAACAGCAGAAACAAAAAATGGGCTCCAACGGCCCATTTCCCTATCTCGCCGATGTTCCTCCTCCTCAAGCAGCTCTTTCCGGCGCTCGTGGCCACCAACGGCAGCCCGGCACGACGCATCGTGCGCCCAACAAAAAAGCCTCACGAGGAGGCTTTCTTGCATCAAGAAAGATCTGGTAGCGGGGGCAGGATTCGAACCTGCGACCTTCGGGTTATGAGCCCGACGAGCTGCCAGACTGCTCCACCCCGCATCAGAGTCCGAAGAGTTTACCGGGGTGGCCGGTTTCTTGCAAGCCTCGATCGCGGACATTCAGCATCAGGCAGCGACTCACAGCCCGAACGCGCGACGGCACCAGCCCAGCAGCGGGCCCCAGTACAGGCCCAGCACCAGCAGCGACAACGCATTCAGTGACAGCACCACGCGCAACGGCTGGTCCGACTGCACCTGCAACACGCTGCCTTCGACCGGCTTGTCGAAATACATCACCTTGACCACGTACAGGTAGTAGTACAGGCCGATGATGGCGAACACGATACCGACGATGGCCAGCCACAGCATGTCCGCGTGGATCGCCGCCTCCAGCACCAGTACCTTGGCCCAGAAGCCGAACAGCGGCGGCACGCCGGCCAGCGAGAACATCGCCAGCAGCATCAGGAACGCCATCCACGGCGACTTCTGGTTGAGCCCTTTCAGGTCGGCGATTTCCTCGCACTCGAAGCCCGCCCGGGTCAGTGCCAGCATGACGCCGAACGCGGCCACGCCCATCAGCGCGTAGCAGATCGCGTAGAACATCGCGGCGGCATAGCCTTCCGGGCCGGCAGCGGAAAGGCCGAGCAACAGGTAGCCCATGTGCGAGATGGTCGAATACGCCAGCATGCGCTTGAGGTTGGTCTGCACGATCGCGACCAGGTTACCGATCGCCAGCGAAGCCACCGCCAGCACGGCCAGCATCAGCTGCCAGTGCTGCGACAGGTCGCCCATGCCGGCATCGAGCAGGCGGTAGGCCATGCCGAACGCGGCCAGCTTCGAGCCCGATGCGATGAAGGTGGTGACCGGAGTGGGCGCACCCTGGTAGACGTCGGGAATCCACATGTGGAACGGCGCGGCGCCCAGCTTGAAGCCGATGCCGACGATCATGAAGACCAGGCCGAACAGCAGCAGGGTCGGCGCCGTGGTGTAGCTCATCACGCCGTGCAGTTGTGCCAGGTCCAGGGACGGCGTGCCGCCCATGCCGGAGGCGCCGTAGACCATCGACATGCCGTACAGCAGCATGCCCGAGGCCAGCGCACCCAGCACGAAGTACTTGATCGCCGCCTCCGGCGGCAGCTTCGCATCGCGGTTCAGCGCGACCAGCGCGTACGAGGACAGCGACAGCAGCTCCAGCCCCAGGTACACGGTCACCAGATTGCCGGCCGAGACCAGCAGCATGATGCCGATCACCGCGAAGATCATCAGCGTATAGAATTCGCCGCTGAGCAGCTTGCGATCGATCAGATAAGGACGCGCGTAGACGAACACCATCGCGGTGGTGCCCAGCGCGAATACCTTCAGGATCTCGGCCACGTCGTCGCGCACGAACATGCTGCCGAACGCGGTCACCGCCTGCGGCGGCTGGCCGGCGATCACCAGGTAGATCGCCACCAGCAGCACCGCGATCGAGATCCAGTGCAGCAGCGGCCGCTGCGCGGGCTTCATGAAGGCGTCCAGCAGCAACAGCAGGCACGCCGCCGCCACCAGATAGAACTCCGGCAGCAGGATCAGGATGTCATTCAGGGTTGGCATGTCGGGTCCCGATCAAATCTTGTGAATGGCAAGCTGCTGCACCAGCTGCGCCACCGAGCCGTCCATCAGGTGGACCAGCGGTTGCGGCCAGATGCCCAGCGCCAGCACGGCGGCGGCAAAGGCGCCCAGCACGAACGTCTCGCGCGCGTTGATTTCCTTCATCTCGGCCACGTGCGGGTTGGTGATCTCGCCCCACAGCACGCGCTTGACCAGCCACAGCGTGTAGGCCGCGCCGATGATCAGGGTGAACGCGGCGAACAGCGCGATCCACGGACTGGCGCTGAAGCTGGACAGAATCACCATGAATTCGCCCACGAAACCGCTGGTGCCCGGCAGGCCGCAATTGGCCATCGCGAACAGCACGTAGAAGAAGCCGAACCACGGCATCACGTTGATGACGCCGCCGTAGTCCTTGATCAGGCGCGTATGCGTGCGGTCGTACATCACGCCGATGCAGGTGAACATCGCGCCGGAGACGAAGCCGTGCGAAATCATCTGGATCATCGCGCCCTGCATGCCGAGCAGCGCCATGTCGGTATTGCCCTGCCCGCGCACCAGCATGAAGGCGATGAAGATGCCCAGCGTGACGAAGCCCATGTGGGCAACCGACGAATACGCCACCAGCTTCTTCATGTCCTCCTGCACCAGCGCGACGTAGCCGATGTAGACGATCGCGATCAGGCTCAGCACGATGATCAGCCAGGCGAAATGCGCGCCCGCGTCCGGCACGATCGGCAGGATGAAGCGCAACATGCCGTACGTGCCCACCTTCAGCATCACCGCCGCCAGCACCACCGAACCGCCGGTGGGCGCCTCGACGTGGGCATCCGGCAGCCAGGTGTGCACCGGCACCATCGGCACCTTGATCGCGAACGCGATCAGGAACGCGAAGAAGATCCAGGCCTGCTCCTTGAATGTCAGCGGCAGTGCCGCCAGCGTGGCCAAGTCGAACGTGCCCGCCTTCTGGTACAGATACAGCAGCGCGATCAGCATGAAGACCGAGCCGAAGAACGTGTAGATGAAGAACTTCAGCGTCGCGTATACACGGCGCGGACCGCCCCAGACGCCGATCAGGATGAACATCGGGATCAGGATCGCCTCGAACAGCGCGTAGAACAGCAGCGCGTCGGTGGCGCAGAACACGCCGATCAGCAGGCCTTCCAGCATCAGCATCGCAGCCATGTACTGGTGCGGCTTGTCCTGGATGACTTCCCACGCGCCGGCAATCACCAGGACGCCGACGAAGGTGGTCATCAGGATCAGTGCCACCGAAATGCCGTCGGCTGCCAAGCTGTAATGGACGCCCCACGAGGCGATCCACAGGTGGCTTTCGACCAGCTGCATCGCGGCGCCGTCAGGGTTGTACTGCACCAGCAGGAACAGGCTGGCCACGAAGGCGAGCACCGCCACCAGAAGCGACAGCCAGCGCGCCAGGTTGGGTCGGGCCGAGCCGGCAAGCAGCACCGGGATGGCCCCGACGACGGGTAGCCAGATCAGCAGGCTGAGCAAGTGATTGAACATGGATCTGTTTCCCTTATTGCCCGACCGGCCCGGAACCGATGAGCCAGTACCCGCCAAGCAGCAGGATCAAGCCGAGAATCATCGCGAAGGCGTAGTGATAGAGGTAACCCGACTGCAAGCGACGCAGCAGTGCCGCGATGCGATGGATCACGCTCACCGAGCCGTTGACCATCGCACCGTCGATCACGGCGGTCTCACTGGCCTTCCAGAACCCGCGACCCAGCAACACGCCGCCACGGGCAAACAGTGCAAAGTACACGTCGTCGACCCAGTACTTGCGATCGAGCACCGTCCACAGCGGCTTCAGCGCGGACTTGATCCTGCCCGCCAGCGCCGGGTTGAACAGGTAGATGTAGGTGGTGATCACGAAGGCGACGAGCACCAGCAGGAACGGCAGCTGGGTGAACCCATGCAGCGCCATCGCCGCCGCACCGTGGAAGTGCTGTCCCATCTCGGCCAGTACGTTGTTCGCCTCTTCCACATGGATCGCCTTGCCGAACCAGTTGCCGAACAGCGTCGGCCCAACCGTGACGTAGCCGACCAGCAACGACGGGATCGCCAGCAGTACCAGCGGCACCGTCACCACCCACGGCGACTCCTTCGGCGCATGCGCCAGCACGCCCGGCTCGTGATGGCCGTGATCGTCATGCCCGTGGCCATGCTGCTCGACCACGGTGAAGCGCTCCTTGCCATGGAAGGTCAGGTACATCTGGCGGAACGTGTACAGCCCCGTCACCAGCACGCCGGCCATCACGCAGAAGTAAGCGTAATGCGCGCCCCAGCGATGCGACTCGCCGACCGCTTCGATGATCGCGTCCTTCGAATAGAAGCCGGAAGTGAATGGCACCGCCACCAGCGCAATCGAGCCGGCCCACATGGTCAACCAGGTCACCGGCATGTACTTGCGCAGCCCGCCCATGTAGCGCATGTCCTGCTCGTGATGCATGGCGATGATCACCGAACCGGCGCCGAGGAACAGCAACGCCTTGAAGAACGCGTGCGTCATCAGGTGGAACACTGCGCCGCTGTACATCGACACGCCCAGCGCCACCGTCATGTAGCCCAGCTGCGACAGCGTGGAATACGCGATCACCCGCTTGATGTCGTTCTGGACTATGCCGATCAACCCGGTGAACAGCGCCGTGGTGGCGCCGATCACCAGCACGAAGCTCAGCGCGGTCGAGGACAGCTCGAACAGCGGCGACATGCGCGCCACCATGAAGATGCCGGCGGTGACCATCGTCGCCGCGTGGATCAGCGCGGAGATCGGAGTCGGACCTTCCATCGAGTCGGGCAGCCACACATGCAACGGCACCTGCGCCGACTTGCCCATCGCGCCGATGAACAGCAGGATGCAGATCACTGTGGCCGCATCCCACTGCGTGTTCGCCGTGATCTGCAGGGTCTTGCCGAGCAGCGACGGCGCCGTGCTGAATGCGGTGGCATAGTCCAGCGTGCCGAGGAAATACAGCACCGCCGCAATGCCGAGCAGGAAACCGAAGTCGCCGACGCGGTTGACCATGAACGCCTTCAGATTGGCGAAGATCGCAGTCGGCCGCTTGTACCAGAAGCCGATCAGCAGGTACGACACCAGGCCCACCGCTTCCCAGCCGAAGAACAGCTGCATGAAGTTGTTGCTCATGACCAGCATGAACATCGAGAAGGTGAACAGCGAGATGTAGCTGAAGAAGCGTGTATAGCCGTCGTCGTCGGCCATGTAGCCGATGGTGTAGACGTGCACCAGCAGCGACACGAAACTCACCACCACCAGCATCATCGCGGTCAGCCGGTCGACCATGAAGCCGACGCTGGCGTTGAACGGACCGATCTGGAACCAGGTGTAGATGTTCTGGTTGTACTCGACTGCACCACCCAGGGTGAGCTGATACAGCACCAGGAACGACAGCGCGCAGGAAACCGCCACACCGAGGATGGTGACGGTATGCGAACCGGCGCGCCCGAGGAACTTGCCCAGGAAGCCGGCCAGCACGCAACCGACCAGCGGTGCCAGCGCGATGATCAGCAGAATGGATGTCGAAAGCTGCATCGGGTCAACCCTTCATGCTGTCGATGTCGGCGATATTGATCGTGCTGCGCGTACGGAACAGCAGCACCAGGATCGCCAGGCCGATGGCGGCTTCCGCCGCGGCCACGGTGAGGATGAAGAACACGAACACCTGCCCGGAGACGTCGCCGAGGAAACGCGAGAACGCCACGAAGTTCATGTTCACGGCGAGCAGCATCAACTCGATCGACATCAGCAGCACGATCACGTTCTTGCGGTTGATGAACAGGCCGGCGACGGCGATGCAGAACAGCACCGCGCCAAGCACGATGTAATGCGCGAGCGAAATCATGGCTGCGGCTCCTGTGGGGCGGCCGGTTCATCGGGGCGGACGGCAGCCATCTTCACGATGCGCACGCGGTCGCGCGGATTGACCTTGACCTGCTGGCTGGCCGGCTCCCAGCGCGCGGCGCGGCGCTCGCGCAAGGTCAGCGCCACCGCTGCCACGATACCCACGGTAAGGATCAGCGCGGCAATCTCGAATGGCAGCAGGAACGTCGTGTACAACGCATGGCCCAGCCACTCGGTGTTGGACACGCCGGCGGCGATGGCGGGATCGGCGCCCATGACGTGCGTCTGCATCGCACGCACGCCGATCAGGCCGAGCATTTCTACCAGCATCACCGCAGCCACGATCAGGCCGACCGGCAGGAATTTCACGAAGCCCTCACGCATTTTTGCCTGGTCGATGTCGAGCATCATCACCACGAACAGGAACAGCACCATCACTGCACCGACGTAGACCACGACCAGCGCCAGCGCGAGAAACTCGGCTTCGAGCAGTATCCACAGGCAGGCCGCGCTGAAGAAGGTCAGCACCAGCGCCAGCACCGCATGCACGGAGTTCCTCAGCGTGATCACCGACAATGCGGCGGCGACGGTGACGAAGCCGAAGGCATAGAAACAGATGAGTTGGAACAATTGGGGATTCATCGTTGGCCTCAGCGGTACGCCGCGTCTTGCGCGCGGTCGGCGGCGATCTGCTGTTCGAAGCGATCGCCGATGGCAAGCAGCTGCTGCTTGTTCACCACGTTCTCGCCACGGTGTTCGAAGTGGTATTCGTGGATCGAGGTCTCGACGATCGAGTCGACCGGGCAGCTCTCTTCACAGAAGCCGCAGAAGATGCACTTGAACAGGTCGATGTCGTAGCGCGTGGTACGGCGCTGGCCGTCGCTCTCGCGCGGGGCCGAGTCGATGGTGATCGCCAGCGCCGGGCACACCGCCTCGCACAGCTTGCAGGCGATGCAGCGTTCCTCGCCGTTCGCATAGCGGCGCAGTGCATGCAGGCCGCGGAAGCGGTTCGACTTCGGGATGTGCTCCATCGGGTAGCGCATCGTGTACTTCGGCTTGAACAGGTAGCGAAAAGTCAGGCCCATGCCCTGGAACAGCTCGACCAGCAGCAAGCTCTTGAAATAGGCGGTAATGCGATTCATCGGATGCCTCAAGCCCCCGTGCCAATGCTGACCAGGCCGTAATACTTCAGCAGGCCAGCCACGAAAACCCACGCGATGGCGATGGGAATGAACACCTTCCAGCCCAGCCGCATGATCTGGTCATAGCGATAGCGCGGGAACGTGGCGCGGAACCACAGGAACAGGAACGAAAACAGGAACGCCTTGATCAACAGCCAGGGGAAGCCGCCATGGCCGATGAAACCCCACGAGGCCGGGAACGGCGACAGCCAGCCGCCCATGAACAGCACCGCGGCCAGGAAGCTGACCAGGATCATGTTCGCGTATTCGGCCAGGAAGAACAGTGCGAACGCCGAGCCGGAATACTCCACGTGGAAGCCGGCCACGATCTCCGACTCGCCCTCGGCCATGTCGAACGGCGAGCGATTGGTTTCGGCCACGCCGGAGATGAAATAGATCACGAACACCGGCAGCAGCGGCAGCCAGAACCAGTCGAAGATGCCCTTGTTGCCGGCCTGCGCGTTGACGATCTCGCTGAGGTTCAGCGAACCGGCCAGCACCAGCACGCAGACCAGGCACAGGCCCATCGCCAGTTCGTAGGAGATCACCTGCGCCGCCGAGCGCATCGCGCCGAGCAGTGCATAGCGCGAGTTGGACGCCCAACCGGCGATGATGATGCCGTACACGCCCATCGAGGTCATTGCCAGCAGGTACAGCACGCCGGCGTTGGCGTTCGACAGCACCATCGTGCTGCTGAACGGCACCACGGCCCACACCGCCAGCGCGGGGATCAACGCGATCATCGGCGCCAGGTAGTACAGGAAGCGGTTCGCCTTGGTCGGCAGGATCACTTCCTTGATCAGCAGCTTGACCACGTCGGCGAAGGCCTGCAGCAGTCCGAACGGACCGATCTTGTTCGGCCCCATGCGCACGTGCATCCAGCCGAGCACCTTGCGCTCCCAGTACACGAACATCGCCACAGCCAGCACCAGCGGCAACACGATCGCCAGGATGTAAAGGACCGGCACGACGAGCTGATGGATGAGTTGATCAAGCATCTGCTTTAAGCCTTGCTCAGGGTGATGGACGCGCCATACGGCGGCAGCGTGGCGGTGAGGTCCTGCGCGGCCTCGATCCATGCCGTGCCATCCGGCACGGCCGCATCGATCACCAGCGGCAGCAACACGTCCGCAACGCGCACCTGACCATCGCTGGAAAGGTCGAGCCGTTGTGCCTCATCCGCATTCAGACGCACCGCCGGGGCGCGATTGAGCGGATGCGCATTCAGTGCCGTCGCGCGACGCAGCACCGCGTCGGTGCGATAGATCGGCCAGGTGGCCAGGCGGGTCAGACCGGTGACGGCCGCACGTGCGGCCAGGCCGCTGCGCGGCACCGCCGCACGCTCGACGATGCCGCCGCGCAAACCGGCGAGGTCGTCGAACTCGAAGCCGGCCAGTTGCAAGGCGCCGCCCAGCGCGCGCAATACCTTCCAGCCTGGCCGAGCCTGACCGGGCGCCTTCGCGCCGGCCGCCACGCCCTGGGCCAGCCCATCGACGTTGACCAGGGTCGCATCGATCTCCGGCAGCAGCGCGATCGGCAGGATCACGTCGGCCACCTCGCGCAACGCGGCGCTGGCGTAGGCGCTGAACGCCACCACCTGGTCCGCGCCACGCAACGCCTTCAAGGCCGCACCGCCGTCGGCGAAATCGTGCGGCGGTTCGACGCCGTACAGCACGTAACTCTTGCGTGGCTGCGCCAGCATCGCCTGCGCATCCAGCCCGCCGTTGCCCGGCACCACGCCGAGCCGGGCCAGGCCAACGCCATTCGCGCCGACCGGCAGTTCGTCGTAACCGGCACCGGTGGCGTCGGCGATGAAACGGGCAATCGCGCGCAGCCAGGACGCCTGCGGATGAGTCACCGCCGCTTCGCCGAGAATCACCACCGCCTTGCCCGACTTCAGCGCGGCGATCGCGTCGCTGTCGCCCTGGTCGCTCTGCGCCGCAGCGATCGCATCGGCCAGTGCAGCCGGTGCGGTCATGCCTGCGGCCACAGCGGCCCTGGCCAGCGCCAGCAGCGCATCGACCAGTGCCTGCGGTGCCACGATCGCCTCACCGGCCAGCTTGTAGTTGAAATCGAAGTGCGCCGGATTGACCGCGTAGACCTTCGCACCCTTCTTGGTCGCCTGGTGCACGCGATGGTTCAGCAGCGGCATCTCGTGGCGCAGATCGGAGCCCACCAGCAAGGCGGCCCGGATCTGCTCGACTTCCGCCACCGGCAGCGTGAACGGCTGTGCCACGGCGTTGTCGGCGAAGTCGAGCTGGCGCAGGCGATGGTCGACGTGCGCACTGCCCAGGCCGCGGGCCAGCCGCATCAGCAGGTCACCCTCCTCATTCGAGGTGGCCGGGTGCACCAGGATGCCCAACTCGCTGCCCGGTGCCTTCTTCAATGCTTCGCCGGCGAATTCGAGGGCGTCTTCCCAGGTGGTCGCCTGCCACTGCCCGTTGCGTTTCACTTCCGGTACGCCGATGCGGTCGGCGGCGTACATGCCCTGGTGGCTGTAGCGGTCGCGGTCGGACAGCCAGCACTCGTTGACCGCCTCGTTGTCGCGCGGCACCGTGCGCAGCACTTCGCCGCGGCGGGTGTGCAGCCACAGATTCGAGCCCAGCGCGTCGTGGTAGGCGATCGACGACTTGGCGATCAGCTCCCAGGCGCGCGCCTTGAACTGGAACGGCTTGTTGGTCAGCGCGCCCACCGGGCAGACATCGATGATGTTGCCGGACAGCTCGCTTTCGACGTTCTTGCCGATGTACGTGCCGATCACGTGACGGTCGCCGCGGTCCATGCTGCCGAACTCGTAGGTGCCGGCAATCTCGCTGATGAAGCGCACGCAACGCGTGCAGTGGATGCAGCGCGTCATCTCGGTGGCCACCAGCGGCCCGATGTCCTCGTCGGTGACGGTGCGCTTGCGCTCGGTGAAACGCGACACGCTGCGGCCGTAGCCCAGCGCCATGTCCTGCAGCTCGCACTCGCCGCCCTGGTCGCAGATCGGGCAGTCCAGCGGGTGGTTGATGAGCAGGAACTCCATCACGTTGCGCTGCGCGTGCAGCGCCTTGTCCGAACGGGTGAGCACCTTCATGCCTTCGGCCACCGGCGTGGCGCACGCCGGCTGCGGCTTGGGCATGGGACGGCCGCCCATCTCCACTTCAACCAGGCACTGCCGGCAGCTCGCCGCGATCGGCAGCTTGCGGTGGTAGCAGAAACGCGGAATCGGAATGCCGGCCTTGTCGGTGGCCTCGATGATCATCGAGCCCTTGGGTACCTGGATCGGCTTGCCGTCGACCTCGATGTTGACGAGGTTCGGCGCGGTGTTCTGGGTTGGCTGCGCGCTCATGCGGCGGCTCCAAGCTTGTCGTCGACCATGGAGCGACCGTGCTCGACGTAGTATTCGAATTCGTTCCAGTAGTGGCGCAGGAAGCCCTGCACGGGCCACGCCGCAGCCTCGCCGAAGGCGCAGATGGTATGGCCCTCGATCTGGCCGGCCACCGTCTTCAGCCGATGCAGGTCGTCTGGTACGCCCTTGCCGGCGACGATGCGGGTGAGCACGCGGTGCATCCAGCCGGTACCTTCACGGCACGGCGTGCACTGGCCGCAGGATTCCATGTGGTAGAACTGGCTGATCCGTTCGCAGGCCCTGACCATGCAGGTGGTCTCGTCCATCACGATCACCGCGCCCGAGCCCAGTCCCGACCCGGCCTTCTGGATCGCGTCGTAATCCATGGTGAGGCCCATCATCACCTCGCCCGGCAGCACCGGCATCGAGGAGCCGCCCGGGATTACCGCCTTGATCCTGTGCCCGTTGCGCACGCCGCCGGCCATCTCCAGCAGTTCCGCAAACGGCGTGCCCAGACGGATCTCGTAATTGCCTGGCCGGTTGACGTGGCCGGACACCGAGAAGATCTTCGGTCCGCCGTTGTTCGGCTTGCCCAGATTGAGAAACCAGTCGGCGCCGTTGCGCAGAATCGCCGGCACCGAGGCGTAGGTCTCGGTGTTGTTGATCGTGGTCGGCTTGCCGTACAGGCCGAAGTTGGCCGGGAACGGCGGCTTGAAGCGCGGCCAGCCCTTCTTGCCTTCCAGTGACTCCATCAGCGCGGTTTCCTCGCCGCAGATGTAGGCACCGGCACCGAGCGCGGCGTAGATGTCCACGTCGAGGCCGCTGCCGCCAACGTTCTTGCCCAGCAGGCCCGCCGCGTAGGCATCCCTCAGCGCAGCCTCGAAATGCTCGAACGGCTCGTGATGGAACTCGCCGCGCAGATAGTTGTAAGCCACGGTCGAGCCGGTGCAGTAACACGCGATGGCCAGACCCTCGATCACCGCATGCGGGTTGTAGCGCAGGATGTCGCGATCCTTCGCCGTGCCCGGCTCGGATTCGTCCGAGTTGCACAGGATGTATTTCTGCATGTCGCCCTTCGGCATGAAGGACCACTTCAGGCCGGTCGGGAAACCCGCGCCGCCACGGCCGCGCAGGCTGCTCTTCTTGATCTCGTCGATCAGCGACGCCGGGTCGGGCTTCTCGGCGAGGATCTTCCTCCACGCCTTGTAACCATCGACCTTCTCGTAGCTGTCCATCGACCACGGCGTGTCGAAATGCAGCGTGGTGTAGACGACCTGGTGTTCCTGCGGTGCGGGTCCGACGGCCATCAGTGCTTCCCCTCGGCGTCATGGGCGTGGTCCGGGCCGTCCATGCTCAGGCCGTCGAGGATCTCGTCGAGCTTCTCGATGGTCAGGCGTTCGTGATAGTGGCCGTTCACCGTCATCGCCGGCGCGTAGACGCAGGCCGCGATGCACTCCTCTTCCTTCTTCAGGTAGACGCGGCCGTCCGGCGTGCTTTCGCCCAGCTTGATGCCGAGCTTCTTCTCGCAGTGACGCACCAGGCCGTCGGCGCCGTTGAGCCAGCAGGAGATGTTGGTGCAGATCGCCACGTTGTTGCGGCCGACCGGCTTGGTCTCCAGCATCGAGTAGAAACTGGCCACCTCGTAGGCCCAGATCGCCGGCAGGCCGAGGTACTTCGCCACGGCGGCGATCAGCTCGTCGGTGAGGAAGCCCTTGTTCTGTTCCTGCGCGCCGAACAGCGCCTGGATCAGCGCCGAGCGCTTGCGGTCGGGCGGGAACTTGGCCACCCAGTGGTCGATGTGCTGGCGGGTGTGCTCGGTGAGTACGACGAGGGGATCGACGTTCCTGACCTGCTCGTAATGTCCGGTGGCTTTCATGCTTTTCTCCGTCGTGCCGGCTCAGCGATCCACTTCGCCGAACACGAGGTCGTAGGTACCGATCATGGCCACCACGTCGGCGAGCATGTGGCCGCGCACGATGGTGTCCATGGATGACAGGTGGGCAAAGCCCGGTGCGCGCAGGTGCACGCGGAACGGCTTGTTGGCGCCGTCGGAAACCAGGTAGCAGCCGAACTCGCCCTTCGGCGCCTCGACCGCACAGTAGGTTTCGCCGGCCGGCACGCAGTAGCCTTCGGTGAACAGCTTGAAGTGGTGGATGAGCGCTTCCATGTCCTGCTTCATCTCGACCCGCGACGGCGGCGCCACCTTGAAGTTCTGCACCATCACCGGGCCCGGATTGGCGCGCAGCCACTCCACGCACTGCCGGATGATGCGGTTCGACTGGCGCATCTCTTCCACGCGCACCAGGTAACGGTCGTAGCAATCGCCGTTGACGCCGACCGGGATGTCGAAATCCATCTCGGCGTACTTCGCGTACGGCTGCTTCTTGCGCAGGTCCCACTCGACGCCCGAGCCGCGCAGCATCGCGCCGGTCATGCCCCACTGCTGGGCCAGCTCCGGGCTGACCACGCCAATGCCGACGGTGCGCTGCTTCCAGATACGGTTGGTGGTGAGCAATTCCTCGTACTCGTCCACCTTCGACGGGAAATCGGCGGTGAACGCGTCGAGGAAGTCGAGCATCGAGCCTTCGCGCCAGCTGTTGATGCGCTTCAGGTCGGCGCCCTTGTGCCACGGCGACTCGCGATACTTCGACATCTGCGCCGGCAGGTCGCGGTAGACGCCGCCCGGACGGTAGTACGTGGCGTGCATGCGCGCGCCCGACACCGCCTCGTAGACGTCCATCAATTCTTCGCGCTCGCGGAACGCATACAGGATCACCGCCATCGCGCCCAAGTCGAGCGCGTTCGAGCCGATCCACATCAAGTGGTTCAGGATGCGGGTGATCTCATCGAACATGGTGCGGATGTACTGCGCGCGTTCCGGCGCCTCGATCCCCAGCAGGGTCTCGATCGCGCGCACGTAGGCGTGCTCGTTGCACATCATCGACACGTAGTCGAGCCGATCCATGTAGCCGATCGACTGGTTGAACGGCTTGGACTCGGCCAGCTTTTCGGTACCGCGATGCAGCAGGCCCACGTGCGGATCGACGCGGACGATGGTCTCGCCGTCCATCTCCATGATCAGGCGCAGCACGCCGTGCGCGGCCGGATGCTGCGGGCCGAAGTTCATCGTGTAGTTGCGGATTTCCTGCATGCTCAATTCTCCCGCCAGTGGTCGGCGGCTTCGGCCTTGGCCTGCGTCAGATCGGCATCGTCGCGGATGGTGCGCGGCACCAGCACACGCGGCTCGATCGACACCGGCTCGTAGATCACCCGCTTCTGCTCGGGGTCGTAGCGCACCTCGACGTTGCCGATCAGCGGGAAGTCCTTGCGGAACGGATGGCCGACGAAACCGTAGTCGGTGAGGATGCGGCGCAGATCGGGATGGCCGTCGAAAATGATGCCGTACAGATCGAACGTCTCGCGCTCGAACCAGTTCACGCCCGGCCACACCGGGGTCAGCGACGGCATCACCGGCAGGCTGTCGTCAGCGCAGAACACGCGCAGGCGCAGGCGGCGGTTGTGCTCGATCGAGAGCAACTGGATCACCGCGGCGAACCGGCGCGGCTGGTTCTCGCCGTTGCCGCGCGGGCGCCCGGCCCAGTCGAAACGCCCCTGTGCCTGGCCCTCCACGCCGCGCGAGAAACCGGTGCCGGAGACGGTCTCGGTATCCCACTCGGTCTGGCCGTAGCCGAGGTAGTCGATGCCGCACAGATCGATCAGCTCGCTGAAGCGGAACGCCGGCTCGTCGCGCAACGCCGTGGCCACGGCGACCAGGTCGGCGGCGGCCAGTTCGGCGACGGTCTCGTTGCGTACCGTGGTGATCATCAGCGTATCGCCGAATCGCGCAGCGAGCTGCCCGGCCAGCGAGGTCTTTTGGATGTCAGTCATGGACTGCGCCTTCAGAATGTGCCGTTCAAGAACGCGCGATGGTGCTGGTGCGGCGGATTTTCTTCTGCAACTGCAGGATGCCGTGGATCAACGCTTCGGCCGTGGGCGGGCAGCCCGGCACGTAGATGTCCACCGGCACGATGCGGTCGCAGCCGCGCACCACCGAATAGGAATAGTGGTAGTAGCCGCCGCCGTTGGCGCAGCTGCCCATCGAGATCACCCACTTCGGCTCGGGCATCTGGTCGTAGACCTTGCGCAGTGCCGGGGCCATCTTGTTGACCAGGGTGCCGGCCACGATCATCACGTCGGACTGGCGCGGGCTGGGACGGAAGATCACGCCATAGCGGTCCAGGTCCAGCCGCGACATGCCGGCGTGCATCATCTCCACCGCGCAGCAGGCCAGGCCGAACGTCATCGGCCACATCGAGCCGGTGCGCGCCCAGTTCATCAGCGCGTCGACACTGGTGGTGGCGAAGCCGCGCTGCACCACCGGGTTGTCGCTGGCCGGCAGCAGGATGTCGTCGACCAGGTTCAGCGGATCCGGGTTGTGCATCACCCGGCTGACGGAATCGATCACTCCCATTCGAGTGCTCCCTTCTTCCACACGTAGGCAAAACCGACCACCAGCAACAACAGGAACAGCCCCATTTCGATCAGCGCGATCACGCCGATCTGCTGGAACACCACGGCCCACGGAAACAGGAAGGCGATTTCCAGATCGAAGATGATGAACAGGATGGCGAGCAGGTAGTAGCGCACGTCGAAGCGCATGCGGGCATCTTCGAACGCCTCGAAGCCACACTCGTAGGGCGAAAGTTTGTCGGCCTCGGGGCGGCGCGGGCCGGCCAGCAGGCCGATGACCAGCAGCACCAGGCCAAGACCGGCAGCGATGCCGATGAACAACAGGACAGGCCAGTATTCGGCAAGCACGATGCAACTTACCTCCGCACCCGTGGGCGCATCAGTGACCGTGGGAATCTGAATTCAGCAATTCACGGTCCGGCGATTTCGATTCGGCAGGCCGGCACGGCCATGGGCTGTACTGCCCCGCCCGCAGGCGTGGCAGCCGCGCGCGTCCGACGTTTCGCGAGGTGAATTCGCGAATCTCCTCATTGTATCAGTGCGCGGGGGTACAACAAGCCTTGACGACCGATCACATGCCGATTAGCGCCGTGGATCCGGGATCCCCGCGCGGTGCGACATCACATGGTGTGGGTGGGACGCTCGGAGTTCAGCGTGCCGGCCAGGATGTTCTCGATCCGGCTGCGGGCGGCTTCGGCATCGCCCGACTCGTTGAAGTGGATGCCGATGCCGGCGGTGCGGTTGCCCTGCGCGCCAACCGGGCTGATCCAGACCACCTTGCCGACCACCGACAGGCGCTCGGTTTCCTCGGCGAGGGTCACCAGCAACACCACCTCGTCGCCCAGCGAATAGGATTGCGCCGTCGCCGCAAACAGGCCGCCATGCCTGAGGAACGGCATGTAGGCGTTGTACAGCGAGGCCGCATCCTTGATTTTCAACGAGATGATGCCCTGACGGGCAGCCATGGGTTTCATGCTTGGCTCCTGCCGGGCGTGCGAATCGCCCGAGCGATGACCCGGATCTTAGATGTTGTGATCCGCCCGCACCACTGTTGTGGCACCCGCCTTGCCGCAGCCATGACGCGCAACACCTTCAGGCTCCATCTGGCTGGCTGGCCAGCAGTGACTGACGCTCGTTGACGAGACTGCCCCACGACGCCGGCGGCACCCAGCCGGCAACCCACCCCGGCACTGCCTCGGCCGGCATCGGCCGGGAGATCGAGAAACCCTGCAACTGGTGGCACCCCAGCGAAGCCAGCAGGTCGCCCTGCTCCGCCGTCTCGACGCCTTCGGCGATCACCGTCTTGGCCAGCATGCGTGCGGTGGTGATCACTCCCGCCGCGATCGCCATGTTGCGCTCGTCGCTGAGGATGTCGCGCACGAAGCTCTGGTCGAGCTTGATGTGCTCGATGTCGAGCTTCTGGATGTGGCTCAACGACGCGCTGCCGGTGCCGAAATCGTCCAGGCCCACGCGGATGCCACGCCGGCGGCACTCTTCGATGACGACCTTGGCGCGGGCGTGGTCCATCGACGGGCCGGTTTCGGTCACCTCGATGCCGAAGCCCACGTCCATCACGTCCGGGTAGTTGTCGAGCACCGCGTCGATGTCGGCGAAGAACGCCGGATGCAGCAGATGGCGGGTACTGATGTTGATCGAGACCGGGATCGAGATGCCCGAGCGCATCCACGACTGGCAGCAGCGCAGCGCCTCGTCCAGTACGTAACGGCCGATCGGCCGGGCCAGTTGCGGGTCGTCCAGCACATGCATGAACTTCGCAGGCTCGATCAGTTCATTGGTGTCGCCCAGGCGCAGCAACGCCTCCATCCCGGCGACGCCGTGCAGGCCCGGCAAACCGTCGATGTACACGATCGGCTGGAACAGCAGCTGCAGGCGCGACTGCTGCAGCGCCTGGGCGATCCGCTCGCGCATCGCCTGCAGCCGCACTTGCTCCAGCTCCATCGCCGGCTCGTACAGCGAGCCACGATCCTTGCCCTCCTCCTTCGCTGCGTACATCGCCAGGTCGGCGTGCCGCACCAGGCCTTCCGCGTCCGACTCGTCCAGCGGGTACAGGGTCCAGCCCACGCTGGCGGACAGGTACAACTGCTCGCCCATCAGGTTGAGCGGCGCCCGCAGCGCCTGCAGGATGCAGCGGCTGATCACGTCCAGCTGTTCGCGACTGTCCAGCCCGGAGATCACCAGCGCAAATTCGTCACCGCCGAAACGGGCCAGCACGTCGGCCTCGCGCAACATGCCCAGGATCCGTGCCGAGGCTTCCGCCAGCACCTGGTCGCCGCCGCCATGGCCGATCGTGTCGTTCACACTCTTGAAGCGGTCGAGGTCGAGCACGCCAACCGCCAGCAGCGTGCCCTGCTTTGTGGCCCGCGTACGCGCCTGCTCCAGCAACTCGAACAGCAGCCGCCGGTTCGGCAGGCCGGTTACCACGTCGTAGAAGGCCAGCCGCTCGACCCGCGCCTCGTGCATCTTCTGCTCGGTGATGTCGCGCTGGTGCCACAGCCGCCCCTGCGTTGCGCCATCGATCCGGATCGGGGTGAAATCGCGCAGGAAGGTGCGCCCGCCGTTCATCGCCACCTCGTCGCCCTTGACCGGCTCGTCGGCGGCCATGATCTCCTGGATCCTGCGCCATTCGCGTTCGGGGTCCCGGTAAGCCGGCTGCAGACGCGCGTAGAGCGCTTCCATCGACTGGCCTTCCAGTTCCGCCGGCGTCTCGGACAGGCCGAACAGCGTACAGAACGCCGCGTTGGTGAAGCTCACGCGATGCTGTTCGGACATCACCAGGATGCCCGCGTACTGCTTGGACAGGATGGTGTGGAAATGCTGCAGGTTGAAGCGCAGCTCCTGCTCCGCCGCCAGACGGGCCGCCTGTGCGCGCTGCATCTGGATACCCAGGCCCAGCTCGACCGCCGTTTCCGCAAAGACCTGGACTTCGATCGCACTGAACGCGTCGGCCTCATCTGCACCGATGACGAAACAGCCCACGATCGCCCCGTCCGTCTGCAACGGCAGCGCCAGCAACGCCCGCACGCCGGACATGCCGACACTGGGCGTCCAGTCCAGGTGATCCGCCCCCGCCGGATGGCTGACCTGCGCCTGGCCGCTCGACAGCGCACGCGCCACGGCATCGCCGGCATGCGTGCTGCCGTCCGGGATGAAACGGAAACTCGCCACGACACTGTCAGCCAGCCCCTCCTGCGCCCGCACCCGCAGGCTCGCCGGATCATCCTCGTCAAGCAAGCCGATCCAGGCGACGCGGTAACCGCCGATGCACCGCGCCACGCGACAGGCCCCGGCCAGCAGCGCCTGTTCGTCCGCGCTGTGGGTGACCAACTTGATCATCTCGCTGAGCAAGCGCAGCGCACGACGCTGGCGCGCTTCGTCCTGCACCGACTGCAACAGCCGGGTGCGCTGTTCATGCGCTTCCAGCCCCAGCCCGATGCTCGCCGCCGCCTGTTGCAACAGCTCGATCATCCGCGCCGTGAAAAAGCCGACCTGGGAAGCACGTATCACCAGAGCTGCGCACACCTCGCCGAACTTAAGCACCGGCACGGCGACCACGGCATGCACACCATGCCGCAGATAGGCCGGCCGGAACATCTGCAGGCCCTCGACATGGTGGACATCGGCGTCCAGTTGCGGCTCACCCTGCCAGAACCCCGGCCGCGCCAGCGAGAGCGGGATGCGCTCGGGGTAGATGTCCGCCATGTCGGGCGCCACCTGCGCGGGCGCGATCCGCCGCAGCCATCCGCTGCTGCGATCGAGCTCCCCCACCATCACCAGTCGCGCACCGATCCGCCGTTCGAGCACCTCGATCACCGCCTCGTACAGCACCGACGGCTCCAGCGGGCGCATCAGCAGTTGGCCGATCTCGGACAACGCGGCATAGAAGCTCTCGCTGGACGCCGCCGTCGCCCCTGTATCGATCTGCATCGAATTCTGATCCGGTGTATGCATTCGCTTAGGTCAGCCAGATGGAGCCGCTACTGCCTTGATTCAGACGAGCCTTGGATCAGCTGGTGCTGGCCGGCGTCGAGCACGGCAGGCCGCGACGACGGGTCGTGCCGCAGCCATCTCCCCCTGGCGCGAAGCTAGTCCGGTCAATCGGCCTGCGCAAGACCCGCCTCGACGCTGCCGGAAGGACACGACAGCTCGCACCAGCCCCAGTGGTCGAAAATCCACGGTGAGCGCAAGGTCAGCGCCAGCCGCACGAAACACGGCCCCCCCGCCGGCACGGCCAAGTGCAACCGACCGAACGGGTCGCGCTGCAGCGGTGCATCGCGCCAACGCCAACTGCGCGTGCCCGCCGGACTGACCACACTGAGCCGCAACCAGGGCCGCAGCCAGATCGGCGGTCGCCATGGCAGGGCGGCCAGCGGCGACGCCAATCCGGCTGGACGTTCGGGGCGGGCGGCCAGGCGCAGCATGCGCTTGCCGCTCAACGCCATCTGGCTGCGATGTGCAGCCAGCGCGGCGCGCTTGCACGCTGATTGCGCAGCCGTGCCATGGATCTCGAAGGAATCGCCGTCCCCGGCGCGACCATGCACGAGGTAGTTCAGCAGTGGTGGCGGATTGGCCTGTTCCGCCAGCGCCAGGCGCACCAGCACATGCGCCGCACCGTGGTCGGGATGGCGATCGGCCAGCGCCGGCGCCACCACCAGGCTGGGACCGAACTGGCCGATCGCCGCAGCCAACGCCGACACCGAGGCGCCGCACGACTGCAGCAGCTCATCGGTGATGCCCATGTCCGACCAGCCCAACGGCTGCAGTGCCTGCCCCGGCACGCCCAGACACTGCAGCGCCCGCAGCATCTCCGCATGGCGGCGCTGCCCCCAGCGCTGGCGGTCGGCGGCGCGGATGCACACGCGCCGTTCCAGCCAGCGTTGCGGCCACGGGTTGTTGTCGCCTTCGGTCAGCAGCAGGATCCGCACCTCGCCGCCGACTGCCCGCACCTGCTGGATCAGCAGGCCGGTCGCGATGGTCTCGTCGTCCGGATGCGGCGCCACCACCAGCAGGCGGGTCTGCGCGGAAAATACCGGCAACCCGTTCACCGTGGCCGGCGATAAGCGGGCGCCGATCCCGCTCATCGCCACTGCGCCAGCAGTTCCAGCAGCAGCAGGTCGGCGCGCAATGGGCCGCGCAAACCCTCGCGGGTGCGGTTGGCCGCGTCGTACCAGTGGCCCAGCGCCTCGACGTCCATCGCGCTGGCCAGCGGCCCGTGACCGGCTGTCGAACGCGCCTTGATCTCGTCGGCGCTGGCCTGGGCGGCAAACCACAGCCGCTGCGCTGGTTCGCTGTCCAGCCAGCGCTTGACCACTTCGGTCGGCTGGCCGCGACCAGCGGCCAGCGCGGCCAGATCCTTGCGTACTTCCTGCCGTCGCTCCAATGCGCCTTCCCCGGCCCAGGCCCTGGCCAAGCCGGGATTGCCGCCGGCCGCGGCGAGTGCGCCCGCCGCATCGCGCACGCCTTCGGCCTGCAGCCAGGCCATGGCATCGGCACCGGCGGGCAGGTGGAACTCGATCCGCTGGCAGCGGCTGCGGATGGTCTGCGGCAGCCGCCAAGGCGCATCGGCCAGCAGGATCAGCATGGTCTGCGCGGCCGGTTCCTCCAATGTCTTCAGCAACGCATTGGCGGCGGCGGGATTCATCCCATCAGCCGGGTCGATGCTGGCCACCTGCCAGCCACCGAACTGGCTGTTCATGGCCAGCCGCGCCGACAGCTCGCGGATCTGGTCGACCACGATCTCGCTGCGCTGCACGCCGTCCTTGCGCACGCCGAAGCCCAACGTGACCACATCCGGGTGCGAGCCGGCGGCGAGCAGCAGGCAGCTGCGGCAATGCCCGCAGGCATCGCCATCCGTTGGCTCGGTACACAACAGGCCCTGCACGAAGCGCTGCGCGAACGCGCGCTTGCCCAGGCCGGCGGCACCGCACAGCAACAAGGCATGCGGCAGCGCGTCGCGTTGCCGGCGCGCCTGCAGCCGCGCCCAATGTTCGGCGTGCCAGGGTAATCCGTTCATGCCTGCACTTCTCCGAGCAGTGCCGACAGCGCCTGCGTCGCAGCCCGCAGGACCGCGGCAGGCGACTGGCTGGCGTCGATCACCCGGAAACGCTGCGGCTCGGCCGCGGCGCGCTCGCGGTAACTCGTGCGTACCCGTTCGAAAAAGGCATCGGCCTCGACCTCGATGCGGTCGGCGTCGCCGCGACCAGCAGCGCGCGCACGGCCGGTCGCCACCGGCAGATCGAGCAACAAGGTCAAGTCGGGCTTCACGCCGGCACACGCCCAGCGTTCCAGCTCCGCGATGCGCGGCGTCGGCTGGCCGCGGCCGCCGCCCTGGTAGGCGTAGCTGGCGTCGGCAAAACGATCGCACAGCACCCACTGACCCGTACTCAAGGCTGGCTCGATCACTTCGCGTACCAGCTGCGCGCGCGAGGCGAACATCAACAGCAGTTCGGTCTCGGCAGCCAGCCCATGCAGAGTCGGATCGAGCACGATCGTGCGCACTGCTTCACCCACGGCGGTGCCGCCGGGTTCACGCGTCTGCACCAGCGCGATGCCGTGCTGTTCGATGTACTCGCGCAAGCCGGTCAGCAAGGTGCTCTTGCCGGCGCCCTCGCCGCCTTCGAGGCTGATGAATTTTCCGCGCGGGCTGGTCATCGGCAACGCTTCCGCTGGTAGCAGTCGACGTTGCGATTGTGTTCCTCCAGCGTGCGGGCGAATACGTGTCCGCCGTCGCCGCGCGCGACGAAATACAACGCATCGCCAGCGGCCGGGTGCAGCGCCGCGACCAGCGCCGGCTTGCCCGGCAACGCGATCGGCGTCGGCGGCAAGCCAGGCCGGGTATAGGTGTTGTACGGCGTGTCGGTGGTCAGGTCGCTGCGGCGGATGTTGCCGGCGTAGGTCGCGCCCATGCCGTAGATCACGCTGGGGTCGGTCTGCAGCAGCATGCGATCCTGGAGGCGTCGCACGAACACGCCCGCGATCTGCGCGCGCTCCGCCGGAATGCCGGTTTCCTTTTCCACGATCGAGGCCAGGATCAGCGCCTCGTATGGCGTGGCCAGCGGCAGGTCCTGCGCGCGTCCTGCCCACAACTCGTCGAGCGTCTTCACCATCGCGGCATGCGCGCGCCGGAGGATGTCCAGATCGCTGTCGCCTTTCACGTAGGCGTAGGTTTCAGGCAGGAAACGGCCTTCCGGCGCTTCGCCGCCCGCGCCGATCTTCTGCATGACCGCGGCATCGTCCAGCGCGGCGCCGTCGTGGTTCAACTTCTCGGCCCGGGCCAGCGCCTGGCGCAACTCGCCGAAGGACCAGCCGTCGACGATGGTGAAATTGCGTTGCAGCACCCGGCCGGCCGCCATGTTCGCCAACAGCTGGCGCGGCGTGATGCCGGGCTCCAGCGCGTATTCACCGGCATGCAGCTTGCCGGCCACGCGCATCTGCTCGGCCAGCAGGCGCCAATACAGCGGATTGGCCGTGCTGAATCCACGTTGGCGCAACTCGCCGACGATGCCCTTGAAGCTGCTGCCGCGACTGATGTCGATGCTGTCGCCTTGCGTCGCCACGTTCAGCGGCGCCGTACTGAAGTGGGCAAAGTCGTTCCAGCCATAGATCAGCGCGCCGACCGGGACGAACAGCGCGATCAGCAACAGCAGCCGGGGCCATGCACGCCCGCGCATCGGTTTGTCGCTCATCCGTCCTGCTCCATCGAAAACCCCAAGTCCCGCCAATGTTGCTGCAACCGACGGGTCATCACGCCCGGCGCATAGCTGCAGCCATCCAGCGAATGTACCGGCAGGATGCCGCGCACGCTCGAGCTGAGGAAGACCTCACTGGCACCCAGCAAGGCAGGCAACGTCAGCTCACCGACCCGCACCTGCGGATACGCCGCCAGCACTTCGGCACGGGCCACCCCCGCCACGCCGCAGCGTTCCAGCGACGGCGTCAGCCATGCGCCGTCGACCACCGCAAACAGATTGGCCATGGTCGCCGAAATCACCCGCCCGTGGCTATCGAGCAGCAGACCTTCGGCAATCGCCGGATCGTTCCATTCGGCGCGCGCAAGCACCTGCTCCAGCCGGTTGAGGTGCTTGATGCCGGCCAGCAGCGGCTGCTCCGCCAGGCGGATGCTGCACACGCGCATGCGCACGCCTTGCGCGTAGACCTCGGCGGCGACCGGCGGCGGCACGAACGCGGCCACCACTCGCGTCGGCTGCGGCGAGGTTGGCAAGCCGTAGCCGCGCTCGCCGGGACCACGGGTGACGGTGATGCGCAATACCGACTGCGGCATGCCACGGCTGACCTCCAGCGCTTCGCGCCACAGCTGCGCCGGATCGGGTGCCGGTATCTGCAGGCGCGCGCAGCCTTCGGTCAGTCGCTGCATATGGCGCGACCACAGCGGCGCCACCGTACCGACCAGGCGGATGCTCTCGAACAGGCCGTCGCCATAGGCCAGGCCACGATCCAGCGCCGACACCTGTGTCGCCGCCACGCCGTTGACCAGCATGCGCGCCGTCATCAGTCCGGCACTCCCAGCGCGCGCAGCAGGCCGCGCGCCTTGGCACGGGTTTCGTCCAGCTCGCTGGCGGCGACCGAGTCGGCGACGATGCCGGCACCGGCGCGCAGGCTCACTTCATCGCCGGCCACGGTCAGAGTGCGGATCAGGATGTTCAAGTCGAGCTCACCGTTGCGATCGAGATAGCCCAGTGCGCCGGTATACGCGCCACGCGGCGCGTCTTCCAGCGCGGCGATGATTTCCATGCAGCGCACCTTGGGACAGCCGGTGATGGTGCCGCCCGGGAAAGTGGCGGCGATTACCTCGCCGGGCGTCACGTCGGCACGCAGGCGCCCACGTACATTGGAGACGATGTGGTGAACGTGGGCGTAACTCTCCACCACCATCAGTTCGTCGACCTCGACCGAGCCCGGCATGCAGACGCGACCGAGATCGTTGCGTTCCAGGTCGATCAGCATCACGTGCTCGGCACGTTCCTTCGGATGTGCACTCAGTTCGCGGATACGTGCCAGCTCATCATCACCGGGCAGTCGAGGGCGCGTGCCGGCGATCGGCCGGGTCTGCGCCACGCCGCCGCGCACTTCGACCAGTCGTTCCGGCGAGGAGCTCACCACCGCCCAGCCCGGCTGCTGCAGCAAGCCGGCGAACGGCGCCGGATTGGCCTGGCGCAGTACCGCATACAGCGACGCCGGCACGGGCGGTCGCGCAAAACGCGCACGCCAGGCACGCGACAGATTCACCTGGAAGATGTCGCCGGCGTAGAGATGTTCGTGGACGCGCACCACGCCGTCGAGGAACTGTTGCGGCGCGTCTTCATCCCAGCCGGTCAGCGCGGGCAACGGCGGCATTCCCGGTGAAGCGGCGAGATCGGCTTCCAGCGCATCGAGCAGATCCTCGTGGCCGGCCTCGGCAACCAGGATCGTGCAGTCGCGCACATGGTCGACGATCACCGCGGCTGGGCAGCGCACGGCCAGCGCCAGCGGCAGCGTCGGCGACGGCCGCAGTTTCAGCGTCGGCTCGATCTCGCCGGCGAGTTCGTACGCCAGCAGCAATACCCAGCCGCCGTGGAACGGCAGCCCGTCGCTCTCCGGCAGCAAACGTTCGGCCTGCCAGGCCGCATCCAGTGCGTCGAGGAAACGCCCTGCCCGCACCACACCCGCGCCATCGCGCAGGCAGCCGTCGGCGTGCAGGGTCAGCCGCTCGCGCGGGAACGCGAACAGGATGTCGTAGCGCGATTGCGCAGTACCGTGCACCACGCTTTCCAGCAGGCACGGATAACGCTGCGGAAAAGCAGCGGCCGGCGCGAGCAAGTCGCGCCGGCCGTCCAGGATACGGCGATGGCAGGTCACGCTCAGACGCGGCGGAATGCCAGCGTGCCGTTGGTGCCGCCGAAGCCGAACGAGTTGGAGATCGCCACGTCGAGCTTCGCCTCGCGCGCCGTGTGCGGCACGAAGTCGAGGTCGCAGCCTTCGCCCGGCTCGTCCAGGTTGATCGTCGGCGGCAACACCTGATCGCGCAGCGCCAGGATGCTGAAGATCGCCTCGACGCCGCCGGCTGCACCAAGCAAATGCCCGGTGGTCGACTTGGTCGAGCTCATCGCCAGCTTGTAGGCGTGATCGCCGAACACCTTCTTCGCCGCCATCACCTCGCCCAGGTCGCCCAGCGGTGTCGAGGTGCCGTGCGCATTGACGTACTGCACCTCGGTGGGATTGAGGCCGGCATCGTTCAAGGCGGTCTGCATGCAGCGCGCCGCGCCTTCGCCGCCTTCGCTCGGTGCGGTCATGTGGAACGCGTCGCCGCTCATGCCGAAGCCGACCAGCTCGGCGTAGATGCGCGCGCCGCGGGCCTTGGCGTGTTCGTACTCCTCCAGCATCAGCACGCCGGCGCCGTCGGACAGCACGAAGCCGTCGCGGTCCTTGTCCCACGGACGGCTGGCCTTGGTCGGCTCCTCGTTGCGGGTGGACATCGCCTTGGCCGAACAGAAGCCGGCCATCGCGGTACCGGTGGTGGCGAACTCGGTGCCGCCGGCGATCATCGCGTCGGCATCGCCGTACTGGATCATCCGCGCGGCCAGACCGATGTTGTGCGCGCCGGTGGTGCATGCCGTCACACACGCGATATTCGGACCCTTCAGGCCGAACATGATCGACAGCTGCCCCGAGACCATGTTGATGATCGAGCTGGGTACGTAGAACGGCGAGACCCGGCGCGGGCCTTTCGCCGCCAGTTCCAGCGTGGTCGCCTCGATCGTGTACAGGCCGCCGATGCCGGCACCGACCGCCACGCCGATGCGCGGCGCGTTCGCCTCGGTCACTTCCAGCCCGGAATCACGCAAGGCCTGGGTGCCCGCCGCCACGCCATAGTGGATGAACGGGTCCATCTTCTTGACGTCCTTGAGCGGCATCCACTCGGCCGGATCGAAGCCGCTGACCTGGCCGGCGATGCGCGTGGAATAAGCGGAGGTGTCGAAATGGGTGACCGGGCCGATACCGCTGACGCCCTTGAGGACACGCTCCCAGGCGCTGGCGATGTCGTTGCCGACCGGCGAGATGATGCCCATGCCGGTCACTACCACACGTCGCTTGCTCATGCTGATGTTCCTTACGTGGTTGCGTGGATCTGCCGTTGCCGGCAGCCACCTCGTACGGGTCGCAGGGACGTCGCCCGGTCGTGCCTGGCAGGCATCCTGCCCACCATACGGGGTCGGACGTTACAAATTGCAGAAACGAAAACTGCGCCAAGATGGCGCAGCGTTCGGTATCGCCGCATGCAACCGGACTGACCAGCGGGCGCGTGCCAGTCCAGATGCGCGGCGATCAATCCCGGATCGATCAATCCTTGGAGTGGGCCTTGATGTAATCAACGGCCTGCTGCACGGTGGTGATCTTCTCGGCGTCTTCGTCGGGAATCTCGGTCTCGAACTCTTCCTCGAGCGCCATCACCAGTTCCACCGTGTCCAGCGAATCTGCGCCCAGATCGTCAACGAACGAAGCGTTCGCCGTGACTTCATCTTCTTTCACGCCCAACTGCTCGATGACGATTTTCTTGACGCGCTCTTCGATGGTGCTCATGTTGCCCATACCTCTCAAGGAGTAATTGATTTGTTTGTGCCGGCGTAAGGCCTGCAAAAGGCCGGCGCATTGTAGTGGCTAAACCGCGAGGCCGCCACGATTCGCCGGTGACACGAGGGGCGCGGCCCCGATGACCGGCGCGAAAGCGCAATTGTCGCCTAAAACGGGGCCGCTGGCGACAACTGCGTCCATACGTCCTACGGCATGTACATGCCGCCGTTGACGTGCATGGTTTCCCCGGTGATGTAGGCCGCCGCCGGCGAGGCCAGAAAGCCCACCGCCTTGGCGATGTCCGTCGCCTCGCCCAGCCGCCCCAGCGCGATCTGGCCGAGCAGCGCCTGTTTCGACTCTTCCGGCAGGGCGCGGGTCATGTCGGTGTCGATGAAGCCCGGTGCCACCACGTTGACGGTGATCCCGCGGCTGCCGATCTCGCGTGCCAGCGACTTGGAGAACGCGATGATGCCGGCCTTGGCCGCAGCGTAATTGGACTGACCTGGATTGCCGGTGAGCCCGATCACCGAGGCAATCGAGATGATGCGTCCCTTCCTCGCCTTCATCATGCCGCGCATCACCGCCTTGGAAGTGCGGTAGACCGAGGTGAGGTTGGTGTCGATGATCGCCTGCCAGTCGTCATCCTTCATCCGCATCAGCAGCTGGTCACGGGTGATGCCGGCGTTGTTGACCAGGATCGAGACTGCACCGAATTCCTTCGCGATCGCGTCGACCAGCCCGTCGACCGCCGCGCCGTCGGTGACGTTCAGCACGCGGCCGTGGCCGCCATGCGCAGCCAGCCGTCCGCCGATCGCCGCAGCGCCGTTCTCGCTGGTGGCGGTGCCGATCACGGTGGCGCCCAGCGCCGCCAGCTCGTCCGCGATCGCCGCGCCGATGCCGCGGCTGGCGCCGGTGACCAGCGCAATTTCACCCTGCAGTGGTTTGCTCATTTGAATCGTTCCTTGCTGAATCGGAAATCGGGGAGCCTGCGCTCACGCCCACTCGGCGCGCGCGGTATCGAGTTCGGTCGGGGTGCCGATGGCACGTGCCTCGATGCTCTTGTCGATGCGTTTGATCAGGCCGGCCAGCACCTTGCCCGGGCCGCATTCGGCGATGCGTGTGGCGCCACCGGTGGCCAGCGCCTGCACGCACCCGGTCCAGCGCACCGGCAGGTATAACTGGCGCTGCAGCGCGCCGCGGATCTCCTCGACCGTCCCATGGCTGCGCGCCTCGGCGTTCTGGATCACCGGGATCGACGGCAGCTGCCAGTCGATCGTGGCCATCCGCTCACCCAGCCGGTCAGCCGCCCCGCGCATCAGCGCGCAATGCGACGGCACCGACACGGCCAGCTTGATCGCCTTCTTCACGCCCAGCTCGGCCAGTTTCGCCAGTGCGCGATCGACCGCCTCGGCGTTGCCGGCGATCACCAGTTGCCCCGGCGAGTTGAAGTTGGCCGGCGCCACCACCTGGCCCTGCGCCACTTCTTCGCATACCTGCGCGATCTGCGCGTCGTCGCCACCCAGGATCGCCGCCATCGCGCCCACGCCAGCCGGCACCGCGGCCTGCATCAGCCGGCCGCGCTCGGCCACCAGCGCCGCCGCGTCATGCAGCGACAGCGCGCCGGCGCAGACCAGCGCGCTGTACTCGCCCAGGCTGTGGCCGGACAACTGCGCCGGCCGCGCGCCACCCAGCTTCTGCCACACCCGCCACACTGCCACGCTGGCAGCCAGCAGCGCCGGCTGGGTGTTCTCGGTGCGATTGAGCTGGTCTTCCGGGCCCTGCGCGCTCAGCTTCCACAGATCGACGCCGGCGCCTTGCGAGGCTTCCTCGAACGTGACCTGCACCTCGGCATGCGCCGCGGCCAGTTCGGCCAGCATGCCGACCGACTGCGAGCCCTGGCCGGGAAAAACGAATGCGAGCGAAGCGGAAGTGGAACTCATGGATACGCAAATCCTGCCGACGAAAACCGCCATGGTGCCAGCATCGCTGCCCATACGCAGCTGTATTCACTGTTTTTCGGGACACAAAGCACGATGCCGCCCGGGTAGGCGGCATCGCGGAGAACGCTTGATCGAGCGGCGGCTCAGTAACGCAGCAACGCCGAGGCCCAGGTGAAGCCGCCGCCGAACGCCTCCAGCAGCAGGTTCTGGCCGCGCTGCACCTTGCCCGAGCGCACCGCGTAATCCAGCGCCAGCGGCACCGAACCGGACGAGGTGTTGGCATGCTTGTCGACGGTCACGATGACGCGCTCCATCGACATGTTCAGCCGCTTCGCGGTCGCCTCGATGATGCGCAGATTGGCCTGGTGCGGGATCAGCCAGTCGATCTGCGTCTCGTCCATGCCGGCGGCCTGCAGGGTTTCGCCGACCAGCGCGTCGAGCGTCTTCACCGCGACCTTGAACACTTCGCGGCCAGCCATGTTGATGCGCACGCCGTGGTTCGGCTCGTCCTTGAAACCTACCGACACGCCGACCGGGTTGTACAGCAGGTGCTTGTAGCCGCCGTCGGCATGCAGGCAAGTGGCGTAGATGCCCGGCTCGCCGGACGCCTCCAGCACCACCGCGCCGGCGCCGTCGCCGAACAGCACGCAGCTCTCGCGCTCGGTCCAGTCGACCATCCGGGTCAGCGTCTCGGCACCGATTACCAGCACCTTCTTCGACTGCCCGCTCTTGATGAACTTGTCGGCAATGCCCAACGCATAGACGAACCCCGAGCACGCCGCATTGACGTCGAACGCGGCGCAGCCGTTCGCGCCGAGGCGATGCTGCACGAGGCAGGCGGTGGACGGAAAAATGATGTCCGGCGTGGTCGTGCCGAGGATGATCAGATCGAGCTCGGACGCCTTGACGCCAGCCGCTTCCAGCGCACGCTGCGCGGCAAGAAGTGCCAGGTCGCCGGTGGTCTCGCCGTCGGCGGCGATGTGCCGCTGGCGGATACCGGTGCGGGTGCGGATCCACTCGTCACTGGTGTCGACGATCTTTTCCAGGTCGGCGTTGGTTACCACGTGCTCGGGCAACGCACTGCCGGTGGCGATGATGCGGGAGTAGATCTGGGCCATTCAGCTGTCCATCAACGTAAACGAAGGATTGAACGCTCTGGGCGGCGTCAGCGCAACCGTCCCATGCGGCATTCAGGGTGCCCGTCAACGCAAAACGGCGCGTCGCCGCGCCGTCTCGCCTGACCGAAGTCCGGGAACCCCGCGGGATTCCACGAAACTGGTCAATCCTCGACCGACACCGCGCCCTTGGTTTCGATCACTTTCTTGCCGCGATAGTAGCCATCCTTGGTGACGTGATGGCGTAGATGCACTTCGCCACTGGTCGGATCGGTGGACAGCTGCACGGTCTGCAGCGCGTCGTGCGCACGACGCATGCCGCGGGTGGACGGGGTACGGCGGCTCTTGGCAACTGCCATGGTAGTTCTCCAACTGAAACTTGATGATCTGTTGCGTCATGACCCGGGTCGGATGATCCGGGTCGGCGGTTACTTCTTCAGTTCGCGCAACACCGCGAACGGACTTTCAGAGTGCCCCTCGCCGGCAGTATCCGGGTCATGGCTGGTCATCTCGTCGGGCAGGCTGCTGTCCGGATTGACCGGAATCAGCGGCAGCGCCAACAGCAATTCGTCTTCTATCACATCCGCCGGATTCAACCGGCCATCCTCGGCCACCAGCAGCGGCTCGCAATCAGGCGGCAAGCCAGCCTCATCGCGTTCCTGCCTGATCAGGCCAAGCCGGGTAGCCACCGCGATCGGCAGTACAAACGGTTCCAGCGTGCGTTGGCAGATCAGGCTCAGCGACGCCTGGGCGCGAACGTCGACGTAGCTGATACCCAGTTCGTCGCGTCCGAAATCCAGCTCGAACTGCAGCAGCCCATCGGCGCTTGCCAGCATCTCGCACAGGCGGGACATGGTCGCGATGGGTAGCGTTCCCTCGAACGAACGCCGCGCCGAGACCATGCGCCAAGCGTCCACGGACTCTGGCAGTGTCACGGACATAATCGTGAAATGTTAGGTTCGAAGCCGCCCGAAGTCAACTGGCATGACGCCGCAACGGCCTCGTTTCATCCCGGCGGCCGCTTATTTTGCCTGATCCGGCCCCGATGCGGCAGACTGAATCTCCCTGCCGCCTGAGCCACCGCCCTTGAACTCTTATCTGACGCTCGGTACCGCCGTGTTGCTGGCGCTGCTGATTGCCCTGGTGGGCGCGGCCCTGCTGTTGCGCCGGCACCAGACACTGCGCGGCAACAGTCTCAGCACCCTGCTCGATCTGGCCGACCGGCTGGAGACCGACCTGAAGACCTGCCGTAGCGGCCTGCAGCAGGCGCATGCAGTGATGTCACTCAACCCCGACCTGCCCGCCGCCAGCGAACAGGACGCCCAGCATGCGATCGATGCCGGCCTGCGCGCGCTGTTGCAACAACGGCTGTGGATTCGCGACCGTTCGCCACACGCCAGCCAGCACGAACTGGACGAGGCCACCGCGTCGATGCGCAGCGCCCGCGACCGCCTGCAACCCCTGCTGAAGGCACTCGACCAGGCCCAGACCGACCTGAACAGCGCGATGCGCGAACACATCCGGCGCGAGTCGGATACATGACCCCGACCCGTCAAGTGCCACGCATCGTGCTGGGTTCGACTTCGCGCTACCGCGCCGAGCTGCTGCGCCGGCTGCTCGCGGACTTCGAACAAGCCGCGCCCGGGACCGACGAAACCCCGTTGCCGGACGAGACACCCGCGGCACGCGCGCTGCGCCTGGCAATCGCCAAGGCCACCGCGGTTGCGCATGAATACACGGGCGCCCTGGTGATCGGCTCCGACCAGGTCGCCGAGCTTGACGGTCTGATCCTCGACAAGCCCGGCACCGCCGAACGCGCCCGCGCCCAGCTCGCCGCCAGTTCCGGCCGCGAAGTGCACTTCCATACCGCGCTGTGCCTGCTCGACACCCGCAATGGCCGCCGGCATACCCATGTCGATCAAACCCGCGTGCGCTTCCGCACGCTGGACGCGGCGGAAATCGCCCGCTACGTCGAGCGCGAACAGCCGCTGGACTGCGCCGGCAGTTTCAAGTGCGAAGGTCTCGGCATCAGCCTGTTCGAGGCGATCGACAACCGCGACCCCAGCGCGCTGATCGGCCTGCCGCTGATCGCGCTGGCGCGGCTGTTGCGCGAAGCCGGCATGGCGCTGCCATAGGAACGCGCAGCGACGGCTACACTGCTTCTCCAGTCCACCTCAGTCAGTGAAGAACCAGCATCCATGTCCGCCATCACCCAGCCCCACGACGAACCCTTGCAGCAGCGACTGGACGCCGCGATGGCCCAGGTCAACCGCGTGCTGCTGGGCAAGCCGCGCCAGGTGAAGCTCGCCTTCACTTGCCTGATCGCCGGCGGCCATCTGCTGCTGGAAGACGTGCCCGGCGTGGGCAAGACCACGCTGGCGCACGCACTGGCGGCCACCTTTGCGCTGGAGTTCCAACGCGTGCAGTTCACCAGCGACCTGCTGCCGTCGGACATCATCGGGGTCAGCGTGTACGAGCGCGAGACCGGCCAGTTCCGCTTCCACCCCGGGCCGATTTTCACCGGCCTGCTGCTGGCCGACGAGATCAACCGCGCCAGCCCGAAAACGCAGAGTGCATTGCTGGAAGCCATGGCCGAGGGCCAGGTCACCGTGGACGGCCGGACGCAGGCGCTGGCGCAGCCGTTCTTCGTGGTCGCCACGCAGAACCCGCTGGATCTCAACGGCACCTTCCCGCTGCCCGACTCGCAGCTCGACCGCTTCATGCTGCGGCTGTCGCTGGACTACCCGGATGCCACCGCCGAGCGCGCCCTGCTCACCGGCAGCGACCGCCGCGACCTGCTGGCCCAGCTGATGCCGCAACTCGACGGCGCGGCATTGCTCGCGCTGCACCGCCAGGCGCAGGCGATCACCGCCAGCACCGCCCTGCTCGACTACCTGCAGGCCCTGCTCGCCGCCAGTCGACGCCACGCCGACATCCGCGTGGGCCTGTCGCCGCGCGCCGGTCTGGCGCTGCTCGCCGCGGCGCGCGCGTGGGCACTGCTCAGCGGCCGCAGCCATGTGCTACCGGAAGACATCCAGGCGCTGTTCGTGCCGCTGGCCGCGCACCGCCTGCTGCCGGCACGCGGTGTCAACGGCGACACGCTGGCGCGGCAGCTGCTGGCCGAGGTGGCGGTGGATTGATGCGCGATCTGCTGCAGCGCCTGCAACGATGGGCCGAGCACCGGCTGCCCGCACTCACCCGCTACCGCCGCCCGGAAAGCCTGCCGATCGAACTGCATCGGCGACGCATCTACATCGTGCCGACCGGCTTCGGTCTCGGCTTCTCCGTCCTGCTGCTGGTGATGCTGGTCGGCGCGCTGAACTACGCCAACAACGCCGCCCTCCTGCTCACCTGCCTGCTCGGTGCGGCCAGCGCGACCAGCATGCTGGTGGCGTTCCGCAGCCTCGACGGTTTGCGCCTGGGCCACATCCGCGCTGGCCATGCGGTCGCCGGCCAGCGCCTCGAACTCACCCTGGCGTTCGACTCCCGGCGCCCACGCAACGCCATCCGCGTCGATCTCGGTGACCGCACCCTCGCCTTCGCTATCGATGGCCGCGCCACCGCTCAGGTGAAGCTGGCGTTGCCCACCGTGCAGCGCGGCTGGCAGCCGCTACCGCGGATACGGGTATGGACCAGCTGGCCGCTGGGCCTGTTTCGCGCATGGAGCTGGCTGCATCCCGAGCAGTCGGTACTGGTGTGGCCACGCGCGGAAGTCGCCGGACCGCAACCGCACGCACCCGCCGACGACGCCCGCCACATGCGCCTGCACCGCGGCGACGAACTGGCCGCGTTGCGCGACTACCGCGCCGGCGACCCGCAACGACATATCGCCTGGAAGGCCAGCGCCCGCCACGAGAACCTGCTGGTGAAGGATTTCGAGCAGCCGCAAAGCCGCCCGCAATGGCAGCTGGACTGGCGCCGGCTGGGCGGATTGGACAACGAGGCGCGCATCGCCCGGCTGGCGCGCTGGCTGAACGAGGCACAGGCCCAGCGCGGCCACTACAGCCTGTGGCTGCCCGGCAACGAAATTCCCGGCGGCAGCGGGCCGCTGCACTACGCGCATTGCATGAGCGCGCTGGCACAACTGCCATGACGCCTTCACGACCCAAATCACCGAGCGAGCGGCCGATCGACACCCGCGCGTTCGACCTGCTCAGTCTGACCATGGCGCTGGTGCTGGGCCTGCATTCGCCGCACCTGCCGTGGTGGCTCGGCATCGCGCTGGCGCTGATCCTCGGCTGGCGCTGGTGGCAGCGACGGCGCCGGGCCGGTCGGGTGCCGCGCTGGCTCAAGCTGCCGCTGCTGGTCCTGCTGACGCTGGCGGTGATCGTGCAGTACGGCAACATCTTCGGCCGCGAACCCGGGGCGGCGCTGGCGGTCGGCCTGCTGGTCCTGAAGCTGCTGGAAACCGAGGCCGCGCGCGACGTCCGCGTGGGCATCAGCTTTGCCTGCTTCGCGCTGATGACCGCGCTGCTGTTCGATCAGGGACTGATCGCCACCGTGGTGGTCGCGCTGGGCCTGCTGCCGGCGCTGGCCACCTTGCGCGCGCTGGAACCGGGTCAGTTGCCGACCAGCCTGCCGCGCGCCTTGCTGCCTGGCCTGGCGCTGTCGGCGGCGGCCTTGCCGCTGGCCCTGCTGGCCTTCCTGCTGGTGCCGCGACTGAGTTCGCCGTTGTGGGGTGCGCCGTCGCAGGACCAGGCGCGCACCGGTCTCAGTGACAGCATGACGCCGGGCAATTTCACCGATCTGCTCACTGACGACCATCCGGCGATGCGGGTCAGTTTCGACGGCGCACCGCCGCCACCGGACCGGCGCTATTTCCGCGCCTACGTGATGTGGAATTTCGACGGTCGCAGCTGGCGCCATCTCGATCCGCGATATGCCCCGCCACGGCAACCGGCACCGCTCGAGGTCGCCAGCTCGATCCGCTACCAGATCAACCTGCAACCCACCCGGCGACGCGTGCTGCCGATGCTGGATGTGCCGCTGCAGGCGCCGGCGCAGGCCACTTTGCAAGCCGACCACGAGGTGATGGCCGACAAGCCGGTCAACGACCAGCTCGACTACGCCGCACACTCGGCGCTGCAGTATCGGCTGCAGCCCAGTCTGGACGAGCGTTCGCGCCGCCTCGGCCTGCGCCTGCCGGCCGAGTTCAACCCGCGCACGCACGCACTGGCTGCGCAATGGCGGCAACGTTACGGCAGCGATGATGCCGCGATCGTGCGGGCCGCGCTGGGCCTGTTCCACGACGGCGGCTTCCGCTACACGCTGGCGCCGGCGCCGCTGGGACGCGACTCGGTGGACGACTTCCTGTTCGACACCCGCGAAGGTTTCTGCGAGCACTATTCGTCGGCGTTCACCGTGCTGATGCGCGCCGCCGGCATCCCGGCGCGGGTGGTCACCGGCTACCAGGGCGGCTACTGGAACAAGTACGGCAACTACCTGCTGGTGCGCTATTCCGACGCGCATGCGTGGAGCGAGGTGTGGCTGGCCGGACGCGGCTGGGTGCGCGTCGACCCCACCGGTGCGGTGCGCCCGGAGCGCGTTTCGCTGGGCGCAGCCGCGGCCGCCGGCGACCAGTTGTCGTGGTACCGCAACGACTGGTTGCAGGGCCTGCGCAATCGCTGGGACATCGTCAACCGCTGGTGGGATCAGGGCGTTATCGGTTTTGATGCGCTACGCCAGCGCGGCCTGCTGACACCGTTCGGCATCCGCGACGCCGACACGGCGACGCTCGGCGTGCTGCTGGCGATCAGCAGCGTGCTGTTCATCGCGATCGGGCTGGCGTGGGCATTGCTGCGGCGGCAACCGCGCGATCCGTTGCGCGGCGCGCTGCGCGAGCTGGAACGGAAGCTGGCACGCAAGGGCATTGCGCGCCGCCCCGCCGAAGGCCCGCAGCACTACCTGAGCCGCGCCGCCCGCGCGCTGCCGGGTCAACGCGATGAACTGGCAAGGTTGATGAGGAGTTACCTGGAACTGCGTTATGCCCATGACGAACCGCCGACTGAACCATTGCGCGCGTTCCAGCACGCCGTGCGGGATTTCCGTATCGTCAACGTGGTCAAATAAGAGCCGACACGACGGCGCAGGCCGTCGCCCATGTATGGAGAGATCCCCATGTCCCTGTACCGCCCACTGATCCTCGCTGCCGCGCTCGCCCTGCTGGCCGGGTGCGCGACGATTCCGAAACCGCTGGAAGGCACCTATACCGACGTCTCCACCACCAGCGCCCAGCAAGGCGGTGCGGGTGGTACCCGCGTGCGCTGGGGCGGCGAGATCATCAAGACCGAACCGGGTCCGCAGCAGACCTGCTTCTATCTGCTATCGCGTCCGCTGAACAGCCAGGCGCGCCCGAAAGCCGGCAACACCGGCGAGAACCTGGGCCGCTTCGTCGCCTGCCGTGACGGCTTCTACGATCCGGAAGTGTTCGTGCGCGGCCGCGAGCTGACCGTCACCGGCACGCTGCACGGCACGGTGTCGCAGAAGGTGGGCGAGTTCGATTACGCCTACCCGCGCGTCGAGGCCGACGTGGTCTACCTGTGGCCGAAACGCCCGATCATGGTGAACTACCCGCCGGGTTTCTATGACCCGTTCTGGGGTCCGGGCTTCGGCCCGTACTGGGGCGGCTACCCCTACTACGGCGGCTACTATCCCCGCCGGGTGATCGTGGTGCGGCCGCCTCCGCCGCCCCCGCCGAAGAAGTAAGCGCACATGAAAACGCCGGCTCGAAGCCGGCGTTTTCATGTGTAGGATGCGGGCCCTGCGTGCTCAGCCCGGCGGCCAGTGCATGCGCCGCCCCGCCAGCAGGTGGACGTGCAGGTGGTACACGGTCTGCCCGCCATCCTCATTGGTGTTGATCACCGTGCGGTAGCCCTGCTCGGCAAGACCCTCCTGCTTCGCGTACGCCGCCGTGGCCAGCAGCAACTTACCGAGCAGCTCGGCGTCACCCGCCGTCGCGTCGTTGAGCGTGGCCAGCGGCTGCTTCGGGATGAACAGCACGTGCACCGGCGCCTGCGGATTCAGGTCGCGGAACGCCAGCACCTCGTCGTCCTCGTAGACGATGTCGGCCGGAATCTCGCGGCGGACAATCTTGCTGAAAATCGTGTCGCTCATGATCGGTTTCCTGAAGATGATGGCTCAGTCGAGCAGCTGCCGGCCGCCGAACGCATGTGCCAGCGTGCTGCGGTCGACGTATTCCAGTTCGCCGCCCAGCGGCACGCCGTGCGCCAGCCGGGTCGGCCGCACGCCGCCGGCACGGGCCAGCTGGGCCAGATAGTGCGCGGTGGCCTCGCCTTCCACGGTGGGGTTGGTGGCGATGATCAGCTCCTCGATCTCGCCCTCGCCCAGACGCTGGGTCAGCTGCGCCAGCCCCAGTTCCTCCGGGCCCAGCCCGTCCAGCGGCGACAACCGGCCCATCAGCACGAAGTACTGCCCGCGGTAGCCGGTGGCCTGTTCGATCGCCGCCAGGTCGGTGGGCGACTCCACCACGCACAGCACCTGGCGGTCGCGGCTGCTGCTGGCACACAGCGCGCACAGCGGCTCTTCGCTGAAATTGCGGCAGCGCTCGCAATGGCCGATGCGCCGCATCGCCTGCTCCATCACCGCCGCCAGCTTCAACCCGCGCTCGCGCTCGCGCTCGAGCAGATGGAAGGCCATTCGCTGGGCACTCTTGCCGCCCACGCCGGGCAGGCAGCGCAGCGCTTCGATCAGGTCGTCCAGCAGTTTCGATCCGTTGCTCACGACAAATCAGAACGGCATTTTGAAACCGGCCGGCAAGTTCATCCCGGCGGTGAGACCGCCGAGCCTGTCCTTGCTGACCTGGGCCACCTTGTTCACCGCGTCGTTGACCGCGGCAGCAACGAGATCCTCGGCCATCTCCGGATCGTCGGCGAAAGTCTGCCTGTCGATCTGCACGCGGCGTACTTCGTGCGCGCCGGTCATCACCACGCTGACCAGACCGCCACCGGCGCTGCCGGTGACCTCAAGCTTGGCGATTTCCTCCTGCGCGCGCTTCATGTCTTCCTGCATGCGCTGGGCCTGCTGCATCAGCTGGCCGATCTGTCCTCTCATCACACTGCTCCGGATTCGTTGTCAAAGGGTTTGATGGACTGCGGCACCACGCGCGCGCCGAATTCGCGCTTCAGCGACTGCACCAGCGGATCGCCTTCGATCGCCTGCTCGGCAGCAGCCTGGGCCGCATCGCGCGCCTGTGCAGCACGCGCCGCCGGAGTCTGCGCGGCGCCAGCCTGGCTGCTGTTGACGAAACGCAAACGGATGCGTTCGCCCAGCGCCTGACTGATGCGCTCCTCCATCTGACTCACCATCGGCTCCACCGCCAGGCTCATGTGCGCCGGTTGCAGCGCCAGCACCAGGATCTGCCCGTCGCGCTCGCGCAATACCGCGTTCTGCGCCAACAGGCCGAACGGCCCGCGCAGGCCCGCGCGCTCGATCAGCGTCTCCCAGTCCGGCAAGCCGTTTTCGTCTCGCGTGATCGGGGCAGCGGCGACGATCGGCGTCGATGCCGGCGCTGCACGCGATGGCGATGGGGGTTCGTGCTGACGTTCCGGTACGGCGGCAGTCCGTGCCGGTGCCGGTGCCGGTGCCGGTGCCGGTGTCGGTGTCGGTGTCGGTGTCGGTGTCGGTGTCGGTGTCGGTGCCGGTGCCGGTGTCGGAGTGGCAGGGCGGGACGGCGCGGGCGCCGGTCGTTCTGTGCGCGCGGCGGGTGCGCCGTCGCCCGGGCGGAACGCCAGCATGCGCAGCAGCGCCATCTCGAAACCGGTGCGCGCATCCGGCGCCAGCGACAAGTCGCGCCGGCCCGAAGTGGCAATCTGGTAGTACAGCTGCACGTCTTCCGGGGTGATCCGCTCGGCCAGCGCCGCCAGCGCACCGTCGTCGTCGCCGTCCTCGTCCGGCCGGTAACCCGGAATCAGCTGGATCAGCTGCAATCGGTGCAGCACGCTGGCAATGTCGTCCAGCACGCCACCGAAGTCCGGCGAGTACGAGGCGATCTGCGTGCACTCGACCAGCAGCCGCTGGCCGTCGCCGGCGGCCAGTGCGTCGAGTACGCCGAGCACCTGTCCGCGCGCCACGCTGCCGAGCATGGTGCGCACGTCGTCGGCATGCAGCGCACCGCCACCGTAGGCGATCGCCTGGTCCAGCAGCGACAGGCCGTCGCGCAGCGAACCGTCCGCGGCGCGGGCCAGCTCGCCGATCGCGCTGTCCTCGTAGGCGATGTTTTCCGCGGCGAGGATGTGCCGCATCTGGCCGGAGATCTGCTCGGGCAGCAGCCGTTTCAGGTTGAACTTCAGGCAGCGCGACAGCACCGTCACCGGCAGCTTCTGCGGATCGGTGGTGGCGAGCAGGAACTTCACGTGCGGTGGCGGCTCTTCCAGCGTCTTCAGCAAGGCGTTGAATGCGTTCTTCGACAGCATGTGCACCTCGTCGACCAGGTACACCTTGAAGCGGCCGCGCGACGGCGCGTATTGCGCGTTCTCGATCACCTCGCGCACGTCGTCCACGCCGGTATTGCTGGCCGCGTCGATCTCCAGCAGGTCGACGAAACGCCCTTCGTCCACCGCCGTGCACACCGAACACTCGCCGCAGGGGTCAGCCGACTGGCCGCGCTCGCAGTTCAGCGACTTGGCGAAGATGCGCGCGATGGTGGTCTTGCCGACGCCGCGGGTGCCGGTAAACAGGTAGGCGTGGTGCATGCGCCCGGTGTCCAGCGCATTGGTGAGCGCGCGCACCACGTGTTCCTGCCCGACCAGTTCGGCGAACTTGCGCGGACGCCACTTGCGGGCGAGTACCTGATAAGACATGCCTGACTACCTTGGGGCGAAGACTGATTGTGCCAAGTCAGAGGGGGTAAGTCAGTAAAAGCGCCGTCCAAAAATGGCGGCGGCCCCGCCAGCCACACCCCGGCACCCGAATCATTCGCTACCGTTGCTTCCTTCCGGACCTGGCGGAGTTTGCGAACTATCGTCGCGGGGGGACCGACGGGGCCACCATGGACGTGGGCTGTTCAGCCCTGGAACTACCTTCAACTACAAATTGGCGGAGAGAGAGGGATTCGAACCCTCGATACGGGGTTAAGCCGTATACACACTTTCCAGGCGTGCTCCTTCAACCACTCGGACATCTCTCCGCACGAAACTCTCTTCGCCGGCAATCCAGCCCTTCAAAGAGTCGGTAAGAATAGCGGGAGGTCCCCACACAGGCAAGCGAACACGCGCCGATTCAGCCAGCGTCGGCCCTGGGTTCCAGCGGAGTGGGCAAGGCGACACGCCCGCCGGGAATGGCGATGCGGTAGCCGAGTGACACCAGCGCGGTGCCGTCGGCTTCGCTGCCGTAGTGGTAAAGCAGCAACCGGGCGCGCAACGCCTCCGGATACTCGCGTTCGACGTCGTCGACGCCGGTGTGCGAAGGGTTGCCGACCAGGCCGCAGTCGTGGGCGATGACTTCGTTGCCGCCCGCACGGCTGGCCAGCACTTCGGGGATCGGCCGGGTGTCGCCGGTGTAGACGAAGCTGCCGTCCAATGCCAGGCCGTACGAAGTACCCGGCACATGATGGCGGGTGGCGAACACGTCGAACCACAACCCGTCCAGCCAGAAACCACGCGTGCACGGCACCAGCCGGAACGCTTCCCAGAAATTGACGCCGCCTTCGGCGAGGGCGCCGGGGTAATCGGCGACCCGCGCCTGCAGCCACGGGAGCAGCCCGGCATGGATGAAGACCCGGGTGGTGCCGCGCAGGTGCTCGTCGAACCACAACTTGAAGAACAACCGCTCCAGTCCGGCCACATGATCCATGTGGGTATGCGTGACGAATACAGCCGGCGGCAGCGCGTCATAGGCATCCAGGTAGCGGTCGAGTGTGTCCGGCCCGCAATCGACCAGCAGCAGCGGTACGCCGGCACGTTCCAGCACCACGGCCGACGAACCCAGCTCCACCGCATGCGCGGCGCCCACGCCAAGAAAATGCAGATGCCAGTTCATGGGGTCAGCGTACGCCCGTAGCGATACAGCAGTGGTTGCCAGATGTTCTTCTCGAACGCCGCCTCGCCATCGGCGGTCGCGCCGAGCTTGAGCAGCGACCGGCGCAGACGCTGCAGGTTCGCCCGCTGCCAGGCAACGGCCGGGATGCGCATGCGGCCACGGTCGAAGTCGATCAGATACAGCGCGCCTGGCGTCACCAGCACGTTGTGTGCGTTCAGGTCGGCATGCCAGACACCGGCGCGATGAAAGCGCGCCACCAGCGCCCCAACCTCCTCCGCCAGCTCGCCATCCAGCCGCCCCGCCGCCAGGCATTCGGCCAGCGTCTGCGCGCCGGCGATGCGGCGGGTGATCAGGTCGGCAGCGTAGAACAGGCCATGCCGGCAATACCGCGCGGCCACCACGGCCGGACCGGGCAACTCCAGCCGGGCGATCTCGGCGAGCAGGCGAAATTCCGCGAACGGACGCGTGCGATCGGCGCCGGTCCACAGATACCGATCACCCATCGTCGCGGCGACCAGGCCACCGCGACGATAGTGCCGCAGCACGCATTCACCCACCGGTGCGGCGATGATCGCCACGCCGCCGCGACCACCGACCTGCGTGCGCAATGCGCCGCGTTCGCGCCAGTAGTCCGGCGCGAACCAGTCGTGCCCGACTTGTGGCGATACCTCGGCGTCGAACAGAATCGCGCCTTCGGCATCCTTGTGGGTTCGTTCCTGCATCATCATGCCCAGTGACTGCCCACGATTCTAACCCAGGCCTTATGACAACCCCTGCCTCGATCTGCCTGCTGCGCACCTCCGCCATTGGCGACGTCACCCACGTGGTACCGCTGGTGCGCACCCTGCAGCAGGCATGGCCGCAAACCTCGCTGACCTGGATCGTCGGCAAGCTGGAACGCAAGCTGGTCGGCGACCTGCCCGGCGTGGAATTCGTCACCTTCGACAAGACCGCCGGCTGGGCCGGCATGCGCGCAGTACACGCAGCGCTACGCGGGCAGCGTTTCGACGCGTTGCTGCAGATGCAGGTGGCGCTGCGCTCGAACCTGCTCAGCCTGGGCATCAAAGCCGACCGCCGCATCGGCTACGACCGCGCCCGCGCGAAGGACCTGCACGGCGTGGTGGTCAACGAACGCATCCCGGCGCGAACCGGCGAGCATGTGCTGGACGCGATCGGCAGCTTCTGCGAACCGCTGGGGCTGCAGCAGACCCAGGTGCGTTGGGACATCCCGATTCCCGACGAGGCACACGCCTGGGCTACCGAGCAGTTGCCCGGCGATACACCGACCCTGCTGGTCAGCCCCACTTCCAGCCATGCACTGCGCAACTGGCGGCCAGAGCGCTATGCCGCGGTGATCGACCATGCCGTCGCCCGCGGCTGGCGCGTGGCGCTGGTCGGCGGCCCGTCCGCCTTTGAGCGCGAGATGGCCGACGCCGTGCTGGCGGCGTGCCAGGCGCCACCGTTCGACCTCACCGGCAAGGACACGCTGAAGAAATTGCTGGCCCTGCTCGCGCGCGCCCAGCTGCTGCTGACCCCGGACTCCGGCCCGATGCACATGGCCAACGCGGTGGGCACCCGCGTGCTCGGCCTGCATGCGGCAAGCAACCCGGATCGTTCCGGCCCGTATTCCGATCGCCGCTGGTGCGTGAACAAGTACGACGAAGCCGCGCGCAAATACCTGGGCAGGCCGGCCAGCGAGATCCCGTGGGGCAGCAAGATCGAGAAGCCCGGCGTGATGGACCTGATCGGCGTGGACGAAGTGATCGAACGCTACGAAGCCGCCGCGCGCGACCTGCAACTGCCGTAGGAGCCCGCTCTGCGCCGGTCAGACCGCGCGGTAATCCTGGTACGACTTTTCCTCGACCAACTGCGAGCCGAGTTTGAGGTTGATCTCGCGCTTGAACGCGGCGCGCTCGTCGTTGCGGAAATACACCGAGCGGGCGAGCTCGATGAACTCGGCATCGAACGCCTGCGCCCTCTCCTTCAGGCGGATCCGGTCCTCGATGTCCCACAGCAATTCGTTCACCGCCAGCAGGCGGGCACGCGCATCGCTGATGTCGGTCTGCGAGGCTGCGTCGCCGGCCCAGGTCGCGTTGAGCAGGTCCAGCTCGTTGCGCACGTTGGCCAGCTTGGCCGCGTCGGCGATCCGTCGCGACTTGATTTCCAGGATGGTGATCTTGTCGATCAATTCGCCGTAGGACACCGGGGTCTGGATCAGGCTCATGGTCTTGGCTTCCGTCAAAAAGGATGAGTCACGCCGCCGGGCGAAATGCGCCCTGCTGCACCAGCGCGCAGACCGTGCGCACGTCACCGTCCATCGCGCGGTCGCGATGCATGAAACCGATGTGCCGACGCAGGATCGCATGCGCGGCGCGCACGGCGGCGCCGGCATGGAAATCGCCGGCACCGGCCAGCGCCGCAGCGAGCTGCTGCACTTCAGCGACAAACTGCGCGTAGTGCGGCTGGCCTTCGCGCGGCGCATTGGCGATCTTCGCCGCCAGTGCCTGCCAGCCACCGCGGCTGGCCAGCCGGCGCGCCGCGTTCAGCATTTCCTGGCGGTAGTCCAGCGCCTGTGCGGCGGTGTACAGCTCCAGCGCCAGCACGTGGCCGAGGTCTTCCATCATCTCCAGCACGTGGCGCGCCTCGTTGGCGCCCATCGAGACGTGATCCTCGGCGTTCGCGCTGGTCGGCACCGAGTACACGCTGGCCGGATGCGCACGCGTGGCCAGGTCGTTGACCAGCGCCGCGGCGGTGTATTGCACGATCATGAAACCGGAATCGGTGCCGTCCTCGTTGCCGGTGAGGAAGGCCGGCAGGCCGTCATTCGTGGCCGGGTCGACCAGCTTGTTGAGCCGGCGCTCGGAGATCGAGGCGAGCACCGGAATCGCCGCCTTCACATAGCTCATCGCCAGCGCCAGCGGCATGCCGTGAAAGTGGCCGGCCGAGATCACTTGCTCTTCGATGAACTGCGCGTCCTCGTTGTCCGGGAAGATCAGCGGATTGTCGGTGACCGAATTCAGCTCGATATCGATCACCCGGCACGCCTGCGCCCAGGCATCGCGCACCGCGCCATGCACCTGCGGCATGCAGCGCAGGCTGTAGGCATCCTGCGGCTGGTGTTTCTTGCCGCCCTTGAACGGCAGGAAACGACTGTAAAAGGTCTCGCGGCCGTGGCGCTGGTTCGCCGGCACCCAGTCCCAGCCGATGTCGAAGCTGAGCGCCTGGTCGTCCGCTTCGTTCCACGCCTCGGCCCGCCACGGCTTGAAGCGCGGCACCAGGTGGTACGGAATGTCGAGCAGGGTGGAGTCGGCCAGCAATTCGCGCACATGCGCGGCGGTGGCCACCTGACCCGGATGAGGGCGCAGTGCGTGGACGTCCGCGCGCAGGGCGCCGCTGCGTCCGGCGAACGCGTCCAGCGTCATCGCCGCGGCGAGGTCGGCGGTATCCAGCAGTTGCTCCAGCTTGTCCAGCGCCAGCGCGGCGGTCGCCAGCATTTGCGCGGTGCCGTTGTTGAGCGCCAGGCCTTCCTTGAACGACAGCCGGATCGGCGTGAGCCCGGCGCGCTTCAGCGCTTCGGCGCCACTCACCCGCTCGCCCTGGTAGAACGCCTCGCCACCACCGAGCAACACGATGGCCAGGTGCGACAGCGGGGCCAAGTCGCCGCTGGCGCCGACCGAGCCCTTCTCCGGCACTACCGGCACCACGCCGGCGTTGAGCATCGCGGTGAGCGCTTCGAGCGTGCTCACGCGAATGCCGGAGTGCCCGCGCATCAGCGTATTGATGCGGATCAGCAGCATCGCCCGCACCACGTCCTCACCGAACGGTTTGCCCACGCAGACCGCGTGGGTGATGATCAGGTTGTGCTGCAGTTCCTCCAGCAGCGTGCCTTCGGGCGCGTGTGGATTCCCGCCCGGCAACTCGTCGCGCACGCGATGCGCGCCGAGCAGCTTGTCGGCGTTGCTGCCGAAGCCGGTGGTGACGCCGTAGGTCGGTTCGCCGCAGCTGACTTTCTCGGCGAGGAAATCGGCGGCGCGCTGCACGCGCTCGAGTTGCGTCTGGTCCAACGCCACCGATGCGCCCTGCCGTGCCACCGCCACCAGTTGCGCGCGCGTCAGGCTGTTGCCGTCGAGAAGAATCGTTTCACTCACTGGTTGCTCCAGACTTGTTGCCATACCACCACTGCCGTCATTCCCGCGAACGCGGGAATCCATCTTGCTGTTACGCATCACCTGCAACGCAAATTCGCCGCAATTACAACAATTCTTCCCAGCGATCCCGCCAATCCGGATTGCTGTCCTCGATCAATTCCAACTTCCATGCGCGATTCCATTTCTTCAGCTGCTTTTCGCGCGCGATAGCCGAGAGGAAATCGGGTTGAAACTCGAACCAGACCAGTCGATTCACACCATAGCGCCTGGTAAAACCCTCGACCACGCCGTCGCGGTGTTCCCATACACGCAACTTGAGGTTTCCCGTCACGCCTATGTACAAGGTGCCGCGTTCGCCACTGGCCATGATGTAGATGGCTGGTTGTTTGGGAGTCATCCATGCCTCCGTATGCTTTTTTGGCCGTCATTCCCGCGAAAGCGGGAACCCATTTCTGCTACAAGGCTCAAGGTCAAATTGGATTCCCGCTTTCGCGGGAATGACGGCATTCAAGAGCATTTTCGCCGCTACATTCTCACCCCATCGCCGCGGCCTGCTCCAGCTCCACTCGCAGCGTCTTGACCAGTTCGCTGCGCGCCACTTCGAACTGGTCCTCGCGGCGCAGGTCCTTCACCGTCACCACGCCGCGGGCGAGTTCGTCCTCGCCCAGCACCACCACGAAGCGGATGCCGGCGCGGTCGGCGTACTTGAACTGCTTGCCCAGCTTGCCTCCCTCCAGCACCACCTCAGTGGCGATGCCGGCGCCGCGCAGCTCACTGGCCAGCGCCAGGTAAGCCGGCAGCTGTGCCTCGTCCATCTGGGTCACCAGCACGTCGACGGTGCTCTTCGCCGTATCGATCAGGCCGGCGTCGCGCAGTTGCCAGTACAGCCGGGTCAGGCCGATCGAGATGCCGACGCCGGGCAGGTGCGACTTGGTGTACTGGCCGGCCAGGTTCTCGTAGCGCCCGCCGGAGCAGATCGAGCCGATCTGCGGGTGGTCGTTCAGCGTGGTCTCGTAGACCGTGCCGGTGTAATAGTCGAGGCCGCGGGCGATCGACAGGTTCAGCGCGTAGTGCGTCTGCGGCACGCCGAAGGCATGGATCAGGCCCAGCACTTCCTTCAGTTCGCTGCGCCCCTGCTCCATCGTTTCCGGACCGGCGCCCAGCGCATCGAGCTTGTCGAACGCATCCTGCAGCGAAGTCGAGCGCACCTGCACGAAGGCGAGGATCTTCTGCGCCACCTCGGCGCTCAAGCCGAACGCTTCACCGGTCAGCGTGTCGCGCACGTAGTCGGCGCCGCGCTTGTCCAGCTTGTCCACCTCGCGCAGCACCAGCATCTGCTGCTCGCCATCGACGATGCCCAGGCTCTCGAAGTAGCCGCGCATCAGCTTGCGGTTGTTGAGCTGGATCGTGAACGGGCCGATGGCCAGTTCGCGGAACACGCTGTAGATCACCGCCGGGATCTCGGCGTCGTAGCGCACCGACAGCGTGTCCTTGCCGATCACGTCGATGTCGCACTGGTAGAACTCGCGGAAACGCCCGCGCTGCGCGCGCTCGCCGCGGTACACCTTCTGCATCTGGTAGCGGCGGAACGGGAAGCTGAGATCGCGCTCATGCTCGGCCACGTAGCGCGCCAGCGGCACGGTGAGGTCGAAACGCAGCGCCAGCTCGGGCGTGCCCTCATCGGCCTTGCCCAGCGCGCCGGTGGACTGCACGAAGTACACCTGCCGCTCGGTCTCGCCGCCGGTCTTGGTCAGCAGCACGTCGGAGTATTCGATCACCGGCGTCTCCACCGCCAGGAAGCCGAAACGCTCGTAGTTGCGGCGGATCACGTCGAGCATGCGCTGGAACGCGATCTGGTCGAGCGGCAGCAGCTCGAGCACGCCGGGCATGGTGCGGGCCGGGGTAAGCGCCATGGAATCCTCTACTGACGATGGGAGACGTTCCGTCGCGTGACAGGCCGCACGACGGCAGCCGTCAAGATTAACAGAACGCCGCCGCCCTTCCCCAGCGGATCGTCCAGCGGATGCATCGAACCTGTTGCCAAGCCCCCGGTCGACGATTAAGATACGCGGCTTCCCACGGGGTGTAGCTCAGCCTGGTAGAGCGCTACGTTCGGGACGTAGAAGTCGCAGGTTCGAATCCTGTCACCCCGACCAAATTCGATGAAGAAGCCGGCCTTGCGCCGGCTTTTTCATGTGCATGATGCGGCTTCGTCAGCCGGCCAGGGCCAACGCGGCCAGCCGATCGAGCTCCTCCTCGACGAAACCGGCCTGCAGCCGTGCCGGGCGGTTGAACGGGCCACGCAGGCTCACCCCCATGTAGTCGCGCAGCAGGGTGAAGAACGTCTCGACCGGGTCGATGCCGTCGCGCTCGCAGCAGTGGCGGTACCAGCGGGTGCCGGCGGCGACGTGGGCCACTTCCTCGCGCAGGATCACCTCCAGGATCGCCACCGTGCGTTCGTCGCCGAGTCCGCGCAGCCGCTCGATCATGCCGGGGGTGACGTCCAGCCCGCGCGCCTCCAGCACGCGCGGCACCAGCGCCATTCGTGCGGTATCGCTATCGGCGGTTTTCTCGGCCATTTCCCACAAGCCGTTGTGCGCGTCGAAATCGCCGTAGGCGTGGCCCAGCTCGGCCAGCCGATCGGACAGCAGCGCGAAGTGACGCGCCTCGTCGTTAGCGCAGCTGGCCCAGTCGCGGTAGTACGCCGCGGGCTTGCCACGGTAGCGGTAGACCGCGTCCCAGGCCAGATTGATCGCGTTGAATTCGATATGCGCCACGGCGTGCACCAGGGCGGCGCGGCCTTCGTCGCTGCCCAGTCCGCGCTGCGGCAGCTGGCGGGCGTTGACCAGCTGTGGTTTCGCGGGACGACCGGGCGGGCCGATCGGCGCGGGCGACGCCGCTGCCGGGTCGGCGTGCAGATCGCCGGCCAGCAAGGCCTGCCACGCCTCGCGAGTGAGGCGCAGCTTCTCCGCCGGCTCGGTGGCGTCCAGGCAGCGTTTGGCGGCGGCGTGGAGATCGTTCATGCGGCAAGACTGGGGCGAGCTGTCGCCCCTCGCCTCTGCTCTCAAACCACTCGCCGCGCGGCCTTGGCGTCGTCCGAGCGCAGCATCTCGATCTGCTCCAGATAGCTCTGGTCGAGGCCGGTGACGTATTCGCCGGAGAAGCACGAGGTGTCGAACTGCTTCAGCTCCTCGTTGCCGTCCTGCACCGCCCAGATCAGGTCCTTCAGGTCCTGGTAGATCAGCCAGTCGGCGCCGAGCGTCTTCTCGATCTCCTTCTCGGTGCGCCCCGCGGCGACCAGCTCCGAGGCCGACGGCATGTCGATGCCGTACACGTTCGGGTAGCGCACCGGCGGCGCGGCGGAGGCGAAGTAGACGTTCTTGGCGCCGGCGTCGCGGGCCATCTGGATGATCTGCTTCGAGGTAGTGCCGCGCACGATCGAGTCGTCGACCAGCAGCACGTTCTTCTTGCGGAATTCCAGGTCGATCGCGTTGAGTTTGCGGCGCACCGATTTCACCCGCTCGCCCTGCCCCGGCATGATGAAGGTGCGGCCGATGTAGCGGTTCTTGACGAAGCCCTCGCGGAACGGCACGCCGAGCGCGCCGGCCAGCGCGCTGGCGGCGGTGCGCGCGGTGTCGGGAATCGGGATCACCGCGTCGATGCCGTGATCGGGCCGCTCGCGCAGAATCTTCTCGGCCAGTTTCTCGCCCATGCGCAGGCGCGCCTTGTACACCGAGACGTCCTCGATCATCGAATCCGGCCGGGCCAGATAGACGTATTCGAAGATGCACGGCGTATGCGGCGCGCCCTCGGCGCAGCGGCGGGTATACAGCTGGCCGGCGTCGGTGATGATCACCGCCTCGCCCGGCGCCACGTCGCGGATGCGCTTGAAACCCAGGATATCCAGCGCCACCGACTCGGATGCCACTGCGTACTCGTGGCCTTCCGCCGTGATCCGTTCGCCCAGCACCAGCGGGCGGATGCCGTTCGGATCGCGGAACGCGATCAGGCCGTAGCCCAACAACAGGGCGATGCAGGCGTAGCCACCACGGGCGCGCGCGTGCACGCCGGCCACCGCCTTGAAGATGTGGTCCGGGGTCAGCTCCATCCGGTCCTGGATCTGCAGCTCGTGCGCCAGCACGTTCAGCAGCACCTCGGAATCGGACTCGGTGTTGATGTGGCGGCGGTCGTCCTGGAACATCTCGCGGCGCAGCGCGTCGGTGTTGACCAAGTTGCCGTTGTGCGCGAACGCGATGCCGTACGGCGAGTTGACGTAGAACGGCTGCGCCTCAGCCAAGCCTTCCGAGCCGGCGGTGGGATAGCGGCAATGGCCGATGCCGATGCGCCCGCGCAGGCCGCTCATCGCGGCCTGCCCGAACACGTCGCGCACCAGGCCGTTGCCCTTGTGCAGGCGCAGCCGCGCGCCGTCCACCGTGGCGATGCCGGCGGCGTCCTGGCCGCGATGCTGCAGCACCGTCAAGCCGTCATAGAGCGCCGATGCCACCTCGGTGGTACCGACAATGCCGATGATTCCGCACATGGTTTGTTGCCTGCTTCAGAGGGTATGTTCAGAAAGTTGGGGATGGACCGGCCGTGCTGGCCGCCGCCGGTAGCGCCGGACGCATCACGCTCGCCGCCGGCGCGGGCGTCATGCCCGATATGGGGGCCGGCAACATGGCCGGCAAGCCGTGCAGGCGATCGAGCACCGCCGGCGGATGGATGTACTCGCGGACGCTGGGCGGCACCTGCTGGCCCAGCCAGGCCGCCACGTGCTGGAAGCGCGGCAACAGCACCGACTGCTGCCACCACGGATCGCGCGTGAACGCGGTGAAACCGATCAGGAACACCAGCAGGGTCACCAGCAGCACGCCGCGCACGAAGCCGAACAGCATGCCCAGCAGCCGGTCGGTGCCGGACAGCCCGGTGCTCTCGATCAGCTTGCCGATCACGAAACGCAGCAGCGCGCCGAGGATCAGCACGGCGACGAAGCAGAGCCCGTAGCCCACGATGATCCGCGCCGACGGCAGCTCGATCACATGCCTGAAACGTTCCGCCACCATCGGACCGAACGTCCATGCCACCCAGAACGCGGCGATCCAGATCGCCAGCGCCATCACCTCGGAGATCAGGCCGCGCCACAACCCCACGAATACCGACAGGGCCAGCACGCCGATGATGATGTAGTCGGTCCAGTTCATTCGTTCATCCGCCTGGTCCGCGTGCCGGTACCGGCATCAGGGCATCGACACGACGTTGCCGTCGATGCCCAGCTTCGCCTTGATCTGGTCGTGCACGCGCTGCGCGTCGCTGCGCTGGGTCTGCGGGCCGGCGCGCACGCGCCACAACCGCTTGCCGCCGGACTGCACCGAATCGACGAAGCCGTCGAAACCGTTCGCACGCAGCTTGTCGCGCAACGCATTCGCATCGGCCTGGTTGCTCATCGCCGCCAGCTGCACGGCCCAGCCACCCGCCTTGGCGGTCGTGGCCACGGGCGTCGGTGTCGCTGCTGCGCTGCTTTCGCGGCTGGCGTCCTGTTCGAGCCGGGCCGGCACGCCGGGAATCGACTGGGTGATCTTCAGCCGCGCGGCCTCGGCCGCGGTGCGCGTTTCGAACGGCCCGGCAATGACCAGGGTGCGCGACTTGCCGGCCTGGGTGATGGCATGACCGCTGACCGGATAACCCAGCTCACGCACCCGGCGTTCCAGGTTCGCGGCGCCGGCCTCACTGGCGTAGGCGCTGAGGTTGAGCGTGTAGCTGCCGCGCCCCGCGACGGGTGCCACCGCTGCGGGGGCAGGCGGCGCGACCGGGGTCGGCCGGGGCGGCGTGGCGACTGCCGGTGGCGGCTTGGTCGCCGGCGGTGCGCTGGCGTTTGCCGTGGTCTGCTGCGGGATCACCGGCTGGCTCGGCGACGTGCCCGAGCCGGTGGTCACCGTGGTCGGTTGCGGCGGCTTGCCGGCTTCGGGATCGGTTTCGACGTCACGCGGGCGGCTGGAGCCGATGTCCACCGTGGCCAGCCGGTCGCTCGATGCCGGCGTCACCGTCTGCGCTGGCATGCTGGCGGCGCTCGATCCGTTGGCGGCGGCATCCGGGGTCAGGCTCATGGTGCGGGTTTGCAGGTCGCGATCCGGCGCCGGCGGGATCGCCAGGCTGACCGCCTGGTCGCCACCTGGAGCCGGTGGCGTACTGGAAAAGAACATCGGCACGAATAGAACCGCCAAGGCAATCAGGACGGCGGCTCCCAGCAGGCGTGTTTTCAAGTTTTCGCTCCAGGGCGGCAAACGCGGTGCACAACGGCGCGATTATACCTGCCCGCGCCGGGCGCCATGAATCGCCCTCAGCCGAGGCGTTCAGCGAGCACCGCGCTGGCCACGAAAAACGAGCCGAATGCGAGGATGCGTTCGCCCGGCTGCGCTGCCGCGCGCGCCGCCGCCAGCGCGGCGGCCACATCGACGTGCTCATCGTACGTGGCCTGCGGCAGGGTCCGCTGCAGGATCGCGGCCAGCGCCGCCACCGCCATGCCGCGCGGGGTGGCCCGATCAAGCCCGGCCAGGTGCCAGTGGTCGATGCGTGTACCGAGTGCGCCGATCACCCCGGCCACGTCCTTGTCCGCCAGCGCGCCGTACACCGCATGTACCCGTGCCGGCGGCTGCGCATCCAGCCACTCGGCCAGCGCGCGGGCGGCCTGCGGGTTGTGGCCCACGTCCACGATGACCGGTGGTTCGCCGCCGATCGACTGCAACCGCGCCGATACGCGCACCTCATGCAGGCCGGCGCTGACCGCCGCGAAGAAGGCGCTGGGCGCGAGCGTGCCCAGGTCGAGCGCATGCAGCGCGGCAATCGCCGCCGCCGCGTTCGCGTACTGCACCGGCGCCGCCAGCGCGGGATCCGGCAGCTCCATGGCGCTGCCGTCGCGGTGACGCCAGCGCCAGCCATCCTCGTGTCGCTCGACGCCGAAATCGATCCCGGCCCGCTCGATCCGCGCGCCGCAGGCGGCCAACGCCTCGAGCAAGCCAGCCGGCGGGTCCAGTTCGCCCACGATCACCGGCCGCCCGGCCCGCGCGATGCCGGCCTTCTCGCGGCCGATGCTGTCGCGGTCCGGGCCCAGCCAGTCCACGTGGTCCAGGTCCACCGTGACGATGATCGCGACATCGGCGTCGATGATGTTGACCGCGTCCAGCCGGCCGCCCAGCCCCACTTCCAGCAGCGCCACGTCGACGCCGGCGCGGGCGAACAGGTCGATTGCCGCCAGCGCGCCGAATTCGAAATAAGTCAGCGGAACGGCATCGCCCGGGCCCGCGCTGCGCGCCGCCTCGATCCGCTCGAACGAGGCGACCAGTGCCGCATCATTGGCATTGGCGCCGTCGATGCGCACGCGTTCGTTGTATTCCAGCAGGTGCGGCGAAGTGAACGCGCCCACACGCAGGCCAGCGGCGGTGAGCATCGCCTCCAGCAAGGCAACGGTGGAGCCCTTGCCGTTGGTGCCACCGACCGTGATCACCTGCTTTGCCGGCGCCGGTGCGCCCATGCGCTGCCATACCTCACGTACCCGATCGAGCCCCAGCTCGATGCTGTGGACGTTGACACGTTCCTGGTATGTCAGCCATTCGGCGAGAGTGCGGCTCATGCAGTGACTTCGTGCAAATTGGGAAACACCAAGCTTAAAGCATCGTCTCAAACGGACGAATGAATGCCGCTGCAGCGCACGTCATCTTCATCGCGAACATAGCGTCACAACGCCGCCTTGCGCAGCCGCAGCGCGTTGCTCACCACCGATACCGAACTGAGGCTCATCGCCAGCGCGGCGATCATCGGCGACAGCGTGATGCCCCACCACGGGTACAGCACGCCCGCCGCCAGCGGCACGCCGACCGCGTTGTAGATGAAGGCGAAGAACAGGTTCTGGTGGATGTTGCGCACCGTTGCCTGCGACAGCTTGCGTGCACGCACGATCGCGCCCAGTTCGCCCTTCACCAGGGTCACCTGCGCGCTCTCCATCGCCACGTCGGTGCCGCTGCCCATCGCGATGCCGATGTCGGCCGCCGCCAGCGCGGGCGCATCGTTGATGCCGTCGCCGGCCATCGCCACACGGCGGCCTTCGGCCTTGAGTCGGTTCACCACCGCCGCCTTGTCGGCCGGCGACACGTCGGCATGCACTTCGTCGATGCCGAGCGTGCGCGCCACCGTCTGCGCGGTGGTGGCGTTGTCGCCGGTGAGCATCACGATGCGCAGGCCGGCTGCGTGCAGCGCCGCGATCGCCGCCGGGGTGTCTGGCTTGATCCGGTCGGCCACCGCCAGCAAGGCGGCCAGCGCGCCGTCGACAGCCAGGAACATCACCGTGGCGCCCTGCCCGCGCAACTGCTCGGCGCGGGCGTTGGCGTCGTCGCCGATCGCGATGCGCGACTCGGCCATCAGCTTCGCGTTGCCCAGTGCCGCGGTGCTGCCGTCCACTGTCGCGCTGACGCCGCGACCGGTCAGCGAACGAAAATCGGTCGCCGCCAGCGTCGGCACATCTTCGGCATCCGCCGCCGTCACGATCGCCCGCGCCAGTGGATGCTCGCTCGGCCGCTCCAGTGCGGCAGCCAGCGCCAGCAGGCGTTCACGCGGCTGGCCGTCCAGGATCACCAGCTCGGTCAGCGCCGGCTTGCCCATGGTCAGTGTGCCGGTCTTGTCGACCACCAGGGTGTCGATGTCGCGCATGCCCTCGATCGCGCTGGCATCCTTGAACAGCACGCCGTGCTGTGCACCACGGCCGCTGGCCACCATGATCGAGATCGGCGTGGCCAGGCCCAGCGCGCACGGACAGGCGATGATCAGCACCGACACCGCGGCGATCAACGCATGCGTCAGCCGCGGCTCCGGCCCGACGATCGCCCACACCACGAACGCCAGCAGCGCGACCACCACCACCGCGGGCACGAACCACCCTGCCACCTTGTCGGCCACGCGCTGCAGCGGTGCCCGGCTGCGCTGCGCCTGCGCCACCAGTGCCACGATCTGCGCCAGCATCGTCTCGCCACCGACCTTCTGCGCGCGCATGGTCAGCGCACCGTCCTGGTTCACCGTGGCACCGGTCACCAGGTCGCCCGATGCCTTGGCCACCGGCATCGGCTCGCCGGTAAGCATCGACTCGTCGACGTGGCTTTCGCCCTCCAGCACCACGCCATCGACCGGCACCTTCTCGCCGGGACGCACGCGCAGCACGTCGCCGGCGTGCACGTCATCCAGCGGCACGTCGCTCTCACTGCCGTCGGCGGCGATCCGCCGCGCGGTCTTCGGCGCCAACCCGAGCAGTGCCTTCAGCGCCGCGCCGGTGCGTCGGCGCGCGCGCAGTTCCAGGAAATCGCCCAGGGTGACCAGGGTGACGATCACCGCCGCCGCCTCGAAGTACACCGCGACCCGGCCGTGCGCGTCGCGGAAGCCGTCCGGAAAGACCCCCGGCAGCACGAACGCCACCGCGCTGTACAGCCACGCCACGCCGGTGCCCAGCGCGATCAGCGTGTACATGTTCGGCGACCAGGGTTTCAATGAACGCCAGCCGCGCGCGAAGAACGGCGCGCCACCCCACAGCACCACGATGCTGGCCAGCACCGCCTCGACCCAACCAGCCCAGCCATCCCACTGCGCGGGCAGATGCCAGTCGAACAGGTGCGGCTCCATCGCCAGCGCGAACACCGGCAGCGTCAGCACCACCAGCCACCCGAAGCGCCGGGTCATCGCCGACAGCTCGCCGCCGTCGTCCTCATCCAGCGTCGGCATCATCGGCTCCAGCGCCATGCCGCAGATCGGGCAATGACCGGGACCCACCTGCCGGATCTCGGGATGCATCGGACAGGTGTAGATCGTGCCGGGTGGCGCCAGCGGTGCCGCATGCTTTTCGAGATACGCCGACGGATCGGCGACGAACTTCTCCCGGCAACGTGCGGAGCAGAAGTAATACGTGTGGCCGTCATTCCCGGCGTGCTGCTTCGCCGTCTGCGGATCCACCGTCATGCCGCATACCGGATCCTTCACGGTGTGCGCGTGGTCGTGATGGACATGCGCATGATCGTGCCTCGCCATCGGCACCGGCTTCGCTGCGCAGCAGCCTGCCGAATCACCCTTTGTTTCGCCGGCAGCCAGATACGTCGCCGGCGATGCGTCGAACTTCGTCATGCAGCCGCCGCAGCAGAAATGGAACGTCCGCCCATCATGCGTGGACTGATGTTTCGACGTAGCCGGGTCCACCGACATGCCACAGACCGGATCGGTCGCCATCGCAGACGCCTTGTCGTCACCGTGACAGCACGCATGAGCGTTCATGCCGACACCTGTTCGTCGCTGAGCGCGCGCAGGATCGGACACTCCTCCGGCTTGCCGTGCCCCGGGCACGACGCCACCAACTGCGCCAATCCGTCGCGCACGCGCTGCAGTTCGGCGATGCGCTGCTCGATCGCCGCCAGCCGCTGCTGCGCCCGCCGCTTCACCGCCTTCACCCCGCGCTGGCGATCCGCCGACAACGCCAGCAGTTCGCGGATCTCCTCCAGCGTGAAGCCCAGATCCTTCGCGCGACGGATGAAGCGCAACTGCGCGACCGTACCCTCGCCGTAACTGCGATAGCCCGAGGCGCGCCGCTGCGGCTCGGGCAGCAGGCCCTCACGCTCGTAATAACGGATCGTGTCGATCGCCACGCCGACGCGCTTGGCGACGGCACCGATGGTCAGGGAGGAAATTTGTGTGCTCATGCCGCATAGTCTAGACCATGGATCCAAGTCCAGAGTCAAGCAGTCTTCCGTGTGCCCGCAGTTCACCCCGCCGCGACCGCCGGATCACGATCATTCACGGAACACGTACCCGCCGCCCACCGGAGGAGCCCGCTCGCATGTGGATCGCGATACTCGCCACCTTCGCCATCACCGCGCTTCTGGTGGTCGTCTCGATGAACTTCCATCGCCCGGAAAAATCCGTGCGCCATCACGTAAGCCACTGTCATGCGATCGATGACCCGCAGTTCCGGCGGGAGATGGATGCGATTCTCGGGCCGGGGGTGCTCGCCGGCAACGAGATCACCGCACTGCAGAACGGCGAACAGATCTTCCCGGCGATGCTGGAGGCCATCCGTGGCGCCAGCCGCAGCATCACGTTCGAGACCTACATCTACTGGTCCGGCGATATCGGCAAGACCTTTGCCGATGCGCTGAAGGAACGTCGCCAGGCGGGCGTGGCGATACACGTCATGCTCGACTGGGCCGGCAGCGCGAAGATGGATGCGCGCCTGATCGACGAACTCACCGACGCCGGCGTCGAGGTGGAGCGCTATCACCCGCTGCGCTGGTTCAGCATCGGGCGGCTCAACAACCGAACCCATCGCAAGCTGCTGATCGTGGACGGGCGCATCGGCTTCACCGGCGGCGTGGGCATCGCCGACCAGTGGCAAGGCCACGCCCAGGATCCGGAGCACTGGCGCGATATCCACTTCCGCGTGCAGGGCCCGGTCGTCGCGCAGCTGCAGTCCGGCTTCATGGACAACTGGATCAAGACCACCGGCCGCGTATTGCACAGCGCCCTGTACTACCCCGTCCTGCAGCCGGCCGGCGACAAGGGCATGCACCTGTTCGTAAGCTCCCCCGCCGGCGGCAACGCCAGCATGCGTCTGATGTACCTGCTAGCCGTGGCCGCCACCGTGCGCTCGATCGATCTGCAGGCCGCCTACTTCATCCCCGACCGCCTGATCGTCGACGCCCTGGTCGCCGCGCGCGAACGCGGCGTCCGTGTCCGCCTGCTGGTGCCTGGCCGCCACATCGACTCCGCCCTGGTGCGCATGGCGAGCCGCCGCCGCTGGGGCCGCCTGCTCGCCGCCGGCGTCGAGATCCACGAGTACACGCCCACGATGATGCACAACAAGATGCTGATCCTCGACGGCGAACTGACTTCGGTCGGCTCCACCAATTTCGACATGCGCTCGTTCGATCTCAACGACGAGGCCAGCCTCAACATCTACTCCCGCGAATTCGGCCAGCAAATGACCGCTGTGATGGACGCCGATCTTCAGCACGCCATGCCTTACACCCTGAGCATGTGGCAGCGACGACCATGGCGGCAGAAGCTCGGCGAGCTGCTGGCAATGCCGATGGAGTCGCAGTTGTAGGCCTGTACCCGGGTTCCGGAAAGCGAAACTCGACACCCTCAAGATCGACAGCCCGCAGGGGCATCGCCAGGTCACCGTGAAGGGATACGGCCACAACGCCATCCAGGTCGCCCGTGAAGCCAACTGGCAGCTGGCCTACCAACGCGCGTTCGAGGATTACCTGAAACAGTTTGCCGACGCCGCAGGCAACAACGGGCTCTGAACAGCCGCGTTGCGAGATCCACGAGGCGGCAGCAACTGGCCCGCACGCCGGCCAGCTGCCGCCGCCCCTGTCGAGGCCATATGCCGCGCTGGTGAACGTCACACGGCTCAGGCAGAGGCTGGCCGACGCTTGTTGGCCGCGACCGCCCGCTTGGTCGGCACACACTTGGTGGCGGCCGTCGAGCACGAGCTGCCGGACTGGCTGCAGCAGTGATCGGTCAGGTAGCCGATCAGCTCGTTCATCGCCTCGATCACCGGCGCGTAGTAGATGAAGCGCCCGCTCTGCCGGCTGCTCACCAGGCCCGCATGCGACAACTCCTTCAGGTGGAAGGACAGCGTGGCGTTGGGCAGGCCCAGCTTCTCCGCGATCGCGCTGGCCGCCAGTCCTTCCGGCGCATGCTCGATCAGCAGCCGGTAGACCGCCAGCCGCGATTCCTGGGCGAGCGCGGCGAGAATCGTGATGGCTTGCTTGTTCTGCATGAGGTGACGAGACTCCTGTTGCTTACGGTGATTCATACCAGCGTTTGCTGCGGTTGACGATGCGCACCACCGACAGCATCACCGGCACCTCGATCAGCACGCCCACCACGGTCGCCAGCGCCGCACCGGAATGCACGCCGAACAGGCCCACCGCGGTGGCCACGGCCAACTCGAAGAAATTGCTGGCGCCGATCAGCGCCGAGGGACCGGCCACGCAGTGCGGCACGCCGAAACGGCGATTGAGCCAGTACGCCAGGCCGGCGTTGAAATACACCTGGATCAGGATCGGCACCGCCAGCAGCGCGATGATCGCCGGCTGCGCGATGATCTGCCGCCCCTGGAAACCGAACAGCAGCACGAGGGTGGCCAGCAGCGCGAACAGGGACGCCGGCCCCAGGCGCTGCAGCAGTTTCTGCAACCGCGCCTCACCACCGCGGGCAAGCACCCGGCGCCGCAGCAGCACGCTGAGCACCACCGGCACCACGATGTACAGCAGCACCGACAGCAGCAGCGTGTTCCACGGCACCGTGATCGAGGAGATGCCCAGCAGCAGCGCCACGATCGGCGCGAACGCCACCACCATGATGGCGTCGTTCAGGGCGACCTGGCTCAGCGTGAATGCCGGCTCGCCGTTGCACAGGTTGCTCCACACGAACACCATCGCCGTGCACGGCGCGGCGGCCAGCAGGATCAGGCCGGCGATGTAGGAATCGAGCTGTGCGGCCGGCAGCTGGCCGGCGAAGACGTGGCGAATGAAGATCCATCCCAGCAGCGCCATCGAGAAGGGCTTCACTGCCCAGTTGATGAACAGCGTGACGCCGATGCCCTTCCACTGGCGGCGCACGCCGCCGAGCGCGCCGAAGTCGATCTTCAGCAGCATCGGGATGATCATCAGCCAGATCAGCACCGCGACCGGCAGGTTCACCTGGGCCACCTGCATGCCGCCCAGCGCCTCGAAACTGCCCGGAAACAGGTGGCCCAGCAGCGTGCCGGCGACGATGCACAGCAGTACCCAGAGGCTGAGCCAGCGCTCGAAGAAGCCGATGCGGGCGCCCTCCGCGGGGACCGGACAGGCGATCAATTCCGCTGACGCCTGGTTCATGCGTCTGCTTCTTCGTCGGTGATGCTGCCGATGTGATCGAGCGCCTGTTTCAGCTCGTCGCGGCCCATCGTTTCCACCGGCAGTTTCAGCAGCGCCGCGATTCGATAAAGGATCAGCGTGTGGGCACGCCGGAACGCCGCGATCGCGGCATCCGTCCCTTGGGCGGCGGCCGGATCCGGCTGGCCCCAGTGACTTTTCACGAAGTCGCCGAACAGCACCGGGCAAGTCTCGTTCGCGGCGTTGTCGCAAACCGTGATCACGATATCCAGCGGCGGCGCACCCGCTTCGGTGAAGCGGTCCCACGACTTGCTGCTGAGTCCTTCGGTGGCGATGCCCAGGGCCTTGAGCTCCTCGATCGCGTAGGGATTGACGCGCCCGGTCGGCTGGCTGCCGGCACTGAACGCCTCGAAGCGTCCCTTGCCCAGGTGGTTGAGGGTGGCCTCGGACAGGATGCTGCGGGCCGAGTTGCCGGTGCAGATGAACAGGACGCGACACGGATGCATGACGGCGATTCCGACTTGGTTTCTATATTTCCATAATGATAGAATCATTAAACCAAAGCAACAGGAAACGTGCCCGTGCCGATCCAGGACCTGCCGCACATTGCCGCCGATATATTGGACACCCCCAGTCTGGCCAAGCTGGCCTTGCCGGCCGACGCCGACCACCCACCACGGATCCTGATCTTGTACGGCTCGCTGCGCCCGCAATCGTTCAGCCGCAAGCTGGGGCTGGAAGCCGAACGCATCTTGCGCCAGTTCGGCGCCGAGACGCGGGTGTTCGACCCGCACGAACTGCCCCTGCTGGACAGCGTGCCGGCCAGCCATCCCAAGGTGCAGGAGTTGCGCGCGCTGTCGCTGTGGTCCGAGGGCCAGGTCTGGGTCAGCCCCGAGCGGCACGGTGCGGTGACCGGCGTGTTCAAGAACCAGATCGACTGGCTGCCGCTGGAAGACGGCAGCGTGCGGCCCACGCAGGGACGTACGCTCGCCGTGATGCAGGTCAGCGGCGGCTCGCAGTCGTTCAACGTGGTGAACGCGTTGCGCGTGCTTGGCCGCTGGATGCGCATGGTGACCATCCCGAACCAGTCGTCGGTGGCCAAGGCTTGGCAGGAGTTCGACGACAACGGCCGGATGAAGCCGTCGCCGTTCTACGACCGCGTGGTGGACGTGATGGAAGAGCTGTTCAAGTTCACCTTGCTGGTAGGCGGGCGCAGCGACTACCTGGTCGACCGCTACAGCGAGCGCAAGGGCGCTGCCGCGGCGCGGGCGTTGGCGGCCGCGGCCGAGGTGCTGGAAAGTGCCGCGACGGCGAGCAAACCCACCTGCTGCAGCAGCGGAACGTGTTGAGCCTGCGACTCCCGCCTGCCGCAACCGCCGGCTAAACCGGCGCATCCTCCGCCGCGACGAAGCCGCCGGTCTGCCGCTTCCACAGCCGCGCGTACAAACCCTCGTGCGCGATCAGCTGCGCATGCGTGCCGGTCTCGACGATCTGCCCCTTGTCCAGCACCACCAGCCGGTCCATCCGCGCGATGGTGGACAGGCGATGCGCGATCGCGATCACCGTCTTGCCCTGCATCAGGATGTCCAGGCTGTCCTGGATCGCCGCTTCCGCTTCGGAGTCGAGCGCCGAGGTCGCTTCGTCCAGCACCAGGATCGGCGCGTCCTTCAGCAGCACGCGGGCAATCGCGATGCGCTGGCGCTGGCCGCCCGAGAGCTTCACGCCGCGCTCGCCGACCAGCGCGTCGTAGCCGCGGCGGCCCTCGCCGTCGCTGAGGTTCGGGATGAACTCCTCGGCGCGCGCCTTGCGCACGGCCTCGGTCACCTGCGCTTCGCTGGCGTCGGGGCGGCCGTACAGCAGGTTGTCGCGGATCGAGCGGTGCAGCAGCGAGGTGTCCTGAGTCACCACGCCGATCTGCGAGCGCAGACTTTCCTGGGTGACGCGGGCGATGTCCTGGCCGTCGATCAGGATGCGTCCGGCCTCGAGGTCGTACAGCCGCAGCAGCACGTTGACCAGGGTGGACTTGCCGGCGCCGGACGGGCCGACCAAGCCGATCTTCTCGCCCGCACGCACGGTGAGGTCGAGCCCGGCGATCACCCCGCCCTGCTTGCCGTAGTGGAAGTGGATGTGCTCGAAATGCACGCCGCCGTTGGTCACCTCCAGCGGCATCGCGCCCTCGCGGTCCTGCACCGCGCGCGGCCGCGAGATCGTGGTGATGCCGTCCTGCACGGTGCCGACGTTCTCGAAGATGCCGTTGACCACCCACATGATCCAGCCGGACATGTTGTTGATGCGGATCACCAGCCCGGTCGACAGCGCGATCGCGCCCACCGTCACCCGGCCCTCGCTCCACAGCCATAGCGCCAGCGCCGAGGTGCCGACGATCAGGAAGCCGTTGAGCGTGGTGATGCTGGCGTCCAGCGCGGTGGTGACGCGGGTCATCCGGCGCAGCTTGTCGGTCTGCTCGGCCATCGCATCGGCCACGTAGGCTTCCTCGCGCCGCGTATGCGCGAACAGCTTCAGCGTCAGCACGTTGCTGTAGCCGTCGACGATGCGCCCCATCAGCTTCGAGCGCGCCTCCGAGGCCAGCCACGAGCGCTGCTTGATGCGCGGAATGAAGAACGCCAGCAACCCGACATAGGCGAACACCCAGGCGACCAGCGGCGCGGCCAGCCAGACATCCGCCTGCGCAAACAGCACGACCGCGCTGCCGGTATAGATGGTGACGTACCAGATCGCATCGACGATCTGCACCGCCGATTCGCGCAGCGCGCCGCCGGTCTGCATGATGCGGTTGGCGATGCGCCCGGCGTAGTCGTTCTGGAAAAAGCCCAGGCTCTGGCGGATCACGTAGCGATGGTTCTGCCAGCGGATGCGGTTGGTCAGGCTCGGCACGATCGCCTGGTTCACCAGCAGGTCGTGCGCGCCGATCGCCAGCGGCCGCACGATCAGCGCGACGAAACCCATCCACAACAACTCGTTGCCGTGCTGCCGGAAGAAACCTGCCGCCGGCACGCCCTTGGTCATGTCGACGATGCTGCCGATGAAGCCGAACAGCGACACCTCGACGATCGCCACCACGAAACCCACCGCGATCGCCACGGCGAACACCGGCCACACCTGGCGCAGGTAGAACGCGTAGAAGCGCCACACCGACGTCGGCGGCATGCCGTCGGCCGGTTCCTTGAACGCATCGATGAGGGATTCGAACCAGCGGAAGATCATGGGTATTCCGGGCCTGCGGGACCGTCATTGTGCTTGAAGCCCGCACGATGCGGTGTGACGATGCGGCCTCTCCGTCGTGACACACGGGATCAACAGCATGACCACCGAAACCTTCGAAGGCACCTGCACCTGCGGCGCCATCCGTTACCGGCTCACCAGCGCGCCGCTGATCGTGCACTGCTGCCACTGCAGCTGGTGCCAGCGCGAGACCGGCAGCGCGTTCGCCGTGAACGCGATGATCGAGACCGACCGGCTGCAACTGCTGCAAGGCGAGCCGATCATGGTGAACACGCCGTCGGAGAGCGGCAAGGGCCAGCAGATCGCACGCTGCGCGCAATGCCACGTGGCGCTATGGAGCCACTACCCCGGCGGCGGCAAGGCGGTCGCGTTCGTGCGCGTGGGCACGCTGAAGGAACCGTGGCGATGGCCGCCGGACATCCACATCTACACCTCGACCAGGCAGCCCTGGGTGGCACTGCCAGCGGACGTTCCCGCCGTGCAGGAGTTCTACGACATCGACCGGGTCTGGTCGCCGGCCAGCCTGGAACGGCGCGCAGCACTGCGGGCGGCGAGGCGTTCGTAATCTGAACGCCAGCCGTGAAGGCGGCCGCCCATCCGGCCGGTGCGATTGACCGCCTGCAGCGGCGCTCCGATCATGGGCGGATGCCTACCCTGCTCCGCTGCCTCCTGCTCTTTCTGCTGACCCTCGGCAGCACCGCGTCGTTTGCCCAGAGCAGCGACCAGCCGTCGACTGCGGTGCCCGCGGCGACACCCGCGCAGACGCTGGACCAGCTGGGCAGCCAGCTCGGCACCGTCAAGGCTGCGCTGAAGGACAAGAAATCCGAAGTGCCGCTAGCCGACCTGCGCACCACCGCGCTCGGCGTGCAGGACCAGGCGCGCCAGCTGGCCGCCAACCTCGCGCCACAGATGACCGCCCTGCAGGCGCAGCTTGCCGTGCTGGGGCCAGCGCCGGCGAAGGGAACACCACCGGAAGCGCCGGAAGTCGCTGCGCAGCGCCGCAAGCTGGACAAGACGCAGGCCGATCTGGACGCGCAGATCAAGCAGGCGCAGTTGCTCAGCCAGAACGCAACGCAACTGGCGGCGCAGATTTCCAGTCTCCGCAACGACGAGTTCCAGGCACGGCTGGCCTCGCGCACGGCCACCCCGTTCAGCCGTACGTTCTGGGCCGATCCGGTGCGCACGTTTCCGGATGACATGGTGCGCCTCAAGCGCCTCGGCTCGCGCTTCGCCAGCACGGTAGAGCAGGCGTGGCAGCCACCGAACCGGCAGCCGCTGGTGTGGTGCCTGATCGCCGCCGCACTGCTGCTGGGCGGCGGCCGCTGGGTACTGGAACGGCTGTTGCTGCTGCTGGCCGCACGCCATGTACCGGACGGCCATTTGCGACGCAGCGCGATGGCCGCCGCGGTGGCGCTGGCCGCGGTCCTCACCACCGGGCTGGCGGCGCAACTGGTCTACCTGGGACTGAACTGGAACGACATTCTCGACGACGACCTCGCCGCGCTGGCCACCAGCGTGGTCGGGCTGGTGTGCTTCGCCGCGTACGTGACCGGACTGGGCCGGGCGCTGCTGTCGGTACCGCGGCCATCGTGGCGCCTGCCGGCGCTGTCGGACCTGGCGGCGCAACGGCTGCGCCTGTTCCCGTGGCTGCTGGCCGCGGCGGCGCTGCTGTTCGGCCTGCTCGACCGCACCAGCCGCGCGATCGGTACCAGCCTGCCGGCGACGGTGGCCACGCGTGGCCTGTTCGCGCTGGTCATCAGCGGCCTGATCGGCCTGGCGTTGCTGCGTCTGCGCCGCGCCCGCCGGGAACAGGCCGCCAGCGGTGCCGAGCCGGAGCACCGGCCGGTATGGATCGGCCTGCTCAGCGCAGCCGCCACGCTCGGCGTGGCGATCAGCTGGCTGGGCGTGGCCACTGGCTTCATCGCGATGGCGTTCTTCGTCGCCGTGCAGATGCTGTGGGTCGGCGTGATCGTGGCTACGGTGTACCTGCTGATCCACCTGCTCACCGACCTGATCGATACCTTGCTGTCGCCGCGTGGGCGCAGTGGCCAGCGGCTGCAGACCACCTTCCAGCTGGCGCCGCACACGCTGGAACAGACCGCCACACTGCTGGTCGGCATCTGTCGCGTGGGGTTGGTACTGTTGGCGCTGGCGACCGTGCTGACCCCGTTCGGCGCCGGCCCGAAGGACCTGCTGGCCAGCGCCGAACAAACCCTCGGCAGCTTCAAGCTCGGTGACCTGGCGATCAACCCGGGCAGCATCTTCAGCGCCACGCTGGTGCTGGTGGCGGGGCTGTTCGTGCTGCGCACGCTCAAGCGCTGGCTGCGCGAGCAACTGCTGCCGAAGTCCACGATGGAACCGGGCATGCAGGACTCCATCGCCACCCTGCTCGGCTACCTCGGCGGCATGCTGGTGTTCGTGCTGACGCTGGCCGCGCTGCAGGTGGACCTGAAGAGCATCGCCTGGATCGTCAGCGCGCTGTCAGTGGGCATCGGCTTCGGCCTGCAGGCGATCGTGCAGAACTTCATCTCCGGCCTGATCCTGCTGGTCGAGCGGCCGGTGAAGGTGGGCGACTGGGTCAGCCTGAGCAGCGACGTCGAAGGCGACATCCGCCGCATCAACGTGCGCGCCACCGAGATCCAGATGGGCGACCGCTCCACCGTGATCGTGCCGAACTCGCAGCTGATCACCCAGAACGTGCGCAACGTGACCCTGGCCAACGCGCAGGGCCGCGTGCAGATCAAGCTGCCGATGCCGCTGGATACCAACGCCGGCAAGGTGCGCGAGCTGGTGCTGGGTGTCCTGCGCGCGCACCACGACACGCTGTCCACGCCGGCGCCGTACGTGCAATTGGAAAGCGTCGCCACCGGCGTGATGACCTTCAACTGCGTCGCCTACGTCGGCAGCCCGCGTGAGGTCAGCGGCGTGAAGAGCGACCTGCTGTTCGAGATGCTCGAACGCCTGCGCAGCGAACGGCTGCCGATGACCAGTCCGCAGAGCATGCTGGTGCGCACCTTGCCGCCGCCAGCCGAAGGCGACGACAGCACCGGCTGAGTCGACGCCCCGTCGCGGCGATCATCCCGCGATCCCGATCGCTCCCGACCAAGACAGGATGCGATGGGCGCGCTAGCCTGTGCGTGGTCCCCGCCAATGGAGTCCCGTCATGCCTGCACCCAACCCCCATGGCAGCACCATCATCCCCTGCCTGCGCTACCGCGACGCCCACGCTGCGATCGAGTGGCTGTGCAAGGCGTTCGGCTTCCAAAAGCACGCCGTCTACGAGAACGAGGACGGTGGCGTGGAACACGCCCAGCTCACCTTCGGCAGCGGCATGGTCATGCTCGGCGAAGTGCGCGACAACGAGTTCGGCCGGCACATCGCCCAGCCCGACGAGATCGGCGGCCGCGAAACGCAATGCGCCTGCGTGACCGTCAGCAACTGCAAGTCGCACTACCAGCAGGCGAAAGCCGCCGGCGCGGTGATCGTCGACGACTACGCCGAGAAGGACTACGGCGGCGCCGGCTACAGCTGCCACGACCCGGAAGGCCACCTGTGGTACTTCGGCAGCTACGACCCGTGGCAGCCCGAATGACGCCGGCGGGCTACGGCAACGCCGTCACCGGCAGATAGACATCCGTGCGCAACACCGCTTCCGGGGTCTGTTCCGGATCGTCGAGGTAATGGTGGAACAGCGGCTCGTCGCGCAGTGCGTAGCCGCTGTGCGGCAGCCACTCGGTCAGCAGTGCGTCGGTCGCCGGCTCCAGTCCGGCATAGGGCCCCACGTGGCGCAGGCGGGCCCACAGGCCGCCACCCAGGGTGAGCGGCACGGTACCGTCGCCGGCAACGGCTTCAGCGCTGAACGCCAGCGCGCAATCGAACTCGCATTCGGCCGGAGGCGTGTCGCGAGGATCCTGCTGCGGCACGCCGTAGATGCCAGCGATGTGCTCGATCAGACCATGCTCCGCAGCCCAGCCGAACAGCGCCTCGTAGGCCACCGCGAGGTCGGCGAAATCGCCCGTATTGCGCGTGGCCACCAGCGAGAACGGCTCCAGCGAGAGCACTTCGACCTGCAGTGGTGAGGTCGGCACGGCCTCGTCCACGGGTGCCCGGCTGAGCCGCGCGAGTTCGCCGGCCAGGCGTGCCGGCTGCGCGCGCAATTCGCTCGGACTGGCGTCGAGGGCCTGGCGAAACGCCCGCGCGAAGGCCTGCGGCGTTTCGTAACCGACCGCCAGCGCGGCGTCGGTCACCGCCCGTGCCGGATCGGACAGCAACTGCAGGGCGCGCAGCAGGCGCAGCCGCGCCACCGTGCGGCCGATCGTCTCGCCGGTCAGCGCGCGGTACACGCGATGGAAATGGAACGGGGATAGCTGCGCGGCCTGGCCCAGTTCGGCCAGGCCCGGCAGTTCGGCATCGTTCGCTACCGCCTGCTGCAGCAGGGCGACAACACGATCGATGCGGCGCAGGTAGTCGTTGCGGGTGCGGCTTTTCATGGCAAGTCTCCGTGGGGGCGGGAAGCAGTCTGCGTGAACGCTCCGCGCCCGGCGGTCCGGATCTTGCGCAGTTGTCGGATTACGGCGCCGCCGCGGCCCGCTTCCGTTCCGAGTCCGGCCGCGCCACCGCATACATCTCCCACGCCATCTGCTTGAGCAGCCCCTGACGGTCGTCGCCCTGCGCGTACAGGTCGAAGTGGGTCTTGCCCGGCAGGAAGCGGAAGTCCGACTTCGCGCCCAGACCATCCAGCACCGCCTTGAGTTTGTGCGAGGCGCCGTCGAGATAGAACGTGTCGGCGGTGCCCACGACCACGTGGATCTTGCCGTCCAGGTCGGCCTTCAGCCGCGGCCAGTTCGTCTGCACGAGATGGGCGATGTCGTAGTGCTCGCGCCAGTAGGCAACCACGGCCGGATCGACCGCACCGGTGTCGCGATCGAACATCGGCATCGGCCGGCCATCCGCACCGCGCGGCGAGAACACCCAGTCGAACGAGGCCATCTGGCCGCCGTACTCGCCCAGCACACGCTCGAGCTTCGCGAACGCCTCGAAGCTGGCCAGCACCTTGCCCTTGTCGCGCACCAGCGGGTAGGCGGAACCATCCGCCCGGCGATACACGTTCGCGTTCGGCGCGTACAGGTCCACGCCGGTGAAATCGTGGAAGTCGCTGGAGTCGGGCGAGGTCGACCAGGTGCCGCCGAAGATTTTCGGATAGCGCGTCTGCAGCCACAGCGTGGCCCAGCCGCCGGAGGAATGGCCAGTGAGGAAGCGGCCGTTCGGCCGGCCGTCCATGCGGTAACGCGATTCCAGTTGCGGGATCAGCTCGGTGGTCAGCGCGTGGCCCCACGGGCCGTTGTTCACCGAGTCGGCGAATTCGTGCGTGCCGGTAGGGCTGGACTCGTCCAGGAACACCCAGATCATCGGCGGCATCTGCCCGTTGGCCATGTTCGCCCAGGTACCGGCGATGCTGCCGGTGAAGCGGTCGACGTTGCCGCCGAAACCGTGCGTGCTGTACACCACCGGGTAGCGTTCCGGCTTCTTCGCGTCATAGCCAGGCGGCAGCAGCACCCAGCCGCGCATGGGGGTCGGCCGACCCCAGAACGCGCTCAGCGCAGGGCTGATGAAGTCGATCGACTCGGTATGGCGGCGCGCCTCCGGCAACGCCGCGCGCATCGCCTCCGGTGCCGACGGCGACAGCGTCCACGGCTCATGCGTCGGCAACGTGCGGGTCAATGGCAGGGTCGGCGTCGTGCTGGCCGGAAGATGCATCCGCACCACTTCGCTGACCAGGTCGCCGGCACCACGCCCGCCGTAGTTGTAGTCGTGGTTGATGTCGAGCACGACCTGCACGAAGTAGTCGCCAGGCGGCAGTTGCGACCAGCCGGCCGGGTACGCCAGCGCATCGGTGTCGATGTCCACGCCCTGCCCCGGCACCAGCCGGCTCACTTCGCGCGCGGCCACCGAGGCCTGGGTGGCGCCGAACGGATCCGCATCCACCTCGTCGACCTTGCCGTCCTTGGCCGCGGCGATGGCCGCCTTGGCGTCGGTGGCGAACAGCAGCAGCCGACCCGAGGTCGGCTGGGTCAGCGCGCTGCCCAGTTGAACATGGAACTGGCTGTGCGCCGCCGGCGCGTCGGTGCGCGCCAAGGCCACGCCGGCGAACAAGCCAGCGAACAGGCCGCAGGCCAGCATGATCGCTACTGCACGATGCATGTCACGCATGTCGATTCCCCAGTATCACGGCGATGGAAAGGCCGGGGCCGTAATCGACCCCGCCCCGTTCAATGCTTGTCGGTATCCGGCTTGTCTGCGACCGGCACCATGCGCAGGTCCTGGAAATCGAAGCTGAAGTCAGTCAGCGGCGAGATCGGCTGCATGCGCACTTCGCTGACATGGCCGTCCACGTCCAGGCTGAAGGTGACGAAAGCGTCGGCGTTGAGCGTGCGGTCGTCCCAGCGCACGGTGAAGGTGTCGTGCTGCCACGGCGTCATCGTGCCGACCAGCTGCGCGGTCTTCGAGAAACTCAGGCGCAACTTGCCGCCCTCATGGCTGACGATGACGTCGCCATACCAGGGGTCGCGGTAGGTGCCGGCGTACTTCGCCAGCGCCAGCGAGGGCTTGCTGCGCTTGTCGCGCGCCGCCTCATGCTTGGCCAGGCTGTCGTCGGCCTTGGCCTCGGATTTCTTCACCGCCTTGTCGTACGCGGCGACCCAGTCGGTCTTGTGCTCCGGATTCAGGTACGCGTCGAGCACGCGATAGGTCACCGCGTTGAACGCGGCGCCGGATTCGGCATTGGTCAGCACCACCACACCGAGCTTCAGCTCCGGCACCAGAGTCACCCGCGAAACCATGCCGGGCCAGCCGCCGGTGTGCCAGACCAGCTTCCTGCCGAGGTAGTCGGACAGGAACCAGCTTTCGCCGTAGCCGGAGAAGTTCGGCACCAGCGGCGCCAGTTCGGGAATCGGCGGCTTGCCGACCTTGATCGGGGTCAGCACGCTCCACATCTCGCGCTGGCTGTCCTCGGAGAACAGCCGCGCTGGCTTGCCGTCGGTGCCCATCGTGGGCAGTACGCCGCCGGCCAGTTGCACGTTCATCCACTTCGCCAGATCGTGCACGCTAGAATAGATGCCGCCGGCGCCGGGGTCGTTGAGCCAGGCCATCGGCGGCACCGGCTTGAGGTCCTTGAAGTCGGCCTTGGCATGGCCGGTGGCCACGTCCATGCCGGGCTTGAGCCCGGTCATGTCGACCAGCGACTCGTCCATGCCCACCGGCTTGAACAGGTGCTCGCGCAGATAGTCGGCGTAGCTCTGGCCGGAGGCCTGCTCGATCACCAGGGTGGCCACCGCGAACAGGATGTTGTCGTAGGCGTAACCGCTGCGGAAGCCGTTCTTGATCGGCACGTGGGCCAGCCGCTCGACCACTTCCTTCGTGCTGTACGACGTCGGCGGCCAGTACAGCAGGTCGCCGGCGCCAAGGCTCAGCCCGCTGCGATGCGCCAGCAAATCGCGGATGCGCATCTCGTGCGTCACGTACGGGTCGGACATGCGGAACCACGGCAGGTGGTCGATCACGCGGTCGTCCATCTTCAGCTTGCCTTGCCCGGCCAGCTGCTGCAGCGCGGCGGCGGTGAACGCCTTGGTGTTGGAGGCAATCGCGAACAGGGTGCGCGCGTCCACCGGGTCCGGCTTGCCGATCTCGCGCAGGCCGAAGCCCTGCTCCAGCACCACGTGGCCGTCCTTGACGATCGCCACCGCGACGCCCGGCACGTCGAACGCCTTGCGCGCGCTGTCCACGTAGACACCGAAATCCTCAAGCTGCGCCGGCAGCAGCGGCCGCGCGAAGTCGCCGGTGGAGACTGGCGGCGGCGACTTCGCAGCCGGGGCTTGCGCCCACGTGGCGGTGGCGGGAACGAGCAGCGCGCAGCAGAGCGCCAGGCGCAGGGAGAAGGGACGCTGGGACATCGAAGGCTCCGCGGGTGACAGTCGCGCCACTATCGCGGCAAACCGGATGCAAGGCCAGCGCTGGAAGTCATGACCGGCAACGCCGATCATGGTGCCATCGTGCCGCGCGGCGCGGCCACGTCGAACCGAGGAACGTGATGGACCCCATGGTGGAATGGATCGCCGCCCATGCCCTGCGGCTGTGGGCGCTGCTGCTGTTGCTGGCCCTGCTGGCCGGTGACCTCGCCTGGCGGCACAACGCGCGCTGGCAGCGCCATGCGCTCGCGCGCGGCCGTGCATCGACCGCGCTGCGCTGGCAGGTCGGGCTGACCCTGCTGCTGGCGCTGGCCTTGTTGTTCCTCGCCATCGCCTCCGCGATTGCCGGACAGCAAGCCGGTGAACTGGTGCGCTTCGACGCCGGCCTGGCCGAGAACCTGCGTGCGCAGGTGCCGCTGCCGGTACTGCGCGGCATCGCGGTAGTCACCCATCTCGGCGACCTGCTGTGGGTGGCGCCCGCGGCGGCTGTGATCGCGCTGCTCCTGCTGCTGCGTCGGCACTGGCAGCTGGCGGGCATCTGGGTGGTGGCCCTGCTCGGCATCCTGCCGATCAACGGCGGCCTCAAGGCGCTGTTCCAGCGGGTGCGGCCGCTGCACGACCACGGCTTCATCGTCGAACCCGGCTGGAGTTTTCCCAGCGGTCACGCGTTCGGCTCCATCGTGTTCTACGGCATGCTCGCCTACGTGCTGCTGCGCCTGCTGCCGCAACGATTTCATCGCGCGGTGATCGCCGCCGCGGTGCTGCTGGTCGGCGTGGTCGGGATCAGCCGCATCCTGCTTCAGGTGCATTATTTCAGCGACGTGATGGCCGGCTATGCCGCGGGCGCGGCATGGCTGGTGCTGTGCATCGGCATGGCCGAACATCTGCGCACCCCGGCACGAGACGCCACACCATGAACGACCTTTTTGCCCCCGCCAGTCCGATCGGTCCACGCATCCGCGTCGGCATCGGCGGCTGGAACTACGCGCCGTGGCGCGACAACTTCTACCCGGCCAAGCTGGTGCAGCGGCGCGAGCTGGAATACGCCAGCCGCCAGCTGCGCGCGATCGAGATCAACGGCACGTTCTACGGTGCGCAGAAGCCGGCGACCTACGCGAAGTGGGCGGCGGAGACGCCGGCCGGCTTCATCTTTTCATTGAAGGCGCCACGCTACATCACCGAGGGCAAGCGGCTGGCCGACACTAGCAAAGGCGTCAGCGGTTTCGTGCACGGCGGGCTGGCCGAGATGGGCGACCGGCTGGGACCGATCCTGTGGCAGTTGCCGCCGTCGCGGCCGTTCGATGCCGACGACCTCGCCGCCTTTCTCGACGCGCTGCCGCGTGAATTGAATGGCCAGCCGCTGCGTCATGTGCTGGAGGTACGCCACTCCAGCTTCCTCGACGAACGCTACGTGGAACTGGCGCGCACGCAGCGTGTGCCCACCGTATTCACCGACTCGCCCGACTACCCCTCGCTGGCCGACCTCACCGGCGACTTCAGCTACGCACGATTGATGCGCAGCGAGGACGGCAACCCCGCCGGCTACACGCCCGCCGAACTAAACCGCTGGGCCAGCCACGCGCACACCTGGGCCGCAGGCAACGACATCGCCGACCTGCCGCACGCCGCCGCGTTGCAACCCCCAGGGCCGTCGCGCGACGTGTTCGTGTTCTTCATCAGCGCCGCCAAGCACCGCAACCCGGCCGCGGCGATGGCGCTGCAGTCGCGCGTGGATGCGCTGGCCTGATCAGCCGGAGCGATAGTTGTCCACTTCGCGATAGCGCCGCGCATACAGGCCGAACGCCAGTGCGGCGAGCAGCGCGAACGCGGCGAAGAAGAACATCTGGAACGCGGTGACGCTGAGCCCCGTGCTGGCAATGGAACCCGTGACGGTTTCATTGCGCACCGCCGCGTTGGCCAGCAGCACCCACAGGTTGCCGATGGTCGTGGTGAGGTTCCAGAAACTCATCACCACGCCCTTCATCGACGCCGGCGCCTGGCTGTAGGCAAACTCCAGCCCGGTCGCCGAGACCAGCACCTCGCCGAACGTCAGCAACGCGTATGGCAGCACCTGCCACACGATCGACAGCGGATCGCCGCCGTCGATCACCACCTGCAGGCCGCCCACCACGATCCAGGCCAGGCCGCTGAACGCGATGCCGGCGGTCATTCGGCGCAGCGCGGTGGGCTCATAGCCGAGGCGGCGCAGCAGCGGATACAGCACCAGGTTGTTGAACGGGATCAGCAGCATCACCAGCATCGGGTTCAGCGCCTGCATCTGCGCGGAATGGAACCACGACGGCATGGTCATCTCGTGCCCCTGCACCACCCAGGTCGAGGCCTTCTGGTCGAACAGCGAGAAGAACGGCGTGGTCAGCGCGAAGATCACCAGCACGCGCAGCACGTTGCGCGCGCCGTCCACCGCCGCGTCCGGATGCAGGCCGCGGGCACGCTCCATCTGCAGCCAGGCACCGCCGCCGACGCCACCGATCAGCGCCACCAGCGCGAGGCAGGCGATGATCACGAAGCCAAGCGAGCCGATCAGGCTGAAGCCACCCAGCGCCACCAGTACACCGGCGACCGCGATCCACAAACCGGGCCGCGCCTGCCCGGGCCGATGGGTCAGCAGCGCCGTGCGCAGCACCCGCGAGAATGCGTTGGGGTCCGGCGGCGTCGGCGGCAGCATCACGTACTGCCGGCGGCCCAGCCAGAACACCACGGTGGCGATGAACATCAGGCCGCCGGGAATGCCGAACGCCACCGCCGCGCCGAAGTGGTGCAGGAACAGCGGCATCAGCAGCGAGGCGAAGAACGAGCCGAAGTTGATGATCCAGTAGAACGCGTCGAACACCATTTTCGCCAGGTGCTTGTTCGACCGGTCGAACTGGTCGCCCATGAACGACGCCACCAGCGGCTTGATGCCGCCCGCACCCAGCGCGATCAGGCCCAGGCCGGTGAAGAAGCCGAGGCGGTTGTGCTCGAAGATCGCCAGGCAGGCATGCCCGAGGCAATACACCAGGCTCATCCACAGCACGGTGTTGTACTTGCCGAAGAAACGGTCGGCCAGCCAGCCGCCCAGCAACGGGAAGAAGTACACGCCGATCACGAAGGTGTGGAACACGTCCTTCGCCGCCAGCGTGCGCTGCCCCTCGGGCAGGTACAGCAGCAGCGTGGTGATCAGGAACGGGGTGAGGATGTTGCGCATCCCGTAGAACGAGAAACGCTCGCAGCCCTCGTTGCCGATGATGTAGGCAATCTGCCGCGGCAGGCGCCCGCCGCGGGGCGCGGTGTCGGTGGCGGTACTCATCCACACTCCTGAAGATCACGGAACCGGCATGCAGCAGGCTGCGATGCCGGCACTCAATCCCCGAGTGTGCGTAATTTCCTGCGAATGCGAAACCCCTCCCTGTGCGAAGGCCGCAACGGTGGCCCCGCCGGTGCCGGGTCAGCCGATGCAGAACGCATTGAGCTTGTGGCCTTCCGGGTCGCGGAAATAGCCCGCGTAAAAACCGCCGCCGCGGTCGCCCGGTGCGCCCTCGTCGCTGGCGCCCAGTGCCAGTGCCTTCGCATACAGGCGATCGACCTTGTCGCGGCTGTTCATCGCCAATGCCACCATGCCGCCATTGCCGACGCTGGCCGGCTGACCATCGAACGGCTTGATCAGTGCAACGCTCGGCTGCTGCAACGACACGCCCCAGAAAATGTAGCGGTCCGTTTCCATCAGCCGCTTCGCGCCGAGCTCGCCCAGCAAGGCGTCGTAGAACAGCGCCGTGCGCGGCAGATCGTTGGTACCGAGGGTGACATAGCCAATCATGAGGAATTCCTGGATTCGAAAGTGGGAACATCGTTTGCCGCGAAGCATGTTAGGCGACATCGGCAGCGGGCAACAGATCGCCTCACCGCGCATCCGGCACGGAGTCACCCGGATAGGCTTTACACTTTCGCCATCCGCCCGTCGGGGCAGCAGGTACGGTTCACTCCATGGGTCGATTCAAACCACTGCCATGGCTCGTGCTGCTGGTCGGCGCAGCCTTGTTCTGGAACCACCGCGCACCGCCGTCATCCTCCCCCCTGGCACCGGAGCGCACCGCCACAACCGTCGCCGCACCGGCCAGCACCCTGCCGGGATTCCTGCCGGCAGAGGCACATGCCACGCTGGATCGGATCGCCCGCGGCGGTCCGTTCGAGCACAGCCAGGACGGCGGCGTGTTCGGCAACTACGAGGGCCTGCTGCCGCAGCAGCCGCGCGGCTATTACCATGAGTACACGGTGGAGACGCCCGGCGCGCGCAACCGCGGCGCGCGGCGCATCATCACCGGCGGCACGCCGCCGGTGATCTGGTATTACACCGATGATCATTACCGCAGCTTCCGTCGTTTCGAGGTGGACCGATGAGTCCGCACGGTTTCGACCTGGACCTGACCAAGCCCACCCAGAGCGGGGTGTACTTCGTCGGCGTCAACGATCTCGACCGGCTCGCGCGCGCCGCCGCCCGCGACGAGCTGTGCGTCTGCCGCACCGACCTCGCCGGCTGCCGCGACAAGGGCGAACTGCTGCGCCGGCTCGCCGCGTCGCTGCAGCTGCCGACCACGTTCGGCCACAACTGGGACGCCCTGGCCGACTGCCTGCGCGATCTCGGCTGGATGCCCGCCTGGGGCTACGTGCTGCTGTTCGAGCACACCGACGAACTGCGCCAGTCCGCCGCAGCGGACTACGACATCCTGCTCGGCATCCTCGATGATGCAGCCACCTTCGGCAGCGATCACGACATGCCGTGGTTCGCGTTCCTGGCGCTGCCCAACAGCGCGTTCGACGACCATCATCCGTCCGCCTGAAAGCGGGCCGTTCCCCTCACCCTGGAAAACCATGCAAACCATCGACTTTGAACTGGAAGGCGACTACGTCGAGCTCAACATGCTGTTGAAGCTGGTCGGCCTGTGCGACAGCGGCGGCGCCGGCAAGGCGATCGTGGCCAGCGGCGCGGTGCGCGTCGACGGCGCCATGGAGCTGCGCAAGACCTGCAAGATCCACGCAGGCCAGGTGGTCGGCATCGACGACGTGGAAATCCACGTGTTGGCCGATCCGCAGGCCTAACCCGGCAGGCTGTCCAGCCGCCGATCGAGGTCGACGTGCACGGGCAGGCGCAACAGGAATTCTTCTTCCAGCACGCGCCGTATCGCGGCGCTGTCGCGCAAGCTGTGCCGCTCGGGTTCGCGACCGAGCCGGCGCACGGTGTACTCATGGTTGAGCAGACTCATGCGTCGATCGGCGGTGGTGCGCGCCGCGATCAGGTTGCTCGGGAAGCGCGACGCCGGATGCGTGGATACGTAATGGTTGGCCACCACGTAGTCGACCATCTGACTGGGCCGCAGGTCGAAGCGGTACAGCGACAACCATTGCCCGTGCACGAGCGACTGCATGCGCCAGTCGCCGTCATGCACGATCAGCCGGAACGGTTCGTGGCCGGTCGCCTGTTCGACGTCGGCCTGCAGCCGCAACGCGCCGGTCAGCACCTGGTTGCCGAAGCCGACGTCTGCCAGCCAGCTTCCGCCATCCAGATCGACGCGCAGCAACATGTGGGTCTGCGCGGTGACGGCATCTTCCGGGTGCTGCCACAGCACGCGCGCGATCAACCCTGACACCTCGAAACCGATCGTCCGCAACACCGCGGCGAACAGCAGGTTCTGCTCGAAGCAGTAGCCGCCGCGGCCGTCGTGCACCAGTTTGCGTTCCAGCGCCGGCGTATCCAGTTCGACCGGCAGGCCGAGCAGCGGGTTGAGGTTCTCGAACGGGATCGCGGCCACATGCGCCACCGCCAGACCACGCAAGGTGGGTTTGTCGGCAGCAACACCGCCATGCCAGCCGACGCGCCGCAGATAGGCGTCCAGATCGATGGAACCGTGCATCCCGTACTCCATGAAGACCGACCGCCGGTGATGGTACCCGGCCGGCCGACGCGGTAAAGGTAACCCATGGCCCAGGCCCGACGAAGAACAGGTACGGGCCACCTTATGGCCATTCCGGCGAGGCGCAACATGATCCATCGCAGCCCACTCCATGTCATCCCGCTGGTCGCCCTGCTGATGCTGGGCATGAGCGCGTGCCAGCCGGTGTCCGCCCGCAGCGACGCGCTCCCGGCACCGACCGTCGATGCGACGAAAACCACCGCCCACGGCGAGCAGGTCGCGGTGCTGGCGGGCGGCTGCTTCTGGGGCATCGAGGCGGTGTTCGAACACGTCAAGGGCGTGCACCAGGTGATCGCCGGCTACTCCGGCGGCAACGCCGACACGGCGCACTACGACGAGGTCAGCGAGGGCGATACCGGCCACGCCGAATCGGTGCAGGTGCACTACGACCCAGCCGAGGTCAGCTACGGCACGCTGCTGCAGGTGTTCTTCTCGGTTGCGCTCGACCCGACGGAACTCAACCGGCAAGGCCCGGACAGCGGCACGCAGTACCGCTCGGTGATCTTCTACGGCAACGCCGAGCAGCAGCGGATCGCCAGCAGCTACATCGCGCAACTGACCGCGGCCAAATCCTTCCCGGCGCCGATCGTGACCCAGGTGGTGCCGCTGCAGGCGTTCTATCCCGCCGAGGCGTACCACCAGCATTACTTCAGCGAACATCCCGGCAACCCGTACATCGTCATCAACGACGCGCCGAAGGTGGCGCAGCTGAAGCGGCTGTTCCCGGCGCTGTACCAGCCGGACCGGCAGGTCGTGGAAGTTCAGCTGCACTGACTGGCGCGAGGCGGCGCGCCTCCCGTCTTGCGTGAAGCGGCGCGGCCCCCATCTCGGGAGTTCCGCGCGAACGGCGCCGACGACCTGACGACTTCCCCCGTGCCGCCCCACCATTCCCCCGAACCTGCCGAATCGACCGGGCTCACGCGCAGCTTCCTGGGCGTGTTCCGCTACAGCGGGCGGGCGCTGGAACTGGTGTGGAGTACCAGCCGGCCGCTGACCATCGCGCTGGCGCTGCTGACCCTGGTCGCCGGCCTGCTGCCGGCCGGCGTGGCGTACGTCGGTGCGCACATCGTCGACGCGGTGGTCAACGCCAGCCGGTCATGGACCGCCAGTGGCCATGCCTTCTTGCGGCCGGTATTCGAATGGGTGGCACTGGAAGGCGTGCTGGTGGCGGCATTGGCCGGCGCGCAGCGCGGACTGTCGATGTGCCAGTCGCTGCTGCGTGCGCAACTGGGGCAGCGCGTCAACGTGATGATCCTGGAGAAGGCGCTCACCCTGCAGCTGGCGCACTTCGAGGATTCGGAGTTCTACGACAAGCTCACCCGCGCCCGCCGCGAGGCATCGAGCCGGCCGCTGTCGCTGGTGACGCGCACGTTCGGGCTGGGCCAGAACGCGATCTCGCTGGTCAGCTACGGCAGCCTGCTGTTCCAGTTCTCGCCCTGGGCGGTGGCCGTTCTGCTGCTGGCCGGCCTGCCATCGTTCTTTGCCGAGACGAAGTTCTCCGGCGACGCGTTCCGGCTGTTCCGCTGGCGCTCGCCGGAAACGCGCATGCAGCTGTACCTGGAAACCGTGCTGGCGCGCGAGGACCATGCCAAGGAAGTGAAGCTGTTCGGCCTCGGCCCGCTGCTGCTGGGCCGCTACCGCGACATCTTCGACAAGCTCTACAGCGACGACCGCGACCTCACCGTGCGCCGCGAGAGCTGGGGCTTCGGGCTGGGCCTGCTCGGCACGCTCACGCTGTACGGCGCGTACGCGTGGATCGCCGCCAGCACGGTGGTCGCGCGCATCACGCTGGGCCAGATGACGATGTACCTGATGCTGTTCCGCCAGGGCCAGGCGGCGGTGTCGGCGATGTTGTCGGCGATCGGCGGCATGTACGAGGACAACCTGTACCTGTCCACCCTCTACGAATACCTGGAAACCCCGGTGCCGCCTTCGCTGGGTGTCGCGCAACGCGGCGCAAGGCCCGATGACGGCATCCGCTTCGAGCATGTCGGTTTCACCTACCCCGGCGCGAGCGAGCCCACGCTGCACGACATCAACCTGCACATCCGCCCCGGCGAATCGCTGGCCCTGGTCGGCCAGAACGGCTCCGGCAAGACCACCCTGATCAAGCTGCTGACGCGACTGTATGCGCCGGACAGCGGCCGCATCCTGCTCGACGGCACCGACTTGCGCGACTGGGACGAAAGCACCCTGCTGCAACGCATCGGCGTGATCTTCCAGGACTTCGCGCGCTACCAGATGCGCGTGGGCGAAAACGTCGGCGCCGGCGACGTCAGCCACTTCGAGGACGAAGCCCGCTGGCGCGAGGCCAGCGACAAGGGCATGGCCAGCGACTTCATCGACAGCCTGCCGGCCGGCTTCGAGACCCAGCTCGGCAAATGGTTCCGCGATGGCCGCGAGCTGTCCGGCGGGCAGTGGCAGAAGATCGCGCTGGCGCGTGCGTTCATGCGTTCGCGCGCCGACATCCTGGTGCTGGACGAGCCTACCGCGGCGATGGACGCCGCCGCCGAGGCGACCATCTTCGAACACTTCCGCGAACTGGCCGGCAACCGCATCGCGATCCTGATCTCGCACCGCTTCTCCACCGTGCGCATGGCCGACCAGATCATCGTGATCCAGGACGGCCGCATCGTGGAACACGGCAGCCACGAACAGCTGATGGCGCTGGCCGGCCACTACGCCCACTTGTTCTCGCTGCAGGCGCAAGGTTATCGCTGATCGACCCTGGCCGGCTTGACCCTGCCCGCCTGCGCGCCCCATGCTTTGTCGTCTTTACCGGATCGAAACACACGCATGAGCAGTCGCTACAACGCCGCCGACATCGAAGTCCTCTCCGGCCTGGATCCGGTCAAACGCCGCCCCGGCATGTATACCGACACCACCCGCCCGAACCATCTGGTGCAGGAGGTGGTGGACAACTCGGTGGACGAGGCGCTGGCCGGTCACGCGAAGACGATCGAGGTGGTGCTGCACGACGACGGCTCGGTGGAAGTGAGCGACGACGGCCGCGGCATGCCGGTGGACATCCACCCCGAGGAAGGCGTTTCCGGCGTCGAACTGATCATGACCCGGCTGCACGCCGGCGGTAAGTTCAACGGCAAGAACTACAACTTCTCCGGTGGCCTGCACGGCGTCGGCGTATCGGTGGTCAATGCGCTCTCCGACCGGGTGGAGGTGACGATCCGCCGCGACGGTTCCGAATACCGGATGGTGTTCGAGCACGGCGACAAGGTCAGCGAGCTGGAAGTCATCGGTACGGTGCCGAAACGGCGCAGCGGTACCACGCTGAAGTTCTGGCCGGAAGCGAAGTATTTCGACTCGCCGAAGATCTCGCTGGGCAAGCTCAAGCATCTGCTGCGTGCCAAGGCCGTGCTGTGCGCCGGTCTCAACGTGAAGCTCACCGACGAAGCCAGTGGCGAAGTCATCGAGTGGCATTACGTGGACGGCCTGCACGACTACCTGCGCGGCGAACTCGACGGCACCGAAGCGTTGCCGAACGAGCTGTTCGTGCACCACATGGCGCGCGACGTCGAAGGCCTGGAAGTGGCGCTGGCCTGGCTGCCGGAAGGCGAGCTGGTGCAGGAGAGCTACGTCAACCTGATCCCCACCGCGCAGGGCGGCACCCACGTCAACGGCCTGCGCACCGGCCTGACCACCGCGATCCGCGAGTTCTGCGACATCCGCAACCTGCTGCCGCGCGGCGTGAAGCTGGCGCCGGAAGACGTATGGGAGCGGCTGTCGTTCGTGCTGTCGACGCGGCTGCAGGATCCGCAGTTCGCCGGCCAGACCAAGGAGCGGCTGTCCTCCCGGCAGACCGCCGGGATGGTCGAGAACGTCATCCACGACGCTTTCAGCCTGTGGCTGAACCAGAATGTGGAGATGGGCGAGCGCATTGCCCAGCTGGCGATCGAGCGCGCCAGTGCGCGGCTGAAAGCCGCCAAGCAGATCGTCCGCAAGAAGATCACCCAGGGCCCGCAACTGCCAGGCAAGCTGGCCGACTGCACCGCCACCGACCTCAGCCGCACCGAACTGTTCCTGGTCGAGGGCGACTCCGCCGGCGGCAGCGCCAAGCAGGCGCGCGACAAGGAGTTCCAGGCGATCCTGCCGCTGCGCGGCAAGATCCTCAACACCTGGGAAGTCGAATCGACCTCGGTGCTGGCCTCGGAAGAAGTGCACAACCTGGCCGTGGCGATCGGCTGCGACCCGGGCAAGGACGACCTGTCCAGCCTGCGCTACGGCAAGGTGATCATCCTCGCCGACGCCGACTCCGACGGCCTGCACATCGCCACCTTGCTGGCCGCACTGTTCCTGCGCCATTTCCCGCGGCTGGTCAGCGAGGGCCACGTGTTCGTCGCAATGCCGCCGCTGTTTCGCGTCGACGTCGGCAAGCAGGTGTTCTACTGCCTCGACGAAAGCGAGAAGGAAGCGATGCTGCAGCGGGTCGAGCGCGAGAAGATGAAAGGCGCGGTCAGCACCACCCGCTTCAAGGGCCTGGGCGAGATGAACCCGCCGCAATTGCGCGAATCGACGATCCACCCGGACACGCGCCGACTCGTACAGCTGACCGTCGGCGACGACGATGGCACCGCCAGGCTGATGGACATGCTGCTGGCCAAGAAACGCGCCGGCGACCGCAAGGCCTGGCTGGAGGAAAAGGGCGACCTGGCGACGCTGGAGGTCTGAGCCGTCGCGACTTTTTTTGCCGCCACGGCGGCGCTAAGGTGTTCGTTACTTCTCCAGGAACCACCGCCATGGCCTTGCTGCCGCCCATCAATCTCGAGCGCTGGATCGACGAGCACCGTCACCTGCTGAAGCCGCCGGTGGGCAACAAGTGCATCGTCGACGGCGACTTCATCATCATGATCGTGGGCGGCCCGAACGCACGCACCGACTATCACTATGACGAAGGCCCCGAGTTTTTCTATCAACTCGAGGGCGAGATCACGTTGAAAGTGCAGGTCGACGGCATGGCTCAGGACATCCCGTTGCGCGCCGGCGAAATCTTCTACCTGCCACCACGCGTGCCGCATTCGCCGAACCGTGCCGCCGGCTCCATCGGGCTGGTGATCGAGCGCCGCCGCGTCGCCGGCGAAAAAGACGGCCTGATGTGGTTCTGCGAACGGTGCAACCACAAGCTGTACCAGGAGTACTTCGTGCTCGACAGCATCGAGCGCGATTTTCCGCCGGTGTTCGAGCGCTTCTACGGCTCGCGCGAAGCGCGCACCTGCGACGCCTGCGGCCACCTCAACCCGGCCCCGGCGAAATACGCATAGGACGCACACTGCCCGCCGCTTCTGCGCCAACGCATCGAACGTCCGCGGGCAATGCGCGCCTTACGCGTTCGCCAGCCACTTGCGCGCCATGCGTCGCAACGAGGCATCCAGGCTGTCGTCAGCAGCCACGTCAGCCACCGATCGCCACGCCAGTGCGCGCGACTCCTGGTTCACCGCAAAGCGTTCGTCGGCACCCGCACGCACCACGTAACGCACGTCGTAGTGCCAATGCTCCGGCTCATCCCCTCGTGCAGGAATGCGATGTCGATCGATATCGAAAATGTCGCCTTCGACATGCAGCCCGGCCACGCCGGTTTCCTCCTGCGCTTCGCGCAATGCGACCCGCGCCAGCTCCGGATCACCGTCGGCGTGCCCCCCTGGCTGCAGCCAGCGGCCCAGTTTGCGATGGTGCATCAAGAGCACGCGCGTACCGTCCGCACTGACCAGCCACGACGAACCGGTGAAGTGTCCACTGCGGTTGCTGCGCGAGAAAACATCCGCCTGCGTATGCAGGAATGCGTCGAACTGCGCGACCACCGCCGACTCCCCCTGCCATTGGTCACAGTAGCGCTGGAGCGCACGGATCATGAAGATGGTGGGTTGTTGCATGGACATCCGCTGGAGTGGTTGAAAGCTCATCGCGGCAGCTTTTTGCGCGACTGGAACGAAACTTGTACTACCTCGGATGCTGGGCTATGTTGGCCCGCCATTGCCTTGCCCGTACCTGCGTCAACCGCCACAGAGCGGACGACGGGCGACATCACCGAAGGGGAGCTAGATGATAAAGGGTCTATTTGCCACTCACAGCATTGAGGCAATGCCTCGTGTGGACGCGGGCGAACCAGTCGAGGGTGGCCCGGAGGGCGAGGTAACCCTCAAGCGCGTGCTGACCGCGCGGCATCTGGTCATGCTCGGTATCGGTGCCGTGATCGGCGCGGGCATTTTCGCCATCACCGGCACCGCCGCCGCCCAGTTTGCCGGCCCCGCGCTGATCATCAGCTTCCTGATTGCTGCCGTCGCCTGCGGACTGGCTGGCATGTGCTACGCCGAGTTCGCCGCGATGCTGCCGGTGTCCGGCAGCGCTTATTCGTATTCCTACGCAACCCTCGGCGAAGTGGTTGCCTGGTTCGTCGGCTGGGCCCTGGTGCTCGAATACCTGTTCGCGGCATCGACCGTCGCGGTGGCGTGGTCGGGGTACTTCGGCGAAATGCTGCGCATGCTCAGTTCCATGTCGGGATTGAATTTCAACCTGCCGGCGGCGCTCTCCTCGGCCCCACTCACGTTTGCCGAAGGCGGCCACGCACTGGTGTTCACCGGCGCGCTGATCAACCTGCCGGCGATCCTGATCGTCGGTGCGATCAGCTGGCTGTGCTATCTCGGCATCACCCAGTCGGCAACCGTCAACGCGATCATCGTGGCCATCAAGGTCACCGTGATCGTGTTGTTCCTGATCGTCATGTTCAATTACATCAACGCCGACCTGTGGCATCCATTCATCCCGGCGAACGAGGGCGGTTCGAAGTTCGGCTGGAGCGGCATCTACCGCGGCGCCACCCTGGTGTTCTTCGCCTATATCGGTTTCGACGCGGTTTCCACCGCCGCTGGCGAAGCGAAGAATCCCCAGCGCGACATGCCGATCGGCATCCTCGGTTCGCTGCTGATCTGTACCGTGCTGTATGTGGCGATGGCAGCCGTGATGACTGGCACCACGCCGTTCCGCATGCTCAATACGCCGGAGCCGGTGGCCACCGCGATCAACTACGTGCTCGGCACGGTTACCGCGGGCAGCGGCGCCAGCTACCTCCTGGGCACGCTGAAGATCCTGGTGGTCTTCGCCGCACTGGCAGGCCTGAGCTCGGTGGTGCTGGTGATGCTGATGGGCCAGCCGCGCATCTTCTATTCGATGTCGCGTGATGGCCTGATGCCCAAGGCACTGGGCAAGCTGCATTCGAAGCACCGCACGCCGTACATCGGCACCATCATCGTCGGCGCAATCGCTGCCGTGCTGGCGGGTCTGTTCCCAGTGGATGTGCTCGGCGACCTGGTCTCGATGGGCACCTTGCTGGCCTTCGCCACCGTGTGCATCGGCGTGCTGGTATTGCGCCGCACCCGCCCGGATCTCCCGCGCGCGTTCCGCGTTCCGCTGCCGTGGCTCGTCTGCCCGCTGGGCGCGCTCGCCTGCCTGTTCCTGTTCTGGCAGGCCTTCCAGGTGCGCTGGCCGTTGATGGTCGGCTGGATCGCCATCGGTTTCCTGATCTACGCCTTCTACGGCTACCGCCACAGCAAGTTGCGACAGGGCATGCATTGACACCCGGCGGCCGGCGCCAACAACGCCGGCCGCTGTGTTTGCGACGCCCCCAAACAGAACCGAACACCGCCGCTTCCAAAGACGACCGCCCATGCTCAAGCAGTTGCTCGCCCGCAAGACCGATTTCAACGAACCCGACGATACCCACGGCCCCACCCTGCGTCGCACGCTCGGTCCATGGGGGTTGACCGCGTTGGGTATCGGCGCAGTGATCGGCGGCGGCATCTTCGTGATTACCGGCCAGGCAGCAGCCGACCATGCCGGCCCGGCGGTGATCCTGTCGTTCATCCTGGCCGCGATCTGCAGCACGTTCACTGCGCTGTGCTATGCCGAGTTCGCCACCCTGATCCCGGTGTCCGGCAGCGCCTATTCTTATGCCTACGCGACGCTCGGCGAGCTGATGGCGTGGTTCATCGGCTGGAACCTGGTGCTGGAATACGGCGTGTCCGCCTCCGCGGTGGCGGTGAGCTGGACCGGCTATTTCCTCAGCCTGCTCGAGCACATCGGTACCACGTTCAACATGGATCTCAGTCTGCCCGCGGCGCTGACCAATGCGCCGCTGGCTTTCACCGCCGACCACGAACTGGTCGCCACCGGCGCGTTGTTCAACCTGCCGGCGGTGGTACTCATCCTGTTGCTGACCTGGATCTGCTACGTGGGCATCCGCGAGTCGAGCTTGGCGAACGCGGTAATGGTGGCGCTCAAGGTCGGCCTGATCACCCTGGTGATCGTGGTTGGCTGGCGTTACGTCGACCCGTCCAACTGGACCCCGTTCGTGCCCGAGTCGCAAGGCCAATACAAATACGGTTGGGGCGGCGTGCTGCGCGGGGCGGCGATGGTGTTCTTCGCCTACATCGGCTTCGAGGCCACTTCGGTGGCGGCGCAGGAATCACGCAACCCGCAACGCGACCTGCCGATCGGCATCCTCGCCTCGCTGGCGATCTGCACCGTGCTGTACATCGCGATGGCCGCCGTGATGACCGGCCTCAGCTCGTACACCCTGCTCGGTACCAACGAGCCGGTGGTGACTGCCTTGCACGGGCACCCGCAACTGGAATGGCTGCGCTGGCTGGTGGAGGTCGGCGCACTGCTGGGGCTGTCGTCGGTGGTGCTGGTGATGATCATCGCGCAGCCGCGCATCTTCATGATCATGGGCCGCGACGGCATGCTGCCGAAGGTATTCACGCGAATCCACCCGCGCTACCGCACACCGCACCTGAACACGTTGATCACCGGCGCCGGCATCGCGCTGCTCGCGGCAATCTTCCCGCTGGACGTGCTGGGCGACCTGGTGTCGATGGGGACGCTGATCGCATTCATGGCGGTATGCGCCGGCGTGTGGATCCTTCGGCATACCCGGCCGGAGCTGCCACGCACCTTCCGCGTGCCGTTCGCACCGGTGATCTGCACGCTCGGCATCCTCAGCTGTCTTGCCCTGCTGTCCACGATGGCCTGGTACAACTGGTCGCTGATGGTCGCCTGGACCATCCTCGGGCTGGTGATCTATTTCGGTTACGGCAACCGCCATAGCCACCTGCGCCGCACCATGGCCGACACCCCGAAACCCTGATCCATCAATTTCGGTGAATGTCGGTAAAAACCAGCCATTTTCGCTTTTTGTCGGCGAACTACGCCTATCGTCGTAAAATGGTAAAATTCGCGGTAAATCTTACAAATTTGACGACAAGTTATTGTTTTTACACTATTTAACGAGAACTTTTCAAGAGAAATCGAGGGGCCGGTCGCCCTTTCGCCGAACTCGGGAGTATCATCCTCAGTCCGCGGGTTGATCACTTGGCAGTGGGCCCCGGATCGCGGCTCGGCGTGTCAGGTGGGTAAGCTCCTCAACCTGATGTGTCCGGGCCGCACTTTTGTCCGCGCACCGCCCTTTCCGCCCCGCTCCCAGTCAGCGAAAACAAAAAGGCCGGCGATCAGCCGGCCTTTTGCATGGCGGAATTCTCAGTGTGATCGGGAGGCGATCAGGCCTTCTTCGGCGTGTGCGACACGCACCAGCCTTTCGCGTTCACCGATTTGCCGGGGAACAGCTGACACGACCCGCGACCGGTAGCACCGCCGGTATAGAACTGGCAGTTCGTGCAGTCGTCGCCGGCCTTGTACTTGGCGTTGGTGGTCTTGCTGGCATCTTCCACGTAGCCCAATGCCTTCGCGGTCGGGTCCGACTCGCTCACCGGCGGCAGGTCCGCCGCACGCGCAAAGCGCGGCAAGCCACCGAATACCACCGCTGCCGCCGTGGTGCCGGCAGCCACTTTGAGGAATCGGCGACGCGATTCGATATCTTGTTCTTTCGACATGGGCAAGCCTCCGTCGGGATCTGTCCGGCGCACCCCGCGTCGGACTCATGCCGATGCTACGCCCACCGCCCGAACTTTTCCTGACTTGCGAGAATGGCTCTCATTCCAGCCAGGAAAGCGCCGGGTGCATGTTATAGTCTGTGCTCATTTGGACGTCCAAACCGCATGAGCCAGGCCCTTCCAGCCACGATCCCCGCCAGTCTGTTCGAGCAGCGCGCCGACGCCATTGCCGACGCCGCCCGCGAGCTGTCCGTGCTCGGCTGGACACCGGCGACCAGCAGCAACTTCTCGATGCGGGTCGATGCCGACCACGCGGCAATCACCATCTCCGGCCGGCACAAGGGGAGGCTCGGCCGTGACGACATCATGCTGATCGACCTGGACGGGAATGCCGTCGGCACCGATGCCCGCCCCAGCGCCGAGACGGCACTGCACACCCAGGTCTACCGGCGCTGGCCGGAGATGAATGCGGTATTGCACACCCACTCGCGCACGCAAAGCGTGGCGTCGCGGCTGTTTGCCGCCGATGGTGCCGTGCGCCTGCAGGGCTGGGAGCTGCAGAAGGCAATCACCGGCTACCACACCCACGAGAGCGTGCTGGAGATCCCGGTGTTCCCGAACACCCAGCACATGCCCGAACTGGTGGCCCGGGTCGATGCCTGGCTGGACGCGGGCAAGCCGCTGCACGCCTACCTGATCGATGGCCACGGCATCTACACCTGGGGCCGCGACATGGCCGAAACCCAGCGCCATCTGGAAGCGCTGGAGTTCCTGCTCGACTGCGAACTTGACCTGAAAAAGCTGAGGGCATCATGAGCCGATTGCGCATCTTCGACGAAACCCGGCCGCAATCGCCGCTGGCGGTGATCGACGAGCACGCCACGATTGCCGCCGAGCTGGGCAAGGTCGGCGTCCGCTTCGAACAGTGGGATGCCAGCCAGCCGATCGCGCCGGGCGCCAGCCAGGACGAGGTGATCGCGGCCTATCGCGGCGACATCGACCGGCTGATGGGCGAAAAGGGTTACCAGGCTGTCGACGTGATCAGCCTCGCCCCCGATCACCCCGACCGCGCCGTGCTGCGCCAGAAATTCCTCAGCGAACACACCCACAGCGAGGACGAAGTGCGTTTCTTCGTCGCCGGCGCCGGCCAGTTCACCCTGCACATCGGCGGCAAGGTCTACGACGTGCTGTGCGAACAGGGCGACCTGATCGGCGTGCCGGACGGTACCCGCCACTGGTTCGACATGAGCGAATCACCCTATTTCGTGGCGATCCGGCTGTTCACCAACAAGGAAGGCTGGGTGGCCAACTTCACCGGCGACGACATCTCGCAGCAGTTCCCGCGGATGCAGCCGCACCAGCCGGGCTGATAACGGCCGCCGACGCACCGTTCGTTTATGCTGGCCTGCCCACCTACGCCGCCGCTGCCATGATCGAAATCCGCGCCATCGTCACCGACATCGAAGGCACCACCAGTTCGATCGACTTCGTCCGCGACGTGCTGTTTCCGTACGCGCGCAAGCGGCTGCCGGCCTTCGTCGAAACCCACAGCACCAAGCCCGAGGTGCAGCACTGGCTGCACGAGGCAGCCATGGAAGCCGGGCTGGCGGAAGCCCGCCGGCAGGACATCATCGAACTGCTGCTGCAGTGGATCGACCAGGATCGCAAGTCCACCGCGCTGAAGGCGCTGCAGGGCATGATCTGGAAGGATGGCTACGAGGCCGGCGACTACCGCGCCCACATCTATCCGGAAGTCGCCGCGCGACTGCGCGACTGGCGCGCCGACGGGTTGCGGCTGTACGTCTACTCTTCCGGCTCGGTGCCGGCGCAGCAGCTGTTCTTCCACCATAGCGAGGCAGGCGACCTGAGTGCGCTGTTTGCCGGCTACTTCGATACCGAAACCGGCCCGAAGCGCGAAACCGAATCCTACCGGCGCATCGCCGAAGCGATCGGCGAGGAACCCCGGCACCTGCTGTTCCTCTCCGACATCGTGGAGGAACTCGACGCCGCGCGGGCCGCTGGCTTCCACACCGGCTGGCTGGTGCGTGCGCCGCAGGACCTGCCCGAATCGCCGCGCCACCCTGTCTATCGCGACTTCGACGCGATCACGCCCTGAACCCGCCGCGCGAGCCCGCCATGCGTAACGCCCTGACCGTCCTGCTTGCGTTCGCCGCCGGGGTGCTGCTGGCGACGTGGTGGCCTGGCCCGCCGGTGATGCCATCGCTCGTCGGTCATCCCGCGCCTGCGGCATCCGCCAGCGTAGACCCGGACGCCGCGCTGGACAGCGATGCCGATGTCGACAGCTGGCCTGGCCACGCACCAACCCCGGAACAGGTGTTGTACGCGCAGCCGCGGATGATGCGCGACGCACTAGCGGAGCTCAGTCCGCGCATACCCGGCAAACCCAACCTGTACCTGCTCGTCTTCGCCGGTGACGGCAGCGAGGACGTGTTCCGCAATGAAGCCGCATACGCCGCGCAGCTGTTCGCGCAGCGCTTCGGCGCCACCACCCACAGCCTGGTGCTGGAGAACAACCCGGCCAGCCTGACCAGCCGGCCGCTGGCCAGCTGGAGCAACCTGGAAACCGCGCTCGAAGGCCTGGGCAAGGTGATGCAGCCGGACCAGGACATCCTGCTGCTGTACCTCACCAGCCACGGCAGCGAGGACCACAGCCTGCTGGTCGACATGGACCCGCTGCCGCTGGATCAGCTCGGCGCCAGCGACCTGGCCGGCATCCTGGCGATGCACCCGTTCAAGTGGAAGGTGGTGGTGGTCAACGCCTGCTATTCCGGCGGCTTCGTGCCGCCGCTGCGCGGCCCCGGCACCCTGGTGCTCACCGCCGCCCGCGCCGACCGCAGTTCATTCGGCTGCGGCAGCGATTCGGACATCACCTATTTCGGCAAAGCCTGGCTGGTCGATGCACTGAACCATACCGACAATTTCATCGACGCCTTCAGGCAAGCCAGCGGCGAGATCAGCCAGTGGGAGAAACGGGACAAGCTGACGCCATCGGAACCGCAGATCGACATCGGCAGCGGCATCGCCGCGCAGCTCGCCTTGTGGCGCAGGGGGGTCACCCCAGGGCCGACGCTGCCATTCAAACCAGCGACACCGGCCGGCAGCGCCTCCGTCGCCACCCCACAGTAAATCGACTCAGCCACGCCCCGCATGCCTGTCGGCCAGCACGCGGGCAACATCGGCCAAGCCGAGCCTACGCGCGCGCAGCGCCACGGTGAGATGGAAGACCAGGTCCGCCGCCTCGCCGAGCAGTTCGGCATCGTCCTGCACTACCGCGGCCAACGCCGTCTCGACACCTTCTTCGCCCACTTTCTGCGCGATCCGGCGCATGCCGCCTTCGAACAGTCTGGTGGTGTAACTGCCTGCCGGCCGCTCGGCATGGCGCTGCGCAACCAGCGCGTCGAGCTCGGCGAGGAAACCCAGCGGTGGCCGCACGGTCTCGCCGAAACAGCTGGACGTGCCGAGGTGGCAAGTCGGGCCATGCGGCTCGGCCTGGACCAGCAAGGTATCGGCGTCGCAGTCGATGCGGACCGACTTCAGCGCCAGCACGTGGCCGGAGCTCTCGCCCTTGGTCCACAACCGCTGCTTGCTGCGGCTATAGAACGTCACGCGACCGCTGGCCTGGGTCTGCGCCAGCGCCTCGGCGTTCATGTAGCCGAGCATCAGCACCTCGCCGCTCAGCCAGTGCTGCACGATCGCCGGCAGCAGGCCGTCGCCCTTGGCCCAGTCGAGGCGGCTGACATCGGTACTGGAATCGTTGTTCATCGTTGTTCCTGATTGGCAGTGCAATTGAGCCAACTTCCGTTCGCACTGAGCGTAACTCGCGTCA
>NZ_BAAAFK010000001.1:1397603-1448026 GCF_039523495.1 Rhodanobacter soli | reverse complement strand
GGTAACGGTGGGTTTCCGGCCAACCAAACTTCGACGGCAGACAGGCCGCTGTTTTCCTAATCGTTCACAGGCGCACCGCTACACCTTGCCCGTGCAGATACTGCTTGAGTTCGGGAATCGCGATCGCGCCCGAGTGGAACACGCTGGCGGCCAGCGCGCCGTCTACGTCGGCCTCGACGAACGCGTCGCGGAAATGCTGCGGCGTACCGGCGCCGCCGGAAGCAACCAACGGCACATGGCAGACCGCGCGTGCCACCGACAATTGCTCCAGGTCATAGCCACGGCGCACGCCGTCGCTGCCCATGCAGTTCAGCACGATCTCGCCGGCACCCCGCTGCTGCGCCTCGACCATCCAGTCCAGCGTGCGGCGCGGCAGAGCCTGCGTCTTCGCGGGATCGCCGGTGTACTGGTGTACCCGCCATTCGTCGTCGGCATCGCGTAGCGAGTCGATGCCGACCACCACGCATTGCACGCCGAACGCGGCAGCGAGCTCGTCGATCAACCCGGGCCGCTCCAGCGCCGGCGAGTTCACCGAGATCTTGTCCGCACCGGCATGCAGCACCGCACGCGCGTCGTCGACCGAGCGGATGCCGCCGGCCACGCAGAACGGGATGTCGATCACCCGGGCAACCTTCTCGACCCAGCCACGGTCCACGCTGCGCCCCTCGGGGCTGGCAGTGATGTCGTAGAACACCAGCTCGTCGGCACCCTCGTCGCGATAACGCAGCGCGAGATCGACGATCTCGCCCATCACCACGTGATCGCGAAAGCGCACGCCCTTGACCACCTTGCCGTCGCGCACGTCCAGGCAGGGAATGATGCGTCGGCTCAGCATGCCAATGCCTCCTCGACGGTGAAGCGCCCTTCCAGCAGCGCGCGGCCGAGGATCACGCCCTGCGCACCTGCCTCGCGCGCGGCGCGGATGTCGTCCAGCGAGCGCACACCGCCGGACGCCTGCACGGCCAGTGACGGCACCGTGCCGGCGAGATGGCGATAGAGATCGAGATTGAAGCCGGCCAGCATGCCGTCACGGTCAATGTCGGTACACAGCAGGTGGCGCGCGCCGCGCGCGGCGTACCACGGCGCCAGCTCGTCCAGCGTGCGCGCCTCGGTTTCGGTCCAGCCGGCGCTGGGCAGGGTCCAGCGGCCGTCGATGCGGCGCGTGTCGAGGGCAAGAGTTAGCCGTTCAGCGCCGTGTTTGTCCAGCCAGCCGGCCACAAGTTCGGGATCGCGGATCGCCACGCTGCCCAGCACCACACGCTGCACGCCGGCGTCGAACAAACGTTGCAGGTCCACTTCGTCACGCACCCCACCGCCGGCCTGGACCTGCATGCCATCTGCCGCGATCGAGCGGATCACCGCGAGATTGTCGAGCCGACCCGAGCGCGCACCATCCAGATCGACCAGGTGCAACCAGCGTGCGCCGGCGTCGGCGTAACGCCGCGCCAGTTCACGCGGATCGGCCGCATACGTGGTCTGCTGCGCATAGTCGCCTTGTTTCAGGCGCACCACCTGGCCGCCGCGCAGGTCGATCGCGGGGATCACGTCGAAGTTCATAGTTCGAGGAAGTTCTTGAGGAGCTTCGCGCCGACGGCAGCGGAGCGCTCGGGATGGAATTGCATGCCGTAGTAGTTGTCGCGCGCGATCACGGCGGAAAATGCCTCGCCGTAGTCGCTGGTGGCGAGGGTCCAGTCGCTCACCGGCACCGCATAGCTGTGCACGAAGTACGCCTGCTCATCGTCGCCCAGCCCGGCCAGCAAGGGATGCGCCTGCTTCGCGCTCAACAGGTTCCAGCCCATGTGCGGCACGCGCAAATCGGGGGCCTCGGAGAAACGGCGCACCGACGCCGGGATCAGACCGAGGCACTCGATATCGCCCTCTTCCGAATGCGCGCACAACAGCTGCATGCCCAGGCAGACGCCGAGCACAGGCTGCTTCAGCGAGCGCAGCAGCTCGACCAGATCCAGCTCACGCAGCCGTGCCATGCCGGGGCCGGCCGCGCCGACGCCGGGCAGGATCACCTTGTCGGCGGCGCGGATCGTCGCCGCGTCGGCGGTCAATGCGGCATCCACGCCCAGCCGCTGCAGCGCGTAGCGCACCGAGCCGATGTTGGTGCCGCCGGCGTCGACCAGGACCACGCTCATCACAGCGCGCCCTTGGTGCTGGGCAGCTCGCTGCCCTCGCGGCGGATCGCCTGGCGCAGCGTGCGCGCCACCACCTTGAAGCAGGCCTCGACCATGTGGTGCGCGTTGTCGCCGCGCACACTCAAGTGCAGGTTGGCGCCCAGCGTCTCGCACAGCGAGCGGAAGAAGTGCGGCACCAGTTCGGTCGGTACCTCGCCCACGCGCTCGCGCGGGAAACTGCCCTCGAACACGAAGTACGGCCGGCCGGACAGATCCAGCGCCGCGCTGGCTTGCGCTTCATCCATCGGCAGGGTGAAGCCGTAGCGGCCGATGCCGCGCTTGTCGCCGAGTGCCTGCTTCAAGGCCCCACCCAGCGCCAGCGCGCAGTCCTCGATGGTGTGGTGCTCATCGATGTGGGTGTCGCCATCGCATCGCAGCTCCAGCGCGAAGCCGCCGTGCTTGCCGATCTGCTCCAGCATGTGGTCGAAGAAGCCCAGCCCGGTGTGCACCTTCGGCTCGGCCACCCGATCCAGGTCGACGCTGACCGTGATGCGGGTTTCCTTGGTGTTGCGCGCCACTGTGGCGGTGCGCGGCGCATCCAGCAGCTGGTGCGCCAGCGTCTTCCAGTCGAGTCCGCGCGGGCCTACGCGAAAGCCACGCACGCCAAGATTCGCGGCAAACTGCAGGTCGGTCTCGCGATCGCCCACCATGGCCGACGCTGCGCGGCTCCAGCCGTCGTCGGCGAGGTAGTGCCGCAGCAGGCCGATGCCGGGCTTGCGCGTGTCGAGGCCTTCGTGCGGGAAGCTGCGATCGATCAACACCTCGCGGAAGCGGATACCCTGAGAGGCGAGGATGCGCAGCAGCAGTTCGTGCGGCCCGGTGAAATGCGGTTCGGGGAAACTGTCGGTGCCCAGGCCATCCTGGTTGGTCACCATCACCAGCTCGTAGCCGACCGCGACGAAGCGCTGCAGCGCGGCGATCACACCCGGCAGCAGGGCCAGCTTTTCGTAGCTGTCGATCTGCTGGTCGGCCGGCTCCTCGATCAGGCAGCCGTCGCGATCGACGAAGAGGATTTTGCGCCTCGTGTTCATGTCGATCCCTCGACAGAAGCCCGGCCATCCATGGCCGGACTCTTCAGAAAAGCCGCTCCACTGGCAATGCCTCGATCGGAGGTCAGCACGGCCAGTACCCGATCATTCTCCGCCGGCGTGCCGATGGTGATGCGCAGCGCATCGCCAAGATTCGGATAGCGACGCACGTCGCGCACCACGATGCCGGCCGCGAGCAGGCGCTGGTAGACGGCACCGGCATCGTCGAAACGCACGGCCAGGAAATTCGCCTGCGACGGCAACACCGCGCGCACCCCGGACAACCGGCGCAGCTCGGTCTGCATCCGCGCGCGCTGTTCGCGCACGATGGCGACATACCCTCGTGCATTCACCTGGCCCCAGCCAGACAATGCCAACAACGCGGCATCCACGCACGGCAGCGGCAACGGGTACGGCGCCATGATCCGGCGCAGCAGCGCGATCACCTCGGCGTTCGCCAGCAAACTGCCGACGCGTGCACCGGCCAGCGCCCAGGCCTTGGACAGGGTGCGCAACACGGCAAGGTTGTCGTGGCGGTCGATCAGGTCGGCCACGCTGTCCACGTCGCTGAACTCCACGTAGGCCTCATCCACTACCAGCAAGGCGCGACCGCTCAGCGCCTGCGCCAGCCGCTCGACCACGACGCGCGGCACCGGCTGCCCGGTGGGATTGTTCGGTGTGCAGATGAAGACCAGCTTCACCGCCGGGGTCAGCGCTGCCAGCATGGCGTCCACGTCCAGGGTGAAATCCGCCGCCAGCGGCACCTCGACGATGCCCGCATCCTGCACTCGTGCGCACACCGCGTACATGCCGAACGTCGGCGGCTGGATCAGGATCGCGTCGCGGCCGGCGCGGCAGAACGCGCGCACCAGCAGGTCGATCGCCTCGTCGCTACCGCGGCCGACCAGCAGCTGCTCGCGCCGCACGCCATAGAGTGCGGCCAGCGCATCGACCAGGGCCGCAGGCTGCGGCTCGGGATAGCGGTTGCAACCGAGGCCGTCGTCGCCCACCGGCGCCCACGCCGACTCGTTCGCGTTGAGAAAGACCTCGCCGCCGCTGGCCTCCATCCGCGCCGAGGAATATGGCTGCATCGCGCGGATCTCCGCCCGCGCCAGATCGAGCACGCTCATGACCGCGCCTCCAATGTGGCCAATCGCAAGGTCACCGCGCGGCGGTGCGCCTCCAGTTGTTCGGCCGCCGCCAGCGTCGCCGTGCACGGGCCGATATTGCGCAAGCCTTCTTCGCTGACTTCCTGCACGCTGATCTGCTTCTGGTAACTGGCCACCGACACTCCGCTGTAGCTGCGCGCATAGCCGTAGGTCGGCAGCACATGGTTGCTGCCGCTGCAGTAGTCGCCCACCGATTCGGGCGTCCACTGGCCGAGGAAGATCGAGCCGGCGCTCTCGATGCCGTCGAGCAACGCGCGTGGCGCGGCCACCTGCAGAATCAGGTGCTCGGGCGCGTAGCGATTGCTCACCTCGATCGCCTGCGCCAGCGAATCGACGGCGATCAGTCGGCTCTGCACCAGCGCCTGGCGGGCGATCGCACCGCGCGGCAATTCGGCGCACTGACGTTCGACCTCGGCCGCCGCCTGATCCAGCAATTCGGTGGACGGGCTCAGCAGGATCACCTGCGAATCCGGCCCATGCTCGGCCTGCGACAGCAGGTCGGCGGCGACGAATACCGGGTTCGCGCCGGCATCGGCGATCACCAGCACTTCCGACGGCCCCGCCGGCATGTCGATCGCGGCGCCGTCCGGGTCGGACGACACCTGCAACTTCGCCTCGGTGACCCAGGCATTGCCGGGGCCGAACAGCTTGTCGCACTTCGGCACGCTGGCGCTGCCGTAGGCCATCGCGGCGATCGCCTGCGCGCCGCCCAGCTTGAACACCTTGTGCACGCCGGTCAGGCGCGCGGCATACAGCACCGCCTCGTCGCAGCGCCCATCGGCGCGCGCCGGCGAGCACAGCACCACCTCGCGGCAACCGGCGATATGCGCCGGCACACCCAGCATCAAGGCGGTCGACGGCAGCGGCGCGCTGCCGGCCGGTACGTACAGGCCGACTCGGCTGATCGGACGCAGCATGCGCTCCACCCGCACGCCGGGAGCAGTCTCCACACTCACCGGCTGCACCGCGGCGACGCGATGAAACAATTCGATACGTGCGGCCGCTTCGCGAATCGCCGCCTTCAGGGTCGGATCGAGAAAGGCCTCGGCCGCAGCGAACTCGGCCTCGTCCACCGCGATCGCGTCCAGTGTGCAGCGGTCGTATTTCGCGCTGAATTCACGCAGTGCCGTGTCGCCGTGCTCGCGCACGGCGGCGATGATCCGCTCGACACCGCGGCGCAGTTCATCCGCGCGCGACTGCGCGGGCCGCGCCAGCGCATCGCGGCGTGCCGCTTCATCCAGTGCGTTCCAGTCCAGACGTTTCATGTCAGCCAGTTCTTCATGCGAGCCCGATTCATGCCAACCTGCTTCATGCCAGCATCTTCTCCACCGGCAGCACGAACATCTCGCGCGCACCGGCCTTCTTGATTTCTTCCAGTTGCCGCCAGCTCACCTCGCCGGCGCACAACGCCTGCAGCATCAGCTGATCCGGCTGGCCGGCCACCGCCAGCAGGGTCGGCTGCGGACCACCCGGCAGCAGGCGGGTGACCGCTTCCAGCGTGTGGCGCGAGGTCTGCAACAGCAGCAGGCGCGATTCGCGCACCTGGATCACCCCGTCCAGCCGCTTCAGCAGCAGCTCCAGCATGTCGCCGCGCTCGTCCACCGGCAGGGTCAGCGGGCCAGCCAGCACCGCCTCGCTTTCAAGCAGCACATCGGCTTCGCGCAACTGGTTCGCCACCAGGGTGCCGCCGCTCTGCACCAGATCGCAGATCGCGTCGGCGGTACCCAGCTTCGGCGCAATCTCGACCGAACCGGTCAGGGTCACCACGCCGGCATCGATGCCCTGCGTGCGCAGCCATTCGCCCAACAGGCCCGGATACGACGTGGCGATGCGCCGGCCTTGCAGTTGCGCCGGCTCGCGGTAGTCCAGTTCCTGCGGTACCGCGATCGACAGCCGGCAGCGTCCGAAGCCGAGCGGACGCAGCTCGCTGAGCGGTTCGGCGTCGCGCCCCGTGGTGAGCTGGAACTCGCTCAGTACGTTTCGCCCGACGATGCCGAGGTCGCAGACGCCTTGCGCGATCAGGCTTGGAATGTCGTCGTCGCGCACCAGCAGCAGGTCGACTGGCTCGCCCTCGCCGAAGCAGAACAGCTTGTCGCGGCTTTGCCGGAAGGTGAGCCCGCAACGAGTGAGCAACTCCAGCGCCGGCTCGGTCAGCCGGCCGGACTTCTGCATCGCGATGCGCAAGCGGTCGCGCGTTTTCATGCCTTCGCCTTTTTCGCTGCCTGCGACTGTCGCCTCGCTGCACGAGCCGCAGCCGCCAGATAGCCACCGCTGCCCTGGTTGAGGTAACGCGCCACCCGTCCGATCGTGGTGATGCTGACTGCGGTGCGCTCGTGGATCTCGCGGTACGGCACACCTTCCAGCAGGAACGGCACCACCCGCCAGCGATCCACCAGCACCTCGAGCTCGGCCGGCGTGCACAGATCGCTCAGGAAGGCACCCATCTCCCCGCTGTTCTTCAACGAGAGCAGCGCCTCGTAAAGGCTCTGCTCGGCGGATTCGACGGGGGTTTCCGGATCGAGTGATCGACGTTTCATAATGTACTAACGCATTAACACAGTGGTGCGCATCATACACGGCATGCGGCACCGCGGCAAACCTGCCTTTCGCCGGCGCCGATCCGGGTTCGGTGGAGGTTATCCGAAGCGCCTGGCGCGGCTTTGACAGCTTCCCCTCCCCAAAAACAAAGGCCCCCGCCGAGGCGGGGGCCTTGTGAACCTGGTGCAGGCCGGAGTCGGCTCAGGCCGACTTTTTCTTCGGCGCGGCCTTCTTGGCGGCGGCCGGCTTGGTCACGGTCGGCTTGGCGCCCACCACGGCCGGCAGCACGCTGTGTGCACGGGTATTGCCGTAGCTGCCGCGATAGGTCTTGCCGCGACGGGTCTTGCGATCGCCCTTACCCATGGGGAACTCCTTGATTTATTGGATGAACGGCCTGCCATCATAGCAGTGTCGGAGCCGTCCGGGATAGTCAGCAGTGACCGTGCCCGGCGCAGTCTCCGCTGGCATCGAGACACTTGCCGGGGTCGATCTGCACGGTCACATGCTGGATCCCGAAGCGCTCCAGCAACATCCGCTTGATCGCCTGCAAGGCCTGCGCGCCGTCGGCGTGTTCATCCAGCTCGGCATGCACGGTAGCCATGCGCGAACCCGAGGCCAGTTGCCACACGTGCAGGTGGTGAATGTCGCGGATGCCGGGATCGGCTGTACGCAGCGACGCTTCCACCAGCGCGCTGTCCATGCCGTCGGGCACGCCTTCCAGCAGGATGTGCGCGGACGTCCGCAGCAACCGCCATGCGCTGTTCAGGATCAGCAGCGAGACCAGCAGCGACAGCACCGGATCAGCCCACAGCCAGCCGAACCAGCGGATCGCCAGCGCCGCCAGCACCGCCGCCAGCGAACCGAGCAGGTCGCCCAGCACATGCAGGCTGGCGCCGGCCAAGTTGACGTCGTCGTGCGCATGCCCGTGCAGGGTGCGCAGCACCAGCGCATTCACCAGCAGCCCCGCGACCGCCACGGCCAGCATCACCCCGGACAGGATCTCCCCGGGATGCAGCAACCGCGCGATGGCTTCGTAGACGATCCAGCCGACCAGCACGAACTGGCCCAGTGCATTGACGAAACCCGCCAGTACTTCCGTCCGGCCATAGCCATAACTGCGCCGCGCATCGGCCGGCCGGGTTGCCATCCATGCGCTGACCACCGCCAGCAGCAAGGCCAGCGCATCGACCATCATGTGCCCGGCGTCGGCCAGCAAGGCCAGCGAACCGGACCATGCGCCGCCGATCACCTCGACCACCATCATCACGGTGGTCAAGACGAACGCAAACAGCAGCTTGCGACTGCGTCCGCCGGACGCAAGGGCGTGGCCGTTCGCATGTCCGTGCGCGTGGTCGTGCGGGTGAGTGTGGGGCGTGCTCATGCGTGCATGCTAGGAACGGCCGCCGCCGTTACACAATCACCACGTTCAGTGTGCGCACTGCGGGCCGTGCACGTGGGCGTTGCCGTTGCGGCTGTCCAGTCGCAGGTTGACGAAATGTGCGCCGGCCAGCAACAGGCCGCCGCTGGTCACCAGCACGCTGTGCAGGATCAGCACGGAACCATCGATGTAGATGACGCCGAGCAGCAGCAGGGCCAGCGCCGGCGCGGCCAGCCGCAATGGCAACGATTGCCGGTGCCGGCGATAACCGCGGACCAGCACGAACGAAGCCAGCACGCAGGCACACAGCACGAAAACACGCTCGAAGCGATGGTCGGCCAGGAATTCCAGACCCAGAAGCGGCAGCAACGCGAGCACGAAGGGCAACAGCGCGCAGTGGATCGCGCACAGGAAAGAAGCCGTCGCGCCAACGCGATCGGCGGCATGCCACCAACGGGATTTGTTCGCCTGCTCGGAATCCATCGACCTGCCCCGGCATCGCCAGACGTGACGACTCTATACCCGGTCGGCGGTATGTTACTTTATAACATTATCGACCGCCATACCCCGGAAACCGGGTTCAGGCCTTGCGGCAGTTCCTGCAGGTGCCGTGCACTTCCAGGGTTTGCGCCTGCGGACGGAAGCCCAGTGCCTTGGCTTGGGCCTCGATCAGCTCGGCGACCCGTTCGTCGCAGACTTCCTGGGCACTGGAGCAGATATCGCAGATCAGGAACGGTACCTGGTGCGCCTCGGCCGGGTGGTGGCAAGAGACGAATGCGTTGATCGATTCCAGTTTGTGGATGAAGCCGTTCTCGAGCAGAAAGTCGAGCGCGCGATAGACCGTCGGCGGTGCGGCATTGCCATGCTTCTCGCGCAGCTGGTCGAGCAGGTCGTAGGCCTTGACCGGCTTGTGCGCAGTCGCAACCAGTTCGAGCACTTCCTTGCGCAGCGGGGTCAGGCGCAAGCCGCGCTCCTCGCTGGCATGCTCCACCGCGCGCACGAACCCCTTCGCATCCTCATGATGATGATGCGGATGGTGCGCGTGCGGGTTGTGGGCGACTTCGTGGCTCACGCGTTTCACCTCAAGATGGATCATACACTGGCAACCGCATCGCTCCAGACCAGGCTCAGCGCCGCAGTGGCGGCGGCTGCGGGCGCGGCGCGGGGCGGCGCCTGGCCAGAATCACGATCCAGCCGAGCGGCCCCAGCACCCACGCCCACACGATGCCTTCGAACAGGCGGCCGCGCCACCAGCCGAGCAGTGCGCCCACCGCGACGAACAGCAGACTCCACCAGAACATGGCTGCCCACGGCAGCATATTCAACAGGTTGAAGAAGATGTGCCAGAACGCACCCGGCGCGTCGGGGTCGACGCCTTGGGTGGCCCTGGCCAGCAGTTCGTCCACGGCGAGTTCAGCGCGTCATCGTCATGGCGGGAAGCTCATCCCCGCGCGATGACGATCGCGGCGTCGATGCGCTGGAGCGCTTCCTCGCGACCCACCAGGTAGATCGTGTGCTCGATCGACGGCGAGACCTGGGTGCCGGTCATCGCCACCCGCAACGGCTGCGCGATCTTGCCCATGCCCAGCTCAAGCTTCGCGGCAACCTGTTCGATCACCTGGTGGATCGGTTCCGGCTGCCATTCGCACCCGGCCAGCAGCGACTTGGCCGCCTCGAGCACGGCAACCGCACTGTCGTTCTTCAGATGCTTGGCGACCGCCTTGTCGTCCCATTCGGCGATCGGCGCGTACCAGATCTTCGCGCGCTCGGCCATTTCCTTCAGCGTGTGCACGCGGTCGCGCAATGCCACGATCACGTCGACCGGCGCCGGACCGTGCGACGTGTCGATGCCGGCGCGCTGCAGGTGCCACCCGAATTCGGCGGCCAGCGACTGCGGGGCATCCGTCTTCAGGTAGTGCTGGTTGAGCCAGGCCAGTTTCTCGGTGTCGAAGCGCGAAGCGGCCTTGTTGACGTCGGCGATGTCGAACAGCGCGATCATCTCCTCGCGCGAGAAGATCTCCTGGTCGCCGTGCGACCAGCCCAGCCGCACCAGGTAGTTCAGCAATGCGTGCGGCAGGAAGCCATCGTCGCGGTATTCCATCACGCTGACCGCGCTGGTGCGCTTGGACAGCTTCTTGCCTTCCTTGTCCAGGATCATCGGCAGGTGCGCGAACTCCGGCACCTTGGCGCCCAGCGCGTGGTAGATGTTGATCTGCCGCGGCGTGTTGTTGACGTGGTCGTCGCCGCGGATCACCTCGGTGATGCCCATGTCGATGTCGTCGACCACCACGGCGAAGTTGTAGGTGGGCCAGCCGTCGGAGCGGAAGATCACCAGGTCGTCCAGCTCGCTGTTGGCCCACTCGATGCGGCCCTTCACCTTGTCGTCGAACACCACTGAGCCTTCGAGCGGGTTCCTGAAACGAATCACCCGGTTGGGGTCTTCCCGGTACGGCTCGTTGCGGTCGCGGTAATAGCCGTTGTAGCGCGGCTTCTCGCCCTTCGCCATCGCGGCCTCGCGCATCGCCTCGATCTCTTCCTTGCTCTCGTAGGCGTAGTACGCCTTGCCGGCAGCGACCAGTTCGTCGGCAACCTGCTTGTATCGCGCAAGCCGCTGGGTCTGGTAGAACGGGCCTTCGTCGGCGTCGAGGCCGAGCCAGTGCATCGCGTCGAGAATCGCCCGCACCGCCTCGTCGGTGGAACGCTCGCGATCGGTGTCCTCGATGCGCAGGATGAATTCACCGCCGCGACGGCGCGACTCCAGCCAGCAATACAGCGCGGTGCGCGCGCCGCCGATATGCAGGAAACCGGTGGGGCTGGGGGCGAAGCGGGTGCGGACGGTCATCGGGATATCGGCAGCGTGGGAGCGAAGCTGCCGATTTTAACCGATCTGCCACCGGCAACCCGCGAATCGCCCGCTTCACACGGGATTACTTCACGTGGATGGTGATCTTCTTCGACACCACCGCCGGATCGAACGGCACGTGGTTCTGGTCACCCAGTTCCAGTTGCAGGGTGTGCGTGCCGGGCTTCAGCTTCAGCGTGGTCTCGGTCTGGCCGCCACCGAAGTGGATGTGGTTGGCGTCGTTCGGAATCGGCTGGCCGGCAACGGGCAGTTCCTTCACATCGACCAGCAGGTGATGATGGCCGGTGTGCTCCTTGGTCACGCCGGCGGGCGCCACGCCCATGCCCTTGAGGCCGAAGCGCACGGTGACTTCCTGGCCCACGGTGGCACCGTTGGCGGGCGAGATGATGTAGACCGCGGCACCGCTGGGCGCCTGGGTGGTCGGCAGGCCGGGCGCGTCGACGGCCAGCGCGGCGCCGGTCAGTCCGGTCAGGGCAAGTGCGAGCAGGATGCGTTTCATCGTCGGTCTCCAGCGGTAAAGGACGACCCAGTGTAAGCGCTGCGGCGCCCTCAAGGCACCCGCACGTCACCGCGACGTCATGCGCCCGCCACGTCGCCGCAACGCTGGCCGGCGAAGCTGCGCCCAGCCAGCACGGGTACCGTCATGCGCATCGGCATCGTCAGCGAAACCTATCCACCGGAAATCAACGGCGTCGCGCTGACCGTGCACAGCCTCGCCGCCGGACTCGCCGCGCGCGGCCACAGCATCGACCTGATCCGTCCACGCCAGCCGCAGCCCTTCCTCGATGAAGCCGGCATCGACGTGCTCGAACTGCGCGGCGGTGCCCTGCCCCGTTACCCGGGCCTGCGCTTCGGCCTGCCGGCCGGCCGCACGCTGCGCCGGCACTGGTCGCAGCAGCGCCCCGATGCGGTCTACGTCGCCACCGAGGGGCCGCTCGGCTGGTCGGCCATGCGTGCCGCCGGGCGACTGGGCATCCCGCTCAGCAGTGGCTTTCATACCCGCTTCGACAACTACGCCAGCCACTACGGCCTGGGCCTGCTCACACCACTGGTGCGCGGCTACCTGCGCCGCTTCCACCAGCGTGCCGCCGCCACACTGGTACCGACCGACGCGCTCGCACAGGAGCTGCACGCCATGGGTATCGCCAACGCACGCCTGCTGCGCCGCGCGGTAGACACGCAACTGTTCCATCCGAACCGACGCGACGAAGCCCTGCGCGCCAGCTGGGGCGTGGACGCTGCCACGCCGGTGGTGCTGTACGTCGGACGCATCGCGCCGGAGAAGAATCTCGAGCTGGCGGTGCAGGCCTTTCGCGCGATTCGCCAGCAGTCGCCGCGAGCACGCTATGTATGGGTCGGCGACGGCCCGGCCCGCGCCGCACTGCAGGCCGCACATCCGGATTTCATCTTCGCCGGCGTGCAACGCGGCGAGGCACTGGCACGGCACTACGCCAGCGCGGACCTGTTCCCGTTCCCCAGCCTCAGCGAGACCTTCGGCAACGTGATCATCGAGGCGTTGGCCGCCGGCCTGCCGGTGGTGGCGTACGCCGAAGGCGCCGCACGCGAGCATCTCGCCGACGGCGTCAACGGCTACTGCATTGCGTCGGGCAACGCACCGGCATTCATCGGGGCGGCGGCGAAACTGGCCGGCAACCCGGCGCTGATCCGGCACATGGGCCGCGCCGCCCACACCGGCATGGCCGGGCTTTCGCCGGACGCGGTGATCCGCGATTTCGAAACCCTGCTGCGCGATATGGCCGAGGAGAACCTGCATGAACACGCCGCCATCGCCGCCCACGTCTGAGCTTCTGCCCGGGCCGCGTTTCGCGCTGGACCGCCGCGTCTGCGTGATCGCCAACCACTGGGGCGCCCGCCGCCTGGTGGGCCTGTTCTTCGGCATGATCAGCCGGCTCGGCGACGGCGTGTTCTGGTACGCACTGATGACCGCGCTGGCCGTGCTCGGCGGCCAGCGCGGCATCGCCGCGGCCGCACATATGGCGGTGACCGGATTCGCCGCCCTGCTGCTCTACCGCCTGCTGAAACGCTGGACGCGCCGCCCGCGCCCCTACCGCGCCTGCCCCGGCGTGATCGCGCACGTACCGCCACTGGACGAGTTCAGTTTTCCGTCCGGGCATACCTTGCAGGCGATGGGCTTCAGTATCGTGGCGCTGGCCTGGTATCCGACGCTGGCGCCGCTGCTGCTGGGTTTTACTGCGCTGGTCGCCGCCTCGCGGGTGATCCTCGGTCTGCACTACCCCAGCGACGTGCTGGCTGCGATCGGCATCGGCGGCGGTCTGGGCGGCGCGTCGCTGTGGTTGCTGTCGTCGCTCGGTTGAGCGTCGCGCTGCACAGAATATGTGCACGCCGTCGGCAGTGCCTTTGCACTCAGACAGATAGCGCACTTGTCCACAGGCTTTACCGCGTACGCTCCACAATCGCTGTGGAGAACTTCGGCTGACTGCGCAACTTCTCGGCAACGCGTAGCAAGTGCTTGATGGACAAGTGCCGAATGTCGCTTGTCCACAGGCTTTACCGGGACACTTCCACAGCGGCTGTGGAAAACCCGGTCGCACAAACGACGATGCCGCCCGAAGGCGGCATCGCATCGCTGCAACAGACACGACCGATCAGGCCGCGCGCGGCGCCTTCATGAGGATGCCGAGCAGGTCGGCCAGCTTGTCGCGCATCTCGCGGCGGTCGACGATCAGGTCGATCGCGCCGTGGTCGAGCAGGAACTCCGAACGCTGGAAGCCTTCCGGCAAAGTCTCGCGCACGGTCTGCTCGATCACACGCGGACCGGCGAAACCGATCAGCGCCTTCGGCTCGCCGATATTGATGTCGCCGAGCATCGCCAGGCTGGCGGAGACACCGCCAGTGGTCGGGTTGGTCAGCACGCTGATATACGGCACGCCGGCGTCGCGCAAGCGCGCCAGTGCGGCCGAGGTCTTCGCCATCTGCATCAGCGAGAACAGCGCCTCCTGCATGCGCGCGCCGCCGGTGGCAGAGAAGCACACCAGTGCGCTCTTGTCGGCCAGCGCGCGTTCGGCGGCACGCGCGAACTTCTCGCCGACCACCGAACCCATCGAGCCGCCCATGTAGGCGAACTCGAACGCCACCGCCATCAGCGGACGGCCCTTGAGCTTGCCGCTCATCGCGACCATCGCGTCCTTCTCGCCGAGCTTCTTCTGGGTCGCGGTGATGCGGTCGCGGTACTTCTTGGAATCACGGAACTTCAGCGGATCGGTCGGCTCCAGGCTGGCCCACAGTTCCTGCGCCGAGCCCTCGTCGAGCAGCGCGCCGAGTCGCACACGCGCACTGATGTAGTGGTGATGGCCGCACTTCGGACAGACCATCAGGTTGCGCTCGAGCTCCGGCCGGTACAGCACAGTGCCGCAACCGCCGCACTTCTCCCATACGCCTTCAGGCACCGAACCCTTGCCGCCGTTCGGACTCTGCGGGCGGGTGCGCGGGTTCATGATTTTCTGCAGCCAATTCATTGCATCACCCTGACTGTTCGTGAGCACGCCGCGATCAGGCGGCACGCGTCCTCAATGCGTATCGAGCGCGGTGCGGATCGGCGCCAGGAACGCTTGCGCGCGCGTGGCGATTTCCGCGGCATCCGTCGCCCCGGCCAGCCGCTCGACCAGCGCGCTGCCGATCACCACCGCATCGGCAAACCCGGCGATCGCCTGCGCACTCGCCGCATCGCGAATGCCGAAACCCACCGCCACCGGTGTCTTCGCGTGAGCCCGGATATCGGCCACGCGTGACGCGATGTCGCCGGTGCTCAAGTGTGCCGCACCGGTGATGCCGGCAAACGAGACATAGTACAGGAAACCCTCGGCCGAACCGCACAACTGCGCCATACGCGAGGGTGCGGTGGTCGGTGCGGCGAGCAGGATCTGCTGCAGTCCGGCATCGCGCAACGGCTGCAGGACGGCGGATTCCTCCAGCGGGCAATCGACCAGCAGCACGCCATCGACACCGGCCTGCACGGCCTCCTGCGCGAAGCGCGCGTAGCCGTGGATCTCGACCGGGTTGAGGTAGCCCATCAGCACGATCGGCGTATCCGCATCGCGCTGACGGAACGCGGCGACCCAGTTCAGCACTTCGGCCAGGCCGACGCCTTTCGCGATCGCCCGCTCGCTGGCGTGCTGGATCACCGGGCCGTCTGCCATCGGGTCGGAAAACGGCACGCCCAGCTCGATCAGGTCGGCGCCGGCGTCGACCAGCGCGTGCATCATCGACACCATGTGTTCGGGCGACGGATCGCCGGCGGTGACGAACGGAATCAGGCCGGTGCGGCCGGCCGCTTTCAATGCGGCGAAGCGGCGGTCGATGCGGCTCATACCTCGACTCCTTCGCGCGCGGCAATCGTGTGCACGTCCTTGTCACCGCGGCCGGAGAGATTGCACAACACGATGCCATCCTTCGGATACTCGCGTGCCAGCTTGATCGCCTGCGCCACCGCATGGCTGGATTCCAGCGCCGCCAGGATGCCCTCGGTACGCGCCAGCAGATGGAACGCCGCCATCGCCTCATCGTCGGTCACGCCGACGTAGTCGGCACGGCCGGCATCCTTGAGGAACGCATGTTCGGGACCGACACCGGGGTAGTCGAGGCCGGCCGAGATCGAATGCGTCTCGGTGATCTGGCCGTTGTCGTCGCACAGCACGTAGGTGCGATTGCCGTGCAGCACGCCCGGGCGACCGGCGGCCAGCGAGGCCGCGTGATGACCCGTGGCCAGACCCAAGCCCGCGGCCTCGGCGCCGACGATGCGCACGTCGGCATCATTGAGGAACGCATGGAACAGGCCGATCGCGTTGGAGCCGCCACCGACACACGCGGTAAGCGCATCCGGCAGACGGCCGTATTGCTCCAGCATCTGCGCACGCGCCTCGCGACCGACGATCGCGTTGAAGTCGCGCACCATCAACGGATACGGATGCGGCCCGGCCACCGTGCCGATGATGTAGAACGTGTCGGCGACGTTGGTGACCCAGTCGCGCATCGCCTCGTTCAGCGCGTCCTTCAGCGTCTTCGAGCCGGAGGTCACCGGTACCACCTCGGCACCGAGCAGTTTCATGCGGTAGACGTTGATCTTCTGCCGCTCGATGTCGACCGCGCCCATGTAGACCACGCACTTCAGCCCAAGCCGCGCGGCCACCGTGGCACTGGCCACGCCGTGCTGGCCGGCGCCGGTCTCGGCGATGATGCGGGTCTTGCCCATGTTGCGCGCGACCAGTGCCTGGCCGACCGTGTTGTTGATCTTGTGCGCGCCGGTGTGGTTCAGATCCTCGCGCTTGAGCAGGATGCGCGCGCCGCCCACGTGCTGCGACAGCCGCTCGGCGTGATAGATCGGGCTGGGCCGGCCGACGTAGTGCTTGAGGTCGCGGTCGAGTTCGGCGATGAACGCCGGATCGTCGCGCAGGCGCAGGTAGGCCTCGGTCAGTTCGGCCAGCGGCGCCATCAGGGTTTCGGCGACGTAGCTGCCGCCGTAGTTGCCGAAGCGGCCGTGTGCGTCGGGGTAGGCGTTGTAATCCACGATCTTGCTCATGTCCTCACTCGTTGGCATGCCGCACTGCGGCAAGCGACCATCTTAGCGGCAAGCCCGCCTGATGGGTCACAGATAGCACCGGATGGTTTCGCGCAATCCGGCCAGCTGTTCGGGCGTCAGCGGGCCGAGTATCCCGCGCCGGTCGGCAGGGATATGCGCAGCGGGATCCTCATCGTCGAACACGCAATGCTCCAGCAACGTCTTCCACGCGGCCCGCGCCGCAGGCGGCCGCGAACGGAAGGTGAGGATGCAATACATCGGGCAGCCCAGCGCGGCCAACCCCGGGCAAATGCGATGTCCGACTGCCGCGCCCAGGCCACCATCGGCCAGTCGCGGCATAGGCCGCGGATGACCAGCAGACGCTCGCGGCCGACCAGGTCGGTGAGTGCGCTCGGCTGATCGGTATCGTGATGTTCCACGATCGCCGCGGGCATGCCGCTCAATCCGCGTCGGCCGTGCGCACCGCGCGGATGAAGGCTGCCAGTCGGGCCGGGTCCTTGACCCCCGGCGCCGATTCCACACCGCTGGCTACGTCCACCGCCCAGGGACGCGCCGTGCGCACGGCATCGCCCACGTTGCCGGCGTGCAGGCCACCGGCCAAGATCAGCGGCTGTGCCAGCCCATCCGGCAGCAATGACCAGTCGAAGACTTTGCCGCTGCCACCGGCTTCGCCGGCAGCGTGGCCGTCCAACAGCAGACCTGAGGCCCGCGGATAGTCGTGCAGGCGCGACAATGCCGCCGCGCCCTCGCCCATCGCGATGGCCTTCAGAAATGGACGGCCAAACTGTGAGCACCAGGCGTCACTCTCGTCGCCGTGGAACTGCAGCAGCGTGGGGCGCACTTCATCGAGCACCTGCCGTACCAGGCTCGCTTCATCGTCCATGAACAGCGCGACGGTGGCGACGAACGGCGGCAACGCCGCGACGATCTCGCGCGCCTGCGCCAGCGACACCTGCCGCTTGCTGCGTGCGGTGAACACCAGTCCGATCGCATCGGCACCGAGGCGCGCAGCGAGCAACGCATCCCCGACCCGGGTCATGCCGCAGCACTTGATGCGAGTCATTGGCCGGCTCCCATCAGGCAGACTTCCGGCGGCAGACCCCAGTGCGCCTCGTAACGCGGACCGACGAAGGTAAGCCCCGAAGCCAACGCCGTCGGCCCGGCCACCTGGCGGTCGCGGCCGGCCAGCAGTTCGGCCAGCCATTCCATCGGCCGCTCGTCGCGGCCGATCAGCAGCAGGGAGCCGACGATATTGCGCACCATGTGATGCAGGAACGCGTTCGCCTCGATGTCGACGAACAACTGCTCGCCCTCGCGCCGTACGCTCACCGCCAGCACGCTGCGGCGCGGGTGCGCGGCCTGGCAGGACAAGGCGCGGAACGCGCTGAAATCGTGCTCGCCCAGCAGCGCCTGCGCCGCCGCATGCATGCGCTCAGCGTCCAGCGGCAGGCGTTCCCATGTGACGTAGCGCGCGTCCAGAGCCGCACGCACCGGCCGGTTGAGGATGTGGTAGCGGTAACGCCGGCTGCGTGCCGCGTAACGCGCGTGGAAACTGTCCAGCACCGGCTGCGCCCATAGCACCGCCACGCTGACCGGCAGGTTGGAACAGGTACCCAGCACCCAGCCGCGCATGTCGCGGCGTGCCTCGGTATCGAAGTGCACGACCTGGCAGCGGCCATGCACACCGGCATCGGTGCGCCCTGCGCAGCTGACTTCGACCGGATGATCGGCGACCTTCGACAAGGCCTGCTCCAGCGCTCCCTGCACGCTGACGTCCGTCTTCAGGCGCTGCCAGCCGTTGAAATCGGTGCCGTCGTATTCGATGCCGAGAGCGATGCGCATGGGGTCGTGCAGGAATCCGCCGGAAGAAGAAGAAAGATTAGCAGGCTGCAACGGAATCGGGCCGGCAGGAGCCGGCCCGATTCATCCCGCGGGTTGTGCCCGACGACTCAGTGCAGGCTGTCGAGCAGGCGCTTGGCGACGTCCTTCTGCATCTGACTGCCTTCCTTGACCACCTCGCCCAGCATGGCGCGGGCGCCTTCGGCGTCACCCATGTCGATATAGGCGCGGGCCAGGTCGAGCTTGGTGTCCACCGGATCGTCGTTGAATTCGCCGAGGTCATGGCCCTCGTCGGCCGTCTGATGCGCGCTGTCCGCTTCGTCGAAATGCCAGTCAGCGGCCGGCTCGGCAGACGCCAGCCGGTCCGACGCCAGCGGCGCGACCACGGTGGCATCGTCCGATGCTGCCGCAGGGCTCGGCGCGGGTTCGGCAGCGGGGTGGGTCAGATCGAAATTGAAGTTGTACTCGCTGACCCGCTTCGGCCCGCTCGACGGCAATGGCGGCATCGAGGAGACGACCGTGGGCGCATCGCCCTCGTCGGCATAATCGTCGATGTTGAACTCGCCGCGCGCCTCCGCATCGTCATGCGCCACCGGTTCGGCGTGATGATCAAACAGCGGATGGCCGGGCACCAGGTCCTCGCCCATGTGCAGCACGTCCTGCCACTCGTCCTGCTCCGGGTCGGTGACATGGGCGTGCATGGCCTCGGCCGCCGCCTCGAAATGCTCGACGTCGCGGCGCGAGTAGTACAGGGTGACCAGCTCCAGGTGCAGTCCGATGTCGTCCGGGTGTTCGGCCAGCTGGTCGAGCAACTCGTCCTGGTCGACATCGTCGCCAAGAAGGTCCTGGTCGGCGGCAGACGTCGAGCCGAAACGGTCCGCCAGCGACGACGCGGATTTCGAGGCGTCAGCACCCGGCTTGCGACGACGACCCAGCATCGCCAGCAGGATCAGCAGCACGATCGCGCCGGCGCCGGCTGCCCAGGCCCAGGTCTGCATGTACCATGGCTGCTCTGTGACAACCGGTTGCCTAGCCGGCTTCTCCACCGGTTTGGCCGGCACCGGTGTCGCGATCGGCGTGGTTACCACGGACGCACCGCTGGCCGGTGCGCTGGCCGCGCTGGATGCGCCGGCCGGCGCGGTTGCCGCCGTCGCGGTCGAAGCTGCGGCGACCGGCACCACACTCGCGGTGGCGGTGGCGGCGGTGCTGGCGGTGGCGGTGGCGGTGGCGGTGGCGGTTTCCAGCTTGGCTTCCACTGGTGTCGTCGCCGCGACAGCCTTCACCGTGCTGGCCGCCGCCGGTGGCATGCCGGCGGCCTTGCGTGCAGCGGCCAGCTTGGCCTGCAGCTCGGCGATCTCGTTGTCCTTCAGCGACAGCAGGCGTTCGTTCTTGTTGTTGATGTCCGCCAGGTCCTTCAGGCGGGTCTTCAGATCGGTGCTCTGCTGCTGCAGGCTGACCAGGCTCTCCTGGGTACGCAGGAGGTCCTGGCGGAGGCTGGCGCTGGCCTTGTCGCCCGCGCCGCTGCCCCGGGTTCCCGCGCTGGTGCCTTCCTTCGCCGGCACCAGCGCGAGCCGGTCACCGGTATCCGGCGCGCTGACCGGCGCACTGGAGCTGGAGGCACGGGTTGCGGCATCGGCCACGACCGTCGGCTTGCCCGGCACACCGGCACGCCAGTCGCTGTTCTGCCGACGCACTTCGGCGACCGCGGCAGCGATCGTCATCGCCTGCGCCTCGGCCGACGTCGGCACGCGCAACACCGCGCCGCTCTTCAGCGCGTTGATGTTGTCGCGGTAGAACGCGTCAGGATTGGCCTGCTGCAGCGCCAGCATCACCTGCTGCACGTCAGCGCCGGTCGGCGCCACGCTGCGCGCGATGCCCGACAGCGTCTGGCCGCGCTCGACCGGACCGTACTGGCCGTTGCTGACCACCGCCGCAGCCGGCTTCGGAACTGGCGCAGGCGCGGGTGCCGCCGGCTTCGGCCGGGCAGCCACCGGCGCCGCGGCCGGGGCCTTCGGGCGCTGCGCTGGTTGGGACTGGATCGGCGCCGGCGCCGGCGCAGCCGCGACGGCAGCTGCCGCCGGCGCATTCGGTGGATCGAGCAGGATGGCGTACTCGCGCACGCTCTTGCCGGCCTTGCCGTTCACTTCGATCAGGAGGTCGAGGAAAGGATCATCCACCGGGGTGCTGCTGGTGATGCGGATGACCGGATGCCCGGCACCGGCACCGGCCACGCTGAAATGCAACGGGACCGTGGTGCGCCCGCCGACGATGCCTGCGCGCGCAAATTCCTCGCTGGAAGCCAGCTGGACGGTGAGATTCTGCAACTCCGCCGGGCTGTCGGGATGCAGGGGGATCTCGGCCAGCAGCGGCTGCCCCAGCGCCGATTTGACCTGAATCTGGCCAAGGTCCACAGCCATGACCTGGCTGCTGCCCAGTGCCAGCGCGATCAGCATCGACAACTTCAACGAACGATTCATTGCGTGTTCCCCCGAACGATCCTGGCGCAAATCTTTATGGTTGTGGTGTTGCCGCGATGGCGACGACTGCCCCAAACTGAGGTGCCACTTTAGTTATATGCAGGCCAATCAACAATAGCTGCAACGAATACTTGCAGTACATTGCTGCGGTGTGTTCTCAGCGTAGCGACACTTTCTAACGCGAGTCCGAAGCCGGCCGGGCCTGCAACTCATGCAGCTGTCTTTGCAGCTCGGCAATGGCCTGGTCCTGCTGCTGCAGGCGTTCGCTGGCCCGCCTGCTGTCTGATTCTTCCCGGCTGAGATCTTGCTTCAGCCGTTTCACCTCGACCTGGCGGCTGACAAGCTGCCGCTGGGCGGCCGCCGGCGATTTCACCGCTGTCGACGCCGCCGACGGCGACTTCATCTGGCCGCCGGCCCAAGCCATCGAAACGGTCATAAATCCAACAATTACAATGAGTAGCGTAAAACGCATCTTAGAGATAATCCTCGATCAGCAATTCGGCGATCTGCACCGCATTCAGTGCCGCGCCCTTGCGGATATTGTCCGAGACGATCCACAGGTCCAGCCCGCGCTCATGCGAGATGTCCTCGCGGATGCGCCCCACGAACACTGCATCATTGCCGGCCGCCTCGCCCACCGGTGTCGGATAACCGCCCGGCTTGCGCTCGTCCATCAGCACCACGCCTGGCGCCTGCCGCAACAGTTCGCGGGCCTGTTCGGCGGTGATCTTGTCGCTGGTCTCGATATGTACTGCCTCGGAATGGCCATAGAACACCGGCACGCGTACTGCGGTCGGATTCACCTGGATCGACTCGTCCTCCAGGATCTTGCGGGTCTCCCACACCAGCTTCATCTCTTCCTTGGTGTAACCGTTCGGCTGGAAATCGTCGATCTGCGGGATCACATTGAACGCGATCTGGGTCGGGAATTTCTTGCCCGGCTCCACGCTTTGGAAGTTCAGCAAGGCCGCGGTCTCCCGGCCCAGCTCCTCCATCCCGCTGCGGCCGGCACCGGAGACGGACTGGTAGGTGGCCACGTTGATCCGCTCGATCTGCACCGCGCGGTGGATCGGCGCCAGCGCCACCAGCATCTGCATGGTCGAGCAATTCGGGTTGGCGATGATGCCGCGGCTGGTGTACTGGGCGATCGCGTGCGGGTTGACCTCGCTGATCACCAGCGGGATGTCGTCCTGATAGCGGAACTCCGAGGTGTTGTCGATCACCACCGCGCCGGCCGCCGCCGCGCGCGGCGCGTGCTCGCGGCTGACCGAACCGCCGGCCGAGAAGAACGCGATGTCCACGCCAGCGAAATCGTAGGTGTCCAGCAGTTGCACGGTGATGACCTTGCCGCCGAACTTGATCTCGCCCCCGGCCGAACGCTCGCTCGCCAGCGGCACCAGCTCGCTGACCGGAAACTCGCGCTCGGCGAGGATAGCCAGCACGGTCTCGCCGACCGCGCCGGTGGCGCCGACCAAGGCGACCTTGTAACTGCTCTTCTGACTCATGGGGTGGTGTTCTTCGCTCAGGGTGGAGGATGGCGTGCCGGCCGTCAGGCCAGCACGTTGGGGTTGAGGATCGTGGGCGGCCGCCCGGCATGCGGGCCATGGCCGAACAGCGCCAGCACATTGTCCACGGCCAGGGCGGTCATCGCACGGCGCGTTTCGATGCTGGCGCTGGCGATATGCGGGCTGAGCACGACGTTGTCCAGTTCGAGCAGGCCCGGGTGCAGCGCCGGCTCGCCTTCGAACACGTCCAGCCCGGCCGCGGCCAGCCGCCGTTCGCGCAGGGCCGCCGTCAAGGCCTTGTCATCCACGATGCCGCCGCGGGCCACGTTCACCAGCACCGCGGTCGGTTTCATCAGCGCCAGCTCGGGTGCGCCGATGGCGTGCCGGGTCTGCGGCGTCAGCGGCAGCACCAGCACCAGAAAATCGGATTCGCGCAGCAGCTGCGCCTTGTCGACAAAGCGCGCGTTGCAGGCCCGTTCGGTTGCCTCGGGCAGCGGCGAACGGTTGTGGTACAGCACCGGCATGCCGAAGCCGACCGCACGGTGCGCGATCGCCTGGCCGATCCGGCCCATGCCGAGAATGCCCAGGGTACGGCCGCGCACGTCGGTGCCCAGCCACGCCTTGAACTCGGTGGCCTTCCAGTGCCCGGCACGCAGCCAGCGCTCGGCTGCATTCATGCGCCGCGCGGAGCCTAGCAGCAGCGCCCAGGCATAGTCGGCCACGCTTTCGTTGAGCACGTCGGCGGTATTGGAGGCGGCGATGCCGGCAGCACTGAGCGCGTCCAGGTCGAGGTTGTCATAGCCGACGCCGAGGTTGGCGACGATGCGCAGCCGATGCGCAGCGGCAATTTCCGCCGCGCCGATGCGGTCCTTCAGGCCCACGATCGCGGCATCCTGCGTCGCCAGTCGGGTTGCCAGTTCGGACGAGCTGAACTTGCGCTCCTCCGGCTCGACCGTCACCTCGAAGTGCGGTTCAAGCCGGGCGACGATGCCCGGGAAGGTGGGACGCGAGACCCAGACGCGGGGCTTGTCAGTCATCGGCACGGTTCCGGTTGCGATAGTCGATTCATCACGGAATGCGCGGTGCCACCGCACCCACATCGCCGCACTGGGCACGATGGCGCAGCGCGTGGTCGATCAGCACCAGCGCCACCATCGCCTCGGCAATCGGGGTGGCGCGGATGCCGACGCAGGGATCGTGGCGGCCCTTGGTCACCACTTCGACCGGCTCGCCGGCCAGGTTCACGCTGCGGCCGGGGATCAGGATGCTGGAAGTCGGCTTCAGCGCGATCGAGGCGGTCACCGGCTGGCCGCTGCTGATGCCGCCGAGGATGCCGCCGGCATGATTGGACGCAAAGCCGTCCATGCTCATCTCGTCGCGATGCTCGCTGCCGCGCTGCGCGACCGCGGCAAAGCCGTCGCCGATCTCCACGCCCTTGACCGCGTTGATCGACATCAGCGCACTGGCCAGGTCGCCGTCGAGCTTGCCGTAGATCGGCTCGCCCCAGCCCGGCGGCACGCCGTCGGCGACCACGTTGACGCGCGCGCCGACCGAATCGCCGGATTTGCGCAGCGCGTTGATGTACTTCTCCAGCGCCGGCACCTGGTCCGCATCGGGCCAGAAGAACGGGTTCTGCTCCACCGCGTTCCAGTCGAACGCATCCGGCACGACGTCGCCGATCTGCGCTAGGTAGCCGCGCACGCGCACGCCGTGATGTTCGGCCAGCCACTTCTTGGCGACCACCGCCGCGGCCACGCGCATGGTGGTCTCACGCGCGGAGGAACGCCCGCCGCCGCGCGGATCGCGGATGCCGTACTTCTGCCAGTAGGTGTAGTCGGCGTGGCCGGGACGGAAGCTCGACGCGATGTCGCCGTAGTCCTTGCTGCGCTGGTCGGTGTTGCGGATCAGCAGCGCGATCGGCGTACCGGTGGTCTTGCCTTCATACACGCCGGAAAGAATTTCCACCTCGTCCGCCTCGTGCCGCTGCGAGGTGTAGCGACTCTTGCCGGTGGCGCGGCGATCGAGATCGCTGCGGAATTCCTCCGCACTGATCGCCAGTCCCGGCGGGCAGCCGTCGATCACGCAGCCGATCGCCGGCCCGTGGCTTTCGCCGAAGGTGGTGACGGTGAACAGTTTGCCGAAGGAATTGCTGGACACGGGGTTTGGACGTCCATTGGGTAATCGGGGCAGCTTACCCGCGATGGCGTTCGGTTGCCTGCCATTCGCGCGCCAGCAGGGCGAAGATCACGTCGTCGACCCACTCGTCATGCAGCCACAGGCTCTCGCGGTGATGCGCCTCCTGGCGCATGCCGAGCCCGCGCAGCAGCGCCATGCAGGCCAGGTTGCGCGGGTCGACCGAAGCGTGGACGCGATGCCGACCCCACGGGCCGAACACCTGACCGAACACGGCGCGCACTGTTTCGCCGGCGTAACCACGGCCCTGCTCGGCTGGTACGACGCTGATGCCGAACTCGACCGAATCCCCGGCATCCTCGGGCAGGTTCAGGCCGAGGTCGCCGATCAGCCGACCGTCTTCACGCAGGCGGATCGCGCGCTGGAACCAGCCATGCGCGGGCTGCAGCGGCTGCGCGGCGATGAATTCGCGCGCGGCGGCAACGTCGGCCGGGCGCCAGCCCTGGTAGCGGGCCACCGCAGGATCGGCGCGACAGGCGAACAGGGACTCGGCGTCGGCCGGACGCAACGCGTCGATCCGCAATCGCGCCGTGACCAGCTCCATTGCTCAGCCCGGACGACGCGTGGCCGCTGCCGCGCGGATCGCCGCCGCGTGCTCGACCAGGTCGCGCCGCTCCAGCGCGAACACGCCCATCGGGCCGACCTTGAACTCGATCCAGATGAAGGGCACTTCGGGCAGCAACGCGGCCAGCGCGTGCTCGCTCTCGCCCACCTCGACGATCAGCAGGCCGTCGTCGGTGAGATGGTCGGCCGCCTCGTCCAGCATGCGCAGGCACAGGTCCAGGCCATCCACGCCGGAGGTGAGGCCGAGCTTCGGCTCGTGCGCGTACTCGCCCGGCAGCGCGGCGTATTCGTCCTCGGTGACGTACGGCGGGTTGGAGACGATCAGGTCGTACTTGCGTCCGGCCACGCCGGCGAACAGGTCGGACCGGATCGCCTCGACGCGGCCCTCGACATGCTGGAACGCGATGTTCTCGCGCGCCAGCAACAGCGCCTCGTCGCTGATGTCGACGATGTCCACCTGCCACTCCGGGTTGTACTCGGCCATCGCGATGCCGATGCAACCCGAGCCGGTGCACAGGTCCAGCGCGCGCTCGATGTGGCGCTCGTCCAGCCACGGCGCGAAGCCCGACTCGATCAGCTCGGCGATCGGCGAGCGCGGCACCAGCGCACGGCGGTCGCTCTTGAACTTCAGCCCGGCGAACCAGGTTTCGCCGACCAGGTAAGCCACTGGCAGGCGCTCAGTCACGCGGCGCTCGATCAACGCCAGCACGTTCGCGCGCTCCTCGGCAGTGAGCCGGCCGGCGCCGTATGCCGGCGGAATGTCCGGCGGCAGGTGCAGGCTGGCCAGCACCAAGTGGGTGGCCTCGTCGATCGGGTTGTCGTGGCTGTGCCCGAAGGTGAGCCCGGCGGCCGAGAAGCGGCTGGCGCCATAACGGATGAAGTCGATGATGGTGGCGAGCTCGGCGGTCACGGCGATCCAGGAGAGGCGGCAGATTGGCCGGCCATTATAAGGCCTGCCACCCCGTATACTGGGCGGATGACTTTCAACGTATTCCTCCAATACATCCTGCCGCATCGCGCGCTGTCGCGAGTGGTCTACTGGGCCACGCGCTGGACCTTCGCGCCGTGGAAGAACTGGCTGATCGCCACCATCGTGCGCAACTACAACGTCAACATGGCCGAGGCGACGCAGCCCAACCCGCTGGCTTACCAGCATTTCAATGCGTTCTTCACGCGCAAGCTCAAAGCCGGCGCACGCCAGGCCGATGCCGATCCGGCCACCCTGCTCTCGCCGGCTGACGGCCGCATCAGCCAGGCCGGCACGATCGTCGACGGGCGCATCTTCCAGGCGAAGGGACAGGAATACACCGCCGCCGAACTGCTCGGCGGCGACGAGACCGCTGCCGCGCCGTACCGCAACGGCCGCTTCGTTACCGTCTACCTGTCGCCGCGCGACTACCACCGCGTGCACATGCCGCTGAAAGGCACGCTGAAGGAAACCGTGCACGTGCCCGGGCGCATCTTCAGCGTGGCGCCGTTCGCGGTTGCGGCGATTCCGCGGTTGTTCGCGCGCAACGAGCGGCTGGTCTGCCACTTCGAGGGCGAGCACGGCCCGTTCGTGGTGGTGATGGTGGGCGCGATCCTGGTGTCGTCGGTGGCCACGGTGTGGGACGGCCTGGTGATCCCGCCGTATGCCTCGTCGATCCGGTGCAAGTCGTTCGCCGGCCAGAACATCACGCTGGAACGCTTCGCCGAGATGGCGCGCTTCAACATGGGCTCCACCGTGATCCTGCTGCTGCCCAAGGGGACGGCCGAACTGGACGCCCTGCAGCCACAGCAGGCCGTGCAAGTAGGCCAGCGGCTCGGGCGCGGTTGAGAATCCGTACTTCCACGCACCCTGAAAACTGACGCGACAGGTCATTTTGTGACGCCCTAGGCGCTATTCCGATGCTCGCTTCGCTACGCTCGTGACCTCGCCGCGCGTCTTGCGCGCCGTCGCATTCCAGCGCCGAGGGGGTCTCATGCAAATACTCACACCATTCCTTGTGATGCTGCGCGCGCGCCAGCTTGGCCGCCAATTCCGTGATATCGAACGCAGCGTGCGGGCGTTGCCCAAGCGCAACCGCGATCGCCTGAGCACGCTGACCCTGCGCGAGATCGGGCAAGCCTCGCGCAGCGATTTCCCGCACCTGTACGGCACCGCGCCGGAGGCGCGCTACCTGCCCTGGGGCCAGGGCACCGAGGCGGGCTACGAACGCGCCTGCTCGAACAACGCCGAAGTGGCGCTGCGCGGCATCGCGCTATGGCTGGCCGTGGCCTACCACGAAACCAAGAACTCCCCGCATGCCAGCCTGCAGCCGCAGCACCGCCAATTGATGCAGTTGCTGCGCGAGCTGAAGGAAATGCACAGCACCGGCAACGCCACCGACAGCTGGGTGCAGGAAAGCGCGGTCGCCTGATCCCCGGCCACCGCGGCAACAATTCAGCGGCAGACCGGCAGCTTCAACGTCTGCCCGATGCTGATGTGGTGGTGCTTGAGTCCATTCATTTCGGCAACTTCCTGCACGCTGGAGCAATGCAGCTTGCGCACGATACTGATCAGCGTGTCGCCGCGACGCACCTTGTAACGGCTGGTTCCCTTCGGCGCGGGTGCTTGCACTACCGGGGCCTGCACCACCGGCACCACCGCACGATGCAGGTCGCCGGCGAGAATCGGCCACGGGCCATCGACGCAACGCGCGGCGTAAGCCTGCTTCAGCAGTTTCGGCAATTGCAGCGGCGTGCCCACCGGCTGGGTCACCTGGGGGTCGAGCCGTGGATTGAGATTGCGCAGGGTGCGGAACCAGCCATCGCCCATGCCACCGGCCGAACCCAGGCATACGGTCAGCTCCGACAGCGAGGCCGGCCGCTGCAGGGTGACCGTGCCGGGCGCGCCGTCGATCTTCGGGAAACGCAGGTTGTAACTGTCCGGATGCTGGAACAGCCATGCCGCGGCAAGTACCGCCGGCACGTAGTCACGGGTCTCCTGCGACAGCTGGTTGTAGATGCGCGGATCGTAGAAACTCACCGAGGTATCGTCGCCGATCGTGCGGCGCATGCGCCCCTCGCCGCCGTTGTAGGCACCGAGGGTGAGTTCGAGGTTGTTGTTGAAGATACGCAGCTGCTCGTTGATGTACTCGGCATTCGCGCGCGCCGACGCCGCCGGATCGAAGCGCAGGTCGAAGCCGCTGTCGCTGGTCAGGCCGAAGCGCATGCCGGTGGCATACATGAACTGCAGCGGACCCGACGCCCCCGAGCGCGAGACGGCATGCACCTTGCCGCCGGATTCCTTCGCCATGATGCCGAACAGCAGTGCCTCGGGCAGGTCCGCCTTTTCGTATTGCGGCCACATCTGGTAACGCATGTACTGGTAATTGACCCAGGCGTCCATCAACTGCGGGCGCCATTGGGTCAGCCACATCTCCAGCGCCGCCTTCACCGGGCCGTTCATCGCGATCAGCTGCGACAGTTTCTGTCCGTGCAGCAGGGTCACGCTGCGCTGCGCCTGCGGCAAGCTGGCCGCACCGGTATTGCCGGTGGCAAGCGCCGCCTGCGACAGGTCGACATCGCTACCCAGGTTCTGCCCGTCGTCGAAATCGCCATCCTTCAGGCGCAGCAGGCGATCGAACACCGAGAAGAACCGCTGCGGATCGCAGCCAGGCGTCGTGCCACAGTGCGCCGAGGCATCCTTCAGACGATCCAGCGACTGGGTCAAGGTGAGCTGTGAAGCCTGCTGGTTGCCTTCGCGCGATTGCTGCAGGGCAGTTTCATAGCCCTTGCTGGCCAGGTCGAGCTGGCTGTACAGCGCATCCACCCGGGTCGAGGGCTTGCTGCCGCCGGTACTGGCACAGGCACCGAGCAGGCTGATCGCCACGGCAAACGGCACCAGGCGCATGGAGCGGACCACCGAACACAACGACATCACGAACTTCACCTGCGGAAAACGTCCACCATAGCGGGCGCGGGGTTTCGACTCAACGCGCCACATCACGCCATGACAGCGCCACCGTCCTGGCTACAATCGCTCGACCAGCAACGGACGAAACGCCATGACTGAGATCCTGATCGGCCGCAACGACAGCACCAGCGTCAACCTCGACCCGCATTACGGCAACCGCCACGGGATGATCGCCGGCGCCACCGGCACCGGCAAATCCGTTTCGTTGATGGTGCTGGCCGAAGGTTTCTCGCGACTGGGCGTGCCGTGCTTCCTGGCCGACGCCAAGGGCGACCTGGCCGGCCTCGCGCTGGCCGCCGGTGAACCGGGCGACAAGCTCAAGGCGCGCCTGGCCAGGCTCAAGCTCACCGACTGGAAGGCGCAGGCAAACCCGGTGGTGTTCTGGGACATCTACGGCAAGCTCGGCCACCCGGTGCGCGCCACCATCAGCGAGATGGGCCCCACCCTGCTCGGCCGCGTGCTGGAATTGAACGACACCCAGGAAGGCGTGCTGGAAGTGATCTTCAAGGCCGCCGACGACCAGGGCTGGCTGCTGCTCGACCTGGCCGACCTGCGCGCGCTGCTCACTTATGCCGCCGACAATGCCAAAGCCATCTCGACCCAGTACGGACTGATCAGCACCACCAGCATCGCGGCGATCCAGCGCGCGATCCTGAAACTCGAAGGCGACGGCGCCGATCAGTTCTTCGGCGAACCAGCGCTGGAACTGGGCGACCTGATGCGCCAGGACATGAGCGGGCGCGGCATCATCAACGTGCTCGCTGCCGACCAGCTGATCATGAAGCCGCGGCTGTACTCCACCTTCCTGCTGTGGCTGTTGTCCGAACTGTTCGAGCAGTTGCCCGAGGTGGGCGATCTGGACCAGCCGAAGATGGTGTTCTTCTTCGACGAGGCGCACCTCTTGTTCGACGACGCCTCGCCGGCGCTGCAGCAGCGGGTCGAACAGGTGGTGCGGCTGATCCGCTCCAAGGGCGTCGGCGTGTACTTCTGTTCGCAGAATCCGGACGACGTGCCGGGCGTGATCCTAGGCCAGCTCGGCAACCGTATCCAGCACGCGCTGCGCGCGTTCACTCCGCGCGACCAGAAAGCGATCAGGGCGGCCGCGGAAACCTTCGTGGCCAACCCGAAGCTCGACGTCGTCGAGGCGATCACCAGGCTGGCCGTCGGCGAGGCGCTGGCTTCCACCCTGGCCAATGGCGGCGTGCCGACGCCGGTTGAACAGGTCCTGGTGACCACACCGTGCTGTCGCATCGGCGCGATCACCGACGCCGAACGCGCCACCATCCGCCAGCGCTCGCCGGTCGGCGGCAAGTACGACACCGCCGTCAATCGCGAATCGGCCGCCGAGATGCTGGCCAAACGCGCCAGCGACAAAGCCGCCGATGCAGCCACTGTGGCCGCCGACGCTCCCGCCAAAGGCGCCGCCGGGGATGCCGAGGCGGGCTGGGGTGGCGCCGTGCACGACGCGCTGTTCGGCACCAAGCGCCGTCAGGGCATGATCGAGACGATGGGCAAGCAGATGGTACGCACGGCGGGCAGCCAGCTGGGCCGACAGATCCTGCGCGGCGTGCTGGGCGGCATCTTCGGCGGCAAGCGCTGAGAGCGCGACGGCATGCCTCGCGTTGAAACCGTCGCTGCCGACACGCCGTTCGGGGAACGCCTGAGAACAGGCCTCGGTTATCCGTTGCGCGGCGCGGCGCTGCCCACCTGCGTGGTCATCGCCTTGCTGCACTACGTCGGCTTGTTGCCCTCGTACATCGGTGCCCTGGCCAGTGCGCTGGTGTGGGCCGCCACCTGGCGCTACGCCGCCGACTGCCTGCTGCATACGGCCCATGGCTACGCCGATCCGCCCGATGTCGGCAGCGATGGCAACGATGCCAGCGGTTGGGGGCTGACCGCGATCCATCTGCTGCTCGTCGCGCTCTGCGTGATCGCCATCGTGTTCTTTCCGCACCTGCTGTGGCCGGTGCTGATCGTGTCGGCCCTGGCGCTGCCGGCGATCGACATGTCACTGGCGTTCGACGGCAACCTTGCACTGGCACTCAACCCGTTCAATTGGAAGCGCGTGATCGGCAGCTTCGGCGCGGCCTACCTGATCCCCGTGGCGATCAACCTGCTGCTCGGCCTGCTGATCGTACTTGCCTCGATCACCACCGCACTGCTGCCGCGGCTGCTGGCGTTACCGCTGTTTGCCTTCGCCTATACCTACCTGATCGTGCTTGCCTTCCACCTGATGGGCGCGATGATCCACCAGCGTCACGAGCGCTTCGGCATCGAACCGGAGGCCGAGAAACTCGTCGCAGCCTCCAACCAGGATGCCGACAGCCGCCTGCTCGACGAGGCGCGCCGACTTGCCATCGACGACCCGCTGGCGGCGCTTCGGCAGCTGGCCGCTCGCCTGCAGGCGCGCACTGCGCCGACGCCCGTGCACCAGTTCTATCGCGAGCTGCTGCACCGGCAAGGCTTGCGCGACGACCTGCTGGTGCACGGCCAGATCTGGATCGCCGCGCTGATCGCGCAGAAGGAATCGCGCCGAGCCCTCGGCGTGTTGCAGGAATGCATCGGCCTCGACAGCGGCTTCGTGCCGGACGACCCGCGCACTTGTGGCGAGTTGGCCGATCTGGCCGCCCGGCTGGGCATGGGCCGGCTCGCGATCCAGCTGTGCCGCGGCTATCTTGCGCACTGGCCGCGCGATCCGCAGGCGCCGCACTACGGCCTGCTGGCCGCGCGCCAGCTCGCTGCGCACGCCGACCAGCACGCGGAGGCGACGGCATTGCTGGATCGGCTCGCGGCGGCCTGGCCCGACCACCCGCTGCGTGCCGAGATCGACGCGCAACGGCGACAGCTGGCCAGCCCCGCATGAGTCGCTGGCGCCCGCCCTCGCCCGGTTCCACCGCGATCATTACCCGCGAGGGTTTCGAGCGGCTGAAGGCCGAACTCGACCACCTCTGGCACGTGCTGCGTCCGGAGGTGGTGAGGGCGCTGGCCGCCGCGGCGGCCGAAGGCGATCGCTCGGAAAACGCCGAGTACACCTACCGCAAGAAGCAGCTCCGCGAAATCGACCGCCGCGCGCGTTACCTCAGCAAGCGGATTCCATCGCTGAAGGTGGCCGAAGGCGCACCGGGTGACCGCAGCATGGTGTTCTTCGGTGCGCGCATCGAACTGCAGAACGTGGACACCGGCGAGATCCACCGTTACCGCATCGTCGGCCCGGACGAGACCGACGCGAAACGCGGCTGGATCAGCATCGACTCGCCACTGGCCCGCGCGGTGCTGAAACGGCGCATCGATGACGAGTTCACCGCCGAACTGCCGAGTGGGCCGGCGGAATTTGCCGTGCTGGCGGTGGATTACCAGACGGACTAATGCGGTGACAGCAGTTGCAGGGCATGCCGACGGTCCTGCTCGATTTGCGCCAGCCGGGCCTGTCGTGCCTGCGGCGTGACCCACTGACCGTGCTCGGCCTGCTGCCGCAGCAGCGTGTACTGCATGTCCACGAAGGGCTCCAACACGCGATTGTCCTCCGGCACGAATCCGCCGAGATCGGGGACGCGGGCCAGCTTCGCCCGCTCGCGCGCACCGTTTTCGCCGTGAGTCTTGCCGTAGCCGAGCAGGAATGCGGTCAACTTCCGGCGCAGCGACCGGGGCATGCCGTCGCGGATCACCAGCACCCCGGATGGAATCAGCGGCGAGCGCCAGATCACCCGCAGCTGCTCCGCCTCACTGGGGAAATTGCGACGGAACAGGTCCATGTCCGGATTGTTGCTGCTGGCCACGTCCGCCTCGTGGTTGACCACCGCCAGCAAGTTGCTCTGATGGTCGCCCACCCGCACGCTGTTGAAGAACGTGTCGGAGTTGAGGCCGTGCGGAGCAAACACATAGGCCTCCGGCGCGGTGTAACCGGTGACCGACAGATACTCGCTGCGGGCGTAACGCCAACCGCTGCCCGGCGTGGCCAGCAGGTCGTCGAGATTGCGGATCGGGCTGTCGCTGCGCACCAGCAGCATGGCGACGTTGCCTCTGGCGCCGTCGTTGCGCACGAACTGGGCGAATACCTGCATGTGCTGATGCGTCACCGCCTCGACCGCCAGCTTGCCGGAGAGGAAGGCGATATCCACCCGCTGCGCGCCGATCGCATTGGAAAGGCTGGCGTAGCTGCCCACCGATACCGTGGTCACCGGATGCCCCAGTCGCTTCTGCAGGTCGTCCAGCAGCGGGCGCCACTGCTCCAGCGATTCGGCCGCACTGCCGATCGGCAGGATGCCGAAGCGGACCGGCGCTGCCTGGTCAAACCCCCTGCTTCCCGCCATCGCGCTGCCGGCGCACAGCAGCGCAGCCGACAGCCCCGCGGCGATCATCGCCAGGCAACGATTGCGATGTCCATGGCGCCACCGAGACCCTGCGATGTCCAATGTCCGTACTCCCTGACTCGCGCCCATGTCACGTATATAGTCGCGATCGCCGGTCGGAGCAAGGTTCGGCCTGTCCGCTCAGGAAGCGGGAAATGGCGGCGGGTACTCTCGCCCCGCACGGCGCGGCTGGTAGCAGACGGCACGGCGATGAAAAGCCTCGTCGGCATTGTCGGGGTGCCAGCCCGGGATGCCTGACAACGGCAGCGGCCGCAGTTCCAGCGGGTCGAGCAGCACGCGGCCCGCACCGATCGCGGCGGCACAGCGCGCCGACAGGCCGGCATCGCCACCCGCATGGAACACCAGCGCCTTGCCCACCAGCAGCTTGTCCGGATTCAGCGCCAGCTCCAGCAGGGCATGGCCAAACAGTTCCAGTTGGATCGAACCGTCCAGCCACGCCTGCCGCCGGCGCCAGAACAACTCATACCAGTCGTGCGCATCCCACAACGCCAGCAGCGCGGGGTCGTGTATGCCAACGATCACGCCGGCCTCGTCGAAGTGGGTCAGTGCGTATTGCGCGCGGGAGCGCAGCTTCGGCCCCATGTGGGCGATCTCGGCCATCTGGCGCCGGTTCAGTGCCTGCTTCAACGCCGGATGGCGCAGCCACGCCAGCGCATTCAGCAGGTCGTGCCAGTTGCCTGCGCGAGTGGCGATCTGGCCGCAGTCGGCGATGCGTTGCTCATAGTGCCGGCCATCGGCCAGCATGGCCGGCGTCTGCGCCACGAAGCGCTGAGTCATGCCTGCGGGCAGGCGCCGATTGAGCTCGTCGATCGACGGCCATGCCGTGCCTTCGAGCAGGTCGGCGTACTCGCGCCATGCCGCCAGCGGCGGCCGACCGAACACCGTCGGGTCGACCGTACCGCGGGCCGGCGCAATGTATTTCATGCGCTCGTCCATGAGCGCGGCGACCCGCAGATCATCATGGCATGCACTCCGCGCTTCGCATCGACGGCAGAAGCGGCCATCCATGGCCGCACTCTCAAATGATCTTCAGTCCGGGATGTGCCAGGCGCGCGATGAGGTCATGCTCGCTGGCGGATTCGACCACCACCTCGACGAACTGACCCGGCTTCAGCGACTGGCCATCGACGATCAGCACGCTGCCGTCGATCTCCGGCGCATCGGCGGCCGAACGCGCCACCGCGCCGTCGGCACCGGCCTCGTCGACCAGCACCTTGAGCGTGCGACCGATCTTGCGCTGCAGTTTCGCGGCGGAGATTTCTGCCTGCACCGCCATGAACTGCTCCAGGCGGTCTTCCTTCAATTCCTCGGAGACCGGGTCGGGCAGCTCGTTCGCTTTCGCGCCGTCCACCGCCGAATAGGCGAATGCGCCCACGCGATCGAGTTCGGCCTCGCGCAGGAAGTCGAGCAGTTCCTCGAACTCCGCCTCGGTCTCGCCGGGGAAGCCGACGATGAAGGTGCTGCGGATGGTCAGGTCCGGCACCTGAGCGCGCCAGTTCCGGATGCGCTCCAGTGTCTTGTCGATGTTGCCCGGGCGCTTCATCAGCTTGAGGATGCGCGGGCTGGCGTGCTGGAACGGAATGTCGAGGTACGGCAGGATTTTCCCTTCCGCCATCAGCGGCATCACCTCGTCCACGTGCGGGTACGGGTAGACGTAGTGCAGCCGCGTCCACACGCCGAGTTCGGACAGGCCCTCGCACAGCTCGGTCATGCGCGTGCGGTACGACTTGCCGCGCCACTCGCGTTCGGCATATTTCAGGTCCACGCCGTAGGCGCTGGTGTCCTGCGAGATCACCAGCAGCTCCTTCACGCCGCCCTTGACCAGCCGCTCGGCTTCCAGCAGCACCTCGTCGACCGGGCGCGACACCAGGTTGCCGCGCATCGACGGGATGATACAGAAACTGCAGCGGTGATTGCAGCCTTCGGAAATCTTCAGGTAGGCGTAGTGCTTCGGGGTCAGCTTGACGCCCGTGTCCGGCACGATGTCCAGGAAGCGGTTGCGCTGCGGCGGCAGCGCGGCGTGCACCGCACTCATCACGCTGGCGTAGTCCTGCGGGCCGCTGATCGACAGCACGTCCGGGTACGCCTCGCGGATCAGCGCCTCGCGCTTGCCCAGGCAGCCGGTGACGATCACCCTGCCGTTCTCGTGCAGGGCGGTGCCGATCGCGTCCAGCGACTCCTGCACCGCCGCGTCGATGAAGCCACAGGTGTTCACCACCACAGCATCGGCCGCGCCGTAGCTGGGCACGATCTCGTAGCCCTCGACCTTGAGCTGGGTGAGGATGCGCTCGGAGTCGACCAGCGCCTTGGGGCAGCCGAGGCTGACGAAGCCGATCTTGTGGGCGGTCTGGGACATGCGGGGCGCTACCGGAAACATGCGGAGTAACCGCCGATTATACGGCAGTGCAGCCCAGCCACCGGCGCGGCTAGACTTCACGCGATCCCCTCGCCGGAGCCGACCATGGGCCAGCACATCAACATTCCCACCACCCGCACCCAGTGCATCGGTGGCTACCTTGCCCAAGCGCAGGGCAAGCCGAAGGGCGGCATCGTGGTGATCCAGGAGATCTTCGGCGTCACCGCGCACATCCGCCGCGTGGCCGACCGCTTCGCCGAACACGGCTATACCGCGATCGCACCGGCATTCTTCGATCACCTGGAAAGCGGCGTGGAACTGGGTTACGACCAGGTCGGTGCCAACAAGGGCAAGCAGCTGGTCGCGGAACTGGGGCTGGAGCGCGCGCTGGAGGACGTCGCCAGCGCCGCCGACTCGATCGCCTCGGCCGGGAAGATCGGCACCGTCGGCTACTGCTGGGGCGGCACCGTGGCCCTGCTTGCCGCGCTGCGCCTGGGCCTGCCCTCGGTGAGTTACTACGGCGCGCGCAACCTGCCGTTCCTGCACGAGACGCCGCAAGCGCCGGTGATGTTCCACTTCGGCGAAAAGGACCACAGCATCACGCCGGAGATGGTGGCGAAGCATAGCGAGGCGCTGCCACAGATGGAGGTCTTCACCTACCCGGCCGACCACGCCTTCAACCGCGACGGCAGCCCCAGCTACCACGAAGCCAGCGCGAAACTGGCGCTGCAACGCACGCTGGCCTTCTTCGACCGCCACCTGGCCGGCGCATGAGCGAGGCCGGCTTCGCGCTCGATCCCCGACTCGCGGCGGATACCCGCCCGGTCGCGTCGCTGCCGCTGTGCGACGTGCGGTTGATGAACGACGCGCGCTACCCATGGCTGATCCTGGTGCCGCGTCGAGCCGGCCTGGTCGAGATCACCGACCTGCACGCCGACGAGCAGGCCGTACTGTGGCAGGAGGTGAATCGCGCCGCCGCCGCGCTGCGCGCCGCCGCCCCCTTCGACAAACTCAACCTCGGCGCGCTGGGCAATATCGTGCGCCAGCTGCATGTGCACGTAGTCGCGCGGGTCGAAGGCGATGCAGCGTGGCCGGGGCCAGTGTGGGGCCACGGCCATGCCGCGGCCCGTGGCGACAACGAAACAAGGGTCCTGATCGCAGCACTGCAACGGCAACTGGCCAACCCGGAGCGGGCCTGACACCGAAAGGGCCCGCGAATTCCTTCGCGAGCCCTTTCGGTGCATGCCACCTTGCTGTTAGTGCTGCTGCTGTTGCATCGGGTCGCCGTAGCCGCTGTCGGATGCGGACTTGCCTTTCAGCTCGTCGTTCATCTTCGCCGGTGCGTGGTAATCCTCAAGCGTGCGGGCCTTGGTGGCTACCGGGTTGATCTTCTTCAGCGTGCCGTCGTCGTCGTAGTACACGGTGAAGCCATAGTCGAGCTGCATGCGCGCCATGTACTGCAGATGCTGCTTGCGCACCTTCGAGTCATCGCTGCGCTCCAGCAACACGGTCTTCGGCAACTTGCCCTGATCCTTCAGATAGGCGAAATGGCTGCCGGTATCCAGCGCGGACAGCACGGCACCATCCACCAGGAACTGGCCACTCTTGTAGGCCTTGACCACGGTGTCGAACTGGCCTTGCGCCTGGGCGGCGCTGACTTCGTCCTTGGTGCTGCCACGATGGCAGCCGGCCAGCACCAGAAGGCTGCCCAGCATGGCGGCCGCGGCTGTGCGGGTCAGCAGGGTCGATAAACGGATCATCTGAGTCTCCTGGAAAACATGTCGATGCACTCGGCAGAGTGTAACGCCCGGCCGCGATCGTGAGCAGCCCGGGATGCCACCCGTTCAGGGGCCGATCAAGTGCGCGGCAAAGTCACGCCCTGCTGGCCCTGGTACTTGCCGCCGCGGTCCTTGTAGCTGGTCTCGCATTCCTCGTCGGATTCGAGGAACAGCATCTGCGCCACGCCCTCGTTGGCGTAGATTTTTGCGGGCAGCGGCGTCGTGTTGGAGAACTCCAGCGTCACGTGCCCTTCCCACTCCGGCTCCAGCGGCGTCACGTTGACGATGATGCCGCAACGCGCGTAGGTGCTCTTGCCGAGGCAGATGGTGAGCACCTTGCGCGGGATGCGGAAGTACTCGACCGTGCGCGCCAGCGCGAACGAGTTCGGCGGGATGATGCACACGTCCGCCTCCACGTCAACGAAGCTGCTCGGGTCGAACGCCTTCGGGTCGACGATGGTGGAGTTGATGTTGGTGAAGATCTTGAACTCGCGCGCGCAACGCACGTCGTAGCCGTAGCTGGAGGTGCCGTAGGAAATCAGCTTGGTGTCGTCGCGCAGCTTGACCTGGCCGGGTTCGAACGGCTCGATCATGCCGTGGCTTTCGGCCATGCGGCGAATCCATTTGTCGGGTTTGATGCTCACGTGGGCTCCGGTCAGTAGCGATGTCGCCCGGCCAGGCCGAGCGCAAAGCGGCAAAAGTACATGGTCAGGACGCTACCGCGCCAGCCGCGGCAGGCTCACGCGGCCGGCACGCCCTGCACCACGATCTTGCCCAGCCCCAGCGACTTGTTGCGCGGCTGCCGCGACAAGCGGCCAGCGGCGTTGCGGGCGATCTCGCGGTAGCGCGCGGCGAGTTCGGAATCGGGCATCGCCGCCACCGTGGGATTGCCGCTGTCGGCCTGTTCGCGGATGCGGATGTCCAGCGGCAACGAGCCGAGGTAGGCCGCACCGTATTGCGTGGCCATGCGCTGGCCGCCGCCTTCGCCGAAGATGTTTTCCTCGTGGCCACAGTTGGAGCAGACGTGGGTGGCCATGTTCTCCACTACGCCGAGCACCGGCACCTCGACCTTCTCGAACATCTTCAGCGCCTTGCGCGCGTCCAGCAGGGCGATGTCCTGCGGCGTGGTGACGATCACCGCGCCGGCCACCGGCACCTTCTGCGACAGCGTGAGCTGGATGTCGCCGGTGCCCGGCGGCAGGTCGACGATCAGGTAGTCGAGCTGTTCCCAGCGCGTGTCGGTGAGCAGTTGCATCATCGCCTGCGTCACCATCGGGCCGCGCCAGATCATCGGCGTGTCTTCTTCCACCAGGAAGCCGATCGACATCACCGGCATGCCGTGCGCCTGCATCGGGATGATGCTCTTGCCGTCCGGCGAAGCCGGCTTGCCGTGCACGCCGAGCATGGTCGGCTGGCTGGGACCGTAGATGTCCGCGTCCATCACGCCGACCTTCGCGCCTTCGGCCTGCAACGCCAGCGCCAGGTTCGCCGACACCGTGGACTTGCCCACGCCGCCCTTGCCTGACGCCACCACGATGATGTTCTTCACGTTCGGCAGCGGCCCCAGCGTGCCCTGCACCTTGTGCACGTGGATGCGGCTGGTGATCGACACGGCGGCCGACTCGATCGCCGGATCGGCTTCCAGCGCCTGGCGCACGCGTGCCGTGAGATCGTTGATCGCACCGGCGGCCGGATAGCCCAATTGCAGATCCACCGACACCTTCGCGCCGTCCACGCCGATCGCACGCACGGCCTCGCCCAGCGGCGCGCCGGTATGGGTGTCGATGAGGTCGCCAAGGATCTGGCGGACCAGGGCTTCGTTCGCCTGTGTCATGTCGGCTCGGGTATGTGCGGGAGTGCCTATTATGCCAGCCCGCCGCGGCCCGCCCGCTGACCTGGATCAGGGGCCCGATCGCGCTGCCGACACGATGGCGCAATGCAGCTTGACGCTTCCGCGGAACCTCGCCAGTCTCACATCCATACGCAATCGTACGGGAGGACCACCCATGAAGCATGCTTTCCGCCTCACCTTCGCCGCCGGCCTGCTGCTCGCCGCCGGTACCGCGCTGGCCGCCAACGACACCCCGGCCGGCACCTGGAAGACCATCGACGACGCGACTCACAAGCCGAAGTCGATCGTCGAGATCACCGAGCACAACGGCGAGTACCAGGCCAAGATCGTGGAGTTGCTGAACCGCACGCCGGAAGACGTGGCCCGCGACGGCGAGCATCCGGTCTGCAGCAAGTGCGACGGCGAACGCAAGAACCAGCCGATCGTGGGCATGACCATCATGTGGGGCGTCAGCAAGGACGATGACGTGTGGGGCGGCGGCAAGATCCTCGACCCGAAGAACGGCAAGGTCTACAAGGTGAAACTCTCCCTCAAGGACGGCGGGCAGAAGCTCGACGTGCACGGCTACATCGGCTTTGCCCTGCTCGGCCGCTCGCAGATCTGGGAACGGCAGAACTGACCCACCCTCACCGCGTCTGACCGAACGCCCCGCACCGCCCGCCGGTCCGGGGCGTTTTCATGCCTGGCGCGGCACCCCGCCCGCCTGCCGCGAAAAAACGACGCGCGACACATCGGCGCGCTCATGCCTTTGCCAGTTCGGCCGAAGCGGCCGTCAGCAGCAACAGACCGGCCACCGCGGCCAGCGCCACCGGCAAGCTGCTGGCCTGGGCCAGGAAACCGATCAGCGCGGGGCCGCTGAGCAAGCCGGCATAACCCAGCGTGGTCACCGTGGCGATCGAAACGCCGGGTGACGTGCCGGGCAGGCGACCGGCCGCACCAAACATCACCGGCACGATATTGGCCGCGCCCAGCCCCACCAGCAAGAAACCGATCAAGGCCGCGGGCGGCCATGCCAGCAGCGACGCGAGCAGGAAACCCGCCACCGCGGTGCAGGCGCCGATGCGCACGGTCAGCACCGGGCCGAAGCGTGCAATGGTGCGGTCGCCGGTAAGTCGGCCCAGGGCCATCGCCACCGAAAAACCGGCATAGCCGATACCGGCGGAGGCCGCCGAAAAGCCGCGGAAATCGCGCAGGAACACCGCACTCCAGTCCAGCATCGCACCTTCGGCCAGGAAGCTGATGAAACACAGCAAGCCCAGCACCAGCACGATCCCGCGCGGCATGCCGAATGCCGCCGCGCGCTCGCCGGCATCGTCGACCTCGTCGATCAGACGGGGCCACTGCGTCACTACCACGACGGCCAGCAGCACGGAGATGGCGACGGCCGCGGTGGTCAGCGACATGCCCAGCGCCAGCAGCAAGCTCATGCCCGCCGCCCCGCCCAATCCGCCGACGCTGAACAGGCCGTGGAACCCGGACATCAACGAGCGGCCGTCCCGGCGCTCCACCTCTACCGCATGCGCGTTCATCGCCACGTCCACCGCACCCAGCGCCACGCCGAAGTACACCAGGCCGAGTGCCAGTGTCGTCACGCTGGGCGCGATCGCCAGCAGCGGCAGTGCCAGGCACAGCATCAGCCCGCCGACGCCGATCACCCGACGACTGCCGAAGCGGTGGGTGAGAAAGCCGACCAGCGGCATCGACACCATCGAGCCGCCGCCAAAGGCCAGCAGCAGCAAGCCAAGCGAAGCCTCGTCGAGGCCAAGCCGCGCCTTTGCGTACGGCACCATCGGTGCCCAGGCGGCCATGCCGATGCCTGAAGCCAGAAAGATCAGGCGGGTGGCGCGGACGGCCACTGAAAGTCCGTTCCGCTCACTGGCCATCAGAGCGGAGCTGCCCGTCTGCACGTCGATTCCACAGAATGAAGTGCATGAAACGTATATCGACCGGCATGAATATGCGGTCGACGAAAGCGCCGTTGCGCGTCACGAAGCAGGCCCGCAGCACCGTCCACGGGCGGGGCCGGCAAACGGGCATGGCATAATACGCAGTCATTACCGGAATACGCCCCATGAGTCGTCGCCTGCTCGTCACCAACGCCCTGCCCTATGCCAATGGCCCGCTGCACATGGGCCACCTGCTGGGCTACATCCAGGCCGACATCTGGGTGCGTGCGCAACGGATGAGCGGCAACAAGGTGATCTACGTCTGCGCCGACGACGCGCACGGCACACCGATCATGCTGGCTGCGGAAAAGGCCGGCATGACGCCCGAGGCGTTCATCGCCGGCATCCGCGAGAGCCACGAGGCGGATTTCGCCGCGTTCGGCGTGGCGTTCGACCAGTACCACACCACCCATTCGGAAGAGAACCGCGAGCTGTCGACGCTGATCTACACGCGCCTGCGCGACGGCGGCTACATCGCCAAGCGCAGCATCCAGCAGCTGTTCGATCCGGAAAAGCAGATGTTCCTGCCGGACCGCTACATCAAGGGCACCTGCCCGAAGTGCGGCACGCCGGACCAGTACGGCGACAACTGCGAGCACTGCGGCGCCACCTACGCGCCCACCGACCTGATCAATCCGGTCTCGGTGATGTCCGGCGCCACCCCGGTGCTGCGCGACTCGGAGCATTACTTCTTCGAGCTGGGCAAGTTCGAGGGACTGTTGCGCGACTGGTTCGCCGGCAAGCTCACCCACGGCAAGCCGGTGGCGAACAGCGGCGTGGCGGCGAAGCTGCGCGAGTGGCTGGATGGCGGCCTGAAGGACTGGGACATCTCGCGCGACGCACCCTACTTCGGCTTCCCGATCCCCGACGCGCCGGGCAAGTTCTTCTACGTGTGGCTTGACGCGCCGGTCGGCTACCTGGCCAGCTTCAAGGCATTGTGCGACCGCACCCGCCTGAAGTTCGACGAGTTCCTCGCTCCCGACAGCAACGCCGAGATGCACCACTTCATCGGCAAGGACATCATCAACTTCCACGGCCTGTTCTGGCCGGCGATGCTGCACGGTGCCGGCTTCCGCACGCCGACCGCACTGCACGTCAACGGCTATCTCACGGTGAACGGCGCGAAGATGTCCAAGTCGCGCGGCACCTTCATCCAGGCGCGCACCTACCTGGACGCCGGCCTGCACCCGGGATTCCTGCGCTACTACTTCGCCAGCATGCTCAGCGACGCGCCGGTCGACGTGGATCTCGACCTCAAGGCGTTCGAGGAGCGCGTCAACTCGCACCTGGTCGGCAAGTGGGTGAACATCGCCAGCCGCACCGCCGGCTTCGTGCACAAATATTTCGGCGACCGCCTGGCGCCGCAGTTCTGCGCGGGGGAGACCGCGCTGTGGAACACCCTGCTGGAACACTACGACGGGATTGCCGCGCTGTACGACAGCGGCGACTTCGCCGAGGTTACCCGCCGCTTCGTGCTGATGGCCGACCTGGTCAACGGCCACATCGCCGCCAAGGCGCCATGGAGCATGGCCAAGGACGAAAGCCGGCGCGATGAACTGCACCAGGTGTGCTCGTTCGCGCTGACCGCGTTCCGCCTGCTGGCCGGCATGCTCAAGCCGATCCTGCCGATTACCGTAGCTGCTGCCGAGCAGTTCCTGGCCGCGCCGATCGCCGACTTCGACGATGCCCGCGCCGGCCTGCGCAACCACGCCATCAACGCGTTCGAACCGCTGCTCGGCCGCATCGACCCCAAGCGCATCGAGGCCATGGTCGAGGCCTCGAAGGATTCGCTGGGCGGCCCGACCGAAGCCCCCGCTGCCCCGAAAAAGAAGAAAGCCATGAACGACAGCGCCAAACCCGCCGCCGCAATCGCCGATCCGACCCCGGCTCCGGCCACGCCCGCCACCATCGGCATCGACGACTTCGCCCGGCTCGACCTGCGCATCGGCAAGGTCACTGCCTGCGAATTCGTGGATGGTTCCGACAAGCTGCTGCGCTTCGAACTGGACGCCGGCGCGCTGGGCACGCGGCAGATTTTCTCCGGCATCCGCGCCGCCTATGCCGAGCCGGAAAAGCTGGTGGGCCGCAACGTGGTGTTCATCGCCAACCTGGCCCCGCGCAAGATGCGCTTCGGCCTGTCCGAAGGCATGATCCTCTCGGCCGGCGACGGCGGCAGCAACCTGTTCCTGCTCGACGCCGATCAGGGCGCCGAGCCCGGCGCCACCGTGCGCTGATGCGCTTCGGGTAGGGCGGGCACTCCCCGCCCTACGTCGCTACTGTTTTGTATACGTCACGAAGAAACCGACCAGGTCGCCGTTCTCGTTGTACGGCGCCATGTCCACGTAACGGTAGCCGCGTGCCGCGTACTCGGCGTGCGACTTCGTGAGCTGGTTCGCCATGTGTTTCTTGCGGAAGCCGAGCGTAGCGTCGACGAATACCGTTACCGTATCGCCGGAGACGCTGGCCGTCACGACCTGCGCCGGGCCCGCGTGAGCAACCAGGATCGAACCGCCGGCACCGAGCACGGCAGCCAGCAACAGCGAGGCGAGAAACGACGATTTCATGGCAACACTCCAACAGGCGATGATCAATTGCAGGACAATGAGCGCTGATTATCGCCCGCCCGGCATCCACGCATGAGTGATCCCATCACCGTTCTGGCCGACCGCATCGACGCCGTGCTGCCGCAGACGCAATGCGAGCAGTGCGGCTACCACGGTTGCCGGCCGTATGCGGAAGCGATCGCGCGCGGCGAGGCGGAAATCAACCAGTGTCCGCCCGGCGGCGCGGCCGGCATCGAAAAGCTCGCCGCGCTGCTGCAGCGACCGGTGCTTCCGCTGGATCCCGCGCACGGTGTGGAAAAGCCACGCATGCTGGCGCGCATCGTCGAGGCCGACTGCATCGGCTGCACCAAATGCATCCAGGCCTGTCCGGTCGACGCGATCGTGGGCGCCTCCAAGCTGATGCACACCGTGCTCGCCGACGACTGCACCGGCTGCGAGTTGTGCGTGGCGGCCTGTCCGGTCGACTGCATCGTGCTGGAGCCGATGCCGCCCGCGCAGATCGACGCGGCGCACGCCGACGCGGCACGCGCGCATTTCCAGCGTCGCGAAACACGACTGCAACATCAACGCGACGAACGCGAGGCCGAGCTGGCTGCGCGCAAGGCCGCGGTGGATACCGCCGCCGGCCCGGTCAATCCCGTACTGGCCGCGCTGGCCCGCGCGAAGGCGAAACAGCAGGAACCGAAACCGTGAAGCGTGCCGACGTGATCGAACTGTTCTCGCGCCTGCGCGAACTCGACCCGCATCCCACTACCGAACTCGTCTACAGCACGCCGTTCGAGCTGCTGGTCGCGGTGGTGCTGTCGGCGCAGGCCACCGACGTGGGCGTCAACAAGGCCACTAAGAAACTCTATCCGGTGGCGAACACGCCGCAGGCGATCCTCGACCTCGGCGAGGACGGCCTGAAGCGCTACATCAGCACGATCGGCCTGTTCAACGCGAAGGCGAAGAACGTCATCGCGCTGTGCCGGCTGCTGATCGAGAAACACGACGGCGAAGTGCCGCGCACGCGCGAGGCGCTGGAAGCGCTGCCCGGCGTGGGCCGCAAGACCGCCAACGTGATGCTCAACACCGCGTTCGGCGAGCCGACCATCGCGGTCGACACGCACATCTTCCGCGTCGCCAACCGCACTGGACTCGCGCCGGGCAAGGACGTGCGCGCGGTCGAGGACAAGCTGGAGAAGACGATTCCGGCCGAGTTCAAGCACGACGCCCACCACTGGCTGATCCTGCACGGCCGCTACGTGTGTAAGGCGCGCAAGCCGGACTGTCCGCACTGCGTGATCCGCGACTTGTGCCGCTACAAGCACAAGACACTCGCCGACTGAACGGGTCGGAGGGAAACCCGACGGTGGCTGCCCCAACTCTCCCCACTCACCGTTCGCCCTGAACGTAGCCGCGCAGCGGCGGAGTCGAAGGGGGCCTGGCGCGGGGCTTCGACTGCGTGCCTTCGGCGCCGCGCCTATCCGGAGCTCGTCGAAGGGCTCAACCCGAACGGTTTCGGGTGACTGCGGCGGCGAGAGATTGCGCTGATTGGTCCTGCTGCCTCAGGCCGGCAGCTGCGCGCGCTCCAGCGCCGCGATGTGGCGTTCCAGCCGCGGCCCCAGGTAGCAATGCGAGCCGCACGGCAGCAAGCCCACCGTGCCGAACTCGCGCAGGTACCAGGCCGGCGCGCGTGAGACGAAACCGTGGTGGTCGCCGGCCACGTCGTCACGGCTGGTGAACACTTCCAGGAACGCCACCCCTTCGAGCATCTCGCCGATGCCCTGCAGCCCGGCGCGGATCTCCGCCGGCTTCAGGTAATGCAGCACGTCGGTGCACACGATCAGGTCGAAACGGGTGTCGAAGCGCAACTGCTCCAGCTGGCCGAAACGGGCCAGACCGATGTTGCGGCTGCGCCCGTAGCGCGCCACCACGTACTCGCTGGCATCCAGCCCGCGATACACGATGCCCGGCCGCAACGCGCGCAGCGGTGCTCGCCAGGTCGCCTCGCCGCAACCTACGTCGAGCACGTTGCGCACCGGACGGCCGAGGTAGTACTCGGCCTGCGCCACTACCATCGCCACCTTGCGCTTGAGCTCCGCCGGCGAGCCCACCGCATGCCGCGGGTTGCGATACCACTTGTCGAAATAGGCGCGGTCGTAGGTCTTGGGCATCGGCAGTCGGTCCGGCAAAGGCTGCATGGTAACCGGGCCACTCTCACTCCGCCGCGCGCGGCACCAGCATGTGCTTGGCGATATGCCCGTGCAGCCGGCCCAGCCCACGCGCCAGGTGCAGGGTGGCGAACAGCAGCGCGATGCCGACCACGCACATCAGGAGCACCTCGCCCCAGCCCGGCGCATGCGCACCGAAACCCCAGTCCACGACGACCTGATGGTTCACGTACAGTCCGGGCAGCCAGTCGCTCTGGAATAGCATCGCCAGCGGCGCGCCGATGAGGGCCACCGACACGCTGAGCAGGGTCACGGCCAGCGTGAAGTACACGATGCCCAGCGGCAGCATCAGCCACATGTAGCAAAGAGTCGTCCAGGTGTGCACGTCGGTGAACATGCTGCCGATGCGCTTCATCAGGCTCATGCCCTGGGTCGGGTACACCGGCCGGCGTGGCATGCGCATGCCGAGCATCGCCTCCACGATGCGCCCCTCCACCAGCGACAGCACGCGCACGCTGCCGAAGAACAGCACGATGAACGGCAGGCCGATGATCAGCACCGACAGCCCCACCGACAGCGACAACCCGGTCACCGCCCAAGTGAAGTAGAAGATGCCGGTGGCCAGCGACAGCAGCATGTAGAACAGCGCGCCGTAAGTGCGCGGATCGGCGGCAACGCCGAAGAAACGCCCGGCCAGCGAACGACGTTTCGGCGGCGGCGGCGGACGCAGCGCGCGCTGGATCTTGATCTCCTGGTCGCGGTAGATCTCGGCCACTTCGTCCGGCGCGCCGTAGCTGCCGACGACGTGTTCCAGCATCTGCGCCTCGCCGCGGTCGGGTTGCTCGGCCAGTTCGGCGCGCAGGTGTTCCTCGGCGTCGTACAGCGCGTCCTGGATCAGGGCCGGGTCGGCACCGCGCAGCGCGGCACGCAGTTGCTCAAGGTATTCGACGATGGTGCGTGGCGCGTTCATTACACCCCTCCTTGCAAGACGTTATCGACGGAATCGCGGGTGGCGTTCCATGCGGCGACCCATTCGCGCAATACCTCGCGCCCCGGTTTGGTAATGCGGTAATAGCGGCGCGGCGGCCCGCTGACGGAAGGCTCGACCTCACTGGTGAGCAGACCGGCGCCCTCCAGGTTGCGCAGCACCGGGTACAGCGCGCTCTGCTTGCCGGTCAGCACGCCCTCGCCCACCTCTTCCAGCCGCTTGGCGATCTGGTAGCCGTACATCGGCTGACGCGACTGCCCCAACACCGCCAGCAGCACCAGCGACACGGTGCCACTGGAAAGCTCCTTCTGGAACTTCTTCAACTGGCTGACGCTGTCGTCCACGTTGCTCACCTGCACTACCGCCTGTAGTTGAGTGAACCATAGTGTGAACTTGACACTAGTGCATGGGCCTGAAGTCATGCTTCGCACGCAGGCGGGGAATGGGAGAACGTTCGACGTAGTCAAAGACGCCTGACGTGCCTCGGCCAGAGCCGCGTAGCGATGGTGAATGCGGTCGCACGCGATCCTGCCGAAGAAGTCTCAACCACGCGCGCTCACAGCAATACCTGCCGCGTGTTGGCCAGGAAATGGTGAATTTCCCGCTCGGTTCCCGGATCGATCATGTACACCGGCCGCTTGCCGTTGGGGCATGCCAGGCGCGGGGTGGTTCCGAACAATCGGCAGATAAGCGGGCGTTGGCGGTAGACCTCGCAACCATGCGGACCGAGGTAAACGCAGTTCAGATGGTCCAGCGCGGCGGCGTGTTCGCTTTCGATTTTGACGGGCAGCCTTGCCACCTCCTCCGCGGACGCGGTCACCGGGCCGCAGCAGTCATGGCAGCCGACGACGCAGGTGAAGGAAGGAATGCGCTGGCGCAGCTTTTCGATTTTTCGATCGTTGGGGGTCACGGCACGTCACCTTTCGTTCTGCGGTCCATTTCCATACCCGATTCTCCTGATGGCCGCGATGGCGCCGCGGTCGCGACCGACCCGCACACCATGATCGACTGTACGTGGTTGGACAACTGCAGCCAGCCCACGTTGGCTACCGGAAACCTGCACCTGCGCCGCACCGGGTGTCCAGCCCCACGTGCACGGACGCGCCATTGCCATATCCACGCATGCCTGCAGTGGAGTGCCATGCCCGGGCCGCTCCTGCTAAGTTGCCTGTCTCGCCATGTCTTGCCCAGGGGAAACACCATGCTTCGTCGCCCTCTCGTTGCCGTGCTCACGCTGGCCAGCACCCTGCTGGCGTTTCCCGCCCTGGCCGCCGAACAGGCCAAGGCCACGCCCACAGCGAAGGAAATCCTCGCCCAGTCCACGCCGGCCGAGTGGCGCACGCCGGACCCGCAGAACCTGCTGTTCATGCAGTTGCCGACCGGGCGCGTGGTGATCGAGTTGGCGCCTGACTTCACTCCGCTGCACACGGCGAATATCCGCACCCTGGTGCGCGAGCACTACTTCGACGGGCTGGCGATCATCCGCGTGCAGGACAATTTCGTCACCCAGTGGGGCGACCCCAACGACGACGAGAACGGCGACAAGAGCAAGCTCCATTCGCTGGGCAAGGCCAGCAAGACACTGCCGCCGGAGTTCACCCGCGCGATCGACCCGAAGCTGCCGTGGACGGCGCTGCCGGATGGCGATGTGTACGCACCTGAGGTCGGTTTCAGCGAAGGCTTCCCAGTGGCGCGCGACCCGGCCAGCGGACAGCAGTGGCTGGCCCATTGCTACGGCATGGTCGGTGTGGCGCGCGACGTGGCCCCGGAAACCGGCAGCGGCAGCTCGCTGTACGCGGTGATCGGCCAGGCGCCACGGCGGCTGGATCGCAACCTCGCCGTCGCCGGCCGCGTGCTGGAAGGCATGCCGCTGCTGTCCGGCCTGCCGCGCGGCCCGGAGCCGATGGGCTTCTACGCGAAACCCGAGCAACGCGTCGCCATCGAATCGGTACGCCTGGCCGCCGATATCCCGGCCAAGGATCGCCCGGCGATCGAGGTGCTGCGCACCGACAGCGCCAGCTTCGCCGCGCTGGTCGAGGCGAAACGCAACGGCCGCAACGCGTTCTACGCTAAGCCGGCCGGCAAGGTCGACCTGTGCAGCATCGACGTGCCGGTGCGCGAGGCGAAGCCGGCGCATTGACGCCGCCATGCCACCGCGAACATTTTGTTCACCCGCGTCGGTTACCTTGCCTTTCTTGCCGATGCTGGAAACCGTGACATGCCGTTGAACGACACTCTGGCCCTCCTGCGCGCCTGGCTGCGCGACCCGCGTGGGATCGGCGCGGTGACGCCGTCCGGCGCGGCGCTGGCGCGGCTGATGACCAGCCACGTCAGCGCGTCGAGCGGGCCGGTGATCGAGCTGGGACCCGGCACCGGCGCACTGACCCGCGCCCTGCTGGCGCGCGGCGTACCGTTGCATCGGCTCGCCCTGGTCGAAGCCGACCCGCACCTTGCTGACGCGCTGAGCCGGCGCTATCCGGAGGCAACCATCCTGCGCATGGATGCCGCCCGGCTCGGCGATACTGCGCCACTGTTCGGCGACGAACGCGCCTGTGCCGTGGTCAGCGGCCTGCCGCTGTTGTCGATGCCGCCTGCCCAGGTCGCCGCGATCGTGCAGGGCGTGTTCGAACGCCAGCTGCGCACCGGCGGCATGTTCTACCAGTTCACTTACGGCCCGCGCTGCCCGCTGCCGCCGGCCCTGCTCGCGCGGCTGAACCTGCAGGCCCGCCGGATCGGCAGCGCGCTGTTCAACCTGCCACCGGCCGCGGTGTACTGCATCAGCCGGCAGGCGGACGCGCAGGTCGCGGCCTGATCCACGATCGGCAGTTGCCGGCAACACACTCCAGATTCACGCGCCGACTGTTGAACTGCGTCGGGCCAGAGTCCGCCTGCCGGCAGCGAGTGAACGGGATCTGAAAGCATCCGGCCACCACCACACAGTCTTTGCGCGTCGCCGGCTATGACTCTGCACGGTGCCTCCCGGCACGTCGGAACGACGTGCCGCCCCATCGCGCCGCAGGAGTGACGGATGCAACGCAGCCGGAAAGTATTGAGCTGGATCGCGGGCATCGTACTGGCGTTGGTCGTGGTGCTGCTGATCGTGGCCGCCACGTTCGACTGGAACCGCATGAAGCCGTTCATCGGCGACAAGGTCAGCCAGGCGATCGGTCGGCCGTTCGCGATCA
>NZ_BAAAFK010000001.1:1256813-1397519 GCF_039523495.1 Rhodanobacter soli | reverse complement strand
ACATCAGCATCGCCAACCCCGAATGGGCGGCCCAGCCGCGGTTCGCCCATCTCGACGCGTTGCGTTTTCGGCTGTCGCTATTGCCGCTGCTGGCGCACCGCATCGACGTGCCCACGCTGCAACTGGTGCGCCCCACGGCCGACCTCGAGCGCGACAAATCGGGGCGCGCCAGCTGGGATTTCGCGCCGCCGGAAAACGCGGCACCTTCCGCCTGGAAGCTGCAGCTGGGCACGATCGGTTTCGACCAGGGGCTGCTCACGCTCGACGATGCGGCCAGGCGCGCGAAGCTCAAGCTGGTGGTGGAACCGCTGCAGGCGGCGATTCCGTACGACCAGATCGTGGCCCGGCAATCCAGCGACGCGCGCGAGCAGGCCGGCAAGACGGTCGGCGCCGCGGCGGAGAAGGCCATAGCCGGCAGCGACGCCAAATCAGCCCGGATCGGTCAGGCTACCGCATCGACGACCTATCAGTTCGGCTGGACCGCCGAAGGCAGCTACCAGGGCAGCCCGCTCACGGGCAAAGGCCGAACCGGCGCCGCGCTGGCATTGCAGGACACGACCACGCCGTTCCCGCTGCAGGCTGACGTGCACATCGGCGACAGTCACATCGCCCTGGTCGGCACGCTGACCGATCCGCTGCACCTGGGTGCACTCGACGTACGCCTGTGGCTCTCCGGCTCCAGCATGGCCAAGCTGTATCCGATCACCGGCATCACCCTGCCCGACACTCCGCCGTACGCCACCGAAGGTCACCTGAAGGCGGAACTGCGTCGCAGCGGCAGCCACTACAGCTACCAGGACTTCCGCGGCCGCGTCGGCGGCAGCGACCTGGCCGGCAACCTGGTGTTCGTCACCGGCGGCAAGCGCCCCAAGTTGAGCGGCGACGTGCATTCGAAGCTGCTGCAATTCGCCGACCTGGCCCCGCTGATCGGCGCCGATTCCAACACCGAGAAAACGCAGCGCGGCGACGCCACGCCGCAACCCGCCGACAAGCTGCTGCCGGTCGAACCGTTCCGTACCGACCGCTGGAAGGCGATGGATGCGGACGTGAATTTCACCGGCGCGCGCATCGTGCGCAGCGCGGCACTGCCGATCGACTCGCCCAGCACCCATCTGGTCCTGGACAACGGCGCCCTGCACCTGGACCCGCTGAGCTTCGGCTTGGCCGGCGGCACCGTGCGCAGCAACATCACCCTCGACAGCAACCAGGCACCGATGCGCGGCGTGCTCAAGCTCGACGCGCGCCATCTCAAGCTCAAGCAGCTGTTCCCGACTTTCGAGCCGATGCGCACCAGCTTCGGCGAGATCAACGGCGACGCCGCGCTCGATGCGCAAGGCAATTCCATCGCCGCCCTGCTCGGCAGCGCGAACGGCGAACTGAAGCTGCTGATGAACGACGGCGCGATCAGCAAGACCCTGCTGGAAACCGCCGGCCTCAACGTGGGCAACATCATCATCGGCAAGCTGTTCGGCGACAAGACGGTGCGGATCAACTGCGCGGCCACCAACATGGTCGCCCGCAACGGCCTGTTCGACATGCGCCTGTTCGTGTTCGACACCGACGACGCCATGATCGACGTCACCGGCACGGTGAACCTGGCCAGCGAGAAACTCGACCTTGACGTGAAACCGCACACCAAGGGTTTCCGCGTATTCTCGTTGCGCTCGCCGCTGTACGTCCGTGGCACGCTGAAGAACCCGAACGTCGGCGTGCAGGCCGGCCCGCTGCTGGCGCGCGGCGCCGGCGCCATCGCGCTGGGCGTGGTGGCTGCCCCGGTCGCCGCCTTGCTCGCCCTGGTCGCGCCCAGCCACGGCGACGCCGGCGACAACACTTGCCGCACCGTGCTGCAGCAGCTGCGCAGCTCCGGCAAGATGATGCCGGCGGGCAAGCCGGCGGTGAAGAAATAGGCACCGGGCACGTCGCACACGATGGCCGGCGCTAGAATGCCGGCACTCCTCTTCCCCGCGAATTCCCCATGCAACCCGTCAACCAGGCCCGTCTGCAGATTCATTTCTGCGTATTGCTGTGGGGCTTCACCGCGATTCTCGGCAAGCTGATCACGCTGCCGGCGCTGCCGCTGGTGTGGTGGCGCATGTTGCTGGTGGTGGTGGCGCTGCTGCTGATCCCACGGGTCTGGCGTGGCTTGCGCGCGATGCCGGCACGGCTGATCTGGGCGTATGCCGGCATCGGCGTGCTGGTATCGCTGCACTGGCTGACTTTCTATGCGGCGATCAAGCTGTCGAACGCCTCGGTCGGCGCCACCTGCATCGCGCTGGGGCCGGTGTTCCTGGCCTTCATCGAGCCGTGGATCGCCAAGCGCCGGTTCGATCCGCGCGAGCTGCTGATCGGCGTGGCGGTGGTGCCGGGCGTGCTGATGGTGGTGGGCGGCGTACCGCACGACATGCGCCTGGGCATCGCGGTGGGCGTGCTGTCGGCGCTGTTCGTGGCGTTCTTCGGCTCGCTCAACAAGCGCCTGGTCGAGCACGGCGACCCGCTCACGGTGACCTTCATCGAACTGGGCACCGGCACCGTCTTCCTCACCCTGCTCGCGCCGTTCATTCCGCACGTCGGCCCTGCGTTCATGCTGCCGGGCACGCACGATGCGCTGTTGCTGCTGGCGCTGTCGTTCGGCTGTACCCTGCTGCCGTTCGCGCTGGCGCTGGTGGCGCTGCGCCACATGAGCGCGTTCGGCACGCAGATGGTGACCAACCTGGAGCCGGTTTACGCGATCATGCTGGCGATCGTGCTGCTGGGCGAGCAGCATGAGCTGGACGGCTGGTTCTACGCCGGCGTGGCGGTGATTCTCGCCGCGGTGTTCATGCATCCGCTGCTCAACCGGCGGGCACGTACCACCAGGCAGCCCGAACTGCTCGGCACCGCCGAAAGCCACAGCATGGTCGACTGATCCACCGTCGCCAACCTTCCCGCGGAGCAGCCCATGACCGACGAGCAGCAGCACTGGGAAACGGTGTACCGGACCAAGGCAGCGGATGCAGTCAGCTGGTACCGCCCGCATCTGGATACTTCGCTGGCACTGATCGAGCGCGCCGCACCCGACCGCAACGCCGCCGTGCTCGACGTGGGCGGCGGCGCGTCGACCCTGGTCGACGACCTGCTTGCGCGCGGCTACCGCGACCTCAGCGTGCTCGACATTTCCGCGGCGGCCTTGAATGTCGCCCGTGAACGCCTGGGCGAGACGGCAAACGCGGTGACCTGGATGGCGACCGACCTGCTCGATACGCCACTGCCGCAGGCGCGCTACGACCTGTGGCACGATCGCGCCGTGTTCCATTTCCTGACCCAGGCGGAGCAGCGCGCGCACTACCTGCGACAGCTGACCCGCGCCCTGAAGCCAGGCGGCCACGCGGTACTGGCCACGTTCGGTCCGCAGGGCCCGCTGAAGTGCAGCGGGCTGGACACGATTCGCTACGATGTCGAGGGACTCACCCGCGCGCTCGGCGACGGCTTCACGCTGATCGATAGCACGCTGGAGTTTCACGCAACCCCGTTCGGCACCACCCAACCCTTCCTTTACGCCCTGTTCCGGCGGACGTCCGCCGACGCCGCCTGAGGGAAAGCCTCCTGCGCGGCCGCCACTGCACCAGGTCCCTGTTGGCGCCCCTCGCCTCGCACCCGCTGCCGACGGACCGCTAACCGCAGCACGACTTCTGCTGCTGGATCGGCGGGCACGGCACGCTGCCCCAGGAACAGAACACGCAACAGTCGCCCGGTTTGGGCTGCAACAATTCGCCGCAGCCGGGACAGTCGTAGAAAAACTGGCAGGCGTCGGTCGGCATGGTCTCGGTGGCCTGGTGGCCGCAATGCGGACAGGTCAGCGTGCTGCGCAGGATGAGTTCGATCGTCATGGCTCTTCACCCTACTCCGGTTGCGCCGACTCGTTCGCCGGGCCGGCCCGACGCAGCCGACGCAGCACCAGCAGGCGGAACGCGGCGGGGATGACCAGCATGGACAGCAGCGGCGCGGTGAGCATGCCGCCTATCATCGGCGCGGCGATGCGCTGCATGACTTCGGAACCGGCACCGTGGCCGAGCAGGATCGGCAGCAGGCCGGCGAGGATCACCGCGACGGTCATCGCCTTCGGCCGCACGCGCTGCACCGCGCCTTCGCGGATCGCCTCATCCAGCTCGGCCACGCCCGAGCGCGGATCGGCTGCCAGTTGGCGGTCCCACGCATGGCGCAGGTACAGCATCATCACCACGCCGAATTCGGCGGCGACCCCTGCCAGCGCGATGAAGCCGATCATCGTCGCCACCGACACCGCATGGCCCAGCAGCCAGATCAGCCAGAGCCCGCCGACCAGCGCCAGCGGCACGCTGGCCATGATCAGCGCCGCCTCGCTCACCCGACGAAACACTGCGTAGATCAGCACGAAGACGATGAGCAGCACGACCGGCACCACCAGGGTCAGCCGCTGCATCGCCTGCGCCAGGTATTCAAACTGGCCCGACCACGCCACGGTGACACCCGGCGGCAACCGGACCTGCTGCGTCACCGCGCGCTGCAGATCCGCCACCACCGCACCGAGGTCGCGGCCGGCGGTATCGACGTAGACGTAAGTCGCCAGCTGGCCGTTTTCGCTTTTCAGCATCGGCGGCCCGGCCACCACCTGGATATCGGCCACCTGCCCCAGCGTCAGCTGCGCGCCGTTTGCCGCGACGATCGGCAGCTGCGCCAGCGCGGCCAGCGAATCGCGCGCCGCCCGCGGATAGCGCAACACGATCGGGTAGCGCTCGCGACCCTCGACGACCTGATCGATCGGTTCGCCCCCGACCACCGTTGCAATCAACTGCTGCACTTGCTGCTGGCTCAGACTGTAGCGTGCGGCATCGGCACGCCGGATGCGCACGTCGACATAACGCCCGTTGGCAGCCCGCTCGGCAATCGCCGTGCTCACCCCGGGTACGCCGCGCGCCACCGCCTCGATCCGGTCCGCCACTGCCTGCAAGCTGTCGATGTTGGCGCCGAGCACCTTGATGCCGATCGGGCTCTTGATGCCGGTAGCCAGCATGTCGATGCGGTTGCGCAGCGGCGGCACGAACAGGTTGGTCAGGCCCGGTACGTGCACCGCCTTGTCCAGCTCCGCCTTGATCTTGTCCATCGTCATGCCCGGTCGCCACTGCTCCTTCGGCTTGAACGTGATCGTGGTTTCGAACATTTCCAGCGGCGCCGGATCGGTGGCCGTGTCGGCACGACCGGCCTTGCCGAATACATGATCGACTTCCGGCACGGTCTTGATCATGCGGTCGGTGAGCTGCAGCAGTTGCGCGGCCTTGCCCGAGGACAGCCCGGGCAACGCGGTCGGCATATACAGCAGCGTGCCTTCGTCCATCGCCGGCATGAATTCGCTGCCGAGCCGGCTCAGCGGCAGCAGCGCGGTGAGCAGCAACAGCCCGGCCAGCGCCAAGGTCGCCTTCGGATGGCGCAGCACCGCTTCCAGGATCGGCCGGTACAGCGCGATCAGGCCGCGGTTGAGCGGGTTGGCGTGTTCCGGGCGGATGCGTCCGCGGATCAGGTAACCCATCAGCACCGGCACCAGCGTCACCGCCAGCCCGGCCGCCGCGGCCATCGCGTAGGTCTTGGTGAACGCCAGCGGCTTGAACAGCTTGCCCTCCTGCCCCTGCAGCGCAAACACCGGGATGAAGGACAGCGCGATGATCAGCAGGCTGACAAACAGCGCCGGGCCGACCTCCGCCGCCGCGTCGGCGATCAGCGACCAGCGCGCCCTGCCTTGCGGCTCCTTGCCGTCATGCGCGTCGCGCCAGTGTTCCAGATGCTTGTGCGCGTTCTCGATCATCACCACCGCCGCATCGACCATCGCGCCGATCGCGATCGCGATGCCGCCGAGCGACATCAGGTTCGCCGTCACGCCCTGCAGGTGCAGCGCGATGAACGCGACGAGTACGCCCAGCGGCAGGCTGACCACCGCCACCAGCGCCGAACGCAGATGGCCCAGGAACAGCACGCACACCAGCGCGACCACCAGGAATTCTTCCAGCAACTTGCCCCACAGGTTGCTCACTGCCGCATCGATCAGCTGCGCGCGGTCGTAGGTCGGCACGATCTCGACGCCGGCCGGCAGGCTGCGCTTGAGCTCGGCGAGCTTCGCCTTGACCGCCACGATCGCGGCCTTCGCGTTCTTGCCCGAGCGCAGCACGACGATGCCACCGGCCACTTCGCCCTGGCCATCCAGTTCGGCGATGCCGCGCCGGAAGCTCGGCCCGCGCCGCACCGTGGCGACCTCGCGCAACAGCACCGGCACACCGGCAGCAGGGGTGGTGATCGGCACGCTCTCGAAGTCCGCCCGGCTGCGCAGGTAGCCTTCGCTGCGCACCATCAACTCCGCCTCGCCCTGCTCGATCACCGAGCCACCACCGGCACCGTTGGCCGCGCGCACCGCGTCCACCAATTGCGCCACGGTGATGCCGCGCGCGGCCAGCGCCTGCGGGTTCGGCACGATCTGCCAGGCGCGTTCCATGCCGCCGAGGCTGGCCACCTCGGCGACGTCCGGCACGGTCTTCAGCTGGTAGCGCAGGAACCAGTCCTGCAGCGCACGCAACTGGCCGAGGTCGTGCCCGCCGCTGCGATCGACCAGTGCGTATTCGTAGACCCAGCCCAGGCCGGTGGCGTCGGGACCCAGCGATGGGTTGACCCCGGCCGGCAACTGATCGCGCACCTGGCTCAGGTACTCCAGCACACGCGAGCGGGCCCAGTACAGATCGGTGCTGTCGTCGAACAGCACATAGACGTAGGAGTCGCCAAAGAACGAATACGCGCGCACCGTCCGGGCGCCGGGCACCGACAGCATGGTGGTGGCCAGTGGATAGGTGACCTGATCCTCGACCACCTGCGGCGATTGCCCAGCCCAACTGGTGCGGATGATCACCTGGGTATCGGACAGGTCCGGCAAGGCGTCCAGCGGCGTGCGCATGACCGAGAACACGCCGACCGCGGCCAGCACCAGCGCGGCCAGCAACACGGCCACGCGGTTCGCGATCGCGGCACGAATCAGCGCAGCGATCATCGCTTGTCTCCCGTCGGCATCGGGTGGGACAACATGGCATGGTTCGCTGCGCTGGTAGCCGGCGCGGGCACAGCCTGGCCATCGCCCATGCGTTGCAACGCGCCGGACAGGCTGGCCTCCGAATCGATCAGGAACTGGCCGGACACGACGACCTTCTCGCCGCCGCGCATGCCATCCAGAATCTCCGTGTAGCCACCGGCCGAGCGGCCGGTGCGCACGGCGAGCGGACGGAAATGGCCGTCCGTTTCCGCCACGATCACCCGCGTCTGCTGGCCGGTCGCGATCAGCGCCTCGTCCGGCACCACCGGCACTGCCTCGCCATCGGCCGGCTGCAGTTGCACGGTGACGAACATGCCCGGACTCAGCCGCCCATTCGGGTTGGTCAGCACGATGCGCGCGCGCTGGGTGCGCGCGGTACTGTCGATATCCGGCAATAGCGTCTCCACACTGCCATGAAACTCCTGGCCCGGCAGCGCGTCGACGCTGACCGTGGCCGGCGTGCCCGCATGCACCGCGCCGGCGAGCGCCTGCGGCAACGCCGCCTCGACCCAGACCGTGGTCAAGCCGTTCAACGTCATCAGCGTCTGCCCGGCACTGACCCGCTGGCCTTCCCGCACTTCCAGCGTGCTGACCACGCCGGCCTGCGGTGCATGCAGCGTGACCGCCGCGCCCGCACCGTGGCGTGCTGTGCGGATATCCGCGGAGGTCAGGCCGAGTACCTGCAGGCGCTCGCGCGCGGCGCCGCGCAAGGCCTTCGCGTCGGCCGACTGTGCGCCCTGCAGCGCGTCGTACTCGGCCAGCGCGCTGCTCCACTGCGGCGCCAGCAGTTCGGCCAGCGGCTCGCCCGCCGTCACCTGCGTGTACGGCGCACGCACCCGCAGCTTGCTGATCACCGCATCGACGCGGGCGCTGATCGTGACGGCTTCGCGTGGATTCCACGCCACCGTGCCGGGCACACGCAGCGCGGTCGACAGGACGCGGCGCTCAACTGATGCAGTGCGCACGCCCAGGTTCTGCACGGTAGCCGGATCGATCCGCACGACCTCCCCGGCCGCATTGGCGTCGGCATATCTGGGCACCATTTCCATGCCCATCGGCGACAGGCCTGGCTTGTCGAAGTGCTGCTCCGGCACCATCGGGTCGTACCAGTACAGCACCTTGCCAGCCGTGTCCGGCGCATTCGTCGACGAATGCGCCGATGCTGGCGCGGTGGTGGCCCGGTGACGACCGCCGAGATAGCCGGCGACGAGCAATGCGGCCGCCGCGACTACGACGAAAAAGATGACCAACGGACGCTTCATGGCGTCACCTCCGAAGGCAGCAGATAGGCAAGCGAAGCCCACAACCGAGCGCGTGCAGCCAACGCATCGGCATAGCTCAGGCGCAGTTCGATCTCGGCGCGGCGGGCATCCAGCCACGGCTGCAGCGAGCCGCCACCGCGGTAGCCGGCCAGCGCGGTTTGCGCACGGTCACGCGCCAGCGGCAGCAGAGTCTGTTGGTAGCGCGCGATCTGCCGCCCCCAGCCTTGCCAGGTAGCCACCGCCCGCGTCACCGCTTCGCGCTGGGCGCGGCGCGCGTCCTCGTGATCGGCCTGCACCGCGTCCCATTGCGCCTGCCGGGCGCTGATGCTGCGATCCTGCCGGTTGCGGGTGAATAGCGGCAGGCTGACGCCCACCTCCAGCATCACCATGTCCGACAAGCCCGATGCGCGCTTGCCATAGCTGGCGCTCACGCTCCAGTCCGGCTGCCTGGCCGCACGCGCCTGATCGAGCGCCGCTTGCGCCACCTGTTCGCGCGCGGCCCACGCCTGCAGCGGCGCCTGCCGGTCGATGCTGGAAACCAGGCGATCGGCTTCCACCGGCAACCGGCTGAAATCCTGCGTCGCGGCAAGCGCGCCGGGCGGCGTCCCCAGCCAGCGCTGCAGGCCCGCTTGCGCAGCCGCCAGATCGGCCTCGACCGCTTCCAGCCGATTGTCCAGCGTGGCGATCTCGGCCCGGGCCGCCAGCGCATCGACCGCACTGCCCTCGCCACCGCGCAAACGGGCCTGCGTGACCCGCACGGCCAACGCCGCCTCGTCGTGCAAGTCGAGCAGCAACGCACGCTGCTGCTCGACTGCCCACACGTCGATCCAGGCATCGGCGATGCGCTCGCGCACGCTCTGCGCGGTGGCCACGCGATCGGCCTGTGCCGCATCGATCCGCGCGCCGGCCAAGGCACGCTCTGCGCGACGCGCGGTGCGCGACGGAATGGCCTGCATCACACCGACCGTACGCGCGGTCATCTCGTCCGAACGCAGGCTGAAAGCGCCCGGGCTGGTGACCGGGTAGTTGGCAAGCCCGAACGTCAGCGTGGGGTCCGGCAGCTGGCCGGCACGCGCCGCCTCCTCGCGCGTGGCCGCGATGTCGGCGGCGCGCGCTTCAAGTTGCGGCGCGCGCGCCAGACCTTGCCGAACCGCCTTCTCCAGGGTCAGCGGCGATTCGGCGGCATGCACCGCCGCCCACGGGAGCAGAGCCAGGCCCGCCACCATCAGGTGCCGGGCGAAATGAATGGACAACATGGGTGAACACTCCGTCGATCTGCATTTGCGTCTTGCCAAAGCGGGCACGACGCCACGTCGGTGGATACCGCGACGGGTCAGATCAAATCAGGAGTGCGCAGTACAACAATCTGGGTGTGGGTGGCGGCGCACGCAAACGGTCGCGCCGCGTCAGGGTGCGGCCCGACGGCAACGTCACGACCGCCACGGACAACAACACCGGCGGCAGCGCAGTCAGCACGTTGAGCGGCACCGAGGCGGTGCGGACGTCGACCTGGGTGGCGTGATCGGGTTGGCAGTGCTGCTGGCAGATCGGGGCGACCGGAGCCGGCATTTCCGCGCAACCGTCGCCCATCGCTGTCATCGAAGATGCCTCCGCCTGCGCCACCACCGCGGCAGGCGATGCCGGCACGATGGCGCAGGCATACGCGGCCACCGCCACCTGTTGCCACAACAGCAGCAAGGCCACCAGCCATGCAAGGCGGCGGCGGGTACGCGGACGGATGTGGAATGCGCGCTTCATGCCGTGGCCAATGTAATGCAGGCGGGTCGAGTGCGTCATTGACGCGGGTCAAACAAGCAGCGACGCCAATGACGCGCCAGCGTTGCTCACACTCCCGGGCCGTGGGTGGCAAAGACCCGGGTCGAGCCGTCGCGGCCGATCAACACCACGTCATAGCGTTCGGGCGCACCCATCTCCATGCCGGGCGAACCCATCGGCATGCCGGGCGCGGCCAGGCCGCGCGCGTTCGGTCGCTCGGCGAGCAGGCGGCGGATGTCCTCCACCGGCACGTGCCCCTCGATCACGTAGCCGTCGATCAGCGCGGTATGGCAGGACATGGCGCCAGGCGGCACGCCGAGCCGCGCCTTTACCGCCGCCATCGGCTGATCCTGATGCACGGTGACGGTGTAGCCCTGCGCACGCATGTAGTCCACCCACGCGCCACAGCAGCCGCAGGATGGATCGCTGTACACATCGAACGCATTCGCCGCCATCGCCACCGGCGCGAACAGCGCGGCAAACAGCAGGCTGATGCCCATGCGGGAAAGCCATCGTTTCATCGTCATTCTCCTGGTCATTTTTCTGGCATGGGGGTGGTTTGCCACTGGATGGACACGATCTTCCAGCTGGCGCCGTCTTTTCTGAGGTTGAGCATTTCGCGGCTGCGCAGCGTGGCCGGCTTGCCCTTGACCGTGGTCTGCATGTCGCTCTCGCTGCCGACCATCGCGGTGTCGCCCATCGGCATCGAGCCCAGCGAAACCGGCGTGATCCGCGCGGTTTTCAGGAAGGCGATGTCCTCGCCCAGGTGACCGCCGGCATACGCCTCGCGCGACTCCACCTGGCCGCCTTCGCTGATGCTGGCATCGGGCGCCAGCAACGCGAGCACGGCCGCGCGATCGCCGCGCTGCAACGCCGCCTGGAACGCCCGCGCCACGGCTTCGGCCGCGGGTGCCGCGTTCGGCTTCATTCCCTCCATCGACAGCGGCGCCTCGATCGCCGCAGCGCCGGCGGCGTGTTCGTGAGCATCACCATTCGCGGCAGTCGCCGCCTGGCTGTGCCCCGCTTCACCGGCCATGTCCATGCCCTTCGCCACGGTCGCGTCATGCGCGTCCTCGTCGGCGGCCCCGCCATGGCTGTGGCCACCCTCGTCATCCATGTCCATGTCTTCATCCGGCGGAGCCTTCGCCACCATGTCCTTGTATTGCGCCGGCGTCATGTCGGGCAGCTTCTGCAGGAAGGCGACCATGCTCCAGATGGTGGGATCGTCGTGGCTGAGTCCCCACGCCGGCATCGCGCTCATCTTGATGCCGTGCTTGATCACCCAGAACGCCTCCTTCGGCGCGACCCGCACCTGCGACAGGTTCGGCGGCTGCGGGTACAGGCCCGGGCGGATTTCGGAATCCTTCCCGCCGGGCTTCAGATGACACTCGGTGCACATTGCCGCGTACTGGCCGGCACCCTTGAGGATCAGCTGCTCGTCGTTGAGGTCGGGCACCTGGATGTCTTTCGAGTGCACCTCGATCGAACGCTCGCGCATGGCCTGCATGACAGCGAAGACGGGTTTGGTGTGGGGGGCGTCGGCACCCATGTCGTAGAGGCCGGAGTACACGAACACGCCCGCGCCGACGGCAAGAACGCCCAGGACGATGGCGACGGTGATGCCGTGCTGCTTGATCTGCTGTTTCATGCTGCGTTCTCCTCAGAACCAGATGCGCACGCCGGCAACGATCTGCCGGTCGAGCACGGGTTGGCTATCCTGCCGTGCGTAGTCGGCGCTGCTGCCGACGCGGCGTACCCAGTTCACTCCGACATACGGAGCGAACTGACGGCGAATCTCGTAGCGCAGGCGCAGGCCGAACTGTACATCGGAGATGCCGCGGCCGATGCGTCGCTGCGGATCGTTTTTGCCGTACAGGTTGATCTCCGCTTCCGGCTGCAGGATCAGCCGCTGGGTGAACAGCAACTCGTATTCCGCGCGCAGGCGTGCCGCCGTGCGACCGCCGGCGCCGGCATAACCGGTCGCCTCCAGTTCGAACCAATACGGTGCCAGGCCCTGCACGCCGAACGCGGCCCAACTGCGCGCCGGGCCTTCGCCGAAGTCGTGGCGCACGCCCAGTTGCGTGCTCCAGAACGTGGCGACGTTGCGATTCCAGAACGCCTCCACGTTGCCGTCTTCGAGCTTGCCGCGGCTGCGTTCGCCCTCGCTGCGCAGCCACAGCTTGTCGCTGTCGTTGCCGTACCAGCCCTGGATTTCCCAGCTCTGGCCGTTGGCATCGCGGCCGTGGAACGCCTCCAGTTGATCGATCAGCAGCATGCCGGCCGGTGCGCCGCCATGCATGTGCAGCCCACGTGCGGGGCTGGCGGCGATGCCGTCGGAATAATCCCCGCTGCGTGCATCCGCCGGCGCGCGGCCGCCCTGCATCGGCCCCATCGTCATGCCCGGTGTCGAATCCGTGCCATGCGCCGCGCCGTGGTTCATGCCCGGCATCGTCTGGTGATCCACGCCGTGCATCGGGCCGTGATCCATCTCGGCCATGGCGCCGTGATCCATCTCAGGCATCGTGCCGTGATCCATGCCCGGCATGGCACCCATGGCCACCGGCGCCGTACTGCTCGACGAGGCCGGAGCGCTCTGCGCCATTGCCGTCAGCGGCAACGCCAGCAGCAGCGCAGCCAGCAACGCCGAACGAGGTGGAACGATCGAGATGTCGCGACAATGCATCTTCATGACACCACCACCTCGCGGAACATGCCCGCCTCCATGTGATACAGCAGATGGCAGTGGTAAGCCCAGCGGCCCGGTGCGTCGGCCGTTACTGCATAGGTGATGCGCTGGGCCGGCTGCACGTTGATGGTGTGCTTGCGCACCTGGAACTGGCCGTCCGGATTCTCCAGCTCGCTCCACATGCCGTGCAGATGGATCGGGTGGTTCATCATGGTGTCGTTGACCAGCACGATGCGCAGGCGCTCGCCGGTGTTGAAATGCACCGGCTTGGCATCGGAGAACTTGATGCCGTCGAACGACCACATGAAGCGCTCCATGTTGCCGGTCAGGTGCAGCTCGATCTCGCGGCCGGGTTCGCGCGCGTCGATCGGCCCGCCGATGGTGTGCAGGTCGGCGTAGGTCAGCACGCGGCGGCCGTTGTCGCGCAGGCCGATGCCCGGATCGTCGAGATTGGTGCGCGGCATGTCGACATGCATGTCCACGCCGGGGCCGTATTCGGTACGGGCGTGGCGCACGGCCGGCGCGGGTGCGGCCGCCATGCCGGCCATGTTGCCGTGATCCATGCCGGCATGATCCATGCCGGGCATCGCTGCATGGCCGCCGCCGTGGTCCGCATGCGACATCGCGCCCATCATGTCCTGCATGCCCAGCCACAGGCGCTGGTCCAGCGCCGGCACTTCGGCGGACATGCCCTGCCGCGGTGCCAGCGTGCCGCGCGCATAGCCGCTGCGGTCAATCGACTGGGCGAACAGCGTGTACGCACGCTCGTCCTGCGGCTCGACGATGACGTCGTAGGTTTCGGCCGCCGAGATGCGGAACTCGTCGACCGGCACCGGCTGCACGTCCTGGCCGTCGGCGGCGATCACCGTCATCTTCAGGCCGGGAATGCGCACGTCGAAGATGGTCGACGACGAACCGTTGATGAAGCGCAGCCGGATCTTCTCGCCGGGCTTGAAGATGCCGGTCCAGTTGCCGGCCGGCGCCGCGCCGTTCATCAGGTAGGTATAGGTGTAGCCGGAGACGTCGCCCAGGTCGGTCGGGTTCATGCGCATCTCGTTCCACATCCTGCGCATCGCCAGCGCCTGACCCAGTCCCTTCTCGCGCACGTCGCGGAAGAAATCCGGCACGGTCGGCTGGGCGAAGTTGTAGTAGTCGCTCTGTTTCTTGAGCTTGGCGTAGATGCGCTCGGGATCTTCGTCGGTCCAGTCGTTGAGCATCACCACGTAATCGCGATCCGTGGGATAGCGGTCGGGGCCAGCCGGTTCGATCACCAGCGGGCCGTACAACGCGTTCTGTTCCTGGAACCCCGAGTGCGAGTGATACCAGTAGGTGCCGCTCTGGCGCACCTGGAACTGGTAGAGAAAGCTGTCGCCCGGCGCGATGCCGTCGAAACTGAGGCCGGGCACGCCATCCATCCGGAACGGCAGGATGATGCCGTGCCAGTGGACCGAGGTGGGCACGCGCAAGCGGTTGGTCACGCGCAGGTTCACCGTGGTGCCCTGCCTCCAGCGCAGCAGCGGGCCGGGCACGCTGCCGTTGACGGTGGTCGCCAGCCGCGCCGCGCCGGTGAAATTGACGGCGGTCTCGACGATGTCCAGCGCGAAATCGGTGCCGCTCAATGCCGTTGGTTGGCCGGGGCTGGTCAGCGCCCAGGCGTTCGAAGGCCGCAGCAGGCCAAGGCCAGCCACCGCACCACCCAGGGCCAGGCCCTGCACGAAACGTCGCCGCGACAGATCGGTCGCGGGCGACGGGGAAAATGGATTCACGCTTGTCTCCTTCGGGGAGGCATCGGCACTCGATGCCGATCACGGGTCGCCTTCCACGCGGGCCCGAGGGCCAGCGCGAACGGCGCTGTCGCAGTGAACGGGAATCAGCCTGCCGGCGGTCGCAGCGGCGGTGCGTGAATGACACTGGGTGCGGGTGCGAAGCGCCAAGCGATGCGCAAACGCGTCGGGGCCACCGGGACAAGTTCGGTCATGGCAACCGCCGGCAAGACGCTGCCGCACATCGCCGCACAGTGAGCGGCTCCCATCGAACCATGCAGGCCAGAGCCCTGGTCGCCGCAGCAATCGGACTGGGCCGCCATGGCACGCTGGTCATGATCGGCAGGATGGGCAATGGATGACACGGGCATGCCCTGATGCGGGTCGCCCATCATGCCGCCGGGCATGCCATGCACGGGCGCCATCGCAAGGATCAGCCACGCCAACCAGGCCATCGCCCGGAAGGATGGCAAGCGTGCGACATGGCGTAGCGAGCGGTTCACCGGCACAGCATAAAGTCCGTACCGGCGAACCTCAACTCTGGACGGGGGTCCATCAGCTTCGTGACGGGTGGCCGCCACGGTTCGTCCATCGCCCCGACGAATTACTGGCTATAGCCCATGTGCAGCGTGATCTTGTCGCCGGCCTTCAGGTTCGCCACCGACGCCGGCGGGAAGTGCAGGCGCAGCGACATGCCTTCGGCGTCCGCCTCGACGACGCCAGTCTTGGTATCCACCGAGCTCACAGTGGCCGGCATCATGTGCATGCTGCCGTTCTTGTTGTGGCGCATCATCTTGTTGTGATGCATGCCGCCCATCTGGCCCATGCTGCTCGACGACGACGCCGGCGCCATGCCTCCGCTGTCCTGGGCACTGACCGTACCGAACGCCAGGCAAAGGCCGAAAGCGGCCGTCGAAACGATGATTTTCGGCGAGAAAGTCATGATAATTCTCCGCGCAAATGGACGGCCGCAGCCGCATGCCGGGCCGGTTGCAACGTTGCAACAGGCGGAGCCTGCACCGGTCGATGTGCAGGAAAGGTTTATGTGACGGCGCGGGGGGGGTACGCCGCCGGCCTCTATACTGGGCCACCCCGCCCGCCGTGACCGCCATGAATTACCGCCACGCCTATCACGCCGGCAATTTCGCCGATGTCCTGAAACACACCGTGCTGCTCGCGCTGATCGAGGCGATGCAGGCCAAACCCACGCCGTTCTGCTACATCGACACCCACGCCGGCAGCGGCAACTATCCGCTGGACGGCTTCGAGGCGCGCAAGACCGGCGAGCACAAGGACGGCATCGCGCGCCTGCATCCGGCCGAGAAGGTACCGCCGCTGCTGCAGCGCTGGCGCGCCAGCATCCTCAAGAGCGCCGACAACGAGCAGGGCCTGAAGCACTATCCCGGCTCGCCGCTGCAGGTCGCCCGCCTGCTGCGCCCGGACGACAGCGCCCAGTTGTGCGAACTGCACACCGAGGAAGCGGCCAAACTCCGCGAGCTGTTCCGCGGCAACCCGCAGGTGCACGTGCATCAGCGCGACGGCTACGAGGCGCTGAAGGCGCTGCTGCCGCCGAAGGAAAAGCGCGGCCTGGTGCTGATCGACCCGCCGTACGAGGCGCAGGACGCCGAGTACAAGCTGATCGAGCAGGCGCTGAAGTCGGCCTTGCTGCGCTGGCCCACCGGCGTCTATGCGGTGTGGTATCCGATCAAGCTGCGCAGCCAGGTGCAGCCGTTCCTGCGCCGTCTGCAGCACAGCGGGGTGAAGCGCATCCTGCGTGCCGAACTGCTGGTGCATCCGGACGATTCGCCGCTGCGCCTCAACGGCTCGGGCATGGTGATCCTCAATGCACCCTGGAACCTCGACGACACCTTGCGCGAACCGCTGCGCGTGTTGGCCAGCCTGCTGGCGCAGGATCGCCCGGCCGAATGGAAACTGGACTGGCTGCTGGACGAAGCCGGCAGCCAGCTGAACACGCCCAGCCCGTTGCCCGCTTCGCGACTACCGCGGCCGCCGGGTCGCCGCTAAGCTCGGCACATCCACCGGCTTCCTCCAGGAGCACGACCATGCGCACCCGCCCCGCCTTCCTGCTGATCCGCCTCGCCGCGCCGGCCGCACTGCTGATGCTGGCCGCCTGCGCCCCGGCGCCGATCTACAAGACCACCGGCGCCGCGGTCATCGCCGCGCCGTTCCAGGTGGCGCAATCACCCGAGAACTTCAGCAACAGCGAGGTGATCTGGGGCGGGCGCATCGTGCAAGTCAAGGTGTTCAGCGACCACAGCGAGATCGAACTGCTGGCCTATCCGCTGGACTCCTCGCAGCGACCGAAGGCGAACGACAGCGGCAACGGCCGCTTCATCGCGGTGATGCCCGGTTACGTGGAACCGCTGGACTATCCGTCCGGCGCGCTGATGACGGTCAACGGCAAGCTCAACGGCAGCCGCGCCGGCAAGGTCGGCGAGGCCGACTACGTATTCCCGCTGGTCAGCGTGGCGCAGTCGCACGTGTGGACCGCCGATGAAATGAACAAGGGCCGCAACAACGTCCGCTTCGGCGTGGGCCTGGGCGTCGGCATCCGCTGATCCTGCCCACGAGCCGGCGCCGCGCCGGCCGGTTGCTGCATCAGCGCTGGAATTGGGCGAACGTCACGAAGTGCCCGCCCGGTTCGCGATAGCCGATCTCGGTGGCGCCATAGAACGTGTCGTGGCGTGGCGCCACGATCTCGCAACCGTCCAGCGCCGCGGCCAGCGCGTCGATATCGTCCACCTCGACGAACAGGCAGCTGCGGTCGCCGCGCCAGTCCATCCCCGCCGCGTGCGGATCGGCCGCCAGCGAAGCGGTGGTCTGCAGCATCAGCTCGATGCCGTTTCCCACGAGGATCACGAACACCGGACCGTCCTCGCCCGGTACCTCGGCGGTGATTGCGAAACCCAGCCGATCGCGCCAGAACGCGAGGCTCGGCGCGATCGTTTCGACAAACAGCACGGGCGTGGCCTTGCGGCAAACGGGCGATGCCATGGCGGAACTCCTTGAGTGGATGGAAGCGCCGGCACGCATCGCGGCGGCGCCGTCGCCTTGAACGAATGCGTCAGTGCCAGTGTCTCATGCGCGCATCTTGCCACGGGCCCGACGGGTGCTGGCCGGGATTTCTTGCGGTGCCTTACACTTCACGGCCATTGCCGAAGGAACCGCACATGTCCGGCCACGCCGCCAACCCGATCAAGGCCATCCTGCTTGCGCTGGGCGCCAACTTCGCCATCTTCGTGGCCAAGCTGTTCGCCGCCTTCGTCACCGGTTCCGGCGCGATGATGGCCGAGGCCGTGCACTCGCTGGCCGACTGCGGCAACCAGGGCCTGCTGCTGCTCGGCATCCGCCAGGCCAAGCGGCCACCGTCCGACGAATTCCCGCTGGGCTGGGGCCGCGCGCTGTACTTCTGGTCGTTCCTGGTCGCCATCCTGCTGTTCAGCGTAGGCGGCATGTTCTCGATCTACGAAGGCGTCCACAAACTCACGAATCCCGAACCGTTGAAGTGGCCGTCGTTGGCGCTGGGCGTGCTGGTTTTCGGTATCGTCGTCGAAGGCATCTCGATGCGCGGCTGCCTGCAGGAAGTGAACAAGGCCCGCGGCACGCAAGACCTGTGGACATGGTTCCGCGAAACCCGCTCCAGCGAGTTGCTGGTGATCTTCGGCGAGGACCTGGCCGCGCTGATCGGCCTGTGCCTGGCCGCGATCGCCGTGGGCGCCACCATGCTCACCGGCAACCTGATGTTCGACGCCGCCGGCACCATCGCGATCGGCGTGCTGCTGATCGTGGTGGCCGTGCTGGTGGCGATCGAGGTGAAGGCCTTGCTGATCGGCCAGGGTGTCGAACCGCGCCGCCGCGAGGAACTGCTGGCCTTCCTCAACGATCGCCCCGAAGTCGCCGAAGTGCTCAACCTGCTTACCCTGCAGATGGGCCCGGATGTGATGGTGGCAGTGAAGGCACGCATGCAGCCCACTGTCGGCGACAACCATCTGATCGAGGCGATCAACACCGTCGAGGCGGCCATGAAGGCCGAGTTCGGCGACGTGCGCTGGAGCTTCTTCGAGCCGGACAATGCAGATTGACCGGTAACGCTTGAACGCGCGAGCCCACGCTACAATCCCCACCCCATCCAGCCGGATCTCTCGTCCATCCCCATGCGCAATCCGCTGCAAGAACAACTGCTCAAGGCCGGCCTGGTCAACAAGGCCAAGGCCGCACAAGTCGTGCGCGAGCAGGTGAAGAAGCACAAGGGCAAGGGACCGACGGCGCCGAGTGCCGAGCAGGTGGAGGCGCAGCGGTTGCAGGCGGAGAAGGCCGAGCGCGATCGCGCGCTGGCCGCCGAGCGCAATGCGCAGGTGCGGGCCAACGAGGCGCGTGCGCAGGTGCGGCAGATCGTCGAGGCGCACAAGGTGAAGCGTGAGGGCGAGATCGCCTACCGCTTCACGGACGGCGACAAGATCAAGGATCTGCTGGTGAACGAGGCGCTGCGCGCGCAGTTGGCCAGCGGCACGCTGGTGATCGTGCGCCACGACCAGGGCTACGAGCTGCTGCCGCGCGTTGCCGCTGACAAGGTGTACGAACGCGATGCGGCGATGATCGTGCTTGACCACGGGCGCGGCGAAGCCGGCAATGGCAATGGCGCGGATGATGAGTATTACAAGCAGTTTCAGGTGCCGGACGATTTGATCTGGTAATCCGGGTGAATGCGCCATGTCGCAGGTTCGAACCCAGCCCCCGCTACTAGATCCTTCATCCGCAGCACGCGCGTGCCTTTGATTCGACTCGTAACCAAGCGGTGGCGGGCACCCTTCGACTTCGCTGCGCTACGCTCAGGGCGAACGGGGGTTTCCCACGTTTGCCGGCGGGATCAGTCGCGCTTCAGTTCCAGCAAGTCCCAGCCATTGCCGTACAGATCCTCGAACACCGCCACCGTGCCGTAGGCCTCGTGGCGCGGTTCCTCGCGGAAGTGCACGCCGGCGGCGCGCATGCGTTGCCAGTCGCGCTGGAAGTCGTCGGTGTGGAGCAGCAGGAACACGCGGCCGCCGGTCTGGTTGCCGATGCGCGAAGCCTGCTCGTCGCCTTTCGCCTTGGCCAGCAGCAAGCGGGTTTCGCGGGAGCCGGGTGGCGCCAGCAGCACCCAGCGCTTGCCGTCGCCCATGTCGGTATCTTCGACCAGCTCGAAACCGAGCGCGCGGGTGTACCAGGCGATCGCCTCGTCGTAGTCGGCGACCAGCAGCGCCAATGCGCCGAGATGCTGTTTCATTTTTTTGCCTTGACTGTCGGCAGCGGCCCCAGCTCCGCCTGCAATTTTTTCGTCAGCTTCGCGCGGATCAGCGTGTACGCGTCGAGGATGAAGGTCTCCAATTCCACGGTGGCGAAACGCTGTGGTTCGGTGATCGAGATCCAGTGCGCGCGCGCCAGATACGGCGCCGGGATGATGCCGGGCTGGTCGGTGAGTTCGAGGAAGCGGTCGTCGGCCACCTTGAACGACAGCCGGCCGCCTTCACTGCCATCCGACGGCATCACGGCGAACATCTTGCCGCCGACGCTGAACACCATGTCGACGCCCCACTTGGTATCGCGGGTGACGCCGGGCCAGTGGCCGCACAGCGCTTTCAATTGGGCCGCGGTGAGGCCATTTGCCGGTTGGCGGGTCATGCCGTGCTCCGTGGAAATCCAGCCTCGCATTGTGCGGGGTGACGCACGCTCTGTCTGCCGCACCCACGTTACCCCGTACTGCAACATGGGCCAGCCGGCCAAAGAGAGGGCTGTGCACGCTTGTTTCAGCTCACCACAGGATTCGTCATTGCAAATTCATGTTGCATTGCACACAATACGCAAAAGTATGGAACTGCCATGATTCCTGCCATCGACTTCTCCGCTCCGTCCCGTTACGCCTCGTTGCCGCCACGCAGCAGCGAGCGCTTTGCGCGCCCCAAAGTGGCGCCTTCGTCGCACGGCGAGCAGGTGCGTACCCAGGACGGCCGCGAGCTGGTATTGCGGCCGATCGAGCCGGGCGACGTGGCCGCGATGCAACGCTGCTTCACCCGGCTGTCGCCGGAGGACATCCGCCGCCGCTTCCTGCATGCGATGTCCGAGCTGCCCGCGCCGATGGCGCAGCGGCTGTGTCGCATCGACTCCGCGCTGGAGACTGCCTATGTGCTGATGGACGAGTCCATCAAGCCGGCCGAGATGCGCGGCGTGGGCCGGATCTTCGTCGACGAGGCCACCGACAGCGCCGAGTTCTCGGTGCTGGTGGAGCAGGACTGGAGCCGGCTCGGCCTAGGCGCACTGCTGATGCAGCGGCTGGTCGACGACTGCCGCCGCCGTGGCCTCGCCGAGCTGTGGGGCTACGTGCTGCAGGAGAACCGGCCGATGCTGCAGCTGTGCAAGGAACTGGGCTTCACGCAGCGGGCGATGCCCGATGAACCGGGCACGGCACAGATCACGCTGAAGCTGTAAGAGCGCAAACCACGGGCGGGGCCTGTCCGAGCCATCGCGTTACACTTGCCCGCTTTCCCCGGCGCGGCTTGATGGCGGCGCCTTGAACATGCGTCCCCATGACCAGTCCGATCAAGCACCCGCCCCTGCCGACCACTCCCAAGCAACGCCGCTACTGGACGCCGCCACACGGCTCCGGCCGGGCGCTGCTGCTTGCCGAGGCGGCGCGCACGCATCAGGGCCTGCTGGTGGTGGTGGCGCGCGATACCCAGCGCGCGCAGGCGCTGGAGTCCGAACTGAAGATCTTCGCCGGCGGCCTGCCGGTGCTGCATTTTCCGGACTGGGAAACCCTGCCCTACGACGCGTTCAGCCCGCACCCGGAGATCGTCTCGCAGCGCATCGCCACGCTGTACCAGTTGCCGAACGTGAAGCGCGGCGTGCTGGTGGTACCGGTAGCCACACTGATGCAGCGGATCGCGCCGCGCTCGCACATCACCGGCGCCGGGCTGGTGCTGGCGAAGGGGCAGAAGCTCGACCTCGCCGGCGAACAGCGCCGGCTGGAAGCGTCCGGCTACCGCCACGTGCCGCAGGTGGCCGAACCGGGCGACTTCGCGGTGCGCGGCGCACTGCTCGACATCTTCCCGATGGGTACGGCCGAGCCGTACCGCATCGAGCTGTTCGACGACGAAGTGGAGTCGATCCGCAGCTTCGACCCGGAAACCCAGCGCTCGCAGCAACAGGTGGACCGGGTCGAGCTGCTGCCCGCGCGCGAGTTTCCGCTCACCGACGAAGCGGCGAAGGAGTTCCGCGGCAACCTGCGCGAGCGCTTCCCGATCGACGTGCGCCGCTGCCCGCTGTACCAGGACATGAAGGAAGGCGTCACGCCCGGCGGCATCGAGTACTACCTGCCACTTTTCTTCCAGCAAACCGCCACGCTGTTCGACTATCTCGCCGACGATGCGCTGTTCGTGCTCGGCGAAGGCGCCAGCGAAGCGGCCGACCAGTTCTGGGCGCAGACCGCCGAACGCTACGACCAGCGTGCACACGACATTGAACGCCCGGTGCTGCCGCCGGCCGAGCTCTATCTGCCGCCGGAACAGTTGCGCGAGCGGCTCAACAAGCGGCTGCGCGTGGAAGTGGTCGATCCAGGCCACGAGCACGCCGTCGACACCGGCACCCAGCCGGCGCCGGAGCTGCCGCTGAATCGCAAAGGCGAGGAACCGGGCACCTCGCTGCGGCATTTCCTGGCCAGCTATCCAGGTCGGGTGCTGATCGCCGCGGATTCGGCGGGGCGGCGCGAAGCGCTGATCGAAACGCTGGCCGGTGCCGGGATGAAACCGGACAACGTGGACGGCTGGACGTCCTTCCTTGCTGAAGAAGCACAACGTTTCGCCATCACCATCGCGAGCCTGGAACAGGGCTTCGCCCTGACCGGGCCCGCGATTACCGTGCTCACCGAGCGCGAGCTGTACGGCGAGCGGGTGCGCAGCGAGCGCGACCGCAAGCGCCGCCGCGGCACCGCCCGCGAACCCGACGCCATCATCCGCGACCTCACCGAGCTCACCCCCGGTGCGCCGATCGTGCACGTCGACCATGGTGTGGGGCGCTACCAGGGCCTGGTCTCGATGGACGTGGGCGGCATGGACGGCGAGTTCCTCGTCATCGAGTACGCCAAGGGCGACAAGCTGTACGTGCCGGTGGCGCAGCTTGGCCTGGTCAGCCGCTACTCCGGCACCGCGCCGGAGCTGGCGCCATTGCATTCGCTGGGCGGCGACGCGTGGGAACGCGCGCGCCGCAAGGCTGCCGAGAAAGTGCGCGACGTCGCCGCCGAACTGCTGGCGATCTACGCGCAGCGCCAGGCGCGTGGCGGCGAGGCGCTGTCGATCGATCGCCAGCTGGTCGAAGAGTTCGGCAGCACCTTCCCGTTCGAGGAAACCCCCGACCAGGAAAGCGCGATCGAGGCGGTGCTGAATGATCTGGCCGCGCCGCGCGCGATGGACCGGGTGATCTGCGGCGACGTGGGCTTCGGCAAGACCGAGGTGGCGCTGCGCGCCGCGTTCGCCACCGCCACCGCCGGCAAGCAGGTCGCCGTGCTGGTGCCGACCACCCTGCTCGCCCAGCAGCATTACCGCAATTTCGCCGACCGCTTCGCCGACTGGCCGGTGCGCGTGGACGTGCTGTCGCGCTTCAAGTCCACCAAGGAAGTGAACGAGGCGCTGAAGCGCCTGGCCGATGGCCAGATCGACGTGATCGTGGGCACGCACAAGCTGCTGCAGCCGGACGTCAAGTTCAAGAATCTCGGCCTGGTCATCGTCGACGAGGAACAGCGCTTCGGCGTGCGCCAGAAGGAACGGCTGAAGAAGCTGCGCGCCGAGGTCGATCTGCTGACGCTGACCGCCACGCCGATCCCGCGCACGCTGAACATGGCGATGGCCGGCCTGCGCGACCTCTCGCTGATCGCCACGCCGCCGGCACACCGCACCGCCGTGCGCACCTTCATCTCGGCATGGGACCCGGCGACGATCCGCGAGGCACTGCAGCGCGAGCTGTCGCGCGGTGGCCAGGTGTACTTCCTGCACAACGAAGTACAGAGCATCGAACGCACCGTGCGCGAGCTGGAGGAACTGGTGCCCGACGCGCGTATCCGCATCGCCCACGGCCAGATGCCCGAACGCGAACTGGAAGGCGTGATGGCCGACTTCCACCGCCAGCGCTTCAACGTGCTGGTGTGCACCACCATTATCGAAACCGGCATCGACATCCCCACCGCCAACACCATCATCATCGACCGTGCCGACCGCTTCGGCCTGGCCCAGCTGCACCAGTTGCGCGGCCGCGTCGGGCGTTCGCACCACCGCGCGTATGCATACCTGGTGGTGCCCGACCGCCGCTCGATCACCGCCGACGCGCAGAAACGGCTGGAAGCGCTGGCTTCGCTGGAAGAACTCGGCGCCGGTTTCACCCTGGCCACCCATGACCTGGAAATCCGCGGCGCCGGCGAGCTGCTCGGCGACGAGCAGTCCGGTCAGATCCAGGAGATCGGCTTCGGCCTGTACACCGAGCTGCTTGATCGCGCGGTGCGCGCGCTGAAGTCGGGCAAGGTGCCGGACTTCGACCTGAGCTCCGAGCACGAAACCGAGGTCGAGCTGCACCTGCCTGCGCTGATCCCCGACGACTACCTGCCCGACGTGCACCACCGCCTCACCTTGTACAAGCGCATCGCCAGCGCACGCAGCGAGGACGATCTGCGCGACCTGCAGGTGGAGATGATCGACCGCTTCGGCCTGCTGCCCGGTCCCACCAAGCAGCTGTTCGCCGTGGCCAGCCTGAAACTGTTGGCCACCCCGCTTGGCATCCGCAAGCTCGACTTCGGCGCGAACGGCGGCCGCATCGTGTTCCGCGAGAAGCCCGAGGTGAACCCGATGACCATCATCCAGCTGATCCAGCGCCAGCCGCGCGTGTACAAGCTGGACGGCCAGGACAAGCTGAAGGTGATCCTCGACCTGCCCGGCGCCAGCGAACGCATCCGCAGCGCGCAGGAACTGCTGGTGACGCTGGGCGCGCGCCGACCCGCGTGAGTTCCTGACACCGCTGCTCCCGCGGCTTGCCTGCCCCCGGCAATCGGCCTAGCATCGCGGCCGTGCGACAGGGGCGCGCATCCATCCCGAATCGGTCCGTCGATGCCGGCCTTCCAGGATCCGGCTGGAGAGTGATGCCATGGTCGCCGTTCCTGAAAGTCGTCGATCCAGTGCCCTGCAACGTGTGTACTGGTGGGCGGCCATCGTCGCCGCGCTGGTGGTGTTCGCCGGCTTCGCGCCGACCTATTACCTGAAGGCATGGTTCGGCACGCCCACGCTGCCCACGCTGGTGCACGTGCACGGCCTGGTGATGAGTGCGTGGTTCGTCGTGTTCGCGACCCAGGTCTGGCTGGTCGAATCGCATCGCATCCGCCTGCACCGGCGGCTCGGCCTGTTCGGCGCCGCGCTGGTGGTGCTGATCCCGATCCTCGGCATCGCCACCGCGATCGAAGGCGCACGGCGCCATGCCGGGCCGCCGGGGGTCCCGCCGCTGATCTTCCTCAGCGTGCCGATCTTCGACATCCTGGTATTCGCCGGCATTGCCGGCAGCGGCCTGCTGCTGCGCCGGCGCAGCGACTTCCACCGGCGATTGATGCTGCTGGCCACGCTCGGCATCCTCACGGCGGCGATCGCCCGGCTGCCGCTGGACTTCATCCGCCACGGCGGACCGCTCGTGTTCTTCGGCCTTGCCGACCTGCTCATCCTCGCCTGCATCGCCATCGACACGATCCGGCAGCGCCGCCTGCATCCGGCGTTCGGCTGGGGTACCGCGGTGATCATCGTGTCACAACCGCTGCGCCTGTGGCTGGCCGGCACCCCGGTCTGGATGGATTTCGCGGGTTGGCTGGTCGGCTGAGCGGCTTCGTGCCTGCAGTCTCCCGGCATCGGGCTGACGATCGTCACTGGCCGTCGATATCCCTGCTCCGCACAATGCGCCCTGATACCGCCACGGATGACCCTCCGTGTCCGGATCGAACCACATCGGCCGAGCCCGCGACTGGCCGGCGACCGGAACAGATACCTGCAATCAAGGGGGAGGGGAGCCCTGGGGCATACACAGCCACACTGGCACGGCCCGTGCTTGACACCAGGATGAAGGATAGTGCAATTTCACGGGTTGCCATGTGCGCCGCCTGGCAACTGCAACGTTGATCCATCGGGAGGGACGTCCGGCCGCACGAGAAGTGTCCCGCCGTGGGTCTCATTGGCTCGGCAGTGCGCGTCATCCGCATGCAATCCTGCAGGATGTTCGCGGAGCGGGGAGAGGCAAATTGGAGAGGCTTGTCACAACGCCGACATCGATCCGCTCCAGGCGGTCATGGTGCGGCTTCGTGCTGGGCCTGTTGTGGCTCGGGCTGGGCGTGGCCCACGCCACCACTCCACTGAACGGTGCCTGGCGCGAGGCACGCACCGGCGACACGCCGCAGACCGTACTGGACGAGTACCGTGCCGGCCTGCTGAAGAGTTTCGATCCATCGCTGCTGCAACGGTTCCCGCAGAACGGCACCGGCAGCTGGGTGGTGATCACGCCACAGCCGCCCTGGGACAACACGCCGCGGGTACTGACGATCTACCCGCCCACGCTGGGCGCGGTCATCGCGTTTGGCGACAATCAGCCGCAGACCCTGGCGCTGGACGACTTCAGCGCGTCGATCCACGGCCACGGCCGCCTGGCCTGGCAACTGCCTTCCGGCGTGGCCGCGTCGACGCCGATCCTGCTGAAATTCGAGCCATCGCAGACGCTGAGCGCACCGGTGCGCTTCCATCTGGATTCCTGGAGCGAGTACCTGCAACAGGACGCGCGGTGGCTGGTCTTCGCCAGTGCCTGCTTCGCGGTGATGCTGGCCATGGTGCTGATGGCGCTGTGCTTTGCGCTGATGCTGCACGACGTCACCTATGCCTGGTACGCCGGCTACGTCATCTGTTATGCGCTGATCCAGGGCATCCAGACCGGCTTCGTGTTCCATCCGATGGAATGGGGGTTGCTGTCGGGCACGGCCTTGCTGGCCGGCTCGGCCGCGGTGGCGCTGTCGGTCGCGTTCGCCTCGCTGTTCATGATGCGGTTCTGCGAACTGCAGAGTTATGCGCCGCTGCTGCGGGTGCCGATCATGGCGCTGGCGGTGGGCATGATCCAACTGGTGCTGATGCGCAGCAGTCGGATCCCGATGCTGGTCGACGTGGCGCAGATCCTGCTCAACCCCTTGTTGATGATCGGCGCCGCCTTGCTGCTGGTGGCTGCCATCGTCGCCGCAGCGCGCGGTTCGCGCCAGGCGTGGTTTTTCCTGGCCGGCTGGACGCCGTTGCTGCTGCTCACCGCGCTGACCAGCGCTCAGGTCGGCGGCGCGCTGCCGCAGATGGACTGGCTCAACGACGCCAGCCTGGCCGGTGGTGCGTTCGAGGCGGTCGTGTTGTCGATCGGCCTGGCCGACCGTGCGCTCAGGCTGCGCCATGACCGCGACATGGTGCGGGCGCTGGCCGACCACGACGCGCTCACCAGCGTGCTCAACCGCCGCGCCTGGACCGAGCGCGCCAGCACCCTGCTGTCCAGCGGGCCACCGCGGCCGATCGCCTTGCTGTTCTTCGACCTCGATCATTTCAAGCTGCTGAATGATCGGCAGGGCCACAATGCCGGCGACCGCGCACTGGTCGCCGTGGCCAAGGCACTGGCCACTGAGCTGCGGCCTGCCGACCTGCTCGGTCGCTACGGCGGTGAGGAGTTCGTCGCCCTGCTAGACGGCATCCCGGCGCAACAGGCCATGCAGGTGGCGACCCGCCTGTGCCGGCGCGTGCATCGGCTGGAAATACCCGTCAGCGAGGATTCGTTGCTGCTCAGCGTCAGCATCGGCGTCGCCGTACGCCGGGAAGGCGACGACGTGGAGTCCCTGGTCGATCGCGCCGACCAGGCCATGTACGACGCCAAGCTGGGCGGCCGCAACCGGGTCTCGCTGCACGCCGACAGCACGCCAGCGCGGGCTGGCCCGCGCCTGCACGTGGTGGAAACGCGCGAGCGTTGACCGCTGCCGTCAGCGCTTCGCCAGTTCCTGCGCCGCCGCCACGACCTCGGCCTCACCCGGCAACACCAGCAACGCCGCCCCGGCCAGCGGGGTGAAGGTGTCGGCGCCGACCACCCGCTGCATCGGCGTGGCGCCACAGCCACCTTCGACGATCGCGGTGATCACGCCCTCGCCCACGCCCGCACTCTTGCGGCCCTCGTCCAGCACCAGGATGCGTTTGGCGGTCTTCGCCTGCGCCGCGATGAAGGCATCGTTGAGCGGCGCCAGCCAGCGCAGGTCGACCACGCGCACCTGCCAGCCCAGGTCCTTTTCGATCGTGCGCGCAGCACGCAGCGCCATCGGCACGCCGTTGCCGAAGGTGAACACCACCAGGTCGTTCGCCGCCTCGTTGTAGATGCGGCCCTCGCCCAGCGTCATCGCCTGATCCGGTGCCGGATAGTCGAACTGCCAGTGGCCATCGCCGGCTTCGTACAGGTCCTTGGTCATGTACAGCGCGATCGGTTCAAGGAACGCGCACACGCGGCCGTCCACTTTTGCCAGCGCCATCAACGTGCGCAGCATCATCGCTGCGTCGTCGCCACGGCTCGGGCAACCCACCACCAAACCGGGAATATCGCGCAGCGCAGTGATCGAATTGTCGTTGTGGAAGTGACCGCCGAAGCCCTTCTGGTAGCCCAGCGAGGCGACGCGCATCACCATCGGGTTGCGGTACTGGCCGTTGGAGAAGAACTGCAGCGACGCCGCCTCGCCACGGATCTGGTCGCAGGCGTTGTGGAAGTACGCCAGGTACTGGATCTCCGGCAGCGGCAGCATGCCCATGTTCGCGTAGCCCTGGGCCAGGCCCAGGATCATCGTCTCGTCCAGCAGCGTGTTGAACACGCGGCTGCCCTTGAAGGTCTTGTTCAGCCCCTTGGTGACGGTGTACACGCCACCCTTTTGTGCCACGTCCTCGCCGAACAGCAGCGCCTCGGGATACTTCGCCAGCAGGTCGTGCAGCGCCTGACCAATCTGGATGGCCATGTGTCGCGGCGGCAGGTTTTCCGGCAGCTTGGCCTCGCCGCCGAACACGGCCAGGCGCTTGTCGGCGTAATCCGCCCGCGTGGCCTCGGCCTTCACTGCGGCCGGCGTGTACGGCGCCAGCGGAGCCATCACGTCGTCCAGCGAGGTCAGCCGATGGCGCGAATCCGCATCCTCGGCGGCGGCGAAGCAGCGCTTGCGGGTGGCTTCATAAAGGTTCAGCAGCTCGTCCTTCGAGTACAGGCCCGACTCCAGCGCGATACCGGCCGAGCGCAGCAGCGGGTCGGAGCACTCGACCGCAAACAGTTCCTCGATGCTGCGCCACTCGATCTCGAAATCGGTGCCGGCGTGGCCCATTACACGGGTGGTCTTCAGATGCAGGAAGGTCGGCCGGCGCGTCGTGCGGCAATGTTCCACCGCGCGCTGTACCTGGGCGTAGCCCTCGGCCAGGTCGAGACCGTCGGCGAAGAAATAATCCAGATTGGAACGATGCTGGTAGTTGTTCGCGATCCAGCCACTTGGCGTCTTCACCGAGATGCCGATGCCGTTGTCCTCGCACACGAACAGCACCGGCGCCGGCAGCTTCTGGTACGCCGTCCACGCCGCGGTATTGAACGCGGTCTGTGCGGTGGCGTGGTTGCTGGAAGCGTCGCCGAACGAGCAGATCGTGATGCTGTCCTCGGGAATCGGCAGCTGGTGGCCGATGCGGCGCGCCTGCTCAATCGCCACCGCGGTACCCAGCGCCTTGGGCAGGTGCGAGGCGATCGTCGAGGTCTGCGGCAATACCCACAACGGCTTGCTGCCCCACACCTTGTGGCGGCCGCCGGAGGCCGGATCGTCCTTGCTGGCGGCGAAGCTCAGTGCCGAATCGACCACCGGATCCATTCCGGGAAGTTTGCGGAAGCGCTCGGCCATGAAGCCGCCGGAGCGGTAATGCAGGAACGCCGGATCGGTGTGCCGGGCCAGCCGCGCCACCATCGCGTTGCCCTCGTGGCCGGACGAACCGATCGTGTAGAACACCTTGTTCTGCACGCGCAGCACGCGCGCCATCAGGTCGAGGTGGCGCGAGATCAGCTGCGATTCCAGCAGCTCGCGGAAACCGCGCGCATCCAGCGCGCTGCCCGGCAGCACCGCCTCGCTGTCGCGCGGCGCGGCGCGCACGTCGCCCTGCCACAGCTGCACGAACTCGATGAAGTTCTGGTCGACGATCTCGGCACGGTTGAAACCCTTGTGGCGAGCGCTGAGGGCAAACGGAATGGACATAGTGTTTATCGGCAAGGTCGGGAGGGGATTTTGCAACGCAAGGTCAACGTTGCATCGGAGTGTGGCCGGGTTGAGACTTCACGCGGCCCAGCCACGCGCAAATATTCGGGAACGTGGACAACTCGAAGCCGCCATCGCCGGCACAATGGGTATACGCATACAACGCGATGTCGGCAAGGCCATAGCTGTCACCGACGAACCAGTCGCGCCCGGCCAGGTGCTGTTCCATCACTGAAAGTGCCTGCACGCCCTTCTGCAGCAGTGCCGGCACTTCGGCCTGGCGCGGATGATCGTGCGGCAGCCAGCCGCGGATGAAGCGCGCCACCGCGATGCACGGCTCGTGGCTGTATTGCTCGAAGAACATCCATTGCAGCGTCTGCGCCCGCAACCAGTGGTCGGCCGGCAGGAACGGCGTGCCTTCCGCCAGATAGCACAGGATCGCACCGGATTCGGCCAGCCGGCGGCCATCGTCCAGTTCCAGCAGCGGCACTTTGCCGTTCGGGTTCTTCGCCAGATATTCCGGCGTGCGCGTGGCGCCATGGGCGCTGTCCACGTCCACCCAGCGATACTCGCGGCCCAACTGGTCGAGCAGCAGCTGCAGCTTGTAGCAGTTGCCGGAGCTGCGCATGCCGTAGATGGTGATCATTGCCGCTCCCCGCTCAAGTGCTTCAGCCATGCCGCACGCTGATGATCTTTTGGACGTCCGAAACTTTCCAGTATGCGGATCTGCTCTGCCAGCGCGGGAATCGGGATCGCCAGACCGGCCACGTTCACCGTGACGATCTCGCCGATTTGCACCGGCTCCCAGCCGCGTTCGTTGCAGAGTTCGAGGCCACCCATCACCTCCACCGGCAACCCGGGGAAACGGAAGCGGGCGAAACGCGAGCGAAAGCGCTCTTCGCCGCACGGCACGTAGGCGTCATCACGCCGTGCCCGCCAGTGCCCGATCAGAGCCTCCGCATCGCGCACGCTGGTCAGCACATCAAGATCGGCGACCACCACCTCGGCGCCGGCCAGGCGCGCCGCGGCGCTGCCGATCAGGGTCCACGGATCGCGGCAAAGGCGATGCAGGTCCGGTACCACTGCAGCAAGTACCTCGCGCAAGGCCGCCGCCGTGTCGACGTGGACGGATGCATTCATGACCGCGCGCGCCGGTGGCGCCATTGCTCGCGCGTCTGCGCCCAGATCTCGGTGGGCGAATCTTCGTACGGCGCAGGCAGCTTGCCCGGACCGCGACAGCTCGAACCGAGCCGCTGCGCCAGCGCCTGCGAAGCGTGGTTGTCCGGATGGATGGAATGGATCATCTCGTCCCAGCCCAGCCGGTCGAACGTCCAGTCGATCGCGGCGATGCAGCCTTCCAGCGCGTAGCCCTTGCCCCAGGCGCTGCGTGCCAGGCCCCAGCCCACTTCGGTGCCGGGCCAGTCGGCCGGATGCCATGGCCCGAGCCGGCCGATCCACTGGCCGCTGCTCTTCTCGATCACCGAGAACATCGCAAAGCCCTGGATCGACCAGGCGCCCGCCAGGGTCAGGAAACCGCGCCAGGCGGCGGCGCGCGATTGTTGGCCACCGATGAACTGCGCCGCCTCGGCGTCGGCCATGTTCGCCGCATAGGCATCGAAATCCTCCGCCAGTGGCGGACGCAGGATCAGCCGATCGGTTTCGATGCGCGGCGAATCGAAGTCCATGCGCGCCACACTCCGCTCAGAATGCGTTGATGCCAGTCAGCTCGCGACCCACCACCAGCTCGTGCACGGTCTCGGTGCCTTCATAGGTGATCACCGATTCCAGGTTGAGCGCGTGGCGGATCGCGCCGTGTTCGGTGGTGATGCCGGCGCCGCCGAGGATGTCGCGGCACTGCCGCGCGATGTCGATCGCCATGCGGCAGTTGTTCCACTTCGCCAGCGAGACCTGGGTCGGCTGCATCTTGCCGGCATCCTTCAGCCGACCCAGCTGCAGCGACAGCAGCTGCGCGGTGGTGATGCGCCGGGCCATGTCCGCCACCTTCAGCTGCACCGCCTGGTTGGAGGCGAGCGGACGGCCAAACAGGATGCGCTCCTTCGTATAGTCGAGCACTTCCTTCAGGCAGGCCTGCGCGGCGCCGATCGGGCCCCAGGTGATGCCGTAGCGCGCCTGGGTCAGACAGCCCAGCGGCCCCTTCAGGCCCTTCACGTTGGGCAGCCGCGCGCTGTCCGGCACGCGCACGTTGTCGAAGAACAGCGCGCTGGTGACCGAGGCGCGCAGGCTCATCTTCTTGTGGATTTCCTGCGCCTTGAAGCCGGCCGTGTCGGTCGGCACCACGAAGCCCCGGATGCCGTCGTCGGTCTGTGCCCACACGATCGCGATGTGCGCCAGGTTGCCGTTGGTGATCCACATCTTGGCGCCGTTGATGACCCAGTCGCTGCCATCCTTCTTCGCATGGGTCTTCATGTTCGCCGGGTCGGAACCGCCGTGCGGCTCGGTCAGACCGAAGCAGCCGATCACCTCGCCGGCCGACATCCGCGGCAGGTAGTGTTTTTTCTGCTCCTCGCTGCCGTAGGCGTAGATCGGGTACATGCACAACGAGCTCTGCACCGAGGCGAAGCTGCGCAGGCCCGAATCGCCGCGCTCCAGCTCCTGGCAGATCAGGCCGTAGCTCACGCCGTTCATGCCGGCGCCGCCGTAGGTCTCGGGAATCGTGGCGCCGAGCAGGCCGAGCGCGGCGATCTCCGGGATCAGCTCCTTCGGAAAGCGCGCCTGGTCGAAGCAGTCGCCGATGATCGGCAGCACACGCTCGTCGACGAAGCGGCCGACGGTGTCCTGCACCATGCGTTCCTCGTCGGTGAGCAGCGAACGGACATCGTACAGATCGAGCGGATTCAGACTGACAGCCATGGGAGCTCCGGAGAGGGGGCGTAAAAACCGGTATTGTAGCGCGGCCGGCGATGGCCCTACGACTCCCGCTAAACGCCACGTTCCCCCTGACGAAAACCCATGCTCAAAGGTGTACTGCTCGGTTTTGCGGCGTTTGCCGCCTATGCCATCAGCGACGCGTTCGTGAAATCGCTGCACGGCTCGCTGCCGGCCTACGAAGCGGTGTTCTTCGGCGCCGTGCTGGGTCTGAGCGCCTTGCCCTTCATCCGCAAGCGCGACGACCGCTGGCACGAGGTGCTGGTCGCGCAGCGCCAGGGGCTCTGGCTGGTGCGCGCGCTCGCCAGCGCGGTGGGCAGCACGGCCGCGGTGATCGCGTTCACCGCGCTGCCGATGGCCGAGGCGTTCGCACTGATCTTCCTGCTGCCGATCTTCGTCACCATCCTGTCGGTGCTGGTGCTCGGGGAACAGGTGGGCTGGCGCCGCTGGTCGGCGGTGGTAGCCGGTTTCATCGGCGTGCTGGTGGTGCTGCGGCCGGGCTTCCGGGTGCTTGGCGTCGGCCACCTGGCGGCGATCGTCTGCGGCCTTTGCGGCGCCGTCTCGATGATCGCCCTGCGCCTGTCCGGCTCGCACGAAAAGCGCATCACCCTGTACGGCGCCGGCGTGGTCGGCTCGATCCTGCTGACCGGCGTGCTGATGCTGCCGGCCTTCGTCTGGCCGTCCCTGCATCAATGGCTGCTCCTGCTCGGCTACGGCCTGCTCGCCGCGCTCGCCTCGGTGCTGCTGATGCTGGCCACCCAGAAGGCGCCCGCCAACCACGTCGCGCCGACCCAGTACAGCCAGATGCTGTGGGCCGTGCTGCTCGGCTACGTGCTGTTCCACGACCGCCTGGACTGGCCGATGGCGATCGGCATCGCGATCATCCTCGGTGCCGGCCTGTTCACCTTCGTGCGCGAGGGGCAGGTCACCCGCTGGTGGCAAAAGATCCGGATGATCTGACCCTCCCGCACGCAGTCAATCAGACAACGACGGAAACCCATTCGATCGAACCCATGCCCGAGGAACTCTGCAGCTCGGTGCTTGGCCCTGCCGGATGGCATACGTTCGCAGGCAACCCGGATGACAGCACGGGCTTCGTCAGAGCAAGCCTCAGTTCGAGCGGTGGAGACACCCACTGACCATCCGGCACGATCCCTCCAACTGCCCGGCAGCGGTGGCCTTGAGCAAGGAGCGGTGACATGCCGTATCCAACGGAGCCGGAGGCGCGCGGCTTCTGCAGCTGCACCTACACACTGCGTACACAATTCTGTGTCGCCTGAACCGGCTTGAAGCCTGGTTGCATACGCTTCACGGCTTGGAGAACCCGGCTTCCGCGCTGTTCATTTGCCGCCCGCCATGACCCATACGTGCAAACACGTCATGGGCAATGGCAATCCGTGCCGGGCCGCAGTTCAAGCGCTAAAATCGGGCACGGAACCCACCGCGCAGGGATGCCATCCTCTCAGCCGGAGGTATCACCATGATCCGCCCAGTTCTGATTGCCCTGCTCGCAACCTTGGCACTCGACGCGCAGGCGGCGTCCGACACCTGCCACATCAGCGGCACCGCCTACGACTACACCGGACAGCCACTGCCTACCGCAGTAATCCGTCTGATCGACCAACAAACGCATCAGACCGCCTATCGCGCAGCCGATGCGAGTGCCGCATTCGCATTCGCCGATCTGCCCGTGGACACCAGTGGTCAACGTTACCGGCTCGATGTGCTGAGCCCTGCCACCGTAGTCACCGGCACCCACATCCCTACGCGCTCCGTACTTGGCATCGCACCCGCCTTCGCCTGCGGCGCGGGCCAGAGTGTACGTGCGGACGTACGGATCGAAGTGCGCTGACGCAACTGGCAGACATTCAGGCCGCGTCTCATTCGCCGAGTGTCAACGGTTACTCACCCCATGCGGCACGTGCCCGGTCGCCACGTGCTTGCGCGCGGACTCCACGTTTGCCGGCGAGTCGTCGAAGAAGATGTCGGCGCCAAACGCGTCGAGGAACGGGCCCTTGTCGCGGCCGCCGAGGAACAGCGCCTCGTCGATGCGCACACCCCACTTGCGCAGGGTGAGGATCACCCGCTTGTGCGCGGGCGCGGAACGGGCGGTGACCAGGGCGGTGCGGATCGGCGAGTCTTCAGCCGGGAACGCGGTCTGCAGGTGATGCAGCGCCGTGAGGAAGCCGCGGAACGGACCCACTGACAGCGGCTCGGTGGCGTGTTCGGTTTCGCTGCGATGGAACGCCTCCAGGCCTTCCTCGCGCGACACCCGTTCGCCCTCGTCGCCGAAGATCACGGCGTCGCCGTCGAACGCGATGCGCAGTTGCTCGCTCATGCGCGGCGGCGCGGTGCTGGGCAGGATCGTCGCTGCGGCCACGCCGGCGGCCAGCGCGCGGCCGACGTCCTCGGCGTTGGCCGAGAGGAACAGGTCGGCCTTGAACGGCGCAATGTAATCGGACGTCGGCGCGCCGCTGGTGAACGCGGCGCGGCTGATTTCCAGGCCGTAGTGCTGGATCGCGTTGAAGATGCGCAGGCCGGTGTCGCCGGAGTTGCGCGACAGCAGGATCACCTCGACCGGCGGGACGTCGCCGGCCAGCTTGTTCAGCCCCAGCAACTTCTGCACCAGCGGGAAGGCCACGCCGGGCTGCAGGATCTCGTTCTCGTGGTCGATCTGGAACGAGCGGTAGGCGTCGAGGCCTTCGCGCTCGAACAGCGCGTGGCTGTCGCCGAGGTCGAACAGCGCGCGCGAGGAAATCGCGACCACCAGCCGGTTGTCGCCCACGGCGGCGGGATCATGGACATCAGGAAACGAAGCGGGCGTGTTCACGGACGGATGCAGGTCGATGGGCGAAAGACGATACCGGTCAATCTAGCACGCAGCCCGATTCATTCCGCTGCGAACTGCTCGTCGAGGATGCGTTGCTCCAGGTTGTGCTCGGGGTCGAACAACAGCCGCACGCCCTGCCCGCCGGACTGGCGGATCGCCACGGTACGCACGTCGCGCACTTCGTGGAAATCGGCGGTGGCGCTGACCGGCCGCTTGCCCGGGTCGAGCACGCGCAGGATCACCTCGGTGCGATGCGGCAGGATCGCGCCGCGCCAGCGCCGTGGGCGGAACGGACTGATCGGGGTGAGCGCCAGCACGTTCGCATCCAGCGGCAGGATCGGACCGTGCGCGGACAGGTTGTAGGCGGTGGAACCGGCCGGAGTGGCGACCATGATGCCGTCGCAGATCAGGTTCGGCAGCTTCACGGTGCCGTTGAGTTGCACTTCCAGGTGCGCGGCCTGGTTGCTCTGGCGCAACAGCGAAACCTCGTTGAACGCCAGCGCGCTGTGCTCGTTGCCGGCCGCGTCGGTAACCTCCATCTGCAGCGGGAACAGCGACGCCGTATGCGCGCGCGCGATCCGCTCGGGCAGACCGTCGAGCTTGTGTTTGTTCATCAGGAAGCCGACCCGGCCCAGCTTCATGCCGTATACCGGCACTTCCAGCGCGCGATATGCATGCAGGGTGCGCAACATGAAGCCGTCGCCGCCCAGCGCCACGATCAGCTCGGCCTGCTCCGGCGGCACGTCGCCATAGCGCTCCACCAGTTTGCGCCACGCCTGCTGGGCGACGCTGATGTCACTGGCGACAAAGGCAAAGCGCATGCGCGGGAATCCGTAGCGGAGGTCAGCCGAGCTTACGGCAACAGCAGCGACACGCGAAAGGCGCGGGATAAAAGAAACGCCCGGCGACCTTGCGGGCGCCGGGCGTTTCATACCGCATTACGATGCGAGCTTCCTCAGACCGGTACTTGTGCCAGCTGCGCCAGGCGACGGACCGCGACCGAGGCGATCGGGTAGTCCGCGTTCTGGGTGAGGATTTCCGCCAGCATGCCGCGGGTGTATTGCAGCGTGGCATCGTCGCGTTGCAGCCACGCCTGCACCGGCGAGACATCCTTGCCGCCGCCGCCGAGGTTCAGCACCTGCAACGACAGCGCCCGGTGCTGGTGGTTGAGCTCGTCCAGCAGCGAGCCGCGAGCCTGTGCGTGCCAGTGGCCTTCCACCGGCAGCGCCTCGATCTGGTCGCGTAGCCACTCCAGGTCCAGTGCCTCGCCCAGTTCGTAGAACACGCCGGCCACCTTCTCGACCGGCTGGCCGCTCTGCTGGCTCACCTCGACCATGTCCAGCGCCGCACGCAGTTCCGGCATGCGGGCCATCCGCAACGCCAGGTCGGCGGGCAGGCCCAGGCCTTCCCACTTCTCCTGGCTGGAGGAGAAATCACCCTTGCCGGTCGGCGTCAGCACGTCCGGCAATGCCTTGCGCAGGGCCGACACGCCAGTCTGATAACGCTCGACGTTGGCGGCGATGTCCAGCGAACCACCCGGACGGTTGAGCAGCCAGCGGGTCATGTGCCGCAGCAGCGACCAGATCTGCTTGATCGCGTCGATCTGGGTGTTCTCGGCGACCTTGCTGTCGAGCGCCTCGACCTGCGACCACAGCTCGCGTGCATCGAGGACCTCGCGCGCCACCGTGTACGCCTTGGCGATCGCCGCCGGACCCTGCCCGGTGTCTTCCTGCATGCGCATCATGAAGGTGGCGCCCATGCGGTTGATCGTCGAGTTGGTCACCGCGGTGGCGATGATCTCGCGCTTCAGCCGGTGACGCTGCATGTGCGCGGCGTACTTCTCGTGCAGCGGCACGGGGAAGTAGCGCACCAGTTCCTTCGACAGGTACGGGTCTTCGGGCACGTCCGAGTCCAGCAATTGCTGGAACAGGCGCATCTTGTCGTACGACAGCAGCACTGCCAGCTCCGGCCGGGTCAGACCCAGTCCGCGGCTCTTGCGCTCGGTCAGTTCGGCTTCGCTGGGCAGGTTCTCGACCTGGCGATCGAGCGTGCCCTCGGCTTCCAGCGTGCGGATGAAGTGCGCCATCGAACCGAGGCGTTGCACCGACTGGTGCTCCATCAGGGTGATCGCCTGGTTCTGCCGGTAGTTGTCCCACAGCACCAGCTGGCCCACTTCGTCGGTCATCGCGGCAAGCTGCGCGTTGCGCGCATCGAAGCCCAGCTCGCCACGCTGCACGGCGTCGTTCAGCAGGATCTTGATGTTCACCTCGTGATCGGAGGTGTCCACGCCGGCGGAGTTGTCGATGAAGTCGGTATTCAGCAGCACGCCCTTCTGCGCCGCCTCGATACGGCCCTTCTGGGTCATGCCCAGGTTGCCGCCTTCGCCGATGATTTTCGCGCGGACGTCGGCGCCGTTGATACGCAGCCCGTTGTTGGCGCGATCGCTCACCTCGGCATGCGTTTCACCGGACGACTTGATGTAGGTACCGATGCCGCCGTTCCACAACAGGTCGACCGGCGCCTTGAGCACCGCGCTGAGCAGATCGGTCGGCGCCATGTGCTCGACGTCGGGCTTGAGCCCCAGCGCCACGCGCACTTCCGGCGAGATCGGGATCGACTTGGCGCTGCGCGGATACACGCCACCGCCGGCCGAGATCAGCGACTTGTCGTAGTCGTCCCAGCTCGAACGCGGCACGTCGAACATGCGCTTGCGTTCGACGAAGGAACGCGCCGCATCCGGATTCGGGTCGAGGAACACGTGGCGATGGTCGAACGCCGCCACCAGCCGGATGTGCTCGGACAGCAACATGCCGTTGCCGAACACATCGCCGGACATGTCGCCGATGCCGACGCAGGTGAAGTCCTGCGTCTGGCAATCGCGGTTGAGCGCGCGGAAGTGGCGCTTGACCGACTCCCATGCGCCGCGCGCGGTGATGCCCATGCCCTTGTGGTCGTAACCGTGCGAGCCGCCGGAAGCAAACGCGTCGCCCAGCCAGTAGTTGTGCTCGATCGAGATCGCGTTGGCGATGTCGGAGAACTTCGCGGTGCCCTTGTCGGCCGCGACCACCAGGTACGGGTCATCCGGGTCGTGCCGCACCACGTCGTGCGGATGCACCACCTTGCCGTCGACCAGGTTGTCGGTGATGTCGAGCAGGCCGTTGATGAACAGGCGATAGCAGGCGATGCCCTCGGCCTGCACCGCATCGCGATCGCCGTTGGTCGGCGACTTCTTGACGAAGAAGCCACCCTTGGAACCGACCGGCACGATGACCGTGTTCTTCACCATCTGCGCCTTGACCAGGCCGAGCACTTCGGTGCGAAAATCCTCGCGCCGGTCGGACCAGCGCAGGCCGCCGCGTGCCACGGCGCCAAAGCGCAGGTGGATGCCCTCGACGCGCGGAGCGCACACCCAGATCTCGCGGTACGGCACCGGCTTGGGCAGGTCGGGCAGCATGTGCGAATCGATCTTGTAGCTGATGTAGTCGCGGTAGGCGCCCTCCCATTGCTGGAAGAAGCTGGTGCGCAAGGTGGCGCGGATCAGCTTCACGAAGCTGCGCAGGATGCGGTCCTCGTCGAGGCTGGCCACGTTCTCCAGCAGGATCCCGACCGCGTTCTCGACGGCCTGGATCTGCTCGTCGCGCGGCTTCGCCAGCATCGCACCGAGGCCATCGATCAGCGCCGGCTGGGCCGCCTGCACGTTGGCCGGGATCAGCGCCTGCATCTCGGCGGTCAGGGTGGCGCCGGCAGCCTTCAGCTCGTCGGCGGAAAGCGACTCGCGGCGCGGATCGAACTTGGCCAGGAACAACTCCACCAGCAGCCCGGCAATCGCCGGATAGCGGTTGAGGGTTTCCTCCATGTACGACTGCGAGAAGGTGGCTCCGGTCTGCAGCAGGTATTTGCAGTAGCCGCGCAGCACGGCCACCTGGCGCCAGCTCAGCTTGGCGCCCAGCACCAGCCGGTTGAAGCCGTCGTTCTCGGCGTTGCCGCGCCAGATCTGCTCGAACGCATCCTCGAACAGCGCACCGACCTGGCTGACGCTGAAGGTGAGCTTGCCAACCGGCTGCACTTCGAAATCCTGGATCGACAGCGGACCGTCGCCGGCAACGTCGTAGACGTGCTCGGTAAGCACGCGCAGGCCGAGGTTTTCCAGCTGCGGCAGCACTTCGGACAGCGCGATGTCGCCGCCGGAACGGTAGACCTTGAAGCGCAGCGTCTCCGGGTCCTTCGGCGGGTGGTAGAACGACATCCGCAGCGCGTTTTCGCCGGCCAGCTGCGACAGCTGGTGCACGTCCTCGGCGGCCACCGCCGGGCTCACGTCCTCGACGTAGCCGGCCGGCAGCGAGCGCGCATAACGGTTGGCCAGCACCACGCCCTCATGTTCGCCGCGCAATTGCACCAGCGCATCGCGCACCTCGTCATGCCAGTTGCGCACGATGCCTGCGACGCCCTGCTCCAGCTCGGCGAGGTCGTACGCAGGCCGGTCACCGATCTTCGGCCGCAGCACGATGGTCAGCCGCGCCAGTACGGCCTCGCCCATCTGCACCGAGGAATCGCTCTGCTCGGCGTGCAGCGCCGAACCCAGCAGGGCCTCGATGCGTTCGCGCACCGAAGTGTTGAAGCGGTCGCGCGGCACGAACACCATGCAGGTGAAGAAACGGCCGTAACGGTCGCGGCGCATGAACAGCCGCGTGCGTGCGCGCTGGCGCAGCTCGAGGATGCCCATCGCGGTGGCGAACAACTCGTCCTCGGTGCTCTGCAGCAGTTCCTCGCGCGGCAGCGTCTCCAGGATGTGCCGCAGCGACTTGCCGGAATACGAATCGCGCTTGAGGCCCGAACGCGCCAGCACGGTCTCCACCTTGTGCCGCACCAGCGGCACGTCCTGCGGACGGGTCATGTAGGCATTGGAGGAGAACAGGCCAAGGAAGCGCTGCTCGGCCACGGCACGGCCATCGGCGCCGAACTGCAGCACGCCGATGTAATCCATGTAGCCGGCGCGGTGCACGTGCGAACGCGCGTTGGTCTTGGTCAGGATGATCGCGTCGGTGGCGCCGGATTGCGGCAACTCGGTGGCGGCCAGCGTACGCAGCGAGCGCGGCGCCATCGAGCGCTCGTTGCTGCGCAGGATACCCAGGCCGGACGACTCGATCGCGCGCAATACGCGATCGCCGTCGGCATCGGCGACTTCGTATTCGCGGTAGCCGAGGAAGGTGAAGTTGTCGGCGGCGATCCAGCGCATGAACTCGCTGGCCTCCTGCACCGAGGCGGCATCCAGCGGCAGCTTGCGCTGCGGCAGTTCGTTGGCGACCGCCAGTGCCTTGTCGCGCATCGCCGACCAGTCGTTCACCGCCGCGCGCACGTCGTCCAGCGCGGCCTCGACCTGCGCCTCCAGATGCGCCTGCTCGGCGGTATCGGCGAGCCGGTCGATCTCGAAATGCATCAGCGACTCGGCGCTGCCGGCGTCGCCGCCGAGGCTCAGCAGCTTGCCGGAAGCATCGCGCGCCACCTTCAGCACCGGATGAATCACTGCATGGATCTGCAGCTTCGCCGAGACGATCATGCTGACCGTATCGACCAGGAACGGCATGTCGTCGGTGACGATCTGCAGCAGGCTGCGCCCGGCCTGCACATCCGCCGGGTTGAGCACGCGCACGCTGGCGCAACCGGCGCGACGCTGCTGCATGAACTCCAGCAGGCTACCGACCAGCGCCGCCCACTGCACCGGTGTGTGCAGATGCGCGTCGCCGCCCCCGATACGTGCAAAGAAAGCCTCGCAGAAAACCTGCGCCTCGTTCAGGCGCTCGGGCGAAAAACCGCCCTTTTTCAGCTCTGCAAGCACTACTGACGGAAGGGATGGGTCGTTCGCCGCATGGGTCGCATTCATGGCATCTACTGGTTAGTGGAGACGATGGTGGATAAGCAGGTAAAAAGCCTTGGAAGGATACGCCGCGTGACAAGGTGAATCCAGCCGCGCACCCCAGTCGCAACCATGCGCGTGGGCATGGTTGCGACTGGTCGCGAGGGACCTTCATGCAAGCCGTGCCAGTCACTCGACCACGCGCGCCGTGCCGCGAGCACCCCGGATGCCGAACCTTCCACGACAGCTTCCGGAAGCGCAGTTGCCGCTTGCCGGGGCAAGGCTGTCCAGATCATCGCGCCCCTTGTCAATGACTGGATTCATGCCACCGATAAAATGTAAACTGGTCGGTATAGTCTGGTCTGTGGACCGCCTGGCATGGCGCTTTGCGGGACGGCGACGCGGTTCGAACCACGGCCGCCCGCAGCCAGGCAAACCTATGACACAGGACATACGGAGCGCGATGCAGTATTCCATCCACCGCACCGCAGCGCGCCCCGGCAAGCCCCCTATCCCCGTTCAAGCAAGTTCTGGAGCTCCCATGAATTCCTCGTTACTGCGCGCACCCTTGTTGTGCCTGAGTCTGCTGGCGCTGACCGCCTGCGGCAAAGGCAAGGAGCAGGGGCCGCCACAGATGCCGCCGCCGGAAGTCGGCGTGATCAAGGTGCAGCCACAGAACTCGCCGTTGACGCGCGACCTGGTCGGTCGCCTTTCCGCCTATCGCAGCGCCGACGTGCGCGCCCGCGTGCCAGGCGTGCTGCTCAAGCGCACCTATGAGGAAGGCACCGACGTCAAGAAAGGCCAGTTGCTGTTCCAGATCGACCCGGCACCGCTGAAGGCCGTGCTGAACGCCAGCCAGGCTTCGCTGGCGCAGGCCCGGGCGACCTACACCAACAACAAGGTGGCTGCGCAGCGCATGCGCGATCTGGCACCGAAGGGCTACGTCTCGAGATCGGATCTGGACAACGCGCTGGCCGCCGAACGCACCAGTGCTGCCGCGGTGCAGGCAGCGCAGGCCAACGTGCAGGCCGCGCGCATCAACCTCGACTACGCCAACGTCACCTCGCCGATCGACGGCCGCGCCGGCCAGCAGCAGGTGACCGAGGGCGCGCTGGTCGGCAACGGCGAAGCCACCCTGCTCACTACCGTCGACCAGATCGATCCGCTTTATGTGAACTTCACCATGAGCGTGGCGACGATGGAGCAGATGCGCAGCGCGCAAAGCAGCGGCAACGTCACCCTGGCCAGCCCGGACAAGGCCAGTGTGCGGATCACCCTGCCCGACGGCAGCGCCTACGCCGAACCGGGTGTGTTGAATTTCTCCGACACCTCGGTCAACCCGTCCACCGGCTCGGTCAACCTGCGCGCGTCTATCCCGAACCCGAAGCACGGCCTGCTGCCGGGCATGTACGTGACGCTGAAAGCACTGCTCGGCGAGCAGCACAAGGTGTTCCTGATCCCGCAGCAGGCGGTGCAGCGCGATACCAGCGGAACCTACGTGATGACCATCGGCACGGACGGCAACGTCAAGCGCAAGGAAGTCACCACGGCCGACATGCGCGACGGCAACTGGGTCGTCAGCGGCGGCCTCGCGGCCGGCGACCAGGTGGTGGTGTCCGGCGTGCAGAAAGTGAAGGACGGCGCACCGGCCAAGGCCGCCCCGTGGCAACCCGCAGCGGCCGCTGGAAAGCCCGCCACCTCCGCTCCGGGCGCCGCCCCGAGCGGCAAGTAACGGAGCACATCCCATGCCGAATTTTTTCATCGACCGCCCGATCTTCGCCTGGGTGGTAGCCATCCTGATCGCGCTTGGCGGCGTCCTCGCGATCCTCAACCTGGGCGTGGAGTCCTACCCGAACGTGGCCCCGCCGTCGGTAACGGTCAGTGCCACCTACCCGGGCGCCAGCGCGGACACCACCGAGAAGAACGTCACCCAGGTGATCGAGCAGCAGCTGACCGGCATCGATCACCTGCTGTACTTCAGCTCCTCGTCCAGCTCCAGCGGCCGCGCCAGCATCACGCTGACGTTCGAAAACGGCACCGATCCGGACATCGCCCAGGTGCAGGTGCAGAACAAGGTCTCGCTGGCCACGCCGCGGCTGCCGTCCGACGTGACCAAGCAGGGCGTGGTGGTGGCCAAGGCCAATTCGGGCTTCCTGGAAGTGGTGGCGCTGCAGTCCGACAACCCGGCGATCGACCGCAACAAGCTCAACGACATCGTCGCGTCGCAGGTGCTTGACCAGATCTCGCGCATTCCCGGCGTCGGCAGCACCCAGCAATTCGGTGGCGAATATGCCATGCGCATCTGGCTGGATCCGGACAAGCTGCACGGCTACGGCCTGTCGGCCAGCCAGGCGCTGGCCGCGGTCAGTTCGCAGAACGTGCAGTTCGCCGCCGGTTCGCTCGGCTCGGATCCGGCGCAGAACGGCCAGGGTCTCAGCGTCACGGTGGCGACCGAGGGCCGCTTCACCACGCCCGAACAGTTCGAGAACATCATCCTGCGCGCCGACAGCGACGGCACCACCGTCAAGCTCGGCGACGTGGCGCGGGTCGGTTTCGGCGCCGGCGGCTACGGCTTCAACACCATGTTCAACGGCAAGCCGGTCGCCGCGTTCGCGATCCAGCTGCTGCCCGGCGCCAACGCGCTGGACGTGGCGACCGCCGTGCACGGCAAGATGGCCGAACTGGCGGGCAGCTTCCCGCAGGGCGTGAGCTGGCTGGTGCCGTACGACTCCACCACCTTCGTCAAGATCTCGATCAACGAGGTGGTGCACACCCTGGTCGAGGCGATCATCCTGGTGTTCCTGGTGATCCTGCTGTTCCTGCAGAACATCCGCGCCACCATCATCCCCACCCTGGTGATCCCGATCGCGCTGCTGGGCACCTTCATCGGCATGCTGCTGCTCGGCTTCACCATCAACCAGCTGACCCTGTTCGGCATGGTGCTCGCGATCGGCATCGTGGTGGACGACGCGATCGTGGTGATCGAGAACGTCGAACGCATCATGACCGAGGAAGGCCTTTCGCCGAAGGACGCCACCAGGAAGGCCATGGGCCAGATCACCGGCGCCGTGGTCGGCATCACCGTGGTGCTGATCGCGGTGTTCGTGCCGTCGGCGTTCCAGCCGGGCGCCTCCGGCGTGGTCTACAAGCAGTTCGCGCTGACCATCGCGGTCTCGGTGGGTTTCTCCGCCTTCCTCGCGCTGTCGTTCACGCCGGCGCTGTGCGCCAGCTTCCTCACCCCGGTGCACGAAGAGAAGAAGAATTTCGTGTTCCGCTGGTTCAACACCGCGTTCGCGAAGATCACCCACACCTACACCGGCCATATCGGCAGCGCCGTGCGCCACGCACCGCGCTGGATGATGGTGTTCGTGCTGATCAGCGTGCTGACCGGCTTCCTGTACACCCGCCTGCCCGGCAGCTTCCTGCCCGAAGAAGACCAGGGCTTCGCACTGGCGATCGTGCAGTTGCCGCCGGGCGCCAGCCTGCAGCGCACCAATGCGGCGATGACCGACATGCGCAACGCGCTGCAGCAGAATCCCGCCGTCGACGGCATCATGCAGGTGTCCGGCTTCAGCTTCCTCGGCTCGGGCGAGAACGTGGGCATGGCGTTCATCCGGCTCAAGCCGTGGGGCGAGCGTGGCTGGACGCCGGAGCAGAAATCGCAGCAGGAGCAACGTGACAAGCTGGTCAAGGAAGGCAAGGCACCGCCGGTCGACCCGCACATCACCGCGGACGAGTTCATCCAGCAGGCCAACGGTGCGGTGCAGTCGGTGCGCGACGCGCAGATCTTCGTGATCAACCTGCCCACCGTGCAGGGTCTGGGCCAGTTCGGTGGCTTCGACATGTACCTGCAGGATCGTGGCGGCGCGGGTCGCGCCGCGCTTACCGAGGCGCGCAACACCTTGCTCGGCAAGGCCAGCCAGAATCCGCTGCTGACCGGCGTGCGCCCGAACGGACTGGAGGATGCGCCGCAACTGCGGCTCGACGTCGACCGCACCCAGACGCAGTCGATGGGGCTGCAGGTGAGCGACATCTACAACGCGATCAGCCTCATGCTGGCGCCGGTCTACGTCAACGACTTCTCCTACGGCGGCCGCGTCAAGCGCGTCATCATGCAGGCCGACGCCTCCTATCGCATGGGGCCGGATGCGTTGCAGCACATCTTCACGCCGAGCGCGCAGAACAATGCCGACGGCACCCCGCAGATGATCCCGCTGTCCAACGTGGTGCAGGCGAAGTGGCAGATGGCATCGCCCTCGCTGACACGCTACAACGGCTATTCGGCAGTCGAGATCGTGGGTTCGCCGGCACCGGGCCACGCCTCGGGCGAGGCGATGAACGAAATGCAGAAGATCGTCGAGGACGACCTGCCCCGCGGCTTCGGCTACGACTGGACCGGCCAGTCCTACCAGGAAATCCTCTCCGGCAATGCCGCGGTGCTGCTGATGGTGCTGTCGGTGCTGATCGTGTTCCTGTGCCTCACCGCCCTGTACGAAAGCTGGTCGATTCCGGTATCGGTGCTATTGGTGGTGCCGCTGGGCATTCTGGGCGCGGTGGTGTTCACCCTGCTGCGTGGCCTGCCCGACGACATCTATTTCAAGATCGGCATGATCACGGTGATGGGCCTGGCCGCGAAGAACGCGATCCTGATCGTGGAGTTCGCGGTGATCGAGCAGCGGCAGGGACGCACCCTGCGCCAGGCCGTCGTCGACGCCGCCCGGCTGCGGCTGCGACCGATCCTGATGACCTCGATCGCCTTCGTCGGTGGCGTGTTTCCGCTGTTCATCTCCAGCGGCGCCGGCGCCAACGCACGCCACGCGATCGGCACCGGCGTGATCGGCGGCATGCTGTTCGCCACTTTCCTCGGCGTGCTGCTGATTCCGGTGTTCTACGTGGTGGTGCGCCGTCTGCTCGGCGACAAGCTGGATGGCGACGCGCCGGCCAAGCCCGCACTGGATGGCCCGCACACATTCGACTCCGATCCGCAGCGCGGACATTGAAGTAGAAGCGAAACAAAAAAAGCCCGGCAGTGTCGCTGCCGGGCTTTTTCGTTGCCACCTCGATGGTGCAGGGCCCGCGCGCGGGCTCCTGCGCTACGCCGTCAACGCAAGCCGGTTTCGGCGCGCGCGATCACCAGGCGCTGAATCTCGCTGGTGCCTTCGTAGATCTCGGTGATCTTGGCGTCGCGGAAGTAGCGTTCCAGCGGCATCTCCTTCGAGTAGCCCATGCCGCCGTGGATCTGCACGGCCTGGTGGCTGATCCACATCGCCGCCTCCGACGCGGTGAGCTTGGCCACCGCCGCCTCGGTGCCAAAACGGCCGCCGTGCTTCTCGGTTTCGCCCTTCATCCACGCCGCGCGCAGGGTCAGCAAGGTCGCCGCGTCCAGCTTGCACTTCATGTCGGCGATCTTCGACTGGGTCATCTGGAACGTGCCGATCGGCGCACCGAACGCCTTGCGGTCACGCGACCACTGCAAGGTCGCCTCGTACGCGGCGCGGGCGATGCCGACCGCCTGCGAGGCAATGCCGATGCGACCGGCGTCGAGCACGCCCATCGCAATCGAGAAGCCCTTGCCTTCTTCACCGAGCAGGTTTTCCTTCGGCAGCACGTAATCGGTGAACTCGATCTCGCAGGTGGCCGAGGCGCGGATGCCGAGCTTCGGCTCGGTCTTGCCGGCGAGGAAGCCGGGCAGTTGGGTATCGACGATGAACGCTGATACGCCCTTGGCGCCGATGCCCGGCGTACTGATCGCGAACAGCACGATGTAGCGCGCCACCGGGCCGGAGGTGATCCAGCTCTTCTTGCCGTTGATCACCCAGTCGCCGTTGGCGTTCTTCGTGGCGCGGGTATGCATGGCCGAGGCATCGGAGCCGGACTGCGGCTCGGTCAGCGCATAGGCGCCGATCGCCTCGCCGGTGGCGATCGCACGCACGTACTTCTGCTTCTGCTCCTCGTTGCCGTGCTTGAGGATGCCGTTGCAGAACAGCGAATTGTTCACTGACATCACGGTCGCGGTGGCCGCGTCGGCCGCGGCAATCTCGATCATCGCCAGCACGTAGGCGACCGGGTCCATGCCCGCGCCGCCGTATTCTTCCGGCACCTCGATGCCCATCAGACCGAGCTGGCCCATCTCACGGATGTTATCCAGCGGAAATTCGCCCCTGGCATCCAGTTCGGCCGCCACCGGCGCGATGCGCTTTTGCGCAAAGTCGCGGGCGATCGCCTGGATCGACAACTGGTCTTCGGTAAAACGGAAATCCACGGGCTGCTCCTGAAGGCAATCAAGCCGGCGATTTTAGCGGGAAATGGCGCGCAGGCTTGTCGGTGCGCGCTTGACGCGTCGCATAGGCCGGCCTAGCCTATACATCTTTGTATCGCGATACAGGGATAACCGATGGACTTGGCCACCGCTTCCAGCGTGCTGCGCCTGCTGGCCGACCCCACCCGCGTGCGCCTGCTGGCCCTGCTCGAACACGAGGAACTCACCGTGGCCGAACTGGCCGCGGTGCTGCACCTGGCGCAGCCGCGCGTGTCCACCCATCTGGCCAAGCTGAAGGAGGCTGGGCTGGTACGCGACCGCCGCGCCGGCGTGTCGGCCTACTACCGCGCCAACAATGAAGGCGAAGAGGCCCAGCACAGCCTGCTCGGCTCGCTGCGCGCCAGTATCGACGACGCCCTGCTGCGCGAAGATTCGGCGCGCCTGCCCGGCGTGCTGGCGAACCGCGCGCGCGAGGAAGGCTGGGCCGACACCGTGGCCGGCGACATGGAGCGCCATTATTCACCCGGCCGCACCTGGGAAACCCTGGCGCGCTCGCTGCTGCAACTGCTGGAGACCGGCGACGTGCTCGACATCGCCTCCGGCGACGGCATCACCGCCGAACTGCTGGCGCCGCACGCGCACTCGATCGTCTGCGTCGACTCCAGCGAACGCGTGGTCGAGGCTGCCACCAAGCGGCTGAAGGCATTCGCCAACGTGCAAGTGCGTCAGGGCGACATGCATGCGCTGGAACTGGGCGAACAACGTTTCGATCTGGTGCTGATGCTGCACGCACTGACCTACGCCGAGCATCCCGCGCGGGCCGTGGCGGAAGCCGCGCGACTGCTGCGCCCCGGCGGCCGCCTGCTCGCCGTGACGCTGGGCCAGCACGATCACCGCGCCGCGGTCGAGCCGTTCGACCATCGCAATCTTGGCTTCAGCAACGAGCAACTCGACGGCTACGCCCGCGCCGCCGGCCTCGACGTGCTGAGCTGCAACCGGCTCAGCCGCGAGCGCAAGGCGCCGCACTTCGAAGTGATCAGCCTGCTGGCGCGCAAGCCCGCTTGAATACCGTTGCACCGCTTAACCAAAGGAAGTTCGATGAGTACCCTGCCCTGGCTCCACCCCGATCGCGTCGCCCTGCTGGAGCAGGCGCTGCGCCAACGCATCCTGATTCTCGACGGCGGCATGGGCACCATGCTGCAGGCACACGAGCTGGATGAAGGCGGCTTCCGCGGCGAACGCTTCGAGCACGGCCACGACGGCCACGCACATGCGCACGATCATCCTGGCTGCGACCTCAGGGGCAACAACGACCTGCTCACGCTGACCCAACCGCACATCATCCGCGGTGTGCACGACGCCTACCTGGAAGCCGGCGCCGATCTGATCGAAACCAACACCTTCAACTCCACCCGCATCAGCCAGGCCGACTACAAGCTGCAGCATCTGGCCCAGGAACTGAACCGCGAAGGCGCGAAGCTCGCCCGCGCCGCCTGCGACGCGATGACCGCAAAGGCACCGGAAAAACCGCGCTTCGTGATCGGCGTGCTCGGCCCGACCAGCCGTACCGCCTCGCTGTCGCCGGACGTCAACGACCCGGGCTTCCGCAACGTCACGTTCGAGGAACTGGCCGAGAACTACACCGAATCCGCCAACGGCCTGATCGACGGCGGCGCCGACGTGATCATGGTCGAAACGATCTTCGATACGCTGAACGCGAAGGCCGCGCTGTTCGCATTGAGCGAACTGTTCCATCAACGCGGCGCACGCGTACCCGTGATGATCTCCGGCACCATCACCGACCGCTCCGGCCGCACCCTGTCCGGCCAGACCGCCGAGGCGTTCTACTACTCGGTGCGCCATGCGCGGCCGCTGTCAGTCGGCTTCAACTGTGCGCTCGGTGCCGAGGACCTGCGCCCGCACGTGCAGACCCTGGCCAACCTGGCCGAGACCTACGTCAGCACGCATCCGAACGCGGGCCTGCCCAACGCGTTCGGCGAATACGACGAGACCCCCGAACACATGGCCAGCGTGATCGGCGGCTTCGCCCGCGACGGCCTGCTGAACCTGGTCGGCGGCTGTTGTGGCACCACGCCGGCGCATATCAAGGCGATCGCCGAGGCAGTGCGCGAACTCGCACCGCGCGCACTGCCTTCCGCCGACCAAGTGGAGGCCGCATAACATGGCGCGCCATACCCGTCTGTCCGGCCTCGAGCCGCTGGTCATCACCTCGGACCTGCTGTTCATCAACGTCGGCGAGCGTACCAACGTCACCGGCTCGGCCCAGTTCAAGAAGCTGATCAAGGAAGACCGCTACGACGAAGCCGTCGAAGTCGCCCGCCAGCAGGTCGCCAACGGCGCCCAGGTGATCGACATCAACATGGACGAGGGCCTGATCGACTCCGAGGCGGCGATGACCCGCTTCGTCAACCTGATCTCGTCCGAGCCCGACATCGCCCGCGTGCCGTTCATGATCGACTCGTCCAAGTGGACGGTGATCGAGGCCGGCCTGCGCTGCCTGCAGGGCAAGGGCATCGTCAACTCGATCTCGATGAAGGAAGGCGAGGCGGCCTTCCTCGAACACGCACGCAAGGTGCAGCAATACGGCGCCGCCGCCGTGGTGATGGCGTTCGACGAACAGGGCCAGGCCGACACCTGCGAACGCAAGGTGTCGATCTGCGCGCGCGCCTACGAGCTGCTGACGAAGGAACTCGACTTCCTGCCCGAAGACATCATCTTCGACCCGAACATCTTCGCCATCGCCACCGGCATCGAGGAACACAACAACTACGCGGTGGATTTCATCAACGCCGCGCGCGAGCTGAAGAAACGCTTCCCCCACTGCCACATCTCCGGCGGCGTCTCCAACGTGTCGTTCTCGTTCCGCGGCAACAACACCGTGCGCGAGGCGATCCACTCGGTGTTCCTGTACCACGCGATCAGGGCCGGCATGGACATGGGCATCGTCAACGCCGGTGCGCTGACGATCATGGACGACATCGACCCGCCACTGCGTGAGCGCGTCGAGGACGTGGTGCTGAACCGCCGCGAGGATGCCACCGAGCGCCTGCTGGAGATCGCCGACAACTACAAGGGCAAGCGCGGCGCGGCCGAGGTCGAGACGCTGGCGTGGCGCGAGAAGGACGTGCGCGAACGGCTCAGCCACGCGCTGGTGCACGGCATCGACCAGTACGTGGTCGAGGACACCGAGGAAGCACGGCAGATGTCGACGCGTCCGCTCGACGTGATCGAAGGCCCGCTGATGGACGGCATGAACGTGGTCGGCGACCTGTTCGGCGCCGGCAAGATGTTCCTGCCGCAGGTGGTGAAGTCCGCGCGCGTGATGAAGAAGGCGGTGGCCTACCTGCTGCCCTACATCGAGGCGGAAAAACTGCGCACCGGCGATACCGGCAAGAACAACGGCAAGATCGTGATGGCCACGGTCAAGGGCGACGTGCACGACATCGGCAAGAACATCGTCGCGGTGGTGCTCCGCTGCAACAACTTCGAGGTGATCGACCTCGGCGTGATGGTGCCGGCGCAGAAGATCCTGGAAACCGCGATCGCAGAGAAAGCCGACATGATCGGCCTGTCCGGCCTGATCACGCCGTCGCTGGAGGAGATGGGCCAGGTCGCCAAGGAAATGCAGCGGCAAAACTTCCACATCCCGCTGCTGATCGGCGGCGCGACCACCTCGCGCGCGCACACCGCGCTGAAGATCGAGCCGCACTACAAGGCGGGTTGCGTCTGGGTAAAGGACGCGTCGCGTGCGGTCGGCGTGGCGCAGTCACTGGTCAGCAAAGACCTGGTCAAGGACTTCCTCGAAAAAATCCGCCTCGAATACGTCGACGTGCGCGAGCGCCATCGCAACCGCGGCCCCGGCAAGAAGCTGGTATCGCTGGAACATGCGCGCACGCACCGCTTCCGCTGCGATTGGGCGGCCTACGATCCGCCGCAGCCGAAGCAGCCGGGCGTCACCGTATTTCACGATTACGACCTCGCCACGATCCGCCGCTACATCGACTGGACCCCGTTCTTCCAGGCATGGGAACTCGCCGGCCACTACCCGGCCATCCTCACCGACGAAGTGGTCGGCCCGCAGGCCAGCGAGCTGTTCAAGGATGCGCAGGCGATGATGGACAGGATCATCGCCGAGAAGTGGCTGACCGCCCGCGCCGTGATCGGCCTGTGGCCGGCCGCCAACATCGGCGATGACGTCGAGGTATACACCGACACCAGCCGCACCAAGCGGCTCGCCAGGCTGTGCAGCCTGCGCCAGCAGGCCGACAAGCCGCCGGAGCGGCCGAACCTGTGCCTGGCGGATTTCATTACTCCGAAAGAGTTCGGCAAACCCGACTGGATCGGCGGCTTCGCGGTCACCGCCGGCCTCGGCATCGAGGAACACCTGGCGCGCTTCCAGGCCGACTACGACGACTACTCCTCGATCATCCTCAAGGCATTGGCCGACCGCCTCGCCGAGGCGTTCGCCGAACACATGCACGAGCGCGTACGCAAGGAATTCTGGGGTTTCGTGCCGGACGAGTCGCTCGACAACGACGCGCTGATCGCCGAAAAATACCGCGGCGTCCGCCCCGCGCCCGGCTATCCCGCCTGTCCCGAACACACCGAGAAAGCCACCCTATTCAAGTTGCTCGACGTCACCCGCAACACCGGCATCGAACTCACCGAAGGCTTCTCGATGTATCCCGCCGCCGCCGTCTCCGGCTGGTACTACTCGCACCCGGACAGCCAGTACTTCGTGGTCGGCCGGCTCGGCAAGGACCAGGTCGAGGATTACGCCAAGCGCAAGGGCTGGACGCTCGCCGAAGCAGAACGCTGGCTCGCCTCCAACCTGGATTACGAGCCGGAATAGTCGTGGACTCCCGGTTGCGCCATCACACGGTGGCGTCGCCGGTGATGCTGTTCTTGCGGTGGCGCAGGTGCACGACCAGGTTGTAGACCGAGACGAACGCGGGGAAGAAGTTCGAGATGATGCCCACCGAATCGTTCTTGCCGATGATGAAGTACGCCAGCAGCAGGATGCTGCCGCAGACCGACAGCCACCAGAACGCCAGCGGCATCACCACCCGCTTCAGCTTGCGCGTGTAGTACAGCTGCACGAACCAGCGGCTGGTGAACATCACCGAGCCGAGCAGGCCGACGGCCTTCCAGGGCGTCAGCTCGAACTGCTGGAGGGCGCGGAGAATGTTGGCCAGGTGAACGCTGAGGAATTCCATGGTGGTGCGCTTTTGACGTAGGGGGAGGCAAGTCTAGCAACCCGTGCTTCCGTTCCTGCGCGTCTCGAGCTACCCGAGGCATTGACCCGCCCAGCAACTGCCCCTAAAATTGCGCGCTCGCAGTGGGCGGTTAGCTCAGCGGTAGAGCACTGCCTTCACACGGCAGGTGTCACAAGTTCGATCCTTGTACCGCCCACCATCGAATCCAGAAACCGGCCCCGCGGCCGGTTTCGTCGTTTGGGCACCATCAAGTGCGCAGCGTGCGTGTAGCAACGGACACTTCACATGGCAGGTGTCACACAACGATCCTTGTACCGCCCACCATCGAATCCGGAAACCGGCCCCGCGGCCGGTTTCGTCGTTTGGGCACCATCAAGTGCGCAGCGTGCGTGTAGCAACGGGCACTTCACACGGCAGGTGTCACACAACGATCCTTGTACCGCCCACCATCGAATCCAGAAACCGGCCCCGCGGCCGGTTTCGTCGTTTGGGCACCAGCAAGTGCGCTGCGTGCGTGTCGCACGCATCCTCAGGGATGAAAGTTGCCGAGCACGTGCTCGACCAGTAGCGCAAGGAAGGCTTCGCGCTCGCGCCGGTAGCCAAGGTCGGACGGGCCGGCCAGGGCCGCCCTGTGCATGGCCTGGTGACTGGCATTCAGCGCCGCATCCAGGCCCGGGGTGTGCAGATATTCGCCCGGGCCGCAGCTTACCTGCGTATGCCGGGCCCAGAACGCCGGCTCGGCCGGCAGGGCAATGAACTGTTCCTCCCAGCGCAGCTCGCCGGCGAGTGCGCCCAGCCCGGTTCGCGGCCATGTGGAGCCTTGTCCGCCTCGGTACCGCGCCAGCCAGGCGGGCAATGCGTCGGCGGGCATCGGTCGCGCCAGCGCATAGCCCTGGCCGAAATCCGCACCAAGAATCGTTGCAGCCTCGATCAGGTCGGGCGACTCCAGCCCCTCGACGACCACTTCGAGCCGCAAGTCGTGCCCGATCCGGATCAGCTGACGAATGAAACGCAACGTGCCCAACGGATCCTGCCAAGCCTGGCTGACGATGGCCTGGTCGATCTTGATCCGGTCGAACGGCCACTGGCGCAGGCGGATGAGCGAGCTGTAGCCCGCGCCGAGGTCGTCTTCGACCAGGCGTACGCCCAGGGCCTTGAGCGACTGCATGCCCGAGCCCTGCGGCACGGCGGCATGCTCGGTGCCGATTGGCGATTCAAGTATCTCGAACAACAACGCCTGCGCCGCACAGCCGCTGCTGGCGATGACCGCCGCCGCCACTTCGGCATAGCGCGGGTCCTCAAGCGCGACCGCGGGTGCATTCACCGAGATATCCAGCGCATGGCCCGCCCGCAACAGCAATTCGCGACAGGCGGCGGCCTGGATCAGCCCCTGGCGAAACAGCACGAGCAAATCGTCCGCGCCCAGCGCGGGAAGAAACCTGGCCGGCGCCAGCAGGTCGCCGTCATCGTCGCGCAACCGTGCCAGCGCCTCGATCTCGGTAACCCGGCCATCGGCGAGCCTGACCAGCGGCTGGTAGTGCATCTGCAGCGCATCGGTCGCGACCGATGCGCGCCAGCGCTCGCGCACGAAGAACGGCAGCAGTTCGGTGCCCTGGCGCGGCGGCGCCAGGCGCGCCAGGGCTAGGTCCAGCACCGTCTTGATCTGCTCGAGGAAAGCCCGCTGGTCTTCGCTGTGAAAGCCCCCGGCGTACGGGCTGTACACGGTCAGCACAACCGCCGGTTTCCGCAGTGACGGACACAGCGGAATGGCCACGTTGGAAACCACCCCGAGACTCAGTGCGATGTCGCGCCAATTCGTCATCGACGGGTCGCTGCCGTAGTGGGCGCAACGCTGGATCCTCGCCGTGCGCCAGGCACGCCCGCTGGGCCCCCGCCCCTCCGACTGACCTTCATCGACCCGGATCGGCACCGCCTTGCCGCTGACCAGCGCATGCAGGTATTCGGCAAAGGCCGTTCCCGCCACTGCCTCGTAGGTCAGCTGGCCCGACGCGTCCGGGCGCCCCGCCGAACAGGCGATGATTTCCTCGTGCGATACCAGGATGTCGGCTACGCCCTGGATCAGTTCCAGGTAGCCTTCGGCCGACCACGCCAGTGCATTGATTCTCGCCAGCAGGGCCACCCGGCGGCGCTGCAGTTCGCGCATGCTTTCCAGTTGCCACTGCCGCTCCATGCCCAGCCGCTGCAGCAGGATCGCCAGCGCACGGTGGCCGGTCTGGCCGACGCCGGCCAGCGTGGCCGCCAGAATGTCGCGCAACTGCTCGATCGCCTCCAGCAGCCAGACTTCCTCGAGTCCGCAGGCCGCATGGAACAGACCGGTTCGGGTCGCCCGGGCGTGGTGGCCGGCCATGTCGAGGTCCGCCCGCAGCAGTGCCCGCAGATGCTGCAGCTGATGCTCTTCGAACACCTTCACATCCGCAGCCGGAAGCAGGTCCAGCAGCCTGGCAATGCCGTCATGCGAACGCAGCCCGGCGTGAAAGCTTTCCACGATGCCGGGCAACCGCGGCTCCCACGCCTTGCTGCAGGCATCGAGCAGCGTGGCGGCTTGTTCACCATACGGCGAGGCAACGGCATCCAGCTCGTCGGCCTGGTCCGTCACGCCATGGGGCGAAACCAGCGACCACCAGTGCGAGCGGTACCGCTTGCGCGATTTCACCTGGTACATCGCCTGGTCGGCTCGGCGCAGCAGTTGCTCGCCGGTGGCGTGGACGTCGCCGGAATACATCGCGACGCCCAGGCTGGCGCCCACGGACATGGCCGTGCCGTCGATCGTCAGCGGGAGCCGCAGGACTTCACCGATGCGCTCCAGCAACCCGTCGACCTCCGCCTCGGATTCGATATCCTCGAACACCAGCACGAACTCGTCGCCACCCAGTCGGGCCGCGTAGTCGCCGGCGCGGAGCATCTGCTGGAACCGGCCCGCCATCTCGATCAGCAGGCGATCGCCCACGGCATGGCCGTGGCGGTCGTTGATCGGCTTCAGGTCGTCCAGGTCGAGCAGCCCCACCGCCACCAGTCGCCCACGCCGCTTGGCGCGGGCCAGCACGGTCTCGAGGTGCCGATCCAGCGCGCGGCGGTTGGGCAGGCCGGTGAGATCGTCGTGCAGGGCCAGGTAGGTTTGCCGTTCCTGCTCCTGCAGCAGGGCGTGTCGCTGCGCATGCTGCCGCAGCGCCAGTCCGGTCGCGTCGGCGATCTCGTCCAGCAGGCGGCACATTTCGTCGTCAAAGGCATCCGACTCGACGGTCAGCACGACAAAGACGCCGGTCGGTACCCGTGCCGCGCCGATCGCGGGGGCGGAGGAACCGAACAGCGGCCAACACCCCACCGCACCGGCGTGTTCGAGCAACTCCTTGCGGAACCCCCGGTCGGCCTGCGGTGCATGGCGGGGATGGCGCCGGATCACTGGCGCCCCCTGCATAAAGGCCCGCGTTGGCGTCGAGGCGTTCGGGCCGTCGTCGTGCGGAGGCGGCAAGGGCAGGCCACGCACAATGTCGGCGATCGGGCCGACCAGGGCCACTCGCCGCAGCATGGAGCCGATACCATCGGCGGCAAACACGTCGACCGCAGCGGCACCGGCGATGTCGGCCAGCGCCCGGGCCAGCGTGCGATAGACCGATTCCGGGTCGGGCTGTTCCAGCAGGGCCCGTTGAATCGTGCGCTGCGCATCGCGGTAGCGACTCATCCGCATGCTGCGCTCCAGCAGCAGCTGATGGTCCCAGAACCGGCTCAGCTCGTCGACCAGCCGCTGTGCCCAATCGAGCAACTCCCCGCTCAGGCTGGGGCCGTCGTCGCGGGAGTAGGCGGCCAGCACCAGCTGGCCATCGTCACGCGTCCGCGATGCGGCCACGATGCAGGAACCGAAACCGTGCCGCTGCGCGGCGTCCCGCCATGGCGCGAACTCCGGCGCGTCGACCGAGGTCGCCCGCGCCTGCTCCTGGCGCAGCACCATCGCCACCGGCCCGCGCCCGCCGGGGTCGGATTCATCCGTACTGAGGCGCAACACGGCCGCATAGGCGGAGGCGGGTCCCGCCGCCGCCAATACCTCGACGGCGCTGTGTCCCGGTTCGCGTCGCCCGACCCAGACCAGCGGAAGATCCATGGTCGAAGCCAGAATGCCCGTGATCGTGACCATGACCAGGCGCCGGTCGCGATCCGGCTTCGCATGCAACAGCGCGAGGGTCTCCGCCACGCTCCGGTAGAAGCGTTCGCGAAGTTCGCCACGTGCCTGCTCCTGGCTGTTCACCCGCTTGCGAACTCCCCTAGAACGAACAAACGATGCATCGACCGTGACCATACTTCATCACGGGAGCCCGCATTAATCCATCATGCGTCGCGATGCCATGACATGCCCCGGATCGACACCGTTCACTCGGGCGACGCGCTCTCCCCACATGCCCGGGCGCGCTTGCGCATCAGCTCGCGCTCGCGCCGGTTCATGGCCAGCCCGGCCGCCCGCTCGAACTCCCGGCGCGCCTCGTCGACACGGCCCAGCCGGGCCAGCAAATCACCCCGCACCGCGGGCAGCAGGTGGTATCGCTGCAGGCTCGGCTCGTCGATCAGGGCATCGGCCAATGCGAGGCCCGCCGCCGCGCCACCCGCCATGCCGACGGCTACCGCGCGGTTGAGTTCGACGATCGGCGACGGCGTCACCTGAGCCAGGGTCGCATACAGTGCGGCGATGCCCGGCCAATCGGTCTCCTCGCTGGTCAGCGCGCGCGCGTGGCAGGCGGCAATCGCCGCCTGCAGCGCATACGGACCCAGCGCACCGCCCAGCTCCCGGGCCCGTTTCAGGGCAGCCAGACCGCGGCGGATCAGCAGCCGGTCCCACAGCGCCCGATCCTGCTCCAGCAGCAGGATCGGCTCGCCGCGCGCGTCCACGCGTGCGCGCGAACGCGAGGCCTGCAGCTCCATCAGCGCCACCAGGCCATGCACCTCGGGCTCGCGCGGCATCAGGCCGGCCAGCACCCGGCCCAGGCGCAGGGCGTCCTCGCACAAGGCCGGGCGCATCCAGTCGTCGCCGGCGGTGGCCGAGTAGCCCTCGTTGAAGATCAGGTAGATCACCCCGAGCACCGACGAAAGACGTTCGACAAGCTCATCGCCGCGGGGCACCTCGTACGCCACCGCGGCCTTGGCGAGGCTGCGCTTGGCGCGAACGATGCGCTGCGCGATGGTCGGCTCGGGCACCAGGAAGGCGCGTGCGATTTCCTCCGTGGTCAGACCGCCAAGCAGGCGCAGGGTCAGCGCCACGCGCGCCTCCATGGACAGCAACGGATGGCAGGCGGTGAAGATCAACCGCAGCAAGTCGTCGCCGAACGGGTCGTCCAGCGCTGCCTCGTCCGCGGACCTTGCGCATTCCTGCTCGTGCTCCAGCTCGTGCATCAGTTGCTCGTGCTTGCGTTCGAGCAGCTTGCTGCGGCGCAGCCGGTCGATCGCGCGGTGCTTCGCGGTGGTCATCAGCCACGCGCCGGGGTTGTCCGGCACGCCGGTTTGCGGCCACTGCTCCAACGCCACTACCAGCGCATCCTGCGCCAGCTCCTCGGCCAGGCCGACATCGCGCAGCATGCGGGCGAGGCCGGCGATCAGCCGGGCCGACTCGATCCGCCAGACGGCGTCGATGGTGCGATGGGTATCGGTCACGCTCATGGCAACCGATCACAGCATCCCCGCTGCGCCGGCGCAAGGCCGGAAGCAACGCCTTCGCCTAGGGCCCGGCCAGCATCATGAAGCACATGGCGGTTCCTTGGCGCATTCGCGCGGAAACCAGCCCCGAGACCCGACTCATGATTTCGCCGCAATCTGCGCGCGCAGCCGTTCCTCCTGCTCGCGCAGCTCGGGGGTGAACTCCGCGCCGAAATCGTCGGCCTCGAACACCTGGCGGATCTCGACCTCGGCATCGTCGTCGAACGGCGCGCGCTTGAGCCACTCGATCGCCTCCTGCATCGACTTCACCTGCCACAGCCAGAAGCCGGCAATCAGTTCCTTGGTTTCCGCGAACGGTCCGTCGGTCACCGTGCGCGCGCGGCCGGAGAACTTCACCCGCACGCCCTTCGAACTGGGCTGCAGGCCCTCGCCCGCCAGCATGATGCCGGCCTTCACCAGTTCCTCGTTGAACTTGCCCATCGCGGTCAACAGCTGCTCGCTGGGCATCACGCCGGCTTCCGAGTCCGAAGTCGCTTTCACTATCACCATGCATCGCATCGTCGTGTCTCCTTCGAATGGGGCGGGAGCCAGGCACGCCAACCCCAGCTCTATCCGGACGACGAACGGCGAACCGGCAAATCGACACGACAGCCTGCAGGCAGCTGGAACCCCAATCGCAAACGATGAGTCGCGGCTCGGTATGCTGTACGCATTGCGTCAGCGGGGCAGGAAGGAATGAGGGAAGACCCAGGCGGACTGATCGTCCATCGCGGCAGCCGCACCGAGCGGCTGGCCGATGCGCTGGCGCTGCAGCTGGAAGCGCAACGACCGGCCAATCCGCTGGCCGCGCAGACCGTGGTGGCGGCGCACCCGGGGCTGCAGCGCTGGCTGCTCGGCCGCCTGGCGCAGCGCCGTGGCCCGCACGGCGGGCACGGCATCGCCGCCAATTACGAGATGATCTTGCCCTGGCAGTGGTTCGAGCGCTGCGCGCGCCGCATGCTGGGCGACGAGGCGCTGATCGGCGGCGCGTATCGGCATGAAGTGCTGCGCTGGCGTCTGCTGCAGGTGCTGTCCACATCGAACGCGGCGGAAGTCCGCGCCTATCTGGCCGGCGACGATGCCGCGCGGCGCGGTTTCCAGCTGGCCGAGCACCTGGCTGGCCTGTACACCCAGTACCTGATCTACCGGCCAGACTGGATCCTCGACTGGGAACAGCACCCGACCCGCCACGACGGCGACTGGCAGGCGACGCTGTGGCATCGGCTGCGAACCTCCATCCAGCGCCCGCACCGCGCGCAGCGCAGCGCCGCCCTGCTTGATGCACTGCGTGCCGGCAACGGCCTGGCCAGCGATCCGCCGCTGCACGTGTTCGGCGTCAGCCACCTGCCGCCCGACGTGCTGGCGGCGCTGCAGGCCGCCGCACTGCACACGCCGGTGCATCTGTATTTTCCCGACCCCTGCCGCGAACACTGGGTGTATCTGCGCAAGCAGCGCTTCCTGCTCGCCCATGCGGACGATCCGGAAGCGCTGTATTACGAGGTCGGCCATCCGCTGCTGGTGGCACTCGGCCGCATCGCGCAGGATTTCTGCCTCACCCTGGACGAGTGCGACGCCATCGACGAGCGCGACCCGCTCGACGAGGCCGAGCCGCTCGACGATGCCACCGCGCTGCTCGCCCGACTGCAGTCCAGCATCCGCTGCCTGCAGCCGGAGCTGGTCGGCGCACCGATCCGCGAACAACTGGCCGGCGGTGCCGCCCTCGGCGAGATCTTGCCCGCGTTGCGCCACGACGCCAGCCTGCGCGTGCACGCCTGCCACACCCGCCTGCGCGAACTGGAAGTGCTGAAGAACGCCCTGCTGCGCTGCCTGGCCGACGACCCGACCCTGCAGCATCGCGACATCGTGGTGATGGCGCCCGACATCGGCGCCTACGCACCGTACCTCGCGGCGGTGTTCGGCGAGCCGGCGCAATACCGCAGCGATCCGCTGCACATTCCCTGGCACCTGGCCGACGTCGGGCTGGCCCGTGCGCATCCGCTGATGAGCGCGTTCGCGCAGGTGCTGGACCTGGCCGAGAGCCGCTTCACGGTCAGCGAGGTGCTGGATTTCCTCGACGTGCCGGCAGTGGCGCGGCGTTTCGCGATCGACGCCGGTGGTCGCGACGCGCTGGAGCGCTGGCTGCGCCGCGCCCGCGTGGCGTGGGGCCTGGATGCCGCGATGAAGGCCGAGGCCGGCGCGGCGGCGGTCGACACGAATTCATGGCAGTTCGGCTTCGACCGCATGTATGCCGGGCTGATCGTGGGCCAGGATGCGGAGGGCGAACTGCTTGACGGCATCCTGCCGCTGCAGGGCGTCGCCGGCAGCGCGGTGGAGGCGCTGGGCCAGTTCGACCGCCTGCTCGGCGAACTGCGCCAGGCGCGCCACGCCTTCGCCAGCGCGCGCCCGCTGGCCGCGTGGAGCGAGTGGTTGCAGGAACGGATCGACGCGCTGTTTCTCGCCGACCAGCGCGACGACGCCGAGCAGAACGCACTCGACGCCCTGCGCCGGCTCGTCGCCGGCCTCGCCAGCCAGGCCGCCGAAGCCGACGTCCACGCACCGCTGCCATGGAGCGTGGTGCGCGAGGCGCTGCGCGGTGCGCTCGACGCGGTGCCGGAGCGTCAGGCCTTCCTGCTCGGCGGGGTGACCTTCTGCGGACTGGTGCCGCAGCGCTCGATCCCGTTCCGCGTGGTCTGCCTGCTCGGCATGAACGAGGGCGAGTTCCCACGCCCCGGCAACGACGCCGGACTCAACAAGATCCTCGGCCAGCCGCGCCGCGGCGACCGCGACACGCGCAGCGAGGATCGCTACCTGTTCCTGGAAGCGCTGATGTCGGCGCGCGACGTGCTGCACATCAGCTACGTCGGCGAAGGCGTGCGCGACGGCAAGCCGCGCAATCCCGCCGCGCCGCTGGCCGAGCTGCTGCAGTTCCTCGATGAACAGCACGCCATTGCCGACGACGACAAGGCCGAGCGGCCATGGCGCATCCGCCACCCGCTGCAGCCGTTCGACGCGCGCTACTACGAGCGCGATGCCGAAGGCCAACCCCGGCACGATCCGCGGCTGTTCTCGTACGACCCCGCCTTCCTCGCTGTGCCCACGGCGGACGACGGCCAGCGCTTCATCACGCCCGCACCGGTCGCCACGAAAACCCTGCCCACCGGTGGCGAGATCGCACTGGCCGCACTCAAGCGCTACTGGCGCGATCCTGTCCGGGAGGCACTGCTGCGCGGTCACGGCATCAGCCTGCAGGCATTGGACAACGCCGGCTGGCCCGATCGCGAACCGCTGGAGACCGGACTCGACCGCATCGAACGCGTCGATCACCGGCTGTTGTTCGAAGCGCTCGCCGCCGGTCGCTGCGAATTGCCCGACGAACCACCCGCCTGGCTGGCCCACTCCGGCATGCTCGCCGGCGGCGCGATAGGCGAGCAAACCTACGCGCAACTGCGCGACTCGCTGCATCCCCTGCTCGACGGTGCGCACAAGCTGTTTGCCGACGGCCGGGCGCAGCCCGTGGCGCAGGCGGTCGACCTGGATCTCGGCGATGACCTGCGCCTGACCGGCGTGGTCGACCGGGTATTCCACGGCGTTGACGGCGCCCTGCTGTTCGATGCGCAACCGTCGCGTGCCGCGGGACTGAAGGACATCCTCGCCTTCTACATCGACTGGGCCGCACTGCGGCTGACCCGCGCCGACGCCGTGCACGGCGAGTACCTGGAGCCCACGTCCAACAACAGAAAGTCACGCAGCGCGGGGCTGCTCGTCCCTGTGCTGGCGCAGGATGCCGCGCAACTGCGTCGCGGGCTGCGCCAGCTGATCGAGGCGTACCTGTCTGCCGAACAACAACCGCTGCTGTTCTTCCCGCGCACCGCGCAGGCTTATGCCGCCAGCGCGCCACAAGAGCGCCTTGCCAAGGCTGCCGCCGCCTGGGAAGGCGACGATTTCAACGGCGGCGAACGCGACTACGCGCCCGGCTACGCGGCCCTGCTGAGCCGCGGACTGGATCTTTTCGACGAAGCCGGTCCCGCGCACCGTGCCTTCGTCGCCGCCACCGAACTGGTCTGCGACGTGCTCGACCCGGGACATACGACACTGATGAAGGTTGCGCAGGAGATCCGCCCTTGACCGCCGCCGACGCCACCGCCCTGCCCCCGCTCGACTGGCGCGCCATGCCGCTGCATGGGCGCATCCTGATCGAGGCCAGCGCCGGCACCGGCAAGACCTGGAACATCGGCGTGATCTACCTGCGCCTGCTGCTCGAACGCAAGCTGAGCGTGGAGCAGATCCTGGTGACCACCTTCACCGATGCCGCCGCGCAGGAATTGCGCGAGCGCCTGCGCCGGCGCCTGGTCGAGGTCGAGCGGCTGCTCGCATCCGCGTCCATCGATGCGGCCAGCGACAATCCGCTGGAAAGCTGGCTGGCCGCACTGTGTCCCGACGAAGACCGCATCCGTTGCGCGCTGCGCCGGATCCAGCTCGCCCGCACCGACCTCGACCGCGCGCCGGTCTCCACCATCCACGCACTGTGCCAGCGCATCCAGCGCGACTATCCGCTGGAAAGCGGCGCCGCGTTTGCCAACGACAAGCTGTTCGACGAACAGCAGCTGATGCGCGAATGCGTGGAGGATTTCTGGCGCCGCCGCTACCTCGCCGGCAGCGTCGATCCGCGCGAAGCCGAGCTGCTGTTGAAGGACGGCCCGGAAGGGCTGCTGCGCGATCTCGGCGGACTGGCGAACAGCACTGACGCACGCATCGAGGCCGGCGGCCTGGTCGAACTCGAACGCCGGCTGGCCGCGCTGCACACGCCGGAAAACGTCGCCGAACTGCAACGGCTGGCCGGCGACAAGACCTTGTACGCGCCGCGCAAGAGTGCGCTGTCGAACCGGCTCGACAAGATCGCCCGTGCGCTGCAGGACGACGATGAGGAACAGCTGGCTGCTGCACTCGACGACGCGTTCGACCCCGACCAGGTACTCGCGCAGGAAGCACTCGCCAGCGCCGGCACGCTCAACGCCCACCCCTTGATCGAAGCCCTGCGGGTGCTGCGTCCGCTGCTGCAGCTGCGCACCACGTTCACCCGCGGTGCGGTACTGGCCGAAGCGGCGCAAACCTGCCGCGAAGAGATGCCGCGACGCGCGCGCCAGCGCCACGTCATGACGTTTTCGATGCTGATCGATGCGGTGTACCAGCGGCTCTGCGGCGAACAGGCCGACGACGTGCTGGCGGACCGTCTGTACGAAGCCTACCCGGTGGCGCTGATCGACGAATTCCAGGACACCGACCAGCGCCAGTTCGCGATCTTCGAGCGCATCTATCGCGAACGCGGCACGCTGGTGATGATCGGTGACCCCAAGCAGGCCATCTACAGTTTCCGCGGCGGCGACATCGCCGCCTACCTGCGCGCCAGCGAACAGGCCAGCCAGCGCTTTTCGCTGGGCACCAACCACCGTTCCAGTCGCGCCTTGGTCGCTGCCCTGAACGCTTGGTACAGCCAAGCGGAGGGCGGTTTCGGCCAGCCACAAATTCGCTACCAGCAGGTTGCGCCGGCCGGCAAGGCGGACGAGAAACCGTACACCGTCGGCGATGAAGCCGTGGCGCAACCTGTGGTGCTCCACCCGTTTCGCGGCGACGCCGTCGACAAGAAAGGCAACCCGCTGAAGGCGCTCGGCGAACTCGAGGCATTGGCGCTGGACGACTGCGCCAACCGCATCGCCGAACTGCTCAACGACCCGCAACAACAGATCGGCGGCCAGCGGGTGAACCCGGGCGATATCGCCGTGCTGCTGTCCACCAACCACCAGATCGTGGCGCTGCGCACGCGCCTGGTCGCGCGCGGCGTGCCCTGCGTGGGCAGCGGTCGCGGCAACATCTTCGCCGGCGAGGTCGCGCGCGAGCTGGAGCTGATCCTGTACGCCGTGCTGCATCCCGACGACGACCAGGCCGTGCGCGGCGCGCTGGCCACCGCCCTGCTCGGCGCCACGCTGGAACAATTCCGCACCTGGCAGGATCAGCCCGCCGCGTTCGAGCGCGAGCTGGAACGCTTCGAAGCGTGGCGCGACCTGGTCCGCACGCGCGGCGTGCTGGCGCTGATCGAGGCCTTGTTGGCCGCGCGCGCCACCGCCCTGCTGGCGTTGCCCGAAGGCGAACGCGTACTCACCGACCTGCGCCATCTGGGCGAACTGCTGGCCGGGGAGGAAGCCGCCCGACAAGGGTTGGACGGGCTGTACGCGTGGCTGCTCGAAATGCGCCAGGAAGGCAGCGACGGCGACGCCGAGGCGGCCGACGAGCGCCAGCTGCGCATCGAGAGCGATGCGCGCCGGGTGCAGTTGCTCACCATCCACGCCAGCAAGGGGCTGGAGTTTTCGATCGTGTTCCTGCCGCTGGTGTGGCGCATCGGCAGTCGCAACGGCAGCTACGCGCCGAAGCTGTTGCGCTACCACGACGCCAGCGGCCGACGCTGCGTCGACCTCGGCTCGGTGGATTTCGTCGAGCATCGCGGCCGGCATTTCCGCGAGGAACTGGAGGAACGCCTGCGCCTGCTCTACGTGGCGCTGACCCGCGCCGTGCATGCGGTGCATGTGTACTGGGTCGACCGCGGCCCGCTGCCCGGCGGCGAGGCACAAGCGTGGGAATGGGCGGCGATCGACCTGCTGATCGGGCAGGCCCAGCGGCAACTGGCGTTGCCCGAAGGCGAGGCTTCGCTCGACCGCCTGGCCGCAGCTCTCGGCGGCATGCAACTGTCACCGCCGTTTGCCGAGGTCTTCACCCGCTACCGGGCACCAGTCGAGCTGGCTGCGCCGCGCGCCACCCAGGCACCGCTGCCGCAACCGCGGCCGTTCCAATGGCTGCACAGCTTCAGTGGCCTCACCCGCTACGCGGCGGCCGCGGTGGTGATCGACGACGACGGCATCGAGGCATCCGACGGCGCGGAGCCACCGGCCGAAACCGCCGAAGACAGCCGCCTGCTGGCCTTGTACCCGCTGCGCGGCCCGCGCTTCGGCGACGCCGTGCACCACGTGCTGGAGCTGGCCCAGCCCGGCCCGGTCTGGCCCGCACAACGCCAGTTGCTGTACGGCCAGCTGGCCGCGCAGGCGATCAAGGCCAACGGCCCGGCGCCGGACGAAGCGCTGGAACGCGTGGGCCGGATGATCGACCGCGTGCGCCAGGCCGATCTCGGCGACGGCCTGCGACTGATTGATCTGCCCACCGGACAACGCATCACCGAATTCGAATTCCAGTTCCCGGTGCAGCAGGTGCCGCTGGCGCGGCTGCGCCGGATCTGTGCCGCCCACGGCCACGCCGACACGGTGCCGGCCAGCCTCGACGCCACCACATTGAACGGCATGCTGATCGGCTTCGCCGACCTGATCTGCACCTGGGACGGCCGCTTCCACGTGCTCGACTACAAGACCAACTGGCTCGGTGCGCACCTGCACGACTACCAGAGCGATTCGCTCGATGCCGCCATGGCCGTGCACCACTATCCGCTGCAGGCGCTGCTCTACACCGTGGCGCTGCACCGCTACCTTGGCCAGCGATTGGACGGCTATACGGCCGAACATCAGCTCGGCGACAGCTGGTACCTGTTCGTGCGCGCCATCGGCCTGGCGCCGGGGCTGGGCGTATGGCGCCGGCGCTGGCCGGTGGCCTTGATCGAGGCATTGGACGATGCCTTCGCCGGCATCCAGGAGGCGGCCGCATGAACCCCGTGCCCACCGCCGACGAGCGCGCGATCGACCAGACCCTGGCGCAATGGGTCCAGCAGCGCTCCGGCTCGGCCCTGCTCGCCCAGGCCGTGCGCGCAGCCAGTGCCGCCGAAGGCCACGGCCATTCCTGCGCATGGCTGGCCGACCCGCATACCGAAGCCGGTTTCGATGCCGAGGCGCTGGCCGCCCTGCGCCGGCACGACTGGGTCGGCGACGGCACCCGCTTCACTCCGTTCGTGCTCGACGCGCAGCACCGCTTCTACCTGTGGCGCAACTGGCAGCACGAAGCGAAGCTCGCCGATGCGATCCTGCAGCGCTGCGCGCAACGCACGCTGCCGATCGCCGCCGACATCCTGGCTGCCGATCTGCACACGTTGTTCGCCGGCATGCCGCCCGGCCCCACCGACGGGCAGCGCGCCGCCGTGGCCGCCGTGCCCGGCGCGCGCTTCTTCGTGCTCACCGGCGGCCCCGGCACCGGCAAGACCACCACCGTCGTGCGCATGCTGCTGATGCTGCTGCACCACGCACGGGCCTGCGGCCTGCCGGCGCAACCGTCCATCGCGCTGGCCGCGCCCACGGGCAAGGCCGCGCAGCGCCTGGTGCAGGCCATCGCCAAGGGCAAGGCCGAGCTGCAAAGTGCGCTGGCCCCCACAGGAGCGCACCCGGCGCGCGATGCTCTTGATCACGCCACCGAAAAGCGTCGCGCGCAGGGCGCGCTCCTGCAGCAGATTCCGCACGCCGACGCGCGCACGCTGCATCGCCTGCTCGGCTACCGGCCGATGGACAACAGCTTCAGTCGCGGCTCGCACAATCCGCTGGCCGAGGACATCGTGGTGGTGGACGAGGCGTCGATGGTGGACCTGGCGATGATGCGCCAGCTGCTGCAGGCGTTGCGCCCCGAGGCGGTGCTGATCCTGCTCGGCGACCCGGGCCAGCTGGCCTCGGTCGACGCCGGTTCCGTGCTGGCCGACATCGTCGCCGGCGCGCCACGCAACCATCTGCCGTCGTCGCTGGCCAACCTGCTCGCGCCGCTGCTGCAACAGGCGCCCGACCTTGCTGCCGACGCCGCCCCACTGGCCGGCCAGGTACTCACGCTGACCCACACCTGGCGCGCTGGCAGCGGCCTGCAGCGCGGCGTCGAAGCATTGCGCGATACGCCCGATCCTGCGTGGCTCGATGCACTGCTGAGTAAACGCAGCGACGGCGACCTGCTTCTGCGCCACTGCCCCAACGCCCATGCCCTGCGCGCCTGCGTCGATGGCTGGATCGAACGCCACGCCGACCTGCTGCAATCGCTGCTGATGCCGGCCATCGACGCGGCCGAAGCGCTGCAGCGACTGCGCCAGCTGCAAATCCTGTGCGCGCTGCGCGACGGCCCGTTCGGTGCGCAAGGCCTCAACGACCTGATCGCGCGCCGGCTCACCGCCCGTTTCGGCATCGACGGCAGCCGCGCCTGGTATCACGGCCGCCCCGTCATCATCACCCGCAACGACTACGCCCGCGGCCTGTTCAACGGCGACGTCGGCATCGCGCTGGAAGGTGCAGAAGGGCTGCGCGTGTGGTTCGAACTCAGCGACCGCGACGGCAACGCCGGCCTGCGCAGCTACTCGCCACGCGCGCTGCCCGCCCACGACAGCGCCTGGGCGATCACCATCCACCGCAGCCAAGGCTCGGAATACCACGACGTGGCCGTGCTGCTGCCGCCCGACCCGGACAACCGCGTACTCACCCGCGAACTGGTCTATACCGCCATCTCGCGCGCCAGGGCCCACGTCGAAATCTGGACCACCGACGACTCGCTGCGCGCCGCACTGGCGCGGCCGATCCAGCGGCAAGGCGGCTTGCGCGAGCGGCTGCAACTGCCATGAATGCCGTAAAACCAAGGCGCCCCGAACAACCACGCGCCGGTCCGCTCTCCCGGTCTGCCGCGGGGACCAGGAAGGGTTCGTTCCTGGCCTCCCGCTAGCGCAACGCAAAAAACCTCACGGCATCACCAGCACCCAGCCGGCCCCGCAGAACCGGTGGCATCACGCCTACCGGTCTGGTCGATGCTCAGGGTGCCGCATTTGACGTCACGAGTCAGCTGCGCGTTGATCGGCGTGGCCGTCACCGTGTAACTCGATACGCTCAGCGATGAAGACGGCAGGTCGTAGCTGTAGTTGACGCCGGTGCGCTGGGGTGTGGCGCAGTCCAGCGCCGCCGCCGCCACTGTGTTGGCATTGCCGGCGCCATCATTGTTGTAGCGCAGATGGGTGGTGTAATACCGCTCCATGTAATTGGCGTACTCCGACAGGCAGCCCTCGGCCGCTACGCGGTGTGCCTTCACCACGTAGTTGGAATAGGCCGGCACCGCGATCGCAGCCAGGATCGCGATGATCGCCACCACGATCATCAGTTCGATCATGGTGAAGCCCGCGTCGCGCCACACACTAACCGGTACGGCGCGGGGAACCGCTGACAGGCCGGCTTCACCCGCCAGCGGGATACCGCGTTCCATCGACAAGAGCTGCTTCATCGTCTCGATTCCTTTACTGGTTGATCAGCTCTCGCCAGGACACCCGCTCCATGCCACCGCTCGAGCTCGATGTCTTGATGCTGCTGGTCGAACCGTTGTCGAAGCTGGTCAGCATGGTGCTGCCGACGAAGATCGGGTTGTTCGGCAGCGAAGTGAAGCCGATGCCTGCCGCAGGCGCTCCATTGACCTCATCGGACGAGTCGATCTTGCCGTCGCCGTTGATGTCGAAGAAGCTCGTCGACGGATTCGTGCCGGTGAACGGATCGAGGGCCATGATCCAGCCGCGGCCGGACGGGTTGCATGGGTCGGTGGCCTGCGGGATGCGCGTGGTGCCCAGCAGCAGGTTGCCCTGGAACTGGTTGGGCGTGACCATGCGCTCGCCTTCCGCGCCGTTGACCGGTGACGTGAGGTCGATATACCAGCCAGACTTGCCGGTGATCGACGCACTGGCCGCCGCAGCCTGCGCCAGGGTCGTCACGGAGCGCCCATTGCCCACCTCGGCAGTGATGGAACGCTGCACCAGGTTGGCGGTACGCGTCGAAGCCGCAGTCACCGCCAGCCCACTGGTGCCGGACTGCACGATCAGGCCATACCAGCTCTGGGTGTTCAGGTTGGCAAGATCGGTCGTGGTCAGGTAGCGGCCGGTGCCAAAGAACACCCAGGTGTTGCCGGTATTCGGATCCTTGCCGGCCAGCATACCCGCCGTGATCGGCTGCACGTTGCCGCTGGCGTCCATGGCGGTGAACAATTTCACGCCATCACTGTCCGGTGTGGCCGTGGCCGAAGTGCCCACGCTGGTATTGAGCGCGAACGACCACACGTTGCCGTTTGCATCGCCGGCGTAGGCCGCGGTGCTGACACCGTTGCCCGACGGGTCCATCCACACGGCCGGCGCCGCCAAGCCGCTTGTGTCGGTGGTCTTGTGCACATTGAGGGTGCCGTCGGCGAGGTTGAACTGCAGCAGCGCGGCCACGCCGGCCGTACTGTTGTAGCCGTTGCCGATCAGCGCCGACCAAGTGCCGTCGGCGGTTTGCGCGATCACCGGCTTGCCGGTCATCTGGCCGATATAGGTGCTGTTGGCCTGACCATCGCCGGCGGAGCGCTCCCACAGGAACTTCACGCTGGCCGGGTTGGTGATGTCGAGCGCATACACCGTCTTGGCCACACCGCGGCCGGTGGTGCCCACCAGCACGGTCTTCCAGCCCACCGGGCTGCCGATGTAGGCGTCCGCGATGGTCAGCTCGCCATCGTTGAAGAAGCCATGCGCCACCGTGCCGCCGTAGTCCGGGCTCGCCAGCGCACTCACGCCGGCGGTGATCACCGCGCCGGGAAGATAGGCAAACGCCTCCGCACCGGTACCGGCATCGAACGCGTGCAGCATGCCGTCGTTGGCGGCCACATAGACCGTGCCGGCGCGGCTGGCGTTGTTGCTCGCATACTGGGCGAACACCGTCGAGCCGGTGAACTTTTCGGTATAGAACTGGTTCGCATTCGGCGCACCCGCAAAGACCGGCTGCGAATTGACGATGTCGCCGATCGGGATGTCGCGGTTGCGGTAACTGCCCGTGTTGGATTGCTCCTTCGAGGCATCGCCACGCAGGTAGTTGATCAGATCCGTCTCATTGGTGGCCGCACCACCCACCGTGCTCAACGCGGTGTGCTGGGCCGTCGAGAGTGAAGGCAGGCTACCGTCCGTAGCCACATTGAAGTCCACGAACTGGCTGCCAGCCGATGCGGACGGGTTGTAGGTCTTGATGTTCCGGGTGGCGATGGCCGTCGCAGGCAACTGGCTCGAAGCTGTCCAGGTCGGGCTGGTGGCGATGGCTCCGCTGGTGGAATCCACCGCCAACGCCTTCAGGTCGCCCTTCCACTTGGCCGTCCAGTAATTGGCCTGGTACGCCACCGTGCCGGTCTGCAGCTGAGTGGAGTTCGCCGCCAGGCTGGCACCGGTACCTACACGCTCGGCAGCGCGCTTCAGCGCTTCCTTCAAGCCGGTGGCAAACGACTCGGGGCTGGTGGCGGAATAGAAGCCGCCATGGCCGTTGACCGCGGCGTGCGCAAGGTCGGCAATGTTGTTGATCGAATCGGCGCTGGGCTGCGGCCAGATAAAGGGATTGATGGCCTTGCTGCTGTCACCGTTCGCCCAGGCGAATACCTGATCCATCGGGATCTTCGATCCATCCGAATATTGCGGGGTGAAACCCAGTCCCAGGGTGAAGGTCGTCATGTGCTGCCAGAACGCCGGGTCCTCGGCATTGGTTGGCACTTCATTGGCCACCGTGGAGCGAAGGTCCGTATTCCAATACGTCATGGCGACGTCAGCGAGCGTTCCGCTGTAACTGACCGTCGAAGTAGTGGTCTGTATATAGCCGTATTTGCACTGACTCGGCTTTGAATTCTTGCCAGTCGTAGCCGCTACCCAGCTATAGTTCTCGGGACTTTGCGCACTATTCGGCGGACTTATTGCGTTGTTATATGAAGTGGCGCATTGAGCCGAAGTCAAACCAGTTTGCGAGAAACTCTTCAGGGTGTTGGTCGTGGTTAAACCACCGTCCCGGTAAGGCAACGCAGGCGTGTAGGTGTAGCTCTGGCCATTGACCCCCGTCACCGCCGTGCCAGCAGTACCATCCACGTCACCCCTGCTGGTGATAGCGGAAGGGGTAGTTCCGTTCCAGAAACCATCCGTAGTCAGAATGGTATACGACTGGCGACAGGCAAGCTCGGTGCTTCCGGCAGCCGTTGTGTAATCCGGATCGGAGGACATCCCCTGCCACGGCTGCGCCGACTGATAGTACTGACCGACAGCATCCAGCGACGACAGCAAAGGAGTGCCACTATTAGCGTCGACCCCAACCAACCAGCTCCAAAATTTGTTCTTTTGCGTACCGGTAGATCCATTCCCGAAAGGGGCGACCTGCGCAATCACTTTAGTGTTGTATGTGGAGGTGGGCGAAGGTAACCCAGCGCTGTTGTTGCCATTGATGGAGCCAAAACCGACCCGGAACGTAGGATCCAGGGTAGAAAACGAATTCATCAACCCGCTCTTGGCCATCAAGATACGTGTGCGGTAATACGAAAACCAGTTCGCCACGTTCTGCTGTGTTGTCGAACTGTCGTCGCAGTTGGTGCGGCTTGCGGCAGCAACCTTCGCACAATCGCCGGTAAGTCCCACATAATGTCGGGTATACGGGCCGGCAGCTGAACCCGTGGTGTAGGTGAACAGATTAATGGTCGTTGTCGTGCAGGTGCCCTGGTCGGAGCTGAGCGAATCTCCGGCGGAGCAGATTGGTGCTCTATCAGATCGACTTGAACGAGTGCACCACCATGTGCCACTTTTCATGTTCAACGTATAGCCGCTGTCGCACGTGGACGCATACGAAGCTGAGGTTTCGCGAGGAAGGGCCGTGAAATAATCGTAGCTTCCCCCGTTATAAGAGCGCACATCGACGGCGGAAGTATCACGAAATCCATCGTTATACGCTTTGTCCAAACCCGGCGATGCCAGATAATTATCAATGCCATTTGCCTGGGACGGTGGCGCATAAGTAACGCTAGGGTTGTAATACGTTCCGTTATTGGTCGAGTTGCGATAACCGTCTGACGTCGTGCTGGTCAGATAGCCCTTATCCGGCATGTAATCCCAAGCCATCGACCCCGAATCGTCCAGCATCAACACCACGTTCGGCGGCAGCGAGCGCTGGATGATCAGCGGCGACTGGTCGACGGGGACGGTCGCTGCCAGGGCCGGCGTATAGACGACGCCGAGCATCCAGATGGACAGGCTGCTGTACAGCAGCTTGCCCAGGAACCCACTAAACCTGCTGCGTGGACGGGATGATGTGTTCATGACGGTAGCGCTCTCGAATGATGCGTCATGGAAAGGCCCATGCGCCCTGTCAACTTGAAGCGGCTGTTCAACCCTGCTTGACCATGGCCTGCAGCACTACTACGGCACGGTCGCCCACCTGGGCGGGGTCGCCGCTGCGTGCAGTGACGCGGTAATACACAGCGGTGGTGGAAGTGCCTTGGGCACCGTAGTTGTGGGCATTGGCGCTCTGGCCGTAACCGGTGCTGGTGCTGGGGTTGTACCAGTTGCCCATGTTCTCCACCACGTACTGCGGCTGACCGGTGGCCACACTGCTTTTCGCGAATTGGCCCGACGCAGTGCCCGAGGTCACCGTGATGATCTTGCCGGTGTCCAGGTTCGGGTCGTCGAACGGGTTGCCCCGGCAGAACACGCCGCCGGCTTGGCAGTTGCGCGCGATGTCGGTGGGGTTGGCGGCGATGCGCGCCGTTGCGGCACGCATCGCCGCCTCAGCACCCTGGAAGGCGATTTGCCTGTCGAAAAGGTTGGACGCCATCTTCTGCTGCATGATCGTGCCGCGTACGGCGGCCAGGCCGACCAGGGTGATCACCACCAGCAGCAGCAGCGCCACCACTAGGGCCACGCCGCGCTGACCGGCACGCTGCGGGGGTTGCGCGCCGCGCGGGCGGCTTGCGGGATCGGACAGGTTGATGGATGCGGGGACGTGGCTCATTTCATTTCACCCGGTTGCGCACGGTGGTGGTGGCGGTGAAGCTGCGCTTGAGCGGCTTGACGTCGGTGCCGGCACGCTTGTCGACGCTTTCCAGCGTCAGGTTCACCTGCACGGCATCGACCAGGGCCCAATTGGTGACTGCACTGGCCACCGCGAAATCGGCATTGCCCGACTGGTGGTAGGTGATCTTCATGTCGGTGACATCGCGCACCATTTCCTGGGCGGTCGGCGTGGGAACGCCGGCAACGTTGACCAGATCCATGCGATACAGCGAACGGCCACCGACCACCGGGTTGTTGCCGATGTACCAGTCGGCGGCGCCCAGCCTGGTGATCTGCGAGTTGGTGGCAAAGACGTAGCTGGCGCTGCTGCTGCACACGGTGGGAAAGTTCAGGTCCGTGGTGCAATTGCCCGGCGAGCCGCTGGCGGCGTGGGTAATGGTGCCGCCGGCGTAGCTGGTGATCTGCATCAGGGTGGCATGGTCGGGGTCGCAGACGATGACCACGTCGCCGGCCTGCAGGTCGGTGCTTGCCTCGTTGATGGTGAAGGTGGCCGCTGGCTCGGTGTTGACGTTGACGCTCACGCCGGAACCTTCGCCGCCCAGCAGCATGAGCGAATCGGTGCCGCTCACCCGCTGTTTCTCCGCCGTACCAATGGCCACCGCCGGATCGGTCTGGGTGCCGCCAAAACCGACCACCGCATTGTTCCAGTTGGCCCACCACGCCGTGCCGCCACCGGTCGGGCCGTTGTTGAGCACGTTGGCGACACGCCCATTGTTGCTGCAGCCGGTGAGCCCGGCATCGCGGATATCGCGCGCCATCATCTCGAAGGCGATGCGCGAGCCGTCCTGCACGTCGCCCAAGGCCTGGTTGGTGCGGTAGGAACGCTGGTTGGCCAGAAACACACTGACCACGCCGCCGATCACGACCAGGCCCAGCAACATGGCCACCATCAACTCGATCAGGGTGAAGCCGGGCGACAACCCGCCTGGCCGCGACGTGCGCCGTCCCCGGGGAAAAAGAAACATGGGACGGCGGCTCATAGCATGGCCCTGGTGATGACTTTCTGGACGCTGCTGCCGCCTACACCTGCGCGGCTGTCGTCGAAGGTGATGGTGACGGTGCAGTCGGCGCTGGAGCCGGTATCGGTGCAGGCGACCAGGCCGGTGGTTGTGGCCGCCGCCCCCAGACTCTGGCCAAGCTGGGTGCACCACTGGGCAAGCTGGGCGCTGGCCAGGGTTCCCGCGCTGGTGTCAGGGCAGTTATTGGCGGCGACCGTGGTGTTGTAGGTGCCAGCCCTGGCCGTGTTCATATCCGCCCGCATGGCATCCAGGATCGAATAGCTGGAGATCGTGGCCATGCTGCGCGCCATCGCGCTGTTGTTGGTGGACATCGACATCGCCTGCAACGCGGCGATGCCGAGGAAGGCAATGGATAGCACCAGCACGGCGACCAGCACCTCGATCAGGCCGACGCCGGACTGCAGGGATCGCCGGCGTGCGCCGGGCCTGTTCGCTGAATGCTGTGGCATGAGGGTCTTCGGGCTGTTCATCACGAGGGGCAGCTTCCCGAGGTGGTGGTGGTCGTGAGGATCGAGCCGGCCGTCATCGTGATTACCCGATGGTTGTTGGTATTCATCTGGCTGGTGCAGATGTCCACGACGGTGTCGCTATACGGGGCCGTCGTACCTACCTTGCGCGCCAGTCCCTGTGCCGTGAAACGCAGCGCCGTCATGTCACCGTTGAGCTGGATCGGCGAGACGATGCCGCCAGTGCCGGCCAGCACCGGGCTGGGTGCAGCCCCGCTCAGTGCATAAACCGCCCCGGCTTCCGTGCCGCAGGCGCCGCCCAACGTGTCGCTCGTATTGGCGCCAGACGAATTGCTGCAGAGCTGGGTGTTGGAGTTGCGCTTGACCGCTTCCATCCGCGCAACGTTGATCGCATTGACGATGTCGTTGGCGGTAGTGGTGAGCTTGTTGGAAAGCGTGATGTTCTTGAAGCTCGGCACCGCGATCATGAGCAGCACCAGGGCGATGACCATGGTGATCATCAGCTCGACCAAGGTAAAGCCGCGCGCGCGCCGCCGCGCCGCAACCCGTACTGATCCGCACCCCGGTGAGCGAACGCCGGCATTCCCCGGCCCGCGCACTCCGATCAACGAGACGCCTCGCTGACGCGACAAGACTTGCATGGAATTCTCCCTGATACCCCTGCAGCCACTGTACCTATCGGCCCCGGCCCGGCCAGCCCTCAGCCGACCAGCGGTAGCAATTGCCCGACAAGCGGCTGGCGGCGACGCCGGAAAGGTGATCGGGGTCACGTGCGCCCGACCGGGGTGACTGCGATCACGTCGCGGCCATTCCCGGATCGCTACGGGGCGGCCTCGACCCGGTTCCTGCCGTTGTCCTTGGCGTGATACAGCGCCGCGTCGGCGCGCCGCACCAGGGAGGCCACCCCCGTATCGGCAGGCACCAGTTGGGCGACACCGAGGCTGATCGAGAGCTGCAGTTCGACGCCGGCGACCGTCGGTCGCGCGGCCGCCACGTTGGCGCGCAGGCGCTCGGCCACCTGCAGGCCACCTTCGAGATCGGTATCGGGCAGCACGACCAGGAACTCCTCGCCGCCCATGCGACCGAGCCGATCGAACTGGCGCAACGCACTCTGGCAGGCCTGGACGATCTGCTCCAGCACCTGGTCGCCGGCCGGGTGACCGTGGCTGTCGTTGACGCGCTTGAAGTGGTCGATGTCGAGCATGATCACGGCCAGCCCGCGATGGGCACGACGGGCGTCGTCGACGGCCACGTGCAGCATGTGTTCGATATGACGGCGGTTGGAAATGCCGGTCAGTGGATCGGTGAGTGCCAGCCGGTGCAGGCGACGGCTCTGGCGCAATTGCCGCCACGCCAGCCACAGCATCAGCAACAGCAGCACGCCGGCAAGCAGGATGGCCAGGCTCTGCCAGCCGCGAACGCGCTCCAGCGCGGCCAGTTGCTGCTCCTTGAGCGCCTGGTCGGCAGCCAGTTTGCGGTTCTCCAGCTCACGCCGTTCGGTATCGAACTGGTAGCTCATCAGCGTGGTGATCTGGGTCTTGGCCATGCGTGCCAGTGCGGCATCGGCCTTCATCTTGAGCCTGAGATCGGCCAGCGCGGCGGCAGGCTTGCCCAACGCCTCCTGGTTTTTCGAGCGCTCCTCGTACAGTTCGGCCAGGTAGCGCATGTTGTTGCTGTGCCTGACGTTCGCCTCGGCAACGTCGAACTCGCGTGCAGCCAGTTCGTGCTGGCCCAGACCCGCATGGGCCTCGGCCGACTGCAGAGCCAGCATGCCGGTGTTGGACTTGTCCGAGACGGCGTTGAATTCCCTGGCGGCTTGCTCCAGATACTGCAGCGCCTCGGCATACTGCTGCCGGACATTGCTGCTCTCCGCCAATGCCAGCAGAGCGGAGCCCACGCTTTGCCGCGAGCCGGTTTCACGCGCCAACGCCAAGGCCTGCTGCAGGGGCGCAACGGCGGCCGCGGCATCGCCCCGTTCAGTCGCCAGAAACCCCAACTGCAGGTTGACCACCATCTGTTCCTGCTTGTCCTGCTTGCGCTGCGCCGACGCCATTGACTGGCGCAGGTAGTCGCCGGCCTTGTCGTATTCGCCAAGTCGTCGATAGATGGTGGCGATGCTGATGAGGTTGGATTGTGCGGCCGTCGTATTGCCCACGGTTTCATAGAGGCGCTGCGCCTCCAGAAAATCGAACAGCGCCTTCGCCTGCTCGCCCAGCAACGACTGGGCACTGCCGCGCCAAGTCAGTCCATCGGCGACCAGGCGAGCGTTTTCCAGGCGCCGGGCAATCCGGATGCCCTCCTCGTAGGCCGGCAGCGCGTCGCGCTCTGTGGTGACCCTGCTCTGGTAAAGGCCGCGGCAAATCTGGAAGTTGGCCTCCGCCTCCAGGTCGCCTGCCTGACGGGCCTGCTCGATGCCGCGGCCTGCATAGGCATAGCCGCCGTTGACATCGTTGTCGAACGCCAGGAAGCAGTACATGTATTCGTACCGGCGCTGCCGGTAGGCATCATTGGACGGCAGCAGGGTGCGCAGGCGATCGAGGGTCTGATCGACGGACGCCTGGGTGTTGAGGGCTACGTCACCGTTATCCAGTTGGCGGATGAGCTGGTCGAACGCCGCCGTGTCGCGCACCGATGCCTGCGCTGCCGGTTCGGCATGCGCACACAGTGTCGTCGCCAACAGCAACACCAGCAAACCTGGCAAACCACGAAATAGTCCGGACAACACGCTCCCCAAGAAAGTCGATTCAGGCTCTCCATGTCCGGACGGCGCAGGCCGTCGCCTCGTTATCGGCCGGGTCGCGAAAAACCTGAGGTGCGCCCCAAGAACGGTTCAGGGGCTGAGGTTTCCTCACGAATCCTTTCGATCAATCAAGACGTTGCATGCACATTGAAGGAACAGCGAGTGAATGGCGCGGTCATTCCTCACGGGTTACGAAGCCGGATGCCACCACGCCATGCGCGCCACCGAAGTATTGCAAAAGCGCCTTGGCGATGGACTGAAGAGATGCATGCGCATGCGTGCCCGAACGCTGCTGCATGCCGCCGATGCACTGACGCTCGATCATCGCCTGACGTTGGGACTTGGCCCGCTCGTGGCCGGGTGCCAGGCGCATTCGCGCGCCATTCAAGGCGCTCGGTCGCCTGTTGGGCAATCGCCATCTGCATCAGACCACTCCCAACCATTTGCAAGCCACCCAATGCATGCGCCCTCACGTTATAGCTCGCTGAGGTCGTGGCCGGCGGCCACGGTGACGTGATCACCACAGCAGGAACTGTCCCTGACACCTTTTCTGAAGAATAGGTGTTATGTGTCGCCGGAGAATTACCTCGGGTGCGCCTCAGGATCCACCGAGGCCTGCCAATTCGGATACCGCTGAGAGCTCCAAGCGGAGGGTGCGCTGCGGGGATACTGAGGATTCCGCTACCGTCCCCTGCGGTCGCGACAGGATCACGCAGCGTACCCACGACGAGAGCGCCTCAGGGGAGACGCGGAGGTGCTCGACTTGATCGCCTCAATCGACCGAGCGTTATCGGCAATGTGTTGCGTCGATCGGTTGAGTCCGCCGTCAGAAGCGGCCCGTCGACTCCGCGCATCGACGGGACGTGCAGTCGAGTGTCACCGTTCTACAAAGCTCCACCGTATGGCACGATCGATCAAGGATTGATAGGCCGTTCTTGCGCTCGCACATAGCCGTGCATCTGTACCTTCAGAGCTAGAGCATTCGTTGGCAGACATCTACAGCATTCAAGATAGTGAATGACCAACAGAGTTTTGGGTCAGGGAGCGCAAGCCGAAAATGTTTCATATCCTCATCGACACAAGCGTCTGGCTTGATCTCGCCGCAGATCAGCGCCAATCGCCGCTACTAGATGTGCTGCTTGAGCTCCTCAAAGAAAGGCAGGCGACGTTAATTTTGCCGCAAACCGTCGTTGATGAGTTCCACAAGAACCGGGAGCGCGTCGCGAAGGTTAGCGCACGCAGTCTCGCAAGCCACCTCGGGCAAGTCAGGGACGCAATCAAAAAAATTGACGGTGAAAAGCGTCAGAAGGAGCGAGTGCTCGACTTCCTAGCTGACGTTGACCATCGCATCCCGCTTCTGGGTGGTGCGGCGGAGGCCACGCTGCAGCGTATCGAGCTGTTATTCAAAAAGACGACCGTGATCAAGCCATCCGATCAAGCGAAGTCGCGGGCCGCGGACCGAGGCATCAATCGTAAGGCACCGTGCCATCACGAGAATAAAAACTCAATGGCTGACGCCGTGCTCATAGAAGCTTACTTCGAGTACGTTCGGTCAAATGCTAGTGCCGGCGAACGATTCGCTTTCGTCACTCATAACAAGAACGACTTCAGCCTTGCGAGCGGTAACCAGAAGATGCCCCATGCAGATATCGCTGCGGGGTTCTCTAAGATCAAGTCGATGTATTTTATCAACCTCTCTGACTGCTTGCGGCGGATTGATCCTGTGCGCGTGACCCAACTTATGTGGGAAAGAGAGTGGGATCAGCAGCCACGAGGACTTACTGAGATATTGAAGTGGATGGACCGTCTCACTACGCAGGTTTGGCACAACAGGCACATGAACCGCGAATACTGGGTCGAAAGAGGCAAAATGAAAATCGTCACGCGGGACGAATGGGAAGATGCACGCGACAAGAACGGCCGACACAACCAAGACCTCATCACCGATGATATTTGGAAGGGCGCGTTGAAAGCAGCGCGCTCTGCTGAGAAACGTTTAGGACCTGGAGCTGAAGGCGCAGGCCCCTATAGCGATTTTGAGTGGGGCATGATCAATGGAAAGCTATCGGCTCTTCGTTGGGTGCTTGGAGATGAATGGGATATGCTCGACACGTAAAGACTCAATCGATTCGGCAATTTTTCAGCCAACGATTATTAATAGAGGGACGGCTAAGCTCGAGGCAGGCCTCGAATTCAACTCGGACGAGACGAAACTTAGATTTCATCGGATCATTTTATTTAGCCGGTTCCTTGCCTAGGCCCACTTCGGGTTGAGACCGAAACTCTTTTCAGCGCGCGCGCCTGAGAGACGTACGCAGATCTTCATTGTAGTCAGGCCCGTGGTGCCGAGTAATAAGATAGGCGAACACTTCACGCAAGTCTCGGCGAAGCCACATGTAGTCACCATAGAGAATAGGTGCTACGGGAGTCTCTCCATACCGACTGGAAGGGTGCAACGTCATCACTCGTTGCTCGTACAGGTCACCGAAGTACTTGTCTTCCGGCCCGGGCGTTGCGATGCCAAAAGCTTCGTTGAAGTGCGCGTGCACCCATTTCGCGACATCGTGGGCGGAGGGGTTGCGAGCGCCGTCATTGACGAGTTCTTGTTGAATCTTCGAGAAGGACGCGTCCAAAGCAATAAAGCAAGCGATCGTGGCTTCCTCTTGAAACTCTCGATGGCAGGCAAGCATGTCAGCCTTCATGAGCGCATGCATGCCACGAAGGACGAGGTAATCGGGTGGGTTGAACGCTTCCCAGAACTCGAGTAGGCGATCTAGTAGCAGTTGGGACGGATCAAACAGGTCGTACTTTCGGCTTGGTTTGTAGGGGAGTCTGCCGCCTTGGCTGTCCGTGCAATTGGATAGATCTTCAAGTAGGAACTGGCGAATCTCTCCGACAACTTCGGCCCTATCTAGTCGAAGGCGACGCGTATCCAGACGACGCCTGTGCTCGGTCTCGGGATAGAAGTTGCAGCGGCGTTCGCCACGACGTTCACAGAGCATGAGCGCCGCTACAAGACGCAGGCAATCTGGTGAGAGCCCCCGAAGTTCACTGTATGGGAGCTCTGCGTCTAACCTTTGCCACGAGCCGCCCCATACCACCGAGAATACAAGTTCAGGGTCAGCGTGGAAGACGCCACCGGGGACCATATGGGTTCCTTCGGGATACTGACCTAGCGTGTTGAAGATCGTCACGTTGTAACCAAGCCACCCGGACCGGTGCCTGGCACGCTCACCCTCAAGCCAACGAAGGCGCCCTTTCGGACGGTATGTTTTGTCCTTCATCCTCGTTTACTCAAAAGTGGCGCCGCTTGTCGCGGCGGGACTGCAATATCTTTAGCTGAGCCACTGCATGTCCGGTTCGGGCAGCGGATTCAACCGATCGACGTCGGCTTTCGGCTGATCGTACTGGTTGGCGGGCTGTCATCGCCGATCGGTCGCGTGATGCATGCAAACGGGGTGCACGCAGGTGTTCCCCGCGGAGGGCGTTAGGTGTGCCCAAGGGGGCCTAGGGGGGGGATTCGCGATGGTTGGTCTATCGAGGCCCCTTCGGATTTTTTCGTTATTTCGGGGGCAGTGAGGCTAGCTACGCTGCGTGTATTTCTCGGGTGGATCTCCATCGCTGGCGAAGTAGTAGAACTTCCTACCTTCTGGATTCCTATTTGCGAACCGCCAACAGAACCGCGCCTGCCTCTTGTCACCAAGGAAGTCGCTGTACTCAAGAGCACCGTAGAACCAGAGCCAAGCTTCATCCTGTCGTGTAGCCGTCAACTCGTCATCGGAGAGCTCGATTCCGTAATCAAGACCTGTGCGAAAGGTCCCCCCGGGCACGATCACTGCCGCATGGCTGAGACGGTCTGAGCGCCAGTACATAGGACTCGCCGGCAACTCTTTACATATTGCCCATCCTACGGAAAGGCGGGTCAGGAACGCGGGCGTACGCCCATCGTTGCTGAACTCGATGGCGCTCACCGCTGAGTATTTAGAAGGGGGGCCATCATCTACCCACCCTGAGTAGGGCTCCTCCTCGCCTATCAGCTCGCTTGTGGCCAAAAGCTGATCAGGTGGGACTGCTCGGATAACTGGCAGTTCAATCCCGATGGCTGCCCGGGCATTGAGCTCAGCTGCTTGCGCTGCACTGATCGCAGCTGCGGACGCTGCACCAGCATCCTTGACAGACTTGCTGATGAGGCGCAATTGCCAAACAAAAAGGGCGAGCTGTAGCAGCGCAACGCAAGCCATCAGAGCCGCCAGCCAGATGGTGAACTGACCGTTCCTTTGCTCCCAAGCGCGGTGTCTCGCTGCGTCAACTCTCTCTAGCGCATCCTGAGGTCGCTCTAGGGTGGTGACTACAAACGGAGCACCATCAGTACCGATGCGCTGCTGGCTGGTTTGTGGCGTTGAAGCAGCGGCAGGTCTGGGAAGTGTCTTCTGATCCGTGCCAGACGGCATTCCTTGTGCCGCTGAGCTGCACCAAATAACAGTCAACATGAGAAGGCAGATGAGCGCCTTTCGTGTGATCTTCATGCGGTCCTTCCCCCGAGACGCAACATTACCCTAAGAGTACGCGTCCGGAATCGGTTGCCAGAAACGAAGAAGCCCCGAGGTCTCCCTCAGGGCTTCTTCAAGGTGTACTAGAGAGGTGTACTAGAATCAGGCAAGGCGTAATGCTTAAGTGCTTGATTTTATGCAACTTTCAACAGATGGTGCCGGAAATAGGAATCGAACCTACGACCTACGCATTACGAATGCGCCGCTCTACCAACTGAGCTATTCCGGCGGGAGAGCCGGCGATTTTACGGGGAGGGGCGTGGCGGTGCAAGGGCAGTGACGGACAGTGCCCGGCCCGTGGAGTGTCGTCGGCCCACCGCTCAGACGTTGGCGGAGCTGCTGCTGCCGACCACGCGCAGTTCCTTCGGCAGGGCGAAGGTGATGTTTTCCGGCTCGCCATCCAGCTCGCGCACCTCGCCGGCGCCCCACGACTGCAGGCGGGCGATCACGTCGCGTACCAGTTTCTCCGGAGCGGAGGCGCCGGCGGTGAGACCGATGCGCTTGACGCCGTCGAGCCAGCTGCGCTCGATGTGTTCGGCACTGTCGATCAGGAACGAGCGCACGCCCTGCTTCTCCGCCAGCTCGCGCAGGCGGTTGGAGTTGGAACTGTTGACCGAGCCGACCACCAGCATCAGGTCGACCGCATCGGCGAGCCGGCGCACGGCGTCCTGGCGATTCTGCGTGGCGTAACAGATGTCGTCCTTGCGCGGACCCTCGATGTCAGGGAACTTCGCGCGCAACGCTTCGATGATCGCCTTGGTGTCGTCCACCGACAATGTGGTCTGGGTAACGTAGGACAGCTCGTGCGGGGATGCCGGCGCCAGTGTGGCGACGTTCTCCAGCGATTCGACCAGCAGGATCTCGCCGCTGTTGGCCGGGTTCCACTGGCCCATCGTGCCCTCGACTTCCGGATGGCCGGCGTGGCCGATCAGCACCACGCTGCGGCCGATGCGGCCCAGTCGCGCCACCTCCATATGCACCTTGGTGACCAGTGGACAGGTGGCGTCGAAGACCTTGAGATGGCGCTGCCCGGCCTCCTCGCGCACCGCCTGCGACACGCCATGGGCGCTGAAGATCACGGTGGCGCCGTCGGGCACTTCATGCAACTCCTCGACGAACACCGCACCATCGGCACGCAGCTTGTCGACCACGTAACGGTTGTGCACCACTTCGTGCCGCACGTAGATCGGCGCACCGTACGACTCCAGCGCACGCTCGACGATGGCGATGGCGCGATCGACGCCGGCACAGAAGCCGCGGGGGTTGGCGAGCAGAATATCCAAGCTGACCTCGATTCAGAATTCTGCAGGAGACCGCTCGCGAGCAATGCATCTTCTGATGCGGCGATAAAAGCATCGCCCGCGAGCAGGCTCCTGCGAAGACTGCAATTATCGCACGCCGTCCCCGGGCTTGCCGGTGAACAGGCCGAACGCGATCAGCATCACGGCGCCCACGGTGATGCCGCAGTCGGCGATGTTGAACACCGGGTAATTCCACTGGCGGAAGTACACGTGGATGAAATCGGTGACCTGGGCCGCATGCAGGCGGTCGATCAGGTTGCCGATCGCGCCACCCACGATCAGCGCCAGCGGCAGGCTCGTGCGCCAGTCGCGCCGCGGTGTGCGCGCCAGCCACGTCACCAGCACGCCACTGATCACCACCGCGAGCAGCACGAAGAACCAGCGCTGCCAGCCGGCGCCGCTGGCCAGGAAACTGAACGCGGCGCCGCTGTTGAACGCCAGCGTCCAGTTCAGGAAACCGGGAATCACCGGGTGCGGCACGCCCATCGGCTGCAGCGCATGCACCGCCCACCACTTGCTGAGCTGATCGAGCACGATGACCGCGGCGGACAGCCAGAGCCAGGAGAGAGCGTTGGGTTTGGGGTGCATGAGGCCTATCCTGAGCGGAGTATCCAGACCGTTCGCCCTGAGCGTAGCGCGGCGTACGCGGGGAGCGACCATGGACGGTCGCGGGTTGAGGAGCGAGGAAGTCGAAGGGCCTTGCGCGCGGCAGGCCCTTCGACTTTGGCCCTGCGGGCCTGCGCTCGGGGCGAACGGGTATTTTTTCGAAGCCTAGAACCAGCGACGCGTCTCGCCCCGCCCCGCCACGTTCTCCACGCAGCGGCTGCACAGCTCCGGGTGCTCCGCGTGGCTGCCCACGTCGTCGCGGCGGTGCCAGCAGCGCACGCACTTGGCGGCGCCGCTGACGTCGGCGCGGACCCAGGCTCCGGCACCGTCCAGTTCCACCTTCACCGCACCGTCCGTGCGCGGCGTCGATGGCGCCAGGGCGAAGTCGGAGGTGATGAAGAAGAAGCGCAGTTCGTCGGCGACTTCGGCGTAGCGCGACTGCACCGCGGCGTCGGCATGGACCACCAGCTTCGCTTCCAGCGCCGCGCCGATCTGCTCGGCCTTGCGCATGCCTTCGAGCACGCGCGAAGCGCTGTCGCGGATCGCCAGCAGGTCGCTCCAGTAGCGCCGCTGGTCCGGCGAGTTCTGGGTGGCGGCCAGGCCGTCGTACCAGGTTTCGAACAGCACGCTGTCGCCGCGCTCGCCCGGCATGGCCTGCCAGATTTCCTCGGCGGTGAAGCTGAGGATCGGCGCCAGCCAGCGCACCAGCGCTTCGGCAATGCGGTACATCGCACCTTGCGCGCTGCGCCGGCCGCGGCTGTCGGTAGGCATGGTGTAGAGCCGGTCCTTGGTGATGTCCAGGTACAACGCGCCCAGCTCGTTGGTGCAGAAGTTCTGGATGCGCGCCACCACTTCGGGGTAGTCGTAACGCTCGTACGCGGCGGTGACCGCCTGCTGCACGTCGTACGCCTGCTGCACGGCCCACTGGTCCAGCAGCAGGCTGTCTTCCACCGGGATCAGATGCTTTGCCGGATCGAAGCCGTCCAGGTTGCCAAGCAGGAACTTCGCGGTATTGCGGATGCGCCGGTAGGTGTCGGAGACCCGCTTGAGGATCTCGTCGGAGACGGTCATCTCGTTGCGGTAGTCGGCCGAGGCCACCCACAAGCGCAGCACGTCCGCGCCCAGCGTGTCCATCACCTTCTGCGGCGCCACCACGTTGCCCAGCGACTTGGACATCTTGCGACCGTTCGCGTCCACCGCGAAACCGTGCGTGAGCACCTCGTCGTAGGGTGCGCGGCCGTGGATCGCCGCCGAGGTCAGCAGCGACGACTGGAACCAGCCGCGATGCTGGTCGGAACCTTCCAGGTACATCACCTTGTAGTGCGACGCCGTGCCCTGCTGCAGTTCTGGCCGCTGGCCGATCACCGCGTAGTGCGTCACGCCGGAGTCGAACCAGACGTCGAGCACGTCGGTGACTTTCTCGTAGTCGTTCGCGTCGGCGCCGAGCAGCTCGGCCGCATCCAGCGTGAACCACGCGTCGATGCCGCCCTGCTCCACCTTCTGCGCGACCTGCTCCAGCAGCGCGACGGAATCCGGGTGCGGCTCCTGCGTGGCCTTGTGCACGAACAGCGCGATCGGCACGCCCCAGGTGCGCTGGCGCGAGATGCACCAGTCCGGACGCCCGGCCACCATGCCGGCGATGCGCTCCTCGCCCCAGCCCGGCACCCAGCGCACGTTCTTGATCGAGGTCAGCGCGGTCTCGCGCAGCTGCGCCTGCTCCATCGAGATGAACCACTGCGGCGTGGTGCGGTAGATCACCGGCGTCTTGTGCCGCCAGCAGTTCGGGTAGCTGTGCTCGATCTTCGCGAACGCCAGCAGCACGCCGCGCTGGCGCAGCAGGTCGACGATGGCGTCGTTCGCCTTCCAGATATGCATGCCGCCCAACACGAGCGGATCGGCGGCCGGCGTGTCGATGCGATAAGTGCCGCGCGGCTCGATGTAGTTGAGCAGGCCGATGCCGTACTCGCGCGCCACCACGAAATCCTCGACGCCGTGATCGGGCGAGGTGTGCACCGCGCCGGTGCCGTCCTCGGCGCTGACGTGCTCGCCGAGGATCACCGGCACTTTGCGCGGGTAGAACGGATGGTGCAGCTGCAGGCCTTCCAGTGCCCTGCCCTCGGCATTGCCCAACACCGTCGCCTGCCCGATGCCGTAACGCTGCGCCGCCTTGTCGACCAGCGCGCTGGCGACCACCAGCAGCACGCGCTTGCCGGCGCGCGACGGGCCTTCGATCAGCGCGTATTCCAGATCGGCGCCGAGCGACACCGCCTGGCTTTCCGGCAGCGTCCACGGCGTGGTGGTCCAGATCGGGATGGCCGCGATGGCATCGTCGGCGTCCACGCCGAACGTCGCCGCCAGCGCGTTCGGATCGACCGCGTCGTACGCCACGTCGACCGCAGGCGAAACCTTGTCGCCGTATTCGATCTCCGCCTCGGCCAGCGCCGAGGCGCAGTCGAAGCACCAGTACACCGGCTTGGCACCGCGCACCACGTGGCCGTTGGAAACGATGCGCGCCAGTGCGCGCAGCATGTCGGCCTCGAAGTGGAAATCCATCGAGCGATACGGGTGGTCCCAGTCGCCGAGCACGCCGAGCCGCTTGAAATCGGCGCGCTGGGTATCGACCTGCTCGGTCGCGTACTCGCGACACTTCTGCCGGAACGCGGCGGCGTCGAGCTTGTCGCCCGGTTTTCCGTACTTCTTCTCCACCGCGATCTCGATCGGCAGGCCGTGGCAGTCCCAGCCCGGCACGTACGGCGCGCGGTGGCCGGCCAGCAGCTTGGACTTGACCACGATGTCCTTGAGGATCTTGTTGACCGCGTGGCCGATGTGGATCGGGCCGTTCGCATACGGCGGGCCGTCGTGCAGCACGAACACGCTGTCGCGATGCGCGGTCTTCTGCTGGATCTGCGCGTAGCGATCGACCCGCGCCCACTCCGCCAGCCAGCCGGGCTCGCGCTTCGGCAAGTCGCCGCGCATGGGGAACGCCGTCTGCGGCAGGTTGATCGTGCTTTTGTAATCGTGGGTCATTGCGTGGATGCCGTCACTGAGCTGTTGCCGCCCGCCAGATGGCAGGCAAAGAAGGGAAAGTTAGTCGATTTCGACCCGTGCCGTAATGCCCGCGTCTTCACGCCTCGGCCAGCCGCGGGTTCATGCCCAGCAACTCGCGCGCCTGGCGCGAGTCCAGCGCCATCTGCGCCTTGAGCGGTTCCAGCCCGTCGAATTTCTGTTCGTCGCGCAGCTTGGCGACGAACTGCACCGCCATGCGCTGGCCGTACAGGTCGCCCTCGAAGTCGAACAGGTGCACTTCCAGCAGCGGCTCGGCGACCTCGTTCACGGTGGGGCGTATGCCGAGGCTGGCCACGCCCGGCCAGCTGCACTCGCCCTCGCCCAGCCCCACGCGCACCGCGAAGATTCCCTGGATCGGGCTGACCCGCTGCGACAGGTGGATGTTGGCGGTGGGATAGCCCAGCGTGCGGCCGAGCTGGTTGCCGTACTCCACCTTGCCTTCGATCACGAAGGGCCGGCCGAGCAGCGACTCGGCCCCGGCGAACTCGCCCGCCGCGAGCAGGGCGCGCACCCGGCTGGCCGAGACGCGGGTGCCGTCGAGCTGCACCATCGGCATGCTGCAGGCGGTGAAGCCGAGCTGCGCGCCCATCCGCTCCAGCAGCGCCATGTCGCCGCCACGCTTGTGGCCGAAGCGGAAATCGCCGCCCACCCACACCTCGCGCGCGGCCAGTCGTTCGACCAGCACGCGCTGCACGAACGCCTCGGCCGACATCGCGGTCAACGCCCGGTTGAAGCGCAACAGCAAGGTGTGCTCCATGTTGGCGGCGGCGAAACCACGCAGCTTCTCGCGCACGCTGGACAGCCGCGGCACCGGCTCGGGCGAGAAGAACGCGCGCGGCAGCGGCTCGAAACTCACCACCGCCGGGCTGCAGCCGAGTGCCTGCGCACGCTCGCGCACCTGGGCCAGCAAGGCCTGGTGACCGCGGTGCAAGCCGTCGAACGCGCCGACCGCGATGACGCTGCCGCGCGGCGCCAGGCAGGGGCCTGCGACATCCCTGGAAAGTCTCATCATCGCGTGAGTATAACGGCCCGGCTGCCCGCGATAAGAGCCCCAGGCGGGTTACGCGCCGCGCAGGTCGCGCAGACGGAAGCCGCCGGCAAATAGCACGACGACATAACTGGCCCCGCCGGCCAGCACCAGCACGGCCAGATGCCACAGCCGGGTCAGCACCGACACCCCGTGGGTCCAGTTCGGCCACAGCCAGCGGCCCAGCAACAGCACCGCCACCATCACCGCGCAGGCCGCGGCCAGCCGCAGCAGATGTCGCGACCAGCCCGGCTGGCGCTGGTAGACACCGGCCTTCTTCAGCCAGTGCCACAGCAGCCACAGGTTCACGTAGGCGGCCACCGCGCTGGCCATGCCCAGTGCCATGTGCAGGCCGGGCAGCCGGGCTAGGCCGTCCAGCCACGCCAGCTGCTTCAGCTCGGCTGGCGCCCACAGCTCGAACAGCAGCGCCAGAAACACCACGTTTAGCAGCATGTTGGCGAGCAGCGAAGCCACGCCCGCATGCACCGGCGTGCGCGTGTCCTGGCGCGCGTAGAACGCCGGCAGCAATACCTTCACCAGTGCAAACGCCGGCAGGCCGAAGCTCAGCGCGGTGATCGACAAGGTCGCCATGTGCGTGTCGTGCGCGGTCCAGTGGCCATGCTGGAACAGCGTCGCCACCAGCGGCCCGGCCAGCAGCATCAGCGCGAACATCGCCGGCACCGCGATCAGCAGGGTGACGCGCAGGCCCCAGTCCAGCGCGCGCGAGAAACCGGCGGTGTCGGTGGTGACGTGATGGCGCGACAGCGACGGCAGGATCACCGTGCCCAGCGCCACGCCGAAAACGCCCAGCGGCAGTTCCAGGAAACGATCCGCCTGCGACAGCCAGCTCTGCGAGCCGACCACCAGCAGCGAGGCGATCACCGTATCGAACAGCAGGTTGATCTGCGCCACCGACGAGCCGAACAGGGTCGGCACCATCAGCCGCATGATCCGGCGCACCTCGGGGTGGTTCCAGCCCCAGCGCGGCAGGGTCAGCAGGTCCAGCCCGCGCAGCGCCGGCAGCTGGAACAGCAATTGCAGGATGCCGGCCGCCAGGATCGCCCAGCCCATCGCCATGATCGGCGTCTGCAGCCGCTTCGACAGCCACAGCGCACCGGCGATCATGCACAGGTTGAGGATCACCGGGGTCAGCGCCGGCAGACCGAAGCGATGGAAACTGTTCAGTGCTCCGCCGGACAGCGCGGTCAGCGACACGAACAGCAGGAACGGGAAGGTCAGCCTCAGCAGCTCGACGGTCAGCTCGAATTTCTGCGGCTCGTCGATCGCACCGGGCGAGAACAGCACGGTCACCTGCGGCGCGAAAATGATCCCCAGCGCGGTGATCAGGAGCAGCACGCCGCCCAGCGTGCCCGACACCCGTGACATCAGGTCCTTCAGCTGCGCATGCGTGCCCTTTTCCTTCACTTCCGTGAAAACCGGCACGAAGGCGGTGGAGAACGAACCCTCGGCAAACAGCCGGCGCATGAAGTTGGGGATGCGGAACGCCACCCAGAACGCATCGGTGGCGCTATTGGCGCCGAACGCGGCGTTGATCGACATGTCGCGCACCAGGCCGAGCACCCGCGAGACCATCGTCATGCTGCTGAACGAGAGCAGCCCGCGGAGCATGCTGGGTGACTTCATGTGGCGGTTCGTTACCTTCGGCGTCGATCACGCGAGGCGCGTAGTTTGACAGCGCGCGCGGGCAGGATGACAGCGCGGATATGGCAGAATAGCGGCACGACGACCGCTGCGCGCCCGTGCCGGCCCTCGGCGTGGCCGCCCAAATGATTGACGCACCGGCGAATCGACCGCATAATTGGCGTCTTTTTCCACCCTCAACCCTGCATTCCGGAGTTCTACCTTGGCCAACATCAAGTCCGCGAAGAAGCGCGCGCGCCAGTCCGAACAGCGCCGTCTGCGCAACATCAGCGCCCGTTCCATGGTCCGCACCGCCCTGAAGAAGGTCGTCAAGGCCGTCGAGGCCAAGGACAAGGCCGCCGCCGTCGCCGCGTTCGCCGCTGCCCAGCCGGTGATGGACCGTTACGCCGCCCGCGGTCTGATCCACAAGAACAAGGCCGCTCGCCACAAGAGCCGCCTCAACGCGAAGATCCGCGAACTGGCGTAAGCCGGGGCGCGATTCGAGTTGACGAAGAGCCGGCGCAAGCCGGCTTTTTCATGCCCGCCCCACACGACGCCGGGTGGCGTCACTGCCGCGGCCTGAACTCCAGCGGCACCGGCTCCGTCCGCGCCGCCGCCGGCGGCTTCGGGCCGCAGGCGCCGCAGGTGCTGCAGCCATCGCTGCAATCGCCGGTGGCCTCCTTCGGCTGCAGGCGACGCCCCAGCGCACGTACCCACGCGGCGCGCCCGGGGCGGCTGTAGCGGATCGACGCGGCGGCCAGCCAGCGGTTGCTGAGTTTCGGTGCCAGCTTGCGGAACACGATCAGCACACTGACCAGCACGATCAGGCCGACCGCCACGTACTGCACCAGCAGGCCGGTACTCATGTCAGCATCCTCGCCACCTGGTAGACGATGAACGACGCGGCGTAGGCCATCACGAACATGTAGCCGAACGAGATTGCCACGTTGCGCCAGGAATCGGTCTCGCGCTTGATGATCGCCAGTGTGGACATGCACTGCGGCGCGTACGCAAACCACACCAGCAGCGAGAGTGCACTGGCCAGCGGGATCTGTCCGACCAGCGCATGACCCAGGCCGCCGGCCGCCTCGCCACCGACCAGGTAGACGGTGGCCAGCGCGGCCACCGCGGTCTCGCGCGCGGCGAACGCCGGGATCAGCGCCAGGCTGATCTGCCAGTTGAAGCCGATCGGCGCGAAGACATACTGCAGCGCCCGCCCGATGTAGCCGGCGAAGCTGTACTCGATCGCCGGCTGGGTCGCGCCCTCCGGCGCGCCCGGGAAGGTGGAGAGAAACCACATCAGCACGGTCAGGCCGAGGATCACGCCGGTCAGCCGCTTCAGGAAGATCATGCCGCGCTCGTACAGGCCGATCGCCACGTCGCGCAACTTGGGCATGCGGTACGACGGCAGCTCCATCAGCAGCGCGTGCTCGCTCTTGTCGCGGCGGATGTGTTTCATCACCCAGCCCACCAGCATGGCGCCGAGGATGCCGGCCAGGTACAGCGCGAACAGCACCACGCCCTGCAGGTTGAACACGCCGAACACGTAGCGGATCGGGATGAAGGCACCGATCAGCAGCGCATACACCGGCAGCCGCGCCGAGCAGGTCATCAGCGGCGCGATCAGGATCGTGGCCAACCGGTCGCGCGGATCCTGGATGCTGCGCGTGCCCATGATGCCGGGGATCGCGCAGGCGAAGCTCGACAACAGCGGAATGAACGAGCGCCCGGTCAACCCCACCGACAGCATCAGGCGGTCGAGCAGGAACGCCGCGCGCGGCAGGTAGCCGGATTCCTCCAGGGTCAGGATGAACAGGAACAGCACCAGGATCACCGGCAGGAAGCCGAGCACGGTGCCCAGCCCGCCGAACAGGCCATCCACGACCAGACTTTGCAGCGGGCCGGCCGGCATCAGCGCGGCGACATGCTCGCCCATCCAGCCGAAACCGGCGCCGATCACGTCGCTCATCGGCTTGCCGGCCGCATACACCGCCTGGAACACCAGGAACATCACCACCGCCAGGATCGCCAGGCCGAATACCGGATGCAGTGCCCAGCGATCCAGCGCATCGTCCAGCGCCGCCGTCGTGCGCGGCATGGTCACCGTGGCAGCCAGCAGTTCGCGCACCTGCGCATGCAGGTCGGCGCGACTGGCTGCATCGTCCGGTTGCATGGGTGCCGCCGCCGGCACCTCGCCGTCCACGCGCTCGATCAGGCCGCGCGCACCGCCGCGCTTCACCGCCACCGTCTCCACCACCGGCAGGCCGAGCCGGCGCTGCAGTTCGGGCACGTCGATGACGATGCCGCGCTGGCGCGCGGTATCCATCATGTTCAATGCCAGCACCACCGGCCGGCCGAGGCGCTTGACCTCGAGCACGAAACGCAGATGCAGGCGCAGATTGGTCGCGTCGGCCACGCAGACGATCAGGTCCGGCACCGCCTCGCCGGGGAAGTTTCCGGCGCAGACATCGCGGGTGATCTGTTCGTCCGGGCTGTTCGCCTCGAGACTGTAGGTGCCCGGCAGATCGAGAATCTGCAACACCCGACCCGAGGGCGCCGTGAAGCGGCCTTCCTTGCGCTCCACCGTGACGCCGGCGTAGTTCGCCACCTTCTGGCGGCCGCCGGTGAGTTGGTTGAACAACGCCGTCTTGCCACAGTTCGGGTTCCCGACCAAGGCGATGCGCAGGGTCGAGGCGCTCATGCCGCCACCTCGGTGCGCACGCTGATCCGGGCCGCCTCGGCGCGACGCAGGGCAAAGCGGGTGAAACCGATCTGGACCAGCAACGGGTCGCCGCCCATCGGTCCCACTGCCACCACGCGCACCGGCTCGCCGTCGACGAAGCCGAGGTCGCGCAGGCGCTGCGCGATCGGGTCGGCCGCGTGCGCATCGTCGACGCGGTCGACCACGGCAGGTGCACCCTTGGGCAAATCGGACAAACGCACAGGCTGGATTCTCAAATAAGAATAGTTCGCATTGTAGCCCTACACTCGGCCCGCTGCACCACGCCCGGTTTATCATCGTGTCATTTGCCACAGGGGTCACCGATGACCGATTCCATCCTGAGCGAGCGCCGCGGCACAGTCGCCTGGCTCACCCTGAACCGCCCGCAAATTCACAACGCGTTCGATGACACGCTGATCGCCGCGCTCACCGACGCCCTGGCGGCTGCCGATGCCGACCCGGCGGTGCGTGCCGTGGTGCTGAGCGGCAACGGCAGCTGTTTCTCGGCCGGCGCCGACCTCAACTGGATGCGCGGCATGGCCGGCGCCAGCGAGCAGGAAAACCGCGAGGACTCGCTGCGCCTGGCGCGGCTGATGCGCCACCTGCAGTTCCTGTCCAAGCCGACCATCGCGCGCGTCAGCGGCGCCGCCTACGGTGGCGGCGTGGGCCTGGTCGCCTGCAGCGACATCGCGATCGGCGTGGACACCGCCAAGTTCGCGCTGTCGGAAGTGAAGCTGGGCCTGGTGCCGGCGGTGATCTCGCCGTACGTGATCGCCGCGATCGGGCTGCGCGAGGCGCGTCGGTTGTTCATCACCGGCGAGGTGTTCGACGCCGCCACCGCGGCACGCATCGGCCTGCTGCATGCGGTGGTATCCGCCAGCGAGCTGGACGAAGCGATCGAGCGCCAGTTGTACCTGCTCGCCAAGGCCGGTCCGCTGGCCCAGCGCGAAGCGAAACAGCTGGCGCTGCGCATCGGCGGCGCCGATCCGGTACAGGCCGAGCGCATCGACGCGGCCAACGCCGAACTGATCGCCCGCCTGCGCGTGTCGCCGGAAGGCCAGCATGGGCTGAGCGCCTTCCTCGACAAGCGTGCGCCGGCGTGGGTCGCCGCCGCCCGGAACCTGCCATGAGCAGGCCCATCATCAACCTCGACCAGCTCGAACTGCGCTCGGTCGATCCGGCCAAGACGCCCACCGGCAAGAATGCGGCAAGCTACGACATCCGCTGGGGCGAAATCGCCAGCCGGATCGGCGCGCGCAAGCTCGGCTACAACCTCACCGTGGTGGCGCCGGGCAAGCGCAATTGCCCGTTCCACAACCACCGCGTGGAGGAGGAGATGTTCTTCGTCCTCGAAGGCAGCGGCGAACTGCGCTACGGCGATACGCGCCATCCGCTGCGCGCCGGCGACATCATCGCCTGCCCGCCCGGCGGCCCGGAAACCGCACACCAGATCATCAACACCGGCGACGTCGAACTGCGCTACCTGGCCGTCGGCACCAACGAAGCCCCGGACATCTGCGAATACCCGGACTCCGGCAAGTACCTCGTGTTCGACGACAGCCTGCGCGATGCCGACGGCAAGCCACGGAAATTCCGGGTACTCGGGCGGCAGCAAGATTCGCTCGATTACTGGGATGGCGAATAGCCCCCGCGCGCACTGCCATGCTGCGCCGCGCAGCGGCTGCAACAGCGCAATCTGGTAGCTTTGACGGCTTTGCATCGACACAAACGGTTCCAGGGATCCTGCATGTTCGAACGCGTACTGATAGCCAACCGCGGCGAGATCGCCTGCCGCGTGATCCGCACCTGCCGCCGCCTCGGCATCCACACCATCGCGGTGTATTCGGAAGCTGACCGCGACGCGCAGCACGTGCGGCTGGCCGATGAGGCGTGGCCGATCGGCGGGCCGCGCCCGGCCGATTCGTACCTGCGCGGCGATGCCATCCTCGACGTGGCGAAGCGGACCGGCGCACAGGCGATCCACCCCGGCTACGGCTTCCTCTCGGAGAACACCGATTTCGCCCGCATCTGCACCGACGCCGGCATCGCCTTCATCGGGCCGCGCCCGGAAAGCATCGACGCGATGGGTTCCAAGGCCGCCGCCAAGGCGCTGATGGAACAACACGCAGTGCCGTTGGTGCCGGGCTACCACGGTGCCAACCAGGACGCCGCCCACCTCGCCGAGCAGGCCGTCCAAACCGGCTTCCCGCTGATGATCAAGCCGGCGGCCGGCGGCGGCGGCAAGGGCATGCGCATCGTGCGCGATGCGGCCGAATTCGCCGATGCGCTGGCCTCGGCGCAGCGCGAAGCCGCCAGTTCCTTCGGCGATGCGCGGATGATCCTGGAGCGCTACGTCGAGCACCCGCGACACATCGAGTTCCAGGTGTTCGGCGACACCCACGGCAACGTGATCCACCTCAACGAACGCGAATGCTCGGCCCAGCGCCGCTACCAGAAGGTGCTGGAGGAAACCCCCTCGCCGTTCCTCGATGACGCCCGCCGCCAGGCGATGGGCGCAGCCGCCATCGCCGCGGCAAAGGCAGTCGACTACGTCGGCGCCGGCACGGTGGAATTCATCGTGGCGCAGAGCGGCGAATTCTTCTTCATGGAGATGAACACGCGACTGCAGGTCGAGCATCCGGTCACCGAGATGACGCTCGGGCTGGACCTGGTCGAATGGCAGCTGCGCGTGGCCGCCGGCCAGCCGTTGCCGCTGACGCAGGATCAGGTGCACTCACACGGCCATGCGATCGAGGTGCGCCTGTACGCGGAAGACCCGGATCAGAACTTCCTGCCCGGCTCCGGCAAGCTGCAAACCCTGCGCCTGCCCGCGCCATCGCGCCACGTGCGCCTCGACGGCGGCGTGATCGAAGGCGACAGCGTGACGATCTTCTACGACCCGATGATCGCCAAGCTGATCGTGTGGGATGAGAACCGGCAGCAAGCCCTGCAGCGGCTGCGCGAGGCGCTGGCGGCCAGCGAGATCGTCGGCCCGAAATCGAACATCGGCTTCCTCGAACGGCTGGCGCGGCACCCGGCGGTGGTCGAGGGGCGCATCGACACCGGTTATCTCGACCGCCATCTCGACGAGTTCCTGGTCGGTGACGTGTCGCCGACCGACGGGGTACTGTTCGCCGCCGCCACCGCCGCCCTGCTGCATGACGAATACAGCGTCAGCGTCACGGCCGGCGATCCGCACTCGCCATGGGCACGCGCCGATGCCTGGCGCATCGGCCACGCCGGCAAGCGCATCATCGCGCTGACCCTGCGTGAGCAGCGCCACGATATCGAGGCACACGGTCACAGCGGCAACTACCAGTTGCGTCACGGCGAAGCCCGCTGCGAAGTACGTGGCGCACGCCTGCTCGACGGCAGCCTGAGCGCCCGCTTCGACGGCGAATCCCTGCGCGTGCCGCTGCGCGCCGACGCCCAACGCGTGCTGCTGCACGACGCCAACGGCCAGCGCTACCGCTTCACCCGCGCCGTCGCGTTCGCGTGGGAGGCGAAGGACGCCGCCGGCGGCAACCAGGTCATCGCACCGATGCCCGGCCGCATCGTGCTGGTCAAGACAAAGGCCGGCGACGTGGTCGAACAAGGCCAGGAACTGCTGGTGATGGAGGCGATGAAGATGGAACTGGCATTGAAAGCGCCACGCGCCGGCACCATCGAAAGCGTGAACGCCACGCAAGGCGAATTCGTCGAAGCGGACGCGGTGCTGGTGCGTTTCGCCGACGCCTGATTTCCATTGCCGTCATTCCAGCGAAAGCTGGAATCCAGTAACTGCGTGAAGCCACACAGGCACTGGATGACCAGCTTCGCTGTTGCAAAGCGCTTCCGGCTTTTGCCGGGGTGACGATACTTCCCGGGAGTCACGCATGAACGCTTCCAACCACGTCCGCATCGTCGAAGTCGGCGCCCGCGACGGCCTGCAGAACGAGAAGACCCTGCTGCCGGCCGCGGTGAAGATCGCGCTGATCGACCGGCTGTCTTCGACCGGCCTCAAGACGATCGAGGCGACCAGCTTCGTCAGCCCGAAGTGGGTGCCGCAGCTGGCCGACGCGGCCGAGGTGTTCCGCGGCATCCGCAAGGTACCGGACGTGACCTACCCGGTGCTGGTGCCGAACCTGCAGGGCTACCAGCGCGCGCGCGAGGTCGGTGCCATGGACATTGCGGTGTTCACCGCCGCGTCGGAAGCGTTCAACCGCAAGAACATCAACGCCTCGATCGACGAGTCGATCGAGCGCTTCATCCCGGTGATGGAACAGGCCCGGGCTGACGGCGTGCGGGTACGCGGCTATGTCTCCACCGTGCTCGGCTGCCCATACCAGGGCGAGGTGCCGGTCAGCGATGTGGTGCGCGTGGCGCGCCGGATGCACGAGCTGGGCTGCCACGAGATCTCGCTGGGCGACACCATCGGCGTAGGCACGCCGGCGAAGGCGCGCGCGATGCTGCACGCGGTGGCGCAGGAAGTGCCGATGACGGCGCTGGCCGTACATTTCCACGACACCTACGGCCAGGCGCTGGCGAACATCCTGGCCTGCCTGGAGGAAGGCGTGCGCGTGGTCGACAGCGCCGTGTCCGGCACCGGCGGCTGCCCGTACGCGAAGGGCGCTACCGGCAACGTGGCCAGTGAGGATGTGGTCTACATGCTGCATGGCATGGGCATCGAGACCGGCATCGACCTCGACCTGCTCATTGCCACCGGCGCCTGGCTGGCCGCACAGCTGCACAAGGAAACCGCCAGCCGGGTCACCCGGGCGCGCACAGCGACTTGAGCCGCGCCGCGGCTGTTGCCGCCCGCACCGACAGACCGGGGCCGATCGAACCGAGGGGAATGATGATGCTGATGTTGATCACCGGCGCCGCCAACGGTATCGGCGCGGCGATTGCCGCGATGGCCGCCAGCCAGGGCCACCGCGTCATAGCCGCCGATCGTGACGGCGAGGCCCTGCGCGCACGCTGGCGCGACCACCCCGCGGTGCAGTGCGAGGTACTGGACGTGACGCAGGCCGATGCCTGGACGGCGCTGGTCGCCCGACTGGAGCGGGATAATGGCGCGCTGGATGTGCTGATCAACGTGGCCGGCGTACTGCGCAGCGGCCAGACCGGCGAGCTGAAACCGCAGGACATCGACCTCACCCTCGACGTCAACGTGCGCGGCACGATCTATGGCAGCAACGCCGTCGCCGCGGTGATGAAACCGCGCCGGCGCGGCCACATCATCAACATCGGCTCGGTGGCCTCGCTGTACGCCACGCCGGGCACCACGGTGTACGCGGCCAGCAAGTTCGCGGTGCGCGGTTTCAGCATCGCGGCGGCCGGTGATCTGCGTCCGCACGGCATCGCCGTCACTCTGTTCGGCCCCGGCCCGGTCAAGACCGCGATGCTGGAGCAGCAGCGCGGCGACGAGGACGCCGCGCTGACCTTTTCCGGTTCCCGCGCGCTGAGCCCCGAGGAAGTCGCCGCGGCGATCCTCGGCCCGGTACTGCGCAAGCGCCCGGTGGAATATTTCCTGCCGTTCCGCGACGAGGTGCTGGGCAAGATCAGCAACGCCTTTCCGCGTTTCTTCCTCAGCCAGCTCGACAAGGCACGCGCCCGTGGCCGGCGCAACTTCTCGTCGCCGGGTTATCGCCAGGAGCCATGATGCATCCGATCACGCATTTCGACGGCACCCGCAACGCGCCCGGCCAGCAGGCCCGCGTCGAGGACACTCGCGCCGCCGCACTCGATTTCCGCCGGCACATGCTGGCCGGCCCCAGGGTGCGCTACTTCGAATCGTTCGACCTGATCAAGCTGATCTATCCCGCCCGTTACGGCCTGCGCAACGCCTATTCGGCCGAGCGGCTCAACGAATACCTGCACATCCACAACCGCCTGTTCGTGGTGCAGTACGACACGCCGGACGGCCTGAAAACGCTGCTGGTTTCGCCGTCCGACCACGAGCGTGGTGGCGAGACGCCATTCTTCCGCCGGCTGCAGGACACCACGCCGAAGTTCATCGTCGACCGCCTGGTCACCCGCTACGCCAGCGTGCCCGAGGTGCTCGCGCGCATCGGCCTGCGGAACGCCGACATCGACTACATCACCTACGACCACCTGCACACGCAGGACGTTCGCCGCTGGCTGGGCAGCGATGGTCAGCCGGCTCTGCTGCCCAACGCGAAACTGCTGGTGCACCGGCGCGAATGGGCGAATGCGCAGGATCTCAGCCCCTACCAGCGCGACTGGTATTGCCCGCACGGCGTCGCCGGCATCGACACAAACAAGGTGCTCTGCTTCGACGGCAGCGTGATGCTCGGCGACGGCGTCGCGCTGGTGCACACGCCCGGCCACACCGAAGGCAACCACTCGATCGTGGTCAACACCGACGAGGGGCTATGGGTGATCAGCGAGAACGGCATCAGCGTGGACGCCTACGCGCCGCAGCACTCCACGCTGTGGGGTGTGGCGAAATACGCCAAGGCAATCGGCACCGAGGTGATCATCAATGGCAACACGCTGGAGAACTCGGTCGACCAGTACATCTCGATGGTGCAGGAGCTGACCATCGCCGGGCCGTCGCAGCGCGACCCACGTTACCCCAACATGTTCCCGTCCTCCGAACTCACGCCGTTCTGGCTGTTCCCCGGCACGCGGCCCGGCTTCCAGGTGAAGCACGCGGTGCACGGGCGCCTGACCCGACCGGGTTGAGCGGCCCGCCGCGGATCATCGACACCCGGCGCGGACTGGCTAGAATCGGATTTCTTTCCGATCCGGAACCGGCCATGCGCAAGGCATCCAAAGGCTTCGCCGCCCTGCTCCCGCTGCTGTGCCTGCTGCTGTCGATGGCGGCGCACGGCACCGGCACCACGGCGAAAGGCGACTGGCTGCTGCTGCCCGAGCGCGTGTGGACCGGTGACGGCGACGCCGCGCACGCCGGCTGGGCCGTACTGGTGCACGACGGCGCGATCGCCGCGGTGGGCCCGGCAGCGTCGATCCAGGCGCCGGCCAATGCGCATCGCGTCGAACTACCCGGCGCCACGCTCACCCCTGGCCTGATCGATCTGCACTCGCATCTGTTCCTGCATCCGTACAACGAAACGTTGTGGAACGACCAGGTGCTCACCGAGCCGCAGGACTACCGCACGCTGGAAGCCGCCGCTCACGCGAAGGCCACCTTGCTGGCCGGCTTCACCACCTTGCGCGACCTCGGCACCGAAGGCGCCGGCTATGCCGACGTCTCGGTGAAGCGGGCGATCGAGGAAGGCCTGATCCCCGGCCCGCGCCTGTTCGTGGCCACCCGCGCGATCGTTGCCACCGCCAGCTACGGCCCCGGCCCGCGCGGCTTCCGCCCAGACCTCGACCTGCCCGGCGGCGCGCAGGAAGTCAGCGGCGTGGATGCCGCGATGGCCGCGGTACGCGAACAGGCCGCACGCGGTGCCGACTGGATCAAGATTTACGGTGACTACCGCGTCGGCCCGGATGGCGGCACCGCGCCCACCTTCACGCCGGCGGAGCTGAAGGCACTGGTCGACACCGCGCATCAGATCGGTCGCCCGGTCGCCGTGCACGCGGCCAGCGACGCCGGCGTGCGCATGGCGGTGGAAGCCGGCGTGGACAGCATCGAGCACGGCTACGGCGCCAGCGAAGCCACCTTCAGGCTGCTGAAGCAGCACGGCATCGCCTACGAGCCCACGCTTACCGCGGTCGAATCCACCGCCGAGTATTTCGAGCATTACGTGCCCGGCAAGAGCGAACCGACCGAACGCATGCGCGAAGCCGAGCGCGCGTTTCGCACGGCATTGAAGCTGGACGTGACGATCGGCAATGGCAGCGACGTCGGCGTGTTCCGCCACGGCGACAACTGGCGCGAGCCGGCCGCGATGGTGGCCTACGGCATGACCCCGGCACAGGCGCTGCACGCGGCCACCGACGTGGCGGCAAAGATCCTGCGGCAGTCGCAACACGTCGGCCGCATCGCGCCCGGCCTGGCGGCCGACCTCGCCGCGTTTGCTGGCGATCCCAGCACGCAGATCGACGCCCTGAAGAAACCGGTCTTCGTGATGAAGGCCGGCATTCCCTATCGCACCCCCGACATGACCCCATGACCCACACCTTCCTGATTCGCCCGATCGAATCATCCGACAACGCCGCCATGGCCGCGATCATCCGCAGCGTGATGCCCGAGTTCGGCGCCGACGGTCCCGGCTTCGCGATCCACGATGCCGAGGTGGACACGATGTACGAGTCCTACGCGCAGCCACGCTGCAGCTACTTCGTGGTCGAGCGCGACGGCGGGATGATCGGCGGTGGCGGCGTCGCCCCGCTGCAGAACGCCGACCCGGACGTATGCGAGCTGCGCAAGATGTACTTCCTGCCCAGTGCACGCGGCATCGGTGCCGGCACGGCGATGATGCAGCGCTGCCTCGATGCGGCTCGCGCGCATGGCTTCAAACGCTGCTACCTGGAAACACTGACCGGCATGGACGCGGCGCAGGCGCTGTACAAGCGCAGCGGTTTCACCGCGCTGTGCGCGCCGATGGGCGGCACCGGGCATTTCAGTTGCGACCGCTTCTTCATCCGCGAGCTGTGAGCAAGGCCATGACGAACCACGACCCCCGCATTGATGCTTACATCGCCAAGTCCGCCGACTTCGCCCGGCCGATCCTGGAGCACCTGCGCACCACCGTGCACGCCGCCTGCCCCGAGGTGGAGGAAGGCCTGAAATGGAGCATGCCGTTCTTCAGCTACAAGGGCGCGCCGATGTGCATGATGGCGTCGTTCAAGCAGCACTGCGGCTTCGGCTTCTGGCTGTCGAAGGAAGTCACCGGCGGCAGCGACGAGGACGGCATGGGCCAGTTCGGCAAGCTCGCCTCGCTGCAGGACCTGCCGCCGGCGAAGCAGCTCACTGCGTACCTGAAGAAGGCCAAGGCGTTGAACGAAGCCGGGGTGAAGAAGGCTCGCCCGAAGGCTGCCGCGAAGCCCGCGCCGATCCTGCCGGACGACCTGGCCGCGCTGCTCGCGCAGAAGAAACATGCCGCCGCACGCAAGAACTACGAGGGTTTCAGCCCCGGCGCGCAACGCGAATACGTCGACTGGATCGCCGAGGCAAAGACCGTTGCCACCCGCCAGAAACGCATCGCCACGACGCTGGAATGGCTCGCCGAAGGCAAGAAACGCAACTGGAAATACGAGAACTGCTGAAGGCCGCCGACCCATGATCCGCATCGCCCGCGACGAAGACGCCGCCGCCATCCACGCGATCTACGCGCCCTCGATCATCAGCGGCGTAGCCACCTTCGAAACCGAACTGCCCGGCGTGGACGCCATGCGCGAACGCCTCCGCGCGCGCCTGCAGCACTACCCGTGGCTGGTGTGGGAGGGCGCCGGCGAGGTGCTGGCGTACGCCTATGCCGGGCGCTTCCGCGAGCGCGCCGCCTATGACTGGATCGCCGAAACCTCGATCTACGTGCGCGCCGATGCGCAGCGCCGCGGCATAGCGCGCCGGCTCTACGGCGTGCTGCTGGACGTGATGCGGCTGCAGGGCATCACCCAGGCGGTCGGCGTGATCACCCTGCCCGGCACGGTCAGCGTGACGATGCACGAGGCGATGGGTTTCACTCCCGCCGGCGTATGGCGCCAGTGCGGCTACAAGCTGGGGCAATGGTGGGACGTGGGGGTGTGGCAGAAGGAGCTGCAGCCAGCCACGATTCCCCCGCCAGCGGTGACGCCGTTCCCGGCGCTCGATGCCGCGGCGCTGCACGCCCTGCTGGGCTGAGCCGCGTTCCGCGCACGAAAACGGCGCGCCCGCGATGCGGACGCGCCGTCATGTCGACGAAGCGGCTTACTGGTTGAGCAGCAGGTCGACGATCACGCCGGTGGCGATCGCCACCAGCAGGAAGTCGCCGTTGTCGCTGCGCACCCAGTGATAGCCGCGCGGCGGTTCGCGCAGGCGATCACGGCGCCAGTCGGTCACCACGTAGCGGGTGCGGTATTCCACCGGCAGGTAACCGCCGCGCTTGTACCAGCCCTCGTGGCGACCGCGATCGTGCCAGCCCTTGTAATGGCCATAGGCATGGCCCGGAGGGCCGTCGTTGCGCACATAGCGGCCGCCGCGGTCATCACCGTAGCCATCGTCCCGCCGGTGCCGGTCGCGGTCATGGCCATTGCCATTGCCATTGCCTCGGTCGCCATCGTCCTGCCCATACCCATTGTTGTCGTGACCGTGTCCACGGCCGTGACTGTTGCCCTGCGCCAGCACGGAGCCACTGGCCAGCATCAGCATCGCACCCAACACGGCAGACAGACTCAGTAGCTTCTTCATGCATTGCTCCCCACGGTTGATGGATTGGATCCGCCGGCCACTCCCGGCACTGACCGGCTTGTCCCGGCAGTTCGAGGCCACGATGGCCGTCGCTACCGCAACGCAGCGTGAATTCACTGCCATGGCAGGTTTTGCGTTCAGCCTGCAGCAGTGCATGCCGGTCGGCTACCATGGCGGCCTTTCGGCACTGCCATCAAGGATTCCCCATGCAGCTCGATCAGGTCAAGGCGATCATCACCGGCGGCGCCTCCGGTCTCGGCCACGCGGTGGCGCAGCACATCGTCGCCCATGGCGGCAAGGTCGCGCTGTTCGACGTCAACGATGACAAGGGCCACGCCGCCGCGAAGGAACTGGGCGACGCGGCGCGCTTCTTCCGCACCGACGTCACCTCCGAGGAAGGCGTGGCCACCAATGCGGCTGCCGCGCACCACGCGATGGGTGGCCTGAACGTGGTGATGAACTGCGCCGGCATCCTCGGCGCCGGCCGCGTGCTGGGCAAGGAAGGCCCAATGCCGCTGGGCAACTTCGCCACCACGGTGATGGTGAACCTGGTCGGCAGCTTCAACGTGGCCAAGGCCGGCGCGGCACTGATGCAGGGCAACGAGGCGGGCGAGGACGGTGAGCGCGGCGTGATCATCAACACCGCCAGCGTCGCCGCCTACGAAGGCCAGATCGGCCAGGCCGCGTACTCCGCCTCCAAGGGCGGCGTGGTCGGCATGACCCTGCCGATGGCGCGCGAACTGGCGCGCTTCGGTATCCGCGTGGCGACGATCGCGCCGGGCATCTTCTGGACTCCGATGGTCGACGGCATGTCCGAGGCCGTGCAGCAGTCGCTCGGCGCCTCGATCCCGTTTCCCTCGCGACTGGGCCAGCCGGCGGAGTTCGCCTCGACGGTCGCCTTCATCCTCGGCAACCGCTACATCAACGGCGAGACGATCCGCCTCGACGGCGCGGTGCGGCTGCAGCCGAAGTAATCTTCCCGTTTCCAACCCCACTCCATACGAATCCATCGCATGAAAGCTTCCGACGTCAAGAAAGGCAACGTGGTCGAGCACGACGGCACCGTCTACCAGGTACGCGACATCGAGCGCAGCTCGCCGAGTGCGCGTGGCGGCAACGTCACGTTCCGCTTCACCCTGTACACGATCCCCGGCGGGCGCAAGTACGACCTCAGCCTGCGTGCCGAAGACGAGCTGCGCGAGATGGACCTGGTGCGCCGCGCGGCGAACTTCTCGTACATGGACGATGGCGCGTTCGTGTTCATGGACGCCGAGGATTACACCCAGTACCCGCTGTCGCCGGAACTGGTGGGCGACAACGCCGGCTACATCGTCGAGGGCGTCGAGGGCTACTACGTGCAGCTGATCGACGACGCGCCGGTGGGCCTGCAGGTGCCGACCAGCGTGGTGCTGACCGTGGTCGATACCGCGCCGGAAATGAAGGGCTCCAGCGCCACCAAGCGCACCAAGCCGGCCAAGCTCGACACCGGCATCGAGATCCAGGTGCCCGAGTACATCAGCAACGACGAGAAGGTGTGGGTCAACACACTCACCGGCGAGTTTGCTGGCAGGGCCTGAGCTTCGAGTTCCGGTTACCGTTCATCCTGAGCGCAGGTCCGCAGGACCGCAGTCGAAGGATCACCCTTCGACTCCGCTGCGCTACGCTCGGAGCCTGCCCCGGACCTGATCCGGGGGCGAACGGAAGTTGCGTTCTGCACTGAACTTTCGGTGCGACCAGGACCCCCATGCCCCCCAGCGGTTATTCGCTACGCGCCCATGCGATCGAGAGCCTGACCAACGTCAAGCGGCCCGACGTGCCGCTGCGCGTGGTGCTGCGCAATACCGCGGCGGTGATCCTGCCGCTGGCCGTGGGCATGGCCACCGGCCATCCGCAGATCGGCCTGGGTGTGGCGGCCGGCGCGCTGGACACGATGTTTTCCGACCAGCCCGGGCCGTACCGCCAGCGCATGCGGCAACTGCTGCTGGCGTCGCTGGCGGCCGGCCTCGCCGCGCTGGTGGGCTTCCTGATCGGTGGCCAGCTGTTGCCGATCCTTCTCGCCACCGCCGCCTGCGGCTTCTTCGGCGGCCTGCTGGTGGTGTTCGGCGCGGATACCGCGCGGGTCGGCATGACCAGCATGATCCTGCTGGTGATCACCGCGTCGGCGCCGGCCTCGCTGAGCCATGCGCTCGGCGGCGCCGCGTTGATCTTCGCCGGCGGCCTGTTGCTCACCGCGTTCTCGCTGGCGGCGTGGCCGCTGCAGCGCTACTGGCCGGAGCGCATCGAGCTGGCACGGGTATACGCCGGGCTCGCCGCACTGGCCCGCGAACAGGCGCATGACGATGCCGAGGTGCCGGCGCTGACCGAGGCGATGACCAGCCTGCAGCGCACGTTGCTGGGCCGTCATCGCGCGCACGGCCGCGCGATGGAAGCCTTCGGCGTGCTGCTGGAGCTGGCCGAGCGGATCCGGCTGGAGCTCACCGCGATGGCCGAGCTGCATGCCAACCCGGCCATCCACGCGATGTTCCGTGACGATGCCGCACGCGTGCTGGCGGCGATCGCCGAGGCACTGCAGCAAGGCGATTCGCCCGAGCGGGCCGACCGCGCGCTGCAGACCCTGCGCGCCAGCGAGCGCGCCTTGCTCGACGGCGGCGGCAACGCCGACGGCCTGGCCGCGCACATCCACGCGTTGGCCGGCCAGCTGGCCGCCGCGGTGCGCAACGCCGACTGGGCTGGCAGCCGTGGCGAACTGCGCGCCAGCGCGGCGGAAACCCGGCTGCCCACGTCACTGCGCAGCAGTTCCACCTGGGCCACCCTGCGCGCCAACCTCACCCCGCGTTCGGTGGCGTTCCGTCACGCCGTGCGCATGGCGGTCTGCCTCAGCGCGGCGCTGTGGATCTCGCGCCTGCTGCACCTGCCGCACGGCTACTGGCTGCCGATGACCGCGGCGATCGTGCTGCGACCGGACTTCGCCGCCACCTTCAACTTCGGCCTGCTGCGCGTGCTCGGCACGGTGCTGGGACTGGTACTCACCACGGTACTGCTGCACGTCACGCCGGACGAACCGTGGGCGCACCTGGCGCTGATGGCGGCGCTGTGCATGGCGTTCCGCTACCTCGCCGGCGCGCATTACGGCATCGCGGTGGCGACGCTGACCGGCGCCGTGGTGATCCTGCTGTCGTTCGACGGCGTCAGCCCCGGCCTGGCGGTATCGGACCGGGTGCTCAACACCGCGCTCGGCTGCGGCATGGCCCTGCTGGCCTACGTGGCCTGGCCGACCTGGGAGCGCGGCCGGGCCCGCGCCGCGCTGGCGGTGATGCTGGACGCCTACGCCAGTTACCTGCGCGCCCTGGCGCAACCCGGTCGGGCCGGCACCCGCAACGACACCCGCAGCGCGGCACGCACCGCCCGCACCAATGCGCAGGCTTCGATCGACCGCATGCGCACCGAGCCGGCCACGCCGCCGGAACTGCTGGCGCTGGCGCGCGCGCTGTTCGCCAACGGCAACCGCCTGGCACGCACCGCGATGACGCTGGAAGCCACCCTCGACGATCTCGCCACACTGCCGGCGGCAGACGCCATCGGCCGTTTCGTCGAGCACAACGCCGACGCCGTGCAGGCCATCGCCACGGCGCTGCGCGAACAGCGGCCGCTCGGCGCCCTGCCCGAGCTTCGCGCCATGCAGCGCGAGCTGGTCACCTCGATGCAGGGCGTCGGCGACCGCGCCGCACTCGAGCTGCTGGCACGCATCAGCGATCGCCTGGTCGACAACGTCGACACGCTGGCCTACGTGACGAAGCGCAGCTCCCAGACGCCGGCCGCCGCCGCGGAACCGCCATCGGTGTAACCCCCGCCGCACCATGTGCGGGCGCAACGCGACGCCACCGCGCGGAGGTTTTACACTGCGCAGATGCTCAAGATCGATACCCACGCGCATATCTTGCCCCGCGACTGGCCGAATCTGGCAGCCAAGTACGGCGACGACCGCTTCCCGGTGATGACCCATACCGGCGGGCGCCACCGCATCTACAAGGACAGCCGGTTCTTCCGCGAGGTGTGGGATTCGGCGTTCGACCCGCAGACGCGCATCGACGACTACGCCCGCTTCGGCGTCGACGTGCAGGTGATCTCCACCGTGCCGGTACTGTTCTCGTACTGGGCGCCGGGACACCAGGCACTGGAGCTGCATCGCCATCTGAACGAGCACATGGCCGGCATCTGCCGCGACCACCCGCGCCATTACGCCGGCATCGGCACGGTGCCGCTGCAGGCGCCGCAGCTGGCCGTGCGCGAGCTGGAACGCTGCATCGACGAACTGGGCCTGCAGGGTGTGCAGATCGGCTCGCACTGCGGCGACTGGAACCTGGATGCGCCGGAACTGTTCCCGTTCTTCGAGGCCGCCGCCGATCTCGGCGCCGCGGTGCTGGTGCACCCGTGGGACATGATGGGCATGGCCAGCATGCCGAAATACTGGATGCCGTGGCTGGTCGGCATGCCCGCCGAACAGTCGCGCGCCGCCTGCTGCCTGGTCTTCGGCGGCGTCATGGAGCGGCTGCCGAAGCTGCGCGTGATGCTGGCCCACGGCGGCGGCAGCTTCCCCGCCACCATCGGCCGCATCGAGCACGGCTTCAGGATGCGCCCGGACCTGGTCGCCACCGACAACCCGCGCAACCCGCGCGAGTACCTCAAGCGCTTCTACTTCGACTCCTGCGTGCACGACGACCAGGCGCTGCGCTATCTGCTGGATGTGACGGGCGCCCACCAGGTGATGCTCGGCACCGACTATCCTTTCCCGCTGGGGGAGCAGGAACCCGGCAGCGGCATCGAGGCGCTGGGCCTGGACGAGGCCGACCGCGCGCGTCTGTTCCATGGCACGGCGCTGGAATGGCTGGGCCTGCCCCGCCACCGCTTCGCTCCCGATCCCCTCCCGAAGGAACCCGCATGAGCCTTCTGCGCAGCACCACCCTCGCGATCGCCTTCGCCGCCGTCCTGCTGGCCGGTGGCGTGCACGCTGCCGACGTCAGCATGGCCGACGGCAGCGTCCACTTCAGCACGCCGGACAGCTGGCTCGGCATCATGGAAACCCAGGGCGACCCCGAAGCCCGCGTGTTCCAGGTGCCCGACCCCTCGCCCACCGGCAAGAACAGCCTGGCCCGCGTCACCGTCACGGTGAAGCAGGTGGCCGACGTCAACGGCTTCAACCAGTACCGCAGCGAAGCCACCGCAAAAGCCATGGCGCTGCCCGGATACAAGGCCGCCGCGGTGCCGCCGAGCCCGAACAGCAACGTCTATACCGCGCAGGAAAACGCCACCGGCTTCAGCTACACCGAACACTACTGGCTCAAGAACGGCCGCGCGATCCAGCTGCGCTGCGTGCGCCCCAGCCAGACCGAAGCCGGCGCCGAGTGGAAGGCCGCCTTCGACAAGGGCTGCGACGCGATTGCCGCGCAACTGAAGTAAGTCCGCGTCGATCCCGTTCCTGCTTTGCAGGGGAAGGATCAACACTCCAACGAGATACCTGATGCCCGCAAGCTTCGAAGCCACCCTCGACTGGGCCCATGCCCGCGACGCTGCCGACCCGCTGCGCGCATTCCGCGACGAGTTCCTGATCCCGCCACACGAAGGCCACGACAGTACGTACTTCTGCGGCAACTCGCTCGGCCTGCAGCCGCGCGCGGTGCGCGAAGCGGTCAACGCGGAACTGGATTACTGGGGCGAACTGGGCGTCGAAGGCCACTTCAAGGGCCGCCTGCCGTGGATGGACTACCACGAGTTCGTGCGCGACGACCTTGCTGTCGTGGTCGGCGCACAGCCCCTCGAAGTGGTGGCGATGAACACCCTGGGCGTGAACCTGCACCTGATGATGGTGAGCTTCTACCGCCCCAGCGCCGAACGCCCGGCGATCCTGATCGAGGCCGGGGCATTTCCCACCGACCGCTACGCGGTCGAATCGCAGATCCGCTTCCACGGCTTCGACCCGGCCACTGCGCTGATCGAACTGGAAGCCGACGAGCCGAACGGCACCACCTCGCTCGCCGCGATCGAGCGCGCGCTGGCCGAGCACGGCTCGCGCATCGCGCTGGTGATGCTGTCCGGCGTGCAATACCGCACCGGCCAGGCGTTCGACCTGAAGGCGATCACCGAGCTGGGGCACAAGCACGGCTGCACGGTCGGCTTCGACCTCGCCCACGCCGTGGGCAACCTGTCGCTGCAACTGCACGACAGCGGTGCCGATTTCGCGATCTGGTGCAGCTACAAATACTTGAACAGCGGCCCCGGCGCGGTCGGCGGCGCATTCGTGCACGAGCGTCACGCCAAAGCCATGCTGCCGCGCTTCGCCGGCTGGTGGGGCCACGACAAGACCACCCGCTTCCAGATGGGTCCGGAGTTCGTACCCACCCCCGGCGCCGACGGCTGGCAACTGTCCAACCCACCGATCCTCGCGCTGGCCCCGCTGCGCGTGTCGCTGGAAATCTTCCGTCGTGCCGGCATGGATCGCCTGCGCGAGAAATCGCTGCAGCTCACCGGCTACCTGGAATGGCTGGTGCAAACCCAAGTCGCCGACGTGCTGCAAGTGGTGACGCCGGTCGAACCGCAGCGCCGCGGCGCCCAACTGTCGATCCGCGTGATCGACGGGCGCGAACGCGGCCGCGCCCTGTTCGAATACCTGATGGCCCACGGCATCATCGGCGACTGGCGCGAACCCGACGTGATCCGGATCTCGCCGGCACCGCTGTACAACCGGTTTGCGGATTGCCTGGCGTTTGCGGAAGCGGTGCGGGAATGGAGCCACGGCTGACCGATTCGATACCCTGACTGCTTATGTCCGCTTTCGACCCGTCGCTGACGGTGACGAACGACTGCTTTCGGCTAGACGGGCTGCCTATGGCGCGCGACTCCAGCGGATCTCGCGCATGCCAGCCTTGTCCGCCGACCGGCCCGGCCGTGCTGCGGCGGGCCGGCGCTATACTCGCCGAGGCTGGGGACCGGAGCCATGCGGTGGAAGAATTCTTCGCACGACTGAAAGAACACAAGCTGGTGCAATGGCTGCTGGGCTATGCGGCGGTGGCAGTAGCTTTGATACCCGTGCTGGATATCGTTGCGGCGCAGTTTGGTTGGCCGGAGAGTTTGCGTCGCGGTATTACGCTGGTGCTGATCATGGGTTTCTTCGTGGTGCTGGTGCTGGCCTGGTATCACGGCGAGCGCGGGGCCCAGAAAATGCCGCGCTCGGAGAAGTTGATTTTGGTGGGGTTGATTGTCGTGAGTGGTGTGCTGTTGTGGCGCTTGGCGCCGCCTGCGCAGCAAGCCATGGCGGTGGACAGCAGCGCGGCAAACACCGTTGATGCCAAGGCTATTGCCGCCAAGCCCCCGGCGAAAAATTCGATCGCCGTGATGCCGTTTGCCGACCTCAGCGTAGCGCAGGACCAGGCACTGTTCTCCGAAGGCATGGCCGAGGAAATCCTCAACGCGCTTACCCGGATCAAGAGCCTGCGCGTGCTCGGTCGTAGTTCGTCATTCCAGTTCCAGGGCAAGGACATCCCACCGCAAACAGTTGGCCAGCAACTCGGCGTGGCACATGTGTTGACTGGCTCGGTGCGCAAGCAGGGCAATGAACTGCGCATCACGGTGGAGTTGGTGCGCACCAGTGACGGCGTGCAGCAGTGGTCGAACCAGTACGACGGCAACCTGGCCGATGTGTTCAAGCTGCAGGACGCCTGCGCACGAGACGTGGCCAGCGAGCTGGATATCACCCTCAGCGATGCCGGTGCCCGACGTCTGGTCGACAAGGTGACCGACAATTCGCAGGCCTATGCGAAGTTCATCGAGGCGCAGGAACTGGTGACGAAACGGGTGGGTGACAGCCTGCCGCGAGCGATCGCCCTGCTGGATGAAGCGACCGGGCTGGACCCGCATTTCACACGCGCCTGGTCGACGCTGGCCGTGGCCTACGCCGTGCTTCCCCAATACAGCAACGCCGACTGGCAGACGAGCTGGCTGGCGTCTGATCAAGCAGCACAGCGAGCGCTCGCGCTCAATCCGAATGATGCGGATGCTTACGCCGCCCTGAGCTACAACCAGTTCTCGCAGCGGCACTACAGTTCCATGGTGGAACCGATGCAGCGCGCGCTGGAACTGGCTCCAGAGAATTCCGCAGTGAGTTACTGGGCGGCGAACGAGCTGGCCGCAATGGGCCGTAGCCGCGATGCCGAAACACGGCTTGATGCCGCGCTGGCCAACGACCCCGCCAACCCCCTGTTGTTGTTTTACAAGAGCATGCTTCGCTGGCGCGAAGGCGACCAAGCGGGCGCGCTCGATTTCATCCACCGTAGCGGCACGGCCGACTCTCCGTTCGGCGAACTGATGCTCGGGTTTTACGATGCGGCTCACGGTGACAAGGAGGGAGCCAAGCGAAGCTTCGCAAGATCCACTCGCCACATGGGTTCAACGATCCCCGATCAGGAACTGCAGGCAATCTATCTCGGCACGTTTGGCACCATCAGCCAAAGGCAAATGGCGCTGAAAATCGTCGATGCGCACGCGGGTGATGAGTGGGCACCCACCCTGCTGTTGCAACTGGGCGAAGCGGGACGCTCGTTCGACCTGTACGAGCACGGCCACAGCGGCTTGTCCGATGCCTACCTCAACTGGCTGTGGCAGCCGGAGCCGTGGTCGCGCAAGGCGCGTCAGGATGTCGCCTTCCAGGGCTTCGCCAAGCGGCTGGGCATGGTCGACTACTGGAAGCGCAACGGCTGGCCGGACCTGTGCAAGCCGGCCCCAAGCGCAGGCCAGAACGCATTCACGTGCCGATAATACCGATCCCGCCTCCTTGCCGACCTCAAGCGAAGTCATCTGTGCTCAGGGGCCCCTTCATCACGCGGGCCGGCCAGCACGATCCGCACTTCGCAACCTTGCGCACGCGGGCCCGTTTGCCACTCGCGGGCCGACGGTTCCCGCGGCAGCCGGTTCGAGCCAGCAGTGAGCGACGCGGACTCGGCCAAACGAGTGCCTCGAACGCCGTGGCACATCACGAGCAGCGCTGCGTAAGCGAGATCCCATGCCGGAATCGGCGCCGTTACACGCACGGCGAACGTCAGCTCTGGGGCGACTTGATTGAAGCGTCGACTGACGGGTTGTGGCCGAAAGCAGACGTCCAACATCACACCCGGCTCTGCGGATGCCGCACCTGCCCTTCCCCGCGCACTACGAAGCGCTCCACCGTGAGCGCCTCCGCGCCCATCGGGCCGTAGGCGTGCAGCCGGGTGGTGGAGATGCCGATTTCGGCGCCCAAGCCCAATTCGCCGCCGTCGCTGAAGCGGGAGGAGGCGTTGACCATCACCACGGCGGAGCGGATCGCCTGCACGAAGCGTTGCGCGGCGGCTTCGTCGGTGGTGGCGATGACTTCGGTGTGGTCGGAGCCGTAGCGGCGGATGTGGGCAATGGCGGCGTCGAGGTTATCGACCACGCGCACGGCGAGGATCAGGTCGAGGAATTCGGCGGCGTAGTCGTCTTCCGTGGCGGCGTGCATGTCGGGGACCAGTGCGCGGCTGCGTTCGTCGCCGCGCAGTTCGATGCCGCGTTCGCGCAAGGCAGCCACCGCGCGCGGCAGGAAGGCGTCGGCGACGTCGCGATGCACCAGCAGCGTCTCCAGCGCGTTGCACACGCCGGGGCGCGAGGTCTTGCCGTCGATCAGCAGATTCAACGCCAGGTCGGGGTCGGCGGCGCGGTCCACGTACAGATGGCAAACGCCCTTGTAGTGCTTGATCACCGGTACCCGCGCGTGCTCGGCGACGAAGCGGATCAGGCCTTCGCCGCCGCGCGGGATGGCCAGGTCGACGATGTCGACGAGTTGCAGCAGTTCGACCATTGCCTCGCGGCTGAGATCCTGCAACACCGTCACCGCCGCCTCGGGCACGCCGTGCGTGCGCAGCGCGGCATGCAATGCCGCGGCGATGGCGAGGTTGGAATGGATCGCCTCGGAGCCGCCGCGCAGGATCACCGCGTTGCCGGCCATCAGGCATAGCGCCGCGGCGTCGGCGGTGACGTTGGGGCGCGCCTCGTAGATCATCGCGATCACGCCGAGCGGAATGCGCACGCGCTCGACCGACAGCCCGTTCGGCCGCGTCTCATGGCGGGTCGTCACGCCGACCGGATCGGGCAATTCGGCCACCTCGCGCAGCGCGCCGGCGATGCCGGCCACGCGCGCTTCGTCCAGCCGCAGGCGGTCGAGCATGGCGTCCTGCACGCCTTTCGCCACGGCCTGGCGCATGTCCTCGGCATTGGCGGCCAGCACCGCGGCGGACTGCGCTTCCAGCGCCGCGGCCATGTTGCGCAGCAGCGTGCGCTTCGCCTCGCTGCCCAGCGCCGCAACGACCTGGGCGGCGTCACGGCAAGCCAGTGCCTGTTCGCGGATCGTACTCATGCGTTGATCTCCTGCCCGGACGCAACCGGGCGATTCATGCTGACGAGGTCGTCGCGATGCACCACCTCGTCGCCGTAGCTGTAGCCGAGCACGCCGTCGATCTCGCGGCTGTGCCGGCCGGCCAGACGGCGCACCTCGGCGGCACCGTATTGGCTGAGTCCGCGCGCAACGGCGGCGCCGTCCATGTCGACGATCTCCACCAGGTCGCCGCGGTGGAAGTCGCCGTCGGCGCCGAGCACGCCGCCCGGCAGCAACGAGACGCGCCCGCCGGCCAGCGCCTTCACTGCACCGGCGTCGATGCGGATGCGGCCCGGTGCAGCGGGTGCGTGGCGCAGCCAGTACTTGCGCGCCTGCAATCGTGTGGAAGCCGCGGCGATCAGCGTACCGCGCAGCTGCCCGCGTTGCAGCGCCTGCACGGTGGCCGTCTCGCGTCCGCTGAACAAGGCCGTGGGGATGCCGGCGGCGGCAGCTTTCGCTGCCGCCTGCAGCTTGGTGTGCATGCCGCCGGTGCCGGCCGCGCTGCCGCTGTCGCCGGCCATCGCGACGATCTCCGGGGTCAGTGTTGCTACCTGCGCGATCGGTACGGCCGCGGGATCGCGCCGCGGGTCGGCGCTGTACAGCGCATCGACGTCGGAGGCGATCAGCAGCAGGTCGGCGTCGACCAGCGCGGCCACGATGGCCGCGAGGTTGTCGTTGTCGCCGAGCTTCAGCTCATCCACCGAGACGGTGTCGTTCTCGTTGATCACCGGCAGCACGCCAAGCTGCAGCAGCTCGCGCAGGGTGGCGCGCGCGTTGAGGTAGCGGCGGCGGTTGCGCAGGTCGTCATGGGTCAGCAGCACCTGTGCCACCGGCCGTGCAGACAGCGACTGCCATAGCGCGATCATCGGCGCCTGGCCCAGCGCGGCCAGCGCCTGCCGCGCGGCGAGGCCACCGCCATCGCTGGCATGCTGACGCAGCAGTGCGCGGCCCGCCGCCACCGCGCCGGAGGACACCAGCACGATCTGACGACCGTCCGTGTGGCTGGCGGCGATGAAATCAGCCAAGGCTTCGGCGTACCGCGGCGTGAGGCCGCCGCCATCGGCAGCGAGCAGGTTGCTGCCCACTTTCAGCACAGCGCGGCGCCACGGCGGCAGTGCCTGTTCGGGCAGCTCGGTGCGCGCGTTCTCCGTGTCGATCGCCGTCATGCCCGTACTCCGCTCAGTCGTCGAAAGCGCGCAGGCGCGCGTGCATTTCGTCCAGGCGCAAATCGTCTCCGGCACCCGGCGAAACACGTGCGGCGAGGCTGCTTTCCGGAGTGCGCCCCTGCCCTGCGGAAGCCGCAGTTTCCGCCGCAGCGCGATAGGCATCGCGGAACGGCACGCCGGCCGCGGCCTGTTCGATCGCCACGTCGGTGGCGTACATCGCCGGCTCGATCGCGGCACGCATCGCCCCCGCGTTCCACTCAAGCCGCGCCAGCAAGTCGGGCACCAGTTCCAGTGCGCCCAGGCCGTGACGCACGCCGTGGAACAGCGAACCCTTGGAGAATTGCAGGTCGCGCTGGTAGCCGGACGGCAGCGACAGCAGCTGTTCGATCTCGGTGCGCGCGGCGGCCACGCTGGCGTAGCTGGCGCGCAGCAGTTCGATCACGTCGGGGTTGCGCTTGTTCGGCATGATCGAGCTGCCGGTGGTGTACTCGGCCGGCAGCTTGACGAAGTTGAACTCGGCGGTGGTGAACAGCGACAGGTCCCATGCCAGCCGGCGCAGATCGAGCAGCGCGCCGCCGATCGCTTCGAGCACCGCCATCTCGAACTTGCCGCGCGACAACTGCGCGTAGATCGGGCTGATCTGCATGCGCGCGAAGCCGAGCGCCCGAGTGGTGTGCTGGCGATCCAGCTTCAGGTTCACGCCGTAGCCGGCGGCGGTGCCCAGCGGATTGGCGTCGATCAACGCCAGCGTCTGCCGCGCACGCAGCGTGTTGTCGATGAAAGCCTCGGCGAAGCCGGCGAACCACATCGCGGTGGACGACACCACGGCGCGCTGCAGATGGGTGTAGCCCGGCAGCGGCAGCGCCGGCTGCGCGGCGCGTTCGAGGCAGGCTTCGGCGATGGTGCGGCAATGTATTTCCAGCGCAACAAGCTTGTCCTTCAGCCACAAGCGGGTGGCGACCAGGATCTGGTCGTTGCGGCTGCGCCCGGTGTGCACGCGGCGGCCGGCGTCGCCGAGGCGCTCGGTGAGCCGAGCCTCGATCGCCGAATGGCCATCCTCGTAGCGTTCGTCCAGCACGAACGCGCCGCTGGTGAAATCGGCGGCCAGCACATCCAGCTCGCGCTTCAACGCCGCCGCTTCGTCGGCGCTGACCACGCCGATATTGGCCAGCCCTTCCACGTGCGCCTTGCTGGCGGTGATGTCGTGCAGGAAGAACTCGCGATCCAGCAACACGTCGTCGCCGGCGAGGAACTGCATGATCTTCGCGTCGATCTGGATGCCGGCTTTTTGCCAGAGGGGTTGGGTCATGGTGGTGTCCTGGTACGTACTTTTGTAGGAGCCCGCTCGCGGGCGATGCTTGTTTTCTGCAACGCCCGGAGCAAGAGCATCGCCCGCGAGCGGGCTCCTACGACAGTGGGATCGCGGTGTATTCGTCCACGCCGATCGCGCGGTTGATGTTCTGCATCGCCTGCGTCGCGGCGCCCTTGAGCAGGTTGTCCAGCGTGGCCACGATCACCACGCGCTTGCCGTCGGCCGAGACCGCGAAGCCGCCGACCTCGGCATGGTGACGATGCGCGATGCGGCTGACCCACGGTGCCTCGTCGGTCACGCTGACCAGCTTCTCGTTGCCGTAGGCGGCGCGGAAGCGCTGCAGCACATCCTCGCGCTTCAGCGGCCGCGAGAGATACAGGTTGCAGGTGACGGTGAGGCCGCGAAAGTGCGGCGCCACGTGCGGCATGAACTCCACCGGCACGCCGAGCCGGAACGAGGCTTCCTTCTCGTGCATGTGGCCGGTGAGCGCGTACGGCATCAGGTTGTCGCGCAGCTTTTCCGGATCGTTCTTGTCCGACGGCGTGGTGCCGGCGCCGGAATAGCCGGATACACCGAAGCACACCGGCGGCGCGGCCAGCAGGTCTTTCAGCGGTTCAATCGAGAGCTGCATCGCGGTGGCGTAGCAGCCGGGGTTGCTGATGTGTTTCTCGCCGCGCCACCGCTCACGGGTGAGTTCGGGGAGGCCGTAGTACCAGCCTTTGTCGAAGCGGTAGTCGGCGGAGAGATCGAGGATCAGCGTGTCCGGCTTCGCCGCGTCGATCGCCTCGACATAGGGAGCCGCCTTGCCGTTTGGCAGCGCCAGGATCACCACGTCGGCAGCCTGCGCCGCCACCGCGGCCGGGTCCAGGCTGGCATAACGCAGTTCGCCGGCGTAGCCGTCGACGTGATCGGCCACGCGCTGGCCATCCAGCTCGCGCGAAGAGACGAAGGCCAGCTCCAGCGCCGGGTGCGCCGCGATCAGGCGGATCAGTTCGGTGCCGGTGTGGCCGCGGGCGCCGACGATGCCGACGCGTTTCTTCTGGGTGCCCATGGCTCAGTCCGTCAGTGTCGGCTGGCGCTGCGCGCAGTGCGCCACGCAGCGGGAGATCGTGTCGAGGTCATCGATGCCGTACCAGAACACCTTCCAGCGCGGCTGCTTGATGCAGCCATCCGATTCGGCGTAGTAGAAATGATTGACGGGGTTGCCGTGGCGCGAGCGCCAGAACAACTGCGGATGCTCCTCGCGCATCACCTGCCACACGGCGCGGCCCAGGCCTTCGCCCTGGGCATCGTCGAGCACGGCGAACTTGTCCAGGTACGGCAGGCCCTGCTCGTGGTCGACGTCTTCCATGCTGAGGATCATCGCGGCGCGGTAGTTCTCGCTGACGTAGATGCGAAACGGTTTCGTGCGCTCGAAATAATCCGGCACCAGGGTGCGGCCGAAGCTGGATTCGATCAGCGTGCGCATGCGTGCCAGGTCGATGCCTTCCCACGATGCGAACCTCAGCACCCGCTCGCCGCGCCGGACCAGGGTGCCGGAGCCCTTGTGGGTGAACAGTTCCTTCGCCAGTTCGGACGGCCGGGTGATCGACACCGACGAGGTCAGCGGCAGGTCGGCCAGCAGGTCGGCGATCTGCTCGATCTTCAGGCGCATGCCGCCGTTGATCCACGGCTGCGCCATCAGGTGTTCGAACTCGGTGGACAGGTTGATCGAGTCGATCAGCTTGCCCTGGCCGTCGAGCAGACCGCCGGTGCCGGTGAGGAACACGATCTTGTACGGCTGCAGCACGCGCACCAGTTCGTTGGCGGCGACGTCGGCGTTGACGTTGAGAATCTGCCCCTCGTCGGTCTCGCCGAGACTGGCGATCACCGGGATCGAGTTCGCGCGCAGGCTGGCCTCGATCGGCGCCAGGTTGATGCTCTCCACCTTGCCGACCAGGCCCAGGGCATCGCGGTCGAGGTAGCTGGCCATGAACACGCCCGACGGCACCGCGGTGGCGCGGGTATCCATCGACTGCAGCGCTTCCACCAGCTTCAGGTTCTGCTGCATGAACACGCGGCGCACGATGCCCAGCGCCTTCGGCGAGGTCACGCGCAGGCCGCCCACGGTCTGCTTCTCGATGCCGGCGGCGGCCAGCTCCTCGTCCAGCTGCGGGCCCGCGCCATGCAGCACGATCGGTGTGAGGCCCACCTGCTGCAGGAAGGTCAGCGACGAGGCGAGGTCGGCCAGCTCGTCGCGCAGCACCGCGCCGCCGACTTTCACCACGGCGAAACGCTTGGCGTCCAGCTCGGAGAAGCGCTTGAGGTACTGCTGGATTTCCTTCGCGCTGCCCATGCTCGAAAGCAGGCGCACGATGGTCTTGCGGGTGTTGTGCTTAGCCGTGTCCATTGTCGATGATCCGGAATATCGTTGTTGCGTAGTGCTGCAATTGATCGAGCGCGACCCACTCGTCGGCGCTGTGCGCCTGGGCGATGTCGCCGGGGCCGTAGACGAAGGCGGTGTAGCCGGCAGCGGAGAACAGCGCCGCCTCGGTCCAGAAGTCCACCGCATTGCCGACCGGAATGCCCAGCTCGTCGGCGAGGTCGCGCGCGACCAGCCGGTTGGCCTCGGCGTTCGCCGTGTCGCCGGCGGGCAGCGAGGCGCCGCGGAAAGTCTCCGTGAATTCCACCGGTTGTGGATCCACCAGATTGCGGAAGCGGATCAGCAGATGTTCCGGACTCATCGTGGGCAGCGCACGGAAACCGAAGCGCACCTCCGTCGTAGGCGCGATCATGTTCGCCTTGATGCCGCCCTCGACACGGCCGATGTTGAAGCGCAGGCCGGTGAGACCACCGAAGCGCTCGTGCGACTGCGCCGCCACGAAATCCAGCGCCGCATTGCCCCAGCGCACCGCCTGATGCAGCGCGCTGTCGCTGGGCTTTTGCTCACCCGAGGCGTGCCCGGCATGGCCGGCGAAGCGCATCAACACGGACTGGATGCCACGATGCGCCAGCACCGCCTCGCCCTTGGTGGGCTCGGCCACGATCACCGCTTCGTAGGCATGCGGCTCGCGCAGGAAGCCCGCGATGCAGCGTGCATCGTTCGCTTCCTCGTCGGTGGAAAACAGCAGCGCGAGATCGCCATTGCTGGCATTCGCCGCCGCCAGCAACGCCGCCGCCGCACCCTTGATGTCGCACGCGCCCAAGCCGATCGCGCGATCGGCCGTGACCCTCAACGTGTGCGGGTCGGCCGTCCACGCGGGCGAATCCGGCACCGTGTCCAGGTGCACGTTGAACAGGATCTTCGGCTCGCCGCGCACGGCGTGCAAGGCCACCGCGCCGGCACCGAAATCGGTCACCGTCACGTCGAAGCCTGGCAACTGCGCGCGCAGGTAATCGAAGATGCCGCCGGTGTCGATCGCGCGCGGCGGATTGCGCGTGTCGAAACCGACCAGCGCCCGCAAGTGCTCCAGCGTCGCGTCGAGCAGCACCGACGAATCCCGATTCCCGACTCCCGACTCCCGGTTCACGACCGATTGACCTCGGCCCACAGCGTCGAACTCATGCCGAACAGCTTGATGAAGCCCTCGGCCTCCTCCACGCCCCAGTCGGCCGACTGCGCGTAGGTGGCGCCCTTGGCGTTGAGGATGTGCTTCGACTCCACCGCCACCGCACCGACGCTGCCGCCGTGCGTCTCCAGCGTCACCGTGCCGTTGACGGTGGACTGGCTGGAGGCCAGGAACGCCTCCAGGTCGGTCTTCAGCGGGTCGTGGAAAAAGCCCTCGTAAACCAGCTCCACCCACTTGCGTGCCACCTCGGGCTTGAAGCGGTTCTGCTGCTTGCTGAGCACGGCCTCTTCCAGCGCGCGGTGCGCGGTGAGCAGCGCGATCAGGCCCGGCGCCTCGAAGATGATGCGGCCCTTCAGGCCGATCGTGGTGTCGCCGGTATAGAGGCCGCGGCCCACGCCGTACTGCGCGAACAGGCCATTGAGCTTCGCCAGCATCTGGTGCCCGGCGATCGCCTCGCCGTCCAGCGTCACCGCCTCGCCGTTGACGAAGCCGATCTTCACCTGCAGCGGTTTGGACGGCCATTCGGCACGCGGTTTGCACCAGCCCACCGCGCCGGCGCCGGGCGCCTGCCACTTGTCGATCTCGCCGCCGGACATGGTCAGTCCGAGCAGATTCTCGTTGATGGTGTACGCCTGCTGCTTGGCGCGCACGCCGAAGCCGCGGTCTTCCAGGTACTTCTGCTCGTAGGCGCGCGTCTGCGTATGTTCCTTCTGGATCTCGCGGATCGGCGCCACGATCTGGTAGTCGCCCAGCGCTTTCACCGCCAGGTCGAAACGCACCTGGTCGTTGCCCATGCCGGTGCAGCCGTGTGCGACCGCCTTCGTGCCCAGTTCGGCGGCACGCTTCAGCGCGGCCTCGACGATCAGGTAGCGGTCGGACACCAGCAGCGGGTACTGCCCCTGGTAGCCCTCGCCGGCCCACACGAACGGCTTGACGAAGCCCGCCCAGATCGCCGGGCCGCCATCCACGGTGACGTGACTGGCCACGCCCAGTTCCTTCGCGCGGTTCTCGATGAAGGCGCGCTCCTCCGCATCGACACCGCCGGTATCGGCGAACACGGTATGCACGGCCCAGCCGCGCTCCTGCAGATAGGGCACGCAGAAACTGGTGTCGAGGCCACCGGAAAAGGCGAGGACGATGTCTTTGCTCATGACTTGCAGATCCTGGAAATGAAAACGACTAAACGGATGCGATGACGATGCGCGGCTCGCAGCGCACCGGGAAATTCACGGAATTGGCAATGAAGCAGGCGTGGTGCGCCGCCTCGTGTGCTGCTTCGGCCTTGGCCGGGTCGCTGGCGGCGCTGACCGTCACGGTGGGGTGCAGTACCACTTCGACGAAGCGGCCACCGTCGCCTTCGGTGGCCATCGTGCCTTCCGCGGCGTCGGAGTACGCCGTGACCACCACGCCGGCCACGGTGGCCATGTGCAGGTAGGACAGCATGTGGCAGGTCGACAGCGCAGCGACCAGCATGTCCTCGGGGTTGTGCCGGGTGGCATCGCCGCGGAACGCGGGGTCGGAGGAACCGGCGATCGCCGGCTTGCCGTCGATGCGGATCACGTGGTCGCGGCGGTAGTTGCGGTAGCCGTCCGTACCCGTGCCGAGATTGCCGGTCCACTCCACGCCGACGCGATAGTGATGCTGATGGTTCACGGTTTCGATTCCTCTTGTTGAGTCATCCATGCGGCCAGTTCAGCATCGCCATCACCGTCACGCTCGCACAGCCCGGTGATCACGCCCGCGCGATTGCGTGCGGGATGGTTCTGGCTCAGCTTGAACTTGCCCTCGATGCGATCGATCGCGATTTCGAGGCCGACGATCGCGCGCAACGACGTCTCGATGTGGTCGTCCGGCGCATCGCTGATCTTCCACGGCTGCGGCTGGCCCGCTTCATGGTGATCGGTCAGGGTTTCCAGCAGGCGGCGCAGCCATATCGCGTCGTCGATCACGCGCAACCGGCCGTGCACATGCACTACCGCGTAGTTCCAGGTCGGCACCTCGCGCCCGGTCTCGTGCTTGCTCGGGTACCAGTTCGGGCTGATGTAGCCGTCCGGCCCCTGGAACACCAGCAGCACCTCGGCGCCATCCAGTCGCGCCAGTTCGTTGCCGCGCGCGACATGGCCGTGCAGCACGTCGCCGACGAGTTCGAACGGCAGGTGATTGGCCGTCAAGCCATCGGCCGTAAGAGTCACCAGCGTGGCGAACGGATACGCACGGATCAACCCGTGCAGGGCCTCGACGCGGGTTTCCACGAAATGCTTGGGCGTATACATGATCTGCTCAACCCTGACTGATCAACGAAGCCATCACCGCCTTCTGCACATGCAGGCGGTTCTCGGCCTCGTCGATGGCGATGCAGGCGGGCGAATCCATCACCGCGTCGGTGGCCTTGATGTTCCGGCGCAGCGGCAGGCAGTGGCTGAACAGGCCGCGGTTGGTCAGCGCCATCTTCGCCTCGTCGACGATGAAGTGCTTGCTCGCTTCGCGAACCGGCTTTTCCTGCTCCCACCGGCCGAAGAACGGCAGCGCGCCCCAGCTCTTGGCGTAGACCACGTCGGCGCCGGCGTAGGCTTCCTCGATGTTGTGACTGACCTTCAGCGAGCCACCGTTCTGCTCGGCGTTCAGACGGCCAAACGCCATGTAGCGCTCGTCGAGCACGTAATCGGGCGTGGGGCACAGCAAGGTCACGTCCATGCCCATCTTGGTCGCGATCAGCAGCGCGGAGTTCGCCACCGCGGTGTTCAGCGGCTTCGGATGATAGGTCCAGGTCAGCACGTACTTTTTGTTCTGCAGGTCGCCCAGGTGCTCCTTCAGCGCCAACGCGTGGGCCAGCTCCTGGCAGGGGTGGGTGATCGTCTCCATGTTGATCACCGGTACCGTCGCGTACTGCGCGAACGCCTTGATCACCTTGTCCTGCCGATCCACTGCCCAGTCCTGGAACTTCGGGAACGCGCGCACCGCAATCAGGTCGACGTAGCGCGACAACACCCGCGCCACCTCGGCGATATGTTCCTCGGTATCGCCGTCCATCACGCTGCCCACTTCGAACTCGATCGGCCACGCGTCCTTGCCCGGTGCCAGCACGATCGCGTGGCCACCCAGCTGGAACGCGCCCAGCTCGAAGCTGGTGCGGGTACGCATCGACGGATTGAAGAACAGCAGCGCGATCGACTTGCCGGCCAGTTGCTGGCCGCGTGGCGAACGCTTGATCGCCGCCGCCTGCTCCAGCAGCGCGTCGATCTCGGCACGGCTGTAATCCTGGGTGGTCAAGAAATGCCGAATGGTCATGAAGTCGATGCCCTGTCGAGGAGTCCGGCCATGGATGGCCGGGATGTTGCGAATGGATTCGCGCCAGATTGTGTGGTCCGGCCATAAATGGCCGGGGTGTTGCGAATGGACCCGCGTGAAATAAACCAACAAAAAACCCGGCACGCAGGCCGGGTTTTGTCGTCGATGCACATGAAACGCGTGCGACTGCCTACCCGGCCGAGTGTCCATACAACGGTCGGCGCGCACGCGACGTCATGCCAGCAGCCGCGCGGGCGCTGGTCAGTACGGTGGCGGTATAGACGGCTGTGGACATGCGGATACCAAACTTAGAGAGTGCGCATCATGGCGGCAATTTCGCTGCCGTGCAACAAAAAAAACCGGATCCCGAAAAAAGATCGCCGCCAACGAGTGGCGGCGACGATCATGCGGGTGAATCAGTCGGCGGGATCGACCCGCACGCGCACGCGCAGACGCTCGCCCGGATCGTAGTTCAGGCGCGACGTGTAGACCTCGCCGCGATAGCGGTATTCCACGTCGTAGCCGATGATCCGGCGCTGCTCGCTGACCGAGCTGACCTCGCGACACTGGGTCTGGGTGGTTTCGTACTCGCCACCGCGACCGGCCGCCCGGTTGCCCACCGCACCGCCTGCCACGGCACCGACGACAGTCGCCGCCTTGCGCCCGTCGCCCTTGCCCACGGTGTTGCCCAGCACGCCACCGATCACGGCGCCCAGCACCGTGCCGGCCGTGCTGTTGCCGCCCTCGCGGCGGACCACCGGCTGCTCGTAGCATTCCTGCCGCGGTACTTCGGTGCGGGTAACACCTTGCACCGGGTCCGCGCGCAGTACATCGGCCCAGCCGTAGTGGGCGTTGTCATCGGTATTGGCGTAGCGCCCATCCTGCGCATGGACGCCGGTCGCCATCACGGCAAGTACCAGTGCGGAAAGCCACAGCTTGGTCATCACGACCTCCAATCTCGAAACCACGGGCGCGTTTGCACGCGTACTGGCAGCATTGCAGCAAGATCACGCTGAATACACGCTTAGAACACGTTCCCGGCGGGCCTTGCGCGACTCGGCCACTTACACCTTGTTAAGATACCGGGCTGGCCGCGCGCTGCCCTGCGTCGTCCCACGTTGCGGATCCCACCGATGCCGATATCGCTCTACAACAGCCTGACCCGCCGCACCGAGCCATTCGCCCCGCTCGATCCCGAGCGCGTGACGATGTACCTGTGCGGCCCCACCGTCTACAACTACGTGCACATCGGCAATGCGCGCGGACCGGTGGTGTTCGACGTGCTGGTGCGCCTGCTGCGCCGGCACTATCCGCAGGTGTTGTACGCCCGCAACATCACCGACGTCGATGACAAGATCAACACCGCCGCGCAGCAGCAGGGCGTGCCGATCGGCACGATCACCGGCCGCTTCGCGCAGGCTTATCGCGAGGACATGGCCGGACTCGGCGTGGCGCCGCCGGACATCGAGCCGCACGCCACCACCCACATCGGCCCGATCATCACGATGATCGAAAGCCTGCTGGACAGCGGCCACGCCTATGCCGCCGAGGGCCATGTGCTGTTCGACGTCGGCTCGTTCCCCGCCTATGGCGAGTTGTCCGGGCGTGACCCCGAGGAACTGCTCGCCGGCGCCCGCGTCGAGGTGGCCCCATACAAGCGCAACGCCGGCGACTTCGTGCTGTGGAAACCGTCCACGTCCGACCTGCCCGGCTGGGACAGCCCGTGGGGTGTGGGCCGGCCCGGCTGGCACATCGAGTGCTCGGCGATGAGCGCGGCGCACCTGGGCGACACCATCGACATCCACGCCGGTGGCGTCGACCTGCTGTTCCCGCATCACGAGAACGAAATCGCCCAGTCCACCTGCGCGCACGGCGGCAAGGTGTTCGCGCGCTGGTGGATGCACAACGGCATGCTCACCTTCGACGGCCGCAAGATGTCCAAGTCGCTGGGCAACGTGCTGCTGGTGCATGAGTTGCTGCAGCTGCATCCGCCCGAGGCGCTGCGCCTGCGCCTGCTGAGCGGCCACTACCGGCAGCCGCTGGACTGGTCCGAAGCGGCCATCACCCAGGCGACCAGCACGCTGGACGGCTGGTATCGCGTGCTGCGCGACCTCGCCGGCGTCGAACTGCCGGCCGGGGAATTGCCGGTGCCGGAACGCATCGAGGCAGCCTTGTGCGACGACCTCAACACGCCGCAGGCGCTGGCCGAGCTGTCTGTGCTGGCCGATGCCGCGCGCCAGTCCGGCAGCGCCGAGGCGAAAGCCACCCTGCTCGGCGGCGGCGCCCTGCTCGGCCTGCTGCAGCAGGATGCGGAAGCCTGGTTCAGGCGCGGCGAGAGCACGGTCGACGCGGCGCACATCGAGGAGCTACTGCAACAGCGCCAGGCCGCCCGTGCCGCCCGCGATTTCGCACGCGCCGACACGATCCGCGACGAACTGGCAGCCATGAACATCGCGATCGAGGACGGCGCCCAGGGCACGCGCTGGAGTGTGGCGAAAGGCTGAGCGATGCCGGCATGCACTCGTGAATTCAGCTTGTCCGCGCGATAATATCCGCATGAACGCCATTGCCATCACCAGCGCCGAGCAGGCCCAGCAGGACATCGCCGAGGAATTCGCGTTCTTCGGCGACTGGACCGAGCGTTACCAGTACCTGATCGATCTCGGCAAGCAGCTACCAGCCTTCCCCGAAGCGTGGAAGACGGAAGAGCACCGCGTGCACGGCTGCCAGTCGATGGTCTGGCTGGTGCCCAGTGGCGATGCATCGAAGATGCATTTCGAGGCGATCAGCGATTCGGCGATCGTCTCCGGCCTGATCGCCCTGGTGTTGCGCGTCTATTCCGATCGTCCGGCCACGGAGATCGTCGCCACCGAACCCACCTTCATCGGCACGATCGGCCTGGCCAAGCATCTCTCGCCCACGCGCTCGAACGGGCTGGCGGCGATGCTGGCGAAATTGAAGGGCTACGCCGCGACGGCCGCAAGCTAAGGAGTGAGCAAGCGACGTGGCACCTCGCCTTTCGCTTCGTTCCACGCAAAAAGCCCCGCTCGAAGCGGGGCTTTTTTGAAGAGTCCGGCACGGATGCCGGGCTTGATCTTTGCGCTCACGGAGGAGCGCAGAAATCAATCCCCCATCTGCTTCTGCAGGTGCTCGCGGCGCTCCTGCGCATCCAGCGACAGCGTCGCGATCGGACGCGCGTCGAGACGGTCGATGCCGATTTCCTCGTCGGTCTCTTCGCAGAAACCGTAGCTGCCTTCCTCGATCCGCCGCAGCGCCTTGTCGATCTTCGAGATCAGCTTGCGGTAACGATCGCGGGTACGAAGCTCCAGTGAGTTTTCGGTCTCGCGGGTGGCCCGTTCGGCTTCGTCGCCTACGTCACGCACCTCCTCGCGCAGGTTGTCCATGGTCTGGCGCGACTCTTCCACCAGCTGATCGCGCCAGTCGCGCAGCTTGTTGCGGAAGTAGGCCAGGTGCATCGGGTTCATGTACTCCTCGTTCGGCGAGGGGTGATAACCCTTGGGCAACGTGATGTTGCTGGTGGAAGGTAACGCGTACCGCCCGTCTTCGCGGGTGATGCCGTTATCGAGTTTTTTTGAAGCAAGTCTATTCATTGGGGACAACGAGGTTTTCTGATTTTTGTGGGAAGAGGCATGATGCGCGGCGGCTGGGGCTGCACGCGGTGTCACCATGGCGGTTGCACTCGCCACCTTGCCCTTGAACAGGGTGCTGGCGGGTGCCGGGGATGCGCTTTTGACAACCGCCACCGGTGCCGGCTTGGCAACGGGTTTCGCGGTCGGCTTGGTGGCCGGCTTGGTGGCCGGCTTGGCCGCCGGTTTCGCCACCGGCTTCGCGGCATGCCTGGCCACGGGTTTGGCTGGCGGTGCTTTCTTGGCGACCACCTTGGTCACCGGTTTTGCTGCCGGTTTCCTGGCGGCGGCACTCTTGGGCTTGGCGTTCTTGACGACGACCTTCTTGACGGCAGCCTTCTTCGGCGCCGGCTTCTTCGCAACGACCTTCCTGGCCGCCACTTTCTTCACGGCCGTTTTCTTCACGGCTGCCTTCTTCGCGACAGGCTTCTTCGCCGGGCTGGCTTTCTTCGCTGGCGACTTGGTGACAGCTTTCTTGACCGCGGGCTTGGCGACCGGTTTCCTGGCAGCCACCGGCCTGGCCGCGACTTTCTTCGTCGCCGTCTTGCTGGCCGCACCGCGGCTGGTCCTTGCAGGTGCCTTGCTGGCGCTCTTCACGGTCCGCCCCTTGCTTCCAGCTGTCTTCGACTTGCCGGCCTTGACGTCAGCCGAAGTCTTGCCCTTCTGCGCCTTGGCGGCGGTCGAACTACGCGTCGTTTTCGCCATATCCCTTCACCGTTTTTGGCCGTGGCGGCCGGGTGTTATAGCCCATGTGTCCTACACCAGCAAGCTCGCTTCTGGAATACTTGTACCACTACCCGCCGCAAGCCGCTCCGGCACCGTGAATGTCCTGACCCGATTGATACTGTGGATGCTGCGTTTGTACAAGCGCTGGCTCAGTCCCCTGCTTGGCCCGCGTTGCCGCTTCCACCCCACTTGTTCCGATTATGCACGGATTGCGGTCACCCGCTTCGGCCCGTGGCGCGGCAGCCTGCTGACTGGTTGGCGGCTGCTACGCTGCCAGCCATTGTGCACGGGCGGCGAAGACCCGGTACCCGACAACTTTCATTTCCCCCGCTGTCGTTGCCGGGAAGATCCCCCTGACGTTCATTGATCGGTAGAAGCAGAAGGCCGCCGCTTCCACACCCACTTCCCCCTGAGGCACGGCCGCGTCAACACGATTGCCGAACGGATGCTTCGCGGGTCGCTCCCTGCCAAGCGGCTGTCACGGCGTGGAGCCGTAGCCGCCTTCCACACCCTTGCTGGCGTATGCCACCGCATCATGCGGATGCAGGCTCTCCTGGTGTTCGACGCGGACGTGGAAATCGCTCAGCGCGACGTCGGTGTCGAGCGCCTTCTGGATGCGCCGGGCGGCGTCCTCGCAGAACATCAGATTGCCGCCGTTGGCCAGCGCGAAGGCTTGTTCGTCTTCGCGCTTCACCGCGGTCTGCACCGGCGTGCCGAGTGCGTGCTCGACGCGATCGATCAGGCCAATGAGGTGGAAGCCCGCGCCGACCACCGGGCGGATGCGCAGGCGCGCCACGCTGCGCTGGGCGTGCGGGGTGGCCACGATGCCGCGCTCGCTGCCAAGCCAGGCCAGCACCGCGGCGTGGTCGAGCGGACTGGCGGCGTCGAAGTCGCTGGCGAACTGGTCCTGGATCAACTGGCGTGACAGCGCGGCCGAGGCCGGGCAGGTCGAGGAGTAGACCACCTCGGTGCCGAACTCCAGCAGGAACTCGTCGCCGGTGAGGCTGGCCTCGATGCATACCGGGTACGCGCGCCAGCCGCTGTTGGCGCTTTTCAGGGCCGGGCGGCGCACTAGGTGCTCGAAATGGATGCTGAGGCAGGCGCGGTCGGACAGGTCCTTGTGCGAGTCGAGAAAGCCGCGCAGCAGCGCATGCAGCATGTCGGCACTCAGCGTCTGCGTGCTCAGCGCCTGCTCGACCTGCAGGTACAGGCGCGACATGTGGATGCCGCGCTTGTCCGGCCGGTTCAGGTTGACGAAGGCGCCGACCCGGGCACTGGCGCGCTGCGCGTGGCCATCGCCGGCGTCGAACAGCACCGGCACCTGGATATCGGCCATGCCGACCCAGTCCAGCGCGCCGGCAAGATGCGGTTGCGCGTGCACGGCGACATCGGGCAGCAGGCGGGCGGTATTTTCCTGGTTCGGCATGGTGGGAGTCCTGACATCGGCGAACGGGTCGCCGCAAAGCAAGCAATCTTGGGGCAAGCAGGCCGCCGCGCAATAGTGGTGTGATGGAAACACTGCGTCCCGGGTCGTTTTACGCCATCTGCCGGCGCCACGCGCGGGCGGCCTGCCAGGCCTGCAGCGAGGTCGCCAGCCCGGCGCGCGAGTGGCCGGCCTGCAATACCGCCAGCGCATCGTCGGCCCGCGCCGCGCGCTGCGCCAGCTTGTTCGCCTGGCGCGATTCCAGTGCGCGAAACACGCTGAGCGGCCCGGCCAGCGTGGCCGACTCCGCCCAACTGGCCAGCAGGTCGTCCAGCTGCGCCTTGACCGCCTGCTGTCGCGCCGCACCGTGGCTGCGCAATTGCGCGCGCCTCAGGCCATGCCGCGCCAGCCGCGCCATCGGCAGCGGCAGACGATCGCGTTCGGCATCCTGCTCCAGCCGCAGCAGCGCATACAACAGGTGATTCAACACGGCGACCCGCGACGCCCGCGCCGCTGACGCATCGGCGCCGTACCACCAGGCGGTTTCCAGCGCGGCCAACGCACCATGCAGCGGCATCGCCGCCTCGAGCTGCGCGGCAAAATCCGTCGCGGTGCCCTGCTCCAGCTGCGCCATGGCCGCCAGCACCGGGGCCAGCCACAGGTCGCTGGCGATGGCATGCGCGCGTTCGTCGTCGAACAACACCTGGGTCAGCGGGTGGCGGCCGCCGCTGGCCGATGCACCGGCCAGCTCCTCGGCCCACCAGTTGAGCTTGGCCGTGGCCACCTGCGGCTCGCGGATCCCGTAGGCGGCGCCGAGCAGTTCCTGCTCCAGCGCGGCCAGCGCGATGTGGCCGGGATAGCGCCGGCCATCGACGAACACCAGCGCGATGCGCTGTTGCGGTTGCACCGCCAGCCACTTGTCGATGAAGCCTTGCAGCACGGCGTTTTGTTCGATCAGCTCGATCATGCCGCGACCGGCTGCAGCTGCAGCAGTTCGGCCAGTTCGGCCGGATGGTCCAGTACCTTGTCGGCGCCCCACGCATGCGGATCGCCGCCATCGAGATAGCCCCAGCTCACCGCCACCGTGTACAGGCCGGCGGCGGCGCCGGCCAGGACGTCGCGGCGGTCGTCGCCGACGAACAGGCTGTGCGCGGGCGCGACGCCGGCGCGTTCGCAGGCCAGCAGCACCGGCGCCGGATCAGGTTTCTTTACTGTCAGGGTATCGCCGGAAACCACCGCACTGGCGCGCTGCGCCCAGCCGATGCGGGCGACCAGTTCGTCGGTGAGGAACGCCGCCTTGTTGGTGACGATGCCCCAGCGCAGTCCGTGCGCCTCGATCCGCGTCAGCAGCTCGTCGACGCCGTCGAACGAGCGCGTCTGCTGCGCCATCACATCCTGGTACAGCTGCAGGTAACGCGGCACCAGCGCCTCCAGCGCAGCTTCGCCGCGCTCGGCAAACGCACAGCGCAGCACGGCACGCGCGCCGCGCGAAACCACCTCGCGCACCGGCGCGTACGGCGGCAGCGGCACGTCCTCTTCCGCGCACTGCGCCAGCAAGGCGGCGTACAGATCGGGCGCGCTGTCGAGCAAGGTGCCGTCCAGGTCGAACAGCACGCCCTGGATGTTTTCGGGCAAGGGCCTCATGCCGGCTTGCGTGCGCTGAGCACGTAATTGATTGCGGTGATCCGGCTCAGCCAGGCCTTGCGGTTGAGCGGGTTGTAGGCCAGTCCGGAGACGTCCTCCAGTTCCAGCCCGGCATGCCGCAGCAGGCGGGCCAGTTCGGACGGCTTCAGGAACTGCGCGTAGTGGTGGGTGCCGCGCGGCAGCATGCGCATCACGTATTCGGCCCCCACGATCGCCGCGCCGAACGCGGCCGGCGTGCGGTTGATGGTGGACATGAACAGCCGCGCGCCCGGCTTCAGCATCGCGGCCAGGTCGTTCACCAGCGCGGCCGGATCGGGCACGTGCTCGATCAGTTCCATGCAGCACACCGCGTCGAAACTTTCCGGCTCGGCCGCGGCCAGCGCGGCTGAGGATTGCACGCGGTAGTCGACGCTGAGGCCGGATTCATGCAGGTGCAGCTTCGCAACATCGATCACCTTGCCGCCCAGGTCGATGCCGGTAACCTTCGCGCCGGCGCGTGCCAGCGTCTCGCTGAGCAGGCCACCGCCACAGCCGACGTCGGCGACCTTGGCCCCGCGCAGGTCGACGCGTGCCGCGATATAGGCGGCGCGCACCGGATTGAGGTCGTGCAGCGGGCGCGACTCGCCGTCGGGATCCCACCAGCGCGCCGCCAAGCTGTCGAAGCGGGCGATCTCGTCGGGGCTGACGTTGGGTGTCGTGTGCATCGTCCAATCCTCAAGAGCAGGCACGAAGTTTAATGCGCTTGCCACTCGTACACCGTGATATCCCAGCCGCCGCTGACGTGGGCCGGGTCGTCGTGCACGATCGCGGTCGCCTCGGCGAGGTCGGCCGCATGCAGCACGTAGGCACCGCCGGACTTGTCGCTGAATCCGCCGGACAGCTCCACCCGACCTTCTTCACGCAAGCCCTCCAGGAACGCCAGATGCAGCGGCACCACGGCCGGATCGAGGTGTGGCCGGCGGACCAGCAGGATCAGGTAACGGTTCATCGAAGACTCCGGGTCAGGCAGAGGCAATGCGTTCGCGCCAGGCGCGCGTGCGCTCCAGGATCGCGGCGGTGTCCATGCCGACCAACTCGCGCCCGGCCAACTTGCGTCGACCGGCGATCCACACATCGCTGACCTGGTGACGGCCAGTGGCATAGACCAGCTGCGAGATGACGTGGAACATCGGCTGGGTCTCCAGTTCGCTCAACCGCACGGCGGCGAAATCGGCCTGTTTGCCGACTTCGATAGAGCCGATCTTCGCTTCCAGTCCGACCGCCTTCGCGCCGTTGAGCGTGGCCGCACGCAGCGCGAACGCCGCATCGAACGCGGCGGCGTCACCGGCCACCGCCTTGGCCAGCAGTGCGGCGGTACGCATCTCGCCGAACATGTCCAGATCGTTGTTGGAGGCGCAGCCATCGGTGCCGAGTGCCACGTTGACGCCAGCGACGCGCAGTTTTTCCGCCGGGCAGAAGCCGGAGGCGAGCTTGAGGTTGGATTCCGGGCAATGCACCACCGACACGCCGGCGGCGGCGCACGCGGCGATCTCGCCATCGGTCAGCTGGGTCATGTGCACGGCGATCAGGCGGTCGTTGACCAGGCCCAGCTTCTGCAAGCGCTGGAACGGGCGCAGGCCACTCTTGGCCTTTTCGTCCTCGACCTCGTGCGCGGTCTCGTGCGTGTGCAGGTGCACCGGGATGTCGAGCTGGTCGGACAGCATGCGGATGCGCTCGAAGCTCTCGTCCGACACCGTGTACGGCGCGTGCGGCGCGAACGCGGTGCTGACCAGGTGGTCGCCGCGGAAGCTGTCGTGCACTTCACTGGCGCGCTCGAAATATTCGTCCTGGCTTTTCGCCCACGCGGTGGGGAACTCGATCACCGGCAGGCCGACCACCGCGCGGAAACCCAGCTTGCGGTAGGTGGCGCCGATCACGTCGGGGAAGAAGTAGTTCTCGTTGGCGCAAGTGGTGCCGCCGCGCAGCATCTCGGCCACCGCCAGCTCGACGCCGTCGCGCACGAACTCCGGCCCCATCACCTTCGCCTCGGCCGGCCAGATGTGCTGCTGCAGCCACACCATCAGCGGCAGGTCGTCGGCGAGGCCGCGCAGCAGGGTCATCGGATTGTGCGTATGGCTGTTGACCAGGCCGGGGATCAGCGCGTGCTCGCCCAGTTCGACGCGCTCGCGCGGCGCATAGGCAAGCCGCGCGTCGGCGATCGGCAGCAGCGCCACGATGCGCTCGTCCTGCACCACCACCGCGTGGTTCTCCAGCACCACCGCGTGCGGCTCGACCGGCACGACCCAGCGTGCCTCGATCATCAGGTCGACGGGCTCCGGGGCGGTCTGGCTCATCACTCACTCACTCTGCAAAAAAGGATGGATACGACATGGGGCGGCACACCTTGCGGCGCCCGCCCCGGAATTGTCATGTCTCAGCATCGTCATTCCGGCGAAGGCCGGAATCCAGTGCCTTTCCATGGCAACGTTGCGAAAGGCATTTGTGTGCTGCGCACGAGTACTTCACTGGATGACTCGCTCCGCTCGCCCCTTCGGGGCCATCCTTCGGACGTTCTTCGCGCTGCGCGCTTGTCCTGCCTTCGCAGGGATGACGAACTGGCAAAGGCGCGAGCAAAGCTCGCGCGCCAGTTCGTCACTTGACGCGGCTGTCGTACTCGCCGGTGCGGGTGTCGACCTTGATGACTTCGTCCTGATTGACGAACAGCGGCACACGCACCACGGCACCCGTCTCCAGCGTGGCCGGCTTGCCGCCGCCGCCGGAGGTGTCGCCACGCACGCCGGGATCGGTCTCGGTGATCTTCAGGTCGACGAACTTCGGCGGCTGCACGGCAACCACGGCGCCGTTGAACAGCGTGACCACGCATTCCTCTTCGCCCTTGAGCCACTTCCATGCATCACCCATCGCGGCCAACGTTGCCGGCACCATCTCGAAGGTCTCCATGTTCATGAAGTGCCACAACCGATCCTTGCCGATGCCATCGATAAACGAAAGCTGCATGTCGGTATCGGTGACATCCGCTTCCTCGAAGGAATCGCTGGACTTGAGCGTCTGCTCAGTGGTGCGGCCGTCCTTCAGGTTGCGAATGCGAATGCGGGTGAACGCCTGGCCCTTGCCCGGCTTGACGAAGTCCGCTTCAGTGATGACCCAGGGGTCACCGTTATGAAGGATCTTCTTGCCCGTTTTGACGTCATTGAGGCCAAGGGTCGCCATGCGTTAGTGCTCCGGAGTCAATTTCGCCCGTTGGGCGGCTAAAATGGGTGTCTGTCACGGGCTTCAGCGCCCGCTCCAAGGCCCGTCATGATAACCGCAAGCCCCCACGCCCGCCTATCGTCGCCCACACCTGGCTGGCGCGAACTGTGGCGGGACGCCATCACCGATCCCGGGGAACTGCTGCAAGCCGTGGGCTTGGGCGACCGTGCCGACCTGCTGCCGCCGGACGACGCCGGCTTCGCCCTGCGCGTTCCCCGCGGATTCGTGGCGCGGATGCGCCGCAACGACCCGCTCGACCCGTTGCTGCTGCAGGTACTGCCGCAGCGGGCCGAACACGACCTCGTCGAGGGCTTCACGCTCGATGCGGTCGGCGATATGGCTTCGAAGTCCGGGCATGGCGTCCTGCACAAGTACGACGGCCGTGCCCTGCTGATTGCCAGCGGCAGCTGCGCGATCAACTGCCGTTACTGCTTCCGCCGACACTTCCCCTATGGCGAGGAAATCGCCGCCGCATCGCAGTGGCACGAGGCGCTGGCCCATGTGAAGGCGGATCCGTCGATCCGCGAACTGATCCTGTCCGGCGGTGACCCGCTGGCACTGGCCACGCACAAGCTGGAGGAACTGACCCGCGGTCTGGCCGGGCTGCCGCACGTCATCCGCCTGCGCATCCATACCCGCCTGCCGGTGGTGCTGCCCGAACGGATCGACGACGACTTCATCGGCTGGCTGGCTGGCCTGCCGCTGCAGAAGGTGGTGGTGCTGCACGCCAATCATGCCAACGAACTGGACGCCAGCGTCGACGCCGCCTGCGCCCGCCTGCGCGCGGCCGGCGCCACCGTGCTCAACCAGTCGGTACTGCTAAGCGGGATCAACGACGACGCCGACACGCTGGCCGACCTGTCCGAACGGCTGTTCGCCGCCGGCGTGCTGCCGTATTACCTGCACCAGCTCGACCGCGTGCAAGGCGCCGCGCACTTCGAGGTCAACGACAACCGCGCGCTGGCGTTGATGGAGGCACTGCGCGCGCGCCTGCCGGGCTATCTGGTGCCCCGGCTGGTGCGTGAGGTGGGCGGCGACGCCTCCAAGCGGCCGCTGTGAACCGGGCCGCGGTCGCTGTTACATGGTTTTTCCGCTGGCGGCTGCTGGCGGAATCCGTTACAAACACTGATCGCGGCTGACCGCACAAACCTCCCCCGCACCGCCTGCGATGATCAACGGACAGCATCACGCCCCATGAAAAAAGATTTCGTCATCAAGATCCTCTTCGTCGAGAGCTCGCTGGAAGAGGCCGAGCAGATCATCAGCCTGCTGCGCAATACCGGCATTGCCGTGCGGCCGGCCCGTGCCACCAATGTGGAACAGATGCAGGCTGCGGTGAACGAGCTGGAACCGGACGTGGTGATGTTCGACCCGGCGATCACCAGCATCAGCCTGGAGGAAGCCGTCAAGGTGCTCGACGCCTACGGCCGCGACTACTCGCTGCTGGGCCTGGTCAACTCGATCGACAACCAGATCGTGGCGGACCTGTTCGTGCATGGCGCCCGCGGCGTCGCCTCGCGCAGCCAGCCGAAGCAGCTGATCGCGGTGCTTCAGCGCGAGTTCGAGTCGCTGCAGACGCGCCGCCAGGTGCGCCGCCTGGAGACCGCCCTGCGCGAATCGGAGCGCCGCTGCGACGCACTGCTCGACTCCTCCACTGATGCGATCGCGTACGTGCACGAGGGCATGCACGTGCGGGCCAACCACGCCTACCTGGAAACGTTCGGCTACGACAGCTTCGACGACCTGCTCGGGCTGCCGGTACTGGACATGATCGACTCGACCCATGCCGACGAATTCAAGGCCCTGCTGCGCGGCCACGCGCGGCAGGAGAAGACACCGTCCCAGCTCACCCTGCATGCGCGCCGCGCCGACGGCAGCCAGTTCGACGCCACGGTGGAATTCGCACCGGCCACGTTCGAGGGCGAACCCTGCCTGCAGATCGTGTTCCGCCGGCAGCTGGTCGACCAGGCCGTGCTGGAACAGCTGCAGCGCGACCCGGTCACCGGCCTGTTCAACCGCGCCCGCATGCTGGAAGCCATCGACGACGCCGTCACCGCGGCGGCGAAGGGCAAGAAGGGCCAGTCGCTGCTGCTGATCGAACCGGACAACTGGGCCTCGCTGGTGGGCGGCATCGGTCTGGGCAAGGCCGACGAACTGCTGTCCGGCTTCGCCGATCGCATCCGCATGCTGCTCGGCGCCGATGATGTGGCCGGCATGCTCGCCGAACACACCCTGGGCGTAGTGCTCGACTCGCGCCCGGACGAGGCGATCAGGGAGTGGATCGCCAAACTGCAGCACAGCGTCAGCAACGAGATCTTCGATGCCGGCTCGCGTTCGATCACGGTCACCGCCAGCATCGGCGGCAGCCTGCTGGGCGAGAAGAACGCGAACACCGAACTGCTGCTCAACCAGGCCAGCCAGGCCTTGCGCACCGCACAGAGCCTCGGCGGCAGCCAGGTGGAGCTGCACGACCCGGCCGCGCGCGAGAAGGCCGACGAGGAACGCGAGCGCTACTGGCTGGAGCTGCTGCGCAAGGCGCTGACCGGCGAAGGCCTGGTGCTCTACCACCAGCAGACCATCAGCCTGCAGGACGCCGAAGGCGACTATTCGGAAATCCTGCTGCGCATGAACGGCCCGCAGGGCGAGGTGCTGCCCGGTTTCTTCATGCCGATCGCCGAGAAGCACAACCTCACCGGCGCGATCGACCGCTGGGTGCTCGACCAGGTCATCAAGGCGCTGCAGGAACGCGAAAGCCAGGGCCAGCAGACCACATTCTTCGTCAAGCTCACCGCCGCCTCGCTGCAGGACGACACACTGCTGCCATGGCTGGGCACCCAACTCAAGCAGGCGGCGCTGAAGCGCGGCCAGCTGGTGCTGGAAATGACCGAGAGCAAGGTGATGACCCTGCTGCGCCCGGCCCAGGAATTCGTCAACGGCTGGAAGAAAGTCGGCGGACGCTTCGCGCTGGAGCAGTTCGGCTCGGGCCTGAACTCGTTCCAGTTGCTCAACCACATCGACGCGGACTACCTGAAGATCGACCGCAGCTACATGGCCGACCTGCCACGGCACCCGGAGAGCCAGAAGAAAATTACCGAGATCTGCCAGCAGGCACGCGAACTGAAGCGCCAGACCATCGCCGAGTGGGTCGAGGACGCCACCAGCACCTCGCTGCTGTTCGCCTGCGGCGTGGATTTCGTGCAGGGCAACTTCCTGCAGCAGCCGCAGCGGCTGGAGTAAATCGTTCCGCCACATCGCGCCCGGACTTTTGTTCCGGCCACAAAAAACCCGCGGATCGCTCCGCGGGTTTTTTCATGCAGCAGCAACTGCGGAGCGGATTACTCGGCGGCAGCGGCAGCGGCGGCCTTCGCGTTCGCCTTGGCGGCGGCAGCGGCGGCGATGTCTTCCTTGATGCGGGCGGCCTTGCCTTCCAGGCCACGCAGGTAATACAGCTTGGCGCCGCGCACCTTGCCCTTGCGCTTGACGGTCACCGAGTCGATGGCCGGGCTGTGCGCCTGGAACACGCGCTCCACGCCGGTACCGTGCGAGATCTTGCGCACGGTGAAGGCCGAATGCAGGCCGCGGCTGCGCTTGGCGATGACGATGCCCTCGAACGCCTGCACGCGCTCGCGGTTGCCTTCCTTCACCTTGACGTTGACCACCACGGTGTCGCCGGGGCCGAAGTCCGGCAGTTGGCGGGTGATCTGCTCGGATTCGAACTGTTCAATGATCTTGTTCATGGCGCACCTGTCGGTTCACGTAAATCGGTATCGAGGGCTGCGGCCGTCACTTGGCCGCATCGTCTTGCCGCGCTCGCCCTTGTGAGGCATGTTCGCGGCGGAATTCATCCAGCAGCGCACGGGATACAGCATCCAGCCCACGCTGTGACAACAAGTCCGGGCGGCGCAACCAGGTTCGTCCCAGCGATTGCTTCAGGCGCCAGCGGGCGATCGCCGCATGGTCACCGGACAGCAACACCTCCGGCACATCACCCAGTGCATCGCGCACCGGTTTCGCATAGTGCGGACAATCCAGCAGGCCATCCGAGAATGAATCCTGCTCGGCCGACTGCGCGTCGTTCAACGCGCCGTCCTGCAAGCGCCCCACCGCGTCGATGATCACCGCGGCAGCGAGCTCGCCGCCGGACAGCACATAATCGCCGATGGAGAGCTCCTCGTCGACCTCGTGCGCCAGCAGACGCTCGTCCACACCTTCGTAACGCCCACAGAGCAGCGCGATGCGCGGCAGCTTCGCCAGCGCTTCCACCCTGCCCTGCGTCAGCCGCGCTCCCTGCGGACTGAGATAAACCAGATGCACCGGTTCCGGTGCCGCCGCGCGCATGGCCGCCAGGGTCGTGCGCAACGGCTCGATCATCATCACCATCCCGGGACCGCCGCCATACGAGCTGCTGTCCACGCTGCGGTGCCTGTCGGTGGCGTAGTCGCGCGGGTTCCAGGCTTCCACCTGCAGCAGCTCGCGTTGCTGCGCGCGTCCCACCACACCGACGGCGGCGCACTGGCGCACGAAGTCGGGAAACAGGCTGACGACATCGATGCGCATGATCCTTGACCCTCTGTCCACCACCCGGCGACGTCAGAATTCAGGATCCCAGTCCACCACCATGCGCCCTGCGGACAAGTCCACCGAACGCACATACGAACCCTGGACGAAAGGAATCAGCCGCTCGCGCTCGCCATCCCTCACCACCACCACGTCGTTGGCACCGGTGGCGAACAGGTGACTGACCCGCCCCAGCTTCACGTCTTCCGTGGTGACGACCTCAAGTCCTTCGAGATCGACCCAGTAATACTCACCTTCCGCCGGAGCCGGCAGCTGCTCACGGGCGACATGGATGTCGGTCCCGATCAACGCCGCGGCCTGTTCCCGGTCGTCCACCCCGGGCAGTTGGGCCACCATGCCCTTGCCCTGCGTACGACCCTTCACTCCGGTGACCTGCGTCTCCACACCCGGCGCTGCAGCGAGCAGCCACGGCTGGTAGTCGAAGATCCGCATGCGCGGCTCGGCCCAGGATTCGATCTTGAGCCAGCCCTGCACGCCGTACAGCCCGACGATGCGCCCGATCAGGACGCGCCGACCGGCTGCAGCCATGACTCAGGCAGCCTGCTGCTTGCCGGCTTCCTTGACCAGGGCGGCGACCTTGTCGGTCAGCTGCGCACCCTTGCCCACCCATTCCTTGACGCGCTCGACGTTCAGTTCAAGGCGCTTGTCCTTGCCCGACGCGACCGGATTGTAGTAACCGATGTTCTCGATGTTGCGGCCGTCGCGCTTGCTGCGCTGATCGGTCACGACGACGTGGTAGAACGGACGGCCCTTGGCGCCACCGCGCGAAAGACGAATCTTGACCATGGTAAAACTCCAGAATTGCCGAATGAGCGGCAGGCACACGAGAGACGTGCGCGGTAAACGGGGCATTTTAGCGGATTTTCGGGAAAAGGGAAGAGCGGCGCGACCTGGCAGCCACGTCACCGGCGTCATTCCCGCGAAAGCGGAATCCATCTTGCTGTTGGCTGCAAAAGTCAAAATGGTTCCCGCTTTCGCGGGAATGACGACCGGCTTCAGGCTGACTCCGGCGATCTTCAACGCATGGGCGGCAGCCCGCCCATGCCGCCCATGCCCTTCATGGCGCCGCGCATCTGCCGCATCAGGCCCTTCGTGCCGCCCTTGGACAGCTTCGACATCATCTTTTCCATCTGCATGTACTGCTTGAGCAGGCGGTTGACATCGGCCGGTTGGGTGCCCGAACCGCGCGCCACGCGGGCGCGACGCGAGCCGTTCAGCAGGTCCGGGTGGCGGCGTTCCTTCTTGGTCATCGAGCAGATGATTGCGATCATCTTGTTCATCTCGCCGTCGTTGACCTTCGACTTGACGCTGTCCGGCAGGCCAGACACGCCCGGCAACTTGTCCATCAGCCCGGCCAGGCCGCCCATGTTGCCCATCTGCTCCAGTTGATCCTTCATGTCGTTCAGGTCGAAACGCTTGCCCTTCATCACCTTCTGGGCGAGCTTTTGCGCCTTGTCCTGGTCGACCTTGCGCTCGACTTCCTCGACCAGCGACAGCACATCGCCCATGCCGAGGATGCGCTGCGCCAGGCGATCCGGGTGGAACGGTTCCAGCGCGTCGCTCTTCTCGCCGGCGCCGAGGAACTTGATCGGCTTGCCGGTGACGTAACGCACCGACAGCGCCGCGCCGCCGCGGGCGTCGCCATCGGTCTTGGTCAGGATCACGCCGGTCAGCGGCAGTGCCTCGTTGAACGCCTTGGCCGTGTTGGCAGCGTCCTGGCCGGTCATCGAGTCGACCACGAACAGGGTTTCGATCGGCGTGATCGCGGCGTGCAGCGCCTTGATCTCGGCCATCATCGCCTCGTCCACGTGCAGCCGGCCGGCGGTGTCGACGATCAGCACATCGACCACTTCGCGACGGGCGGCAGCCACCGCAGCCTTCGCAATGGCGACCGGATCCTGACCCGCCTCGGACGGGAAGAATTTCACCCCGACCTGTTCGGCCAGCGTGCGCAGCTGCTCGATCGCGGCCGGACGGTAGACGTCGCAGCTGACCACCATCACCTTTTTCTTCTTGCGCTCGGTCAGCAGGCGCGCCAGCTTGGCCACCGTGGTGGTCTTGCCGGCGCCCTGCAGGCCGGCCATCAGCACCACCGCCGGCGGCTGCTGGGCCAGGTTCAGTTCGGTGTTGGCGGTACCCATCACCACGGTCAGCTCGTCGCTGACCACCTTCACCAACGCCTGGCCCGGCGACAGGCTCTTGATGACGTCCTGGCCGACCGCGCGCACCTTGATCCGCTGGATCAGCGCCTGCACCACCGGCAGCGCCACGTCCGCTTCCAGCAGCGCGATGCGCACCTCGCGCAAGGCCTCGCGGATGTTTTCCTCGGTCAGCCGGCCGCGACCGCGCAGGCGATTGACCGTGGTGGAAAGGCGTTGGCTGAGCGACTCGAACATGACGGGACCGGCAAACAGGAAAGCGCATGATTATAGCGGACGGATCGCCCCGCTCCGCATGCACGCCGACACGGCCCTGTGCGACACTGCGCGGCTATGACCATCCACGTTCTGGCCCTGATCGCCATCGCGCTCTACCTCGCCGCCGCGGGAGGGCTGGCCCGTCCGCTGCTGAGTGGCGGCAAACCGCTGAACCGGCTGGCGCTGGGGCTGGCGGGTGCCGCCGTGCTCGTCCACGCCGGGATTCTGCTGGGCATGCACCGCGGTGCGCTGGACCTGCACTTCTTCGCGGCGCTGTCGCTGGTGGCGTTTGTCGTCTCGGCGCTGACCCTGCTGGTGAACGCCTCACGCCCGGTCGCCGCACTC
>NZ_BAAAFK010000001.1:1027811-1256723 GCF_039523495.1 Rhodanobacter soli | reverse complement strand
AAGCTGCATGTCACCGTCGCCCTAGTGGCATTCGGGGTGCTGTCGATCGCCGCCACGCTGGCGATTCTGCTGGCGATCCAGGAGCGTGCGCTGCGCCATCGCCAGTTCGGTCGCTGGCTGCGTGCGCTGCCGCCGCTGACGCTGACCGAAACCCTGCTGTTCCGCCTGATCAGCGCAGGCTTCGTGCTGCTCACGCTGACCCTGCTTACCGGCGTGCTGTTCGTCGACAACCTGTTCGGCCAGCACCTGGCGCACAAGACCGCGCTGTCGATCGCGGCCTGGCTGGTGTTCGGCGTGCTGCTGTACGGGCGCTGGCGGCACGGCTGGCGCGGCGCGCGCGCGGTCAACCTGACCCTGATCGGGATGGCCGTGCTTGTGCTGGCGTTCTTCGGCAGCAAGGCGGTGCTGGAACTGATCCTGCACCGCGGCATGTAACCGCACGCTCAGCGGCAGGCGTCGATCGCCTCGCTCAGGCGTTCCACCCCGACCACCTCCATCTCGCCGACCCTGCCTTTCTTCGGCGCGTTCGCCTTCGGCACGATCGCGCGGCGGAAACCATGGTGGGCAGCTTCCCTCAGGCGCTCCTCGCCGTTCGGCACCGGACGGATCTCGCCGGACAAACCCACCTCGCCGAAGGTGACCGTATGCTCCGGCAACGGCCGGTCGCGCAGACTGGACAGCACGGCCAGCAGCACCGGCAGGTCGGCCGCAGTCTCCTGCACGCGGATGCCGCCGACCACGTTGACGAACACGTCCTGGTCGTACGCCGCCACGCCGCCGTGCCGGTGCAGCACGGCCAGCAGCATCGCCAGGCGATTCTGTTCCAGCCCCAGGGTGACCCGGCGCGGGTTGCCCAGCGAGGACTGGTCCACCAACGCCTGCACTTCGACCAGCAGCGGCCGGGTGCCTTCGCGGGTCACCATCACCGCACTGCCCGACGTCGGCCCCGCGTGCGTGGACAAGAAGATCGCCGACGGGTTCGGCACCTCGCGCAGACCCTTGTCCGACATCGCGAACACGCCCAGTTCGTTGACCGCACCGAAGCGGTTCTTGAACGCGCGCAGCACGCGGAAGCGCGAACCGGATTCGCCTTCGAAGTACAGCACCGCGTCGACCATGTGCTCGAGCACGCGCGGGCCGGCGATGCCGCCCTCCTTGGTGACATGGCCGACCAGGAATACCGAGGTGCCGGTCTCCTTGGCAAAGCGCGTGAGCTTGGCCGCCGACTCGCGCACCTGCGACACCGAGCCCGGCGCGGCCGTGAGCAATTCCGTCCAGATGGTCTGGATCGAGTCGATCACCAGCACCCGCGGCCGCGTCGCCATCGCCTGCTCGAGAACCCGCTCGATGCAGGTCTCGGCCAATGCCTGCAGCGGCTCCAGCGGCAGGCCGAGGCGCTGCGCCCGCGAGGCCACTTGCGACAGCGACTCCTCGCCGGTGACATACACGCTGGGCAGGTGTGCGCCCAGCGTGCCGAGCATCTGCAGCAGCAGGGTCGACTTGCCGATACCCGGATCGCCGCCGATCAGCACCACCGAGCCCTGCACCAGGCCGCCACCGAGCACCCGGTCCAGCTCGCCGATGCCGGTCAGCGTGCGCGCCTCGGTGGTCAACGCCACCGCAGTCAGCGGCGTGATGCGCGGTGCGCCTGCGGCCGCGCCGGCGTAGCTGGAACGCTGCGCCCCCACCGATGACTTCGTCGCCGAGGCCGGCGTCAGCACGATCTCGCTGAGCGTGTTCCATGCCCCGCACTCGACGCACGAGCCCTGCCACTTCGGATGTTCGGCCCCGCAGTCGGTGCAGACATAGGCGGTCTTGGCTTTGGCCATGCGGATTTCCAGCTGGATACGTGAAAGAAGCGAGCTTAGCCCGCGGTCATCGCAAACGGCGAGACGCTTCGGCGCAGGGAGCTGTCAGCTTTCGCCGCCGACCACGCGAGTCCCCACGCTCAATCGAACGATCCGACGAACGAATCCGACGCGTAGTTCACGAACTGGGTGTAGTGGCCGAGGAAGGTCAGCTTGCAAGTGTCGGTGGGACCGTTGCGCTGCTTGCCGATGATGATTTCGGCGACGCCCTTGTCGGGCGATTCCTTGTTGTAGTACTCGTCGCGGTAGATGAACATGATGACGTCGGCGTCCTGCTCGATCGCGCCGGACTCGCGCAGGTCGGACATCATCGGACGCTTGTCGGCGCGCTGCTCCAGCGAGCGGTTCAACTGCGACAGGGCCATCACCGGCACGTTCAACTCCTTGGCCAGCCCCTTCAGCGAACGCGAGATCTCCGAAATCTCGGTGGCGCGATTCTCCTTGTTGCCGGGCACCTGCATCAGCTGCAGGTAGTCGATCACGATCAGGCCCAGCCCGCCGTGCTCGCGATGCAGCCGACGCGCGCGCGAACGCAGCTCCACCGGCGACAGGCTGGGCGTGTCGTCGATGAAGATCTTGGCGTCGGAAAGCAGCGCGATCGCGTTGGAGACGCGCGGCCAGTCCTCTTCTTCGAGAGTGCCGTTGCGCAGATGCTGCTGGTGGATGCGGCCTACCGAGGAGATCAGGCGGAACGCCAGCTGCGATGAGGACATTTCCATCGAGAACACCACCACCGCCTTCTTGCCTCCCAGTGCGGCGGCTTCGGCGATGTTCAGCGCGAACGCGGTCTTGCCCATCGACGGGCGCGCCGCGACGATGACCAGGTCCGACGGCTGCAGGCCGGAGGTGAGCGCATCCAGGTCGGTGAAGCCGGTGCTGACGCCGGTGAGCTGGCCGCGGTTTTCGTAGCGCTCGGTGAGCAGGCGGAATGCGTCCTTCACCGCCTCGCGCATCGTGACGGAATCCTTCTTGCCGCGCGCGCCGGATTCGGCGATGTGGAACACACGCTGCTCGGCGCTTTCCAGCACCTCGTGCACGCTCTTGCCCTCGGGCCGATAGCCGTCCTCGGTGATCGAGGTGCCGGCGTCGATCAGCTGGCGCAGCACCGATTTCTCGCGCACGATCTCGGCGTACGCGGCGATGTTGGCGGCGCTGGGCGTGCTGTTGGCCAGCTCGATCAGATAACCGGCGCCGCCGACCATCTCGGCCAGGCCGTTGCTCTCGAACCAGTCGCCCAGGGTCACCGCGTCGCACGGCATGCCCTTGTTCGCCAGCTCGTTGATCGCGCGCCAGATCAGCCGGTGGTCCTTGCGGTAGAAGTCGTTCTCGGCGAGTCGGTCGGCGACCTTGTCCAGCGCATCCGGCGCCAGCATCAGGCCGCCCAGCACCGCCTGTTCGGCATCGATCGAATGCGGCGGTACGCGCAACGCCTCGATGGCAGGAGAGGAAGGTTTGCGCTCGGGCACGAAGGACATCGACTTACCTCAGGAGAATTGCCCCACGACCGGCGCGCGACACGCCGACACCTCGCGGGTAGTCATACCGACACCATCATGCGCGGCGGCGTCTCACCCGTCGAGACAATAAGTCTGTGGATAAGCTGTGCGTTGCGGGGGATAAATCGGAAATGGCGAACGCCACGGGAATCGTTCGGCCAGGCAAGCTCCAGGCTTTCCGCCTTCGCCCTCTCCCGATTCCCGTCCATCAAAAAACGACGGGTGCCCTGGGGCACCCGTCGACTTGCAACTGGAACAGCGGGTCGAGCTTACTTGTCGCCGACCACGATCACCTTGACCGTGGTCTGCACGTCGGCGTGCAGGCTCACCACCACGTCGTACTCGCCGGTGTTGCGAAGCGGGCCTTCGCCCAGGATCACTTCACCCTTGTGCACGGCATGACCGGCAACAGCCAGCGCCTCGGCGATATCGCGCGGGCCGACCGAACCGAACAGCTTGCCTTCCGCACTGGCGTGCGCGGAGATGGTCACCGAGGCCTCGGCCAGCTTGGCCTTGCGTGCTTCGGCGTCGGCCAGTGCCGTGTTGGCCTTGGCCTCGTACTCGGCGCGACGCTGTTCGAACGCGGCCAGGTTGGCGGCGTTGACGCGCACGGCCTTGCCCTGCGGCAGCAGGTAATTGCGGCCGTAACCGGGCTTCACGACGACCTTGTCGCCGAGCGTGCCGAGGTTGCGGACTTTCTGCAGAAGAATGAGTTCCATGATGCTTTCCTGTTCGTTAGCACCGGTGAGTCCGGTGCAGCCAGAGGCGGTTGTCCGAAGGACAGAGAATCGGGGTCCGGAACCGGAAACGGGAAATCGCAGAGCTCAAGTGCTTTTGCGATTCCCGATTTCCGTATCCCGATCCCGGCTCTAAATCAGACGTCGTGATTGTCGGTGTACGGCAGCAGCGACAGGAAGCGCGCACGCTTGATCGCGGTCGCCAGCTGACGCTGGTAACGGGCCTTGGTGCCGGTGATGCGGCTCGGCACGATCTTGCCGTTCTCGGTGACGTACTGACGCAGGGTGTTGAGATCCTTGTAGTCGATCTCCTTCACGTCTTCGGCAGTGAAGCGGCAGAACTTGCGGCGGCGGAAAAACTTGGACATGTCTGTGCTCCTGATCAGTCGTCGCTGTCGCGATCGTTGTCGTGGCTATCGCGGTCACGGCCGCGGCCTTCGCCATCACCCTCGTCGTCGCGGCGACGGGTGGACTTGGCGTCATCCTTTTCCTTCGACTTCAGGATGAAGGACGGCTCGGTATCGGCCTCGTCGCGACGGATCACCAGATGGCGCAGCACGGCGTCGTTGAAGCGGAAACCCGACTCCAACTCGTTCAGCGCGTTCTGGCTCACTTCGATATTGAGCAGCACGTAATGTGCCTTGGCCAGGTTCACGATCGGATACGCCAGCTGACGGCGACCCCAGTCTTCCAGGCGGTGGATCTTGCCGCCGTCGGTCTCGATCAGCGCCTTGTAGCGCTCGAGCATCGCCGGAACCTGCTCGCTCTGGTCAGGGTGGACCATGAACACAACTTCGTAATGACGCAGGGTCATTGTGGATTGACTCCTTGTGGATGCGGCCTTGCGGCCTCGCAGCCTCCCGCTGGTGCGGTGAGGCAAGTGTCCTGCCGGCACCTTTTCGGTGCGGACAGAAGCGGGATTGTAAGCGGGCCAGGTGGCCACGCGCAAGTCATTGAAGGATAAAGGGGCGAGCGGCAGGTAGCGAGGGCGTCAAAACCGTTACGCGCGGCCATGCTGCGCTGGAAACCGGCTGCCGCTGCCCGTCCCGCACCTCCTGGCTCAACTGACCGTGAAGCTCTCGCCGCAGCCGCATTCACCCGTGGCATTCGGGTTGTGGAACACGAAGCTGGCGTTGAGGCCCTGCCGCTGGAAGTCGATCACGGTGCCCTCGACCATGGCCAGGCTCTTGCCGTCGACGATCAGCGGCAACCCGTCCACCTCGACCAGCTGGTCGTCCTTGCCGACCACTTCGGCCAGATCCACCACGTAGGCGAAGCCGGAACAACCGGTGCGCTTGACCCCGAAACGCACGCCGGCCGCCGTCGGCGTACCGGCCAGGAAGTGGCGCATGCGTTCGTTGGCAGCAGGAGTGATGGTGATGCTCATGACGGTGGATCAACCTCGACAAGTGGCCCGGAAAGTCGCGGCGCAGGCAACAGCTACATTATCATGCCGGTTTGGCCTTGCGTGTCGCCACGCACCGCCGTTCATCTATCCACGCGCCGACATGCGGTGCCTCTGCAGGAGTTTCAATCGATGGCCGTGGTCAGTCCGACGCTATGCAGCGTGAAGCAGGCTCTTTCCGGCAAGCTCGACGCCGGTAGCGCGGTGACCGTGCGCGGCTGGGTGCGCACCCGCCGCGATTCCAAGGCCGGCCTGTCTTTCGTCAACGTGACCGATGGTTCCTGCTTCGACCCGATCCAGGCGGTGGTACCGGCCACCCTGGCCAACTACGACAGCGAGGTGAAGCACCTCACCGCCGGCGCCGGCGTGATCGTCAGCGGCATCCTGGTGGCGTCGCAGGGCAAGGGCCAGGCGTTCGAACTGCAGGCGAACGAGGTCATCGTCACCGGTTTCGTCGACGACCCGGAAACCTATCCGATCCAGCCCAAGCAGCACACCATGGAATTCCTGCGCGAGGTCGCCCACTTGCGCCCGCGCACCAACCTGTTCGGCGCCGTGACCCGGGTGCGCCACACCATGATGACGGCGATCCACCGCCATCTCACCGAACAGGGTTTCTTCTGGATCAACACGCCGATCATCACCACGTCGGATGCCGAGGGCGCTGGCGACATGTTCCGCCTGTCCACGCTGGACCTGGCCAACCTGCCGCGCGACGACAAGGGCAAGATCGACTTCCGCAAGGATTTCTTCGGTCGCGAGGCGTTCCTCACCGTGTCCGGCCAGCTCAACGTCGAGGCGTACGCGCTGGCGATGAGCAAGGTCTACACCTTCGGCCCCACCTTCCGCGCCGAGAACTCCAACACCCCGCGTCACCTGGCCGAGTTCTGGATGGTCGAGCCGGAGATCGCGTTCGCCGACCTGGCCGCCGACGCGGACTGCGCCGAGGCATTCCTGAAGGCGATCTTCAAGGCCGTGCTGGACGAGCGCCCGGACGACATGGCGTTCTTCGCCGAACGCGTGCAGCCGGATGCGATCAGCCGGATGGAAGCATTCATCGCCAAGCCGTTCGAACGCATCGACTACACCGACGCCATCACGATCCTGCAGAAGTCCGGGCAAAAGTTCGAATATCCCGTGGCCTGGGGCATCGACCTGCAGACCGAGCACGAACGTTACCTGGCCGAGAAACATATCGGCCGTCCCGTGGTCGTCATGAACTACCCCGAGGCGATCAAGGCCTTCTACATGCGCTTGAACGATGACGAGAAGACGGTCGCGGCGATGGACGTGCTGGCGCCGGGCATCGGCGAGATCATCGGCGGCAGCCAGCGCGAGGAGCGGCTGGATTACCTCGACCGCCGCATGGTCCAGTTCGGCCTCGACCCCGCAACCTACGGCTGGTACCGCGACCTGCGCCGTTATGGCACGGTACCGCACGCCGGCTTCGGCCTCGGCTTCGAGCGCTTGCTGGTCTACATCTGCGGCCTGTCCAACATCCGCGATGCCATCCCCTACCCCCGCGCGGCCGGAACGGCCGAATTCTGAGCAACTCATCCGCCATGTCGCTTCGACTCCCCGCCATCGCCGCTATGCTGGCCCTCGCCGCCTTGCTGGGCGGCTGCCACACTGCCAAGGCCTTGCTGCCGCCGAACCTGCGTCCCCCGTCGGAAAATACCGGCGACGCGCTGAAACTGGCCCAGTTGCAACTGATGCAGGCTTCGCCGTGCTGCAGCAGCTTCGCCGACTTCTCCTATCGCAACATGCTGCCGTGGCAGCCGCAGAAGTTCGTGCTGGGTAGCGGCAGCATGGTCGCCAACCTCAACGGCACGCAAAGCTACTTTCTCGCCTTCCGCCTGCCGACCGACGTGAAACTGCCGTACAAGATCGCCCTGAAATCGGAATTGAACGGCCGCTGGCTGCACGCCAGCTACCTGTTCGCGCCCACCGTGGTGCTGCTGGACGAGGGTTTCCAGCCGATCCGCTCCGAGGACATCGGGCTGTGCGAGCACATGGGCTGGAGTGACGAGACGAGCGGCGCCTTCGGCAGCCTGAAGATCGACAACACGCAGGCGCGTTACCTGCTGGTCTACAGCTCGGCCGAGCAGCAGTCGGGCAAGACCTACTGGGAACAATCGCCGGCATCGATCTCCAGTTCCACCACCGCGTCGCTGCAGATGAACTCCGCCGGCAGCTTCAGCATCCCGCACGGCCCGGATGGCGCCCTGTGGGTCGGCATGATGAACAAGACCTACGAGAAGGCGCTCAACAACGCGATCTGCAAGAAGGCGGCGAAGGGCGGCGGCGTGCTCAACACTCTGCGCACCGCGTTGCCGCTGCCATGGAGCAACGGCAACAACGGCAAGGCCAACCCCTCCGGTCCGCCATGATCGTCCTCTATCTCGCTCTGCTGGCCAGCGGCGTCGGCCTGTTCGTGCTGTCATACGTGGCGCCGTTCCGGGTCGCCGCGCTGCTGCGCAGACGCTATCCGCAACACTGGCAGGTCATCGTCACCGCCGCGCAAGGCAGGCTTTCCGGATTCCGCACCTGGGCCCGCATGCAGCAGATCCTGCGCTCCCCGGCCCTGCCCGCGCTGGGCGATACCGCCATCGACCGCTGGCGCCTGGTATGGCGCTACAGTCAATGGCTGGGCTGGCTATGCTGGCTCGCCGCGCTGGCGATGCGGCTGTGGCTGCACTGAGGGAGCAAGGCATGCAACTGGATCTGAGTGGACGTCATGCGCTGGTCTGCGGTGCCTCGCAAGGCATCGGTCGCGCCAGCGCGATCGAACTGGCCGAGCTCGGCGCCAGCGTCACCCTGCTGGCGCGTTCGGCCGACAAGCTCAAACTGGTCGCCGAAAGCCTGCCGCGGACGCACGCCGGACAGCAGCACGACTGGCGCAGCGTGGACATGCTGGACACCGCCAGCCTGCAGGCGACGGCCACCGAAATCGCCGCTGGCGCCGCGGTGCATATCCTGATCAACAACAGCGGCGGACCGCCCGGCGGCCCGGCGCACAGCGCGGAACCCGCAGCCTTCGAGATCGCGTTCCGCCAGCACCTGCTGGCTGGCCAGACCCTGCTGCAGGCGCTGTTGCCCGGCATGCGCGCGAGCGGCTACGGGCGCATCGTCAATGTGATCTCCACCTCGGTGAAGGAGCCGATCGTGGGACTGGGTGTGTCCAACACCGTGCGCGCCGCCGTCGCCGGCTGGGCCAAGACCTTGTCCGCCGAACTGGCCGCCGACGGCATAACAGTCAACAGCGTGCTGCCCGGCTACACCCGCACCAGCCGCCTCGACAACCTGCTCGCCGCGCAAGCCGCCGCCAGCGGCCGCAACGAGGACACGATCGCCCAGGCCATGCTGACAACGGTACCCGCCCGTCGCTTCGGCGAAGCCAGCGAAGTGGCCGCCGTGATCGCGTTCCTGTGCACCCCCGCCGCCGCCTACGTCAACGGCGTCAGCATCGCGGTGGATGGCGGCCGCACCCGCGCGCTGAGTTGAGCCCGGGCCAGCGCTTCGGCTCGCCTCGCCCGTTTCCCGTTTTCCACTTCTCGGCCCGCGCATACGCCGGCGTCCGGTGCAATTGCGGCACACTGGTTTTAAGCTTGTGCTGATGCCTACCCCGCGCCTAGCCAATCTGATCGATGGTCGCCTGCAGGCGCCCCACCACGATGCATGGCTGGAGGTGCACGAGCCAGCCACCGGTGCGGTGTTTGTGCACTGCCCCGATTCCAGTGCGGCGGACGTCGCTGAGGCGGTCGCCGCCGCCAGCCGTGCCGCACCGGGCTGGGCCGGCACGTCGATCGAACAGCGCGCACACCTGCTGCAGCGGCTGGCCGACCTGGTCGAGGCGCGGCTGGAGGAGTTCGCCGCGCTGGAATCGCGCGACAGCGGCAAGCCACTGAGCCTCGCGCGCCGGCTCGACATCCCGCGCGCGGTCAGCAACCTGCGTTACTTCGCCGCCGCGATCATCGGCTGGGGCAGCGAATCGCACGCGATGGAAGCCGGCGCCGCGGGCACCGGCGCGATCAACTACACCCTGCGCCAGCCGCTCGGCGTGGTCGGCTGCATCAGTCCGTGGAACCTGCCGCTGTACCTGTTCACCTGGAAGATCGCGCCGGCCCTGGCCACCGGCAACACGGTGGTGGCCAAGCCGTCGGAAGTGACGCCGTGCACCGCCGCCCTGCTCGGCGAACTGAGCATCGAGGCCGGCTTTCCGCCCGGCGTGCTGAACATCGTGCAGGGCCGCGGGCCCAGCGTGGGCCAGGCGCTCGTGGAACATCCGGCGGTGAAAGCGATCTCCTTCACCGGCAGCACGGCCACCGGTGCACGCATCGCCAGCACGGCTGCCGCACAATTCAAGAAAGTCTCGCTGGAAATGGGCGGCAAGAATCCGGCGATCGTGTTCGCCGATGCCGACCTTTCCGACGCGAACCTGGACACGATCGTGCGCTCGGGCTTCGCCAACCAGGGCGAGATCTGCCTGTGCGGCTCGCGCCTGCTGGTGCAGCGCTCGATCCTCGACGCCTTCCGCGAACGCTACCTGGCACGCGTGCGGGCGCTGCGCGTGGGCGACCCGGGCGACGCCGACAGCGATCTCGGCGCGATGGTCTCGCAGGCGCACTACGCCAAGGTGCTCGGCTGCATCGAACAGGCCCGCGCCGAAGGCGGTCGCGTGTCGTGCGGCGGCGAGGCGATCACATTGCCCGGCCGCTGCGCCGACGGCTGGTTCATCGCGCCGACCGTGATCGAAGGCTTGCCGTCCGCGGCGCAGACCAACCAGCAGGAGATCTTCGGCCCGGTGGTCAGCCTGATCCCGTTCGAGGACGAGGCCGAGGCGCTGGCGATCGCCAACGACAGCCGCTACGGCCTGGCCGCCTCGCTATGGACGCAGGATCTGTCCCGCGCGCACCGGCTCGCCGGCCAGCTCGAGTTCGGCATCGTGTGGATCAACTGCTGGCTGCTGCGCGACCTGCGCACGCCGTTCGGCGGCGCCAAGCAATCCGGACTCGGTCGCGAGGGCGGCAGCGAAGCGCTGCACTTTTTCACCGAGCCGAAGAACATCTGCCTTGCCTACGATGCGGCCCCGTCGCACCGCTAGAACGCGCAAGCGCGAACCCATGGAGTCCTGATGAATTCATTGAAAGATCTGCTTGCCAACAACCGCCGCTGGGCCGACCAGGTCACCGCGCAGGACCCGACCTTTTTCGAACAACTCTCGCAGCAGCAGGCGCCGCGTTACCTGTGGATCGGCTGCTCCGACTCGCGCGTGCCGGCCACCCAGATCGTCGACCTGCCGCCGGGCGAAATCTTCGTGCATCGCAACGTCGCCAACGTGGTGGTGCACACCGATCTCAACGCGCTCAGCACCATCCAGTTCGCGGTCGACGTGCTCAAGGTGAAGCACATCCTGGTGGTGGGCCACTACGGCTGCGGTGGCGTCGGCGCGGTGCTGAAGGAAAGCCGCCTGGGTCTGATCGACAACTGGCTCAGGCACATCACCGACATCGCCATGAAACACGCCGACAAGCTCGATCCGGCGCAGTCGTTCGCGATGCGCCATGCGCATCTGTGCGAACTGAACGCGCTGGAACAGGCGCTCAACGTGTGCCACACCACGGTGGTGCGCGAAGCGTGGGAGCGCGGCCAGCAGTTGGCCGTGCATGCGTGGATCTACGGCCTGGACAATGGCCACATCCATGATCTGGGCCTCGACGTGCGCGGTCGCGAGCAGTTGCCCGAGGCCTACCAGCAGGCACTGACCCAGCTCACCCGGCGCTGGGCAGGCGCCGCATGAACGGCGACAGCATCCGCACCGACGCCGCTCCCGCGCCAATCGGCGCCTACCCGCATGCCCGGCGCGTCGGCAACCTGCTGTTCCTGTCCGGCGTGGGTCCGCGCCAACCCGGCAGCAACGCGATTCCCGGCAACGTCTGCGACGCGGACGGCCGGCTGGTCGACTACGACATCGAAGCACAATGCCGGCAGGTGTTCGCCAACGTGCGCGCCGTGCTCGAAGCCAGCGGCGCCGCCTGGACCGACCTGGTCGACGTCACCGTGTTCCTCACCGACATGCAGCGCGATTTCGCCACCTACAATCGGCTGTATGCGGAATATTTCGCCGGTATCGACGCCTGCCGCACCACGTTGGGCATCAGCGCGCTGCCGACGCCGATCGCGATCGAACTGAAGTGCGTCGCCGCCCTGCCGGCGCAGCCACGCTGATCCCCCTCGATCGGCGCGCGGACAAGTCGCGCACATGAAAAACCCCGCCGGTCTGCACCGGCGGGGTCTCGATTCACGACAACCCGATCAACCCGCCGACGTCGTCGCCGGAGCCGGGTTTGCGGCAGGAGCCGCAGCCTTGTGGCTCTTGTGATGGGACTTGTGGTGCGACTTGTGGTGCATGGCGGTCTTCGGCGCAGTGTCGGCCGCGGCAGCGGGAGCCGCCGCAGGCGTTTCCTGTGCCGTCGAAGCAGCCGCCTGCGGGGCAGCAGTCTGGGCCAGCACGGAACCGGAAAGCGCAACGCCCGCCACAAGCAGGGAAGCGATCAGAAGTTTACGCATCATGATGTCGAGCCTCGGACAATTAAGGTATCGCGAACCCGGCCGGAACCCGGCGACTCGGGTGGCGCGACGAACCGACGATGCGACGCCGATGGCATACCACGGCTGAATGCAACACGCGGTTTCCTGCGCAATACGCACACGGGATCTTGACTTTTGTCGCGTCCGATCACGCCCGCAACTACTTGCGCTCAGGCCAGACAGGCCTGCAGCATCCGGCCGATCAAATCCTGCACCGCCGGCGCCTTCGCCTCGTCGTACGCGAAGCTCTCCTCGTCCATGTAGTTGAGCTGCGCCAGCTCCAGCTGCACGGCCTGCACGCCAGTTGCCGGCGTGCCGTAATGACGCGTGATGTAACCGCCCTTGAAGCGGCCGTTGACGGCAAAACTGAAACGCGATTGCGACTCCAGGCAAGCCTGCAAGCGTGCTTGCAGCGCCGGATCGCAACTGGCGCCGGCTGCCGTGCCGAGATTGAAATCCGGCAGCCGTCCCTCGAACAGCATGGGTACCCGGCTGCGAATCGAATGCCCTTCCCACAGCACCGCACGGCCGTGCTCCGCACACAGTCGTGCAAGTTCCTGCGCGATGGCCTGATGGTAAGGCCGCCAGTAATCGTTTATGCGCCGTTGAATTTCGGCGCCATCCGGCTCACTGCCGCCCCGGTACAGCGGTTCCCCGTCGAAGCCGATCGCCGGTACCAGACCGGTCTCGCGCTGCCCCGGGTACAGCGCATGGCCATCGGCGGGGCGGTTCAGGTCGACCACGTAGCGCGAAGCCTTCGGCTTCAGCACGCTGGCGCCCAGCGCCTGGGCCAGCGGCTCGTACAGCCGACCGACATGCCAGTCGGTGTCCGGTGCACGACGCGCCGCCGGCTGCATCCGCGCGGCGATATCGTCGGGAATGAAGCTGCCGTCGTGCGGCAAGCTGATCAACAACGGCGCATGGCCGCGCTGCAAGGTGTACATGCTCATCGGCACATTGTACCCAGTCCATCGCCCTGTCCCTTCGCCCTGGACGGAAGGAACTTGCCTGCTGGAGCCTGCACAGGCACGCTAGCGAAGAATCATCCACGGGGGGTTTGACATGCCGGTCAGAGTGCTGTTCCGAGTGATTCCCATCGCGCTTTGCACGATCGCGTCATTGGCTCCGCCAGCGTTGGCGCAGAGCTTCAGCCCTGCCGCCATCGAGATGTTCCACGGACTGCGGCAGCAGCCCAACGACCTGGCCCGCTATGTTTACCTGGTCAAGACGATGCAGGAGCTTCCCGTGGCCGACCGGCCGCTCGCGATGCAGATGTTCGCCTCGGTCGAGAACGAACTGGGTCTTTACAACGAGGCGCTTCGCGACTTCCCGCTGAAGAGCCACGTGGCGGCGGACACCGCCATCCCCACGGCGACACAATGGAAAGCCGCCGATGCCGTCGACGTCATCGCCCGGCAAGCCGCCGACCGGCGCATCGTTCTGGTCAACGAGGCGCACCACGACGCCCACACCCGACAGCTCACGCTGGCCCTGCTGCCTCGCCTGCGCGCGCTCGGATTCGACCATTTCGCGGCGGAGGCGTTGCTCGACAAGGACACCAGCCTGATGAACCGGGGGTACCCGACCCAGGCTAGCGGCAGCGAATACCTGCGGGAACCCTCGTACGGCGAGATCGTGCGCACGGCACTCAAGCTGGGCTTCAAGGTCGTGTCCTACGACGTGGACAGCCGCTCCACGCAGGAACGCGAAACCGGACAGGCCAGAAACCTGTACCGGAAAGTGTTCGCCAAGAATCCCGACGCCAGACTGTTCGTCCATGCCGGCTACGCGCACATCGACAAGGCCAAGGGGCGCCTTGGCAATACCGTGCCGATGGCCATGCAACTGCAGCAACTGGCCGGCATCGAGTTGCTGTCGATCGACCAGACCCAATTCCGCGAGCAGATCCCCAGCGAATCGGACGCCTACACGGAGCTGGCCAAGAACTTTCCTTCCAAAGACCCCTTCGTCCTGGTCGACCTCACTACCGGCAAGCCGTGGAGTGCACATCCGGATCAATACGACATCAATGTGCTCCTGCCACCTGCCGCCGGCCAGCGGGCCGTCGAAAGCGGCTTTACCCAGCCTTCGACGATCGTGCACGACATGGTCCGGAATCAGTCCATGCTGGCGCATCAGGTCAACACGCAACGCCCGGAGTGGCTCACCTTGCACGACGAACGCTTCCCGTACACGGTCAGCACGACCCTGTGCCGTGTCACCACCCCCTGCGTCGTCGATGCGCACTATATCGACGAAGACGAGGATGCCATCGCCGCTGACCGTTACGCCTTCATGCAAGGCGACACCGTGAGCAAGCTCTATCTGCGGCCCGGCCGCTACCGGCTGCGCGCCTGGGATGTTCGCGGCAAGACCTTGTCTCAACAGGTCATCACGATCAGGGAGCGCTGATCCCGCGGGCCGGCATGGAGTCGGCTCGGCTCGATCCCTCCGTGGATCAATGCGCGCCGATTTTGCGCGGCTCCCGGAAACTCCCGCCCAACCGATCCGGCAACACATCACTGTGCGAGCATTCATCGAATTGTCGCGGCAGACAGACTCGGTCTGATAGGTACTTGCCCGGCGGCAGGTTCGGGGGCACGCTGCCCGTAAATCATCCTGAGCCTCGACCATGCTGAAGCGGATGGCTTCCCGAGTGGCTTTCATCGCGGTCGGCCTTGCCACGTCGCTGACTGCGCCCATATCCGCGCAGGATTACAGCCCGGACGCGGTCGGCATGTTCCACGAACTGAAGCAACAGCCCAACGACCTGGCCCGCTACGCATACCTGCTCAGGGAGATACCGAAGCTTCCTGTTTCCGACCAGCAGCTGGCGATGCAGATGTTCGCCTCGGTCGAAAACGAACTGGGGCTTTACAACGAGGCTGTCCACGACTTTCCGCTGAAGAGTTATATCGCGGTGGACGCCACCTTGCCGGCGCCGGCCGAGTGGAAGCCCGCCGATGCCGCCGAGGTCATCACGCAACTGGCCGCCGACCGCCGCATCGTGCTGATCAACGAGGCGCACCACGACGCCCACACCAGGCAGCTGACGCTGGCCCTGCTACCCCGGCTGCGTGCACTCGGATTCAACTATTTCGCCGTGGAAGCCCTCTCGGACAAAGACGATCAGCTGATGCAGCGCGGCTATCCGGTCGAGGACAGCGGCACCGAGTACCTGCACGAACCCGTCTACGGCGACATTCTGCGGTCGGCGATCAAGCTGGGGTTCATCCTGGTGCCCTACGACGCGGACACCGGCACGATGCAGGATCGGGAAGCCAGGCAAGCGAACAACCTGTACCGGGAGGTGTTCGCAAGGGATCCCCATGCCCGGCTCTTCGTGCATGCCGGTTACGCGCATATCGACAAGGCCAAGGGGCGCCTGGGCAATATGGCGCCAATGGCCATGCACCTGCAGCAGCTGACCGGCATCGAGCCGCTGTCGATCGACCAGACCCAGTTTCGCGAGCAGCTTCCCGGCAAGCCGGATGCCTATCAGAAACTGATCGGGGATTTCCCGCCGGACGGCCCCATCGTACTGGTCAACCGCACCACAGGCAGACCCTGGAGCGCTCATCCCGACTGGTATGACCTCAACGTATTGCTGCCTCCTGCCGACACTGGCGGCGACGAGAGTGGTTACACCCAATCCTTGACGACCGTGCGCGACACCGACCGCGACCATCTCATGCTGGCGAATCCCCTCAACAAGCAGCGCCCCGGCTGGTTGACCCTGCGCAATGAACGCCTCCCGTACGCGATCAGGACAACGCTGTGCAAGACACGCTTCCCCTGCGTCGTCGATGCGCACTACGTCAACGAGCCCGACGAGGCCATCACTGCCGACCGCTACGCGTTCATGCAGGGCGACGCCGCGAGCAAGCTTTATCTCCGCCCCGGACGCTATCGCCTGCGCGCCTGGGACATTCGCGGCAGAACCTTGTCCCAAAAAATCATCACGATCGGAGAGCACTAGCCCCGACTTCCGGCAGGCGAGCTTGCACGTCGAGTCGACGCCGGCTCCGCACCACCGCGTCGAGGCTGATTGATACAAACCCGCTTGCCGGTAAAATTCGGCCTCACGCCGCTTTCGGATGAAGTCGATACGGATCAAGTTGAGAAACTGAATCCAAAATGCAAAAAAGTGCATTGATTTGCGTATGAATTATTGAATTGATAACCTCGGCACGCCCCACCCCGAGGTTGTCTCGTGAGTCCGCAGCCCGTCGCCCGATTTCCCTTGTCGTTACCGCTGCCGCAGGTCGCGCGCTGGGTGCTGCTTTTCTCTGCGATCGCCTTGCTGGCCGCGTGCGCCAGCAGTCCGCAACGGCGCCAGCCCACTTACAAGACCTCGCACTCGGCACTGGCCGACCTGCCACCGCGCGCACCTTCAGCCGCCAGCGCCGGGGAAGCGAACGACATCCTGTTCCGCGCAATCGGGCTGGTCGGCACGCCATATCGCTGGGGCGGCAACACGCCAGCCGGCGGCTTCGACTGCAGCGGCCTGATCGATTACATCTATCGCACCGCCACCGGCATCAAGCTGCCGCGCACCTCGCACGAAATGGCCTCGATGGACGCCCACAAGGTACGCAAGATGACCCAGCTGGCCAGCGGCGACCTGGTGTTCTTCGACATCGGCGGCGCGATCAGCCACGTCGGCGTATACGTCGGCAAGGGCCGTTTCGTGCACGCGCCGAACAGCGGCGGCACGGTGCGCCTGGACGATATCGACGGGCCGTACTGGGGGGATCACTTTGCTTATGGGCGGCGCGTGCTGGATTGAGGACCGCAACGACCGCTTCGCCTGGCGGAATGAGGGACGAAGCGGGATCTGAGGCGAACCTCAGCTCCCCTCTCCAAATCTCCCCCACGCGAAGAGGGCAAACGAAACGGCGCCCGAAGGCGCCGTTGGTTTCACCCGATGAAGCGCGCTTCAGTGCGCTTCGGCACCCGGCGCGTGGGCGTGGCCGTGGGCGATCTCTTCCTCGGTGGCGTCGCGCACTTCGCCGATGACCACGTCGAAATGCAGGGTCTTGCCGGCCATCGGGTGGTTCAGGTCCACGTCGATCGTGCTCATGCCGATCTTGTGCACGGTCACCGCGCGCTGGCCGCCCTGCTTCAGCTGCAGCACGGCGGTCATGCCCGGCTTGAGCCGGTTGGCTTGCGGGAAATATTTCTTCGACATGCGCTGGAGCTGGCCTTCCTCGCGCTCGCCGTAGCCATCGGCCGGCGCCACGTCCACGCTCAGCGTCTCGCCGGCTTCATGCCCTTCCAGCGCCGCTTCCAGGCCCGGGATCAGCTGGCCGTGGCCCAGCAGGATCCACAGCTGCTCGTCGCGATCGTGCGAGCTCTCAACCTTTTCGCCATCCACCGTCAGCGTGTAGTGGATTGCGATGACCTTGTCCTTGCCAGCCTTCATTGCCTGTCTCGTCGATGGGATCAAACGGCGGATTCTAGCAGCAGCCCGACGGGCTAGGATTCATGCTGGCCGAAGCCCACGCCGCGCGCCTCCGGGCCCAGCCACAGCAGCAACGCCAGCAGCAACGCCACCAGCACCATCCACAGCGCCATCGCGAACGCGAAATCCCCGCCGTGCCGCTGCGCCAGCCAGGTTTGCGCAGTGGCGGTGACCGCCGCCAGCAGGTTGCCCATCTGGTAGGCAAATCCCGGCAAGGTGCCGCGCACCGCTGCCGGCGACAACTCGTTCAGATGGGTCGGCACCACGCCCCAGGCGCCCTGCACCATCACCTGGATCAGGAACGCGCCCAGCCCCAGCAGGATCAGCGAACCGCCATACATCCACAGCGGGATCACCGGTATCGCCAGCAGCGCGGCGATCATCATCGCCTTGCGTCGACCGATCCGTTCCGACAACGCACCGAAGTACAGCCCGCCCGCCAACGCGCCGAGATTCAGCAGCGCCACCAGCACGAAGGCGATGGCAGAGCCGGTGGGCAGGTGCAGGTTCACCTCCTCGAAGGTGTGGTACATGTCCTGCGAGCCGTGGCTGAACATGTTGAACGCCATCATCAGCAGCATCAGGTAGACCGCCAGCTTCCAGTGCCCGCGCATGGCCTCGAACAGACCGGGCCGCTTCGCCGCCTGCGCACCTTCTTTCCAGACTGCCGACTCCGGCACCTTGCGGCGGATGTACAGCACCAGCAACGCCGGGATCGCGCCGACCACGAACAGGCCGCGCCAACCGATATGGTCGACCAGCAACCAGTTCGCCAGCGCGGCGAGGAAGAAGCCGCTCGGGTAACCGCTTTGCAGCAGGCCCGATACCGCGCCGCGGGCTTTCGCCGGGATCGACTCCATCGCCAGCGACGCGCCGATGCCCCACTCGCCGCCCATCGCGACGCCGAACAGGAAGCGCAGCACCAGCAGCGCGGTCAGCGACGAGGCAAACGCCGTGGCGAACTCGAACAGCGAGAACAGGATCACGTCGAGCATCAGGATCGGCCGTCGCCCGAAACGGTCGGCCAGCCGCCCGAACAGCAGCGCGCCCAGCGGCCGCGCGGCCAGGGTCAGGAACAGCGCGTAGGTGATCTGCGCCGTACTCACGTCGAACTCCTTCGCCACCGTGACGATGACGAAGGTCAACAGGAAGTAGTCGAACGCATCCAGCGTCCAGCCCAGGAAGCTGGCCAGCACCGTGTGCCGCTGGATGGAGTCGAGTTCACGCAAGGGTGCAAGCAACGACATCGGTCTCTCCCCGAACGGGACCTCACGCACACGGCGCGCCGGCGACGATGGTACTCGTGCATCCGATGACCTAGGCTGCCGCCATCGCCGAAGACCGGGATCCGGATGGACCGCCGCAGCCGTCAACTCATCGCCAACTTGTACGACGGCCACCTGCAACGCGGCTACGTGCGGGGCAAGCTGGCCGGCGACCCGGTCTACGCGGCTACTGCCGCGCTGGTCGTCGGCACGACGCTGCCCCTGCTCGACATCGGCTGCGGCATCGGCCTGCTCGGGCTGTACCTGCAAGCGCTGGGTCATGCTCAGCCCTACCTCGGCGTGGATCACGACCCGCGCAAGATTGCCGCCGGGCAACAGGCCGTGCAGCGCGCCGGACTCGATACATTGATGAGCCTGCGTCATCTTGATGTGGCCGAGCTGCCACCGATGCATGGCCATGTCGCGCTGCTCGACGTACTCCACTACCTGCCCGCCGCACGCCAGTCCCCTCTGCTGCAGGAGGCCGCCCGACACCTGGCGCCCGAGGGCTGCCTGATCATCCGCAACGTGCTGCGTGAGCCGAACTGGCGCTTCCACGCCACGCGCGTCGAGGAGTTTTTCCTGCGTACCTCCGGCTGGATTCCCGGCGGCGCGCAACACTATCCGAGCGCCGACGAACTGCGCGTGCCGCTGCAGGATGCCGGTCTCGACGTGCGCATCGAGCCGCTGCGCGGACGCACTCCGTTCAACAGTTACCTGGTCGTGGCGCGACCGCATCAATGAAGCGATTTCGCCGCTCCATTCAGCTTGACGCCAGGCAGACGCACGTCATCCCGATGGATCGGCTATACTGCGCGGCGCAGTCGTACTCATGACTGTTGCGGCACACCGCCGCCCCTTCCCCTTAGTCTGCAACACGGTATGAACACTCCGGGTTGCTCAGGAGTGTTACATGTCTTTTGATTCGCTGGGCCTTGCGCCCGCGTTGTTGCGTGCGCTTGCCGATTACGGCTACACCACGCCTACCCCGATTCAGGCCGCCGCGATTCCGCCCGCGCTGGAAGGCCACGACCTGCTCGCCGCCGCCCAGACCGGCACCGGCAAGACCGCCGCGTTCGCGCTGCCGCTGCTGCAGAAGCTGTCGACCAGCGGCCAGACCATGACCCGCCGCCCGCGCGCGCTGATCCTCACCCCGACCCGCGAGCTGGCTGCCCAGGTGCACGAGAACCTGCGCGACTACGGCAAGCACATGCACGTCAGCGCCACCACCATCTTCGGCGGCGTCAGCATGGGTCCGCAGATCAACGCGCTGCGTCGCGGCGTAGACGTCGTCATCGCCACCCCGGGCCGGTTGATGGACCACATGCAGCAGCGCACGCTGGACCTGTCCGCGGTGGAAACACTGATTCTCGATGAAGCCGATCGCATGCTCGATATGGGCTTCCTGCCGGCACTGAAGCGCATCCTCGCCGCGCTGCCGAAGAAGCGCCAGACCCTGCTGTTCTCGGCCACCTTCGCGCCGGCGATCAAGGCGCTGGCGATGGACTTCATGCACAACCCGCGCGAGATTTCAGTCTCCGCACCGAACACCGTGACCACCCTGGTCAGCCACCAGGTGCACCCGGTCGACGCCGCGCGCAAGCGCGACCTGCTGCTGCACCTGCTGTCGGCCGACAGCCGCCGGCAGTCGCTGGTGTTCAGCCGCACCAAGCACGGCGCCGACAAGCTGGTCACCTACCTCAACGCGTCGGGCCTGCGCACCGCCGCGATCCACGGCAACAAGAGCCAGAACGCGCGCACCCGTGCCCTGAGCGACTTCAAGACCGGCCGCGTCACCGTGCTGGTGGCCACCGACATCGCCGCGCGCGGCATCGACATCGAACAGCTGCCGATCGTGATCAACTTCGACCTGCCGTCGGTAGCCGAAGACTACGTGCACCGCATCGGCCGCACCGGTCGCGCCGGCATGGAAGGTCTCGCGATATCCCTGGTCAGCCATGACGAAAGCGGCCTGCTGTTCGACATCCGCAAGCTGCTGAAGCAGGACATCGCAATCACCCCGATTGCCGGTTACGAGCCGTCCGCCCCGCTGCGCGTGGATGCCGGCGCGCCGCGTCCGAAGCAGGGTGGTGGTGGCGGTCAGCGTCAGCAATCGCGTGCGCCGCGCCAAGGCAAGCCCGCCGGCGCGGCCCGGCCGAACGGTTATGCACCACAGGGCCGTGGTGACCACGCCGCCGGCAACCAGCGCCGCCGTTCGAGCCATCGCCCGGCCGCCAAGGCCTGAGCGAGACAAGCTTGAGTGATACCGAATGTGGCGGCCTGATGGCCGCCACATTGGTTTCGGACACCCGGAAATTCAGAGAATGCCCAACGCCGCCGCGTGATGACGCAGATGATCGTCAATGAAGCTGGTGATGAACCAGTAGCTGTGGTCGTAGCCGGCGTGCCGGCGCAACAGCAGCGGCTGCCCTGCCTCGGCGCAAGCCTGGTCGAACAGCTCGGGTTTCAGCTGGGCCTCCAGGAACTGGTCGGCCTCGCCCTGGTCGATCAGGATCGTGCCGCCGAAGGTCTGCCGCCGTACCAGTTCGCAGGCGTCGTAGTCGGCCCAGGCTGCCGGGTCGTCGCCGAGATAGCGCGGCAGCGCCTTCCTGCCCCATGGCACTTGGCTGGGCGCCACGATCGGCGCGAACGCCGACACCGAACGGTAGCGTTGCGGGTATTTCAGGGCGAGGGTCAACGCGCCATGGCCGCCCATCGAGTGGCCGCAGATGCCGCTGAGTGCCGCATCCACCGGAAACCGTGTGGCGATCAGCACGGGCAATTCGTCCGCCACGTAACTGTGCATGCGGAAATGCGCCGACCACGGCGCCGCCGTGGCATCGACATAGAAGCCCGCGCCTTCGCCGAACTCCCAGTCGCCAGTGGCGCCGTCGATGCCAGTGCCACGTGGGCTGGTGTCGGGCATTACCAGCACCAGGCCCAACTCCGCCGCCAGTCGCTGCGCCCCGGCCTTGATCGTGGCGGTTTCCTCGGTACAGGTCAGCCCGGCCAGGAAATACAGCACCGGGCACAACTGCCGGGTGGCCTGCGGCGGCTGGTAGACGGCAAAGCGCATGGGGCCGGCGCAGGCCTCCGAGTGGTGGCGGTAAACACCCTGGACGCCGCCATGCAGGCGCTGTTCGGAGATCGTTTCGAGCATGCCCATCGTGTTCTTCTGTCCGCTGGCAAAGGCAGCGTTGAGCATAACCGCGCGACCGTCGCTTTCGCGTTCAGCAAGAACTGCCACGCGCAGGCGTGGAGACTGGTAGAATCCACGATCTGCGCGTCGCATTCCCGGCGCTGCCTTCTGTTCCGAGGTTCCCATGTCATCCCCCGTCTCCGACCACGCCCCGGTTCCGTCCGGTTTTGGCGCACTCGCGCTGCATCCCGACGTTCTGCGCGTACTGGCCGATGTCGGCTATGAGTCGCCCTCGCCGATCCAGGCCGCCACCATCCCGCCGCTGCTGGAAGGCCGCGATGTGCTGGGGCAGGCACAGACAGGCACCGGCAAGACCGCCGCATTCGCGCTGCCGATCCTGTCGCGGATCAGCCCGCGCGCCGGCAAGCCGCAGGCGCTGGTGCTGGCGCCCACGCGCGAGCTGGCGATCCAGGTGGCCGAGGCGTTCCAGCGCTACGCCGCGCACATCCCCGGTTTCCAGGTGCTGCCGATCTACGGCGGCCAGAGCTACGGCCCGCAGCTGCATTCGCTGAAGCGCGGCGTACACGTCGTGGTCGGCACGCCCGGTCGCGTGATCGACCATCTGGACAAGGGCACGCTGGATCTGTCCGAGCTGAAGTATCTGGTGCTCGACGAAGCCGACGAGATGCTGCGCATGGGCTTCATCGACGACGTCGAGAAGGTGTTGCAGGCGACCCCGCCGGAGCGTCAGGTCGCGCTGTTCTCGGCAACCATGCCCACGGCGATCCGCAAGATCGCGCAGCGGCATCTGAAGGATCCGGTCGAGGTCATCATCAAGTCCTCGGCCGCCACCACGCCGAACATCCACCAGCGCTACTGGTTTGTCAGCGGCATGCACAAGCTCGATGCGCTGACGCGCATCCTGGAAGCCGAGCCGTTCGACGCGATGATCATCTTCGCGCGCACCAAGCAGGCTACCGACGAACTGGCCGGCAAGCTGCAGGCGCGCGGTCTGGCCGCCGCCGCGATCAATGGCGACATCGCCCAGCCGCAGCGCGAGCGGGTGATCCAGCAATTGAAGGACGGCAAGCTGGACATTCTCGTGGCCACCGACGTGGCCGCGCGCGGCCTCGACGTGGACCGCATCAGCCACGTGCTGAACTACGACATCCCGTACGACACCGAAAGCTATGTGCACCGCATCGGCCGCACCGGTCGCGCCGGGCGCAGCGGCGAGGCGATCCTGTTCGTCAGCCCGCGCGAGCGCGGCATGCTGAACGCGATCGAGCGCGCCACCAAGCAGCCGATCGAGCAGATGCAGCTGCCGTCGGTCGAGGTGGTCAACGACGTGCGCATCGGCAAGTTCAAGCAGCGCATCAGCGACATGCTGGCGCAGGGCGATCTCGGCCAGTTCCAGCAGCTGATCGAGCAATACGAGCAGGAACACAACGTGCCGGCGGTCGAGATCGCTGCCGCGCTGGCGCGCATCGCCCAGGGCGACCAGCCGCTGCTGCTGGCACCGCCACCGAAGCGCGAGAAATACGAGCCGGCCGCGCGCGAACACAAACCACGCGAGCGCGAAGGCACGCCTGCCCGTGCCCCGCGCGAGCACAAGCCGCACGCACCCGAGAGCGCGCCGCCGCGCGAGTTCGGCCACCGCCCGGTGCGCGCGCACGCCACCGAGGAAGGCAAGCGCACCTATCGCGTCGAGGTCGGTCACGAGCACGGCGTGAAGCCGGGCAACATCATCGGCGCGATCGCGAACGAGGCCGGCCTGGACAGCCAGTTCATCGGCCGCCTCAGCATCCGCGATCACTACAGCCTGATCGACCTGCCCGACGGCATGCCGAAGGAAGTGTTCGAGCACCTGAAGAAGGTGTGGGTGGTGCAGCAGCAGTTGCGCATCCACGAGTGGGACGGCAGCGACACCGGCACCAGCGCACCGCCGGCGCACAAGCCGGGCGGTTTCAAGAAGCCCGGCAGCTTCAAGCCACGACCCGGTGGCGCCAAGCCGCCGCGGCGCAAGTAAGCGCCCTGCGTCGCGCCGCTCGATAAGCGACGGCGCGACGACGTAACATCGGCAGGATCGTCATCGCCGCGAACCCGTCGCATGTCCAGCCGCACTGCCGAACATCGCCCGCCCAGCGGCGCCGAGCCGCGACTCGACGGGCTCGTGCCGGCCGCCCTGCAGCAAATGCAGGCGGCGGCGCATGCGATCCGCGACGGTGCCGCAGCGACAGCCATGCAGGCGCTGGATAGCGTTCTTGCGATGACGCCGGGGCATCCCGAGGCATTGCGCCTCTACGCCATCCTGCACGCCCGCGCGCACCGCCATGCCGAGGCGAAGGCGGTGCTGCAACAGGCCGTCGCGCAGTGGCCCGACTACGTGCTGGCCCATTCCGACCTGGGCAATGTGCAGCAGGCCGCCGGCGAACTGGACGCAGCCTTCGCCAGCTGGCAGCAGGCCTGCGCACTGGCACCGCAGGCGCCGATGCCATGGTTCAACCTCGGCCGCAACCTGCAGTTGCACGGCGACACCGTGGCGGCGATCGAAGCACTGCAGCAGGCGCACGCGCTGGCGCCGGACTTCCTGCCCGCCTTGATTCTGCTCGGCGACGCGCTGGTGCATGCCGGCCGTTTCGACGAAGCGGATGCGCGCTACCGCGCCACGCTGGCGCTGCATCCGGCCTGCGGCGACGCCTGGCGCGGGCTGGCGAACATGAAGACGCGGCCACTGTCGGATACCGACCACGAGCACCTGGCGGCAGCATTACACCAGCCCGGATTGAACCCGGCCGACCGCATCGCGCTGGGCTTCGCCCTGGGCAAGGTGTGCGAGGACCAGGGCCGTTACGAGCAGGCCTTCGCCGCACTGAACCAGGCCAACGCCGGGCTGCGTCAGCTCCATCCGTGGAACGCCGGTGCGTTCCATGCGCACGCCGATGCCTTGTTCGCCGCTTCGGCCCGGCTGCCGGCACCGACGGATCCAGCGCTGGGCCAGGAAGTGATCTTCATCGTCGGCCTGCCGCGCTCCGGCTCCACGCTGTTCGAGCAGATCCTCGCCGCCCATCCCGAAGTCGAAGGCGCCAGCGAATTGCCGGATCTGGAACAGGTGCTCGGCGAGGAATCCGCCCGTCGTCGCCAGCCGCTGCTGCAGTGGATCGGCAGCGCCGGCACCGACGATTGGCAACGGCTCGGTCGGCGTTACCTGGAATGCACGGCGCGCTGGCGCCGGCACAAGCCGCGGCACACCGACAAGCTGCCGTCGAACTGGCTGCTCGGCGGCGTGCTGGGCGCGATGCTGCCCGGCGCGCACATCGTCGACGCGCGGCGCGACGCGCTGGAGGCGGGCTGGTCCTGCTACAAGCAGCAGTTCTACCGGCTGCCGCATTTCGCCTGCACGCTGACCGACATCGCCGCCTACATCCGCGACTACGAGCGGATCATGGGCGCGTGGCAGGCGGTCGCCCCGCAGCGCATCCGCACCCAGCGCTACGAAGCGCTGCTGGCCGAGCCGGAAGATGAAATCCGCGCGCTGCTGACGTTCTGCGGCTTGCCGTTCGACCCGGTCTGCCTCGACTACCACCACGCGAAACGCAGCGTGCGCACCGCCAGCGCGGCGCAAGTGCGCCAGCCGCTGCAGCACGACACCGCACGTGCCGATCACTATGGCGCCCTGCTCGATCCGCTGCGCTTCGGCCTCGGCCTGCCGACGCTCGCCCGATAGCCGGTCGTTCGGCGCAGACAACCCGTCAACCCCGAACGCGGACTCGACCATGGTGCGTGGGTGCTCGTGCACCTGCTGTATCCGGCGGCCGACATCCGGTGGTGGCGGTCTCGATCCAGCCCGAACCTGGCCCCGCGCACCCGTACGCACTGGGTCGGGCGCTGGCGCCATTGCATGGGTTTCCTGGTGATGGATATCTACCGCTTCGACTGAAGCAGGCAGCGACGCCGCTCAGGCGCTCTGCGGCATCGGCGGCTCGCCGGCGTCGAACGGATCGAGCCAGTCCTCCGGCGTCAGCACGGACATGCCGTGCGCGAGGCGGGCCTTGTCGCATTGCAGGCTGACCGCGCCGAACTCCCACGATGGCTGCACCTCGCGGCAGACCGACGGCCGCTGCGGGTAGATGCCGCAATGCGCCGCCTCGCCCACCGTGCCCTGCAAGGACACGCAGCGCGGCTGCGCGGCGTTGGTGCCGCGCATCGCCAACCGGTGTGGATCCAGCTTTTCGGTCAGCTCCGGCGGTACCTTGCCGCCGAGGAAGGTTTCCGCCTCCGACCAATGAAACGCCACGCGAAAGAACGCGCAGCAGGCACCGCAACGCAAGCAGGGATGTTCCATCAAGGCGACCGGGGGGCGCCCCGAGGCGCGCAGAACGCGAATTCTAGAACGCGGGAGGCGGGCTGTGCAGAGCAGCCCGGCGGACGCGGCATCACCCCTGCAACGCAGGGAAGGTGATTGGAAAGCCGGCAATCGCTGCGCGGTTGCCCGCTTGATTGCTCATGGCTGGCCGGCGAAGGTGTTGCACTGGGCGATGTCGCCGCTGCTGAAGCCGGCCTTGAACCACTTCACCCGCTGCGCCGAGGTACCGTGGGTGAACGTGTCCGGCCGCACGCGGCCTTGCGCCTGCTGTTGCAGGGCGTCGTCGCCGATGTGGCTGGCTGCGTTCAGGGCTTCCTCGATGTCGCCCGGCTGCAGCCATTGCAGGCTCTGCTGGCTGTGATTCGCCCACACGCCTGCGTAGCAATCCGCTTGCAGTTCCTGTCGCACCGACAGGCCGTCGGCGCCGTCCATCGGCGCACCGCGACGACGCGCCTCGTCGACCTTGTCGAACACGCCGGTCAGCTTCTGCACGTGATGACCAACCTCGTGCGCGATCACATACGCGCGGGCGAAATCGCCGGAGGAATGCAGCTCGTCCTGCAACTGCTGAAAGAACGCCAGGTCCAGGTACACCTTCTGGTCGCCCGGACAATAGAACGGGCCCACCGCCGTGGAGGCGCCGCCGCAGGCCGTGTTCACGCCGCCGCTGAACAGGTGCAGCTTGGGCTCGACATAGGTCGCGCCATGCGCCTGGAAGATCGCGCCCCAGCTCTGCTCGGTCGAATGCAGGATCGCGCTGACGAAGGCCTGCTGCTCGGGATCGACCTGGGCCGGCGTGCTGTTTTGCGTCGGCGCCCCCGGTGGGGTACCGCTCTGGTCCAGCAGCGCCAGCGGATTCTTGAAGAAGATCCAGCCCAGCAGCGCCAGCACGATCAGGCCGCCCAGACCCATGCGGCCACCACCGCCGAAACGCGGACCGCCACCCCCGCCGCTATCGACCTCGACGTTGCTGCTGCTGCCGCCTTTTCGCCAATCCATTAGGAATCCCTCGTTGACTGATGCACGGGCACCGGTGCCGCGTCGCGACGATAGCGCGTCGATCGTGATCACGCCACGGCGTGCGCTGCCGCTAAAGTAGGCAATCTTTTGTGAGGATTTCAGCATGACCCACCTGCCTGCCCTGGTCACCCTGCTCACCGTGCTGCTGCTGTTCGGCACCATGTGGGCCGTCGGTCACGCCCGTGGCAAGTACGGCATCAAGGCTCCGGCCACCAGCGGGCACCCCGCGTTCGAGCGTGCCTACCGGGTGCAGATGAACACCCTGGAAAACACGGTGATGTTCCTGCCCACCCTATGGCTGGCGGCGAACTACGGCTTCAGCGGCTGGGCCGGCGTGGCGGGGCTGGTCTGGATCGTCGGCCGCGTGTGGTACGCGCTGGCCTACCTGAAGGATCCCGCCAAACGCGGCCCCGGCTATGTGGTCGGCATGTCCGGCTGGGCCGCGCTGCTGGTGCTGGCCTGCATCGGCGTCGGCCGGGCCATGCTGGTCGGCTGAACAGGCGCTCAGACCAGCAGGCCGGGGACGGTCGCGCTCAATACCCACACGCGATGCGGTACCGCCATCGGTTCAGCCGCATGGTGGGCAGCCAGCATGGCGGCCAGTTCTGCGTCGAAGCGCTGCACCTTCGACTCGTCCAGCGTGGCGCCGATGCCGGCGCTGGCACGAATGCGGCCGCGCCAGTCCGCGTGGCTGTACGGTATGTCCAGGTCGAACGAATACGTACGCAGGTCGCTGAAGCCGGCTTCAGCCACATCCTTCAGCCACGCCGGATACAGGCCGCTGCCGCTGTGCAGCGTCCAGGCCGGGTTGCAGGCGAGGATCAGCCGCTCGGTGTCCTGCACCATGTTGCCGGCCAGCGGCACCCAGTCGAAATGCGCGATCAGCAGCCGCCCGCCCGGTCGCAGCCACTTGCGCACCAGGGCCGCCGTGCGCGGCCGGTCGAACCAGTGCCAGCACTGGCCGGCGGTGATCACGTCGAACGAGGCCGGTGCGAAATCGGCGTTCTCGACCCGCGCACGCACCTGCTTCACCTGCACGCCGGCGGCCCGATCCATTTCCGCGGCCTGTGCCAGCAGCGGCGCGGAATGGTCCAGCCCGGTAACCTCGCAGCCACGCACCGCCAGGCCCCGGGCAACCGTGCCGGTGCCGGTACCCAGATCGAGAACGACGTCACCCGTGCGCACACTGCCGTCGGCGAACAGGCGATCGAAGAACGCCTCAGGAAACCCGGCCCGATGGCGCGCGTAATCGCTGGCAGTCCTGCCGAAATCGGTGGTCATCGACACTCCCCTGTGCTCGTCTGCAGGCCGATGTTACCGGGATGGTCTTGCGCTGCAAGCAAATGCACGCCGCCATGCCGGTCGGCAGGATTGCGCAAGCGGCCTGCAAGGCACTAGCGTGGAGGCAGCACATGCCGCCCGCGGCGCCCGCCACTCGCCGCCACAGGCACGCTTACCGCATGGACATCAGCTGCATCGAGGTTTCGCCCTTGCCACCCGCGCCCCTTCTGCCGCAGGCCGACCGACCCGCGCCCGGCCTGCGGGCCAGCGCGGGAATCATCGCCGCCTACTTCGTGTTGCAGTTCGCGGTCGGCATCGCGTTCGCGCTGGCAGTCGGGGTGATGGAGTCGTTCAGCCGCGCCGACCTGGGCCTCGATGCCGCGATCCGCACAGCGCTGGCGCAGCCATCAATGCAGGCGCTGGTGGCGATCCTCTCGCTCGGCGTGGCCGCGCCGCCGACCCTGTGGCTGGCACGCCGCACGTGGCCGCAACTGTGGTCGCTGGCGCAGCCGCCGGGTTTCGGTTTCACGCCGCCGCGCCACCTGCTGTTCTTCGCGCTGGCGGTGGCGACCGGACTGGCGGCGCCCGTCCTGGGTTCGCTGCTGACCCAGTGGCTGGCCCACGGCCACGCGGTGCCCCAGGACATCCAGCAGATCGGCGGCAATACTCCGCTGGGACTGCGCATTCCGCTGGTGCTGGTGGTGGTGTGCGTGGGGCCGCTGGTAGAAGAGCTGCTGTTCCGCGGCGTGCTGCTGTCGGCCTTGATGAAACGCTGGCATGTCGGCTGGGCGGTGGCCGGCAGCTCGCTGCTGTTTGCGCTGGTCCACCTGCCGGGGCTGCAATACCAGTGGTACGCGCTGCCGAACCTGATCCTGCTGGCGCTGCTGCTGGCCGGGTTGCGGCTGCGTTCGGGCTCGATCTGGCCGGCGGTGCTGGCACACGGCGCCAACAACCTGCTGGCCGTCGCCGTCTGGTTCGTGACGGTCAATCCGCCGGGCTGATTCCGCCACGCCGCAGCAAGCGCGCGGTCTCGAACAGCGGCAAGCCCATCACCCCGGAGTAACTGCCGTCGAGGTGCTCGACCAGGGTCGCGCCGCGGCCCTGGATCGCATACGCACCAGCCTTGCCGAACGGCTCGCCGGTGGCGACGTAGGTGGCGATGGTCGGTTCGTCCAGCGTGGCAAAACGCACCTGCGACACGCAGACCTCGCACTGCTCGCCGGTCGCGCCGACCAGCCACGCCGCCGAGATCACCGCATGCGTGCGCCCCGACAGCCGGCGCAGCATCGCGGCCGCAGCGGCGATGTCCTGCGGCTTGCCGAATACCTCGTCGTCCAGCACCACCTCGGTGTCCGCACCGAGTACCAGTGCATCGCCGGCGTGCGCCAACGCGGCCAGTCCGGCTCTCGCCTTGTCGCGCGCCACCCGGCTCACATAGTCCCGCGGCGATTCGCCGTGCACGCGCTGCTCGGGCACGTCGACATCGAGCACGGCGAAGTCCACGCCGAGCTGTTCCAGCAGCTGACGGCGACGCGGCGACTGCGAGGCGAGATAAAGCATGGGGATTCCGCTTCGAGGTGAAGTCACAGCGTCAGGCTGTACTCGCAGAACTGCCGGTCGCGCTGCCAGCCCAGCGACTCGTACAACGCCTGTGCCGGTGTATTGTCCAGCGCGGTGGACAGCGACAGGCTGGCCGCGCCCAGCGCATGCGCATGCTCCGCCGCCGCCCGCAGCAGCGCAGAGGCCACGCCCTGACGCCGTGCCTGCGCAACCACGAACAAATCGTTGAGCAGCCAAGTGCGCACGGTACGTACCGAGGAGAACAGCGGATACAGCTGGGTGAAGCCGAGTCCCGCGCCGTGCTCGTCCCGCGCCAGCAGGATCAGCGACTCGTGGTGGCGGAAACGCTCCGCCAGGAAATCCCGCGCCCGCGCCAGGTCCGCCGGCTGCCCGTAGAACTGGCGGTAACCGTCGAACAGCGGCGCCAGCGTGTCGAGGTCGAGGATCGTGGCTTGCCGGATCTGGAAGGACATGGCGGAGACTCCGTTGGGCGTCAGGCGCGATGGTAGGGGTGACCGGTCATGATCGTGGTGGCGCGATACAGCTGTTCGGCCAGCACCAGCCGCACCAGCATGTGTGGCAGGGTCAGCGGACCCAGCGACCAGCGCTGGTCGGCGCGCGCCAGTACCTCGGGCGCATGGCCATCCGGGCCGCCGATCAGGAATGCCAGGTCGCGCCCGGCCATGCGCCATTTCGCCAGCTGTTCGGCCAGTTCCTCGCTGGACCAGGTTCTGCCGCGGCCATCCAGCACGATCACATGGCTATCGTGCGGCAACGCCGCGAGGATCGCGACCCCCTCGTCCTGGATCGCCCGTGCATCGTCGCGGCCCTTGCCGCGGTTGCCCGGTTTCAGTTCGATCAGTTCCAGCGGCAGCTCGTGCGACAGCCGCTTGCGGTATTCGGCAAAGCCTTCCGCCACCCAGCCGGGCATGCGTTCACCGACCGCGATCAGGCGCGCGCGCATTGCCGGGGTTCGACTCAGCCGGCTTGCGCGGCGTCGATTTCGTGCCCGTGGTCACCCACCGTCCACAGCCGCTCCAGGCCATAGAACTCGCGGATGCGCGGCAGCATCACGTGGACGATCACGTCGCCCAGGTCAACCAGCACCCATTCGCCTTCTTGTTCGCCCTCCACGCCCAGCGGCATTACGCCCGCCTTCTTGGCGAACTTGCCCACTTCGTCGGCGATGGATTTGACGTGGCGTGCCGAGGTGCCCGAGGCAATCACCAGCAGGTCGGCGATGGAGGTTTTGCCGCGGACGTCGATCTCGCGCACGTCCTTGGCCTTCAGTTCTTCGAGCGCGTCGATGACCGACTTGCGCAGGGTGGCCGTGGTGACGGCCTTGTGGGTACGGGCTGTGCTCAAGAGGATGGGCCTCGATGCGGGATCGCAGCGCAAAATGGCGCGGGCGCAGTATAACCGCCCGACGGCAACGTCACGTCAAGGCGCCGGCCGGCCCGAAGCGCGGTCACTCAATGTGCCAGCGAGCGCCTGGCCAGCCGGTATTCGTGCATCAGCCGCGCCACCAGTTCGGCGGCGGGCTGCGGGCGCACCAGGCCGGCGGCCTGACCACACCATTCGGACAGCAGGTCGCCGCGCCCGGCTTCGGCGGCGGCACGGCGCAACGGCGCGGTGAGCGCATTCAGCACCGGATACGGCAGGCCCGCGGCCGCTTGCGGCATGACCTCGACGAAGCGGTTGCGCAGGCCGCGGGCGGCGCGTCCGGAGAAACTGCGGATGGTGGTGACCCGGTGTTCCTCGGCATGCGGCAAGTCCCGCTTCCACGCCTCGGCGGCCGAGCACTCCGGGCAGGTGAGAAAGGCGGTGCCGAGCTGGCTGGCCGCCGCGCCGAGCACTTCCGCTGCCAGCATGCCGCGACCGTCCATGATGCCGCCGGCGGCAATCACCGGGACATCCCGCGCACAGGCCTGCAACGCACGCACGGCCAGCGGCAGCAGCGCGAACAGGCCAATCATCGCGTCCTCGGCCTGGTGCAGGAAGGTGCCGCGATGGCCGCCGGCCTCGGCACCCTGCATGGACACCGCGTCGGCGCCGGCATCGGCCCAGGCAAGCGCTTCGGCCACCGTGGTAGCGGTGCCGATCACGTAGATGCCGCGCCGGTGCAGCTCGCTCAACTGCGCCGGCGCGATCACCCCGAACGCAAAGATCGCCGCCGCCGGGCGCGCCTCGCACAGCGCGGCGAACTGGTCGGAGAAACGCGGCGCCCAGCGCGGCGGCACGCTGGTGCGCACGTCGAGGCCTTCGCGTGCCATCAGCGCGTCGAGCTGCTCGCGCGCCGTAGCCACCGCCGCCATGTCGGCTTCGAAGGCATCCGGCAGCACGAACAGGCCGATCGCGTACGGCCGCTCGCCGAGCGCGCGGATCTGCGCCGCCTGCTCGATGATCGCCGCCGGCTCCAGGTAGCCGGCGCCGAGCGAACCCAGCCCACCGGCATTCGACACCGCCGCCACCAGCGCCGGCGGCGTCGAACCGGACATCGGGGCCTGGATCAGCGCGTGCTCGATGCCGAGCCGGCTGGCGAACGACGGGGCCATGCGTGGTGTCCTGCGGCAATGAGTGGCTGAAGTATCCGCCACTGCCGCGCACGGCAGAAGCCGACGGCGGTCGCTCAGCCGCCGGATTTCATGGCGTCGCCTTTCATGGCATCACCCTTCATCGCATCCTTCTGCATCATCGCATCATGCTTCATGGCGCCGTGCTTCATGCCTTCGTGTTTCACGGCGCCCTTCTTCATCGCGCCATGCTTCATGCCATCGTGCTTCATGTGTGTTTTCTGCATGGCGTCGTGCGCCATCGCCGTGCTGGAGCCGGCAGCCATCATGTCCTGCGCGAATGCGGAAGCGGTGGCGAGGCCGCAGGCCATGGTGGTGGCGAGCAGAGTGGCGAGTCGTGCGTTCATCGGAAGATCCTCGAGAGAAAGGGAAGGAGACGGCCACGCCGCCCCCTCGCTTCCTTCGCCGCCCGCCGGTCAGTGGTTACCTGTGCGGCTCAACCGCCGTGCCCGGCCACGATGTTCACCGTGATCGCGATGATGAACACGTTGAAGAAGAATGCGATCACGCTGTGCAGCAGTACCACGCGGCGCAGGTACTTGCTGGTGATCTGCACGTCGGAGACCTGGAAGGTCATGCCGATCACGATCGAGAAGTAGGCGAAATCCCAGTAGTCCGGCTCGGGCGTGTCGGGAAATTCCAGGCCGGCATGCTGTTCGCCGAAATCGCCGTAGTAGCCATGCGCGTAGTGGATCGCGAACATCACGTTGAGGAACAGCCAGCTGAGCACCACGCTCAACACGCCGACCGCGAGTTCCGCCAGGCCACCGTCCCTGGCCGCATGCAGCTCGTTGCCCAGCGCCGCCAGCACCACCGCCGACAGCAGCACGCCGCCCCACAGCACGCCCCAGCGCCCGGTATCCAGCGCCTGCGCCTGACTGCGCATGTGGCTCGGCGTGGCCTGGTTGAACAGGCGCGCGAAGATGCCCAGGAACACCACTGCGGCCAGGTCGAAACCCAGCAGCACCGCATTGGCCGGGCGCAGGCCGGCGTGCAGCAGCAGCGCCATCGCCACGAGGAAGATGAGCAGCGACAGGACCGTCCATGGACGGCCCTTCACGAAGCGCCATGGCCGCCAGCCGCGACGCCGCGACGCGCGTTCACCCGAGCGCTCCGATGGTTCGTTCATGCATGTCTCCGCGTCAGGGTTTCAGCCAAGCAGGTCGTGGTATTCCGGATGCCGCTGCAGCCATGCGGCAGCATACGAGCAGGCCGGCACCACCTTCCAGCCTTCGGCACGCGCCGTGATCATCGCCTGCTGCACCAGGGCGGCGGCAATGCCGCGCCCGCCCACCGCGGCCGGCACTTCGGTGTGGGTGATCGTCATCACGCCGGCGGCCAGGGTGTAATCGAGCAGGCACGACACCCCATCAACACGGGTTTCGAAGCGACGGGCCACGCGATCGTGCTGGATGGCGAACGGCATGCGAACTCCCCTGTGGAAAGACAATCGACAAGCATACGAGCTGCGCGGGGCAACCGGGCGTGAAGCGATGGCGACGTTTCGTTCGCACCGGCTGCATGCGGCATCGGGCATCGTGGGCACTTGCCCGCCACAACCCACAGGAGAATCCCATGAAACGAACCGCATCCGCGCATTGGTCCGGCGGCATCACGGATGGTCAGGGCACGATATCGACCGACACCGGCGTGCTGCACGAGTCGCCGTACGGCTTCAAGTCGCGCTTCGAGGACGGCCCCGGCACCAACCCGGAGGAACTGATCGCGGCGGCGCATGCAGGCTGCTACTCGATGGCACTGTCGCTGGGACTGGGCAACGCCGGCTTCACCGCCGACAGCATCGATACCAAGGCGACGGTGACCCTGCTCAAGGACGGCGACGGTTTCAGCATCACCGCGGTGGAATTGACTTGCCGGGCCAAGGTGCCACGCATCGATGCCGCCACGTTCGACAGCATCGCGCAGGCGACCAAGCTGGCCTGCCCGGTATCCAAGGTGCTGAAGGCCACGATCACGCTGGATGCCGGGCTGGAAAGCTGATTCAGGCGGCGACCTCCTCCGCGGAAGGGGAAGGCAAGGTCGCGGCCGCGGCTACCCGTCGCTGGCGCACCGCCTGTGCCAGCCGCTGCAGCACCTGCACCGAGCTGTCCCAGTCGAGGCAGCCGTCGGTGATGCTCTGGCCGTAGCGCAGCGGCTGCCCGGGCTGCAGCTCCTGGCGGCCGCCGAGCAGGTGGCTCTCCACCATCACGCCGAGGATGCGTGTTTCGCCGGTGGCGATCCGCGTGGCGATGTCCTCGATCACCCGTGGCTGGTTCTCCGGGTTCTTGCCGCTGTTGGCGTGGCTGACGTCGATCATCACCCGGCCAGCCAAACCGGCCTTGTCGATCGCGGCACAGGCGGCGTCGACGCTGGCCGCGTCGTAGTTCGGCGCCTTGCCGCCGCGCAGGATCACATGGCAGTCGCCATTTCCGCTGGTGGTGGCGACGGCGGCCTGGCCGTCCTTGGTCACCGCCATGAAATGATGCGGCTGCGACGCGGCCTGCACCGCATCCACCGCGATCCTCACGTTGCCGTCGGTGCCGTTCTTGAAACCGACCGGGCAGGACAACCCCGAGGTCAGCTCGCGATGCACCTGGCTTTCGGTGGTGCGCGCGCCGATCGCGCCCCACGCCACCAGGTCGGCGATGTACTGCGGCGTGATCATGTCGAGGAATTCGCAACCGGCCGGCACACCCAGCGCATTGATGTCGCGCAGCAGGCCGCGGGCAATGCGCAGGCCCTTGTCGATCTGGAAGCTGCCGTCGAGGTCGGGGTCGTTGATCAGCCCTTTCCAGCCGACCGTGGTGCGCGGCTTCTCGAAGTACACCCGCATCACGATCTCCAGCGCGTCGCCGAGCTCGCGGCGCAGCGGCGCCAGCCGGCCGGCGTACTCCAGCGCGGCGTGGGTGTTGTGGATCGAGCACGGCCCGATCACCACCGCGAGGCGGTCGTCGCTGCCGGCGAGAATGCCGTGCAGCGCCTGCCGCGAGGCGTCGACGGTGGCCATCGCCACGTCGGTGACGGCGCAGTCGCGCATCACCTCGGCCGGCGTGCTGAGGCGGGTGATGGCGCGGATGCGCAGGTCGTCGGTGGGGTTCATGGCGGCTCTCCTGGAGGGTTTTCAGGTGGCGGCCATAAAAAAAACCGCCCTGTGGTGGCGGTTCGGTGTGGTTGTGTCGATCAGTTCAAAACGATCGCACCCGCGCCGCCGCCGTTGGCTTCGGATAGCCGTAAAACCAGAAATACAGGCGGGTGGTGGCGGAATGCATGGCGCCATTGATAACACAATGGACGTCCAAATCAAACTCCCGGTCGACCAGACGCTAGACTGGCGGCATGCCTTCACCTCTCGACCTGCTGACCCGTCCCGCCCGTGAACCGATCCGCCGCTGGGTGCTCAAGGCCTTCCCGCGTCCTGATACCGGCAGCCTCGACTATGACCATCCACACGGCGACCCCGGCCTGTTCGGACCGCATAGCGCGACCTGGCGCGTGCACTCGGACTTCCCCGGCATGCTGGCCGGCGGCCTCGCCGCACTGACCCTGCAGACCCTGCACCCGCTGGCGCTGGCCGGAGTGTGGGACCACTCCAACTTCCGCGGCGATCTGCTTGGCCGGCTGCGCCGCACCACCGCTTTCGTCGGCGGCACCACCTACGCGCCGCGCGCGCAGGCCGAGGCGCTGATCGAACACGTGCGGCAGATCCACCTGCACATCAGCGGCCGCAGCGAGGACGGGCGCCCTTACGCGGCAGACGATCCCGACCTGCTGACCTGGGTCCACGTCAGCGAGGCGTACTGCTTCTTGCAGGGCTACCGCCGCTACAGCCACATCGCGATGCCGGCCGACGCTGCCGACCGCTACTACGACGAAGTGCGGCGGATCGCCGAAGCGCTCGGCGCGCGCGACGTACCCGCGACCGAACGCGAAGTCACTGAATACTTCCGGCGCATCCGGCCCGAACTGGCGTTTACCGAACGCTCGCGCGTGGTGCTCGGCCTGCTGGGAAAGGTGCGCCTGCCGGTGCCGATGGCCGGACTGTCGCGCGACCTGTTCCTGCTCGCCGGCCATGCCTTGTTGCCGGATTGGGCGCTCGCGATGCTGGGCCACACGCCATGGCAGCAGCGCCAGGCGCGGCTGGCGGCGCACGCGCTGTGGTCGATCGCGCCGGTATTTCACGCAGCGCTGAAGGACGGCATCGCCAGCCGCGCCTGCCGGCGCATGGGCGTGCCGCCGGAGCAATTGCAGCACTGGGCGTAGCTCCGCGCCGTCCATCGGCATTGACAGCGTCGTCCTATCGGCTAACGTCGTGCGATAGCGTCAGCCGAGGACTTACGTGGCAACACTCATTCCGACTCGCAATGGCTGCCTGCCGCGGATGACCGGCGGCGAAAAACGCTTCTCCGAACGGCTGGAACAGAAGCTCGAAGACGACTACCTGCTGTGGTACGACGTGCCGATCGGGCTGAAACAGCGGCGCCCGGATTTCGTGGTGTTCCACCCGCGCCGCGGCATGCTGGTGCTGGAGGTGAAGGACTGGAAGCCGGACACCATCCGCCACGCCGACAGCACCCAGTTCACCCTGGTCACCGAGCGCGGCCTGATCAAGGAATACAACCCGCTGCTGCAGGCGCGCTCGTACGCGCTGGAGATCGGCGTGGTGCTGGAATGCGATCCGGCATTGCGCCATCCGCCTTCCAGCCGCCATGCCGGCAAGCTGCTGATGCCGTGGGCGTACGGCGTGGTGCTGGCCAACATCAGCCGCAAGCAGTTCGTCGACGGCGGCCTCGATGCGGTGATCCCGGGCCACCTAGCGATCTGCCGCGACGAGATTTACGACACGGTCGAGCCGGAAGCATTTCAGGAAAAGTTGTGGGCGATGTTCCCGCAGGTATTTCCGGTCGCCTTGACCCTGCCGCAGATCGACCGCGTGCGCTGGCACCTGTTCCCGGAGATCCGGGTGGCGCCCGGCGAAGGCCAGTTCGGCCTGTTCGACCAGCCGGCCGAGGCCGCCGCGCGACCGCTGCAGATCCCCGACCTGGTCAAGGTGATGGACGCGCAGCAGGAGCAGCTCGCCCGTTCGCTCGGCGACGAGCACCGGATCATCCACGGCGTGGCCGGCTCCGGCAAAACCATGATCCTCGGTTTCCGCGCGATGCAGCTGGCGCGCGAACTGGCCAAACCGATCCTGGTGCTCTGCTACAACAAGACGCTGGCGGCGCGGCTCGACCAACTGCTCGGCGAGCGCGGTCTCAGCGAAAAAGTGCAGGTCTACAACTTCCACAAGTGGTGCCACAAGATGCTCACCGCCTACCACGTGGAGCTGCCCGCGCAGGGCAGCGCGGACTTCTTCGAACAGATGGTGCAGCGGGTGATCGACGGCGTCGAACGCGGCCAGATCCCGCGCTTCCAGTATGGCGCGGTGCTGGTCGACGAAGGCCACGACTTCGAGCCGGACTGGTACAAGCTGATCGTGCAGATGATCGACCCGAACACCAACTCGCTGCTGGTGCTGTACGACGACGCGCAGAACATCAACGGCCGCACGGATCGGCGCAAGTTCACCTGGAAGAGCCTGGGCGTGCAGGCGCAGGGCCGCACCACCATCCTCAAGCTCAACTACCGCAACACGCTGGAAATCCTCTCGGTCGCGCGCAACTTCGCCAACGAGCTGCTGCGCGCGGACGCCGGCGAGGACGATGGCGTGCCGCTGGTCGCGCCGGAAAGCGCCGGCCGCCGCGGCGCGGTGCCGGAGCTGATCCGCGCCGACAGCGCCGGCGCGGAACTCGCCATCGTGGTCAGCCAGATCCGCGACGAACTCGCACACGGCCGCCCGCTCGATGACATCGCGGTGATCTACCGTTTCAACTGGCAGGGCGACAAGCTGCGCGCGGCGCTGGAGCAGGCCGGCCTGGCCTGCCGGCTGGCCGACGACAAGGGCGGCAAGGGCGCGCTGTTCGTGGTCAGGGACTGCATCAAGCTGGTCAGCATGCACTCCAGCAAGGGGCTGGAATTCCCGCTCGTGATCATTCCCCAGCTGGGCATGATGCCCAAGCCCGGCGAAGACGAAGCGCACGAGGCGCGCCTGCTCTACGTGGCAATGACCCGCGCCACCGAGCGGCTGCTGCTGATCCACCACGAGGATTCGGTGTTCACTGCCCGCATCCGCGCCTCGATCAACGACGTGACGGCGCAGCTGGCCGGCGCCTGAGCCGGCTTTACGCGGCCGGGTTCCGGTACGGCGCCAACAGGGCGGGATCGTCGAACAATCCCGCCGGCAGCAGGTAGCGCGGATCGCGCCCGGCGGCGAGCAGTTCGCGGATGCGTGTGGCGGAGATTTCCAGCGGAGTCACCGCCAGGTCGACGACCTTGCCCGCCGGCAGCGCGCGCAAGCCCGCGGCGTCGGCGATCCGCCGGCCGGCTACCTCTCGCTCCAATTCCTCCGGCAGATCGGCGGAAATCCCCGGCCGGCTCAGCACACCGATATGCGCCACCCCGAACAGTTCGCGCCAGCGATGCCAGCTGGCGAGGCCGGCAAACGCATCGGCACCGAGCAGCAGCACCAGCGGGCGCTCGCCCTGCTCCGCGCGCAGCTCGTGCAAGGTGTCGATAGTCCAGGACGGGCCGGCGCGATCCAGTTCGCGCGTGTCGAGCGTGAGCCGCGACTGGCCGCGCAGCGCGGCACGCAGGATCGCCACCCGCTGCGCCGCCGTGGCGATCGGTGGCGCGCGGTGCGGCGGCACGCTGGCCGGCAGCAGGCGCACCTCGGCATCGAGCAGTTCGGCCGCTTCCCACGCCACGCTGAGATGGCCCAGGTGCACCGGATCGAAGGTGCCGCCGAAAAGCGCCAAGGGTTTGCTGGTGATTCGTGGCAAGAGCTTTACCCCTCCCCGACCCTCCCCTGCGCGCAGGGGAGGGAGCATGTCATGCGAGCGCGCGGGCGGCGCGCGGCTCGGCGATCGCGGCGATCAGCCGTTCGGCTTCCTGCCACGGGTTGCCCTGCTCGCGGCCCTTGACCATGCGGTCGATGCGCGAGGCGCGGGCCAGACACTGCAGCCAGTGCTCGCGCGGGGCGCGGCGCAGGGCTTGGCGGAACAGGGTTTCGCGTGCCTGCCACAGGTGTTCGGCGCGGATCTGCGCGGCAAGGTCCGGTGCATTGGCCAGGCGCAATGCCAGCTGCAACTGGTTCACCAGCCAGCCCATCAACGCCAGCAGTTCGTCGCCTTCGGAACGCAGTCCGGCGAGGATGCGCAGCGCGCGCGCGCCGTCGCCGACGAAGGCGGCATCGGTGAGCTTGAACACGTCGTAGCGGGCGCTGTCGGCGACCAGGTTCTCCATCTCGGCGGCGTCGACGCGGCCCTGCCCGTGCAGCACGGCGAGCTTGTCGACTTCCTGCGCCGCGGCGAGCAGGTTGCCCTCGACGCGCTCGGCCAGCAGCGCCACCGCATCGGGCGTGGCGGACAGGCCGCGCGAGGCGAGCCGCGCGCTGATCCATGCGCCCCACTGGTCCGGCCGCGGCGAATTGAACACCACCATCGTGCCGCTGGCGTCGAGCTTCTTGCTCCAGGCGCCATCGTGCTTGTTGCTCCACTCCATCGCGGTGACCAGCAAGGTAACGTCCGGCGGCGGATCGGCGCAGAACGCGCCGATCGCCTTGGCGCCGTCGATGCCGGGACGGCCGGTGGGCAGGCGCAGGTCGATCAGCCGACGGCTGGCGAACAGCGACATGCTGGCGCCGGCACGGGCCAGATCGTTCCAGTCGAAATGCTGGCCGACTTCGAGCACTTCACGTTCGCTGTAGCCGAGCTTGCGCGCCTGCGCGCGCAAGGCATCGGCGGCTTCCAGTACCAGCAATTGTTCGCCGGCCAGCAGGTAGACCGGCTGCAAGCTGTCTGCCGCCAGCGCCTTCTGCCATTGGCCGGGATTGAGCGGCATCAGTGCGTGCTGGCGGCGCTGGCCGGTGCGGCCAGCTCATGTTGGCCGGCGGCCTGCAGGCGGAACAGGATCGCCTGCACCATGTCGTTGTTGAGGCTGCGCTGGATCTCCTCGACCTGCGATGCGTTGCCGACGGTGTTGCTGGCGTCGTAGCTGTACTCGCGCGACATGTCGATGCGCTGGTGCGGCACCAGCACCTGCCCGGCGGCATCGGTGACGTCGAACTGCACCTGGTAGCGCACCGCATATTCGGTGATGCGCACGTAACCGCCGGCACTCAGCGTCTCGGTGCTGAAGGCCGCCACCGGCACGCGCAGCTCGGCGATGCCTGCACCGCTGTCGTCCTCCACGGTGACGCCGGATGTCTGCAACGCACGGGCCAGGTGGCGTTCGAGCTCGCCGCCGCCGTTGACGGTGAGATGCACCCGCTGCATTTCGGGCGGCAGGGTCGCGTTTTCGCGCAAGTGGAAACCGCAGGCGCCCAGCGCGAACGCCGTGGCCAGCAGCAGCGAGGCTTGGAACAGGCGGCGCGCTTTCATGAAGCTCATGGGTTTCATCCTGCGACGATGTTGACGATCTTGCCGGGTACCACGATGACCTTGCGCACCGTCGTGCCTTCCAGGAAGTGCGCCACCTGCGGCTGGGCAAGCGCCAGCGCCTCGGCCTCTTCCTTCGAGGCCTGCGCGGCCAGCTCGATGGTAGCGCGCAACTTGCCGTTGATCTGCACCGCCAGTGTGACCGTGTCGCGCACCAGCGCGGCCCGGTCCACCTGCGGCCACGGCTGGTCCTCCAGCACGGTCTCGGCATGGCCGAGCACCTGCCACAAGGCGTGACTGACGTGCGGCACCACCGGGTTGAGCAGCAGCACCATCGCCTCCAGCGCCTCGTGGCGCACGGCGCGGCCCTGCTCGCTGGTGTCGTTGAACTTGCCCAGCGCGTTCAGCAGTTCCATCAGCGCAGCGATCGCGGTGTTGAACGCGTGGCGCCGCCCGAAATCGTCACTGACCTTCTGGATCGTCTCGTGCAGCTGACGGCGCAGGGCCTTCTGGCCCGCGTCCAGCGTGGCGGGATCAGTCACTGCATGATCCGGACCCGCCGCATGCGTGGTCACCTCGCGCCACAGCCGCTTGAGGAAGCGCGCCATGCCTTCGACGCCGGCCTCGCTCCACTCCAGCGACTGCTCCGGCGGCGCGGCGAACATCGAGAACAGCCGCACCGTATCGGCGCCGTACTTGGCCACCATGGTCTGCGGGTCGATGCCGTTGTTCTTCGACTTCGACATCTTCTCGGTGCCGCCGATGTGCACGCTCTGGCCATCCGCCTTGAGCACCGCGCCGGCGACGCGACCGCGCTCGTCGCGCTGCACCTCGACCGCGGCCGGGTTGATCCAGTCCTTCGAGCCGTCGGCGTTGTCGCGATAGAACGTCTCGGCGATCACCATGCCCTGGCACAGCAGGTTCTGCGCCGGCTCGTCCGAATGCACCATGCCGGCGTCGCGCAGCAGCTTGTGATAGAAGCGGAAATACAGCAGATGCATGATCGCGTGTTCGATGCCGCCGATGTACTGGTCGACCGGCAGCCAGTAGTTCGCGCGTTCGTCGATCTGCGCGTTCGCGCCAGGGCTGGTGTAGCGCGCGTAGTACCAGCTCGACTCCATGAAGGTGTCGAACGTGTCGGTCTCGCGCTCGGCCGCGCCGCCGCACTGCGGGCAGGTGGTCTTGCGCCACTCGGGGTCGGATTTGATCGGCGACTGCACGCCACTGAACGCCACGTCTTCGGGCAGCACCACCGGCAGCTGGTCTTCCGGTACCGGCACCGCGCCGCACTTGGTGCAGTAGATCACCGGGATCGGGCAGCCCCAGTAGCGCTGGCGGCTGACGCCCCAGTCGCGCAGGCGCCAGTTGACCCGGCGCTGGCCGTTGCCGGCCGCCTCGAGCACGCCGGCGATGTAGTCGAACGCGGCGCGATAATCCTTGCCATCCATCGCACCGGAGTTCACCACGCGCATGTCGGCGCGGGTCTTGTCCGAATACCAGTCTTGCCACGTCGATGCGTCGTAGCTCTCGTTGCCAGCGGCAATCACCTGCTTGATCGGCAAGCCGTACTTGTGCGCGAACGCGAAGTCGCGCTCGTCATGGCCGGGCACCGCCATCACCGCGCCGGTGCCGTAGCCCATCAGCACGAAATTGGCGACCCACACCGCTACGCGCTCGCCGCTGACCGGATGGATCGCGTACAGGCCGGTGGCCATGCCGCGCTTGTCCTGGGTCTCGAGTTCGGCCTCGGACACGCCGCCGTGTTTCAGCTCGTCGAGGAACGCTGCCAGTTGCGGGTTGCCCTGCGCCGCCTTGTGCGCCAGGGGATGCTCGCCGGCGATGGAGACGAAGGTCACGCCCATCAAGGTGTCGGGTCGGGTGGTGAACACGCTCAGCGGCGTGCTTTCGCCGTCGACAGCGAAGTGGATTTCCAGGCCCTCGCTGCGACCCAGCCAGTTGCGCTGCATGGTCTTCACCGCGTCGGGCCAGCCCGGCAGCGTGTCCAGTCCGTCCAGCAGTTCCTGCGCGTGACCGGTGATCTTCAGGAACCACTGCGGAATCTCGCGCTTCTCCACGACGGCACCGGAACGCCAGCCGCGACCGTCGATGACCTGCTCGTTGGCCAGCACGGTGTGGTCGACCGGGTCCCAGTTCACCACCGCGTTCTTGCGGTACGCCATGCCCTTCTTCAGCAGGCGGGTGAACATCAGCTGTTCCCAGCGGTAGTACTCCGGGCGGCACGTGGCGAACTCGCGACTCCAGTCGATCGCATAGCCGAGCGACTGCAGCTGGCTGCGCATGTGGTCGATGTTCGCGTAGGTCCATTTCGCCGGCGCGGTGTGGTTCTTGATCGCGGCGTTCTCCGCCGGCAGGCCGAACGCGTCCCAGCCCATCGGCTGCAACACGTTCTTGCCCTGCATGCGCTGGTAGCGGCTGATCACGTCGCCGATGGTGTAGTTGCGCACGTGGCCCATGTGCAGCGCGCCGGACGGGTACGGCAGCATCGACAGGCAGTAGAACTTCGGCCGCGACGTGTCCTCCTTCACCTCATAGGCGCGCTGCGCGTTCCAGTACTGCTGCGCGGCGGCTTCCACTGCCTGGGGGCGATAGGCAGCTTCATCCTGTTCGGGAGAGGTCGGGGCTTGAATGTCCTGCATGATTCCGATGCCGTTGTTGCGGTTGATGCACGCCGGAGCAAGCCGGCTGAGTGAACTGATCAGACTAGCCCAGCGCAGGCCGGGCGCCAAGCCTGAGGCCGTTAACCCGGCGGGCAGACCGGCGCCTGGCCATCGCCGAGCGCGCGCGCCGCGGTGGCGATCTGCGCCGCCAGCCGGGCGATCGCACGCTGATGGCCCTGCACCAGGGCGGGATAGCCCGGCCCCACCGCTTCACTGACCCGGCTGCTGCAGGCCAAGGCGGCAGGCTGGGCGCCGTGCAGCAGGCGCACGCTCCAGGCGGCCTCGATCAGCGCGTAGCCACCGGGTTGCGAATCGAACCGGCGCACGTCCAGCTTCACCCGCAACAGCGGCTTGCCGTTGCCGGGCAAGCCGCTGACGTCCGCGCTATGCAGTTCGCGCGCCAGGTCGGCCGACAGCGCGCTGCGCACCTCGTCGCCGAGCGGGGCGATCCAGCGCTCGCTGCCGAGCAGGGCCACGCCCTGCCCGCCTTCGCGCACCACCAGCTGCGGCTGATCGACCTGCGCCGGCACGCCGACCGGCAGCAACTCGAACGGCAGCGACGGCGCAGCCGATGCCTCGGACGCTTCGTCCGCCGGCGCGACCAGGGTGTAGTAGTGCAGCGGCGCCGAGGCGCAGGCCGCCAGCAGCAGGCTGGCCGCCACGACCCACAGATGCCTTCCGGTACGAATCATGGCGTGCTCCCTTGCACCGGCGGGATCGCCGCTGGCGTGGTGTTGGCGGGTTTCGCGTCGGCCGGCTTCGCGTCCGGGCGACGGCCGCGGATCAGCGACTCCGGATGACCACCCAGGTAATCGGTCAGCACGCGCAACGAACGCGCCATGCGCTGCACCTGCTCCAGCGTGGCACCCAGGTTCTGCTGCAGTGGCGAGTCGCCGGCCAGCGCGTCGTTCGCCGTTCCCATGGTCTTCTGCACGCCGTGCATGGTGTCCGTGAGCGCCGGCAAGGTCTGCCCATTGACCTGCTTGAGGGTGGCATTGAGGCCGGCCAGGGTCTGGTCCAGGTTCCGCCCGATGCTGTCGAACGGAATCTTGTTGAGCTTGTCGACGATTTCCGCCATCTGCTCCTGCAGCTTGTCGAAGCTGCCCGGCACCGTCGGGAGGGTCAGCGGCTTGGCCTGCGGGTCGAACGCCACCTTCGGCGTCTTCGGGATGAAATCGAGCGCCACGTACAACTGGCCGGTGAGCAGGTTGCCGGTGCGCGCCTGTGCGCGCAGGCCGTGGTCGACCAGGCGCCCCATCAACTGCGACAGGTCGGCATTCTCGCCATGCGCCTTGGCCAGGGCCTCCAGCTTGTCGTAGGCGGCGCCCAGACGCTGCGGATAGATCACCGCACCGACCAGCACCGGGAAGCGCTGCTTCTGTTCGTCGTAGTCGAGCCGCACCGACACCACCTTGCCGATGTTGATGCCGAGGAACTCCACCGGCGCGTCCACCGCCAGCCCGCGCACGGACTGCTCGAAGCGCATGCGGATGTAGTGCGGCGTGCCGTCCGGCGGCGCCATCGCCGTGGCCTGGTCGCCGAACAGCTTGTACTCGTTGTCCTCCGGTGCCGGCGTGCTGTCGTGCGGTCCGGGCGGATCCTGGAACGCCACGCCGCCGGCCAGCACGGTGGCCAGCGACTGCGTGTTGAGCTTCAGCCCGTTCGCGCCGATCGACACGTCCACGCCGCTGGCATTCCAGAAGCGCGAGGAACGGGTGACGAACTTGTCGTTGGGGCCGTCGACGAAGATCTGCAGCGAGACGCCCTTGCCGTCCTTGTCCAGCTGATAGGACGCCACCCGGCCGACCTGGATGCGCCGGTAGTACACCGGCGAGCCGATATCGAGCGAACCGAGGTCATCGCTGCGCAAGGTGAAGCTGCGACCGGGCGCACCGTGGTTTACCGACGGCGGCGCCTCCAGTCCCTGGAACTGGTCCTCGTACTCGTTCGAATCGCCCACGTCGGCGCCGATGAACGCGCCCGACAGCAGGGTGTCGATGCCGGACACCCCGCCCAGCCCGATCCGCGGGCGCACCACCCAGAAGCGCGTGTCCTTGCTGGCGAAACTCTCGGCGCTCTTCTCCAGCGCCACGTTGACCAGCACGTGGCTGCGGTCGCCGCTGAGATGGATCTTGTTGACCCGGCCGATCACCACGTTCTTGTACTTCACCGGCGTCTTGCCGGCGTCCAGGCCTTCGGCGCTCTGGAAGCTGATGGTGATCTGCGGGCCGGCCTGCAGCCAGTTGTTGATCACCAGCGACAGGCCGACCAGCGCCGCCAGCGCCGGGATCAGCCAGATCAGCGAGGCATTGAAGCGGCGTCGTTTCACCACCGGCCGCGGCAGCTCGCCGCCGCCCGGCGGGCCCTGTTCGATGGGGTTGTCGTCAGTCATCGGTATCCTTGCCATCCCAGATCAGGCGGGGGTCAAAACTCATCGAGGCCAGCATGGTCAGCACCACGGTCAGGCCGAAGAAGATCACGCCGGGCAACGGTTCCACCAGGCTCAGCACGCTGAAGCGCACCAGCGCCGTCAGCAACGCCACCACGAACACGTCCAGCATCGACCAGTAGCCGATCAGCTCGACCAGCCGATAGAGTTTTGCACGTTGCGGCCGCGCCCAGTCGCTGCCTTGCTGGCTGCTCACCAGCAAGGTGCCCAGCGCGAGGAACTTCAGCACCGGCACCACGATGCTGGCGGTGAACACGATGATCGCCAGGTTCGGCGAACCCTTCACCCACAGCTCCACCACGCCGCTGATGATCGTGTTGTCGTCGACGTCGTTGAGGCTGGCGGTGCGCATGATCGGCAGCACGTTGGCCGGGATGTACAGGATGAATGCGGCGATCAGCAGCGCCCAGGTGCGCACATAGCTGTCCGGCTTGCGCCGGCGCAACGTGGTGCCGCAGCGCGGGCACGCCATGGCGTCGTCCACGCCGTCACCGTCCAGCCGCGGGTCGCCGGGCACGTTGCGGCATACCAGTCCGCAGACCGTGCAGGCAATCAGGCCGAGCTCGCTGGCGCGCGGCAAGGCGCTCACGCGGCCCCCTCCGGCACATCGTCCCACAGCCGGCGCAGGTCCACGCCGGCGAAGATGGTGATCAGCAAGGTCAGCGCCGCGTACGCGTAGATGCCCGGGTCCGGCGTCACGTCGAAATAGGTGTGCGCCTTGACGATCGCCACCAGCGCGCCCAGCACGAACACCTCGCTCATCGTCCACGGCCCGAGGTAATGCAGTATCACCATCAGCCGCACGAAGCCCGGCGCGCGCCGCCCGGCCCGGGCGAACCACAGCAGCCAGCCCAGCAGCAGCATCTTCAGCAGCGGGAAGAAGAACAGCGTGGCGGCGACCAGCACCGAGACCACCTTGGCCTCTTCGCGCCACATCGCGAGGATCATGCCCCACAGCGTGGTGCTGCTCTGCTGGCCGCTCAGGCCCAGCGTCACGATCGGCCACATGTTCGCCTGCACGAACACGATCATCGCGGTCAGGATCAACGCCAGCATCACGTTCACGCTCATGGCGTGATGGCGCTCCAGCTCCGCCCCGCAGCGTGCGCAGCGCGCCACGTCGCCACGCGCCAGCGTGCGCCGGCGGTAGACCGTGTCGCAGTGCTCGCAGATCAACAGCGCTTCAGGTGAGCTCATGCCCATGCAGCCGGTGCCTTGCTTCGGCGTGACGATCCGTGGATTCTCGCAAATCTATCGTGAACGCGCCGCTTGATATGCTGGGCGACGCCCTGATCTGAACCGGCATCCGCCGAGCTGGAGTTTCCCGTGACCGATGCCGCCACCGTCTCCCATGTCTTCGACGTGGACCAGCAGGCCTTCGAGGCCGACGTCCTGCAGGCGTCGCTGACCACGCCGGTGCTGGTGGATTTCTGGGCCACCTGGTGCGAGCCGTGCAAGACGCTCGGCCCGATGCTGGAAAAACTCGCCGCCGAATACAACGGCGCGTTCCGGCTGGGCAAGGTCGATGTGGACACTCAGCAGGAACTGGCCGGCATGTTCGGCATCCGCAGCATCCCCACCGTGGTGCTGGTGAAAGACGGCCAGGTACTCGACGGCTTCACCGGCGTACTGCCGGAAGGCCAGCTGCGCGAGTTCCTGTCGCGTCACGTGCAGCCGCTGGAGGCGCCCGCCGAGACGGCCGAAGAGGAAGCCGTGCAGGAAACCCCGGAGCAGGCGATCAACCGGTTGCAGCAGGCGATCGCCACCGGGCCGGACCAGCCCGGACTCAAACTCGACTTGGCGCTGGCGCTGATGCATGCCGGCCGGATCGCCGCCGCCGAAGCGGAACTCGCCGCCCTGCCGGCGAACCTGGCCACCGACGCCCGCGCCGTGCGCCTGCGCAGCGAGCTGGATCTGGCCCACGCCCTGAAAGATGCGCCCAGCCTGGCCGAGCTGCAGCAACGCGTGCAGGCCGACGCCAGCGACTGGGCCGCACGCGACCAGCTCGGCGTGCGCCTGCTGCTGGAAGGCGACGCCGATGCCGGCCTCGAGCAATTCCTGCTGATCCTGCAGCAAGCCCGCGACTGGAACGACGGCCAGGCAAAGAAGCGCCTGCTCGCCGCCTTCGCCACGCTCGACGACGCCGAGCTGGTAGGCCGCTACCGGCGCCGGATGGCTTCGTTGCTGTTCTGAGCGCACCCCCCACGCGAACTCTGTGCGCGAATGCTCTGATCCCGATCGGAGCAAACAGCCATCGCACACCTGCCGCTCGCTCCATACCGCTGCGTACGCTCGGGTATGATCGGCTCTCCCCGCCCAGATAAACCCCGCATGCGCGCTTCCACCTTCCGCCGGCTGCTCAACCTGTGGCCGCCGTTCCTGATCAACGCGATCCGCGTGCAGTCGCTCAGCGACGACTACCGCGAGGCGAAGGTGGTGCTGCGGCTGCGCCCGTGGAACCGCAACTACGTGCGCAGCCAGTTCGGCGGCAACCTGTTCGCGATGGTCGACCCGTTCTGGATGCTGCTGGCGATGCACCAGCTCGGCAGCGACTACTACGTGTGGGACAAGGCCGGCACGATCGACTTCGTGGCACCGGGCTACGAAGACGTCTACGCGCATTTCAGGCTGGAGCCGGCGGTGGTCGACGAACTGCGCGCGGCCACCGCCGGTGGCGAAAAGGTGCTGCGCTGGTTCGAGACCGAAGTGACCACCGCCTCCGGCAAGGTCATCGCGGTGGTGCGCAAGCAACTCTATGTGCGGCTGAAGCCGAAGGCGCGCGCCGCTGCGTAAGGCGGACACCGTCCACCGGCTTTCCCGGCCCCTGCGCGACATCCATCCCGAACATCACAACCGCCAGCTCACTCGTGTTCGAAGCGGGCAATCTCGTCCAGTTGCCGCGAGACGCGCGCCAGCGTGCAACCGGACATGTCGTCGACCATGCGTTGCAGCCACGGCGACCGGATCGGACGACCGGCCAGGCGGCGCGCCAGCCACAGGCTGAAGCCGACGCCCATGGCGCCCACCGCCATGTTCGCCCAGATCCAGCCCGCGGCGCCGGCGAACCGGTCCACCCCGGACCACCAGGTCAGCACCACCAGCGGCAGCAGCAGCCACAGGAACCACCACGGCAGCCCCAGCGCCAGCGTGCTGACCATGTGGAAGCGGCGCAGTTGCGCCAGCCGCCGCTGCAGCACCAGCACCGGCGCATCGAACAGGTAGATGCGGCTGAGCAGGAACAGCTGGGTGGCGCTCGACCAGATGCCGGCGATGCCATAGGCATGCAGCAGCAGGCCGATCACCAGCAGATGCGTGACCTGCCGGTGCGCCACCCAGAACGAGGCGACGAACACCACGAAGGCCAGCCAGCAGGCGATCTCGAGCGCCTGCCCCAACAGGCTCCAGCGCAGCGTCGAACGCGCCTTGTCCATCCGCCGGTCGCGGAAATCCTGGCGCAGCAGCGCCTCCATGCCGTCCTGGCGCAGGTCCATGTGCGCCCACGCCTGTTTCATCTCGTCGAGTTCCATGGTCATGCTCCGGTGGCCTGCGCGGCGGTCATCTGGCCGCGCAGTTTCTGCCTGATGCGACCGAGCTTGGTCGCCACGTTGGTTTCGCTGAGGCCGAGGATCTCGGCCATCTCGGTATAGCTGCGGTCTTCCAGGTACAGCAGGATCAGCGCGCGGTTGAGTGGATCGAGCTGGCCAATGAACGCGTACAGCGCGGTCAGGCGTTCGTCGGGCTCGGCTATCGGCTCGCCGCCGCCGACGGTTTCCAGGTGATGCGTGTCGAGCGGCTCGAAGCGGTCGGCCTCGGGCCAGCGCCGCGCCTGCGAGATCGCCACGTTCAGCGCGATGCGGTACAGCCAGGTGGAGAACTTCGCGCGCGCCTCGTCATAGCCACCGAACGAACGCCACAGCTGCGCGCTGATCTCCTGCACCAGGTCGTCGCGATCGGCCGCGCTGCGGCTGTACAGGCCGGCCACCTTGAACACGATCCTGCGATGCTCGTGCAGCAGCGACTCGAAACGGTGCTGGTGTTGTCTGCCGGTCATGGACGCCTGCTTCCTCGCGGTTCACCCCATGATTCGCAGGGTACGGAAAAAAATCACAGGGCGGTGTCCGCGCGCCGGGCTACGCGGGCTTCAGCCGAATGGGATCACCGAGCATCTGCAGGTCGATCGACCTTTGTTCGTCATTCCGGCGAAGATTGCATCAGCCCCCATCGTCATTCCGGCGAAGGCCGGAGGAGCTTTTCAACAGCGAAGCTGGTCATCGCTTCTGCTCTTTTGCGTCTTGGCCTTAAGCGAAGAGCTTTCGCCCTCCTTCGGAGGCCGAGTTACTTTCTCTTTGCGTGGCCAAAGAGAAAGCTAACCAAAGAGAAATGCCACCCCGCTTGGCGCTTGGCGGGCATCCTGCCCGCCAAGTCCGTGAGCCAGGGCCGGGCTTTTCGAACGGGCATCCTGCCCGTGCGAAAAGGAACCGACGTCCTGTCGGTTCCCGCTGCGCGGCCTGTCGACCCCGACTCACCGCCGCACAGGGGCCCCGGTAGAGCAGCGGGCCATCGTGGCCCGCACTCTTCAGAAGGGCCAGAGCAGGGCAAAGCAAAGCCGAGACAAAGCAGAACCACAGCAACGGCTGAAAGATCTGTGGCTCAAACACAGGATTTCTGACACTCCCTAATGATGGGTGTGTGTGACGAAGCCATGCTCTGCGCCGAGTCGCCCGGCAGTCGATGCCGATTGAATCTCAGTCGGCAGGGAGTGGCTGACAGTCGACGCCGACTGGCAAACACCCGACGCCGGTTGCGTCGCAGTCGGCGGAGACTGGCATTCAATCGACAGGGAGGTGCCGATACTCGTCGGGGACAGGCAAACAGTTGGCGTCGAGTGCGCGCACATTGGCGGGGACATCCTGCAGCCCGGCGGGGACTGAAAAACAGTCGGCGGGAATGTCGCGATGGTCGGCGGGGATTGAAAAGCCCTCGACGCCGATATCCGGATGCCCGGCGCCGACCGCCGGCAAGTCCGGCGGGATGGGTTGCCTACCCCGCCAAGTGTGAAGCATCAAGCTGCCGCAGGCTCGGGCGTTGCCTTGCCCGCGCGTGAGTCTAAAGAGGCCTCGAAGCGGCATCTGCTTGAACACGCGTGCTGGGAATGACCTTTGTCTCCCATGTCAGCATCGCTTGCGCAAGAACTTCAAAAGCATCGATTGGTTCTCCACCTCGCGGCTTGACGAATGCGTGCAGAAGAACTTGATCTGCTTTTGATACATCAATTTCGACGTTAAAGGCGCTGAATGTGATTTTAGAAATGGCCGCTTGCGGGACGCTATGGCCGACGTTCACAAGCTCAGCAAATTGACCAGATCTGCTTTGTTGAAGAATGCCATGCTTGGCTTTGTTTGCGACATCAGAAACGTATTTTAGCGCCGTGCAATTATTGGCCATTTCCTCCACCAGTCGTGGATCAAGGCCCATAGACTTGTAAAGTTCTTTTAGATAGTCCTTCAGGCTCCAGACCCAAACAAAAAGCGTCAGCAGATCGTCCTCAAACTGCTCTGGAGATTTGATCCCGGAAATTTGGTACTGATGCTTCGAACCGTCGGCTAAGGTTTGATTCTTCTGATATCCAACCGAATCGGCTCGTCGAGCAATTATTTCCGCGCGATGAATTCTAGCCCGCAACTCTTCGAAAGACGTAGGAGTCATTATTTTTTGCCTAAAACTGGAGTTAAGCGACCAAGTAATCGACTCAGGTTAATTGCTAACACGCTCACCCCAGATGGCTCCGCCAAAGCCATTGCGAGCGAACACCTTGAGGGGCATGTAGGCTTTATAAGATCGCTTGTCTAGATCATCATATGTCACTGCGACAGATATCTCGGCGCCATAGTTCAGATGTTGACTTGAACGTTCAACGCCGTATGACCCAAATGCCGTTGTTAGCTCTTCACCATTACGAAGCAACGCAATCATAGCCGCAGGAGAGAAGCATCTCTCAATTTCAGCCGCCATCTTAGGGGTAGCGCCCTCGCCAATTAGCTTGCGAAGCATCTTAGAATCAACGTGAACACGCACGTTAACAGCCGGACGGTTACCCGTATTTGAAAGTACTAAATTGAATGCAGTGGCCATGTTCCCGGATGAATGCTCATCAACGAATGCTGTGACCACTGGCCGATTGCTTTGGAGCCAGAAGCGCCGCGTGAAGTACAACGATATGGCCGATGCCACCAGAGCGGCTACCGAAATTAACGTCCGAATGTCGTCAGCGTTCATGAGCGCCCTAACGTTTAATTGATCCCAAACCCGGGGATATCAAAGGATGTTCCCCCGTCACGATCTCGACCGTCAAGCAAGTAACCTTGGGCTCGTTGCTGTTGCCGTTGCTGTTGACCTACCCCTCCCCTGTGCGGCGGTGAGCTGGGGTCGACAGGCCGCGTAGCGGGCATCGGCAGGATGCCGATGCCTTTTCGCCAGCACAGGGATGTGCTGTCGAAAAGCCCGGCCCCGGCTCACGGACTTGCCGGACAGGAGTCCGGCAAGCGCCAAGCGGGGTGGCCTTCTCTTTTGGTTACTTTTCTCTTGGCCACGCAAGAGAAAAGTAACTCGGCTGCCGCAGGCAGACGAAAGCTCTTGCTCTGCCTGAAGGCTCCGCCGCAGACATGACGAATGAAGGTGCGATGCCTGCCTTCGCAGGCATGACGGGCGTGGAAGTGCGGTGCCTGCCTTCGCAGGCATGACGGGTGTGGGAGTGCGATGCCTGCCTTCGCAGGCATGACGGATGTGGAAGGGAGCTGCGGCGGGCTGGCCTTCGACCGGAATGACGACCTTGGGAGGACAACGTTGCGCCGGAACCTCGTGCCCGGGCGCAGCACAACCGCCCTCGCCTACAATGCGGAATCCCCTCGCACCCGGACCACCCCATGCCCCGCCTGCGCCTCAAACGCTACCTGCTGACCGGCCTGCTCACCTTCATCCCGCTGTGGGTGACCTGGCTGGTGTTCAAGTTCGTGCTGGGCATGCTGGCCGGCATCGGCGCGCCGCTGGTGGTCGCCCTGCTGAACGGGCTGGCGCTGGTGGCGCCGCACACGGCCGAGTCGCTGAAGATGGAGTGGCTGACTTTCATCATCGCGCTGGCGGTCACCCTGCTCGCGCTGTACCTGCTCGGCGCCCTGGCGAACCGGGTGATCGGCCAGCGTTTCCTCAATGCCTTTGACGCCCTGCTGGCACGCATTCCGCTGGTGCAGACGATTTACGGCGGCACCAAGAAGCTGATGGCGGTGCTGCAGAACAAGCCGTCCGGCGTGCAGCGGGTGGTGCTGGTGGAGTTCCCCCGTCGCGGCATGAAGGTGGTCGGCTTCGTCACCCGGGTGATGATCGAGGAAGGCAGCGGCCGCGAGATGGCGGCGGTGTTCATCCCGACCACGCCGAACCCCACCGGCGGCTATCTGGAAGTGGTGCCGCTGGACGAGCTCACGCCCACCGACTGGACCATGGACCAGGCGATGGCGTTCATCATTTCCGGCGGCGCGGTGGCGCCGGATACCCTGCCCGCTTCGCCTGTGCTGCCGCACCACGACCATAGCGGGGATCACGCATGAGCCTGCGCCGCGTCCTGTGGTGCGCCCTGCTCGGAGTCGCGGCCCTTTCCGCACACGCGGCCGGCCCGGGCGCGACCGACTGGATCACGCCGGCCGAAGCCGCCCGCTTCCGCACCACGCCGAGCTACGCCGACACGCTCGATTATCTGCAGCGGCTGCAGCGGGCGGCGCCGGGCGTGATCCATCTCGAAACCTTCGGCAGCACGCCGGAAGGCCGGCCGATGACGGTGGTGATCGCCAGTGGCGACGGCACGTTCGATCCGGCCGCCGCGCGCGCCGCGCACAAACCCGTGGTGCTGCTGCAGGCCGGCATCCATCCCGGCGAAATCGAGGGCAAGGACGCCGGGCTGATGCTGCTGCGCGACGTGGCCGTCAGCGGCAAGCACCCGCACCTGCTCGACCAGGTGGTGCTGGTGTACATCCCGGTGTTCAGCGTGGACGGCCACGAGAATTCCAGCCCGTACCACCGCATCAACCAGAACGGCCCGGAGCGCATGGGCTTCCGCGGCCAGGCGCAGTACCTCAACCTCAACCGCGACTACATGAAAGCCGACGCGCCGGAAATGCGTGCGTGGCTGAAGCTGTGGCAGCACTGGTTGCCGGATCTGCTGATCGACGTGCACACCACCGACGGCGCCGACTACCAGTACGACCTCACCTGGTACACCGAGGACCCGCACAAGCTCGACCCAGCGGTGAGCGCATGGCAGCACGACGCGATCGTCAAGCACGCGATGCCGGCGTACGAGAAGCGCGGCCACCTCGCCTCGATCTACCTGGAGTTCAAGGACGGCCGCGACCCGCGCTTGGGGCTAGTGAACTTCGGCTCCGGCCCGCGCTTCTCCACCGGCTACGCCGCGCTGCAGAACCGCCCCGCGCTGCTGATCGAGACGCACATGCTGAAGCCGTACGCGAACCGCGTGCAGGCCACCTACGACATCGTCGAGCTGATGCTGGAACAGGTCGGCGCGCACCCGGCCGCCCTGCTCGCCGCTACCGCGAAGGCGGATGCCGATACCGTCGCCCGCGCCGGCGAGGCGAACGCGCGCGTGGCGCTGACTTTCAAGCCCGACCCGCAACCGACGCCGTTCGAACTCAAGGGCTACGCGTTCACGCTGAGCCACAGCGACATTTCCAACAGTGAGTGGATCCGCTACGACCCCAGTCGGCCGAAGAACTACACGATCGACAACTGGAACGGCCTGCTGCCGGACTTGTCGATCGCCCCGCCGTCCGCCTACGTGGTGCCGGCGCAATGGACCGCGGTCATCGACAAGCTCGACGCCCACGGCATCCGCTACCGGCGCATCGAACAAGCGCAGACGCTCCATGCCGAGGGCTACCAGCTCGACGACCCAAAGTGGGCCGACAAGCCGTTCGAAGGTCACCTGATGCTGCGCGACTTCGCTCTGCGCGCGGTGCCGCGCGAAGTGACCCTGCCGGCCGGCTCGGTGGTCGTGCCGCTGGATCAGCGCGCGGCGAACGTGGCGATCGCCCTGCTCGAACCGCAGGCGCCGGACTCGCTGCTGCGCTGGGGCTATCTGGACGCGGTGTTCGAGGCCAAGGAATACGGCGAGCCGCGCGTGGTCGAGCAGCTGGCGCGCGACATGCTGGCGAAAGACCCGGCGCTCAAGGCCGCGTTCGCGCAGAGACTGCACGACGATCCCGCCTTCGCCGCCGATCCGCGCGCCCGGTTGGCGTTCTTCTTCGAACGCTCGCCCTGGTACGCCGCCCAGCACGTCGGCGCCTACCCCGTGCTGCGCCTGGACGCCGCACAACTGCAGCACTTGTCGACGCCTGTCCAGCCCGCTGGCGGCCATGGCACCCCTGACCTTTGACACTGTGCCACCCATGACGTTTGACCTAGCGTGACCGGCCATGTCCGCGTTCCGGGGGGGACCCGACGGCGCGGCCAGACCACAACCACACATCACTCACAGAGGGACACCTATGACCAAGCAGTATCTGAAGCCCCTGGCGCTGGCACTGGCCGTAAGCCTGGCATTGACCGCCTGCGGCAAGCAGGAACCGGCCGCCAATGCACCGGCCAGCACCGCCAGCACCGCCCCGGCCGCCAGCAGCACCACCGCTGCCGCCGACCTGGGCAAGAGCATCTTCGACGTCAGCGAACTGGGCGACAGCGCGCTGGCCTGCCAGGACTTCAACGGCTTCGTCAACGCCAAGTGGGTTGCCGCCAACCCGATCCCGGCCGACCGCACCCGCTGGGGCGCGTTCGACGCGCTCGCCGAGAGCAGCCTGAACACCCAGCACAGCATCGTCGAGAAGGCCGCCAAGGGTGCCGCCACGGCGCCGGCCGGTTCGATCGAGCAGAAGATCGGCTACCTCTACCAGTCGGGCATGAACGAGGACGCCATCGAGAAGGCCGGCTTCGACCCGATCAAGCCGAAGCTCGACGCCATCGCCGGCTTGAAGAACGGCGCCGACGTGGCCGACTACATCACCAGGAACTATGTCGACGGCGACATGCAGGTCTTCCAGTTCGGCTCGAGCGCCGACTTCCAGCACGCCGACATGCAGATCGCCTACGCGTTCGAAGCCGGCCTGGGCCTGCCGACCAAGGACTACTACAGCGCCGCCAAGCACAAGGACATCCGTGACGCCTACGTCGCCTATATCGCCAAGGCGCTGGAGTTGACCGGCGTGGCCGAGGCCGACGCGAAGAAGCAGGCCGCCGACGTGCTGGCGTTCGAGACCAAGCTGGCGGCCGCCTCGCTGTCGCCGGTCGAGGCGCGCAAGCCGGAGAACCAGTACCACTTCGTCAGCGTCAAGGACGCCGACAAGGCCACTCCGCACTTCAGCTGGGACAAGTTCTTCGCCGCCCAGGGCGTGATCATCGACAAGGGCTTCTCGCTGTCGCAGCCGAAGTTCTTCGCCGAGTTCGACAAGCAACTGGCCAAGGCGCCGATCAGCCAGTGGCAGGCCTACCTGCGCTTCCACACCATCGACGACGCTTCGCCGTACCTGAGCAAGAATTTCCAGGACAACAAGTTCGCGTTCTACGGCAAGACCCTGTCCGGCCAGCCGGAGCAGAAGGTCCGCTGGAAGCGCGTGCTGGGCGCGGTCAACAGCTCGATGGGTGAGGCGCTGGGCCAGCTGTACGTGGCCGAGATGTTCAAGCCCGAAGCGAAGGCGCGCGCGCAGGAGCTGGTCGACAACGTGCGCAACGCACTGAAGGCGCGCATCGAGAACCTCGACTGGATGAGCGACGAGACCAAGGCCAAGGCGATCGCGAAGTGGAATACGTTCCTGCCGAAGATCGGCTACCCGGACAAGTGGCGCGACTGGTCGGGCCTGAACATCAGCGGTGACAACTACTACGCCAACGTGATGGCCGCGGCGAAATTCAACTACGACTACGACATCGCCAAGATCGGCAAGCCGACCGACCGCCTGGAATGGGGCATGACCCCGCAGACGGTCAACGCGTACTACAACCCGACCGACAACACGATCAACTTCCCGGCCGCGATCCTGCAGCCGCCGTTCTTCGACGCCAAAGCCGACGACGGGATCAACTACGGCGGCATCGGCGCGGTGATCGGCCACGAGGCCAGCCACGGCTTCGACGACGAAGGCAGCCAGTTCGACGGCGCCGGCAACAACAAGAACTGGTGGACCAAGGACGACCGCAGCAAGTTCGACGAGCGCACCGCCAGGCTGGTCGCCCAGTTCAACGCCTATACGCCGATCAAGGACAAGCCGGACGCGCACGTCAACGGCCAGCTGACCCTGGGCGAGAACATCGGCGACCTGGGCGGCCTGAATGCCGCCTACGACGCACTGCAGGTCGCGCTGAAGAAGAACCCCGAGGAAGCCGGCAAGCAGATCGACGGCTACACCCAGGACCAGCGCTTCTTCCTGAACTGGGCACGCGTATGGCGTGGTTCCATCCGCGAAAAGCAGGCTTTGCTGCAACTCAACACCGACCCGCACGCCCCCGCTTCGCTGCGTGCGGCCGGCGCCCCGTCGAACATGCCGGCCTTCGCCAGCGCGTTCCAGTGCAAACCGGGCGACGCGATGGTGGCTCCGGCCGACAAGCAGGTGAAGATCTGGTAAGCGGCACGCACTGAGCACCGCGCAGTCCGCGCGATGCCCGGCACCAAGGCCCCGCATGCAGATGCGGGGCCTTTTTTTGTGCCGCGCACCGTGCGCCGTCGCCGCTCCGGCATTCGCGATGCCGGCAATCTTCATGTGGGTATTGCAAATCATTCGCATTAAAAATAAGGTAGGCGCCTGCTTCGGCGGATCCGCGCAGCGGGCCCAGGCCGATCGGGCTTCACGCACTCCAGAACACTGACCGTCGTCGGTCGACGCGATGCACGCAGCCACCCGGCGGCGCGCTTCCTCTCGGCCCGAAAACCTGCATCCAGCCATTGCACGACAGCTGCATCCGCCAGGCCCTGTCGATACGCAATGCGGTATCCACCCACGGAATCTCCATGGCACACATCACCTCGCGCAAACACCCGGTCAGCCAGCGCAAGTCGCCGTCGGCAAGCGGCCGGCTGACCGCGGCCACGCTGTTCACCGGCCTGGCGCTGGCCCTGCCGGTCACTGCCGCGGAGCTGGCCGCCCCCGCCGATGCCCAGGTCGCCACCGCGAAAAACCTGCCCGGCGTGAAGGTGGAAGCGACCACCGGCAACGACTACCGCGTCGACAAGCTGTCCTCGCCGAAATACACCCAGCCGTTGCTGGACACCACGCAGACCATCAGCGTGATCACCAAGGAACTGATCCAGCAGCAGGGCGCCACCACGCTGACCGAGGCACTGCGCAACAGCCCGGGTGTGGGCACCTTCTACGTCGGCGAGAACGGCAACACCAGCACCGGCGACGGCATCTACATGCGCGGCTTCGACACCTCGGGCAGCATCTTCGTCGATGGCGTGCGCGACCTCGGCACGGTCTCGCGTGACGTGTTCAACATCGAGCAGGTGGAAGTGGCCAAGGGTCCGGCCGGCACCGACTACGGCCGCACCGCGCCGACCGGCTCGGTGAACCTGGTCAGCAAGCAGCCGCAGCTGGGCGACGGCATCTCCGGCTCGCTCGGTTACGGCAGCGGCCAGCACCGGCGCGCCACCGCCGACTGGAACCAGACGCTGGGCGAACACTCCGCGTTCCGCCTCAACGTGATGGGCCAGGACAGCGGCGTACCGGGACGCGACAAGGTCGAGAGCAACCGCTGGGGCATCGCCCCGTCGCTGGCGTTCGGGCTGAAGACGCCGACCCGCGTCTACCTCGACTTCCTGCACGTGCAGCAGAACAACCTGCCCGACGGCGGCGTGCCGACCTTCGGCCTGCCCGGCTACGGCAGCCCCGATCCGGCGCGCCCGTTCATCGGCAACGCCGCCAGGGTCGACCCGTCGAACTTCTACGGCACTCAGGCTGACCATGACGACATCGAGGCGGACCTGTTCACCGTGATCGTCGAACACGACTTCTCGACCGACGTGGCGCTGCACAACACCACGCGCTGGGGCCGCACGCATCAGGACTACCTGCTCACCTCGTTCCGAGGCGATGCCGCCAACCTGCTCACCCCGGACGCCGCCGATCCCTCGACCTGGACCATCGCGCGCAGCCTGCCGACCTTCAAGAAGCAGACCAACCGCATCCTCACCAACCAGACCAATGTCACCGCCAATTTTGAAACCGGCGGCATCACGCACAGCCTCAGCGCCGGCATCGAGCTGACCCGCGAAAAGGCCGGCACGATCGGCCTGGCCGCGCTCAACGGCAGCGCATGGCCGGCGGCGAACCTGTACCACCCGGACGCCGACGTCAGCGGCCTGGTCGCCGGCCGCACCGGGGCGCACAGCGAGGGTCGCACCGACACCGCAGCCGCCTACCTGTTCGATACGCTGAAATTCAACGGGCAATGGCAGGTCAACGCCGGCGTGCGGCTGGACCACTACAGCACCGACTTCAGCAGCATGGTGGTCTGCGGCGCCCGCAACGGTCCGGCCTGCGGCACCCTGCCGGCCGGCAGCGTGCTGCCCGACGTGGACAGCAGCAAATCCGGCAACCTGCCCAACTACAAGCTCGGCGTGTTGTACAAGCCGACTGCCAACGGCAGCGTCTACGCGAACTTCGCCGTGTCGCAGGAGCCGCCGGGCGGCAACACGCTCACGCTCAGCAGCGCCGCCAACAGCACCGACAACCCGAACCTCGACCCGCAGAAGGCGCGCACGATCGAGCTGGGCACGAAGTGGGACCTGCTCGGCGAAAAATTGCTGCTGACCGGCGCGCTGTACCGCACCACCGTCAGCAACGATCTGGTGCAGGATCCGGTCGACCTGCAGTACTACCAGATCGGCAGGAAGCGCGTGCAGGGCATCGAGCTGAGCGCGGTCGGCAAGCTCAGCGACAACTGGGCAGTCAGCGCCGGCTACACGATCATGGACGCCAAGGTGATCCACGGCAGCGCGGTGGCCAACGACGGTTCCAGCGACCTGGCCTATACGCCGAAGAGCGCGTTCACCGCATGGACCACCTACCACCTTCCGTTCAACCTCACCCTCGGCGGCGGCGCCCGCTACGCCGGCGAGATGAAGCGCGGCACCGATGGCGCGGTCGGCACACCCGCGTTCACCGAGTCGTATTGGGTGGTCGACGCGATGGTCAGCTATCCGGTCAACCAGCACGTCGACCTGCAGCTGAACCTGTACAACCTGTTCGACAAGGATTACGTCGCGGCAATCAACAAGAGCGGCTATCGCTACACTCCGGGCACGCCGCGTGCGGCGATGCTCACCGCCAATATCCGCTTCTGATCCCGGCGCCCACGCCAAGCCATGTCACAGGTGATTCATGCTGTTGCACATCCCTGACGTACTCGAGCCCGCCCAGGTCACCCGGATCCGCACCGCACTGGATGCCGCCGAATGGACCGACGGCCGCGAAACCGTCGGTGCGCAAGGCGCGATGGTGAAGCGCAACCTGCAGTTGCCGGATGCCTCGCCGCTGCGCCTGCAGTTGGGCCAGATCGTGCTGGCTGCGCTGGCGAAGAACCCGCTGTATCACGCGGCCGCCTTGCCGTTGCGCACCCTGCCCCCGCGCTTCAACCGCTACGAAGGCGGCGGCCAGTACGGTTTCCACGTCGACGGCGCGGTGATGGGGCTGACCACCGAGGCGCAGTTGCGCAGCGACGTTTCCTGCACGCTGTTCCTCAGCGAACCGGACGAGTACGACGGCGGCGAACTGATCGTCAACGACACCTACGGCGAACACGAAGTGAAACTGCCGGCCGGCGATCTGATCATGTACCCGTCGAGCAGCCTGCACCGCGTCACGCCGGTGACCCACGGCGCGCGCGTGGCCGCGTTCTTCTGGGTGCAAAGCCTGATTCGCGACGACGGCCGGCGGCGCCTGCTGTTCGAGCTGGACGCCTCGATCCAGCGTCTGACCCAGTCCGGCGCCGATGCCGCCGCGCTGCTGCAGCTGACCGGCGTCTATCACAACCTGCTGCGCCAATGGGCCGAAACCTGAGCGCACGATGTGGCGGCCGGACAGCCGCAACAGCCGGCCATGGTTCCCAGCGCGCGCCGCGGGGCGGATAATCGTCGGCCCCCTGAAGCAACCCGGCTGAAAAATGTTCGTTCCTGGTCAACGCTGGATCTCCTCCGCCGAACCCGAGCTTGGCCTCGGCACCGTGCTGCGCGTCGAAGGACGCGGCGTGCAGGTGCTGTTCGCCAAGGCCGGCGTGCTGCGCCCGTACGCGATCGACTCGGCGCCGCTGATGCGCGCCGAGTTTCGCGCTGGCCAGCGCGTCGCCGGCAAGGGCATCGCGTTCCTGGTCGAGCGCGTCGAGATCAGGGACGAGCTGCTGATCTATCGTGGTGAAGGCCGCGAACTGCACGAAGGCCAGCTCGACGACGAGCAGAGCGTGAGCCAAGCCGATGATCGTCTGGTCGGTGGCCGCACCGATGCCGTGGCGCAATTCGAGCTGCGCCTGGAAGGCCTCAAGCGGCGTGCCGAGGCACGCCGTTCGCCGATGTGGGGCCTCGGCGCGGCACGCATCGGGTTGGTGCCGCACCAACTGCGCGTGGCCGGCATCGCCTCCGCGCGACGCCCGCCGCGGGTACTGCTGGCCGATGAAGTAGGCCTGGGCAAGACCATCGAAGCGGGCATGATCATCGCGCGCCAGCTCGCCACCGGTCGCGCTTCGCGCGTGCTGCTGCTGTTGCCCGACACCCTGGTCTACCAGTGGTTCGTCGAGATGCTGCGCCGCTTCAACCTCAGCTTCGCGATTTACGACGAGGAGCGCTGCGAGGCGCTGGAACAATCCGGCGACGCCGGCAATCCGTTCGAAGACGAGCAACTGGTGATCGCCGATTTCGGCTTTCTGGAGAACTCGCCGAAGCACGCCCAGCAGCTGCTGGACGCGCCGTGGGACCTACTGGTGGTCGATGAAGCACACCATCTGGCGTGGTCGCCCGAAGCGGCCAGCCCGCGTTACACGATGGTGGAGAAGCTGGCCGCGGCGATCCCCGGCGTGATCCTGCTCACCGCCACCCCGGAACAGCTCGGCCGCAGCGGCCACTTCGCCCGCCTGCGCCTGCTCGACCCGCAGCGCTACCACGACCTGGACGGCTACCTGGCCGAAGCGGACACCTACCTGGCGCTGTCGAAAATCGCCGACCGCCTGCTCGAAGGCCAGCCGCTCGACGACACCCAGCGCACCACCCTGGCCGACGCGTTCCATGGCGACGCGGCGCTCACCGCGCAACTGACCGATTCGACCCAACCCGCCAACGCCCGCGAACTGCTGGCCGCGTTGATCGACCGCCACGGCACCGGCCGTGCGATGTTCCGCAACAACCGTGCCGGCGTCGGCGGCTTTCCGAAACGCCTGCCCGAGTGGCACCTGCTGGGCGCCGACACCGTCGAGGAAAGCACGCGCCAGGCACTGCTGGCCGAATTCCACGCCGACATCCAGCAGCCGCCGGCACTGATCGAAATCGACTACAGCACCGACCCGCGCATCGACGCCCTGATCACCCTGCTGGAGCAGCACCCGCACGACAAGTTCCTGCTGATCTGCCGCAGCCAGACCAAGGTGCTGGCGCTGGAAGACGTGCTGCGCACCCGCAGCGGCGTCGGCGTGGCGCGTTTCCACGAAGGCCTCGGCATCATCCAGCGCGACCGCAATGCCGCGTACTTCGCCCAGCCCGACGGCGCACGCCTGCTGCTGTGTTCGGAGATCGGCTCGGAAGGTCGCAACTTCCAGTTCGCGCACCGGCTGATCCTGTGGGATCTGCCACTGGATCCCGACCTGCTCGAACAGCGCATAGGCCGGCTCGACCGGATCGGCCAGAAGCACGACATCGACATCCATATCCTCGTCGTCGCCGACAGTGCCCAGCACGTGCTGGCGCGCTGGTACGACGAGGGCATCGACGCGTTCCGCATGAGCCCGGCCGATGGCCGCGAGCTGCTGCGCCGCTACGGCGAACCGTTGACCCGGCTGGCCGACGAACACGCACGCGGCGACGACAACCGCGACCAGGAACTCGACGCGCTGCTCACCGACACCCACGCCAGCCATGAGCAGATGGCCGAACTGATCCGCGGCGGCCGCGACCATCTGCTGGAACTGGCTTCCAGCCGCGACCTGCACGCCGACGAACTGCAGCAGGCGTTTGCCCGCGAGGATGTCGACCCGGGCCGGGACGCCTTCGTGCAGCGCCTGCTCGAAGCGTTCGGCATCCACGCCGAGGAACTCGGCGGCCAAGTGCTGCTGCTCGATCCGCAATACCTGTCCACCGACGCCCTGCCGGGCTTCGCCGAGGGTCCGCAGTCGGTGACGTTCGCGCGCGAGGTGGCACTGTCGCGCGAGGAATTGCCGCTGCTGCGGCTCGACCATCCGCTGGTCGCCGGTGCGCTGGACCTGGCGCTGTCCGGCGAACAGGGCAACGCCGCGTTCATGGTCGACGACGTGCTGTCGCCGCGCACTGCACTGCTGCAGGCGGTGTTCCTGCTCGAATGCGTGGCCGACCGGAAACTCGACGCCGAACGTTTCCTGCCGATCCTGCCGATCGTGGTCACCGTCGACACCCGGCTCGCCGAACGCGCCGATTTCGCGCCCAGCGAGATCGCGCTGCGCAAGGCCAGCGACCGCAACATCGAGGTGGCGCGCTACCGCAAGTTCCTCGGCAAGCTGGTGCCGCCGATGCTGGAGCGCGCCGAGACGCTGGCTGGTACGCGCGGGCAGGCACGCATCGACGAGGCGGTGGGCCTAGCCACGCAGACACTGGACGCGGAATTGTCGCGCCTGCGGGCGCTGCACGCGGTGAACCCGTCGGTCAGCGAGAGCGAGATCGCCGCCATCGCCGCCGAGCGCACCGCACTGCTGGCCGCGCTGCCGCAGTCACGGCTGCGGCTGGACGCGGTGCGCTTCGTGGTCAGCGCGGACTTCCTGGCGTTGCGCTGAGGCCCCTGCGTGCAGGAGAGGACCGGGCAAGGGTTCGCTCAAACCGAAGCCGGCACCGCGCGCATGCGCTGTTCGATGCCGCATACGCGGTAGCACACCGTCAGCAGCGCCAGCCAGATCACGCCCACGTAAAGCGCCACCCGCGTGTCCGCGCTGTAGCCGAGCATCACCAGCACGAACGCAAGAAATGCCAGGCAGATCACGCTGCTCAGCGGGAACCAGCGCAAGCGGAAGGCCAGCGGCACCGGCTGCTGCCGACGGAAGCGCCAGTGTGCCACCAGCACCATGCCCCAGGTCCACACCGTGTTGAAGGCGAGGATCGACATCATCACGCCGAAGATGCGCCCGGGTACCAGGTAGTTCATCAGCACGCCGAACAGCAGGAACACCAGCGTCACCAGCACGCCGCGCACCGGCACGCCGTATGCGTTCAGCCGTCCCATCGCCATCGGCGCCTGCCCCTTGGTCGCCAGGCTGTGCAGCATGCGGCTGCCGCTGAACATGGTGGAGTTGAAGCTGGACAGCGCCGCGGTAATCACCACGAAGTTGATCAGGCCCGCCGCCTGCGGAATGCCCAACTTGGCGAACGTGGTGACGAACGGGCTGCCTTGCGTGCCCAGCGCGTTCCACGGATAGATCGCCATGATCACGAACAGCGCGCCCACGTAGAAGATCAGGATGCGCCAGATCACCGAATTCACCGCGCGCGGGATGGTGCGCTCTGGGTGCGCGGCCTCGGCCGCCGCCATGCCGATCGTCTCGATGCCGCCGAACGAGAACACCAGCACCGGCAGCGCCAGCACCATGCCGGTGACGCCGTTGGGGAACCAGCCGCCGTGCGACCACAGGTTCGACAACCCCACCGGATGCCCGCCGTTGCCCCAGCCCAGAGTGATGATCGCGGCGCCGCCGAGGATCATCAGCACCACCGTCAGCACCTTGATCAGCGCGAACCAGAACTCCAGCTCGCCGTAGACCTTCACCGCCATCAGGTTCAGCCCGCCGATCATCGCCACGCTGCCGAACGCCCAGATCCACTGCGGCAGCTCGGGAAACCACGCCTTCATGTAGATGCCGACCGCCGTGCTCTCGGCGATGCCCACGCCCATCATCAGGATCCAGTAGTTCCAACCGGTGAGGTAACCGGCGAACGGGCCGAGGTACCTGTGCGCGTAAGTGCTGAACGAGCCGGCGATCGGCTCGTGCGCGGCCATCTCGCCCAGCGCGCGCATGATGATGAAGATCATCGCGCCACCGAACAGGTACGCGAACAGCAGCGACGGCCCGGCCAGCTGGATCGTGCTGGCCGAGCCGAGGAACAGGCCGGCGCCGATGCACATGCCCAGTGCCATGAAGGTGACGTGGCGTGGGGTGAGTTGGCGCTGGAGAGTCTGGGTCATGGGGCGTTCGCGGCGTGAAAGCGCTCAGCGCAGCAGGCGTTGCTTTGGCTTCCACGGCAGCCGCCCGCGCCAGTACTGGATCAGCACGAGGCCACCCAGCATGCCGCCGAGATGGGCGAAATGGGCGACGCCCGGCTCGATCCCGGTCACGCCCATGGTCAGTTCGGCCGCGGCGTAGAGGATCACGAACAGCCACGCCGGCATCGGGATCGGCAGGAAGATCAGCATCACCTTCTCGTGCGGATACAGCATGCCGAACGCCAGCAGCAGGCCGAAGATCGCGCCGGAGGCGCCCAACGTCGGGCCGTACTGGGACGGCGGGAAGAACCACAGCACCGCCAGCTGCAGCAGCGAAGCGACGATCGCGCAGACGAAGTAGTAGACGGTGAACTCGCGCGCGCCGAAGGTGCGCTCGATGGTGCCGCCGAACATGTACAGAGCGAGCATGTTGAACATGATGTGGGTGATGCTGCCATGCATGAACGCACTGGTGACGATCTGCCACACCCCGAACAGGCCGGAGCCGAGCGGCCACAGCGCGAAATACACCATCAGAAGCTGACCCATCACCTGTTGCAGCAGGAACACCGCCACGTTGGCAATCAGCAGGTTGCGCGTGACGGGCGGCAAATCAAAAGGCATCAGGCAGTTTCCATGGGATCAGCGACAGCATAACGGCGCACCGGGCTGCTGACCGCACCCGGCGGCAATCGTTCACCCGCCGTGGCAAGCAAAAAGCCGCCTTGCGGCGGCTTCGCGGAGAGACCGACAAGACAGGTCAGCCCTTGTCAATCACCTGCGCCATCGCTTCCGGGCGCTTGGCACCGGCGAAGCGCTTGGCCCAGTAGCTCTCGTGCAGGTTGGAGATCTCCACCGACTTGCCGCTGGCCGGCGAGTGGATGAAGCGGCCGTTCGAGATATAGATGCCCACGTGCGAGATGCGCCGCTTGCCATGGGTGCGGAAGAACACCAGGTCACCCGGCTGCATGTCGGCCCGATTGACCTTGAGGCCCGCCAGGAACTGCGAGGCGGAGTTGCGTGGCAGCTGCATGCCGACCGCATGGGCGAACACATAGCGGACAAAGCCGCTGCAATCGAAACCGGTGGAGGGATCGCGACCGCCACGCACGTAGCGGGTGTCGCGCAGCTTCATCGCCATCGCGATGAGCGACTTGCGCAGGTCGGTGATGTCAGCGCTGGTGGTGGCCGCCGTGTCCTGCGCGTCCGCCGCCGTGGCGTCGGCAACGGCGGTCGGTTCCACCGCGGCACTGTTGCCGGCAAGCACCGATGCGGCGTCGGGAACCACGGACTGCGCCAGCGACGGGACCGGATTGAATGCCGGCAACTGGCTCAACAGGGGCGAACCGAGATGGGCAACGACCGTGCTGTCGATGACGGCCGAGTTGTTTCTGGCTTGAAGCGGGCTGGATACCAGCAGCACGGAAACGAGCGCGGCGGCGGCGGTCAGTTGCTTGATGGACATGCTGGGAAAAATCCTTTGTTGTTCACAGGATTAGCCGCCCAGCAGAAGCTGACGACGTGACGAGGTAGTGAACTTAACAAGAAGAGGCCGTCCAGATGTTGCATTGAGGTTAACTGAACCCTGCCGTTTCAAAAAACGGCGACACGGCGCACACTCAATCCAAGTTATTGATTCAAGTCGTCTTATGCTTCACCAGGCGACTCCGGCCAGTAATACGAGTCCGGATGGGGCCGGCTGCCGAAGATGGCCGTGCCGATTCGCACCTCGCTGGCGCCTTCGGCGATGGCGAGCGGGAAATCGCCGCTCATGCCCATGGAAAGTTTCGTCAGATCATGACCTTGCGCCACAGCTCGGTCGCGCAGCTCACGCAGCAGGCGGAAGCAGGCACGCACTTTGGTCGGCTCGCTGGAGTGGATCGCCAGGGTCATCAGGCCGCGCACCCGCAGGGTGTCGTAGCCGCGCAGGGCGTTCAGGAAACTGGCTAGCTGTTCAGGTGGGAGACCGTATTTGCTGGGCTCGGACGAGGTCTTCACCTGCACTAGTACGTCGATCGCGCGCCCTTCGTGCTGCAGCCGCCGGTCCAGCGCCTCGGCCAGCTCCAGCCGGTCCAGCGACTGCACCTCGCTGACCAGCCGGGCCACGTCCTTCGCCTTGTTGGTCTGCAGGTGGCCGATCATCACCCAGTCGATGCCGCAGTCCGCCAGCGGCGCGGACTTGTCGCGGATCTCCTGCACCTTGTTCTCGCCGAAGCGGTGCATGCCCAGTGCCACCCCGGCCCGGATCAGTTCCGGACCGAAGGTCTTGCTGACCGGCAGGATGTCCACGTCGGCGGGATCGCGGCCGGCCTCGCGGCAGGCTGCGTCGACACGACGGCGGATCTGCGCCCAGTTATCGGCCAGCCAGCTGGTGTCCATGCTCATGGCCCGACGATCGCGCTCAGGCCTGGCTGCCCTGCTGGTGATGGCGCGCCACCACCTCGGCCACCACCATGCTGACCTTCTTGCCGGTGGGGATGTGCAGGAACTCATTCGGGCCGTGCGCGTTGGAGTGCGGGCCGAGCACACCGGTGATCAGGAACTGCGCCTTGGGGAATTTCTCGCCCAGCATGCCCATGAACGGGATGCTGCCGCCCTCGCCCATGTAGGTGGCCGGCGCACCGAAATAATTCTGCGAGGCGTCGCTGACCGCCTGCTCCAGCCACGGCGACAGCGCCGGGGCGTTCCAGCCCGAGCCGTCCTTCTCCAGGGTGAAGCTGACCTTGGCGCCGTACGGCGGATCCTTCTCCAGCAGTTGCTTGACGAACTCGCCGGCCTTGGCGCCGTTCAGCGTGGGCGGCACGCGCAGGCTCAGCTTTACCGCGGTGAACGGGCGCAGCACGTTGCCGGCGCTTTCCAGCGGCGGGATGCCGCCGATGCCGGTGACCGCCAGCTGCGGACGCCAGGTGCGGTTGAGCACCAGCTCGGCCAGATCCTTGGTGACTGGCTGCATGCCATCGACCCACGGGAACTTGTCATAGATGTCGTCGCCCAGCACTTCGGCCGACAGCTTCGCCTGCTCGACCCGCTGCGCCGGGATCTCCACGTACAGCTCCTTCGGCTTGATCTGGCCGGTCGCCGGATCCTCCAACCGCGTCAGCAGCTCGCGCAGGATGCGGAAGCTGGACGGCACCACGCCGGACGCATCACCCGAATGCACGCCCTCTTCCAGCACCTGCACGGTGAGGTTGCCGCCGGTCATGCCGCGCAGCGAAGTGGTCAGCCACAGCTGGTCGTAGTTGCCGCAACCGGAATCCAGGCACACCACCAGCGACGGGCTACCGATACGTGCGGCCAGGTGATCCACATAGAACGGCAGGTCGTAGCTGCCCGATTCCTCGCAAGCCTCGATCATCACCACGCAACGCGCGTGCGGAATGCCCTGCTCGTGCAACGCCAGCAATGCCGCCAGCGAGCCGAAGATCGCATAGCCGTCGTCGGCACCACCGCGGCCGTACAGCTTGTCGCCCTTGAGCACCGGCGTCCACGGACCCAGACCGTCGGCCCAGCCGGTCATTTCCGGCTGCTTGTCCAGATGGCCGTACAGCATGACGGTGTCGTCGCCCTGGCCCGGCACCTCGATATAGATGAGCGGTGTGCGCCCTTCCAGGCGCACCACTTCCAGCGTGGCACCAGGCAGCTGGCTCAGCTTGGAGCGCGCCCAGGTTTCCATCAGCTTCACCGCCGCATCCATGTAGCCGTGCGCCACCCAGTCCTTGTCGAACATTGGCGACTTGTTGGGAATACGGATGTATTCGACCAGTTGCGGCACGATCTCGTCGTCCCACAAGCCGCTGACAAAGCGCGAAAGGCGGGCAGTATCCATGATCAAGCTCCATCAGACGGACAAGACCGGCATTGTAACAGCCGCACTTCGGCCACACCGACACGCGCTCGGAAGCCGCCCACAGACGAAAGCGACCATCGCGCACGCCGACCCTGCGGCGCCTCCCACTGCGCGGCCCGGCACCACGGCGCCATAGTGCGCTGGCGGCACCCGGATGCCGTCACCACCGCCCAAGGAGAAAGGCCATGTTCAACAAACTCGTCGCTATCGCCCTTGCACTCGCCCTCGCCGTACCGGGGCTGCTGCTCGCCGCCACGCCGGTCAATATCAACCAGGCCGACGCCGCCACCCTCGCCAAGTCGCTGGATGGCATCGGCCAGTCCAAGGCCGAGGCCATCGTGGCCTGGCGCGAAGCGCACGGCCCGTTCAAAAAGGCCGACGATCTCAACCACGTCAAGGGCATCGGCAAGGCCACGATCGAGCGCAATCGCAGCGCGATCCAGCTTGGCGACGACACCGACGATGCCGTTGCCAAGACGGACGTGCCGGCCAAGGCCGCGCACAAGAAGTCGCCGACCGGGGAGTAGCCATTCCCGCAAACGGAAGCCAGGCGGCGCGGCCCGGCGGGCCGCGCCGCTTGCGTTACACTCGCGCGCCCAGCCTGTCGCCGTCCTGCCATGATCCTGCCGCGTTACCACATCGCCGCCTCCGCCATCCATGGCGCCGGCAACGGCCTGTTCCTCGACGAAACCGTGGCGGCGGGGCGCATCATCACCGCGCCGGACGGCATCGAGCAGACCTTCCGTCACGCCGACATCATGGCCTCGCCGGAACTCAGCGCACAGTTCCACGCCAGCGCACGCTGGTTCGAGGACCGCTACACGCTGTCCCCGGACTGGCCGGACGAGTGCTACATCAACCACAGCTTCACGCCGAACGGGCTGTGGCACCTGGGTTTCGTGTTTGCCCTGGCCGAACTGCCCGCCGGCAGCGAGATCACCGTGGATTATCGACACCTGCTGCCGCCCGGCCAGGCCGAGGATTTTGTCGATTCGGTCACAGGTGAGACAATTACCGGGTTGTCCTGGCAAGAGAGTCTTGCCAGCAGCACCCGTGCACTGGCTGAACTGCTGGCTGCCGCCCACCGTTGATCGTGATGTTCGATATTCCAACCATTGAAACGGCGCGCCTGCGCCTCACCGCACTGACCGAACGGCACTTCGACGACTACGCCGCGATGCTGGCCGACCCGGACAGCACGCGCTGGATCGGCGACGGCGAACCGCTGGACCGCACCAACGCCTGGCGTTCGCTGGCGATGCTGCTGGGCCACTGGCAGTTGCGCGGCTTCGGCATGTGGGCGCTGGAGCTAAAGGGCAGCGGCGAGTTCATCGGCCGCGCTGGCCTGATGTACCCCGACGGCTGGCCGGACCTGGAAATGGGCTGGATGCTGAAGCCCGAGCATCGTCACCACGGCTACGCCACCGAGGCGGGCAATGCCGTGCTCGACTTCGCCTGGAACCAGTTGCACGCCCAGCGCGTGATCAGCCTGGTGCGGATCGGCAACGAGGCCTCCGACCGGGTCGCCGAGCGACTCGGCGGCGAGCACATCGAGGACATGGATTTCTACGGCAGCCACAGCCACGTGTTCGCCTACTACCCGCCGCATCGCGAACACCGCCGCGCCTACGGCTGAACCCACGGCCCCGCCGGCGTGCGCAGGCAGGGCGGCGATTGCCTACAACGCCTGCGGCAGACCGCTGCCGCGTCGCGACGACGACAGCGAACGCGCCACCTCGGCCAGTGCGAATACGCGGGCCACGCGCACCCAGCCCAGCACCAGCACCACCAGCTGCGCCAGCAGTATCGCCAGCACCAGGCCGGTCACGCCGAGCGCCGGGGTATGCACGCGGCCTACGCCGAGCGTCAGCGCCAGCGCGTAGCCGATCGCGCTGATCAGCAAATAGCACGACAGCGTACTGAACGGCCGCCGCAACAACTGCATGAAGCCACGACCAAACGCACGGGTGGCCGAACGCAGGTTGCCGTCCGCGATGAACGCGGCACGCCCCGACTCCACGATGGCCTGCGCCAGCACGAACAGCAGCACGGCCAACCCGATCGCCAGGTACGACGTGCGGTCCGCCTGCGATTCCAGCACGGCTCGGGCATCGACCCGGTCCACTGCGTCGAAGGCCACGCCGATCAACGCCGCCATCACCGCGTAGGGCACGATCGACCACAGCATCAGGCGGAACATGCGGCCATATTCGACAATGCCGCACTGGAGCAGGTGGCAGAATCCCAGCACGCGGCTGGCGCGTCCGCTACCGACCAACATACCGTTGAGGAACGGCGACAACAGCACGGTCAGCAGCAGGCCGAGGATCGCCACACCACTGATCCAGCCGGTATCGTCGCGCAACGCCGAGATGGTGTCGCCGAACATCAGTGGGCTGAACTGCGCAGCCCATGCCTGCGCATGCACCGAATGGTCAAGCAGCCCGCTCAGGCTGCGCCACAACGGCAGACTGACCACCGCGGTCGGCAGCAGCAGCAACGAGGTCCACAACAACAGCAGGCGCCACTGCATGGCGGCCAGCGGGGCGCGCATCACGGCGCCAAGGTCCACCCGGCGCGAAGCACGTTTGTTCATCATCACAGTGACCCCACCAAGGCATAGAAGACCTGCAACAAGGACGCGGCATCCGCGCTCCAGCGGCGCGAGGCGCTGCCGTCGGCCTTGGTCGTCCGGCTGTCGTTGAGCTTGTTCGCATCCAGGTAAACCTTCCGCTCGGGATCGAGCGTGGCCGAGACCACCTTGGACGGCTTGGTGAAATCGAAGCGGGCCCAGCGGCGGTCATCGTTCCAATGCACGTCCACGCTGCTGCCGTCGGCGAACTTCACCCGCAGCAGCTGCGGCACCGGCACGCCATCGCGGCGCACGGTGACGGTGCTGTGCCACCGGAACGGTCCGCTGCCCGGCTTCGCGTTTGGATGGGCCTTGTCCCAAGCCTCGCGCTGTTTGTCGACCTGCTTGTCGAGAGCGTCGCTGTCGAGCTCGTTGCGCCTGCCGTCCTTCAGCGTACTGCCGGCCTGCGGCAGCACTTCGACGGTGTCGATGCTGGCGACCCGGTCGTCGATCTGCGCGGTGCCGTAGACGTACTGGTCGAAGATTTCGTCGACCACCTGCGAGTTGCCGGAGACCTCGGCCAGGGTGGCACGCAGGTCGGCCGACGACGGATGGCGGAAACGCCAGCGCCGGTAGTACTCGTGCATCGCACGCTCCAGCACCGGCGTGCCCAGGCGCTCCTCCAGGTCGTGCATGGCGGTGGCGGTGCGCGAATACACCGTACCGTAGCTGCTGCTGGACAGGCGGTCCCAGGCATTCGCGCCCAGCGGGTCGGGCGGCTGATGCAGGCCGGCGCCGAGCCGCTCCGCTTCGAAGCCGGTCATCGCCGGCGTAATGCCGAGGCGCTTCATCCAGCCCGACGCCAGCACGATCTTCTCGCCGCTCTCGCGTGTCATGCGGCCGTCCCAGTACTCGTTCATGCCTTCGTCGAGCATCGGCTCCTCGAATTCGTTCGAGGCCAGCAGCCCGTAGAAATAGCCATGGCCGAATTCATGGATGGTGACGAAATCGAGCATGTACTGCGTGATGGTGCCCGGCTCGACCTTGGCGTAGCCCTCGGCGGTGAAGAACGTCGGATACTCCATGCCGCCCGCCTCCGACGCGTTGTACGGCGGCACCACCGCCGTCACCGTCTCGTACGGATAGGCACCCAGCGAGTTCGAGAAAAACGTCAGCGAGTCGGTGGTGGCCTTGAGCACCGGTCCGGCGCTGGCCGCGTATTCGTCGGGATAGATCACCCGCACGTCGACCTTCGGACTGCCCGGCCCCTGCCAGCTGCCGTCCAGCGTCTTGTAGCCCTTCGCCGCGACCCAGGCGAAATCGTGCACGTCGCCCTGCACGAAGTGGTACGTACTTTTGCCGTTCGCCGTCTCGGGCGGCCTCTGCAGCTTGCCCACCGCGCCGACGGTGTAATTGCTGGGCACGGTTAGGCGTACGTCGTACAGGCCGAAGTCGGCGTAGAACTCGCTGTTGAAATGGAACTCGTGTACGTTCCAGCGCGGCGCGGTGGCACCGCGCTCGCCGGGCAGTTCCAGCACGCCGATCTTGGGGAACCACTGCGCCACCAGGTTGAATTCGCCGAACCAGCCGGTGCGTTCGACCACCCGCGGCAACTGGCTGAGGAAGTCGATATCCAGGGTCAGCGTGCCACCAGCCGGTACCGGTTCGGCCAGGTCGATGCGCACCACGGTCTGGTCGGTGGCCGGGCCGCCGTCGGGCTGCACGAACTGCCACTTCAACGCGGCATCGCCCTGTTTCACCTGCTTCAGCTCGATCCAGCCCCACTCGCCCTTCTTCAGGGCCGCCGCGCCGCGCGAGCGGCCGTGCGCGGTGAGCACCTTGCGCTCGGTGAACCAGGTGCTGCCCTCGTTCTGGAAGGCATTGAGGTACAGATGGAAGTAGACCTTGCTTACCGGGCGATCGCTGCGGTTGCGCCAGGTCATGTGCTGCTTGCCGCTTACCGTGTGTTTCGCCACATCCAGCTCGGCGTCGATGCGATAGCTCACCACGCGATCGGACAGGGTCGGCTCGTTGCCGCTGCGCTCGCCGCCCCATGCATTTGCAGCGCTGGGTACGGTGACCGCGGCGGCATCGGCGGCCGCGAAGGGAATGTCGGGAAGCGCCATGCTGGTAGCGCTGGGTGGTACCGAGGCTGCCGCCGCCGGAGCGACCTGCTGCGCCATCGCCAGCCAGGGCCAGAACGCGGCCATGGCGCACAAACATCCCCACTTGCGTACGATTCGCCGCATCTTGCTACTCCCCCTGAGCAATCCTCGCAGAGTGCACCCAACCAGTCATGGCAGGCATAGGCCATAGGTCATGCCGACGAGCCTGCCGGCCGGCTCAGTAGACGTCGCGCCGGTAACGTCCCTGCACGCGCAGCTGCTCGACTCGCGCATCGCCCAGCACGTCGCGCAACACCGCATCGACGCCCGGCGCCAGCCCGTCGAGACTGCCGCAGACATAGACCGCCGCGCCGGCATCGACCCAGCACCGCAGTTCGCCGGCCGCTTCGCGCAGCCGCTGCTGTACGTGGATGCGTTCGGCCTGGTCGCGCGACCAGGCGAAATCGGCGCGCTCGATCCGGCCATCAGCCAGCCAGCGCTCGATCTCGTCGCGATAGAGAAAGTCGTGCGCCGCATGCCGCTCGCCGAACAGCAGCCAGTTGCGCCGATGGCCGGCGGCGATGCGCGCCTTCAGCAACGCGCGCAAGGCGGCCAGCCCGGTGCCGTTGCCGATCAGGATCAGCGGCCGCGCATCCCTCGGCGCGTGGAAATTGCCGTTGCTGCGCACACGCAGGGCGATCTCCGCGCCGACCGGCGCATGCACCGCAAGCCAGCCGGAACCGAGGCCGAGGTAGCCGCCGCGACCGCGCATCTGGCGCACCAGCAGGTGGATCGCGCCGTCCTCCGGCAGCGAGGCGATCGAATACTCGCGGTGCGGCAGCAACCGCAGCGTCACCGCCACGGCTTCCTCGTCCAGCCCGTCGATCTCGTGAACTTCGGGCAAGCGGCAGCGCTGCAGCAGCGCGGCCAGCGGCAGGCGCTCCTTCCCGAACGCCACCGGCACGCGGCCATCCAGCCCGCTTGCCGCCAGCCAGGTCGTCACCCTGTCCGGCGCATGGCAGGGGCCGATCTCGACCAGGTCGCCGGCCTGCCAGTTCGCACTGCCCTGCAGCGGTTGCAGTTCGAGATGGAAGCAGGGTTCGCCCACGCTGCCGGGGTTGAGCAGGCGTCGTTCGGTCAGCCGCCAGCGCTGGTACTTCGGCGCCTGCCAGTCCGGCAGGTCGCTGACGCCGGACAGCATCGCCAGATGATGTTGCCAGTGGCGCAGACTGGCCTCGTCCTCGCTGTCCACTTCCACCGGATCGAACAGCGCCCGCGCACCGCTGACCTCAAGCCAGCGCTGCAACTGACGGCCGAAGCCACAGAAGTCCTCGTAGTCGCTGTCGCCCAGCGCGAGCAAGCCGTAGCGCAGCCCGTCCAGTCGCGCCGGTTGCCGCATGGTCAGACGGCTGAACGCTTGCGCCATGTCCGGCGGCTCGCCGTCGCCGGTGGTGCTGGCCACGAACAGCACGCGGTCGGCGTGACGCAGTTCGTCGAGCGTCAACGTGTCGATGCCATGCAGCCGCGCCGACACGCCCGCCGCCTGCAGGCTCTGCAGGGTCTGCCGCGCGAGTTGTTCGGCAAAGCCGGTCTGGCCGGCGTAGATCACGTGCACGCCGACCTCGGCCCGTACCGCGTCGACTCGCGCACCGTTAACGACCGCGAGCGGATCCTGAGCGGCCGCCGCATCCGCCAACGCCAATAGCTTGCGCGGCGCCGGCAGGCGCTGCTGCCGCCACCAGCCGAGCAGGCCCAGCCACGCCGACAGCACCAGCGTCGCGTCGATCCAGCGTGCGGCTCCCGGATCGCGCCATCGCAGTACGCCCGCGTGCAACAGCAGCAGCGCCGCCGACAGCAACGCCAACCCGCCCAGCAGGATCGTGTTGCCAAGGGCCGCGCGCCGTGCCGTCGGCGTATCGGGCTTTCTCATCGCTGCAACTCTGCGACCAACGCCGGCGACAGGCGCTGCTCGAAACCGCGCGCGGCGCACACGCACGGCAGCGCGCCGACCGGGCGCGACGCCGGATTGATCCGCTGCGACGGGTGCGGCGGCCTCATCCAGAAGGCACGGCGCTGTGGTCGAAGCGGTTCGGTGGAGGGTGGCGGCTGGCCCATGTTTGTCCGTGATTCGCACACACGCACCTGCCCGGGGAACTGCGGCGGGCGCGGATGGTCTCGATGAGCGCAGAATTCGGAATCTTGGGCTGCGCCGGCGATCATTAGACCGCAAACAAGAATCAATCTCAACAACAAGCCCTCAACGAGTCTGGCGTCCAGCCACCTCCATGCAACCCGGGAGCACCCAGCGCATGCGCATTCTTCTGGCCGAGGACGATGCCTCCATCGCCGAGGGCATCTGTGCGTCGCTACGGCACGGCGGCCACGCGGTGGACCATGCCGCCAAGGGCAACCTGGCCGACGCCGCACTGCGCGATCACGACTACGACCTGCTGGTGCTGGATCTGGGCCTGCCCTCGCTCGACGGCAGCGAAGTGCTGCGCCGCCTGCGCCGCCGCGGCACGGGCATGCCGGTGCTGGTGGTGACGGCCCGTGACGGTCTGGCCGAGCGCATCCGCCTGCTCGACCTGGGCGCCGACGATTACCTGGTGAAACCTTTCGCGCTGGCTGAATTCGAGGCGCGTGTGCGGGCCCTGCTGCGCCGGGCCAGCAGCCAGGGCCGGCCGGAGTTGCAACTGGGCCGGTTGCGGCTGGACCTGCCCGGGCATCGTGCATGGATCGACCAGGCGCCGCTGGAACTGACCGCGCGCGAATTCGGCCTGCTGGAAGCGCTGGCCCTGCGCGTGGAGCGCGTCACCAGCCGCGCCCAGCTGATCGCGGCGCTGTGCGACTGGGATCAGGAGTTGACCGACAACGGCCTGGACATCGCGATCCACCGCCTGCGCCGCAAACTGCATGGCAGCGGCACCGGCGTGCGCACGATTCGCGGGCTGGGCTACCTGCTGGAGGAAATGGGCGACGCCGGAGACGGCCAGGCATGATGAACCCGCCGCCGCGCGTGTATCCGCTGCGCCCCAGTCTGCGCCGGCGCCTGCTGTTGGTCCTGCTGGTCCCGGTAGGCGTGCTGCTGCTGCTGGATGCGCTGCTGACCTATGGTGTGGCGCTGACCTATGCCAACCGGGTGCACGATCGCGACCTCAGCGACGATGCACTGACCCTGGCGACGATGCTAGGCAACGACCAGCTCGACGGCGAACTGACCCCGCAGGCGCGCTTCCTGCTCGAATACGATCCGGACGGCCACAGTTACTTCACCGTGAGCAGCACTAGGCATGGTCTGCTGGCCAGCAACGGGCAACTGCCGCAACCCGCGCAGGTGCCGGCCATCGGCGCCCGCCCGGCGTTGTACGACGCGCAGTTGGCGAAGCACGTCCTGCGCGCCGCCACGGTGCACATCGCCATGCGCAACGACCCCGGCGACAGCCTGGTCGTCACCGTCGCCGAAACCCTGCGCGACCGGCACCAGCAGGCGCGGGAAATCCTGCTGCTGGCCAGCGTGACGCAAGCGCTGCTGATCGCCGGCGTGCTTTCGCTGGTCTGGTTCGGGGTCGGTCGGGGCCTGCGCGTGCTCGACCCGCTGACGGCCCGGCTCGCCGCGCGCACGCATGAATTGACGCCGATCGACGGCCCCGATGTACCGCAGGAAATCCAGCCGTTGACGCTCACCATCGACGCGCTGTTCGGCCGCCTGCGCGCCACGCTGGCCCTGCACGACCGTTTCATCGCCGATGCCGCGCACCAGCTGCGCACGCCGCTGACCGGACTGAGCCTGCACGTCGAACATGCCATGGCTGACCCGCGGCCGGAGACGGTGGCCGACGCCCTTGTCCACATCCGGCGACTGACCCAGCGCGCCGCACGCACCTCCGCGCAGTTGCTGGCGTTGACGCGCGCGCAGGCGCCATCGCTGGAAGCCGGCGAGCGCACGCTGCTCGACCTGACCCGGTTCATCCCCGAAGCGGTGTCCGAACGCGTCCACGAAGCCATCCGGGCCGGCGTGGACCTGGGCTACGAGGGCAGCGGCCAGACGCTGTTCGTGCTCGGCGACGCCGCCAGCGTGCAGGACCTGCTGGACAACCTGATCGACAACGCCGTGCGCTACGCCGGCCGCGGCAGCACCGTCACCGTCAGGCTGCAGGCGCGCGCCGATGGTGGCGCCAGCCTCAGCGTCGAGGACAACGGTCCCGGCGTACCGCCCGAACTGCTGCCGCGGCTGAGCGAGCGCTTCTTCCGCGCCACCGGCAGCAACGAGGAAGGCAGCGGACTGGGGCTGGCGATTGTCCAGCGCATCGCCGAGCGGCATCACGCCGAAGTGATCTACCGGCTCGGCGAAGTGCGCGGACTGTGCGTGGAAGTGCGCTTCCCCGCGCCTGCCTCGCCGGCTGGCCACTTTCCTGTCTCAGGGTAAAGAAAGATTCCACCACGACAATGACGCGGGATGACCACCACCCAATGCCGACTGCGCCAATGCCTCGGATCATCGCCATGGAAAACCGCGCACCGTGCCCCTTCGACTGAGCAAGACAACTGACGACTGCTGGCTGCGCATGTGCGTGTTTGGTGTCGTCTTGTCCGGGCTGGCCGGCTGTGCCGCGCCGCTGCCCCGACTGGCGCCGCCGGTGCCCGCGCAATGGCAGCACGCGGTCGCCGCGGACCCGGCCCAGCCGACCGACCTGCACGGCTGGTGGCACGCGTTCGCCGATCCCCGCCTCGACGCCCTGGTCGACCGTGCGCTGGCCAACAACCTCGACGTGGCGCAAGCGGTCGAACGGCTTCGCGCCGTGCGCACCCTGCACGAGCGCGCCCACGCGCGCTACCTGCCGGCGCTGGATGCACGTACCAACGACGCGATCGATCCGGACGCCAGCGCCTCGTTCTTCGTGGCCGGTTTCGACGCCAGCTGGGAACTGGGTCTGTTCGGCCGCGCCGAAGGCACCCGGCGCGAATCGCAGGGCGCGCTGGACGCCGGCGTGGCGGACCTGCATGCCGCCCGGGTCACCCTGGTCGCCGAAGTGGTGCGCGAGTGGATCGACCTGCGCACCGCGCAGCAGCAGGAACAGTTGCTGCAGCGGATCAGCCGGCAGCGCCGGCACGCATGGGAACTGCAGCGGACGCGGCAACGTCTGCAGCTGGCGGCACCCGGGGCGGTGGACCAGGCGCAGGCCGCCTGGGCGCAGGCCGAAGCCGCCCTGGCTGCGCCACGTCAGGCGATCGACGCCAGCGCGCAGCGCCTGGCCGTGCTGCTCGGGCAGAACCATCCCGATCCTGCGTGGCTGCAAGCGGGCACGGCGCCCGAGCTGGGCGCCTGGCGACTCGACGGCACCCCGGCCGAGCTGTTGCGCACACGGCCCGAGATCGCCCGCGCCGAGGCGGACGTGCTGCGCACCGCCGGCGAACTGGCGCTGACCCACGCTGATCTGTTCCCCAGCATCGGCCTCGGCGCCTCGATGGTCTGGGCCACCGACATCAACAACAACCACCGCTTTTCCACCACCCCGAACGGCATCGCTTCGCTGGGGCCGGTGATCGATATTCCGCTGTTCGACTGGGGCATGCGGCTGGCCGCCACGCACGCCAAGGCCCACGAGCTGAAAGCCAGCGTGCTGGCCTACCGGCAGGCCGTGCTGCAAGGCGTGGCCGAGGTGGAAACCGCGCTGGCCAGCCTGCAGCAGCAACGCCAGCGCGAGCAGCAGGACATGCTGGCTTGGCGGGCGCTGCAACACGCCGACCGGGCCGTGCAGGTGCGCGCCGGATTGCGCCTGGGCAGCCCGCTCGATCGCGTCGACAGCCGGGTCGCTGCCGACCAAGCCGCGCTCGAACTGGCCGACGCCCGCGCCGCACGCAGCCTCGCCTACGTGGCCTTGTTCAAGGCGCTGGGCGGCGCACCGCTGCCCATACCGGAGACGGAACCGGCCACGCCGCAGGCGTCCGCCGACACGCACGGAACGCCGCGCTGATGGTCGCCCTCGCGCGCAAGACGCTGATCTACGAATGGCGGCGCTTCCTGCCGGCGATGCTGGCGGTCGGCTTCGCCGGTCTGCTGCAGCTGCTGCAGATCGCGCTGGTGCTGGGCATTTTCGGCAGCACCAGCCTGTACATCACCGGCTCGTCGGCCGACGTGTGGGTGGGTTACCCCGGCACGCAGAGCGTGAGCCTGGGTCGCGCGATCGACGCCGACGTGGAATCGCGCCTGCTGATGGACCCGGCGGTGCAGCGGGTCGAGCCGTATCTGTGGGTCGACGGCGACTGGCGCGGGCCGCGCGAGACCGGTGGCGTCTCAGTGTTCGTCTCCGGCATCGACCCGGCCGCCGACGGGCTGATGTTCTCCAGGGCACTTTCGCCGGCGCTGCGCGCGCGGCTTGCCGAACCGGACGCGATCGTGATCGACCGCTCCGCGCAGGACCAGCTCGGCGTCGACATCGGCCAGACCGCCACCATCAACGGCCAGCAGGTGCGCGTGGTCGGCATCAGCAGCGGCCTGCGTGCGCTCGGCGGGGTCAACGTGCTGTGCTCGCTGGATACCGCACGCCGACTGGACAACGACCCGACCGACACCGGCCCGACCTACCTGGTGGCGAAACTGCATGACCCGACCCAGGCCGAAGCGGTGGCCATGCGCCTGCGCGGCGACACTGCCTTCGGCCCGTACACGACCTGGAGCGCCGGCGATTTCGCCAACCTCTCGGTGCGCTACTGGCTGTTCGATACCGGCGCCGGCGCCGGCGTGCTGTTCTTGGCCGGCATCGTGTTCCTGGTCGGCGCGGTGATCACCAGCCAGACCCTGATCGCCGCTGTCAACGGCTCGGTGCGCGAATACGCCACCCTCAACGCGCTCGGCGTAGGCGTGGGCGCACTGCGCAAGGTGGTGCTGGAGCAGGCGTTCTGGGTCGGCGCGCTGGGCCTGCTCGGCGCCAGCGTGTTCGGCATCGTGCTGATGCTGCTGGCACGCAGCCAGGACGTGCCGGTGGTTCTGAATGTTCCGGCGGCACTGGCCTGCATCATCCTGGTGCTCGGCCTTGCCGCCGTCTCCGGCCTGGCCGCGATGCGCAGCCTGCGTCGCGCCGACCCCGCCACCTTGCTGAGATAGTCGCGATGCATCCCGTCCCCGCCAGCGAGCCGCTGCACACACCTGCCCTGCAGGCCGACAACGTCAGCAAGGCGTTCGTCTCCGGCCACCAGCGCACGCAGGTGCTGGACGGCTTCTCGCTCAGCATCGACGCCGGCGAGCTGACCCTGATCTCCGGGCCGTCCGGCTGCGGCAAGAGCACCCTGCTGGCGATCCTCAGCGGCCTGCAGAAGGTCGACAGTGGCCGCGTGTGGGCGCTCGGCAGCGAACTGGGCCAGCTCGACCTGCGCGCGCTGGAACGCTTCCGCCTGCAGCACACCGGCTTCGTGTTCCAGGGCTTCAACCTGTTCCCCGCGCTCTCCGCATTCGAGCAGGTCGAGCTGCCGCTAAACCACATGGGCCTGTCGCGCGACGAGGCGCGCCGGCGCGCGCAGCAGTCGCTGGAGGAAGTCGGCCTGGCGCACCGCATGCGGCTGCGCCCGTCCGAGCTGTCCGGCGGCGAGAAGCAGCGCGTGGCGATCGCCCGCGCGCTGGCCAAGCAGCCCGAGCTGCTGTTCGCCGACGAACCGACCAGCGCTCTCGACGCCGCCAACGGCCAGATCATCATCGACATCCTGCACCGGATCGCCCACGCCCACGGCACCACGGTATTGTGCGTCAGTCACGATCCGCGCCTGGTCGTCCACGCCGACCGCGTGCTGGCGATGGAAGACGGCCGCATCCTCAGCGACCGGCGTACTCATGCGCCGCGCATCGACAGCAAGGAAATTCCGTCATGAAGCCGTCCGCCATCCGTCCGTCACGGCACCCGACCGGCATGCAGCTGCTCGGGTATGGCTGTCTTGCGTTGACGCTGGCATGGCTGGCTGGCTGCTCCCGCTCCGCCGATGCACCGAGCGCCAACGCGCAACCCGCGACCGCCTACGCTGCCGTCGCACGCGGCAAGGTCGACATCGAAGGCGGCCTGCTGAGCCTGTCGATGCCGCGCGAAGGCACACTTGCCAAGGTCGCCGTGCATGAAGGCGACCACGTCAGGCAGGGTCAGTTGCTGGCGGCGCTGGATACCGAGCCGGCCACGCTGGCGGTCGAAGCCGCGCAGGCGCAACTCGAGCAGGCACAGGCGCAGTTGAAGCTGCTCGCGATCAAACAGGCCGCGGCGCAGCAGCGTGCCCAGCGACTGGTCGCGGCCGCCGCCGCCGGTGCCGGCGATGGCCAGAGCGCCGACGATGCGCGCGAGGCGGCGGCACAGGTCGATGCCGATCGGCAGTCCGCCCATGCGGCGCTGAGCATGGCCGGCCAGAAGCTGGACGAAGCCCGCTACGAACTGAAGCAGCGCAGCCTGTTCGCCCCGTTCGACGCCGACGTGGTGCGAGTGTCGGCCCAGCCCGGCGCCAGCGTGTCGCCCGCATCCGGACCGTTGTTCACCCTGCTGCCGCAGAAACCGCGGATCGTCCGCGCCGAACTCAACGACAGTTTCGCCGCGGCGATCCAACCGGGCATGCCGGCCGAGGTGGTCGCCGACAGCGGTGGCGACCATGCCCGCTGGAGCGCGCACGTGCTGCGCGTCGGCCAGGTCTACGGGCCGGCCACGTTGGAGAACGACCCGCAGATACGCGCCAACGCGCGCACGGTGGAATGCGTGCTGGCGTTCGACCAGCCCGACTCCGATCAAACCCGGAACTTGCGCATCGGCCAGCGCGTGACGGTGCGTTTCGGCCACGCCGCGGCGCCGGTCGCCACCGCGTCGAAAGACTGAGGAAACCGCCGGCTGCGAACATTGTTCGCATGAAAACCGCCGCGATCCATCCCACAGGGCAACCGCGTGATCCAGCAGACTGACTTTTTCTTCGAAGGTGGACGCCGCGGCGTGCTGCTGATCCACGGCCTCACCGGCACGCCGATGGAAATGAAGCTGCTCGGCAAGGGCCTGAACCGCGCCGGCTTCACCGTGCACGGCATGCAGCTGGCCGGCCATTGCGGCGACGTCGACGACCTGCTCGCCACCGGCTGGCGCGACTGGTATGCCAGCGTCGAGCAGGCCGCCGACGCGATGCTCGGCAAGGTCGACCAGTTGTTCGTCGGCGGCCTCTCGATGGGCGCACTGCTGGCGCTGAAACTGGCCGCGGACCGGCCCGGGCGGATCGCCGGCGTGGGCGTGTACGGCGCCACCTTCCGCTACGACGGCTGGAGCATCCCGCCGCTGGCGCGACTGTCGTTCCTGTTGCCGCTGCTGAAGAAACTCGGCATCGGCCGCGATCGCAGCTTCATGGAACAGCCGCCCTACGGGATCCGCGACGAGCGCCTGCGCGCGCAGGTCAGCACCGCGATGCTCAGCGGCGACAGCGCCGCCGCCGGCCTGCCCGGCAACCCGTGGTACTCGCTGGCCGAGATGTACGGCCTGGCCGCCAGCGTGCGCCGCCAGCTGCGCCAGGTCACTTCGCCCTGCCTGGTCGCGCACGCCAGCGACGACGACGTCGCCAGCCTGAAGAACGCCCAGCTGGTGATGCGCGAAGTCAGCGCACCGACCGAACTGCTGCTGCTCGACGACAGCTACCACATGATCACCATCGACAAGGAACGGCGCACCCTGATCGATCGCTCGGCCGCGTTCTTCGACGGCATCGTCGCGTCGAACGACATGCAGCGCGCCGCGGCCTGATGATGCCGGCGGAGGGCTCCATCTCCACCCTCGTCGCGGGCCTGTGGCTGCTCAACATCGTGCTCGACACCGGCGGCCAGCTGGCGTTCAAGGCGGCCGCCGGCGACAAGGCCGCCGGCGACGGCCTGGCGCGCTGGAAACACATGGCATCCAGACCCTGGCTGTGGCTCGGCATCGGCAGCTACGTGGTCGAGTTCCTGGTGTGGATCGCGTTCCTGTCGCTGGTCCCGCTTTCCGAAGGCGTGCTGCTGGGCTCGATCAACATCGTGGCGATCATGATCGCCGGGCGTTTCCTGTTCGGCGAGCAGCTGACCCGGCTGCGGGTCGCCGGGATCCTGCTGGTCACGCTTGGCGTGGCGATCGTGGGAGTCGGCGGATGAAGCGCTTCTACCTGTTCGGTTTCCTGCTGCTGATGGGCTTCGACACCCTCGCGCAGATCAGCTTCAAGTACGCCGGCAGCCAGGCGCTGCCGGTAGCGGCCAGCCTGGCGTGGCTGCTGCGCGTGTTCGGCCAGCCGTGGGTGTACGGCGCGGTGATCGGCTACGTCGGTGCGTTCTTCACCTGGATGGCGCTGCTGAAACACGCGCCGATCGGCCCCGCCTTCGCCGCCTCGCACCTGGAAGTGGTGTCGGTGATGCTGCTGTCGATCTGGCTGTTCGACGAACACCTCGACCTTGCTCGCGTCCTGGGTGCCATCGCGATCATCGCCGGCATCGTCTGCCTGGGCGTGGCCGAAGACCGCGAGTATCAGGTGGCGGAAACCGTCGCCACCTGAGCACCGGCTAAGCTGCGCCCATGCTGCCCCGCCGCCCTCACGAACTGCCGCCCACCGCCGGCCTGCCGCTGCGGATGAGCGATCTGCGCCCGGGCGCACCGACCCTGGCTGACGACGTCGCCGCGCTGCTGGGCACGCCACCGCTGCAACTGGAATGCTCCGGCACCGCTGCGCTGCTGATCGCACTGACCACATTGCGCGAACTGCAGCCACAGCGCCGCCGTGTGGTGGTACCGGCGTTCACCTGTCCGCTGGTGGCAATCGCCGTGCAGCAGGCCGGGCTGGAACTGGAACTGTGCGACCTGCGCCACGGCCATTACGACATGGGTCCCGCCGCGCTGCGCGCCGCCTGCGACGAGCGCACGCTGGCGATCATGCCCACCCACCTCGCCGGCCGCGTCGCCGACGTCGACGATGCGCTCGCCGTGGCACGCAGCGTCGGCGCGTACGTGATCGAGGACGCCGCCCAGGCGCTGGGCGCTCGCCGCAACGGCGTCAGCGTGGGACTGGCCGGCGACGTGGGATTTTTCAGCCTGGCCGCCGGCAAGGGCCTGTCGATCTACGAAGGCGGACTGCTGCTGACGCGCGACCCGTCGCTGCGCGAACGGCTGGCGCGCACCGCCGCACGCCTTGTGCCGCGCCGCTCCGACTGGGAGTGGCGGCGCAGCGTCGAGCTGCTCGGCTACACCGCGCTGTACCGACCGCGGGGCCTGCGCCTGGCCTATGGCGCGCCACTGCGCCGCGCCCTGCGCCGCGGCGACCCGGTCGCCGCCGTGGGCGACGACTTCCCGCCGACGATTCCGTTGCACCGCGTCGGCCGTTGGCGCCAGGCCGTCGGCGCACATGCCGCCACCCGCCTGCCGGCGTTTCTCGATCAGCTGTCGGCGCAAGCGCAGCGACGCCTGCCGCGGCTGCGCCAGATCGGCGGCGTCGAACTGTTCGGCGACCCCGCCGGTGCCCGCGGCACCTGGCCGTTTTTACTGCTTTTACTACCCGATCAAAAACGTCGCGATGCCGCGCTGGATCAGTTGTGGTCATCCGGCTACGGCGTCAGCCGCCTGTTCATCCATGCCCTGCCCGACTACGCCTATCTCGCCGGCATCGTGCCGGCGCAGGAGGTGCCGCACGCCCGTGATTTCGCCGCACGCAGCCTCACCATCGGCAACAGTCCGTGGATGACCGACGCGGATTTCGAGGCAGTCTGCAGTGCGCTGGAAGCCGTACTGCGCTGAGCTCAACCGCAGTGCCGCGCGATGGCGGCCAGAAGCTGCAAGTTCAGCGCGTGCTGCTGCGCCTGCCAGTCGTTCAGTCGCGCAGGATCGATGTCCGGTTGCGCATCCAGCGCGGACAACCGGCGTTTCCACCAACTGCGGTAGCGGTAACGCGACACCTCACCGTTGATGTCGCTGCCGACCAGTCCCTCGCGCAGGCTGCCGATCAGCGCCAGGGCGTGGTCGAGCTGCAGCCGGCCCTGATCCCAGTTGGTCTGCGCCACGACGGGGGCGAACACGTCCTTGTCGATCGACAGGTAGCTTGGCGCGGCCTGCGTGCGCTGCAACTCCACGAACGCATCGACCATCGCCCCCGGCGTATCGAAACTGCGGAAGGCCTGCGCCAGACCGAGCCGACGCGACCAGCCGGTGTCCACTCCGATGCTCCAGTAGCTCAGCTTGCCGCGCCGCAGCGGTGTGAGGTAGTTCTCCCATGCGTGGCCGCTGCCGATGTCGGACGACGTGATGCCGAGCACGTGCACGTGACTGACCTGCGGCAGCATCGCCACCTTGCGCACCCACGAGCCGCAATGCACGCCGAACGGAAAGCGCATGTTGTCCGGGTGGTTGTCCAGCACCACGACCTGGAACGGCGCCTGCGCCTGCTGGCGCGCGATCAACGGCCAGCTGAGGTGATGGAAGTCGCCGCTGCCGGTGAACACCGTGCCGTAGTCGGCCGGCAGCAATTCATCCAGCATGCTGCCGAAGCGCCGCATCGTCGCCAGCGAGCAACCGAAGCGGATCGCTTCCTGCCAATGCTCCAGCGGCAGCACCAGCCGATTCGGCAACGGCCCGACCGAACGGTCGATGTCGAGTACCACCGGGCGATGGGCCAGATTACTCATCGTTGGCCTCCGTGGCTGCCTGCCAGCGGCGATCGCTTTCGAAATGGCCGCCCAGCCGGCGCAGCAGCGCCCGCAGCAGCGGGTTGCGCGCATACACCGCGTGACGGGTGAAGGTCATGCGGGCGCCGAGGAAGGCTTTCACTTCCGGGTCGGTCCAGCCGGCCACGTAGTGGCTGAGCCCGCGCCGGCGCGCATAGTCGAGATTGTGCATCCAGCTGACGAAGTACAGGTTGTGCTCGCGCGCCTGCGGGTAGGCGAAGCCGACGTACTTGTCGATCAGCTTGCCGCCGTACTCGTAGCAGAGATTCCAGCCGATCATCTCCCCGGCATGGCGATAGACGAACACCACGCCGCCGCTCCCGCCATCCTGCAGCACGGCGCGGAAGAACGCCGCGTCCAGTCGGTCGAAGTGGACCTCGCTTTGCGCATACACATTGTCGAACAGCGCCTGGAACGCGGCCAGCGTGGCCTCGTCGTGGAAGCGCGCATCGCCGGTCGGCACCGCCTCGATCTCCAGCTCGGCCAGCGAGCGCAGCTTGCGCCGGATGTTCTTCCGGCGCCCGGACGACAGCCGCGCCAGATACTCGTCATTGGAATCGAAGTCGATCGGCACCCACGCCAGCGCCTGGCCGTCCAGCAGCACGAAGCCTTCGGCCACGCAGGCTTCGGCGAAGGCGCGCGCATGAGCGTTCGCCGCCTCGCCCAGCAGCGGCGAATCCTGCGCGATGTCCTTGACGATCAGCAGCCGGCACTCCCGCCCGTACGCGGCTTTCAACCCTTGCGCCAGGGCGGCGGGCTCCACGTCCGGCGGCAGCGGCACGTATTCGGACACGGTGGTGCCGGCGAAGCGCGTGCGCCAGCGCAACAGGCGACCCCAGCGGCGGTAGCCCGGCAGACCGGTGATCCGTCGGCGCAGCGCGTCGTCGGCCGTGGTCAGCAGGTCGAACGGCGCCACGAATACCGGCATGCCCTGCGCCGAATGGCCGGCCACGAAGCCGGCCGGCGGGTGCGCCATGAAGGCACCCAGCAGGGCATCGGGTTCGAGTTGTGCGATGAAAGGCATGAGTAAGCCAGCCTGCCTAGACTGATCGGGACATGACATTGCCGCCAGCCGCCAGGGATCTCTCCGCCATGAACGACACCATCCAGCAGCAAGTGTTCGAAATCATCGCCAAGCAGGCCAAGACCGACGTGGCCAATGTGAAGCCCGAGTCCACCCTGAAGGATCTGGGCGTGGCCTCGCTGGAGGCGATCGAGTTGATCTTCGACATCGAGGAACACTTCAACATCAATTTCCCCGACCAGCAGGGCGCCAACTTCGACAGCGACACCGCGCAGAACCTGGTCGATGCGGTGCAAAAGGCGCTGACCGACAAGGCCGCTGCCGATGAGGGCTCGAAGTGATGCAAAGCCCCACCTTGCGCCGCGTGGCGATCACCGGCATGGGTGCGATCAGCCCGCTCGGCGTCGGCGCCGAGGCGCTGTGGCAGGGCCTGCGCGAAGGCCGCAGCGCGATCGGCCCGCTGCACCACCCCGACGCCGAACGGTTGCGCGTGAAGGTCGCCGCGCAGGTACCCGACAGCTTCGACCCGGCGGCGAACATCGACGAGCGTACGCTGCCGATGCTTGACCGCACTTCGGAATTCGCGCTGCACGCGGCACGCGAGGCGGTCGCGCAATCCGGGCTGGACTTCCGCCAGGATCAGCTCGGCTTGCGCACTGCGGTGATCGTGGGCACCGGCGTGGGCGGCGAAACCACCCAGGACGAACAGAGCCGACGCCTGTACGGGGAGAATGCCGCCCGCGCGCATCCGCTGACCATCGTGCGGCTGATGACGAACGCCTCGGCCAGCCAGATCAGCATTGCCTGGGGCCTTCACGGGCCCACCTTCGCGGTGGCCAGCGCCTGCGCCTCGGCCAACCACGCGATCATCCAGGCGGCGCAGATGATCCGCTGGGGCCTCGCCGACGTCGCCATCACCGGTGGCACCGAGGCTTGCCTCACCTATGGCGCGTTGCGTGCCTGGGAAGCCATGCGCGTGCTGGCCGACGACACCTGCCGCCCGTTCAGTATCAACCGGCGCGGCCTGGTGCTCGGCGAGGGCGCCGGCATCTTCGTGCTGGAATCCATGGAACACGCGCAAGCGCGCGGCGCCACCATCCTGGCCGAGCTGGCCGGCAGCGGCATGACCGCCGACGCCACCGACATCGTGATGCCCAGCGCCGCCGGCGCCGCCGCCGCCATGCGCCAGGCGCTGGACGATGCCGGCCTCGCACCGCAGGACGTCGACTACATCAACGCCCACGGCACCGGTACCCAGGCCAACGACGTCACCGAGAGCAATGCCATCCGGCTCGCTTTTGGCGCGCATGCCGAACGCCTCGCGGTGTCCTCGACCAAGTCGATGCACGGCCATGCGCTGGGCGCCTCCGGCGCGCTGGAGCTGGTGGCGGTGATCGGCGCGCTGCGCGACAGCGTGGTGCCGCCCACCGCCAATCTCGACCAGGTCGATCCGGCCTGCGACCTGGACTACGTGCCGAATGTCGCTCGGCAGATGCCGGTGCGCGCGGCGCTGAGCAACTCGTTCGCCTTCGGCGGACTCAACGCGGTGCTGGCGCTCAAGCGCGCGCCGTAACAGGGCTTCACCCCGCGACAAACAAAAGAACCCGGCGACAAGTCGCCGGGTTTCTTTTGCGCGCAACCCACATGCGACCAACATCAGCCCTTCTTGGCCTTGGTCAGCAGCTGGTCCAGCAGCGCGATCGCCAGATCGATCTCCTCATGGGTGATCTCCAGCGACGGCGCGAACGTGATCACGTTCTTGTACCAGCCGCCCACATCGAGCACGAGGCCGATCTTCCTGCCGTTGTGCTCGAGATCGCCGGCCAGGCCGATGTCGACCATCCGGTCGAGCAGCGCCTTGTTCGGCGTAAAGCCATCGTCCGTGCAGATCTCCGCACGCAGCGCCAAGCCGAGGCCGTCGACGTCGCCGATTTCCTTGTGCCGCTTCTGCAGGTCACGCAGGCCTTCGAGGAAGTGCGCGCCCTTCTTCGGCACACTGGTCTCGTAGTCCAGCTCGTAGCCCATCTTGATCACTTCCAGGCCCAGCGCGGTACCGAGCGGGTTGGAGTTGAAGGTGGAATGGGTCGAGCCCGGCGGGAAGATCGTCGGGTTGATCAGTTCCTCGCGCGCCCACAGGCCGGACAGCGGGTTGAGGCCATTGGTGAGCGCCTTGCCGAACACGATCACGTCCGGCGTCACGCCGAAGTGCTCGATCGACCACAGTTTGCCGGTGCGCCAGAAACCCATCTGGATCTCGTCGACCACCAGCAGGATGCCGTACTGGTCGAGCACCTTCTTCAGATCCTTGAAGAAATTCATCGGCGGGATCACGTAGCCGCCGGTGCCCTGGATCGGCTCGACGTAGAACGCGGCGTATTCCGCCTGGTTCACCTTCGGATCCCACACGCCGTTGTATTCGGTCTCGAACAGGCGCGCAAAGTGGCGCACGCAGTCGTCGGAATACTCTTCGGGGGTCATGCCCTTCGGGCGGCGGAACGGGTACGGGAACGGGATGAACATCGCGCGTTCGCCGAAGTGGCCGAAGCGGCGGCGGTAGCGGTAGCTGGAGGTGATCGACGAGGCACCCAGCGTGCGACCGTGGTAGCCGCCCTCGAACGCGAACATCAGGCTCTTGCCGTTGCGGGCGTTGCGCACGATCTTCAGCGAATCCTCGATCGCCTGCGCGCCGCCCACGTTGAAGTGCACACGGCCGTCCAGGCCGAACTTCTTCTTCGCGTCCAGCGCCACCGTCTTGGCCAGCTCGATGCGGGTCTGGTGCAGGTACTGGCTAGCCACCTGCGGCAGGATGTCGATCTGCCGCTTCAGCACGTCGTCCAGGCGCGGGTTGCGGTAGCCGAAGTTGACCGCGGAATACCACATCTGCAGGTCGAGGAACGGCACGCCGGCCGTGTCGTACATGTAGCTGCCTTCACAGGTGCGGAAGATCTTCGGCGGGTCCACGTAGTGCACGGTGTCGCCGAACGAGCTGTACTTCGCCTCGTCGGCGAGCAGCTGGGCGTCGTCGATCACCACGGAAGCGTTCTTGTCGAAAACATTCATCGGAAGTCCGGAGTCGGGGGGAGAGGGATCGCGCAGGCCGGCGCCGGTCAGGCCGACGTCGCCAGCGCAGGCACGGGGGGACGGTCGAACAGGCTGCCGTCGAGCAGCTGCGGCAGGAACTCAAGCGCATCCTCGAAGCCGGTGATCGGCACGTAGGGAATACCGGCGGCGCGGCAATGCTCGATCAGGCGATGTTTGGCGAACACGAAGTCGACGCGGTCGGCGGCGCAGAAATCCGATGCGCCATCGCCGATCAGCAAAGTCTTCGCGCCGCCCGCGCGGGCCCGTGCCACGCAGGCGCACTTGCAGGTGCCGCTGCGGCAGCCGTCGGCCTGGAACGGCGAGGTCAACTGCCACAGCTTCGGCGGCGTGGCGGGCGCCAGGTGATTCGCCGCCAGCGGCAGGTCGTTCAAGCCGTAGCGGTCGAGAATTTTCTGGATCGCGTAGTCGAGACCGTCGCTGACCACGTGGATCGGCACGTTCAACTCGCGTGCCTTTGCCACGAAGCCCGGAAACGCGTGGTCGATCCATACCTCGGCCAAGTGCGCGTCGAGTTCGGCGCGGCTCATCTGCAACAGATCGACCTGCCCGGCCATGCATTCGCGCGAACCGATGCGGCCGGCGCGCCAGTCCTGTTCCAGCACTTCCCAGCCGGGGCGGCCGAAACGATCGAGCAGCGAGTCGATCACGTCTTCGACGGAAATGGTGCCGTCGAAATCACACAGGATGGTCCAACCGGAAACGGACATCGACGGCACGCTCGAATGACGATGTCACGCAGCGTAGGAAAGCTGTCTTTCGGCGCCCTTTCCCCTTTCCGAACGGATGCTGAGTACACGCGCCGTGTCCTCTGCCGAAGCACGTCGACAGCACCTATGCTGCTGTCCCATGCGCGACCACCGCCCCACTCTGTTGCGACTTCGCCTGCTGCTGGCAACATGCCTGCTGTGGCCACTGGGCTGCATCGCGGCGACCGATCCTGCCGTGTTCGCCGTTGGCGCCGGCTTGCAGCGCATGCCCAGCTGGCCCGGCGCAAAGAACCAGCACAGCGAGCCGGTGCCGTACCTGGACATCGAACTGCCTAGTCGCGGCAGGTTCTCCACGCTGGACGGACTGCAGATCGATCTGATCCGCGGCACGGCGTGGCACGGCGGCATCCATGGCGACTACCAGTGGGGGCGTTCGCGCGACGACCTCGGCAACCTGCGCGGAAAGATCGCGTCGCTGCCGCCGCGCATCAATCTGGGCGGTTACCTGGAACGGCAGCTCACCCGGCAGATCGACGTGGGCGGCAACCTCAGCCACGACATCAACGGCGCCGGCGCCTATCTCGAGCTGTACGCCGAATGGGACCTGCCGTCGATCGGTCTGCTCGAACATACGGTCGCGCTGCACTGGCAAGCGATGAACGCGCCGGCAATGAACCGCTTCTTCGGGATCAGTCCGCAAGCCGCGCGCGCCCTGTCGGTGCCGGCGTGGCAACCCGGCGCCGGCAGCCAGCTCGCCTCGCTGGAGTACGACCTGTTCATGCCCACCAGCCGGCACACCGGCGTGGCGCTGGTGCTGGTCTACGGGCGCCTGCTCGGCGGTGCCGCCGACAGTCCGCTGGTCACCCGCTACGGCTCGCGCACGCAGCTGTCCGAATCACTGGCGTTCGTCTATCACCGATGACTTCGTGCACGATTTCGGCAAGGCCAGCACCAGCAGCAACATCAGCAGGTGCGCGCCGATGGAAAGCCCGGCGGCCGCGTGCGCATTCGTCACCGACACGGGCATGACGGCCCCTAGCACGCCGTTGCCCAGGTTCCAGCCCCAGTGCAGCCCCACGGCGCCCCACAGGCTGCCGCTGCGCCACAGTGCCGCCGCGTAGGTCAGCCCGAAGCAGAACAGCAGCAGCCATTCCAGCGGTCCGTTGCCCAGTCGATAGATGTGGTTGAGCACATAGATCGCGCTGGATACCAGCACGAACACCACGCCGCTGCGCCAGCGCAAACCAGTAGCGCGATACCAGAAACCGCGGGTAAGGATGTCCTCGGCCAGCGACGCCACGAAGGTGGACAGCAACAGCAGTGGCAATGCAGCCAGCAGCACGGCAAATACGCTTGCCGATAACGGCGCATCAGCCGTATAGACGCCCATATGCAGGCCCAGCCAAGCCGCGCCGAACTTCGCCAGCACCGCCAGCAACAGGCCACCGGGCAACCACCAGCGCAAACCGTTGCCGCCGGTCAACGCATACGCCGCGTAACCACGGTAACCGAGCCAGCGCGACAGCGGCCACGCCACCACGACACTGGCCAGCATCAGCCCGGCCTGCACCGGAAAGCTGTGCAACCAGCGCGCACCCACGCCTTCGGCGCCCTGGTACAGAAGCCACAGCAGCACGAACGCCAGCAGCGCCCGCCATCGACAAGTCATGCCACTTTCCCCTGTTGCCGTCGCGTCAGTCCATCAGCAAGGCGCGCAGCATATCAGCGGTCGTCGCGCGTCCAGATCGCGCCGTCTTCCTCGTGCACCGGGAAGCTGGCGATCGGCTCGTACGCCGGGGGTTTCGTCACCGCACCGGTGCGCAGATCGAAGCGTGCGCCGTGGCGCGGGCATTCCACCTCGAAGCCGAACACCTCGCCGCCGGCCAGGTCGCCGCCGTCGTGGGTGCAGGTGTCCTCGACCGCGTACAACGCGCCATCGATGTTGTACACCGCGATCGGCGTATCGCCGTCCCACACCACCTTGAATTCGCCCGGCAGAAAGTCGCTGCGGGTGCCGACCCGGACCCAGCCGTTCATGCCGCCACCTCGTCGAAGTCCTTGCGCAGCACCTCGAAGCGCAAGTCGTCACGGCGGGGGATGCCGAAGCGCTCGTCGCCGTAGGGAAACGGCTGGTATTCGCCGGTGCGCCGGTAGCCGCGGCGGCCGTACCAGGCGATCAGTTCCTCGCGCTGCACGATCACCGTCATGCGCATGCCGCGGCAATGCCATTCCTCGCGTGCAATTCGCTCCGCCTCGGCCAGCACCTGTTTGCCCAGGCCACTGCCCTGCTCGACCGGGTCGACGGCGAACATGCCGAAGTAGCCGGTGTCGCCCTGGCGCTCGACATGGCAGCTGGCCTTGAGCCGGCCAGCGGACTCGGCCAGCAGCACGCGGCTGTCCGGCCGTTCGATCAGCGCGCGCACATCGGCCGCGTCGGTGCGCTGGCCATCCAGCAGGTGCGACTCGGTGGTCCAGCCGCGCAGGCCGGATTCGCCGCGGTAGGCCGACTCGACCAGGGCCACAATGGCATCGACGTCGGCGAGGGTCGCCGCGCGGAACACGGGTAAGGGTTGTGCAGTCATGGGCGGATGATAAGGCCTCGCCCGTTTCGCCGACCATGACCTGGAGCAGTTGCGCCCGCGCGTGACCTTCGACACTGGGCAGCACGCAACCGTCTTGCCTAGCCTGCCGTTTACGCAGAATTCTGCGACGCCCGGATGGCCGGGTGCGCCCACCGAAGGAACCCACCCATGAAGCACCGCTTTGCAAAGCCCCTGGCGCTCGCCGTGGCGATGACGCTGGGCACCAGTGCCTTGGCCGCACCCTCCACAGCGTTCGACGTGCGCGAGATCGACAGCAGCATCAAGGCCTGCACCGACTTCAACGGCTTCGTCAATGCGAAGTGGGTTGCCGCCCATCCGATCCCCGCCGATCGTACGCGCTGGGGTTCGTTCGACGCGCTGCGCGAGGACAGCCTCAACGTGCAGCGCAAGCTGGTCGAAAATGCCTCCAGCCATGCCGCCCACGCGAAATCCGGTTCGATCGAACAGAAGATCGGCTACCTGTACGCCTCCGGCATGGACGAGGCGGCCATCGACAAGGCTGGCTTCGACCCGATCAAGCCGCAGCTGGCACGCATCGCCGCGCTGAAGAACGGCGCCGACGTGGCCACCTATATCCGCGACAGCCATGCCCGCGGCGAACCGGTATTGTTCAGCTTCGGCGGCAACGCGGACTTCAAGGATTCCAACCAGGAGATCGCCTACGCCGGCCAGGGCGGGCTGGGCCTGCCGACCACCGACTACTACAGCAAGCCGGACTTCGCCAAGATCCGTACCGCCTACGTGGCACACATCGCCAGGATGCTCGAACTTACCGGCGTCAGCGCCGCCGAGGCGCAGAAGCAGGCGGCCTCCGTGCTGGCCTTCGAGACGCGCCTGGCTGCCGCCTCGCTGCCGCGGGTGGAAATGCGCAAGCCGGAAAACCGCTACCACTTCGTCAGCATCGCCGAGGCCGACAAGGTCACGCCAAACTTCGACTGGGCCGGGTTCTTCAAGGCGCAGGGCGCCAACGTGACGAAGGGTTTCTCGCTGTCGCAACCGAAATTCTTTGCCGAAATGCAGAAGATGCTGGGCGACGTACCCGCCAGCACCTGGCAGGCCTACTTCCGCTACCACGCCATCTCGAATGCGGCTCCGTACCTGTCGGCACCCTTCCAGCAGCAGGACTTCGCGTTCGAGCAGCAGACACTCAACGGCCAGAAGGAGATGCAGCCGCGCTGGAAGCGCGTGCTGGAAACCACCAACGGCAGCATGGGCATGGCGCTCGGCCAGTTGTACGTGGTCGACCACTTCCCGGCCAGCTCGAAACAGCGCGCCGAGGAGTTGGTGAAGAACCTGAGCGCCGCGTTCAGGACGCGCATCGAACAACTGGAATGGATGAGCGACGCGACCAAACAGAAGGCGCTGGAGAAATGGGCGACCTTCGTGCCGAAGATCGGCTACCCGGCCAAGTGGCGCGACTGGAGCGGCCTCACCGTCACGTCGGACGACTACTACGCCAACGTGCAGGCGGCACGCCAGTTCAACCGTGCGTACCGCGTGGCCAAGATCGGCAAGCCGGTCGACCGCACCGATTGGGGCATGACGCCGCAGACGGTGAATGCCTACTACAACGCGCAGAAGAACGAGATCGTGTTCCCGGCTGCCATCCTGCAGCCGCCGTTCTTCGACGCCAGCGCGGATGACGCGATCAACTACGGCGGCATCGGCGCGGTGATCGGCCACGAGATGGGTCACGGCTACGACGACCAGGGCAGCAAGTTCGACGCCAGCGGCAACAACGTCAACTGGTGGACCGACGCCGACCGCACGGCGTTCGAGGCGCGCACCGCCAAGCTCGGCGCGCAGTTCGACGGTTACGAGGCGCTGCCCGGCAAGCACGTGAACGGTCAGCTCACCATGGGCGAGAACATCGGCGACCTGGGCGGCCTGAACGCGGCGTACACCGCGCTGCAAATGGCGCTGTCGAAGAATCCGGCCGAAGCGAACCGCAAGATAGACGGCTATACACAGGACCAGCGCTTTTTCATGAACTGGGCCCGTGTCTGGCGCGGCAGCATCCGCCCCGAAGCGCAACTGACCCTGCTCAACACCGACCCGCACGCACCGGCGAAATTCCGCGCGATCGGTGCGCCGTCGAACATGCCGGAATTCGCGCAGGCGTTCCAGTGCAAGGGCGGCGACGCGATGGTGCGCGACGGCGAGACGCAAGTGAAAATCTGGTAAGTCCCGGCGTCCCACTCACCCGAAGCCGCGGCCGCAAGGCCGCGGCTTTTTTCGTACCCACGGCGCAGGGAAGCGGTGCCCGCCCTACCGGAGCATGGTTGTCATGCGGCCGGCGACGGCCTGCCCGCTTCGTAGACCTTCAGATGGGCATACACGATCGCCAGCAGCGAGTGCGCATCGCGCGACCGATCCGCGCGCGCCAGCAGGTCGCCGACGATGTGGTCAGCTTCGATCGGATGCCCGTGCTGCAGGTCGCGCAGCATCGAGGCAGTCAGCGTGGAACCGGCCTCGGTCAGCGCGCTGCGGGCGCGCTGCATCGTCTTCTCGCCTGGCGCATGGCCGGACCGCTCCGCCACCGCGCAGCAATCTTCCAGCAGGCGCAGCGCCGCGGCACTGCCGCCGGGCGCGGCCACGATATCGCCGACCGAGCCGCGCATCAGGCAGGTGATTCCGGCCAGCGTGGCCAGGAAGATCCACTTGTCCCACATGTCCTGCAGGACCGTGCTGCTGGGATGCGCGTCGAAGCCCGCATCGGAAAGCGCCTGCGTGATCTGCTGCATGCGCGCGGACGCGCTGCCGTCGCGCTCGCCGAAAGTGAGGCCATGCAACTGGTTGAGATGCCGCACGGCGCCCTGCGCATCCAGCGTGGCGGCGATCACGCACTGCCCGCCCAGCACGTGTTGCGCGCCGAAGCGCGCGTCCAGCAGGTCCAGTTGGCGCATGCCGTTGAGCACCGGCAGGATCGCAGTCTGCGGCCCCACCGCCGGCGCGATGTCGGCCATCGCCTGCTCCAGGCCATAGGCCTTGCAACTCAGCAGGATCAGGTCGTAGGGAGCACGCAATCCGCTCGCCAGCACGGTGGGCGGTGATGGCAGGTCGGCGTTGCCGGTGGCGCTGCGGATCAGCAGGCCATGCTGCGCCAGTTGCGCTGCGCGCTTTTCGCGCACCAGGAACGTCACGTCGCGCCCGTGCTGCAGCAGGCGACCGCCGAAGTAACCGCCGGTGGCGCCGGCGCCAACGATCAGAATGCGCATGTCAATCTCCTGTCGGTGCGGCATCCGCCGCCATCAGCATGCGCCCGGCCTGGGCGTCCTTTTCGCTCCACAGCGTATTCAGCCACAGTTTGACGCGCCCGCGAAACGCCGTGTCTTCGTCGTAGCTGCCCACCAGTGCCGCGTCGATCGGCAGCTCGCGCACGTGCACGCGGATATCGCGCACGCGGCCGGCGATGAGATCCATCATCGTGGGGCGGCCCTGCGGGTAGACGATGGTCACGTCGAGAATCGCGTGCAGCGCCTCGCCCATCGCGTCGAGCACGAACGCCAGGCCGCCGGCCTTCGGCCGCAGCAGATGGCGGTAGGGCGAAGACTGCGCATCGTGCTTGGCCGGCGTGAAGCGGGTGCCTTCGACAAAGTTCATCACCGACACCGGCATGTGGCGGAATTTCTCGCAGGCGCGGCGGGTGGCTTCCCGGTCCTTGCCCTGCAGTTCGGGATGCCTGACCAGGGTTTCTTTCGAGTAGCGTTTCATGAAGGGGAAATCCAGCGCCCACCACGCCGGTCCCAGCAACGGCACCCAGATCAGCTGGCTCTTGAGGAAGAAACGCAGGAACGGGATGCGCCGGTTGAACACCTTCTGCAGCACCGGAATGTCCACCCAGCTCTGGTGGTTGCACAGCACCAGGTAGTTGCCGTCGCGGCGCAAGCCGTCCAGCCCTTCCACCTGCCAGCGGATGCGCGTGAACACATCGAACAGGATGCTGTTGACCCCGATCCAGCTCTCCGCGATCACCACCAGCACGCGCGAACAGGCCAGCCGCACCCCACGCATCGGCACGATCACCTTGACCAGGGTAAACGCGAACAGCGGCGTCACGTGCAGCAGGATGTTGAGGGCGAGCAGCAGCATCGCCAGCGGGATGCGGATCAGGCCGGGGAGCTTGGCGAACATGGAGTCGGTCGTGGCAGGAGGAACGGCAAGCATAATGCCGGCAGCAGCGACAAGGCCATGCGACCTTGCGCCGCCTCACATCAGCAGCTTGCGCACCTTGAGCAGGGCCACGACGAACGCATCGATCTCCTCGCGCGTGTTGTAGAACGCCAGCGAGGCGCGCAGCGTGGCGGGCACGCCGTAGAACTGCATCAGCGGATGCGCGCAGTGATGGCCTGAGCGCACGGCGACGCCCTGCAGGTCGAGCAGGGTGGCCATGTCGGTAGCCTGGGCGCCTTCCAGCAGGAACGAGATCACCGGCTCCTTCTCCGCCGCTTCGCCGAAGATGCGCAGGCCGGGAATTTCGCGCAGACGCTCGGTGGCGTAAGCGAGCAGGTTCTGCTCCCATGCGTGGATCGCCGCGAAGCCCACCGATGCGTAGTAGTCGATCGCCGTGCTCAGGCCGACGAAGCCGGCGATGTTCGGCGTGCCCGCCTCGAACTTGTGCGGTGGCGCGGCGAAGGTCGTGCCACTGAAGCGCACCTCGCGGATCATCTCGCCGCCGCCGAAGAACGGCGGCATCGCCTCCAGGTGCTCATGCCTCGCCCACAGCACGCCGGTGCCGGTGGGGCCAAGCATCTTGTGCCCGGTGAGCGCGTAGAAATCGCAGCCCAGCGCCTGTACGTCGACCGGCCGGTGCGGCACCGCCTGCGAGCCGTCGACCAGCAGCGGGATGCCGCGTTTTTTGCATTCGCGCGCGATCTCGCGCACCGGATTGACCGTGCCCAGCACGTTGGAGACGTGGGTGACGCAGGCCAGTTTCACCTCCGGCGTCAGCATCTCGATGTATTTCTCGACGATCAGCTCGCCGCGCTCGTCGATCGGCGCGGCCTTGACCGTGGCGCCGCTGCGCGCGGCCACCAGCTGCCACGGCACGATGTTGGCGTGATGCTCCATCACCGTGGTGAGGATGCTGTCGCCGGCTTTCAGTCGCGGCAGCGCATAGCTGTACGCGACCAGGTTGATCGACTGGGTGGTGCCGGAGGTGAGGATCACCTCGTTGCGCGACGGCGCGTTGATGAAGCGCGCCAGCTTGTCGCGCGCGCCCTCGTACGCGGCGGTGGCCTCTTCGCCGAGCTGGTGCACCGCGCGCGCCACGTTCGCGTTGTGCTCGCGGTAGTGCATGCCGACCGCCTCGATCACCGACGACGGCTTCTGGCTGGTGTTGGCGTTGTCGAGATAGACCAGCGGCTTGTCGTGCACGCTGCGCGCCAGCAGCGGGAAATCCGCGCGGATGCGCCGGACGTCGAAGACGGTGGGCGTGCTGGCTTGTGCATTCATCTTCGACGTTTCCGTAGGTGGCTCCCTCCCCGTACGAACAGGGGAGGAGAAAAGATCAAGCCGGCAATTGCGCGATCAGCAAGCCCGACAGATGTTCGCGCAGCGCCTGGTTCGGCAGATCGTCCAGCACCGCGCGGCAGAACGCGGCGGTCAGCAGCGCGCGGGCCTCGGTCAACGGGATGCCGCGCGAACGCAGGTAGAACAGCGAGCGCTCGTCGAGCTGGCCCACGGTGGCACCGTGCGCGGCCTTCACCTCGTCGGCGTAGATTTCCAGTTCCGGCTTGGTGTCGATCTCGGCGGTCGGCGACAGCAGCAGGTTCTTGTTGCTGAGGCTGCCATCGCTGCCGTCGGCGCCGGGCGCCACTACGATCGCGCCGCGAAACACCCCGCGTGCGCGGTCACTGGCCACGCCGCGCCAGTTGGACGTGGAGGTGGTGTGCAGCGCCTGGTGGCGGATCGCCAGCTGGGTATCGACGTGCTGGCGGCCGTGCGGCATGAATACGCCGCGGGTATGGAATTGCGCATGGTCGCCGACCAGCTCGGCCTGCAGGTCATGCCGCACCAGCGCGCCGCCCAGCTCCAGCACGTGCAGCAGCGCCTGCGCGCGCGCGTGCAGGCGCAGGCCGCTGCGGCGAATCAGGTTTGCGCCGAGCGCGGCGTTCTGCAGCACGGTGTGATGAAGCTGCGCGCCTTCGCGCAGTTCGATGTCACTGACCAGGGTGGCCAGTTGGGCCTGCTCGCCACTGCTCACGTAGTGTTCGACCAGGCTCAGCGAGGCGCCCTCGCCCAGCTCGATCAGGTTGCGCGCATGCCAGGCCAGCTCGGCTTCGGCTGCAGCACCGACGAAGACCAGGTGCACCGGTGCAGCGATCTTCGCGTGGGCGGCGACCCGCAGCACCACGCCATCGCCGGCGCTGGCGGCGTTGATCCGCACGAACGCGTCACCGGCTTCGCGGACATGCCCGACCAGAGCTGGCCGCGACAGCGCGAAGCGCAGCGGCTCCGCATCGCCGCGCAGCGCCTGCGACAGCGGCTGCAGCGAAAGCCCGTCGGGCAGCGCAGCGAGCGCCGACAGATCGGCGCGGAACACGCCGTTGACGAAGACCAGCCGCGGCCCGTCGACGCCGGGCAACGCGAACGTCGCCGCATCGACGACACGCGTCGCGGCAGCCGCATCGCCGCCGACGAAACTGCGCTGGGCGAGTCCGCGCAGCGCGGTGTACTTCCACGCCTCGACCCGCGCATCGGGTAGGCCACTGGCGGCGAACGCCGCGCGATTCTCGCGCCGCGACGCATCCAGCCAGGCGATACCGCTGGCCGGCAGCGGCGCGTCGAGCAGCGACGCGACCAACGGCAGGGATGCCGGCTGGCTCATGCCACGGCTCCGGCTGGACGCGAGCCTGCCGGATGGCTTGCGCCGATACCGGCATAACCATGCTCTTCCAGCTGCAGCGCCAGCGATTTGTCGCCGCTCTCGACGATGCGACCATCGGCCAGCACGTGCACGAAATCCGGCACCACGTAGTCGAGCAGGCGCTGGTAGTGGGTGATCATCAGGAACGCGCGCTGCGGCGAACGCAGCGTGTTGACGCCCTGCGCCACCTGCTTCAGCGCGTCGATGTCCAGGCCCGAATCGGTCTCGTCGAGGATCGCCAGCTGCGGTTCCAGCACGGCCATCTGGAATATCTCGTTGCGCTTCTTCTCGCCGCCGGAAAAGCCTTCGTTGACGGCGCGATGGAGCAACTCGTCGGAGATCTGCATCACCTTCAGCTTCTCGCGCACCAGCTTGAGGAACTGCATGGAATCGAGTTCCTTCTCGCCACGCACCTTGCGTTGCGCGTTCAACGCTGCGCGCAGGAAGTAGGTGTTGTTGACGCCGGGAATCTCCACCGGGTACTGGAACGCCAGGAACACGCCGGCCGCGGCACGCGCTTCCGGTGTCAGCGCCAGCAGGTCGATGCCGTTGTAGGTCACCGTGCCGGCGGTTACCTCGTAACCGTCGCGACCGGACAGCACATGGCCCAGCGTGGACTTGCCGGCGCCGTTCGGCCCCATGATCGCGTGCACCTCGCCCGCATTCACTTCGAGGCTGAGCCCCTTGAGGATTTCCTTGCCCTCGACGCGGGCGTGCAGGTTTTCGATTTTCAGCATGGTTTTTGTGCCCTTTACTGCCTTGATTGCCGTCATTCCCGCGAACGCGGGAATCCATTGGCCCTCATGCGACAAAGTCAAAGTGGGTGACCAGCCCTTCGGCTGTTGTAAAGCTTCTCCCGCGTTCGCGGGAATGACGCCTCTTCGGTGAGTTGTTGGCGCAGGTCAGCCGACCGCGCCTTCCAGCGACACCTCGAGCAATTTCTTCGCCTCCACCGCGAACTCCATCGGCAGCTCGCGGAAGACCTGCTTGCAGAAGCCGTCGACGATCATCGACACGGCGTCCTCCTCCGGGATGCCGCGCGCGCGGCAGTAGAACATCTGGTCGTCGGAGATCTTCGAGGTGGTGGCCTCGTGCTCGACGATCGCGGTGGGGTTCTTCACTTCCATGTACGGGAAGGTGTGCGCGCCGCACTTCTTGCCGATCAGCAGGCTGTCGCACTGGGTGTAGTTGCGCGCGCCCTCGGCGCCCTTCTCCATCTTCACCAGGCCGCGATAACTGTTCGAGCTGCGCCCGGCGCTGATGCCCTTGGAGACGATTTTCGACTTGGTGTACTTGCCGAGGTGGATCATCTTGGTGCCGGTATCGGCCTGCTGGTAGTGATGGGTCAGCGCCACTGAGTAGAACTCGCCCACCGAGCGGTCGCCGCGCAACACCACGCTGGGGTATTTCCAGGTGATCGCCGAGCCGGTTTCGACCTGGGTCCAGCAGATCTTGGAATCGTCGCCGCGGCAGTCGCCGCGCTTGGTGACGAAGTTGTAGATGCCGCCGACGCCGTTCTCGTCGCCGGGGTACCAGTTCTGCACGGTGGAATACTTGATCTGCGCCTTTTCCAGCGCGACCAGTTCCACCACCGCCGCATGCAGCTGGTTCTCGTCGCGCTTCGGCGCGGTGCAGCCTTCGAGATAGGAGACGTGCGCGCCTTCCTCGGCCACGATCAGGGTGCGTTCGAACTGGCCAGTGTTCTGCGCATTGATGCGGAAATAGGTGCTCAGCTCCATCGGGCAGCGCACGCCCTTGGGAATGAACACGAAGCTGCCATCGGAAAACACCGCCGAGTTCAGCGCAGCAAAGAAGTTGTCGCCGGTCGGCACCACGCTGCCGAGGTATTTGCGCACGATGTCCGGGTATTCGCGGATCGCCTCGCTCATCGAGCAGAACAGCACGCCGGCCTCGGCCAGCTGCTTGCGGAACGTGGTGCCGACCGAGACCGAGTCGAACACCGCATCCACCGCCACGCCGGCCAGCGCGGCGCGCTCGTGCAGCGGCACGCCCAGCTTCTCGTAGGTTTCCAGCAGCGCCGGGTCCACTTCGGCCAGCGATTTCGGCGCCACCTTGGGGGCGGCGTAGTAGCTGATCGCCTGATAGTCGATCGGGTCGATGTTGAGCTTGGCCCAGTCGGGTTTGGGCATGGTCAGCCAGTGCCGGTAGGCTTCCAGCCGCCACTCGGTCATCCACTCGGGCTCGTGCTTGATCGCGGACAGCGCGCGGATGGTTTCCTCGTCCAGGCCCGGCGGCAGGCCAGTCATCTCGATCTCGGTGATGAAACCGGCGCTGTAGCTGCGCCCAAGGACCTCGGCCACGCCTGCGTTGTCGCGCAGCGTGGCGGCAGTGCTGCTCTGGTTGTTCATGATCTCGTTCATTCGGTGGTGACCCGGCCGGCTTTCGCCGGCATGGCGATCTCGCTCACGGGCACGGCGGTAATCCTGCGCGATGGCCGTGGCGGTTGCGGCTTGAGCATGTCGGCCAGGCTGACTGCGCGCAGCGCGTTGTCCAGCACGTTGTTGACCAGCTGCCAGCTGCCGCGCACGCCGCACTGCGACTCGCGATCGCACTGGCCTTCGGCCACGCTGCATTCGGTCATGCCGATCGGGCCTTCCAGCGCCTCGACGATCTCGGCCAGCGAGATCTCGCCGGCCGGCCGAGCCAGCCGGTAGCCGCCGTTGACGCCGCGGAACGACTCGACCAGCGCGGCATGGCTGAGCGCCTTCAAGAGCTTGCTGACCGTGGGCAGTTCCAGCCGCGCCTCGTCGGCGATCTGCACCGTGCTGAGCACCTCGGTCGGGTGCGCGGCGATGCAGGTCATCACCACGGTGGCGTAATCGGTCAGTCGGCTGACGCGGAGCATGGGGCGCTCGGGCTGGATACTTGAATCGGGACTAAAATGGTACTGATTCGACGCCGCGCGGTCAATGCCACGGCGCTCACCGCCTCGTCACAACGCCGACGGATCGCTAAGCTGGCGCCATTCCGTTGCCCATGGTTGCCATGACCCCGATTCCCGACCGCGCCGCCGCCCGCCTTGCCTGGACCCGCCATGTGCTGGACGACGCCAGCCTGACCCTGGAATCCGCCTCGGCCGACGCCAGTTTCCGCAGCTACTGGCGCACCCGGCACGCCGGACGCAGCTGGGTGGTGATGGATTCGCCGCCGGCGCAGGAGGATCCGCGGCCTTGGCTGGAGATCGGCGCCCGGCTGTCCGCCGCCGGCCTGCATGTGCCGGCGGTGCAGGCACATGACCTCGCGCAGGGCTTCCTGCTGATCGAGGACCTCGGCTCGCAGTTGTACCTGCCGGCCCTGAACGACAACACGGTGGATGCGCTGTACGACGACGCGATGGACGCTTTGCTGCGCATGCAGCGCGACGTGGACGTCGCCGGCATGCAGCCGTACGACCACGCCTTCCTGCAGCGCGAGCTGGAGATCATGCCGGAGTGGTTTCTGCGGCGGCACCTGGGCTACACGCCCGAGTGCGAGGAGTGGGACGTGCTGGAATCGGCGTTCACCGTGCTGCTGAAGAACGCGCTGGAGCAGCCGCGCTGCTTCGTGCATCGCGACTATCACAGCCGCAACCTGCTGATCACCGCTAGTAACAACCCCGGGATCATCGACTTTCAGGGCGCCTTGCTCGGCCCGATCACCTACGACCTCGCCTCGCTGCTGCGCGATTGCTACATCGTGTGGGAGCGTGCCCGCGTGGAAGCCTGGGCGGAAAGTTATCGGCGCCGCCTGCAGGCGGCGCGACTGGTTGCCGCAGACGTCGACCGCGAACGCTTTCTGCGCTGGTTCGACCTGGTCGGCCTGCAGCGCCACATCAAGGTACTCGGCATCTTCTGCCGGCTGCACTACCGCGACAGCAAGCACGGCTACCTCGACGACCTGCCTCGCGTATACGAGTACGTGGTCGACGTGGCGGGGCGCTACCCCGAGCTGGCCGATTTCGTGGCGCTGCTGCGGCGCCACGTCGGCGCACGCGACCTGCGCCTGCCGGTGGCCGCATGAGGCACGCGCTGATCTTCGCCGCCGGTCTCGGCGAGCGCATGCGCCCGCTGACCGACCGTACGCCCAAGCCGCTGCTGAACGTGGGCGGCAAGCCGCTGATCGTGTGGCACCTGGAAAAACTCGCCGCGGCCGGCGTGCATTACGTGGTGATCAACACCTCGCACCTGGCCGAGCAGTTTCCCGACGCGCTCGGCGACGGCTCGCGCTGGGGCCTGCGCATCCGCTACGCCTACGAAGGCGCGACACCGCTGGAAACCGGCGGCGGCATGCTGAATGCGCTGCCGCTGCTGGGTAGCGCGCCGTTCATCGCGGTCAACGGCGACATTTGGTGCGACGCCGATTTTGCCGCCTTGCCGAGCGAACCCGCCGGTCTTGCCCACCTGCTGCTGGTCGACAATCCGCCGCAGCACCCGCATGGCGATTTTGCGCTGGATGCGCAGGGCATCGTTCATGACGATGGCGATGCGCGGCTGACCTTCAGCGGGGTTGGCGTGTATCGGCAGGAGTTGCTGCAGGGCTGGCGCGAGGTGATCGGCACCGGCGCCGGCACGGAAATGCAGCCACCCCGCTTCCGGCTCACGCCGCTGTTGCGCGCGGCGATGACGAATGGCGCGATCAATGGCAGCCACTACCAGGGCGCATGGACCGACGTGGGCACGCCGCAACGGCTGGCACAGCTGGAAGCGGAACTGCGCGAATAGCGCGCACGGATGACCCAAATAAAAAGCGGCCCGGTACAAACCGGGCCGCTGCGTTTCGACAGAGTCTGTACGCTTACGGACGCCGCGCCAGTTCCGGGTTTTCCTTGGTGACCGGCATCAGGTCCTTCTTCGACACGCCCAGCCACAGCAGGATCGGGCTGGCCACGAAGATCGAGGACAGCGTACCGACCACGATGCCGATCAGCATGGTGATGGCGAAGCCGTGCACCGCGGTACCGCCGAAGAAGTACAGCGCGCCCATGGTGATACCGGTGAACAGCGAGGTGATGATGGTTCGCGACAGCGTGTTGTTGATCGAGCGGTTGAGGATCTCTTCCGGCTCGGCCTTGCGCGCGAGGCGGAACAGCTCGCGGATACGGTCGAACACCACCACCTTGTCGTTGATCGAGTAACCGATCACCGCCAGCACCGAGGCCAGCACGGTCATGTCGAATTCGCGCTGCACCAGCGCCAGGATGCCCAGCGTCACCAGCGTGTCGTGCACTTCGGTGAACACCGCGGCGATCGCGAAGCGGCGCTCGAAGCGGATCCACAGGTAGGCCATGATGCCGAGGATCACGAAGATCGCGGCCACGGTGCCGTCGCTGCGCAATTCCGCACCCACTTCGGCGCTGACGAAGTCGCGGCTCTTCAGCTTGGCGTCCGGGCGGGCCGCCTGCAGCACATTGATCACGTCAGAGGAGATGCGGTCGAGATTGAACTTGCCGCTGGCGTCCGTGGCCGCCGGATCGTCCTTCGGCTGCAGGCGGATCGATACCTCGCGGGTACCGCCGAGGCTCTGCACCATGGCATGGTCGAGGCCGCCCTTGTCCAGCGCCGCACGCACGTCGGCGATCTCCACCGACTGCTGGTAGTCGACCACCATCGAGACGCCACCGTTGAACTGCATCCCGTAGTTGAGCCCCTTTACCGCAATCAGCGCGATCGAGGCGACCATCAGGAGGACCGCGATGGTAATGGTGTACTTGCGCATCCCCAGGAAGTGGATGTTGCTGTCGTGATTGAAAATTTCCATGGTGGTTCCTTAGACCGACAGCGTCTTGAGCTTGCGATGGCCGTGGATCGCCGCGGTGAACGCATGAGTCAGCGTCACCGAGGTGAACAGCGAGGTCAGGATGCCGATCATCAGCGTCACGCCGAAGCCCTTGATCGCACCGGTACCCATCGTGGTCAGCGCCAGCGCGGCGATCAGGTGGGTAACGTTGGCGTCCAGAATGGTCGACCAGGCCTTCTCGTAGCCGGCGCGGATCGAGGCGTGCGGGCTTGAGCCGTTGCGCAATTCCTCGCGCACGCGTTCGCAGATCAGCACGTTCGCATCGATCGCCATGCCCAGGGTCAGCACGATGCCCGCCACGCCCGGCATGGTCAGGGTGACACCGATCAGCGACATCACCGCCACCAGGATCACCAGGTTGAAGAACAGCGCGATGTCCGCGACCAGGCCGAACAGCTTGTAGTAGACCGCTGCCGACAGCAGCACCAGCGCCAGGCCCAGCAGCACCGCCTTGAAGCCCTTGTCGATGTTGTCCTGGCCGAGGCTGGCGCCGATCACGCCTTCCTCGACGATGTCCATCGGCGCGGCCAGCGCACCGCCCTTGAGCAGCAGGGCGAGGTCGGAGGCTTCCTTCGCACTGCCCAGGCCAGTGGTCTGGAACTGCTTGCTGAAGGGGCTCTGGATGGTGGCGTCGTTGATCACCGTCTCGGTCACCTTCGGCACACGCACTTCCTTGCCGTCGATCACCTTCGTCTCGTAGACCTGCTCCACGTACAGCACGGCCATCGGCTTGCCGACGTTGGCATTGGTGAAGTCGCCCATCTTCTTGGCGCCGGCCGCGTTCAGGGTGACGTCGACCTTCGGCGTGCCGCTCTGCTGGTCAATGCCCGACGAGGCATCCACCAGCTGATTGCCAGTCACGATGATCTGCTTGCTCACCAGCACCGGCCGGTTGTCGCCGCGCATGTAGTACAGGTTCGCTTCCGGCGGGATGTTGCCGGTGCGCGCTGCTTCCACCGCGCGGGCATCGCCGGGCTGGCCGATGCCGGGGCGGTACTGCAGGGTGGCGACCGCGCCGATCAGCTTCTTCGCCTCGGTCGGGTCCTGCACGCCGGCCAACTCGACCACGATGCGGCTGTCGCCCTGCTGCTGGATCAACGGCTCGGACACGCCCAGCGCATTGATGCGGTTACGCAGCGTGCCCAGGTTCTGGGTGATCGCGCTACGCGACAGCTCGCGCAGCTTTTCCGGCTTGATCACCACGTTCAACACGAAACGGTCGCCGGTGCTGGCACCGGTTGCCACGTTGAGGTCGGTGTATTCGTTCGCGATCGCGTCGGCCGCGGTGGCGCGGTCGGCGGCCGAACGCAGGATCACCGCGATGCCCTGGTCACTTACCGGGCTGCGCGTGACCGATTCATAGCGGATGTTCTTGTCCCGCAGCAGGGAGCGGATATCGTCCGCGTAGCTGTTTTCCTGCTTCTCGATCGCATCCTTCTGGTCGACCTGCATCAGGAAATGCACGCCGCCCTGCAAGTCCAGGCCCAGCGGCATCGAGCGGGCGCCGATCGCACCCAGCCAGTGCGGCACGTTGGACTGCAGCTTGAACGCCACGGTGTAGCCGTCGCCCAGTACCGCCTTGATCTCGTCGGCGCCGCTCTTCTGCACGTCGGAGTTGGCGAAAGTGGCCAGCAGATGGTCGCCTTCCACGAACACGTCGGTGACCGCGATCTTCTTTGCCGTCAGCGCCGCCGCCACCTTCTGCTGCACCGTCTGGTCGATCGGCGGTGCGTCGCGATTGGCCGTGACCTGCACGGCCGGCACCGGCGGAAATGCATTCGGCAACGCGTAGATGATGCCGAACAACATCACCAACGCGACCAGCGCGTACTTCCAGCGAGGAAAATCACTCATGCCTTGCATCCATCAAAGCCGCAGCAGCAGGCCGCAGCGGTAGCAACAATCGGGAAATAGTCGCGTGAGAAAGCACCGCCCAGGCTGCCGGGCGGCGCCTCGAACCCGTCCTCAGACGGATTTCAGCGAACCTTTGGGCAATACCTGCTGGACCGAGCCCTTCTGCACCTTGACCTTCACGTTGGTCGCGATCTCGACCGTGATGAACGTCTCACCTACCTCTTCCACGCGCCCGGCGATGCCGCCGTTGGTGACCACCTCGTCGCCCTTGGCCAGGCCGGCGATCAGCGCGCGATGCTCCTTCTGCCGCTTCATCTGCGGGCGGATCATCATGAAATACATCAGGCCGAACAGCACCACCATCATGATGATCATGGACATGCCGCCACCGGCAGGCTGCGGAGCAGCGGCCTGGGCGATCACGGGAGAGATCGGAAAACTCATGGGTTTGTCTCGCAAGTTATGGCGCCGCCGAGGATTTCAGCCGGACGCCTGATAAAAGATTCCCGATTATGCCATGCACCCCCGGGCCGTGCACGGCGCCACCAGTTCCATCGCAGCCAGCCGGCTGATCACTACTGAGGGCAGCCCGCACCGGTTGCAAGGCCGCCTCGGGCGCCCCCGACGCTTGTGCCCCTACGAAACCACGGCGCCCTGGCGACGGGCATAGAACTCCGCCACGAACGGCTCCAGCGTCCGGCTGGCGATCGCCTGGCGCAGGCCGGCCATCAGCCGTTGGTAGTAGCGCAGGTTGTGCATGGTGGCGAGCTGGCTGCCGAGGATCTCGTTGCAGCGGTCGAGGTGGCGCAGGTAGGCGCGGCTGAAACCGTGGCTGCAGGCGTAGCAGTCGCAGCCCTCCTCGATCACCCCGGTATCGGCGGCGTATTTCGCGTTACGGATGCGCAGCGTGCCCGCAGCGGTGAACAGGAAACCGTTGCGCGCGTTGCGAGTGGGCATCACGCAGTCGAACATGTCGATGCCGCGGCGCACCGCCTCGACGATGTCCTCCGGCCGCCCCACGCCCATCAGGTAGCGGGGCTTGTCGGCCGGCAGCAGCGACACGGTGAAGTCCAGCGTGTGGTTGCGCTCGGCCTCCGGCTCGCCCACGGCAAGACCGCCCACCGCATAGCCGTCGAAACCGATCTCCACCAGACCCGCGGCGGAACGCTGGCGCAAGTTCTCGTACACGCTGCCCTGCACGATGCCGAACAGCGCGTTCGGGTTGTTCAACTCGTCGAACGCCTGGCGCGAGCGCGCGGCCCAGCGCAGCGACAGATCCATCGAGTCCGACGCCACCTTCTCGGTGGCCGGATACGGCGTGCACTCGTCGAAGATCATCGCGACGTCCGAATCCAGTGTCTTCTGGATCCGCATCGACACCTCCGGCGACAGGAACACCTTCGAGCCATCCACCGGCGAGGCGAACGTCACGCCTTCCTCGGTGATCTTGCGTTTGTGCGCCAGCGAGAACACCTGGAAGCCGCCCGAGTCGGTGAGGATCGGCTTGTCCCAACCGATGAACTTGTGCAGCCCGCCGAACTGCTCGACGATCTCCAGCCCCGGCCGCAGGAACAGGTGGAACGTATTGCCCAGGATGATCTCGGCGCCGATCTCGGTGACGTCGCGCGGGGTCATCGCCTTGACCGAGCCGTAGGTGCCCACCGGCATGAACGCCGGCGTCTCCACCGTACCGCGGGCAAACGTGAGGCGACCACGGCGGGCGGCGCCGTCGGTGGCGTGCAGATCGAACTGGAGGGAAGTCATCCGACCATTATCGCGGGTTTGCCAAACTCCGCCCACCACCCGGCATATCTGTTGTTGCAGGAGCCCGCTCGCGGGCGATGCTCTCGTTTTGAATCTCCGGCGGACACCAGGGCAACAGCATCGCCCGCGAGCGGGCTCCTACGGTATTGGTTACACGCCGTGCGGCAGGATCAGCATCGCGTCCCCGTAGGAGAAGAAGCGGTAGCGCTGTTCGACCGCATGGCGGTAGGTATCGAGGACGAACTCGCGGCCGGCCAGCGCGGACACCAGCATCAGCAGGGTCGACTGCGGCAGGTGGAAATTGGTGAGCAGGCCGTCGATGCTGGTGAAGCGGTAGCCGGGGAAGATGAAGATCTGCGTCTCGCCGGCGAACGGGTACAGCTCGCCGTTCTTGCTCGCGCTTTCCAGCGCACGCACCACGGTGGTGCCCACCGCGATCACCCGCCCTCCGCTCGCGCGCGTGCGGCGGATCTGCCCGATCAGGTGCGCCCCGACGTTGAGCCACTCGCGGTGCATGTGGTGGTCCTTCAGGTCGTCCACGCGCACCGGCTGGAACGTGCCGGCACCCACATGCAAGGTGATGTAGCCGAATTCGATGCCGCGCTCGCGCAGCCTGGCCAGGATCGCCTCGTCGAAATGCAGCCCGGCCGTGGGCGCCGCGACCGCGCCGGGCTCGCGTGCGAACACGGTCTGGTAGCGCTCCATGTCGCTGGCGTCGGCGTGCCGCTCGATGTACGGCGGCAACGGCATCTCGCCCAGCTTCAGCAGCAGCTTCTCCAGCGGCTCCGGCGCCTCGAAACGCAGCCGGAAGAAACCCTCTTCGCGACCCAGCACCACCGCGTGGCTGCCGTCGGCCAGCTCGATCCGGCCGCCCTCCTTCGGCTTCTTGCTGACCCCCAGTTGCACGGTGGCCTCGTGCGCGCCGGTGACCCGCTCGATCAGGATCTCCACCGCGCCGCCGGTGTCCTTGCGGCCGTACAGCCGTGCCGGCAACACCCGGGTGTCGTTGAACACCAGCAGATCGCCGGGACGCAGGAAGTCCGGTAGCTCGCGGAACATGCAGTCCTGGCGCGACTGCGCCGCCACGTCGAGCAGCAGCAGGCGACTGGCCGAGCGCTCGGGCAACGGTGCCTGCGCGATCAGCTCGGGCGGCAGGTCAAAATCGAAATCGGATTTCTTCAATGGGCATGGCCGGCGTTGGAAAACGGGCCATTATCCCGCAGCACGTCGCCCATGCGCGACGTTCCATCTACAGCCAGCCTTTTTGCCGCGCCAGACGATAGGCCTCGATACGATTGGCAACACCGAGTTTGCCGATCGCTTCCGAAAGATAATTGCGCACGGTGCCATGCGACAGATTCAGTTGCGTGGCGATATCGCCGGCCGACTGGCCCTCACCGGCCAGGCGCAGGACCTGGCGCTCCCGATCGTTCAGCGGATCGGCTTCGGACCATGCTTCCAGCGCGAGCTGCGGATCGATCGCGCGGCCACCGCGGTGCACGGTACGCAACGCCTCGGCGAGGTTTTCGGCGGGTGCGTCCTTCAACAGATACGCGGACACGCCAGCATCCAGCGCACGGCGCAGGAATCCGGGGCGCGCGAACGTGGTGACGATGACCACCTTGATCGGCAACTCCTGGCGCTGGATGCGCTGCGCCAGTTCCAGTCCGGTCAGGCCGGGCATCTCGATGTCGGTGATCAGCACGTCGGGCTTGAGCCTTTGAATATCGCGCCACGCCGCTTCGCCGTCCGCAGACGAGCCGAGCACCTCGATGTCGGATTCAAGCTTGAGCAGGGCCGAGAGCGCCCCCCGCACCATCGCCTGGTCTTCGGCCAGCAATACGCGAATCATGCCATTACCTGTTCACAGAAAAGGGAAGACTGGCCAGGGACAGCATCATGCCAATCAAGCCGCAGGATATCCGGGTGTGCTCTGTGCCGGCGGCGCGACTGCCGGCGGATGCCGCGAAGCCTCCACCAGACGCAGCACCGGCACCGGCACGACCACCCGCAGGCGCGTGCCGTTTCCGCGCGGCGACTCGACGCTCAGGCTGCCACCCATGGCACGCACGCGCTCGCGCATCCCGCTCATGCCGTTGCCGTCGCCGGTGATCCCGCCGCGACCGTTGTCGTTGATCTGCATGCAGACGGTGGCGTGCTCGCGCACCAGTTCGATCTGCACGCGGCTGGCATCGGCATGGCGGGCAATATTGGTGACCGCCTCGCGCAACACCAGTGACAGGCCGCGCTCGATCTCGCCGGGCATGTCGGGTGGCAGCGAACCGTACTCCAGATGCACACGCGAGGACTCCAGCAGCAGGCGCGCCGCCGCCAGCTCGGCCGCCAGATCGGTGGCTCGGATACCGGTGACCGCGCTACGCACCTCGGCCAGCGCGTGACGGGCGACTTTCTCGGCCTCCTCCACTTCGCGTTTGGCCGCGTCGACGTCGCGGTCGAACAGCTTGCGCGACAGTTCCAGTTTCAGCGTGATCAGCGACAGCGTGTGCCCCAGCAAGTCGTGCAGATCGCGCCCGATCCGCTCACGCTCCGCGGTGGCGGCGAGCCGGCGCACCTCGTCGTGCGAAAGGCTGAGGGCGACATCCTTTTCCTTGTGGATCTGCTCGACCGTGACGATGGTGCAGACGATGAACACCGTGGCCGGCATGATCACCAGCAGCGACGTCGGATAGCCGATCCACCAGGCCAGCGCCACGTAGATGACATTGATCAGCAATACCTGGATCACGTAGCTGCGAATGCGCCGCGTCTCGCAGTGGCTCAGCATCACGCAGGCGTACACGAAGTAGCTGAGGCCACTGGGGTACCAGCGCAGCAGGCTGAAACACAGTGCCGCCATGCCCCACGCATAGAGATACGCGACTCGCCGCGGAGCCAGCATCAGCTTGGCGAACAGCAGCAGGAACACCGGATACGAGCCCAGCGTGAACAGCAGCCACGTCAACGTGTAGCCACGCACGCCATGGTCGAACAGCGGCGTGATGAAGATCCACAGCGACCACAGCAAGTGCACGCCGTGCGCCCATGGCGACTTGCCCCGGTGCAGGTCGTCGGCCACCGCGGAATCGGGGGCCGGCACGAACCATCGGGCGATGAAAGCGGGGATCATGGCGTGGTTCATCACTGGGGATCGGGTCTGCACGGCATGCTACTTCAACCGTGCCGGCGCAGGCGCCGCGCCGCCATCAGAAGGAATGCCGCGGCAAAGCCGACGAGCATCAGCGCATGGCCCAACAGTGACCCCTTGTTCATGCCCACCGACGCCAGCGCCAGCATGTCCAGGTGATAGCTCGGCCACACCGGCGCGATCTGTTGCAGGAACTTCGGCAACATCGGCAGCGGAAACCACAGGCCGGACATGAACGACATCGGCAGGTAGATCAGCTGCAGCATGCCGGGTGCGCCCTGCCCCTTGATCAGGGTGCCGACGAACATGCCCAGCGCGCAGAACGGCAGCACGCCGAGCATGCCGGTGAGCAGCAAGGCGCCGGCCTGGAACGGGCTCAGCGTCACATGTCCGAGCGACAACGCCATCGCAAGGAGCAACAGGATAACCACGCCGGCCGCCGCCATCGCCATCAGCATCTTGCCCAGCAGGTAGGCGCCCGGCGGCATCGGCAGCGCGCGCTTGAAGGTCAGCAGGCCGCCATCGCGCTCCAGCGCCAGCGACACGCCGAAGCCGAACAGGCCCGGGCTCATCACGCCGAACACGCCGTAGCTGGCCAGCAGATAGCGCGCCGCGTCGGCACCGTTGGATTTCGCCATCAGCACGCCGAACAGCAGGTAGAACATCGCCGGGAACAGCATGATCGGCAGCATGAAGCCGGGCGCGCGCATGTAGCGCAGGCATTCGCTGCGCGCCTCTTCGAGATAGGCGCCGAGCACTCGGCGGCGCGGCATGTCGATGGTGGACGCCGATGCAGTGATGGAAATGGCGGTTTGCATGTCAGGCAGCCTCGCGCTGGTCGGTGTCCGCGGCCGCGTCGGCGTCGCGGGTGAGTTCGGTGAACGCCTCGGCCAGGCCGGCGCGCTGCACTTCCAGTTCGCGCAGTTGCGGGTCGGCGTCGAGCAGGCGGCGCACCACGGCTTCGGCCGCAGCGGTGCCGATGTGCAGGCGCCCGTCTTCGCGGCGCGCCTCGCTGACCTCGGGCCAGCCGTACACCGTGTCGATCAGCAGGGAACTGAGGCAGCGGACGCGTTTCAGCGCCACCCGCGCGCGCAGCTCCTCGACCGTGCCCTCGTGGATCATGCGTCCGCGCGACATCACGCAGACGCGGTCGGCCAGTGCCTCAGCCTCCTCCAGGTAGTGCGTGGTCAGCAGCACCGAGCAACCTTCGGCGAGCAGCTGGCGGATCGCCGCCCACAGCTTCTGCCGCGCCTCGATGTCCATGCCCACGGTCGGCTCGTCCAGGAACAGCAGCTCGGGCCGACCGCACAATGCCAGGGCGAACTGCACGCGCCGTTGCTGACCACCGGAAAGCTTCGCGTACGGCCGCTTGAGCAGGTCGGCGACGCCGGCCAGTTCGGCCGACTCCTGCGGCGTGCGCGGGTTCGGGTAGTAGCTGGCGGTCAGCCGCAGCAGTTCGCCCACGCGCAGAGTCGGCGGCAGTTCGGCGTTCTGCAGCATCACCCCGATATGCCGACGCGCCTGGATTCGCTGCGGATCCTGGCCAAACAAGGTCACGCCGCCGGCGTCGGCGCGGATCAGCCCCAGCAACAGGCCGATCACGGTGGTCTTGCCGGCACCGTTGGGGCCGAGCAGCGCCAGCAATTCGCCGCGAAACAGTTGCAAATCCACCCCATCCAGCGCCGTGAGCGAGCCATAGCGCTTGACGGTGCCATCGAGGTGGGCGATCGGTTGGTTGGCATGTGGCATGGGAAATCCTCCAGTGCCGCTCATGCTGCGCGCGGCGCACCGCCGTCGGCAGTCGCCGGCGTCAGCCATCCTGGATGACAGCCGTCACTCCCGGCCCGGGGTTACGGCAGCTCACGCCGCAAGGTATCCTGTGAGGAATATGGCCGCCCAAAGACATCCTGGCAGCGGCAGCAAGCGACTGAAGATATTGGAGAAACGCCAAAGGATCCGCGTTTCTTGCCACGCATTCACCATTTCCGCCACCCGGCAAACGATGCCGCCCGGCAGAGCCTACGGAGGATTCATCATGGGTGTGATCAACCAACTGCGCGAACTGCGCGATTTCGGCGGCAAGCCGCGGACCACCGGCCTGGACGACGCCAGTATCGAGCGCATGGCAGCCAACGATCCGCTGCTGGTCCAGGCGATCGCCGAAGCGGTGGCGCGCCATCATGAATTGCGCGCCGACCTGACCGACTTCCTCAAGCTCGACGAAGCCGAACAGCTGACCGAAGTGCAGGCCGGCTTCGTCAACTTCTACCCGGACGACGCGATCAACCCGTACCTGCCGGCTGCCGCGCGCGGCCCGTGGGTCGTCACCCTGAAGGGTGCCGTGGTACATGACAACGGCGGCTACGGCATGCTCGGCTTCGGCCACAACGACCCGGCGATCCTGGCCGCGCTGGCCCGCCCGCAGGTGATGGCGAACGTGATGTCGCCCAGCGTGTCGCAGCTGCGTTTCACCGCGGCGCTGGACAAGGAACTCGGCCGCAACCGCGGCGGCAGCCCGTATGCACGCTATCTGTGCCTCAACTCCGGCTCCGAATCGGTCTCGCTGGCCTGCCGCATCGCCGACGTCAACGCCAAGATGATGACCGACGAAGGCGGTCGTTACGCCGGCCGCAGCATCAAGCGCCTGGCGGTCAAGGGCGCGTTCCACGGCCGCACCGAGGCGCCGGCGCTGTATTCCGATTCCAGCCGCAAGACCTACCAGCAGAACCTCGCCAGCTATCGCCACGAGGACACCCTGATCACCGTCGCGCCGTACGACGTGGCGCAGTTGGAGGCGGCGTTCGCCGACGCCGACAAGCACGGCTGGTTCATCGAGGCGATGTTCCTGGAGCCGGTGATGGGCGAAGGCGACCCGGGGCGCGCGGTGACACCGGAGTTCTACAAGGCCGCGCGCGCGCTCACCGAATCCCACGGTACCCTGCTGCTGGTCGACTCGATCCAGGCTGGCCTGCGCGCGCACGGCGTGCTGTCGTTCGTCGACTACCCCGGCTTCGAGCAACTGCCGCCGCCGGATATGGAAACCTTCTCCAAGGCGCTCAACGCCGGCCAGTACCCGCTGTCGGTGCTGGCCGTCAGCGAACGCACTGCCGGGCTGTACCGCAAGGGCATCTACGGCAACACCATGACCGCCAACCCGCGCGCGCTGGACGTGGCCCTGGCCACGCTGGGCGAGCTCAGCGACGAAGTGCGCAACAACATCCGCGAGCGCGGCAAGGAATTCGTCGACAAGCTCAACGCGCTGAAGAACGAACTGGGCGGCCTGATCACCAAGGTGCAGGGCACCGGCCTGCTGTTCTCCTGCGAACTGGCATCCGAGTACAAGTGCTACGGTGCCGACTCCACCGAGGAGTACATGCGCGAGCACGGCGTCGGCGTGATCCATGGTGGCGCCAACTCGCTGCGCTTCACCCCGCACTTCAACGTCACCAGCGCCGAGGTCGACCTGATCATCGCCCACGTGCGCAAGGCGCTGCTCGAAGGTCCGCGCAAGGCCAAGGCCGAGGCCGCCTGACCGGCGGTTTGGCCCACACTGGCTGCGGCGACGCACGACACGTCGCCGCAGCTGAATACTTCATGCACGTAAGATCTTGCCGACTCCCGTGAGGGTTGCCCCCTGCATAGACTGACCCGGCCGGCAGCTGCCGGTCACCCAGGGAGGACTCACGATGTCACTGTCATTACGTCTGCTCGCCGTCAGCGCTGCCTTCGCCTTCGCCGGCGCCGCCTTCGCGGCCAGCCCGGCCGCCACCCCCGCTGCCGCACCGGCTGCCAAGCCGCATACCGCCCAGCAGCAGCGCATGATCGACTGCAACAAGCAGGCGACCGGCAAGAAAGGCGCCGAGCGCAAGACCTTCATGAGCGAATGCCTGAAGGGTGCAAGCACCGCGGTGACCCCGGCGACCAAGCCTACCCAGCAGGGCAAGATGGCGACCTGCAATGCCGAGGCCAAGACCAAGGCGCTCAAGGGTGCCGACCGCAAGGCCTTCATGAGCGAATGCCTGAAAGGCCACGCCGCGGCGTAACCGTCAGCTTCACCCGCGCACGCCTGTGCGTGCGCGGGTGAAGCTGCTTCGCTAAGCTCCCCGACTGTCGCGCCCTGCGCCGCCCCTGAAGACAGTCACCCATGAAGATCGTCGAAGTGCGCCACCCGCTGATCCGGCACAAGCTCGGCCTGATGCGCCGCGCCGGCATCAGCACCAAGGAGTTCCGCGAGCTGGCCTCCGAGGTCGCCGCGCTGCTCACCTACGAGGCCACCAAGGACCTGGAAACCGTCGAGGAAGAGATCGAAGGCTGGGCAGGGCCGCTGCAGGTGCACCGGATCAAGGGCAAGAAGATCACCATCGTGCCGATCCTGCGCGCCGGCCTGGGCATGCTGCCCGGCGTGCTCGACATGATCCCCGCCGCCAAGGTCAGCGTGGTCGGCCTGCAGCGCGACGAGCAGACGCTGAAGCCGACGACCTACTACGAAAAGCTCACCGGCCGCATGGACGAACGCATCGCGCTGATCGTCGACCCGATGCTGGCCACCGCCGGCACCCTGATCGCCACCGTCGACATGCTCAAGGCGGCCGGCTGCAAGCGCATCAAGGGCCTGTTTCTCGTTGCCGCGCCGGAAGGCCTCAAGCGCGTCGAGGCAACGCATCCGGACATCGAGATCTACACCGCCGCGATCGACGAACGCCTGAACGAACGCGGCTACATCCTGCCCGGCCTCGGCGACGCCGGCGACAAGATTTTCGGCACCAAACAGCTGCCGGCGAACGACTGAAGCGGTTCCGACAGCCGCCGGAGGTTCAGCGGCCGAAGCGGTCGGTCGCCTCCACCAGTTCGTGCACGATGCCCGGCTCGAACGCGGAATGGCCGGCGTCCTGCACGATGTGCAGGTCGGCCTCCGGCCAGGCGCGATGCAGGTCCCACGCGCTGCGCAGCGGGCAGACCACGTCGTAGCGGCCCTGCACGATCACCGCCGGAATGTTGCGGATGCGATCGACGTTGCGCAGCAGCTGGTCGTCGTGTTCGAAGAAGCCGCCGTTGACGAAGTAGTGGCATTCGATGCGCGCGAACGCCAGCGCGAACTCGTCCTCGGCGCTGGATTCGATGTGCGACTTGTCCTGCCACAGGAAACTGGTGGCGCCCTCCCACACCGACCAGGCGCGTGCGGCGTCGGTCCGCGTCTTCGCATCGGTGCTGGTCAGGCGGCGGTGGTAGGCGCTCATCAGGTCGCCGCGTTCGACCGCGGGGATCGCGTCGAGATAGGTCTCCCACGCATCCGGATACAGCGCGTCGCAGCCCTTCTGGTAGAACCACTCCAGTTCCCAGCGGCGCAGCATGAAGATGCCGCGCAACACCAGTTCGCTGACCTTGTCCGGGTGTGTCTGCGCATACGCCAGCGCCAGCGTGGAGCCCCACGAACCGCCGAACACCTGCCAGCGGTCGACGCCCAAGTGCTCGCGCACGCGCTCGATGTCGGCGACCAGATTCCAGGTGGTGTTATCCGTCAATTCCGCATGCGGGGCGGACTTGCCGCAGCCGCGCTGGTCGAACAACACGATGCGATAGACCGCCGGATCGAAGAAGCGCCGGCACTTCGCATTGGTGCCGCCGCCCGGACCACCATGCAGGAACACCACCGGCTTGCCGTTCGGGTTGCCGCTCTGCTCGTAGTACAGCGTATGCAGCGGGGACACCGGCAGGAACCCGCTATCGAACGGCTCGATTTCGGGATACAGCGAACGCAGCGGCGACGACGGCATGACGGCTCCTTCGAACCAACAGACAAGCCGCCAAGCCTAGCACGGGCGCGGCTTGTCGGGCTTTCAGCCGTCCACGAACAGCTTGCCGGGATTGAGGATGCCGTGCGGATCGAACACCTTGCGCACGCCGCGCATCAGCGCGATTTCCGTCGCGCTGCGGGTGCTTTCCAGATACTCCCGTTTGACCAGGCCGATGCCGTGTTCGGCCGAAATGCTGCCGCCGTGACGCTGCAGAGTCGCGGCCAACAGCGTGGTGACGTGTTCGCACTGGGCGATGAATGCATCCTCCGCCAGGCTGGCCGGACGCAGCACATTGATGTGCAGGTTGCCGTCGCCGATATGCCCGAACCAGACCACTTCGGCCTGCGGATACTCGCGCGCCAGCAGTGCCTGCATCTCGTGCAGGAACACCGGCACCGCGCTGACCCGCACCGATACATCGTTCTTGTACGGCCGCCGCGGCGCCAGGCTCTCGGTGATGCCTTCGCGCAGTCGCCACAATGCGGCGGCCTGCGCCTCGCTCTGCGCGATCACGCCGTCGCTGACCCAGCCCTGTTCCAGTGCGTGTTCGAACGCGGCCAGCGCAGCCTCCTGCTGCCGTTCGTCGGCCGCATCGAACTCGGCCACCACGTAGTACGGGTAGTCGCCGTCGATGGCGCGTTGCGCACCGTGCGCCAGCACGTGCCGCAGCGCATGATCGGTGAAGAACTCGAACGCCTGCAACGCCAGCTGCGCGCGGAACAGTGCGAACACCTGCATCAGCGCATCCATGTCCGGCAGCGCCAGCAGCATCACCTGCGACGGCGGCGGTGGCTCGGTCAGCTTCAACGTGGCCTCGACCACGATGCCCAGCGTCCCCTCCGAACCGATCAGCAACTGGCGGAAGTCGTAGCCGCTGGAATTCTTGATCAGGCCGCGGTTGAATTCGAGCAACTCGCCGTTGCCGGTGACCACCTTCAACCCGGCGATCCATTCGCGCGTGTTGCCATAGCGGATCACCCGGATGCCGCCGGCGTTGGTGGCGATGTTGCCGCCGATCGAGCAGGAACCGCGCGCGGCGAAGTCGACCGGATAGACCAGGCCATGCTGGCGGGCCGCTTCATGCACGTGTTGCAGGATCATCCCGGATTGCACGGCGAGCGTGCGGTCGACCGCGTTGAAATCCAGCACGCGGTTCATCCGCTCCAGGCTCAGCACCAGCTCGCCGTTGGCCGCCACGACGCCGCCGGACAGGCCAGTGCGGCCGCCGGAGGGCACGATCGCCACGCGCTGTTCGTTCGCCCAGCGCACGATGGCCTGCACCTCTTCCACACTGGCCGGCAGCGCAATCGCCAGCGGTGCCGGGATCCAGCGCCGGGTCCAGTCGCGACCGTAATGCTCCAGGTCAGCGGATGCGGTGAGCAGGCGCAGCTCGGGCAACCGGCGGGACAAATCGGCGAGGCGGGGATCGGGCATGCTGGGCTCCGGGATCATCCCCACAGCCTGCCAGCCACACCGCGCCGCGTCCAGTGTTGCAGCGCCGCAATCCGTCTTCAGCTCTGGCATAGTAGGTGCCCCACTCCAGCCAGGACCGACGCATGCAGACCTCCTACCCCCGCCAGGACATCAAGGTATTGCTGCTGGAGGGCGTGAGTGCCAGTGCGGTCGAAAACTTCCGCCGCGCCGGCTACAGCCAGGTCGAGCTGCACGCGAAATCATTGCCGGAGGATGAGCTCAAGCGACGCATCAGCGACGCGCACATCGTCGGCATCCGCTCACGCACCCAGCTCACCGCCGAGGTGCTGGCACAGGCCAAGCGGCTGATCGCGGTGGGCTGCTTCTGCATCGGCACCAACCAGGTGGACCTGGGCGCCGCGCGCAAGCTTGGCGTGCCGGTGTTCAACGCGCCCTATTCCAACACCCGCAGCGTGGCCGAGCTGGTGATCGCCGAGGCGATCATGCTGCTGCGCGGTATCCCGCAGAAGAACGCGCTATGCCATCGCGGCGGCTGGACCAAGTCGGCCAGCGGCAGCTACGAGACGCGCGACAAGGTGCTCGGCATCGTCGGCTACGGCCACATCGGCACCCAGGTCGGCGTGCTGGCCGAGAGCCTGGGCATGCGGGTGATCTTCCACGACATCGAGACCAAGCTGGCGCTGGGCAACGCACGCGCCGTGTCCAGCCTGGACGAACTGCTGGAGCGCGCCGACGTGGTCACCCTGCACGTGCCGGAAACTCCCGCCACGCAGCTGATGATCCGCCGCGAGCAACTGGCGAAGATGCGTGCCGGCGCGATGCTGATCAACGCCTCGCGCGGCAGCGTGGTGGACATCGACGCACTGGCCGCAGTGCTGCGTGCAGGCCATCTGGCCGGCGCCGCGGTCGACGTGTTTCCGCTCGAACCGAAAGGCAACGACGATCCCTTCGTCTCGCCGCTGATCGGCCTGGACAACGTGATCCTGACCCCGCACATCGGCGGCAGCACGCTGGAGGCGCAGGACAACATCGGCATCGAGGTGGCCAGCAAACTGGTTCGCTACAGCGACAATGGCTCCACCCTGTCGGCGGTGAATTTCCCCGAAGTCGCCCTGCCCGAACACCCGCACAGCCGCCGCCTGCTGCACATCCACCGCAACGTGCCGGGCACGCTGTCGCGCATCAACGAACTGTTCTCGGCCGGCAACATCAATATCGACGCGCAGTTCCTGCAGACCGACAGCGAAGTGGGCTACGTGGTGATCGACGTCAGCGCCGATGAGGCCCAGGCCAACGAGCTGAAGACGAAGCTGGCGGCGATTCCCGGGACCTTGCGCAGCCGCGTGCTGTATTGAGAGGACGGAACCGGGAAACGGCGGAACGTCGCAGCTTTTCCCATTTCCCGTTCCCAATGAAAAAAGCGCCCAAGGGCGCTTTTTTCATACTCGATTACCGTATTGGTCGGGGCGGCCGGATTTGAACCGACGACCCTCTGCCCCCCAGGCAGATGCGCTACCAGGCTGCGCTACGCCCCGACATACGGCAAGCTGGCAAGTCTAACAGCTTGTGCGGCGCGTCCGGAAGCCTTCAGCGACGCAGCAGGGTCAGCACTTCTTCCAGCTCCATCCGCACCTGGCGCACGATCTGGTGCGAGATGCTCGCCTCCATCCGTGCCTGCGGGCCTTCCAGCCGTGCGCGCGCGCCGGTGATGGTGAAACCCTCGTCGTACAGCAGCGAACGAATCTGGCGAATCATCAGCACGTCGTGGCGCTGGTAGTAACGGCGGTTGCCGCGGCGCTTGACCGGATTGAGCGCAGGAAACTCCTGCTCCCAGTAGCGCAGCACATGGGGCTTCACACCGCACAACTCGCCGACCTCACCGATGGTGAAGTAGCGCTTGGCCGGGATGGCAGGCAGTTCGGTGTTATTCCCTTGATCCAGCATAGCCCTCGACTCTTACCTTGAGTTTCTGTCCCGGTCGGAACGTCACCACGCGCCGGGCGGAGATCGGAATCTCCTCACCGGTCTTCGGGTTGCGTCCCGGCCGCTGGTTCTTCAGCCGCAAGTCGAAATTGCCGAAACCGGACAACTTCACCTGTTCGCCGCTTTCCAGTGCTCCGCGGACCACCTCGAAATAGGCGTCCACGAACTCCTTCGCCTCACGCTTGTTGAGGCCCACGTCGAGGAAAAGCCGCTCGGCCATCTCCGCCTTGGTCAGCGCCATCTCATCCTCGCAGCTTTGCCTTGCATGATTGCTCCAACGCAGCTAGCGCTTCTCGTACACAACGGTCCGCGTCGTCGTCGGTAAGCGTGCGTGAAGCGTCCTGTAAAATCAAGCCCATAGCGAGACTTTTTCGGCCCGCTTCGACTCCCTTGCCGCTGTAACGGTCGAACAGGCGCAATTCCTTCAGCCGTTCGCCCAGCGTGTGGCGAACCGCCTGCTCGATCTGTGACCAGCTGACCGTTTCCGGCAGATCCACCGCGATGTCGCGACGCACCGCGGGGAACCGAGGCACCGCCTGTGCCCGCGGCAGGCGGCGCGCCAGCAGCGGCGCCAGGGCCAGCTCCAGCACGTGCACGTCGGCGGCCAAGTCCAGCGCCTTGGCCAGCTGCGGGTGCAGCGCACCGAGATAGCCCACAGTCGCGCCATCGCGCACTACCCGCGCGCCACGCCCCGGGTGCAGCCAGCCCGGCAGGCCATCGGCATGCACCGACCAGCACTGCGGCTCGCCGCCCCAGGCGATCAAGGCATCCAGATCACCCTTGAGGTCATGGAAATCCAGCATCCGCGCCGGTTCGCCCCACTGCTCGGCACGGGCATTGCCGCAGGCGACAATGGCTAGGCTTGGCGTTTCCAACGGGGGATCGCCTTCAACAAACACGCGCGCGACCTCGAACAGGCGCACCCGCTCCTGCTGACGTGCACGGTTGTGGCGCAGCGCCTCGATCAGCCCTGGCAGCAGCGAAGGCCGCATCACTGCCAGATCGGCCGACAACGGATTGGCCAGCGGCACCAGGCGCTCGGTGAAGCCCCAGTTCGCCAGCAGGTCGGCCGCCACGAAGGACAGATTCACCGCCTCGTAGTAGCCGCGCGCGGCCAGCTGCTCGCGCAGCGCCAGCTCGCCGATGCGCGCCTCCGGCTCGATCGCCAGGGTCAGCGCGCCGGCGGGCGTCGCGGTGGGGATGTTGTCGTAACCGAAGATCCGCGCGACTTCCTCGATCAGGTCTTCCTCACGCTCGATGTCGAAGCGGCTGCTCGGCGCGGTGACCTGCCAGCCGTCGCTCGTTGTTGCCACCTGCATGCCCAGCGCGGTGAAGATACGCGCCACTTCGACATCCGCCACGTACACGCCGAGCACGCGCTTCAGGCGTGCACGGCGCAAGGTCACCGCCGCCGGCATCGGCAGGTCGGCCAGGTTCTCCGCCACCAGCACCGGCCCGGCCTTGCCGCCGGCGATCGCCAGCAGCAGTTCGGTGGCGCGCTCCAGCGCGCGGCGCGGCAGCTGCGGATCGACGCCGCGCTCGAAGCGGTGCGAGGCATCGGTGTGCAGGCCGAGCTTGCGTGCGCGGCCCATGATCGCGGCCGGCGCGAAGTGCGCGGATTCCAGGAAGATGTTGTGCGTGGCGTCGGTGACGCGCGAGTCGAAGCCGCCCATCACGCCGGCGACTGCGAGCGGTTTCTTCTCGTCAGCGATCAGCACGAAGCCGTCATCCAGTTTCGCCTCGCTGCCGTCGAGCAGCTTCAGCGTCTCGCCGGCACGCGCGTGGCGCACCACGAGGTCGCCCTCGAGCGCGTCGTTGTCGAACGCATGCAGCGGCTGGCCCAGTTCGAGCATCACGTAGTTGGTGACGTCGACCACCGCGCTGATCGGGCGCAAGCCGGCGCGGCGCAGGCGTTCGGCCAGCCACAGCGGCGTGCGTGCGGCCGGATCGATGCCCTCGACGATGCGGCCGAGATAGCGCGGCGCGTCCTTGCCGGCTTCCAGCCGGATGCCGCGACGTGCGGCGCCGGTGACCGGCGCTGCCGCCTGTACCGGCACCTTCACGGTGCTGCCGAACAACGCGGCCACGTCGTGCGCGAGCCCGACGAGGCCGAGGCAGTCGGGCCGGTTCGGGGTGAGCTTCAGCTCGAAGCTGGCGTCGGGCAGACCGAGGTAATCGGCCAGCGACTGGCCGACCGGCGCGTCCAGCGGCAGTTCCAGCAAGCCGGACGCATCGGCGTCGATACCCAGCTCCTTCGCCGAGCACAACATGCCGAACGACTCGATGCCCCGCAGTTTCGCCGCCTTGATGGAAATGTCACCGGGCAGCTTCGCACCGACCATCGCCAGCGGCACCTTGATGCCGACGCGCGCGTTTGGTGCGCCGCAGACGATCTGCAGCGGTTCGCCCGGCCCCGCGTTCACCTGGCATACCTGCAGCCGATCCGCTTCCGGGTGCTTTTCGGCAGCGATGATCTCGGCCACCACCACGCCGGCCAAGTCGTCGCCCAGCGGCGTGAGCTCTTCCACTTCCAGCCCGGCCATGGTCAGCGCATGGGCCAGTTCGGCGCGGTCCGCCTTGATCTCGACCAGCTCGCGCAGCCAGTTCTCGGAGAATTTCATGTGTCGTGTTCCTGCTGGCGCGGTTAGGCGAACTGCTTGAGGAAACGCAGATCGTTCTCGAAGAACGCGCGCAGGTCGGAAACGCCGTAGCGCAGCATGGCGAAGCGTTCCACGCCAAGGCCGAAGGCGAAACCGGTGTAGCGCTCCGGGTCGATGCCACAGTTCTTCAGCACGTTCGGATGGACCATGCCGCAGCCCAGCACTTCCAGCCAGCGGGTGGAGCCGTCCTCGGCATCCCAGCGGATGTCCACTTCGGCCGAGGGCTCGGTGAACGGGAAATAGCTGGGGCGGAAGCGCATCTCGAAATCACGCTCGAAGAACGCGCGGATGAACTCGGCCAGAGTGCCCTTCAGGTCGGCGAAGCTGGAGGTCTCGTCGACCAGCAGCCCTTCGATCTGGTGGAACATCGGTGAGTGGGTCTGGTCCGAATCGCTGCGGTAGACCTTGCCCGGCGCGATGATGCGGATCGGCGGCTGGCGCCCGGCCATGCTGCGGATCTGCACCGGCGAGGTGTGCGTGCGCAGCAGGCGGCCGTCACCGAAGTAGAAGGTGTCGTGCATGGCGCGCGCCGGATGATGCGGCGGGAAGTTCAGCGCCTCGAAGTTGTGCCAGTCGTCTTCGATCTCCGGGCCGTCGGCGCGCTGGTAGCCGAGCCGCGCGAAGATCGACGCGATGCGTTCCAGCGCACGGGTGATCGGATGAACGCCGCCACGCTCGCCATCGCGTCCCGGCAAGCTGATGTCGAGTTTCTCGGAGGCGAGGCGGCGGTCAAGTTCGACCTGTTCCAGTGTCAGCTTGCGTGTCGCCAGCGCATCGGCAAGGCGCTCTTTCACGCGGTTCACTTCGGCACCGCGCGCCTTGCGCCCATCCGGCGCCAGTGCGCCGAGCGTCTTCAGTGCAGCGGTGACGATGCCATTCTTGCCCAGCAGTCCGACGCGCAGCGCATCGAGCGCCTCCAGCGTGTCGGCCTTGTCGATATCGGCCAGCGCCTGCGCGGCGCGGCTGTCCAGGTCGTCCATCGATACGATTCCCACTTGAGGACCCCACAGAAACGAAAACGGGGAGGAGGCGTTGGCCTCCTCCCCGCTTGCTTTACATCATATCGCGCTGACGCAGGAGCGTCCGACGATCAAGCGGCCAGACTGGCCTTCGCTTTCTCGGCGATCACTTCAAACGCCTTGATGTCGTGCACGGCGATATCAGCGAGGACCTTGCGGTCGACGGTGATGCCAGCCTTGCTCAGGCCGTTGATCAGACGGCTGTAGGACAAGCCGAACATGCGTGCGGCGGCGTTGATGCGGACGATCCACAACGCACGGAACTGGCGCTTGCGCTGCTTGCGGCCGATATATGCGTACTGGCCGGCCTTGATGACGGCCTGGTTGGCAACGCGGAAGACCTTGCGGCGGGCGTTGTAGTAGCCCTTGGCACGGCCGATGATTTTCTTGTGGCGACGACGGGCGGTAACGCCACGCTTTACACGAGCCATGGTTTATCTCCTCGTCCTACAAGTACGGCAGCATGCGGGCCACACCCGGGGCGTCACACGCCTTGAGGTGGTTCTTGGAGCGCAAGCCGCGCTTCAGCTTGGTCGATTTCTTGGTCAGGATATGTGACCGGAAAGCGTGACCGCACTTGATTTTGCCCGACGCGGTCTTGCGAAAACGCTTCGCAGCCGCCCGGTTGGTCTTGATCTTGGGCATGGGAATGCTCCTTGTATGGGGACTCGCCCTGCGCGGGCAGCCCCGGTTTCTGACTGATCTGGCGGTGGCCCGGGGCCACTCTTTCCGTCCTGCCATGATCGGTGCACGACCCATCCAGGCGGGTCGAGCCGGCGATTATACGGAGTTCATGGCGCTGATGCCAGTAGGAGCGCACCCCGCGCGCGATGGCTCCTGGATTGAAGCCCCGGAGCAATCGCGCACAGGGTGCGCTCCTACACAACACGACACCCGAAGGTGTCGTGGCGGCTTATTTCTTCTTGGGTCCGATCATCATGACCATCTGACGCCCTTCCAGCCGCGGGAACGATTCGACCTGACCGTTCTCGCCGACGTCTTCCTGGATCTTCTTGGCCAGGTTCTGGCCCAGGTCCTGGTGCGACATCTCGCGGCCGCGGAAGCGGATAGTGACCTTGACCTTGTCGCCCTCTTCCAGGAAGCGAAGCATGTTGCGCAGCTTGATCTGGTAGTCGCCCACGTCCGTGACCGGACGGAACTTCACTTCCTTGATCTCGACCTGCTTCTGCTTCTTCTTGGCGGCCTGCGCCTTCTTCTGGGCTTCGAACTTGAACTTGCCGTAATCCATGATGCGGCAGACCGGCGGGTCGCCGTTCGGCTGGATCTCGACCAGATCCATGCCTGCTTCCTGCGCCAGGCTCAGCGCCTCGTCACGACTGAGAATGCCCAGCTGTTCCGAGTCCGCGCCAATCACGCGCACGCGCGGCACGCGGATTTCCAGGTTACGACGATTGCCCTTGTTGTCGGTGGTAGCGATACCACGATCCTCCAGAAGAAGTAATGAGACAGACCGCCCGGCGCTCAGCGCCGGATTTCGGTCTCCAGTCGTTCGACGAAGCTGGCCAGCGGCATGCTGCCCAGGTCCTCGCCGGAACGGGTACGCACAGAAACGGCACCCGTTTCCCTCTCGCGATCACCGATCACGAGAAGATAAGGCACTTTCTGCATCGTATGTTCGCGGATTTTATAGCCGACTTTCTCGTTGCGCAAATCCGATTGTACCCGGAAACCTTTGTCGACAAGGGCTTGCGTCACTTCGCGAACGTAATCGGCCTGCGCATCGGTGATATTGAGCACCATCGCCTGCACCGGGGCCAGCCAGGCCGGCAACAGGCCGGCGTGGTGCTCGATCAGGATGCCGATGAAACGCTCCATGGAGCCGACAATGGCCCGGTGCAGCATCACCGGATGCTGTTTCTGCGAGTGTTCGTCCACGTATTCGGCGCCCAGGCGCTCGGGCATCATGAAATCGACCTGCATGGTGCCGACCTGCCAGGCGCGACCGATCGAGTCCTTCAGGTGGTACTCGATCTTGGGCGCGTAGAACGCACCCTCGCCGGGCAACTCCTCCCACTCCACGCCAGCAGCGCGCAGCGCGCGGCGCAGCATTTCCTCGGTGCGATCCCAGAATTCGTCGGAACCGATGCGCTTGTCCGGTCGCAGCGCCAGCTTGATCGCCAGGTCGGTGAAGCCGAAGTCCGCATACACCTTCATCGCCTGCCGATGAAACGCGGTGACTTCCTCCTCGACCTGCTCCGGCGTGCAGAAGATGTGGCCGTCGTCCTGGGTGAACGCACGCACGCGCATGATGCCGTGCAGCGCACCGGACGGCTCGTTGCGGTGGCAGCCGCCGAATTCGCCGTAGCGGATCGGCAGCTCGCGGTAGCTGCGCAGGCCGGTGTTGAACACCTGCACGTGGCCCGGGCAGTTCATCGGCTTCAGCGCGAAGGTGTGCTTCTCCGACTCGGTGAAGAACATGTTCTCGGCGTAGTTGTCCCAGTGCCCGGACTTCTTCCACAACGACACGTCCAGCACCATCGGGCAGCGCACTTCCTGGTAGCCGCTCTTCTTGTAGACGCCGCGCATGTACTGCTCGACCTGCTGCCAGATCGCCCAGCCGTTCGGATGCCAGAACACCATACCGGGGCTTTCTTCCTGCTGGTGGAACAGGTCGAGCTGCTTGCCGATCTTGCGGTGATCGCGCTTCTCGGCCTCTTCCAGCTGGTACAGCCAAGCCTTCAGATCCTTGTCGCTGAGCCAGGCGGTGCCGTAGATGCGGCTGAGCATCGCGTTGTTCGAATCGCCGCGCCAGTACGCGCCGGCCACCTTCATCAGCTTGAAGGAATGCAGCTTGCCGGTGTTCGGCACGTGTGGACCGCGGCACAGATCGGTGAACTCGCCCTGCGAGTACAGCGACAGATCTTCATTGGCTGGAATGCCCTCGATGATCTCGGCCTTGTAGCTCTCGCCCAGGCCGCGGAAGAACGCCACCGCCTCGTCGCGCGACTTCACGCTGCGCGTCACCGGCAGTTGCTCGTCGACGATCTTGTGCATCTCCGCCTCGATCTTCGGCAAGTCGTCCGGGGTGAACGGACGCTCATAGGCGAAGTCGTAGTAAAAGCCGTTCTCGATCACCGGGCCGATGGTGACCTGCGCGCCCGGGAACAGCCGCTGCACCGCCTGGCCCATCAGGTGCGCGGTGGAGTGGCGCAGGATTTCCAGCGCCTCGGGGCTCTTCTCGGTGACAATCTGCAGACTGGCATCGTGCTCGATCGGATAGCTGGCGTCGACCAGCTTGCCGTCGACTTTGCCAGCCAGCGTCGCCTTGGCCAGGCCGGCGCCAATCGAGGCGGCCACGTCCTGCACGGTAACGGGGTGGTCGAACGGCCTCTTGCTGCCGTCGGGTAGCGTGATTTCAATCATGGAAGCTTCTCTGGAAAAGCAAAAAAGGGCATGACGCCCTTTCTTTGTAAACGAAGGCGTGGTGGCGGTCAGTCGTGCAAGCGGATAGTTGCCATGTCGCACACTCGGCCGGCGCAAGCGCGGGCCACCTTGTCTTGTGGACGATATCGAGACGCTAGTTTAGCCCAGATTGCCTGTCAATCCTCACCCGACGCGGCCTTGCCGGCGCTACCCGGACGGTAGGATGCCGCCGATCTCCCGAAGGCACTCCATGCGCATTGGTGACCGGCGCCGCCGGCTTCATCGGCGCCGCCTTAGTGCAACGCCTGCTGGCGCGCGGCGACGTGGTCCATGGCTACGACAACTCGAACGCGCCGTACCGCGTCTGCAACCTCGGCAACAATCGGCCGGTGCAGCTGCCGCGCTTCATCGGACTGCTGGAGCAGAACTTCGGACGCACCACGGAAAAACGCCCGCTGCCGATGCAGCCGGGCGACGTACCCGACACCTGGGCCGACGTGTCGGCGCCGCGCCGCGACGTGGGCTACGCGCCGAACACCTCGATCGATGATGGCGTGGTGGCGCGTTTCGTCGAGTGGTACCGCGGCTACTACAACTGACTCAAAACGGCTTGGCGATCACCAGGAAGATCACGCCCAGCAACAGCAGCACCGGCAACTCGTTGAGCCAGCGTAGCGTGCGCGAGGACGGCAGCGCCCCTCCCTTCTCGCTGCGCTTGAGCATGCGCCCGGCCCAGATGAAGTAGGCCAGCAGCACGGCGACCAGGGTCAGCTTGGCGTCGATCCAGTGCGTGCCGGCGGTGACGTTCGGCAACGCTTGCGGAAATACCCGCCAGCCTTGCCACAGGGTCAATCCGAACAGGAACGCGATGCCAAACATGTTGTGGCCGAACTTGTACAGCCGTCGCCCCATCAACTGCAGTCGCACCAGCACCGTCGGCTCGTTCGCCGCCTCGGCCAGATTCACCAGGATACGCGGCAGGTAGAACACCGTGGCCATCCAAGCGATGACGAACAGCAGGTGCAGCGACTTGATCAACAGATAGGTCATGGCAAAAACACGTGGCCGCTGCGACGCGCAGCGGTCGCGATGATAGCGCGGAGATCGACGGTCAATCCCGCGCCGGCCCGATCCGTTCCAGCAGTGCATGCAGCAGGCGATCCTGCGTGGCCACATCGAGCGGCGCGTCGTGGCGATCGGTGAGCTGGAAGAAATCCTCCACGCGCTCGCCGAAGGTGGCGATGCGTGCGTCGTGCACGCGCACCCCGGTGGCCAGCATCACCTGCGCCACCGCGGCCAGCAGGCCGGGGCGGTCGGTGCCGACCAGGGCCAGCTGGGTGCGGTCGCCGGCGGCATGGAAGCTGATCTTCGGGGTCATCTGGAAGTGTTTCTGGTGGCGCGACATGCCGCGCTTGCTCGGCTGCACGCCGGCGGATTGCGCCAGCGCGCGCTGCAATCGCTGCTGCAGTTCCTCCGCACGAGCCGCGCTGACCGGCTGCTGGCTGTCCGCATCGAGCAGCAGGAAAGTGTCCAGCGCCATCCCGGTCGGCGAACTGAGGATGCGTGACTCCATCACCGAGAAGCGCAACCGGTCCAATACCGCGGTCACCGTGGCGAACAGGCCGTCGCGATCGGGCGTGTAGACGAACAGCTCGGTGCTGCCGCGCACCGACAGCGGATGCACCGCCACCAGCGGCAGCGTTCCCTGCGCGCGCAGGATCGCCGTGGTCTGCCAGGCGATCTGTTCGGGCCGATGACGCAGGAAGCTGAGTTGGGGAAAGTCGGCCCACACGCGCATCACGTCGGCTTCGGCATGGCCCTCGTTCAGCAGCAGCGCCAGCGCGTACTCGGAACATTCGCGCACGCGCACGCCGATGTCGCGCGGCAGCTCCACGTCGCTGCGCAAGGCATAGCGGGTGCTGGTGTACAAGTCGGCCAGCAAGCGGTCCTTCCAGCCATTCCACAGCCGCGGACTGGTGCCGATGATGTCTGCGATGGTCAGCAGGTACAGCTGGCCGAGCCGCTCGCGATTGCCGACGACTTCCGCAAACCGGTGCACCACGTCCGGGTCGGTGATGTCCTGGCGCTGCGCCGTGGTGCTCATCAGCAGGTGCCAGCGCACCAGCCAGGCCACCCGCTCGACATCGCCGGGCGGCAAGCCCAGTCGCGTGCAGAAGGCGCGCGCATCCTGCTCGCCCAGTACCGAGTGATCGCCGCCGCGGCCCTTCGCGATGTCGTGGAACAGTCCCGCCAGCAGCAGCACCTCGGGTACCGGCAGGCCCGCCCAGATTTCGCAACCCAGCGGAAACTCGCGCTGTGCCGCCGGGTCGGCAAAGCGGGCCATATTGCGCAGCACGCGCAAGGTGTGTTCGTCGACCGTGTAGACATGGAACAGGTCGTACTGCATGCGCCCGAACACCTGGCCGAACGCAGGCAGGATCGCCGCCAGCAGGCCGTGCCGGTTCATCCGCCACAGCGCCTCCACCGCCGGCGCACCACGCCGCAACAATTGCAGGAACGCCACCAGCACCTGCGGCTCGTCGGCCAGTGCATCGCCATGCACGGCGGTGGCCTGGTGGATGCGGCGCATGGTGTCGGCGCTGAAGCCGACCACGCCGGGCTGGTCCATGCGGGCGATGAAAATCTCCACCAGTGCCGCCGGCCGGCGCATGAACAGCTGCGGGTCGCGCGCCGCCAGACGCTTGCCGTAGCGGATGAAGTCGGTGCCCACGGGCACCGCCTCGCCGGGCAACTCCAGCATCTCCTCGAAGCGCTCGGCCACCTGCACGCCGAGCCGCTCGACCTGGCTGGCGGCGCGGTAATAGCCCTGCATGAACTGCTCGACGCCGAGGTTTTTCTCGTGCTCGTCCTCGAAGCCCAGCCGCGCGGCCAGCGCGCGCTGGTAGTCGAACAGCAGCCGTTCTTCGGCCCGGCCCGCCTCCAGGTGCAACGCGTAGCGGTAACGGCGCAGGACGGCCTCGGACTGCTCCAGCGCAGCTTGCTCGGCGGGATCGAGCAAACCCTCGACCACCATGTCGGGCAAGTCGTTTGCATGCGCCAGCCGCCGGCCCATCCAGCGCAGCGAATCGAGCGTGCGCAGGCCGCCGGGGCCATCCTTGAGGTTCGGTTCAAGGTTGTAGGCGGTGTCGTCGAAACGGGCATGCCGGGCATTGCGCTCGGCCAGTCGGGCGGCCAGGTATTCCTGCGGCGGCCACAGCGCCGGGTCCTCGACGATGGCCCGCAGCCGCGCGTCGAACGCCGGGTCGCCGACCAGCCGGTGCGCGTCCAGCAGGCTGGTAAATACGCTGGCGTCCTGCGCAGCCAGTGCGCGGCACTGCGCGGGATCGCGCACCGCATGACCGACCTTCAGGCCGACGTCCCACAGCGTGGCGAAAAATTGCTCCAGTGCGCGCAGGCGCGCCGGCTCCGGCGCCTGTACCAGGGCCAGCAGGTCCACGTCCGAGTATGGAAACAGCAGGCCACGGCCAAAGCCGCCAACCGCGAACAGCGCCGCTCCGGTCACGTCGCCCAGGCAGGCCATCCATACGTGCGCCACGATGCGCTCCACCGATTCGCCCCGGCGCCGCGCCAGCGCGCTGGCGTCGGCGCCATCGCGAAACGCGGTGGCCAGCGCGCGGTCGACGTCGCCCAGCAACTGCCGCAAGGCCTGACGTGCCTCGATGGAGACACCCGAACGCGGCACCGCCACCGGCAGTCGCGGCAACGGCGGCAAGGCGATGGTATGCAGGGCGTCCACAATACGTCCTCAGTGCGGGGCCGCGGTTATGCAAAGCGGCTAACGATTACGGCCCTTCGATTCCGCTTCGCTACGCTCAGAGCCCGCCCCGGACTCGATCCGGGGATGAACGGCTCAAACAACCGTTCATCCTGAGCGCAGGCCCGAAAGGGCCGAAGTCGACGAGCCCACCTACCCCGCGTCAGGCCAGGGCGTGAGGATCTCGAAACCGTCGTCGGTCACCACCAGCGTGTGCTCCCATTGCGCCGACAGCGAGTGGTCCTTGGTCACCACGGTCCAGCCATCCGGCAGCTGGCGGGTCTGCGGTTTGCCGGCATTGATCATCGGCTCGACGGTGAAGGTCATGCCCTTCTTCAGCTCGATGCCGGTGCCGGGCTTGCCGTAGTGCAGCACCTGTGGCTCGTCGTGATAGACCTTGCCGATGCCGTGGCCGCAGTACTCGCGCACCACCGAGAAACCGGCCGCCTCGGCATGCTGCTGGATCGCATGGCCGACGTCGCCCAGGGTAGCGCCGGGACGCACCGCCTGGATGCCGCGCATCATCGCCTCGAAGGTGGTGTCGACCAGCCGCCTGGCCAGCACCGACGGCGTGCCGGCGATGTACATGCGGCTGGTATCGCCGTGCCAGCCGTCCTTGATCACGGTGACATCGAGGTTGACGATGTCGCCGTCCTTGAGCACCTTGCCCTCGTTCGGAATGCCGTGGCAAATCACATGGTTGACCGAAGTGCACAGGGTCTTGGGAAAGCCGTGATAGCCGACGTTGGCGGGGATTGCCTTCTGCACGTTGACGATGTGCTCGTAGGCGCGCCGATCCAGCTCCTCGGTGGTGACGCCGGGCTTGACGTACTCCTTGAGCATCGCCAGCACTTCGGCCGCCAGCTTGCCGGCGACGCGCATGCCTTCGAGGTCTTCAGGGGATTTCAGGGTTATGGCCATGTATTCCACTCATATGGCGGCAGAAGTCCTTGAAATCCAGCAACTTGCCGCGCCGCCGGCGTACCGGCTACAATTTCGGAGTTTTGCAGGGCTGACGTATCCGTTTCGTGGTCGGCCGGCGCAAAGCGAACCGGGATTGTAACCCGCAGCGGTACAACACCCAAACCAACGCCACACACGTATCGGCACCGCCTTCGGGGTGCTGCGGCACGCCCACCAAAAATTCGGGCCAGTCGCGGTCGAAGCCGGGGATGCGTGGAGGTCCCAACCCCCAGGCCTTTCAAAGGCCCATGCAAGGAGTTACACCCATGGCACAAGTCACCATGCGTCAGATGCTCGAAGCCGGCGTCCATTTCGGTCACCAGACCCGTTACTGGAACCCCAAGATGGCCCCATACATCTTCGGCGCGCGCGGCAAGATCCACATCATCAATCTCGAAAAGACCCTGCCGCTGTTCACCGACGCGATGAATTTCCTGTCGGCGCTGGCGCAGAAGCGCGGCACCATCCTGTTCGTCGGCACCAAGCGTTCGGCCCGCGAGCCGTTGGCCGAAGAGGCTGCACGCGCCGGCATGCCGTTCGTCACGTCGCGCTGGCTCGGCGGCATGTTGACCAACTTCCGCACCGTGAAGCAGTCCGTGTCGCGCCTGAAGGAGCTGGAAGCGGCCGAGACCGATGGCAGCTTCGAGAAGCTGGTCAAGCACGAAGTGCTGGCCCGTCGCCGCGAGCGCGACAAGCTGCAGGCTTCGCTCGGCGGCATCAAGGACATGAACCGTCTGCCCGACGCACTGTTCGTGATCGACATCGGCCACGAAGACATCGCCGTGCAGGAAGCCAAGAAGTTGGGCATCCCGGTGATTGCCGTGGTCGACACCAACTACAACCCGGAACTGGTCGACTACGCGATCCCGGGCAATGACGACGCGATCCGCGCGATCCAGCTGTACGCCCGCGCTGCCGCCGACTCGATCCTCGAAGGCAAGGCTGCCGCGCCGGCCGCCGCCCAGGGCGACGCGAACGACTTCGTCGAACTGGACGAGGAAGGCAACCCGGTCGCCAAGATCGATCGCAAGCCGGCCCCGCGCCGTGACGCTGCCCCGCGCAAGAGCGCCCCGCGCCGCGACGGCGGCCGTGACGCCGGTCGTGGTCCGCGCAACGACGGCGCGCCTGCCGCCAAGTAAGCGCGACGACGGCGGTTCACCACCGCCGTCACATCCGCACGCGATAACCGCGCCGTGGCATTCAACTGCCACGGCGCATCCAAGCATTAGAGGACTACCGATGAGCAATATTTCCGCCCAACTGGTCAAGGAGCTGCGCGAGCGGTCCGGCGCCGGCATGATGGAATGCAAGAAGGCGCTGGTGGAGAACAACGGCGACATCGACACCGCGATGGAATGGCTGCGCAAGTCCGGCCTGGCCAAGGCTGACAAGAAGGCCAGCCGCGTCGCCGCCGAAGGCCGCATCGTGACCGCCCAGGCCGCCGGCAAGGCCGTGCTGGTCGAGATCAACTGCGAAACCGACTTCGTCGCCAAGGACGCCAGCTTCCTGAAGTTCAGCGACACCGTCGCCGACGTCGCACTGAACTCTGGCGCCGCCGACATCGACGCGCTGAAGGCTGCCGCCTATCCGGGCGCCGCCAACGTGGAAGAAGCCGCCAAGACGCTGATCGTCAGCATCGGCGAGAAGATCGACGTGCGCCGCCTGGCCCGCGTCGAGAGCAACGGCGTGATCGGCAGCTACATCCACGGTGGCCGCATCGGCGTGCTGGTCGCGCTCAAGGGCGGTTCCGAGGAACTGGCCAAGGGCATCGCGATGCACGTGGCGGCGATGAACCCTGCGCACATCCGTGCCGAGGACGTGCCGGCCGACTTCCTGGCCAAGGAAAAAGAGATCGCGCTGAGCCTGATGTCCGACAAGGAAAAGGCCAAGCCGGCCGAGATCCTGGAGAAGATCATCGCCGGCAAGATCCACAAGATCGTGTCCGAAGTGACCCTGCTCGGCCAGCCCTACGTGCTGGATACCAACGTGACGGTGGCCGAGGCGCTGAAGAAGGAAGGCGCCGACGTCGTCTCGGTGGCCCGTCTGGCCGTCGGCGAAGGCATCGAGAAGGTGGAAGAGGATTTCGCCGCCGAAGTGATGAAGCAGGCCGGGCTGAGGTAACAGTCGTCCTTGACTGGCAGACCGGCCATCCATGGCCGGACTGTTTAGAAAGAGCAATTCTTGGCCGGCCTGTTCAGAAAAGGCAGCGCGTCGAATCAAGGGCCGCGGGAAACCGCGGCTCTTTTCGTTTCCGCGGTTGCCGGGAGCCTGGCGGCATGCCCCGGTTTCTCACTCCTCTTCACTCACTCCGCGTTACCGGCCCCCTGCTCTCCGCTACAATGTGCCGGTTTGCCCCACACAATCCGGAGAATCCATGAGCGACCAGCCCAAGTACCGCCGCATCCTGCTCAAGCTCTCCGGTGAGGCCCTGATGGGCGAGGCCGATTACGGCATCGACCCGAAGGTGATCGGCCGGCTCGCCGACGAGATCATCGAGGTGCAGAGGGCCGGCGTGCAGATCGGCATCGTGATCGGCGGCGGCAACATCTTCCGCGGCGCCGGCCTCGCCGCCGCCGGCATGGACCGGGTCACCGGCGATCACATGGGCATGCTGGCCACCGTGATGAATGCGCTGGCGATGCAGGACGCGATCGAGAAACGCGGCGGCTTCGTGCGCGTGACCAGCGCAATCCAGATCCACGACGTGGCCGAGGACTACATCCGCCGCCGCGCGATCCGCCACATCGAGAAGGGCCGCATCGTGCTGTTCGCCGCCGGCACCGGCAACCCGTTCTTCACCACCGATTCGGCCGCCGCGCTGCGCGCGGTGGAGATCGGCGCCGACCTGCTGCTGAAGGCGACCAAGGTCGACGGCGTGTACACCGCCGACCCGGCCAAGCACGCCGACGCCACCCGCTATGACCGCCTCGGCTACGACGACGTGATCGAGCGCAAGCTGGCCGTGATGGATACTGCCGCGATCGCGCTGTGTCGCGACCAGCAGATGCCGCTGCGCATCTACGACATGACCGCGCCCGGGAATCTGATGCGGATCATGCGCGGCGAGTCGATCGGCACCCTGGTCGACGGCGGCTGACCGCGCCGCAGCAAGCCCCGTTGCTCGTCACTGCTATAATCGAATGTTGCCAGATTCACCGGGAAGCGCCACATGCTCAACGACATCAAGAACGACGCCCAGACCCGCATGGGCAAGAGCATCGAATCACTCAAGCACGACCTCACCCGCATCCGTACCGGCCGCGCCAGCACGGCGCTGGTGGACGGCATCAAGGTGTCCTACTACGGCTCGGACATGCCGCTGACCCAGGTCGCCTCGGTGTCGCTGTCCGACGCGCGCACGATCCTCATCACGCCGTGGGAAAAGAACATGGTGGCGCCGATCGAGAAGGCGCTGATGGCCTCCGACCTGGGCATCACGCCGACCACCGCCGGCACCGTGATCCGCCTGAACATGCCCGCGCTTACCGAGGAGCGCCGCAAGGAGCTGGCCAAGCATGTCGGCCACGAGGGCGAGAACGCCAAGATCGCGATCCGCAACGTGCGCCGCGACGCCCTGCAGCAGGTCAAGGACCTGCTCAAGGAAAAGCTCATTACCGAGGACGACGACCGCCGCATCGACGACGAGATCCAGAAGCTCACCGATCGCGCAGTGAAGGATGTCGACGCCGTGGTCAAGGCGAAGGAAGAGGAGTTGATGGCGCTCTGAGCGCCATCACATCCGCCATGCCCGGCGCCGAGGCCGCCAAGGTTCCGCGCCACATCGCCATCGTGATGGACGGCAACGGCCGCTGGGCCAAGGCCCGTCATCGACCGCGCAGCTTCGGCCACAACGCCGGTCGCAAGGCCGTGCGCGAAGTGATCGAAGCGTGCCTGCGCGAAGGCGTGCAGGCGTTGACCCTGTTCGCGTTCTCCAGTGAGAACTGGCAGCGCCCGCAGGACGAAGTCGGCGCGCTGATGGGTCTGTTCGTGCGCGCGCTGGACAAGGAAGTGGACGAACTGCATGGCCACGGCGTGCGCCTGCGCTTCATCGGCGATCTGGCTGCATTCGACGAGTCGTTGCGTGAGCGCATGCAGGCCGCGATGGCCCGCACCGCCGGCAACAACAAGCTGCAGGTGAACATCGCGGTGAGCTACGGCGGCCGCTGGGATATCGTGCAGGCCAGCCGCCAGGCCGCCGCCGCGGTGGCGCGTGGCGAGCTGCGCGCGGACGAGATCGACGAAGCCCGACTGGGCCAGTGGATGAGCCTGGCCGAACTGCCGCCGCTGGACCTGTTCATCCGCACCGGCGGCGAATGCCGCATCAGCAACTTCCTGCTGTGGCAGGTCGCGTACGCCGAACTGTACTTCACCGACACCTTGTGGCCCGATTTTGACCAGGCCTGCCTGCGTCGGGCCATCGAAGACTATGCCCGCCGGGAGCGCCGTTACGGTCGTACCAGCGAGCAGGTCGCCACCGCTCCGTAGAGGATTTCCATGCTGCTTCAGCGCATTCTCACCGCCCTGGTGCTCGCGCCGCTGGCGATCCTGATCATCCTGCTGCCGCCGACCGGCATCTTCGCGATCATCGTTGCACTGGCGTTCCTGGCAGCCTGGTGGGAATGGGCCGAGCTGAGTGGTCTGAACAGCCGCTCATGGCGCGCCGTCCTGCTTGTCGTGGCGGCGGCCGTGTTCGCCTTGCTGTGGCGCGCCCATGCCACGATGCTGACCCCGCTGCTGCTGGCGGCCGGCGTAGCCTGGTGGCTGCTGGCCTGCCTGTGGCTGCGCCATTTCGCGTTCGCCGCGGCGCCGACCCGCGAGAATCTCGCGCTGAAGCTGCTCGCCGGCGCGTTCGTGATCTTCCCGACCTGGGTCGCCCTGGTCAGCATCCACGCCCGCGGGCCGCACGGTCATTGGTGGACCTTGCTGGCGCTGGTGATCGTGTGGGCGTCCGACATCGGCGCGTATTTCAGCGGCCGTACATTCGGCAAGCGCAAGCTGGCGCCGCAGATCAGCCCCGGCAAAACCTGGGCCGGCGCGTACGGCGCGATGGTGGCTGGCGTGCTGGTCGCCGAGGCCGGCGGCTGGCTGCTCGGTGTGCGCGGTGCCGCGCTGGTGGCACTGGCGCTGCTGGCCGCGGTGACGGTGGCGGTGTCGATCGTCGGCGACCTGATCGAGAGCCTGATGAAACGGCATGCCCAGGTGAAGGATTCGGGCTCCATTTTCCCCGGCCATGGCGGCCTGATGGACCGGCTGGACAGCGTGTTCGCCGCGCTGCCGGTGTTCGCCGCCGGCCTTTTGCTGCTGGACATTTAGAAGATGCGCAACGTCGCTGTCCTCGGCGCCACCGGTTCGATCGGCGGCAATACGCTTGATGTCATCGCACGTCATCCGGAGCGCTTTCGCGCCAGCGTGCTGACGGCACATCGCCAGGTCGAGGCGCTGGTGGCCCTGTGCGTGCAGCATCGGCCGGACCTGGCGGTGATCGCCGACCCGGCACTGGAAGCGGACCTGTCGCGCCGGTTGACTGCCGCCGGCGTGCGCTGCGAAGTAGCCAGCGGCCACGCCGCGCTGACCGCGGCCGCCAGCGGCAACCTGTGCGACACCGTGGTCGCCGCCATCGTCGGCGCCGCCGGGCTGGAATCCACGCTGGCCGCCGCGCGCGCCGGCAAGCGCCTGCTGCTGGCGAACAAGGAATCCATCGTGATGGCCGGCCCGCTGTTGCTGGAAGCGGTCGCGGCCGGTGGCGGCGCGCTGATCCCGGTCGACTCCGAACACAACGCGATCTTCCAGTGCCTGCCGGGCGGCCGCCCCGACCTGCGCCGCAGCGGCGTGCGTCGCTTGGTCCTGACCGCTTCCGGCGGTCCGTTTCGCGGCCGTACGCGCGCCGAGCTGGCCAGCATCACGCCGGACCAGGCCTGCAAGCATCCGAACTGGGTGATGGGCCGCAAGATCTCGGTCGACTCGGCCACGCTGATGAACAAGGGCCTGGAGGTGATCGAGGCACATCACCTGTTCGACGCGCCGGCCGCGGCGATCGACGTGGTGGTGCATCCGCAGAGCCTGGTGCATTCGATGGTCGAGTACGTCGACGGCTCGGTGCTGGCCCAGTTGGGCAACCCGGACATGCGCACCGCGATCGCGCACGCGCTGGCATGGCCGGAGCGGGTCGAATCCGGCGTACCGTCGCTGGACCTCGCCGCCTGCGCTCCGCTGCAGTTCGAGCCACCGGACCTGATTACCTTCCGTTGCTTGGCGCTGGCATTCCAGGCCCTGCGCGCCGGCGGCGATGCCCCGGCCGTGCTGAACGCCGCCAACGAGGTGGCAGTGGAAGCCTTCCTGGCCGGCGCGCTGCCGTTCCTGTCGATCGCCGACGTGGTCGAGGCCGTGCTTGCGGAACTGCCGGCGCAAGCCGTGGTCGATGTTGAAACCCTTTGTGAACGCGACCGCACGGCCCGGGAGGCGGCGCGGCGCGTTCTGCGCAATGCTTGCTGATATTCTTGCTTCGATGACTTTTCGCCACGGTACTTGATGACTTCCTTCTTCGGCTCGGTGTTCTGGTTGCTGGTCACGCTCGGCGTGCTGGTGACCTTCCATGAATTCGGCCACTACTGGGTCGCGCGCCGGTGTGGGGTCAAGGTGCTGCGCTTCTCGGTCGGCTTCGGCAACGCGATCTGGAAACGCATCGGCCGCGACGGCACCGAGTACCAGATCGCCGCGATCCCGCTGGGCGGCTACGTCAAGATGCTGGACGTGCGCGAGGGCGAGGTCGACCCTGCCCTGCGCGAACAGGAATTCACCGGCAAGTCGGTGTGGAAACGCATCGCCATCGTCGCCGCCGGGCCGGGTTTCAACCTGATCTTCACCATCGTCGCGTTCTGGCTGATGTTCATGCTGGGCCGCCCGGACGTAGCGCCGGTGGTGACCGCGACGCCGCAGAGCCTCGCCGCCAGCGCCGGCATCCAGCCGGGCGACCGCATCCTCAGCATCGACGGCCGCGCCGTCACCACCTGGACCGATTCGATGGACGTCGTGGCCAACGCCCTGCTCGGGCGCGCGCCGCTGCCGCTCACCGTGCGCGGCCAGGATGGGCGCTCGCGCGAACTGGTGCTGCCGCTGGACGAGTTGCCGCCGGGCCAGGACGTGGGCCAGTACCTGGGCAAGCTCGGCCTGAAGCTGGCGCCGCCGCCGGCAATCGCCGCCACCGTGATGCCCGGCCAGCCGGCCGCGCTGGCCGGTATGCAGGGCGGCGACCGCATCGTCAGCGTCAACGGCCAGCCGGTGAGCAACTTCGTCGCGTTCGGCAAGCTGGTGCAGGCCGAAGCCGTCAAGTCCCCCAGACTGGCGATCGGCGTCGAGCGTGCAGGCCAGCCGCAGCAACTCGACGTCACCGCCAAGTGGGAGTCACTGGAAGGCCAGCCGCAGAAGTGGGTGATGGGCGTCGGCGCCCCGCCGGCCGAAACGGCCACCGTGAGTTACGGCCCGGTCAAGGCACTGGTCGCTTCGTTCAGCACCACCTGGCGCAACACCACGCAGACCTTCAGCATGCTCGGCAAGATGCTGACCGGCGAAGCCTCGACCCGGAACCTGTCCGGCGTCATCGGCATCGCCGAAGTGGCGAATGCCTCGGCCAGCATGGGCCTGCCCTGGTTCCTGCAGTTCCTGGCGCTGGTGTCGCTGAGCCTGGCGATCCTCAACCTGCTGCCGATCCCGGTCCTGGATGGCGGACACCTGCTGTATTATCTTGTGGAGTTGATCAAAGGCAGCCCGGTCAGCGAACAGGCGATGATTGTCGGCCAGTACATCGGTCTGGCGTTGCTGTTCACCCTGATGGGGCTGGCGTTCTACAACGACATCCACCGCATGCTGCTGTCGTGACACCGATGTCCGGTGACTGCAGCATGTCGACGACACGCCAGCCCGCGCCAGCCGCAGCATGGCGCGGCGGCGTGTCATGCGATGCATTCCTGCCGCGGAATGCGGACTCTCTTTCGAGGCAGGGCTCGTCCCTGCCTCATGCGTTGATCGGGGCGGCCGCGCTGGCCGCTCCATCGAAATAACCCAACGGAATCGACGATGAAGCGTATCGCCGCGCTGATCCTGCTTGCCTCCCTCTCCGCCAATGCATTTGCGTTCGACCCGTTCGTGGTGTCGGACATCCGCATCGACGGCCTCAGCCGGATCTCCGCCGGTACCGTGTACAACTACCTGCCGATCAACAAGGGCGACCAGTTGACCAGCGACGAGGCCCAGCGGGCCATTCGTGCGTTGTACCGGACCAAGTTCTTCAGCGACGTCGAGTTCGACCGCGAGGGCAGCATCCTGGTCATCAAGGTGGTCGAACGGCCATCGATCGCCAAGCTGACCCTGCGCGGCAACAAGGACATCAAGACCGACGACCTGAAGAAGGGCCTGAAGGAAATCGGCCTCACCGAAGGCGAGACCTTCGACCGGCTGGCGCTGGACAACGTGCAGCAGGAACTGATCCGGCAGTACTACAACCGCGGCAAGTACAACGTGTCGGTCGATCCGCACGTGACCCGGCTGGACCGCAACCGCGTCGCCGTGGAGATCGAGATCCGCGAGGGCAAGGCGGCCAAGATCAAGGAACTCAACATCCTCGGCAACCACGCGTTCACCGACAAGCAGATCCGCGACGGCTTCGAATCGGACACCAGCAACTGGATGTCGTGGTATTCGAAGGACGACCAGTATTCGCGCGAGAAACTCTCCGGCGACCTGGAGAAGCTGCAGTCCTACTACATGGATCGCGGCTACGCCGATTTCGGCGTCGACTCCACCCAGGTGGCAATCGCCCCGGACAAGCGTGCGATGTACATCGACGCCAGCATCAAGGAAGGCGAGATCTACAAGGTCGCCGACGTCAAGCTGCTCGGCGAGCTGATCCTGCCGGAGGAGACCATGCGCCAGTTGGTCTTCGTCAAGGAAGGCGAGACCTTCAACCGCGCCGCCGTCGAAGCCAGCAGCAAGGCGATCAAGGCGGTGCTGGCCAACATCGGTTACGCCTACGCCAAGGTCACCCCGATCCCGAAACTGGACAAGGAAAAGCGTACGGTCGACCTGACCCTGTACGTCGAACCCGGCCAGCGCGTGTACGTGCGGCGGGTGGTGTTCCAGGGCAATACGCGCACCGAGGATGGCGTGCTGCGCCGCGAGATGCGCCAGCTCGAGGGTTCCTGGTACTCGCAGGCGGCGATCGACCGCTCCAAGATCCGCCTGCAGAAGCTCGGCTACTTCAAGACCGTCGACGTCGACAAGAAGCTGGTGCCGGGTACCCAGGACAAGGTGGATGTCACGGTCAAGGTCGAGGAACAGTCCGCCGGCAGCATGCAGTTCGGCATCGGCTATTCGCAGTACTCCGGCATCATCCTGAATGCCTCGGTGTCGCAGAACAACCTGTTCGGCAGCGGCGACAGCTTCTCGATCAGCGGCGAGCGCAGCAGCTATTACACCCGCCTCGGCCTCAACTATTACAACCCCTACCTGACCGACAGCGGCATCGGCATCGGCTACAGCGCCTCGTACTCGAAGACCGACTACGGCAACACCGATTTCGCGAACTACGCCACCAGCGCGAAGAGTTTCTCCACTTACCTCGGCATCCCGATCAGCGAGACCGACGGTCTGCGCGTGGGCCTGGGCATCAGCAGCAACAAGGTCAATCTGTTCCCGGGTTACAGCCCGCTGGTGCTGATCGACTACCAGAATGAGATCGGCAACAAGACCATCCACACCTGGACCGGCACGCTGGGCTGGAACCACGACACCCGCAACGGCTACTGGGCACCGACCCGCGGCGGCCTGCTCTCGGCCTCGACCGACGTCGCCCTGCCCGGCTCGACCGTGCAGTACTGGAAGCTCTCCGCCGAGGCGAACCACTACTGGCCGATCGGCAAGGGCTTCGTGCTGTACCTGGATGGCCAGGTCGGCTACGGCAAGACCTATGGCAAGAATGGCATCACCGACGATGCCTACGATGCCCTGGCGGCGGCCAGCAAGGCCGACAACCCCCTCCAGAGCCACGTCATCACCGACATGCGCCAAGACCTTCCGTTCTGGCAGAACTACTACGCCGGCGGCGTGCGTGACGTGCGCGGCTTCCAGGACAACACACTGGGACCGCGGGTCTGCATCGACGGCAGCGCTCCCAACGCTGGCGGCATGTGCAACAACGGCGCCTATTACGCGCAGCCGATCGGCGGCGCGTTCAAGGTGCTCGGCACCGCGCAGGTGTTCCTGCCGCTGCCGTTCCTGAAGGACGTCAACACCGCGCGCGTGTCCTGGTTCATGGACGTCGGCAACGTCTACAAGGATTACAAGAGTTTCGATGCCTCCGAGCTGCGCGCGTCCACCGGCCTGTCGCTGCAGTGGCAGGCACCGATCGGCCCGCTGATCATCAGCCTCGCGATGCCGCTGCGCTCGAAAGACGCGGACCGCCACTACGAGGAGCGCATCCAGTTCACCTTCGGCAGCCAGTTCTGACCTGACCCGAAGATCGGGGACCGAAGAAAGCGCGGCCAGGCCGCGCTTTCTTTTGCCGGCCTGCTTTTGCCGGCTTGGCGCACTGCACGCCGCGGCGCCACCCCCTACAATGGCCGGCAGGTTCCGGAGCAAGCATGAGCGCAATCAACTTCACGGTGGCCGAACTGGCCGAACGGTTCGGCCTCAGCTTCAGCGGCGATGGCGCACGGGTCATCGACGGCGTCGGCACGCTGGCCGGCGCCGGCCCCAGCCAGTTAAGCTTCCTCTCCAACAGCAAGTACACCGCCCAGCTGGCCGCCACCCGTGCCGGCGTGGTGGTGCTGCGCGAGGAAAACCTCGCCGACTGCCCGACGGCGGCGCTGGTCGCGCGGGATCCGTATGTCGCCTACGCACGCATCGCCGCGCTGTTCGAACGGCTACCCGCCGCACCAGCGGGCATCCATCCCAGCGCCGTGGTCGCCGCCGGGGCGCGGGTCAGTGCCAGCGCCAGCATCGGCCCGGGCTGTGTGATCGCGGACGGTGCGGTGATCGGCGACGGCGCCGTGCTCGGCCCGCACTGCATCATCGGCGAGGACTGCACGGTCGGCGCACAGTCGCGGCTGGTGGCGCGGGTCACCCTGGTCACCCGGGTCACGCTCGGCCAGCGCGTGATGGTGCATCCCGGTGCGGTGATCGGCTCGGACGGCTTCGGCCTCGCCTTCGACAAGGATCATTGGATCAAGCTGCCGCAGCTCGGCGGCGTGCGCATCGGCGACGACTGCGAGATCGGCGCCAACACCACGATCGACCGTGGCGCGCTGGACGACACCGTGCTGGAAGAAGACGTGCGGCTGGACAACCAGATCCAGATCGCCCACAACGTGCACGTCGGCGCGCACACCGCGATGGCCGGCTGCGCCGCGGTGGCCGGCACTGCGAAGATCGGCCGCTATTGCATGATCGGCGGCGGCGCCGGCGTGCTCGGCCATCTCGAACTGGCCGACCGGGTTACCATTACCGCCAGGAGCCTGGTCACGCATTCGATCCGCGAGCCCGGCGAATATTCATCCGGCGTGCCGCTGCAGGACAACCGCCAGTGGCGGAAGAACGCGGCGCGCTTCAAGCATCTGGACGAGTACGCGCGCCGATTGTCGGCGCTGGAGAAGGACAGCAACAATGAGTGAAAAAAGCGACTTCATGACACTGCCGATCACCGTGGAGCAGATCCAGGAACTGCTGCCGCACCGCTACCCGTTCCTGCTGGTGGACCGCGTGGTCGAGATCGTGCCCGACGTCAGCGTGGTCGCGCTGAAGAACGTGACCATCAACGAGCCGTTCTTCCAGGGCCACTTTCCCGGCCACCCGGTGATGCCCGGCGTGCTGATCGTCGAGGCGATGGCCCAGGCCGCCGGACTGCTGACCCAGCTGAGCCGTCGCGCCAAGGGCGACAAGGGCAGCCCGCTGTTCTACCTGGTCAAGGTCGACAACGCGCGTTTCAGCGCACCGGTGATTCCCGGCGACCAGTTGCGCTTCGAAGTCAGCCAGAAGCGCCTGGTGCGTGGCATGGGCCTGTTCGTGGCACGCAGCCTGGTCGACGGCAAGGAAGTGGCCAGTTGCGAATTGATGTGCGCCGCGAGGGCCCACAAATGATCCATCCCACTGCGCTGATCGATCCTTCCGCCATCATCGGCGCCAACGTCAGCATCGGCGCGTACAGCGTGATCGGCGCCGAGGTCGAAATCGGCGATGGCACGCAGATCGGTCCGCATGTGGTGATCGAAGGGCCCACGAAGATCGGCCGCGACAATCGCATCACCCAGTTCGCCTCGCTCGGCGGCGCGCCGCAGGACAAGAAATGGCAGGGCGAACGCACCGAGCTGGTGATCGGCGACCGCAACCTGATCCGCGAGTTCGCCACCATCAACCGCGGCACCGGCGATGGCGGCGGCGTCACCCGCATCGGCAACGACAACTGGGTGCTTGCCTACGTGCACGTGGCGCACGACTGCCAGATCGGCAACCACGTGGTGTTCTCCAACTATTCGGCACTGGCCGGCCACGTGGCGATCGGCGACTGGACGATCCTGTCCGGCTATTCCGGCGTGCACCAGTTCTGCAAGGTCGGCGCACACGCGTTCATCGGCATGGGCTGCCTGGTCGGCCACGATGTGCCGCCGTTCGTGATGATGGCGAACGAGCAGCAGGGTCGTCCGCGCGGCATCAACAGCGAGGGCCTGAAGCGCCGCGGCTTCGATGCCTCGCGCATCGCCGCGATCAAGCGCGCCTACCGCACCCTGTACATGGCCGGCCTTTCGCTGCCCGAGGCACGCGAGAAGCTGGTCGAGCAGGCGCGCGAAAGCGACGACGTGCGCGCGATGCTGGAATTCATCGACCACAGCGAGCGCGCGCTCGCCCGATAAGCGTTTCACGCTTATCGGGAAATCAAACACGCGCTCTTGCCCTCATTTCGACGTAAAGCCGGAGGCGTTGACATGCAAACCAGCGAAGCCTCCCCCCTGATCGCCATCCTCGCCGGCGAAGACTCCGGCGACCAGCTCGGTGCCGACCTGATCGCCGCACTGCGGCAACGCTATCCGCAGGCACGCTTCGTCGGCATCGGCGGCGCGCGCATGCAGCGCGAGGGCTTCGACTCCTGGTACGACATCCGCGAGCTGTCGCTGTTCGGCTTCAGCGAAGTGATCCGCCACCTGCCGCGCCTGCTGCGACTGCGCAAGGCGCTGGTCGCGCGCCTGCTGCGGGAGCGACCGGCTGTGGTGATCGGCATCGACGCACCCGACTTCAACCTTGGCGTGGAGCAGCGCCTGAAACAGGCCGGCCTACTGACCGTGCATTACGTCAGCCCGTCGGTGTGGGCCTGGCGCGAGAAGCGCGCGGCGAAAATTGGCCGCAGCGCCAGTCGCGTGCTGTGCCTGTTCCCGATGGAACCGACGATCTACGCGAAGCACGGCATCGACGCCCGCTTCGTCGGCCACCCGCTGGCCGACCGTTTCGCACTGGTGTCCGATCGTGTCGGTGCGCGCGCGATCCTGCAGCTGCCGCAGCAGGCGCCGGTACTGGCCGTGCTGCCTGGCAGCCGGCTGTCCGAAGTCGGCCGGTTGGGCCAGGCCTTCATCGACGCGGCAAACCGCGTGGCCGCCGCCATACCGGGACTGCGCGTGGTGATTCCCGCCGCCAATCCGCAGGTGCGCGCCAGGCTCGGCGAACTGCTGGCCCACGGGCCACAGGACGAAACCGCGCCGCAGTTGCTGGACGGCCACGCGCACGAGGCGATGCTGGCCGCCGACGTGGTGCTGCTGGCCTCCGGCACCGCCACGCTGGAGGCGATGCTGGCCAAGCGGCCGATGGTGGTGGGCTACCGCGTCGCGCCGCTGAGCTATCGCATCGCCCGCGCCCTGAACATGCTGAAGACCGACGTCTACGCGCTGCCGAATATCCTGGCGCGTGCCGCCGGCCTTGGCGACGGCCTGCTGGTGCCCGAACTGATGCAGGACGATTGCACCGCCGAAAACCTGGCCGCCGCCACGCTCGCCCTGTTCAAGGACAGCGAGCGGCGCGGCGCGATCGTCGCCGCGTTCGAGCAACTGCACCAGGCCCTGCGTGGTGGCCTGGAGGGCCATGCGGGGGATCGCGCGGCAGCGGCGATTGCCGAGCTGATCGACGCGAAGCACACCGATGGATAGCCTTTCGGCGAACGCCGCCCCCTCATCCCGACCTTCTCTTCGCGTGGAAGAGGCGGCGAGCGCAAGGAGCATCTTCATTGCCGGCGTCGACGAGGCCGGCCGCGGCCCGCTGGCCGGCCCGCTGGCGGTGGCCGCGGTGATCCTTGATCCGGCCCGCCCGATCGTCGGGCTGAACGACTCCAAGCAGCTCAGCGAAGCGAAACGCGAGGCGCTGTATCCGCTGATCATCGAGCGCGCGCTGGCGTACTGCATCGTGTTGATCGAGCGGGACGAGATCGACCGCCTGAATATCTTCCAGGCCACCATGGCCGGCATGAGCCGCGCCGTGGCCGGTCTCGTGCCGGTCGCCCACGAGGCCCTGATCGACGGCAACCAGTTGCCGAAAGACCTGCCCTGCCCCGGCCGCGCCATCGTCGGCGGCGACGCGCTGGAGCCGGCGATCAGCGCCGCGTCGATCCTGGCCAAGGTCAGCCGCGACCGCGTGATGGTCACGCTGGACGGCGTGCATCCCGGCTACGGCTTTGCCGCACACAAGGGTTACGCGACCCCGGCGCACCTGGCCGCGCTGCAGCAGCTCGGACCGTGCGCGCAACACCGCCGCAGCTTCGCACCGGTACGCCTGCTGCTGGACCAGGCGCAATTGTTCTGACCCATCGGCGCGGAGTTTCCGCGCTCAAACAGCTTGGTCGCGGGTCCGATGAGATTGATCCGCATAGCCCATTCGTCTATGCAACTTTTCCTCGCGCAGGCGCATCATTCACTACAGGAAACGCGATCAGCAGGGACGCGCCAGCAACGCCGGCCTGTCCACGACCAGACTCGCCGGGCACTGTCACAAGCGCACTCACCGCCCGCAGGAGTCGTGCCATGATGTTTCCCGCCAACCGCCCCATCGCACCGCCCATGTCGACTGCCGCCTTCATGCCGCCGGCAGACGACGCGTGCGACGCCGTCAACGACACCGTGACGCCGCCGCATGCCGACTACAACCTCCGTCCACTGGTGGTGGACAGCCTCGACCACTACATCATCCGCCTCGATGAATTCGAACGCTTTCACGTAGTCTGATGGCGGCTGGCCGCCTCACGGATGAAACCGCCACGCAGCAGCGGTAGCGGCCTGTGCCGCCATCAACGCGGCGCGCCCGACGCGGGTCGGGCGCGGAAGTCGATACGACGGTCACAAGCGCACTCAGGCCCGCAGGAGTCGCGCCATGATGCCCTCACGGAACCGCCCGCCCGTACCGCCCATCAGACCATCCCGCCATGCCGAAACCGGTCATCTTCATGCGGCCGGTATCGACGAGATCCTCCCCTCGCCTGTCGACTACAACCTGCACCCGCTGCTGGCGCGCGGGCTTGATCACTACGTAACCGTCGACGACAAGGAAGAGCGCTTCTACGTCCACTGACCCACCAGCCAGGCCCGCGGCATGCGCTGACCGCCTCCCCTTTCTCCGCTCCAGGCATGTTGCTACGCTGCCGCCATCAATCGGGGGATGGATGACATGCGCAGGATCGGCATCGCACTGCTGGGCGTCATGCTCTGCTTCGCCGCCAGGGCCGGAGTGACGCCCGGCGAAGCGCCGCCGGACGCCTTGGGTACGACCCAGCGCGGGCAGGTGGTGACCGTCTCGTCCCTGCACGGCAAGGTCGTGGTAATCAGCTTCTGGGCCACCTGGTGCGGCTACTGCATGAAGGAACTGCCAGTACTGGCGAATCTGCAGTCGCTGGCCACCGAGCGCGGCCTGCCCCTGCAGGTTGTCGCCATCAACCATCGCGAGGACCGCGACATCTTCGTGCGCGCTTCCCGCGCACTGAGAAAGGACCTTCCGGGGCTGCTGCTCACCTGGGATCGAGACGGCACCCTCGGCAAGCCTTACGGCGTGGAGGGCATTCCGGTGATGGTCATGCTGCACCGGGATGGCACCGTGGCACATATCCATGTCGGTTACGGCGAGGACATGCTGGACAGCCTGGTGGCCGAGATCAACGCCCTGCTCGCCGAACCGCCATCCGCTCCGGCAGCGGTCGCGGCAAACTGACGCGATAGGGATCCGGGGCGCCGCCGCGCTTCGCGCAAACCGCGCGGAAGTCAATCTTGCCGCTGGGCACAGCGCCGGTTAGCCTGCGTGGACTCACCGCGTAAACCTGCATGACCGTCCGCTATACCCACCTGCACCTGCACAGCGAATATTCGCTGGTCGATTCGACCATCCGCATCAAGGCGCTGGTCGCCGCCTGCGTGCGCGACGGTATCCCGGCGGTGGCGCTGACCGACGAATGCAACATGTTCGCGCTGGTGAAGTTCTACAAAGCCTGCAGTGCCGCCGGCATCAAGCCGATCGGCGGCTGCGACCTGTGGATCTCCGCGCCGGACGACCCGCGCCCGTGGCGACTCACCCTGCTGTGCCAGGACCGTGACGGCTACCTCAACCTGTCGCGACTGGTGTCGCGTGCCTGGCAGGAAGGCCAGCACGGCGGCCGCGCGCTGGTCGAAGCCGGCTGGCTGAGCGCCGACGCCAGCAGCGGACTGATCGCCCTGCTCGGCCGCGACAGCGAGGTCGGCCGCATCGCGTTGAACCAGGGTGTCGCAGCTGCGCTGGCGAAGCTGCGCCCGCTGGCGCGGCTGTTCCCCGAGCGGCTGTACCTGGAACTGACCCGCTGCGGCCGCGACGGCGAGGAAAACTGGAACACCACCGCGCTGGCGCTGGCCGCCGAACTCGGCCTGCCGGTGGTGGCCAGCAACGACGTGCGCTTCCTCAAGCAGGACGACTTCGGCGCGCACGAGGCGCGCGTGTGCATCAACCAGGGCCGCGTACTGGCCGATCCGAAACGCCCGCGCGAGTACAGCGACCAGCAATACCTGAAGACGCCGGAGGAAATGGCCGCGCTGTTCGCGGACCTGCCCGAGGCGCTGGAAAACACCGTCGAGCTGGCGAAACGCTGCACCCTGGAACTCAAGTTCGGCACCTACTATCTGCCCGACTTCCCGGTGCCCGAAGGCCACGATCTCGACAGCCACATCCGCGAGCTGGCGCGGCAGGGCCTGCGCGAGCGACTGGTCAGTGCCCCGCTGGCCGCAGGCCACACCCTGGACGACTACCAGGCACGGCTGGAACGCGAGCTGGATGTCATCGTCAAGATGGGCTTTCCCGGCTACTTCCTGATCGTGGCGGACTTCATCAACTGGGGCAAACAGAACGGCATTCCGGTTGGTCCCGGCCGCGGTTCCGGCGCCGGCTCGCTGGTCGCCTGGGCGCTGAAGATCACCGACCTGGACCCGCTGCAGTTCAACCTGCTGTTCGAGCGCTTCCTCAATCCCGAACGCGTGTCGATGCCCGACTTCGACATCGACTTCTGCATGGACCGCCGCGACGAGGTGATCGACTACGTCGCGCGCAAGTACGGCCGCGACCGCGTCAGCCAGATCATTACCTACGGCTCGATGGCGGCCAAGGCGGTGCTGCGCGACTCCGGCCGCGTGCTGAGCATGCCGTACGGCCAGGTCGACCGGCTGGCCAAGATGGTGCCGCCGCGTCCGCTCGACCTCACGTTGTCCGATGCACTCGGCCGCTCGGAAAAGTCGAAGAAGGAAACCGATCGCGTCGTCAAGGAATTCTGCGAAGCCTACGAGCAGGACGAGGACGCCCACGCGCTGATCGACCTGGCGCTGAAGCTCGAAAACCTCACCCGCAACGCCGGCAAGCACGCCGGCGGCGTGGTGATCGCACCGACGCCATTGACCGACTTCGCCCCGCTGTACTGCGAAGCCGGCGGCGGCGGCGTGGTGACCCAGTACGACAAGGACGACGTGGAAGCGGTCGGCCTGGTCAAGTTCGACTTCCTCGGCCTGCGCACGCTGACCATCATCGACTGGGCGGTGAAGGCGATCAACGCGCGCCGCGCGAAAACCGGCGAAGCGCCGCTGGACATTTCGGCGCTGCCGCTGGACGACCCGGCATCGTACGATCTGCTGAAGAAGGCGCAGACCGTCGCGGTGTTCCAGCTCGAATCCTCCGGCATGCAGCGCATGCTGAAGGACGCGAAGCCCGATCGCTTCGAGGACATCATCGCACTGGTTGCGCTGTACCGCCCTGGCCCGATGGACCTGATCCCCAGCTTCATCGCGCGCAAGCACGGCCGCGAGGACGTGGAGTATCCGGACCCGCGCGTCGAGCCGATCCTGAAAGAGACCTACGGCATCATGGTCTACCAGGAACAGGTGATGCAGATGGCGCAGATCGTGGGCGGCTACTCGCTCGGCGGCGCCGACCTGCTGCGCCGCGCGATGGGCAAGAAAGACGCCGAGAAGATGGCCAAGGAGCGCGCCAAGTTCCGCGAGGGCGCGGCGAAGGACGGCCTCAGCGGCGACAAGGCCGACACCATCTTCGACCTGATGGAGAAGTTCGCCGGCTACGGCTTCAACAAGTCGCACGCCGCCGCCTATGCGCTGGTGAGCTACCAGACCGCCTGGCTGAAGACGCACTATCCGGCCGAGTTCATGGCCGCCACGATCTCCTCGGACATGGACAACACCGACAAGGTGGTGACCTTCCTCGACGAGTCGCGTGCGATCGGCATCACCGTGCAACCGCCGGACGTCAACGCGTCCGACTACATGTTCGTGGCGATCGAACCCAGGACGATCCAGTACGGGCTCGGCGCGATCAAGGGTGTCGGCCAGGGCGCGTGCGAGGCGATCGTGTCCGAACGCGCGCACGGCGCCTATACCGACCTGGCCGGCTTCTGCCGCCGCGTCGATCCCGGCCGGCTCAACCGCCGCGTGCTGGAAGCGCTGATCCTGTCCGGTGCGCTGGATGCGCTGGCCGCGAACCGCGCCAGCCTGATGCAGCAACTGCCCGACGCGATCAAGGCGGCCGAGCAACACCTGCGCGACAAACAGTCCGGCCAGAACGACATGTTCGGCGCCGCCCAGCCGCATGCCGGTGTGGGCAGCACCACGCCGGTGCTGAAGATCGAGCTGCCGACCGTGCCGGAATGGCCGCTGGAGCGGAAGCTGCAGGGCGAGCGCGACACGCTTGGCCACTACCTGTCCGGCCACCCCACCGACCCGTGGAAGGACGAGCTGGCGCAGCTGTCGACCTGCCCGCTCGGCGAGATCGTCGATCGCTACCAGCCGCCGAAGCCGCGCCGGAACGACAACGACGACGGCAACCGCTTCCGCCGCGGCCCCGACACGCCGTGGACCGTGGCCGGCATGGTCACCACCGTACGCAAGCGCGGCGACAGCGACGCCTTCGTGCGGCTCGAAGACGGCAGCGGCATCATCGAGGTGAGCTTCTTCGGCGAGCTGTACCAGCAGATGGCGCCGCTGCTCACCCGCGACGAGATGCTGGTCGTCGACGGCGGCCTGCGCATCGACGAATTTTCCGGCGGTGGTTTTCAGCTGCGTGCGCGCAGCGCGATGTCACTGGCCGACGCCTGCCGCAAGCATGCACGCCTGCTGCAGCTGAAATTGAACGGCATCGGCCCGCATTTCATCGAACAGTTGCAGCAAGCCCTGGCCGGCTACCGCGGCGGCCGCACCAGCGTGACGCTGCATGGGTACCGCAACCACCACGCGCAGGCCGATCTCGAACTCGGCGAAGCCTGGCGCGTGGAAGCCATCCCCGAACTGCTGCGCGCCGTGCGCGCCCTGCCCGGCGTGCAGGCTGCGCGCCTGCGCATCGTCAAGCAGCAGGATTGACCGGCCGCGAGCGGGCTCCTACCGTTTGCTGCCCCGCTCCAGCATCGCCTTCAGGTCGGCGAACGGATTGCCCGTCGCCGGCGGTGCATCTTCCACGGCCAGCACGCCGCCGCGCACGTGGTCGATATGCCGCGAGTGCTCGTTGTCGTGGCAGTACACGCACAGCAGCTCCCAGTTGCTGCCGTCCGGCGGGTTGCAGTCGTGGTCGTGATTGCGATGGTGCACGGTCAGTTCCTGCAGGTTCGCGCGGGTGAATTCGCGCGCGCAGCGGCCACACACCCACGGATACATCTTCAGCGCGCGCTCGCGATAGCCCAGCTCGCGCTGCTCGGCGTTGCGCCGCGCCTCGGCCACGATGCGGTCGAGCTTGGCGTTGTCGATGACGGGTTTGCTGGGCATGGTACGGATCCGGCGGATGCAGTGGCTCGATGGAGCGGAAGATAGCGCAATCGCCGAACCCGCGGCAGGCTTGTGTCGACCCCGTCACAGCCATACGGCGGCGTTCTCGCGTTTTCCTGCGGGACGGTATACTGAGCCGCTTCTGTACCAAGAATTGCCGCGAATGAACCCCAACTTCCTCGATTTCGAACAACCCATCGCCGAACTGGACGCGAAGATCGAAGAGCTTCGCCACGCCAGCGACGGCCAGGCGTTCAACATCGAGGACGAAGTCGGCCGCCTGCGCGAGAAGCTGAAGCTCAAGACGAATGAGATCTTCCGCAACCTCAACTCGTGGCAGACCACCCAGCTGTCGCGCCACCCGGCGCGCCCCTACACGCTCGACTACATCGGCGTGATCTGCGAGGAATTCCACGAGCTGGCCGGCGACCGCATGTACGCCGAAGACGCAGCCATCGTCGGCGGCCTCGGCCGCATCGACGGCCGGCCGGTGATGATCATCGGCCACCAGAAGGGCCGCGACACCAAGACCAAGGTGCGCCGCAACTTCGGGATGCCGCGCCCCGAGGGCTACCGCAAGGCGCTGCGCCTGATGAAGATGGCCGAGCGCTTCGGCCTGCCCCTGCTGACCCTCATCGACACCCCCGGTGCCTACCCCGGCGTCGGTGCCGAGGAGCGCGGCCAGAGCGAGGCGATCGCGCGCAACCTGCTGGAGATGGCCGAGCTGAAGGTGCCGATCATCTGCACCGTGATCGGCGAAGGCGGCTCCGGCGGCGCGCTGGCGATCGGCGTGGGCGATCGCACGTTGATGCTGCAGTACTCCACTTACTCGGTGATCTCGCCGGAAGGCTGCGCCTCGATCCTGTGGAAGAGCCCGGACAAGGTGAAGGACGCCGCCGAGGCGCTGGGTATGACCGCGCCGCGCCTGCTCGAACTGGGCCTGATCGACAAGGTCGTACGCGAGCCGCTGGGCGGCGCCCACCGCAACCCACGTTCGATGGCGATCCGTCTGAAAGCGGTGCTGTTGAGGCAGCTCGACGAGCTCGCGGCGATGCCGGTCACCGACCTGCTCGCACAGCGCTACAAGCGCCTGCGCAGCTACGGCGCGTACCAGGAATAAGCGCCCCGCCGCGGATCGCGCGGCGCCCATCACGCACTTGGCGCTACCATCGGCATCACCTTCATGCTGCCGGGACCCGTCATGGCCCACGACAAACTTGCGGTACTGATCGACGCCGACAACGCCCGCCCGGCCATCGTCGAAGGCCTGCTCGCCGAGATCGCCAAGTACGGCACCGCGCACGTCAAGCGCATCTACGGCGACTGGACCAAGCCCGATCTCAACGGCTGGAAGGAAGTGCTGCTGCGCCACTCGATCCAGCCGATCCAGCAGTTCCGCTACACCGTCGGCAAGAACGCTACCGACTCGGCGATGATCATCGACGCGATGGACCTGCTCTACGCCGAGCGCTTCGACGGCTTCTGCATCGTCTCCAGCGACAGCGACTTCACCCGGCTCGCCTCGCGCATCCGCGAATCCGGGCTGACCGTCTACGGCTTCGGCGAGAAGAAGACGCCCGAGCCGTTCCGTACCGCCTGCGACAAGTTCATCTATACCGAGGTGCTGGCCGGCGCATCGGCCAGCATCGCCGAAACCGAAGCCGCACCCAAACAGCGTTCGGCGAAGGAACTGCGCGGCGATTCGCACCTGATGAACCTGCTGCGCAACGCGATCGAGGCCGCTTCCGACGACACCGGCTGGGCCAGCCTGGGCACCATCGGAAACATCATCAACAAGCAGTCGCCCGACTTCGACTCACGCAACTACGGCTACGCCAAACTCAGCGGCCTGATCAAGGGCATCGGCCTGTTCGACACCGAGGAGCGCCAGATCGGCAACGGCAAGCACATCTACGTGCGATCCCGCGACAGCAAGAAGTGAGCAACCCGCTGCACCAGCATCTGCACGCCGCGTTGGCGTCCATGCCACCGGCGGCACTGTGCGTCGCCTTCAGCGGCGGCCCGGATTCCAGCGCCTTGCTGCATGCGCTGGCGCAGCTGCCCGAAGCCCGCGCACGAGGCCTGCGCGCGTTGCACGTCGATCACGGCCTGCACCCGGACAGTGCGGCCTGGGCCGCGCACTGCGAACGCTTCTGCGCCGCACTGGGCGTGCCGTGTGAAGTGTTGCGCGTGCAGGTCGACGCCGGCACCGGCAAGGGCGTGGAAGCCGCCGCCCGCGATGCGCGCTATGCCGCACTGGCTACGCCATTGCGCGACGGCGAATACCTGCTGCTCGGCCACCATCGCGATGACCAGGCCGAGACCGTGCTGCTGAAACTGCTGCGCGGTGCCGGGCCGGAAGGGCTGGGCGGCATGCACGCATTGCGCCCGTTCGGCCGCGGCCAGTTGTGGCGGCCGTTGCTGGCGCTGTCACGGCAGCAACTGCGCGATTACGTCGAGGCACAGCGGCTGGATTGCATCGACGATCCGTCCAACCGCGACACCCGCCTGGCGCGCAACCAGCTGCGCCACGAAATCCTGCCGCGACTGGCGCAGCACTGGCCGCAGGCGGTGGCTTCGATCCTGCACAGCGCCGCCCTGTGCCGCGCCGCCGCGGATGCACTGCAGACGCAATGGCTGGCCGCGTTCGAGGCATTGCACGACCCCGCCAGCGGCAGCCTGGACACCCGCGGCTGGCTGGCGCTGGCCCCGGCGCTGCGCGAGCCGCTGCTTGATCACTGGTTGCACGCACGCGGCCTGCCCGCCCCCACCAGCGCGCAGCGGCGGCAGATCGAACGCCAGTGCGGCGCACGTCCGGGCCAGCTGCCGTGCATCCGCTGGGCCGGCACCGAACTGCACATCTGGAAAGCTCGACTGTGGGCCTTGCCACCCGAGCGCGTCGTCGATGCCGACTGGCAGGTGCCCTGGCACGGCGAGCCGCTGACGCTACCCGATGGCGGCGAACTGCTGCTGACCGTCACAGGCACCCGCCTCGCCGAGCCGCTGCGCGTGCGCCTGCGTCGCGGTGGCGAACGCATCAAGCCGGATGGCGACGCGCATACCCGTGAGCTGCGCGACCTGTTCCAGCAATCACAGTTGCCGCCCTGGCAGCGCAACGCCTGCCCGCTGCTGTATGCCGGCGACGAACTGGTCGCGGTCGCCGACCGCTGGATCAGCGCTCGCGGCACCGCGATTTTCCGCCAGGCCGGTGCGCCGCCGCGCTGGCATCCGGGACGCTGATCCAGGTCACGCCTGGGGCTTTCCGCCGCCCGCGCAGATTGATTCCGGACGCCCGCTGCGTTAGCGTTGCGGGTCATGGCCAAGACCGTTCCCGCACCCGGCAAGACCCCGCCCGCCGCCGACTTCGAACACTCCCTCGACGAGCTGGAGCAACTGGTCGCGAAGATGGAAGGCGGCGACATGAGCCTGGACGAATCGCTGGCCTCGTTCGAGCGCGGCATCGGCCTGTTCCGTCACTGCCAGCAGTCGCTGGAGCAGGCCGAACTGCGCGTGCGCCTGCTGCTTGATCCCGAAGCCCCCGACAGCGCCCAACCGTTTGAACCCGAACTCTGAGCTTGGCCCTGTCTTGCAGGTATTGATCCAACGTGCCGAACAGGCACTGGATCGCCGCCTGCCGCAAGCCGACCAATCCCCCGCCGATCTGCACCGCGCGATGCGCTACGCCGTGCTCGGCGGCGGCAAGCGACTGCGCCCGCTGCTGGTCTACGCCGCCGCGCACGCGCTGGGCGAAGACGGACCGCAGTTGGACGCCGCCGCCTGCGCGGTGGAGTTGATCCACGCCTATTCGCTGGTGCACGACGACCTGCCCGCGATGGATGACGACGCACTGCGCCGCGGCCGCCCGACTTGCCACATCGTGTTCGGCGAGGCGATGGCGATCCTCGCCGGCGACGCGCTGCAGGCGCTGGCGTTCGAGATCCTCGCCAACGACAGCTCGCAGCGCATCGCCCCGGCCACCAGCATGGCCATGCTGCGCGCGCTGGGCCGCGCCTGCGGCGCCGAAGGCATGGCCGGCGGCCAGGCGCTCGACCTCGCTGCGGTCGGCCATCCGCTGACCCTGGACGAACTGGAACACATGCATGCCTGCAAGACCGGCGCGCTGATCCGCGCCTCGGTGCAACTGGGCGCACTCGTCGCCGGTGCCGACGGCGACACCTTGCAGGCGCTGGACCGCTACGCCCACGCGGTCGGCCTGGCGTTCCAGGTGCGCGACGACATCCTCGACGTGGAAGGCGAATCGGCGGTGATCGGCAAGACCGCCGGCAAGGACGCCGCCGCCGCCAAGCCCACCTTCCCCTCGATCATCGGCCGCGACGCCTCGCACGCCCGGGTGGCCGAACTGACCGACACCGCACTGGCCGCGATCGCGCCACTGGGCGAGCGTGCCGAATTGCTGGAAGAGCTGGCGCTGTACGCCGCCCATCGTCGTTATTGATCGAACCCCGCGCAACGAAAAGGGCGGCTTGCGCCGCCCTCGTTTCATCACGCGAAGCGTTGTTTCAGTTAACCAGCCGCAGCGCGAACGGGTAACGGTAGGTGGTGCCCTCGTTCGCCTTGATCGTGGCGATGATCACGAACACCAGCCAGGCGATCGCCAGCACCGCCAGCACCAGGAAGCCGATCAGAATGAAGCACAGGATCCAGCCCACGATGGCGGCGATCGCCACGGTGATGTTGAAGTTCAGCGCTTCCTTGCCCTGGTCGTTGACGAACGGCATGGTGTCTTTCTTGATCAGCCAGATCACCAGCGGCCCGATGATGCTGCCCAGCGGAATGATCACGCCGACCAGCGCGGACAGGTGCGCGAACATCGCCCACTGACGTTCTTCGGCGGAAGGGACCCCGGCCATGGGCGGCTCGTTCGGCGGGGGCGGAATGACGGACTCGGGTGGAACGCTCATGCGCATCTCCTTGGTAGTCAGAACTAGCGTCGACGGCTCGACGGCCGGTTGTGCCGATGCTAGCAAGGCCTGCGCCGTATTGCCGCAGGAATTTGCGCCCCGGCGACAGCGGAATCCGCGTGCTACTCGCCCGCCACCGTCATCCGCTCCAGCAGGATCGAACCGGTGAGGATATGCGAGCGCGCATCGACATCCGTGCCCACCGCGACGATGCCGGCGAACATCTCGCGCAGGTTCGCCGCGATGGTGATCCCTTCCACCGGATACGCGACCCGGCCGTTCTCGACCCAGAAGCCGGCCGCGCCGCGCGAATAATCGCCGGTGACGGTGGACACGCCCTGTCCCATCACCTCGGTCACCAGCAGGCCGGTGCCCAGGCGCTGCAGCATGCCGTCGAAATCGGTGTGCTCGCCGTCGGCCGCGCCCGGCTCCACGATCAGGTTGTGGATGCCGCCGGCGTTGCCGGTCGACTGCAAGCCCAGCTTGCGCGCCGAGTAGCTGCCGAGCACGTAGCGCGCCAGCACGCCACCTTCGATCAGCGCGCTGTCGATGGTCGCCACGCCCTCGGCGTCGAAGTTGCCGGAGCCCTGGCCGCGCGGCAGGTGTGGCCGCTCGTCGATATTCAGCCAGGCCGGCATCACCGACTTGCCGACATGGTCGAGCAGGAAGCTGGCCTGGCGATACAGCGCGCCGCCGCTGACCGCGCCGAGCAGGTGGCCGATCAGCCCGCGCGCCAGCTCCGGCGCAAACAGCACCGGGCACTGCCGCGTCGACAGGCTGCGCGCGCCCATGCGCGCCAGCGTGCGTTCGGCCGCCTTGTCGCCGAGCGCCTGCGCGCTGATGAAATCGCCGGCCGCGCGCACGCTGTCGTACCAGTAATCGCGCTGCATGCCGTCCTCGTCACCGGCGATCAGCGCCAGCGACAACGAATGCCGTGTGCCGCGCTCGCGCCCGACGAAGCCATGCGAGTTCGCGTACACCGACAGCCCCTGCCCGGCCTGCACGCTGGCACCGTCGGAATTGCTGATGCCGGCGTGCGCGCGACCGGCCTCCTCGATCTGGATACCCAACTCGATCGCTTGCGCGGTGTCGACGTCCCACGGATGCCACAGGTCCAGATCGGGAAACGCTGTCGCCATGCGCGCCGCATCGGCCAGCCCCGCGGCCGGGTCGGCCTCGGTGAAGCGCGCGATCGCGCAGGCCTGGTCCAGCGTGGCCTGGATCGAATCGAGGTTGAGGTCGGCGGTGCTGGCCGAACCCTTGCGCTGGCCGAAGTACACGGTGAGCCCGAAACCGCGGTCACGGGTATGCTCCACCGTCTCCACCTCGCCCAGGCGCACGTTCACGCTGAGCCCGGTGTCGATGCTGGCGGCCACCTCGGCCTGGCTGGCGCCGGCGGCACGGGCGCGGCGGATCACGTCCTCGGCCAGTTCCGCCAGGCGGTCAAGCTCCTGCAGGCTGCGGTCCTGGCTGATGGCAACTTCGCTCACGTTTGGGCTTTCCTGAGAAATAGACGGGTAGAATAAGCGGTTCGCGACCGCAAGCCCCCAACTTGGGGGCGCGGCGGCGAAATGCAAAGAGCTGCGGAGAACGCCCATGCAACCCACCGCCGGCATCTATCGCCACTACAAGGGTCAGCGCTACCGCGTGTTGGGTACCGCCCGCCATGGCGAAACGATGGAACCGCTGGTGGTTTACCAGGCGCTCTACGGCGATCACGGCCTGTGGGTGCGCCCCGCCGCGATGTTCAGCGAGACCATCGAACTGGACGGCGAACCGATCGCCCGCTTCGCGCTGGAACAGGCCGAACCGGACCCGGCCGAACCAGGCCCGACCGGGCTGGCCAGCAACGACCCGCACGCCTGATCCACCCGCTTTTCTTCTGGAATGACCCCGTGAGCCCGAGCCGCAGCCGCAACCAGACCGAACTCGACGAAGAAGACTACGGCCCCAGCCGCACCCAGCAGCGCCGCGAGGCACTCGCCGTGCTGGTATTGGCACAGCAGCTGGTCGATCTGCAACCGAGCCGACTGGCCAAGCTGGCGCTGCCGGACGACGTGCGTCACGAGATCGACGTCACCCGCCGCACCCCTTCCCACGGCGCGAAGAAGCGCCAGCTCGCCTTCCTCGCCAAGGTCATGCGCCGCTATGGTGACGATGACTTCGCCGCCGTGCGCGCCGAACTCGGCGAGAACCGCGAGAAGCAGCGCCAGGAAACCGCGGCGATGCATCGCCTGGAAGCGATGCGCGACCGCCTGGTCGCGGAAGACGAAGCCGCGCTGTCCGAACTGATCGCCGAGCATCCGCAGGTCGACCGCCAACATCTGCGTTCGCTGGTGCGCCAGGTGCGCATCGAGAAAGACACGCCGAACAAGCCGCCGCGGGCATATCGGGAGATTTTTCAGTTGTTGAAGGATCTGCAGGCGGGCGACGCCTCCGAGGGCTGAAGACTGTCTCTGGCAACGGCATCAAAAGCCCGTTTGCCCGATCGAAGCGAAACAAACCCCATTCGCCCTGAGCCCTTCGACGAGTTCAGGACAGGCGTAGCGCAGCGAAGTCGAAGGGTGATGCGACGCACTGTTTGGGTGCCGTACCCATAGAGCGGAGTGCTCTCGCCTTCCTTCGAGGGACGAATCATTTCCTCTCGTTTGCCTCGAATTCAAAAGCTCAAGTGCAGAGCTTTCGTCCTCCTTCGGAGGCCGAGTTACTTCTCTTTTGCTTGTCCAAAAGAGAAGTAACCCGGAGAAAACGACACCCCGCTTGGCGCTTGCCGGGCATCCTGCCCGGCAAGTCCGTGAGCCGGGGCCGGGCTTTTCGAACGGGCATCTTGCCCGTGCGAAAAGGCATCGGCATCCCCCTGCCGATGCCCGCTACGCGGCCTGTCGACCCCGACTCACCGCCGCGCAAGGGACCCCGGGTAGAGCAGCGGGCCATCGTGGTGGATCAAACGGCTACGTGAATACGAGCCTTCCCCCCGCACGTTTCCCTCTCGACTCCGGGTGCCGACCGTCTGTCTATACTTGAGCATCCGTTGGGGGAAGCGAATCACATGGCTAGGGGCGATGACTGGTCGCGGGTGGAGGTGGAGGCCTGCGTTGCCTCATATCTCACGATGCTGGCGCTGGAGCTTAACGGTCAGCGCTACAACAAAACCGAACACGCTGAAGCGCTGATGCGGAAGCTTGATGGCCGCAGTCGGGGATCGGTCGAGTTCAAACACTGCAACATCAGCGCCATCCTGCTCGCGCTGGATTATCCGAGCATCAATGGCTACAAGCCTCGTTCCAATTACCAGTCCGACCTGCTGGACGTGGTGGAATCGCAGTTGGAAGGGAACACCATCATCGACGCGGCGGCCCAAGCTGCCGTCGAACGCCCGGCCATCGAGATCGCCGTTAACGAGTCCATGTCGGTCTGGGTGCCGGCACCGAAGCCCGCGAAGGTGCGCGAAACCGCTCCCGAATATGCACCTCGGTTCTCGCCTGTCCGGCGCGATTATCTCGCCCGAGAGGCCCGCAACCGCTCGCTTGGTCGCGCAGGCGAGCTGTTCGTGCTCGAACTGGAATCGCGCAGATTGCATGGCGAAGGCCAAAAGGCATTGAGCGAGCGTGTCGAGCATGTTGCCGCAAGCCAAGGCGACGGTTTGGGCTACGACATCCTGTCTTTTGAAAGCAATGGTCGCGAGCGCCTGATCGAAGTCAAGACGACCGCGTTCGGTGAGCTGACTCCGTTTTATGTCAGTCGCAACGAGATCGCGCGCTCCAACGCGGACGCGGATAAATACCGTCTGTACAGGCTCTTCGACTTTCGCGATAAGCCTAAGGTCTTCCAGCTACCGGGATCGATAGATGGTCATTGCACGCTCGATCCCGTGACATACCTGGCGCGTTTCATTGCCTGATCGGTCGACGGAAAAAGTTTTTCGCTGCGGACATGTAAAGCACCGCGCACCGAATGCGGGCCAGGATGGCCCACTGCTGCTCCACCCGGAGCCCCGTGCGGCGGTGAGACGGGGCCGACAGACCGCGTAACAATGCCCATACACACACAGCGCGGGCGCCCTCCTCTCGGCGGACGCCAGCGCATCGCGGAAATTACAGCCCCGCGTTCAAAGCACTCACGATGCCGCTGCCGAATCCGCTGGCGTAGTCCCAGCCGACCGTAGCCGTCTCACCGCCATTGCTGCCGGAGGTGATGTCGTGATAGCTGGCGGTGGATACGGTGTACAGGTGCGGTGCCGCGAAGCCCAGCCCCGGATGGGCTGCCAGCATGCGGGCCCAGGTGGCGGCGAACAGCGGTGCGGACAGGCTGGTGCCGCCGTACTGTGCGTTGCTGCCGTTGACGATGATGATGGCGCCCGAATTCGGATCGGCATCGAACGCCACGTCGGCCACGTCGCGGGTGCCGCCGCCGCCCTGGGTCTGCCAGCTCGGTTTCGGCTCCACCGTGCTGGGGCTGCCGCCCGCGCCGCTCCACAAGGTTTCGCTGACCCAACTGCTGGAAGTACCGGTGGTTACCGACGTGCCGCTGACGGCGACCACGTACGGCGAACTGGCGGGATAGCTCGGCGTGGTGCCGGTCGGTTTCTTGCTGCACTCGTTCGAACCGGAGTCGCCAGTCGAGATGGAGAACGTCTGCCCTTGCGCCACGCCCAGCGCGAAGATCTGGTCGTCCGCCGCCATCGAGCCGTCCTGGTAGGCGCTGGTTTCGCACTCGCCGAGCGACACGTTGATGACCTGCGCCTGGTTGTCGCTGACCACCTTGTTGAACGCCGCGGTGAGCGCGCTGTTGGTCAGCGAGTTGGCGGCGTAGAAGATCAGCTTGCCGACGCCGCCGGACATGCCGACGATATCCTGGCTGTCCAAATCCCACTCGGGCGTGCCGCTGGTATCGGTGCCCGGCGTGCCCACCGTCACTACCTGGGTATTCACCGCCGGCAGGTGGTTGGCGGTGGTGAAGCTGGTCAGATCCTTCAGCGGCTGGGTCATGTCGCCGTCGCTGATGATGCCCACAGTGATCGTCGAGGCGGTCGGCGTGCTGCCGACGTCGTAGATCGTCGGGAACGTGGTCGGGTTGTGGCCGACCAGCGTGCTGCCACCGCCTGGCCGGCCGTGGGTCGTCGCGCCACTGTTTTGCAGCGCGGCCTTGACGATCATGGTGTGCGGATGCGTCACGGTCTGCAGGCCACTCACCGACAGCACGGAATCGGCTAGCGCCGCCGGCACCTTGGCGTCGTCGATGTTGGCGTATGCCGCATGGCCGTTTGCGTCGGTGGCCTTGACGAAGCGTGTGCCGAACGCTGCCTGCGCACTCGCGGCCGTGCCGTCCGCCGAAACCAGCAGGCGGTTGGCCGACACGCTGACGTTGGTGAAGCCGGCCCGACTCAGGTAATCGGCCACGGCCTGCGCCTGCGTCTGGCTCGGCAGGAAATTCGCGGCGACATCGCCCGCCTGCAGCTTGGTGCGGAACAGCGGGCTGGCCGGGTTGTGCGCGGCGGCGATGAAATCGTCGAGCGTGCCCTTGTTCTGGATCTTCAACGCCACCTGCACGTGCAGTGGCATGTCGAATGCCACCAGGTCACTCATGTTCACCGACGCGGCCGGCAGGTGAGCGTGCGTGGCCGTCGTCCTCCAGGTTGCATCGACGCCGGCCGCCGTTGCGACCGTGGACGCCAGCGCCCAGATTGCCCCCATCGCCAAGCACAGCGAAGTCTTCTTCATCTGCATGGTTCATCCCCGAAATTGATGGTGCGAACAGAAAAATTCCGGTCGCCAACGGACCGGAATCCCATGACGCGGCCGTGGATCCCCCCGGACAATTTCCCGACCGCGCCAGTCCTCGACGCTAACACGCCGCGAATTCGAATGATCCGTGCGTCCGTCAAAAAAATGCCAACAAGTAGTTGATTCGCAAGACATTACGAAATCGAAGGAAGTCGCGACTCATCCACGGTCGCATTCGAATCTGGCTTGCCGCGCGCGTGCCGGGCCCGTCCGTGGGCGATGCTCCCGGGCCTGTCTTCAGGCTTGGACAAACCCTTCGTTCCGGATGCAGCCGAGGGCTGCCGCGCACCAGGTCGTGTCGCAGCAAACGCCTGCGACTTCACCCAGGGCGAATGGATTTTCCTGCGGGCGACGGGTTCGCTGCGCTTCGGGTGAACGGGCGCGACGCCGTGGCTCAGATCGCCAGCCACACGTAAAAGTAGAGCGTGTTGTTGGCGCTGGCGTTGCGCCCTGCTCCATCGATGTTGTGCACCAGCCCGCTGAAGCGCGTGAAGTACGTGTACTGCAGGCCCAGCCGTACGTTGACCCAGGGCTGCCGCCACGAAGTGGGCTGGCCGAACGGGGCGTAGTTGAGTTCGACGATGCCGCCGCGGGTATCCGGCGAGCCGTTGTTGCCGTACAGGGTGACGTCGTTGCTGCCATCGTCGATGAATGACGCCAGGGTCACGCCATAGGTCTGGCGATACCAGTAGCTGCCCTTGAGGTTGAACGCCCACAGACTGTTGTGCAGATGGTCGGCACCGCCGTCGGCGTAGGTGGCGTCCAGACGCTGCTGCTCGCGCACGTACAGCGCGCCCGCAGTAAAGCGGTGGTCGCCATGGCCGTACTGGTAGCTGGAATCCATCCCGATATCGCGAAAGCGGTCCGTTGGCCCGGCCACGGGCACCGCGTCGCCCGCGTCATTGGTGCCGACCAGGCCGCGGCGCATGCTCAGCAGGAATCCGCCGACGGTGAAGTCGCCCTGGGGCAGGTTCCAGGTGTAGGTCACGCGCGCGTACGGCGTGATCCCGCTCAGGCGACCGTCGTAGTCGGCATTGACGCGGCGCAGGAATGCCGGCGACAGCGAGCGATAGCCACCGGCCTCCAGGTACCAGGCGCCGTCCAGTTGCACGTAGGCACTGGCGCCAATCACCTGACCACCCAGGCCGCCGAACAGCATCGGCTGGGCCGGAGCACCGGGCGCCAGATCCGCCGACATGTACGGGTACATCCAGGCCGGCGCGGTGTTGAACACATCGCTGACGGTGGGGTTGTTGTTGACCGTGATGCCCCAGATGCCGGAGTGGCTGCCGCGGCTGAACATGCGCGCGTAGCGCAGGTCCACGTTGTCCCAGCCAAGCAGCCCTCCGTTCTCGGAATAGGTCGCCTGGGCGAAGACGCCGATGTGCTCGCTCAGCCGCCCGGCCAGGAACACCGAGGCCTGCTGCAGCTCGGTGTTGTTGTTAGTGCCGAAGCCCTTGGCCGGAGCTTCCGTTTGGGCTTTCTGCGTATGCGTGAACGATTCCACCAGCATCGCCGACAGCGGCAACTCCTTTGCGTCGCCGACCTTCATGGTGTAACCCATCAGCTTGAATTGCCGCCCGAACGCGGTGAGCTCCGGGCCGAAGGCTCCGACGTGACATGCCACGCAGGCGAGCTGGGTTTGCCGCGCATACGAGGGCATGGCCAACGCCAGGGTGGGCACGACCGCCAGCCACGCCAGCACCACCAGCAACATCCAGCGCCGTAGCAGGTGCATGGAGACAAACCGGCCACCAGCGTGGCCCTTGCAGTGACCGTTCATGCGCATCCGCTCCGTCGCCGGGAAGAATGTCGCCAGCCTGAGCCGATGGATGCACCATATGTTGACTTCGATCAAGCAACCCGACGAGTGGCGCGGCGCCGTTTCGCCGCGACAGGTTGCCACCACGCCGGCCAGGCGCTGGCCCGCAAATACTTTCGAACTCGCGGGCCACGCCGATGGCGAACGAACCGTCCAGCGCGATTACGACGCGGTGCCGCCCACCGTCATCGAGTCGATCTTCAGCGTCGGCTGGCCCACACCCACGGGCACGCTTTGCCCGTCCTTGCCGCACACGCCCACGCCTTCATCCAGAGCAAGGTCGTTGCCGATCATCGAGACGCGGTTGAGCACCTCGGGGCCGGAGCCGATCAGCGTGGCGCCCTTCACCGGGCGGGTGATTTTCCCGTCCTCGATCAGGTAGGCCTCGGACGCGGAGAAGGTGAACTTGCCGTTGGTGATGTCGACCTGGCCGCCGCCGAAGTTCGGCGCGTACAGGCCCTTCTTCACCGAACGGATGATCTCGCCCGGGTCGTGCGCGCCGGCCCGCATGTAGGTATTGGTCATGCGCGGCATCGGCAGCGCGGTGAACGATTCGCGGCGGCCGTTGCCGGTGGGCGCCATGCCCATCAGGCGCGCGTTGAGCTTGTCCTGCATATAGCCTTTTAGAATGCCATCCTCGATCAGGGTGGTGCATTCGGTCGGGGTGCCTTCGTCGTCGATGCTGAGCGAACCGCGGCGGCCAACCAGGGTGCCGTCGTCGACGATGGTGACGCCCTTCGCCGCCACGCGCTGGCCGATGCGGCCGGAGAACGCGGAGCTGCCCTTGCGGTTGAAGTCGCCTTCCAGGCCGTGGCCGATCGCCTCGTGCAGCAGCACGCCGGGCCAGCCGGGGCCGAGCACCACGGTCATCTGGCCGGCCGGGGCGTCGACGGAATCCAGGTTCACCAGTGCCTGGCGCACTGCTTCATCGGCGAATGCCAGCGCGCGGCCGTTCTCGATCAGCTCGCGGTAACCGTAGCGGCCGCCGCCGCCGGAGTAACCCTGCTCGCACCGGCCGTTCTGCTCGGCGATCACCTGGATGTTGATGCGCACCAGCGGGCGCACGTCGGCGGCCAGGGTGCCGTCGGAGGCGGCGATCAGGATGGTGTCCATGGTCGCGGCGAGGCTGACGATGACCTGCTTGATGCGCGGGTCACGTGAGCGCGCGTACGCGTCGACCTCACGCAGCAGCGCGATCTTTTCGGGGTTCGGCAGGCTCTCGACCGGGTCGATCGCCGGGTACAGCTGACGTGCACCGTTCAGCGCCAGCGGCTTGCCGGCGCCGTTGCCGTCGTGCGCGATCGCGCGCGCGGCCTTCGACGCCTCCAGCAACTGCGGCAGCACGATCTCGTCGGAATAGGCGAAGCCGGTCTTCTCGCCGCTGATCGCGCGCACGCCCACGCCTTGCTCGATCGAGTGGCTGCCGTCCTTGACGATGCCCTCTTCCAGCGTCCACGACTCGCTGCGCGAATGCTGGAAGTACAGGTCGGCGGCGTCGATCGACGGGCCCATCAGCTGGGTGAACACGCGGTCGAGGTCGCCGGTGGCGATGCCGCCGGGGGACAACAGCTTGCTTTCGGCGAGGGCGATCAGGGAATCCATGGAGTCAGTTCGTTGGCGGTCGGTCGGGAACTATCCCACATGGGGCTGGCGCTAGCGCCTTTAAAGCCTTCGTGCCGGTCCGCTACCATGCCGGAAGCGCCGGCCGGCGCCCGACGTGAAGGATCACCCGTGAGCGAACACTCAAAGCGCGAAGCCCTCGAACGTGCCGTGAAGGCACCGGTGACGGAGACCCGCGAGCTGCTGCAGCGCAACGGCGAGCTGAAGCCGGGGCTGGGCAGGATCAGCGGCGTGATCGCGCTGTCGCTGGGCTTCCTGTGTCTGCTGGCGGTGCTCGCATTCCACTTCCCGCAATACCTGACCACGCCGGATCTGCGCCGCCAGTATTCGGTCGATGTGCTGCGCCAGCTGCTGCTGGTCGCGCTGCTGGTGGCGGGCGGCATGTCGCTGGGCAACCTGATCCTGAATCGCCAGCGCAATCTCAACATCGTGGCGTTCGTGCTGGTGATCGCGGCGGTGGCGCTGGGCGGCGCGCGGGTGCCGGTGGGCGAATTTCCCGACCACACGCCATATCTCGGGCTGGACTGGTTCATCCTGGACCTGCTCGGTTCCACGCTGATCTTCGTGGTGATCGAGAAGCTGTTCCCGCTGTATCGGGGCCAGGCGATCTTCCGCAAGGAATGGCAGACCGACCTGAAGCATTTCGCGGTGAACCATTTCATCGTGGGGCTGGCGCTGCTCACGGTGAACTTCCTGCTGCACCACCTGTTCGGCTGGCTGGTCAGCAGCGATTTCCAGCAGACCGTGCAGCACATCAGCTTCGTGCCGCAGTTGCTGTTGTGCGTGCTGGTCGCCGACCTGGCGCAGTACTGGACGCATCGCGCGTATCACGAGGTGCCGTTCCTGTGGCGCTTCCACGCGGTGCATCACAGCGTGAAGACGATGGACTGGCTGGCCGGCTCGCGTCAGCACATGCTGGAGCTGATCGCCACCCGCGTCTGCGTGCTGGCGCCGCTGTACATCCTCGGTTTCTCCGAGGCCGCGATGAACGGCTACATCCTGATCGTGGGCTTCCAGGCGGTGTTCAACCACGCCAACGTGCGTCTGCCGTGGGGGCCGCTGAAATACCTGATCGTGACGCCGGATTTCCACCACTGGCACCACGCCTCCGACGACGAGGCGATCGACAGGAACTATGCCGCGCACTACGCGTTCATCGACTACCTGTTCGGCACCGCGGTGACCTCGACGAAGAAGTTTCCAGAGCGCTACGGCGTGGTCGGCGACTACATGCCCGACGGCTTCGTCCGGCAGCAGCTGTTTCCGTTCCGCCGCGGCAAGACACCCGCCGAATCGCCGGAATGATCGCGCCGGTCAGTGGTGGACCGAGCTGGCCGCAGCCGGCAGCGTGGCGCTGCCCGGGGCGGCCGGCAATCCAAGCAGTGCCGGCGGTTGCCCGCTGCGGGCCGCGGCAGGCAGGCTGAGGGCGGGATTGAGCAAGGGCGCGGCCGGTGCCGTGACGGTGCCGCGCTTCTCGAGCAGGGTCATCACCGGGTCGTCCCAGCTGCCGGTGACCCGATAGCGCGCGCTGGCGGCCTGGTTCAGGCCCTTGCCGAGCAGGCCCTGCACGGCGAAGCCGGCCGCCGCACCGATCGGGCCGCCGACCACCGCACCGACCAGCGGCAGACTGTTGCCGACATGCGGCACCACCAGCATCTGCTGGTCGTAATCCTTGGCGCGCAAGCCGGTGCGGCCGGTGACGCTGATGTTCGCCGCCGGGCCGGCGATCACCAGGTTGTCGGTGGTGGCGTTGCCGTTGGCCAGCTTGAAGTCGCCGGTGATCGAGTCGAACGCCAGCCCCTTGCCGAACACGTCGCCGAAATCCAGGGTGAGCCGGCGCGGCAACTCGGCCAGCGAGACCAGCCCGAGCAGGCGCCCCACGCCCGGCGACGCGGCTTCGGGAATGCGACCGTCGTTGACCTGGATGCTGAGCGTGCCGTCCATGGTCGCCAGCGACAGTCCGCTGGGTGCGCCGGGCCAGCTGGCATCGAGCTGGTCGCGCGTCTTGCCGCCGTTGACCAGCCCGTCGAAACCGAGCGCGCCCAGCATCGCGCCGAGATCCTCGGCGGCGAAGCTGATCTTCATGTGGGTACGGCTGTTGCTGGCGTTACCGTTCCAGTCGCCGCTGGCGTTGATCTGCACGCGGCTGGACAGCGCACGCAGCTGCTCGATGTGCAGGCCGTCCGCCGTCGGCCAGGTTTCCAGGCGCGCTTCGCCGAGCTTCGCGTCGCCCATGCGCAGGTCGCCCACCCACACGTGGAACGGCGGCAGCGCGGCCGGGTTGAACCCGGTATTGGCCGGATCGGGTGCTGGAACGGCAGAGGCTGCGGCGGCCGGTGTCGTGGCGCCGGCGGTGGTTTTGGCCGGATGGCTGGCGGTCTCCGACGCGGGGTCCTTCGGCCAGTGCAACCGTTTCAGCCGCGCGGTGACGCCGCGCTTGTCGAGTTCCCGCGTCGGCATGCTGTAGTTGCCGAGCATCGCCGGGCCGTCCACGTCCACGCTCAGCACGTCCGGCTGCAGCGTGGCGTGCAGCTTCAACGCGCCCAGCTCGCTGCCGAACCATTCGGCCTGGTCGGTACTGACGTCGAGGCTTTCCAGCCCCGGTCCGCCGCTGCCGCCGCCGCTGCCGGCCACCGCGCGCTGCACCCAACCGGTGACGTCGAGCCGGCTGGCGTGACCGCGGATGCGCAGGTCGCGATCCGGCAAGGTCTCGGGCATCTGGTCGCCGAACGCGAGAGTGCCGGCCAGCGGTCGCTGCTCGCCGTCGGCCAGGCGCAGGTAGCCGCGCATCGCATCGCCCAGGCCGATCCGCAGCGCACTGCCGCCAACCGGCAGGCTCATCGTCAGGTGCAGCGGCAAGCTGGCCGATGCCGGCTTGTGCAGCGGCGCCGGCAGGTCCAGCGCGATGCCGTCCAGCGACGAGTCGACGCTGAGGGTCTGCGCCAACGTATCGCTGCCCGCCACGCGGGCGATGGCGAAGCCGATGTCGAACGCGCTGCGCCCGTCGGCCAGCAGGCCGATCCAGCCCAGTGACGGATAGTCCTGCACCAGTTCGGCCATGCGGTAGTTGCCGTGCAGCTGCGCCGACAGCACCGTGGCCGGGTCGCGGTTGGCCGCCGCGATCGCCAGCTGCAAGGTCGACGGCTGGCCGCGGAAGCCGGCGTCCAGCGGGCCGGCCTGCATGCCGTGCGCATCGAACTTCAGCGGGCCGTTGAGCTTGTCCAGCTGGAGCTTCCATTCCGGCGCGCTGAGGTCGGCGTCCTTCAACTGGGCCAGGCCGTCCAGCTGCAGTTCCCCGCCCGCCTTCAACGGCAGTGCCAGGTGGAAGTCGAACGTGCCGCTGCCGCCCAGTTTCAGCTTGGCCAGCGTGCTGGCCTCGCGGCTGCCGACCGGGCTCTTGCGCACGAATTCCATCAGGCTGGCGCCGCTGCCGCTGCCCTGCACGTTGAGGTCGAGCAGCGCGTCGTGGAAGTCCGGGATCACGGCGACCGCCCGCTCCACCTTCACCCCGAGCGAGTGCCCATCGCTGGCTTCGACCAGCATGCCGTTGTTGATGAAGTTGGCCACCGCGCTGACGCCTTCGGCACGTGGCCAGCCCTTGCCGTAGTCGAGGGTGAGGTCGCTGATCACCGCGCGTGCCTCGAAGCGCCCTTCGTTGTGCCGGAACGGCCAGTCGTGCAGGTCGCCGCGCACCAGCACCTGCGCCTCGTCGAGGCGGCCCGCCTGCAGGCCGTGATCGAGCCAGGCGATGGTGCCGGGCGACATCGAGCCCAGCGGCCAGAACCGCTTGGCGGCGACCACGTCGGCATGGTCCAGCTTCGCGTACATGTCCATGAACGGAGCGCCGCCCTGCGCCGGCAGCACCAGCTCGCCGCGAGCCTGGCCGGCATAGCCGGCGCCGGCGAAATCCAGCGCGTCGACGCCGATGTGCCAGTCGCCGTCCTGCGGCCAGAACGCCAGCGTGCCGGCCAGCGTCGACATCACCAACGGCTCGCGGAACGTGTGCGGAAAGCTCAGCGTGGTGACTTGCGCCGGCAGTTCCAGCGACAGCGCCTCGACATCGCCGCGCAACTCGCCGTGCAGGTTGCTCACGCCCGGCAGCTTGCCGACCGGGTCAATGCCCAGGCCATTGAACGCCAGGTCGACCGAGTGCAGTCCCTCGGCGTGATTCCAGTGCAAGGCGAGCCGGTCCAGCTCGCCGCGCGGATGCCCGCTGCCCAGCCACTGCGCCAGCGCCGGCGCCAGCGCCGGCTTCAACGCCAGCCACGGCAGCAGCGGCGCCAGTTGTAGCTTGCGCGCGGCAACGTCCGCGCTGGCGTCTTCGGTGCCGGGCCGGTGCAGGCTCAACGCCAGTGCGCTGCCGTCGTCGCCGGCCCAGCGCACGTCGTAGCCGTCGTCGACATGGCGCACGCCAGCCAAGCCGTGCAGCGACGCCACGCTGGCCCTGCCACCCGTGGGCGCGATCACCGCCAGCGTGTCCAGGTCGAAACGGACCAGACTGCGGCTCAGCTGGCCCTTGCGCCAGTCGAGCCAGGCATTCAGCCAGCCGCGGCCGTGATCGACCGCATAGCCGCCCATATCGATGCCGTCCAGCAACGGCTTCAGTTCGGTGCCGTCGACGCTGGCCCACACCTGGCCCGCGCTGCCGTCATCGCGGAAGCGGCCGGCGGTGCGCACCGCGGCGCTCACGCCATCGCGCCGCAGCACGCCGCCGAAACGGATATGGCTGCCCTGGTGGCTCAGCCGCAGCTGTTTCGACAGCAGCGTGTAGTGCTTGTCCAGGGTGGCGTCAGTAACCACCACGCGCAGATCTTCCAGCCACAGGTCGGCCGACAGCCGGCCCAGCGACAGCGGTTGCCGGCCGCTGCCACCGGCCACGCCGATGCCGTTGACGTGCCAGCCGTGGGCATCGTGCAGCAGGTCCAGTTGCAGGTTGCGCACGTGCAGGTTGAGCAGGTGCCGCGACGGCAGCAGCCAGCCGCCGAAGTCGAATTTCAGTTCGGACTCGGGCAGCTGCAGCGCAGCGCCGCTCTCGCCGGCCGCCGCACCGATGGTCACCCCGTGCATCACGAACTCTGGGCCGGAGCCGGTCCAGCGCCCCTCCATCGAGGCAAAGCTGACCGGACGCTGCAGCCGTGCACTGAGTTGTGCGGCCACCCAGTCCGGGTGCCGCGCCAGCAGCGGCAGCAGCAACTGGGCCAGCGCCGCGATGACGGCAAGCAGGATCAGCGCGACCCCGACGGTCCAGCCCGACGCGCGGGCACAACGGTGCAGCCGCCGCTGCCACAACGCGTTCACGCGCAGCGGCCCCAGTCGAATTTACGGCAGCCGGATTTACAGCAAGACGACATCAAACTGTTCCTGCGAATAATGCTCTTCAGCCTGAAAGCGTATGCTTTTGGAGATGAACTCTTCCAGTTCCGCGACCGCGCTGGATTCTTCCTCCAGGATCCGGTTCACCACGGCCGGGTTTGCCATCACCAGCAGCTTCTGCGCGTTGAACTGGCGCACCGCCCGGGTGATCTCGCGGAAGATCTCGTAGGTCACCGTTTCGGCGGTCTTCAGCACGCCGCGACCGCTGCAGGTCGGGCACGGCTCGCACAGCTGGCGGGCCAGGCTTTCGGTGGTGCGCTTGCGGGTCATCTCGACCAGGCCCAGCGCCGACATCGGGTACACCGTGGTCTTGGCGTGGTCGCGCGCCAGTCCCTTGCCGAGCATGCGCAGCACCTGGCGCTTGTGTTCCTCATCGCTCATGTCGATGAAGTCGATGATGATGATGCCGCCCAGGTTGCGCAGCCGCAGCTGGCGCGCCGCCGCCTGCGCCGCCTCCAGGTTGGTGCGGTAGACGGTTTCTTCCAGGTTGCGCGTACCCAGGTAGGCGCCGGTGTTGACGTCGATCGTGGTCATCGCCTCGGTCTGGTCGACGATCAGGTAGCCGCCGGATTTCAGCGGCACCTCCTTCTTCAGCGCGCGCTGCATCTCGTCCTCGACGCCGTACAGGTCGAAGATCGGCCGCTCGCCGTCGTAGTGCTCGATGCGATCGTCCAGGCTCGGCATGAACTTGTGCACGAACTTGACCACGTTCTCGAACGTCGCGCGCGAATCCACCCGCACCTTCTCGATGTCCTCGTTGAGCATGTCGCGCAGGCTGCGCAGCGGCAGCGACAACTCCTCGTACACGCGCTCGCCGACCCTGGCCTTGGCGATGTTCTCCTGCACCACCCGCCATACCTTGCCCAGGTAGGCCACGTCGAACGCCAGCGACTCGGCACTCTGGCCCTCGGCATTGGTGCGCACGATGTAGCCCAGCGGGGTGTCGCCGATCAGCGGGGTCAGCACGTCGCGCAGCCGCTGGCGCTCGGCCTCGTCCTCGATCCTTGCGGAAATGCCCAGGGTCCGTGCATACGGCAGCAGCACCAGGTAGCGCGAGGGAATCGACAGGTGCGCCGACAATCGCGCACCCTTGGTGCTGATCGGGTCCTTCACGACCTGCACCACGATCTCCTGGCCTTCATGCACCAGTTCGCTGATCGAGGGCACGTGGCCATTGCCGTTGCCGTTCGATTCGGCACCTTCGGGCGGCGGCGGGCGCACGATGTCGGAGGCGTGCAGGAACGCCGCGCGCTCCAGCCCGATCTCCACGAATACCGCCTGCATGCCCGGCATCACCCGCTGCACGCGGCCCTTGTAGATATTCCCGACATAGCCGCGCCGGGACGCCCGCTCGACGTGCACCTCCTGCAGCATGCCGTTCTCGACCACCCCGACCCGCGTCTCGCGCGGGGTCACGTTGATCAGGATTTCTTCGCTCACCGCATACTCCCCCGGACAGATGATCTTTATAGCGGTGCGGCCACGGACTGTCGATGAACCACTGCATGGAATCCGCATGGCCGGGCCGGATAACGCAAAATGGACACTGACGTGCGGAGTGCCGCCGCCCGACCAATCACCCTGGAGCTGAACGCATGACGACGTCCACGCCGACGCCTACCCTGCTGGCCTGGAGCGGCGGCAAGGACTGCCTGCTGGCCCTGCAGCGCTTGCTGGCCGATCCGCAGTGGCGGGTGACCGGCCTGCTCACCACGGTCAACCGCAACTACCAGCGCGTGGCCATGCACGGCACCCCGCGCGCCGTGCTGCAGGCACAGGCCGCCGCGCTGGGCCTGCCGCTGCTGGAGGTGATGCTGGACTGGCCCGGCAGCAACGAGGCCTATGAGGCGGCGCACGCGCAGGCGCTGGTCGAGGCGCGCATGCGCTGGCCGGGGATCCGCCACTGTGCGTTCGGCGATCTGTTCCTGGAGGATGTGCGCGACTACCGCGTGCGCCAGCTCGGCCGCGAAAACTGGCGCGCGGTGTTCCCGCTGTGGGGCGAGGACACCGCCGCGCTGGCGCGCCGCTTCGTCGGCGAAGGCCATCGTGCGGTGCTGTGCTGCGTGGATACCCAGCAGCTCGACGCGGACTTTTGCGGCCGCGACTACGACGCCGCCCTGCTCGACGCGCTGCCGGCCGGCGTCGACCCCTGCGGCGAGCGCGGCGAATTCCACACGCTGAGCTACGCCGGGCCGCTGTTCCACCGACCGCTCAAACTGCGCCGCGGCGAATCCGTGCTGCGCGACGGGCGCTTCCAGTTCACCGATTTCCTGCTGGACGAGCATGCCGCGCCGGACTGAACGCCACATCCTGCCCGACCTGCTGCAGCCCGGGCTGGCGCTGGTGTTCTGCGGCACCGCCGCGGGCCGGCGTTCGGCCGCCGAACGCGCCTACTACGCCCACCCCGGCAACCTGTTCTGGCGCGCGTTGTTCGACGCCGGGCTGACTCCGCGCCTGCTGCTGCCGCCGGAGTTTCCCCTGCTGCTCGATTACAGCATCGGCCTCACCGACCTGGCCAAGCGCCACATGGGCAACGACGACGAACTGCCGCGCGACGCGTTCGACGCGCCCGCGCTGGTCGCCAAGATCGAACGCCACGCCCCACGCCTGCTCGCCTTCACCAGCAAGAACGCGGCACGCAGCGCACTTGGCCACGCGGTCAGCTGCGGGCTGCTGGACGAAACCATCGGCGACACACGACTGGTCGTGTTGCCGTCGCCGTCCGGCCAGGCGCGCGGACACTGGGACCTGGCGCCATGGCTGGCGTTGAGCGAGCTGTACCACGCCGTTCATGCCACTCCGTAGGGACTCGCGAGCTCACTCGACCGGTGTGTGCCGGTATGTGCTGACACCCTGGGCGCGCACGATCGAAGCCTTGTTCGACCACGCGCGGCGGATATAGGTAACCACCGCCGCCACCTCGCCGTCGTTCAGCTGCTGCGCGAACGGCGGCATCGAGTACGGTCGCTGGTTGGCCGCGGTGACCGGCGCGAAACCGCCGAGCAGGACCATCCGGGTCGCGTTGATGCCGGTCGGTTCGGTTACCGAGGAGTTGCCGTCCAGAGGCGGATAGACTCCGGCCACGCCCTCGCCGCGCTTGCCATGGCATTCGGCGCAGTGCTTCGCGTAGACCTTCCCGCCCTGTTCGGTCAGCGCCCTGGTGTCGAACGGCGAACTCGGCTCGGCCAGCGGAGCCCGCGGCGGCAGCGACTGCAGGTAGCTGGCTATCGCGCGCAGGTCGGCGTCGCTCATGTGCTGGGTGCTGCCCGACACCACCGCGGCCATCGGGCCGAACGCCGCGCCCCTTGCGGACTGGCCAGTCTTCAGCAGGTCGACGATGTCCTGTGCGCCCCAGCCTTCCAGGCCACCGTTCTTCTGCGTGCTCAGGTCGGGCGCGTACCAGTTCTGCATCGGGATCTGGCCGCCGGTGAGGTGCACGTCCTGCGGCGTGCCGCCGAGCGTGTCGCGCGCGGCATGGCATTCGTTGCAGTGGCCCAGTCCCTGCACCAGATAGGCGCCGCGGTTCCACTCGGCCGACTGCGCCGGATCGGGCTTGAACTCGCCCTCCTTGAAGTACAACGTGCGCCACGCCGCCAGGCTCTTGCGCACGCTGTAGGGGAACGCCAGCGCCGATGCGACGGCCGGCTGGTGCACCGGCGCCAGCGATTGCAGGTAGGCGAAGATCGCCAGTGCATCGTCGTGGTTCACCTTGGTGTACGAGATGTACGAGAACGCCGGGTACAGCAGTTCGCCATGACGGCCCTTGCCGCTGTGCAGCGCCTGCCAGAAGTCCTCGAAGCTCCAGTCGCCCAGGCCGGTCTCGCGATCGGGCGTGATGTTGGGCACCGGGATATCACCGAACGGCGTGGCCAGCGAGCGCCCGCCGGCGTAGCGCGCACCACCTTGCGCGGTATGGCAGCCGGCGCAGTCGCCGACCGTGGTCAGGTATTCGCCTTTCGCGATCAGTGCCGGATCGCGCAAGGTGGTCGCCGCGATTTTGCTCGCGGCCGGCGGGGTCGGCCGGCTGCCACTGCCGCCGAACAACACCCAACCCAACACCAACGCCACCAGCAGCACGATCAGCAGCAACAGCCAACGCAGCCACCTCATGACGGGTCTCCCGTCGCGCCCAGCACGCCACAGGCTAACGGCGGCGTCACCGAGCCGGCCGGTTGCGCGTGCGTGTCGGCCGGCAACTCGCGGCTGGCCAGCGCTGCCGCCACGGCGGTGATGTCCGACTCGCTGAGCCGGTTCGCCACCGTCGCCATGCAATCGGGTGCCACCGTGGCGCGGGTATGCGTGCGCCAGGAGCCCAGTTGCGCGCTGATGTAGTCGTACGGCAGGCCGACCAGACCCGGCGTGGACGGCTCCACGCCGGTCAGCTGGCTGCCGTGGCAGCTGGCGCAGGCCGGAATCTTGCGCGCCGGGTCGCCCTTACTGACCAGCTGCTCGCCACGCTGCAGCGCCGCGGTGGACACCGGCGGCAACGGCGAACGGCTGTACGGCACCTGCTGCACCGCGAAGTACTCGGCGATCTCTCGCATGTACGCCGGCGGCAGTTGGCGCACGGTGTACTCCATCGGCGCGTACTTGCGCAGGCCGTTCTGGAAATCCTGCATCTGGCGCGCCAGGTAGGCTGCCGGCTTGCCGGCGAGGCGCGGGAAATAGCCGCTGCCGGGCGTGCCTTCGCCATGCACGCCATGGCAGGTGGTGCAGGCGGCGATGCGCTGCTGCAAGGTGTCGGGAATCGGGGGGTTGTCGGCGGCGCGACTGGCGGTGCCGTAGAACAGGGCGACCGCGAACAGGGTGACAACACCGAACGGCTTGGCATGACACAGGCTGGCGTTCGTATTCATCCGGCGATTGTACGCTTGCGAAAGCAGCACCCATGCCGGACCGGCGCTAAGCTGGGGCCACGCGACAACATGCCGCATCACGAAACCGGGGGTTACCGTGAACCGTTCAGCCGTCCATCTCGCCGCACTCGTCACTGCCTTGCTTGCCGGCCCGGCGCTGGCCGCCGAGGCCACACCGCCGAGTGTCGCCTACGCGTCCATCGACCAGCTGCAGCAGCACATGGATGCCGGCACGCTGGACAGCCGCCAGCTGACGCAGGAGTTGCTCGAACGCATCCAGCGGATCGATCGTTCCGGCCCTGCCCTGCGCGCGGTAATCGAGACGAACCCCGACGCGCTGCAACTGGCCGGCACGCTCGACGACGCACGCGGCAGTGCCAAGTCGCGCGGCCCGCTGTACGGCATTCCGGTGCTGCTGAAGGACAACATCGACACCGGCGACCGCATGCTCACCACCGCCGGCTCGCTGGCACTGGCCGATGCGCCGGCGCCGCGCGACGCCGGCCTGGTCGAACGGCTGCGCCAGGCCGGTGCGCTGATCCTGGGCAAGACCAACTTGAGCGAATGGGCCAACTTCCGCTCCAACCATGCCAGCAGCGGCTGGAGCGGGCGTGGCGGGCAGACCCGCAATCCCTACGTGCTCGACCGCAACCCGTGCGGCTCCAGCGCCGGGTCCGGCGCCGCGGTGGCGGCAGGCCTGGCCACGGTGGCGATCGGCAGCGAGACCGACGGCTCGATCATCTGCCCTGCCGCGATGAACGGCATCGTCGGCATCAAGCCCACCCTTGGCCTGGTCAGCCGCGCCGGCATCGTGCCGATCAGCCACAGCCAGGACACCGCCGGTCCGATGGCGCGCAACGTGGCCGACGCCGCCGCCCTGCTCAGCGTGATCGCCGGCAGCGACCCGCGCGACCCGGCCACCGCCGAGGCCGATCGACATGCCACCGACTACCGCCGCTTCCTCGATCCGAACGGACTCAAGGGCAAACGCATCGGCGTGGTGCGCCAGCTCGCCGGCGCCGAGCCGAACGCCGACCGCGTGCTGGAGCAGTCGATCGCGCTGATGAAGGCACAAGGCGCGATCATCGTCGACCCGGTCACGCTGCCGCACCTGGCCGAGCTCGGCAAGCCGGAGATCACCGTGTTGCTGTACGACTTCAAGCACGACATCAACGCCTATCTGTCCGGCCGCACGGGCCTCAAGGTGAAGACGCTGGCCGACCTGATCGCGTTCAACCAGGCGCATGCCGGCGAAGAGATGGCCTGGTTCGGCCAGGAACTGTTCGAGCAGGCCGAGAAGAAGGGGCCGCTCAGCGAGAAGGCATATACGAACGCACTGGCGCAGGCGAAGCGGCTGTCCGGCCCGCAGGGCATCGACGCTGCCCTGAAGGCGCAGCACCTGGACGCTTTGCTGGCACCGTCGTGGGGCCCGGCCTTCATGACCGATCCGGTGCTGGGCGACCACATCGTCAGCGGCGACCCCACTGTCGGCGGCGCCTCGCAGCCGGCGGCCGTGGCCGGCTATCCCTCGATCACCGTACCGGCCGGCTTCGCCCACGGCCTGCCGGTCGGCATCGTGCTGTTCGGCGCGCAGTGGAGCGAGCCGACGCTGATCTCGATCGCCTACGGTTTCGAGCAACATGCCAGGGCATGGCAGCCGCCGCAGTTCCTGGATACGGTCGGCGGCAAGCCGGTGACAACCATTCACTGAGCCTGCAACGGGAAAAGGCGGCCGGTGGCCGCCTTTTCATCGTACGCCCGACCTGGCGCGTCAGCCCTGTCCGCCCACCGACTTGCGCACGATCAACATCGCCAGCTCCAGCGACTGCTCGTAGTTCAGGCGCGGATCGACCATCGACTTGTAGGCACGGTCGAGGTCGCTCTCGGACAGGTCGCGGGCGCCACCCATGCATTCGGTGACATCCTCGCCGGTCAGCTCCAGGTGCACGCCGCCGAGTCGGGTACCGGCCGCCGCATGGAGGTCGAACGCCTGCTCCAGCTCGCCGCGGATGTTGTCGAAGCGGCGGGTCTTGTGGCCATTCGAGGTGTTCTCGGTATTGCCGTGCATCGGATCGGCCACCCACAGCACGCGCCGGCCCTCGCGCTTCACCGCTTCCAGCAGCGGTGGCAGCGCGGTCGCGATCTTCGCGTTGCCCATGCGATGGATCAGGGTCAGCCGCCCCGGCTCGTCACGCGGGTTCAGCGCATCGATCAGCGGCAGCAGTTGCCCGGGTGTCACCGAAGGCCCCACCTTCACCGCGACTGGATTGCGGATGCCACGGAAATACTCCACGTGGGCACCGTCCAGCGCCGCCGTGCGCATGCCGATCCACGGAAAGTGGGTGGACAGGTTGAACCAGCCGGGGTGGCGCGGCACCTGGCGGGTCAGCGCCTGCTCGTAATGCAGCAGCAGCGCTTCGTGCGAAGTGAAGAAATCCACCTTGGAGAACCCGGCGATCGGGCCGGCCAGGGTCTCCATGAAGCGCAGCGAGTCGCCGATGGCGGCGACCATCTGCCGGTACTCGGCAGCCAGCGGCGAATGCTCGACCCAGGCCAGGTCCCAGTACTCCGGATGATGCAGATCGGCAAAGCCGCCGTCGATCAGCGCGCGCACGAAGTTCATCGTCAGCGCGGAATGCGCATGCGCCCGGATCAGCCGTTGCGGATCGGGACGACGCGCCTCGGCGGTGAACGCCGGACTGTTGACCACGTCGCCACGAAAGCTCGGCAGGGTCACGCCGTCGCGGGTCTCGGTATCGGTCGAGCGCGGCTTCGCGTATTGCCCGGCAAAACGGCCCACCCGCAGCACCGGCTTCTTCAGCCCGTGCACCAGCACCAGGCTCATCTGCAGCAGCACCTTCAGCCGGTTGGAAATCACCGGGCTGGTGCAGTCGGCGAAGCTTTCCGCGCAGTCGCCACCCTGCAACAGGAAACGCCCGCCTTCCTGCGCCTCGGCCAGTGCCTGCTTCAGCGCCAGCACCTCCCACGACGTCACCAGTGGCGGCAACTGGGCAAGATGCACGCTGGCCTGGGCCAGCTCGACCGCATCGTCGTAATGCGGCTGCTGCAGCGCCACGCGCTGCTGCCAGGAACCGGGAGTCCAGTCACTGGGCGTAAACGTGTTCGGCAAAACAGGATTCATCGCACGGCCTTGGCAACAGCAGGGGCATTCACTTCGATGCGGCCCGGCGCCACGCCGCCACGACCGCCAGCACGGCCAGCGCGACGAACCACAGCAGGCTCCAGGCTGGCATCGGCAGGCCGAGGATGGGCTCAACCTTGGCGCACTCGCCGGAACCGGTGAACACCAGCTTCAACAGCTTCGACAACGGGAACGCGTCCAGCATGTAACCCAGCCCGGGGCCGCAGGAGGGCACCTGGTCGGCCGGCAGACTCTGCAGCCACAGATGGCGGCCGGCAGTAACGATGCCGCCCACGGCACTCGCCAGCACCAGCCCCGCATAGGCCCAGCGGCCGTTGCCGCGTGGCGCATGCAGCCCGCCCAGCAGGAAAAACAGCGCCATGAACAGGAAGGCGATGCGCTGGAAGACGCACAGCGGGCACGGTGTCATGCCCAGCCCGTATTCGGCATACAGCGCAAAGCCGAGCAGGCCTGCGCAGATCAGGAAACCGACGAGAAAACTGACACGGTACGACCAGCGGAATGGATTCATGGCGGATTGTTGCGTTGCGGAACAATGACCTTACCTGTTCGCCGGGGCGCTGTCAGCAGGCTTGCGGCATCCCGGGGGAAATATCCGGTTCGTCGATGCCCACATACACGAAAACCCGGCAGGTCGCCCGGCCGGGTTTCGTGTTTGGACGTCTGAATGCCGAGCCCTATCGACCGCGGCCGACAGACTTATTCGGCGTCGACAGCTTCGACCTGCGGGCGACCGACCAGCTCGACATACGCCATCGGCGCATTGTCGCCCGGGCGGAAGCCGCACTTGAGGATGCGCAGGTAGCCGCCGGGACGCTCCTTGTAACGCGGCCCCAGCTCGACGAACAGCTTGCCGACCGCTTCCTTGTCGCGCATGCGCGAGAAGGCAAGGCGGCGATTGGCCACACCGTCGACCTTGGCGAGCGTGATCAGCGGCTCGGCTACACGGCGAAGTTCCTTCGCCTTGGGCAGGGTGGTGCGGATCAGCTCGTGCTTCACCAGTGACGAGGCCATGTTGCGAAACATCGCTTCGCGGTGGCTGCTGGTGCGGTTGAGTTTGCGTCCGGATTTTTGGTGGCGCATGGCGAAAAACTCTCTGTCTGTTGTTATGAAAAGCCGGCGCTCAGGTCCGGCTTCCCGCGGTTACCCGCTTATAAAAAGCCCTGTGGGAACGGGCTTTTCTGAAGAGTGCAGCCTTGAATGGCTGCTTATGGTGCCTGGCGAGCCGTCATGTACCCGCTCGCCCAGTCGTTCCTGCCGGGGCGATCAGCAATCGATCGCGCCGGCAAAGCTCATCAACCCAACTGCATGCCGTGGGACAAGCCCGGCGGCGGCCAGTTCTCGAGTTTCATGCCCAGTGCGAGACCACGCCCGCCCAGCACGTCCTTGATTTCGGTCAGCGACTTCTTGCCCAGGTTCGGCGTCTTCAGCAGCTCGACCTCGGTCTTCTGCACCAGGTCGCCGATGTAGTAGATGCTCTCGGCCTTCAGGCAGTTCGCCGAACGCACGGTCAGCTCCAGATCGTCGATCGGACGCAGCAGCAGCGGGTCGAAACCGCTCTTCTCCGCCTTGTCGGTGGCGCTCTCGCGACGCGAGAAGTCACCGAACACCGACAGCTGGTCGTTGATGATCTCGGCGGCCTTGCGGACCGCGTCTTCAGCACCGATCGTGCCGTTGGTCTCGATGTCCAGCACCAGCTTGTCGAGGTTGGTGCGCTGCTCGACACGAGCTGCGTCCACCTCGTAGGCCACGCGCAGCACCGGCGCGAACGACGCGTCCAGCTGCAGGCGACCGATCGGGCGCGCCTCGTCATCCGGATGCTGGCGCGAGCTGGCCGGCTGGTAGCCGACACCACGACGCACCTTCAGGCGCATGTTGAGCGCGATGTCCTTGGTCAAGTGGCAGATCACGTGTTCGGGGTTGATGATTTCCACCGAATGGTCGACGACGATGTCGCCGGCCGTGACCACGCCCTTGCCCTTCTTCGACAGGGTCAGGGTGACTTCATCACCCGTATGCTGACGAATCGCCACGTCCTTGAGGTTGAGCAGGACTTCAATGACGTCCTCCTGCAGGCCTTCCAGAGTGGTGTATTCGTGCAGCACGCCATCGATTTCCACCTCGACGATGGCACTGCCAGGAATCGAGGAGAGCAGCACGCGGCGCAGCGCGTTGCCCAGGGTATGGCCGAAGCCACGCTCGAGCGGCTCGACCACCACCTTGGCGCGGTTGGCTCCGAGCTGTTCGACGCTGAGGCCCCGAGGCCGCAGCACACTAGTTGACGAAACTGCCATGCAGAGCTCCGGTGATTACTTCGAGTAAAGCTCGACGATCAGTGCTTCATTGATGTCGGACGGCAGATCACCGCGATCCGGCACCGACTTGAACGTACCTTCGAATTTCTTGGCGTCGACCTCGACCCAGACCGGACGCAGGTCCATGGTGTCGAATACGGTCGCCGCTTCCTGCACGCGCAGCTGGCTGCGGGCGCGCTCGGTCAACGCGATCGCGTCGCCCGGACGAACCTGGTACGAAGGGATGTTCACCTTCTTGCCGTTCACCAGGATCGCCTTGTGGGCAACCAGCTGACGAGCCTGGGCGCGCGTGACCGCGAAGCCCATGCGATAGACGACGTTGTCCAAGCGGCTTTCGAGCAGGCGCAACAGGTTTTCACCGGTGTTGCCCTTGGACGTCGATGCCTTGGTGTAGTAGTTGCTGAACTGGCGCTCGAGCACACCGTAGATGCGCTTGACCTTCTGCTTTTCACGCAGCTGCACGGCATAGTCGGACATGCGCATGCGCTTGTTCGCGCCATGCTGGCCGGGCTTGTTTTCCAGCTTGCACTTGGAGTCCAGCGCGCGCGCCGGGCTCTTCAGGCTGAGATCTGCACCCTCACGACGGGCGAGTTTGCAGGTAGCTCCACGATAACGGGCCATGGGTATGCTCCTTAGACTCGACGCTTCTTGGGGGGACGGCAGCCGTTGTGCGGAATCGGCGTGACGTCGATGATGTTGAGCACCTTGTAGCCCAACGCGTTCAGCGAACGCACCGCCGACTCGCGGCCCGGGCCGGGGCCCTTGATGCGTACTTCCACCGTCTTCACGCCGTAGTCGCCTGCCGCGCGGCCGGCCTTTTCGGCGGCCACCTGGGCAGCGAACGGGGTCGACTTGCGCGAGCCACGAAAACCGGCGCCGCCGGCGGTAGCCCACGACAAGGCATTGCCCTGACGATCGGTGATGGTGACGATGGTGTTGTTGAAGGAGGCCTGCACGTGGGCCACGGCATCCGTGACAACGCGCTTGATCTTCTTCTTGGTCTTGACCGGCTTAGCCATATTCGGAATCCGTTACTTCTTGATTGCGCGACGGGGACCCTTGCGGGTACGTGCGTTGGTACGTGTGCGCTGACCGCGCACCGGCAGGCCACGACGATGGCGCAGGCCACGGTAGCAACCCAGGTCCATCAGACGCTTGATGGCCATGCCCACCTCACGGCGCAGATCGCCTTCGACGGTGTACTTGGCGATCTCATGGCGGATCTTCTCCACCTCGCCTTCACTGAGGGACTTGATCTGGGTGGTCGGAACCACGCCAGCATCCACGCAGACCTTCTTGGCCCGGCTGCGGCCGATACCGTAAATGCTCTGCAGACCAACCCAGACATGCTTCTGGACCGGCAAATTGACACCCGCGATGCGCGCCATGATGTACTTTCTCCGATGCGTTTCGTGCGCGGTAAACGCGCAATTTTAACCTGAATTACCCTAACTGGAAAGCCCTGCGACACCGCGGTGTCGCCACTCCCCGACTTTGACCAACCAAACCGCAGCCTCAGCTGCGGCGGAGATTGGCCTTCTTGAGCAGACTTTCGTATTGGTGACTGACCAGGTGCGCCTGCACCTGAGACGTGAAATCCATCACCACAACCACCACGATCAGCAGCGACGTGCCACCGAAGTAAAACGGTACATGCCAGGCGTTCTGCATGAACGACGGCACCAGACACACCGCCACCAGATACAACGCACCGACACCGGTCAGACGAGTCATCACCGCATCGATGTAACTGGCTGTGGCCTTGCCCGGACGGATGCCCGGGATCAGCGCACCCGACCGCTTGAGGTTGTCGGCCGTCTCATCGGCGTTGAACACGATCGCCGTGTAGAAGAACGCAAAACCCATCACCAGTATCGAAGACACCGTCTCGTACAACGGGTTGCCTGGGCTCAGTGCCTGGGTCAGATCCTGCAGCCAGCGCGACTGCTGCCCGGTGCTGAACCAGCTGATCGCCGTGGCCGGGAACATCAGCAGGCTCGAGGCGAAGATCGGCGGAATCACACCCGCCATATTGATCTTCAACGGCAGGTTCGAACTCTGGTTCTGATAGGCCTTCTGCCCGCCGGAACGCCGTGCGTAGTTCACCGTGATGCGCCGCTGGGCGCGCTCCATGAACACCACGAACGCCGTCACCGCCAACGCCAGACCAAACACCATCAACAACTTGATCAGCGACAACTCACCGTTGCTGGCCATGCCCAGGGTATGTACCACCGCCCCCGGCAGGCCGGCGACGATACCGGCGAATATCAGCAGCGAAATGCCGTTGCCGACACCGCGCTCGGTCATCTGCTCGCCCAGCCACATCAGGAACATGGTGCCGGCGGTAAGCCCGACCACGGACGAAAAGATGAAACCGAAACCCGGTGTATAAACCACCGGTGCGCCACCGGCCGCGACCTGGCCCTGCAGCGCCACCGCAATGCCGAACGACTGGAACGCCGCCAAGGCCACCGTGGCATAGCGCGTATACATCGTCATCTTGCGCTTGCCGGCCTCGCCTTCCTTGCGCAGGCTCTGCAGGCTCGGCACCACCGCGCCCATCATCTGGAACACGATCGACGCCGAAATGTACGGAATCACGCCGAGCGCGAATACCGAGAAGCGTTCCAGCGCACCACCCGAGAACATGTTGAACATGTCCATCAGGCCATTGCCGTTGACCAGATTGGTCATCGCCTCCGGATTGACGCCCGGGACCGGGATGAACGAACCGAGCCGAAACACCACCAGCGCACCGATCACGAAGAAAATGCGCTGACGAAGCTCCGTCAGTTTGCCGAGCTTGCCGAGTGCGTTGCCCTTGGCTGCTGCCACCTGATTACTCCACGCTGCCGCCGGCAGCCTCGATGGCTGCCTTGGCGCCGGCGGTAGCCAGCAGACCGGACAACTTCACCGCGCGACCGATTTCACCCTTGAGGACGACCTTGACCTTCTTCGCGCGGCTGTCGATCAGGCCAGCCTGATGCAGCACGACGACGTCGATCACGTCAGCCTTGAGATTGGCCAGCTGATACAGGAACACTTCCTGGCTCGCGACCTTCAACTTCGAGCGGAAACCGACCTTCGGCATCCGACGATTCAGCGGCATCTGGCCGCCTTCGAAACCATACTTGTGGGTGCCGCCCGCACGGGCATGCTGACCCTTGTGGCCGCGACCGGCAGTCTTGCCCATGCCCGAACCGATGCCGCGACCGACGCGCAGGCGCGTCTTGTGGGAACCGGCGGCCGGCTTGATGTCATTGAGACGCATGATGATTACTCCTCGACCCGAACCAGGTAGTAGACCGTGTTGATCAGGCCACGGACCTGCGGGCTGTCCTTCAACTCACGGACGTCATCGATCTTGCCCAGGCCCAGCGCTTTGACGCTCAGGCGATGGCGTGCCTGCACGCCGCGCAGACCCTTGACCAGGCGCACGCGCACGGTGGCGGCGGTTTCGTTCTTCTTAGCCATTGCCCAGCACCTCTTCCAGGGTCTTGCCACGCTTGGCGGCGATCTTCTTGGGCGAGGCAACCGCCTGCAGGCCCTTGATGGTGGCGCGCACCAGGTTGATCGGATTGCGCGAACCCACGGCCTTGGCCAGCACGTTCTTGACGCCGACCACTTCCAGCACGGCGCGCATGGCGCCACCGGCGATCACGCCGGTACCTTCGGAAGCGGGCTGCATATAGACGCGGGCGGCACCATGATTCGCCTTCACGGCGTACCACAGGGTGCCGTTATTCAGTTCGATGTTCACCATCTGGCGGCGGGCACGCTCCATGGCCTTGGAGATGGCAACCGGCACTTCACGCGCCTTGCCATAACCGAAGCCAACCTTGCCCTCGCCGTCACCAACCACGGTCAGTGCGGTGAAGCTCATCTGACGGCCACCCTTGACGGTCTTGGCCACACGGTTGACGGCAATCAACTTTTCCAGCAGGCCGTCGGAATTTTCGCGATCGGTAGAAGACATGTTCTTTTCCATGTGCCCGGCGAACCGGGACTTTGCTTGCGGCTGAGCCGCTTGGAGTTGTAGGTGTCGCTGTGGAAATCAGGGCTGCGCCCTGACCCGGGTACCGCTTAGAACTTCAAGCCGGCCTCGCGTGCTGCATCGGCCAGCGCCTGGATGCGACCGTGGTAGCGGAAACCGGAGCGGTCGAACGCGACCGATTCGATGCCTGCAGCCTTCGCGCGCTCGGCGACTGCCTTGCCTACCGCGGCAGCAGCGGCCAAGTTCTTGGTGCCCTTGAGGCCCTCGGCGACCGACTTCTGCACGGTGGAGGCGGCAGCCACCACGTTCTTGCCGGAGGCGTCGAACACCTGCGCATAAATGTGCTGACCGGTACGGTGCACCGACAGGCGAGCCACGGCCAACTTGCGGATGTGGGCACGCGTGGACTTGGCACGGCGCAGGCGGTTTTCGTTCTTGTTCATCGTCATAATTCCTCGAAAGCGGATCGGCTGGATGGGGTTGGGCTCTTTTGAAGAGCCGGTCATAAATGACCGACCTTCGCGGAGGGACCCGCATTACGCCTTCTTGGCTTCCTTCAGCGTGATCTTCTCACCGGCATAGCGCACGCCCTTGCCCTTGTAGGGCTCCGGCGGACGGAAACCGCGAATCTTGGCCGCCACCTGGCCCACCGCCTGCTTGTCGGCGCCCTTGATCAGGACTTCGGTCTGCGTCGGGGTTTCGATGCTGATGCCTTCCGGCGCCTCGAACACCACCGGGTGGGAAAAGCCCAGGCTCAGGTTCAGCGACTTGCCCTGCATGGAAACGCGGTAGCCGACGCCGACCAGCTCAAGCTTGCGCTCGTAGCCGGTGGAGACACCGGTGACCATGTTGGACAGCAGCGCACGCGCGGTACCGCCGAACTTGTCGTCGGCGCCATCAACGAGGCTGATGTTCGCAACGCCATTGTCCACGGCGACGCTGACGCCCGGCAGGTGATGCACGGACAGCGTGCCCTTCGGGCCCTTCACCGAAATGCTGTCGCTACCGACAGTCATCTCGACGCCCTTGGGCAGGGAAATTGGTTGTTTGGCAACACGTGACATCGAAAGACTCCTTATGCCACTTGGCCGATGACTTCGCCGCCCAGACCCTTGGCACGGGCCTGCGCATCGGTCAACAGACCAGCGGAAGTCGAGATGATCGAGATACCAAGGCCGCCAAGGACCTTCGGCAGTTCGTCCTTGCCGCGATACACACGCAGGCCGGAGCGGCTGACACGAGAAATGCGCTCGATGGCCGGCTGGCCCTCGAAATACTTGAGCTTGAGCTCGAGCACCGGCTTGCCTTCCTCGGCGGAAGTCTTGGCGTCGAGGATGTAGCCCTCGTTCTTGAGAAGGTTGGCGATCGCCAACTTCAGTTTCGACGACGGCATACGCACGGTCGGCTTGCCCATGGCCTGGGCATTGCGGACGCGCGTGAACAGATCGGCGATGGGATCAGTCATGCTCATGAAAACATCCTTCAGAGTGCACCGATATCCGATAAAACCGGAAATCAATCAGATTGTGAGCCGCCACAAACGGCAGCCTGCCTTGCGCAGACCGCCGACTATATCAGCAATTTCAGGTTTTAGCGAATCTCGATGCGGTAGTCGCATCAGCGGCTGCTTATTGAGCAGCCCGGTGAGTCGCTCGCGACGCTTGCGCCCCGAGCGACTCCGGCTTTTGTATTACCAGCTGGCCTTGCGCAGACCCGGCACGTCGCCGCGCATGGTCGCTTCACGCAGCTTGTTGCGGCCCAGGCCAAACTTGGCGTAGACGGCACGCGGGCGACCGGTCAACGCACAACGGGTGCGCTGGCGCACCGGGCTGGCGTCGCGCGGCAGCTTCTGCAGCTTGGACTGGGCTTCCATCTTCTCCTCGTAGGAGGAGCTGGGGCTCAGCACGGTCGCCTTCAGTTCAGCGCGCTTGGCAGCGAACTTCTGGACGAGTTTGGTCCGCTTGATATCGCGGTTCACCATTGATGTCTTGGCCATGGATTACGCCTATCAGTTGCGGAACGGGAAGCTGAACGCGGCCAGCAGGGCTTTCGCCTCTTCGTCGGTCTTGGCGGTGGTGGTGATGGAGATATCCATGCCACGCAGCGCATCGACCTGGTCGAAGTCGATCTCAGGGAAGATGATCTGTTCCTTGATACCGAAGTTGTAGTTGCCACGGCCGTCGAAGGCCTTGCCCGAGACACCGCGGAAGTCGCGCACGCGCGGCAGCGAGATGTTGATCAGGCGATCGAGGAACTCGAACATCTGCGCGCGGCGCAAGGTGACTTTGCAGCCGATCGGCCAGCCGTCGCGGATCTTGAACGAGGCGACGGAAACGCGCGCCTTGGTCGTGATCGGCTTCTGGCCGGAGATCTTGGCCATGTCGGCCACGGCGTTCTCGAGCACTTTCTTGTTGCCCGCAGCTTCGCCCACGCCCATGTTCAGCGTGATCTTGGTGATGCGGGGAACCTGCATCACGTTCTGGTAGCCGAACTGCTCGGTGAGCTTGGCAACTACCTGCTCTTTGTAGAAATTTTCAAGGCGCGTCATGATCGTGTTCCTTACGCGTCCACGACCTCGCCAGTCGAACGGAACACGCGGACCTTGCGCCCATCTTCGAGCGTTTTGGTGCCGACGCGTTCACCCTTGTTCGTGGCGGGGTTGAACAGCTGCACATTGGAGAGATGGATCGAGGCTTCACGCTCGACGATACCGCCAGCCTGGTTGGCCTGGGGATTCGGCTTGGTGTGGCGCTTGATCAGATTCACGTTGGAGACGAACACGCGATCGTCTGCAACACGCAGCACATCGCCGCGCTGACCCTTGTTCTTGCCGGTGATCACGAGGACCTGATCACCCTTGCGGATACGGTTCATTTCTTGACTCCGCTCAGAGCACTTCGGGAGCAAGCGAGACGATCTTCATGAACTTCTCGCTGCGCAGCTCGCGGGTAACCGGCCCGAAAATACGGGTACCGATCGGCTCGAGCTTGTTGTTGAGGAGGACCGCTGCATTGCCGTCGAAACGGATCAGCGAACCATCGGGACGACGCACGCCCTTGGCGGTACGCACCACCACGGCGTTGTACACCTCGCCCTTCTTGACCTTGCCGCGCGGGATCGCATCCTTCACGGTGACCTTGATCACGTCACCGATCGCGGCGTAACGGCGCTTGGAGCCGCCGAGCACCTTGATGCACATCAGTTCTTTCGCGCCGCTGTTGTCCGCTGCGGAAAGCGTGCTTTGCATCTGGATCATGTCTGCACCCTCCCTTAGACGTTGGCGCGCGTGATGATTTCAACCACGCGGTGATGTTTGGTCTTGGACAGTGGACGGCATTCCGCGATACGCACGAGGTCGCCCTCATTCGCACCCAGATCGTCCTGCGCATGCAGCTTGGTCGACCGGCGGATGATCTTGCCGAGCAGCCAGTGCTGTTCCTGGCGCTCGACCAGGACCGTGACCGTCTTGTCCATCTTGTTGCTGGTGACGCGACCCTCGAGGGTGCGCGTCTGCTTGTTGTTGTCGCTCATGTCGGCCGTCCCTTACTTCTTGCCGCCGAGCACGAACTTCGTGCGGGCGATGTCACGCCGAACGCGGCGGAGCTGGTGCGGCTGAGTGAGCTGGCCGGAACCCTTCTGCATGCGCAGATTGAACTGCTCCTTGCGCAGGTCCAGCAGATGCTTCTGCAACTCTTCGGCCGACTGGTTGTTGATATCTTTGCTGGCCATCACATCACCGCCCGGGTCACAAACTGGGTCTGTACCGACAGCTTGGCGGCGGCCAGGCGGAACGCCTCGCGAGCCGTCAACTCGTCGACACCCTCGATTTCATAGAGCATGCGGCCAGGCTGGATCGGTGCGACCCAGAACTCGACACTGCCCTTGCCCGCGCCCATGCGGACTTCGATCGGCTTCTTGGTGATCGGCTTGTCCGGGAACACGCGGATCCACAACTTGCCGCCACGCTTGACGAAACGGGTGATGCAACGACGGGCGGCTTCGATCTGGCGTGCGGTGAGCGCGCCGTGGGTCGTAGCCTTCAGGCCGTACTCGCCAAAGCTGACGAGGTTGGAACACTGCGCCAGACCGTCGTTACGGCCCTTGAACTGCTTGCGGTATTTGGTTCGCTTGGGTTGCAACATGGCAACTCTCCTTACTTCGCAGACCGCTCGCGGCGGCCGTCACCGGCCTCGCGACGCGAATCATTACGACGACCTTCGCCACCTTCGCGGCGCGGCTGCGAGGACGACTCGTCCTTCGACTCCTGGCCAATCTGGGTCAGATCGAAGATCTCGCCCTTGTAGACCCACACCTTGATGCCGATGATGCCGTAGGTCGTGCTTGCCTCGGCGAAGCCGTAGTCGATGTCCGCGCGCAGCGTATGCAGCGGCACGCGACCTTCGCGACTCCATTCGGAGCGGGCGATCTCGGCACCGTTCAGACGACCGGACACGTTGATCTTGATGCCCAGCGCGCCCAGGCGCATCGCGTTACCGACCGAGCGCTTCATCGCGCGGCGGAACATGATGCGGCGCTCCAACTGCTGCGCGATCGACTCGGCCACCAGCTGCGCGTCCAGCTCGGGCTTGCGCACTTCGCTGACGTTGATGTGCGTCGGGACGCCCATCATGTCGCTGACTTCCTTGCGCAGCTTCTCGATATCCTCGCCCTTCTTGCCGATCACCACGCCCGGGCGGGCGGTGTGAATCGTCACGCGCGCGGTCTTGGCCGGGCGCTCGATCTGGATCTTCGAGATGCCGGCGGCAGCCAGCTTCTTCTTCAGCATGTCGCGGACTTTGATGTCGGCCACGAGATACTTGGCGTAGTCAGCCTTGTTTGCGTACCACTTCGAGTTCCAGTCCTTGGCAATGCCGAGGCGGATACCGGTGGGATGAACTTTATGACCCATCGTCTATGTCCCCGGTCAGTTACCAACAACCACAGTGATGTGGCTGGTGCGCTTGAGAATGCGCGAACCGCGGCCTTTGGCGCGGGCATACATGCGTTTCATCGCCGGACCTTCGTCGACAAAGATGCTGGCCACCTTCAGTTCGTCGACGTCGGCGCCGAGATTGTTCTCGGCGTTGGCGACGGCCGACAGCAGCACCTTGCGGACAAGGAGTGCGGCCTTCTTGTTGGTGTAGGTGAGCACGTCGCTGGCCCGGCCCACGGGAAGTCCGCGGACCAGATCAGCCACCAGGCGTGCCTTTTGCGCCGAAATGCGGGCGCCGCGCAGGATCGCTTTGGCTTCAGTGCTCATCACTTGCCCTTCTTGTCGCCGACATGGCCTTTGAATGTACGGGTCACCGCGAACTCACCGAGCTTGTGCCCGACCATGTTCTCGTTGATCAGGACGGGCACGTGCTGACGGCCGTTGTGGATGGCGATGGTCAAGCCGACCATTTCCGGCAGGATCATCGAGCGACGCGACCAGGTCTTGATCGGGCGCTTGTTGTGGGCGGAAACCGCAGCTTCCACCTTCTTTACGAGGTGAAGGTCGACGAACGGACCTTTCTTCAGAGAACGCGGCATGTCGGCTTCCTGTTACTTGGTACGACGACGCACGATGAACTGCTGCGTGCGCTTGTTGTTACGGGTCTTGTAGCCCTTGGCCGGCGTGCCCCACGGGCTGACCGGATGACGACCGCCAGAAGTCTTGCCTTCACCACCGCCGTGCGGATGGTCGACCGGGTTCATCACCACGCCGCGAACGGTCGGGCGAATACCCAGCCAGCGCTTGGCGCCGGCCTTGCCGAGCTTCTTCAGGCTGTGCTCGCCGTTGCCGACTTCACCAATGGTGGCGCGGCAATCGACCGAGACGCGACGCATCTCGCCGGAGCGCAGACGCAGCGTGGCATAACCGGACTCGCGGGCGACCAGCTGCACCGAGGCGCCGGCGCTGCGGGCGATCTGCGCGCCCTTGCCGGGACGCAGCTCGATGCAATGAATCGTGCTGCCCATCGGAATGTTGCGCAGCTGCAGGCAGTTGCCGGCCTTGATCGGCGCATCACGGCCGGACACCAGGCGATCGTCCACCTGCACACCCTTCGGCGCGATGATGTAACGGCGCTCGCCGTCGGCGTAGCACAGCAACGCGATATGTGCGGTGCGGTTCGGATCGTATTCGATGCGCTCGACGCGGGCGGCGATGCCTTCCTTGTCACGCTTGAAGTCGATGATGCGGTAATGCTGCTTGTGACCGCCGCCGCGATGACGCACGGTGATGCGGCCATGATGATTGCGACCGCCGGTGCGCGACTGCGACTCGGTCAACGCCGCGTACGGCGCGCCCTTGTGCAGGCCTTCCGTCTTGACGCTGACTGCGTCACGACGACCCGGCGAGGTCGGCTTGTGGTTGATTAGTGCCATCTCACAGAACTCCTGGCTCAGGCCTTGGCGGAAACGTCGATGGTCTGGCCATCGGCAAGACGCACATAGGCCTTACGCTTGCCCTGGCGGCTGCCAGCGCGTTGACGGAAGGCTTTGACCTTGCCCTTGGTGTTGACGAGGTTCACCTGCTCGACCTTGACATCGAACAGCTTCTCCACGGCAGCGCGGACATCGGCCTTGGTTGCCGCGGGGGCAACCACGAATACGTACTGGTTGTGCTCGGCCAAGCGCGCCGATTTCTCGGAGATGTGCGGCGCGCGCAGCGTGTCGAGAATGCGTTCGTTGTTCATGCCAGCCACTCCTCGACCTTCTTCACGGCCTCAACCGTCATCACCACCTGATCGGAACCGACCAGGCTGACCGGGTTCAAGGCCATCACGTCCAGCACATGGATATACGGGATGTTGCGGGCAGCCAGGAACACCGCCTCGGAGGCGTCTTCCGACACCAGCAGCACGCGACCGGAAACTTCCAGCTCGGCCAGCTTGGCCACCATCGCGGAGGTCTTCGGCGTCTCGACGCCAAAGCTCTCGACGACCTTCAGGCGGCCCTGACGGACCAGCTCGGAGAAGATCGAGCGGATCGCGACGCGGTAGGCCTTGCGATTGACCTTCTGCTCGTAGCTGCGCGGCTTCGCCGCGAAGGTGCGGCCACCACCGACAAAGATCGGTGCACGGTAATCACCGTGACGGGCACCGCCGCCCTTCTGCTTCTTGAATTTCTTGGTGGTACCGGACATCTCGCCGCGCGACAGCTGCGACTGGGTACCGGCACGACCGGCCGCCTGATAGGCGATCACGACTTGATGGACCAGGGCCTTCTTGTACTCACCGCCGAACACTTCGTCCGACACGTTGAGCGGCTTGGCGCCAATGACATTCAATTCCATGGCGACTCTCCTCAACCCTTGGTCGTCGGGCGGATGATGACGTCGCCACCGGTTGCACCCGGTACCGCGCCCTTCACCGCAATCAGGTGACGCTCGGCGTCGACCTTGACCACTTCGAGACCCTGCGCCGAACGGCGCACGGCACCCATGTGACCGGCCATCTTCTTGCCCGGAAACACGCGACCCGGCGTCTGGCGCTGACCGATGGAACCCGGTGCGCGATGCGACAGCGAGTTACCGTGGGTGGCGTCACCCATCTTGAAGTTCCAGCGCTTGATCGTGCCCTGGAAGCCCTTGCCCTTCGACACGCCGGCGACATCGACGATCTGGCCGACGGAGAACACGTCGTCCGCCTTGATCTCGGCGCCCACGGTGTACTTGCCGAGATCGTCGGCAGATACGCGGAACTCCCACAAACCACGACCCGGCTCAACCTTGGCCTTCGCGTAGTGGCCCTTCAGCGGCTGCGTCAGCAGGTTCGCGCGCTTGCTGCCCGCCGAAACCTGGACGGCGCTGTAGCCATCGTTATCATCCGTCTTCAACTGGGTCACGCGGTTCGGCGTCGCTTCAATCAGCGTCACCGGAATCGAGCGGCCATCTTCAGTGAAGAGTCGGCTCATGCCGCATTTGCGGCCAACCAATCCGATACTCATCTTCGTATCCTGTCTGTCGCTCAACCGAGCTTGATCTGAACATCGACGCCAGCGGCGAGATCAAGCTTCATGAGCGCGTCCACGGTTTTGTCGTTCGGGTCGACGATGTCGAGCACACGCTTGTGGGTACGAGTCTCGTACTGGTCGCGTGCATCCTTGTCGACGTGCGGCGACGTCAGGATGGTGTAACGCTCGATCTTGGTCGGAAGCGGAATCGGGCCGAGTACCGTGGCACCCGTGCGCTTAGCCGTCTCGACAATCTCGCTGGCCGAGCGGTCGATCAGCCGGTGATCGTACGCCTTCAGCCGAATCCGAATCTTCTGGTTCGCCATAACCGTGTCCTGTTGTCGAAAGAACGTAATGTGAAACGAAGCGGCTTCTCACCGCCTCGCACTACCCTTTGCCACCACATCGGCAACCGCCGGAGATTCCGCACGGCCCCAATTCGAAAAGACCAAGCGAGCACCGGTTGGCTCGCTTGGACAGGTTTGCATCTCGCGCAAAAAGACGTACTCAGCAGGGCGTGCCCTGCGATTACGTCGACTTGCGAGGGCCGGTCCTCGGCCAGCGAACTCGAAGCACGTCCTGCGCCTCATTTCGCGGTAGATCGGTCAGGGTCAAGCCCTGACCGACAAGTGAGCTGCGAAGTATACCTGCAAATGTTTGCTTAGTGAAGTGGTCCGATGACAAATCTCGCAAAGAACACTTCACCTGATGCGATCGGCAGGAAACTGGCCGACACCAGGTCGCCACTGACGACCCGGTGCGATCCAACCGCTCTTACTTGATGACCTTGGCCACCACGCCGGCGCCGACGGTACGGCCGCCCTCGCGGATGGCGAAACGCAGGCCCTCATCCATCGCGATCGGGTGAATCAGGCTCACCACCATCTTCACGTTGTCGCCCGGCATCACCATTTCCACGCCTTCCGGCAGGGTCACGGCACCCGTCACGTCGGTCGTGCGGAAGTAGAACTGCGGGCGGTAGCCCTTGAAGAACGGCGTATGACGGCCACCCTCGTCCTTCGACAGCACATACACCTCGGCCTCGAAGTCGGTATGCGGGGTGATCGTGCCCGGCTTGGCCAGCACCTGGCCACGCTCCACGTCGTCACGCTTCAGACCGCGCAGCAGCAGACCGGCGTTGTCGCCTGCCTGACCCTGGTCCAGCAGCTTGCGGAACATCTCCACGCCGGTGACCGTGGTCTTCTGCGTGTCACGGATGCCGATCACTTCGATTTCGTCGCCAACCTTGATGATGCCGCGCTCGATACGACCGGTCACCACGGTGCCGCGGCCCGAGATCGAGAACACGTCTTCCACCGGCATCAGGAACGGCTTGTCGACCGCACGCACCGGCTCCGGGATGTAGCTGTCCAGCGCATCGACCAGCTTGATGATCGACGGCACGCCGATCTCGCTCTGATCGCCTTCCAGCGCCAGCTTGGCCGAACCGTGGATCATCGGCGTGTCGTCGCCCGGGAAGTCGTACTTGGTCAGCAGCTCGCGCACTTCCATCTCGACCAGTTCGAGCAGCTCGGCGTCGTCCACCATGTCCGCCTTGTTCAGGTAGACCACGATGTAGGGCACGCCGACCTGACGGCTCAGCAGGATGTGTTCGCGCGTCTGCGGCATCGGGCCGTCCGCGGCCGAGCACACCAGGATCGCGCCATCCATCTGCGCCGCACCGGTGATCATGTTCTTCACATAGTCCGCATGGCCCGGGCAATCGACGTGCGCGTAGTGACGCATCGGCGATTCGTACTCGACGTGCGAGGTCGAGATCGTGATGCCACGCGCCTTCTCTTCCGGCGCACGGTCAATCGCGCTGTAATCCTTGAACTCGCCACCAAAACGTTCCGCACCGACCTTCGTCAGCGCCGCCGTCAGCGTCGTCTTGCCGTGATCCACGTGACCAATCGTGCCGACGTTGACGTGCGGCTTGGTGCGTTCGAATTTACCCTTTGCCATGACTCTGAACCTCTAGAAAAGAACGGTATGTATTGGAAAGCCGGCCTTATCAGGCCTTCTTCATGACCTGCTCGGCGATGTTGTTCGGCGCTTCGGCGTAGTGGTCGAATTCCATCGTGAAGGTGGCGCGACCCTGGGTCAGCGAGCGGATGGTCGTCGCGTAGCCGAACATCTCGCCCAGCGGAACCATCGCGTCGATGGTCTTGCCCGACGGCGTGTCGTCCTGGCCCTGGAGCAGGCCACGGCGGCGGCTCAGGTCGCCCATGACATCACCGACGTAATCTTCCGGCGTCACCACTTCGATCTTCATGATCGGTTCGAGCAGCACCGGCGACGCCTTCGCGAAGCCCTGCTTGAACGCCATGGATGCGGCGAGCTTGAACGCCATTTCGGACGAGTCGACGTCATGATAGGAGCCGAACACGAGTTTCACCTTCACGCCGACGACCGGGAAGCCGGCCAGCGGACCACTGGTGATGGTCTCGCGCAGGCCCTTTTCGACCGACGGGATGAACTCCTTCGGAATCACGCCACCGGTGATGTCGTTGATGAAGAGGAAATCATTCTTCACGTTCGGGTCGGCGCGATCGGCCTCGGTCATCGGGGACAGCTCGATCACGACATGACCGTACTGGCCCTTGCCGCCCGACTGCTTGGCGTGCTTGTAGTCCGACTTGACGTCCGACGTGCGGATCGTCTCGCGGTAGGCCACCTGCGGCTTGCCGACATTCGCCTCGACGTTGAACTCGCGGCGCATGCGATCGACCAGGATGTCCAGGTGCAACTCACCCATGCCGGAGATGATCGTCTGGCCCGACTCCTCGTCCGTGCGCACGCGGAACGACGGATCTTCCGCGGCCAGACGGCCAAGGGCGACGCCCATCTTTTCCTGGTCCGACTTGGTCTTCGGCTCGACCGCCATCGAGATCACCGGCTCAGGGAACGTCATGCGCTCCAGAGTGATGATGTGATCCTGCGCGCACAGCGTATCGCCAGTCGTCACATCCTTCAGGCCGACCGCGGCGGCGATGTCGCCAGCACGGACTTCCTTCAGCTCATGGCGCTCGTTCGCATGCATCTGCAGGATACGGCCGATGCGTTCTTTCTTGCTCTTGATCGGGTTGTACACGGCATCGCCGGAGTTCAACATGCCCGAATAGACACGGAAGAACGTCAGCGAACCGACGAACGGATCGGTCATGATCTTGAACGCGAGCGCGGAGAACGGCGCGGCATCGTCCGCCTTGCGCGTGGCTTCCTGATCGTTCTCGTCGATACCGGCAACCGGCGGGCGGTCGGCGGGCGACGGCAGCAGCTGAACCACTGCGTCGAGCATCGCCTGGACACCCTTGTTCTTGAACGCGGTACCGCAGAACACCGGGATGATCTCGTTCGCGAGCGTGCGCTGACGCAGGCCGGCGATGATCTCGTCCATGGTGAGGTCACCACCTTCGAGATACTTGTTCATCAGCTCCTCGGTGGCTTCCGCAGCGGATTCCACCATGAAGCTGTGCGCTTCCGCAGCCTTGTCGGCCAGATCCGCAGGAATATCCTTGAGCACGAATTTCATGCCCTGGGACTCCATGTCCCAGACGATCGCCTTCATCTTGAGCAGGTCGACCACGCCCTCGAAACCGTCCTCGGCGCCGATTGGCACCTGCATCGGAACCGGATGCGCGCCAAGACGGGTCTTCAGCTGATCGACCACCTTGTCGAAGTTGGCGCCGGTGCGGTCCATCTTGTTGACGAAGGCGAGACGGGGAACCTTGTACTTGTTGGCCTGGCGCCACACGGTCTCGGACTGCGGCTGCACGCCACCGACCGCGCACAGCACGAACACGGCGCCGTCAAGCACGCGCAGCGAACGCTCGACTTCGATGGTGAAGTCGACGTGTCCGGGAGTGTCGATGATGTTGAAGCGATGCTGCTCGAGCGAGCCATCCATGCCCTTCCAGAACGCCGTCGTCGCCGCCGAAGTAATGGTGATGCCACGCTCCTGCTCCTGCTCCATCCAGTCCATCGTGGCGGCACCGTCGTGCACCTCGCCAATCTTGTGACTGACGCCGGTGTAGAACAGGATGCGCTCCGTGGTGGTGGTCTTGCCGGCATCGATGTGGGCCATGATGCCGAAATTGCGGTAGCGATCGATTGGAGTGGTGCGTGCCATTGGTATGTACCTGTGCCGGGCTGCCTGCCCGATTCTATGCGGCCGTCCGGGCCACGCTTTTAGTGAAGAGTCCGACTTGCATGCCGGCTTGTTCTTGCCATCAGGGAAGACGGCTTGAACTCCAAGAGTCCGCCGTGAATGGCGGATTTGCGCTTTGCCGTCAGCGAGGACGGCAAAGCAAGGCAATTACCAGCGGTAATGCGAGAAGGCCTTGTTGGCCTCTGCCATGCGGTGCGTTTCCTCACGCTTCTTGGCAGCGCCACCGCGGCTTTCCGAAGCCTCCAGCAACTCGGCAGCCAGCTTGCGCGGCATCGAGGTCTCGCCGCGCTTGCGGGCAGCGTCGATGACCCAGCGCATCGCCAGCGCCATGCGGCGACCCGGACGCACTTCGACCGGCACCTGGTAGGTGGCACCGCCGACACGACGCGACTTCACTTCGACCGCCGGAGCGATGTTGTTCAGCGCCTTCTCGACCAGAGCCACCGGCTCGGCATTCTTTTCGCCGATATACTGCAGCGCACCATAGACGATGCTTTCAGCCACCGACTTCTTGCCGCTCTTCATCACCATGTTGATGAAACGGGCAATCAGCTGGCTGCCGTGCTTGGGATCCGGCAGAACCAGACGGGCGGGATGTGAACCTTTACGCGACATGTTTCGAGTCCTTTACTTTTTCGGGCGCTTGGCGCCGTACTTCGAGCGCGATTGACGGCGCTTGGTGACACCAGCGCAGTCGAGACTGCCGCGCACCGTGTGGTAACGCACACCGGGCAGATCCTTGACGCGACCGCCGCGGATCAGCACCACCGAGTGCTCCTGCAGGTTATGGCCTTCACCACCGATGTAGCTGATGATCTCGAAGCCATTGGTCAGGCGCACCTTGGCAACCTTGCGCAGGGCCGAGTTCGGCTTTTTCGGGGTGGTCGTGTAAACGCGCGTGCAGACACCACGACGCTGCGGGCTGCTCTGCAGGGCCGGCGACCCGCTCTTGTAGGTCTTGGGGCTGCGGGATTTGCGCACCAATTGGTTGACTGTCGTCATGCGAAGCTGTTCCTGAAAACATAAAGGCAGCCCGAATAAGCTCGGTCTGCCAAGAAGCGGGAATTTAACATGAGCAGCCTGCCATAGGCAAGCCAACGCTCAGCCGTCCTGGACCCGAACACGAGGTGCGTCCATGCACCTCATTTCGTATGTCAGCGAGTAGGATCCCGAACGGGTTTACTCGACACCGTTTTCACTGCCGACCGAAGCCTCGGCGAACGAGACCGCGGATGCGGAACCGGAAAGAGTCTCCAGTTCCGTGGCGGTCAGGCCGCCCTGGCGACGACGCGATGCGTGGTACGCCAAGCCCGTGCCTGCCGGAATAAGACGGCCGACAATAACATTTTCCTTCAGGCCGCGCAAGGTATCGCGCGTCCCACGAACCGCCGCCTCGGTGAGGACGCGGGTGGTTTCCTGGAACGAGGCTGCCGAGATGAACGACTCGGTGGCCAGCGATGCCTTGGTGATGCCCAGCAGGATCGACTGGTATTCGGCCGGACGCTCGCCCTTGGCGACCGCACGATCATTTTCACCATTGATCCGCACGCGCTCGATCTGCTCGCCGCGCAGGTAATGGCTGTCGCCCGGCTCGACGATCTCGACCTTGCGCAGCATCTGGCGAATGATCGCCTCGATGTGCTTGTCATTGATCTTCACGCCCTGCAGGCGGTACACGTCCTGGATCTCCTTGACCAGGTACGTGGCCAGCGGCTCCACGCCCAGCAGGCGCAGGATGTCATGCGGACTCGGCTCGCCGTCGACGACGGTCTCGCCCTTCTCCACATGCTCGCCTTCGAACACGATGACCTGGCGCCATTTCGGGATCAGCTCTTCGTGCTCGTTGCCGTCGACATCCTTGATGACCAGACGCTGCTTGCCCTTGGTGTCCTTGCCGAAGCTGATGATGCCGGAGCGCTCGGCCAGGATCGCCGGCTCCTTCGGCTTGCGCGCCTCGAACAGATCGGCCACACGCGGCAGACCGCCGGTGATGTCGCGGGTCTTCGAGCTTTCCTGCGGGATACGGGCAACCACGTCACCCACGCCCACTTCGGCACCGTTCTGGATCGACACGATCGCGCCGGCCGGCAGAAAGTACTGCGCGGCGATGTCGGTACCCGGCAGCTTCAGCTCGCGGCCCTTGGCGTCTTCCAGGCGCACGATCGGACGCAGGTCCTTCGCCTGCGCGCCGCGGCGCTTCGGGTCGGTGACCACCGCCGACTCCAGGCCGGTCAGTTCGTCGGTCTGGCTCTGCACGGTAACGCCATCGAGGAAGTCGATGAAGCGCACCACGCCGGCCACCTCGGTGACGATCGGATGGGTATGCGGATCCCAGTTCGCCACGGTCTGGCCCGGCTTGACCGGCGCACCGTCCTTGACCGCGATGATGGCGCCGTACGGCACCTTGTAGCGCTCGCGCTCGCGGCCGCTGGCATCGATCACGCTCAGTTCGCCCGAACGCGACACTGCAACCAGGTGACCCTGCTTGTGCTGTACCGACTTCAGGTTGTTGAACTTCAGCGAGCCGGTGGTCTTCACCGTCACGTTGTCCACCGCTGCCGCTCGCGAAGCCGCACCACCGATGTGGAACGTACGCATGGTCAGCTGGGTACCCGGCTCACCGATCGACTGCGCGGCAACCACGCCCACCGCCTCACCCATGTTGACCAGGTGACCACGGGCCAGGTCGCGGCCGTAGCACAGCTTGCACACGCCATGCGCGGCTTCGCAGGTGATCGGCGAACGCACCTTGAGGATCTGCACGCCGGCCTTGTCGAGCTTCTCGACCAAGGCTTCGTTGAGCAGGGTGTCGCGGGTGACGATCGGCTGGTCGTCGTCGCCGGGGGCGTAGACGTCCTCGACCACCACACGGCCCAGCACGCGCTCGCGCAACGGCTCGACCACGTCGCCGCCTTCGACGATCGGCTGCATGATCACACCGTTCTCGGTGCCGCAATCGTCCATCGTGATGACCACGTCCTGGGCCACGTCGACCAGGCGCCGGGTCAGGTAGCCGGAGTTCGCCGTCTTCAACGCCGTATCCGCCAGGCCCTTGCGGGCGCCATGGGTGGAGTTGAAGTACTGCAGCACGTTCAGGCCTTCGCGGAAGTTGGCCTTGATCGGGGTCTCGATGATCGAGCCGTCCGGACGCGCCATCAGGCCACGCATGCCGGCCAGCTGGCGGATCTGCGCGACCGAACCACGCGCGCCGGAGTCGGCCATGATGTACAGCGAGTTCATCGACTTCTGGCTGACCATCTTGCCGTCGGCATCCATCACCTTCTCGGTGCCGATGCCATCGATCATCGCCTTGGCCACCAGTTCGCTGGTGCGCGACCAGATATCGACCACCTTGTTGTAGCGCTCGCCAGCGGTGACCAGACCCGACTGGTACTGCTGCTGGATCTCGACGACTTCCTTCTCGGCTTCGTCAAGAATGGTTTTCTTCTCGGCCGGAATCAGCATGTCGTCGATGCCGATCGAGATGCCGGCACGGGTCGCGAAGCGATAGCCGGTGTACATCAGCTTGTCGGCGAACACCACGGTCTCTTTCAGCCCCAGCAAGCGATAGCTGGAGTTGATCAGGCGCGAGATGTTCTTCTTGGTCAGCTCGGTGTTGGCCAGCTCGAACGGCAGGCCTTCCGGCAGGATTTCCGCCAGCAGTGCACGGCCGACGGTGGTATCGACGATCTTGGTCTCGTGGGTGCGGGTGCCGTCTTCGGCAATGTGCACCAGCTTCAGACGCACCTTGACCTTGGCGTGCAACTCGACCGCGCGGTTGTCGTACGCACGACGCGCCTCGGAGATGCCGGAGAACACCATGCCGGTGCCCTTGACGTTGATCAGCTCGCGGGTCATGTAATACAAGCCCAGCACCACGTCCTGGGTCGGCACGATGATCGGCTCGCCGTTGGCGGGGCTGAGGATGTTGTTGGACGACATCATCAGCGTGCGCGCTTCCAGCTGCGCCTCGATCGACAACGGCACGTGGACGGCCATCTGGTCACCGTCGAAGTCGGCGTTGAACGCCGTACAGACGAGCGGATGCAGCTGGATCGCCTTGCCTTCGATCAACTTCGGCTCGAACGCCTGGATGCCCAGACGGTGCAGGGTCGGTGCACGGTTCAGCAGCACCGGATGCTCGCGGATCACCTCTTCGAGGATGTCCCACACCTGGGCTTCCTCGCGCTCGACCAGCTTTTTCGCCGCCTTGATGGTGGTGGCTTCGCCACGCGCCTGCAGCTTGGCGAAGATGAACGGCTTGAACAGCTCCAGCGCCATCTTCTTCGGCAGGCCGCACTGGTGCAGGCGCAGGGTCGGGCCGACCACGATCACCGAACGACCGGAGTAGTCCACGCGCTTGCCGAGCAGGTTCTGGCGGAAGCGACCCTGCTTGCCCTTGATCATGTCGGCGAGCGACTTCAGCGCGCGCTTGTTGGTGCCGGTGATGGCACGGCCGCGACGGCCGTTGTCGAGCAGCGCGTCGACCGATTCCTGCAGCATGCGCTTCTCGTTGCGCACGATGATGTCCGGCGCATTGAGTTCGAGCAGACGCTTCAGGCGGTTGTTGCGGTTGATCACGCGACGGTACAGATCGTTCAGATCGGAGGTGGCGAAGCGGCCACCATCGAGCGGCACCAGCGGACGCAAGTCCGGCGGCAGCACCGGCAGTACGGTCAGCACCATCCACTCCGGCTTGTTGCCGGATTCCAGGAACGCCTCGATCAGCTTCACGCGCTTGGTCAGCCGCTTCAGCTTGGTCTCGGAGTTGGTGGAGCCGATCTCTTCCTTCAGGCGGATGACTTCGCCCGGCAGATCGAGCGACTTCAGCAGATGGAACACCGCCTCGGCGCCCATGCGCGCGTCGAACTCGTCGCCGTGCTCTTCGGTCGCTTCCAGGTACTGGTCCTCACTGAGCAACTGGCCGCGCTCGAGCGCGGTCATGCCCGGATCGATCACCACGAACGCCTCGAAATACAGGATGCGCTCGATGTCACGCAGGGTCATGTCCAGCATCAGGCCGATGCGCGAGGGCAGCGACTTGAGGAACCAGATGTGCGCGGTCGGGCTGGCCAGCTCGATGTGGCCCATGCGCTCGCGACGCACCTTGGCCAGGGTGACCTCGGTACCGCACTTCTCGCAGACCACGCCACGATGCTTCATGCGCTTGTACTTGCCGCACAGGCACTCGTAGTCCTTCACCGGTCCGAAGATGGCGGCGCAGAACAGGCCGTCACGCTCCGGCTTGAAGGTACGGTAGTTGATGGTTTCCGGCTTCTTCACTTCGCCGTACGACCACGAGCGGATCAGCTCCGGCGAGGCCAGCGCGATCTTGATCGCGTCGAAATCCGGCGTCGCGCGCTGCTGGTTGAACAGATTGAGCAGGTCTTTCATTCGAAATCTCCGGTGACTGCGCGGATCACTTGATCTCTTCCAGATCGATGTCGATGGCGAGCGAGCGGATTTCCTTCACCAGTACGTTGAAGGATTCCGGCATGCCCGCGGACATTTCGTGGTTGCCGTCGACAATGTTCTTGTACATCTGGTTGCGGCCCTGCACGTCGTCGGACTTCACCGTCAGCATTTCCTGCAGGGTGTACGCCGCGCCGTAGGCTTCCAGCGCCCACACTTCCATCTCGCCGAAGCGCTGGCCGCCGAACTGCGCCTTGCCGCCCAGCGGCTGCTGGGTGACCAGCGAGTACGGACCGGTGGAACGCGCATGCATCTTGTCGTCGACCAGATGGTTGAGCTTGAGGTAATGCATGTAGCCCACGGTGACCGGGCGATCGAACGCCTCGCCGGTACGGCCGTCGTACAGCATGGTCTGACCGGATTCCGGCAGGTCGGCAAGCCTGAGCATCGCCTTGATCTCGGTCTCTTCCGCACCGTCGAACACCGGCGTCGCCATCGGCACGCCTTCCTGCAGATTGGTGGCGAGCGTGAAGATCTCCTTGTCGGTGAGCGACTTCAGATCGACGTGCTGCACGGCACCGGCCACATGGGTGTTGTAGATCTGGTCGAGGAACTCGCGGATCTTGGCGACCTTCTCCTGTGCCTCGAGCATCTTCTGGATCTTCTTGCCCAGGCCCTTGGCGGCCCAGCCCAGATGGACTTCCAGAATCTGCCCGATGTTCATGCGCGACGGCACGCCCAGCGGATTCAGCACGATGTCGACCGGCACGCCGTCGGCGGAGTACGGCATGTCCTCGACCGGCACCACGTTCGATACCACGCCCTTGTTGCCGTGGCGGCCGGCCATCTTGTCGCCCGGCTGGATGCGGCGCTTCACGGCCAGGAACACCTTGACCATCTTCAGCACGCCCGGTGCCAGATCGTCGCCCTGGGTGATCTTGCCCTGCTTCTCCTTGAAGCGCTTGTCGAACTCCTCCTTGTGGCGCTTGACCTGGTCGGCCGCGCGCTCGAGGAACTCGGTGACTTCCTCGTCCTTGACGTTGATCTTGAACCAGTCGTCCTTCTTCAGGCCGTCCAGGTACGCGTCGGTGATCTCCGCGCCGCGCTTCAGGCCGCCCGGACCGCTCATCGCGGACTTGCCGACCAGCTGGGTACGCATGCGGCTGTAGATCGCGCCCTCGAGGATGCGGAACTGGTCGTCCAGATCCTTGCGGACCCGCTTGACCTCGGTTTCCTCGATCTGCTTGGCGCGCTTGTCCTTCTCGATACCGTCGCGGGTGAACACCTGCACGTCGATGACGGTGCCGTCCATGCCCGGCGGCACGCGCAAGGACGAGTCCTTCACGTCCGACGCCTTCTCGCCGAAGATCGCGCGCAGCAGCTTCTCTTCCGGGGTCAGCTGGCTCTCGCCCTTCGGCGTGACCTTGCCGACCATGATGTCGCCGGCCTTCACCTCGGCACCGATGTAGACGATGCCCGACTCGTCCAGACGCGCCAGCGCCTGCTCGCCCACGTTCGGGATGTCGGCGGTGATTTCCTCGGCGCCCAGCTTGGTGTCGCGCGCGATGCAGGACAGCTCCTCGATGTGGATCGAGGTGTAGCGGTCTTCCTGCACGACTCGCTCGGACAGCAGAATCGAGTCTTCGAAGTTGTAGCCGTTCCACGGCATGAACGCGATCAGCATGTTCTGGCCGAGCGCGAGCTCACCCAGATCGGTCGACGAACCGTCGGCCAGCGTGTCGCCCTTCGCCACCACGTCACCGACGTTCACCAGCGGACGCTGGTTGAGGTTGGTGTTCTGGTTGGAGCGGGTGTACTTGGTCAGCGTGTAGATGTCGACGCCGGCGTCGTTGTCGCCGACCTCTTCTTCGTTGACGCGCACCACGATGCGCGCCGCATCGACCTGGTCGATCACGCCGCCGCGCTTGGCGGAAACGATGACGCCGGAGTCGCGCGCCACCGCGCGTTCGATACCGGTACCCACCAGCGGGGTCTGCGAACGCAGCGTCGGCACGGCCTGGCGCTGCATGTTCGCGCCCATCAGGGCGCGGTTCGCGTCATCGTGCTCCAGGAACGGCACCAGCGCCGCGGCGACCGACACGGTCTGCATCGGCGAGACGTCCATGTAGTCGACCTCGGCGGCCGGACGCAGCTCGGATTCACCGCGGAAACGGCAGGACACGAAGTCCTCCAGGAACGCGCCGTGCTTGTCCAGCGGCGAGTTCGCCTGGGCGATCACGTGGTCGCCTTCCTCGATCGCCGACAGGTAATCGACCTTGTCGGTGACCTTGCTGTTCGCCACCTTGCGGTATGGCGTCTCGAGGAAGCCGTACGAGTTGGTGCGGGCATACACGGCCAGCGAGTTGATCAGGCCGATGTTCGGGCCTTCCGGCGTTTCGATGGTGCAGACGCGGCCGTAATGGGTCGGGTGCACGTCGCGCACCTCGAAGCCGGCGCGTTCGCGGGTCAGGCCGCCCGGCCCGAGTGCGGAAACGCGGCGCTTGTGCGTCACTTCCGACAGCGGGTTGTTCTGATCCATGAACTGGGACAGCTGCGAGGAGCCGAAGAACTCCTTCACCGCCGCCGCGACCGGCTTGGCGTTGATCAGGTCCTGCGGGGTCAGGCCATCGGCCTCGGCCAGCGACAGGCGCTCGCGCACCGCGCGCTCGACGCGCACCAGGCCGATGCGGAAGGTGTTCTCGGCCATCTCGCCGACCGAACGCACGCGACGGTTGCCCAGGTGGTCGATGTCGTCGACGGTGCCGTGGCCGTTCTTGATGTCGATCAGCACTTTCAGCACGTCTAGGATGTCGGAGCTTTCGCCCAGTTCCTTGACCATCGCCTGCGACGCATCTTCCTTGCGCTCGCTGAAGTACTTGTGGTCGTACAGCACGCCCGGGCCTAGGATTTCCTTGCGACCCACGCGGCGGTTGAACTTCATCCGACCCACGCCCGACAGGTCGTAGCGATCGAAGGTGAAGAACAGGTTGAAGAACAGATTCTGCGCGGCATCCTTGGTCGGCGGCTCGCCCGGGCGCATCATGCGATAGATCTCCACCAGCGCCTCCAGCGGCGTCTTGGTGTTGTCGATGCGCAGGGTGTGCGAGATGTAGGCGCCACGGTCGAGGTCGTTGACGTACAGCGTCGGCACGATCTCGATGCCGGCCTTGCGGAAGTTCTCCAGCTGCTCGGCAGTGATCTCGTCATTCGCCGAGGCCAGCAGCTCGCCGGTCTTCGCGTCGACGATGTCGGTCGCCACGATGCGGCCGACCGGGTAGTCGTCCGGCACTTCCAGCGCGGTGATGTTCTCGGCCGCCAGCTGGCGCACGTGACGCGCGGTGATGCGCTTGCCGGCTTCCACCAGCACCTTGCCGCCGATCGCCAGGTCGAAGGAGAGCGTCTCGCCGCGCAGGCGCTCGGCGACCAGCTCCAGCGTGGTGCCACCCTTCTTGCCCAGGTGGAACACGTTGTGCTCGAAGAAGATGCCCAGCATCTCCTCGTTGCTGTAGCCGAGCGCGCGCAGAAGCACCGTCACCGGCAGCTTGCGGCGACGGTCGATGCGGGTGAACAGCGCGTCCTTCGGGTCGAACTCGAAGTCCAGCCAGGAGCCGCGGTAGGGAATCACGCGCGCCGAGAACAGCAGCTTGCCCGAGCTGTGCGTCTTGCCGCGATCGTGGTCGAAGAACACGCCCGGCGAACGATGCAGCTGCGAGACGATCACGCGCTCGGTGCCGTTGATGATGAAGGTGCCGGTGTCGGTCATGAGCGGAATTTCGCCCATGTAGACCTCCTGCTCCTTGATGTACTTGACCACCTTCTTCGAGGCCGGGCTGTCCTTGTCGTAGATGACCAGGCGCACGGTGGTGCGCAGTGGCGCACCATAGGTCATGCCGCGGTTACGGCACTCGCGCTCGTCGAACGCCGGCTCGCCGAGGCGATAATCGACATACTCAAGCGCTGCATTGCCCGAATAGCTGGAGATCGGGAACACCGACTTCAACGCGGCATGCAAACCCTTCTCGCCGCGCTGTTTCGGCGCGACATGCTCCTGCAGAAACTCCCGGTAGGAATCGGTCTGGATGGTCAGCAGGTTCGGCACGCCCAGTACGGGCGGACGCTTGCCAAAATCCTTGCGGATGCGTTTCTTCTCGGTAAACGAGTAGGCCATGATCGGTAGCGCCTCGGTTCGCAGTGACGCCGGTGGTGCACACACCGGCTGAATGAAAAATCAGATGTTCGACAAATCCGCGGATTTGGGAATCGAGAATGGGGAATCGACCTGCGAATCCCTATTCTCCATTCCCCTTCCCGCCTAAGCAGGCAAAGCCCGGGGGCTCACGCCCCCAGGCTTGCTTGACGCTAGATCAAACTGACGACGCGCAAGGGCGCCGATTACTTCAGTTCGACCGTGGCGCCGGCAGCTTCGAGGTCCTTCTTGAACTTCTCGGCATCTTCCTTCGATACGGCTTCCTTCAGGACGCCGCCGGCCTCGGTGAGGTCCTTGGCTTCCTTCAGGCCCAGGCCGGTGATCGCGCGGACAGCCTTGATCACGTCGACTTTCTTGGCGCCGGCGGTCTTCAGGATGACGTCGAATTCGGTCTGCGCTTCGGCAGCCGGGGCAGCAGCGGCCGGACCGGCCACGGCGACCGGGGCAGCTGCGGTCACGCCAAACTTCTCTTCGATGGCCTTCACCAGGTCCATCACTTCCATGAGCGACTTGGCGGCGACGGCTTCAACGATCTGTTCGTTGGTCAGGGACATTTGATTTACCTCTGGAAATGGATTCGGTTTGAATAGACGTTGAACTTAGGCGGGCTCGGCTTCGGCCGGGGCTTCGGCAGCGACTTCGCCACCACCCTGCTTGTCGGCCACAGCCTTGACGACACGGGCGAACATCGTGGCCGGTTCGGCCAGCACGCGGGCCAGCATGGCCAGCGCCTGTTCGCGGGTCGGCAGCGAGGCCAGCACGTCGACGTGCGCAGCCGGCAGCAGCTTGCCTTCCACCGAGACGATTTTCGCCTTCAGCTTGTCGTTGCTTTTGGCAAATTCCTTGATCAGACGCCCGGCAGCGCCGGGTTCTTCCGTCGAGAATGCGTACAGCAGCGGACCGACCAGGGCGTCCTTGACGACCTCGAACTCGGTACCGACCACGGCGCGCGACGCCAGCGTGTTCTTGACAACCCTCAAGTACACGCCGGATTCGCGGGCCTTCTTGCGCATCGCGGTCATCTGTTCGACCGTGGTGCCCGCATACTCGGCAGCGACCAGGGAGTGAGCCTTCGCGGCAACTTCTGCCAGTTCGGCGACTACTTCTTGCTTCTGAGACAGATTGAGAGCCATTGCACTCCTCCAAATGAACTCCGCTTACGGCTCCTGCCGCTTGCGGTCCTGGGCGACGCCATCCGTGACGTCGGGGACGCGGGGGTCCCGGGTGTTGGCCTTTCCAGAAAATCGAACGATTCCAGAAGGGGCAGCACCATCTACGCAGGCCGGATTTGCAGGAAACCCGATTAAGCGATCCCGCTGGCGGCGACGGCGATTCCCTGCCTTGTACGAGCTCCCTGCCCGTCGTCGTCGCGCGCTGAACGCGCCTGCGGTCTTTGACAGCGGCCCCGATCTTCATGCGAAGAACCGGGGCTACCCTCAAAAACTGCCCGCACCGACAAAAGCGTCGAGCGGGGCTTGAGTCTTACTTCGCGGAAATGACCAGCGACGAGGTATCGACGGCAACGCCGACGCCCATCGTGCTGGACAACGCCACTTTCTGCAGAAACTGACCCTTCGCCGTGGCCGGCTTGGCCTTCAGCAAGTCGGCGATCAGCGTGTTGAGGTTGTCCGCCAGCTGGGCGGCCTCGAAGCTGGCCTTGCCGATGGTGGCGTGGATGATGCCCGCCTTGTCGTTGCGGAACTTCACCTGGCCGGCCTTGGCGTTCTTGACCGCGGTGGCGACGTCGGCGGTGACCGAGCCGTCCTTCGGGTTCGGCATCAGGCCGCGCGGGCCGAGCAGCTGGCCCAGCTTGCCGACCACGCGCATCGCGTCCGGCGTGGCGATCACGCGACCGAAGTCGAGATCACCAGCCTGCATGCGCTCGGCCAGGTCGTCCATGCCGACGGCGTCGGCACCGGCAGCCTTGGCGGCCTCGGCCTTCTCGCCCGGCGGGCAGAACACGGCGACCTTGACGGTCTTGCCGGTGCCGTGCGGCAGCAGCGAGGAGCCGCGCACGCCTTGGTCCGACTTCTTGGCGTCGATGCCCAGACGCACGGCCACGTCCACCGACTCGGCGAACTTCGCCTTGGCGTTGTCCTTGACGATCTTCAGGGCCTCTTCCAGGGCGTAGAACTTGCCCGGCTGCACCGCGGCCTGCGCGGCCTTCATACGCTTCGTGATCTTTGCCATGTCTTAGCCCTCCACCGTCAGGCCCATGCTGCGGGCGCTACCGGCAATGGTGCGCACCGCGGCGTCAAGGTCGGCAGCCGTCAGATCCGGCTCCTTCTGCTTCGCAATGTCTTCCAGCTGCTTGCGAGTGACCTTGCCGACCTTGTCGGTATTCGGCTTCGGCGAGCCCTTGGCGACACCGGTAGCCTTCTTCAGAAGGATCGTGGCGGGCGGGGTCTTGGTGATGAAGGTGAAGCTGCGATCGGAGTACGCGGTAATGATCACCGGGATCGGCAGGCCGGGCTCCAGCTTCTGCGTGGCGGCATTGAACGCCTTGCAGAACTCCATGATGTTCAGGCCGCGCTGACCGAGGGCGGGGCCCACCGGCGGCGACGGGTTGGCCTGGCCGGCCTTGACCTGCAGCTTGATGTAACCGACAACTTTCTTTGCCATTGGATTTTCCTCGCGAGTGCAGGCGCCTTGCGGCTCCTCGCTGTTCACCGTTCCATGGATGGAGGGAAGATCTGCCTCGTGCAGATCCGAAACGCGGACACGCCGGGCCAAGAAGACCCCGCGTGAACCGCGCAGTATAGAGATTTAGTGGATCGTCAGCAAGCCCCGTGCCAAGGTCGCCGGATCGGATGGCCGGGTCGCCCCGACCGGAACAGTCCGCTCAGGCCTTCTCGACCTGACCGAACTCCAGCTCGACCGGGGTCGAGCGACCGAAGATCAGCACCGCGACGCGCAGGCGACTCTTCTCGTAGTTGACTTCCTCGACCACGCCGTTGAAATCGTTGAACGGGCCCTCGGTGACGCGCACCATCTCGCCCGGTTCGAACAGCACCTTGGGCCGGGGCTTCTCGACGCCTTCGCGCACGCGGCTGAGGATCGCCTCGGCCTCGCTGTCGCGAATCGGCAACGGGCGGTCGGCGGTGCCTCCGATGAAACCCATCACCTTCGGAGTTTCCTTGATCAGATGCCAGCATTCGTCGTCGATCCGGGGCGACTTGCCCTCGGTATTCGTCTCGATCTGCACCAGCACGTAGCCGGGGAAGAACTTGCGCTCGCTGCGGCGCTTCTGGCCGCCACGCATCTCGATCACTTCCTCGGTCGGCACCAGCACTTCGCCGAACTTCTCTTCCATCTCGGCGCGCTTGATGCGCTCCTCGAGGGAACGCTTCACCTGATTCTCGAAGCCCGAATAGGCGTGCACCACGTACCAACGCTTGCTCATGCTCACCTCAGCCACCCAGCTTCAGCAGCCAGTCGAGAATGACCGACTTCAGGATCAGGTCGATCAGACCCAGCAGCAGCGACAGGATGATCACCACCACGATGATGATGCCGGTCGTCTTGATCGTCTCGTCGCGGGTCGGCCAGACCACCTTGCGCATTTCGAACTGCGACTCGGCGATGAAGTTCCGTACCCGCCGGCCCAGCGCGGTGAACGCGGCAATCGCCAGCGCAACCACCATCGCAGCCAGCACGCCCAGCAGGCGCACCGACGATGAAATGCTGCCATCCCGACCGAGCCAGGAATAGGCGAAGATACCGCCAGCCAGCACCAGACCCGCCAGTACCAGCTTGCCGATGTCGGCGGCGTTCGTGCCCTTGGACTGTTCTGCCTTGGTATTCATGCACTAGTGACCAGGTGTCAGCAGCATGCCGTGCCTTGCGGCCGACCTTGCCATCGTCACCCGTCTCGATCCTCGGGGAAGTGGCACGCCAGGAGGGACTTGAACCCCCAACCTGCGGTTTTGGAGACCGCTGCTCTGCCAATTGAGCTACTGGCGTACATGGCTTGAACTTGAAACACGACGGCGAGCGGCTTGAATCCGCTCGCCCCGTGAGGATTATTTCAGCCATCCTCCCTGATGGCAAAGATCAACCCGGCATCCTGCCGGACTTTTTACATTTGTTTCAGCCATCCTCCCTGATGGCAAAGATCAGACCGGCATCCTGCCGGACTTCTCACAAAAGCTTTTACTTACTTGATGACCTTGGCCACCACGCCGGCGCCGACGGTACGGCCGCCCTCGCGGATGGCGAAACGCAGGCCCTCATCCATCGCGATCGGGTGAATCAGGCTCACCACCATCTTCACGTTGTCGCCCGGCATCACCATTTCCACGCCTTCCGGCAGGGTCACGGCACCCGTCACGTCGGTCGTGCGGAAGTAGAACTGCGGGCGGTAGCCCTTGAAGAACGGCGTATGACGGCCACCCTCGTCCTTCGACAGCACATACACCTCGGCCTCGAAGTCGGTGTGCGGCTTGATCGTGCCGGGCTTGCACAGCACCTGGCCACGCTCCACGTCGTCACGCTTCAGGCCGCGCAGCAGCAGGCCGGCGTTGTCGCCTGCCTGACCCTGGTCCAGCAGCTTGCGGAACATCTCCACGCCGGTGACCGTGGTCTTCTGCGTGTCGCGGATGCCGACCACTTCGATTTCGTCGCCAACCTTGATGATGCCGCGCTCGATGCGACCGGTCACCACGGTGCCGCGGCCCGAGATCGAGAACACGTCTTCCACCGGCATCAGGAACGGCTTGTCGATCGCACGCACCGGCTCCGGAATGTAACTGTCCAGCGCATCGACCAGCTTGATGATCGACGGCACGCCAATCTCGCTCTGATCGCCTTCCAGCGCCAGCTTGGCCGAACCGTGGATCATCGGCGTGTCGTCGCCCGGGAAGTCGTACTTGGTCAGCAGCTCGCGCACTTCCATCTCGACCAGTTCGAGCAACTCGGCGTCGTCCACCATGTCCGCCTTGTTCAGGTAGACCACGATGTACGGCACGCCGACCTGACGGCTCAGCAGGATGTGTTCGCGCGTCTGCGGCATCGGGCCGTCCGCGGCCGAGCACACCAGGATCGCGCCATCCATCTGCGCCGCACCGGTGATCATGTTCTTCACATAGTCCGCATGGCCCGGGCAATCGACGTGCGCGTAATGGCGGTTCGGCGACTCGTATTCCACGTGGGCGGTCGAGATCGTGATGCCGCGCGCCTTCTCTTCCGGCGCCGCGTCGATCGCGCTGTAATCCTTGAACTCGCCACCAAAACGTTCCGCACCGACCTTCGTCAGCGCCGCCGTCAGCGTCGTCTTGCCGTGATCCACGTGACCAATCGTGCCGACGTTGACGTGCGGCTTGGTGCGTTCGAATTTACCCTTTGCCATGCGCGCTAAACCCCGATGGAGTCAATGAACTGGAGAAAACTGCCCGTTTCGGGCTGACCATGACGGCCGAATGAGTGGTGCTCATGACAGGAATCGAACCTGTGACCTCTTCCTTACCAAGGAAGTGCTCTACCGACTGAGCTACATGAGCGGAAATTTCAGCCATCCTCCATGACGGCGAAGACAAGGCCGGCGTCCTGCCGGACTTTTCAAAAAAGTGAAGTACCCAATGGAGCGGAAGGCGGGAATCGAACCCGCGTAATCAGTTTGGAAAACTGATGTTCTACCATTGAACTACTCCCGCCCTGCGCGGAACTCTTGCTGATGGAGGGAGGTGGATTACTCCGGGCATCCTGCCCTCCGCCCCTCCGGGGCCGCGCCACTTTCGCGTCGCGTTCAAAATCGCTCCTGCGATTTTGTCGAACCACGGCGGCGGATTTCATCCACCTCCACGGCCCTGCATGTCGGATCTCTACAAACTTGATTACCGATGGCACTCAAGCTGGTGGAGGGAGGTGGATTCGAACCACCGAAGGCGTAAGCCAGCAGATTTACAGTCTGCCCCCGTTGGCCGCTTGGGTATCCCTCCAACAAAGAACGCGTATTGTGTGGATCGGACCCCGAGCTGTCAACACCTTGCGGCGTCGCTTCCGCATGCGGAGGCGATTTTTCGCGGGGGTCCTCAGTCCAGCGAGGTCGCGCGCAGATCGACCAACTGCTCCATGCCCTTGGACAACTCCAGCAGCTGTTTCGCCTGCGTCTGCAGCCGGCGCTCGTTGTCGTCGCGCGGCTCCCAGCGCGGCACCGGGGTTGGCTTGCCGTCCGGGCTGTCCAGCGCCACGAATACCATCACGCAGCTGGTCGCCAGGCGCTGCTCGTCCTTTCGCAGGTCACGCGCCAGCACGTCGACCGCCAGATGCATGCTGCTGGTGCCGGTGTGGATCAGGCGCGCCCGCACTGTGACCAGGTCGCCAATCAGGATTGGCGCCACGAACTGGATCCCGCTGACCGAGGCAGTGACGCAGTACGCCCCGCTCCAGCCCACCGCGCAGGCATAACCGGCCTGGTCGATCCACTTCATTGCCATACCGCCGTGCACCTTGCCGCCAAAATTGACGTCGGTGGGCTGGGCGAGGAAGCGGAACGTCACTTCGTGCTGTTTTCCGGACATGGGGCTGACGACTCGTGGGCGAAATCCGAAGCCGGGATTATGCCTGAGCGCACGCACTTGCCCGCGTCGACGCACCATCCGTCAGCTTGCGGCCCGCCCCGCTTCATGGCTAGATGGGGGTCAGGGAAGCAGGGGGAGCCATTCATTGGTCTTGCGCAGCATTGCATCACGGACGGCGCTGTGGGTCCTGGTCGGCTCCACCCTGGTGCTGGCAGCCATTGGCGCCTTGTTGCTCAGCCTGACCCGCACACAGATCCTCGAACACACCCACCATGAGGCAGCGGCCCTGGCGGCCAACGCCGGCAGCCAGATCCAGGCCCGGATCGACCGTGTCGCAGTTTCGGCACGGATGCTCGCCGCGATCGTCGCCACCCGCCAGGACGACGCCGAACCGCTGCTGCGCGACACCCTGGCTGCGAACCTGGACATGGACGGGCTGGCTGCGGTGTTCAGGCCCTCGCCGAATCCGGCCCACGCCCCGCCGCACTCGCCGTTCGTGAGCCGGCTGGACAACGGCACCTTGACCAGCCGCGACCTCGCGCGCGACGCCAGCCCCTACCGGAACAGCAACTGGTTCCTCGGCGGACTCGGCTGCGGCAATGGCTGCTGGCAGCGAGCGTTCTTTTCGCAGTCCCGGCACCGCCAGCTGATCAACTACTCCGTGGCGATCAGTCGCGACGGGCACCCCGTCGGCATCATCAACGCCGACGTCACGCTCGACTGGCTGCACCAGATACTGGGCAGCCTGGCCAAACCCGAGGGCGCCTATGCCTTCGTGCTGGACAGCGACGGCGACTACCTGGCGCACGACAACCCCGACCTGGTGGGCAAGCGCGGCATGACGGCCCTGCTCAAGGTGCTGGCAAGCGACCAGGCCGAATCGACGCGCCTGCCGGTGGCGCAAAACCCACGGGCACACGGCCCGGTCTGGGTTTATTCCGCCCCGATCGAAGGTACCCGTTGGCGGCTTGGCCTGGTGGTCCCGGAATACCAGATCTATGCCGGTGTAAGGCGCATCTTCCTGCTGAGTCTCGCGCTGGGCCTGCTGGCTCTGCTGGGCGTCGCGCTGATCACGCTGCTGACCATCCGCCGCACGATGGCGCCGCTGGGGGTGCTGGCCGACCGCGCCGAGCGCGTCGCCCGCGGCGAGCTGGATTTCGAGCTGCCGCCGCCGCGCCGCCCCGACGAGGTGGGCCGCCTCACCCAGTCCTTCGATCAGATGCGCCGCGAGCTGGCCCTGCACATGGAGAACCTGGCCCGGGTGGCGCGGGAAAAGCAGCGGCTGGCCAGCGAGCTGGAGATCGCCCGCCAGATCCAGATCGGCCTGCTGCCGAGCGAGCACTATCTCGACGCCGTCTGCGCCTATTTCGAACTGCATGCGGCGCTGCGCCCGGCCCGGGCGGTCGGCGGCGATCTCTACAGTTATTTCATGCTCGACCCGCAGCGCTTCTTCGTGATGGTCGGCGACGTCTCCGACAAGGGCATTCCGGCCGCCCTGTTCATGGCGCAGACGATCACCCTGGCCAAGGCGCTGGCGCCGCGCGCGCAGACGCCGCAGAACCTGCTGCGCTTGCTCAACCTCGAACTTTGCCGCGGCAACGACAGCTGCATGTTCGTCACCCTGCTGTGCGGCCTGCTGGATACCGGCAACGGCAGCCTGGTGCTGGCCAGCGCCGGACACGAGCCGCCGATCCTGTGCGGCCGCGGCGCGCCGCAACTGCTGGACTTCCCCACCGGCGCGGTGCTCGGCCTGTACGAGGACTCCGACTACCCGGAACATCGCCTGCGCCTGCGCCAGGGCGAGACCCTGCTGATGTATACCGACGGCATCACCGAGGCCAGCGACCGCTGGCAGCAGATGTACGGCATCGAGCGCACCGTGGAAAGCCTCGCCCAGGTGCCGCCGACGGCTTCCACCGCCGGCTACATCGAACGACTGCTGGGCGACGTGGACCATTTCGTGGGGGAGGCCGCACAGGCCGACGACATCACCGTGCTGGCGCTGACCTGGCACGGCGCCACGGCGCCGGGCACCGAGATGTGCATCGACAACCAACTGGCCGACGTGTTCGGTGCGCTCGACCGCTGCGAGAACCTGCTGCAGGAAGCCGACGTGCCGGCCGCGTTGCGCAGTGACATGCGCCTGGTGCTGGAAGAGCTGATGGTCAACACGGTCGAATACGGCTATCCCGACGGACGCCCCGGCCAGATCCGCATCCTGCTGCAGCCCCAGCCGGACGCTGTCGCGATCGAATTGATCGACGACGGCGTCGTCTTCGACCCGCTGCAGTCGGCCACCCCCGACCTTACCGGCGACCTCGCCGACCGTGAACAGGTCGGCGGTCTCGGCATCCATCTCGCGCGCACCATGGCCAGCGAAATGCGCTACACACGGGATGCCGACGGCAACCATCTACTGCTTCGCTTCGCTTACCCGAACCCGGACGGATCTTCACCATGACGCTCAGCCTGAACCACGAATTCTCCGCACCCGATCGTGTCGTCGTGCACGTCGGCGGCCGCCTCGACGCGATGACCTTCGGCGAACTCGATGAAGCCATGCTGGCCCTGCTGCCCCGGCTCGGCGACGGCGGCACCGTGGTGGTCGACCTGGCCGGACTGGAATACGTCAGCAGCGCCGGGCTGCGCAGTTTCGCCAGGATCCGCAAGAGCATGCGCACCCGCAACGGCCACACCCTACTGCTGAACCCGCAGCCACAGGTGCGCAAGGTGTTCGACATCGTCAAGGCCGTGCCGGTGAACGAGGTCTTCACCAGCACGCAGGAACTCGACGCCTACCTGGACCGCATGCAGCGGCAGATCACCGAAGGCGACAACGACGACGCCTGAGCGGCACGCCATCAGCGTGACGGCCCGGGCAACGCCAGCGGATCGCCGCTGTAGATCGCCACATGCGGCACGCCATCTGCGCCGATCCAGCCGCGATACATGCCCTCGGTGTTGAACGGCATCGACACGCTGCCGTCCGCGCCCAGGATGATCGCACCGCCGTCGCCGCCCATCTGCGGTATTTCCTCATTGATCACCGCCTTGCCGGCCTGCTCCGCGGATTCGTTCAACTCGGTCATGCGCAGGCAGATCTCGCGTGCTGCGGAAACGCGGATGTAGTACTCGCCCCAACCCGTGCCTGAGACCGCGCAAGCGGCGTTCGCATAGGTGCCGGCACCTATGATCGGCGAATCGCCGACGCGGCCGTAGCGCTTGTCGGTCATGCCGCCGGTCGAGGTCGCCGCGGCGAGGCGACCCTCGCTGTCGCGCGCCACCGCCCCGACCGTGCCGAAGTGCTTCAGCGCCGCCAGTCGTGTTCCGAGCTTTTCGCCCGCGGCGTATTCCTTCAGCGCCTTCTGCAGATCCTGCCAGCGTTTCTCGGTACGAAAATACGCAGGATCGACCAGCTTGATACCCTGCTCGGCGGCGAACTGCTCCGCGCCGCTGCCGACCATCATCACGTGCGGCGAATGCTCCATCACGGCGCGCGCCAAGAGCACCGGATTGCGCACCCGGTGCACGCCCGCCACGGCACCGGCGGCCAGCGTCGAGCCGTCCATGATCGATGCGTCCAGCTCGTTCCTGCCGTCATGCGTGAACACCGCGCCACGCCCCGCATTGAACAGCGGGTCGTCTTCCAGCACGGTAATCGCGGCGGTCACCGCCTCCAGTGCCGGCTTGCCCGCCTTCAATCGTGCATGGCCATTGCGCAACGCCAGCTCCAGCGCGACGCGCGCCTGCGCCTCGATCTGCGGGGTCATCTGCGCACGCTCCACCCCCGCGCCACCATGGATCACCAGCAGCGGCGGCACCCCGCCATGCAGGTACAGCTTGCCGCCGCGCACATCGGTGATCGTCTCGAACACCGGCCGCTGCACGCTGAGGTCACGCATGTCGACCCGGCTTTGCGTGCCGATGCCGGTTACCCGCACGCCGCGGTAGTCCAGCGGCTTGCCCGCTTCGACCCGCTCAGGTTGGCCTTGGGGGCGCAGCAGCCAGGCGAAGCCGTTGTTCAGCGTGAACACCCGGCCGCTGCCGTTGCCATCGACGGCCAGCACCGTCCCTTCATCCACACCCAGACCAATCACGTCCGGATGACCTTGGTGCCGCAGCCGGGCGACGAAGGCGATCAGCCGACCCTGCCGTTCGCGTGCATTGAAGTGGGTGTCGGTGATCACCTGCTGCAGATACGGCATATGCAGGAAACCGTCGACCAGGGTGATGCCCTTGCCCAGCGGATCGCGCAAGGCCTCTTCCGAAACCATGCTGCCGCCGTCCAGCGCGCCGTAGGCATGGCCGCCAAGGATCGCCAGGCCGGCGCTACTGCCGCCGATCGGCTTGCCCTCGGCGACGTGCCGGTCCAGCAGCGCGTTCAGCGGCGTGCCCTTCCAGAACCGCACGTAATTCGCCTGGTCGCCGCCGGCGAGGAAGATGCCGTCGGCCTGCCGCACGACCTCCAGCACTTTCGGATCGCTGGCCGCTGCGCGGCTGTGGAACACCAGCGTCTGCACCGAAGCCACGCCGCCGACGTCGTGGTACAGCTCCTTCTGCAGATCGTCGTCTCCGGACGCGCGCAGTATCACGAAATGGCCGTGGCCGCCCTTCGCCACCAACCAGGCGAACGCCTGGTGCGGCCACTCGCCACCGCCCATCAGCAGCAGCGCCGGCTCGGTAGCGCCGGACCGGGTCGCCTTGAGGTCACCGACCTGGTAATACTCGTAGCCATCGCGTACGGCGGTCGGATCCGCCGACTTGGCCAGCGCGTTTGCGCCGATCACCGCCAGACCCAGGGCCAGCAGGCAGGAAGCGGCGGGACGCAGGAAGACGGGCAGTTGCTTGAACGGAAGCATCAGTCGATATCCCGAGCGAAGGTGGTACGGAAAGCGTCCAAAGCGCGGCGCACTCAAAACCGGGACGAACCTGCGCAGCGTTTCCCCCATCGTTGTATTTCCGCTGCGGATTGACGCTAAGGTCGCCGTGTGGACGACTCTCTCAACAACTGGTTTGCCCGCGAAATCCTGGTGCATGAGAGCGCGCTGATGCGCTATCTGCTGCGCAGCTGGTTCCGCCGCGAAGAGATCCACGACCTGCGCCAGGAAATCTACGTGCGCGTCTACGAGGCCGCGGCGAAGGCCCGCCCGGCGATGCCGAAATCCTTCATGTTCACCACCGCACGCCACCTGATGACCGACCGGCTGCGCCGCGGACGCGTCGTCTCGATCGAGGCCGTGGGTGATATCGACGCGCTGAACGTCCTGATAGACGAGATCTCGCCGGAACGGCGATTAGGCGCACGGCAGGAGCTGAAGCGCCTGACCGACGCATTCGACCGCCTGCCCGACCGCTGCCGCGAGGTGGTCTGGCTGCGCCGGGTCGAGGAGCTGTCGCAGAAGGAAGTGGCGGCGCGCATGGGCATCAGCGAGAAGACGGTGGAGAAGCAGGTCGCCAAGGGTGCGCGCCTGATCGCGGAATACTTCTACGGCGGCAGCCATGCACGTCGCCCGGCTCACGGCGACGCGATGGACACCGCATACGAGAACGGACATGGTCAGCAGCAGGGAGATTGAACATACCGCCGCCGCCTGGCTCGCCAGGCGCGACGCCGGCGACTGGAGCGAACGCGACCGGCAGCAGCTGGACGCGTGGCTGGACGCGTCCACGGCCCACCGCGTCGCCTTCATCCGGCTCGACGCAGCGTGGCGGCAGAGCGACCGGCTGAAGGCACTTGGCGCCGGCGTACCTGCGGGCGTGGTACCTGCGCGCGGCAGCTGGACGCCCTCGCCGTTCGGCAACGCCGATGAACCTGCGGACGAACCGCGCCACCTGCGCCCGGCGCACACCGACGCCGACGCACACCGGCACGTCCCTCGTCGGCATCGGGGACAACGCCGCAGCCTGCTTCGTCATCTCGCCACCGCCGCGGTGCTGGCACTGGTCGTGTCGCTGGCGCTCGGCTGGCGTCACTACACCGCGGTGGAGCAGGCGTCCTTCCGCACGGCGATCGGCGATCTGCAGGAGGTGCCGCTGGCCGACGGCTCCACCGCCACCTTGAGCAGCGACAGCCGCATCCTGGTCACCCTGTCGCACGGCGAGCGCCATGTCGACCTGCAGCAGGGCGAGGCATTCTTCGCGGTGGCCAAGGACCCCGCGCGGCCGTTCGTGGTCAGCATCGGCGGTCGTCGGGTGACGGCCGTCGGCACCCGCTTCTCCGTGCGCCGCGACCTGGCCGACCTGCGCGTGGTGGTGACCGAGGGCCTGGTACGGCTGGAATCGGATCGCCTACCGGGCGGCCACCGCCAACCCACCACCCTGCTGCCCGCCGGCAGCGTGGCGCTGGCCAGCGATGCCGGGGTGGTGGTGCACTCCGGTTCGGTGCAGCAGGCCGAGGAATACCTGAGCTGGCGCAGCGGCTTCGTCAGCTTCCACGACACCCCGCTGGCCACCGCCGCCGCCGAATTCAACCGCTACAACACTCGCAAGATCGTGATCGGCGATGCCAACGTCGGCGCCATGCGCGTGGGCGGCAACTTCCGCTGGTCCAACACCGACGCCTTCGTGCGGCTGCTGGCGCAGGGCTTCCCGATCAGGGCCCGTCAGCAGGGCGGCAACATCGTGCTGACCCGGCGCTGACGCCAGCACACGGCAACCGACGGGCGGGATTTGCGTCGTCAGTTCGTCCCGGCAATACATGGCGCACATCGTGTGCGCCCACCTGGGGAGAGGTGACGATGATCCGTTCGCTACGCGGCGCGATGTTCGTGCTGGCTTGTTCGGTGTCCGCCATGGCATCCGCGCAAACCGCTACAGTCCGACAGCTTGATATTCCGGCCGGGGACCTGGTCACCGCGCTGGATACCCTGGCCCGCCAATCCGGCGCGCAATTCATCTACCAGGCCGACCAGCTCAAGGGGCTGCGCACCTCCGGCGTGCATGGCACGCTGTCGGCGGACGACGCGCTGGGACGGCTGCTGGCCGGCAGCGGTTTCACCGTCCATCGCGACGACTCCGGCGCCGCCGTCATCGTGAAGGGCGCCAGCCAGCCCGCCCAGCCGCCGGCACCATCCGCCCCGGCCAGCAGCCGCAGCGCGGCCGCAGCGGCCCCGCAGGAAGCCACCCGGCTGGACGAGATCCAGGTCACCGGCTCGCGCATTCCGCGCGCGCAGATCGAGGGGCCGGCGCCGGTCACCGTGATCACCGCCAGCGACATCAAGGCCAGCGGCTTCGCCAGCGTGCCCGACGTGATGCGCGCGATCACCCAGAACGGCGGCGAGACGCAGAGTCAGCAGTCGTCCAGTGGCGCCGACTTTTCCCCGGGCGCGGAACAGGTGGACCTGCGCGGGCTCGGTCCCAACCACACTCTGGTGCTGGTCAATGGCCGGCGCATCGCCGACTTCCCGATGCCGTTCAAGGGCCGCAGCAACTTCACCGACATCTCCAACATTCCGATCGGCATGATCGACCGCATCGAGGTGCTCACCGGCAGCGCCTCGGCGGTGTACGGCTCGGACGCGATCTCCGGCGTGGTCAACTTCATCCTGAAGCAGCATGCCGACGGCACCACCATCGACCTGCGCTACGGCGACACCACCCGCGGCGGCGGCGAGTCGTACAAGCTCAACTTCTCCACCGGCTTCTCGCACAACGACTTCAACCTGGTGTTCGGCGCCGAGCTGATCGAGCAGAAGCCGCTTTGGGCGTACCAGCGCAAACTGCAGGACTCCACCGCCGACGCGCCCACCGCGCGCTCGCAGGTGCCGCGGCGCACCTTCCTCAACGGCGACTGGAACGACGACTACATCGACCCGGGCCAGGCCACCTGCGATGCGCTGTCGTATCTCAACGGCGGCACCACGGTGTACGCGAACCGGCCGCGCTACGGCAATTTCTGCGGTAGTGCCGAATCGATCGGCTACGGCACCATCCTCAGCCAGCGCCGCGGCATCAACACCTACACCTCGGCCAACTTGAAGATCAACGACACACTGTCCTGGTTCGGCGACATGCAGCTGGGCTACAGCAAGGTCAGCCTGTTCCGCGACGTCGAGCAGTGGAACTACCAGGCGCCCGACGGCAACGAGGACGGCTACTTCTACAACGCGCACAGCGGCGGCATCGAGAACTGGTACCGCCAGTTCACGCCGGAAGAAATGGGTGGCCTCGACCGCGGCATGATCAAGAACACGCAGAAGACCTTCAGCCTGACCACCGGCTTCAAGGGCACGTTCGGCGAACGCTGGGACTACGAAGCTGCGCTCAGCCATTCGCAATACAAGGCGCTGATCAGCTGGCCGCAGACCGTGGCGGCGAAGGCCAACGACCTCTACCTCGGCCCGCAGCTCGGCGTCGACGCCGACAGCGGCCTGCCGATCTTCGACGCCGACCCGGCCCGCCTGTACACGCCGCTGACCCGCGCCGAGTACGACGCGATCACCGCGCGCACGAACTATCGCCCCGAATCGCGCAGCGACACGCTGGCGTTCACCCTCACCAACACCGACCTGTTCCAGCTGCCGGCCGGGCCAGCCGGCTTCGCCGGCGTGGTCGAGTACGGCAACCAGGCCTACGACCTCAACCCCGACCCGCTGGCCACGCAGTACTACTACTACAGCTGGAAGGACTCCGACGGCCACGGCAGCCGCAACCGCTGGGCCGCCGCCGGCGAACTGCGCCTGCCGCTGCTAGAGACGCTCAACCTCAGCCTGGCCAGCCGCTACGACCAGTACCGTTTCTCCGGCCGCAAGACCGGCAAGCTGACCTACAGCACCGGCCTGGAATGGCGCCCGTTCGACAGCCTGCTGCTGCGCGGCTCGTACGGCACCGCGTTCCGCGCGCCGGACCTGCACTACGTCTACGCAGGCATCGGCAACGACGAGACCTCGGGCAATGACTACTACCGCTGCCGCACCGAGGAACCGGGCGTCGACATCACCGACTGCGACTATTCCGGCGAGGGCCTGATCCGCACGCGCCAGGGCAACCGCGACCTCGATTCCGAGACCAGCACCTCGTGGACCACCGGCTTCGTCTGGTCGCCGACGCCGAACCTGGACTTCTCGGTCGACTACTTCAGCATCCGCATGCAGAACCAAGTGCAGGACCTCAGCACCGACCGCATCCTGCAGCTGGAAGCGAACTGCCGCATCGGCACCGACGTCAACGGCAACGCGGTCGATGCGAACTCGCCCAGCTGCGTCGACGCGATCTCGCGGGTGAACCGCTATCCGACCAGCAGCGCGGTCGACCCGGGCGGCCTGTACGGCATCTTCGTCAACCCGATCAACGTCGCCAACGAGCGCACCAGCGGCATCGATGCCAGCACGCATTACAAGCTGGCAACGGCGATCGGCACGTTCCGCTTCAACGGCAACTACACCTGGGCACGCAACCATCTGTTCCAGCAGTACCCGGGCGACCCGGTGCTGGACGAGCTCGCGGTCAACAGCGGCTTCGACATCCCGCGCAGCAAGGCCAGTGCCAGCGTGTCGTGGGAGCGCAACGCCTGGTCGGCGACGCTGTTCGGCTCGCGCCTGGGTCGCCTGCCGAACTCGGATTCATACGACCAGATCGTCGATACCGCAGCCGGCGAGACCGCCTGGATCGGCGCCACCTACCGCTACAACGCCTCGATCCAGTACAAGTTCAGCGACCACGCGCAGCTGTCGCTGGCGGTGGACAACCTGTTCGACAAGATGCCGCCGCGCGATCCCACCTACACGTCGTACCCGTACTACGACATCTCGTGGTTCGACGCGGCCGGACGCAGCTACTACCTGCAGTTCACCTGGAAATTCGGCGGCAGCGCGCTCTGAACGACGAAGGCAGCGCACCCGTGGGTGCGCTGCCTTCGTTCGGGATGCCGCTCAAACGTTGAACAGGAAGTGCAGCACGTCGCCGTCCTTGACGATGTATTCCTTGCCTTCCTTGCGCAGCCGGCCGGCCGCGCCGGCACCGGCTTCGCCCTTGTACTGGATGAAGTCGTCGTAGCTGATTGTCTCGGCGCGGATGAAGCCGCGCTCGAAGTCGGTGTGGATCACCGCGGCGGCCTGCGGCGCGGTCGCACCACGCCTCACCTGCCACGCGCGCACTTCCTTCACGCCGGCAGTGAAGTAGGTCTGCAGGTCGAGCAGCTTGTAACCGGCGCGGATCACCCGGTTCAGACCCGGCTCGTCCAGGCCCATGTCCTTGAGAAACTCGTCGCGGTCGGCCTCTTCCAACTGCGCCAGCTCCTCCTCGATCGCCGCGCACACCGGCACCACTTCGGCGCCCTCGGCGACGGCGCGCTCGCGCACGGCATCGAGCAACGGGTTGTTCTCGAAGCCGTCGTCGGCGACGTTGGCGATGTACATCAGCGGCTTCAGGGTGAGCAGGAACAGGTCGCGCACCAGCGCCTTCTCCTCCTCGTCCAGGCCCAGGCTGCGCGCAGACTTGCCTTCGTTGAGGCCGGCGGAGAGCTTCTGCAGCACCGGCTTCTTCGCCAGCGCTTCCTTGTCGTTTGCCTTGGCCGCGCGCTCGGCGCGGTTCAGCGCTTTGTCCACCGACTCCAGGTCGGCCAGCGCCAGCTCGGTGTCGATGGTGTCGATGTCGGAGATCGGATCGACCTTGCCGGCGACGTGGATCACGTCGCCCTCGAAGCAGCGCACCACGTGCGCGATCGCGTCCACTTCACGGATGTGCGCCAGGAACTTGTTGCCCAGTCCCTCGCCCTTCGACGCGCCGGCAACCAGGCCTGCGATGTCGACAAACTCCACCGCCGTCGGCACCACCTTTTGCGGATTGACGATCTCCGACAGCGCGTTCAGTCGCGGGTCCGGCACCGGCACCACGCCGACGTTCGGCTCGATCGTGCAGAACGGGAAGTTCGCCGCCGCGATGCCGGCCTTGGTCAGCGCGTTGAACAGGGTGGACTTGCCGACATTGGGCAGACCGACGATGCCGCATTTGATGCCCATGGTGGGACTCCGGGGAACGGGGAATGGGGAACAGGGAACATGAGGTTTGAGGAGGCGCGAACGTTGCGGCCTTGATCAGGCGCTTACGTTCCCCGTTCCCCATTCCCCGTTCCCGTCGTATGCAACTGCTGCATCGCCTTGTCGAACTGGCCGTCCACCGCCAGCGGCAGCACGTCCAGCGCGCGGGCGATGCCGTCGAGGATGGCGTCCTCGTCCGCGGCCGACGGCCGACCCAGCACCCACGGCGTGACCTGGTCGCGGTGGCCGGGATGGCCGATGCCCACGCGCAGGCGATGGAACTTGCCGTGGCCGAGGTGGCCCATGATGTCGCGCAGGCCGTTCTGGCCGCCGTGGCCGCCATCGAACTTCAGGCGCACAGTGCCGGGCGGCAGGTCCAGGTCGTCATGCGCGACCAGGCACTGCTCCGGCTCGATCTTGTAATAGCGCAGCGCCGAGACCACGGCGATGCCGCTCTTGTTCATGAAGGTGGCCGGCTTCAGCAGCCAGACCGACTCGCCACCGAGGCGCACGCGGCAGGCTTCGCCGTGCAGCTTGCCGTCGAAGGCGAAGCGCTCGCCCTGCCCGCTGGCGAGGGCATCAACTAGCCAGAACCCGGCGTTATGCCGGGTTCGGAGGTATTCGGCACCGGGATTGCCCAGCC
>NZ_BAAAFK010000001.1:862312-1027698 GCF_039523495.1 Rhodanobacter soli | reverse complement strand
GGCGGCAGGAGCCGCTGCCGGCGCAACAGCCTCGGCGGCCGGGGCTTCCTCGGCTTCTTCCTGCACGGTGTTGGCCGTGACCACCGCGGTGTCGTGGCCTTCGCCGCCATGCAGCGCGACCAACTCGACGTTCTCCGGCAGTTTCAGCTGCGACAGATGGATGATGTCGCCGGGCTTCAGGTCGACCAGGTCCAGTTCGATGGACTCGGGCAGGTCCTTCGGCAGGCAGGTGATTTCCACTTCGGTCAGGTTGTGCGAGATCACCACGCCGGAGGTCTTCGCCGCCGCGGACTTTTCCTTGTTCAGGAAGTGCAGCGGCACGCTGACACGGATCGCTTCTTTCTCGTTCACGCGCAGGAAGTCCATGTGCATCATCAGCTGCTTGAACGGATGCTTCTGCCAGTCACGCACCAGCACCTTCTGCACCGTGCCGTCGACGTTCAGGTCGAGCACCGAGGAGAAGAACCACTCGTTCTTGGCGGCGAGCAGGATGGTGTTGTGCTCGATCTGGATGCTCTCCGGGGCCTGCCCGGCGCCGTACACGACGGCCGGCACGAAGCTCGCATGACGCAGGCGGCGGCTCGCACCTTTCCCCTCGTCCTTGCGGCTTTGCGCCTTGATTTCATGAGTCTTGGACATTTCGTTGCTACCTTGGTTTTTTAAGAACCGCCTCGCGGCAGTTGCGTGACTTTTCCGCGACCAGAAAAGCCGATGGTGCCGGACGGCCGAGCCGCCACGGCGAAAATCCGTGGATCAATCCACGTACAGCGAACTCACCGACTCGCCAAAGGCGATGCGGCGAATGGTTTCGGCCAGCAGCTCGGCGACCGAGAGCTGGCGGATTTTGGCGCAGGCCTGCACTTCCGGGCGCAGCGGCAAGGTGTTGGTGACCACCAGCTGATCGAGCTGGGAGCCTTCGATATTGCTGATCGCCGCACCCGACAGCACCGGATGCACGCAGTAGGCAACCACCTTGCGGGCGCCGCGCTCCTTCAGAGCCGCAGCCGCCGCACACAGCGTGCCGGCCGTGTCGACGATGTCGTCGACCATCACGCAGGTCTTGCCGTCCACGTCACCGATGATGTTCATCACGGTGGACACGTTCGCGCGCGGACGACGCTTGTCGATGATGGCCAGATCGGCATCGTCCAGCCGCTTGGCGATGGCCCGTGCACGCACCACGCCACCGACGTCCGGGCTGACCACGATCAGGTCTTCCATGCTGTAGCTGCGCCAGATGTCGGCCAGCAGCACCGGCGAGGCGTACACGTTGTCGACCGGAATATCGAAGAAGCCCTGGATCTGGTCGGCATGCAGGTCCACCGTCAGCACCTGGTCGATGCCGGCGGCGCCGATCATCCTGGCCGCCAGCTTGGCGGTGATCGGCACCCGCGCCGAGCGCGGCCGGCGATCCTGCCGGGCATAACCGAAGTACGGAATCACCGCGGTGACGCTGGCCGCCGAGGCGCGTTTCAGCGCGTCGGTCAGCGCCAGCAGCTCGAACAGGTTGACCGCGCTCGGCGCGCCGGTCGGCTGCAGCACGAACACTTCCTGCTTGCGGACGTTCTCCTCGATCTCGATCTGCACCTCGCCGTCGCTGAACGTGCCGACCAGCGCCTTGCCCAGCGGCACGCCCAGTCGATGGGCGACATCCTCGGCCAATGCACGATGTGCGTTACCGGTAAACAGCATCATCGGGGTGGACGTGTCCACAGTGGTTACCTCGAAACAAAAGCCATCATGAAATGGCTGGGGCGGCAGGATTCGAACCTGCGAATGCGGGAATCAAAATCCCGTGCCTTAACCAGCTTGGCGACGCCCCAGTGATATTTGTGTATTGCCCGTGCCTGATCCGTTTCTACCGCCAGCCATCACGTCGCACCCCGGTGGCGCGCCGATGCCTCATGCAAGGGTGACACGTCGACACCTGTGGCGACATGCGCCGTGAACGCCGCCGGACATTGCCGGGCCACCGCCTGCGCCCGCTCGAGCGAACGCAGCTCCAGGAATACGCAACCGCCGCTGCCGGAAAGCCGCGCCTGACCGAAGCCGCCCAGCCAGTCCAGCGCCGCAGCCACCCGCGGGTGCCGCGCGCGCACCACCGGCGCAAAGGCGTTTTCCGTCGTTTCGCCGGAAGCAAAGGATGAAATTGTCGCCCGCGAGGCATTTCGTGTCAATTCAGGCGCTTGAAAAAGCGCGGCAGTCGACACCGGCTCGCGCGGGTCGAGCACCACGTAATGGCGCGGCGGCAGGGCCAGCGGGGTGAGCTGCTCGCCGATGCCCTCGGCCCAGGCCGAACGGCCGCGCACGAACACCGGCACGTCGGCACCGAGCCGACGTCCCAGTTCCGCCAGCGCATCCTGGTCCAGGCCCAGCTGCCACAGCTGATTCAGCGCCACCAGCACGGTCGCCGCGTCGGAACTGCCGCCGCCCAGCCCCCCGCCCACCGGAATGCGCTTGTCCACCTCGACATCGACGCCCAGCGGCGTGCCCGTGCGCTCCTGCAGCAGCCGCGCCGCGCGCACCACCAGGTCGGCTGACTCAGGCACGTCCGGCACGTCGCGCGTGCGTCGGATCAGTCCGTCGTCGCGCACCCGCAGGCGCACCTCGTCGCCCCAGTCGAGCAGGCGGAACACCGTCTGCAACTCGTGGTAGCCGTCAGCACGTCGCCCGACGATGCGCAGGAACAGATTCAGCTTGGCCGGCGCCGGCCATACCGTCCACTCGCCAAACGCAGGCGGCGGCAATGCCCGGCTCATGAACACGCGCAGAGAGTCGGGAAAGCCGTTCTCGCGATCGCGCTGACGCGCAAACGCAAACGACGGATCGTCCTTGGCGACCGTGGCAAAACCGTGTTTCGCGTAGAACGGCGCGTTCCACGGCACATCGGCCAGCGTGCCCAGATCCATCCGCCGGTAGCCGGCCGCACGCGCCCACGCGCAGGCGTGCTCGAGCAGGGCCGCGCCGATGCCACGCCGGCCGTACTCCGGCAGCACGTCGATCTCGGCAACGCCGATCGCGCCATCGGCCAGGTCGGCATCCAGCCAGACGAAGCCGACCGGTTCGCCCGCCCCGTCCAGCGCCGCCCAGACCAGGCCGCGGTCGATCGCCTGGTGCAGCAGCTCCGGCGGGATCGACATGGCCGCATAACTGGGCCACGCCGGATGGCCGCGGAACAGCTGTACGGCCTTGCGCTCGATCGCGCACAAGGTCTCGACCTGGCTGGGGCCGGCACGTTCGATCGGGAAGGACATGCGGGTTCTGATGCGGCTGCGACGGTCAACGGGGCGCCAAGCCTAACCCATCAGCGGAACTGCCAGGACTCGATCGACAGCTTCACCTTGTACGGCGGCTTCGCGGCGAACACCTTCGTCGGCAGCGGCGGCTGGCGCGCGGCGTCCCATTCGCGGTAGTCGACCGCCCAGCCATCCTGCTGCAGCAGTGAGGGCAGCCGGTTCTCGCCGAAGCTCAGTTCGGCCGGGCCGCTGTCCGCGCGCAAGCCGAGTACCCAGGCGCGCAGGTCGTGCAGCGGCACCTCCCAGCCCAGCGCCTTGTGCATCAGCGCCTCGGCATCGGGGCCGTGCAACGGACCGTGTTCCAGACCTTCCAGCAGGGCGCCGTCCGGGCCGCCGCTGAGGCGGAAATTCATGCCGCTGATCGCCGGCCCGCGCAGCACGAACTCGTACTGCTCGCCGTCCTGGGTCCAGCTGAAACTGCCGCTGCCGCCGTCCTTGCCGTTGGAGACGCCGAGCCGGCCCTGCAGCACCCAGTGGTCGGCCTGCGCCAGCGCCCGTTCGCGCGCGAGTTGCGCATCGAGCAGGCCGGCGTCGCCCTTCACGCGTACCGCCTGCGGCACGCAGGCGGCCAGCAGCAATGACACGGCGACGGCGAGGAGACCCAGCCACCGCCTCATGGATGCAACCGCTTCAGGGTTTCCTGCAGGGTGCCGTTGTGCGGATCGAGTTTGCGCACTTCGTCGAAGATCCGCTGCGCATCCTGCTTGTGGCCCTGCTTCCACAGCACCTCGCCCAGGTGCACGCCGACGTCGGCGTCCTTGCGCGCCAGCCACGCGCGGCGCAGGGTCTGCGCGGCCTGGTCCAGGTTGCCCATGCGGTATTGCAGCCAGCCCCAGGAGTCGGCGATCGCCGGGTCATCCGGCTTCGCGCTACGGGCCGCGCGAATCAGCCGTTCGGCCTCGGCCAGATCGCGGTTCGCGTCGGCCAGGGTGTAGCCCAGCGCATTGCTGGCATCGACGTCGCCCGGCTTGATCTTCAGCAGATGCTGGAAATCCTGCACCGCCTGGTCGATCTGGCCGGCCTCGGCGTAGGCCAGGCCACGACCGTACAGCAGCCCCGGATCGTCCGGCACCACCTGCAGCGCGCGGCTGAACGCGACTTCGGCCTTCGCGTAGTTCTGTTCACGCAGATACAGCTCGGCATCGGCCTGCCAGGCCTGGCGCAACTGCGCGGGCTGGTCGAGATAGGCGAGCTGCAGTTGTCCCAGCAATTCATGCGCGTCGGTGCGCTTGCCTTGCGCGTGCAGGATCATCGCGCTGCGCAGGTCGGCGTCGAACGCGTGCTCGTCGGTGTCGCCCACCTGGTCGTACCAGGCCAACGCCTCGGCCTCGCGATGCTGCATTTCGGCCAGCTGGCCGAGCAAGTAGGCGCTGCTTTCGCGAACCTCGGGCGGCGCCTTCTGCAATTCCTGGTACAGCGAGGCCAGCGCCTTGTCGTTCCGATCGTGCGCGGCCAACCCGGCACGCATCGCATAGATGTCGGCGTTCTGCGGACCATGCGCCAGCAGCTTGCTGGCACCTGCAAAGTCGCCGGCCTGGCTGAGCATGCCGGCATAGGCCAGGCGCAGCTGGGTATTCTTCGGCTCCTTCGCCAAGGCCTTCTGCAGCAGCGCGCGCGCACCGTCGCGATCGCCGTCCTTGAACTTCATCTGCGCCGCCCAGGCGTAGGTTTCGGCACTCTGGAACCGCTGGATCGCCGCATCGGCAATCTGCACGGCGTAGGCGTGCCGGCCGAACTGGTCGCCCAGCTCGCTCATCGCCAGCCATGCGTGGGCATCGCCAGGCAGACGCGCCGGCGTGGCCAACGCTTCCAGCAGGCGGGCGGCCTGGGCCTGGTCGCGGGCACCGACGAGCACGCGGCCGAACTGGCGCCACGCGTCCGGGTCGCCGCTGCCGATCAACAGCTCCAACTGGCGTCGTGCTTCGTCGGTATCGCCGCGGTCCAGCGCCAGCTGGGCCCGCGCCTGGGCCATCGCGGCAGGCTTGGCGCCCAGCGCCTGCCAGCGGTCCAGCGCACGCTGGGCGGCGGCGGCGTCATGCACGGCAATCGCCAGCCCGGCCGCGCGCTCGGCCACCTGCGGGTCGTTGCTCAAGGCCATCGCCTTGTCGTAATGGCCGGACGCCACCTTCAGATCGGTGCGGGTCAGCGCCATCTCGCCGGCCAGCAGCTGCGCCAGCACGTCGTGATCGGTATCCGGCGTGGCCACCGTCAGCCGCGCCAGCGGTTGCGGCGTGGCGGCCGCTTTCGGGGCGGAACGCAGAGGCGTGCCGGCGCAGGCGGCCAGGCCCAGCGCCAGCGCGGTTACTGCCGTAAAATGCCGCAGTTGCTTGAACTTGCTCGCCCCGCTCCGCACACTACTCTCCATCCACATGCCTGTTCTGGTCGTTCGAGCCACCGTCTGGCGACGTCGCGCCAAGCTTAGCCTACGCCGGATCCCTGCCGCCGAGATGTCCCCACCACCATGCCGCTGATCGCCCTCGGGCTCAATCACCTCACCGCGCCGGTCAGCCTGCGCGAGCAGGTGGCGTTCGATGCGGACGCCGCGGGCGAAGCCCTGCACGAGCTGGCCCGCGAACCCGGCGTGGAGGAGGCGATGATCCTGTCCACCTGCAATCGCACCGAGCTGTACGTCGGCGTCGCGGCAGGCGCGGAGGACATCCCGCAGGCATGGTTGAATCGTCATCATCATCTGACCCCCGGCAAGCTGGATGAGTTCCTGTACCGGCACGACGAGGACGACGCCGTGCGCCACATGTTCCGCGTCGCCACCGGGCTGGACTCGATGGTGCTGGGCGAGCCGCAGATCCTCGGCCAGGTGAAGGACGCCTACCAGCTGGCGCGCGAGGCGCAGTCGCTGAAGGCGCCGATGGACCGCCTGCTGCAGCACACCTTCGCGGTGGCCAAGCGGGTGCGCACGGACACCCGCATCGGCGCGCACACGGTGTCGGTCGCGTTCACCGCGGTGCGCCTGGCCGAGCAGGTGTTCACCGACCTGAAACACGCCTGCGTGCTGCTGATCGGTGCCGGCGACACCATCGAACTGGCCGCGCGGCACCTGGCCGAGAAGCAGGTGCGCCGGCTGATCGTCGCCAACCGCACGCCGGAAACCGCGCAGGAACTGGCCGGCCGCCACGGCGGCTACGCGATCGCGCTGACCGACTTGCCGCAGCACCTGGCCGAAGCCGACATCGTGATTTCCTCCACCGCCGCGCGGCAGCCGATCGTAACCCGAACCTGTGTCGAGCAGGCCATGGCGGCGCGCAAACGCCGGCCGATGTTCATGGTCGACATCGCGGTGCCGCGCGACATCGAAGCCAGCGTGGGCGAGCTGCCCGACGTGTACCTCTACGGCATCGACGACCTGCGCCAGGTGATCGACGACAACCTGCGCTCGCGCGCCGCCGCCGCGCAGGAGGCCGAAGCGATCATCGACCTGCAGGTGGAACGCTACATGGCCTGGCGCCGCGCGCTGACCCTGAAGAACCCGGCCGTCGACATGCGCCAGCATGCCGAGGTCTACCGCGACGAGGTGCTGGTCAAGGCCCGCGCGATGCTGGCTCACGGCAAGTCGCCCGACGAGGCGCTGGCCTTCCTCGCCAACACGCTGACGAACAAGCTGCTGCACCACCCCAGCGCGCGCCTGCGCGAAGCCGCGCTCTCCGGCGATCTCGACCTGCTGCACGCCGCCGGCCGGCTGTACGGGCTCGATTCGGAAGTGGGTGAAGAGAAGTGAGAAATTAGAGAAAGCACCGTTGCTGCCTTTACTCTGTTCCCACTCCTCGTCACTCACTGCTCGCCCATGACCCCATCGATCCGCCGCAAGCTCGAGGCACTGGCCGAGCGCCATGAGGAAATCGGCCTGCTGCTGTCTCAGCCGGAGGTGCTCGCCGACAACACGCGCTTCCGCGAGCTGTCGCAGGAATACGCCCAGCTCGAACCGGTCGCCGCCTCGCTGCGCGAGCACGACCAGGCCGAGCGCGAACTGGCCGCAACCCGCGCGATGCTGGACGACGCCGAGCTGCGCGAGATGGCGGTCGACGACGTGCGCCGGCTGGAGCAGCGCCTGCTCGACCTCGACGGCGAACTGCAGCTCCTGCTGCTGCCGAAGGACCCGCGCGACGAGGCCAACCTGTACCTCGAAGTGCGCGCCGGCACCGGCGGCGACGAGGCGGCGATCTTCGCCGGCGACCTGCTGCGCATGTACCTGCGCTACGCCGAGAACCGCCGCTGGCACGTCGAGATCCTCAGCGAGCACGCCGGCGAACACGGCGGCTACAAGGAGGTCGTGGCGCGCATCGAGGGCAAGGGCGCGTACTCGCGGCTGAAGTTCGAATCCGGCACGCATCGCGTGCAGCGCGTGCCGGAGACCGAATCGCAGGGGCGCATCCACACTTCGGCGGCGACCGTGGCGATCCTGCCCGAACTCGACGAGATCGACGACGTCGAGATCAACCCGGCCGACCTCAAGGTCGACACCTTCCGCGCCTCCGGTGCCGGCGGCCAGCACGTCAACAAGACCGACTCGGCGATCCGCATCACCCACCTGCCCACCGGCACCGTGGTGGAGTGCCAGGAAGAGCGCAGCCAGCACAAGAACCGCGCCCGCGCGATGAGCCTGCTGAAGGCGCGCCTGCTCGACGAGGCACAGAGCAAGCAGCATGCGGTGCAGGCCGAGGCGCGCCGGTTGCAGGTGGGTTCGGGCGATCGCAGCCAGCGCATCCGCACCTACAACTACCCGCAGGGCCGGATCACCGACCATCGCATCAACCTCACCCTGTACCGTCTGCCCGAGATCATGCAGGGCGACCTGGGCGAACTGATCGACACGCTGACCCGCGAACACCAGGCCGACCTGCTGCAGGCGCTCGGCACCGCCTGACAACACCGTCACGGCAGGCTGGATTACCCTGCAGCCACCCCTCCCCCGTGTCGTCATTCCGGCGCAGGCCGGAATCGCACTTCGACTTTCGCACATCGCAAGTGCGATTCCGGCCTTCGCCGGAATGACGAGTTGAGGGGTTTCGAGGCTGGAGGGCTGGAGAGCTGGAGGTCTGGAGGTTTGGAGATCGACATGGGCAAGCGCTACCGCAACGCGATGAAGGAACTGCAGCTCGATCTGATCCGGCTGCAGCACGGCCTGCGCAGCAGCGGCAAGCGGCTGCTGGTGATCTTCGAAGGCCGCGATGCCGCCGGCAAGGGCGGCACCATCAAGGCCATCACCGAGAGTCTGGACACCCGCGGCTACCGCATCGTGGCCCTGCCCAAACCGGGCGAGGTCGAAGCCAGCCAGTGGTACTTCCAGCGCTACGTCGCCCACCTGCCCGGCGCCGGCGAATTCGTGCTGTTCGACCGCAGCTGGTACAACCGCGCGGTGGTGGAACCGGCGATGGGCTTCTGCAGCAGCGACCAGTACGCGGCCTTCCTCGACGCCGTGCCGGCATTCGAGAAACTGCTCGCCGACGACGGCATCATCCTCATCAAGTACTGGCTGGCGGTGGATCAGGCCGAGCAGGAACAGCGCTTCGCCGAGCGTGCCGACGATCCGCTGAAACGCTGGAAGCTCTCGCCGGTGGATCTGGTCGCACGGCAGAAGTACGCCGAGATGGGCCGGCTGCGCGACGTGATGATCGAGCGCACGCATGCCGACCATGCGCCGTGGTTCGTGGTCGATTTCAACGACCAGAAGCGCGGCCGGATCAACCTGATCCGCCACCTGCTGCAACAGCTGCCGCTGCACGAGGAAGCCGTGCCTCCGGTGAAACTGCCGAAGCTCAAGGGCAAGCCGAAAACCGAGCACGTTACCGAACAGGCATCGTGGGTGCCCGATACGTTCTAGCCGGTGTGGAAACCGTGCAGATCCTGCTCCGGCAAGTCCTCGCGGCTGACCGTCTCGACGCTGGCCGCGGGTGGTCCGCGCCACAGCCAGCGCTCCAGCGCTTCGAGCGCCCGCGCCGTGCCGCCGGCCAGCACCTCGACGCTGCCGTCGCGCCGGTTCTTCGCATGGCCGGCAAGGCCAAGAGCCAGCGCCTGCTCGCGGGCATTGGCGCGATAGCACACGCCCTGCACCCGCCCGCTGACGATGAACCGCGCCGTCGGCATCACTTGCCTCCGATCAGGCCTTCCAGCGACGCCTCGGTCACCGGTCCCACGATGTGTTTGGCCACCTTGCCATCGGGGCTGATCAGGTAGGTGGTGGGCAGGCCGCGCGGCTCGTCGAAATCCTTCAGCGGCTGGTCCAGGGTGACCTGGGCGATCGGGTACACCACCGGGTGCTTGGCCAGGAACGCCTTGATGTCGGCCGGTTCGCTGTCCTCGTAGGCCAGGCCGATCGCCACCACGTTCGTGTGCGCGGCGACGAAGCGCGAGATGTCCGGCATCTCCTTGATGCACGGCACGCACCAGGTCGCCCAGTAGTTGACGATCACCCACTTGCCGCGCTGCGCGGACAGGTCGAACGTCTTGCCGTCCAGCGTGGTGACTTTCAGCGTGGGCTGCACGGGCATCGCAGCGTGCGCCGGGGTAGCGAACGCCAGTGCCACAGCCAGCGCGGCAACCGGAGCGGTGAAGGATGAGAACAAGGTCATGCGGGGAGTTCCTCGGTATCAGCCGCCGGGTCGGCGGTCGGGGGATAGATCTGGTCGAGCCGGGCGCCCAGCTTCGCCTGCAGCGCCGCGGCCAGTTCGGCCAGCATCGCCAGCAGCTCCGGCGGCAGCGCGATACCCAGCGCCTGCGCCTCTTCCACCGGCCGCAGCGGCAGACGATAGCTGGTACGCCGGTACACGCGCAGCAGGTCGGTGCTGTCCAGGCTGCGGCACAGCAGCCAGCCGCCGGCTTCGCCGCGCTGGATCAGTTCGGCCTGCTGCAGGTCGTCGATGTAGGCGGCGATCAGCGCGCTGCGCAGGTACGGCTCGCGCACGCGCAGGTCGGCCGGGTCCACGCAGTCGCCGCTGCGCTGCGCCTCGACGAAATGCCGCAGCACCACCAGCAGCCCGAGGAACTCGGCGCCTTCGGGCAGCGTCTGCATCGGTGCGTGGTATTCGAACGCGGACGCCGAGGCGGCGATCGACGCGGCCAGGATCACGATCACCCACGCGAGGTAGATCCACAGCAGGAAGATCGGGATCGCCGCCAGCACGCCGTAGATCTGCTGGTAGGTCTGCGCCTGCTGCACGAACTGGCCGAAACCCCAGCGCGCGATCTCGAACAGCACCGCGCCGAGCAGCGCGCCGATCGCCGCGTCGCGGCGCGACACCTTGCAGTTCGGGATCACCGAATACATCAGCCACAGCGTGAAGAACGTCACCAGGAACGGCAGCGTGCCCAGCAGGCTCTGGGTGACCCCGCTGAGCTGGTCGGCGGCGCTGTGCAGCAGCGGCGCCGCGGTCACGTACGAGGTCACCGCGATGCCGCCGACCACCAGGATCGGCCCCAGCGTCAGCGCCGCCCAGTACAGCAGCAATCGCGAACCCCAGCTGCGCGGCTGGTGCACGCGCCAGATCCGGTTCAGCCGGTCCTCGATGCTGATCATCATCGCCAGCGCGCTGAACAGCATCACCAGGATGCTGATGCCGGTGAGCTTGCTGGCATTCGCCGCAAACCCCAGCATGGTCGCCTGCACCGCCTCGCCGGTCGACGGCACGAAATTGTTGAACACGAAATTGATCAGCGTGTCGCGCGCCGGCTGGAACACCGGGAACGCCGAGAACATCGCGAACACCGCCACCGTCAGCGGCACCAGCGAGACCAGGGTGGTGTACGACAACGCACCCGCCGTCTCGAAGCACTTGTCGTCGACGAAGCGCTGCCAGATGAAGCGGCTGAAGCTCTTCGTGCGTTCGCGGTTGAAGCGCCGGATCATCGTTGTCCTTTCGCTGGCGGCCCGGGCGGACCACCAACATCGTGGGTACCGGCCGGTACACTAGCGTATTGGCTGTGAATGCCTCAAACGCACGAGTCGACGCCACATGAATCACGAGATCCTGGTCCTGTACTACAGCCGCAGCGGCCACACCGCCCAGCTGGCGCGCCTGCTCGCCCGCGGCATCGAGGAAGTGCCCGGCATGCGCGCGCGCCTGCGCCAGGTGCCGCCGGTGGCGCCGGTGACCGAAATCGCGCAGCCGCCGGAGCCCGAGGACGGCGCACCGTACGTGCAGAAGCAGGACCTGCTCGATTGCGTCGCACTCGCCATGGGCAGCCCCACCCGCTTCGGCAACATGGCCGCGCCGCTGAAATATTTCCTCGACACCACCGGCGCCGAGTGGGCCAGCGGCGCGCTGGTCGGCAAGCCGGCGGCGCTGTTCACCTCCACCAGCACCATGCACGGCGGCCAGGAATCCACCCTGCTCTCGATGGCGCTGCCGCTGCTGCATCACGGCATGCTGCTGCTCGGCGTGCCGTATACCGAGCCGGCGCTGACCGCCACGCAAAGCGGCGGCACCCCGTACGGCGCCAGCCACGTCGCCGGCGCCAAGGGCGACAACCCGATCAGCGATCACGAACGCGAACTGGCCCGCGCGCTGGGCCGGCGCCTGGCCGACGTGGCCCGCCGCCTGGCGGATACGCCATGACGGTCGCTACGCGCGCCCCCATCCTGCCCGTCTATCGCGTCGGCCTGGTCGCCTGGGCCTTGCTCGTCGTGCTGCAACTCGCCTGGCATGCGTGGCTGGTGCCGCCGCAAAGCCTGCCGGCCTGGCTGGTACTGGCGATCACCGTAATGCCCCTGTTGCTGCCGCTGCTGGCGATCCGCGACGTGCGCCGCGCCCTGCTCTGGGTCGGCATCCTCAGCCTGTTCTACTTCAGCCACGGCGTATCCGAGGCATGGAGCTCGGCGGGCCAGCGCTGGCTGGCGATCGCGGAGATCGTGCTGACCGTGCTGCTGATCGCAGCGCTGGGCGCCGGGGTGAAGCGGCGGCCGCCGGCTTCGCCGGCAACGCGCGATTGACGCGGCATCACACCTGACCATTGATAGGTGAACCTGGCCCCGTTCGGTGCTACTTCATGGACCAGCAGCTGCGAGTTTCGTGATGATAAATGTCGCCAAGCACGCGTAAGCTGCCACAAGGGCTAATAGTTTGCCCCAAAAGCACACCAAACAAGGCCAGTTTAGAAAGGGAGATGCATCCATTTCGGGGTCTTCGCTCAGACGATGCGGGTATTTGCGCTCGAGGATTCTGGAAAATGCGCCCCACACGATAGAGGCGAACACGTATTGAAGAAGGTCAAGTGCAAGGCAAATGACCAAAAAAAGTGCAACTAACTGAAGCTGCGAAGGTATGGCGATTGTTACGTGTTTTGTGGGAGTGTTGAAAATCCAGATCACAGCAATACCAGCAAAGGCTGCCTGCCGCGCAACCGCGCTTGCAGTTCCGGAGTTTGAGTAATATGACTCTCTAGCGTGTGAAAGTTTCACTCTAACCCTTCTTGCTGGATGGCCCCCGAGGCCCAGTGCTACCAGTTGGAACTACGCTTCCCTTCACTGAGTCTCCGGTGTAAGTCGGGCGCTGACCAACTCCCCTGTTCGAAGGTGAAGGTGAAGGTGCGGGGTTGGAAGCAGGCTTAGAAGCTGGCTTCGATGGCTTTTGATCCTTTGACATGCAGTTTTCCCCTGTGGTGCATAACGCCTGAGTTAAGCCGAGCCGCGAAGCGGCTTCGGCTTGAACAAATTGTTAGGCGGCATTGCAGTGAGCATTGCCCGCTCGGCCTACGGGAGCCTGCAAGTAAGCCCAGAATTTGGGCCGCCCGGAACGCCAATGGCATCTTCGATTGTCACAAAGTCGTTCCTTCTCAACGTAGTTAACAGCGTTTGAGTCGAAACGCCTGTCCCGATCTTTACCTCAGATTCCGGACGCGGAGTGTTTACGTCTTTGCCGCGATAGATCACTAGCTCGTTCTTACCTTCTTGCTCGGCTCTTTGGCATAAGCCGCGAATGTAGTACCGATTGAACTCGCCCTCACCCAGTTGCTGCGCTGCGTGTGGCTGATTGATACGCCGAGTCCTTGTGACTCCGTCACGCGTGTACGACTCCTCGCTGCGAAGGAGATTGCGATTGATCAGTTGTTGCGCCAGCCAATCATCATTGTGATGCTGCGCTGCTTCTTGCATGAGGCCGGGCCAAGCAGCGAGTCCTTCTGCGGTGAGTCTTGGGCTCATGTAATGGTCACCGATCTGTATTTCCTCGAGCATGTGACCGCGCGTAATAGCATCTAGATTCTCGTGCCTGATTCCCATGACGTCCTCCTTGTGGTGGGTTGCCGCCCAACGCTATGTAGATTTCAAAATTCAGTCTAATCCCGCAACCCATCCCGTACCACTACGTCGGACACTGCAACGGCAATCAAGATGAATCGACGACTTGATCACCTTGCTGCAGTCTGGTCCCGCCATCTAATCCGCAGTGTTTCTGCGCGCCTGATTACAACGCAACGACGTACACAAGACACCCCAACCAGCCTCACCCAAACACCACCATACTCTGCCGACTCAAGGCTACCGCCTCACCACGTGGCCCCCACAGCATCACGCTCTGGTTGGTGTAGCCGTCGCGGGCGGCGATCAGTTCCGCATCGACGCGCCAGTCGTTCATGCCCAAGTCGTCGTAGCGGTCGCGCAGCAGTTCGAGCATCCAGGTGAGCGAGCTGCCGGGGGTGGGCACGGCGAACATCGACAGGGCGATCGGCGGGATGAAGTCGGCGAAGGCGAGCACATGGGTTTCGTCCGGCGGACCGTCGTCGCGCAGGGAAAGCTGCAGCACGCTGTCGCGCTGGCGGCCGCCGCTGAATGGCAGGTCGCCGCGCAGCCAGTTGGCGCGAAAGTGCTGGGTGAAGGCGGGCATGCGGCCTTCGACGTAATGCAGTTCCTGCGACGCCGCCGCCACGACGGACGGTTGTTCGGGCTGGAAGTCCAGCACCGAGGGGCGTGCGCTGCCGAATACGCCGAGCAGCCGGCACAGCGTCTGCTCGCCGTCGCACAGGCTGGCCTCGACCTGGATGACGCTGCGCCCTGCGCGCAGCAGCCGCGCGCGGATGGCCACGCTGCCGGCCGGCACCGGCGCGATGAACGTCACCTGCAGGGTGCGCAGCGGCATGTCCGCCGGCACCAGCTCACGCATGGCGCGCAGGGCCAGTGCCGCCTGCAGGCCACCGAAGGCGCTGCGCCCCTGCAGCCAGTCCTCGCTCACCGTGGCCTGCCAGCCGTCGCCGTGACGCGTGACTGTCTGCATCGCTTCGGAAAATCGCATGGGTAGCGCCTGCGCTGGGAGTGGCTTTCGATGATGCCAGCGCAACGCGCCGAATGCGCGCATGCCTATACTCGACACCTCGACTCTGGATGGAGCGCGCCATGGCCTTCCTGCAGGATTCACCGCAACTGCCGCACCCGTATCGCAGCGACCGCTCGCTGCGGGCCTTGCTCGATAGGGCGCTGCCGGCCGAGCGCCGCGCGGCGCTGAATGCCGACCTCGACGCGCTCGGCGACTACGCGCAGATGGCGTGGCAGCGCGCATGCACCACGACGCGGCGCAAGCCGGTGCTGACGCAATGGGACGCGTGGGGCCGGCGGGTGGACCGTATCGAGTTGACCCCGGCGTGGCAGGAAGGCGCGGCGATGACGACGCGGCATGCGGTGCTGGCCGCCGGTCACGGCGACAGCGCGCACGGGCGGCTGGAGGAATTCGCCCGCGTCTACCTGTATCACCTCGCCAGCGAGTTCTACACCTGCCCGCTGGCGATGACCGATGGCGCCGCCACCGCGCTCAAGGCCTCCGGCAACCGCGAACTGATCGAGCGCGTGTTGCCGCATTTCCTCAGCCGCGATCCGGCCACGTTCTGGCTCAGCGGCCAGTGGATGACCGAGACCGCCGGCGGTTCCGATGTCGGCCACACCGAAACCGTCGCGCGGCAGGATGCCAGCGGCCAGTGGCGGCTGTACGGGCGCAAGTGGTTCAGCTCGGCGGTGGTCGGCGAGGCGGCGCTGGCGCTGGCGCGGCCCGAAGGCGCGGCGGCCGCGGGCACCGCGGCGCTGGCGTTGTTCTATGTCGAGACGATGGACGGCCCGCGACGCAAGCGCGAACTGGTGATCGACCGCTTGAAGGACAAGCTCGGCACGCAGGAATTGCCCACCGCGGAAATCCATCTGGACGGCCTGCCCGCCTGGCCGCTGGGCGAGCTTGCCAACGGCGTGCGCCAGGTGGCGCCGATGCTCAACATCACGCGCACGTGGAACGCGATCTGCGCGGTCGCCAGCATGGCGCGCGCGCTCAGCCTGGCGCGCGACTTCGCCGAGCGCCGGCGCGCGTTTGGCCGTCCATTGATCGAGCAACCGCTGCACGCGCAGACGCTGGCCGACATGCAGGCCGAGTTCGAAGGTGCGTTCGCGCTGGCGTTCGAAGTCGCGCACCTGCTGGGCCGGGTCGAACACGGCACGGCGGCGCCGCACGAGGCCGAGTTGCTGCGCCTGCTCACGCCGCTGGCCAAGCTGTGGACCGGCAAGCTGGCGGTGCAGATGTGCTCGGAGGCGCTGGAGTGCTTCGGCGGCGCCGGCTACATCGAAGACACCGGCCTGCCGCAGCTGCTGCGCGACGCGCAGGTGTATGCGATCTGGGAAGGCACCACCAACGTGCTGTCGCTGGACAGCCTGCGCGCGCTGGCCGGCGACAGCCTCGGCGCCTTGCGCACGGCCTGCGCGAGCTGGCTGGACGGCAACGACGACATGCATGCGGCCAGTGCGATCCGGCAGACACTGGACGCCGCTGCGCGCTGGCTCGACCAGCATGCGGCCGCGCGCGACACGCTGGAAGCCGGCGCGCGCGGTCTCGCCTTCACCCTGGCGCGCTGCGCCGCGGCGGCGCTGCTGGCACGCCAGGCCACCTGGTCGGATCGCCACGGCGACCGACGCCCGGCCGCGGCGCGGCAGCGCTTCGTCGCGCTGGGCCTCGACCGGCTGATCGCGCCGGACGCGGACAACACCGCCCTGCTGCTGGGGTAAACGGCTCTTGGCGTAGGAGCCCGCTTGCGGGCGATGCTTTTGTCACACATCGGAAGAGCATCGCCCGCAAGCGGACTCCTACGGGCACGCATGTGTCGGCACGGGCTAAAATGCCGGAACCCCCTCCACGGCCCACCGACATGCAGCACCTGACCATCGTCACCACCGGCGGCACCATCGACAAGATCTACTTCGATGACAAGTCGGACTACAAGATCGGTGCGCCGCAGATCGGCGAGATCCTCGGCCAGCTCGGCGTGGCGTTCCAGTTCGACGTGATCCCGATCCTGCGCAAGGACAGCCTGCACATGGGCGCCGAGGACCGCGCGCTGGTGCGCTCGACGATCGAGGCGCAGCCGCACCGCCACGTGCTGGTCACCCACGGCACCGACACCATGGTCGAGACCGCGCGCGAGCTGGCCAGCATCAAGGGCAAGGTGATCGTGCTGACCGGCGCGCTGAACCCGGCGCGCTTCCAGGGCTCCGACGCGGTGTTCAACATCGGCTGCGCGGTGGCCGCGGTGCAGACCCTGCCCGACGGCGTCTACATCACCATGAACGGCCGCGTGTGGGACCCGGCCAAGGTGCGCAAGAACCGCGACGCCAACCGTTTCGAGGAAGTCGCCGGCTGACTTTCACGCATGAAAAACGGGCCCGGTCGATCCGACCGGGCCCGCGTTGCAGCCACTGCTCCTTGGGAAAAACGGCGGGTCATCCCTGACCCGTCAGGGGGCTTACCAGTTGGCTACCAGCGACACGCCTGAGAACGACGTATAGCCGCGCACCTTGATGTAGTAGGTGCCCGAAGCCGCACTGAATGAGCAGGTTTCCGCATTGCCGGCCTTGTACGGACGGCAGTCGTAGCTGCTGGTGGTCGGGGCGGAACCCTTCTTCACGTACAGGTCCGCATCGCCGGTGCCGCCGGAGATCGCGATGGCCAGATTGCTGCCCGACGGCACCGTCACCGTGTAGCTCAGCTCCTGGCTCTTCGCGCCGGCCAGGCCGGTCACCGGCACGCCATCCTGCAGGCCGCCGCTGCCACCGCCGCCGGTGCTGTACGACGCCTTGACCGTGACGCCGGAATACGCCGCATAAGCGTGCACCTTGAGGTAGTACTTGCCGGCGACCGGCGCGGCCACCGTGCAGCTTTCCGCATTGCCGGCCTTGTACGGGCGGCAGTCGTAGCTGCTGGTGGTCGGCGCGCTGCCGGCCTTGGTGTACAGGTCGGCATCGCCGGTACCGCCGGAGATCGACATCACCAGGTTGCTGGCGCCGGCCGGCACGGTGATGAAGTAGTCGTTGTCGCCGCCCGTGGCCGCGGCCGCGCCGGTGACGCCCACGTTGTTCTGCAGCTCGGTGGTGGTGCCGCCACCGCCGCCGCCCGCGCAGCTCACGCCCACGCCGGTGAAGGCGGCGATCACGTCGTTCGCGTTGTAGCCCAGGTCGGTCGCCGCCGACTCCACGCCGCAGGCGCCGGAGTTGAAGGTGGCGGTGGTCGTCCAGTACGACTTGTTGGCGAGCGCGAACGCCTGGAACGCCTTCTTCACGTCCCAGCCCGAGGTCTTGGCCAGCAGGCAGAACGCCTTGTTGTACACGCCGCTCGAATAATGTACGTCGAGGCTGGAGGTGTAGTTCGCCGCGTTGTCGATCGAGCCGCCATCCTGCGGCGGGTTGCACATGTAGCGCAGCGCGTCGCCGATGCCGGCGCTGGTCTTGACGATATCGCGCCCGACCAGGAAATCCGCCGCACCGCGATCGTAGAACTCGGCCGCTTCGCCGGCGATGTCCGAATACGCCTCGTTCATGCCGCCGGACTGGCCGCTGTACTCCAGGCCCGAGTTCTGTTCGGTATAGCCGTGGCTGATCTCGTGGCTGGTCACGTCCAGCGACACCAGCGGGTAGAACGTGCTGGCACCGTCGCCGAAGTACATCGCGCTGCCGTCCCAGAACGCGTTCTCGTAGTTCGACTTGTAATGCACCTTCATCACCAGCTGGATGCTCAGCGGCGGTGCGCCGGTGTAGGCGGTGTACATGTCGTGCACCACGCCACCGAAATGGTGCGCGTCGTTGACCGGCGAATACGCACCATTGGTGGCGTCGGTGTCGCTGTTCGGGCAGGTGAAGCTGACCACCGAACCACCGCTGGTGCCGTGGTTGAGGTTGTAGGTCTTGACGTTGGTGTTGACCAGCGTGCAGGTGCTGCCGGACTGGGTCACGTCGAGCGCCGCGTAGTCGGTGCCGTAGAGGTACTTGCCGGTCTTGGTGTTGCCGCCGGGGCCGGTGGCGGAGGCATCGGTCAGGCCGTTCCAGCTCTTGATCACCTCGCCGGTGTTGGCGTCGACGATCGCGGTCGGGCGCGACGGATTCGCGCCGCCGACGAAGTAGGACACGCGGTAGACCAGGCGTGCCGCGCCGTTGTCTTGCGGGTACACGAACAGGTCGGTCATCGGGTTGCTGACGGCGGCGCCACCGATCAGGGTGGTGTGCGCGTGCGCCTGCAGCGCCGAGATGGCACGGGCAGCATCCAGCTTCGGCGCGACCGAGGCCAGACCGAGCTGGGCGTCCTGCATCAGTTCACCGGAAGCACGCAGTGCGTTGCCATTGGCATCCTGCACCACGGCAATGCTGCGACCGTAAACCGGTACGCCGCGGAACATCTGCTGCTGACGCACGACCTTGTGCCCGCCGGGGATGGCCACCGCACTGCGCGGCGCCAGCGACATGTTCTGGCCAAGGTTCAGTTGGGCAGCCAGCGAACTGGCCGGCACCGCACCGAGATTCTGTGCGTGCAAGGTCTTCGTGTTGGCAGCGGTGGCTACGGACGCAGTAGCCATGCCAATCGCGGCAACCAGCAGTTTCAGACGGTAATGATTGGGCATTGAAAACTCCTAGACACTATTTTTCGGGACAAACGGGCCCGATGCGGCCACGTAGACCCCATGCAAGAATTGCCGTGCGCGGCACGGCCCCTTTTTTTCGTGTGCTGTCTAGCGATCCCAAACTACGTCCGGATCGGCTGCTCCCCCCTGGCATTCCATTGCATGGGCAGCGCGTGGACGCGTAACTGCAAGACGGCGATCACGCCGCCAAAGGATCATCCGTCAACCTCCCCGATGACGAATCCGATTACGTTATTCCTTGCGAACCGCCGCAACAATCTGACTTTTTCCTACGCGAGGTGACAGCAGTCACAGGACGCGGGTTCTGCGGCGCCACCGACAGCTTTCGCGAAAGTCATGCCGGCGCACGCCGGTACGACGGCGGTTCAGAGCACCTGATGAGCGCCGAAGTTCAGCCGCCCGCTGCCGTTCGTGCTGAGCCCTTCGACAGGCTCAGGACAGGCGTAGCTTGCGTCAGCAAGCGCACGCGGGGAACGGCCATGGATGGCCGTGGCTCTGAGGAGCGAGGAAGCCGAAGCGCCGTGCTGGCGATGCCCTTCGACTCCGGCGCTGCGCGCCTACGCTCAGGGCGAACGGTAGCGGCGGCTGAACTTCGGCGCTCGTCAGGCTCAGAGCATGCCGGTTTCGAGTTTCGCCGCGTCGGACATCATCGAATGGGTCCACGGCGGGTCGAACACCAGGTCCACATCCGCCTCGACCACCGTGGGGATCATCTCCAGCTTGGTGCGTGCGTCGTCGACCAGGATGTCGCCCATGCCGCAACCGGGCGCGGTCAGGGTGAGCTTCACGTAGACCTTGCGCTCGCCGGATTCGGTCTGCTCCAGGCTGAGGTCGTAGACCAGCCCCAGCTCGACCACGTTCACCGGGATCTCGGGATCGAACACGGTGCGCAACTGGTCCCACGCCAGTTTTTCCACGTCCGCGTTGGTGGCGTCCGCCGGCACCTCGATCGGCACCGGCCGTTCCTTGCCCAGTGCGTCGGCGTCGTCGCCGGCGATGCGGAACAGGTTGCCTTCCACGTAGACGGTAAAGCTGCCGCCCAGCGCCTGGGTGATATAGCCGATCTGTCCGGCCGGCAGGGTCACCACGTCGCCTTGCGGCACCATCACGGCGCTGCAATCACGCACCAGGGTGAAGGGTTCGCTGCTCAGACTGAAACCACTCATGCCAACGCCAATCCTGTATCTGCGGGCACGGCCATGCGTCGAACCCTGGTTGTCTATTATGCCGCCCGTCGCGCGCGACCGCTTGTCCCAGATCAGGCCGGAATCATCGGAACTCAAGGGACGCCCGCCGGCGACACGTTATGATGGCCGCTTTATCCGACGGAAAAACGCATGCGCCCAGCCCTCCTGACGTGTCGTCGCCGATGAGCGTGCGCACCGTATCGCTGCTGGTGTTCGTGCTGTTCAGCGCCGCCATGCTGGGACTGGCCGCCGGCGCCGTATGGATGGTGATGGCGCTGTATCTACGGCACCCGCTGCCGTGGCTGGCGTTGCCCATCGGCGCGCTGCTGGCCTGGGCCATTCGCGCCGGCGTGCGCCCGGCCGGTACCAGCGCGGCGCTGCTGGCGGCAGGCGCCACCTTGCTGGCTGCGTTCTACGTCAACATGCTGATTGCCGGCGTGCTGATCGCCGGCAACATGGGCATGGGCCTGATCGAGGCGATGCGCACCGCCGGCCTCGGCATGCTGTGGCATCTGGCGCGGATGGCGCTGTCGCCGGCGGATCTCGGCTACGCCGCGCTGGGCATGCTGCTGGCAGCGTGGCTGGCCTGGCGCAAGCCGCGCCGGCGTTGAGGCGACCCGGCGCCGATCAGGCGTCGATCTCCTTCAGCGACGTCACCAGCTCGCCCACCGCCGCCTGGCCGTCGCCGTACAGCATGCGCGTGTTGTCGGCGTAGAACAGCGCGTTCTCGATGCCGGCAAAACCGGTGCCCTTGCCGCGCTTGATCACGATCACGTGTTTCGCGTTGCCCACGTCGAGGATCGGCATGCCATAGATCGGCGAGGCCGGATCAGTCTTCGCCAGCGGGTTCACCACGTCGTTCGCGCCGATCACCAGCGCCACGTCGGTGGCCGGAAACTCCGGGTTGATGTCGTCCATGTCGGCGATCAGGTCGTACGGCACGCCGGCCTCGGCCAGCAGCACGTTCATGTGCCCGGGCATGCGGCCGGCCACCGGATGAATCGCGAACTTCACCTTCACCCCGCGCTTGATCAGCAGCTGGGCAAACTCCCACACCTTGTGCTGCGCCTGCGCCACTGCCAGGCCGTAGCCGGGCACGATCACCACGCGCTCGGCGTAGGCCATCATCACCGCCGCGTCGGCCGCGTCGACCGGCTTCTGCGCGCCCTCGATCGCCTGTGCCTCGCCGCCGGCGGCGCCGAAGCTGCCGAACAGCACGTTGCCGATCGAGCGGTTCATCGCCTTGGCCATCAATTGAGTCAGCAACGTACCTGCCGCACCGACCACGGTGCCGGCGATGATCATCGCCTCGTTGCCCAGTACAAAGCCCTCGAACGCCACCGCCAGGCCGGTGAACGCGTTGTACAGCGAGATCACCACCGGCATGTCGGCGCCGCCGATCGGCAGCGTCATCATCAGGCCGAACAGCAGCGCCAGCGCGAAGAACAGTGCGATCAACGGCATGCTGGCGTGACTCGTCGCCAGCAGCACGCCCACGACCACCGCCGCTGCCAGCAGCAGCAGGTTGACCACGCGCTGGCCGGAAAACACGAAGCGCTTGTCCAGCCAGCCCTGCAGCTTGGCGAACGCAATCAGCGAGCCGGAGAAACTCACCGCGCCGATCAACGCGCCGAGCACGCCCAGCGCCAGTTCGGTCGGCGACAGCGCGGGCGGCAGGCCGTTCACCGCCCAGGCTTCCGGCCGCAGCGGCGAGGTATCCGGCACCGCATGCAGCAGACCCAGTCCGCGCGCGTAGCCGATCAGCTCGACCGCGCCAATCGCCGCCGCCGCGCCGCCGCCCATGCCGTTGTACAGCGCCACCATCTGCGGCATCGCGGTCATCGCCACGCGGCGGCCGCTCCACCAGGCGGCGGCCACGCCGATCAGCACCGCGGCGACGATCAGCCCGCGGTTGTGCATGTCCGGCAGGAAGAACGTGGCCAGCACCGCCAGCAGCATACCGAAGCCGGCCCAGACGATGCCGCCGCGCGCGGTGCGCGGCGAACTCATGCGTTTGAGACCCAGGATGAACAGCAGCGCGGCGAGGAAATAACAGGCCTTGATCAACACCGGCAACCAGGCCATCACTTGGCTCCCTTGCCGGTGTCCGGCTTGCTGGACTTGAACATCTCCAGCATCCGCTCGGTCACCACGTAGCCGCCGGCGGCGTTGCCCGCGCCCAGCAGCACGCCGACGAAGCCGATCGTCATCTCGAATGGCGTCTGCGCGTGGCCTAGTGCGATCATCGCGCCAACCAGCACAATGCCGTGCACGAAGTTGGAGCCGGACATCAGCGGCGTGTGCAGGATCACCGGCACCCGCGCGATGATTTCATAGCCGGTAAATGCGGCCAGCATGAAGATGTACAGCGCCAGGAAACCGTCGATCATGACCCCATCCCCCGTGAGTGCCGCCCGTCAGGACGTCGAGTTCGCATCATACGGGTGCGCGTCAACCCGTGCGAGCCTGCCGCGTTGAATACCGGGAACCCACCGAGGGAGTCCGAGGATGCTGCACCCGACGCCGCGGCCGACGAGTCCATGAACAGCGTAGCCGGCACGCTCGCCACGGACCTGCTGAGCGACGCCCGCGAAACGCCCGCCACGCTGGATGCGTTCCTGGCGCAGGTCGAGCGGCGCGCGTTCCGCATGGCCGAGCTGCAGCTGCGCCACCGCGAGGACGCCATGGACGCCGTGCAGGACGCCATGCTGCGGCTGGTCAGGCACTACCGCGACAAACCCGCCGCGGAGTGGGCGCCGCTGTTCTGGGGCATCCTGCGCCGGCGCGTGGTCGACCTGCAGCGCCGCCGCAAGGTGCGTTCGATCGTGGTGGGCTGGCTCGGCGGTGGCCGCGACGACGACGGCGACGAACTGCCCGCATGGGAGCCGGCCGATCCCGGCCAGGATCCGCTGGGCCGCCTGCACGACGTGCAGTCGTACGCGGACATGGCTGCCGCGGTCAGACAGCTGCCGACACGCCAGCGCGAGGCCTTCATGCTGCGCATGCTGGAAGGACTGGACGTGGCGGAAACTGCCCGCGCCATGGGCTGCTCCGAAGGCAGCGTGAAAACCCATCTGTCGCGCGCGATGCACCATCTGCGCGACCAACTGGAGGACTGGCGATGACTTCGCCCGACGAACATTTCGAACAGCGCGCCCGTGAACTTTGGCGCGAGGCTGCCCAGCGCATCGACCCGGCCACCGCCGGACGCCTGCGTGCGGCCCGACGGCAGGCACTGGAGACAGCCCAGGCGCCCACGCACCGCGCCGTCCGCTGGCTGATCCCCTCCGGCGCCTTCGCCGCGATCGCGCTGGCCGCGATGATGATGTGGCAGCCGTTGCCGCAGCACCACGCCACCAGCGCGATGCACGCCGCCAGCCCCGCCGACGAGCTGGACAACGAGCTGCCGCCGGATGCCGACAAGACCGATCCGAACCTTTACCAGAACCTCGACTTCTACGGCTGGCTGGCTTCCACCAACAGCCGCACGGCAACCCGCTGAGCCATGATCAAAATCCTTCGCCCGATCCTGCCCCTGCTGCTGGCCGCCCTGCTCGGCAGCGTTGCCGTGACATCGCTGCACGCGCAGGACGCACCGCCGCCACCGGCGTCCCATGGCGACATGCCGTCACCGCCGCCGCGCCCGTGGAGCAGCCTCGACCCGGCCCAGCGCGACGTACTGGCGCCGCTGCAGAAAACCTGGGACAGCATGTCGCCGCGCAAGCAGTCGCGCATGCTGCAGCGGGCCGAGCACTGGGTCACGCTGTCGCCGGAAAGGCGCGAGGAAGTCCGCCAGCACATTGCCCGCTGGCAGCAGATGACGCCGGACGAACGTCGACAGGCGCGCGAGAACCGGCGAAAATTCAACGAGCTTTCGCCGCAGCAGCGCGAACAGCTGCACGCCACCTTCGAGCGCTTCCAGCAACTGCCGCCGGCACAACGCGAGCAGCTGATCCGCGAATGGCACGCGCTGCCGCCCGCCGAACGCCTGCACTGGGACGAGCGCCGCGGCCACGACCGTCCGCCACCACCACCAGGCAGCCCCGGTCAACCCTGATCGACCAAACGCCCCGCCTTGTACGGGGCGCTTAGCCTTCCCGAACCTGTAGGAGCCCGCTCGCGGGCGATGCCTTGAAGGCCGGGATTTGGGATTCGGGATTGGCAAAAGCCAAAGCATCGCCCGCAAGCGGGCTTCTACAAGAATTCCGGCGCCGCTCTACGACGCGGTGAAGCGCGTCTCGCCGGCGTGGCTCAGGCAGCTCTTCGCCACCAGCTCGTCGTCGAAATCCGGCTTCAATTCGCCATCGCGCACCAGCAGCTCGACGAAGTTGAACACGTTGCGCGCATACATCTCCGACGCATGCAGCGGCGCGCCGGCCGGCAGGTTCAGCGGCCCCAGGATCACCACGCCGCCATGCTCGACCCGCTCGCCCGGCCGGGTCAGTTCGCAGTTGCCGCCGCTCTCGGCGGCCAGGTCGACGATCAGCGCGCCCGGCTTCATGCCCGCGACCATCGCCGCGCTGAGGATCTTCGGCGCCGGCCGCCCCGGCACCGCGGCAGTGCTGACCACCACGTCGAACGATTTCAGGTGATCGGCCAGCGCCTGCTGCTGCGCGGCGCGCTCCTCCGCCGACAACTCGCGCGCGTAGCCGCCGCTGCCGGCCGCGCTGACGCCGAGGTCGAGAAACTTCGCGCCCAACGACTCGACTTGCTCGCGCGTTTCCGGGCGCACGTCGTAACCCTCGATCTGCGCGCCGAGCCGGCGCGCGGTGGCGATCGCCTGCAGGCCGGCCACGCCAGCGCCGATTACCAGCACCTTCGACGGCCGGATCGTGCCGGCGGCGGTGGTCAGCATCGGGAAGAACTTCGGCGAAGCCTCGGCCGCGATCAGCATGGCGCGGTAACCGGCCACCGCCGCCTGCGAGCTCAGCACGTCCATCGCCTGGGCGCGGGTGGTGCGCGGCAACAGCTCCAGCGAGAACGCGGTGAGCTTGTGCGCGGTCAGCGCGGCGATGCGTTCGGCTGCGCCGTAGGGACGCAACTGGCCGACCACCACGCTGCCTGCGCGCAAACCGGCAAATACCGCGTCATCCGGCGGCAGCACGCAGGCCAGTACGTCGGCCTGCGCCAGCACCCCGGCCGCATCGGCAAACTCGGCCTCGGCGTAGCTGCTGTCGGGAAAACCGGCGGCACGCCCCGCATCATGTTCCAGCAGCACGCGCAGGCCCTTGCCGCGCAGCTTCTTCGCCATCTCGGGCGTGATCGCCACGCGCCGCTCCCCGGCGGCAGTCTCGCGCAAAGCGGCTACGGTGATCGGCATGGTGCAGTCCCCTCGACATTGGTCCGGTCATCTTAGCGGCACTCGCGGGCTTTGATCCGGCCCGGCGCAAAAGAGTAAGCTGGCCCGCCGGCACACGCGGCCTACGCCGCGCCGGGGCCATCGCAGGAGATCCCGATGCCCGCCATTTCCGATGCTTTCGACGACCTGCTGGCCCTGGCACGCGCCGCGCGCGAACAGGCCTATGCGCCGTATTCGAACTTCCTGGTCGGCGCCGCGCTGCTGACCCGCGACGGCCGCCGCTTCAGCGGCTGCAACGTGGAAAACGCCTCCTACGGCCTGTGCAACTGCGCCGAACGGACCGCCCTGTTCAACGCCGTCGCCGCCGGCTGCCGGCCCGGCGACTTCGCCGCGCTGGCGGTGATCGCCGACACCGACAACCCGGTCAGCCCCTGCGGCGCCTGCCGCCAGGTGATGTCCGAACTGTGCGACGACGCCATGCCGGTGCTGCTGGCGAACCTGCACGGCGACACCCAGCAGACCACGGTGAGCGCCCTGCTGCCCGGCTCGTTCAAGCTGCCGCTATCGGCGTGACGGTTCGCGTGTCATCGACTCGCCCGCTAGCATGGGCATCCCTCCATCGAAAGAACCGCTCCATGCCCGCTGCCCTGTCCCTGCTCCAGCAACGCCATTCCGTCCCCTCGCGCCAGCTCGGCGAGCCGGCGCCGGACGAGGCGACCTTGCATGAACTGCTGGAGGCGGCGATCCGCGTGCCCGACCACGGCAAGCTGGTGCCGTTCCGGCTGATTCGCCTGCAGGGCGAGGCGAAGCTGGCGTTCGGCGAGCGGCTGGCGACGATCGCGGCCCGCAGCCATCCGGAAATGTCCGACGCCAAGCTGGAGAAGGAGCGCACGCGCTACACCTTCGCGCCGCTGGTGATCGCCGTGGTCGCCCGCCTGCATGCCGACAGCAAGGTGCCGGAGATCGAACAGAAGCTGTGCGCCGGCAACGTGGCCTACAACCTCCTGCTCGGCGCCTACGCGCTGGGCTACGGCGGGCAATGGCTGACCGGCTGGGCCGCCTACGACCGCGAAGTGGCGGGCATCCTCGGCCTGGCGGAACACGAACACGTGGTCAGCTTCGTCCACCTCGGCACGCCGCAGATCGAGGTGCCTGACCGCGACCGCCCGGCGCTGGCCGACCTGCTGAGCACCTGGGCGCCGTGAACACGCCAGTGAACGGACGTCCAGCCGTCCATCTGGTCGACGGCAGCATGTATGTTTTCCGCGCCTGGCACTCGATGCCGAACGAGTTCTTCGACGCCGACGGCCACCCGGTCAACGCGGTGCACGGCTACACACGTTTCCTGTGCGAACTGCTCGAACGCGTGCAGCCCGAACACATCGCGGTGGCGTTCGACGCCTCGCTGACCAGCTCGTTCCGCAACGCGATCTACCCCCCATACAAGGCCAACCGCGAGCTGCCGCCACCCGACCTGGAACGGCAGTTCGTGCAGTGTCGCGCGATCACCGAAGCGCTCGGCGTGCACCTGATGATCGACCACAGCTTCGAGGCCGACGACCTGATCGGCAGCACGGTGTGGAACCTGCGCGCGCAAGGCTGGCACAGCGTGATCGTCTCCGCCGACAAGGACTTCGGCCAGCTGCTGGGCGAGCACGACGAGCAGTGGGACTACGCCCGCGGCCTGCGCTGGGGGCCCGCCGGCGTGCACGAAAAACTCGGCGTGCACCCGCACCAGGTCGCCGACTACCTGGCCCTGTGCGGCGACAGCGTGGACAACATCCCCGGCGTACCCGGTGTCGGCGCCAAGACCGCCGCCGCCCTGCTCAGCCACTTCGGCAGCCTCGACACCCTGCTCGACCGCATCGACGAAGTCGCCTTCCTGCGCCTGCGCGGCGCCGTGGCCTGCGCCGCCAGACTGCGCGAACACGCCGAACAGGCGCGACTCTACCGCCGCCTCACCCGCATCGCCCTCGACGCCCCCGGCGCCAGCACCATCGACGCCTTGCTACGCCGCCCCCGCCAGACCGACCAGCTCGAAACCCTGTGCGAACAACTCCGCCTCGGCGCCTTCACCCGCAGCCGCCTGCGCGCCCTGCTGCGCTGACCAAGCTTGCCCACACCTCGTTCGCGCTGAAGTCATAGTCCCGTTCGCCCTGAGCCTGTCGAAGGGCGCTCGCGGGATACCAGCCTGCCGCGCCCTTCCGCCCATCCTTCGACAAGCTCAGGACGAACGGAAGGGAATCGTGAGGGGCAGCTTCACCTCCCTTGCCTTGCAGGGAGGTACAAAAAAACGGCGGCCCGGAGGCCGCCGTTTTCATCATGCAAAACCGCTCAACGCGTGGCGGCTTTCGGGGCGTCCTTGGCGGTCCACTGTTTCAACCAGGCGTTCACCGAGTCATGCCACTGCACGCTGTTGTGCGGCTTCAGTACCCAATGATTTTCGTCGGGGAAGTGCAGCAGCTGGCTGGGGATGCCGCGGCGCTGCAGCGCGGTGAACGCGCCTAGGCCCTGGGTGTCGGGGATGCGGAAATCCTTGGCCGAATGGATCACCAGCATCGGCACGCGCCAGTCCTTGACGTGGTTGAGCGGGTTGAACTTCTCGTAGTTCTCCGGGTGCTCGTACTGCGTGCCGCCGTTCTCGCGCTCCTCGAACCACAGCTCCTCGGTGTCGTAGTACATCGCGCGGGCGTCGAACACGCCGTCGTGGTCGACCAGGCACTTCCACGGCTGGTTCCACACGCCAGCCATCCAGTACACCATGTAGCCGCCGTAGCTGGCGCCGAGCGCGCAGGCGCGGTCGCCGTCGAGGAAGCTGTACTTGTCCAGCGCGGCCTTCCAGCCCAGCTTCAGGTCTTCCAGCGGCTTGCCGCCCCAGTCGCCGGAGATCGAGTCAGTGAACGCCTGGCCATAGCCGGTGGAGCCGTGGAAGTTCACCGTCACCACCGCGAAGCCCTGGCCGGCGTAGGTTTGCGGGTTCCAGCGGTAGCTCCAGCCGTTACTCATCGCGCCCTGCGGACCGCCGTGGATGATGAAGGCGACCGGGTAGGTCTTGCCCGGCTGGTAGTCGACCGGCTTCACCACGTAACCCTGCACGGTCTCGTTGTTCCAGCCCTTGAAGGTGAAGAACTCGGCGTCGCCTACCTTCGCGTTCTTCAGGTCCGCCGCATTGAAATGGGTGACCTGCTTCAGCCCGCTGCCGTCGGCGGCGGCGAGATAGACATCGGCCGGCCGCTTCAGATCGTCGCGGGTCAGCAGCAGTTTGCCGGCAGCCAGCGAGAAGCCGCCCACCGTGCCATCACCGACCAGCTGGCTGACCTTGCCGCTGGCCGCGTCGATCGCGAACAGCGGATGCTGGCCGTTGTCGTCGGCGGTGGCGTACAGCGTCTTGCCGTCGGCGGAAAGCGTCAAGCCGCCGGGCGAGCGATCCCAATTCGGATCCACCTCGTGCTTCGCGCCGCTGGCCAGGTCCAGCGCCATGATCGCGAAACGGTCGGCCTCGAAGCCCGGGGTCTTCATCGCCAGGTAGTACAGCGTCTTGCCGTCCGGCGAGGCCACCGGGTAGGCGTCCCACGCCTTGTTTTCGGCGGTGAGGTTCTTCGGTGCGGCCGAGCCATCCGCCGGCACGCTGTACACGTCGAAATTGGTCGACCACGACTCAGTAGTGCCGGCGACGCGCGCGTTGAAGTACACGGTCTTGCCATCCGGCGCGAAATTGAACTCGCTCTCGTCGCCAAACGGCTTGCTCGGCACATCGCCGTCGATGCCGCGGCTCAGCAGCCTGGGCTCACGCGCCAGCTGGCCCTTGCCATCGAAGCGGGCCACGAACAGCTGGTTGCGCCGACCATCGGCCCAGGTATCCCAGTGCCGCACGAACAGCTTGTCGTAGAGCGTGCCGCTGGCCTTATCCGTCGCGCGCGCATCGACGCGTTGCTGGGTGCACGCCAGCGTGGCGCAATCGGTGAACACCTCGTACGACAACAGCACCTGCTTGCCATCCGGCGACAGCTTGTAGCCACCAACGTCCAGCACCCCGTGGCTGACCTGCACGGCGGGAGCATGCTTGGCCAGGTTCAGGCCACCCTTGGCGCCCAGATCCACCCGCCACAACTGCGCCACGCCCTTGACCGGTGCCACGAAATACAGGCTGCGCCCATCCGCCGACCAGCGCGCCGAGCTGCCCTTCTCAACCACCTTTACCGGCTGGCCACCCTTGTCCAGGTCCAGCACATAGATCGCGCCGACGCCCTTGTTCGCGTCGTAGTCGGTGCTGCGCACGCCGAACGCCGCATGGTGCCCATCCGGCGACAGCTGCGGATCGCTGACCCGATCCATCATCACCAGATCGCGCACATTGAACGCATGCGCGCCTTTGGCCTTGACGAAGGTGGTATCCACGACGTCGCCCGCCATCGCGGGCACCGCCACCAGCGCGAGCAGCAGCGCGGCAATCAGAGGTTTCATGGGGTGGGTCCTTGGGTGGTGAAAGCGGTGACGGTAAGCGCCAAATCCGTCGCAAGCAAGTTCTGCCGTGATCGGCACGTGCGACGAACGCTATCGCGACGACTAGAGATCGTGGAAGCCCAGTCCTGTCGGCTTGCTCCATGCAGAGTCATCTTCCACGACGCCTACGCTGCCGGCAACACGAACTGAAATCCGCGCCCCTCAAGCTCCGTCAGCACACGGTCCAGCACTGCAACCGTGGTTGGCCTGCTATGCATCAGCAAGATCGAGTCGTTCCCGGTCTGCTCCATGCTCCAATAAAGAATCTGGCTCGGCTTCGTCAACCAACTGTCTTGACTGTTGGCATCCCACAAAACCTGACCCATGCCAGCCGATTGCACAATTCTCTCCACTCCGGGTGAGGTTTGACCAAACGGTGGTCGAAAGTAACGCGGTCGACGACCAGTCACACTCGCAATCCGCTCACTGCATCCATCGACCTGGCGCTGCAATGCGGAAAGATTCAATAGTGGGAGACGTGGATGATCGTAGCTGTGGTTACCGACGAGGTCACCAGCTTTCATGATCTCACTCAGCACGTGATCCGTTCGGCCATCAAGGCGATTGCAGACTACGAAAAATATCGCTGGGGCGTGATGTCGCTGCAGAATGCTCAGTATCTGCTCGTCCACACCACCGCCGTACGGGCCGTCATCGAAAGTCAAAACAGCATACTTGCGCCCCGTCAGCCAGTCGCCCGCCGTACGCCACACGGGATAGTTGAACGGCATGATGTCCTCTTGGCTCCTGCTCACCTTGAAGGACGGTGGCGGCAATCCACTTCCCGCAAAAGCCAAAAGGGCCGGAATCACTAGCAGGATCCCTATCACCATCGTAAGCAGGCGGACAGGTATCCGGATCGGCGCGAAGAGTATTTTTGGCAAGCTCATTGAATAGCACCGCCGGTTTCATTGTGGCGACTCATGGGATTCAAAAGGATGCTGTCCGGTCCGGGATCTGTTGGGCGGACCCTCGTGGATCCAGCCACGCCTCGACGTGGGCCTCGACCTGATGAGATTGCCAACTTCACTGCTTTCATCCACCGGACTTGAGGTATGCGAACACGGGAATCGCCTCGCGCCCTATGATTCCGTGACATCCATCTCACTACAGATCTTCCATGGGCATATTGTGTCAGCTCAACCCACAAATAGAGCATTTCCGGACGAGTTTGGTACAAAACGTGCCTGCCCCTCACGTACTCACAGGGGAGTCCACCATGTTGCGCCAGCGAATTTCCGCCGGTTTCACCTTGATCGAGCTGATGATCGTCGTGGCGATCATCGCGGTCCTTGCCGCTATCGCCATCCCGGCGTATCAGGACTACCTGATCCGGGCGCAAGTCACCGAAGGCTTGAGCCTGTCGAGCGGAGCCAAAGCGGCAGTGTGGGATTTCGTCTCCAACACCGGGCGGCTCCCCACTACGAACCAATCCGCGGGCCTTGCGAAAAACACCTCGATTACCGGCGACTACGTTTCCAGCGTGGACCTGGCCCCTGCCGGCAAGATTACGGTCGCATTCCACGGGCCCAGGGCAAACAGCAGCATCAAGAACAGTACGCTGGTGATTTCCGCCGTCACCCAGGCCGGCAGCATTACCTGGAGTTGTAATGGTGGAACGGTAGCGGACAAGTATCTGCCCGCGACCTGTCGCAAATAATTTCACCGCCACCTGCCATTGTCGTCGCATAAAGTGACAACAAACGTCACTAAGTGCCCGTTACAGACAGTGCACCACCATGCCGCCTCGATCACACTTCCATAATCCCATGGGTTATTTCGTCAAGGGTTGCGGGCTTTCGTGACCACGGGCACAATCCAAAGGCCCACAGTTGTGAGGGAATACACCTGCGGCAAACGTGGCATACAACCTGCTTGACTTTGCCGCGAGCTTCCTGGTCGTTCCGACCATGCGAATGGGGTCCAATCCCGCCTAGGGGGACACGGGACTGGGACTCAGGGGGCGTCACACGGTTAGCTAACCTAAAGACAGAGGAACCACCATGAAGAACATGCAGAAAGGCTTTACCCTGATCGAACTGATGATCGTGGTCGCGATCATCGCGATTCTCGCCGCCATCGCCATCCCGGCGTACCAGGATTACCTGATCCGCACGCAGGTGTCGGAAGGTGCAGTGCTGACCGACGGCGCCAAGACCGCCTTCGCGGAGTTCTACAGCAACAAGGGATCCATGCCCACCTCGAACGCCTCTGCCGGACTGGCCTCGGCCACGTCGATCACCGGCAAGTACGTCTCCGACGTTGCCGTGGCAGCCAGCGTTATCACGGCTACCTTCGGCAATGAAGCGAACACCAAGATTGCTAACAAGACGTTTGTACTTTCGCCGGTCATCAATGATGGCTCGATCGCTTGGTCGTGCACCCCGTCCACGGTGGATGCGAAGTACCTGCCCACTTCTTGCCGCAAGCCGTAATTTCTCGACATCATCGTTACACCGAAGGGCCGCCGCATGGCGGCCTTTCTTTTCGGATCATCACGATGCACGTTCGCTCCATGTGGGGACCACTGCTGACTGGATTGATGCTCGTCATGCTTACCGTGGCGATTTACTCTCCAGGTCTCCGCGGGAGCTTTCTGTTTGACGATTTCGCCAATCTGCCTGCGCTAGGTACAACCGGCCCAATCGACAATTGGCCGGCATTCTGGCGTTACATCACCTCCGGCACTGCCGACCCCACCGGACGCCCACTAACACTGCTGACGTTCCTGCTCGACGCACACGACTGGCCGGCAGACCCGTTCCCGTTCAAGCGCACCAACTTGATCCTGCACTTGATCAACGGGATCCTGCTCTACACCTTGCTGGCCCGGTTGGGTCGCTTGCTGGGCCACGGTGATCGCCAAGGCCGTATAGCCGGCCTGCTGGGAACCGCCCTCTGGCTGCTGCATCCTCTGCTGGTTTCCACCACGCTATACATCGTGCAGCGCGAGGCCATGCTCCCCGCCACCTGCACTCTCGTCGGCCTGTTGCTCTGGCTGCATGGCCGCAACCTGTTGACCCAAGGCAGAACCGTGGCCGGCCTGGCCTGGAGCGTGCTGGGCCTGGGCGGCTTCACTGTGCTGGGAATGCTGGCCAAGGCCAACGGCGTCTTGCTGCCGATATTCGCCCTGTTGATCGAAGCCGTCGTGCTATCACCACGGCATCCCATGCAGCGCGGCGACGCGCGCCAAGCGCACCGTCTAGCCCTCCTCGCACTTGGCGTCATTCCCGCGGCTGCCATCCTCGGTTACCTGTTCTGGACGGGTCTCCATGGCGTGCTTGCCGGAAGCCCGATCGGAATCCGTCCATGGAGCATGGGTCAGCGCCTGCTCACCGAGCCGCGCGTGCTGCTGGACTACCTGCAGTTGTTGTGGCTGCCACGCCCGTTCTCCAGCGGACTGTTCAATGACCAGTACGTCGCCTCGACCTCGTGGCTGCAGCCCGCCACGACGCTGCCCGCACTGCTGGCCGTGCTCGCCCTGATCGGGCTTGCCTGGTGGCAACGCCAGCGGCACTCCGCGCTCGCCCTGGCAACACTGTTCTACTTCGCGGGCCAACTGCTGGAATCCACCTCGATACCGCTGGAGCTTTATTTCGAGCATCGCAACTACCTGCCTGCCTTGCTGATGTTCTGGCCGCTCGGCCTGTGGCTGGCCGATGTACGCGAACTGCGCCCGCTCAAGTACGCCCTGATGCTGGTGCTGCCACTGGGCCTGGCCTGGATGACCCACGCCCGGGCTGAGCTGTGGGGTAACGAGCACAGCCAGGCGTTGCTGTGGGCCAAAATCAACCCTGCTTCGGCGCGCGCCCAGACCAATGCTGCCCAGATCGAGATGCAGGCGGAGCGACCGCAAGCGGCCATCTTGCGCCTGGAAAAACTGCTTGCGCATCAGCCAAACCAAGTGCAACTCGCCTTCAACCTGATCGGCGCGCGCTGCATGACCGGCGGCATCACGACGACCGATCTCGCTGCGGCGCAGGTTGCCATGCAGGGCACGCCGAACACCGGCACCTTGTTCGCTAACTGGTTCGAGCGCACGATGCCCGTGGCGCTTTCAGGCGAATGCCCAGGGCTGACCGCGGGAGACCTGCAGGAGCTGATCGATACCGGATTGAAGAATCCGAAACTGTCTGCTGCAGGACCCCAACAGGATCTAACCTATCTGCGAGGCAAGATTGCCTTGGCGGAGGGCCAGCCGGACACGGCGTTGACCGACTTCACCCATGCACTCGACCTCCAGGTACGACCCGGCATGGCTCTCGAGGCTGCCGCGACCCTCGGTCGCGCCGGCTATCCGACATACGGCTTGCGCCTGCTCGACCACTACAAGGCTGTCAGCGGGAGCGCCATGGAAACCGGCTTCGGCATGCCATGGCTGCACGCATGGGTGCTCGAGCGTCAGCACTACTGGCGACATGAACTGGATCACCTGCGAACCCAGCTCACCCTCGACGCGAAGGCGGGCTCGGGGAATACTCCCAAACATTCCTCCCAATCGGGTATGCCAGATTGATGCTCTTTTCTCGCCGACCCCAATGGCGCCTTCTGGTACTGATTATCGCCTGTGCCGTCACCCTGGCCATCTACTGGCCCGGACTCTCCGGCGGATTCCTGTTCGACGACTACCCTAATATCGTCGACAACAAGGCCGTGCAGCCAGTCGATGCCAGCCTGCCATCATTGTTCGCCGCCGCGCTGTCCTCGCCATCCAGCGAGTTCAAGCGGCCGTTGGCATCGTTAAGCTTCGCAGCCAACTATCTCGTCACAGGCCTTGATCCGTACTGGATGAAACTGACCAACCTGATCATTCATCTGTTGAACGGACTGTTGACGTTTTTGCTGGCAAATACCCTTCTCCGGTCGATTCCCATAAATCAAAAAAACAGCGGCAGCATTGTTGCCGCGTTGATTGCCGGCGGATGGATGTTGCTTCCGATCAACGTCACTGGCGTGCTGTACGTGGTGCAGCGCATGGAGAGTCTAGCCAACCTGTTCGTCTTGCTCGGCCTCCTAGGCTACGTCATCGGTCGTCGCCGCATGCTTGGACTGACATCTACCGCGCCCACCACCTCATCCATTGCTCGCAGGGAATGGCTGCGGAGGCTGAGTCACTTTTCGCCAAGCACCCGCGGCTTCATCCTCTGCCTCATCAGCATCAGCGTCCCCACCGCTATCGGCATCCTGGCAAAGGAAACCGCCGTGATGCTGCCGCTATACGCGCTGCTGATCGAATGGGCGCTATTCCACTTTCGCAAACCGCAGGAATTGTCAGCGCCTCCCGAAGAAGGCGGCACAAAAACTCGGCGTCGTGACTTCCGCATCGTCGGCATGTTCCTGTTGGTTCTGGTCGTGCCCATGGTCCTCGGCTTGGCACGGCTGCTCCCTGGCATTCTGAAAGCGGAAACTTGGGCCACCCGCGACTTCACCCTGAGCACCCGCTTGCTCAGCGAAGCGCGCATCGTGGTCGACTACATTGTCTGGACACTGCTGCCAACACCAGGTGCGTTGTCGTTCTATCACGATGATTTCCGCATATCGACTGGACTGCTGGCCCCGTGGACTACGCTTGCCAGCATTGCAGTTCTTGCCGCCCTGATTGCGCTGGCCTGGTGGCTACGCCCGCGTCGCCCGCTGGCTGCACTTGGTGTCGCCTTGTTTCTTGGCTGCCAGCTGCCAACCGGCACCATCCTTCCGCTGGAACTGATCTACGAACATCGCAACTACTTCGCCAGCTTCGGCCTGCTGTTGGCTATCGTGCCGCTGCTCGCTGTTCCGCGTGGTCGGCCTTTCGCTCTGCCCCATCATGCGCTGTTGGTCGGATTGATGCTTTGCTGGACGGCACTCACGGCATTCACCGCCTACGCCTGGAGCAACCCGCTGCGACTGGCGGAAGATCTGGCGATCCGCGCTCCACAATCACCCCGAGCCCAGTACGAACTCGGCCGTACCTACATCATCTATTCGCACTACGACCCTCTCTCACCCTTCACCAAGCTGGCTTATGCGCCACTGGAAAAATCCGCGGCACTCCCCTATTCGTCGATCCTGCCGGAGCAGGCGCTGATCTTCATGAACTCACGCATGCATCTGCCACTGAAGGATGATTGGTGGGACAGCATGATTGCCAAGCTGAAAGCACACAAACCAGGCGTACAGGACGAGAGTTCACTGGGTGCGCTGACTCAATGTGTGCGCGAACAACACTGCGACCTCCCGGCGGATCGGATGATCGAGTCATTCGGAGCAGCTCTCTCTCACCCCAGCCCCAGCGCCCGTTTACTCGCCACATACGGCGATTACGCATGGAACGTGCTGGATGACCATGAGCTGGGCGAACGCATGACTAAGGAGGCTGTCAAAATCAGCCCGAACGAACCTGCTTACCAGATCACTCTGATTCGCATGCTGGCCGTACAAGGCCGCGACGCGGAAGCCGAGTTGGCGCTGAAGAAACTGACTGCCTTGAACATAGGCGGAAGACTGGATCAAGATCTGTCCACATTGCGCGCATTGCCAGGGCTGCGTTGATCGCTACCCGTTCCGGGCCGGCAGAGGGATTTCATTCCCTCGCAGACCATTTATCCTTGAGCTTTGACCATCAGGCCATCGGCTAAGCTAGGTTCTCATGAAAGCAGTCATCCTCGCCGGAGGTCTGGGCACGCGGATCAGCGAAGAAACCACCGTGCGCCCCAAGCCGATGATCGACATCGGTGGCAAGCCGGTGCTCTGGCACATTCTGAAGATCTACTCGCAGCACGGCATCAACGACTTCATCATCTGCCTGGGCTACAAGGGCTACATGGTCAAGGAGTACTTCGCCAATTATTTCCTACACACGTCGGACGTCACCTTTGACTTGGCCAACAACCGCATGGACGTGCACCAGCAGCATGCCGAGCCGTGGCGGGTCACGCTGGTTGATACCGGCGACCAGACACAGACCGGTGGACGTCTGAAGCGGGTCGAAAACTATCTGGATGGCGAGACGTTCTGCTTCACCTACGGCGACGGTCTCGCTGACATCGACATCACGGCACAGCTGGCCTTCCACAAGACCAGGGCCGGCCTGGCCACCATGTGCGCGGTGCAGCCACCGGGCCGCTTCGGCGCCATCGACATCCAGGACAACCGGATCACCCGCTTCGAGGAAAAGCCTTCCGGCGATGGCTCGTGGATTAATGGCGGCTTTTTCATTCTTGAGCCCGGTGTATTCGACTACATCAAGAGTGACGCCACGATATGGGAACGCGACCCGCTGGAGGCGCTTGCGCGCGATGGCCAGCTTTCCGCGTACATGCACGCCGGCTTCTGGCAGCCAATGGATACGCTACGTGACAAGCTGAAACTTGAGGAACTCTGGCAAAGCGGCCGTGCCCCATGGAAAGTCTGGCCTTGAACAATCTATTTGGAGGTGTCTACGCCGGTCGCCGGGTACTGGTCACTGGGCACACCGGTTTCAAAGGTTCGTGGCTTTGCCTGTGGCTGACCGCACTGGGCGCACGCGTTACCGGTCTGGCACTCGCGCCGGACACAGAGCCGGCGCACTGGAAGTTGCTTGGACTGCACAACGTGCGCGACCTGCAGGTGGATCTGCGCGACGCCTCTGCGGTACGACAAACCCTGGAGCTGACCGCGCCGGAAATCATCTTCCATCTGGCAGCGCAGCCGCTGGTTCGGCGCAGCTATCGCGAGCCGGTCAGCACCTTTGACACCAACGTACTCGGCTTGGTCAACCTGCTTGAGGCTGTGCGCGCCACGCCGTCGGTGCGCGCTCTCGTCAACGCCACCACCGACAAGGTCTACTTGGAGCAGGCCACCGTAGCCGGTTATCGAGAAGATCACCCACTGGGTGGGCATGATCCCTACAGCACCTCCAAGGCCTGCGCCGAACTGGTGACGGAGTGCTACCGCAAGAGCTTCTTCAACGGCTCCGGACCACGTGTCGCCACGGCACGCGCAGGCAATGTCATCGGCGGTGGCGATTGGTCGCAGGACCGGCTGGTGCCGGATCTGGTGCGCGCCGCCTCCAGCGGTTCAACGCTGCAGATTCGAAATCCTGAGGCCATCCGGCCATGGCAGCACGTACTTGAACCGCTGTCAGGTTATCTGCGGCTGGGTCAGCAGTTGCTCGCGGGAAAACCAGTCGAGGGACCATGGAACTTCGGTCCTGCCGCCGACGCCACGCTGCCGGTGCAGGCGCTGGTTGCGCTGATGCAGTCGCACTGGCCGCAACTGCGCAGCGAACATCAGCAGGGGCCACACCTGCACGAGGCTGGGCTCTTGCGGCTGGATGCTTCCAAGGCGGCACAGCAACTGGGGTGGCGCCCAGTGTGGAACGCACAGACCACACTGCAGTCGACCATCCAGTGGTATCGCGACTATTACGAGCGCGGCCACCTGTGCAGCCGTGAGAACCTGCAGACCTACATCGAGGCCGCCCGCATGGCGGGGCTGGAGTGGGCCGCATGAAGTTCCACTCGACACCCCTGGCCGGTCTCAGCCTGATCGAAACGACACGCGTCGAGGACGAACGTGGCCAGTTCTCGCGATTGTTCTGCGAGGCCGAGTGCGCCACGATTCGACCTGGCCTGCACTGGAGCCAGATCAACCTCTCTCGGACCTATGACAAGGGCACCGTCCGCGGTATGCATTTCCAGTATCCACCGGCCACCGAGGCCAAATTGATCCGCTGTCTGCGCGGTCGCGTGTTCGACGTAGCGGTCGACCTGCGTGTCGAATCACCCACCTATCTGTGCTGGCATGGCATCGAGCTGGACGAAGACGGGGCGACACAGTTCTTCATTCCGGAAGGCTTTGCGCATGGTTTTCAGGCGCTGACCGACGACGCGCAACTGCTCTACCTGCATACCGCGGCGTGGAACCGTGAACAGGAAGGCGGACTGCGCCATGATGATCCCGCTATAGCCATTACCTGGCCGCTGCCGGTGACACGGATCTCGACCAAGGATCGGCAATGGCCATTGGTAAAAGAGAGTAGGTTCGCGGGAATCCAACCATGAAATGTCGCCACTGCGCTACGCCGTTGCAAGATATCTTCCTCGACCTCGGCAGTGCGCCGCCCTCCAATGCGTTCCTGACCGCGGACACGCTCGGCGCGCCGGAAGCCTGGTTTCCGCTGAAATTGTTCACCTGCCGTAACTGTCTGCTGGTGCAGGTGGATGAGGTGCAATCGCACGCCAAACTATTCGCCCCGGACTACGTTTACCACTCATCGTTCTCGCGCTCCTGGCTCGCGCATGCCGAACGCTATGTCGAACACGCGGCTGCCCGACTGAAGCTGGGTCGCGACAGCCTGGTGATGGAGATCGCGTCCAACGACGGCTATCTGCTGCAATACGTAGCCGCGCGCGGTATCCCCTGTATCGGCATCGAGCCCACCACCGGTACGGCAAACGTTGCGCGGCAAAGGGGGATCGAGACGCTGGAGCGCTTCTTTGGCCGTGACTTTGCCGCGGAGTTCGTGCGCGAACGACGGACCGCCGATCTGATCGTGGCAAACAATGTGCTGGCCCACGTGCCCGACATCAACGACTTTGTCGCCGGGTTGGCGCTGGCGTTGGCTGCCGAGGGTTCGATCACGGTCGAGTTTCCGCACCTGATGGAGTTGGTCGCGAAGCACCAGTTCGACACCGTCTATCACGAGCACTTTTCCTACTTTTCCTTTCACACGGCGCGCCGGATCTTCGCGGCGCAAGGTTTGAAGATATGGAATGTGGAACAACTTCCAACGCATGGTGGCTCGCTGCGCCTCTGGGCAGCGCATGCCAACAGCCGGCATACCGAAACACCAGCCGTGTCGGCACTGCTGCGCATCGAGGCTGACGCAGGCATGCAGGACAGCGCCTATTATCAAGGCTTCCAGGCGCAGGCCGATGCGGTCAAGAACGATTGCCTGGGCTTCCTGCTGGAGCAGCGACGCGCCGGGCGCCGCGTCGCCGGCTACGGCGCGGCCGCCAAGGGAAATACGTTGCTTAACTACGCCGGGGTGCGCCCGGATCTGCTGCCCTACGTGATCGACGCCTCGCCGCACAAGCAGGGGCACTGGCTGCCGGGGTCACGAATACCCGTCGTCGCCGAGTCGCGCCTGCGCGAAGAACGGCCTGATTTCGTGCTGATCCTGCCGTGGAACCTGCGCGAGGAAATCACGGCCCAGCTCAGCTACATCCGGGAATGGGGTGGCCAGTTTGTTGTCGCCGTCCCACAATTGGCCATTCTATGAACGACGCCGCAACCTCTCGGATCTACTACACCAAGCCATCGATCACCACGCTGGAAATCGGCTATGCCACCGATGCCGCAAGCAATGGCTGGGGTGAACGCTGCTACGACTACATCCACCGCTTCGAAGCGATGTTTCGTCAACACCTGGATGTGAAGCACGCCATCGCCACCTCGAGCGCCACCGGTGCGCTGCATATCGGCATGGCTGCGATGGGTATCGGCGCAGGTGACGAGGTGGTGCTCGGCGATATCAACTGGATCGCCTCGGCGGCACCCATCATCCATCTTGGCGCAAAGCCCGTACTGGTCGACGTACTAGCCGACAGCTGGTGCCTCGATCCGGCGGCGGTGGAGGCGGCGATCACGCCAAAAACCAAGGCCATCCTCGCGGTGCATCTATACGGAAACCTGTGCGAGCTGGATGCGTTGCGGGAAATAGGTCGGCGTCACGGCGTTCCCGTCATCGAGGACGCCGCGGAGGCGATCGGCTCAGTCTGGCATGGACATCGCGCCGGCTCCATGGGCATCTTCGGCGCGTTCTCCTTCCACGGCACCAAGACCGTGACCACCGGCGAAGGAGGCATCTTTGTCACCAACGACGATGCGCTGTACGAAAAGGCACTGACCTTATCCAACCATGGTCGTGCACGCGGGGAGACGCGGCAGTTCTGGCCCGAGACGATCGGCTTCAAGTACAAGATGTCGAACCTGCAGGCAGCAATCGGCTGCGGCCAGATGGAGCGCATTGAGGAACTGATCGCAGGCAAGCGCAGGGTCTTCGAGTACTACCAAAACGCATTGCATAATCTGCCCCTGCGCATGAACCCCGAGGCCGCAGGCACTGTTAATGGCTACTGGATGCCAACCATCGTTGTCGATGACAACGTGCCGTTTGACCGTGCAGCGCTGCTGGATGCCTTCAAGGCAGACCACATCGACGGCCGCGTGTTCTTCTGGCCGCTGTCGTCGCTGCCCTCGTTCAAGCCACATCCAGAGCATGCCGTGAGTTATTCACTGTCAGACAGGGCAATGAACTTGCCCAGCTATCACGACATGACGGATGAGGAGCAGGATCGCGTCATCGCCTGTGTGGGTAGGCTGCTGGTGCCGGGGTCATGAAGGATGTGATCATTTGGGGTGGGGCGGGTCATGCGCGCGTGCTCCGCGAGGCCTTGCCACCCTCCGATTTCCAGGTGATTGCCGTTTTTGACAACCGGCCAATCCCTTCCCCGTTTCCCGATGTTCCGATTTACCTCGGCCAGGAGGGATTCCACTCATGGCAGGCAAGCCGAACCGGAGCTGGCCAGGTTCACGTCTGCGTGGCGATCGGAGGTAGCAGGGGAAGTGATCGCCTGTTCCTTTTGGAGTGGCTTCAGCAGCAAGGCATGCAGCCACTGACCGTGATACATCCTCGCGCTTTCGTCGCAAGCGACGCCAAAATTGGCAAGGGTGCTCAAATTCTGGCGATGTCGGCCGTTTGCTCCAATGCAACCCTTGGTTGCGCGGTCATCGTCAACACGTCCGCTTCGATCGATCATGATTGTGTGATCGGCGATGGCGTCCATGTTGGCCCCGGGGCGAATCTGGCAGGCGAAGTTCGCGTTGACGAGTATGCGTTTATCGGTGCCGGAGCCGTTGTCTTGCCACGACTTAAAATTGGCCGCTCGGCAATCGTCGGTGCGGGCGCCGTGGTGATTCGCGACGTCGCGGCTGATGAGGTCGTGGTGGGCAATCCCGCAACAGGGCTTTGACGCTGACATGCATCAAGTACCCATCCAGCAACACGAATCAGTGGAAGATCAAATGGACGCCAGAGAACAGTTCGAACGCGAATGCCGTGAAAACATTTCCGGTATGGGAAATGATCAACTGTTGAAAAATCTTGCATTTCAGTGGTTCCAGCATTCGCTCCAGTACAAGTATTCGTATAATTTTTCTTCGCTTGGTCGCCCCATCATCCAGTACCCGCAGGACATGGTGGCGATGCAGGAACTAGTCTGGCGGATCAAGCCTGACCTCATCATCGAAACGGGCATCGCCCACGGTGGTTCGCTGATCCTCAGTGCGTCCATGCTGGCTCTGCTCGACTATTGCGAGGCGGCCGAGCGCGGGGAAGTGCTCGACCCCAAAGCCACCCGGCGCCGCGTGCTCGGTATCGACATCGACATCCGCGCCCACAATCGTGCCGCCATCGAAGCGCATCCGATGTCGCACCGGATCGACATGATCCAGGGCTCCTCGATCGCGACCGATGTCATTGCGCAGGTGCATCAGGTCGCGCAGACGCATCAGCGGATCCTGGTGATCCTCGATTCCAACCATACGCACGATCATGTGTTGGCCGAGCTCGAAGCCTACGCACCGCTGACTTCTCCTGGCTGCTATTGCATCGTGTTCGATACCGTGATCGAGGATCTGCCCGACGCCATGTTCCCTGACCGCCCTTGGGGCAAAGGCAACAACCCCAAGACCGCGACATGGGAATATCTACGTCGCCTGAAGGAGGAAGCTCGTATGGCTGCCGACGGTGCCCCACTGGCTTTTGAAATCGACAGTGCACTGGAGAGCAAACTGCTCATCACGGTTGCCCCGGATGGTTACTTGAGGCGCGTCTAGCGCCTTGCCCATGCCGGTATTACGCACAAATATTCTGGCGAATTATGCTGGGCAGGTATGGATGGCGCTGATGGGCGTGGTGTTCATCCCCCTGTACATCAAGCTGCTCGGCATGGAGGCGTTTGGTCTGGTGGGCCTGATGTTGAGTATCCAGGCGCTGTCCATGCTGTTCGATCTGGGCATGGGCGGCGTACTGAACCGCGAACTGGCACGACGCGTGCACAATGCCAGCGCCGCACATACCCTCGGCGATCTGGTACGCACGTTCGAGTGGTTGGTCTGGCCCATCGCACTGATGATCGTCGCCGTAGTCTGGCTCGCCAGCGGTCCACTGGCGAATCACTGGCTGCACCCTGAACACCTCAGCCGTGCCGCCACAGCGCACGCGATCGCGATCATGGGGCTGGCGGTGGCGCTGCAGTGGCCGAGCAGCTTCTACGCCAATGGGCTGTCCGGACTCGAACGGCAGCCGGCACTGAACATGATCAATGCCGGGTTTGCTACGCTGCGCGGCGCGGGTGTGCTAGCGGTGCTGTACTGGGTTTCCCCCACCATCAGCGCCTTCATGTGGTGGTACGCCGCCATGGGCGCGTGTCAGTCGCTGGTATCGGCCGCCGCCCTGTGGCGCTTGTTGCCGACTGGCCCACAGCAACGATCGGCTTTTCGCGCCACGGAACTCCGTGCCGCTGGACGCTTCGCTGGCGGCCTGGTCGCCATCATGGCTCTGTCGATCATGCTCACCCAGCTCGATCGCATCGTAATATCGGCCATGCTTCCGCTGGCAGAACTTGGTTACTTCAGCTTGGCGATGAGCGTCGCCGCTGGTATGGGTCGCATGATCCAGCCTATGTTCAATGCACTGTACCCGCGCTACAGCCGACTGGTGTCACTTGACCAGCAGGATTCACTGACCCATCTCTACCATCTGAGCAATCAATGCCTCGCGGTGGTCGTGGCCGCCGTGGCGTCTGTGCTGATGATCTTCGGCCGCGACGTGCTCTACCTGTGGACCGGCGATGCCGCCACGGCAACGAGGCTGGCACTGCCGCTGTCGATCCTCGTGGCCGGCACAGCGTTCAATGGATTGATGAACCTTCCCTACGCGCTGCAGCTGGCTCACGGCTGGACCCGGCTTACCGCGGGTACAAATCTGGTAGCCCTCGCTCTCGGCATTCCCTTCTGCATCTGGGCAGTCGGACACCACGGCATCGTCGGCGCCGCCTGGCTGTGGTTCGCTATCAATCTCGCCTTCGTCGCAGTCGGCATTCCGCTTATGCATCGGCGTCTTTTGCACGGCGAAATGGTTCGCTGGTACGTTCAAGACATACTCCCCCCCGCAATCGCCGCTACCGTGGTAACACTGCTTGCAAGCCGGCTGTTTCCGGCATTGCCCCGCAGCCTTGAAGGGCTCTTTCAACTAGCCGTAGTGAGTGGCGCAACGCTGTTGTCGGCGGCCGTGGCAGCGCCACTGGTGCGAGATCTGGCACGACAACAACTGGCCGAATGGTTTGCCTCCCGGCGCTGACTCGGCTCGACCGACTTCCCTTCTGTGGCGGTAGGCACATGCCACTGCATTGATCTCTGTTCCGCAGAGATCTCGCGCACTGAACCTACTGACACTTGCCGCCGGCCACCACCCCATGCACGACTACGGCGGTGCTGAAGTTGATGTTGCCATTGCTGCCACGCGCACCTCCAAGCGTCGCGATAATCGGACTCGTTAGCTTGGCGCCCTAGTCACCAGCGCACTGACACATCAAAGCAATCCACGGAGCGATTCGGGCTAGACTGCGACTCGTATTCTGATTCAGTTTCCGGCCTTTCATCTATGCCTGCACAGAAAATTACCATCATCATTCCCACGCGCGAGCGTTGCGATGTGCTGGAATCGTCATTGCGAACAGTGACGTCGCAAGACTACGATAACCTCGAAATAATCGTCAGCGACAACTGCAGCACAGATGACACTGCGGGCGTCGTACGTCGAGCCAACGATCAGCGCATCCGCTATGTGAAAACGGGAAAGCGTCTGAATATGTCGCATAACTGGGAGTTCGCCCTTTCGCATGTTCGCGAGGGATGGGTGGGTTTCATCGGCGATGACGACGGGCTACTGCCGGACTCTATCAAGACCGTTTCCAACATCATCGAAACATCGGGTGTCGAAGCCATCCGTTCGACCTTCTGCACCTATCACTGGCCAGCCATCATGGGCAACGAAAACGGTCAGTTGATCGTACCGATGGGTTCCGGTACCGAAATGCGCGAGGCGTCGCTCTGGCTGGGGAAAGTCATGCGTGGCGTTGCTAAATATCCCCAGCTACCAGTCATTTATGATGGCGGTTTCATCAATATTGCGACCTTAAACAAGGTGAAGAGCAAGACGGGAGCATTCTTTGCGTCCTGTAATCCCGACCTCTATTCGGCGGTTGCCGTCGCCAGCGTGATTGATCGGTATGTTTTCATGCATGCCCCCATGGCAGTCAGTGGCGTCTCCAGGCACAGTACCGGGAACTCGTCTTTTTCCATCAAAAAAAACAAGAACACAACGCCCGTTTCGACTTTTTATTCGGAAAGCAACATACCGTTTCATGAGGCGATGCCGTTGCACGAAGACGGTAGTCTGCCCATTTCTTTTCAAGCGATGGTCTACGAAGCTTATCTGCAGTCTGCCCCTCTTCGCGACACATCAAAGGAATTTGGACACCGACAACAGCTCGAGGTCATCCTTGCCACTGCCGGGGCTCACCGCGGATCCATCGAAAAGTGGGGCCGTCTGTTTGCCATGCAGCACGGCATCGACTTCGCATCAGCCAGACGATCGGCTGCCATCAAACGCGCCTACCTGCAACCCCTCTCGACATCGCACAAGATCATCAACGCCATGCATACGGTGTTCGCAGAGAACTTGCCGATCCGGAACATCCATGAGGCTTGCATTGCCGCTGGCACCATCCGCGGCCGCCCGGGCAAGAAAGGTACAGTGCGTTTTCTGGGCCGCGAGTTGAGTAACCGTTTCAAACGGCAAGCTGAGTAGCGGCATTTATAGCAGTATCCACTGTGACTGTGCCTACATCTACCGCACCTGATTGGGCGTAACTCGAGGCGACGCGAGCACGCGCCTTACAGAGTTCACAACGCGACGCATTGGCCGATCAATCTGCTATTAGCGGCTGCACTAACGGATCCGAGGTATGCCATAGCGACGCAGCAATCCGAGCTTTCTATGCGCCCACGCAAAATTGCGTAGAAAGCCACGCAGTGATGCGACACGTTGCCGCTGCTCCTGACGGCGCATGGCCCACAGCTTTGAAAAACCACGTACCAATTGCATACCGGCCTTGCCGTAGACTTCCCGCCAAATGCGCGCATCCCGACGCACCGCCGTCAAGATGATGCCTTCGGCGACCAACAGCACTAAATGCAGCGCCAACAACGGAATAATCAGCATTGTTGGCGTGCAGACCAGCATAACCTCTGTCTTGTTGCGTTCACTCAGATAGCGTCGTCGAAAGGTGGTCTGCAACCCCTGTGCAGTCGCACGGTTGCCGCCAAAGCTGACCCCCTGACGATGGCGATATCCGCTGGCCTTGGTGACTTGCACTGGCCTACCACGCAATCGGGCCACGCAGCACAGATACATATCTTCGCCGATTGACTCAAGCCACTCTGGGAAGCCGCCGAGCTCATTCCATACATCGCGAGCCACCCACAGGCATGCCCCGATCACCATCGCCACATCACGACGCTCGGGATCGAGATTCGGCACCGGGTTGTAGAACGGGTCGAGCAGACAACCTCGATCAACCAGTGCACCCGTTTCCCAGTCGTACTGGGGCAGACTAAGGATTCCCGGTAGAAGTAACGATTGCGCAGCATCCAATAAGGTGACCAGTGCATCCGGATACAGCACCGCATCGTTGTTCAACAGCAGTACGAACTCACCGCGTGCGTACGCCACCATGCGGTTATTGCTGACACAGAAGCCAACGTTCTCTCTGCTCGCAAGCAACTCGATCTGCGGATACTGTTCACGTAACAGCGCTATCGAGTCATCGGTGGATGCATCGTCGTGAACGATGATCTCGATGCTGATATCGCCATGCTGGGCAAGAACGGACATCAGGCAGTCATCCAGCAACGCTGCGCCATTGTAGTTGGCGATGCAGACAGAGCACACCGGATGTTCCGGTCGATTCAGTGCGCTGTACTGTTCAACCAGGCCCATGTCCGCTCCAATCCTTCATGCAATGGCGTGGCAGGCGAACACCCGTACTCACGATTGGCCAGAGTGGGGTCCATCACCACGCGTGTAGCATCCACTGCACGACCCATTTCATAGCTGCGTCGCAAGGGTCGACCGGTCACGGCCTCCATGGCGGCGAACAGTTCATTGAGACTGACCCCTGTGCCGCTGCAGGCGTTAACGATACGCGCGCCTACGGACATTTGCCGAGCCAGAATCGTGGTGATCAGTTCCACCAAGTCATCAATATACAGATAGTCACGAACAGCGGAACCATCGCCCCATATATGCAGGACTTCATCCCGCTTAATCTTGCCAAGGGCCGTAGGTACGATGCCGAACCCCGCGCGCTCGAGCTGACCTGGGCCATAGACGTTTGATGGACGCAGAATTGTCGCCCTGCCCGAATACTGATTGCACCAGGCCGAAATGAAGTATTCCGCGGCTATCTTGCCCGCGCCGTGATACGACCGTGGCTGCGCGCGCGTCGCCTCATCCGCCGCGATGTCGCCCGTCGACGCGTATAGCGAACCGCCCGAAGACAGATAAAGCAGATCCACACCGGAATGATCCTGAAGGACCTGCAGCAAGCCAGCCATTGGCTGCAGGTTGTCGACCAACTCATGCAGCGGGCGAGCGGCGGATATCCCAGGAGTGGACGTAGACGCGAGGTAGACCGCTGCACGACTGCGAGCGATCAAAGGGGCGAAATCCTTCGGCTCACGCAGCTCGGCAATCACCGTCTCGACGTTCGGCAGGCCAAAATCGATCTCGCTCCGACTGGCTGCGATCACCAACTCGCCCTGTCGTGCCAACGCCCGTACCAAGTGTTGCCCGATGAACCCACCTGCACCGATGACAAGAATCCGATCGCTCATTTACGTGCTTCCAAGTAGCCGGCGATAGATCTGCGCGTAGCGGTCGGCACAGTCGTCCCAAGTGCCGATTTCGCGGGTCACCCAGCGCCTCGCGGCATCTCCCAAGCGGCGATTAGTCACCGCGTCCTCCAATTCGCACAACGCAGTGCCGTAGTGGTCGATGGAGTCGCATAGCCTTCCGGTTTCTCCATCAAATACGACACCGGCGTGCGCCGGCATGCTTGAGGCGACGATGGGCAACCCCGCAGCCATGGCCTCCAGCATGACTTGCGGCCGGCCTTCGGCGTGACGACTGAGGGTTATCAAGCCACACGCTTTCGGGAACCACTCGTTTGCAAGCTGCTCGGGCGTAGCTGCTCCATGGTAATGAACCCATTCCGGGACTTCGATACCTTCCTGCATCGGCCCAAACAGATGCAATTCGCGTGAACCTTGGTGAAAAAAATCTTCCGACCAGTCGAATAAAGGCCCTAGTTTGTTCGCGGTAAGTCGGGTGACAGCAAGCCAGCGATGAGGCTGCACTTCGTCAAACTCGCGCTTGATCGCGTACCAACGCGGGTCGATGCCGAATGAAACGGGGCGTACCTCCGCAACGTCTCCGAATGCCGCTTGCAGGGAATCGTGCATCCAATCAGCGTTGGGGCAAATGGCCACCTTGCGTTGCCTCATGACGCGACGCAGCAGATACCGCATGAACGGCAACTTCAGAAGTTTCAGATCATTGCCTAGTACCGTGATGAGTGCAGGCTTGCGATTGTTCGGAAGAGGCAAAGCGCACTGCAACCAGTTGATATGGTAAATGTCCACCTCAGGGTGATCGCGATAGCTCGCGGCAATCATGTGCAAAAGACGGACCGGTGCAAACCACGAACCCCATCCCCCACTGCGCATCATGTGCGATATGCCACCGGCGGCCATCAGCTGCGCCAGCCATCGCGCGTCAGCGGGCGAAACAACGGCCGTTGCCTGCTCGGGTAGGTCTCCTGGCGGGGCCCATACACTGAGTTTGATGGAGGATACGCGCGCAAGCGCAGCCACCAGATGCCTCATGAATATTCCACGCCAATCGGAAATGTCACGCGGGTATGAGGTGCTTATCAGGAGTACGCGCATCACTTGATGCAAAACCTCATTGGCGTTGTCAAACGCAACAGAATCGCAACTGGGGAAACACGCTATAAAACCTTCCGACCCCGAAACTCGTTCGAGCGGCTCCCTTGCATCTACTTGTCGCGACGATAGGTCAATCCTGTGATCTGCTCGGAGATCAACCCGATCAGAAAAACGATCACTGCAGCGCTCCACAACAGCGTACTCATGTTGGTGAGCCGGTGGTACGCCATCAAGGTGTAGGCATAGTTGGCGCAGCCGAGCAGGAAAAACACCGCGCTGGCCGGCACAAACAGCTTCAATGGCGAATACAGCGTGGCGATCTTGAAGATGATCAGCAGAAACCGCACCCCGTCGCGCAGGGGCTTGATATGGCTCTTGCCGACCCGCTGGGCAGCCTTGATCGGGATATAGGCGACCGGGTAGGCGCTGCGGAAGAACGCCATGGTGCTGGTGGTGGGGTAGCTGAAGCCGTTCGGCAGCAGGTGCAGGAATTCGCGGAACTTGTCCGCGCGCACGGCGCGGAAGCCGGAGGTGAGGTCGGCGATCTGGTGGCCGGTCATGCGGCTGGCCAGCCAGTTGTACACGGTGTTGGCCAGGCCGCGGCCCACGCCGGCCTGGCTGCCCCAGTCGCGCGCACCGACCACCATGTCGTAGCCACGGTTCAATTGGTCGAGCAGGCGCTTGATGTCCGCCGGATCGTGCTGGCCGTCACCGTCCATGAACACCAGGACGTCGCCGGTGGCGGCGCGGGCGCCGCGCTTGATCGCCGCGCCGTTGCCCATCGAGTATGGCGAGGACAGGCATTCGACGCCGCTGCTCTTGCAGACGCTGCGGGTGTCGTCGATGGAGCCGTCGTCGACGACGATGATCTCGGCCTCGGGATGGGCGGCGCGCAGGCGCGGCAGCAGTGCGGTCAGCGCCGGCGCCTCGTTCTTGGCGGGCAGGATGATGCTCAGGCGATTCAACAGAGGGCTCCCCCGGGTGGAGAGGGGATCATAGCGTGAAGGCCGGGCGCGGGTTGTGGACGGGGTTGGGGCTTTGGGGTTCGCTCTGCCCCGCAGCCGGGGACATCGGGGCACTTCGGGTAGCTCTCGATTTTTTGCAGGAGCGCACCCTGTCCACAAGGGTGCGCTCCTGCAACCAGCACCGAGTTCAGTCGATCGGCTCATACCGGCAGCATCATGCAGCCGGTGGGCATGGCGGTGGCTCACCCCGCGAAGTGCATGCGCCGCCCAGGAATCGGGCCCGATGACTGCCCCATCGGCAACACGATTCCGGCGAGAGCGGCGGGCAGTGCCTGCCCAACCGCGCATTGCTCCCTCCCCGTTCGTACAGGGGGAAAGTGCAAAACCAGGCCGGCACGCAGGAACCAAACCGGGCAGCCCTCTGCGCTGGGGAAGAGAGCCGGACAGCCTTGCATGCGGCAGAAGGAGCCTGGCCCGCGGGAGCAGGCTTGTGCACTGCATCACCGTGCTGGATCGGGGTTGCAGAGAGTGGGTGACCTGCGGGCCGGACTGCGGTAGATTCAACCACATACAGGGGCAAGGTCGAGTCATTTATGTCATCTCAATTGCAACCGTCGCTCACGGGTTTGTCCGGCATGGCGCGTCGGCTGGTGTCCGAAGGGGTGATGCCGGAGGATGCGGTACGCAAGGCGATGGCCGACAGCGGCCAGCAGAAGGCCACGCTGGGGGCCTGGCTGCTGGATCACAACCTGGTCGACGGCGCCGAATTGACGCGGATCGCCTCGGCCGAGTTCGGCATGCCGATGATGGACGTGGCCGTGCTGAATCCGGCAACGATGCCGCTGGACCTGATCAGCGAGGCACTGATCACCAAGCACCAGGCGTTGCCGCTGTTCCGCCGCGGCAAGCGGCTGTACGTGGGCATCGCCGATCCGATGCAGTCGCATGCGCTGGACGAGATCAAGTTCCACTCCAACTGCATGGTGGAACCGATCCTGGTGGAACGTGGCTCGTTACAGCGGGTGATCGAGAGCCTGCTGAACAACATGCGCAACACCATGCCCGACATGGGCGGTGGCGAGTTGGACGAGCTGGATCTCGAAGTCGGCGACGACGAAGCCGAATCGACTGGCATCGACGCCAACGCCACCGACGATGCGCCGGTGGTGAAGTTCGTCAACAAGATCCTGGTCGACGCGATCCGCCGCGGCGCCTCGGACATCCATTTCGAGCCGTTCGAGACCCAGTATCGGGTACGCCTGCGCATGGACGGCATGCTGAAGGCGGTAGCCAGCCCACCGATGAAGATGGCCAATCGCATTTCCTCGCGTATCAAGGTGATGGCGCAACTGGACATCGCCGAAAAGCGCGTGCCACAGGATGGCCGCATCAAGCTCAACCTGTCCAAGACTCGCGCGATCGACTTTCGCGTAAGCACCCTGCCGACCCTGTTCGGCGAGAAGATCGTGCTGCGTATCCTGGACGGCTCGTCGGCCAGGATCGGCATCGAGAAACTCGGCTACGAGCCGGAGCAGCAGAAGCTCTACGTCGACGCGATCCACAAGCCGTACGGCATGGTGCTGGTCACCGGCCCCACCGGCTCGGGCAAGACGGTGTCGCTGTACACCGGCCTGAACATGCTCAACACCGCCGAGCGCAATATCTCGACGGTGGAAGACCCGGTGGAAATCCGCGTCGAAGGCATCAACCAGGTGCAGCAGAACGTGAAGCGCGGCATGACCTTCGCCAGCGCGCTGCGTTCGTTCCTGCGCCAGGATCCGGACGTGATCATGGTCGGCGAGATCCGCGACCTGGAAACCGCCGAGATCGCGATCAAGGCGGCGCAGACCGGCCACATGGTGCTGTCCACGCTGCACACCAACGACGCCGCGCAGACCATTTCGCGCCTGATGAACATGGGCATCGCGCCGTACAACATCACCTCGTCGGTGACCCTGATCATCGCCCAGCGCCTGGCGCGACGCCTGCACGAGTGCAAGAAGCCGATCGAGCTGCCGCCCAAGGTGCTGCTGGCAGCCGGCTTCACCCAGGCCGACATCGACGCCGGCCTGACCATCTATGAAGCGGTCGGTTGCGACGGCTGCAACGAAGGCTACAAGGGCCGCTTGGGCATCTACCAGGTGATGCCGATGCTGGAAGATATCCAGAAGATCATCCTGCAAGGCGGCAATGCGCTGCAGATCGCCGAGGTGGCCAAGGCGGCCGGCATCAACGACCTGCGCGCGTCGGCCCTGCTCAAGGTGAAGCAGGGGCTGACCAGCTTGACCGAGATCGATCGCGTCACCAAGGAATAAGCGACGGATCTGGGACCTCCGTTGCATCGAACTTGCGTCCGGCGCCACGGTTTGGCGCCGTAAAAATGGCATAAGCTGTATCAATATCCTGTCAGCCGCCCGCAAAGGACGGCTCCGGGACTGGACCACTGGGGGAAGATGCGCATGGCCACGGCTACCGCAACGAATATCAACAAGGCACGCGCGCTCGGCGCGCAACGCGCCGAAGTCAGCAAGCTGACCACCTACGAGTGGGTCGCGCTGGACAAGCGCGGCAAGCGCATGAAAGGCGACATGCCGGCGAAGAACGCCTCGCTGGTCAAGGCCGAATTGCGCCGCCAGGGCATGAACCCGCAGACCGTGCGCGAGCGTGCCAAGCCGTTGTTCGGTGCCAGCGGCAGTACGGTCAAGCCGGGCGACGTCGCCGTGTTCAGCCGCCAGATCGCCACCATGATGGCGTCCGGCGTGCCGATGGTGCAGTCCTTCGACATCATCGCCGACGGCCAGAAGAACGTCCGCTTCAAGAACATCCTGCTCGACGTGAAGCAGAACATCGAAGGCGGCGCGGCGCTGCACGAGGCGCTGGCACGCTACCCGGTGCAGTTCGACGAGCTGTACTGCAACCTGGTACATGCCGGCGAGACATCCGGCGTGCTGGACACCGTGCTGGATACCGTGGCGACCTACAAGGAGCGCACGGAAGCGATCAAGAAGAAGATCAAGAAGGCGCTGTTCTACCCGATGATGGTGCTGGCCGTGGTATTCATGGTCTGCCTGATCATGCTGCTGTTCGTGGTACCGGTGTTCGCCAAGACCTTCCAGGACGCCGGCGCGCAGCTGCCGGCCCCGACCCAGTTGCTGGTCAGTGCCTCGGAGTTCATGCAGAGCTACTGGTGGGTGGTGATCGGCGTGATCGTGGGCAGCATCGCCGCGCTGATCATCGCCAAGAAGCGCTCGGTGAAGTTCGCCCACTTCCTCGACCGCATGGCGCTGAAGATGCCGGTGATGGGCAATATCGTGCGTAACTCCGCGATAGCCCGCTTCGCCCGCACCCTGGGCGTGACGTTCCGCGCGGGCGTGCCGCTGGTCGAGGCGCTGGACGCGGTGGCCGGCGCCACCGGCAGCGTGGTCTACGGCGACGCCGTGAAGCAGATGCGCGACGACATCTCGGTCGGCCATCAGCTGCAGCTGGCAATGAAACAGACCGGCTTGTTCCCGAACATGGTGGTGCAGATGACCGCGATCGGCGAAGAGTCCGGTGCGCTGGACAACATGCTGTTCAAGGTCGCCGAGTTCTACGAGGAAGAAGTCAGCAATGCGGTCGACACCCTGTCCACCCTGCTCGAACCGATCATCATGGTCGTGCTGGGCACCCTGGTCGGCGGCATGGTGGTCGCCCTGTACCTGCCGATCTTCAAGCTCGCCGGCACGTTCTAGATTTCCCGAGACACCTCACGAGAACGGCGGGCATTGCCCGCCGTTCTCGTTGCAGGAGCGCACCCTGTGCGCGATGCTTTTCGCGGCAATCAAACATCAGAGCATCGCGCACAGGGTGCGCTCCTACACGAAGCGCCGTACCCTACCGGCTCCCCCTTTGCCGAGGGGCCCAAAACACAAGGCTGACGCATGCCCGAACTTCCCTTTGCCCTGTGGATCGCCCTGGCCGGCGTGCTCGGCCTGCTGGTGGGCAGCTTTCTCAATGTGGTGATCCTGCGATTGCCCGCGCGCATGGCGGCGGCATGGCGGCAGGAGGCGCGCGACGTGCTGGAACTCCAGGCCGACACCACGCCGCTGCCGCCGGGCATCGTGCGCGAACCGTCGCATTGCCCGCACTGCAAACACCCGTTGTCGGCGCTGGACAACATCCCGCTGTTCAGCTGGCTGCTGCTGCGCGGGCGCTGTCGCTACTGCCAGGCGAAGATCTCGATCCAGTACCCGCTGGTGGAACTGCTCAGCGGCGTGCTGAGCGCGGTGATCATGTGGAAGTTCGGGCCGTCGTGGGCCGCGCTGGCCGGGCTGACGCTGACCTGGACCCTGATCGCGCTGTCCGGCATCGACTTCCGCACCCAGCTGTTGCCCGACCAGCTCACCCTGCCGCTGCTGTGGCTGGGCCTGCTGCTGGCGCTGCTGCCGATGTTCGTCACCGCGCCGGCGTCGATCCTGGCCGCGGCGATCGGTTACCTGAGTCTGTGGAGCGTGTACTGGGCGTTCAAGCTGCTCACCGGCAAGGAGGGCATGGGCCACGGCGATTTCAAGCTACTCGCCGCGCTGGGCGCGTGGATGGGACCGGTGGCGCTGCTGCCGATCATCCTGCTGTCGTCGCTGATCGGCGCGCTGGTCGGCGGCACCCTGATCGCGCTGCGCAAGCATGAGCGCGAGATCCCGATGCCATTCGGCCCGTTCATCGCCGCCGCCGGCTGGGTCTGGTTCGTCGCCGGATCCGACCTGCTGCAGGGCTACATGCAACTGACCGGCCTGCGATGAGCCAGCGCCAACACGCCATGGTGGTCGCCCTGACCGGTGGCGTCGCCGCCGGCAAGACGGCAGTAACGCGGCGCTTCGAGGCGCTGGGCGTGCATGTGCACGATGCCGATGTGGCCGCCCGCGAAGTGATCGAACCGGGCACGTCCGGGCTGGCCGAGGTGGTCGCTGCATTCGGCGCGGCGGTGCTGGATGATTCGGGCCGGCTGGATCGCGCGGCCATGCGCCAGCGCGTGTTCGCCGACCCCGCTGCGCGCAGGACGCTGGAAGCGATCATCCACCCGCGCGTGCGCCAGTGGCTGCACGAGCGCGCGCGGGCCGAACGCGGGCCGTATTGCCTGCTGGCGATTCCGCTGCTGGCCGAGAATATCGAACACTACCGTTGGGTCGACCGCGTGCTGCTGATCGACGCCCCCGAGCCGGTGCAGATCGAGCGCCTGGTCGCCCGCGATGGCATCGACGAAACCCTCGCCCGCCGCATGCTGGCCCACCAGGCCAACCGCGCCGAACGCCTGGCGCTGGCCGACGACGTGATCGAGAACAGCGGCGACGAAGCCGCCCTCGACGCCGCCGTCGCCGAACTGCACCGACGCTATCTGACCCTGACGCCCAACCGGTAGGAGCCCGCTCGCGGGCGATGCACTTGCAAATCCCGGATCTCAACAGACGAACGTCTGGTGATCCCGGCAAACAGCAGCCCGCGAGCGGGCTCCTACCGGTCAGGCGTCGCAGGGGGGCCGCGCGCCTCGATCAGGGCTTGCAGGACCGGGCAGTCCGCCGGGGTGAGGATCGCGATGTCCACCAGGGTGGGAAACTGCCATTGCAGCGCCTGCCCTTCCAGCGGGCACGGCTCGCCGATCCACGCATCGACCCGCCAGGCATCGAGTAACAGTCCGCGCCCTCCGTAATTCCATGGCAGCGCGATCAGCGGTTCGGCGTGTTGCAGCGTGACGCCCAACTCCTCGCGCAGTTCGCGCGCCAGCGCCGCCGCCGGCGTCTCGCCGGGCTCGCGCTTGCCGCCGGGGAACTCCCACAACCCGGCCAGATGCTTGCCGGGCGGACGCTGCGCCAACAGCACGCGACCGTCGGCGTCCAGCAGCAACCCTGCCATCACGTGCATGACTGCACACGACACGGATGCGGGCATCAGCTGCTGCGCAAGTATTCGACCATGTCGAAGTCGTAGGCGTGCTGGGCGTCGGCCTTGTGGTGCACGCGGGAGACTTCGGTCCAGTCGCTGAAATGGATGCCGGGGAAGAACGCGTCGGCGCCGTCGATCGCGGCGCTGACCCAGGTGAGGTACATGCGACTGGCGCGCGGCAGCGCCTCGGCGAACACCATGCCGCCGCCGATCACCATCAGGCCGGTGTTGCCGCAACGCGCCTGCGCCTCCTCGATCGAGCGCACGGTGATCTGGCCCGGGTACGGCGCCTCGTGACGCCGCGTCAACACCAGGTTGACCCGGTCCGGCAGCGCGCGGCCGATCGATATGGCGGTGTGGTAGCCCATCAGCACGTTCTTGCCGGTGGTCAGCTGCTTGAACCAGCGCAGGTCGTCGGGCAGGTGCCAGGGCAACTGACCCTTGCGGCCGATCGCGAAGTTTTCGTCGAGTGCGGCAATCAGCGAAATAGCCATGGCGAGTCCTTGAAAGGATGGGTCAACGGGATGGCCTGCGCCCGCGGATGACGCCGCCGATAGCGCCAGATCTTAACAGGCTGCGGCGACCTCGCACCGGTTCCGCATGCTCCTGCGCGACCGTTATACCGCGACGGTGGCCTTGATCGCCGGATGCGACCGGTAGCCCTCGATCGCGATGTCCTCGTAGCGAAAATCGAAGATCGAGCGCACCGCAGGATTGAGCTTCAACTGCGGCAGCGGCAGGGTCTCGCGGGCCAACTGCAGCCGCGCCTGCTCCAGGTGATTGTTGTACAGGTGGGCGTCGCCCAGCGTGTGCACGAAGTCGCCCACGCCCAGCCCGCAGACCTGCGCCACCATGTGGGTGAGCAGCGCGTAGCTGGCGATGTTGAACGGCACACCGAGGAAGATGTCGCCGGAACGTTGGTACAACTGGCAACTGAGTTTTCCGTCCGCCACGTAGAACTGGAACATCGTGTGGCACGGCAGCAGCGCCATCTTCGGCAGCTCGCCCACGTTCCAGGCACTGACGATCAGCCGCCGCGAGTCCGGGTTGCGCCGGATCTCGTCGACCACCCAGGCGATCTGGTCGACGACGCCGCCGTCGGCGGTGGGCCAGGCGCGCCATTGCTGGCCGTAGACCGGACCCAGGTCGCCGTTCGCATCGGCCCATTCGTCCCAGATGCGCACGCCGTGTTCTTTCAGGTAGGCGATGTTGGTGTCGCCGCGCAGGAACCAGATCAATTCGTGCACGATCGACTTCAGGTGCAGCTTCTTGGTGGTGACCAGCGGGAAGCCTTCGTTGAGATCGAAGCGCATCTGCCAGCCGAACACGCTGCGCGTGCCGGTACCGGTGCGGTCGGTCTTTTCGGTGCCGTGGTCGAGGACGTGGCGGAGCAGGTCGAGGTAAGCGTGCATCGTCGAATTCTAGCCCGTGGGCCATGACAACGGTCACTCCCGCAACGCATCTCCCCGGCCTAGACTCGGGCCTTTCCACCAGGAGATGGACCATGGCGCAGTGGTTTTTCAGTTACGGCAAGAACACCGACCGGATCGGCCCGCTCGACGACGCCGAGGCGCGGGCACAGGCGCAGCGCCAGCCGGACGGCTATTGCTGGTGCGAGGGATTCACCGAGTGGAAACCGATCCGCAGTGTGGCCGAGTTCGGCGGCACGCCGCTGGCCCCGCCGCCGATGCCGGCGTCGATGGGCGGCAGCCGCACCGACGAGATCGACTACCGCATCGTCGGCACCGACATGCAGTTCGTCGAGATCGAGCTGGACCCCGGCGAAAGCGCGATCGCCGAGGCGGGCGCGCTGATGTACAAGGAATCCGCGGTGCAGATGGATACGGTGTTCGGCGACGGCTCCAGCGGCGGCCAGAGCGCCGGCGGCCTGATGGACAAGCTGATGTCCGCCGGCAAGCGCGTGATCACCGGCGAGAGCCTGTTCACCACGGTGTTCACGCACACGGGCCAGGGCAAGGCGAAGGTGGCGTTCGCCGCGCCCTACCCCGGCACGGTGATGGCGATGAAGCTGTCCGACCACGGCGGCCGGCTGATCTGCCAGAAGGATGCGTTCCTGGCCGGCGCGCGCGGCGTGCAGCTGGGCATCTTCTTCCAGCGCAAGATCCTCACCGGCCTGTTCGGCGGCGAGGGTTTCATCATGCAGAAGCTCGAAGGCGACGGCTGGGTGTTCGTGCACGCCGGCGGCACCGTGGTGCAGCGTGAGCTGAAGGCCGGCGAGCGGCTCGACGTGGACACCGGCTGCGTGGTCGCGTTTCACGACACGGTGAGCATGGACGTCAAGCCCGTCGGCGGCATCAAGAGCATGCTGTTCGGCGGCGAAGGCGTGTTCCTCGCCACGCTGACCGGGCCGGGCACGGTGTGGCTGCAGTCGCTGCCGTTCTCGCGCATGGCCGGGCGCATGCTGGCGGCGGCACCACAAGGTGGCGGGCAGCGTCGTGGCGAGGGCTCGATCCTCGGTGGGCTGGGCGACATCCTCGGCGGCGACCGCAATTTCTGAACAGCCGACGCGGTAGGAGCCCGCTTGCGGGCGATGCTTTTGACGTCTCGCGAGAAGATCATCGCCCGCAAGCGGGCTCCTACGAAGGACTCAGCCGGGCGCGGCCAGCGGCAAAGTGGGCGCGCGCCGCGACATCGCCAACAGCACCAGCCCGATCGCGATCAGTGGCAACGACTGCATCTGTCCCATCGTCACCCACTGCGTGCCGAACAGGTAACCGAGCTGCGGATCGGGCACGCGCACGAACTCCACCGCGAAACGGAAGCAGCCGTACAGCAACGCGAACAGGCCGGATACCAGGTAGCGCGGGCGCGGCTTCAGCGAGACCAGCCACAGCACCACGAACATCACCACGCCTTCCAGCAGCATCTCGTACAGCTGCGAGGGATGTCGCGGCAGCCGGTCTGGCGCCTGCGGGAAGATCATCGCCCACGACACGTCGCTGGGCTTGCCCCACAGCTCGCCATTGATGAAGTTGCCGAGCCGGCCCAGCCCCAGCCCGAGCGGCACCAGCGGCGCCACGAAGTCGATGGTGTCGAAGAAGTGCAGCTTCTGCTTGCGCGACCACCACCAGCCCGCGGCCAGCACGCCGAGCAGGCCGCCGTGGAAGCTCATGCCGCCGTCCCACACCTTGAACAGAGTCTGCGGCGCGGTCCAGATCCAGTCGATATCGGCGTAGAACAGCATGTACCAGATGCGTCCGCCGGCAATCACCCCGAGCATGCCGTAGAACAGCAGGTCGCCCAGCGCATCGCGGCTGACCGGCAGGCGCCCGCGCCGACGACGGTATTCGCCCAGCACCGCCACGAAGAAAAATCCGAGCAGGTACATCAGGCCGTACCAGTGCACCTGGACCGGGCCGAGGTGGAAGGCGACGGGATCGAAATCGACGAGGTAAGGCTGGGACATGGCGACCAGGCTGGGGGACAAAAACCAAGTGTAGCGGGACGCCGGAGCGGGCGGCGGTTCCGGCCTCTTCCGCCCGGGCTTTCGCAAGAACTAGAATCACCCCGATGCCGTCCGCACGGGGAGTTTGGGCGATGGCCGCACTGCCACTTTAGTCAGGGATGTCCGCATCCAGCCGAACCGTCTTGCTCCAGGCGGTCGGATTTATCGCACGGAGCTTCAGGGGAGAAAACCGATGTCTTGCCGTCTTGCGCGGACCGTGCTGTCCGCCGCCTGCCTGCTGTTGCCCGCCGCCGCCTTGGCCGCCGATCTGGTGCCGGTGGCGGATTTCGCGCGTCACGCACAGCTCACCATGCCGCGGCTTTCGCCGGACGGCAGACACCTCGCCGTCAACATGAATGACTCCAGCGGCGACTCGCATGCGCTGGCCGTCTACGACGTGGCCGACATGAGCAAGCCGGTCAGCCTGCTACGTCTGCCCAAATACGAGTTGGCCGTGGGCATCACCTGGGTCAGCAACACTCGTCTGGTGGTGGAAAAAGGCAAGCAGCTGGGCTCGATCGACAAACCCGCCGCAACCGGTGAAGTGATCGCCACCGATTTCGACGGCAAGAATCAGGACTATCTCTTCGGTTTCGAAAGCAAGTTCGGCAAGCGCGCAGGCACACGCGGCACCGACCGCGGCTGGGGCTTCCTGGCCGGGCTGCCGACACCGACCGACGGCCGCTTCTACATGACCACCTACAGCTGGGAAAGCCAGGACTACAGCACCTTGTACGATGTCGACGCCGTCAAGAACACACGCCGTCTGATCGGCCAGATCAAGGTGGGCGGACTGAACTTCATGGTCGGCGCGGACGGCAAGGCCCACTACGCCTACGGCCGCAACGACAACTGGGACTACGTGGTCTACCACCAGCAAGCCGGCAGCTGGGCGCAGATGGCTACTGCCCAGATCGGCGGCAGTTTCAATCCCATCTTCTTCACACCGGATCGGCAGCGCGTCTACGCCAGCTACAACGCAGGTGGCGGCCCGACCGCCCTGGTCGAACAGGACGAGAACGGTGGCAACCGCAAGGTGCTCGCCAGCGACGGCTTCAGCAGCATCGGCGACATCGAATGGACAGCATTGCCGTATCAGCCATTTGCCACGGTGCTGGCTACGGGCGTACCGCAGACAAGCTATATCGACGCCACCACGCCAACGGCAAAACTGCACCGCGCACTGAGCCAGAAGTTTGCCGGCCGTGTCCAGTTCGTCGACTTCAGTGAAGATGGCAGCAAGCTGATGTTCTGGGTCAGCAGCGACCGCGACCCGGGCACCTACTACCTGATCGACACGCACAACTACAAGGTGAGCAAGCTGTTCGCCGTGGCGCCCTGGATCGATCCGGCGAAGATGGCCGAGCGGCGCCCCATGCGCTTCAGGACCAGCGACGGCATGGAACTGGAAGCGATCCTCACGATTCCCAAGGGCGTTGCCGAGAGCAACCTGCCCATGGTGCTGCTGCCGCACGGCGGTCCGATCGGCGTGCAGGACACCTGGTACTACGACGACGATGCGCAGTTCCTCGCCAGCCGCGGCTATCTCGTGCTGCAAGTGAACTATCGCGGCTCCGGTGGCCGTGGCGAGGATTTCAAGGAAGCCGGCTACCTGAAGTGGGGCACCCGCATCCAGCAGGACCTGATCGACGGCGTGAAGTGGGCGATTGCGGAAAACTATGCCGACCCGAAACGGGTCTGCGTCTACGGCGGCAGCTTCGGCGGCTACTCGGCGATGATGACCACGATTCGCGCGCCGGGCATGTTCAAGTGCGCGGTCGGTTACGCCGGCATCTACGACCTGAAGATGATGTACAAGAAGGGCGACATCCGCGAGAACAAATCCGGCCGCAACTACCTGAATACGGTCATCGGCAAGAACGATGCCGACCTGGACGCGAACTCGCCCACCCGGCTGGCCGACAAGATCGACGTGCCGGTGCTGCTGATCCATGGCGAAGACGACAAACGCGCACCGTTCGCGCAGGCCAAGGCGATGCGGGCCGCACTCGACGCCGCGCACAAGCCATACGAATGGCTGAGCAAGCCCGGCGAGGGCCACGGCTTTTACGACGAGAAGAACAACATCGAGTTCTATACCCGGCTGCAGGCATTCCTGGAAAAGAACATCGGTCCCGGCGCATCCGCTCCCTGATCATTCAAGGCAGGCTGGATGGGGAAGGCGCTTCGGCGCCTTCCTTGTTTTCGGGCACGTGCCGGTCCTGCTCGGGATACCCGGCAACAGGTTACTTGCGAAACGCCCTTGCTCAGAGCAGCACCGGCCGGTCCGCCAGCTCGTCGGGATTGGCCTTGCCGCCACCGGGAAAATGCCGCGCCAGCAACGCGTTCGCGGCGGCGATGCCGGCGAGGCTGCCCTCGCGCCACGCTCCGCGTGCATAGCACTCGCGCATGCGCGCGCAGATCGCATCCCATTCGTCCGTCGTCACCTTCGCCGCGATGCCGCGATCGGCGACGATCTCGATGCGGTGTTCGGCCATCAGCACGTAGAACAGCACGCCGCTGTTGCGTTCGGTGTCCCACACCCGCAATTGGGCAAATACCTGATGCGCGCGGGTCGTGGCGTCGAAGCCATCCAGCACGGTCAGCAGCGGCAGTCGTGACTCGACCGCGAAGCGAATCTCGCCCAGGTGATGGCGTTCGCCCGCGGCGATCGTCGCGGCCATCTCGTCCAGCAGCGTGGCCGGAAAGCGCCGCGACAGCTGGAACCAGCCGCCGAAAAGGTTTGCCCACAGTCGCTGCATGCGCGCCATCACCAGCTCCCCGAGGAACCGCCGCCGCCGAAGCTGCCGCCGCCACCGCTGAAGCCGCCGCCGCCAAAACTTCCGCCGCCGCTGCCGCCACCCCAACCGCCGCCACCGAAGCCGCCCCAGCCACCGCCGCCGATCGAGCGGCCGGCGCCGCCGGGCATCAGCATCAACACGCCGCCGATCAACGCACCGAGGATGCCGGCGCCCATCGAGATCAGCAGCCACAACAACCCGCCGACCGCCACGGCACCCAGCGGCGCGCGCAGCCATGCCCTGGCCCGGCCGAAGATGCCGCGCAGGAACAGCGCCACGAACACGGCGATCATCAGGCCCTGCTCCAGCCCGAGGCCGGAACGCTCGTCGCCGGGCGAGCCCCGCACCGGCTGCGGCAACGGCTCGCCGTTGATCAGCTGGGTCAGCGCACCGACCGCGTCGCTGATGCCGCCGAAGTAATCGTTGCTGCGGAATTTCGGCGCAATGTACTCGCGGGTGATGCGTGCGGTGGCGGCGTCGGGGATGGCACCTTCCAGGCCGTAACCCACCTCGATGCGCACGCGCCGATCGTCCTTCGCGATCAGCAGCAGCAGGCCGTCGTCGACGCCCTTGCGGCCCACCTTGTTCGCCTCGGCCACCGCCAGCGAATAGCTCTCGATGTCCTGCTCGCCGGTGCTGCCGACCATCAGCACCACCAGTTGCGCGCCCTTGGCCCGTTCCAGCGCCGTCAGCTGCGCGTCCAGCTGGTCGATCTGCTGCGTGGTCAGCGTGCCGGTGAGGTCGGTGACGTGACGCGCCAGTTTCGGCACGGCAGCGGCCGCGTGCAGCAGCACCGGCAGCAGCAGCGCCAGCAGCAGCCAGCGGCGCGGGAAGCGCCGGGGCATCATCAATGCGTCGCGGCAGGTGCCGGCGCGGCGGTGCCGAAGTCCACCTTCGGCGCGGTGGAGATCGCCTTCTCGTTGTCCACGGTGAAGTTCGGCTTCACCTTGTAGCCGAAGATCTTCGCGGTCATGTTGTTCGGGAAGGTGCGGATCATCCCGTTGTATTCCTGCACCGCTTGCACGTAGCGGTTGCGCGCCACGGTGACCCGGTTCTCGGTGCCTTCCAGCTGCGCCTGCAGGTTCTGGAACAGGCCATCGGCCTTGAGCTGCGGATAGTTCTCGCTGACCACCATCAGCCGCGACAGCGCGTTGCCCAGCTCACCTTGCGCGGCCTGGAACTGCTGCAGCTTCTGCGGATCGTTCAGCGAATCGGCGTTGATTTGCAGGCTGCCGACCTTGGCGCGGGCTTCGGTCACCTCGACGAAGACCTTCTCTTCGTGCTGGGCGTAGCCCTTGACCGTGTTGACCAGGTTCGGCACCAGGTCGGCGCGACGCTGGTACTGGTTCAGCACTTCGGACCAGGCCGCCTTGACCGCCTCGTCCTGCTTCTGGATGGCGTTGTAGCCGCAGCCGCTCAGGCCGAAGGCGAGCAGCAACAGCACGAGATTGCGCAGAAGTTTCATGGGGTCGCTCCGATCCGGTGGATAGCCATTCCATCATCCCACGCCACCTGCCGCAATCGTGTCAGCACGGGGTGAACGCGCGCCCTAGCCCAGCAGGCGCGGCCCGAGGATCAACGCCCAGCTCAGCACCACCAGCACCAGCAGCACGAATACCGCGGCCGAGCCCATGTCCTTGGCGCGCCCGGCCAGTTCGTTGAATTCCGGGCTGACCTTGTCGACCACCGCCTCGATCGCCGAATTCAGCAGCTCGGCCGACAGCACCAGCATCGGCGCCAGGGTCAGCAGAAATTTCTCCACCCCGCCGTGGCCCAGCCACAATCCGAGCGGGATCAGCACCACCGCCAGGCAGGCTTCCAGCCGGAACGAGGCCTCGTGCCGCCAGCCGGCCCGAAGCCCCTTCATCGACCACACGAATGCATTCCAGACCTGTTTCGGACCGCGGAAACCTTCGGCTGCCATTCCGACGCGCCCGCTCAGCCGGCCGCCGGCGACGGCGCCCCGGAAATCAACGGGGCACGGGCCGCCCGCAGGCAACCCGGGAGCGAAAACTCGATACGGGACATGGCTGGTGAAACTCCCCAAGGGCGGGCCGACGCAGGCCGCCGATGATGCCACAAGCGCCGCCCCCGCAGGCGGCCCAGCCGGGCCAAGTAGCACTGGCGCAATTTTTTGCCGTGCCGCAATGCAGCTACATCCCGCTGACGAATAGGTTACGCTTCGTCGGTTGTGGCCCATCCAGAGGCCGCATGGCACTGGCGCGTGTCAGCACGTCGCCACGGTTTGAATCTCGTACGGAAAACCTATGGCAACCCAGAACCCGCCCGTCTCCAAGACGTGGTCATTCAGCACCGTCTTCCTGATCGAAATGTGGGAGCGCTTCGGCTTCTACGGCATGCAGGTGTTGATGGTCACCTACATGGTGAAGAAGCTCGGCTTCGTCGACAGCAAGGCCAACCTGATCTGGGGCGCCGCCGCGGCGCTGATCTACGCCACGCCGGCGATCGGCGGCTGGGTCGGCGACAAGCTGATCGGCACCCGCCGCACCATGCTGCTCGGTGCCGTGGTGCTGACGCTGGGTTACGCGATGCTGTGGATTCCCACCAACAACGCCTACTTCCTGTACATCGCGCTCGGCGTGATCATCGTCGGCAACGGTTTCTTCAAGCCGAACGCCGGCAACCTGGTGCGCAAGATCTACGAGGGCGACGACACCAAGATCGACAGCGCGTTCACCATCTACTACATGGCGGTGAACATCGGCTCGACCTTCTCGATGCTGCTGACGCCGTGGATCCGCGATTACGTGGGCGCCAAGTACGGCGACGCCTGGGGCTGGCACACCGCGTTCGGCGTCTGCGCGATCGGCCTGATCCTCGGCCTGGTCAACTACACGCTGATGTATCGCACGCTGGCGCACATCGGCTCGCCGGCCGACGACAAGCCGGTGGACGTCAAGCGCCTCGGCGTGGTGCTGCTGGCCGCGATCGGCATGGTGTTCGTCTCTGCCTTCATCCTGCAGAACCAGACGGTCGCCCAGTGGTGCGTGTACGCCGCCGGCGTGGTGATCCTGGGCATCTTCGTGCACCTGATCCGCAGCAGCGAGCAGCATGAGCGCGCCGGCCTGATCGCGGCGCTGGTGCTGACCGCGCAGACGATCTTCTTCTTCATCTTCTACCAGCAGATGTCGACCTCGCTGAACCTGTTCGCGCAGCGCAACGTCGACCTCTCGTTCGACCTGTTCGGCCTGCACCTGTTCAACTGGATCCCCGAGCAGTTCCAGTCGCTCAATGCAATCTGGATCGTGCTGCTGAGCCCGGTGCTGGTGCTCGCCTACAACACCATGGGCAAGGTTGGCAAGAATCCGTCGGTGGCGGCCAAATTCGCCTGGGGCTTCGCCGCAGTGGCGATCGGCTTCTTCATCTACGGCGTCGGCGCCCGCTTCGCGGTGAACGGCCAGGTCTCGTCGTGGATCATGGTGTGGGGCTACGGCCTGTATTCGCTGGGCGAGCTGCTGGTGTCGGGCCTCGGCCTGGCGATGATCGCGCGCTACGTGCCGGCGCGGATGGGCGGCTTCATGATGGGCGCCTACTACGTGGCCTCGGGCATTTCGCAGTACCTGGGCAGCGTGGTGGCGAACTTCGCCAGCATCCCGACCGACATCAAGGATCCGCTGGTGTCGCTGCCGATCTACACCGCGCTGTTCAACAAGCTCGGCTTCGCCGGCATCGCCTGCACGGTGATCGCGCTGGCGATGCTGCCGCTGATGAAGAAGCTGTCGAGCAGCCACTCCGACTCCGTCGCCAACAACCCCCTGCCGCCCGTGCGCAGCGAGGAATTCAACACGCCGGCGTGATCCGCCGGACCCGTCGTGCGATGCGCGGCGGGTCCCACGGGTTTTCAGCACGCCTGGATGATCGCCATGCCGCACCGCCCCACCCAACGCATCGGCCCATTCGCACTGATACGCACGCTGGCCTGGCTGCGGATCTGTGCCATCGCCGGCCAGAGCACCGCTGTGCTGGTTTGCGCCTGGTGGATGCGCCTGAACATCCCGCTGCTGCCGTTGCTGCTCGGCATTGGCCTGCTCGCGGTGTTCTCGGTGTTTGCCGCGTGGCGACTGACCCAGCCGTGGCCGCCGCGCGAGTGGGAAGCCGTCGGCCACATCGCCTTCGATACGCTGGTGCTGGGTTACCTGCTGTACTTCACCGGCGGCGCCAGCAACCCGTTCATCACCCTGCTGCTGGTGCCGATCGCGCTCAGTGCAGCGGCGCTGTCGGCACGGTCGGTACTGGCGGTGGCGGCGCTGGCCGGCGTGGCCTACGTGATCCTGCTGTACTCGCACGTGCCGCTACCGACGCCGCTGCACGAGAACTCGCCCAGCCGCTTCTCGCTGCACGTGGCCGGGATGGGCGTGAACTTCGTGATCATGGCGGCGCTGCTGAGTTTCTTCATCAGCCGCCTGGCCCACGTGCTGCGCCTGCAACAACTCGAAGTGCAACGCGTGCGCGAACGAGCGCTGCGCGACGAAGGCATCCTGGCCATCGCCACCCAGGCCGCCGGCGCCGCGCACGAGCTCAACACACCGCTGTCGACCATGCGCACCCTGCTGCCCGAGCTGCGCCGCGAGCACGCCGGCGACACCTCGCTGGCCGAGGATCTGGAGCTGCTGGAAGGCCAGGTCGACCGCTGCCGCACGATCCTTCGCGAGATGGTCGCGTTCGGCAAGGCGCAGCTGTCGCAGGAACCGGAACGGCTCACGATGAGCGCGTTCATCCGCGGCTGCCTGGAGCGCTTCCAGCTGCTGCGGCCCGAGGCGGAATTGATCCTTACGCTGGATGAGGACATTGCGCAAACCGTGTTGCGCACCCCGCCGGGCCTGCGCCACGCGCTGCTCAACCTGCTCAACAACGCCGCCGACGCCTCGGCCGTCAACCACTCGCATGCGGTAGCACTGCAGGTTTCGCGCGACGGCGACTGGCTGCAGCTGAGCGTGCGTGACCACGGCCCCGGTTTCGACACCGACGGCGAACTCACCCTGCTCGGCTACTCGCAGAAGCAGACCGGGCTGGGCATCGGCCTGGCCCTGGCCGAAGCCACCGCCGAACGGCTCAACGGCGAATTGATCGCCCGCAATGCCGAACGCGGCGCCGAGGTGTGCCTGCGCCTGCCGCTGGCGGTCATCGCGGAAAAATAGCTCACCGAACGTGCAAGTCCCGCCGCTTCCGGCAAGAATGAGCCACTGATCCACACTCAGGAAACACCACCGATGACCGAGTTGCCCCATGCCGTCACGGCGCGCCCGCTGCTGCTGGTCGACGACGACGCCACCTTCCTGCGCGTACTGGCGCGTGCGCTCGGCTCGCGCGGTTTCGAGGTCATCACGGCCACCAACTTCGACGAAGCCCGCGCGCTGACGCGTCGGCACAATCCACGCTACTGCGTGCTCGACCTCAAGCTGGGCGAGGAAAACGGCCTGCGCCTGATCCCCGAACTGCATACCCTGGTGCCGGACCTGCGCGTGCTGCTGCTGACCGGCTACGCCTCGATCGCCACCGCAGTGGAAGCGATCAAGCGCGGCGCCCACGATTACCTGGCCAAACCGGTCGATGCCGACGCCGTGGTGCGCGCCCTGCTCGACGGCGACAACGACAGCGACGACAGCGATCCGCCCGACGCCCCCGAACAACCGCTGGCCTTGCGCCGGCTGGAATGGGAGCACATCCAGCGCGTACTCACCGAATGCGACGGCAACATCTCCGAGACCGCCCGCCGCCTTGGCATGCACCGCCGCACCCTGCAACGCAAGCTGAGCAAGCACCCGGTACGCGAACGCCCCGACCGCGAAGACTGACCAGGTGCCACGTGCAGGAGCGCCCCCTGTGCGCTCCTGCACGCACCCCGGGCCGGGCACCTTTCGGCGCCCCCGCGCATCCCATCGCCGACCCCCGCTGCGACAACGCGCCATCTGTCGCGCGCACGACAGCGGACTATCCTTGCAACCCTAGACCCCCATCCAGAGTGTCGCTTGAACGCCCTCCCGCTCGGCCTTTGCGCAGTCGCACTCGCTGTATCCGCCGGCCCGCTGCTGGCCGCCGATGAACCCGCCCCCGCCACCACCACGCTCGCCCCGGTCTCGGTGCATGCCAGCGACACCATGGTGATGGAAACGCCCAGCGTGCAGGTGCGCGTCACGCGCCAGAAACTGCAGCAGCAGAACCTCACCGAGAGCGCCGACGCGCTGAAATACGCGCCGAACATGCAGGTGCGCAAGCGCTACATCGGCGATCCGAACGCGGTGATCAGCGGCCGCAACGCCGGCACCCTGCAGAGCGCACGCAGCCTGGTCTACGCCGACGGCCTGCTGCTCTCCAACCTGATGACCAACGGCTGGGACGGCGCACCGCGCTGGGGCATGGCGGCACCCGAGGAAATCGGCGCCGTCGACATCCTGTACGGGCCCTACTCCGCGCTGTATCCGGGCAACTCGCTGGGCAACACCGTGCTGATCCACACCGTGCTGCCGCAGCAGCTGACGGCCAGCGTGAGCACCCAGTTCTTCAGCCAGGACTATCGCGACGCGTACGGTGCCGGCGGCCACTACAACGGTCACCAAGCCGCCGCCACGCTGGGCGACAAACAGGGCCGCTGGAGCTGGCTGCTGGAATTCAGCCGGCTCGACAACGACGGCCAGCCGATGCAGTACGCCACGGCGAAGGCCGGCGGCGCTGCAGCCGCGGCGGTGCCGGTCAGCGGTGCCGTGCTGGATCGCAACCCGAACGGCTCGCCGCGGCTGGTGTATGGCGCCAACAGCATCGAACATACGGTGCAGGACCAGGCCAAGCTGAAGGTCGGTGTGGATATCACCGAACAAGTTGCCGCGCTGTTCACTGTCGGCTGGTGGCACAACCGCGCCGAGGACCGCACCCGCAGCCTGATCCGCGACGCTGATGGACGACCAGTCGCCGGCGGCGTGATCAGCGCGGCCGGACAGACCTGGACCTTGCCGGCCAGTGGCCTGGCACCCTCCTCGGCCAGCGATACCCACCTGCTGTACGGCATCGAATTGAACGGCCGCCTCGACAACGGCTGGCGCTGGACCGCGGTAGCCAGTCACTACGACTTCCTGCGTTCGCAGGCTGCCACGGCCAACCTGGCCGAACCCGGCGCGCCCAGCGGCGGCCCCGGCACGATCGCCGACAAGGCCGGCTCCGGCTGGGACACCTTCGACCTGCGCAGTTCCGGCCCGCTCGGCGATCGCCACATGCTGTACGCCGGCGCGCACGGCGACCGCTACGTGCTGGACAGCCGCGTGCGCAACGCCGGCGACTGGCGCGGCGATGCCGACGGCGCGCAGGTCAGCGCGTTCGCCGGCCGCACGCAGACCCGCGCGCTGTACCTGCAGGACGTGTGGAGCTTCGCCGACGCCTGGGCGCTGACCCTGGGCGGCCGGCTGGAGCAGTGGCGTGCCTACGGCGGCCTGCGCGCGAATGCGGTCGACACACTGCACTACGCCGACCGCCAGCGCACCGACTTCTCGCCCAAGGCAGCGCTGAACTGGGACCTCGCCGACGGCTGGGAACTGCGTCTGGCCCACGGCAAGGCGGTGCGCTACCCGACGGTGACCGAACTGTTCCAGGGCAGCCTGTCGGCCAACGCGATCGTCAACAACAATCCCGCGCTCAAGCCCGAGACCGACGAATCCACCGACCTCACCCTGACCCGCCACCTCGACCACGGTCACTGGCGTATCTCGCTGTACCAGGACCGCATCGCCGATTCGCTGTACTCGCAGACCGACATCACCGTCACCCCCACCGTCACCAGCGTGCAGAACATCGACAAGATGCGCAGCCGCGGCGCCGAAGCCGAGCTCAGCCTCACCGATCTGTGGCTCGATGGCCTCGACCTGCAGGCCAGCCTTGCCTACAACCATGCGAAGACGCTGCAGGACCGCCAGTATCCACTGGCCAACGGCAAGGCCTTCCCGCGCATCCCGAAAGTCCGCGCCAGCGTGTTCGCCGACTACCGCTTCGCGCCGCAGTGGGATGCCTCGCTCGGCATCCGCCACTCCGGCCGCCAGTACGGCACGCTGGACAACAGCGACTACGTGGACAGTTACGGCGCGGTGAGCCGCTTCACCGTGGCCGACGCGAAACTGCGCTGGAAATTCGCGCCGGGCTGGACCGCCGCGCTCGGCGTCGACAACCTCACCGATGAACACTACTGGGTCTACCATCCCTACGCCGGCCGCACCTGGTTTGGCGAGCTGCGCTGGGAGTTGTGAGGAACCACCATGCGCCACCTGCTGATCATCCTGCTCTGCCTGCTCTCGCCCGCGCTGCTCGCGCACGATGGCATGCGCATGGAGATGCCGAAGAACGGCCCCGAGCTGGGCGCCAGCGCGGCCTTCGACAGCCACGGCCGACTGTGGCTGGTGGACGCCGCCGACGGCCACGTACGGCTGCGCCATTCCGATGACGACGGCCGCACACTGAGCGCACCGGTCGAGGTGAACGCCACCGCCGAGCGGATCTACGCCGAAGGCGAGAACCGTCCGAAGATCGCGTTCGGCGCGCATGACGCAATCTACGTGAGCTGGTCGCAGCCGCGCGCCAAACCGTGGACCGGCTTCGTGCGCTTCGCCCGCTCGCTGGATCGCGGCGAACACTTCAGCAACCCGCTGACCGTGCACCACGACCTCGCCGAAATTACCCATCGCTTCGATGCGCTGGCGGTGGATGGCCGCGGCCGCATCGTGATCGCGTGGATCGACAAGCGCGACGTGATCGCGGCCAGCGCCGCCGGCAAGCCGTATCTTGGCGCCGCGATCTACTACAGCTGGTCAGACGACGGCGGCACCAGCTTCGCGCCCGAACGCAAGCTGGTCGACCAGAGCTGCGAGTGCTGTCGCATCGCGCTGGCCCGCACGCCCGATGGCGAGGTCGCCGCATTCTTCCGCGGCATCTACGGCGACAACATCCGCGACCACGCGTTCGCCGTGTTGCGTACGGATGGCCAGACCAGCCAGGTCGCACGTGCCACCTTCAGCGACTGGCAGATCGCCGGCTGCCCGCACCACGGCCCCGGCCTGGCGATCGGCACTGACGACGCCAGCCACGCCGTGTGGTACGAGGCCAAGGGCCAGCCCACGATCTGGTACGGCCAACTCGATCCCGGCCACGCGCCGAAGCATCCGTTGGCGGTCGCCGGTGCCGGTGCCAGCCACGCCGACGTGGCCGTGCACGAGCGGACCGTGTGGGTGGCCTGGAACCAGGTCGGTGCCGATGGCTACAAGCTGATGCTGCGCCGCTCGACCGACAACGGCGCGCGCTTCGATGCCCCACGCGAAATCGCCCGCAGCAGCGGCGCAGTGGGCTCGCCGCAGCTGCTGCTGAAACAGGGTCGCGCGTTCGTGGCCTGGAACACCGCCGCCGGCTTCCGCCTGATCGAGGTGCCGCGATGAAACATCTGCTGCTCGCTTTCGCCCTGTGGTTGCCGACGCTGGCCAGCGCCGGCTCGCCGCAGCCGCTGGCCGCCGCCGACGTCCCCGCCCTGCTGCAGCCGCCGGCGCACGGCACGCGCATCATCGCGCTGTGGTCGCTCGACTGCGCCTACTGCGAACCGAACCTCGAAGCGCTGGCCAGGGCTCAACGCGCCGATCCGGGCAACATCGAACTGGTCACCGTGACGACGGACAGCATCGAACTGCACCAGGCGATCGAGGCACGCCTGCGCAGCATGAAGATGGACGGCTATCCTGCGCGTGCCTACGCCGAAGCCTCGCCCGAACGCATCAACTTCCTGCTCGACCCGAACTGGGGCGGCGAGACCCCGCGCGTGCTGGTGATCCGTGCCGACGGCAGCCGCCGCGGCATCAGCGGCGCGCTGACGCCCGCGCAGCTGCACAAACCCCTGCCCTGACCCGCCTCAGGGCTGCGCGACGCTATCGGCCGGCGCCGGCAGCTCGGCGGTGCCGTCGTCCTCGTCGCCGTAGATCGCCACGTGCGGCACGCCGTCGGCGCCGATCCAGCCGCGGTACATGCCGTCGGTGTTGAACGGGATCGAGATGTGGCCTTCCGCGTCCAGTGCGATCGCGCCGCCGTTGCCCCCCATCGAGGGGATTTCCTGGTTGATCACCTCGGCGGCGGCGCGCTTCAGCGGCACGCGCATCTGGGTGACCTTCATGCAGATCTGGTGCGCGGCCACGGTGCGGATGTAGAACTCGCCCCAGCCGGTGCCGGAGACCGCGCAGCCGCTGTTGGCGTAGGTTCCGGCGCCGATGATCGGTGAATCGCCGATGCGGCCCCAGCGCTTGTCGGTCATCCCGCCGGTGGAGGTGCCGGCGGCGAGGCGGCCCTGCACGTCCAGCGCCACCGCGCCGACCGTGCCGAAGTGTTTGGCCGTCTCGACGTCCGCATGCGGCTGCTTCGCGGCATCCTCCTTCAGCGCTTTCTGCAGCTGCTGCCAGCGCTCCTCGGTGCGGAAGTACGCCGGGTCGACCAGGGCGATGCCCTGCTCTTTCGCGAATGCCTCGGCACCATCGCCGGACAGCATCACGTATGGCGAGTGCTCCATCACCGCGCGCGCCAGCAGGATCGGATTCTTTACCCGCTGCACTCCGGCCACGGCGCCAGCGCGCAGCGTGTCGCCGTCCATGATGGCCGCATCCAGCTCGTTCCTGCCGTCATGGGTGAACACTGCACCCTTGCCGGCGTTGAACTGCGGGGAATCTTCCAGCACGGTGATCGCGGCAGCTACCGCATCCAGCGCGCTGTTGCCCGCCTTGAGCTGCGCGTAGCCGTTCTGCAGCGCCTGGGTCATCGCCGCGCGCGCCGCCTGCTCCTTCGCCGGCGTCATGTCGCGCTTGACCACCCCGGCGCCGCCGTGAATCACCAGCACGGGAGAGACGGCGGCGTGGCTCATGGCAGTGATTCCGAGGGTGGCGAGGGCAACAAACAGGTGGCGCGGCTTCACATGACTCTCCCGGAGGCGACGGAGCAAGTATATCCAGCTATCTTGCCGTGCTCAGCCGTACGTCGGCAGCCCGCATCCGTTTGTCGAAAGCTATCTGCGACCTTGGTACCAGGCCGGCCGCGGCCAAACCGTCGTATCCTTGCCAGCTGACTCTCCACGAGAAAGGCACAGCAATGGACAAGGTTTACCCGAGCGCCGCGCAAGCCCTTGATGGCCTGTTGTTCGACGGCATGACGATCGCGGCCGGCGGCTTCGGCCTGTGCGGCATCCCCGAAAACCTGATCGGCGCGCTGCTGGAAGCCGGCACCAAGGGCCTGACCATCGTCGGCAACAATGCCGGCGTGGACGATTTCGGCATGGGTCCGCTGCTGAAGACGCACCAAGTCAAGCGCGTGTACGCCTCCTACGTGGGCGAGAACAAGGAATTCGAGCGCCAGGTGCTGGCCGGCGAGCTGGAACTGCATCTGACTCCGCAAGGCACGCTGGCCGAAAAGCTGCGTGCCGGCGGCGCGGGCATCCCCGGCTTCTACACGCGCACCGCGTTTGGCACCAAGCTGGCCGAAGGCAAGGAAACCAAGCGCTTCGGCGACAAGGAGTACGTGCTGGAAGAGGCGATCCATTCCGATCTGTCGATCGTCAAGGCATGGAAGGGCGATGCCCACGGCAACCTGGTGTTCCGCGAGACCGCTCGCAATTTCAACCCGATGATCGCCACCTGCGGCAAGGTCTGCGTAGCCGAGGTGGAACATCTGGTGCCGGTCGGCGAGTTGGATCCAAACAACATCCACGTGCCGGGCATCTACGTCGACCGCATCGTGCAGGGCGCAAAGTACGAGAAGCGGATCGAGTTCCGTACGATTGCCGGCGTCGCTGCCGGCAAGGAAAATCCGACCCGCGTAGCCATGGCCAAACGTGCCGCGCGGGAGCTGCAGGACGGCTTCTACGTAAACCTCGGCATTGGTATTCCCACCATGGTGGCGAATTACATCCCCGAAGACGTCAGCGTCACGCTGCAGTCGGAGAACGGCCTGCTCGGCATCGGCCCGTTCCCGACCGAGGATCAGCTCGACCCCGACCTGATCAACGCCGGCAAGCAGACCATCACCACCCTGCCCGGCTCGGCGTTCTTCTCCAGCGCCGAGTCGTTCGCGATGATCCGCGGCGGCCATATCGACCTGTCGATCCTCGGCGGCCTGGAAGTTTCCGCGCACGGCGACCTGGCGAACTGGATGGTTCCGGGCAAGATGGTCAAGGGCCCGGGCGGCGCGATGGATCTGGTCAGCGGCGTCAAGCGCGTGGTGGTGCTGATGGAGCACAACGCGAAGGACGGCTCGCCGAAAATCAAGGACCAGTGCGACCTGCCGCTGACCGGCAAGCAGGTGGTCGACCTGATCATCACCGATCTGTGCGTGTTCTCGGTGGAGAAAGGCAAGGGCCTGACCCTGATCGAACTCAACGAAGGCGTCAGCCTCGACGAGGTGAAGGCGAAGACCGGCTGTACATTCGCGGTGGCCCCGGCGCTGCAAGCTGGCTGAGGCGAAGCCTTGCGCAAGGCGGGCAGCGCCCATCGGCGATGCCCATCGCGACTAGGGCGGCGGGCAGTGCCCGCCCTGCAAGGCGGATGTTGCCGGCACGTCGGCCGGCAGCGGGTGCGGAAAGCGGATGCGGGCGATGTTCTCCTGTCCCTGGCCCGTCTGTAATTCCAGCGGCCACGCGAAGCGGTCACTGATCCGCCGGGCAATGGCCAGCTCGAAACCGTGCCGGTCGGCGCCACGAACGCGCAGCGGGCGGCCGTCGTTGCCAGCTACCTGCGGCGCCGTCTGGTTGCGTACGCTTACCACGCCGGGCAACACGCTGATCACCACGCTGCCCTGTTCGGTCTGCTGGCAGGCATTGCGGATCAGCTGCCAGCACAGTACCGACAACGCCTGCGGCGAGCCCTGCAGCGCAAAGCGGGCGGGCTCCTCCAGCAACAACACGATCGGCCGGCCGGCCAGCAGTTCGCGGGCGGACTCCACTTCCTGACGCAGCACATCGTTGACGATGAAACACTGGTCGTCGGTCGAGCTGTCCGTCTCGCGCGCGAGAATCAGCAGCGCCTCCACCAGCACTTCCATCTCACGGGCGGCACGCTTGATCCGGCGCACCGAGCGCACGCCGAAATCGCTGAGGCCGTCCTCCTCGCCCAGCATGTCGACCGACATCTTGATCACGGTGAGCGGGCTGCGCAACTCGTGACTGGCATCGCGGGTGAAGCTGCGCTCGCGCTGGTTGTAACTGGCCAGGCGCTTGGCGAAACCGTGCAGCCCGTGCGCCAGCAAGGCCACGTCGGCATCCGCATGGGAGGCCAGCTGCTCCAGGTTCAGCGATTCCGGATCCAGCGACTGGCCGTCCCAGCGGTTCACCAGCCGGGCCAGCGCACGCACCGGCCGCCACTCGCGCCGGGTAGCCAGCCACGCCAGCGCGGTGGTGACCACGATCACCGCAATCACGATGATCGTGGAGACGACGTTGTAGATGCCCAGGATGCAGATGCCGGCAACGATCAGGAACTGCAGCGCGAACACCCACGCAATACGTCGGCGGAAGGCACCCACACGAAACGTGACTGCGTTGACCCTGCTATCCATTACCTGTGTGCGCCTACCTGTATGCGCCGTGATCGATGTCAGGCCGTCTGGGGTGAAGAGGCCACTTCCGATTCCAGATCCGCGAGCCGATAACCGGCCGAGTGGATCGTGTGTAGCAGGGGCCTCGCGAAAGGTTTGTCGATGACCCGGCGCAAATTGTACAAGTGCGAGCGCAAGGTGTCCGAGTCGGGTAGCGTATCACCCCAGATCTCGCGCTCGATGTCGCGCCGGCTGACCACCCGCGGCGACTCGCGCATCAGGATCGCCAGCAGCTTCAGGCCGATCGGCGACACGGTCAGTTCCTGGCCGTCGCGGGTGAGGCGCAGCGTGGCGGTATCCAGGGTCATGTCGCCGACGCTGAGTACCTCGGTGGACACCTGGCGGCGGTCGCGGCGGATCAGCGCACGCAGCCGCGCCTCCAGCTCACGCACCTCGAACGGCTTCACCAGATAATCGTCGGCGCCGGCCTCGAGACCGCACAGCTTGTCCTCCAGCGTGTCGCGGGCGGTCAGCATCAGCACCGGAGTGGACTTCTTGGCCTCCTTGCGCAGCTTGCGGCAGACCTCCAGCCCGTCCAGCCCCGGCAGCATCAGGTCCAGCACCAGCACGTCGTAGCTGTTGGACACCGCCAGGTGCAGGCCGCTGACCCCGTCGGCGGCGTAATCCACCGAATAACCGCGCCGCTCCAGGAATTCGCCCACCATCTCGGCGATCTGACGGTTGTCCTCGACCAGCAGTATCAAACCCGCTTGCTCGTCATGTACGGTCATATTGTCCTCCTTGCCTGCGATGATTTCACATATGTGAAGATCTAAGCGGTGAACCCGTGAGGGTAGTGTGAAAGGGAGGACGGGGGTTCAGAGCAGGTTCGGTTTGCCGTTCAATGCAGCAGCGGCTGCAGCGGCTTCCAGACGGTGTCCAGCACCCGCGGCTGCGCGCTGGCAACCGGATGCAGGCCATCGTCCTGCATCAGCGCGGGGTCGAGCGCAATTCCCTCGAGCAGGAACGGCACCAGTGCGGTACGGCGGGTCCGCGCCAGGTCGGCATAGACCGCGCGCAGGCCGTCGCGGTATTGCGGCCCGTAGTTCACCGGCAGCTCGATGCCGACCAGCAGCACGCGCACCTTCGCTTTTTGCGCCGCCGCGATCATCGCATCCAGGTTCGCGCGCAAGGCCGGCAATGGCAGGCCGCGCAGGCCGTCGTTGGCGCCCAGCTCCAGCACCAGCACGCCCGGGCGATACTTCGCCAGCAGCGCGGGCAAACGGTTGCGCCCGCTCAGCGAGGTCTCGCCGCTGATGCTGGCATTGATCACGGTCCACTTCGGTACCATCTGATTGAGACGCGCATCCAGCAGATGCACCCAGCCGGCCTCGACCGGGATGTTGTGCGCGGCGGACAGCGAATCACCCAGTACCAGCACGGTTTTCGGCGCCGCCGCCTGCGCGCTGCCGATGCCGCACAGAAAAACCAGCAACCACAGGCATCGACGCATGAGTGATTCTTCCCGGCCGCTTCTTGAAGCCTGTGATGTTAGCAAGTCGGTCAATGGCCCCGAGGGCAGGCTGGAGATCCTCAGTCAGGTCAGCCTGCAGGTGCAGCCGGGCGAGAGCTTCGCCATCGTCGGTGCGTCCGGCTCCGGCAAGACCACCCTGCTCGGCCTGCTGGCCGGGCTGGACACGCCCGACAGCGGCAGCCTCACACTGGACGGCCACGCCCTGCAACTGCTGGACGAGGAAGCGCGCGCCGACCTGCGCAGGAAGCTGGTCGGCTTCGTGTTCCAGTCGTTCCACCTGCTGCCCGCGCTCACCGCCGAGGAAAACGTGATGTTGCCGCTGGAGCTGGAAGGCAGCAGCGCGGCGCGCTCCCGCGCACGCGAAGCACTCGAAGCGGTGGGGCTGACTGCGCGGCGGCGGCATTACCCGGCCCAGCTTTCCGGCGGCGAGCAGCAGCGCGTGGCGATCGCGCGCGCGTTCGTGCACGGCCCGCGCGTGCTGTTCGCCGACGAGCCTACCGGCAACCTCGACCAGCGCACCGGCCATCACATCTGCGACCTGCTGTTCGCGTTGAACCGCGACCACCGCACCACCCTGGTGCTGGTCACCCACGACGCGACTCTGGCCGCGCGCTGCGATCGCCGGATCGAGCTGGAGGAAGGCCGCATCGTGACGTCCGGCACGGATATGCAGGCATGAAGATACTGCTGCTCGCCTTGCGCAGCCTGCGTCGCGAATGGCACCTGCCGGAACTGCGCACGCTGGCCGCCTCGCTGGTGCTGGCGGTGGTGGCGCTGGGCGTGGTCGCCACGCTGGCGACGCGGATCGAGCGCGGCATGCTGGCCAGTGCCGCTGAACTGATCGGCGGCGACATCGGCGTGTCGTCGCCGCAAATCCTGCCGGAAGCGTTCGCCGACAAGGCACGCCAGGACGGCTTGCAACTCGCCCGAACCGCCGGCTTTCCCAGCGTGGCGTTCGCGCATGATCAAACCCAGTTGCTCGACGTGCAGGCGGTCGACGCGCGCTATCCGCTGCGCGGCAAGCTGGAGCTGCGCGATGCCGCCGGCCGCACGCGCAACGGCCATGCCCCGGCCGCGGGCGAGGTCTATCTCGACCATCGCGCCCTGGTGGCGCTGGGCTTGCGGGTCGGCCAGCCGCTGCAACTCGGCGGGCGCGACCTGACCATCGCCGCCGAACTGTTGCGCCAGCCCGACGGCGGCGAGCTGCTGGCGCTGGCGCCGCGCGCGCTGATGAATCTGGCCGACGCCGAACAGGCCGGCCTGCTCGGCACCGGCAGTCGTGCCCGCCACCGCTTGCTGCTGGCCGGCACGCCGACGTCGGTGCAGGCCTGGCGCGACTGGGCGCAGGCGACCGCGCTGCCGCAAGGCGCCCAGCTGATCACGCCGGAACAGACCCAGGAACGCATGCGCACGTCGTTCGACCGCGCCGGTGCGTTCCTGCGCCTGACCGCCCTGCTCTCGGCGCTGCTGGCCGGCATCGCGATCGCGTTGTCTGCGCAGCGCTACGCGCGCCGCAAGACCGCCGAAGTGGCGCTGCTGCGTGCGCTGGGCACGCCACGCCGGCGCGTGCTGGGTCTGTTGCTGGGCACGCTGGGCGCGCTCGCCGTACCGGCCACCGCACTCGGCGTGCTGCTTGCGCTGGGACTGGCACAACTGGCCTGGCTGCTGGCCAGCCAGTTGTTCGGCAACGTGCCGACCGTGCTGCCGCTGGCGCCGTCGTTCGCCGCCGCCGCGATGGGTATCGCGGTGCTGGTCGGCTTCGCGCTGCCGCCGCTGGCGCGGCTGGCCGACGTCGCTCCTGTTGCCGTATTTCGCCAGAGCATGCAACGGCGGGTACGCCGCTTCGATGCGCTGTACCTGATCCCCGCGCTGGTGGCACTGGGCCTGATCTGGAGCCAGAGCAGCTCGCTCACCCTTGCCGGCATCCTCGCCGCCAGCCTGCTCGGTGTGGCGCTGATCGCGGCGTTGCTGGCCGGCTTGCTGCTGTGGCTGGCCCGGCGCATTGCACCGGGCGCGCACCCGGCATTGCGGCTGGGCCTGGCCGCACTGGCGCGGCGACCCGCGCTGAGCGTGATCCAGGCCACCGCGCTCAGCCTGGGCCTGTGCGCGCTGCTGTTGCTGGCGATCGTGGCGCCGGCGCTGCTGCAAGGCTGGCGCCAGGAGCTGCCGGCGGATACGCCGAACTGGTTCGCGCTGAACCTGCAGGACGACCAGCGCGCTGGCTTCGAGCAGGCACTGGCCAGGACCGGCGGCGACCAGCTCAACATGCTGCCGCTGGCGGTGGGCAAACTCACCGCGATCAACGGCCGCCCGATCGACCAACTCGCCTTCGCGGACGAGCGCGCAAAGGACTGGACCGACCGCCAGCTGCGGCTGTCCTGGTCCGCCGAGCTGCCGCCCGCGAACGAAGTGATCGCCGGCCGTTGGCAAGGCGCACAACCGGTGCAGGCCGAGGTCTCGATCGACACCATGTGGCGCGACATGTTCGCGCTGAAGATCGGTGACACGCTGCGCTTCGACGTCGGCGAAGGCAGCATCGATGCGACGGTCAGCAGCGTGCGCAAGGTCGACTGGAGTTCGTTCCGCGTCAACTTCTTCCTGCTGCTCGATCCCGCCCACGCCAGCGAGCTGCCGCACACCTGGCTGGCCAGCTTCCACCTGCCGCGCGGTCATGCGACCGAACTGGCGCAGCTGTCGCGCGATTACAGCAACCTCAGCCTGGTCGACGTCGACTCGCTGCTCGACCGCGTGCGCGAGATCGTCGATCGCGTGGGCAATGCGGTGCGCTGGATCCTCGGCTTCAGCCTGCTCGCCGGCGCGCTGGTGCTGGCCGCCGCGCTCGCCGCCAGCGCCGCCGAACGCCGCCACGAAGCCGCCCTGCTGCGCACGCTGGGCGCACGCCGTGCGCAGCTGCGCGTGGCTGCCGCCTGCGAGTTCGCCCTGCTCGGCCTGGTCGCCGGCCTTACCGCCGCACTCGGCGCCGCCGGCGCCGGCGTGTGGCTGGGCCAGGCGGTATTCCACATCGAGAACTTCGTGCCGCCGCTGTGGCCACTGGTCGGTGGTGCGGTCGGCGCCGCGCTGGTCGTGATGCTGCTGGGCCTGGCCGGCACCCGCAAGGTCAGCCGCACGCCGCCGATGCGGTTGTTGCGCGAGGGCTGAGCCGGCATCGAAGGACGGGCTGATAAAGTACGTCGACGCCCCACCGGACCTCCCGATGATTGCAAGCCGCACACGACAGCGCCTCAAGGAAGAGTGGCTGCTGTGGCTGTTCGCGGCACTGGCGATCGTGCTGGCGGTGCTCGATCCGCAACCGCTGGCGAGCTACCGGCGCTGGCTGCAGCTGCCTACGTTGGCCGGCCTGATGGGCCTGTTGATCGCGATCCAGGGCATCCGCGACAGCGGCCTGGTGCAGCACGCGGCCGTGGTCGTGGTGGCACGGGCGCATTCGCTGCGCAGCCTGGGCCTGCTGCTGGTGTCCGCGACGGCGCTGCTGTCGATGGTGCTGACCAACGACGTGAGCCTGTTCCTGATCGTGCCGCTGACCCTGGCGATCGGCAACGTCTCCAACCTGCCGGTGCTGCGCATGGTGGTGCTGGAGGCGCTGGCGGTGAACGCGGGCTCCACCCTGAGCCCGATCGGCAACCCGCAGAACCTGCTGCTGTGGCAGCACTCGCAACTGCCGTTCCTGCATTTCGCGGCGGCCATGCTGCCGGCGGCGGCGGCGATGTTCGTGCTGGTGGCGGCGTTCACCTGGTTGTGGCTGCCGCGCGACCGCGTGGCGTTGAGCCCGGAACGGATCGACGGCATGGTGGCCTCAAGCCGCCTCGGCGCGTGTTCGATCGTCGCACTGCTCGGCATGGTGCTGCTGATGGAATACGGCCAGGCGCCGCTGGGTGCCCTGCTGTTGCTGACGCTGTTCGCGCTGCTGGCGCGGTCGAGCCTGGCGCGGATCGACTGGTTGCTGCTGCTCACGTTCGCCGCGATCTTCCTGGGCCTGGGCCATTTCGCGAACCTGCCCCTGGTGCACCAAGCGCTGGACCGGCTCGACTTCGGCCAGCCGCTGACGCTGTACGCCAGCGGCATCGTCGCCTCGCAGCTGATCAGCAACGTGCCGGCGACGGTGCTGCTGCTCGAACGCACGCCCGACGCGATCGCGCTGGCGGTGGCGGTGAACGTGGGTGGCTTCGGCGTGGCGATCGGTTCGCTGGCGAACCTGATCGCGCTGCGCCTGGCGAAGCAGCCGCATGGCCTGCGGCTGCTGCACCTGGTGTCGATTCCGTTCCTGCTGGTATGCGCGCCGCTGGTGTACCTGGTCTGGCGCTGGCTCGGCTGACGTCAATCGTCGTCGTGCGGCACGCTGACCTTGCCCTTCACACCGGAGTGATTGACGTCGCCGCTGCCCTTGGCGCCGAGGCTGAAATCGCCGCCGACATCGCTTACGTCAAGGTCGCCGGAACCCAGCGTATCGGCATGCACGCTGCCGCCGACGTTGCGCAGGGTGACGTCGCCCGAACCGATGCTGCCGATGCGGGCGTCACCCTTGATGCCTTCGGCCTTGAAGTCGCCGGAGCCCACCGAACCCAGGTCCAGGCTGCCGATGTCGGTGGCGTCGACGTCGCCCGAACCCACGCTGGTGGCGAATTTGCCGGAAACCTGGCGCACGTGCAGGTCGCCCGAGCCCACATTGGTTTGCAGCTGCTGCACGCCGTTGATGTCGGCGTCGCCGGAGCCCACCCGCACGGTGACCGGCAAGTTCGCCGGCAGTTGCACGGTGACGTCGAGGCTCGAATAGGAATTGCCACCGAACAGGCTGAAACTGAAACTGCCGGTGTTGCCGATATCGATCAGCAACTGGTCGCCTTCGCGCCGCTGGGTGACCTGCAGTTTATCCAGCATCGCCTGTTCGGAGGCGCAGGCGCGGCCGGTGAGAGTGAGCCCCTTGGCGTTGTCGCTGCCGGTCAGGTGCAAGTCCTGGCTGTTCACGTCGATCTGCACGCTGCGCACGCCGGCCAGGTCGAGCTGCAGGTTGCGCGGTGCTTCGTACTTGCACGGGCTGGCAGCGAAGGCGGCGATCGGAGCGAGCAGCAGGGCTGCGGTGAGAAGACGGCGCATGGAACTCTCCTGGGGTTGTTGTCGACCTGCCTGAGATGCGGCCGGCGGCCAAAGGGTTGCAAGAGGGTTGCACGCATGACGGGAGCATGAACGCGCCGGTCAACGTGCCGAGGCCGGCCGCGTTCTCCAGTCTACCTACCAAGGAGACACACCATGCACCGCAAAACCATGCTTGCTTCCGCGCTGGCCGTGCTGATCGCCGGATCGACCTCGTTCGTGATGGCCCAGAATACGCCGCCCCCGCCGTCGTCAGCGCCTCATGCGGTGGTCAACAAGGAAGTCCGCGTGATTCGCGGCGACCGCGACCGTGACCACGGCATGCGCATGCACGGCTTCGACCATCAGCGCAACGGCGTGATCGGCGATCTGCGCGGCCTGGAGAAGTTGTACATGCAGGCCGGCCGCAGCAAGGAGATGGCGTCGGTCTACAACGACGTGCTGGCCAAGTCGCAGGATCCGCGCGTGCGCGACTACGTCTACAAACGCCTGGCCCGTCTGCAGGCGCAGCCGGCCAACGTCGACCAGGCGATCGCCACGCTGCGCAAGGGCCTGGACGAAAACCTGGCCAACGAGGCGAAGATGCGTGCCGAGCACGAGAAGATGCGCGCTACCTGGCAGCAACACCATGCCGACAAGACGGCACCAGTAGCCAAGTAACTTCCACGAAAGTCCGCCACGACCCTGCGCGATGGCCTGGCGCCATCGCGCAGGCTCAGGGTTTGCGTTCCGTCCGCTTGGCGCGCTGCCACAGCTGTTCCTGTTCGCCCAGCGTGCGTTCGCCAAACGCCGTGCCGTCGGCCGCCGCCAGCTGCTCCATCTGCCGGAAGCGCCGTTCGAATTTCGCATTCGCATGCCGCAATGCCTGCGAGAAGTCGACGCCAGCGTGGCGCGCCAGGTTCACCATCACGAACAGCACGTCGCCGATCTCGTCCTGCAACCGCGCCGGGTCGGCGCCGTTGGCGAACTCCGCGCGCACCTCGTCCACTTCCTCGGCCAGCTTGGCCAGCACCGGCGCGGGATCGGGCCATGCGAAGCCGCTGGCCGCGGCGCGCTGCTGCAGCTTCTGCGCGCGCTTCCATTCCGGCAGCCCGGCCGAGATGCCCGCCAGCGCGCTGGCGTCGGCCGGCTCGCCCTTGTCCGCGCGTTCGGCCGTCTTGATCTCTTCCCAAGCCTGCATCTGCGCCGCCAGGTCGGCATAGCGCACGTCGCCGAAAACATGCGGATGGCGCCGCAGCATCTTGGTGCTGATCGCGTGGGCGACGTCGGCAAAATCGAACAGGCCTTGCTCGGTCGCCATCTGCGCATGGAACACTACCTGCAGCAGCAGGTCGCCCAACTCGTCGCGCAGGTCGGACCAATCGCGACGGTCGATCGCATCGGCGACCTCGTAGGCTTCCTCGATCGTGTACGCCGCGATCGAGGCGAAATCCTGCTGCACGTCCCACGGGCAACCGCGCTCGGGATCGCGCAGCCGCGCCATGATCGCAAGCAAGTCGTCGAGGCTGTGCCGGACCGGCTCGCTCATGGCGCCTGCAGCCGTGCCGGCCAGTCGATGCTGCCGTCGCCGACGGCGATGAATTCGGGGTTGAGCAGCGACTCACCACGGTTGTAGCGGAACGGTAGACCCACGAGGTCGAGCACCGCGCCGCCAGCCTCATCGAGCACGCACTGCGCGGCGGCGGTATCCCATTCACTGGTGAGGCCGAGGCGCAGATAGACGTCCGCCTCGCCGCGCGCGATCAGGCAGAACTTCAGCGACGAGCCCAGCGGCACCAGCTGGTAATCGCTGCCGATCAACTGCTGCAACACGCTGCCCTGCGCGCCGCCATGCGAACGGCTGCCAGCCACCACCGGTGGCTGCGCCAGTGGACGCGTGCGCAGGCGTTGCCAATCGCCGCCGGCCTGCGTCTGCAGCCACGCACCCTGACCGTGTTCGGCGGCGTACAGCTCGCCGGTCACCGGCGCCAGCACCACGCCGAGCACGCTGCGGTGATCGTCGATCAAGGCGATGTTGACGGTGAATTCGCCGTTGCGCTTGACGAACTCGCGGGTGCCATCGAGCGGATCGACCAGCCAGTAGCGCGACCAGTGCCGGCGCTCGGACCACGGCAGCGCCTTGGCCTCTTCCGAGAGTATCGGCAGCGGCGGGTCGAGCCGGGCCAGGCCGGCCATGATGACCTGCTGGGCAGCCAGGTCGGCGGCGGTCAGTGGCGACGCGTCCGCCTTGGTCTGCACCGCGAAATCGCTGTGGTAGACATCGAGAATGGCCGCGCCGGCGGCACGGGCGATCACGCCGACCTGCCGGGCCAGTTCGGGTGGAGTGTTTCCGGGCGGCGTGCTCATGTGCGCGTGAAGCGCCCGGCGAGATACTCGCGGGCCATGAACAGCGCGGCGATCGAACGCCCCTCGGTCACGTCGTCGCGGCCAAGCAAGGTGTGCAGTTCGGACATCTTCCACGGCACCACTTCGAGTTCTTCCGGCTCGTCGCCGACCAGCTTCTCGGGATACAGGTCCTGCGCCAGCACCACGTGCGCCATGTGCGTCATGTACGACGGCGACAGCGACAGGTTGTGTAGGATCTTGAGCTTGTGCGCGCCGTAGCCGACCTCTTCCTTCAACTCGCGCTCGGCGCCCTGCTCGGCGGTCTCGTCCTGGTCCAGCCGGCCCTTCGGCAGGCCCAGTTCGTAGCGACCGAGTCCGCCGGCGTACTCGCGCACCAGCAGGACGGTTTCATCGTCCAGCATCGGCACGATGATCACCGCGCCCAGGCCGCTGCCCTTCAGTCGCTCGTAGGTGCGCCGTTCGCCGTTGGCAAACTCCAGGTCGAGCTGTTCGACGTGCAGGAAGTGGCTGTCGCTGACGTCGCGCGTGGCGTGGATGATCGGTAATTTGCGCATCGGGACATTCTAGCTCGCACCGCTCAGCGCCGCAGGCGCTGCAGGGCCTGCGCGTGGATCGCCGGCGTGCCGGCCAGCACGCTGCGCGTGTCCAGCGTCAGCGGCACGCCGTCCAGGTCGGTGAACACGCCGCCGGCTTCGCGCACGATCACCGCCAGCGCGGCGATGTCGAGGATGTTCACGTCCGACTCGATCACCAGATCCAGGCTGCCACGCGCCAGTAGGTGGTAGTGGCAGAAATCGCCGTAGCCGCGAATCCGGTTGCTGTCGCGGATCAGCGCGCCCAGCGCGGCCCAGCGTGCGTCGCCAGTGAGCGTCTTGACGTTGCCGGTGGAGACCGAGGCCTGTGCCATTTGCGCCGTGTCCGCCACGCGCACGCGCTCGCCATCGAGCCACGCACCGTCGCCGGCGCTGGCCCACATCGTCTCGCCGTAGACCGGCGCGCTGGACACGCCGAGCACGAGCTCGTCGCCGTCCATCAGCGCGATCTGGGTGGAGAAGAACGGCGTGCGCCGCACGAAGCTCTTGGTGCCGTCGAGCGGATCGACCAGCCACAACAGGCCCCCGCGTTCGCCGTCCAGGCCGAACTCCTCGCCATAGATCGACGCCTGCGGCAGCGCCGCCTGCAGCACTCGCCGGATCGCCTGCTCGGCCTCGCGGTCGGCGATCGTGACCGGGGTCGCGTCGGATTTCAGCTCCACCTCGACGCCGCGCCGCCAGTAGTGCGTGATCACCTCGGCCGCGGCTGCGGCGGCCTCGCGTGCGGCTGCCAGGGCCGTTGCGGCGATATCCGGGTTCATGCTCGTCTCGTGTCCTTCATTTCGTGGATGGAGCGGGCGCGCTGCCAGCCAGTCCGCCGCGGCGCTGGATGTGCACACTGCCGTCGGCCGCCGGCGGACCCAGCGTGGCCAACCAGCGGCGCAATGCCGGGCCAGTCTGTCGGGCGCGCAGCGTCGCGTCCAGTCGCCAGCCAAGCGGGCTCAGTTGCAGTTTGCCATCGACGTGCAGCGGGCCGTGCCCGTCGTCGTGTAGTTGTGCCCGGATCACCCCACCCTGCGCGCTCGCCTGTGCCTGCAGCGCACCCAGCGCCACGTCGCCGTCGTGTGTGTGCATGAGCGCTTGCGGCCATTGCGCCTGCGCCTGCAGTTGCATGGGCCAGCCGCCCTGCAGCAGGGCGTGGTCGATCGTCACTTGCAGTTCGCCGCGTGGCTGCCCCCATGACGACATCGGGCCATGAACCCATGCCGAGAGTTCTGCACGCACACTCGCGCCGCTCACTTCGATCTGGCCGTCCGGCAGCCGCTGGGCTCCGCCGGAAAACGCGAGTCGAGGTCCCTCGAACTGCAACTGCAGTCGTACCTGGCCGAGCAACGCTCGTCGCGACAACTGCCACTGCAGTTGCCCCAGCATCTGCCCGTCGGCGGCCACCACCTCGCCGGCCCGACCATGCCACACCGTGCCTTGCACCTGCTGCAGACGCAGCCCGTGCAGTTGCGGCCCGATCCACGGCATCGCCCAGCGTGCCGGCAGGAACCACAGCAGCACGGCCGCGGCCAGCGCCAGCGTGCCGAGGCCGATCAGGCATTTTCGCAGTGACTTCAAGCGTCGATTCCCGGGAGGAGCGATGTGCGGACTTGAGCGCCCGTGGCGCAGGGTCGATGATAGCCGGATGAACAACCCCGCAAGCGGCAACGCCGCGCTCGCCGCGCGCGACCTGCGACACGTCTGGCACCCCTGCACGCAGATGCACGATCACGAGAGCGTACCGATGGTGCCGATCGTGCGCGGCGAAGGCGCCTGGCTGATCGACGCCGACGGCCGGCGCTACCTGGACGGCATCAGTTCGTGGTGGACCAACCTGTTCGGCCACGCCAACCCGCGCCTCGCCGCCGCGCTGGCCGAGCAGGCGCGCACGCTGGAACACGTGATCTTCGCCGGCTTCACCCACGAACCGGCGATCGAACTGGCCGAGGAACTGGTGCGGATCACGCCGCCCGGGCTGGATCGGGTGTTCTACGCCGACAACGGTTCGGCGGCGATCGAGGTGGCGCTGAAGATGAGCTTCCACTACTGGCTCAACCAGGGCCATGGCGAGAAGACCCGCTTCATCGCACTGACCGGCAGCTATCACGGCGAGACGCTGGGCGCACTGTCGGTGAGCGACGTGGCGCTGTATCGCAAGACCTACGCACCGCTGCTGCTGACGCCGTTCCTGGCGCCGTCGCCGGACGCCTATGAAGGCGAGCCCGGCGAGTCACCGGAACAGACGGCCAAACGCCGCCTGGGTGAGTTGCGCACGTTGCTGGAACGCCACGCACACGAGACCTGCGCGGTGATCGTCGAGCCGCTGGTGCAGTGCGCCGGCGGCATGCGCATGTATCACCCGAGTTACCTCAGCGGCCTGCGTGCGCTGTGCGACGAATTTGCGGTGCACTTCATCGCCGACGAGATCGCGGTGGGCTTCGGCCGCACCGGCACGCTGTTCGCCTGCGAACAGGCCAGCCCTGAGCCCGGTCGAGGGGCCTGTCCCGAGCCGGGTCGAAGGGCCGGCGTGACACCCGATTTCATGTGCCTGTCGAAAGGCCTCACCGGCGGCTTCCTGCCGCTGTCGGCGGTGCTCACCAGCGAGCGGATCTACCAGGCGTTCTACGCCGAGTACAGCGCCGGCAAGGCGTTCCTGCATTCGCACAGCTACACCGGCAACCCGCTGGCCTGCCGGGTCGCGCTGGAGACGCTGGCGATCTTCCGCGACGAGCCGGTACTGGAGCGCAACCGCCAGCTGGCCGCACACCTGGCCCGCCGGCTGGCGCCGCTGCGCGCGCATCCGCACGTCGCCGACGTGCGCCAGACCGGCATGATCGCGGCGATCGAGCTGGTCGCCGACAAGACCAGCCGGCGACCGTATCCCGCGGAGGAACGGCGCGGTCTGCGTGTCTACCTGCATGGTCTGCAGCACGGTGTGCTGCTGCGCCCGCTCGGCAACGTGGTGTATTTAATGCCGCCCTACGTGGTCGACGCATCGGAGATCGACCTGCTGGTCGATACCGCGATCAGTGGGATCGAGCGCGCCGTGGCAAGCTGAAGCGCAGCCGGTTCAGTGCCCGCGGGCGGTGATGCGGGGGTCGAGTTTCTGCAGTGCCCGGCCCAGATCGGGTTCGCCCGTGCGCTGCAAGTCCTGCTGACTGTAGCTGCGCCCGGCCACCGGCAGGCAGTGTCCCTTCTTCGCCGGAATGTGGCTGCCGGTTTCACGGATGCAGTGGCGCTCATCCGGCCGCGCGGCCTGCTGCGTCGGCTGCTGGCTGGACGGTTCGGCGGACGGTGGTGAAGCCGGGAAATCCTGTGCCAGCAGCATGGTGCTTGCGCCGCAGCCTGCCAGCAGCATGGCGGAAACGAAAACAAACCGGGACATGTGACCTCCGCTCGCAGGTGGCGGATGCGGCGAGCGCGCATGGGGAGTGCGGCCCATGCTGATACGGCGTGTCAATTGGCGCAAGCGGCAGCGTCCGGTCGTTGCTCACGCGTTCATGCCGGGTGCGCGTCGCGCTATGCTGGGCGGCCGCTCCCGCCCAGCATGTTCCGATGCGCACGATCCGTATCTACGTCGACCAGCCACTTGCCGTCTCCGACGAACTGAACCTGCCGACGCAGGCCGCCGAACACGTGGCTCGCGTGCTGCGCATGAGTCCCGGCGACCCGCTCACCGTGTTCAACGGCGACAGCCACGACTACGCCGCGGTCATCGTCGCGACAGGCAAGCGCGAGGTGACCGTACGGATCGAATCGAAGCAGGCCTTGCAGAACGAGTCGCCGCTGCCGCTGACCCTGGCCCAGGGCGTGGCTCGCGGCGAAAAGATGGACCTGATCGTGCAGAAGGCGACCGAGCTGGGCGTGGCGCGCATCGTGCCGCTGCTGACCGAACGCTCGGAAGTGAAGCTGGATGCCGCCCGCGCGGAAAAGCGGCTGGCACACTGGCGGGCGGTGGTGGCCAGCGCCTGCGAGCAGAGTGGCCGTGCGCGCCTGCCCGAGATCGCCCCGGCGCTGCCGCTGCCGACGTGGCTGGACGGCCTTGCCGATGATGGCGCGCTGCGCCTGGCCCTGCTGCCGGAAGCCGGCCGCTCATCCCGCGAGCTGCGATTCACCGCGGCCGGCGGCCTGCTGGTGGTCGGCCCGGAAGGCGGCTTGGGCGAGCGCGATATCGGTGCATTGACGGCCGCCGGTTTCGATGGCCTGCGGCTGGGACCACGCATCCTGCGCACGGAAACCGCCGGACTGGCCGCGCTGGCGGCACTGCAGGCCTTGCACGGCGACGGCTAGTCCGCCGTCTGCCGGCCGCCGGGTTTCAGCCCTCCAAGTCGGACGACTCCGTGGATTCCGCCGGTTCGGCATCGTCGAGCAGGTCCAGCAAGGTGGCTTCGATCCATTCCAGGTCGGGGATCATCGCCACGTCATCGCGCACCAGCACGTGCGCGCGCACGCCCGACGGCAGCGGCTTGCCGTCGTGGGTGGGAATGATCAGCTCCGCGTTCAGCGTGGTCAGACGCGGGAAACCCTGGGTCAGCACGGCGATGAACGGCAGTTTCGGATCGCCGCCGAGCGCCTTCAGCACGGCCACGCGCACACTCAGCTCGGCGTCGCCCTCTTCGGTGCCGGCCAGCTTGGTGAACGACACCAGCGGTACGCGCCAGCCGCGCCAGGCGATCCGGCCGAGCAGCCAGTCGGGTGCGCCGGCCACCGGTTCGGGTGCGCTCTGGATGATCACCTCGGCGATGGTGGCATTGGGCAGCAGCAGGCGCAGGTTGCCGACCGGCACCAGGACGCAGCGGATTTCACGCGGCAGCGGATCACTCATGGAAACACCTCGATCAGGTGCGCCGCCAACTCGGGCGGCGTACCGGAAAAACTGACCAGTCGTTCGGCGAAGATTCCGCTGACCATGTCGGCGAAATGATCGCCGGACGACGACTCTACCCAGACCTGGCCGCCGCGATCATGGATCGCCTGCGCACCAGCCACGGCATCGTTGCCACGCCCGGCAAACACGATGGCCAGCGCATCGCGGCCGAACGCGTTGGCGGCCATGGTCAGGCTGGCATCGATCGACGGTTCCTGTTCCCCGTCGGCGCCGCTCGCCTGCAAGTCGATGCTGCCGTCACGGCGCAGCCGCACCTGCTGCCCGGCCGGCACCAGCAGTACCTCACCGGGCCCGGCGCGACCGCCCCTGGCCAGCCGTACCGGCAGCGTGCAGTTCGCGGCAAATTCCGCCACCAGCGACGCATCCGACTGCCCACCCAGGTGCTGGGTAAGCAGGAAGGTCAACCGCGTCGATGCCGGCAGCGCCGCCAGGAACGTACATACCGCATCGATGCCGTCGATGGCGGCGCCCAGCAACACGACCCGGCTCAACGCGCCGCCAAGTTCGTCGAGCACCATCTCGTGCTCGTGCACGTACGCCTGCGGCGCAATGGCCTCTTCCATCGACACCAGCTCAAGGCTCATCCTCGGTTCGAGGTCGGCGGCAACCGCCTCGACGTCGGGCGCGAGGAAATCGGCAGCACTCAACTTCTGGATCCCGAACACCGCAGCGTCCAGCCTTTCGTCAGCCTCGGATGCAATCTGCGAAGCATCCTCGTCCACCAACGCCCAGCCTTCGGGTGCACGCACGGGCAACGCGCCGTCGGCCATCACCGGCGACGCTGCCGAAGCCGGTATCGCGGCAATCGAAGCGTCCGTCAGCGATGACAAGTGCAGGTGATCAATCTGGAACGCCGCTGGCGTCACGCCCGACAGGGCCGGGGCCGATCCTGCGGAAACCGCCGGTAGCGGCGGCGCCGCTGCCGGCGCGCCGAAGTTTCCATCGTGCAGGGGTGGCGGCTCCTCGCCGCCGACAAAACGCAGGCCGGGACCGGACTCCGCGTCGTCATCTGCCGGCAGTTCGCCGGAAGCCAGCAAGGCTTCCAGTTCGGCGGCCAGGTTCTCCGATTCCGCCGCCGCGATCTCCTTGTGCTGGCCATCGAGGTCATCGTGTACCAGAAAATCGGGCTCCAGGTCGGAATCCGCCACCGGCCCGGCAGCTGCCGCCGCGACGGGTTCGGCGAACGGCTCCGCCGCTGCCTCGGCAACCATCGGCCGTACAACTGCTGCAACCGCGACCGCTGTCGTCTCCGGCAATGCATCCGTCGGCGCCGCGACGGCAGGGGCATTGTTTGGCCGCGGCGGGTCGATGTCGCCCTCCGCCATCACCTTGACCGCCAGATGGCGCGCCCAACGCGCGCGATCCCAGCCGACCAGCGCGCGGCTGGCCTGCGCATCGTTGAAGACCACCCGCGGACGATCGTCGTCGATCACCTCGTACAGGCGGTCGAGTGCGTCGTCGGCGCTGTCGTCCAGGTTGACCACCAGCACGTCGGCGCCCACCCGCTGCAGCAATTCGCGACTGAGACTGGATACCCCGCCTTCGTGCACGATCCGCGCGCCACGTTCGCACAGCGCTTCGCGTAGTTGGCCGCCCAGCTCGGTGTCGTCAAACAGCAAGGCAACCGCAGGAGCCATGTCAGTCATGAATCGGCTCCACCGCACGCTGCTCCAGCACCTCCCCGATCTGCACCAGCAACTCGGCCTCCTGGTACGGCTTGCCGAGGTAGCGGTCCACCCCGATGTCGAACGCACGCTGACGATGCTTGTCGCCGCTACGCGAGGTGATCATGATGATCGGCACGTCGCGCAGTCGCGGATCCGCCTTCATGTGGGTAGCCAGCTCGTAGCCGTCCATGCGCGGCATCTCGATGTCCAGCAGCATCAGGTCCGGCACGCGCTCGTGCAGTTTCTCCAGCGCATCGACGCCGTCCTTCGCCGTGCTGACTTCGTATTCGTGACGCTCCAGTACGCGGCTGGTGACCTTGCGCATGGTGATCGAGTCGTCCACCACCATCACCAGCGGGCGCACCTGCACTTCCTCGATCACCGGCGCCTGGACCGCGCTGAGGCCTTCGGCCAGGCGCTGCTCGCGGCGGATCATGCCATGACGCACCAGCGGCGCCAGATCCAGAATGATCAGCACCGAGCCGTCACCCATGATGGTCGCGCCGAGCAGACCCGGCACCGAGCTGATCTGCGGGCCGACCGACTTCACCACGATTTCGCGTGAACCGAGCACCGCGTCGATGCGGATCGCCGCGCGCAGGTCGCCCGCACGGGTCAACAGCAGCGGCTGCTGCTCGTCCTCGGTCGGCAGGCCCGGCGGCAGGCCCAGCAATTCGGCCAGGTCATGAATGCCGTACGCCTCGTTGCCGTACTCGAACGACGGCTCGTCTTCGGCCATCAACTCGACCAGGTCGTCCGGATTGACCCGCGCCACGCCCTGCACCGAGGTCATCGGGATTGCGAACGTGGCCTCGCCGATGCGCACCAGGATCGCCTGGGTCACTGCCAGAGTGAACGGCAGGCGCAGGATGAAGGTAGTGCCCTTGCCTTCCTCGGACTCGATCGACAGCGAACCGCCGAGTTGCTTGATCTCGTTCGCCACCACGTCCATGCCGACGCCACGACCGGCCAGCTGGGTGACCTGGCTGGCGGTGGAGAAGCCGGTCTGGGTGATCAGCGAGAGCAGCTGGTTGTCGGTCGGCTTCGTCTCCGCACGCAGCAGCCCGCGTTCGATGCCGCGCTTGCGGATCGCCTCGCGATTCAGCCCGCGGCCATCGTCGCTGACCCGCACCACCACCTCGGTGGCCTCACGCGCGACCGTGATGTGCACCGCGCCTTCGGCCGGCTTGCCGGCCTTGCGGCGTTCGGCCGGGGTTTCGATGCCGTGCGCGATCGCGTTGCGCAGCATGTGCTCGAACGGCGCCTTGATGCGGTCGAGCAGGTTGCGGTCCATTTCGCCGTGGGCGCCGTCCACGTGGAGCTGGGCCTGCTTGCCCTGCTCCTGTGCGGCCTGGCGCAGCGTGCGGCGCAGGTTCGGCACCATCGTGTCGAACGGCAGCATGCGCGTGCGCAGCAGACCGTCCTGCAGCTCGGTACTGACTCGTGACTGCTGGATCAGCAGGGTCTCGGCCTGACGGGTCAGCTCGTCCAGCATGTTCTGGATCGACACCAGATCGGAGACCGACTCGGCCAGCGCACGCGAATACTGCTGCAGCTGCGAGTAGCGATCGAGCTCGAGCGGATCGAACGCGGTCAGGCCCGCTTCGCGATGCTCGCGCTGGAAGCGCGCGATGATCTGCGCCTCGGTCTCGATTTCCAGCATGCGCAGCTGGCTGCGCAAACGTGCGACGGTCTGTTCCAGCTCGACCAGGTTGAAACGGTAGCCGGCGACCTGCTGCTCCAGTCGCGAACGGTAGATCGCCACTTCGCCGGCGTGGTTGACCAGGCTGTCGAGCAGGTCGGCGCGGACACGGATCTGTTCCTGCGAGGAGCGTACTTCCTCCTCCATTTCCGGCATCAGCTCGGGCAGCTCGAGATCGCCCGCCACGGAAACCGTCGGCGACGGTGCGGCCGGAACCGGCATGGGCGCCGGCATCGGGGACGCCTCCTGCACCATGTCGTCGGCCAGCGCGGTTTCGCCGGCCAGCGCCAGCAGATGGTCGATCATGGCTTGCGGGTAATCGGTCGCATGGCCTTGCGCCACTTGCTGCACCAAGGCGTGCAACTGGTCGAAGCTGGCCTCCAGCGCGGCGATCAGCGGACCGACCTTCGACGCATCGCGGATCGGCTTCTCGAGCAGGGTCTCGGTCGCGTGAGTGAGATCGCCCACCGGCACCAGGCCGGCGATACGCGCACCGCCCTTGAGCGTATGCAGGTCGCGTTGCAGTTCCGACACATGCGCCAGCTCGGTCGGTTCGGCGTGCCACTGCGCCAGTACGTCGTCGGCGTGGTCGAGGATCTCGCGTGCCTCGTCGATGAAGACTTCCAGCAGGTCGGCGTCGATCTGGCCGGACCCGGCCAAGGCGTAGGCAGGCTCCTGCACCACGGTACCGGATGCTTCTTCCGCCGCACGACTTGCTGCGGCCCGTTCGGCCGCTGCCTGTTGCTCGGCTGCCAGCTTTTCGGCGGCGACCTGCTCGGCTGCAGCGCGCTCCGCCGCCAGCTTTTCGGTGGCCGCTTGTTCTGCTGCAGCCCGCTCGATTGCCAATTGTTCGGCCGCGGCCTGTGCTGCCGCCGCCTGCTCGGCGGCCAGCTTCTCCGCCGCAGCTTGCGCTGCTGCAGCCTGCTCGGCCACCAGCTTTTCGGCAGCTGCCAGCTCGGCAGCCGCTTGTTCGGGTTCAAAGGCGCCGAGTGCCGCCACCAGCTCGGCGGTCACCTTGGCGTGATGTGCTTCGTCCGGGTGGACATTCACTGCTTCGCCGGCATCAGCCGGAATCCCGGCGGAGGTCGCCTCGGCCTGCGCCGCCGTGGCCTCGACCATACCGGCCTCCAGCGAGGCGGCCATGATCGCCTGATCGACGCCGGCGTGATCTGCCGCGGTGACGGTCTCCACCGGCTCAGCCTCATCGGCCTGCGGTTCGAACACGACGTGCGCCACCTTCGACTCGGGGTAGTGGTCGCGCATGCTGGTGATCTGCGCGGTGAGCGCGTCGACGTTCGGCAGTTGCGGCTCGGCCACGTCGAACTGGCCCATCACGTGATCGACCACGTCGACCGACTGGCCCAGCAGCCGCACGCCATCGGACGACAGCGGCAGGTTGGCGGCGCGCAGACGCTTGAACAGGCCTTCCAGCGGCGACAGCAGCTGCGTCAGCAACGGGATATCGACCATCGCGATCGCACCGTGCAGTGTGTGCACGGCGCGCAGCAATTCTTCGCCGATCGGCAATTCGTCGTCACTGCGCTGGATCGCGGCACGGATGGTCTGCAGGTACTGCGCCACCTCGCTGCGCAGGATCTCCAGCAGCACCGGGTCCACCGGCGGCATCACCGGCATCGCCATGCCGTGCATGGCTTCGGCCGGCTCATACGCGGCAGCGGCGCTACCCGCATCGGTCACGGCTGCCACCGGCACGGCTGCCGCCGCCGCGTCGAGGCGCGGCACGCGCCGACGCACGATGCGGCGCACCGTTTCCATGGCCTGTGGTGCATGGTCTTCCAGGCGAGCCTGATTGCCGGCAGCGAGCTGCTCGGCAGTGTGCATGATCGCGCTGAGCGGTACGTTCGGGGCACCCTCGCCCTTGAGCGCGGCCAGCAGCTGCGGCAACGCATCGATCGCGTGCCGCACCAACGCCTGCACGTTCGCGTTCGGCTCGATGGTGTTGTCCAGCACGCGGTTGAGCATGTCCTCCACTTTCCACGCGAATTCACCCAGCGCGCCGGCGCCGACCAGGCGACCCGAGCCCTTCAGCGTGTGGAACGAGCGGCGGATGCCGACCAGCGACGATGTCTGCGTGGGATCGGCCAGCCAGACCTTCTCGGCGCTGCGCAGGTTGTCGATCTCTTCCTGCATCTCCTCCAGGAAGATCTCGCGGATATCGTCGTCGATACCCTCCGCGTTGACGTTGAAACTGGTGTTCGTCGCCAGCGCATCGCGCACCGGCACCTGTTCGATCACCTCTTCCTCGACTTCGATCCAGTCGCCGTCGTCCTGCTCGTCGAACCCAGTGTGCTCCAGCTCGGTCGGCGGCGCGGTCGCCTCGGTCGGCGTCAGGCGCAGTCCATCCAGATCGTGGGCGGACGCGACGGGCGCCCCGCTGTCGCCGACGAAGAGGTGGGCCAGATCGTCGCCCGGCATCAGGCTGACGGACTCGGACAGCTCCGGATGCTCCTCGTCTCCGCTCGCGAGCTCGGCAGGCGTTGCCGCTTCGAACACGAAGGCCGCCGCGGATGTCGCGCGTGCCGACGGCACCGGCCAGTAGCCGAGCAGGCCGAGGCTGTGTTCGGCCACGTCGAGGATGTGTTCCAGGCCACCGCGATGCTCGCGTGCGGCCTCCAGGTAATACTCCAGCGCCGCCAGCGCATCCGCCAGGTGGTCCATCTGCGCACCGTTCGGCACGCGCCGGTCTTCCAGCAGTTCGTAGCCGATGAAGCGGCCCACGCCCTGGGCCAGCTCGGCCGGTCGCGGCGACGACAGCATGCGCATGGCACCGGCGACCTCGTCCATCAGGCCCGGTGCGCCGGCCAGTCGATCGTGTTCCCAGCCGGATTCGACGAACGCGACGATCGCGTCCTTGACCCTGCCGGTATTGGCAATCGCTTCCTGCATCAGCGTGGTGACGACGCCCAGCGCCTCGCTGCGTGGGAGGGCGTGCATCGTTTCGCCGGTACCTGCCTCGTCCTCGGAACCCAGGCTCTCGATGTGATCGTCCAGCGACGCCTCGACGTAGAGCAGGGCACCGGCCACGTCGAGCAGGGTTTCCTCGTCGGCCGCACGCATGCGGTTGGCGATCTCATCGAGCACCCGTCGCTGCTCGGTGACCACACGGCGCGGCACCGCCAGCGCCAGCATGCCCAGCGTATCGCCAACGCGCTCGAGCACTTCGCCCTGCGCGGCCAGCTGTGCGGGATCACCGTTCTGCTGGCGCAGGAACAGGTCCAGCGCCTCCTTGACGCGCAGCAGATCATCCTTCAGTGCGCGCGACACCGAGTCGAGCAGCGCGCGATTGTGCCCGGCCATCGAGCCGCGGGCGTGTTCCAGTTCGCCGGCATCGGGCAGCAGGCCGTCCAGCGCGTAGGTGCTGCGCAACAACTCCATCTGCGGGCTGCGCTGCTTGGCCTGGGCCACGATGTAGAGCAGCTTGCAGGCCACGTCGTCCGCATCGCCCCCGCGCAGGCTGTCCTCGCCCTGCTCGATCAGCAGGCGGATGTTGCGGTCGACCTTGCCGATCAGCTGGCGGATCTCACCGGCATAGCCTTTCAGTACACCCTGTTCCAGGCCTTCCAGCACGCCGGCGGCGATCCACCACAGGCGCCGGCCATGCACGTGATGGCAACGCGCGGTGATCGCCAGCAGGGTCTTGCGCATGTTGACCAGCTGCTGCGCGGCATTCTGCCCGCGGAACCAGCCGAGCAACTGCTGCTGGAAGCGCAAGCGCAGGTCCACCAGCTCGCCGCGGTGCGCCTCGGCGTACGCCTCGCTCATCGCCGCGGGTGCCTGCTCCGGCAGGAACGCGTCGAGGTTGGGATGGAACATCGCCGATTCGGGCAACGGTTCCTGTTCGCGGCTTGCACGCAGGTCGTTGAGCAGCGGCAGCAGCACCACCGGCACGTCGCGGTGGCCGCTGGACAGCCGTTCCAGGTAGTCGGGCAGCTGCATCAGGCCGCGCATCAGCGCGGCGTAGGCTTCCTCGCGATAGGCGACGTGATCCTCGAGCAGGGCGAGGGCGAGCGTCTCCATCTCCGCGGTCACCATCGCCGCGCCGTACAGCTCGACCATCTGCAAGGTGCCTTGCACCTGATGCAGGTGATCCGCGCAGGTGCGCATGTAGTCACGCTTGCCCGGATTGTCGACGTACGACTCCAGTGCCTCGCGGGCGATCGACAAGGTGTCGTCGAGCTCCGGCTTGACCCACTGCAGCGTGGTGAAATCGATGTGGTCTTGAAGTCTCATGCGCCTCTCTCAACGGTTGCACCACGCAAGCATCCTGCAACCAGCGAGACTGCCCCCTGTCTTGTGCTTTTCTCAATCGGGCCAGGAATCAGCCCGGCCGATGTCAACCCGGTAACTTGAAATGCGCCACCGAGCGCCGCAGGTCGCTCGCCAACTGCGCCAGCGTACCGATCGAGTCGGCCGTCTGGCTCGCGCCCTGCGAGGTCTGCGAGGTGATCTCCTGAATCGCGTTCATTGACACCGAAATATCGGTCGCCGCCGCCGACTGCTCACGCGCCGCGGTAGAGATGTTCTGAATCAGCGCGGACAGATCGTGCGAGACGCGCTCGATATCGCCCAGCGCGCTGCCGGCGTCCTCCGCCAGGCGCGCACCGGCGACCACCTCGGCGGTGGTCTGCTCCATCGAGTTCACCGCTTCGTTGGTATCGGACTGAATCGTCTGCACCAGCGTCTCGATGCGTTTGGTCGCGCTGGTCGAGCGTTCCGCCAGTCGCTGCACTTCGTCCGCCACCACCGCGAAGCCGCGGCCCGCCTCGCCGGCCGAAGCCGCCTGGATCGCCGCGTTCAACGCCAGGATGTTGGTCTGCTCCGCGATGTCGTTGATCAGTTCCACGATCGAGCCGATCTCCTGCGAGGATTCGCCCAGCCGCTTGATGCGCTTGGAAGTCTCCTGGATCTGGTCGCGGATCGAGTCCATGCCCGAGATCGTCTCGCGCACCACCTCGGCGCCGTGCGAGGCGATCTTCACCGAGCGCTCGGCCACGTCGGCCGACTCGGCGGAGTTCTTCGACACGTCATCCATCGAACTGGCGATCTGGTTGATCGCCGAGGTCGCGGTGCTGATCTGCTGCGCCTGCTGCTCGGCCGCATTGGCCAGGTGGCGGGCGGTGGTCTGGCTTTCCTGCGCCGAGGACGACACCTGCTCGGAGGTTTCGTTGATGGTGGTCACCAGGGATCGCAGCTCGTCGATGGCGTAGTTCACCGAGTCGGCGATCGCGCCGGTGATGTCCTCCGACACCGTGGTCTTCACAGTCAGGTCGCCTTCCGCCAGCGAGCCCATCTCGTCCAGCAGACGCATGATCGCCTCCTGGTTGCGCTGGTTCAGCTCGGTACTCTGGGCGAACCGGCGACGCTGGTCGCGCACCAGGGTGATGACCAGCAAGAGGGCGAACGCCACCGCGGCAATCGCACCGAGCAGGCCCCACCACACGTTCGGGAACAGCCGGCGCAGCGGCAGCTTGCCGATCTGCTCAGACAGGTCGTTCGCGCGCAACAGCACGGTCTGCGAATCCAGCGACGCCTGGTTGCCCGCGCGCTTCACATCGGCAATGTTGCCGGCGGCGGCGACCAGCTTGGCCACCGGGTCGGCCAGCTGGGCCCAGCTGGTGTCCATGTCGGTGAGGATCTTGCGCGCATTGGCGTCATTGATCGGCCGCACGCCGCTGTCGGGGTTGCCCTCGATCAGCCCCTTCAACACGTTGCCGTACAACTGCGCATCGCGGGACAGGCCGTCGGCTGCCGACTGGGCGCTGTCGCCACCCTGCAACACTTCCTGCACGCGGCGGATGATGCGGTCAGCGGACAGCATCTGGCGCGAGGTGCCCAGCATCTGTTCGGAGCTGCCGTTGCGCTGCTGCAGGATGTTGACCACCTGCTCCATGCTCGAGTTGAGCAGGGGCATCTGCTGCGAAAGGGTGCCGGCGCGCTGTCCGGAATCGAGTACCACCGCCCTGTTGGAGAGGATCTTGCCGATGTCGGCATCGAGCTGTTTCCAGGAGGCGTCGAGCGCGCTCACGGCACGGCCGGCGGGCGTGACGTTGCTGTCCGAGTACGGCTGCATGCCGCTCGCGGGATCGCCCTTGATCAGCCGCTGCACGGCGGAGTCGATGGCGTTGCGGGTGGATTCGAGCTCCTTGAAGGAGTCGGTGTTGCCGTCCGCCGATTCCAGCGCGAATTTCGCCGTCTGCTGTGACAGCACCTGGATCTGCGTGGTCAACGCGATCGCCTGACGATCCTCACCGTTCTTCTGGTTGAGCAGGAAGAAGTCCAGCGCCGCGAAGCCGATCGCAATCAGCAGCAGGACAATGAGTGCGGTGTAACCGCGTTCCCTGCTGACGCCCCCTGTAGTGCTCATGTTCACCTCATCCGTCTAACTGATTACGCCGCCAGCCCCGCCGAAGCGAGCACTGGCCAGGGAATGCTTGTCCCAAATTTCCGGCCCACGCGGGCACCGGCCCTTCATGTCACTGCGGCCTGCCCCGGCGTCAGGCCGCGGCCTGCCGGAAATCCGGTGCGCGCACCAGCCGGCTCATGCTGAAAATCGCCAACTGCTGCTCACCCACCCGGCTGTCGACGAAACGTGCGAGTCGCGGATCGTCTTCATGCCCCGCCCCGCGCCGTTGTTCCTCGTCCACCGTGCGCTGGCCGAACACCTCGTCCACCAGCAGCGCCACGTTGCCACCGCCCTGGCGCACCACCAACAGGCGGGCGCGATCGGTGTGCTGCGTGCGCTCGCCGAACAGGAAACGGCCGAAATCGATGACCGGCACCAGGTTGCCTCGCACGTTGGCCACGCCGAGCAACCACGGCTGGGTGCCCGGCACCGGGGTCAGCACCGGCACCGCCAGCAACTCGTTGATCTCGTCGATACCGCTGACCAGCAGGCGCGAACCTACCCGGAAACCGATCCCGCGCCACAACCCGGGCGCCTCGAACTTGTCCTGGGTATCCGACGCATGTCCCAACGACAGCCGCTCGTAACGGGCCAGGATCTCGAAGGGAGTGCGGTTGACGGGCTGGTTCATTTCTCGCTCGGCAGCAATTCGTTGATGCAGGCCAGCAGCTCTTTTTCGTTCACCGGCTTGGTGATGAACGCACGGGCGCCCTGGCGCAACCCCCACACACGGTCGGTTTCCATCGACTTGGTGGTGATCATCACGATCGGCACGTTCTGGGTCTTCGGGTCGCGCGTGAGCGTGCGCGTGGCCTGGAACCCGTTCATGCCGGGCATGATCACGTCCATGATGACCAGATCGGGAAGATCGGTGCGCACGCGCTCGATGCCTTCCTCGGCGGTGCTGACGGCGGCGACCTGGTGTCCGGCCCGTTCAAGCAGCGTGGTGAACACGCGCACGTCGGTCGGCGAGTCGTCGATGATAAGAATAGTGGCCACAGGTCCCCCTCAGAATCTGCAGTCAGTGGCTCGATACCGTACTGACGTGGCGATGGATGGCACCAAGCAGTTCGTCCCGCGTGAACGGCTTGGTCAGATACTGCTCGGCACCGACGATGCGGCCACGCGCCTTGTCGAACAGGCCATCCTTGGAAGACAGCATGATCACCGGCGTGGCGCGGAACTGCGGATTGTTCTTGATCAGCGCGCAGGTCTGATAGCCATCCAGCCGCGGCATCATGATGTCGACGAAGATGATGGCTGGCTTCTGGTCGGAGATCTTGGCCAATGCCTCGAAACCGTCGACGGCGGTCAACACCTCGCAACCCTCTTTTTTCAGCAGGGTCTCCGCCGTACGGCGGATGGTCTTCGAGTCATCGATCACCATGACCTTGAGACCAGCCAAGTCATTAGCACTCATGTTCAAATCCACTTACTCCCCCTGCGGCCCGCCCCGAGCTCAGGAAAGGCACCAAAGACATGCAACAGCCATGCCGGATGGTGCGCATGTAAAAATGTCGAAAAACGAGCCACCGGCAACCGCTCTGTGGCGGCGAATCCGATGGCTTTGCTGTTTACTGCCTGCCCGCCGAGACTGTCAAGCGATAATCACCCGTGCTGCCTGCCGGTCGCACAAGGTGACCCATATTGGCACCATCTGGCTACCGGTGACAGCGGCCGAGACGTCAGGCTCGTCGCAATTCGACGGCTCGACGACCATCCGCCTTTAATATAGCGGCCTGACGATGCCTGCCCGCCCCACGAGCCACCACCCACGGAGAACCATGATGACCCTTTCGGTCGGCGTGCTGATGGATCCCATCGGCGCGATCAAGATGGCCAAGGACACCAGCCTCGCGATGCTGCTGGAGGCCCGGCGCCGCGGCCACTCGCTGCACTACTTCGAACAGGGCGACCTGGCGCTGCGCGACGGCGAGCCATGGGGGCGGATCGCCCCGCTCGACGTGTGCGACGACCCGCAGCAGTGGCACACGCTGGGCCCGGCGCAGTGGCGCGACCTGCGCGAGCTCGACGTGGTGCTGATGCGCAAGGACCCGCCGGTCGACGCCCAGTTCATCTACGACACGATGGTGCTGGAAGCGGCCCAGCGCGGCGGCGTCACGGTGGTCAACGACCCGCGCTCGCTGCGCGACTGCAACGAGAAACTGTTCTCGTTGGAATTCCCGCAATGCACCGCACCGGCCCTGGTCGCGCGTGATGTGAGCGAGCTGCGTCGATTCACCGCCGAACACGGCGAGGTGGTGCTGAAACCGCTGGACGGCATGGGCGGACGCGGCATCTTCCGGGTCCAGGCCGGCGACAGCAACCTCAATTCGATGCTGGAGACCCTGCTTGGCGGCGGTGCTCACGGCGAGGGGCGGCAATTGGTGGTCGTGCAGAAATACATTCCGGAGATCAGCGCCGGCGACAAGCGCATCCTGGTGGTCGATGGCGATCCCGTGCCGTATGCGCTCGCGCGCATCCCGCAGGGCGACGATTTCCGCGGCAACCTCGCGGCCGGCGGTCGCGGCGTCGGCGTGCCGCTGTCCGAGCGCGACCGCTGGATCGTCAGCCAGGTGGCGCCCGAACTTCGCCGGCGCGGCCTGCTGTTCGTGGGCCTGGACGTGATCGGCGACTACCTGACCGAGATCAACGTCACATCCCCGACCTGCGCACGTGAACTCGACGCGCAGTTCGGGCTTAACATTGCCGGCCAGCTGTTCGACGTCATCGAGCAGCACGTCACCGGAAACCGCAAAGAGTGAGCGCCACCCTAACCGTCAGTTCTCCACCCGACCCGATCGGCGCCACCCTGCTGTTCTCGCTGCTGCTGCATGGCGTGCTGCTGCTGGGCATCACGTTCCACTTCGTGAAGCCCACGCCCAGTCTGCCCACGCTGGACGTGACCCTGGTCAACGTGGCCAACCAGCAGGCGCCGGACAAGGCGGATTTCCTGGCCCAGGCCAACAACACCGGCGGCGGCCGGAGCGATCGCGTCGCGCGGCCGTCGGAGCTGTTCTCCGGTGCGATTCCGAAGCCCGACCCCGGCATCGCGGCGCAACCGGTCGAAGCCACCATGCCGCGGCCGCGCGAGGCCACCCCGACCCGCATGGTCACCACCCGCGGCGCCACCGATTTTCGCGTGACCAGCGACACCGCACGTACCCAGGTCGATCCGCAGGAGCAAGCGCCCACCGCCGAAGAACTGAAGCGCCAGCAGGCGATCGCCCAGCTCGCCGCCGAACTGCGCCAGAAGAAGGTGGACTATGCCAAGCGGCCGAAGGTCAAATACCTCACCGCCAGCACCCGGGAATACGCGTACGCCGCCTATATGCGCGGCTGGTCCGACCGCGTGGAGCGGGTCGGCAACCTCAACTACCCGGAAGAAGCGCGCCGCCACGGCCTGCATGGCGACGTGCTGCTCACGGTGGTGCTCGACCTCGACGGCAGCATCAAGAGCATCAACGTGATCCAGAGCTCCGGGCAGAAGGTGCTGGATGCCGCTGCCGAGCGCATCGTGCGCCTGGCCGCACCGTTCCCGCCGGCGCCCAGAAGCACGGAACGCATCGACGAGCTCAACATCACCCGCACCTGGCGCTTCCAGCCGAACAACGTGCTGCAGACTCGCTGAACGGGGGCGTCGACCTTCTGCGCACGGCGCGTGCTGCGCTTACAATGTGCGCATGACCGCCGTGCAGCCCTCGACCCTCACCGGGCATTTCCTGATCGCCATGCCGAACCTGGCCGATCCGCCGTTCTCGCGCGGCGTGGCGTTGCTGTGCCAGCACGATGAAGACGGCGCGGTCGGCCTGCTGGTGAACCAGCTGTCCGAGTACCGCTTCGGCGACGTGCTGGCGCAGATGAAACTGGAGTGCGTGGACAGCGAACTGGCCGACGCACCCGTGCTGATTGGCGGCCCGGTGCAACAGGAGCGCGGCTTCGTGCTGCACCGCGAGCCCGGCGACTGGGATTCCAGCTATCGCATCAACGACCACTGGTCGGTCACCACCTCACGCGACATCCTGATCGCGATGGCCGCCGGCGAAGGCCCGCGCCAGGCGATCATGGTGCTCGGCTACGCCGGCTGGGACGCCGGCCAGCTGGAACAGGAACTGATGGCGAACGCGTGGCTCACCGCCGAGGCCTGCAGTCGGGTCGTGTTCGACACTCCGCTAGAGGAACGCTGGAGCGCCGCCGCCGGACTGGTCGGGGTCGACCCGCGCCAGTTGTCCGGCTATGCGGGGCATGCATGAGCTGTGCGTTCGGCTTCGATGTCGGCAGCCGGCTCACCGGTGTGGCGATCGGCAATACCTTCACCGCCAGCGCGCGCGCGCTGACCACCGTCACGGTGCGCGACGACGGCACGCCGGACTGGCAGCGGCTCGACGCGCTGCGTCAGGAATGGCAGCCCGACACCCTGGTGGTCGGCCTGCCGCTGACCCTGGACGGCGCCGAGCAACCCGCCAGCCGCCGTGCCCGCCAGTTTGCCGCCCAGTTGCAGCAGCGCTACAGCCTGCCGGTCGTGCTGGTCGACGAACGCCACAGCTCGCAGGAAGCCGCGCAGCGGTTCGCCGCCGCGCGCGCGGTGGGGCTCAAACGCCGCCGCGATGCCGCCGACATCGATGCCGAGGCGGCCGCGGTCATCCTCGAGCGCTGGCTCGGCGGCGCCGACGCGCCAGCGGCCGAAAATTCCGGCCACTGAACAGACTCTCCCCCTTCCCACCTCCAGACCCGCCGCCATGAGCCCTCGCCTGCGCCACCTGACCACCCTGGAAAACCTGCCGCGCGAGACGATCGAGCGTTTGCTCGATCGCGCCGAGTCCTTGCGCGACGCCTGCGCGCACGGCACCCGCAAGCTCGACGTGCTGGCCGGACGCACCGTGCTGAACCTGTTCTTCGAGCCGTCCACGCGCACGCGCACCTCGTTCGAGCTGGCCGCGCGGCGACTGGGCGCCGACGTGATCAACTTCGACATCGGGCTGTCCTCCACCAGCAAGGGCGAGGAGCTGTTCGACACCCTGCACACGCTCGAAGCGATGCACCTGGACGCCATCATCGTGCGCCACAAGCAATCGGGCACGCCGGACAAGCTGGTGCGCCACGCGATGAGCGGTGTCTCGGTGATCAACGCCGGCGACGGCAACCACGCGCATCCCACCCAGGGCCTGCTGGACGCGCTGACGATCCGCCAGCACCGACCGGATCTCGAGAACCTCAGCGTACTCATCTGCGGCGACATCAAGCACTCGCGGGTGGCCCGTTCGGACATCAGCGCGTTCACCGCGCTGGGGCTGAAGGAAATCCGCCTGTGCGGGCCGGCCGAACTGATGCCGTCGGCGGACGAGGTGCCGCAGGGCCGCCGCTTCGACAATTTCGACCAGGCCATCGACGGCGTCGACGCAGTGATCATGCTGCGCCTGCAGAAAGAGCGCATGGCCAGTATCGAGCTGCCGGACGAGGCGGCGTATTTCGCCCACTACGGGCTGGACCGCCGGCGACTGGCCCTGGCTGCCCCGGGCTGCCTGGTGATGCACCCGGGCCCGATCAACCGTGGCATCGAGATCGCCTCGGACGTGGCCGACGGCGCGCAGTCGCGCATCCTCGAACAGGTCGGCAACGGCGTGTTCGTGCGCATGGCCGTGCTGAGCGAAGTGCTGGCCCGCTGAGGCATCGACCTCTTCGCCCGGCCGCCATGGCGCGCAGCAGAATGCCCGCGCCGCGCCACTGCGCCGCCCTGTGCAAGCGGGCATAATGACCGGCGCACCATTCACCACACTGGGGATCAACATGCGATCGACGACGCGGTACATCGCGCTGGGCTTCGCCGGCGTCATGCTGGCGGCCTGCGGACACAAGGACAAGGATGCACCCCTGGCTTTCGTGCCGGCGGACACGCCGTACGTGGTGGCCAACCTCGACATCATGGACGACGCCACCCGTGGCGCCCTGCTCGCCCAGGCCGATGCGCAGCTGCCGTCCCAGCTGGCCCAACTCGACGCCACCGCCGAGCGGCTGGCCAGGAAGGATCCCGAGGGCGCCCGCCTGCTGCGTGCGCTGCGCACCGAATTCAACGGCAAGACGATCGAGGCCTTCGCCCAGGGCGCCGGCCTGAACCTCAAGGGTTATTCCGCGTTCTACGGCCTGGGCCTGGCCCCGGTGCTGCGCTTCGAGCTGAGCGATCCGGGCGCGTTCGAGGGCTTCGTCGGCCGGCTGGAAACCGCCTACGGCAAGAAGCTCGACGCCGCCAACGTGGACAAGCAGAGTTACCGCAAGTATGCGTTCCCCGCCTCCGGCACCGAGGTGGTGCTGGCCACGGTCAACAAGCAGGCGGTGGCCGCGCTGTTGCCGGCGGACGCCTCGCCGGCCATGCTGCGCCAGGCGCTGGGCCTGGACCGGCCGCAGAAAAGCCTGCAGGACGACGGCCGCCTTGCCACGCTGGCCAAGGCCAAGGGCTACCAGAAGTGGCTGATCGGCGAGCTGGACCTGACCCGCGCGCTGCCGCTGGCGGTCAGCGGCAAGGACCCGCTGGTCAGCGCGATCCAGAAAGCGCATGCCGAGGCCATCGCGGCCAAGACCGGCGAGCCGGTCGCCACCCAGTTGCAGACTTCGCCGAGTTGCAGCACCGATGCCGCGCGCATCGCCGCGCGCATGCCGGCAGTGAGCTTCGGCTACACCAAACTGGACGCGAAGCACCAGGACGCGCGTTTCGACGTGGCGCTGGCCGATGACATCAGCAAGGCGTTTGCCGGCCTCAAGGTAGCGCTGCCCGGCCTGGGCAGCGCCGGCACCGCGCCGTTCGACGTCAGCGTGGCGCTGCCGGTTTCCAACATGCGCACGTTCTGGCTGGCCCAGGCCGACGCCGTGGCCGCCAAGCCGTTCAGCTGCCCGTCGCTGACCGATCTCAACGACAGCTTCGCCAAGCTCGGCCCGGCCATGCAGAAGGCGGCGATCCCGCCGTTCGGCGACATGCTTGGCGTGCGCATCGCGCTGGACTCGCTGGCGCCGGGCAAGGACGCCGGCCTGCCCACATTCAGCGGGCGTCTCGTGCTGGGTACCAACAATCCCGAAGGCCTGCTCGCGATGGGCCAGATGATGGTGCCGGCACTGGCCCAGCTGAAGCCCGCCCGTGACGGCAAGCCGTTGCCGCTGCCGAAGGACATGGTCAGCATGCTGGGTCAGCCGGCGTGGGTTGCCATGGGCGAGAAGGCGCTCGCGCTCGGCGTCGGTGCCGGCGCGGATGCCCGCCTCGGCGACACCTTGAAGGACGCGGTCGGCGACGCCGGCCAAATGGGCCGCATGCACATCAGCGGCGCGATGTACTTGAGCTGGCTGCAACTGATGGAACAGAAGATCGACAGCCTGGCCGCCGCCACCGCGACGATCGGCAAAAGCGACGAACCGTCGATCGACGACAGCGACGATGCGACCGAAGCCGCCGCCGACCTGGCCCGTTCCAAGGCCCAGTTCGCCGCGATGAAGTCCCAGGCCGAACGCGTGGACAGCATCGATGCGGAGATGCACGTCGACAACGGCGGCATGGTGATCACCAGCCAGACCGTGCTGAAGTAGGCGTCAACGCTCGACGAAAAGCCGGGGCGCTGCGGCGTCCCGGCTTTTTCATGCGCCACGCACGGTACACAACGCGATTCCAACATCGCTGTGACCCGCTCTTCGCATCCGTAATCCCCCGCTGAATCGGCATCGGTCACCGCCACGCGACATTCACGACGTGGCTGTTGCCATGGCGATCGACGCCTCGCTTGCCTCCCTGCAGACGTCTTCATTCCCCAAAGGAGATCGCCATGCGCCATTCCACGATCCGCAACAGCTTGTACGCCACCACCTTGATGCTCGCCTTCGCGGCCATCCCGTTCGGCCAGGTTATGGCTCAGGACGCCGGCGCCCGGATGCAGCAGTCGTCCGAGAACCAGACCGTGCCGGACAAGGCAGCCGATGCCTGGATCACCACCAAGGTGAAATCCGAATTCGGCACCACCAAGGGCGTCTCGGCCACCGACATTTCCGTGTCGACCAGCGATGGGGTGGTCACTTTGAGCGGCACGGTCGCCACGCAAGCCGAGAAGGCCCGTGCCGAACGCCTGGCCCAGAGCGTCAAGGGCGTGAAGAGCGTCGACAGCAGCGCCCTGACGGTCAGCGGCACACCGCCGGCGGATAAGTAGGCCCGGAGGACGCCGGGCAAACAAAAAGGCGCCCGCGGGCGCCTTTTTGTTTGTCGCGACAGGAACTCTTCAACGATTGAGAAAGTTGGCGCCACCAAGGTTCTGCGCGTCGCGGGTCTCTTCCAGCTCGACGCCGTCCAGGCCCTGCGACAAGGTGTGTGCGTCGCCGCCCTGCGCCAGCTTGATGCGCAGGCGCACCTCGTTGGAGCTGTCGGCGTGGCGCAGCGCGTCCTCGTAGCTGATCTCGCCGGCGTGGTACAGCTCGACCAGGCTCTGATCGAAGGTCTTCATGCCGAGCAGGGTGGATTCCTTCATCACTTCCTTCAGCTTGTGGATCTCGCCCTGGCGGATGTAGTCCTGTACCAGTGGCGTGCCCAGCAAGACTTCCACCGCCACCCGACGCGCCTTGCCATCGGGGGTGGGGATCAGCATCTGCGCCACGATGCCCTTCAGGTTCAGCGACAGATCCATCAGCAGTTGCTGGCGGCGATCTTCCGGGAAGAAGTGCAGGATGCGGTCCATCGCCTGGTTCGCGTTGTTCGCATGCAGCGTGCACAGGCACAGGTGGCCGGTCTCGGAGAAGTTGATCGCGTGCTCCATCGTCTCGCGCGTGCGCACCTCGCCGATCATGATCACGTCCGGCGCCTGGCGCAGAGTGTTCTTCAGCGCGTTGTCCCAGCTGTCGGTGTCGATGCCCAGCTCGCGCTGGGTGATGATGCAGCCCTCGTGCTTGTGCACGTACTCGATCGGGTCCTCGATGGTGATGATGTGGCCGGTCGAGTTCGCGTTGCGGTAGCCGATCATCGAGGCCAGCGAGGTGGACTTGCCGGTACCGGTACCGCCCACAAAGATGATGATGCCGCGCTTGGTCATCGCCAGCTGCTTGATCACCGGCGGCAGGGTCAGTTCCTCGATCGTGGGGATCTTCGACTCGATCCGGCGCAGCACCATGCCGACGCAGTTGCGCTGGTAGAAGCACGACACGCGGAAGCGGCCGACACCCTGCGCGGAGATCGCGAACTGGCACTCGTGGGTCTTCTCGAATTCCTCGCGCTGACCCGGCGTCATCACGTTGAGCACCATGTCGCGCGACTGCTGCACGCTGAGCGGGCTCTGCGTGATCGGCACGATCCGGCCCTGCACTTTCATCGAAGGGGCGACGCCCGCCGTGATGAACAGGTCGGAGGCCTTCTTGTGCACCATCAGTTTCAGGAATGAGGTGAAATCAAAGTCGCTCATGGCGGTACCTCAGGGATTTGGGATTCGGAATTGGGGATTCGTCAACGCTGACACCGGAGTCTGGGCCTTGGCGCTCGCCAATCCCGACTCCGGATTCCCGAATCCCGGTCTCACTTGAAACTGTCCTTGTTCTTGGCATAGGCGGACGCCTGCTGGCGCGTCACCAGGCCGCGCTTGACCAGATCCTGCAGGCACTGGTCCAGTGTCTGCATGCCGAACTGCGTACCGGTCTGGATCGACGAATACATCTGCGCCACCTTGTCCTCGCGGATCAGGTTGCGGATCGCCGGAATGCCGACCATGATCTCGTGCGCCGCGATGCGCCCGCCGCCGACCTTCTTCAGCAGAGACTGCGAAACCACCGCGCGCAGCGATTCGGACAGCATCGAGCGCACCATCGGCTTCTCTCCGGCGGGGAACACGTCGATGATGCGGTCGATCGTCTTCGCCGCCGAGCTGGTATGCACGGTGGCGAACACCAGGTGGCCGGTTTCCGCCGCGGTCAGCGCGAGGCGGATGGTTTCCAGGTCGCGCAACTCGCCGACCAGGATGTAGTCCGGATCCTCGCGCAGCGCCGAACGCAGTGCCTCGTTGAAGCCCAGCGTGTCGCGGTGGATCTCGCGCTGGTTGACCAGGCACTTCTGCGAGGTGTGCACGAACTCGATCGGGTCCTCGATCGTGAGCATGTGCCCGTATTCGTTCTTGTTGATGTGGTCGACCATCGCCGCCAGCGTGGTCGACTTGCCCGAGCCGGTCGGGCCGGTCACCAGGATCAGGCCCTGCGGCTGCTCGATCAGTTCCTTGAAGATGCGCGGCGCGCCGAGGTCTTCCAGCGTCAGCACCTCGGACGGAATGGTGCGGAACACCGCGCCGGCGCCGCGATTCTGGTTGAACGCGTTGACGCGGAAACGCGCCAGCCCGGGAATCTCGAACGAGAAGTCGGTTTCGTAGAACTCTTCGTAATCGCGCCGCTGCTTGTCCGACATGATGTCGTAGATCAGCGAATGCACCTGCTTGTGCTCGAGCGCGGGAATGTTGATCCGGCGAACGTCACCGTCAACGCGGATCATCGGCGGCAATCCGGCGGACAAGTGCAAGTCCGAGGCCTTGTTCTTCACCGAGAAAGCAAGCAGTTCGGCAATGTCCATCTGTCGTTTCCCCTCAACCGATCGTCTGGATGGCATGAATTCGTGTGCCATGTCGCAAGGACCGGATGCTGTCCGCAGGCGTGGTGCACCGCAGCGCATGGAGCTGGCGCCACGGAACCGCCTGATGAACTACCCGAATCCCCCTGTAGCCGCGTCGATACTACTCGCGCAAGCGGCTGGGCGGCCAGTCTTTCCAGTAGCTTGGCGCAAACTGTTCGTCCGGTTTGCGCACCCTGTCGAAAAAAGCTTGCCCGACCTGACGCAGCGACGTCGGGGGCAAAAGTCTTCGCGGCCGTGCCGGCTCGGGTAAGGTACGCGGTCTGAACGAATCCGAGGAACCCGCATGACACGACTTGCCTTCATCGGCGGCGGCAACATGGCGCGCAGCCTGATCGGCGGCCTGCTGAAAACCGGCGTGGCGCCAGCCACGCTCAGCGTGGCCGAGCCACTGGCCGAATCGCGCCAGACGCTCGGCCGCGAGTTCGGCATTGCCTGCTATGCCGAGAACCGGCTGGCCGTGGCGGAAGCCGAAGTCATCGTGCTGGCGGTCAAGCCGCAGGTGATGCCGGCGATCCATACTGAACTGCGCGACGTTCTGCAGCGCAACCGGCCGTTGCTGATCTCGATCGCGGCCGGCGTGCGGCTGGATCAGCTGGAACGCTGGTTCGGAACCACCCTGCCGATCGTGCGCTGCATGCCGAACACACCGGCGCTGATCGGCGCCGGCGCCACCGGCCTGTGCGCGAACAGCCGGGTCAGCCCGGCGCAGAAGGCGCAGGCACAACACATCCTCGACGCCGCCGGGATCACCCGCTGGATCGACGACGAAGCGCTGATGGACACCGTCACCGCACTGTCCGGTTCCGGCCCGGCGTATTTCTTCGCCATGGTCGAAGCACTGGAAGCCGCCGCCGTGACGCAAGGCCTGCCCCGCGACACCGCACGCGCGCTCGCCGCACAGACCTGCCTGGGTGCCGGTCGCATGCTGGCCGACGGCGGCGAAGACCCCGCCGTGCTGCGCCGGCGCGTCACCTCGCCGCATGGCACCACCCAGGCCGCGCTGGAAAGCTTCAGCGCCGACGGCCTGCCGCATATCGTCGCCCGCGCCGTCGCCGCCGCTACCCGGCGTGGCGTGGAACTCGCCGCCGAACTGGACAAACTGCCGTGAGCTATCTGCTGAATGCACTGGCCCTGCTGCTCGATCTGGCGTTCGACGCCGTCGTCGTCCTGCTGCTGCTGCGCGTGGCCGCCGAGGCCTGCCGCGCGGACTTCCACAATCCGCTGAGCCAGTTCGTCTACCGCTATACCAACCCGGCGCTGGCACCGATCCGCCGCGTGCTGCCGAACTGGCACCGGATCAACCTGGCCGCCTTGCTGCTGGCGTGGCTGGCCATGCTGGTCAAGCGCCTGCTGCTGTTCGCCATGCTCGGCGTGATGCCGCACCCGCTCGGACTGGTCGTGCTGTCGCTGGCCGAACTGCTCGATTTCGTGCTGCTGTTCTACCTGGTCCTGATTTTCGGCTGGTCACTGCTGAGCATGTTCTCGGTGGACCGCCGCCAACCGCTGCTGCAACTGGCCGGCAGCATCGTCGCCCCGCTGCTACGCCCGCTGCACGGCAAGCTGATCGCCGGCCAGATCGACTTCGCCCCGATGGTGGTGATGCTCGTGCTGCTGCTCGCCCGCCTGCTGATCGCCGCACCACTGCTCGACCTCGGTGCCCAACTGGCTATGGCTGGCTGAGTTTTCTCTTGCCAATAGCGGCCACAACCGCTGCTTATTTGGAGCAAGGGCTTTCGCCCTCCTGCGGAGGCCGAGTTACTTCTCTTTTGCTTGTCCAAAAGAGAAGTAACCAAGAGAAAACGACACCCCGCTTACGCGCCTTGCGGGCATCCTGCCCGCAAGGTCCGCGGTCGCGTTACGGGGTTTGTCGACAGGGCATCCTGCCCTGACGCCAAACTGGCTCGCATCCATGCGAACCACCCTGCGGGCTTTTCCTCCACCCGCCCGCCGCTTCAGAGGGGACCCGGGTAGAGCAGCGCGCATCCTGCGCGCACTCTTCAGAAGAGCTAGATCAGGAGCAGGAGCGAAGCCATAGTAAAGCGCCGCTTTGCTGTGGCTGTTGCTTTTCAGCTTCATCACCGAGTGCGGGCCAGGATGGCCCGCTGCTCTACCCGGGGTCCCTTGCGCGGCGGTGAGTCGGGGTCGACAGGCCGCGCAGCGGGAACCGACAGGGATGTCGGTTCCTTTTCGCGCGGGCAGGAGCCCGCTCGAAAAGCCCGGCCCCGGCTCACGGACTTGCCGGGCACGATGCCCGGCAAGCGCCAAGCGGGGTGGCCTTTCTCTTTGGTTACTTTCTCTTTGGTCACACAAAGAGAAAGTAACTCGGGCGCCAACGGCGCACGAAAGCTCTTGGCCCTGAAGCTCTTGGCTTTGAATGGAGCAAGAGCATCGCGCACAAGGTGCGCTCCTACGACGGCGAGGAAGCCGGAAAGCTCAGCGCAGCGCCCACTCCGCGATGATTCGATGGATCTCGTCCAGCCCGTCGAACAACGCCGCCGGCCCCGGCTGCAGGATGATCGGCGACTTGATCTCGTACAGGTCGCCGTGACGCACGGCGGGGATAGTGTCCCAGCCCGGCCGTGCCACCACTTTCTCAGGGCGAAAACGCTTGCCGCACCATGAGCCCAGGATGATGTCCGGTGCGCGCCGCACCACTTCGTCGCCGTTCGGCAGGATGCGCTGCTTCGCCAGCGGTTCGCGGGCGAGTTCGGGGAAGCAGTCGTCGCCGCCGGCGATGCCGATGATCTCGGCGACCCAGCGGATGCCGGTGATGATCGGCTCGTCCCACTCCTCGAAATACACCTTCGGCCGCCGTGGCAGCTTGGCGACGGCGGCGCGGATATCGGCGATATGCCGCTCGGCGCGCTGCGCGTAGGCTTCGGCTTTTTCGTGCGCGCCGATCATCGCGCCGAGCCGGCGGATGTAGGCGAGGATGCCGTCGACGCTGCGGTGGTTGCTGATCCACACCTCGACGCCGGCCTTGATCAGCTCGCGGGCGATGTCGGCCTGGATGTCGGAAAAGCCGATCGCCAGGTCCGGTTCCAGTTTCAGGATCTCGCCGATCTTCGCGCTGGTGAACGCGGAGACCTTCGGCTTCTCCTTGCGTGCGCGCGGCGGTCGCACGGTGAAGCCGGAAATGCCGACGATGCGGCGCTCCTCGCCGAGCGCGTACAGCACCTCGGTCGGCTCCTCGGTGAGGCAGACGATGCGTTGCGGGAAGTGGTCCGGCAAGCCGGAATCCGCTGCGGCGTGATGCATGCGCTCAATTCCCCAGCACGGTCACCACGACCTTGCGCTGGTGCGGATCGATGCGGTGTTCCCACAGATAGATGCCCTGCCAGGTACCCAGCATCAGCTTGCCGCCGTGTACCGGCACGCTGAGGCTGACCCCGGTAAGGATCGAACGGACGTGCGCCGGCATGTCGTCCGGGCCCTCCGCATCGTGCTGGAAGATTGCATCGCCATCCGGCACGGCACGCGCGAACCAGCGCTCCAGATCGTTGCGCACGGCGGGGTCCGCGTTCTCGCTGATCAGCAGCGAACAGCTGGTATGCGCGGTGAACACCTGTGCGATGCCCGTCTGCACGTGGCTGGCCGCCACCGCGTCGCCGACCTGTGCGGTGATCTCGCTGAAACCGCGGCCGCGTGTGTGCACGGCAAAGCCACCCTGCGCCACATGCTCCGCGGGCAGCGCGCGGGTCATGGGTACAGCATCCGGCTGGTCCAGGTCTGGCCGTGGCGATCCCAGCGCACCCGTTCGTGCAGACGGAACTCGGCGCCGTACCAGAACTCCAGCATGTCCGGCTCGACCACGAAGCCGCCCCAGTGCGGCGGCCGGGTCACCTCGCGGCCTTCGAACTGCTGCTCGTAGCGCGCCACGCGCTGCTCGAACGCGTCGCGATCCGGCAGGGTCTGCGACTGCAGCGAGGCCCACGCGCCGATCTGGCTGCCACGCGGGCGGCTGGCGAAGTAGGCGTCCGACTCCTCCGCCTGCAGCTTGCGCGCCGCACCTTCCACGCGCACCTGCACGCCCTCGCGCAGCTGCTTCCAGTGGAAACACAACGCCACCTGCGGATGCGCTTCGAGCTGGCTGCCCTTGTCGCTCTGGTAATTGGTGTGGAAGCGGAAGCCGCGCTCGTCGGCGCCCTTGAGCAGCACGATGCGCGAGGCGACCCGGCCGGAACCGTCCACGGTGGCCAGGTTCATCGCCGTCGGCTCGCGGTCGCCACTGGCCTTGGCTTCGTCCAGCAGGCGCAGGAAGGTGTCGAGAATCTCGGATTTGAGCATGATGTCTGAAACTTTCCTTTTGCATCGTGGCCGACACGCGCCATCATGGCGCGGATGAACCTGACCGATAATAGTGCAATGCCCCCTTCATCCAGTACCACGGCGCCCCGGATGGCGACCCCATTTTCCCTCATGGAATGTGAAGGCGGCAGCGACACGCCCGTTTGCGGAATGCTCCGCCACCGCTGCCTGCCGGTGGCGGAAATCCCTCCTGGAACCATGGTGTCCCGCGGATGACGTCCCACGCCGACCTGCAGAACGAGGCCCTCGCCGGCCACCTGCTCGACCAGTACGCCGGGCGCATCGCCCGCTCGCGCCGCCCGTACATCCTCGGCCTGTCCGGCCTGCAGGGCAGCGGCAAGAGCACTCTGGCGCGGGTGATGAAGGCACAGGCCGAAGCGCGCGGCTGGCCCACCGAGGTGCTCGCGCTGGACGACTTCTACTACGCCCGCAGCGACCGCGAGGCGCTGGCGCGCGACGTGCACCCGCTGCTGCGCACCCGCGGCGTGCCGGGCACGCACGAGATCGAGTTGATGATGTCGGTGCTGGCCGCCCTGCCGCACGCCTCGGACAAGCTGCCGGTGTCGCACCCGCGCTTTGACAAGGGCCGCGATACCCGCTTCCCGCCGTCGCGCTGGCCGCGTACCACGCGCCCGCCGCGACTGGTGATCGTGGAAGGTTGGGCGCTGGGCATCCGGCCGCAGTTGCAGGTCGCGCTGGCCAGACCGGTCAACGAACTGGAGCGCACTGAAGACCCCGACGGCAGTTGGCGCCACTGGGTCAACAAGCAGTTGCGCGGCTATCAGCCGCTATGGCGCAAGTTCGATGCGCTGATCGTGCTGCAGGCGCCGAGCTGGGAGATCGTGCGCCGCTGGCGCGGCGAGCAGGAACAGGATCTGCTGGCGCGGCATGCTCCGCTGGCAATGGACGCTACCGCGATGGGGCGGTTCCTGGCGCATTTCGAACGGCTCAGCCGGCACGCGCTGGCCACCTTGCCGGCCCTGGCCGACACCTGCGTGGAGTATGACGACGACCGTCACGTGACCGGGCTCAGCCACGGCTGAAGCGGGGGAACGGGGAAGCATGGCGCCACCCCGATCCTGCTCTCCGACCTTGGTCGATCAGTCGACGACGAAATTGATCTTCAGGTTGACGCGCCACTCGGTGATGGTGCCGTCGTCCTTGGTGACGACCTTGATCTCGTTGACCCAGGCGCCCTTGATGTTCTTCACCGACTCCCCCGCCTTCTTCAATCCGTGCTGCACGGCATCTTCCACGCTCTTGCTGGACGACGCATTGATCTCGATGACCTTGGCTACCGACATGGCGATATTCTCCGGTGGAATCGTGCAAACGGCACGCTGCGTTTCCCCCGCCTGAAGTCCGAGTCTGACCCGCTGCCGTGCGCAAGGACAAGCCGCACCGCAAAATCACCTCACGTTGACGCTTCGACCTGCACGGCCGTGCCGTAAGCCAACACTTCGGTGACGCCCTGGGCCACTTCGTTCGCGTCGTAACGCATCGCCACCACGCCGTTCGCACCCATCGCGGCGGCGTGCCGCAGCATCAGTTCGAACGCCTCCTCGCGCGCCTTCTCGCACAGCTCGGTGTAGATCGAGATGTTGCCGCCAACGATGGTCTGCAGCGCCGCGCCGAGATTGCCGACCACGCTGCGCGAACGCACGGTGATGCCGCGCACGATGCCGAACGAACGCACGATGCGGCAGCCGGGAATCTCGTTGGCGGTGCTGACCTGGTGCTGCGGAACGCTGTTGGTCATGGCGGTTCTCCGTGGTGGATGGTTCAGCCGTCGAGCAGCGCGGCATAGCCTTCGCGCGCGTCCAGCCATCGCGGTGCCCAGCCGCTGGCGCGCAGCCGCGCATTGCGCAGCCGCTTGCTGCCCACACCGGCCGGCGCCGCGCCCTCGGCCGGCAAAGGCGCATCGATCAGGGCGGCCAGGAAATCGTACAGCTCGTCGAGCGGCATCGGCGTGTCGTCCACGCCGAGGTACAGCGGTTGCGGCGACTTCAGCTGCAGCAGATGCGCGACCGCCGCCGCGGCATCGTCGACGTGGATCCGGTTGGCCCAGTGCGGTGTCTCGCGCGGCACGCGCAACTGCCCCGCCCGCAGGCGTTCGATCAACTGCAACCGGCCCGGCCCGTACAAGCCGGCCAGCCGCAGCACGGTCGACGGCAGCGATTGCTCCGCCAGCCACTGCTCGGCCTCGAGCAGCACCGCGCCGTTGAATCCCGGCGGGCCGGTCGGGGTGGCCTCGTCGACCCAGTCGCCGTCGTGCTCGCCGTACACGGCGCTGGACGAGACGAACAGCACCCGTGCCAGCTTGCGGCGATCGAGCGCGTCGAGCAGGTGGCGCAGGCCATCCACGAAGATCGCGCGGTACGCCGCCTTGTCGCGCGTCGCCGGGGCCGGCAGGTAGACCAGCCGGGTGATTCCGGCCGGCAGCTCGTGCAGGCTGGCCGGATCGGTCAGGTCGCCGCGCAGCCAATGGACGCCGTGCCCGCCGCGTGCCGGCGGCTGGCGCCGCAGCGCCCATACCTCGTCGCCGCGCGCGTGCAGGCGTTGTGCCACGCGTTCGCCAAGATCGCCGCATCCGGCCAGCAGGATACGTTCGCTCACCACCACCCTCCTGTCGATCTGCCCAGGTTCATCTGCCCTGTTAGCATCTGCCCATGAACCCGTCGCACAACCTGTTTCTCATCGGCCCCACCGGTGCCGGCAAGACCTCGATCGGGCGACGGCTTGCCGCGCATTATGGCCTGACGTTCGTCGATCTCGACCAGGAGATCGAGCGTCATTGCGGCGTGGACGTGAACACGGTGTTCGAGATCGAGGGCGAGGCCGGTTTCCGCCAGCGCGAAAGCGCGCTGTTGGACGAATGCAGCCGCCGCCCCGGCGTGCTGCTGGCCACCGGCGCCGGCGTGGTGCTCGCGCCGCACAACCGCCAGCATTTGCGCGAACGCGGTTACGTGGTATGGCTGCAGACCACGATCGAACAGCAACTGGAGCGGCTGGAACGCGACCAGCGACGCCCGCTGCTGGCGGTGCCCAACCGCCACGAACGGCTGCAGTCGATGGCACAGGTGCGCGAGCCGATCTACCGCGAACTCGCCGATCTTGCGGTGCCCGGCGAACACGGCAGCGTCGCCGCCGCCAGCGAACGCTGCATCGCGCTGATCGACCATCATTGGCAGCGCCCCGACGCATCGCCCAGGCAGACCGCATGAACCACCCCGCAATCCAGACGATTACCGTTGCCCTCGGCCAGCGCAGCTATCCGGTCTGGATCGGCGCCGGCCTGCTCGGCGATCACGCGCGCTGGCGCGCGATGCTGCGTGGCCGGCATGCGCTGGTGGTCAGCAACACCACGGTGGCGCCGCTGTACCTGCCGCGCATCGAGACGGGGTTGGCCGGGCTGCACTGGTCGTCGTTCCTGCTCGACGACGGCGAGGCACACAAGACGTTTGCCAACGTCGGCCGCGCACTGGAAGCGCTGGGCCAGCTCGGCGCCACCCGCGACGCCTGCGTGATCGCGTTGGGCGGCGGCGTGGTCGGCGACCTGGCCGGTTTCAGCGCGGCGTGCTGGATGCGCGGCATCGACTTCATCCAGATGCCGACCACCTTGCTGGCGATGGTCGACTCTTCGGTCGGCGGCAAGACCGGGGTCAACCTGCCGGTCGGCAAGAACCTCGCCGGCGCCTTCCATCAGCCGCGCGCGGTGCTCGCCGACATCGACACCCTGGCCACCCTGCCCGAGCGCGAATACCGCGCCGGCCTGGCCGAGGTGATCAAGGGCGCGGCGATCGGCGATGAGCCGTTCTTCGCCTGGCTGGAACAGCACGCCGACGCGCTCGCCGTGCGCGACCCCGCCACCGTACTGGAGGCGATCGCGCGCAAGGTTCGGTACAAGGCCGGCGTGGTTGCCCGCGACGAAACCGAGCAGGGCGAACGCGCCCTGCTCAACTTCGGCCACACGTTCGGCCATGCGCTGGAGACCGCCGGCCACTACACCACATTGCTGCATGGCGAAGGCGTGGCGATCGGCATGCTGCTCGCCGCGCGGCTGTCCGAGCGCCTCGGCATGAGCGAACCGGCCGCCACCGCGCGCCTGCAGCGCCTGCTGGAAACCCTCGGCCTGCCCGTGGCGATCCCGCCCGGCATGGACGCGCAGCAGCTGCTGGCGCTGATGCGGCTGGACAAGAAGAACACCGCCGGCACGCTGCGGCTGATCCTCTGGCGCGGCATCGGCCGCGCCGAGATCGTCGCCGACGTGGACGAGGCCGGCGTGCTGGCCGTGCTGCAGGCTGCGGGATGAACGGCCGGGTGTGACGACGTGGCCGGGCCGGGCCGCGGGTGTACCTGCGCAAATCCTATAAACTGTGTCGTCCGGCTACGCGCCCGTTCGTGCTGCATCCCTGGAACCCATGCGCCTCTATCTGCAAACCGTGCCCGGCAGTACCGAGGCACCCCGCTACGTCCAGATCACGCTGGAGCAGGACCTGCTCGGCGGCTGGACGCTGTACCGCGAATCCGGTACCCAGGGCGGCCGCGCCACGATGAAGCGCGAGCAGTTCCTGGAGCGCGACGAGGCCGTTGCCGCCTTCGAAAAAGCGCGCGACGCTCAGCTCAAGCGCGGCTTTCGCCTGATGTTTGCCCAAGGGCTGGAAGGCCCGTACGGACGTTGACTGAAATGACTGACGTGTTGAAGAACGACCGCTTCCTGCGCGCACTGCGCCGCGAACCCACCGACACCACGCCGGTCTGGGTGATGCGCCAGGCCGGCCGCTACCTGCCCGAATACCGCGCCACCCGCGCGCGCGCCGGCAGCTTCATGGGCCTGGCGCAGAATCCCGAGTTCGCCTGCGAAGTCACCCTGCAGCCGCTCGAGCGCTTCGAGCTTGACGCCGCGATCCTGTTCTCCGACATCCTCACTATCCCCGACGCGATGGGCCTGGGCCTGTCGTTCGCCCACGGCGAAGGCCCGCAGTTCGCGCGCCCCGTGCGCAATGCCGCCGACGTCGCGAAACTCGCCGTGCCCGACATGGACGGCGAGCTGCGCTACGTGATGGACGCCGTGCGGCTGATCCGTCAGGAACTGCACGGCCGCGTGCCGCTGATCGGCTTCGCCGGCAGTCCGTGGACGCTGGCCTGCTACATGGTCGAGGGCGCCGGTTCACGCGACTTCGCCACCTTGAAGACGATGTGCTGGAACGAGCCGAAACTCGCCCACCAGTTGCTCGACACGCTGGCGCAGTCCGTCGCCGCCTACCTGATCGCCCAGGCCACCGCCGGCGCCCAGGCGCTGATGATCTTCGACACCTGGGGCGGCCTGCTCGGCCCTGCCCCGTTCCGCGAATTCTCGCTGCGCTACATGGCGCAGATCGTCGCCGCACTGAAGGCCGACACCCACGCGCGCGAACTGCCGGTGATCCTGTTCTCCAAGGGTGCCGGCGCGCACCTGGCCGAGATGGCCGACACCGGCTGCGCCGCCCTCGGCGTCGACTGGACCATGGACCTGGCTGACGCCCGCCGCGCCGTCGCCGGCAAGGTTGCGCTGCAAGGCAACCTCGATCCCGCCGTGATGCGTGCCAGCCCCGAGGTGATCCGCCGCGAGGCCCGCGCCGTGCTGGACAGCTACGCCAACCACCCCGGCCACGTCTTCAACCTCGGCCACGGCATCACCCCGGAAGTGAATCCGGAACACGTGAAAGTGCTGGTGGACGAAGTGCACGCCTACGGGCGCATCCTGCGCGGCAACTGAGCAATGTTCCAGGGAGTCGACCGATGGGATGGCTCGTCACCAAGTACCTGATCACCGCAGCCGTCGTCGTGCTCGTCTCCGAAGTCGCCAAACGCAGCGACCGCCTCGGCGGCCTGCTCGCCGCGCTGCCGCTGGTCACCGTGCTGGCGCTGATCTGGCTATACGTCGAGCGCCAGCCGCAGGTGAAGATCGCCAACCATGCCTGGTACACGTTCTGGTACGTGGTGCCGACGCTGCCGATGTTCCTGGCCTTTCCCCTGCTGCTGCCGCGCCTCGGCTTCTGGCCGACCTTGCTGGCTTGCGTGGTAATCACCGTGGCGTGCTTCTGGCTGTTTGCACTGCTGGTGCGGCGGTTCGGCATCGAGCTGCTCTAGCCCGAACCACGGCAGGCGGATGACCGCACGATCCACCCGCGGCGCCCCGACCGTGGAACAAAAAGACCCGGCCGCCGACCCAAAGGACCCACGCTTCGGCCAGAAGGACCCGCGCATGGCTCCCTGGAGTCCCGAACGCGAGCGAAAAAGTCCCGCACTCGGGACTATCTGACCCACGCGTCGTGCAAAAAGACCCACGCCCGGGACTGCTCGACCCGAGCGTGGCTCGAAAAGAGCGGCGCCTGGCACACCCAAGCCCCGCGATCGGGTCTTTTTGCGCGGCGAACGGGGCTTTCCGTGCGGCAGGCCGCGTGCCGCTTGGGCCACGCGGCCCCGCCCCGTACAATTCCCCCTTCACGCCCCAACCACCGCGCGCGCCGACGGCGCGCCATCGCGAGTCCCCATGGAAAAGAGTTTCGAGCCCGCCCAGATCGAGTCGAAGTGGTACGAGCGCTGGGAAGCCAGCGGCGCGTTCCAGCCGTCGGGCAAGGGCGAGCCGTACTGCATCCTGCTGCCGCCGCCGAACGTCACCGGCACGCTGCACATGGGGCATGCGTTCCAGCAGACGGTGATGGACATGCTGGTGCGCTACCAGCGCATGCGCGGCATGAACACGCTGTGGCAGGTCGGTACCGACCATGCGGGCATCGCCACGCAGAAGATCGTGGAGAACCAGCTCGCGGTCGAGGAGAAGAGCCGGCACGACCTGGGCCGCGATGCATTTATCGAGCGGGTGTGGAAGTGGAAGGAGGAGTCCGGCTCCACCATCACCAACCAGATGCGCCGCATCGGTGCCGCCGCCGACTGGTCGCGCGAGCGCTTCACCATGGACGAAGGTCTGTCGGCCGCAGTGCGCAAGGTGTTCATCGACTGGTATCGCGCGGGGCTGATCTATCGCGGCAACCGGCTGGTGAACTGGGACCCGGTGCTGGGTACCGCGGTGTCCGATCTGGAAGTGAACAACGTCGAGCGCGACGGCCACATGTGGTCGATCCGCTATACCGTCACCGGCAGCGATGACAGCCTGGTGGTTGCCACGACCCGGCCGGAAACGATGCTGGGCGACGTCGCCGTGGCCGTGCATCCGGAGGATGAGCGCTACTCGCACCTCGTTGGCAAGATGCTGACCCTGCCGCTGACCGGCCGGCAGATCCCGGTCATCGCAGACGACTACGTGGACCGTGATTTCGGTACCGGTTGCGTGAAGATCACCCCGGCACACGATTTCAACGACTACGCCATCGGGCAACGCCACAAGCTGGCTCCCATCACCATCTTCACGCTGGATGCGAAGGTCAACGACAACGCACCGGAAAAATATCGCGGCATGGACCGCTACGACGCGCGCAAACTCATCCTCGCCGAGCTCGACGCTGCCGATCTGCTGGTCGAGACCAAGCCGCACAAGCTGCAGGTGCCGGTGAGCCAGCGTTCGGATGCGGTAATCGAGCCAATGCTGACCGATCAGTGGTTCGTCGACCTGACCTCGGACGTCCAGAAGGACGGACGTCCGGGCGGGCGCGAGGCAATCACCCAGCCGGCACTGGACGCGGTGCGTTCGGGCGAGATCAAGTTCGTGCCGGAGAACTGGGCGAACACGTACACCCAGTGGCTGGACAACATCCAGGACTGGTGCATCAGCCGCCAGCTGTGGTGGGGCCATCGCATCCCGGCGTGGTACGACGAGAACGGCAACATCTTCGTGGGCGAGGACGAAGCCGACGCGCGCGCCAACGCCACTACCCAACCGGTCGGCACGCTGCGCCAGGACGACGATGTACTCGATACCTGGTTCAGTTCGGCGTTGTGGCCCTTCTCCACGCTGGGCTGGCCCGCCAACGGACCGGTGAAGAACGAGCGCGGCGAGATCGTCGCGAACTGGGAGCAGGACAAAATTTTCCTGCCCAGCGCGGTGCTGGTCACCGGCTTCGACATCATCTTCTTCTGGGTCGCCCGCATGGTGATGGCGACCAAGTACTTCACCGGTCGGATCCCGTTCCGCGAGGTCTACATCAACGCCATCGTGCGTGATGCGGAAGGCCAGAAGATGTCCAAGTCCAAGGGCAACACGCTCGACCCGCTGGACCTGATCGACGGCATCGCGCTGGAACCGCTGGTGGCGAAATCCACCAAGTCGCTGCTGATCCCGCAGGTGCGTGCCAAGGTCGAGAAGCGCATCCGCAAGGATTACCCCGACGGCATCCCCGCGATCGGCACCGACGCGCTGCGCTTCACCTTCGCCGCGCTGGCCAGCTACAGCCGTACGATCAACTTCGACATCAAGCGCGCCGAAGGCTACAAGGCGTTCTGCAACAAGCTGTGGAACGCGGCGCGATTCGTGTTGATGAATCTGCCGGAGGGCGAGATCGCTGCACCCGCTGGCGCGCCAGTGACCGAGGCCGAGCGCTGGATCCTCACCCGCCTCAAGCAGACGCTGGGCGACGTCGAACAGCACTTCACCAGCTATCGCTTCGATCACCTCGCGCAGGCGCTGTACGAGTTCACCTGGAACGAACTGTGCGACTGGTTCCTCGAACTGGCCAAGCCTGCCCTGAGCAAGGCCGAAGGGCCGGCGTTGAACGGTGAGGACGCCGTCGCTGCCGCATCGACCCGGCACACCTTGCTGGTCGTGCTGGAAAGCGTGCTGCGCGCGCTGCATCCGGTGATTCCGTTCATCACCGAGGAAATCTGGCAGTCGGTGGCACCGAAGCTTGGCCTGACCGAAGACAGCCTGATGCAGCGACCTTGGCCGCGCGCCGAAGACATCGTTGCCGATGACGCGGCGACGGCCGAGATCGAGTGGTTCAAGAACGTGCTCAGCGGCGTCCGCAAGATCCGTTCCGAGATGAACATCTCCCCCGCCAAGGCCATCCCGCTGCTGCTCGCCGATGGTGATGCCAACGATCGCGCCCGCGTGGCGAAGTTCGCCGCCCAGATCGCCTTCCTCGCCCGCACCGAAGCGCCGCAGTGGATCGACAGCAGCGCCGACGAGCCGGCCGCGGCCGCGGCCATGGTCGGCACGCTGCGCGTGCTGATCCCGCTCGCCGGGCTGATCGACCTCGGCGCCGAAAAGACGCGTCTGGCCAAGGAAATCGGCCGCATCGAAGTCGAGATCAGAAGGTGCGAAGGCAAGCTTGGCAATGCCAGCTTCGTCGCCAACGCACCCGCCGACGTGGTCACCCAGGAGCGCCAGCGCATCGCCGACTGGAATACCACGCTGGGCGCATTGCGCGAGCAGGCGGCGAAATTGAACGGATAAGCGCCGCCCCCTTGGAAGAGAGGCTGGGCGAGGGGATCTACTGCGCCCCTTGCGCTTCAGACAAAAGCACCCTCGCCTATTTCGCGATATGGCCCCCGGCCATATCGCCGGCAATCTCGAGCACCATGACGATCGCATCCTCGCGCCCATGGCGCGCCGGGTAATAACGCGGCCGGCGGCCGATCTCATGGAACCCCACCGACTCGTACAGCGTCTTCGCCAGCGGGTTCGACGGGCGCACCTCGAGGAATACCCGCTCGGCGCCGTTCCAGCGTGCGATGTCGAGCAGGCGACCCAGCAGGTGCCGGCCCAGGCCGCGGCCGCGCCAGTCCGGTCCGATACACAAGTTCAGCACGTGCGCTTCGCCGGCGCCCATCGACAGGATGCCGTAGCCGGCGATCGCCTCGTCCACGCACAGCACCCAGCACGGGTGCCCGGCCTTCACGCAATCACTGAAGATGCCCGCCGACCAGGGGAATTCATAGGAGGCATTCTCCAGCGCGCTGACCGTATCCAGGTCTTCGGCCCGCATGCCGCGCACCTGGATCACCGGCTTGATCACGGCGACCATGGCGTTTAGCTATCCGCAACGGCCAGCGCGCGGCGCACACTGCGCAGCGCGTTCCACAGCCGTCGCTTGGCCCCGGCACTGCTCAGCACCAGCGCCGGCTCATCGGCCAGCACGATCTGCGCCTGATGCATCACCGCCGCCGGCAGCGCGCGACCCAGCGCGTGCGCCTGCGCTTCGCCGAACACCAGGTAGGCTCGCGCCTCGGGCACGTCCGCGGCCAGCTGGCCGCCGCTCACCGTGACTCGTGCGGCGCGCGCCAGGGCGGCGCCGCACGCATTTAGCGCACGGCCGACCAGGTCGAGTTCGCGCGTGCCGCAATCCTGCGGCAACACCACCACGCAGGCGACGTTGGCCGCCATCTCCGACGCGGCCGCCGCAACAACGGCAGGCGCCACACGCCGTTGCCATGGCGTCACGCCCAGCGCACGCAATACGCGGGCGCGACGGTCGGCGCTGACGCGCTGGCGCGGCAGGGCGCTCATGCCGCGCTGCGCCGTGCCCGGCGCCGATGCGTGGCCAGGCTCCAGATGGTCCATACCGGGCCGGACAACAGATAAAGCGTGAAGCCGGCGAACAGCACGCGCGGCGTGTCCAGGATCAGCAAGGCCAGCAGCAGCACCGCGACCACCATCCACACGAACGGCACCCGTTGGCGATCGCCCATCGGCAGCGACTTGAAACTGAAATAGCGGAAACGGCTGACCATCAGCAGACCGACCACGATCGCGATCACCGGCGTGATGAAGCAGAAATCGCTGCCGGCCAGGCCGAACTTGTCCACGCTCCACACGAACGACATGCACACCGCCGCCGCAGCCGGGCTGGCCAGCCCCTGGAAATAACGCTTGTCGGCCACGCCGACCTGGGTATTGAAGCGCGCCAACCGCAACGCGGCGCAGGCGGCGTAGATAAACGCGGCGGCCCAGCCCAGCTTGCCCCACAGCGGGCCGAAATCGCGCAGCGTCGACAACGACCACGTATACATCACCAGCGCCGGCGCCAGCCCGAAACTGACCAGGTCGGACAGCGAGTCGTATTGCACGCCGAACTCAGTCTGGGTGCCGGTCATCCGTGCCACCCGACCGTCCATGCCGTCCAGCACCGCCGCGATGAATACCGCCACCGCCGCCTCGGTGTAGCGGCCGCCGATGCTGGCGATGATCGCGTAGAAACCCGCAAACATCGCCCCCGTGGTGAACAGGTTCGGCAGCAGGTAGATCCCCCGATGACGGGGCGGACGGACAGGCAATGGCTCGCTCATGAATCAATCCGTGACAGGATGCGCGCAGTGTAAACCATCGGCTGCTTGAGTCCGGCACGCCGGAGTGATAACAAGGTGAACCTGATATTTCACGCAAACATGGAGAACACCATGCATCGTTCGCTGATTGCCGTGGCGCTGCTGTTGCTGGCCCCGCTGGCTGTTGCCCAGGTCTACAAATGGACGGACACCAGCGGCACCGTGCACTACTCGGAAGCGCCGCCGGCACAGGGCACGAAGTATGAGAAGGTGACCACCACCGGCACGGTGGAACCGCTGGCCGCACCGGCGTCCAGCGAAGCGGCGGAAAGCAGGGAAGCCCCGGCCGAGCCCGCCAAACCGGTGGCCGACACGCCGGAAAACCGCAGCAAGATGTGCGCATCGCTGAAGTCCAACCTCACCGCACTGCAGGGCGGCGGTCCGGTGGTGATGCAGCAGGACGGCAAGACCGTCGCGCTCGACGACGCCCAGCGCAAGCAGCAGATCGCCTCGGCGCAGGCGCAATACGATCAGTTCTGCCTGCAGGCCCGCTAAGTCATCACCCATGCTGCAGCACCCGGCGGCATCGGGTCGGCCGGTGCCGCAGCATGGTCTGCGACGGTGACGGCAGCCCGCTACAATGGGCGTCTTCATTCACGCCGGAACCGCCCGCATGCGCCTCAGCCAATTCCACCTGGCCACCGTCAAGGAAGTCCCTGCCGACGCCGAAATCGCCAGCCATCGGCTGATGCTGCGCGCCGGCATGATCCGCAAGCTGGCCTCCGGCCTGTACACCTGGAGCCCGCTGGGCCTGCGCGTGCTGCGCAAGGTGGAAAACATCGTGCGCGAGGAAATGGACCGCGCCGGGGCGATCGAAATGCTGATGCCGTCGGTGCAGCCGAAGGAACTGTGGGAAGAAACCGGCCGCTGGGAGAAATTCGGTGGCCAGCTGCTGAAAATCAAGGATCGCAAGGGCCAGGAATTCTGCTATGGCCCGACCCATGAAGAAGTGGTTACCGACTTTGCCCGCAACGAGCTGAAAAGCTACAAGCAGCTGCCAGTCAACTTCTACCAGATCCAGACCAAGTTCCGTGACGAGATCCGCCCGCGCTTCGGCGTGATGCGTGCACGCGAATTCCTGATGAAGGACGCTTATTCATTTCACCTGACCCAGGAATCGCTGGCCGAGACCTACGCGGTGATGTACCAGGCTTATTCGCGCATTTTCACCCGGCTCGGCCTGACCTTCCGCGCCGTGCAGGCCGATACCGGCGCCATTGGCGGCAATGCCAGCCACGAATTCCAGGTGCTGGCCGATTCCGGTGAGGATGCCATCGTGTTTTCCGACGGCTCCGATTACGCCGCGAATATCGAAAAGGCCGAGGCGCTGGCGCCGGCCGCCGGACGCCCTGCCCCTGCTGCCGCCTTGCAGCGGGTCGACACGCCCACCCAAAGGACCATCGACGACATCGCCAGCTTCCTCCAGGTCAGCCCGCAGCAGTGCGTGAAGACCCTGCTGGTACGTGGTCGCGACGGCCTGGTCGCGCTGTGCCTGCGCGGCGACCACGAGATCAACGCGGTCAAAGCCGGCAAGCTGGCCGAACTGCCGGACGAATCGGTGCTCGCCAGCGAAGAGGAAATCCTCGCCGCCACCGGCACGCGTCCCGGCTTCATCGGCCCGGTCGGCCTGCCGGCGTCGATCCCGGTGATCGTCGACCGCGACGCTGCGGTGCTCGCCGACTTCGTCTGCGGCGGCAACGTCGATCGCACGCACTGCACCGGCGCGAACTGGGACCGTGATGCGCGCATCACCCGCATTGCCGACCTGCGCAACGTGGTCGAGGGCGACCTTTCCCCCGACGGCAACGGCGTGCTGCACCTCGCCCGCGGCATCGAGGTCGGCCACGTGTTCCAGCTGGGCACCAAGTACGCCGAGGCGCTCGACGCCACCGTGGTGGACGAAACCGGCAAGCCGCAGGTGATGACCATGGGCTGCTACGGCATCGGCGTCAGTCGCATCGTCGCCGCCGCCATCGAGCAGCGTCACGACGAAGCCGGCATCCTCTGGCCGGAAGCGATGGCACCGTGGCGGGTGGTGGTGTGCGTGATCAATCCGAAGCACTCGCCCGCCGTCAGTGCGGCGGCCGAGGCGCTGTACCAGGCGCTGGGCCAGCGCGGCATCGAGGCCTTGCTGGACGATCGCGGCGTACGTGCCGGCAGCATGTTCGCCGACATGGAACTGATCGGCATTCCGCACCGCGTCGTGGTCAGCGAACGCGGGCTGGCCGCGGGCACCTTGGAATATCGCGCCCGCGAAGACAGCGAAAGCCGGCCACTCGGCGAAGACGAATTGTTTGCCTTGCTTGACTGACCCGGTCAGTCGCCGCATTAACCGAAACGGCCGCCCGGTGCGGCCGTTTTTCATTTGCCATGACGAGATCGGCGAACTTGGTTAATTCAAAATCGGTCACATTATTAATCAATCTCAATGTGAATATACATTTCACACGGTGCATTGCGCTTTACAAGGATTCTGGAAATCAGCGAGAATCAGCTCTGCAACAGATGCCAGTGCGTCCGGCTTTGTCCCAATAATGGCCAGACCATAGCCAGACCCTCTGATTGTCGATACTCACCCGGGAGTCCATCATGGCCGTCGATATCAAGAACCTCAATCACAACCAGCTCAATGACCTGATCAGCAAGGCACAGGTTCGCCAGAACGAATTGCGCAAGGAAAAGGTGGTCAAGCTGCGTGAAAAAGTGCATGCGTTGATCAAGGCCGAGGGCTATTCCTTCGAGGACATCTTCGGCAGCGTGCGCGGCAAGGCCAAGCGCACCACCGGTACCGTCGCGCCGAAATACCGCAACCCGGCCAATCCCGCACAAACCTGGTCCGGCCGCGGCAAGCGTCCGCACTGGTTCAACGATGCGTTGAAAGCCGGCAAGAAGGAAAAGGATCTGGCGATCTGATCGCCCGTTCCACGGCTGCAATGAAAACGCCGGCCTTGTGCCGGCGTTTTCATGTTGATTCCAAGGTAATGCCAAATTCGCTTGAGCGGGCAAACGTGCCCAGCGAGTTCGTCGTCTTGACGGCAAGGCGACAGGAAGAATATGTCTCCGCCTACTTTTGTTTTACAGAGAGCGGCGTGGGGAAACCAGCAGGTCGCCGAACATCAACCCCGCCACCAGCGAAACCAGCAGGGTTATCAGCAGCAGGCCGGTATCCAGACTCAGCGTGGTATCGCGTTCGAGCAGGAACGACACGCTGCGAAAGCCCACGCTGCCCGGCACCAGCAGCAGGATGCCCGGCTCACGGATGACCGCACCCGGGCGGTGCGCGAAGCGCGCATACACGTTCGCCAGTGCGCCCAGCAGCAGCCCGCCCAGGAACACGCCCACCGGCGCGCCCGGCAGCGAGCCGGAGATCGCCCCGCCCCAGCGCGTGGCCAGGTAGCCCACCATCACCGCCACGATGACCACCGGCCAGTCGCGCCGGGCCGCGCGGAACAGGATCGCGAACGCGATCGCCGCGACCAGCAGGGCCGGGTAATCGGTCCAGGTCGGCAGTGCCGGCAGCGCGAAGTCGCGGGCCGTGATGCCCACCGCGGCACACAGCTGGGTCGCCGCAATGGTGCCGAAAGTGAGCTTGAGCAGGGTCGACATCGCGCCGCCCATGCGCGCCATGCCGGAAACCAGGTGCTGGCTGGAAATTTCGCGCACGGCGTTGGTCAGCGACATGCCGGGCACCAGGATGATCAGGCTGGCCAGCACCACCGACTTGATCGCCAGCGGCACCACGAACGCGCTCACCACGATCGTCACCGTGGTCGCCACCAGCGCGCAGATCGCATCGCTGGCCACCGCCAGCCGCGGCCGGCTGGCTGCGAGCAGGGTGATGCAACCGATGATCGCACCGATCGCGCCGGCCACCACCAGGTCCACCCAGGAGCTGTGCAGGAATAACGCCGCGATGCTGGCGGCGGACAAACCGTAACTGGCGATCGAGCCGATCTTCTCGCGCCGCGTGTCCGGTCGGCCCAGTTCGCGCAGCCGACGGAAGCCCTCGCGCAGACCGAGTTCGCCCGCGATCGCGCGGTCGGCGATGTCGTCGGCCTGGCACAACCGCTCCAGGTTCACCTCGCCCGGCGCCAGCCGCATCACCTGGGTGGTCTGCGCCACGCCTTCCTCGCCCTGGGCCGTGTCGGCGAAGGAAATGATGATCGCGGTAGGGCTGGACCAGACGTCGGCGGACAGCCCCAGCCGCAGCGCCGCACCGGCGACCGCCATCTCCAGCCGCGGCGCCGAGGTGCCGTACTGGTGCAGCCGCCGCGCCAGTTCCAGCAGGAACGCGATGCGCGTGTTCAGCGCCGTGGTGGCGAACTGTTGCTGGGTGATGGTCTCGCCCGCGCTCATGCCGCCGCGCGGACCTGCAACGTGGTGCCCTCGACGGCCACCACCTCCACCGTGGTGCCCAGCGGCAGGTCCGGCCCGCTGACCAGCCACTGGCCGTCGCCCACGCGGGCCTTGCCACGACCGTTGACGATCGGCTCGATCAGCTCGTAGCGCTGGCCGATCAACTGCTCGGCGCGGCGGTTCAGCCGCTCACCGCCGGGCGCGCGGCGCTCCAGCCGGGGCCGCAGCCAGCGTGCGTAGCTCACGCAGAAGGCGAACGCGAGCAGGCCGAACAGCACCGCCTGCACCAGCAGGCCCAGCGTCGGATCGACCCACAGCACCACGCCCATCGCAGCGGCGGCCAGGCCGATCCACAGCAGGAAATAGCCGGGCAGCAGCAACTCGCCGGCGATCAGCAGCAGCGCCAGGATCCACCACAGGTAATGCGTCGAGAGCTCCCACATCGTCGTGCCCTCAGCGCAGCGGCGGCTGGATGGCGGCCGGCTTCTGCTGCTGGCCGAGCGACTCCTTCGCCAGTTCGGCGATGCCGGCCAGCGAGCCGAGAATGCCGGTGGCCTCGATCGGCAGCAGCAGCATCTTCTGGTTCGGCGACTTGGCCATTTCCTTCAGCGCCTCGACGTAGTTGTTGGCGACGAAGTAGTTCAGCGCGTTGACGTTGCCGTTGGCGATCGCGTCGGACACCATCGTGGTCGCCTTCGCTTCGGCCTCGGCCGAACGCTCGCGCGCCTCGGCCGTGCGGAACGCAGCCTCCTTCTCGCCTTCGGCGGCCAGGATCACCGACTGCTTCTCGCCCTCGGCCTTGAGAATCGCCGCCTGGCGGAAGCCCTCGGCGTCGAGGATGTTCGCGCGCTTCTCGCGCTCGGCCTTCATCTGCCGCGCCATTGCGTCGACCAGGTCGCGCGGCGGCGCGATGTCCTTGATCTCGATGCGGTTGACCTTGACGCCCCATGGATGGGTCGCCTCGTCCACCACCTTGAGCAGCTTGGCGTTGATCGCATCGCGCTGACTCAACGACTCGTCCAGATCCATCGAGCCGAGCACGGTGCGGATATTGGTCATGATCAGCGCCAGCGACGCCTGCTCCAGGTTGGACACCTCATACGCCGCCTTGGACGCGTCCAGCACCTGGTAGAACACCACGCCGTCGACGCGCACCACCGCGTTGTCCTTGGTGATCACGTCCTGGCTGGGCACGTCCAGCACCTGCTCCATCATGTTGATCTTGCGACCCACCGCCTGGTAGATCGGGATCAGGAAATGCAGCCCCGGACTCAGCGTGCGGGTGTACTTGCCGAACGTCTCCACCGTCCATTCGAAGCCCTGCGGCACGATGCGCACCAGCTTGGCCACGCCGATGATGACGACGAACACGATAACCAACGCAAGTAGCTGTCCCATTGCCCACCCCATGTCCTGAAGAAGACTCGAGTATAGGCGAGGCGGTGCCGCTTCGAGCGCTATCGGGCAGCTGCCTGCGGCAGGCGCAGGCTCACCCGCAGGCCGCCGCCCTCGCGGTTGGCCAGCAGCACGCGGCCGCCGTGTGCCTCGGTGATCTCGCGCGCCAGTGCCAGGCCCAGCCCGGTGCCGGAACGCTTGGTCGAATAGAACGGCAGCAGCGCCTGGGCCAGCACCGTCTCGCTCATGCCGGGGCCGCGATCGGCCACCTCGATGCGCAGTTCGTTGCCGACATCCAGGATCGACAGCGTGACTTCGTCGTCCGGCCCGCCCGACTCGTGCGCGTTCTTGATCAGGTTGATCAGCACCTGCTCGATCTGCACCGCATCGAAACGCCCCGGCCGCGCCGGCACCGGTGCCGCCAGGCGGTACTGGCAATGCAGTGCCAGTCCGTCGAGGAACGGCTTCCACTCGATGTCCACCGGCTGCGGCGTGGGCAGCTTGGCGAAGCTGGCGTAGCCGGCGATGAAGCGATGCAGATGCAGCGCGCGTTCGCCGATGGTGGCGAACACGCCGGGCAGCCGCTCGATCTGGCCGCGGCGGGCCAGCTCCGCGCCGGAGTGCGCCAGCGAGGTGATCGGCGCCAGCGAATTGTTGAGCTCGTGGCTGATCACCCGGATCACCCGCTTCCAGGTCGCCACCTCCTGCCGCGACAGCTCGCGCGTCATGCGCCGGAACAGGTGCAGCCGATGCGGCCGGCCCTGCAGGCGGAACGCGCGCTGCGACAGGTGGAAGGTTTCCTCGCTGCCCTCCATCTCCACGCTGAGCAGGGCATCCTCGCCGCTGTCCACCGCCTTGCGCAGCGCCTCGGGCGCATCGGCCAGCAACTCGGCGAAGTCCAGCCCGACCAGGCTGCGGCCTTCGTTGAACAAATGCCGCGAGGCGATGTTCGCGTAGGCGACCCGGCCGACCGCATCGGTCAGCACCAGCGCCACCGGGGTGTTCTGCACCACCGTGTCCAGCAGTAGCTCGCGCTGCACCAGATGCTGGCGCTGTTCGCGCAAGGTGTGCCCCAGCGCGTTGTGCATGCGGATCAGCTCGCCCAGCTCGTCGCGCCGGTCGACCGCGATCGAGAAGCTGAAATCGCCGTCGCGATAACTGGCCACTGCGCCTTCCAGCGCGCGCAGCAGCCGGCTCACCGGCGCCATCACCCGGCCGGCCAGCCAGAACGACAGCGGCAGCAGCACGATCACGCTGGCCAGCAGGCCGCCGTAGATGCCCAGCTGCATTGGCGTACGTATCGACAGCGCCAAGTCCTTGCGCAGCCACACCAGCAATTGCGGCAGCGGCCACTGGGTGACGCCGGCGTAGATCAGCGCACCGGCCAGGCCAGCCACGGCCAGCAGCAGGGTCAGCCGCCCCTGCAGCGAATTCAGGCGACGCCACATCGGCTGTTCTCCTCGACGGGGGAAAGCCGACTCAATGGCACCTGGCGTCCATCGGGGTCATCGCGCAGTCGAGCGGCGGCCGCCCGCCCACCCAGGCACGCTCGGTACCCAGCACCGCGGCGCGGTCCATCGGGCGCGGCGGCGGCTTGTTCAGCACGCCGCCCTCGCGGCCATCGCTGAACCTGAACGGGCTTTTCTTCGACTCCGCGAGGATCGTCGGCGAACCGAGCCGATACTCGATCGGGCTGGCGGCGGCGGGCCGCAAGGCCCAGTCTTCGTGGAAACCCGATGGCCCCCGTGCCAGGGCTGCACCGGCCGTCAGCCAGGCGGCAACAAGCATGATCCGGCGATATCGCATGACGCCTCCCCTGCTGGATACATGCCGTCATCTTTCTACGCCTTCAGGGTCAAGGACAAGCATCGCCGTCACATATCGATCAAGCCGTGGTCGCCAGGCCGTAGCGTTCCATCCGCCGATACAGCGCCTGGCGCGACAGGCCCAGATTCTGCGCCGCACGACTGACCACGCCGCCGGCCTTGTGCAGGGCAGCTTCCACCGTCTCGCGGCTGGGCTCGTCGAGGTTGCGCGCGGCCGCCGCAACATGCTGCGGCAGGTTGAGCAGCTCGGGTGTGATCGGATTGCCGCCGGCCAGCAGCGCGGCGCGCTCGATCGCATTCTTCAACTCGCGCACATTGCCCGGCCACGGGTAACCCAGCAAGGCCTCGCGCGCCGCGTCACCCAGTTCGGCACGACCGTCCAGAAAGAACTCGGCCAGCGGCATGATGTCGTCGATGCGCTCGGCCAGCGGCGGCAGGTTTACCTCGATCACATTGAGCCGGTAGTACAGATCCTCGCGGAACGTGCCGGCCTGGATCATCGCCTTGAGGTCGGCATTCGTCGCCGACAGCACGCGCACCTTCGCCTGGCGTGTCTTGCCCGAGCCCAGCCGCTCGAACTGGCCGGTCTCCAGCACCCGCAACAGTTTCATCTGGCCGGGCAGCGGCAGGTTGCCGATCTCGTCGAGAAACAGCGTGCCGCCGTCTGCCAGCTCGAAGCGGCCTTCGCGCGCCTTGTTCGCACCGGTGTAGGCGCCGGCCTCGGCACCAAACAGCTCGGCCTCGATCAGCTCGCCCGGCAGCGCACCGCAATTCACTGCGACGAACGGGCCGCGCTTCACGGCAGAGTTTGCGTGCACGATCGCCGCGATGCGCTCCTTGCCGGTGCCGTTCGGGCCGGTGATCAGCACCGGCACCTCCGAGCGGGCGATCTGGCAGGCCAGATTGAGCGTGCGCCCCATCGCTTCGGAAGCGAACACCAGCCCGTCCAGATCGTATTTACTCTGCAACAACTCGCGGCGCTGGCGCCGCTCGCGCCGGTTGCGGGCGATCTCGCGGGTGGATTCGGACAGTTCCAGCAGGTTCTCCACCGTGGCCAGCAGCTTGTTGTCGTCCCACGGCTTCGCCAGGTAATCGGCGGCCCCGGCTTTGACCAGTTCCACCGCGGTCTCCAGGTGCGTCCACGCGGTGAGCAGGATGACCGGCAGGTCCGGGTGACGTTCGCGGATCGCCCGGAACAGCGCCACGCCCTCCTCGCCCGAGGTGGTGTCGGCGGTGAAATTCATGTCCTGGATCACCACGTCGACCGCCTCGCGCTGCAGCAGCGCCAGCCCCTCGTCCGGCGTCAGCGCGGCGAGCGGGCGGATCTCGTGGAGCGACAGCGCCAGCGACAGCGCCTCGCCCACGGCCGGGTTGTCGTCGATGATCAGGACCGTACGCATCTTTCTTCTGCACATGCGGACATGGATGCCGCTCCGGCCTGAAAGGTTGCCATGACTATGGTCACGCGTATACCCGCAGGTCCACTTTTCACACCGACCTCGTCGCCACCACCGGCGGCACCGCCGCCGCGCGCAGCGCGGGGCCCAGCACGGCAAGCTGCCCAAGCCCCCACAGCGCCAGTGCGCCGATCGGCAGGTAGTACAGCGGCAGACGCGGCAGTTCGTAGTGCTGCATCAGCAACAGGTTCAGCGCGAACGCCAGCGCCGTGCCCAGCGCGATGCCGCCACTGACGATCAGGAAATTCTCCGTCTGGAAGTAGCGCAGGATGTCGCCGCGGGTGGCACCCAGCGCGCGGCGGATGCCGATCTGCCGGCGGCGCTGCTGCACCCAGAAGCTGGCCAGGCCGACGATGCCGAGCGCGGTGACCAGCAACAGCGCCAAGATCACGCCGACCAGGATGCCGGCCATCGCGCGATCCGCCTGAAAGTAGCCATCGCGCAGCTCATCGATGCTCCGGCTGGCCGTCTTGTCGAAAACGGCATCCGGCGCAATTTTTGCGAGTGCCGCCGGTACGTCACGCAACACCTGCTGCAACTGCGCAGACTCCGCACGCAACAAGTAGTTGCCGAACAATTGCGCTCCCGGCTGCGTCGGCACGTAGACCGACCATTCGCGGGTAAGCGGTCCGCCCTCGCCGCCGCCCGGTCGCGCAAGATGCTCCAGCACGCCCGCCACGCGAAAGTGGAACTTGTCCATCCAGAATTCCTTGCCCAGCGGATTGGCGTCAGGCCATAGATGCTCGGCCAGCGCTTGCGTCACCCATACCGACGCATCCGCGGGAAGAAAGTTGGCTATCGGCTGGAAATCATCCTGCTTGGGCGGCGGACCGGCCAGCAGGTGAAGGCCCAGCGCCTGGAAGGCACCTGGCCCAGCGGCATAGAAGTCCACCACCCCGCCGGGGTGCTGGCCAGCCGCATCCAGCGTGATGCCGGCCGTGCCGGCGTGATCGCCGAACGGCACCGCGTTGATCACGCTGACCGACTGTACGCCGGGCAGCTTTCCCAGACCGGACAACACGCGCGCATTGAGGTCGCTCGCATTGCAGCCGCCGCAGTCCAGCTTGATCTGCGCGAGCACTTTTTCGTCCACTCCGCTGTGGATGTCCATCGCGCTCACGCGTGCAGCAATCAGGAAGCTGGCGTTGCACAGTACCGCGCAGGCCAGCGCGATCTCCAGCGCAATCAGCAGGGTGGCGAGGCGATGGTGGCGCAACGCGGAAAGTATCGGGCGCATTTGCATGGCGGGTTTCCTCAAAGCACTTTCAGCTGCAACGCCGGCACTACGCGACTTGCACGCACCGCCGGCAGCAGCCCGGCCAGCAGACTGGTGGCGATCGCAAGAACGAAGGTGGTCAGGAACATCGGCAGATCGAGATGGATGATGTCGGCATAGTCCGTAGGCTGCCGGCGCATCAGCCACAGGCCAGCAAGCGTCAAAAGCCAGCCCCCGATGCCACCGAGCAGGCCGACCAAGCCAGCTTCCACCAGGCACTGCGCAAACACCGCGCCGCGCGTGGCGCCCAGTGCACGACGCACGCCAAGCTCGCCGCTACGGCGCAGGAACTTCGCCAGCAGCAGGCCCACGGTGTTGAACAGGCAGATGGCGAGAAAGGCGAAGGCCAGCCACATTTGCAAGCGCACGTCGCTCGGCACCACGCCCACGTAGTCCAGCCACTGCATCAGATCACGCAAGCGCGTGACGGTGCTGGTGAAACGGCCAGCCGCTTTTTGTTGCGCGGCGTAGTCGGCGACGAAACGTCGATACGCATCCGCCTTGGCCGCATCGTCGAGCTGCACCCACAACGTGACCCAATTGCAGGGCGCATCCTGCAAGTGACCCGGTGTATCCGGAATATGCCAGCAATTGTATTGCTGGAAATGACCGTCGTTGATCTCCAACCCGGTGGAAAACGGTGTCATCACGTCCTGCGGTTTGGTATAGGCGCCCCAGACTTCGTAGAACAGCGGTACGGGTCGCCACGGCTTGAGCACGCCGACGATGCGCACGTCGCTGCCGCCCAGCCGCAACGTGCGCCCCACGCTGTCCGTGCCGCCAAACAACTTGTCGTTGAGGTCGTCGGAGATAACCGCCACCCGCGAGTGCTTTACATCGTCGTCCGCGCTCCAACTGCTGCCGTAGCGAAATGGCACCTGGAACATCGAGAAGAAGTCGGCGGTGGTCGAGAGCATGTCCAGCCGCAGCGGCGGCAGAGCGGCATCCGGCGCAACCACCTTGATCATGCTGTCCACGATCAGAGCTTGCCGATCGGCGCGATGCGAACTCCACAGATCGACGGCCGAGTGGTAGTCCATCACGACCGATGGTTCCTTGGCGTGCGGCCTGGTGGGATCCGGATTCACCTGCGGAAAGAAAATCTGCCCGCTGCGCCCCGGCAGCGGGTCGCCGGAGAGCAGGTGCATCACCGTCAACGTGGTCATGCTGGCGCCGATGCCCACCGCGATGGCCAGCACCATCAACGCGGTAAGCACCTTGTTGCGCTTCAGACTGCGCAGGGCCAGATCGAGGTAGTACGCGAACATCAAGTGTCTCCTGCAGCCCCGGGAATCGCCGCGCTTCTCGTAGGAGCCCGCTCGCGGGCGATGCTCCTGCTCCAATGCACAATGCGGATCAAATCAAAAGCATCGCCCGCGAGCGGGCTCCTGCGGCCGAATGGAGCCTCATGGCTTCACTCCCCATCACACGCTCCGCGTCGCCACGACCGGCGGTACCGCCGCGGCGCGCAACGCCGGACCGAGCACGGCGACCTGCCCGATCAGCCACAGCACGATTGCGCCGACCGGGAAATAGACGGCCGGAAGTCTCGGCAACTCGTAATGCAACATCAGGAACAGGTTGATGCCGTAGGCCAGCACCATGCCCAGCGCGATGCCGATCGTGGCAAGCAGGAAGTTCTCGGTCTGGAAGTAGTTGAGGATGTTGCGGCGGGTCGCGCCGAGCGCGCGGCGCACGCCGATGGTACGGCGCCGCTGCGCAACCCAGAAGCTGGCCAGGCCGACGATGCCGAGCGCTGTGACGACGAGCAGCGCGACGATCACGCCGAGCAGCATGCCGGCCATCGCACGGTCGTCCTGGAAAAACTTCCGGCGCACTTCGTCGAAGCTTCGCTGGGTGGTTACCACACGTTGCGGGTCGGCCTTCTTCAGTGCAGCCAGCGCGGCGGCCATGACGCTCGTGCGGTCTTCCGGCCGGGTGCGGATCAGGTAGCTCTGATCCTTGTTCGCGCCCATGCGCAGCGGCACCACCACGGTGTATTGCGCTTTGGCCGCGTCGTAGGCATTCGCCCGCGCCAGGCTGTCCAGCACGCCGACCACGCGCAGGCCTACTTCGGGCGTGAGGTAGATGCTGCGGCCCAGCGGGTTCTGCCCCGGCCACAGGCGTTCGGCCAGGGTTTGGGTGATCAGCATCACGTGTGGCAGGCTCTTGATGTCGCCGGTGCCGAGCGCTTTCATCGCCGTATCCGCGTCGACGAAGTCATCGGATTGCAGATCACGCCCGGACACCAGCCGCGTGCCCAGCGTCTGCGGCAGGTTTTCGCCGAAGTAGGTGCCGGCGTTGAGCGTGCGTTCGCGCTGCGTCGGGTCGAGCATGATGTTGCCGTTCGACGACGAACCGCCAAACGGCACCTGGTTGGAGGAAGCCACCGAGAGCACGCCAGGCACCTGCCTGAGCACCGCGAGATCCTCCGCGAGGCGGGCATACGGATTGGACGGCGGCATCACGTCGGCCACCTGGATCTGCAGCAGCTCGTGCTCGGCCACGCCGCTGGGCATGTCCATGCGCTGCAGGCGCTGGCCGATCAGGAACACGGCGTTGCAGACGATCGCGCAGGTCAGCGCGATTTCCAGGATCAGCAACCAAGACGTGAGCTTGTGCCGGCGCAGCGTGGAAAGGATCGGCAGAATGTCCATGCTCGCCTCAGTTGCTCTTCAGTTGCAAGGCCGGCGCGATCTGGCAGGCGCGCCAGGCGGGCAGCAGGCCGGCCAGCAGAGTGGCGCACAACGCCAGCACGAAAGTGGTGAACAGCATGCTCAGGTCCAGGTGGGCCAGCGCGGCATAGTCCGAAGGCCGCTGTCGCACCAGCCATAGTCCGAACAGCGCCAGCAGCAGGCCACCGATGCCGCCGACCAGACCGATCACGCCGGATTCGATCAACAACTGCGCGAACAGCGCGCGACGCGACGCACCCAGCGCACGGCGTACGCCGAGCTCGGCGGCGCGACGCATGAACTTGGCCAGCATCAGCCCTACCGTGTTGACCAGGCAGACCAGCAGAAACCCGAACGCCAATCCGGTCTGCAAGCGCACGTCGCCGGGCACCACCATCTGGTAGTCGAGCCACTGCATCACGTTGCGCAGGCGTACGTTCGGCGCACGCTGGAAGCGGCCCAGCGCCTTCTGCTCCTGCGAGTAGTGCACCAGGAACTCCTTGTACGCGGCTGCTTTCGCAGGGCTGTCCAGTTGCACCCAGAACTGCAGCCACACGCAATCGTCCGAAGGCAAGATGTTGCCGACGCCGCCACCGCCATTGCCCCAGCAATCGGACGATCCGTTGCGATCCAGCCGCAGCTCCAGCATGGTCTGCAGCGGCAGGAACACCTGCTCGCCATAGGCGTAGGAGCCCGTGTTGAGATCATAGAAATGCGGGTTCGGCTGCCAGCTGTCCAGCACGCCCACAATGCGGAAGGAAGTGCCAGCCATGCGCAGCGTGCGGCCCATGCTGTTGGCCCCGGCAAACAGCTTGTCGTTGAGCGACCGCGCGATCACCACCTCACGCGCCTTGGCCTCGTCGTCGACCGCATGCCAGCCTCGCCCGTACAGGAACGGCGCGTCGAACATCGCGAAAAAATCCGCCGTGGTGTAACGCGCCTCCACATAGAACGGATCGAGCGAAGACTGCTCGGGCTGGACCGGCACCGAGCCACCGGTCATCAGCGCCTGATGATCCGCGCGTCCAGCCCGCAGCAGATTCAGACCGTCGATCAGAGTGACCTGCTCCGGCGGCTCCTTGCTTGGGTACATGCCCCTGATGTCCTGCGGATCGATTTGCGGGTAGTACAGCTGCCCACTCTTGCCAGGCAGTGGGTCGCCCGACAGCACGTGCAGCACCGTCAGCGTGGTCATGCTGGCGCCGATGCCCAGCGCGATTGCCAGCACCATCAGCGCGGTGAGCGCCTTGTTGCGCCGGAGACTGCGTAGCGCCAGGTCGAGGTAGTAGCCGAACATCGCATCGCTCCAAGAGGTGCCAAACCCCTCCCCCCGGCCGAGCCGAGGGAAAGGGCTTCAAGCCATCACACCGCCCGCGTCGCCACGACCGGCGGTACGTTGGACGCGCGCCGCGCCGGCGCGAATACCGCGGCCTGGCCGATCGCCAGCATCGCCAGCACGCCGATCAGCACGTACGGCAACGGGATGCGGGTCATCTCGTAATGGCTCATCAGCCACAGGTTCAGGCCCAGCGCCAGCAACACCCCGACCACCACGCCGACGCCGGCGATCAGCAGGTTCTCGATCTGGAAGTAGCGCAGGATGTCGACCTTGCGGGCGCCCAGCGCACGCCGCACGCCGATCTGCCGATGGCGCTGGCCGACCCAGAAGCTGGTCAGGCCGACGATGCCGGCGGCGGTGACGCAGAGCAGGATCAGGCAGATCACGCCCATCAGGATCGCCATGCCCACATCGGCCCGATAGGCCCTGGCGCGGATCTCGGAGAACGGCTTGACGCTGTCGTCGTCGAGCACGCGCATCGGGTTCACCTTGTACAGCGTGAGCGCCACCGCGCGCATCGCGGCGTCCAGCCGGCCAGGCTTGGCGCGCACGGCGTAGCGTGCGAAGTTCGCGTCCAGCCGGGTCGGTATCAGCGTCGAGTACCACGCAAAGTCGTTGCCCCAGCTGCCGGTGGCGGGGATCTGCAGGCGCGCCACCACGCCGACGATGGTGGTGGGTGCGTTGCTGCCGTCGGTGTACATCACCTTGCCGACCGCATTGCCCTGCGGGAACAGCTTGTCCGCCAGTTGCTGGGTGACGATCGCGATCGGACGATCGCGCTGGTCGCGGGAACCCTGATGCTGCACGTCGCCGGCATTGAAGGCGCGGCCGGCCACCAGGCGTACCCCCAGCGTGGACAGCATCTGCTCGTCGGTGAAGTAGTACGCCGTCCGGGTATTGCCCTTGCCGCCCAACTGGGCGCCCGGTTTGCGCGAAACCGAACCGGTCCAGGAAGAGTTGAGCAGCGGCAGCGAGTTGATCGGCGCCACCGAAGCCACGTCCGGCAGCTGGCGCAGTGCAGCGAGATCCTCGCGCTGCATGGCGTCCAGCTTTTCCACGCCATCGGCGCTGTCGGCGTTGGGTGCGCCCACCCACTGCTGGCTGACCAGAAACAGGTTGCTCTCGTCCAGACCGGTGACCCGGTTCACCCGGTCGATGCGCTGGCCGATGATGAAGACCGCATTGCATACGATCGCCAGTGTCAGCGCGATCTGCAGCGCGATCAGTACGGTGCCGGCCTTGTGCTTGCGCAGTGCCGCGAGGATGGGATGCAGATTCATGCTCATGCTCCTCAATTGCTCTTCAATTGCCATGCGGGCTGTACCCGCGAGGCACGGAACGTGGGATACAGACCGGCCAGCAGCGTGGCGACCACGGCCACCAGCAAGGTGAGCAGCAGCAGCGACACGTCCACCCGCGCCAGCGCGGCGATGTCCTTGGGCAGCACCCAGCCCACGCTGGCCACGCCCGCGCCAGTGAGCAACAGGCCCAGTACACCACCGGCCAGGCCGACGATGCCGGCCTCGGTGAGGAACTGCGCGTAGATCGAGGCACGCTGCGCGCCCAGTGCGCGGCGCACGCCGATCTCGCCGCTACGGCGCAGGAACTTCGCCAGCAGCAGGCCCACCGTGTTCACCAGGCACACCAGCAGCAACCCCAGCGCCACCAGCAGCGACACCTTGGTATCGCTGGGCACTACATGCTGGTTGTCCAGCCACTCTGGCAGGTTGCGCAGGCGGCTGTTCGGCGTCCAGCGGAAACGCCCCGCCTGCTGCTGTTCGCGCGCATAGTCGTTGAGGTAATTGCGGTAGGCAGTCGCCGCCGCACTGTCCAGCTCGGCCATGTAGGCGATCCACACGCACTCGGAATGCTGCAGGCCGACGAAACCCGATTCCTCGGGCACCGCGTTGCAATTCGTGTTGCCGTCGTTCGGCATGGCCGCCTGGATGGCGGTGAGGAACGGCAGGAACACGTCGTCGCCGGTGGTGGAGAAACCGCCGGTGTTGACCACGTCATAGAAGCGCGGCTGCGGGTTCCAGTCATCGAGCACGCCGACCACGCGGTAATCCTTGCCCTCGATGTTGACGGTCTTGCCCACGCTGCTGGCGCCGCCGAACAGCTTCTGGTTGAGCTTGCCGCTGATCACCGCCACCGTCGCGCGATTGGTGTCATCGCTTGCGCTCCAGCCGCTGCCGTACTTGAACGGCACATCCAGCATCGGGAAAAACTCGCCGTATACCGCATGGCCGCTGACGTTGAACGGGTGCTTGCCGGCCTCCGCCGGCACCACCGATGGCGAGATCTGGTACATCGCCGACTGCCGTTTCGCGCGATGGTCGCGCATCAGCGCCATCGCATCGGTGTAACCCATTGCGTTCGGCGGCTCGCCGTCGTCGCTGCGGCCGTTCGGACCCCAGTTGTCGATCTGCGGCACGAACAGCTGCGACGACTTCCACGGGATCGGGTCGCCCGACACCGCGCGGAACACCGACCAGGTGGTCATCGACGCGGCCACGCCGAAGCCGATCGCCAGCACCATCAGCGCGGTCAGGCCAGGACTGCGCCTGAGGCTGCGCAACGCCAATTCGAGGTAGTAGCTGAACATGCGCATCTCCAGAGTTGGCCTTTCCCCGGCGGGAAAGGCGGTATTTGTCACACCGAGCGTGTCGCCTCCACCGGCGACACGCGTGAAGCACGCAGCGCCGGCGCGAGCACCGCGCCCTGGCCAAGCAAGAGCAACACCACCACGCCGATGCCCACATAGGCCATCGACATGCGATCCATCTCGAAGCGGGTCACCGTCCACAGGTTGAAGGCGATCGCCAGCACGGTGCCCAGCGCCACGCCCGCCGCGCTGATAAGGAAGTTTTCGGTGAGGAAGTACGCGAGGATGTCGTGCTTCCGCGCACCCAGCGCACGGCGCACGCCGATCTGCTTGCGACGCTGGCCCACCCAGAAACTGGTGAGACCCACGATGCCCGCGGCGGTGATGGCCAGCAGCACGGTGCAGATGATGCCCATGAGGATCGCCATGCCGCGGTCGCTGTCGTACGCGCGGCGGCGGATCTCGGCGTAATCCTGGATGCCGTCCTTCGCATCGATGATGCGCAGGCGGCTCTGTGCGTACAGCGCTTTCGGCGCTTCGCGCATCGCGTCGGCGAGCTGGCCGGGCCTGGCGCGCACAATGTAGAAGATGCCGCGCGAATCGGATGCCCGCATCGGCCAGATCAGCGCCTGTCCGGCATAGGACCGGTTCCACTGGTCCGTGCCCTGCCGGTGCAGCGGATCGACGATGCCGATGATGGTGCTGGGCGTGGTGCTCATCGCGTAGAAGCTCTTGCCCAGCGCGTCGCCGCCGGGGAATAGCCGGTCGGCCAATACTTTGGTCACGATCACCGTCGGTGGGGTAACTACCTGCTGGGTGCCCATCACGAGCACGTCATCGGGGCGGAAGTCGCGCCCGGCAATCAGCTTCAATCCCAGCGTGTCGATGAAATGCTCGTCGCCCGTATACACCGCGGAATCGGTGACCGGCCTGATCTGGTCGGGCGTCAGCGTGATGAAGTTGTCCCAGCCGCGACCCGCCAGCGGGTAACCGCTGGCGGGCGTGGCATCGCGCACGGCGGGCAACTGCCGCAACGCCAGAAGGTCGGCTTGCACCTGCGCATCGACCTGCGGCGTCGGCCGGTCGGCGGCCCACTGGTTGCGGATCACGAACACGCTGGACTCGTCCACGCCGCTGACCTCGGACAGGTTGGCCAGCCGCGAGTGGATGATGAACAACGCGTTGCACACGATGGCCAGGGTCAACGCGATCTGCACCGCGATCAGCACGGTACCTGCCTTGTGCCGGCGCAGCGCGACGAAGATGGGCCTGATCTGGATATGCATGGCTCCTCTCCTCAGTTCGACTTCAGCTGCCAGGCCGGCTGCACGTGCGCCGCGCGCCACGCCGGGTAAAAGGCCGCGAGCACGGTGGCGACGATGGCCACGATCAGGGTGAGCCCCACCAGCGAGAGATCCAGTTGCGCGAGCTTCGCGATCTGCGGCGGGAACAGCACGCCCACGCCGGCCACGCCCAGCGCGGTGAACAACAGGCCCAGCACCCCGCCGGCAAGGCCCGCCGTGCCGGCTTCGATCAGGTATTGCGCGTAGATCGCGCCACGCGTTGCGCCCAAGGCGCGGCGCACGCCGATCTCGCCGGCGCGGCGCATGAACTTGGCCAGCAGCAGGCCGATGGTGTTGACCAGGCAGATCAGGAAGAACCCCAGCGCCACGATGAGCGAGATGCGGCTTTCCGGCGGCACCACGCGCTGGCAATCCAGCCATTGCGCCACGTCGCGCAGGCGCACGTTGGGTGCCCAGTTGAAGCGGCCTGCGCGTTGCTGCTCGACGGCGTAGTTGGTGAGGAAACGGCGGTAGCGCGCAACTTCGGCCGGGCTGTCCAACTCCACCCAGGGCGTGATCCACACGCAGTTGCTCTGCACGTAGTCCGCCCAGTTGGTGAAACTGAGCTGGCCACGGCAACTGTTGCGACCACCGGTGTACATCTTCAGATCCAGGGCGCGGGTGAACGGCAGGTAGAAGTCCGGCTCGTCGGCGAAGCCACTGGTGCTGAACAGGTCGTAGAAACGCGGACGCGGGTTCCAGTGGCTGGTGACGCCCACCACGCGGTAGTCGTGACCGCCGAGATTGACCGTGCGGCCCACGCTGTTCGCGCCGCCAAACAGCTTCTGGTTGAGTTCGCTGCCGATGACCACGGCGGCGGCGCGCGCCTCATCGTCTTGCGCGCTCCAGCCATTGCCGTAGCGGAACAGCACCTCGAACATCGGGAAGAAGTCGCTGCCCACGGCGTAGCCACCCGCATTCAATGGCAGGTCGCGGCTGCCATCGGGCATCACCGCAAGCTGCACCGGGTACAGCATGGTCTGGCGCTTCGCCTCGCTGGCATGCAGCAGCGCCATCGCGTCCACGTAGCCCAGCGCTTCCACCGGCTCGCCCTTCAGGTTCTGCTGCGGCCCCCAGCTGTCGACCTGCGGCGTGAACAGTTGCGCCGACTTGTCCGGGATCGGGTTACCCGACACCGCGCGGAACACCGACCAGGTGATCATCGACGCGGCCACGCCAAAACCGATCGCCATCACCATCAACGCCGTCAGCGCCGGATTGCGGCGCAGGCTGCGAAGACCGAGTTGGAAGTAATAGGCGAACATGCGTGGTTCCTAATGCGTGGCGCAACCGTGCTGACCGTGTAGGAGCGCACCCTGTGCGCGATGCTCTGATTTCGGCCGGGGCGAAAGCTATCGCGCACACGGTGCGCTCCTGCATGGGCTCAGCCGAGGGCTTCGTCAGCGACATGCACGGTGTGGAAGCGCGGGTCTTCCGACAGATCCACCACCTGGCCGTCGATGATGTGCACGTTGCGCTGGGCGCGCGCGGCCAGTTCCGGGTCATGCGTGACCATCACGATGGTGGCGCCTTCGCGATGGATGTCCTCGAGCAACTCGAGCACGCTGCGCGCCATCTGGGTGTCCAGGTTACCGGTCGGTTCGTCCGCCAGCAGCAGGCGCGGCGAGCCGGCCAGTGCACGGGCGATTGCCACACGCTGCTGCTGGCCGCCGGAGAGTTCGGCGGGGTAGTGCTTGGCGCGCGAGGCCAGGCCAACGCGCTCCAGCGAGTCCATGATGCGCTGCTTGCGCTCGGCCGCCTTCATGCCGCGATAGCGCAGCGGCACCTCGATGTTGTCGAACACGTTGAGGTCGGGAATCAGGTTGAACGCCTGGAAGATGAAGCCGATCTTCTCGTTGCGGATCTTCGAGCGGGCGTTGTCGTTGAGGTTGCTCACCTCGATGCCGTCCAGGTGGTACTCGCCGCCGCTGAAGGTTTCCAGTAGGCCGGCGATGGTCAGGAAAGTGGTCTTGCCGGAACCGGACGGGCCGGTGACGGCGACGAACTCGCCCTCTTTCACGTCGATGTTGAAATCGCGCAGCGCATAGGTCTCCACCACTTCGGTGCGGTAGACCTTGGACAGGTGGGTCATCTTGAGCATGGTGCTTCCTCGGTGGTGGTTGGATTTGGAGTGGCGGGAACGAAGAACGGGGAACAGAGACCGTCAGGTTTTCCAGGGGATGAGCGCTGTGGCACTGCCATGGTTCGAGCCCTGCCAAACCACTTCACCCTCCATGTTCCCTATTCCCCGTTCCCCGTTCCCCGCCCTCATCAATTGCTGATCGCGACCGTGGCCGCGCCCTTGAAGCTGTCGGTGCCGGAGATCACGATGCGGTCGCCTTCCTTCAGGCCATCGAGGATCTCCACCTTGTCGATGCTGGAGGCGCCGACGCGGATCGGGGTTTTCTTGGCGATGCCGTCGCGCGCCAGGTAGGCATAGCTGCCACCGGATTCGTCGACGAACGAGCCGCGCTGCACGGTCAGCACGTTGTCGCGCTTGTCCAGCAGCACGCGCACCGACAGGCGCTGGTTCTGCCGCAACTGCTTCGGCGTCTCGCCCTCGAAGCGCAGCCGTGCGGCAACCTGGCCGTTGACCACTTCCGGCGAGATCGCGCTGACCAGGCCCTTCCAGGTGTGGCCGTTGCCGCTGATTTCGCCGGCCATGCCGATGCCGAGGTCGCGGGCGAAGCTTTCCGGCACCTGCATCTCAACCTGCAGCGCGGACAGGTCGATCACGCTGAGCAGCTGCGCGTCCTTGGCCACGGTGGCGCGCTCGGCGATGAACAGCTGGCCGACCTGGCCGTCCACCGGCGACTTCACGTTGAGGTCATCGACCTGGCGCTGCAGGTCCTTCACCAGCAGCAGCTGGCGCTCGTGCGCGAGCTTCTTCGACTGGATGTCGAAGTTGAGGCTGTCGTTGTCGAGGCCGAGGTTGGCCTTGGCATGCGTGGTGGCGATTTTCGCCTTGTCCAGCGCGTCCTTGGCCTTGTCCACGTCCATGTTGGACACCGCGCCCTTGGCATACGCCTTCTGGTAACGGTCGAGGTTGCGCTCGGCGGTGGTCTGGTCGATGGTGGCGTTGTCGTAGGTTTCCTGCAGTGCGGAACGCTGCTTGCGCGCGTCGATCTGCGCACGCCGGTATTCCACTTCCATCGCGTCGGCGTTGCTCTGTTCCTGCGCCAGCTTGTTGGTCAGCTCCGGGCTGACGATGGTGGCCAGCACCTGGCCGATCTTCACCGTGTCGCCGGCATGCACCTTCAGCGTCACCGCGCCACCGGAAGTGGCGTACAGGGTCGGGCTGACCGCCGCCACCACCTTGCCCTCGGCGGCGATGTCGCGCACGAACGGGCCGCGCTCGACGGTGGCGAAGGCCAGCCGCGAACTGCTGACCGACTCGGACGCCGAAAACAGCCGACCGATGCCCGGCGCCAGCCAGGCCAGCAGCGCCAGCACGAGCACGCCGACGCCAAGCAGGATCAGCTGGCGCTTGCGGTTGGGTTTGACCTCGACCAGGCGGTCTTGTGCGGAAGTGTCGCGGATCATCGATGCCGTTCCTGACCGCGTACAGCGCGGTTGCACAAGGGTCATTGCAATCCATGTGCCACTTGGGAACGACTTGGTAATCACATGCCTTTCAAGGGCTTGAGGCGCCCGTATTCGGCCAGCGCGGTGTCCGCGGACACTGCACGGACAACCGGACGAACGGCGGACACGCCTTCAACCGCCGCCCATTGGCTAGAACGGCACCGCCTCGACACGCGCAATCCGGCCGGCTGCCGGGGCTCAGCGGTGATGCCACGGCAGTGGCTTCGACGCCCCTCCTCCTCAGCCCGTCTCGACGACCTGCCGGATCCGCTGCGCGATCGCCGCGTCCAGCCGCGGCAGCAGTTCCAGGGCGTCCAGGTTCTGCTCCAGCTGCTCCACCCGGCTGGCGCCGAGCATCACCGTGGAGACGTGCGGATTGAGCAGACACCAGGCGATCGCCAGCTGCGCCAGGCTGGTACCCAGCTCATCGGCGATCGGCTGCAGCGCGCGCACCTTGCCCAGGCGTTCGTCACCGTGGCCCAGCACGCTCTCGCGCAGCCACCCGTAGCCGGGCTGGGCCAGCCGCGAATCGGCCGGCACACCGTCGTTGTATTTGCCGCTCAGCAAACCCGACGCCAGCGGCGACCAGATCGTGGTGCCCATGCCATAGGCCTCGTACAGCGGCGCGTACTCCAGCTCCACGCGCTCGCGGTGCAGCAGGTTGTACTGCGGCTGCTCCATCACTGGCGCGTACAGATGATTCTCGCGGGCGATCTTGTGCGTTTCGTGGATCGCCTCGGCCGGCCATTCGCTGGTGCCCCAATACAGCACCTTGCCCTGGCGCACCAATGTATCCATCGCCGCCACGGTTTCGGCGATCGGCGTATCCGGGTCGGGGCGATGGCAGAAGTACAGGTCCAGGTAATCCACGCGCAGGCGCTGCAACGCCTGGTGACAGGCTTCCATCACGTGCTTGCGCGACAGTCCGCGCTGGGTCGGCAGCGGTTCGTCGACCGCGCCGAAGAACACCTTGCTGGAGACGCAGTAGCTGTCGCGCGGAAAACGCAGGTCCGCCAGCACGTCGCCCATCACCTGCTCGGCGACGCCGTTGTTGTAGGTCTCGGCGTTGTCGAAATAGTTCACCCCGCGGTCGTGTGCCAACGCCAGCATGTCGCGCGCCTGCGCGCGCCCCACCTGCCTGCCGAAGGTGACCCAGGCGCCGAACGACAGCGCGGAAAGTTGCAGGCCGGAGGTGCCGAGGCGACGGTAAAGCATGGGGACGCTCCTGTGATGGAAAGATCGCCAGCATGTCCAATCCACGCGCGCGACACAACGGCGTAATCTTGTGTTTTCCCCACCACAGGAGTTCGCCATGTCCTCGATCACGGGCTGGGCCGCCAGCGCGGCCGGTCAACCGCTGAAGCTGGCCACGTTCGACGTGGGCGAATTGGGGCCCGAGGAAGTCGAGGTGGCGGTCGACTACTGCGGCATCTGCCACTCCGACCTGTCGATGATCAACAACGAATGGAGCAATGCGCGCTACCCGTTCATCCCCGGCCACGAGGTGATCGGCCGGGTCACCGCGCTGGGCGCGCAAGCCAAGGGACTCAGCGTGGACCAGCGCGTCGGCATCGGCTGGACCGCCGAAAGCTGCATGCACTGCCGCCAGTGCCTGTCCGGCGACCACAACATGTGCGCGCAATCGGTGGCGACCATCGGCGGCCATCACGGCGGCTTCGCCGACAAGCTGCGCGCGCACTGGGCATGGACGATCCCGCTGCCCGAAGGCATCGACCTAGCCAGCGCCGGCCCGCTGCTGTGCGGCGGCATCACCGTGCTGAAGCCGTTCCTCGAATACGACATCAAGCCCACCGCGCGCGTCGGCGTGGTCGGCATCGGCGGGCTCGGCCACATGGCGGTGAAATTCGCCGCAGCGTGGGGCTGCGAGGTCACCGCGTTCACCTCGACGGCGGCCAAGGCGGACGAGGCGCGCAGCTTCGGCGCGCATCACGTGGTCGCCAGCCGCGACAGCGCCGCGATCAAGGCGATCGCCGGCTCGCTCGACCTGCTGCTGGTCACCGTCAATGTGACGATGGACTGGAATGCATTGCTCAACACCCTCGCACCGAAGGGTCGCATGCACGTGGTCGGCGCGGTGCTGGAACCGATCCCGGTGCCGGCGTTCAGCCTGATCGGCAAGCAGCGCGACGTCTCCGGCTCGCCCACCGGCTCGCCGGTCGACATTGCCTGCATGCTGGACTTCGCTGCCCGCCACGACATCCGCCCACAGGTGGAGATGTTCCCGATGGCGAAGGTCAACGAGGCGCTGCAGCACCTCGCCGACGGCAAGGCGCGTTATCGCATCGTGCTACAGGCGGGCAGCTGAGGATCACACCGGTAGGAAGCACAGCCCCAGCGTCAGCACGACCGCGGCGAAGACACCGGCGACCACGTCGTCGATCATCACGCCCATGCCACCCTTGACGCGCCGGTCCAGCCAGCGGATCGGCCACGGCTTCCACACGTCGAACAGGCGGAACAGTGCGAAGTCGACGACTATCGTCCACCACGGCGCGGGCAGCACCAGCAGCGGCAGCAGGGCGATCCACTGGCCGATGAATTCGTCCCACACGAGACTGCGGTGGTCGGCCACGCCCAGCGCGCGGCTGGCCACGTTGCACGCCCACACGCCCGCGCCAAAACCGAGCAGCAACGCCGCCAGATAGATCGGCAGCGGCAACTCGCGCAGCAGCAGCCACGGCAGCAGCGCGGCCAGCGAACCGAACGTGCCCTGTGCCACCGGCGCCAGGCCCGAGCCGAAACCACAGGCCAGCCAGCCGGCCGGCGTGGCCAGCAGGGCATGCCGCTGTTCTGCGCTGAGGGTCTTCTTTGCGCTCACGCGAAATGCTCCCAACCCGGTCGATCCGTCGCCAGCCATGCGCCATCGGCCGCACGCACGCGCACGCCGTCGCCTTCCACGATGCGGCCGATCTTCGTGGCGCCACAGCCAAGCCGGGCCAGGCCGGCCTGCAGTTCGGCCACGCGAGCGGCCGGCACGGTGAAGCACAGTTCGTAGTCGTCGCCGCCGCTCAGCGCGAAGTGCAGCGCGGTGGTGTCGTCGTACAACTCGAGCAGCGCCGACGAGCGCGGCAGCAAGGTGGCCTCGATCTCCGCGGCGACGCCGCTGGCGGCGCAGATGTGGCCGAGATCGGCGAGCAGGCCGTCGGAAACGTCGACGCAGGCCGTGGCCTGCCCGCGCAGCGCCGTACCGACCGCCAGTCGCGGCGTCGGCCGGTTGAGCCGCTCGACCAGGAAGCCACGCAGACCAGTGCGGCCGTCGTCGTCGCGCGGCGGATGCTGCAAGGCATGCAGGCCGGCGGCCGCATCGCCCAGCGTGCCGGTCACCAGCACCGCGTCGCCGACCCGTGCGCCGGCACGGGTGAGCGCCTGGCCCGGCGGCACGAAGCCGTGCACGGCCACGCTGACCGTCAGCGGCCCGCGGGTAGTGTCGCCGCCGACCAGGGCCAGCCGATGCGGCTGCGCCAGCTTCGCGAAGCCTTCGGCAAAACCCTCGACGAAGGCCGCGTCCGCGCTGGGCAAGGTCAACGCCAGCAATGCCCAGGCCGGGCTCGCACCCATCGCCGCAAGGTCGGACAAATTCACCGCCAGCGCCTTCCAGCCGATGTCGGCTGCCGCCGTGCCGGGCGGGAAATGCACGCCCTCGACCAGGGTGTCGATCGCCACCACAAGTTCTTTCCCCGGCGGCGGCGCCAGCACCGCGGCGTCGTCGCCGATGCCGATGCGCACGTCGTCACGCGCTTGCGCGGTGAGTTCGCGGATACGGTCGATCAGGCGGAATTCCATGGCGTACGACCTGCGCGGGCAAGAAGGCCCAGCCGGTGAAACTAACGGCTGAAGACCAGGGTGGGAGCGTCGTGATAGGTGGTTTCCTGCCACAGCCTGAAGCCGGCCTTCTCCGCCACGCGAATCGAAGCCAGGTTTTCCGGGGAGATAATGCACACCACACGCAGCGCGCCGAAATGCTGCGCGCCCCAGGCCGTGGCGGCGGCAACCGCTTCACTCGCATAGCCCTTGCCGTGCGAGTGAGCCGCAAGCACCCAGCCGAACTCCAGCATGCCTACCAGCGAGGGCTGCATGTCGCGATGGAAGTCGGCAAAACCGATGTCACCGACGTAAAGGCCAGTGTCTTTTTCCTCGACCGCCCAATAGCCGTAGCCCAGCAGATTCCACAGACCGATGAACTGCAGCAGGCGACGCCACACTTCCTCGCCGGTGAGCGGACGGCCACCGAGATAACGGGTGACCTCCAGATCGGACAAGATGGCCGTGCGGGCAGCATGATCCTCGATCCGGTGCGCGCGTAGCCGTAGCCGCGCCGTTTCCAGCACCGGCACCGCGCCTTCGTACCGCGCTTCCCTGGCGCGTTCCATCAGCCGCGTTTTTCGATGGCGCGCAACTCGCCGGCCAGCTTGTCCAGCACGCCGTTGACGTAGCTGTGGCCGTGGTCGGCGCCGAAGCGCTTGGTGACTTCGATCGCCTCGTTGATGACCACGCGGTACGGCACGTCCGGACGGAACTTCAGCTCGTACGCGGCCAGCCGCAACGCGGCGCGCTCGATCGGATCGATCTGCGCCACTTCGCGGTCGATGTGCGGACGCAGGGCTTCGTCGAGTGCCTCGACGTTCTTCTCCACGCCGTGCAGCAGGTCCTCGAAATATTCGAGGTCGGCCACTTCCATGTCCTGCTCGTGGCGGAACTGCTCGATCACCGCATTCATGTGGCTGCCGCTCAACTGCCACGCGTACAGCGCCTGCAGTGCGCGGCGGCGGGCACGCGAGCGCGCCTGCATGTCGAGGCCCTGCGGATGCTGGCTCATGCCAGTTTGCCGTACAGGTTGACCATTTCCAGCGCGGCGACCGCGGCGTCGGCACCCTTGTTGCCGGCCTTGGTGCCGGCGCGCTCGATCGCTTGCTCGATGCTGTCGGTGGTCAGCACGCCGAACGCCACCGGCACGCCGGAGCTGTAGGCGGCCTGGGCCAGACCCTTGGCGCATTCGCCGGCGACGTAGTCGAAGTGCGGGGTGGCGCCGCGGATCACCGCGCCCAGCGCGATCACCGCGGCGTACTTGCCGGAGTTGGCCAGCTTGTGCGCGGCCAGCGCGATCTCCCACGCACCCGGCACGCGGATCAGGTCGATCGCGTCGTCCTTCACGCCATGACGCACCAGCACGTCGCGCGCACCGGCCACGAGGGGTTCCACGACGAAGCCGTTGAAACGGCCGGCGACGATGGCAAAACGGCCTTTCGGCGTGGCGAAATCGCCTTCGATGATCTTCATTGCGGATTTCCTTGGTTGGACGCGCGGCCCATGCAGATCGGCCATTTTACGGGTTTGCCGGCCAGCCTGCTCGCTTGGCACCCTCCCCGGCTCGCCGAGGGAGCGGGGCGTCAGGGCGGCGGCAAATGCGGATAATCGCTGAAAGACAGCTGTGCCGTGCCGCCCGCGACCCGCAGCCGTGCCGGCGCGCCGAATGGCAGGGTGAACTTGTCCGGCTCGTGGCCGATCGGCAGGCCGTCGATCACCGGCATCGCGCTGGCGCGACGGATCTGCGCGAAACTGTCGCCCAGGTCGTAGCCGTTGTCGTAGCCGCTGGGTCGGCACTGGCTGAAATTGCCCAGCAGCAGTGCGCGCTGGCGTCCCAGCACGCCGGACAGATGCAGCTGGTACAGCAGCCGCTCGATCCGGAACGGCGGCTCGCCGACGTCCTCGACGAACAGGATGCCACCCTCGATCGCCGGAAAATACGGGGTACCGACCAGGCTGCACAGCACGGCCAAGTTGCCGCCCCACAGCGGTCCCTCGACATCGAGTTCGAGCTCGGACGTGGTGGCCCACGCGACCTGCGCAGACGGCGCGCGCACGGTGTCCCAGAAATGCCGCCAGGTGAATTCGCTGAGCGCTTCGGCGCCGAAGTCGGCACCCAGCATCGGCCCGCTGAACGTGCACAGGCCGCTCTTCGCATGCAGCGCCAGCTGCAAGGCAGTGAAATCGCTGTGGCCGACCAGCACGGTGCTGCTGCCACCCAGCCGTTCGCGCAAGGCGTCGTAATGCAGTTGCGTCAGCAGGCGCGTGGCGCCGTAGCCGCCGCGGATCGCCAGCACGACATCCGGCAACTCGTCCCGCGTGGCCAGCGCATTGAGGTCGGCCGCACGCTCCGCGTCGCTGCCGGCGTAGCGCTGCTCGCTGCGATCGAGCACCTCCAGCCCGTCCAGTTCGCAACCGGCCTCGCGCAGCCGTGCCACGCCGCGCGCCATCGCGGCGCGATCGTGCGGGTAACCGGAGGGGGCAATCAGGCGGATACGGGTGTCGGGCATGGGTCGGGTCGGTGGAGGAAAGTCGGATTATGCGGCGACGGAGCAGCAACCGCATGGCAAAACAAGGCGCATTCCGTGCAGGAGCGCACCCTGCTCCTACACGTACTCGACGACTTCCAGACTGAAACCGCCCAGCCCCACCATCTTGCGCGGCGTGCCCAGCACGCGCAGGCGGTGCACGCCGAGGTCGACCAGGATCTGTGCGCCCAGGCCGAGCTGGCGCCACTCCTGCTGCTGCGCCTCTTGCGGCGCCTGCTTGCTGGGCTGGCGGTTGAGTCGGGCCAGCAACGCCTCCGGGGTGTCCTCGCCGGACAGCACCAGCAGCACGCCGCGATCTTCGTCGGCGATGCGGCGCAGCGCCGAGGTCACGGTGAGGCCGAGGTCATCGCGTTTCAGGTGCAGCACGTCGGACAGCGTATTGCGCACGTGCACGCGGGTCAGCACCGGCGCGCCGTCGCCGACCTTGCCGCGTACCAGTGCGTAATGCAGGCCACGGCGGATCGCGTCGCGGTAGGCGACCAGGCGGAACGGGCCGAACTCGGTGTCCACGTCTTCCTCGTGCACGCGCTGCACGGTCTTCTCGGTCTCCAGGCGGTAGCGGATCAAATCGGCGATGGTGCCGATCTTCAGGCCGTGCTTCTGCGCGAAGATCTCCAGCTCCGGCCGCCGCGCCATCGAGCCGTCCTCGTGCAGGATCTCGATCAGCACCGCCGAAGGCTCCAGTCCGGCCAGCGCGGCCAGGTCGCAACCGGCCTCGGTGTGACCGGCGCGGGTCAGCACGCCGCCGGGTTGCGCGGTGAGCGGGAAGATATGGCCCGGCTGCGACAGGTCTTGCGGCTTTGCGTCGGACTTCACCGCCACCTGGATCGTGCGCGCGCGGTCGTGCGCCGAGATGCCGGTGGTGACGCCTTCGGCCGCTTCGATCGAGACGGTGAAGTTGGTGTGGTAGGCCGAAGTGTTGTCGCTGACCATCGGGCGCAGGCCGAGCTGGCGCGTGCGCTGCTCGGTGAGCGTGAGGCACAACAGGCCGCGCGCCTCGCGCACCATGAAGTTGACGTCCTCCGGCCGCACCATCTGCGCCGCCATGATCAGGTCGCCCTCGTTCTCGCGGTCCTCGTCGTCGAGGATGACGACCATGCGGCCGGCGCGGATGTCTTCGAGGATTTCGGGAATGGTGTTGAAAGCCATGATGAGTCTTGCCCTGGGGAGCTGAAGGAATCGTCATCCCGGCTTGCGCTGGAATGACGGCAAAGATGGAGAGCGTTTATGCGAAGCCGTGCTGTTTCAGGAACGCCTCGTCCAGCCGCGGCGTCTCGCCGCTGGACAGCAGCCGCTCGATGTAGCGCGCCACCACGTCCGCTTCGATGTTCACCGCGTCGCCCACGCGGCGCGCGTGGAACGCGGTGTGTTCGACCGTGTGCGGAATGAGATTGACGCCGAAGCGATGCCCGGCGACTTCGTTGACGGTGAGGCTGGTGCCATCGATGCACACCGAGCCTTTCGCCGCGATGTAGCGCGAGATCGCCGCCGGCACCTCGAACGTCCAGCGCTGCGAGCGCCCATCCGGGGTGATCGAAACCACCTTGCCGAGACCGTCGACATGGCCGGAGACCAGGTGCCCGCCCAGCCGGTCGGCCAGGCGCAGCGCCTTTTCCAGGTTCACCGGGTCGCCGGCCTTCAACTGGCCCAGCGAAGTCAGCGACAGCGTCTCGTTGGAGACATCGGCGCTGAAGCCGCGTGGTTCCAGCGTGATCGCGGTGAGGCACACGCCGGACACGGCGATCGAATCGCCCAGCTGCACGTCGGCGAGATCGAGGTCGGCGGTATCGACGGCCAGCCGCACGTCGCCGCCACGCGGTTCGAGCCGCGCGATGCGGCCCACGGACTGGATGATGCCGGTGAACATCAACGCACCTCCGGCGGGAGGGCGATGGACTGCATGATGGCGATGGCTTTCATGAAACGTATCCGCATGAATCCGAGCGAGTACGCCCCAAGGCATGAGGCCAGGCACACGCCGCGAAGCGTCCGCCCTGCCGTCTTCTCTTTATCCGGACTGTGAGGAAACGGTCACCCGCTTCCAACCGTCGGCTCCGGCATTCGACCGGATCTGCTGACCTCACGGCGGTTGCCGTGAGCGCTCGCGGGCTTGTTGTCGGGACTGGCCCTTCAACCTACCGCCGGTGGGGAATCTCACCCCGCCCTGAAGACGCTATGTGATGTTTACCGGCATGACCGGCCGGCGCAGTCTAGCACTGCCGCGCGCCGGCTCGGGTGCCGCTGCGGCGAATGCAGCGTTCGCCCGCGCGCGCCACGCGCGGATCAGACGGGGCGCAGCTGCAACCGCCAGTCTGCACCCAGCATGCGCTGGTCGATCACCTGCAACCGCCAGCGCCGGGCCATGTCGTCAAGCGAGGGCAGCTGCAGCAGCGGGCGCGCGGCATCGCCCAGCAGCAGGGGCGCGACGTAGAGCAGCAATTCGTCGGCCAGGCCCGCGGCGAACAGCGCGCCGCACAGGGTCGGGCCGGCCTCGACATGTACCTCGTTGCAACCGCGGCCGGCCAGCAGGGCGAGCATGGCGCGCAGGTCCAGGGCATCGCCAGGCGCGGGCAGCGCGATCCGCTCGACCCGCGCGAAGCGCTCGTCCGCGCCGGATGCCGCCGCGCCGTGCAGCAGCAGGGTGGGCACCGATCCGTCCAGCACATGGCTACCGGCCGGCGTGCGCAGCTGGCGGTCGAGGATCACGCGCAACGGCGGCGCGAACGCCTCGCCTTCGGGCAGGCGCACGGTGAGCCGCGGGTCGTCGGCCAGCACGGTGCCGCTGCCGCTGAGGATCGCCGAGCTGCGCGCGCGCCAGCGTTGCACGTCGGCACGCGCGGCCTCGCCGGTGATCCACTTCGACTCGCCGTTGGCCAATGCGGTGCGGCCGTCCAGACTCATCGCCAGTTTTACCCGCACCCACGGACGGCCGCGCTCGATCCGGCTGAAGAAGCCGACGTTGAGTTCACGCGCCGCCTCGCGCATCAGGCCGACATCGACCCTGACCCCGGCGTCGCGCAACGTGCCGATGCCGCGGCCGGCAACCTGCGGGAACGGATCCTCGGCGGCGATCACCACCCGCTTCACCCCGGCGGCAACCAGCGCATCGGCGCAAGGCGGCGTGCGGCCGTGGTGCGCGCAGGGCTCCAGCGTCACATAGGCGGTGGCGCCACGCGCCCGTTCGCCGGCTTCGCGCAGCGCGTATACCTCGGCATGCGGCTCGCCGGCACGTTGGTGGAAACCCGTGCCGACCACCTCGTCGCCATGCACGATCACGCAACCCACGCGCGGATTCGGCTGGGTGGTGCACAGACCGCGTTCGGCCAGGCGCAAAGCGTGCGCCATGTGAGTGTGATCAAAAGCCGAAAAAAAGTCGGTCACGACGCCGCGCCTTTGTAGGAGCGCACCTTGTGCGCGAATGATGTCACCGCAACGCGGGCTTTTCGCGCACAGCGTGCGCCCCTACGGTGAGGTCACTTGCCTTCACGCTTGCCGCCGCCGAGCAAGGGCAACTGCAAGTCGGCCAGTCCGGGCAGGTCGCGCTCCAGCTTCTCGATCTCCTCGCGGAACGCGTGCACGTCCTCGAACTTGCGGTAGACCGAGGCGAAACGCACGTAGGCGACCTGGTCGAGGTTCTTCAGCTCGCGCATCACCAGTTCGCCGAGCTGCCGCGACGGCACCTCGCGCTCGCCGCTGCGGCGCAGGTCGTTGATGATGGTGCGCACGGCGCTGTCCACGTCACTGCTGGCCACCGGCCGCTTCTGCAAGGCGCGCTCGAAACTCACCCGCAGCTTGCGCTCGTCGAACACCTCGCGCCGCTCGCCGCTCTTCACGATCGTCGGCAACTTCAGTTCGGCCGTCTCGTACGTATTGAAGCGCTCGCCGCACTGCTCGCACTCGCGCCGACGACGCACGCTGGCGCCGTCTTCGGTGAGCCGTGAGTCGATCACGCGGGTGTCTTCGTGCTGGCAGAAGGGGCAGTGCATCAGCGGGCGGGGAACGGGAAACGGGAAACGGGGAACGCATGGCTGGCAGCCAGTCTGGACGACAGCGCCTTTTTCAGCGCTTGAAGCTGCCTTGCAAGTCCGTGCAGCGGTGTCAACAGCGAGGACACGTCGGTGTCAGACAAATAGCCGAAGCGCTGCGCAAGCAGCAACTGTGTTTCGACTTCAGCAACTGAGCCGCAAGACATGGACAAAAACCTCAAATAGTCACGTGTGGAACTGCGGGCATTGCCTTCGGCAATGCATGACGCGATAGAAACCGAAGCCCGAAGCAACTGACTCGTCAATCCAAACCGCTCTTCGGAAGGAAACTTCCGCGTCACCGTATGGACCGCCTCAGCCAGCGCCATCGCATCCTGCCAAACCCGCAACTCCCGAAAATCCTGAGCCACCGGAACCTCCATGTTCCCTGTTCCCTGTTCCCTGTTCCCCGTTCCCGCGTCAACCGTAGACCGGAAACTTCTTGCATTGTGCCGTGACGTTCCCGCGCACGCGGGCGATCACCGCCTCGTCGGCGGGTGCATCCAGCACGTCGCAGATCCAGCTGGCCAGTTCGGTCACGTCCGCTTCCATGTAGCCGCGGGTGGTGACGGCCGGGGTGCCGATGCGCAGGCCGGAGGTGACGAAGGGCTTGCGCGGGTCGTTCGGCACGGCGTTCTTGTTCACCGTGATGTGCGCCTTGCCGAGCGCCTCTTCTGCGGCCTTGCCGGTGACGTCGCGGCCGATCATGTCGACCAGCATCAGGTGGTTCTCGGTGCCGCCAGAAACGATCTTGTAGCCGCGTGCCATGAAAGTCTTCGCCATCGCCTTGGCGTTCTTCACCACCTGGGTCTGGTAGACGGTGAAGGCAGGCTCCAGCGCCTCCTTGAACGCCACCGCCTTGGCCGCGATCACGTGCATCAGCGGGCCGCCCTGGATGCCGGGGAACACGATCGACTGCAGCTTCTTCTCGATCTCTTCGCCCGCACCCTTGGCGACGATGATGCCGCCGCGCGGGCCGCGCAGGGTCTTGTGGGTGGTGGAGGTGACCACGTGCGCGTGCGGCAGCGGGCTCGGGTACACGCCCGCGGCCACCAGGCCGGCGACGTGGGCCATGTCGACGAAGAACAGCGCGCCGACCGAATCGGCGATCTGGCGCATGCGCGCCCAGTCGACCACCTGCGAGTAGGCGCTGAAACCGCCGACCAGCATCTTCGGCTGGTGCTCGGTGGCCAGGCGCTGCAGCTCGTCGTAGTCGATCAGGCCGTTCTCGTCGACGCCGTACTGCACCGCGTTGAACAGCTTGCCGCTGATGTTGACCTTGGCGCCGTGGGTGAGATGGCCGCCGTGCGCGAGACTCATGCCCAGGATGGTGTCGCCCGGCTGCAGCAGCGCCAGATACACCGCCTGGTTCGCCTGCGAGCCGGAGTGCGGCTGCACGTTGGCATAGTCGCAGTCGAACAATTGCTTCAACCGCTCGATCGCCAGCTTTTCGGCGACGTCCACGTACTCGCAACCGCCGTAGTAGCGCTTGCCCGGGTAACCCTCGGCGTACTTGTTGGTGAGCTTGGAACCTTGCGCTTCCATCACCCGCGGGCTGGCGTAGTTCTCCGAGGCGATCAGCTCGACGTGGTCCTCCTGACGCTGGCCTTCTTCAGCAATTGACTTGGCCAGTTCATCGTCATAACCGGCAATCGTGCAGTCCTTGGGGAACATTCTGACCTCAACAGGTAGGGAGCGGGTTTAGCCGGAAAGTGTAGCGCTGCCGGGCGTTTACGGCCACCGCCGGGCGGATCCGGGCGGCGGCGACGGTGCGACGCCACGAACCGCTATAATAAGCGGTTTGATGAATTCCCTTTCCGTGCCGACCTAAGCAGGCGGCGCGGCGCACGCCTTCGGAGGTTGCATGAGCTCGCAGTACATCTTCACCATGAACGGGGTCAGCAAGACCGTCCCGCCGAAGCGCCAGATCATCAAGGACATCTCGCTCAGCTTTTTCCCCGGCGCCAAGATCGGCCTGCTCGGCGTCAACGGCGCGGGCAAGTCCACCGTGCTGCGCATCATGGCCGGCGTCGACAAGGACTTCCAGGGCGAGGCGCGCGCGCAGCCGGGCACCAAGATCGGCTACCTGGCGCAGGAGCCCGACCTGAATCCGGCAAAGACCGTACGCGAAGTGGTCGAGGAAGGCGTGTCGGAAATCCTCGACGCGCAGAAACGGCTGGAAGAGGTCTACACCGCCTACGCCGAGGACGGCGCCGATTTCGACAAGCTCGCCAAGGAGCAGGAAAAGCTCGAGAACCTGCTGGCCGCCAACGATGCGCATGCGCTGGAACGCCAACTCGAGGTAGCCGCCGACGCGCTGCGCCTGCCGGCATGGGACGCGATCATCGGCCCGCTGTCCGGTGGTGAGAAGCGCCGCGTGGCGCTGTGCCGCCTACTGCTGTCCAAGCCGGACATGCTGCTGCTGGACGAGCCGACCAACCATCTGGATGCCGAGTCGGTGGATTGGCTGGAAAAATTCCTGCATGACTATCCCGGCACCGTGGTGGCGGTCACGCATGACCGCTACTTCCTCGACAACGCCGCCGAGTGGATCCTCGAACTCGACCGCGGCCGCGGCATTCCGTGGAAGGGCAACTACACCGAATGGCTGGAGCAGAAGGACGCCCGCCTGAAGCAGGAAGCGAACCAGGAGAAGTCGCGCCAGAAGGCGATCGCGAAGGAGCTGGAATGGGTGCGTTCGGCCGCCAAGGGCCGCCAGTCCAAGGGCAAGGCCCGCCTGGCCCGCTTCGAGGAACTGAACTCGGTCGACTACCAGCGCCGCAACGAGACCAATGAGATCTTCATCCCGCCGGGCGAGCGGCTGGGCCAAGAGGTGATCGAGTTCAAGAACGTCACCAAGTCGTTCGGCGACCGCGTGCTGATCGATGACCTGTCGTTCAAGGTGCCGCCGGGCGCGATCATCGGCGTGATCGGCCCGAACGGCGCCGGCAAGTCCACCATGATGAAGATGATCATGGGCAAGGAAACGCCGGACTCGGGCGAGGTGAAGCTCGGCCTCACCACCAAGCTGGCATATGTCGACCAGTCGCGCGATGCGCTCGATCCGAAGAACAACGTGTGGCAGGAAGTCTCCGGCGGTTCGGACATCATCACCATCGGCAACTTCGAGATCCAGTCGCGCGCCTACATCGGCCGCTTCAACTTCAAGGGCACCGACCAGCAGAAGATCGTCGGCAACCTGTCCGGCGGCGAGCGTGGCCGCCTGCACATGGCCAAGACCCTGCTGCAGGGCGGCAACGTGCTGCTGCTTGACGAACCGTCCAACGACCTGGACGTGGAAACCCTGCGCGCGCTGGAAGATGCGCTGCTGGAATTCCCCGGCTCGGCGATCGTGATCTCGCATGACCGCTGGTTCCTCGACCGCATCGCCACCCACATCATCGCGTTCGAGGGCGACTCGCACGTGGAGTTCTTCCCCGGCAACTACAACGAGTACGAGGCCGACAAGAAGCGCCGCCTCGGCGAGGAAGGCGCACGGCCGCACCGCGTGAAATACAAGAAGCTCGCGTAACGCTTTACCAGCCTCCCCCTGCGACCGAAGGAAGTCCCTTGGGGACGCGCAGGGGGGAGGTGCACGCACGGAGACTTTCGATGCACTTCATGCAGTCACTGCAGCAGACCTGGACCCGCAACGACTCCCTGGTCTGCGTCGGGCTCGACCCGGAGCCGGCGAAATTCCCCGCCCACCTGCGCGGCACGCCCGACGCGGTATTCGACTTTTGCGCCGCCATCGTCGACGCCACCGCCGGCCTGGTCTGCGCGTTCAAGCCGCAGATCGCGCACTTCGCCGCACTGCGCGCCGAAGACGCGCTGGAGCGGCTGATCGCGCACATCCACGCGAAGCATCCCGGCGTGCCGGTGATCCTCGACGCCAAGCGTGGCGACATCGGCAGCACGGCGCAGCACTACGCCAGCGAGGCGTTCGAGCGCTATCAGGCCGATGCGGTGACGCTGAACCCGTACCTCGGCCGCGACTCGATCCAGCCGTTCCTCGATCGTGCCGACAAGGGCGTGATCCTGCTCTGCCGCACTTCCAACCCTGGCGGCGCGGATTTCCAGGCGCTGGATTGCGGCGGCCAGCCGCTGTATCTGCGCGTGGCCGAGACCATTGCCCGCGACTGGAACGGCCATGGCAACTGCGCCCTGGTCACCGGTGCCACCTGGCCGGAGGAACTGGGCAAAGTGCGTGCAGTGGTCGGGAACATGCCGTTGCTGGTGCCGGGTATCGGTGCCCAGGGCGGCGACGTGAAAGCAGTGCTGCACCACGGCCGCTCAGCCGACGGCACCGGGTTGCTGGTCAGTTCCTCACGCGCGATCCTGTATGCGGGTCACGGCGAGGACTTCGCCGCGGCCGCTCGCACCGCGACCAGCGAATTGCGCGACACGATCAACCGGTACCGGCGCGACTGAGCGCATGCCGCAACGATGCGGCATCGGCCATGTCACCCGGCCGCCACCTTCGATGCTTGCAGCGTCTTCACTTTCAGATCCAGCGTGTCGGCTGCGTCCAGCAGTGCACGCGCAAAACTGCGTACCTCGGCCGGGCGCAGGGCATACCAGTTTCCGGTCTTGCTCGTCTCACCCACGTTGCGCCCCGACCGCGACACGCAGTGCGGCCGAAAAATCACCATGCCGGTGAGCGATTCCGAGCTGATATCCGCAGAAACGATCTGCATGTGCGTTTCATCTTCTTTCTTCACCGAACTTCTCCCGGGCGGACAGCCGCCCTCTCACAGCTTACGCTACGGGGAGTTCAACGGTTGTTGCCGGCGTCGGCAGGGACCCGCCATGACTGCGCGCACGCAGCATCAGCCGGCCGGACAGATGGCGGTCGCCTCGACCGCGGATGGCCTGGACAGACGCCGCCTCAACCAGCGTTCGCACGGTTGCGACAACCCGTGCGCCACCAGTGCACCGAGTCCCCAGCACAGCAGCAGCGCCGGCGGATACCACAGGAAGCCGAGGGTCACGTCGCCGCCGCTGGCGCGATACAGCCATACCAGCGGAAACACCACGAACATATGGCTGAGGTAGATCTCGTAACTCAGCCGCCCCCACGAGTGCAGCCAGCCGAAGCCACGCCACGGGCGTGGCGGGCTCGCCTGGCAGGCGAGCAGCAACGACATCGCGGACACCGTCAGCAACAGCATCACGCCGTCGTGCAGCAGCGGCCACAGCCAGCGCCCGCCCAGCGTCGAGGCCAGCAGGCCGACCACGCCGAACGCGTAGAGGGCCCCGACCTGCCCTGCGGACGGGGTCGGCCAACGCGCCGCCAGCAGCGCGCCGATCACCCCGGTAGCGATCGCCGCCATGCCCGGCAGGTAAGCCTTCTCCTGCCAGATCTCGTTGCCGTCCAGCATGGCTCGCGTGAACGGCAGCGACAACGCAAGCAGCACCAGCGCCGGCAGCAGGATCCAGCGCCGCCGCGTCAGCAGGCACACCAGCGGAAAGCCGATGTAGAACACCTCCTCGATCGACAGCGACCACAGCACGTCCCAGCTGCCCGGCAGGTAGCCAGTCTGTCCTTCGTACCAGTTCAGGTGCAGGCCGAGCGCGGCGAGGATCGCGCGCGGCAGCGAATGATTGGCGTGGACGATCGTGTAATCGCGCACGCCGGCCAAGTGCAGCACGCTCAGCACCGCCACCAGCGCCAGCAGGCACGGCACGATGCGGGCGAAGCGCCGCGCGTAGAACGCGCGCAAGTCGATCCGTTCCAGGCTGCCCCAGCGGCGCAACGCGTTGCCCGCGATCAGGAATCCCGAGATCACGAAAAACACGAACACCGCCTCGTAGCCGTTGTAGTTCAGCCGGCTCAGCAGCCACGTCGGCAGCACGTCGGCCAGCGCGGTTTTCCTCAGCGGAATGCGCAGGCCGAGATGGTTGAACACCACCAGCACGATCGCCAACCCACGCAGCAGGTCGATGCCGGGATTGCGAGCAAGAGCGTCATGACGCGCACCCGGCCGGGTCGATTCCGCTGGCAGCATCCTTCGGTCACTCGTGCTGGGGTGCTGCATCATCCGTGATGTATCGCGCAACGGGCAACCTGCCGGTCTTGCCATACGGCATGCATCACTCGTCCTTTACATCGATTCCCGGAAACAGCACGTCGGTATAGCCGAACTTGCTGAAGTCGGTGATGCGCGACGGATACAACCGGCCGATCAGGTGGTCGCACTCGTGCTGCACCACACGGGCATGGAAGCCCTCGGCGGTGCGTTCGATGCGCGTGCCCTGCGGGTCAATGCCTTCGTAGCGGATCAGCGTGTAGCGGTTCACTGCGCCGCGCAGGCCAGGCACGGACAGGCAGCCTTCCCAGCCCTCTTCCATGTCCTGCGACAGCGGCGTGATCACCGGGTTGAGCAGGATCGTGCGCGGCACATCGGGGGCGTCGGGGTAACGCTCGGAATGCTCGAAGCCGAAGATCACCAGCTGCAGGTCGACGCCGATCTGCGGTGCGGCCAAACCAACCCCATCGGCGGCCTGCATGGTCTCGAACATGTCGGCGATCAGCGCATCGAGCTCCGCGCTGCCCAGCATCGCGGGGGGCACCAGCGGCGCGATGCGCAGCAGGCGCGGGTCGCCCATTTTCAGGATTTCGCGGATCATGCGGAGCCTCGCCTTGAACACTGTTACCGGATGATCTGTGGTCGATGCGATGCCGGTACAAGCGGCGATGCCCCATGCTTCAACAGCAAAAAGC
>NZ_BAAAFK010000001.1:822837-862222 GCF_039523495.1 Rhodanobacter soli | reverse complement strand
TGTGACGGATCGACTGCTCCTGTTCGCCGATGGTGGTGAACAGGCCATCCAGGGTCTTCGCGGTCACGTAGTCGTCCAGGTCCAGCGGACTGCCGCCCTTGTTCGACTTGCCCGACTTGCCGCCGAATGCACCTAGCGCGCTGCCCAGTTCGCCGCCCATGCCGCCGGCGGTGAACGATTTGTACTTCTGGGTGACGCCGACGCTGTCGGTGGCCTTGGCCACGATCGGATGGATGCGCGCGGTCAACGCATCGCCGGCGACGCGGCGGAAGAAGTCGGTGGCCGCATGGTCGCCGCCGGCGAGGATGCCGCGTGCGTCATCCAGGGTCATCTTGCGGATCGCATCGCCGAAGATCTCGGCCACCTGCGGCACCGCCTTCTCCGCAGCCCGGTTCATGCTCAGCTCGAACGCATCGACCTTGGCGCCCTGCCCCAGCTGGCGCGCCAGCTTGCTGGCCTGCTCCAGTTTGCCCGGCAGCGGAATGCGCACCTTGCTGTTGTTCCAGAAGCCGCCGTCGCGGCCCAGGCTGTTGATCGCGTTGGTGGTGCCTTTGGCCAACGCCTCCTTGAGTCCGGCGGCGATGTCGCTGTTCGGCAAATTGCTGCCGAGCTGCGATGCATTGGACGCATGCGTCGACTGCTTGACCTTGTTCAGCAGGTCCTTGAACTGGCCCGAGCCGGCGGCCGCAAGCGGTAGCGCGGCGACCGTGAGGGCAAGGCTCAGCAAACCACAGCGAATCGCGGTGCGCATGACGAATTCCCTGGAGTCGGGGGCGGCCAGTGTAGCGCCACCGCCTCGTCACGGCGTGATGACACGGACCGCGCTATTCGACCAATGGCTAATGCCGGTTGACCGCTTTTGGGATTGACCATCGCCACTGGCAGGACGACCCTTGCGGCATTGCCCAGGAGAGCCCGCCCATGCAATCCGCCGTCATACCCAAACCCAGTCCGGCCAGCAAGATATTGTGGGTCGCCATCGCCATCGTCGGCGCGTTCTGCCTGGGTGTGGTCGCGCTGCGACGAGGCGAGCCGATCAATGCGATCTGGCTGGTCGCCGCGTCGATCGCCATCTTCGTGATCGGCTACCGCTTCTACGGCAAATTCGTCGAACACTCGGTACTGAAGCTGGACCCGACCCGCGCGCCGCCGTCCGTGCTGCGCAACGACGGCCTGGATTACGTGCCCACCGACAAGTGGGTAGTGTTCGGTCACCATTTCGCCGCGATCGCCGGCGCCGGCCCGCTGGTGGGCCCGGTACTGGCAGCGCAGATGGGTTACCTGCCCGGCACGATCTGGATCCTGTTCGGCGTGGTGTTTGCCGGTGCGGTGCAGGATTTCATGATCCTCGGCCTGTCGCTGCGCCGCGACGCCCGTTCGCTCGGCCACATGCTGCGCGAGGAGCTGGGGCCGGTGCCGGGCCTGGTGGCGATGATCGGCGTGCTGGTGCTGATGATGATCGTGCTGGCGGTGCTGGCGCTGGTGGTGGTCAAGGCGCTCACGCACAGCCCGTGGGGCACGTTCACCGTGGCCGCCACCATCCCGATCGCGCTGCTGATGGGCGGCTATCTGCGCTGGTTCCGCCCGGGCCGCATCCTGGAAGTGTCGCTCATCGGCCTGGTGCTGCTGCTGGCCTCGATCTGGTTCGGCAAGCATGTGGCCGACTCCGCCACGCTGTCGCCGCTGTTCGACTTCGACGCCAAGGCGCTGGCCTGGCTGCTGATCGCCTACGGCTCCTGCGCTTCGGTGCTGCCGGTGTGGCTGCTGCTGGCACCGCGCGATTACCTCAGTACCTTCCTCAAGATCGGCACCATCGCGCTGCTCGCGCTGGCGATCTTCCTGTCCGCGCCGACCTTGCAATTGCCGGCGGTGACCAAGTTCATCGACGGTACCGGCCCGGTATTCGCCGGCAACCTGTTCCCGTTCCTGTTCATCACCATCGCCTGCGGCGCGGTGTCCGGCTGGCATTCGATCATCGCCTCCGGCACCACGCCCAAGCTGCTCGCCAACGAAGGCCAGGCGCGCATGGTCGGCTACGGCGGCATGCTGATGGAAGCCTTCGTGGCGATCATGGCGCTGGTCGCCGCCGCCTCGCTGCACCCGGGCGTGTACTTCGCGATGAACTCGCCGGGCGCGATCGTCGGCACCACCGTGCAGGAAGCGGCCACCACGATCAGCCAGTGGGGCTTCGTGGTGACCCCGGACGAACTGCTGCAGACCGCGAAGGACATTGGCGAGGGCAGCATCCTCGGCCGCGCCGGCGGCGCGCCGACGCTGGCCGTGGGCATGGCCCAGCTGCTGCACAACATCCTTCCCGGCGGCGGCATGATGGCGTTCTGGTACCACTACGCGATTCTGTTCGAGGCGCTGTTCATCCTCACCACGGTGGACGCCGGCACCCGCGTGGGCCGCTTCATGATCCAGGAGATCGCCGGCCTGATCCACAAGCCGCTGCAGGAAACCGAATCGTGGACCGGCAACCTGCTGGCCACCGCGATCTGCGTGGCGCTGTGGGGCTACTTCCTGTACCAGGGCGCGGTCGACCCGCTCGGCGGTATCAACACCTTGTGGCCACTGTTCGGCATCGCCAACCAGATGCTCGCCGCGATCGCGCTGATGTTGGCCACGGTGGTGGTGGTGAAGCTCAAGCGCGAGCGCTACGTGTGGGTACCGGGTCTCCCCGCGTTGTGGCTGATCGTCTGCACGCTCACCGCCGGTTTCGAAAAACTGGTCGGTCCGATCAGCTTCACCGCGGCCGCGAACAAGTACTCGGCCGCGATGCAGCAGGGCCAGCTGATGGCGCCGGCCAAGTCGGCGGCGGAGATGCAGCGGATCGTCACCAACAACTACGTGGACATGGTGATGACCGGCCTGTTCATGGCGCTGGTGGTGGCGATGGTGCTGTTCTGCCTGCGCGCGCTGGTCAAGGCCTGGCAGACCAACCACCCGACCGCGCACGAAGAACCGTACGTGGCGCTGAGCAGCGTGGCCGGCTGAGGACGACGTGATGAACACGACCCTCCAGTCCGTGTGCAAGTGGGCGGTGCAAACCGCCCGCCTGTGCTGCGGCGTGCCCGACTACGACGTCTACGTGAAGCACCTGCGCGAACATCATCCCGAGCGCAAGGTGCCCAGCTACGGCGAGTTCTTCCGCGAGCGGCAGGAAGCGCGCTACAAGGGCGGCGGCGGGCGCTGCTGCTGAATGCCCGAAAGCCACTGTCCTTCAGGACGGTGGCGAGAGCAGCGCGGGACCACGCCCCACGCAAACACGGCTCACGGCTTGCGCGCCACGATGATCTGACTGATCGGCATGAACTCGTCCAGTTGCTGCTTGAGCTGGTGGCCCTGCGGCATGTCCAGCAGGGCTTGCCAGGCGGCGGTCCAGTGATCGAGCACCGGGTGCGCCGGGTCGTACAGCTCCACCTCGCAACCCCAGAACAGTGCCCACCAGATCGACCAGAAGAATCCGTGCTGGGTGTGCTCCATCACCACCAGGCCGGCCTCGCGGACCCACCGCGCCAACTCGTCGCGAGCGATCACCCGCACGGCGCCACCGGGTTGCCCGCGGTACGGCGGCGGCAACACTTTTTCCTGCAAGCCCTCCTGCAGCGCGCCGGGTACGCTGAGCAGGTAGAGGGCGCCCGAAGCACCGACCCGGAACAGCTCGGCCAACATTTTTTGCGGGTCATCGACGTGCTGCAACACCTCGGTGCAGATCACCCGCGTGGCCATGCCGTCGTCCAGCGGCAAGGGGTTCGCGTCGCTAACCAGCGCCGTGGGCGTGCCGCTGCCTTCGACGCTCAGCCGCGCATGCACTTCGCGGATCACCTGCGGCTCCCGGTCGATGGCGTAGACGTGCGCTCCGCGACGCGCACAGAACACGCTGTTGACGCCGGCGCCACAGCCGACATCCACCACCACGTCATCGGTACCGATCGGCATGCCGCGGAACAATTCGCCGGTGTCCTCGCGATACCAGCCGCCGAGTTTCGCGTCACGCAGGCCAACGATCGACGGACCATGCGACTGGTCGCCGGCACGCGGCATGGACTCGTCCGAGGCAGGTGCAACTGTGGCAGGGTGCTCGATACGGTGGGACATGGCTGACCTCTGAAGCAGGAAACGGGCAAATCGGGAGCGGGCTCACTTTCCGATCTTCGCGAGTGAACCCGGCTCGCCCACTCCATGCGCATAGTGTGGCAGTTCGATGTGGGGCAACAGGACCGCGGCGGTTTCATTCGCGTCAGCTGCCTGCGCTTTCCCGCTCCCGCTACCGCAGCGTATCGAGTGCGGGCCGGGACGGTTGCCGCCCGTGCAAGGCCATGACGTCCCGCACAAGCCCTTCCATACGGGTTCGGCGACAATACGCGCTGCTCCTCCAGTCACCACCCGATGCCCATTCCCGAATCCACCGCCGGCGCAGTGGCGCCCACGCCCCACCCGCATCACGCCGGCCTGCGTGTCATCGCGGTCTACGAGATCGTCAAGACCGTGTGCCTGGTCCTGGTGGCGATGGCGGCGTTCCATCTCGACCGCCAACAGAACTTCGAACATCTGGTGCACTGGCTGGAGCACCTTTCGCTGGCCGACAGCGACAGCTTGCGCTGGAAGCTGGTCGGCCTGCTGGAGGATTTCGGGCCGAGCCGGTTCGTCGCGGTCGGCGCGGTCGCCCTCGGCTACGCCGTGCTGTTCGGCATCGAAGGCGTCGGCCTGTGGCTGGGCAAGTACTGGGCCGAGTGGTTCACGGTGATCGCCACCGGCTCGCTGGTCCCGCTGGAACTGTATGAGACGCTGCACGGTTTCGGCTGGTTCAAGCTGGCTGCGCTGATCGGCAACGCCGCGATCGTTGTTTACCTGGTGCGTGTCGCGCTGCAGACGCGGACCGCACGGCATGCGTTGAGGCGTCACACCTCGTGATGCACCGCCTCGGCAGGTAGCGCGCCGCGCCGCGGCATCAATTCCACCAGGTACATCGCGGCCAGGATCAGCCCGCCGCCGAGCAGCATGCGCCAGCCGAGCACGTCGCTGCCCAGCAGCACCGCGAACGCGGCGGCGAACACCGGCTCGGTGGTCATCACGATCGCCGCGCGGGTGGCCGGCAGGTGCGACTGCGCCCAGGTCTGCATCAGCATCGCGCCGGCGCCGGCGATCAGCGCCATGTACAGCACCGCGAACCAGGCGCTGCGGTCAGGCGGCAGCACCGGTCCATGCGGCGCGGTAGCGAGCAGGCAGACCAGCGCGATCGCCACCATCTGCACCGCCGACAGGCCGAACGCTTCGCCCTGTCGCGACCACTGGCCGAGCAGCACGATGTGCAGCGCGTACAGCGCGGCCGACGCGAGGGTCAGCCACACGCCCAGGTCGATCGAGACGCCGTTCAACGACAGCAGCGCCAGCCCGGCGGTAGACAGCAGCACGGCCAGCCACACCACGCCGGCCATGTGCTGACGCAACAGCAGCAGCGCCAGGATCGGCGTGAAGACCACATACATGCCGGTAGCGAAACCGCTGACGCTCGGCGAAATCAGCGACAGACCCCAGGTCTGCAGCAGCTGGCCGGTGCCGTAGATCAGGCCGAGCAGCAGGCCGCGCAGCACCTGCCGGCGACCCAGCCGCCACACCGGTCGGGCGAACAGCGCCAGCATCACCACGGCGGCGATCACGAAACGCACGGCCAGGAAATCCGCCACCGGCATGCGCCCGACCACGTCCTTGATCAGCACGAAGGTGGAACCCCATACCGCAGTCATGGCGATCAGGCCGAGCGTGGCAAGGGTAGCGAGAGCGCGGGGACTGGACATGGTGACGGGCGAAACCGGAAGCGGAAAGGTGGACAGTGCGGCAAACCCGCCGCACGGTGCAACACGTCTCGGCAACGCCGGCAACGTGATGCGTCCGCGCTATTCGCTTCCGGTCGCGCGCTGCGCGCCGCGCTTCCTCGGCAATCGCCACAGCTGGCCCGGGATCTGCAGCAGGAAATGCGCCCAGATGCCCAGCCACACCACACCCGCCGTCAGCGGATTGCGGGCGGCCGGATCGTGCTTGCGGAACCAGCGCCACATGCCGCGATGCTTGTGGCGGCTGACGAACACCGGGCGGTGCCGGCTGGAACTGCCCTTGCCGTGCTGCACGCGCACGTCGCCGGCCAGCAGCACCTGGTAGCCGAGGTCGCGCACGCGGCGGCACAGGTCCAGGTCTTCGCAGTGCAGGAAGTAGTCTTCGTCGAAGCCGTCGAGGCGCTGGAACATCGCGCGCGGCATCAGCATCACCGCACCCGATACCGCTTCGGCCTCGACCACCTCGGACGGGATCTCCCGCTCGATGTTGATCTTCTCGCCGGGGCGGCCGAGCAGGCTGTTGAGCGAGCGCTGCAGCAGCGGGTCGCGGCGCCACGAAGCGGGATCGGGGCGGCCCTCGGCATCGCACACCACCGCGCCGATCAGGCCAGCCCTGGGCTGGCCGGAAAGCAGGGCCAGCAGGCGCTGCAGGTCACCCTGCTGCAGCAGGCAGTCGGGGTTGAGGATCATCAACGCCTGGCCATGCGCCTGCTTCGCGGCGAGATTCACCGCCGGGCCGAAGCCCAGGTTGCGATAGTTGTAGATCACCTTGAGTCGCGCGTCGTGCGCATGCGCGCGCTCGATCGCCTCGGGCACGCCGTCGTGCGAATTGTTGTCGACCAGGATCAGTTCCAGCGGCAGCGTGCTGGCCAGCACGCCGCGCACGCAGTCACGCAGCGTCGGGCCACTGTCGGCGGACACCACGATCACGCTGAGCGCCAGCGCGAACGGCGAGCGATGGGAAGCAGGAGTAGCCACACGGCAAGTATGCGCGGAGACGCGCGAGGGGAGAACAGTCCGCGGCATCATGACCCGGAATTCGCGGCTCGTCGCGGCTTCACGTTTCTTCCACATCGTCCTCGCCGAGCACCGCCGGCAACGCCAGCGGCATGTCGTCGTCGCGGCGGAGCAGCCACGGTTGCTCGCGATACCAGCCGCCCAGCTGCCAGCCGCGCAGGCGATGCCGCCGCTCGCGCTGGCGATCCCACAGCAGCACGCCGCGGTCGTTGTGCAGGCGTGCGGCAAACCAGCGCCCACCCGGACTGAATGCAGCCGGCGTGCCGACGCCGTCGATGCGCTCGCCGGCTTCAAAGAGGTACGCGCCATCACGGTAAGCCACGCGACCACCCAGCGGATCGACCAGCTCGTCCGTGACGACCTGCCACGCCGGCGGCTGCAGCTCGATGATCTCCGCGGCCGGGCCGATCGGTGCCATCGCCAGCTCGGGCCACTCGGCGGAGGGCGCGGCCGCCGGTGCACGGCGCAGCTCGCGGTCGAGCCACGCCTCCAGGCCGGCCAGCAACGTGTAACCGGCCAGGGCACCCAGCAAGGCCGCGCCCCAGGCGAATGCATCGCCGCCCAGTGCCCGCTGCAGCGCGAACAGCAAACCCGGCAAGCCCCAGCGCAAGGCACGCCGGATCAACACGGCATGCTCGTCGGCGAGCCGGTGCTGCAGCAAGGTCACCACGGCCGCCAGCGCCAGCAGCAACGGCAGGCCGAGCCACCACGGCAACAACGCCAGCAGGACCAGCCAGGCCGCCCGCGCCAGCACGCCACGCCACGCCGGCCAGCGGCGCCGGGCCATCGCTCAGCGCCTCGTTGCGCGGTGGGCGATCAGCCGCACCACACGCGGGCGTTGCGGAACATGCGCATCCACGGTGAATCCTCGCCCCATTGTTCCGGATGCCAGCTCAGCTGCACGCTGCGGAACACGCGCTCGGGGTGCGGCATCATGATCGTCACGCGGCCATCGGCGGCGGTGAAGCCGGCCAGGCCGCCGGGCGAGCCGTTGGTGTTGAGCGGAAAGTTTTCGGTCGGCCTGCCGCGGTTGTCGACGAAGCGTACCGCGCCATTCGACTTCGACGGGCTGCAGGCGTGCGGGAAACTCACCCGGCCTTCGCCGTGCGCCACCGCCACCGGAATCCGCGAGCCGGCCATGCCCTTGAAGAAGATGCTCGACGTGTCGAGGATCTCCAGCGTGGCCAGGCGCGCCTCGTACTGTTCGGACGCGTTGCGCAGGAACTTCGGCCAGTGCTGCGCGCCGGGAATGATCTCCTTCAGCTGCGACAGCATCTGGCAGCCGTTGCACACGCCCAGCGCGAATTTCGTCGGATCGGCGAAGAACGCGGCGAACTGCGCGCGCAGCATGTCGTTGTACAGGATCGAGGTAGCCCAGCCGCGGCCGGCACCGAGCACGTCGCCGTAGGAAAAGCCGCCGCAGGCCGCGAAGCCGCGGAAGTCCGCCAGCCTGATCCGCCCGCTGGCGAGATCGGACATGTGCACGTCCAACGCGTCGAAACCGGCGCGGGTGAACGCGGCCGACATCTCGACCTGGCCGTTGACGCCCTGCTCGCGCAGGATCGCGATACGCGGGCGCGCGCCCTTGCCGATGAACGGCACGGCGACATCCTGCGCCGGATCGAACGTGAGCTTCGGCGTGATGCCCGGATCGGCATCGTCGAGCCGCCATTCCGATTCGGCATCGGCGGTGAGCGGGTTGTCGCGCAGCCGCTGCATCGCGTGGCTGGTCTCGTTCCACGCCTTGAACAGCGTGCTCCAGTGCCACTTGAACAAGGTCTCGTCGCCAAGGAACAGCTTGATGCCAAGCTTCTCCTTCGGCCGCCCGATGCGGTGGCTGATGCCGGCCAGGCCGTGCTTGACCAGCAAGGCCTCGAACGCCTCGCGGTTCGCCTCGGCTACCTGCACCACCGCGCCGAGTTCCTCGTTGAACAGCGCGCGCAAGGTCGCCTCGGCCCAGCCGTCCAGATGGATTTCCAGACCGCAATGGCCGGCGAACGCCATCTCCAGCAAGGTGGTGATGATGCCGCCGTCGGAACGGTCGTGATAGGCCAGCAGCAAGCCACCCGCATTCGCTTCCTGGATCAGCTCGAACAGCGCCTTCAGCCGTTTCGCATCGTCCAGGTTCGGCGGCACGCCGCCCGAGCGATTGAACACCTGGGTCAGCGCCGAACCGCCCAGGCGATCGCGCCCGGCGCCCAGGTCGATCAGCCACAACGCGGAGTCGCCACGATCGAGCTTGAGTTGCGGCGTGAGCGTGCGGCGCACATCGCTGACCCGCGCGAAACCGGTGATCACCAGCGACACCGGCGACACCGTGCGCTGCGCGGTGCCGCCGTCCTGCCACACCGTCTGCATCGACAGCGAGTCCTTGCCGACCGGGATGGAAATCTCCAGCTCCGGGCACAGTTCCATGCCGATCGCCTTGACCGCATCGAACAGCGCGGCATCCTCGCCCGGATGGTTGACCGCGGCCATCCAGTTTGCCGAGAGGCGGATCTCGCCGAGACTGGCGATCGGTGCGGCGGCCAGGTTGGTGATCGCCTCGCCGACCGTCAACCGCGCCGCGTCGGCGCTGCTCAGCAAGGCCACCGGCGCGCGCTCGGCCAGCGCCATCGCCTCGCCGGCATAGCCGTCGAAATCCGCGATGGTCACCGCGCAATCGGCCACCGGCACCTGCCACGGACCGACCATCGGGTCACGCGCATTCAGGCCGCCGACAGTGCGGTCGCCGATGGTGATCAGGAAACTCTTGCTGCCCACGCCAGGCAGCCGCAGCACGCGCAGCAGCGCCTCGTCCATGCCGATGCCGGTAAGGTCCGGCACCAGGTCGATGCGTACCTTCAGCCGCGTGGCGTCGCGATGCATCCGCGGCGGCTTGCCGAACAGCACGTCCATCGGCAGGTCGATCACGGTCAGTCCGCGGCGCGGGTCGGTCAGCACCAGCTGGCGCTCGACCGTGGCGTCGCCGACTACCGCATACGGGCAGCGCTCGCGCTGGCACATCGCCTCGAACTCGGCCAGGTTTTCCGGGCCGATCGCCAGCACGTAGCGTTCCTGCGACTCGTTGCTCCACACCTGCATCGGCGACAGCGAGGGGTCGTCGCAGGGAATCTTCGACAGGTCGATCACGCCGCCGACGCCAGCGTCGTTGAGCAGCTCGGGAATCGCGTTGGACAGGCCGCCGGCGCCGACGTCGTGCACGCTGACGATCGGGTTGTGCTCGCCACGCGCCCAGCAGGCGTCGATCACTTCCTGGCAGCGCCGCTCCATCTCGGCGTTGTCGCGCTGCACCGAGGCGAAGTCCAGTTCCGCGCTCGACGCGCCGCCGGCCACCGACGAGGCCGCGCCGCCGCCCAGCCCGATCAGCATTGCCGGACCGCCCAGCACGATCACCTTGTTGCCCGGTTGCACCGCGTGCTTCAGCACGTGGCCGGGGCGCAGGTTGGCCAGCCCGCCGGCCAGCATGATCGGCTTGTCGTAGCCGCGGCGCAGGCCGGGTTCGGCGCTCTCGTGCTCGTAGCTGCGGAAATAGCCGCCGAGGCAGGCACGGCCGAATTCGTTGTTGAACGCGGCGGCGCCGAGTGGCCCATCGCGCATGATCTCGAACGCGCTGGCCATGCGCGGCGGCAGCGGGCGATCCACTTCCCACGGCCGCGGCAGGCCGGGAATACGCAGGTCGGACACCGAGAAGCCGGTAAGTCCGGCCTTCGGCTTGCCGCCGCGGCCGGTCGCACCCTCGTCGCGGATCTCGCCGCCCGCGCCGGTGGCGGCGCCCGGCCACGGCGCGATCGCGGTGGGATGGTTGTGCGTCTCCACCTTGATCGCGAAGTCGATGCGTTCCTCGTGGCCGCGCCACACGCCATCGGCAGGGTCAGCGAAGAAACGTTTGCCGGTGCTGCCCTCGATCACCGCGGCGTTGTCCGAATACGCGGACAAGGTATGCGCGGGCGAGCGCTGGTGGGTGTGCTTGATCATGCCGAACAGGGTCTTGTCCTGTTCCGCGCCGTCGACCGTCCAGCTGGCGTTGAACACCTTGTGCCGGCAATGCTCGGAGTTCGCCTGGGCGAACATGAAGAGTTCGGCATCGGTGGGATCGCGGCCGAGTTCGGCGTAGCGCTCGGCCAGGTAGTCGATCTCGTCGTCAGCCAGCGCCAGGCCCAGCCGCAGGTTCGCCGCGGCCAGTGCGGCCTGCGGGTCGGCGCCAAGCACCACGTGCACCAGGTCGCCGGGTGAGCCGGCCAGGAACAGCCCTTGCGCGTCCTCGATCCGCTGCAGCACCGACTGCGTCATCGCGTCGTGCAGCACCGCCATGATCGGTGCATGGTCCGGCGCCTCGGCCGGCGGCAGGCCAGCCACCTGCCAGGCCAGCCCGCGTTCCACCCGACGTACGTCGAAACCGGCGCCATGCAGGATGTCGGTGGCCTTGCTCGACCACGGCGAGATCGTGCCCAGCCGCGGCACCACCCACAGCGTGGCCGGCTCGGGCAGCGCATCCTTCGCCTCCAGCACGGCCAGCAGCCGTTCGCGCAGCGCACCCTCGGGCGCCACTTCGGCATCGATGAAGTAGACGAACCACGACGCCTGCACGCGCACGCCGCGATGCAAGGCATCCAGGCGGGCATTGAGGCGTTCGAGGCGGAACGGCGAGAGGGCGTTCTGCCCGTCGAGTGCGATCATGCGGGGAACGGCGCTATGCGAAGGAAACGCCCATTCTAACCCATGCTGCAATACGGCATAAGCCAAGGCCGGAAGCCTGCCTTGCGTTCCGCTCCTTGCCTCGACCAGGAGGGAGTGCGGGCAGCCTCAACCGCCCTGCCGCAGAGCCTGCAACAGCTGTTCCGGAGTCACATAGCCGCCCAGCACCCGGCCATCCGGGCCGTAGATCGCCGGGGTGCCGTTGACGCCCAGCTTCACGCCCAGGTTGAACTGGTCCTTGACCGGATTGGCGCAGGTCGCCGGTGCCGGTGCATGACCTTCCTTCGCGGCGGTGAATGCCGCCTTGCGGTCCTTCGCGCACCACACCGAGACCATCTCGGTATAGGTCGGCGTGGGCCGCCCGGCGGTGGTCACCAGGCCTTCGCGCGGCCATGCCAGGTACTCCACCGCGACGCCTTCCTTGTTGAACGCGGCCACGTGCTCGTGCAGCGCGCGGCAGAAGCCGCAGTTGACGTCGGTGAACACGGTGATCGTGTACTTCGGGTTCGGCGGCGCGAACACGATGCGCTCGGACGCCGGCACCTTGGCCAGCTCGGCCTTGCGGAAGCGCGCCCAGGCGTCGTCGCTGACGTTCTGCTTGCGGCTCAGGTCAATCACGTCGCCGTGCATCGCGTACTTGCCGTCAGTGCTGACGTAGAGCATCTGGCCGGCGGCAATCACCTGGTAGAAGCCCGGTATCGGCGCCGGCTCGATCGAATCGACCTGGACATTCGCCGCCAGGCTCTTGATCGCCTGCCGCACCATCTGCTGTGCCGCGGGCGTCACCGCCGGGCTGGCGGCCGGCGCCGCATCGTTTTCGGCAGCACAGGCAGCCAGGGAAAGCCCGCCGATGCACAGCGCCAGCAACAGTTTCTTCAACATCACCAACCTCGTTCGATCCATGGCCGGCGCGTTCGCCGACTGCAGACACGCATTCTCGCACAGGCCGCTGAACGCCATTCGAGGCGCAGTGCCGCAGAACCCGATGATCAGGACCCCGGTCCAATGGTAGATTTCCGCAAAGCAGCTGCCCGGAACGGCCCGGCGGAACGGCCTGGCCGCGCACGACCTCTCTCACAGTTTGAATCGCTCGGCGGAACCCTCGTGATCATTTGTGCTCCCAACGTGCTGACCCCCGAAGAACTCGGCGTGATACGCAGCGAACTCCAGGACGCCGCGTTCGTTGACGGCGCCAGCACTGCCGGCTGGTCGGCGCGGGAGGTCAAGAAGAATCTGCAGGTCGACATCAACACCGAAAGCCAGGCCCGGCTGCGGGACATCGTGCGCAACGCCTTTCTGCGCAACGCGATGCTGCAGGCGTCGATTCTGCCGTCCGCCATGACGCAGGTGATGTTCAATCGCTACGACGTCGGCATGCAGTATGGCCGGCACGTCGACGCCCCCGTGATGGGTGGCCTGGGCAGCGCGGTGCGCACCGACGTGGCCATCACGATCTTCCTGTCTGACGCCAAGAGCTACGTCGGCGGCGACCTGATGGTGGAGAGCAATGGCGTGGAGTACGGCTTCAAGCTGGCCGCCGGCTCCGCCATCGCCTATCCGGCCAATTCCCTGCACCACGTCACCCCGGTGACCCAGGGCGCACGCCATGCCGCGATCATCTGGGTGCAGAGCCAGGTGCGCGACAGCGCCAAACGCGAGCTGCTGTGGGACCTGGACAACGCGAAACGGCAGATCTTCGGCCGCGAGGGCAAAAGCCCCACGTTCGACGCCGTCAGCAAGTCGCACGCGAACCTGCTGCGCATGTGGGCGGACGTGTAAGGCGCCCACTCGCGTCACCACGCCCCCGCGCCTATCGAGAGAGACAGGAGGCCATCATTCGCCGAGGCTTCGTCACCCGCGCGGATGATGCTGCGCATGCAGCCGCTTCAGGCCTTCCTTTGCCACCAGGGTGTAGATCTGCGTGGTGCTGAGCGAGCTGTGGCCAAGCAGCATCTGCAGGGCGCGCAGGTCGGCGCCGTGGTTCAGCAGGTGGGTGGCGAAGGAGTGCCGCAGCACGTGCGGCGAGATGCGTTTCGGGTTGATCCCGACCTTCAGCGCGTAGCGCTTCACCAGGGTCCAGAACATCTGCCGGGTCATGCCTTCGCCGCGCTTGCTCAGGAACAATGCCGTCGGCTGGCGGCCCTTCGCCAACGCCGGCTGCGCGTCGGCCAGGTAGGCGCCGATGCGTGCCAGCGCTTCCTCGCCGACCGGCACCAAGCGGTCCTTGCCGCCCTTGCCGGTGACGCGCAGCACGCCCTGACGCGGGTTCAGCGCGGCCAGCGGCAACTCCACCAACTCGGACACGCGCAGGCCGGAGGCATACATCAGCTCCAGCATCGCGCGATCGCGCAGGCCCAGCATGGTGCCGGTGTCGGGCGCGCCGAGCAGGCCCTCGATTTCGCGTTCGGCCAGCGCCTTGGGCAGGCTGCGTGGCAGCTTCGGGCGCTCGATCAGCAGGGTGGGATCGGCGAAGCCCGGCTCACTGCGGGCGAGGAACGCGTAGTAGCGACGGAACGCCGACTGCCGTCGCGCGATCGAGCGCACCGCCACCGACTGCGCGCCGTGATATGCGGAAATGTCCTCGCGCCGTGCCATGCGCAGATTGCGCCCGCGCGTGGCCAGCCAACCGGCCAGCGCCTCGAGGTCGCGTCGATACGCCTCCAGCGTGCGGTCGGCCAGGCCGTCCTCCGACCACACCCGTTCCACGAACGTGCTTATGCTCAGCTGGTCGGCTTCGGCGATACTTGCGCGGCTTTCTTCCTTTCCCATGCGCACGATGCTGGCCATTGCGCGCGCACTACGCAAGCGACCGACCCAGCATGCCCGTGAACCTCGCCACCACCGACATTCCCTGCCCCCTGTGGCGCCGCCTGCTGGCGCTGGCCTACGACCTGCTGATCGTGGTGGCGATCGTGATGGTGGTGGGCCTGCTGTGCCAGCTCGCCACCAGCGGCAAGCTGATCCGCACCGGCGCGACGACGGTGGTGCCGATCTGGTACCAGGCGCTGCAAGGCGCGGTGGTGGCGGCGTACTTCATCAGCTCGTGGCGACGCGGCGGGCAGACGCTGGGCATGCGGCCGTGGCGCATCCGGGTTACCCGCGACGACGGCGGCACGCCGACGCTGCAGCAGGCGCTGATCCGTGTGCTGGTGGCGGCCGCGCCGATGGTGTTGCTGTTGCTGGCGCCGGTGCTCGGGCTGCACGCAACACTGTGGACGCTGCTGGCGGTGTGGGCCGGCTGGTTCGCCGTGGCCGTGTTCGATCCGCGCCGGCGTGCACTGCACGACATCGCGGCTGGCACCGAGGTCCGCCGGCTGGACTGAGCTTCACACTTCGCTCAGCGCATCCGCGGTTCAATCCGCCGATGCCCGAGCCGCCCCACGCCGATAGCCGCAGCGACGCCGAACTGATCCGCACCAACCGCGGCTTCTACGAGTCGCTGTGGGCGCAGGCGAAACTGATTGCGCCGGAGCGCTTCAACACCTGGTCGCTGCTGCACGAGTTGGCCGACGCCGCACCGCGCCGGCTGGAAGTGGCGCCCGGCCTGCGCCCGCGACTGCCGTTGCGCGGCACCTGTTTCGTCGACCTCAGCCACGCCGCACTGCGTCGCCTGCATGCCAGCGGCGCCGGGGCGGTGCACGGCATGATCGGCGCCCTGCCTTGCGCCGACGCCAGCTTCGACCTGGTCTGCGCGCTCGACATCCTCGAACACGTTGCCGACGACGACGGCGCACTGGCCGAACTGGCGCGCGTGGCCGCACCCGGCGCCAGCGTGCTGCTGTCGGTGCCGCTGCATCCGGCAGCATGGACCGCGTTCGACGACTTCGTCGGCCATTGCCGCCGCTACGAGCCGGCACAGATCGCGGCCCGGCTCGCCCGGCACGGCTTCGTCATCGAACGCAGTGCGGTGTACGGCATGCAGCCGAAGTCCTCGCGCCTGCTCGAACTCGGTCAGTGGTACCTCACCCACCGGCGCGAGCGCGCGATGTGGTGGTACAACCGGGTGTTCATGCCGCTCGGCCTGCGCTTCCAGAAACCGCTGCGATGGCGCGATGGCCTGGGCGACACGGACGGGGTCGACGAGTTGCTGCTGCGCTGCCGTTACCACCCGGTCGCGACGCCAAGTCACTGATTGGACAGGGTACCGTGATTGCGGCGTCGCAACACGCAGGGATCAAACGGCGCTAAGATGGTTCTTTCGTTTGCGGCGCACCTATCCCCCATGCTCTATCAGATCCATGAATGGCAACGCGCGTTCCTCGGCCCGCTGAGCCACTTCGCGCAGGCCAGCGCGCGCATGCTCAACGACAGCAGCAGCCCGTTCGCGCAGCTGCCCGGCGTACAGCGGATGGCCGCCGGCTACGAGCTGGTCCATCGCGTCGGCAAGGATTACGAGAAGCCCGAGTTCGACATCCACACCGCCACCGCGCACGACCACGAGATCGCGGTGATCGAGCGAGTCGCGCTGGCCAAGCCGTTCTGCCAGTTGAAGCGCTTCAAGCGCTTCAGCGACGATCCGTCCACCATCGAGAAGATGAAGAACGATCCGATCGTGCTGGTGGTGGCGCCGCTGTCCGGCCATCACGCCACGCTGCTGCGCGACACCGTGCGCACGCTGCTGCGCGACCACAAGGTCTACATCACCGACTGGGTCGACGCGCGCATGGTGCCGGCCGCGGCCGGCCCGTTCGGGCTGGACGACTACGTTGCCTATATCGAGGAATTCATCCGCCACATCGGCGCATCCGCCCTGCACGTGATCTCGGTCTGCCAGCCGACCGTGCCGGTGCTGGCCGCGGTGTCGCTGATGGCCGCACGCGGCGAAGACACGCCGCGCAGCCTGACCATGATGGGCGGCCCCATCGACCCACGGCGCAGCCCCACCAGCGTCGACAACCTGGCCACCAACCAGCCGCTGTCGTGGTTCAGGGGCAACGTGATCCACACCGTGCCATCGAACTATCCCGGCCGCGGCCGCGAAGTCTACCCGGGCTTCCTGCAGCACGCCGGCTTCATCGCGATGAACCCCGGTCGACACCTCAGCTCACACTGGGACTTCTACCAGGACCTGCTGCGCGGCGACCTCGATGACGCCGAGTCGCATCGCAAGTTCTACAACGAGTACAACGCCGTGCTGGACATGCCGGCCGAGTTCTATCTCGACACGATCGAGAAGGTGTTCCAGCAATTCCTGCTGCCGCGCGGCCTGTGGGACGTGGCCGGCGAGCGGGTGAATCCCGCCGCGATCCGGCGCAGCGCCCTGCTCACCATCGAGGGTGAACTGGACGACATCTCCGGCCTCGGCCAGACCGAAGCCGCGCACGACCTGTGCAGCAGCATCCCGGCCAAACGCCGCGCACACAAGGTGATCGAAGGCGCCGGTCACTACGGCATCTTCAGCGGCCGCCGCTGGCGCGAAACGGTCTACCCGCAGGTGCGCGATTTCATCCGCGAGTTCGACGCCGCCCCGGCAGACACGCGCGGCGCGGCGAAGGTCAGCCGCGCGCGAAAAACGCGCTGAACGCCGCGACGACGCGCTCGATGCCGTCGTCGTCGATGTCCAGGTGCGTCACCAGGCGCAGTGTGGGCAGGTAGCCGATGCTGATGCGGATGCCGGCCTCGCGCAGATGGACGTCCAGTTCGCGCAGGCGCTCGGCGGGCACGTCGACGAACACCATGTTGGTGTACTGGCCGAGCAGGTCGACGCCGGCGATCTCGCGCAGGCGGCCGGCCAGGTAGGCCGCGCGGCGGTGATCGTCGGCCAGCCGTGCGACGTGATGGTCCAGCGCGTGCAGTCCCGCCGCGGCGAGGATGCCGGCCTGACGCCAGCCGCCGCCGGTGACCTTGCGCCAGCGCCGCGCCTTGTCGATCAGCGCGTGCGAACCGAGCAGCACCGAACCGACCGGCGCACCGAGCCCCTTGGACAGGCACACCGACACCGTGTCGAAATGCCGCGCGATCTCGCGCGCCGGCACGCCACCGGCGACAGCGGCGTTGAACAGGCGCGCGCCGTCAAGATGCAGGCCGAGTCCATGCGCGCGCGCCACGTCGTGGGCAGCCTGGAGGTAATCCAGCGGCAGCACGCGGCCGTGCCAGGTGTTCTCCAGCGCCAGCACGCGAGTGCGCGCAAAATGCGGATCGACCGGCTTGATCGCCGCTTCGATGCGTTCCAGCGGCAAGGTGCCGTCGGCCGCCTGCACGATCGGCTGCGGCTGGATCGAGCCCAGCACCGCGGCGCCGCCGCCCTCGAACTTGTAGGTATGCGCGTCCATGCCGACCAGGTATTCGTCGCCACGTTCGCAGTGCGCCAGCAAGGCGAGCAGGTTGGACTGGGTGCCACTGGTCACGAACAGCCCGGCGTCGAAACCGAGCTCGTCGGCCAGCCGCTGCTGCAGCGCGTTGACCGTGGGGTCCTCGCCGTAGACGTCGTCGCCGACGTCGGCCGCCAGCATCGCGGCGCGCATCGCGGCGGTCGGACGCGTCACCGTATCGCTGCGCAAATCAACCCATTCCACGGCCCACCCCTTGCTGTCGGCAAAGCAAACAGCTTGGCCGCATCAGGCGTTCCGGGCAAGTGCGCGCGTCGTCGGCGACGCGGTCAGACGCGCCTTCGGAAATACAGCCAGGCCGCCACCACCAGGATCGACGCCGGCAGCAGGTTCGCCAGCAGTGGCGGCATGCCGTACACCGTGCCGAAATTCACCATCGCCTGCTGCAGGAAATACCAGCCGAGCGCGAGCAGGATGCCGATGAACATGCGCTTGCCCAGCCCGCCGGAACGCAGCGAACCGAACGCGAACGGCATCGCGCACAACACCAGCACCAGCACGTTGAACGGGTACAGCGCACGTCCCCAGAACGCCACCGCATAAGTCCCGGGGCTCTGCCCGTTGCCTTCCAGGTAAGCCATGTTGCGGCGCAGGTCGCGCATGGAAAGGTACTGCGGCTGGATCACCGACTGCGCCAGTACCTGTGGATCGAGGCTGGACTTCCACGGCAACGCGGCCACGGTACCGGTGTGCGTGCCTTGCGCATCGAGCGTGGTGACGCGCACGTCGTGCAGCACCCATTGCCGGCCGTCGTGCTCGGCGGTCTTCGCCCATACCAGGCGGTTGAGCTTGCCGTCGGCAGTGAAGGTGAACACCCGCACGTCGCTGAGCTGCACCGCGCCGACGCCGTCGCGCTGTTTCAGCGAGGTGCCGCGGGCGTTGATCACGTCGTCGCCGTCGCGCGCCCACAGGCCGCTGCTGGTGCCCATGCCGAGGTTGCCGGGCTTGGCCCGCGTCTGCATCACCTGCGCCTGCTGGTCGCCCCATGGCGCCAGCGTCTCGCCCATGATCACCACGCCGATGATCAGCACCGCGACCACGCCGACCGCGGAACCGGCGATGCGCAAGCGTGACATGCCGGCCGCGCGCAGCGCGGTGAGCTCGCCGGTGCCGGCCAGTCCGCCCAGGCCGAGCAGGCCGCCGATCAGCGCGGCATTGCCGAACATCTCGTAGGCGCGGCGCGGGAACGTCACCAGCACGTAGGCCACCGCATTGCTCAGCGTGTAGCCGTGCTTGCCGACGTTGCCGAGCTGGCGCAACAGCTGGGTGACCGCATCGAAGCCGGTCAGCACCAGCCACACCATCAGCATCGAGCCGAGCACGCTCATCGCCACCAGCCGGTCGACCCGCTTGACGTTGAACATCGTCATGCCGGCGCACCCGGCTGCGTCGCACGCAACTTGCGCGGGGAATACTGCTTCCACAGCATCCAGCCGGCCAGTGCCAGCACCAGCGCATGCAGCGCCCACAGCGGCGCCTCGTTGTGCCAGTGGCCCTTGCCGATCTGCGCACGGCCCAGTGCCAGCAGCGTGTAATAGAGATAGAACGTGACCACGGCCAGCAGCAGCCGGCCGTACTTCGGTTCACGCGGGCTCTGCCGCGACAGCGGCAACGCCAGCAGCAGCAGCACCAGGGTCAGCGGCGGCGCGTTGGCGCGCCAGGCGAATTCGGCACGATCGTCCGGGTCGTCCGACTGGAACAGCGCCCAGCTGCTCTTCGAATGCGCCGGATCGTCGTCCTCATCGGCCTGCACGTTGGACAGCGAGGTGTCGTTGCGCTGGTACTGCATCTGCCGCCAGTTGTTCACGCCGAGCGGAATGTCGTACTGCCAGCCGTCCTTGAACGCGATGAAGCGGCCGTCGCCGTTGCTCTCCTGGTACAGCTCGCCGCTGGCCGCGCTGACCACCTTCAGGTGCGGCGGGCCGTCCTTGCTGTCGCTCTGGGTCGCCACGAAGGTACGCCCCAGCTTGCTGCCGTCGCGGCTGAGGCTGTCGACGAAGATGATGCCGCCCTTGCCCGGCAGTTCGGTGAAGCGTCCCGCATCCAGCCCGGCCGCGATCACCGAACGGTTCGCCGCAGCCACCATCGCATCGCTGGTGCGCACCGCCCACGGCCCCAGCCACAGCGAGACCAGCGCGGTGATCGCCACCAGCACTGCACCGAGGATCAGCACCGGCCGCAGCAGTCCGCGCGGACCCATGCCGGACGACGCGAGTACGTGCATCTCGCTCTCGCGATACATCCGCCCCAGTCCCAGCAGCACGCCGATGAAACTGGCCAGCGGCAGCATGTTGGTGAGGCCGTCGAGCGTGCGCAGGCCCAGCACCTGGAACATCACGCTGGCCGGGAAGCTGCCGCTGGCGACCTGCTGCAGCACCTTGGCGAACGCACTGCCAGCCACCACCACCAGCAGCACCACTACGGTGGCGGCCACGGTCTGCGCCAGCTCGCGCAGGAAATAGCGGTCGAGGATGCTCAGCATGCGATAAACTTGTCCGCTTTAACGGTTCGGCCGATCGGCCGGCAAACCGCAAGTCTAGCCTGTCCGGCCGCTGCCGGGCCCATGCAGGAACCACCCCGATGACACTCCAGTTCAGCCTCGGCACCGCCGCCCCCGCCACCGTCGACAGCGCCTGCGTACTGGTCGGCGTGTACGAACAGGGCGTGCTGACCAGTGCGGCTGCCCAGGTAGACAGCGCCGCCGGCGGAGTGATCAAGCGCCAGGTGGAGAGCGGCGACATCAGCGGCAAGGCCGGCAGCACCACGCTGCTGTTCGCACCGACCGGCGTCGCCGCGCAACGCGTGCTGGTGGTCGGCCTGGGCGCGCAGAAATCGTTCGACGCCGCGCGCTACCAGAAGGTGAACATCGAGGCGGCGCGCGCGCTCGGCCGCCTGCCGGTGGCGAACGCGACGTCCTACCTCACCGAAGTGGACGTGCCCGGTCGCGACAGCGCCTGGCGCGTGCGCATCGCCGCGCTGGCCAGTGACCACGCCGCCTATCGCTACACCGCCACATTCAAGCCGCGCGACAAGAACAAGCAGACCGAACTGGCCGCGCTGGCATTCGCCGCCGGTACCGACGCGCAAGGCGGACTCGACCAGGCCGTGGCGATCGCCGCCGGCGTGCGCTTCGCCCGCGAGCTGGCCAACCTGCCGCCGAACATCTGCAACCCGGCGTATATCGCGGCGCAGGCGCAGGCCTTCGCCGATACGCAGGACAAGGTCAGCTGCACCGTGCTCGATGACGTCGCGATGGAGAAGCTCGGCTTCGGTTCGCTGCTGGCGGTGGCGCGCGGCTCGGTCAACAAGCCGCGCCTGATCGCACTCGAGTACAAGGGCGGCAACGACGGCGACAAGCCGTATGCGTTCGTCGGCAAAGGCGTCACCTTCGACTCCGGCGGCATCAGCCTGAAGCCCGGCGCCGGCATGGAGGAAATGAAATTCGACATGGGCGGCGCCGCCGGCGTGCTCGGCGCGTTTGTAGCCGCGGTGAAGATGGGCTTGAAGCTCAATCTGGTTTGCGTGGTGCCCAGCGTGGAGAACATGCCCGACGGTGACAGCTACCGCCCCAGCGACGTGCTGACCAGCCTGTCCGGGCTCACCATCGAAGTGCTGAACACCGACGCCGAAGGCCGGCTGATCCTGTGCGACGCGCTGACGTACACCGCGCAGACGTACCAGCCGCAGGCACTGATCGACGCCGCTACGCTCACCGGCGCCTGCGTGATCGCGCTGGGCAAGCATGCCACCGGCCTGATGAGCAAGCACGACGACCTCGCCGCCGAGCTGCTCGCCGCCGGCGAGGAGACGCTCGACCGCGCCTGGCGCCTGCCGCTGTGGGACGACTACCAGGCCCAGCTCGACTCCGGCTTTGCCGATGTCGCCAACATCGGCGGCAAGAGCGCCGGCGCGATCACCGCCGGCTGCTTCCTGTCGCGCTTCACCGACGGCCAGCGCTGGGCCCACCTGGACATCGCCGGCACCGCCTGGGAGGAAGGCCGCAAGGGCCTCGCCACCGGCCGCCCGGTGGCGCTGCTCGCGCAGTGGCTGCTGGATCGCGCTGGCTGAGCGCATCCCGGAGCCGACCTGCCATGCCACGTGCCGACTTCTACCTGATCGACAAGCCGCGCTTTCGCGAGCAGCCGTTGCTGCTGGTCTGCGAGCTGGCGAAAAAGGCGTTTGCGGGACAGCAGCCGACGCTGATCCTGACCCGCGACCACGATCAGGCGCATGCGCTGGACGAACTGCTGTGGGAATTCGACGACGACGCGATGATTCCGCACCAGCTGGCCGGCGACGATGACGACGACGAAGCCGCGGTGCTGATCGTGCCACCCGGCGTCGACAGCGCCGACCGGCCGCTGCTGATCAACCTGCGCGAAACCTGCCCCGCCGGTCGCTACCAGCGCGTGCTGGAAGTGGTGGCCGCCGACCCGGCCGCACGCGACGGCTCGCGCACGCGCTGGCGCGAATACCAGCGACTGGGTTTCGAGCTGCACAAGTACGACATGTGATTCACGCCGGCACCGACGTCGGCGCACTGTTCACCGCCCGCGCCAGCGCGTCGGCCATCTGCTCGCCGCTGAGCGGCTTGCGCAGGAAACCGTCCATCCCCACCGCGCGCGCCTTCGCCTCGTCCTCGCTGCCCTGGCGCGCGGTCACCGCCACGATCGGCAGGTGTTGCCCGGCGTGCTCGCGCTGGCGGATCAGGCGGGCGACCTGGAAGCCGTCGACGCCGGGCAGGTCCAGGTCCAGCAGCACCGCGTCGAAGCCGGCATGCGCCAGTTCGGCCAGCGCGGCCAGCCCATTGACCACATGCACCACCGCATGCCCCTCGCGCTCCAGCAAGCCGCGGATCACCGCCGCCACGATGCTGTCGTCCTCCACCAGCAGCAGGCGGTAGCGGCGGTCCGCCGCGACATCCATCACAGGCGTGACGGGTGGCGGCTCGGCCAGCGGCAGACGCACGCGGAACGTGCTGCCGTGCCCCAGCCGCGACTCCAGCTCGATGCTGCCACCCATCATGTCCACCAGCTCGCGGCAGATCGCCAGGCCCAGCCCGCTGCCGGCACGGCGCTGCGGTCCCTCGGCCTGCTCGAAGCGCTGGAACAGCCGCGACTGGCTGGCTTCGGAAATGCCCGGCCCGGTATCGCTGACGCTGAACTCCAGGCCGCCGTCGATCCGCTGCGCACGCAAGGTGACGCTGCCGTGCTCGGTGAACTTCAGCGCGTTGTTGGCCAGGTTCAACAGCACCTGCTTGATGCGCAGCGCATCGCCGAGCAGTTGCGCCGGCAGGTCCTCGGCCGCGTCGAGCACGAAGCGGATGCCCTTGGTATGCGCCAGGCCCTGCTCCAGCTGCGCCACGTCGTCGAGCAGCTGGCGCGGGTCGAACGGTACCGGCTCCAGTTCCAGCTTGCCCGCTTCGATCCGGGCCAGGTCCAGCGCGTCGTTGAGCAGCTTCAGCAGCATCCCGCCGGAACGTTGCATCGCCTGCGTGTAGTCGTGCTGCTGCGGGTCGAGCGGCGTGCTCAGCAGCAGTTCGGCCATGCCCATCACGCCGGTCATCGGGGTGCGGATCTCGTGGCTCAGCGTGGCCAGGAACTGCGTCTTCGCCGCGCTGGCGGCTTCCGCCATCTGCCGTTGCTGCTCGACCAGTTGCACGTGATGCCGCTGCGCCAGGCGCCGGCGCCAGCTGTACAGGATCAGGCCGGCCACCGACACCAGCAGCAGTGCATAGATCACCCACGCCCACCAGCGCAGCCACGGCGGCGCTTCCACATGGATGCGCAGCGGCGTGGCCAGGTGCACCCACAGACCATTGGCGCCCGCAGCCATCGCGTCGAGCGTGTAGTCGCCGGCGCCCAGCCCGGTGAAGTCGCGCTCGCCACGATTGCCGGTGTCCACCCAGTCGCTGTCGAAACCATGCAGCAGGAAACGGTAACGGTTGGCGGACGGGGCGATGTAGGAAAACACCCGCGCATCGACCCCGAGCTGGCTGTCGCGCCAGCCGATTTGCAGTGGTTGCGTATCGATCGGCAGCACCTGCGTGGCGCCGCGGCGGTGTACCCGGGCCTGGGTGAGCGCCATCTGCGGCACGCTGGTTTGCCGGTGGCTCCGGTCCGGGTTGAACGCCACCACGCCACCCAGCGTGGCGGCGTAGATATAGCCGTTCGGCATCCGCGCGTAGCCGCGGAAGAACTCGCCGTTGGTCAGGCCGTCCTGCAGGCCGAACGAACGGAACGCACCGGTGTCCGGATCGAAACGCCACAGGCCGTCGTGGCCGAACACCCAGACGCGACCCGCGGCATCGACGCGCAAGTCGGTGACATTGACCGACGGCCAGCCATGTGACGCGTCGACCCGGCGATCGGCCACGATACCGTCACCGCGGCGACTGTAGTGCGTCAGTCCGTCGGCGCTGGCCATCCACAGTCCGGCGCCGGTGAAATCGAAGGCATCGACGGATTGCCCGGCCGGTCCGCCCGGCACCATCACGAAACGATCCCGCGCCTTGTCCAGCCACATCATGCCGCCGTCGCTGGCGTACCAGAAGATGCCGTCGCGCAGCGTCATCTGGCTGCCCCAGCGCACCTTGTCGCTGGAGCCGTCCATCGGCATCGGATGGACCGCCAGCGTCTCCGGGTCGATGCGGAACAGGCCTCGGCCGAAGGTGCGCGCATACATCTGGCCGTCCGGCCCGGGTTCGACTTCCAGCGGGCGCTGCATCATCGCACCGGCCGGATCGACCCGGTCGAGCCGCCCGTCGGTATTGCGATACAGCGCGCCCTGCACCACCACCCACAGGCGCTGCTTCGCATCCTCGGTCATGCCCACCACGTCGCCGCGCAGCCCCGACAGCACGTGCTCGACCGCGCCGGTCATCGGGTCGAGCCGGTCGATCCGGCCGCCGCGCTGGCCCACCCACACATGGCGACCATCCTTGCCGTGCGCCATCGTGGTCGCGATCGCATCGCGCAAGCTGGATGCATCGTCCGGCATGTGCGTGAAGCGGCTGAACCGGCTCCAGCCCGGCGCCAGATATGCCACGCCGCCGTCGTACAGCACCGCCCACAACCCGCCTTCGCGATCGACCATCAACTGCCACACCCAGGTACCCGGCAGGTTGCCGTAGAGCACCGGCTGGTCGGTCACCGCAGTCACCGGTCCGCCTGCCTGCGTCTGCAGGAACAGCCCCTTCTGCGTGCCGGTCCACAACCGGCCGGCGGTGTCCCGCACGCTGCTCATCACATTGGTCTTGGGAATCACGCCGACGCCGAAGCGTCGCGCCACGCCGTCCGCACCGACGATCCACAGGCCGTCGGTGCCGGCGATGCGCACTTCGTCGTCGTTGCCGTCGATCCGCCACGCGTCGATGGTTTGCCGCGGCTCGGCCGACGGTACGCGGCGGATCGTGCCATCCGCTTCGCGCACGAACACGCCGTGGCTGCTGCCGATCCACATCCGCCCGTGCCCATCCAGGTACAGGGCGGCGACAGTGCCGACCTCCGCCGGCGTCGCGCCGAGCAGCGGATCGACCACATGCTCGAACCCGCTCTCGTCCGGGCGCATCCGGTCGAGCCCGCCCGCGCTGCCCACCCACAGCGCGCCGTCGGCGGTCTGTGCGACCGCCCAGACCCGGTCACTGGCCAGGCTGGCGGGATCGGCCGGGTCGTGCCCCCAATGCCGGAACGTGCCGCTGGCGTCGTCGTAGCGGTTCAACCCCGCGTTCAGGCCGGCGGCCCACAGGCGACCTTGCCGGTCGACCGTCAGCGTGGCGATGCCGTTGTTGTACAGCGAGCCCGGATCGTTCTCGGCATGCCGGAACACCTTGAAGCCGACGCCGTCGAAACGCGCCAGGCCGCCCTTGGTGCCGAACCAGATCGCGCCGTCGCGGTCCTGCGCCACGGCGTAGACATTGGTGCTCGGCAACCCATCCGAGGTGTCGTAGCGGCGAAACTGCGGGGTTGGCAGCGGGTCGGCCTGAAGCGCGGCAACCGGAGGCGCCGGCACGCTCGACGCGGGCGTGGCCAGGGCCAGGGCCAGCAAGACTGCTGAAAGCATCAAGGTTGTCCCCTTTGGGCTTCCCATCCCGCCTGCGCCATGCCGTACACAAACCTGTCGTTCGCGAACGAGGCGTCGTGTCGGCTCCAGTCCCGTGCCGCCATGATGCCAAAACCCTCATGCCGGCGCGAGCCTGCGCCGACAGGCGCGTGCGGTTCAGACGGACGCGTCGGTCAGCGGCGCTGCGGGCACCACCCGCGCGAGCGCATCAGCCAACTGCTCGCCGCTGAGCGGCTTGTGCAGGAAGCCATCCATCCCCGCCGCACGCACCTTCGCCTCGTCCTCGCTGCCCGAGCGCGCAGTCACCGCCACGATCGGCAAGTGCTGCGCGGCGTGTTCGCGCTGGCGGATCAGGCGGGCGACCTGGAAGCCGTCGACGCCGGGCAGGTCCAGGTCCAGCAGCACCGCGTCGAAGCCGGCATGTGCCAGTTCGGCCAGCGCGGCCAGCCCATTGACCACATGCACCACCGCATGCCCCTCGCGCTCCAGCAAGCCGCGGATCACCGCCGCCACGATGCTGTCGTCCTCCACCAGCAGCAGCCGGTAGCGGCGGTCCGCCGCGACATCCATCACAGGCGTGATGGGTGGCGGCTCGGCCAGCGGCAGACGCACGCGGAACGTGCTGCCGTGCCCCAGCCGCGACTCCAGCTCGATGCTGCCACCCATCATGTCCACCAGCTCGCGGCAGATCGCCAGGCCCAGCCCGCTGCCGGCACGGCGCTGCGGTCCCTCGGCCTGCTCGAAGCGCTGGAACAGCCGCGACTGGCTGGCTTCGGAAATGCCCGGCCCGGTATCGCTGACGCTGAATTGCAGGCCGCCGTCGATCCGCTGCGCACGCAAGGTCACGCTGCCGTGCTCGGTGAACTTCAGCGCGTTGTTGGCCAGGTTCAACAGCACCTGCTTGATGCGCAGCGCATCGCCGAGCAGTTGCGCCGGCAGGTCCTCAGTCGCGTCGAGCACGAAGCGGATGCCTTTCGTGTGCGCCAGGCCCTGTTCCAGCTGCGCCACGTCGTCGAGCAGCTGGCGCGGGTCGAACGGTACCGGCTCCAGTTCCAGCTTGCCCGCCTCGATCCGGGCCAGGTCCAGCGCGTCGTTGAGCAGCTTCAGCAGCATCCCACCGGAACGCTGCATCGCCTGCGTGTAATCGTGCTGCTGCGGATCGAGCGGCGTGCTCAGCAGCAGTTCGGCCATGCCCATCACGCCGGTCATCGGCGTGCGGATCTCGTGGCTCAGCGTGGCCAGGAACTGGGTCTTCGCCGCGCTCGCCGCCTCCGCCATCTGCCGTTGCTGCTCGACCAGTTGTACGTGATGCCGTTGCGCCAGGCGCCGGCGCCAGCTGTACAGGATCAGGCCGACGATCGCGGCGGTGAGCAGCACATAGGCCAGCCATGCCCACCAGCGCGCCCACGGCGGTGCCTGTACATGAATGTGCAGTGGCGTTGTCAACGCGCTCCATTTGCCATCCGCACCGGCGCCCATCACTTCCAGCGTGTAATCGCCGGCGCCGAGCCCGGCGAACTCGCGTTCGCCATGATTGGCGGCATCCACCCAGTTGCCGTCGAAGCCGTGCAGGCGGAAGCGGTAGCGGTTGGCGGCCGGATCGACGAACGACGCCACCCTGGCCTCGACGTGCAGGTCGCGATCACGCCAGTGCAGTTGTATCGGCTGGCCCAGCGCCAGCGGCTGGATGCGGTTGTCCCGCCGCACCGTGACACGGGTCAGCGTAAGTCCCGGCGGGGCACCGCGTTGCTCCGGCTTGGCCAGCCGCTCCGGCTGGAACGCCATCACGCCCCCGCTGCTGGCAGCGAACAGCGTTCCGTCCAGCGCCATCTCGATCGAACCGTTGGTGAACTCGCTGCTCGACAGGCCCTGCGATGGGCCGAACGCGGTGAACTGCTTCGTCTTTGGCTCGAACCGCCACAACCCCGGGTTGGCGAACAGCCACAGCTGGCCCTGGTGGTCAATCTGGATGGCCATCAGGTCGGCGGCGAACGGCATGCGACTGATGTCGACGCTGGCATCGCGCTCAGCGCGATCAGCGGCATGCCGGTAGTGCTCGAGCGCCTGGTCGGTGGCAGTCCAGAAACCACCGGCATCGAACGCGAAGGCAAGGATTTCGTGGCGCGGCACACCGGGCACGAAGGCCAGCCGCTGGTCCGGGCCATCGCCACGCAGCAGGCCGCCGGCGCTGGCATACCACAGGTGGCCCGCATGGAAACTCAACTGGTCGTGGAAGCGGGTGTCACTCGGCGCATCCGCCGGCATCACCGAAGTCGCGACCAGGCTGTCGGGATCGAGCGCAAACACGCCCTCGCCCCACGAGGACACGTAGACGCGCCCATCGTCGCCGGCAACCAGCGCGGTGGGCCGGTTGATGTGGCTTTGTTTCGCTTCGAGGGCGGTCAGCTTGCCGTGGTCGTAGCGGTAGATCTCGCCTGGCCCGGTGAGCCACAGCCGGCCGCGGGTGTCTTCCGCGAGCGAGGCGAGGTTGCCGCGCAGGCCCTTCACCACATGGCTGACGACGCCGGTGGCTGGATCCAGCTTGTCGACCCATCCGTTGAAGCCACCGACCCACAGCTGATTGTCGCGGCTGCGGCGCACCGACAGCGCGGCGATGTTCGACAGACTCTGCGGATCGTCGGGAACGTGGGTGAAGCGGGTGAAACCATTCCAGCCCGGCGGCAGGTAGGCGACGCTGGATTGATCGAAGGTGAACCAGAGCCCGCCCTCGCGATCGCGCAACACCTGCCACAGGCGGTCGCTGGGCAGGCCACCGGGCAGCAGCGGCTGACCGACGATGTGCTGCAGCGGGCCGTTGCCGTCATCCAGCCAGACGCCGTTCAAGCTGCCCATCCACAAGCGGCCCTGCGCATCGCGGGCACTGCTGAGGATGCGCAGCGACGACAATTGCGGGCTCGCCAGCGGACGCGCCACGCCATCGGCGCCGATCACCAGCAGGCCGCCCTCCAGCGCCACCCGTACTTCGCCATCGCCACCATCGATATGCCAGACCTTGCCGATCTCGCCATGGAAGGCCGGATCCACCGGCACGCGGTGGATCGTGCCGTCCGGCTGGCGCAGGTACAGGCCGCTGTGTGCGCCGATCCACAATCGGCCGTCGGCCTCCGCCAACAGCGCGCGGGTGGCGCCGAACGATCCGGTGTGGCTGCCGTCGACATCCAGCGGGATGTGATCGAAACCGCTGCCGTCCGCCCGCAGGCGGTCCAGCCCATCCTGCGTAGCGACCCAGATCCGGCCGTCGGCGGTCTGCGCGATGCTCCAGACTTCGTTGTTGGCGAGACTGTCCGGCTTGTCGTCGTCATGCTCCCAGTGCCGGAAGCGGCCGCTCGTCTGGTCGTAGACAGTCAGCCCGGTCGAGACGCCACCAGCCCAGACCCGGTTGTCGCGATCGACGAACAGCGAGTAGGTCTGATTCGCCGGCAGCGACAGCGGATCGCCCACGACATGCCGGAATACCGTGAAGTCGACCCCGTCGAAACGCACCAGACCGCCGGCCGAACCGAACCACATCAGGCCGTTGCGATCCTGTGCCACGGCATAGATCGCCCCGCTGGGCAGGCCATTCGCCGTCTCGTAGCGGCGGAACTGCGGCGTCGGCAGCGGGCCCGCTGTCTGTGCGCTGGGCACCGTGGGTTCCGCCAGGGCAGCAGGCATGGACACGAACGCGCCCAGGACCACGCCCAGCAGCCAAGCGGACAACCTTGATCTGTTCCCCATCAGTCCCCCGCGAACCGGTGCTGCGAAATCCGCGCCGGCTTCGGCCGTGGCCATGCCCCAATGCACGATAGTGCCAAAACCCCGACCCGGGCGCGAGCAGGATCTGCGCAAAGTCGGCCACAAGAAGCTGGCTAGAATGCGCGGATGTCCCGACGCCTGCGATTGCTGTTCACCGCGTTAGCCATGGCCGCGCTGCTATGGCTGCTGTTCGCCGCCGCCGAACGCGCACTGGCGCTGGCGCAGCGTTTCCTGGATTTGCCGACGTGGCTGCAATGGACACTTGGCGGCGTGCTGCTGATCTTCGCCGCGGCCGGCCTGAGCGTGCTGTGGTGGCTGCTGCGTCCGCGCCGCAAGCGCCGGCCGCTGCCGGTGCCCGATCGCGGCAGCCTGGAACAACGCATCGGCCAGCTGCGCGAACGCGGCGCCGACACCGGCGCGCTGGCGGCCGAACTCGGCGAGCTCGATCGCCGCCGCGCCAGCGCACGCGTCTACGTCGCGCTGTTCGGCGAAATCTCCACCGGCAAGTCCAGCCTGATCCGCGCGCTGGCGCCGCATGCGCAAATCGCCAGCGACGCACGCGGCGGCACCACCCGCGCCGTCGGCCACTACGACGGCGGCTTGCCGGACGGCCGCTCGCTGGTGCTGGCCGACGTGCCCGGCAGCCGCGAAGCGGGTGGCGAGGCGCACGAAACGCTGGCGCGCGAAGAAGCGCTGCGCGCGCACGCGGTGATCTATCTCTGCGCCGGTGATCTCAACCGCAGCCAGGCCGACGAGTTGCGCTGGCTGGCCGACTTCGGCAAGCCGCTGCTGCTGGTGTTGAACAAGGCCGACCAATGGAGCAGCAGCGAACTCGATCAACTGCTGGCGCGCCTGCGCCGGCACGCGCGCGGCATCGCCAGCGCGGTGCTGGCGATCAGCGCCGGCGGCAGCGAGCGCTACCAGCGCCAGCTCGCCGACGGCAGCATCGAGTCGGTCGAACGCCAACGCAAACCCGCGATCGAACCGCTGTTGCAGGCACTCGAACGGCTCACCGCGCCGGGGACCGAAGGCCTGGAAGACCTGCGCGAGAACGCGGTGCTGGCCGGCCTGCACCAGCGTACCGGCACACTGGAAGCACAAACCCGCGCCAAGGAAGCCGAGCGCATCGTGCGCAAGTACGCGCGTCGCGCGATCGTCGGCGCGCTCGCCGCGGTGGCGCCGGGCAGCGACCTGGTGATTCAGGGCGTGCTTGCCACCGGCCTCACCCGCGCGCTCGCCGAACTTTACGGCGTCAAGGTCAGCGACGTGCAGATCGAGGATTTCGTGCAGCAGGCCAGGCTCACCCTGCGCACCGGCAGCTCGATCGTGCTGGCCGTCGCCGGCAACGCGCTGAAGGCGTTCCCCGGCCTCGGCACGCTGGGCGGCGGCGTGCTGCACGCATTCGCCTACGCGCTGATCTTCGACTCGATGGGCCGCGCGTTGGCCGCCTCGCTGGCCGAACGCCACAGCCTCGACCAGAATGACGCCGGCGCCCGCCTCAAGGAACTCCTCGCCGACGCCGGCGGCACGCGGCTGCGTCAGCTGGCCGCGTTGACGATGGAAGCAGTGCGCGAGCGCACAGACTGATCCGTGCTGCACCGATTGTTGCGAACAGGGCTGTCGCCCTGCGTATCGCTATGGCGTGCCTGCGAACGCCGCGCGCAGCCAGTCGTGCATCAGGCGATAACTGCGGGCGGCGGCGCGTTCGTCGTAGCGGCAGCCGGGCGAGTTCTCGCCGACTTCGGTGAAGCAGTGCACCGCATGGCCGATCACCACGAACTGCCAGTCGGCGGGGCTCATGCGCATCTCGTCCATGAACTTGTCCGCGTCCGGCATGGTGCCCTTGTCGTCGGCGCCGTTCATCGCCAGCACGCGCGCCTTGATGTTTTTCGCCAGCGCCGGATTGTCGGTGTCCAGACCGCCGTGGAACGATACCACCGCGGCGACGTCCGCGCCGCTGCGCGCCAGGTCGAGCACGGCCGAACCGCCGAAGCAGAAGCCGATCGCGGCCAGCTTGGCCGCGTCGAGCGGCGCGTTCGCGGCTTGCGCTTTCAACTGCTCCAGCGCCACGTTGATCCGCTTGCGCATCAGCGCGCGGTCGCCGTACAGCGGCTTCACCGCCGCCTGTGCCTGCGATGCGTTGCCCGGCTGAGGGCGTACGCTGGCGCCGTACATGTCGGTGAGCAGGATCACGTAATCCTTGCCGGCGATCATTTCGGCCTTCTTTACGGCCACGTCATTGATGCCGTACCAGTTCGGCACCATCACCAGGCCCGGGCGCTTCGCACTCGAGGCATCGTCGTAAACCAGCACGCTGTGGAAGCGGGTGCCGTCCTGCGTCCATTCGACCGGGCGGTGCACCATCTTCGCCTGGGCGGCAAAACTTGAACCAGCCAGCAACAGCAGACAGCAGAGTCGGGCGATACGCATGGTCAATCCTCCGGTGGGTTGGCAGCACCTCTCCCTGCGCGCAGAAAGGGGCGCGAAGACTAAAATCCCGCAGCGTGTTCCGAGAGTTTCCGCTTCAGCGGCGCGAGCCGATCGAGCAGACGTACGCCGACGCCGCGCGCGGCGACCAGCGCCGGCGACTGCCATGCATAGATGCGCGCCAAGGCGTCGAAGCCCAGCGCATCCAGCGTGTCGGCGCTGCGCCGGCGACGCGCGTAACGGCGCAGCACATCGACGGCTCCGATGTCGCGGCCGGCCGCACGCGCGGCGACCAGCGTGTCGCGCAATTCGGCCACATCGCGCAGACCCAGGTTGACGCCCTGCCCGGCCAGCGGATGCACCGCGTGCGCGGCGTCGCCCAGCAGCACGAAACGATCGGCCTGGTAGCGCTCGGCCAACTGCAGTTTCAACGGGAACGCCGCACGCGGCGTCGCGGCGACGATCCGGCCCAGCCGGAAATCACTGCCCACGCCCAGCTCATCCAGGAAGGCCTGCTCGTCCAGCGCCAGCACGCGCCGCGCCTCGGCTTCGGGCAGCGACCACACGACCGAGCTGCGCCCGTCGGCCAGCGGCAGCAGCGCCAGCGGCCCGCCCGGCAGGAAACGTTGCCACGCGGTGTCTTCGTGCGGGCGTTCGGTGGCCACGTGCGCCACCACCGCGCGCTGCGCGTAATCGCGGCCGCGCGTACCGATGCCGGCCAGCTGGCGCAGCGGCGAAGCGGCACCATCGGCGGCCACCAGCAGGCCGGCAGCCAGCGTTTCGCCGTCCGCCAGCTCCAGCTGAATGCGATCCTCGCGCGCCTCAAAACCCTTCACCGCGACAGGGCACAAGCGGCGCACGCCAGCGGTTTCCAGCGCCTGCCACAACATCCACTGCACCAGGCTGTTCTCGACGATGTAACCGAGCCGGTCGCGCCCCTCGCTGGCCGCGTCGAAGTCGATCGCCGCGCCACTTTCGGCGTCCCATACGTGCATGTGCGAATACGAACCGGCGCGAGCTTCACGAATGGACGTCCAGACGCCCAACTCGTCCAGCAGCATCACCGACGACGGTGCCAGCCCGACCACGCGCAGATCCATCTCGGCGTTCGCGTCCCATGCTGCTGGTGCGCGCGCCTCCAGCAAGGCGGTGCTGAAGCCGGCCCGTGCCAGCGCCAGCGCAGCGGCGGCGCCGACCATGCCGCCGCCGACCACGGCGACGTCCAACGCGGGTGCGCGACGCCGGGAAGGCATGTCTTGCAGCGGGGTATTCATGGCAGGCGCTCCATTACCGCCAGCGGCGGCTCGCCGCGAAAACCCATGCCGCGTCGCGCCAGCGCGCGTTGCAGCGGCGGCAGCCCGTCACAGGCGAGCAAGGCCAACGAGCGCAGCGGTGCCAGCAGCGGTTGCGGCAGGCAGGCCAGTTGCACCAGGCCGTGGCTCATCGTCATGGTGCCTTCACGATCCGGCGCGCGCCGCACGGCGTAGCGTTCCAGCAAACCAGCTGCGCCCGGATCAGGCGCGGCCGTCACCAACTCGGCCAGGGTCAGCGCATCGCGCAGACCCAGGTTGAAACCCTGCGCGCCGATCGGATGCACGGTCTGCGCGGCATTGCCCACCAGCACCGCACGCGGTGCGGTCAGCTGCGCGGCAGCGACCCGGTGGATCGGATACGGGTGACGCTTGCCCGGCCGGCTGAGCCGGCCCAGGCGCCAGCCGAAACGGCGCTGCGCCAGTTCGATGAAACCGGCATCGCCCAGCGCGGCTACTGCATCGGCCTCGTCGGCGGACACCGTGAGCACCAGGCCGCAGCGGCGCTCGGCCAGCGGCAGCAGCGCGACCGGACCGTCGTCGGCAAAGCGCTCGTACGCGCGGTTCGCGTGGTCGCGCTCCGGCGTGACCGTGCAGACGAACAAGGTCTGCCGGTAGTCATGCCGCTCGGCGTCGATGCCGAGTTGCGCGCGCACGAACGACTGCGTGCCGTCGGCGCCGACCAGCAGCGGCGTGTCGAGACTGCGCGCGCCGTCGGCGGTTTGCACCTGCGCGTGCCAGCCGCCGGCCAGCGGCAGCAGCGCGGACAGGGTGGCCGGCGCCAGCCGAGTCAGCCGGGTACATTCGTCCAGCCGGCGCAGCAGCGCTGCACCGAGTTCGCGCGCCGGCAGGGTCCAGCCCAGGGCGTCGACGCCTTGCCTGTCCGCGTCGATGCGCGCGCTGCCGAACTCGCCGGCACGACTGACATGGATGTGTTCGATCGGCGTGGCGCGAGCGGCGGCATGCCGCCACACGCCGATGGCCTCCAGTCCGTTGACGGTGGCGCGGGCCAGCGCCAGGTTGCGTTCGTCGTAGCTGGGCTGGGCGTCGGCGCGCGGTGCAGCAGTCTCGACCAGGGTGGCGGCGATGCCGGCGGCATCCAGCGCAATAGCCAAGCTGGCGCCGACCAGGCCGCCACCGACGATCAGCACGCCAGACTCGCTCGTGACGGGGGATTCGGGGACATTCATGCGCCGATAATACGCGCTGGCGCTGTCGGCGTTGCAGCGCGTTGGGCTAGACTAGCGGTCTGTCCAGATCCCACACGGAGTACCCCATGGCCAAGACGCAGACTCAACGCATCGGCATCTTCCTGATGCTGGCCCTGGTGATGGCGGCCACCCGCCTGCATCATTTCAGCGCGCTGCCCGACGCTTCGTGGGGTGTGTTCTTCCTGGCCGGCTTCTGGCTGCGCGGCTCCGCGCGCTGGGCGTTTCCGCTGCTGATCGCCGAGGCGGTGCTGGTCGACTTCTTCGTGATCACCGGCGCCGGCCTCGATTTCTGGACTCACTACTGCGTCTCGCCGGCGTACTGGACGATGCCGGCGTACCTCGGCGCGCTGTGGTTCGGCGGCAGCTGGCTGGCCCGTCATCAGTCCGGCCTGCGCCTGCCCACGCTGGGCCTGGCCGCGGTGGCGCTGGTGGTCAGCGAGACGGTCGCCTACCTGATCTCCAACGGCAGCTTCTACTGGCTCAGTGCCAGCGTGCCGCTGCCGCGCAGCTCCGCCAGCTGGTTCGTCAATCTGGGCGACTGGTACCTGCCGTTCCTGGGCACCACCGCGCTGTATGTGGGCATCGGCGCCGCGCTGCACGTGGGCGCGGCACTGCTGGCGCGCACCCTGCGCGGTTCCGGCCAGCCGGGTCTGAGCCACTAAGCCGGCGCGATGGGCAATCGGCTCTCGAAGATCTACACGCGCACCGGCGACGACGGCAGCACCGGCCTCGGCGACGGCTCGCGCGTGGGCAAGGATTCACTGCGGGTCAACGCCTACGGCACGGTGGACGAGCTCAACAGCACGATCGGCATGCTGCTGGCCGCCGACGGCATCAGCGACGAGGTGCGCGAGGCGCTGACCCAGGTGCAGCACGACCTGTTCGACCTCGGCGGCGAGTTGTGCATTCCCGGCATGGCGATGGTCGAGGACAGCGACATCGACCGCCTGGAACGCATCCTCGACGCCCTCAACGAACCGCTGCCGCCGCTGAAGGAGTTCATCCTGCCCGGCGGCGGCATGGCCGCGGCCTGCGGCCACCTGGCGCGCACGGTATGCCGTCGTGCCGAGCGCGAAGTGATCGCGCTGTCGCGGGTGGAAGACATTCGCAACCAGCCGCAACGCTACTTGAACCGGCTGTCCGACCTGCTGTTCGTGATCTCGCGCGTGCTGGCCCGCGCCAGCGGCCACGGCGAAGTGCTGTGGCAGCACGAGCGCCGCCGCAAGCCTTCCACGAAGTAGGCCCGCCGCATGCTGCGGCTGTACACCCACCCTGCCTGCCTGCTGCACGACCCCGGCCCGGGCCACGCCGAGCGACCGGCGCGGCTGCACGCGGTGCTGCAGGCGCTGGACCACGACCGCTACGCCGCCCTCGATCGCATCGAGGCGCCGCGGGCCACCCGCGAACAACTGTTGCGGGTGCACAGCGCCGCCCACGTCGAGGAGGTCCTGCTCGGTGCGCCGCCGGACGATATGCTCGCCCTGGACCAGGACACCGTGATGGGACCCGGCTCGACCGACGCGGCCCTGCGCGCGGCCGGCGCCGTGGTCGCGGCGGTCGACGCGGTGCTCGACGGCACGGCACGGCGTGCATTCTGCGCGGTGCGTCCGCCCGGTCACCATGCCACGCGCGACCGGGCGATGGGCTTCTGCCTGTTCAACAACATCGCGGTGGCCGCCGCCCACGCACTGCTCGCGCACGGTCTGAAGCGGATCGCCATCGCCGATTTCGACGTGCACCACGGCAACGGCACGCAAGCCATCTTCGAGCATGAGCCGCGCGTGCTGTTCGCCTCCAGCCATCAGTCGCCGCTGTATCCGGACAGCGGCCGCGAGGACGAACGCGGCGTGGGCAACATCGTCAACGGCACGCTGTCGCCCGGCGCCGGCTCGCACGAGTTCCGCGAGCTGTGGGACAGCGTGCTGCTGCCGCGGCTGCATGCGTTCAAGCCGCAGCTGGTGCTAGTCTCGGCCGGCTTCGACGCCCACCGCAACGATCCGCTGGCCGACATCCGGCTGGGCAGCGAAGACTACGCGTGGATCACCGAACGCCTGGCCGCGCTCGCCGACGCACATGCCGGCGGGCGGCTGGTCTCCACCCTGGAAGGCGGCTACGACCTGGCCGCGCTCGCCGCCAGCGTGAGCGCGCACGTCAGCGCCCTCATCGCGTAAAACCTGCGATGCGCGCTGCATCCCGCATCGAATTTCCTCCCGCCTGATGCCCGCCCATGCTGAATCCCGGCGTGCAGCGGGAAACCTTTATCTGCCGCCCGGGGGGTCTTTCTGTTAGCTTAACGAGCCTTCGAAGCCGGCAGATTCCCCGTGACGCCCAAGCTACCTCCACGCCGCCTGCTGGCGGTTGCTGCCGCCCTCGCCGTGTTTGGCGGCCAGGCCGACGCCAGCAACGCCCAGTCCTCCCCCGCAAGCCCCGCGAACCAGACCGACCTGGCCTGTCCGCTGGGTTCGTTCCACTGCGCGCCACGCCCACTCGACTATGCGATGTGCCGGCCCAATGCCCTGCTGGAGTTCTACGACCCGAGCCTGGGCAAGGACGTCAGCCTGCGCGAAACCAGCCCGACCCAAGTGCAGGCGCAGCACGTGGACAGCTCCAACCAGTCGGTCTACCGCCTGTCCGGTGAAGTGAAGCTGGAACGTGCTGACCAGCTGCTGCAGGCCGACCGCATCGACTACAACAACGAGAACACCGACTACGACGCCCGCGGCAACGTGCGCTACCAGGAGGCCGGCCAGCTGCTGGCTGCCTCGCACATGCGCGGCAACACCGACGCCAGCCGCGGCATCGCCGACGACGTGCGTTACCAGATGCTCGACGCGCGCGGGAACGGCGTGGCCAAACAGGGCCACATGCTGGACGCCCAGCACGCCCGCTATTCAATGGCCACGTATTCCACCTGCGACGTCGGCCACCACCTGTGGGAGTTCCGCGCCAAGTCGATCACCATCAACCAGGCCACCGGCGTCGGCGTGGCGCGCGGCGCCACCATGCGACTGGGCAACGTACCGTTCCTGTACCTGCCGTATTTCACCTTCCCGACCGACGACCGGCGCAAGAGCGGTTTCCTCTACCCGACCGTCGGCAACACCAGCCGTTCCGGTTTCGAGATCAGCACGCCGTACTATCTGAACCTGGCGCCGAACTACGACGCCACGCTGGACCCGCGCATCTACAGCGAGCGCGGCGCGATGCTGGCTGGTGAATTCCGTTATCTGACGCCGGGCAGCCGCGGCCAGCTCAACCTGGAATACGTGCCGAACGACCACGGCGAGAGCGATGGCCTCGCCGACACCCAGGGCGACTCCCGCTACCTGGTCAAGTTCTCCGATCGCACGCTGCTGTGGAAAGGCTGGCAGTTCGTGGGTTCGTACAACCACGCCTCGGACAGCAGCTACCTGTACGACTATGGCGATGCCCTGTCCCACGCGGCGATCTACACGCTGGGCTCGAATGCCGCGATCGTGGGCGGCGGCAAATGGTGGAACGCCTCCTTCGGCGGGACCATCTACCAGAACGTGAACCCGTTCGTCACCGATCGCGGCCTGCCGTACAGGCAGCTGCCGTACGCGAAGTTCAGCATGGACGTGCCGCTGTCGCGCTGGCTGGAATTCGGCATGGACAGCTCGGCGGTGGCCTTCCGCAAGACCGGTTTCGTCGAAGGCCAGCGCGAGGATCTGTATCCCTACCTGGCCGCCGACTTCGGCACCTCCGCCTGGTTCGTGCGGCCGCGACTCGCCTACCGCTACACCGCCTACCAGTTGGGCAGCGACTATCAGGACTACGGTTACCGCGGGCCGCTCGGCAGCGGTGCGACCACGCCGTTCGACCAGAAGTCGCCGAGTCGTTCGCTGCCGGTCGTCAGCCTCGACAGCGGGCTGGTGTTCGACCGCAGCACCACGCTGTTCGGCAGCAGCTACACGCAGACCCTGGAGCCGCGGCTGTTCTACCTGTACGTGCCGTACCGCAACCAGAACAACCTGCCGCTGTTCGACACCAACGTGATGTCGTTCGACTACTGGCAGCTGTTCTCGACCAACCGGTTCTCCGGTGCCGATCGCCAGATGGATGCGAACAATCTCACCGCCGCACTCACCACCCGGCTGCTCGACGACAGCGGTGTCGAGCGGGTGTCGGCCAGCATCGGCCAGATCCGCTATTTCAGCCCGCAGAAAGTGCTGGCTACCGACTGGGTCCGCTCGGCCTACGTGGCCCAGCTCGACGTGCAGCTCAGCGACCGCTGGCGCCTGAACAGCGCCTACCAGTGGAGCCCGAACACCCGCCTCACCGACATGGCAGCAGTGCAGCTGCAGCGGCGCCTGCGTACCGACGGCATCTTCAACTTCTCGTACCGCTATCGCCGTGGCCTGCTGGAACAATACAGCGCTTCGGTGGTCTACCCGGTGTCCGAGCGCTGGCGGCTGGTGGGCGCATGGACTTATTCGGTGAAGGACCGCCAGAGCGTAGATGCGCTGGCGGGCGTGGAGTACGACAGCTGCTGCGTGTCGCTGCGGCTGGTCGGTCGCAGTTACGTGAACCAGGGCTACTACGGGTTCGGCCCGGTTCCGGCAGGCGGCAATATCAACCATCGCGACAATGCCGTCATGTTCGAGGTGGTTTTCAAGGGGCTGGGTTCCACCGGCGGCCAAATCGATCCACTGCTGCGCCGTGATATTCTCGGCTATCAATAAACGCACGTTCGCCCCGGCGACCCAGGCTTTCCACTG
>NZ_BAAAFK010000001.1:674377-822758 GCF_039523495.1 Rhodanobacter soli | reverse complement strand
GCGGCCAGCCAGCCGCTGGACCGCATGGTGGCCGTGGTCAACGACGACGTGATCCTGCAGAGCGAACTGAACGAAGCCGTGCTCTCGGTGCAGCAGCAGTACGCCGGCCACACCGAGCAACTGCCACCGATGAACGTACTGCAGCAGCAGGTGCTCAACCGGCTGGTGCTGATGCGGCTGCAGATCCAGAAGGCGCAGGACCAGGGCATCCACGTGTCCGACGCCGACGTCGACCAGGCGATCCAGGGCGTGGCCCAGCAGAACAAGCTCAGCCCCGAGCAGCTGCGTGCCGAGGTGGAGCGCAGCGGCGCCAGCTTCGCCGCGTTCCGCGCGCAGCTGTCCGACCAGATCACCGTGCAACGGCTGCATCAGAGCGTGGTGCAGGACTCGGTCTCGATCACCGACAGCGAGATCGACAACCTGCTCAGCAGCCCGACCTACAAGGCCGGCGAAGTGCATCTGGCGCATATCCAGATCAGCATCCCCGGCGGTGCCGACGCGACGGCGATCCAGGCCAGCCAGACCAAGTCCGAGCAGGCACTGGCGGCGATCCACGGCGGCATGGATTTCAACGCCGCCGCGATTCGCTACTCCGACGCGCCCGACGCGCTGGACGGCGGCGACCTCGGCTGGCGCCGGCTGGACGAGATCCCGCCGGCGTTCGCCGACACCATCACCTCGATGAAGCCCGGCGACGTCAGCCCGGCGTTGCGCGGCCCGACCGGCTTCCACATCCTCAAGCTGGTCGACCAGCGCCAGAGCAGTCGCAAGATGGTCACCGAACTGCACGCCCGGCAGATCCTGATCAAGCCGAGCGAACTGCTGACCCCGGCGCAGGCCGGGCAGAAGGCACAGGACCTGTACCACCGCATCGTCGACAAGCACGAGGACTTCGCCACCCTGGCGAAGGAAAACTCCAAGGACGACACCACCGCCAACCTCGGCGGCGACATGGGCTGGTTCCCGCAGCAGGCGTGGGGCCAGACCATTGCCACGCAACTGGGTCAGCTGAAGGACAACGAGGTATCGCAGCCGTTCCAGAGCGAAGCCGGCTGGCACATCCTGCAGCGGCTCGGCGAGCGCCAGAGCGACCAGACCACGCAGATCGAACGTGACCAGGCGCGCCAGGCCATCGGTACGCGCAAGTCCGAACAGGTCTACGACGATTACCTGCGCGACCTGCGCTCCAACGCCTACGTCGACATCCTGGTACCCGAGCTGCGCAACGCGGACGACCAGGCTGCCGCCAGTTCGCCGTAAAGGCGGTTGGACGCCATGCCACTGCCCCGGCTCGCGCTCACCGCGGGCGAGCCGGCGGGCATCGGCCCCGAGCTGCTGATCCGGCTGGCCGCCACGCCGCTGGCGGCTGATCTGGTGGCGATCACCGACCGCGCCTTGTTGCAGCGCGCAGCTTCACGTTGCGGCCTGACCATCGAGCTGGTCGATGACGACGGCAGCACGCAAGCCGCGCGCCGTCCCGGCACGCTGCGCGTGCGCCACACCCCGCTGGGCATCGATGAAGTACCCGGCCGGCCCGATCCCCACAACGCCCGGCACGTGCTGGACACGCTGGCCGAAGCTGCCGACGGCTGCATGGCCGGACGCTACGACGCGGTGGTCACCGCACCGCTGCAGAAATCCTCGATCAACGACGCCGGCATCCGTTTCAGCGGGCACACCGAATTCTTCGCCGGGCGCGTGCACGCCGAGGTGGTGATGATGCTGGCCAGCCCGGAATTGCGGGTGGCGCTGGTCACCACCCACCTGCCGCTGGCGGCGGTATCGGCAGCGATCACGCCGGCCGCACTGACCCGCGCGCTGCGCATCGTGCATGCCGAACTACAACGCAAGTTCGGCATCGCCGAGCCGCGCATCGCGGTGCTCGGCCTCAACCCGCACGCCGGCGAAGGCGGCCACCTCGGCCACGAGGAGATCGACACACTGATCCCGGTGCTGGACGCACTGCGCGGCGAAGGCATGCACCTGCTCGGCCCGCTGCCCGCCGACACCGCGTTCGTGCCGGCACAACGCGTGCGCTACGACGCGGTGCTGGCGATGTACCACGACCAGGCGCTGCCGGTGCTGAAGAGCGAAGCGTTCGACCGCACCGTGAACCTCACCCTCGGCCTGCCGTTCATCCGTACCTCGGTCGACCATGGCACCGCACTGGATCTCGCCGGTACCGGCACCGCCGACCCGGCCAGCCTGATCGCCGCGGCGAACATGGCGCTCGCGCTGGTCCGGCGCAAAAATGAAATGAGTGGAGGGGAGTGAGAAATGAGTAAAAGCAAAGCTGCCCCACTCGTTTCTCACTCCTCTCCACTCGCTCCTGCCTCATGAACGCGCGCCCCAAGAAAAGCTTCGGCCAGCACTTCCTGCACGACCGGCGCTATATCGACCGCATCGTCAGCGCGATTGCGCCGCGGGCGGAGGATTTCGTGGTCGAGATCGGCTCCGGCGAGGGCGCGCTGACCCTGCCGCTGCTGGCCGCGGCCGGCAAGCTCACCGCGATCGAGCTGGATACCGACCTGATCCCCGCCCTGCAGGCTCGTGCCGCCACCGCGGGCGAGCTGCACATCATCCACGCCGACGTGCTGAGAGTGGACTTCAGCGCGCTGGCGCACAGCCACGGGGTAGCGCGGCTGCGCATCGCCGGCAACCTGCCGTACTACATCTCCAGCCCGATCCTGTTCCATTGCCTCGAGCACGCCGCGGCGATCCAGGACATGCACTTCATGTTGCAGAAGGAAGTGGTCGACCGCATGGCCGCCGAGCCGGGCAGCAAGGTGTATGGCCGGCTGTCGGTGATGCTGCAGCTGGCGTGCCGGGTCGAGCCGCTGTTCGACGTGCCACCGGAAGCGTTCCGTCCGCCACCGAAGGTGGAATCTGCGGTGGTGCGACTGTTGCCGCTGCCGGCCGACGAATTGCACGATGCGCAGCCCGGGCACGTCTACGCGGTGGTCAAGGCCGCGTTCGGGCAGCGGCGCAAGACGCTGGCCAATGCGCTGAGGCAATTGCTCGATGCCGACGCGATCCGCCGCGCCGACGTCGACCCGAAAGCGCGCGCCGAAACCCTTGCCCCAAGCGACTTCGTGCGTCTGGCCAAGATCTACGGCAGTCTCTGACGAAGAAGCGGCGTCCCGATCGTGGCCGCTTCGCCCCATTCATGGCGACAGGCCTTACAATCCGGCCATGACTGAAAAATCTTCCTACACGATCGACGTGCAGGTCGAAACCCGCTTCGTCCCCGATCAATCGAAGCCCGGTGACAATCGCTACGTTTTCGCCTACACCATAACCCTGCGCAACGCCGGCAAGATGCCCGCACGCCTGCTCACCCGCCGCTGGATGATCACCGATGCCAACGGCAAGGTGGAGGAAGTGACCGGCGAGGGCGTGGTGGGCGAGCAGCCCTGGATGCGGCCCGGCGACGATTTCGAATACACCTCCGGCGCGGTGCTGGAAACCCCGGTCGGCACCATGGGCGGCAGCTACCAGATGCTGGCCGACGACGGCACGGAGTTCGACGCCCCCATCCCGACCTTCACCCTGTCCATTCCGCGTACGCTGCACTGATGGCCCTGCGCTGACATGGCTACGTACGCGATCGGCGACGTGCAGGGCTGCTATCCCGAATTGCAACGCCTGCTCGACAAGCTGCGCTTCGACCCGGCGCAGGACCAGTTGTGGTTCTGCGGCGACCTGGTCAACCGCGGCGGCCAGTCGCTGGACACGCTGCGGCTGATCCACGGCCTGCGCGAGTCCAGCGTGATCACCCTGGGCAACCACGACCTCAGCCTGCTGGCGATCGCCCAGCGCCGGCCCGATGCGCAGGCGCGGGTGAATCCCGAACTGCGCGAGGTGCTGTTCGCCGACGACGCGCCGGTGCTGTTCGAATGGCTGCGCTCGCAGAAACTGCTGCACCACGACGAGAAGCTCAACTGGACGATGGTGCACGCCGGCCTGGCGCCGATGTGGACGCTGCGGCAGGCCCAGAGATCCGCCGAAGACGTCGAGCGCGAACTGTCCAGCCCGCGTCATCCGCGCCTGCTGCGCAACTTGTTCGGCAACCGGCCCGCGGTATGGTCAAGCCGCTTGCAAGGGCTGGACCGCCAGCGCGCCACCATCAACACGATGACCCGGATGCGCTACTGCGACGTCAATGGCCGCATCGACTTCGAGGCGAAGGGTGTCCCCGGCACGCAGAAAGCGGGACTGTATCCATGGTTCGAGGTGCCCGGCATGCGCCTGCGCGATACCCGCATTGTCTGCGGCCACTGGTCGGCGCTGGGTCGCTTCGCCGGGCTCGGCGTGCACGCGATCGACACCGGCTGCGTATGGGGCGGACAACTCACCGCGTTGCGGCTGGATGGCGAGGAGCTGCAGTACGTCACCGTCAACGCCGAGCCACACCGCAAGCGGCCGCCGGGCGCCGAGGACTGATTCACCGCGCATTGAACCGGCCCCCATGAAAAACCCCGCCGCGGCGGGGTTTTTCATGGGGCCCGCGACGACTCAGGCAAGCTGGCCGTGGCAGTGTTTGTACTTCTTGCCCGAGCCGCACGGACACGGATCGTTGCGGCCGACCTTGGGGCCGTCATGCTGCGCCGGCTGCTGCGCCAGGCGCATGCCGGCGCCGACCGGTGCCGCCGCTTCGCCGCCGCCGAACGCCCCGACCGGCGGAGCGCCGCCACCGCTCGCCTGCATCTGCTTCTGCAAACGCTCGGCCAGGCGCCGCTGCTCGGCCTCCATGGCGGCAACTTCCTCCTCGCTGCGAATGCGGATCCGCGCCAGCATCTGGGTCACTTCGGCCTTGATCCGTTCGAGCATCTCGGAGAACAGCTTGAACGACTCGCGCTTGAACGCCTGCTTCGGATCCTGCTGCGCATAACCGACCAGATAGATGCCCTGGCGCAGGTAGTCCATGCTGGCCAGGTGATCCTTCCAGGCGTTGTCGACCACGGTGAGCATGACGTGCTTTTCCAGCTGGCGCATGGTGTCGGCGCCGATCTGTGCCTCCTTCGCCTCGAACAGCCCGTTCACCGCACCGCGCACGTGTTCGAGGATCATCCTGGCATCGATCTCCTGCTGCTGCTCGATCCAGTTCTTGAGATCGAGCGACAGGCCGAGCTCGCTTTCCAGCTCGCGATCGAGGCCGGCCAGGTCCCACTGGTCGTCGATGCTGTCGTCCGGCACATACGCGCGCACCATCGTCTGCACCACATCTTCGCGGATGTCGGCGACGGTGGCCGACACGTCGTCGCCCTCGAGCAGTTCATCGCGCTGGCCATAGATCACCTTGCGCTGGTCGTTGGCGACGTCGTCGAACTCCAGCAGGTGCTTGCGGATGTCGAAGTTGTGCTGCTCGACCTTGCGCTGCGCCTTCTCGATCTGCCGGCTGATCATGCGATCTTCCAGCGCGTCGTCGTCCTTCATGCCGAAGCGCTTCATCCAGCGCACCAGGCCTTCGCCGCCGAAGATGCGCAGCAGGTTGTCTTCCAGCGACAGGTAGAAGCGCGAGGAGCCCGGATCGCCCTGGCGGCCGGAACGGCCGCGCAGCTGGTTGTCGATACGGCGTGACTCGTGCCGCTCGGTGCCGATGATGTGCAGGCCGCCGGCCGCGACCACCCGTTCGTGCAATACCGTCCACTCACTCTTGACGCGCTGGCGATCCAGCTCGCTGGCGTCCGCCGGCAATTCGGCCAAGGCCGCTTCCAGGCTGCCGCCCAGCACGATGTCGGTACCGCGGCCAGCCATGTTGGTGGCGATGGTGACCTGGCCGGGCGCGCCGGCCTGGGCCACGATGTGCGCCTCGCGCTCGTGCTGCTTGGCATTGAGCACCTCATGCGCCACGCCGGCCTTGGTCAGCAGGCCGGACAGCAGTTCGGACACCTCGATCGAGGTGGTACCGACCAGCACCGGCTGGCCACGCTTGTGGCAATCCCGGATGTCCTCGATCACCGAACGGTATTTCGGATCCTGCGCGAGGAAGATCATGTCCGGGTTGTCCTTGCGGATCATCGGCTTGTGGGTGGGAATCACCACCACCTCCAGGCCGTAGATGCTCTGGAACTCGAACGCTTCGGTGTCGGCCGTGCCGGTCATGCCGGCCAGCTTCTTGTACATGCGGAACAGGTTCTGGAACGTCACCGTGGCCAGCGTCTGGTTCTCGCGCTGGATCGGCACGCCCTCCTTCGCCTCGACCGCCTGGTGCAGGCCGTCCGACCAGCGCCTTCCGGCCAGGGTGCGGCCGGTGAATTCGTCGACGATGATCACCTCGCCGTCGCGCACGATGTAGTCCACGTCGCGCTGGTAGATGCCGTTCGCGCGCAGTGCGGCATTGAGATGGTGCACCACCGCCAGGTTCTTGGAGTCGTACAGGCCGCTGTCCTGGTCGATCACGCCGGCCGCGCGCAGCAGCTCGTCGGCATGCTGCATGCCTTCCTCGGACAGGTGTACCTGCTTCTGCTTCTCGTCCACCCAGTAATCGCCGCTGCCGTCTTCCACGGTCTGGCGAATCATCTGCGGCACGATCTTGTTCACCGCGAGGTACAGCTGCGGGGAATCCTCGGCCGGGCCGGAGATGATCAGCGGGGTGCGCGCCTCGTCGATCAGGATCGAGTCGACCTCATCGACGATCGCGTAGGGCAGGCCACGCTGGTAGCGCTGTTCCTTGCTCAGCGCCATGTTGTCGCGCAGGTAGTCGAAACCGAATTCGTTGTTGGTGCCGTAGGTGATGTCGGCGGCATAGGCCGCGTGCTTGTCGGCGTGATCCATGCCCGGATACACCACGCCCACATCCAGGCCGAGGAAGTTGTACAGCTTGCCCATCTGCGCGGAGTCGCGCCGGGCCAGGTAGTCGTTCACGGTAACCACGTGCACGCCCTTGCCGGCCAGCGCATTCAGGTAGACCGGCAGCGTGCCGACCAGGGTCTTGCCCTCGCCGGTGCGCATCTCGGCGATCTTGCCCTGGTGCAGCACCATGCCGCCGATCATCTGCACGTCGTAATGACGCATGCCCAAGGTGCGTTTGGCTGCCTCGCGGACCACCGCAAACGCCTCCGGCAGCAGCTTGTCCAGCGAATCGCCGGCAGCAATGCGCTGCTTGAGCTCGTCGGTCTTGCCGCGCAGGGCGTCATCGCTCAGCTTTTCAAATTCGGGCTCCAGCGCATTGATGCGGTTAACGCTCTTGGAAAGCTGGCGCAATACGCGCTCGTTGCGGCTACCAAACAGGCTCGTCAGGGCACGATTGAACATCGATCTTCCGGGTTGGGAGTGAAATGCCCGCTGCAGGCGCGGGCCAATCGGGCATGTTACTACATGCCAACAGGACGCCGCCCATGAGGGTCAACCCCTGTCGGGATACGGCCGCTCAAGCCACGCCGATCCCACCGTCCTGAATGGCGCCGGCCGTGGCGGGATTCAAGGGACGCCGGGCCGGAGGCCCGGGGTCAGCGGTGGTTGCGCACGAACGCCAGCGGATTGACCACGCGGCCGTCGTACCAGACCTCGAAGTGCACGTGCGACCCGGTGGAGCGGCCGGTGGAGCCAGCCCGGGCGATCACGTCGCCGACCTGCACATGCTGGCCCGGATGCGCCACCAACGCGCTGTTGTGCGCATAACGGGTCATGTAGCCGTTGCCGTGGTCGATCTCGATCACGTTGCCATAGCCGCTGCGCACCCCGGCAAACGTCACCATGCCTTCGGCCACGGTATGTACCGGCGTGCCGAGCGGGGTCGAGATATCGATGCCGGTGTGCCGCGCCGCGCGGCCCTCGAACGGGTCCGCACGCACGCCGAAATAGGAGGAAATATAGCCCGGCACCGGCATCCCGGTCGGTTTCAGGTTCGATTCGATCTTGGCGTCCAGCAACAGACTCTGCAGCGCCGACAACTGCGCCTGTTGCCGGTCGAACTGACTGGCCAGCTGGTTGATGCTGTTGTCCAGCACAGGCGGCAGGGCATACGCGCTGCTGCCGGCGTCCTCGATGCCGCCCACCGCCGGCTGCTGGTCGAAATCGAATTCGTCACCGTCGAGCTTGCCGACTTCGGCCAGCCGTTCGCCCAGTGCATTCAGGCGGGTCGACTGGGCCTGCAGCTGGCCCAGTTTCACGGCCAGCGCGTCGAGGCCGCGCTGGGCGTCCTGCCGCACGCCGCCCAACTGGGCATTCTGTTGCTGGATCTGCTGCTGCAGGTCGCGGATCTCGGCCAGCGCCCGGTCACGCGGACTGGCCACCAGCACGGCCAGTGCCACACCAACCCCCATGCAACCGAGTACCGCCAGCGAGACCGCCGAAAACAGTTTCCAGCGCAGGCGACGGTTCGCCAGGTCAAGGGTTTTCGGCAATTTCCTGGCACGTGATACGAGTATGATTTGCATGTCTTTCCAAGATCGAATTCCGGCACCATGCAACGCGCCACTCCGGCCACTTCCCGCCGCATCGGCAACGGACCGAAGTCCCTCGTCGACTGCGGCTCCTTCGCGACACTGGCCCGAAAGGCCGGTGCGCTGGAAGCGCTGGACCGCGCACTGCGCCAGACGTTGCCATCGCCATTGCGCGAGCAGGTGAGATTCGCCAACCTGCGCAACGACCGCCTCGTCTTTCTGGCGTCTTCACCGGGCTGGGCATCGCGCCTGCGCTTGATGCAGACACAAATCCTTGCCACCGCACATGCCATCGGCACCTGCGCCAGTTCAGTCACCGTGAAAGTGGTCCCCCCACCGGTGGTCGCCATAGCGCCGGACCGGTCGAAACCGCTTTCGCCCGCCGCCGCCGCCCACCTCAGGGCCGCCGCCGCGTCATTCACAGACCCCGAATTGCGGGCACTGTTCCTTGAGCTGGCGTCCTTCGCCGAAACCGCTGATTCCCCCGTGCCCGGTACGGACTAACTTGCGCCGTCCGTCTACCGGAGATGGGTTTATAGCATGCAGTTTGTTAAGGAATAACCCCCGATGTCATGGAGACGTGAAGCGCAACGCGGGCAAAAGGTGATTCAAACCACAAAAAAACGGCCATGTCTCGCGACACGGCCGTTTTCGGTGAAGGGCTGGTGAGGGGACGGATGTTGGCTCAGATCGCCTGTGCCGGGTGGGCGTAGGAGATCGGCGAGGTGGCCGGGTCGTCCTGGTAGCTGACCTCTTCCCACGCCGAGGCATCGGCCATCAGTGTGCGCAGCAGCTTGTTGTTCAACTCATGGCCGGATTTGTGCGCGTGGTACGCGCCGATCAGGCTGTGGCCGAGCAGGTACAGGTCGCCGATCGCGTCGAGGATCTTGTGCTTGACGAACTCGTCCTCGTAACGCAGGCCGTCCTCGTTCAGCACGCGGTAGTCGTCCAGCACCACTGCATTGTCCATCGAGCCGCCCAGCGCCAGGTTGTGCTCGCGCAGCATCTCGATGTCGCGCATGAAGCCGAATGTGCGGGCCCGGCTTACTTCCTTGACGAAGGACGTGGTGGAGAAGTCGATTTCGGCACGCGAGGTGCGCTGGCTGATGATCGGGTGGTTGAAGTCGATCGAGAAGCCGACCTTGAAGCCCTCGAACGGCTCGAAGCTGGCCCACTTGTCGCCTTCCTGCACCTTCACCGGCTTCTTGATGCGGATGAAGCGTTTGGCCACGTTCTGCTCTTCGATGCCGGCAGACTGCAGCAGGAAGACGAACGGACCGGCGCTGCCGTCCATGATCGGCACTTCCGGCGCGGAGAGGTCGACATAGGCGTTGTCGATGCCCAGACCCGCCATCGCCGAGAGCAGATGCTCGACCGTGGAGACGCGAGCATCGCCGTTGACCAGCGTGGTCGACAGCCGGGTATCGCCGACATTGTCCTGGCGAGCGCGAATATCCACCGGCGGATCGAGATCCGTACGGCGGAATACGATGCCGGTATTCGGCGCCGCGGGACGCAAGGTCATGTACACCTTGTCACCCGTATGCAGGCCGACACCGGTCGCCCGGATGATGTTCTTAAGCGTACGCTGCTTGATCATTGTAGTTGGTACCTGTGTAGGCAGCAGCCAATCAGGAGCGGATGCTAACACAGTTTTAACCTGTGATAAAAGCAAACCGTACCGTACAGTCTGATTAAGCCTTCATGTTTCTTTCATCCTTGGAAGCGACGGGCATCCGCTGCGGTTTTCCCGATGAAGCGACGGTTCGACGCGACGCTCCGTGCCTGGGACGGGAATCCGGCACGGGGCATCGGGCCGACCGTCACGGGCGAATCCGCGGCGGCTGGCCGTGCGTCATCCGACGCACAGTCTTGCTTGGTACAACGATGAACGGAGCCCGACACGACCGCCACCCCTCACATCTCACGCACGACGCGACCGGCTGAAGCCGATAACGGGCACGATAAAAGTTCGGACCGACCCAGCGGGCATTTGTTCAATATTTTCGCATCTCCTTAACCTGCGCAACCTGCCAGAAACACCAGCTCTCAGTCGGCCTGGCGACGCAGGAACGCCGGGATATCCAAGTAATCGAAACCCGGTTCGGCATTCTTTGCCGGCGCCGCGGGTTCCGCACGGCTGTGGCTGACCGTCATGTCCGGCTGCGCGTAGTCGACCACCTCGTTGCCGGTGCCGGTACGCAGCACGACCGGGCGCGGGCGCATCTGCACCTGCTGGGTCTCGACCATGCGGATCGGCGGCTGCTGGCGCGACGCCATCGCCCGGTTGAGACCGGTGGCAACCACGGTGACCCGCACGTCGTCCTTCATTTCCGGGTCGAGCGAGGTGCCCATCACCACGGTGGCGTCCTCGCTGGCGAAGTCGTGGATGATACGGCCGATTTCGTCAAACTCGCGCATGGTCAGGTTCGGACCCGCCGTGACGTTGACCAGGATGCCACAGGCGCCGTTGAGGTTGACGTCCTCCAGCAGCGGGTTCTTGATCGCCGCCTCGGCCGCCGCCTGGGCACGGTCGTCGCCGCGAGCGGTGCCCGAGCCCATCATCGCCAGGCCCATCTCCGACATCACGGTGCGCACGTCGGCGAAGTCGACGTTGATCAGGCCAGGGGCGGTGATCAGGTCGGCGATGCCCTGCACGGCGCCCTGCAGCACGTCGTTGGCAGCCTTGAATGCGTTGAGCAAGGTGACGTCACGGCCGAGCACGCTGAGCAGCTTCTCGTTCGGCACGGTGATCAGCGAGTCGACGTGCTGCTGCAGATCCTCGATGCCCTTCAGTGCCACCTGCATGCGCCGCCGGCCCTCGAACGGGAACGGCTTGGTCACCACCGCCACGGTGAGGATGCCTTTTTCCTTGGCCAGCTGCGCCACGACCGGCGCCGCGCCGGTACCCGTGCCGCCGCCCATGCCAGCGGTGATGAACACCATGTCGGCGCCTTCGAGCATCGCCTCGATCCGTTCGCGATCCTCCAGCGCGGCCTGCCGGCCGACCTCGGGATTCGCGCCGGCGCCGAGACCCTTGGTCACGTTGCCACCGAGTTGCAGATGGGTACGCGAGCCGCAGGTGGTCATCGCCTGCGCGTCGGTGTTGGCGACGATGAACTCCACGCCTTCGATGTTGGCATTCAACATGTGTGCCACGGCATTGCCGCCGCCGCCGCCCACGCCGATCACTTTGATGACTGCATTGGGTGCGAGTTTATCAATCAGTTCAAACATTTCCCGTCCTCCGTAGAGTTGTTGTCGTTGTAACCATGGAGCGCGACTCCTGTCGGTCCGTGGTGGTGGGCGAACGTCCTTCTGCCCGTGGCTGCGCCTCCTGCGCCGCTTGGAAAAATCGTCATCAGAAATTCCGGGTGAGCCAGCCGCGCAACTTGCCGACCAGGCCACCGACACTGCCGCCACCCGAGCCGCCCATGCGCGTACCGCCGGCGCGCGAGCCATGCAGCAGCAGGCCCACGCCGGTGGCGTGCAGCGGGCTGGAAACGACTTCGCCGAGGCCGTCGATCTGCTGCGGCACGCCGATGCGCACCATCTTGTGGAAGATCTCCTCGGCCAGCTCCAGCGCGCCTTCCATCTTCGAGGCGCCGCCGGTCAGCACCACGCCGGCGGCGACCAGGCTCTCGTAGCCGGAGCGGCGCAGCTGGTCCTGCACCATCTCGAAAATTTCCTCGTAGCGTGCCTGCACGCTCTGCGCCAGCGACTGCCGCGCCAGCCGGCGCGGCGGGCGATCGCCGACGCTGGGCACCTGGATGGTTTCCTCCGCGTGCGCCAGCCCGGTCTGCGCGCAGGCGTACTTGATCTTGATCTCCTCCGCATGCGCGGTCGGCGTGTGCACGCCGTAGGCGATGTCGCTGGTGACCTGGTCGCCGCCGACCGGCAGCGAGGCGGTGTAGCGGATCGAGCCCTGGGTGTAGATCGCGATGTCGGTGGTGCCGGCGCCGATGTCGACCAGGCACACGCCCAGCTCGCGCTCGTCGTCGGTCAGCACCGCCTTCGCGCTGGCGACGGCCGACGGCACCAGCTCGTCCACGGTGAGGCCGCAGCGCTGGATGCACTTGGTGACGTTCTGCACCGCCGCCGCCGCACCGGTGACCAGGTGCACGTTTGCCTCCAGCCGCACGCCGCTCATGCCGATCGGCGCACGGATGCCGTCCTGGCCGTCGATGCGGTATTCCTGCGACTCCTTGTAGAGCACCTTGCGGTCGGCCGGGATCGCCACCGCGCTGGCTGCTTCCAGCACCTGCTCCAGGTCGCTGGCGGTGACTTCGCGGTCGCGGATCGCCGCGTTGCCGTGCGAGTTGCGGGTTTCCAGGTGGCTGCCGGAGATCGAGGCGTAGACCGAGCGGATGTCGCAGCCGGCCATCAGTTCGGCCTCCTCCACCGCGCGCTGGATCGAGTGCACGGTCGATTCGATGTCGACCACCGAGCCGCGCTTCATGCCGCGCGAGACGTGGGTGCCGATGCCGATCACGGTGATCGGTTCGCCCGGCTCGTACTCGCCGACGATCGCCACCACCTTCGAGGTGCCGATGTCGAGCCCGACCACCAATTGCTTGTCATTGCGCGGCTTCATGAGCGGGGCGAACCTCCAGCGTTGACGGCGGCCGTCTGCGGCCAGCGCACGGCGAATCCATTGGTGTAGCGAAGATCGGCATAGGCGAAGCCGTCGGTATGGCCGGCGATCAGCTGCGGGTAGACGTCGAGGAAGCGACGCAGCCGGCGCCCGGCGTACTCGCGGTCGCCGATCACGATCTGCGCGCCGTCCGCCATGCTCACGCTCCAGCTGCCGCGGTCGGTCAGCGCCACGCCGGTGATCTGTAGTTGAGTGCCGGCAAAGGCCTTGCGGGTTTCCGCATAGAAGCTGACTACCTCGGCCAGCCGTGCATCCGGGCCATGCAGGCTCGGCAGCGCGCCGGCGCCATCCATGCCCGGCGCATCGAACACCAGACCCTGCCGGCTGATCAGCTGCTTGTCGTTCCAGCGGGCGAACGGCTGGCGCTCGTAAATGCGCAACTGCAAGGTATCCGGCCAGCGCTTGCGCGCCTCGACCGACTCCACCCACGGCAGCGCGGCGACGGCCTTCTGCACCGCGTCCAGATCCAGCGCGAAGAAACCCTTGCCCAGGCGCGGCCGCACCGCAGCGCGGATGTCGTCCGCGCTGACATGCTTGAACTCGGCCTGCACCGTCAGCTGGGTCACCGGCCAGCGCCCGGCCGCAAACCACCCGCGCAGCACGCCGACGATCGGCAGCGCGACGAGCGCGATGGCGAGGCACCAGGCGACGAGGCGGACGGTTCCTTTCACATGCCCTCCCGAAAACTGGTTTCCAGCACGCGCCAGCACAGTTCCTGGTAGTCGATACCGGCCGCCTTGGCCGCCTTCGGCACCAGCGAATGCGAGGTCATGCCCGGCGCGGTGTTCACTTCCAGCAGCCAGTTGCGGCCGGCGCGGTCGCGCATTACGTCGACGCGGCCCCAGCCGGCACAACCGAGCGCATCGAACGCCTGCAGCGACAACGCGCGCAGCTCCGCTTCGGCGTCGCCTTCCAGACCGGGGCACAGGTACAGCGTGTCCTCGGCGATGTACTTCGCGTTGTAGTCGTAGAACGCACCCTTCGGCACGATGTGGATGCTGGGCAGCACTTGGCGGCCGAGGATGCCGACAGTCAGCTCGTCGCCCTCGATCAGGGTTTCCATCAGCAGGTCGCCCGGATACTTCGCGGCCAGCGCGACCGCCTGGTCCAGTTGCGACTCCTCGAACACGCGGGTGACACCCACGCTGGAACCCTCGCAGGCCGGCTTCACGATCAACGGGAAGCCGACCTGTTTCGCCGCCGCATGCACGTCCGCGCCGCGCGGCAGGGCCACGAACTTCGGCGTCGGCAGGCCGAGCGACTGCCACACGCGCTTCGAACGCGTCTTGTCCATCGACAATGCCGAACCGAGCACGCCCGAGCCGGTGTACGGCACGTTCAACGCCTCCAGCGCACCTTGCAGCACGCCGTCCTCGCCACCGCCGTGCTGGCCGTGCAGGATGTTGAACACGCGCGCAAAGCGTTCGGTGCGCAGCGCATCGAGCAGCGCCGGGATGCCGTCGACCGCATGCGCGTCCACACCGCGCGCCTTGAGCGCTTCCAGCACGTTGCGGCCGGAATCCAGCGAGACCTCGCGCTCGGCCGAGCTGCCGCCCATCACCACGGCGACGCGACCGAACCGGGCAGGATCGCTGATCTTGTCCACGGTCACCTTCATGCTCACTTGTTCGTCCTCAGATTGCCGAGCTGGGCCATCTCCACCGCCGCTGCGCCGATGTCGCCGGCGCCCAGCAGCAGCAACAAGTCGCCGTCGCGCAGCAGCGCCGGCAGGGTTTCCTTCAGCTCGCGCGGATGCTCGACCAGCACCGGATCGACCTTGCCGCGGGCACGCACCGCACGCGCCAGCGCGCGGCCGTCGGCGCCGGCGATCGGCGCCTCGCCGGCCGGGTAGACATCGGTCAGTACCAGCACGTCGACCTCGGCCAGCACGTTGGCGAAGTCGTCCAGCAGATCGCGCGTGCGGCTGTAGCGGTGCGGCTGAAAACCAACCACCAGGCGGCGCTCGGGCCAACCGCCGCGGGCGGCGGCGAACACCGCGGCCAACTCGCGCGGGTGATGGCCGTAGTCATCGACCAGCAGCACGCTGCCCTGGTCCAGCGCGATCTCGCCACGCCGATGGAAGCGCCGGCCGACGCCCTGGAAGTTCTCCAGTGCACGCGCCAGTGCCTCCGCCTCCACGCCCAGCTGCCAGCCAATCGCGGACGCGGCCAGCGCGTTCAGCACGTTGTGCCGGCCCGGCAGGTTGAGCTTCACCGGCAGCGCTGCGTCGCGACCCGGCAGCAGCAGGTCGAAGTGCATCTCGAAGCCGTGCTGGCTCACATTCAGCGCGCGCACGTCGGCGTCCGCGGTGTCGATGCCGTAGGTCATCACGCGGCGGGTGGTGGACTTCGCCAGCGCGGCCACTTCGGGGTCGTCCACGCACAACACGGCCAGACCATAGAACGGCAGCCGGTGCAGGAAATCGGCGAACGCCTTCTTCACCTCGGCGAAATCGCCGTGGTAGTTCTCCAGGTGATCGGCATCGATGTTGGTGATCGCGGCGATCACCGGCGACAGCAGCAGGAACGAGCCATCGGATTCGTCGGCTTCCGCGACCAGATACTGGCCGGTGCCGAGTCGCGCATTCGCGCCGGCCGCGTTGAGCTGGCCGCCGATCACGAAGGTCGGGTCATAGCCGGCCTCGGCCAGCACGCTGGCGGTGAGGCTGGTGGTGGTGGTCTTGCCATGCGTGCCGGCGATCGCCACGCCGCGGCGGAAACGCATCAGCTCGCCCAGCATCTCCGCGCGCGGGATCACCGGGATGCGCGCCGCGCGGGCCGCGACCAGCTCCACGTTGTCCTGCTTGATCGCGCTCGAGGTCACCACCACGTCGGCATCATCGATGTTTTCCGCGGCGTGCCCGACGTGCACGTCAATGCCCAGCTGTCGCAGCCGCTGCGCGGTGGGCGAGTTGGCGCGATCGGAACCGGACACCGCATAACCCAGGTTGTGCAGCACCTCGGCGATGCCGCTCATGCCGACGCCGCCGATGCCGATGAAGTGCACCCGGCGGAACGTGCTCATCGGATCTTCGTGGGCGTGCAGGCGGCGCGGCGTCATGCGGCCACCTCCAGACAAGCGCGCGCGATGAACTGCGCCGCGTCGGGTTTGGCCAGCGTGCGCGCGGCTTCGGCCATCGCCAGCAGGCGGTTGCGGTCACTCAGCAGCGACTCCAGCCGCTGCGCCAGAATCTGCACGTCCAGCTCGTTCTCCTGCATCAGTTCGGCGGCTCCGGCCGCCATCAGTACTTCGGCATTGCGCGTCTGGTGGTCGTCCACCGCGTGCGGGAACGGCACCAGCACGGCGCCCAGTCCGGCCGCAGCCAGTTCGGCCAGGGTCAGCGCGCCGGCGCGGCAGACGGCCAGATCGGCCCAGCCATAGGTGCCGGCCATGTCGTCGATGAACGCCACCACCTGCGCCTCGACGCCGGCCTTCGCATACGCCTCGCGCGCTTCGTCGAGACCGCGGCTGCCGCACTGGTGCAGCACCTCGGGACGCTGCGCCGGGGTCAGCTGGGCCAGCGCCTGCGGCAGCGCCAGGTTCAGCGCGCGGGCGCCGAGGCTTCCGCCGAGCACCAGCAGACGCGGTTTGCCGGCGCGCCCGGCCATGCGCTCGACCGGCGGCGGCAGCGCCGCGATCGCCTGGCGCACCGGGTTGCCGACCCACTCGGCCCGCGGCAACGCGTCGGCGAAGCCGGCCAGCACGCGTTTCGCCAGTCCGGCCAGCTTGCGGTTGGTGAACCCGGCCACGCGATTCTGCTCGTGCACCAGCAGCGGCCGGCGCAACAGCCACGCGGCGAGACCGCCGGGGCCGGCCACGTAGCCGCCCATCGACAACACGCTGCGCGGCTGCACCCGGCGCAACACGGCCAGCGAGGCGAACAGCGCACGCAGCAGCATCAGCGGCGCCAGCAGCCGGGTCTTGATGCCCTTGCCGCGCAAGCCGCCGACCGCCACCGTGTGCAACTCGATCCGCTGCGCCGGCACCACCTTCGTCTCCATCCCGCCGACCGCGCCCAGCCACACCACCGGCACGCCCTGCGCACGCAGGCACTCGGCCACCGCCAGGCCGGGGAAGATATGGCCGCCGGTACCGCCGGCCATGATCAGCACGGGTGCTTGCGCGTTCATGCGGCCACCGCCTCGCGCGGCTTCGCCGCGACGTTCGCATCGGCCGCGGCCACCGCCGCCGGCATCCGCGTGGCCATCTGCCGCGCGTCCAGCGCACGGTTGATCTCGTAGGTGGCGCGCAGCAAGACACCGGCCATCGCACAGGTCAGCACCATCGACGAGCCGCCGTAGCTGATCAGCGGCAGGGTCAGTCCCTTGGTCGGCAACGCGCCCAGGTTCACGCCGACCGACACGAACGCCTGCATCGCCAGCATCAGCGAGATGCCGAACGCGACGTAGCCGGCAAAGCGCTGGCCCACCTCGACGCCCTTCAGGCCCAGATACAGGCCGCGCCCCACCGCCAGCATGAACAGGCCGATCACCAGCAGCACGCCGGCCAGACCGAGTTCCTCGCCAATCACCGCAAAGATGAAGTCGGTGTGCGCCTCCGGCAGGTAGGACAGCTTCAGCACGCTGGAGCCCAGCCCCACCCCGGTCCACTCGCCGCGACCGATCGCCATCAGCGACTGGGTCAGCTGGAAGCCGTCGTTGAACGGATCCTTCCACGGGTCCATGAACGAGGTCAGTCGCTTCATGCGGTAGCTCTCGCCGGTTGCCGCCACGTACAGCAGCGGCATCAGCGGCAGGCCCATCAGGAACAGGAAGATCGGCCGCGCGCCGCCCAGCCAGACCATCGCGATGGTCACCGCGATCACCAGCGTGGCCGAGCCGAAGTCCGGCTGCGCCAGCAGCAGAAGCACGATCATGCCGGCGACCAGTACCGGCTTGAACAGGCCCAGGAACTTGGTTTCCACGTTCTCGCGGTGACGCACCAGGTAGCTGGCGACGTAGACCACCAGAATGAGTTTTACCGCCTCGACCGGCTGGAACGTGGTCACCAGCAGGTTCAGCCAGCGCCGCGCGCCGTTGATGCGCAGGCCGAGGTGCGGCACGAACACCGCCAGCAGCATCAGGAACGCCAACGCCAGCAGCGGGAACGCATATTTTTCCAGCAGCTTCAGCTCGGTGCGCATCGCCATGCCGGCCGCGAACAGACCCAGGCCAAGGAACAGCAGGTGCTTCTTCAGGAAATAGAACGCGCCGACGTGCTGACTGTCCGCCACCGCGATCGAGCTCGACGTCACCATCACCACGCCCACGCTGGCCAGCCCGACCAGCGCGACCAGCAGCCACAGGTCGAAGCTGCCGCGCGGTCCGCTGCGACGTTTGGCCTGGGTGGTGGCGTCGAAGATCGGCATCAGCGCACCTTCAACGTGGCAAGACCGATCAGCACCAGCACCACGGAGATGATCCAGAAGCGCACGATCACGCGAGGCTCCGGCCAGCCCTTCAATTCGAAGTGGTGATGGATCGGTGCCATCCGGAACACGCGCTTGCCGGTGAGCTTGAAGCTCGCCACCTGGATCATCACCGAGGCGGTTTCCATCACGAACACGCCGCCCATCACCAGCAGCACGATCTCCTGGCGCACGATCACCGCCACGCAGCCCAGCGCCGCGCCCATCGCCAGCGCGCCGACGTCGCCCATGAACACTTGCGCCGGATACGTGTTGAACCACAGGAAGCCCAATCCCGCGCCGGCCAACGCACCGGTGAAGATCGCCAGCTCGCCCGCGCCGGGAATCGAGGGAATGCCCAGGTATTCGGAAAACACCCTGTTGCCGGCCAGGTAGGCGAACACGCCGAGCGCGCCAGAGACCAGCACGGTGGGCATGATCGCCAGCCCGTCCAGCCCGTCGGTGAGGTTCACCGCGTTGGAAAAGCCGACGATCATGAAATAGGTGATCACCACGAAGGACAGCCCCAGCGGCAGCACCACGTGCTTGAACAGCGGCACGTACAGCGCGGTCTCCGCCACCGGCAAGCCCGTGGCGGTCGCATGCGGTGCGCTGTAGTAGAGGAACAACGCCGCGCCGAGGCCGAACAGCGATTGCCAGAAATACTTCCAGCGGCTGGCCAGGCCGCGGCTGTCCTTCAGCACCAGCTTGCGGTAGTCGTCGTAGAAGCCGATCGCGCCGAAGCTCAGCAGCACCGCCAGCACCACCCACACGTAGCGGTTGTGCAGGTCGGCCCACAGCAGGGTGGCAACGGTGACCGAAAGCAGGATCATCACGCCACCCATGGTCGGCGTGCCGGCCTTGACCAAGTGCGTCTGCGGACCGTCGCTGCGCACCACCTGGCCGGCCTTCATGGCGGCCAGCCGGTTGATCAGCCACGGCCCGCACAGCAGCGACAGCGACAGCGCGGTGAGCGCAGCCATGATCGTGCGGAAGGTGATGTACTGGAACAGATGCAGCGCGGTGAAGTGCCGTGCCATCCAGTCGGCCAGTTCAAGCAACATCGGATGCGCCCCCCTTGTTTGTGCCGGCATGACCGCCGAGCGCCGCCACCACCTGCTCCATGCCGGCCGAACGGGAACCCTTCACCAGGCAGGTGACGCCCGCGTGCACGCGCGATTTCAAGGCAGCGATCAGCGCGGCCTTGTCGTCGAAATGCTCGCCGCCCGCGCCGAAGGCCTCGACCGTGGCCACGCCGAGCGGACCCACCGCGAACAGCCGGTCGACGCCGCGCTCGCGCGCTCGCGCGCCGATACCGGCATGCAGCGCGCGCGCGTCCGCACCCAGCTCGGCCATGTCGCCGAGCACCAGCCAGCGCTCGCCGCCGGCCAGCAGCAAGGTGTCGATCGCGGCCGCCATCGAACTCGGGTTGGCGTTGTAGCTGTCGTCGATCAGGGTCCAGCCGCCGCCCATCACTTCGCGGCGCAGCCGGCCGGCCACGCCAGGCACCTGCTCCAGCCCGGCCACGATGGTTTCCAGCGGCACCTCAAGCGCGAGCGCCACCGCCGTCGCCGCCAGCGCATTGGCGATGTTGTGGCGTCCGGGCAACGGCAACGCCACCTCGGCATCGCCGTGCGGCGTGCTCAGCACGAAGCGCGAACCGTCCACGCGTTGTTCGATGATGTCGGCGCCGACATCGGCCGGCTGATCGAGACCGAAACGCAATTGCCGGCGCGCGCCGGCCAGGCCGCCGAAGAAACTGGCGAACGCGTCGTCGGCGTTGATGATCGCGACGCCATCCGCCGGCAACGCCTGGTACAGCGCGCCCTTGGTCTCGGCCACGCCCTCGATGCTGCCCATGCGCGCAAGATGCGCCGGCGCGATGAGTGTGACGAGGCCGATATCTGGCCGTGCGATGGCAGCCAGGTAGGCGATGTCGCCCGGCTTGCCGGCGCCCATCTCGAACACCGCGTATTCGGTGTCCCGCGGCATTGCCAGCAGGCTCAGCGGCAGGCCCAGTTCGTTGTTGAAATTGCCCGCGCTGACGTGAGTGCGGCCGTGCCGCGACAGGATCGAGGCAACCAGCGTCTTCACCGTGGTCTTGCCGTTGGAGCCGGTGATGCCGACCACGCGCACGTCGCGCTGGGCGCGCACCGCGCTGGCCAGGTCGCCCAACGCCAGCACGGCGTCGTTCACCAGCACCTGCGGCAGTTGGCTGTCGACCTTGCGCGTGACCAGCGCGGCCACCGCACCGCGCGCGGCGGCCTCGTCCAGATAGTCGTGGCCGTCCGCCCGCTCGCCCTTGATCGCCACGAACAGGTCGCCGGGCTGCAGCTTGCGCGTGTCGATCGCGACGCCGGTGACTTCGGCGTCGTCCAGTCCCGCGCTGCCGTCGAGCAGGCGTCCGTGGGTCCACATCGCGATGGCGCCCAGCCGGATCATGCGCGCGGCTCCTGGCTGATCCGTTCCAGCACGGCATGCGCCACCGCCAGATCGTCGAACGAACGCTTGCCGGTGGCACCGTCCTGATAGGTTTCGTGGCCCTTGCCGGCAATCAGCACGACGTCGCCGGCGTGCGCCAGCTGCAACGCGTCGGCGATCGCCACCGCGCGATCGCGCTCCACCGTCATCGCGCGCGCCGCGACCATGCCGGCGACGATCTGCGCCACGATCGCGTCGCCGTCTTCACCGCGCGGGTTGTCGTCGGTGACGATGGCCACATCGGCCAGCCGCGCCGCGATCTCGCCCATCAGCGGACGCTTGCCGGCGTCGCGCTCGCCGCCGCAGCCGAACACGCAGATCAGCTTGCCGGCGCAATGCGCGCGCACCGCGGTCAGCGCCTGCTCCAGCGCGTCCGGCGTATGCGCATAATCGACCACCACCAGCGGCTGGCCGCGCAGGCCACCGAGCCGGCTCATCCGCCCGTTGACCGGCTGCAATTGCTCGACGACTTCGACGATGCGCGCGAACGGCTCGCCCAGCGCGCCGAGACAGGCCACCACGGCGAGCAGGTTGGCCACGTTGAAGCGGCCGATCAGATGGCTGTGGATCGCCCGCGTGCCCCACGGCGTGCGCAACTGGAACGCCAGCCCTTCGGCCGAGGTGACGATCGCGCTGGCGGCGACCTGCGCCTCGCTGTCGTCGGCCATGCTGAAACGCAGCGCCTGCACGCCGGTGGGCAACTGCGCCGCCAACTCGCAGCCAAACGCATCGTCGATGTTGATCACTGCGCTGCGCAGGCCCGGCCAGGCAAACAGTTTCGCTTTCGCCGCACCGTAGGCTTCCATGCTGCCGTGGTAGTCCAGATGGTCGCGGGTGAGGTTGGTGAACGCGGCCACCTCGAAATCCACCGCAGCCACGCGGCCCTGCTCCAGCGCGTGCGACGACACTTCCATCGCCACGTGGCCAACCCTGGCATCGCGGAATTCCGCCAGCAGCGCCTGCACACTGATCGCATCCGGCGTGGTGCGCTCGCCTTCGCGCAACTGGCCATGCACGCCGGCGCCGAGCGTGCCGATCGAGGCCGCGCGATGGCCGAGCAGGGTCAGCGCCTGCGCCAGCAACTGCACGCACGAGGTCTTGCCGTTGGTGCCGGTGACGCCGACCACCCGCATCGACTCGCTGGGACGATTGTAAAAGCGCGCGGCGATTTCGCTGACCTGAGCACGCAGGTCGTCGATCCACAGAACGGGAACCTCCAGCGGCTCGACCTCATCGGGCGCGGGCGCCTCAGCCAATACCACTTGGGCGCCGCGCTGCACGGCACCGGCGGCGAAGGTGATGCCGTGGACCTGGCCGCCGCGCAAGGCGAAGAACGCGTCGCCGCGCTGCACCCGGCGCGAATCGAGGGTCAGGCCGGATACCACGATGCGGCCGGTCTCCGGCGAAGCGGCGATCGGCGCATCGGCAATGCCCAGCAGCAGCTGATCGAGGTGGCCAGTGCTCATGGCGTGTCCTCGTCGACCGGGGCATCGTCTATCGCCGCATCAATCGGCGGCTTGCTGCCGACCAGCCCGTCGACGTTCTGCAGCGGGCCGCCCACGTACCAGCGACCGATGTTGTCCGGCGGCACGTCGAGCAGGCGCAGCGCGCCCTCCATCACCTTGGCGAACACCGGCGCGGAGACCATGCCGCCGTAGTAGCTGCCCTTCTGCGGGTCGTCGATCACCACCACGCCGACCAGACGCGGATTCGACGCCGGCACGATGCCGGCGAACGCCGCGGTGTAGTTGCTTTTGGCATAGCCGCCAGCGCTGGCCTTGTGCGCGGTGCCGGTCTTGCCGGCCACGCTGTAGTTGGCGATGCGCGCCTGCGGCGCCGTACTGCCCGGCCCGGTCACCGTCTCCATCATGCGGACCAGTTGGGTGGCCACTTCCGGCGAGATGATCTGCTTGGCCGCGACGTCGCCGCCCTTGATGAAACTGGGACTGTGCATCACGCCGCCGTCGGCGATGGTGGCGTAGGCATTGGCCAGCTGCAGCACGGTCACGTTGAGGCCGTAGCCGTAGCCGAGGATGGCCTTTTCCAGCGGCCGCCAGTCGCGCCCGATCCGCAGGTAGCCGGAGGCTTCGCCGGGGAAGCCGCTCTCGGTGCTGTTGCCGAAACCGAACGCGCGGTAGGTGTCGTACATCAGCGAGGTGTCGAGCTGCATGGCGATGCGCGCCGCGCCCACGTTGCTCGACTTGGTGATCACGCCGGTTGGCGTCAGCAGGCCCCAGTTATGCGTGTCATGGATGTCGTGGCCCTGGAAGTACCAGTGCCCACCGGTGGTGTCGATGATCGGGCTGGTCGGCGTGTATTTGCCGCTGGACAACGCCGCCGCCATCAGGATCGGCTTCACCGTCGAACCCGGCTCAAGCACGTCGGTCATCGCCCGGTTGCGGCGCTGGCCGGGCCGGCTGCCGCTGAGCGCATTCGGGTTGTAGGTGGGCAGGTTGACCATCGCCAGCACTTCGCCGGTCTTGACGTCGAGCACCACCATCGAGCCGGAGTCGGCCTGGGATTTTTCCAGCGTGTTCTTCAGCTCGCTGTAGGCGAGGAACTGGATGCGCCGGTCGATGCTGAGCGTGAGGTTCTGCCCCGGCTTCGGCGCGCGCACCTGCTCGATGTCCTCCACCACGTGACCCATGCGGTCGCGGATCACGCGCTTGGCGCCCGGCTTGCCGGCCAGCCAGTCGTCGTAGGCCAGCTCCAGGCCTTCCTGGCCGCGGTCGTCGATGTTGGTGAAGCCGAGTACGTGCGCGGTCACTTCGCCGGACGGGTAGTAGCGCTTGAACTCGCGCTGGCCGTTGATGCCGGGAATGCCCAGGTCCAGCACGGCCTGCGCCGCGGCCGGCGCCATCTGCCGGCGCAGGTAGACGAACTCGCGGTCGGAACGCTGCGCCAGCTGCGCCTTCAGGCCGTCCGCATCCACGCCCAGCGCCTGCGCCAGCGCGGGGATGCGCTCGTCGTTGTCGAGCACTTCGGACGGGTTCGCCCAGATCGACATCATCGGGGTCGACACCGCCAGCGGCTCGCCGTTGCGATCGAAGATGGTGCCGCGCGACACCGGGATCGGCATCTCGCGCAGGAAGCGCGCGTCGCCCTGGCGCTGATAGAACTGCTTGCGCACCACCTGCAGGTCGAACGCGCGCGCGACCAGGCCGATCGAGGCCAATCCGAGCAGACCGACCACCACCACCATGCGCCGGCGCGCACTGGGGCCGGCGCTGCGGCGCCGGCCGGATTGAGCGGGAGTGTTGTGATTGCGCCAGCTCATCGCAGCAACCGGATGTCTTGCGGACGCGGATCGACCATGCCCAGCTTCTGTCGGGCCTCGTCGTCGATGCGCCGCGGTTCGGCGTAGGTGGCCTGCTCCAGTTCGAGCTTGCCGTATTCGATGTTCAGCTCGTCGCGCTGGTTCTGCAATGCGGTCAGGTTGACGAACAGCACGCGGCTCTCGTGGCGCGTCCACACCACGCCGAGTGCGCTGGCCAGCACGGCGACCAGCAGGGTCAGCAGGCACAGGGCGCCGATCGCCTTCATGGCAACTTCTCCGCCACGCGCAGCACGGCGGAGCGCGCGCGCGGGTTCGCCGCCAGCTCGGCGTCGGACGGGAACTGTGCCTTGCCGATCGCCGCCAGCCGCGCCGGGGCGGCCTGCACCGGTGGCCCGCGGCGGCTGTTCTGCACGCGACCGGAGTGATCGCGGATGAACAGCTTCACCGCGCGGTCCTCCAGCGAATGGAAGCTGATCACCGCCAGCCGGCCGCCGGGCTTGAGCCGTTCCAGCGCCGCGTTCAGCCCCTGCTGCAGGGCATCCAGCTCGCCGTTCACGCGAATGCGCAGCGCTTGGAAGCTGCGGGTGGCCGGATGCTTGCCCGGCTCGCGCCGGCCCGCCACGCGCTCGATCAACGCGGCCAACTGGCCGGTGCGGGTGAACGGGGTGGCGTCGCGGTCAGCCACGATGGCGCGGGCGATGCGCCGGCTGTGGCGCTCTTCGCCATAGTTCCACAGCACATCGGCAATCTCGCGCTCACTGGCCTGGGCCAGGAAATCCGCGACGCTCTCGCCCTGGGTGGTGTCCATGCGCATATCCAACGGCGCATCGGCCATGAAGCTGAAGCCGCGCGCGGCCTCGTCTAGTTGCGGCGAGGACACGCCCAGGTCGAGCAGCACGCCGTCGAGGCCGGCGGCGGTCTCGTCCCACTCGGCCAGGCTGGAGAAATTCGCATGCCGGATCGCCACCCGCGGGTCACCGGCAAACTCGGCCTGCGCCGCGGCGATAGCGGCGGGATCGCGATCCATCAGCAGCAGACGGCCGTCGGGACCAAGGCGCGACAGAACCGCGCGGGCGTGACCGCCGCGACCGAAGGTTCCATCGAGATAGCGCCCGCCAGCCTGCACGGCGAGTCCCTCCACTGCTTCACCCAGCATCACCGGGATGTGCCGCAACTGCTGCTCGGCCATGCCGCACTCCCGCTCCCGTCCCGCCCACATGCCGATCGCGCCTTACAGGCGCAATTCCGCCATTGCCTGTGTGATCTCGCCTTCACCGATGGTCTGGCGGATCTTCTTGAGGTGTTCCTGTTCGCTCCACAATTCGAATTTGTCGCCCATGCCGAGCAGCACCGCCTTCTTGTCGATGCCGGTCGTGGCACGCTGGCTGGCGGGCAGCAGCACCCGCGACGCCGAATCAGGCTCGACCACGGCGGCCGCGCCGACCAGCTTCATCTGCATGTCGCGATGCGCCTTGACCACTTTGGAAAGTGCGTTGACCTGGTCGCGCACCAGTTCCCACGCCGCGTGCGGAAACAGCCACAGGCAACCCGGCTCGAACGGGTTGTAGGTGACCACCAGACGATTGGCGCACTCGCCCGCCACCTGCTCCCGATATGCCGTCGGAATGGTCAGGCGACCCTTGTCGTCGATGGTGATGGCGGTTTCGCCCTGGAACACGATCAGCACACTCCACTAAAACCCACGATTTCACACTGGAGCCCACGATAATCTCGCCCCATGAGACTGTCAAGGGAAATCGCTTGTGAATCAAGGAGTAAAGGCAGAATGCTGACCATACATGCAGCATATTCTCAGGAACGCCGGCAAGGTGTTTGAAAGCAGGGAATTTTTTATAAATCCCTACACACCGTTTTGGACCCAAACCGGATGAAACCGGTTCGAATCGGCGGAATAACACCGCGCAGGGATGAATCACCGTTCACACAGACGCCTTCATCACCACCGCGACGACGGGTCGCGGTGGTGATGAAGGCACAAAAGAGGTGGAGTCGGCCTGTAAGCCGGGTTCTGTACGTCTTGCGACGCGACAGTCATTCCTCTCGGCCAGGCGTCGCCGCCTGGCTCCAGCAACCTACCCGGGAACAACGCGGGCCGCGTTATCGTTCCCCTATTTGGTCTTGCTCCGAGTGGGGTTTACCGTGCCGTACGACGTTGACCCCGTACGCGGTGCGCTCTTACCGCACCCTTTCACCCTTACCTGATCCTCTTGCGAGGCCATCGGCGGTCTGCTCTCTGTTGCACTGGCCGTCAGCTCACGCTGCCCAGGAGTTACCTGGCACTCTGCCCTGCGGAGCCCGGACTTTCCTCGATGCGCTTGCGCGCGACGCGACTGTCCGGCCGACTCCTTGACCAGTGTACTGGCTGGGAATGGGGAATGGTCAAAGCCCGCGCGCCGCGCCTCTCCAATTCCCTATTCCCCCTCTATTCCCGCTCGTGGTACAGGAGCTTGCGCGGCGCGCCGCTGATCGCGGCCGCCAGCTTCGCCGCCTTCGCCGGCGGCAGCTCCTCGCGCAGGATCGCGAAGACGCGTTGCCCCTCGGCCAGCTTCGCGTCCACTTCCTCGCCGCGCCCCGCAACCAGGATCACATGCTCGCCGCGCTGCTGGTCGGGATCGGCGACGACACACACCGCCAGCTCCGCCAGCGGCGCGCCCAGCACGGTCTCGAACAGCTTGGTCAGTTCGCGCGCCAGCACCGCCTCGCGATCGGCGCCGAACACATCGCGCATGTCGGCCAGGCTTTCGGCGACCCGATGCGACGACTCATAGAAGATGAGCGTGCGCGCATCGCCCGCCAGCTCCTGCAGCCGACTGCGCCGTGCGGCGGCTTTCGGCGGCAGGAAACCTTCGAACACGAAACGGTCGCTGGGCAGGCCGGCCACCGACAGCGCCGCAATCGCCGCGCAGGCACCCGGCACCGGGATGCAGCGGATGCCGGCCGCGCGCGCGGCGCGCACCAGCCGGAAACCCGGATCGCTGATCAGCGGCGTGCCCGCATCGGAAATCAGCGCCACCGCATCGCCGCCCTGCATCCGGCGCACGATGGCGTCCACCGCATCGCGCTCGTTGTGCTCGTGCAGCGCGATCAGCGGCGTGTCGATGTTGTGATGCACCAGCAGCGGCCGGCTGTGGCGGGTATCTTCCGCCGCGATCACCGCCACCGCGCGCAAGGTCTCGATCGCGCGGGCGGACAGGTCATCGCGATGGCCGATGGGGGTAGCCACCACCCATAAGCAACCTGGCTGAACAGATGACATCTGAAAACTCCTGCGCCGTAAGCCGGCAAGTCGATCCGCTATGATCGCGCATTGACGACCATGACGAACAAGGGATTTCCCATGCGCTTCATGCGCCTCTCGCGCGCCGCCGCGATCGGACTGCTGTTTTCATTGGCGCTGACTGCCTGCGTGCCGGCGAACGCACCGCGCTCGCCGGCCGAACTCGCCGCTGCGCAAAGCGCCGAAGCGCTGTCCCGGCAAGGCCAGTTCGACCAGGCCGCCCAGGCATGGCTGGCGCTGGCCACGCAATCGCGTGGCCACGCCGACAGCTACCGCCTGCTCGCCGCCGAGGCATGGCGGGAGGAAGGTCAGCTCGAGCGCGCCGCCCCGGTGCTGGAGAGCATCAAGCGCCAGCGCCTGAGCGGGGACGAGCCGCTCAGGTTCGACCTGTTGCTGGCCGAGCTGGCGCTCGACCGGCACGATGCCGCCACCGCGCTGCGGCTCACCACGCAACCGAACGTCGTGGCGCCGCCCGCACTGCAACTACGCCTGCTGGAATGGCGCGCCCGCGCCATGGCCGCCAGCGGCGACCGCTGGGGCGCTGCACGCACCCGCGTGCAGATGGACGGCCAATTGAGCGGTTTCGACCATACCCAGAATCGCCAGCAGATCCTCGCTCTACTCAACCAGGTCGGCGTCGAGTCGCTCAAGCAGCGCGCCGCCGCGATGCAGCGCGGCGACCGCATGCTGCCATGGGTGAACGAGGCGCTGAGCCAGCTCGGCGTCGCCGTGGCGCAACCGCCGCCGGACTTGCAGCAGCCGGTCGGCACCCTGCTGCCCGGCGCCGGCGCGAACGTGCGCGAAGGCTACAAAGTGCCTACCCAGGTCGCCCTGCTGCTGCCCAACGACGGCAATTACGGCGCGGCAAGCACGGCGATCCGCGAAGGTTTTTTTGCGGCCTATCTCGACGCCGGGCGCAACCATGCGCCGCGTCCGTCGGTGCGCGTCTACGACAGCCAGGGCACCGCCGACGGTGCGGTCAAGGCGTACCAACAGGCGGTCAGCGACGGCGCCCGGCTGGTGGTCGGTCCGCTGACCCGCGGCGAAGTCGCCGCGGTGTTCAGCCAGGCGCAACTGCCGGTGCCGGTGCTGGCACTGAACCACCCCGACGACAAGCAGTTGCCGGCGGCCGATGCCAGCGAATTCGGCCTGCTGCCGGAAACCGAAGGCGCCCAGGTCGCCGACCACATGGTCGAGCGCGGCCTGCGCCAGGTCTACGTGCTGGTCTCCACCGACGACTTCGCGCAGCGCGCAGCGGGTGCCTTCAAGGCCGAGCTGGCGGCGCGCGGCGGGCAGATCGCCGGCACGATCACCCTGCCGCCGGGCGTCACCAGCTACGCCGGCATCATCGCCGGACTGAAGCTTCCCGCCACACCCACCGCTTCCGCACCCGCCACCAGCGGCACCACCGCCCCGGCCGAAAGCGGCGTCGTGAACGATGCCGGCATCTTCATCAGCATGCGTCCGGCGCAGGCGCGCGTGCTGCTGCCGCAGTTGCGTATCGCACAGGTGAACCTGCCGGTGTTCGCCACCTCGCACGTCTATGAAGGCAGCGACGACGTCGCCGCGAATCGCGACCTGGACGGCGTGGAATTCTGCGACGCGCCGTGGTTGTTCGACGCCCAGCCGGGCCTGCCGAATCACGACGGGATTGCCGCGCGCCTGCCGGCCGCCCGCGGCGGTGCCGCACGACTGTTCGCGTTCGGCATGGATGCGTGGAACCTGGTGCCCTATCTGGAATGGTTGCGCGCACACCCGGGCAGCTACGTGCCTGGCGCCAGCGGCCAGCTCGCCGCCGACCAGTTCGGCCGGGTGCGTCGCGTGCTGATCTGGGCGCAGTTCCAGAACGGCCTGGCGCGCCCGCTGGGCGGCAGCCTGCAGATGGACGACGTACCGTCGAACGCCCCTCCCGCCACGGCCGAGCCGTCGCCGGTTGGCTCCTTATCGAACGGCGCTTTCCAGCCTGCGGTGGACTGATGCGTGCCGCCGGCGACGGCTTCGAGCAGCGCGCCTGCGACGAACTCGAACGCGCCGGCCTGGCGCTGCTGGCGCGCAACTACACCACCCGCCATGGCGAGCTGGATCTGGTGATGCGCGATGGCGACACTGTGGTGTTCGTCGAAGTGCGTTACCGCCGCAGCGCCAGCCATGGCGACGCCGCCACTTCGGTCACCGCGGCCAAGCAGGCGAAACTGATCCTCGCCGCGCAGCATTGGCTGGCTGCCCATCCGCAACACGCGCGACGCAGTTGCCGCTTCGACGTGGTCAGCTACGACGGCCCGCCCGATGCCATTCGGCGCGAATGGCTGCGTAGCGCATTCGAAGCCGGCTGATCCGGCCCGACTGATCTGGCGCAGAAAAATTTTCCCGCGAGTGGATTACGCTTTGCCGATGCCCCTGCCCGCCGAACTGCTCGTCCGCCTGCGCGAGATCTTCCCCGTCGACGCACTCGCCACCGATGAAGTCGAACGACGCGCGTTCGCACGCGACAACTCACGCCACCAGCAGTTGCCTGAGGCAGTGGTGTTTCCCACCGCGCATGAACAAGTGGAGGCGCTGGTGCGCGCCTGCCGCGAGCACAAGGTGCCGATCACCGCGCGCGGCGGTGGCACCAGTTCCACCGGCGCCTCGGTGCCGGCGGCCGGCGGCGTGGTGGCGTGCTTCGCGCGGATGAACCGCATCCTGCGTATCGCGCCGGACGACCGCCTCGCGGTAGTCGAACCCGGTGTGACCAACGAGATGCTGCAACAGGCGCTGGCGCCGCACGGCTTCTTCTGGGCGCCCGATCCGGGCTCGGCGCCGTGGTGCGCGGTGGGCGGCAACCTCGCCTGCAACGCCGGCGGGCCGCGCGCGGTGAAATACGGCGCCACGCGCGACAACGTGCTCGGCCTGCGCGCCGTGGCGGGCACCGGCACGGGCTTCCGCGCCGGCACGCACACCACCAAGGATTCGACCGGATACGACCTCACCCGCCTGCTGATCGGCTCGGAAGGCACGCTGGCGCTGATCACCGAAGCCACCCTCAAACTCACGCCCCGGCCCGGCGCGGTGCGCACGTTGCGCGCGAGCTATGTCGACACGGGCACCGCGGCGCAGGCGGTGGCGCGGATCATGGCCCAAACGGTGACGCCCTCGGCGCTCGAGTTCATGGACGCGCTGGCGCTGAAGCTGGCGCGCGACTTCCACCCCGAAGCCGGCGTGCCCGAGGCCGGCGCGCTGCTGATGATCGAGGTGGACGGCGAGCCGGGAACGCTGGATGTCACCGCTGCCGCCGTGATGCGCGCGGCACGCGGCGCCGGCCTGGTCGAACTCGCGGTGGCGACGGACGCGGCGGAAACCGCCGCGCTGTGGGCGGCGCGCAAGGCGCTCTCGCTGGCGCAGCGCGCAGTGACGCAACACAAGATCAACGAGGACGTGGTGGTGCCGGTGAGCCGCCTGCCGGCACTGGTGGACGGCGTACGCATGCTGTCCGAAAGGCACGCCGTGCCCATCGTCAGCTTCGGCCATGCCGGCAACGGCAACCTGCACGTGAACCTGCTGCCACGCGACGTGGACGAGATCGAGCGCGCTTACGCCGCGCTGCCAGAACTGTTCGCGCTGGTGATCGCGCTCGACGGCACGCTGTCGGGCGAGCACGGCATCGGCCTGGTCAAGCGCGAGTACCTGCCGCTGGCCCTTGGTGAGGAAGCCCTCGTTTTGATGCGCGCAGTGAAGGTCGCGTTCGATCCGGATGGCATCCTCAACCCCGGGAAGCTGCTGCCTTGATGGACGGAAATCGGAAATCGGGGGACATCATGACCAAGGGTGACCGAGTGGATGAACTGCTCGGCGAGATCCGCGCGTGCCGGATCTGCGCGGCGCATCTGCCGCTGGGCCCGCGACCGGTGCTGCAGGCATCGGCGACGTCGCGGCTGCTGATCGTCAGCCAGGCGCCGGGGCGCAAGGTGCACGAGACCGGCATTCCGTTCAACGATCCCAGCGGCGACCGGCTGCGCGACTGGCTGGGGATCGACAAGGCCATGTTCTACGACGCCAGCCGCGTGGCGATCGTGCCGATGGGTTTCTGCTTCCCCGGCACCGGCAAGGGCGGCGACCTGCCGCCGCGGCCCGAATGCGCGCCGACCTGGCACCCGCGCCTGCTGCCGCTGCTGAAGCAAGTGCAACTGACTCTGGTGATCGGCCAGTACGCGCAGGCCGGCTTGCTCGGCGTGGCGCGCGGCACCCGCCTCACCGACACCGTGCAGGCGTGGCGCGACCATCTGGCCCACGATCGCCTGCCGCTGCCGCATCCCAGCCCGCGCAACCGGCTATGGCTGGTGCGCAATCCGTGGTTCGAAACGGAACTGCTGCCGGTACTGCGCGAACGCGTGGCCGCGGCACTGCGCGCAGCGGACTGAGCGCACGCCGCAGCGCGCCTTGCCGGCCGCCCGCGGATTCATCTACCCTGCCCGGGCTTCATGGCCACGGGGCAGTTCCCTCGGCCTCTCCTGGGGAACCCGACATGCTGGATACTGGCCGATGAGCATCAAGCTCCGCCTTGTGGCGATGAATTTTCTGCAGTTTTTCGTGTGGGGCGCGTGGCTGATCACTATTGGCGCGTACTGGTTCCAGTACCGGCACTGGTCCGGGGCGCAGTTCGGCGCGATCTTCTCGACCATGGGCATCGCCTCGCTGTTCATGCCCTCGCTGATGGGCGTGATCGCGGACAAGTGGCTCAACGCGGAGAAGCTTTACGGCCTGCTGCACATCGGCGGCGCGATCGTGCTGTTCATCGTGCCTTCGATCGACAACCCGAACACGCTGTTCTGGGTGATGCTGCTCAACATGATGTGCTACATGCCGACGATCTCGCTGGCGATCACGGTGGCCTACAACGCACTGAAGACCGACGGCGCGGACGTGGTACTGGTATTCCCGCCGATCCGCGTGTGGGGCACGATCGGCTTCATCGCCGCGATGTGGACGGTGAGCCTGCTGCACCTGGAAACCTCGGGCGGCCAGTTCTACGTGGCTTCCGGTGCAGCGCTGCTGCTCGGCCTGTATGCGTTCACTCTGCCGAAGTGCCCGCCGCGCCTGCGCGGCCAGGCGCACACCTCGTGGCTGGATACGCTGGGGCTGACCTCGTTCGCGTTGCTCAAGAACAGCAAGATGGCGATCTTCTTCATCTTCGCGATGCTGCTGGGCGCGGCGCTGCAGCTGACCAACGCCTACGGCGACACCTTCCTGCACGACTTCGCCAACGTCGACGCGTACAAGGGCATGCTCGCCGTGCGCTACCCGGCGATCATCATGTCGATCTCGCAGGTTTCCGAAACGCTGTTCATCCTGGCCATCCCGTTCTTCTTCAAGCGCTTCGGCATCAAGACGGTGATGCTGATCAGCATGATCGCGTGGGTCTTGCGCTTCGGCCTGTTCGCCTACGGCGACCCGGGCCCGGGCCTGTGGATGATCGTGATGTCGTGCATCGTCTACGGCATGGCGTTCGACTTCTTCAACATCTCCGGCTCGCTGTTCGTCGAGGAGCAGAGCGACCCGGCGATCCGCGCCAGCGCGCAGGGCCTGTTCATGCTGATGACGAACGGCATCGGCGCGATTCTGGGCAGCTCGATCAGCGGCGTAATCATCGACCTCTGGTTCACTCGCGCCGACGGCAGCAAGGACTGGCACGACATCTGGACCACCTTCGCGCTGTACTCGCTGGTGGTGGCGGTACTGTTCGCGATCTTCTTCAAACACAAGCACGTGCGTGGTGATGCCGCGCTGCCGGCGGGCGATTCGCTGCACGGCTGAGACCGGCATCGCGCCCCGCCGGGTCGGCCCGATCCGGTGGGGTGATTGTTATTGCGAATCATTTTCATTTAACATGCGCCTCCTCAACTGGAGGCCCTCATGTCGTTCCCCGCTCGCCCGCTCGCCCTTGCCATTGTGTTCGCCTTCACCGGCCTCGCCCATGCCGCCGACCAGAAGGATGCCGTCGAGCTCAGGCGCATCGAAGTCTCCGAAAGCACGCTGCGCATGCCGCAGAGCCAGGGCGCGCTGCCGACCACGATCACGGTGATCACCAGCGAGGACCTGCGCCAGCAGCTGGCGATCACGCCGGACCTCTCCGACGCCATCGGCAACCTGTTGCCTTCGTTCGCCCCCTCGACGCAGAAGCTCAGCTCGCGCGGGCAGACCCTGCGCGGACGCAACCCGCTGTACATGATCGACGGCGTGCCGCAATCGAGCCCGCTGCGCAACGGTTCGCGCGATGCCTACACGATCGACCCGGCGATGATCGAGCGCATCGAGATCGTCGAGGGCTCCAACTCGATGCAGGGCCTCGGCGCCGCCGGCGGCATCATCAACATCATCACCAAGCAGGCGCCGAAACAGGACGGCGTGCGCCAGGAAGTCACCGTCAACACCAGCGCACCGACCCGCGGCGCGAATGGCCTGGGCTACGGCGCGGCGTACCTGTTGGGCTTGCGCAGCGGCGCGTTCGACCTGGTCGCCGGTGCGTCGTGGCGCAAGCGCGGCATGTACTCCGACGCGAAGGGGCGGCTGATCGGCGTCGACGGTACCCAGGGCGACCTGATGGATTCGCGCAGCACGGATGGCTTCGCCAAGCTCGGCTACAACTTCGCCGGCGCGCGCCGGCTGCAGCTGACGGTCAACCGTTTCGACCTGCAAGGCAACGGCGACTACACCGCCGTGCCGGGCGACATGGCAAGCAACCTGCCGACCACCTCGATCCGCGGCAAGCAGCCCGGCGACGCGCCGCGCAATCGCGTACTGACCAGCAGCCTCGACTACCGCGACCCGACGCTGGCCGGCGGCGAACTGCGCGCGCAGCTCTATCACCAGAAGAACCGCGAACTGTTCGGCGGCGGCCGCTTCGCCACCTTCCAGGATCCGGCCTACGGTCCGAACGTGTTCGACCAGTCGCAGAACGTGTCGACCAAGGACGGCGCGCGGCTGTCATGGGCCAGGCGCGGCCTGCTAGACGACAAGCTCACCCTGCTCGCCGGTGCCGACGGCTATCGCGACACCACCTTCCAGGAACTGACCCACACCGGCCGCCACTGGGTGCCGGACAGCACCTACACCGGCTGGGCGCCGTTCCTGCAGGCCGAGTACTGGCCGCTCGAGTCGCTGTCGCTGTCCGGCGGCCTGCGCCACGAGCACGGCACGCTGGACGTGCCCACCTTCCAGACGCTGGCAGCCTACAACGGCGTCACCGTGCAAGGCGGCTCCACTAGTTTCAGCAAGACGCTGCCGAACATCGGCGCGGTCTGGTACCTCACCGCCCAGCTCAACCTGTTCGCCAGCTACGCCGAGGGCTACACCCTGCCCGACGTGGGCCGCGTGCTGCGCGCGATCAACAAGCCGGGCCAGAACGTGGCCAGCTTCCTCGACCTGAAGCCGGTGGTTTCGGACAACCGCGAAGTAGGCGCCGAGTACGCCGGCGACCGCATGGGCGCGCGGGTGAGCTACTACGTCTCGCGCTCGCGGCTCGGCTCGGTGCTGGTGTTCGATGCGCCGAACCAGGTCTACAACGTGATGCGCCAGCGCACCGCGATCAGCGGCTGGGAAGCGCGCGCGAACTGGCAGCCGCTCGACGGCACCCGCCTCGACGCCTCCTTCGCGATCAACCGCGGCCGCTCGGACCGCAACGGCGACGGCCAAGTCGACTCCGACCTCGACGGCGCCAACATCGCGCCGAACCGGCTCAACCTGTCGTGGACGCAGCGCTGGAACGACGCGCTGTCGAGCTACCTGCAGCTGAGCCACGCCTACAGCCGCGACTTCGCCACGCTGGGCCGGCGCAGCGCGCACTTCGACGGCTACAGCACCGCCGACGCCTACCTGAAGTGGCACACCGGCAGCGCCGGCGACTGGACGCTGGGCGTGCAGAACCTCGCCAACAAGCAATACATCAACTACGTCTCGCAGACCGTCGGCGACAACGATTCGTACTTCGCCGGCCGCGGCCGCGTGCTGTCGCTGACCTGGCAGCAGGCCTTCTGAGTGTCCGCCTCCGCGACCATCATCGACGCATCCGCGCGCCATGCCGGCGCCGTGCGGTACTGGCTGAAGCGCCTGCACCGGTGGGTCGGCCTCAGCCTGGGGCTGGTCTATGCGCTGATCGCGCTCAGCGGCAGCGTGCTGGTACTGCAGGGCCCGCTGTTGCGCCTGCTGCATCCGTCACTTTCCGCGCATGCATTGCCCGACGCCACCGCGCGCGCGGCCGTGCTGACGCGCATCGCACACGAATGGCCGCCCCGAGGACTGCGCAGCGCCGATCTGCCGACCGCCGAACTGCCGGTATGGCAACTGTATTTTTCCGATGGCTCACGGCGCTATCTCGATCCGGCCAACGGCAATCTGCTGCTGACGCGCGCCATCGGCAGCGACCTGCTGCTGACCTTGCGCGACTGGCACACCCACCTGCTCGCCGAGAAAACCGGCGAGGCCGTGCTGGGCGTGCTCGGCTGGCTCACGCTGGGACTGCTGCTTTCCGGCGTGTGGCTGTGGTGGCCGGGCCGGCGGAATCTGCGCGGCAGTCTGCGCGTCCACACGCAGCCGCCGGCGCGGCGCTGGGTCAGCTGGCATCGCAGCATCGGCGTGCTCAGCCTGCCGTTGCTGCTGCTGGTGACCTTGACCGGCACCCTGATGGTCTACAGCGCGGGCACCCGGCACGTCTTGCAGACGCTGTTCGCGGACGCACCGGCCACACCAACGCCGGCCCGCATCGCGCCGCACCCGCAGACGATCGCCTGGACGGCAGTGCTCGACGCCGCGCAACACGCGCTGCCGGACGCCGAACTGCGCCGCATCGTGCTGCCCTCGGCCGCCGATGGCCGCGTGACGATCCGCGCACGGGCGCCGGGCGAATGGCATCCGGTCGGGCGCAGTCAGGTGTGGCTCGATCCTTACCAAGCCCGCGTGCTGGGCGCGGTCGACGCCACCGCCGAGGGTACCGGCGCGCGCCTCAGCAACGCGGTTTATCCGCTGCACGCCGGCAGCGTGGGCGGTTTGGCCGGAAAGTTGCTGGCGCTGCTGTGCGGGCTGCTGCCGCCATTCTTCCTGGTCACCGGATTCCTGTTCTGGCGCACGCGCCAACCGCGCAACCGGCAGTAAAGCGCAGGGCGCCTTCGATGCTTGCCGCTGCGCCTGGATCACGGCAACGCGACCGTGACCGCGTGTCGACGCCGAACCGGCAAACCATCGACGCGCACTTCCCATGATGGCCAAAGACAAGTCCCGAAATCCGCAGTCCATGAGAGCGGATAGCGCTAATCGTTTTTTCTTGCGATGCAAAAAACTTTATTTTTTCATTACGTTGCTTTCAATTTTGGCAATGGCTAGGATGCCTGTGTCACAAGAAATTACGTTTTGGAACACAAAGTTTTAACTTCGTCCGCAACGCCGTCACCACGGGTCAGGGGCGCGCATTCGGGGTCGGGAGCCAAAGAGCGGGCACGGTGCAACGCCGTAGGGGGCGTCACCGTGCACCAAGGTCCATCACGGGGGGAGCAACCATGAATATCCGCAATCATCGTCGGCAACGGCTGGCGTTCTCGATCATCGCCACGCTCGCCGCGGCCCAGCTGCCGCTGGCACACGCACAGGACACCGCGGCACCCGCCAGCAGCGGGCAGGAGGCCGACAAGCAGGTCACCACGCTCAGCCAGATCACGGTACGCGCGCAGAAACGCGAGGAACTGCTGCAGGACGTACCGATCACCATGGCGACCCTGCCCGAGCAGTTGCTGCAGGACACCGGCGTACGCGACATCAAGGATCTGCAGACCCTGGTTCCGACCCTGTTCGTTACCAGCACCACCTCGGAGACGCAGACCACCGCGCGCATCCGCGGCGTCGGTACCGTCGGCGACAACCCTGGCCTGGAATCCTCGGTGGGCATCGTGATCGACGGCGTGCCACGCGCGCGCAACGGCGTCGCATTCGGCGACCTCGGCGAACTGGAACAGGTGGAAGTGCTGAAGGGCCCGCAAGGCACCGTGTTCGGCAAAAACACCTCGGCCGGCCTGATCAACGTGATCACCAAACGGCCCAGCTTCAAGGAGGAAGGCAACCTCGAGTTCACCGCAGGCAATTACGGTGCCGTGGGCGTGGCCGGTTCGTATAACAACAAGCTGAGCGACTACGCCGCGTTCCGCATCTACGCCGCCGACCGCAAGCGCGACGGCTTCAACGACGTGAACACCGGCGTGGGACCGCGCACGCTCAAGAGCGACGGCGATCAGGACTTCCACTCGATACGCACGCAACTGCTGCTCACGCCGAGCAGCGACCTCGACATCAACATCATTGGCGACTACACCCAGCGCAACGAGAATTGCTGCGTCGGCGTCACCGTGGTGCGCGGCCCCACCGCGGCGATCGTCAACGCGCTGGCCGGCGGCAACGGTGTGATCCCGGCCGTGGACATCGACAAGCGGCTCGCCTACAACAACCGCGACACCACGCAGAAGATCACCGACAAGGGCCTGTCGACCGAGGTCAACTGGAACACCTCGTGGTTCGGCAACGCCACGCTCACCTCGATCACCGCGCTGCGCAAGTGGGACGCCATCGTCGGCACCGACCTCGACTTCAGCGGCGCCGACATCTGGTACCGCCCCTACGGCGCCGAAGACAACTCGGTGCGCTTCAAGACCTTCAGCCAGGAGCTGCGCCTGGCTGGCAACACGGACCGCGTCGACTGGATGGTCGGCCTGTACTACGACAACGAGAAGCTGCAACGCCACGATGCGGTCACGCTGGGCGCGGCGTATGAGCCTTATCTGTCCACCGCCTTGCTGAACGACATCGCCAAGTCGTTCCCGCCCGGCCTGGTCAATACCGCCGGGGCCGCGACGTTCCTGTCCCAGGCCAGCGGCAAGCCTTACGGCACCTCGTTTGTCGGCGCCGCATCGCGCGACCACTGGAACCAGGACGCGAAGAGCACGGCCGCGTTCGGCAACGCCACCTTCCACGCGACCGACAAGCTGGCCTTGACCCTGGGCCTGCGCTACACCCACGAGAACAAGTCGGTGGACTCGCACTACACCAACCCGAACGGCGGCCTGGGTTGCGCCGCCGGGCTGGGCAGCCCGGCCCGGGTCGGCGGGGCGCTGGCCGCCCGGGGCGTGCCGGCGCCGTACATCGCGGCGATCGTGCCCACGGTGATCGGTTACATGTGCCTGCCCTGGGCCAACCCGATGTTCAACGGCCGCACCACGACACAGGACTTCACCGCGAATGAATGGTCGGGCACGCTGAAGGCCGCGTATCGCTGGAGCGACGGCGTGATGACCTATGCCTCGGCTGCGCGTGGCTACAAGGCCGGCGGCTTCAATCTGGATCGGGTGCAATCGGGCAACGGGCGCAACGATGGCCCGCAGGGCATTGTCCCGGTCACCGACACCTCGTTCCCAGGCGAATTCGTGGACAGCTACGAGCTGGGCACCAAGACCAGCTGGCGGGACGGCAACCTGTTGTTGAACGCCGCGCTGTTCCATTCGAAGTACACCGATTTCCAGCTCAACAGCTTCCTCGGCACCAGTTACGTGGTGCGCTCGGTGCCCGAACTGACCACCAAGGGCGTGGACGCCGACATGCTGTGGCAGACCCGGATCCCGGGACTGTCGCTGCAGGGCGGTGCCACGTACACGGATGCGAAGTACGGCAACGATCTGCTGCCCGACCCCGCACTGGCGCACGTGCCGGGCAACACCGCGGGATTCGCGCCGAAATGGGCGCTCACCGGCGGAGTCACCTATCAGTGGAACTTCAACGACTACCTGATGGGACGCCTCAACGTGGGCGCCAAGCACATGACCGAGTACAACACCGGATCTGACTTGAACCCGACCAAGATGCAGCCCGCCTACACGCTGCTGAATGCCCGCCTGGTCGTCGGCGCCATCAGCAAGCGCTGGCAGGTCGAACTGTGGGGCAACAACCTGACGGACCGCACCTACAAGCAGGTGGGCTTCGATGCGCCGATCCAGCCCGGTTCGATCAATGCCTTCCTGGGCGCTCCCCGCACGTTCGGCCTGACCGTGCGCGGCGCGTTGTAGCCGTGCCCCCGGAAACCGCCGGCGCGGCGGTTTCCGGGATTCACTACAATGCGCGGATGCAAATCGGCCCTTACCGCATCGACCCGCCGCTGGTGCTCGCCCCGATGGCGGGCGTCACCGACAAGCCGTTCCGCCTGCTGTGCAAGCGGCTCGGCGCGGGCTTGGCCGTGTCCGAGATGACCAGCGCCGACCCGACCCTGTGGCACACCCGCAAGTCGCTCCGGCGGATGGACCACGCCGGCGAACCCGAACCGGTCAGCGTGCAGATCGCCGGCTACGACCCCGCGATGCTGGCCGAAGCGGCGCGCTTCAACGTCGCCAACGGCGCGCAGCTCATCGACATCAACATGGGTTGCCCGGCGAAGAAGGTGTGCAACGTGTGGTCGGGCTCGGCCCTGCTGCAGGACGAGCCGCTGGTGGCGCGCATCGTCAAGGCGGTGGTCGACGCGGTCGAGGTGCCGGTAACGCTGAAGATCCGCACCGGCTGGAATCGCGACAACCGCAACGCACTCAATATCGCCCGCATCGCTGAGGACAGCGGCATCGCCGCGCTGGCCGTGCACGGTCGCACCCGCGCCGACAAGTACGAAGGCGAGGCCGAGTACGCCACCATCGCCACGGTGAAGGCTGCCGTGCGTATCCCGGTGCTGGCCAACGGCGACGTCTGCACGCCGCAGCAGGCGGAGCATGTGCTCGCCGTCACCGGCGCCGATGCCGTGATGATCGGCCGCGGTGCCCAGGGCCGGCCGTGGATCTTCCGCGAAATCGCCCACTACCTCGCCACCGGTGAACTGCTGCCCGAACCGGAACCGGCCGAAGTCGCCGCGATCCTGCTCGGCCACCTCGAACAGCTCTACGCGTTCTACGGCGAAGCGGCCGGCGTGCGCATCGCGCGCAAGCACCTGGGCTGGTACGCCAAGGACCGGCCGGAGAACGCGGCGTTCCGCCAGGTGGTCAACCGTGCGGAAACCGCCGGCGAGCAGTTGCGCCTGACCCGCGACTATTTCGCCGCGCTGCAGGACGAGGCGCGCCTGGCGGCCTGAACGAACGTCCCGCGGGAAATCGTCGGGCGCACTCCCCGCTGCCATGACGGAGGAGTACCGTGGCAAGCAGCGGCGGCTCCTTCGGGTCTCCGGCCACGACGATGAACAGGACTGCCACAGGCGAATTCCCCTATATCCACGGATTTTCCGCGGAAGAGCAGTCCCGGCTGGTGCGGCAGGCCCGCATGTTCGAGACCAGCCTGTTCAATCACATCGACTACAGCGACGCGACCCGCCTGCTGGAAATCGGCTGCGGGGTCGGCGCACAGACCGAGATCCTGCTGCGACGGTTTCCGCAATTGCACGTCACCGGCATCGACCGCTCCGCCGCGCAACTGGCTGCCGCCGAACGCAAACTGGCCGAAACCACCTGGTGCGCGACGCGCTATACCCTGCAGCAGGCTGACGCCACGGACCTTCCCTTCGCCGAACGCAGTTTCGATGCCGCCTACCTGTGCTGGGTGCTGGAACACATGCCCAGCCCTTCGCGCGTACTCAGCGAGGTACGCCGCGTGCTCAGCCCCGGCGCCACCGTCTACGTCACCGAGGTGCTCAACTCCTCTTTCTTCCTCGACCCCTATTCACCGAACCTGCTTCGCTACTGGATGGCGTTCAACGATTACCAGTACGACACCGGCGGCGACCCGTTCATTGGCGCCAAGCTGGGCAACCTGCTGCTGGCCGGCGGCTACCGCGACGTGCGGACGGAAGTGAAGAGCATCCATCTGGACAATCGTCAGCCGGCGCGACGCAAGCGCATGATCGAATTCTGGGAAGAACTGCTTGTGTCGGCGGCCGAGCAGCTGGTGCTCGCCGGAAAGGTCGATGCCGCCACGGTCGAAGGCATGCGCATGGAGCTGCAGGCGGTCCGCAACGACCCCGATGCGGTGTTCTTCTTTGCGTTCGTGCAGGCCCGCGCCTCTCCATACTGAGCCATGGACGGGCCGTCCCCGCTCCCAGGTCACGCCCGGCCGAGGCCCAAGTCGCAGGCCGTAAAGCCGTTCAAACGACTGAACACCGGCCTAACCCCCTGGCCCCAGAATTCCCACGGGCTGCAAAACCGGGGGCGGCGATGTATCATGCCCGACCTCTTTTATCTTTCTATCCGCACGAAGGGATATATACCGCGATGTCCAACTACCTGTTCACCTCCGAATCGGTCTCCGAAGGCCATCCGGACAAAGTCGCCGACCAGATCTCCGACGCCGTGCTCGACGCGATCATCGCGCAGGATCCGCGCGCCCGCGTCGCCTGCGAAACCATGGTCAAGACCGGCGTGGCGATCGTCGCCGGCGAAATCACCACCAATGCGTGGATCGACCTGGAAGCGCTGACCCGCAAGGTCATCGTGGACATCGGTTACGACTCCAGCGACGTCGGCTTCGACGGCGCCACCTGCGGCGTGATCAACCTGATCGGCAAGCAGTCGCCGGACATCAACCAGGGCGTGGACCGCAAGAAGCCGGAAGAACAGGGCGCGGGCGACCAAGGCCTGATGTTCGGCTACGCCACCAACGAGACGAAGGACTTCATGCCGGCGGCGATCTACTACTCGCACCGCCTGGTCGAGCAGCAGGCGAAAGTCCGCAAGCGGAAGAACTCGCCGCTGCCGTGGCTGCGCCCGGACGCCAAGAGCCAGGTCACCCTGCGCTACGAGCACGGCGTGGCAACGGCGATCGACGCCGTGGTGCTGTCGACCCAGCACGATCCGGACGTGAAGCAGAAAGACCTGATCGAGGCCGTGCGCGAGACCATCCTCAAGCCGGTGCTGCCGGCCAAGCTGCTGCACAAGGGCACCAAGTTCCACATCAACCCGACCGGCAAGTTCGTCATCGGCGGCCCGGTGGGCGACTGCGGCCTGACCGGCCGCAAGATCATCGTGGACACCTACGGCGGCTGGGCCCGTCACGGTGGCGGCGCGTTCTCCGGCAAGGACCCGTCCAAGGTCGACCGCTCGGCCGCCTACGCCGCGCGCTACGTGGCCAAGAACATCGTCGCCGCCGGCATCGCCGACCGCTGCGAAGTGCAGGTGAGCTATGCGATCGGCGTGGCACATCCCACCTCGATCTCGGTCACCACCTTCGGCACCGGCAAGATCAGCGACGAGAAGATCGAGAAGCTGATCCGCAAGCACTTCGACCTGCGCCCGTACGGCATCCTGCAGATGCTCGACCTGATCCACCCGATGTACCAGCAGACCGCCAGCTACGGCCACTTTGGCCGCACCCCGCACCAGATGAAGGGTCCGGACGGCAAGGCCTTCACCGCGTTCTCGTGGGAAAAGACCGACCGCGCCGAGGCGCTGCGCAAGGACGCGAAGCTGAAGTAAGCCGGCGTCGCAACCCTGCAAGCGAAACGGGCCGCCTTGTGCGGCCCGTTTTGTTTTTCAGCCGCCTTGCGAAGCGGACTCCAGACGCAGCGATACCTGCCGCACCAGCTACAATGGGCGGATGTCTCTTATCCAATTGCAACGCGTCGACTTCAGCATCGGCGGCCCACTCCTGCTCGAACATGTCGATCTGTCGATCGAGGCGAACGAGCGTGTCTGCATCGTCGGCCGCAACGGCGAAGGCAAGTCCACCCTGATGAAGCTGATCGCCGGCGAGCTGCACGCCGACGATGGCGAGGTGCGCATCCAGAACGGCGTCGTGGTGGCGCGGATGGCGCAGGAAGTGCCGCAAAGCACCGCCGGCAGCGTGTTCGACGTGGTCGCCGAAGGGCTGGGCGATCTCGGCCGGCTGCTGGCGCGTTATCACCATCTGCTGGCCGAGGGCGACTTCGATGCGCTCGGCGACGTGCAGCACCAGATCGAGGCGCAGCACGGCTGGGATCTGGACCGCCGCGTCAGCGACGTGCTGACCCAGTTGGAGCTACCCGGCGAGACCGACTTCGCCGCGCTGTCCGGCGGCATGAAGCGCCGCGTGCTGCTGGCCCAGGCGCTGGTGCGCAAGCCCGACGTGCTGCTGCTGGACGAGCCGACCAACCATCTCGACATCGAGGCGATCGGCTGGCTGGAAACCTTCCTCAAGCAGTTCGCCGGCAGCATCCTGTTCGTCACCCATGACCGCAGCTTCCTGCGCGCACTGGCCACGCGCATCGTCGAGATCGACCGCGGCGCACTCACCGACTGGCCCGGCGACTACGACAACTACCTGCGCCGCCGCGAGGAACGCCTGCACGCCGAGGCGCAGGCGAACGCGCTGTTCGACAAGAAGCTGGCGCAGGAGGAAGTGTGGATCCGCCAGGGCATCAAGGCCCGGCGCACCCGCAACGAAGGCCGCGTACGCGCGCTGAAGGCGCTGCGCAACGAGCGCGCCGAGCGGCGCAACCTGAGCGGCAACGTCAAGATGAATGCGGCGAACGCGCAGGCCTCGGGCAAGAAGGTGATCGACCTGCAGCACGTGCACCAGGCCTATGACGGCCGCGTGCTGATCGAGGATCTCTCCACCACGATCATGCGCGGCGACCGTATCGGCATCATCGGCCCCAACGGCGCCGGCAAGAGCACCCTGCTGAAGATCATGCTGGGCGAACTGACCCCGCTGCATGGCACGGCCGAGCTGGGCACCGGCACCCAGATCGCCTACTTCGACCAGCACCGCCTGCAGCTCAACGACCAGCTCAACGCGCTGGACAACGTGGCCGAGGGCCGCGAGTTCATCGAACTCAACGGCCAGCGCAAGCACATCATCGGCTACCTGCAGGACTTCCTGTTCTCGCCCGACCGCGCGCGCGCGCCAATCACCCGCCTGTCCGGCGGCGAGCGCAACCGCCTGCTGCTGGCCAAGCTGTTCGCGCAACCGTCGAACCTGCTGGTGATGGACGAACCGACCAACGATCTGGATGTCGAGACCCTCGAACTGCTGGAAGAATTGCTGACCGACTACCAGGGCACCCTGCTGCTGGTCTCGCACGATCGCGCCTTCCTCGACAACGTGGTGTCCAGCACACTGGTGCTGGAAGGCGAAGGCCAGATCGGCGAGTACGTGGGTGGCTATACCGACTGGCTGCGCCAACGGCCCACCGCGCGCAGCACCCCGACCACCGGCAAATCCGCCACGCCGGCTCCGGCACCTGCGGCGCCCGTTGCGGCAAAGCGCAAGCGCAGTTTCAAGGAACAACATGAGCTGGAACAGTTGCCCAAACGCATCGAGCAACTGGAAGGCGACATCGCCACGCGCACGGCGGCGATGAACGAGCCGGCCTTCTTCCAGCAGGACAGCGCCGCCATCGTCAAGGCGAACGAGGCACTGGTGGCACTGCAGGCCGAACTGGACGCGGCCTACGCGCGCTGGACCGAACTGGACGCCTGACCTTCGACCGCTGCGGCGCAGGCACGGCGACACAGCGGCGTATCATTCGCGGATTGCCCCTGCGGATGATCGCCATGTACACGCTCTACTACGCCCCCGGTTCCGCCAACCTGCTGGTACATCTGACCCTGCTCGAGATCGGTGCGCCGCACACGCTGGAGCGGGTCGATCTGGACGCCGGCCAGCAACGCAGCGCGGCCTACCTGGCGCTGAATCCGAACGGCGTGGTGCCGACCCTGGTGATCGACGGCGTACCCCACGGCGAGGCGGCGGCGCTGGCGATGCTGCTGGCCGAGCGGCATCCCGAAGCCGCGCTGGCACCCGCCATCGGCAGCGCTCAGCGCGCCGATCACCTGCAATGGATGCTGTACCTGGCCAACTCGCTGCAGCCGCTGTTCCGCCAGTGGTTCTATCCCGGCGACCATCTGCCCGACGCCGGCGACAGCATCAAGGAAGCGGCGCGTATCGGCATCGAAAAGTGCTGGTCGTACATCGATGCGCAGCTGGCCGCGCACGGCCCGTACATGCTGGGCGACACGTTCGGGGTGGTGGATCTGTACACGCTGATGCTGATGCGCTGGTCGCGCAACATGCCGCGCCCGGCGACGGCATGGCCGCAGCTGGCCGCGCTGACGGCACGACTCAAGGCGCGCCCGTCGTGGAAGCGAGTGTGCGAGGCCGAAGGTCTGGTCGAGTGGGCCTGAGCCCATGAGCGACGTCGGCGCCGACGCTTGGGCCGTATACCTGCTGGAATGCGCCGACGGCCGCGTCTACACCGGCATCGCACGCGACCCCGAACAGCGCTACGCGAAACACCTGGCCGGCAAGGGCGCCCGCTTCACCCGCTCCAACCCGCCGCGGCAGTTGCTGGGCTGGGTCTGGGTCGCCGACCGTAGCGAGGCGCTCAAGCTGGAGATGGCGTGGAAGCGACTGCCACGCGAGCAGCGCATCGCCGCGCTGCAGGCGAGCCTCAAATCGTAGGGCGGGCACGGCCCGCCGCTTCTGGCTGTGACTCATCGTGGAGCCGGCGGGCCGTGCCCGCCCTATGAAGCGCCGCGATTAACCGGTGTTTTGCAAACCTTGCGAAACGCCATTGACGCAGGCAACCAGCGCCTGCAACACGGCGTCATCCTTGCGGTCGCCTTCGCGCCAGCGTTGCAGCAGGTCGACCTGCAGCAGGCTCATCGGGTCGACGTAAGGGTTGCGCAAGCGGATCGAGGCGGCAAGGCGCGGCTCGCCGCGCAGCAGGACGTCGCTGCCCTTCAGCTGCAGCAACCAGCGGCGGGTGCGCGCGAACTCGGCGTGGATCAGGCCGAAGAATTCGTCGTGCAGCGGGCCGGACAGTTTCGAGAACGCCTCGGCGATGTCCAGGTCGCACTTGGCCAGCACCATCTCGACGTCGTCCAGCAGGTTGCAGAAGAACGGCCAGTCGCGCGCCATCTCCGCCAGCGCCTGTTCGCCGAACTGCTGCACCCCCTGCTCCAGCGCGCTGCCGAGGCCGTACCAGCCGGGCAGGATCGAGCGGCACTGGGTCCAGGCGAACACCCACGGGATCGCGCGCAGATCCTGCACGCCGCGCATGCTGCGGCGGCTGGCCGGACGCGAGCCCAGGGTCATCTGCTCGATCACGTCGACCGGGGTGGCGCTGCGGAAGTAGTCGACGAAGCCGTCGCGCTCGACGAAGTCGCGATAACTGCGCCGGCTGGTCGCCGACAAGGTCTCCATCAGTTCGCGCCAGCGCGCTTCGCATGGTTCGTCTTCGCGCGGACGCAGCGACGCACGCAGCACCGCGCCGACGGTCTGTTCCAGGTTGCGCAGCGCCAGCGCGCGGATGCCGTATTTGCGGTGGATCACCTCGCCCTGCTCGGTCACCCGCAGCACGCCGGCCACCGCACCGCGCGGCGAAGACATCAGCGCCGGCGTGATGCGCGCGCCGCCGCGGCTGGCCGAGCCGCCGCGGCCGTGGAAGAACGCGAGGTGGATACCGGCGGCATGCGCCACTTCCAGCAACTCCCCCTGGGCGCGCTGCAGGCCCCAGCGCGAGGCCAGCGTGCCGCCGTCCTTGCCGCTGTCGGAGTAGCCCAGCATCACCCATTGCTGGTCGTCGCGTGCAGCCAAATGGCGGCGATAGACCGGGTCGTCGAGCAGCGCGCGCAACGTGGCCGGCGCGTTCTTCAGGTCGTCGACGGTCTCGAACAGCGGAGCAATATTGAGCGGCACATGCTGCGCTTCGTCGACCAGCCCGCCACGCCGCGCCAGCGCCAGCACTGCCAGCACGTCGGCGGCCGAACGCGCCATGCTGATGATGTACAGACCGATGGCGTCGTGGCCGTGGCTGCGGCGGCTGTCGCGCAGGGTGGCGAACACCGCCTGCAGGGACTCGGCGTTCGCATCGGCGCTGTGCGCAAACACGGCTTCGCCGCTGGCGTAGGGACGCAGCCGGTCGGCGCGTGCGGTGCTGTCGCGGGAAGCCCAGTCCGGATCGGCCAGCAGGGCCGCCAGCGCGTCGTCGTGCACGCGCGAATCCTGCCGCACGTCCAGCCGCGCCAGGTGGAAACCGAAGCTGCGCACGCGGCACACCAGGCGTTCCACCGCATAGGCGCCGGCGTGCACGCCGCGGTGCTGGAACAGGCTGTCGGCGATCAGCTGCAGGTCGTCCAGCAATTCGTCACTGGACGTATAGCCGTCCATAGCTTGGTCGCCGGTAAGCGCCAGCCGCGCGCTGACCAGCTGCAGCAGGCAGCGGTAAGGCATGTCGGCGTGGCGTGGCCGGATCTGCGCCGCGGCCACGGGAAAGCGTGCGCGGTAATCCGCCAGCCGTGCGCGCAGCGCCGCCGACGTGGCGACCCGACTCTCGGTCTGGCTGAGCTGACGCGTCAGCCTGGCCACGTCCTCCCGGTAACGCTCCAGCACCAGCGCGCGCTGCGAGTCGAGGCAGTCGGCGATGGTGTCGGCGCCCACGTTCGGGTTGCCGTCCATGTCGCCGCCAACCCAGCTGGCGAAGCGCAGCAGTCGCGGCAACTTGATCGCCATGCCGTAGGTTTCCTGCAGCGCCTGCGACAGCGATTCGTACAGCGCCGGCACGATCCGGTACAGCGGGTTGGCCAGGTAGAAATCGACGTGTTCGCGCTCGTCCTGCACGCTGGGCCGCACCGGCGAGGCCTCGGCGGTCTGCCAGCCGGCGGACAGCGCCATGTAGATGCGGTCGTCGTCTTCCTTGCGTTCCTGCGGTGTGCGCTGCGGATCGAAGCCGTCGATCAGCGAGCGCACGATCGCCTGCTCTTTCTCCAGCAGCGAGCGGCGCACCGCTTCGGTCGGATGCGCGGTGAACACCGGCTCGATCCACAGCCGGTCGAGCCAGCCGACCAGTTCATCGGCGCCCACGCCCTCGGCCTTCAGCCGACCCAGCACGTCGAGCAGCGACTCGGGCTGCGGCGCGCTGCCCTCGCGCTGGTAGTCGCGGCGCCGGCGGATGCGGTGCACCCGCTCGGCCGTGTTCACCGCCTGGAAATAGGTGGCGAACGCGCGCGCCAGCGCTTCGGCGTCGTGGGCATCGAGACCGGCCAGCGAGGCGGCCAGTTCCTCCACCGTGGCGCCTTCGCGGCGTCGGCGGATCGCCGCGGTGCGCACCTGCTCGACCCGCTCGAAGAACGCCGTGCCGCCCTGCTCGGCCAGCATCCGCCCGACCATCGCGCCGAGCCGGCTGACGTCCTCGCGCAGCGGGCCGTCGGGCGGCAGGAACTCGGGTTCGCGGCTTGATTCCATGCAGGGCTCCGGGGACGGGATGGAGGGCAAGCCTAAACGAATTGCGACGCCGACGGCATCCGCCGGCTTCTGCCGCTACAATATCTGGCTTGTACTGCCCGCCGAGGGGCGCTGCGACCGTTCATTCGTGAATGCGGATCCATCCGCAACAGCCTGCACATCCCTGTGCAGACTCTTCACAAAAAATGGCCAGGCTCGGCGCGGCACGTTCCACAACGGCGCCCGGTTGTTTGTACGCGAGTCCCTTCGCAGCAAACCGGCCATCCATGGCCGGTCCACTCGAAAGAACCTCGCACTAACCGGAGACATGCATGAACGCCGCACTCAAAGAAAACCACCACGACTACAAGATCCGTGACCTGTCGCTCGCCGACTGGGGCCGCAAGGAGCTGGACATCGCCGAGCACGAGATGCCGGGCCTGATGTCGATCCGCAAGAAGCACGCCGCCACGTTGCCGCTGAAGGGCGTGCGCGTGACCGGCTCGCTGCACATGACGATCCAGACCGCGGTGCTGATCGAGACCTTGAAGGACATCGGCGCCGACGTGCGCTGGGCCTCGTGCAACATCTTCTCGACCCAGGACCATGCCGCCGCCGCGATCGCCGCGACCGGCACGCCGGTGTTCGCCTGGAAGGGCGAGACGCTGGAAGAGTATTGGGACTGCACGCTGGACGCGCTGTCCTTCCCCGACGGCAAGGGCGGTTTCCTTGGGCCCCAGCTGGTGGTCGACGACGGCGGCGACGTGACGCTGCTGATCCACAAGGGCTACGAGCTGGAGAACGGCAGCAAGTGGGTCGACGAGAAGGCCTCCTCGCACGAGGAACAGGTGATCAAGAACCTGCTCAAGCGGGTGCATGCCGAGCGTCCGGGCTACTGGCACACCGTGGTGAAGGACTGGAAGGGCGTCTCCGAGGAGACCACCACCGGCGTGCATCGCCTGTACCAGCTGGCCGAGGCGAAGTCGCTGCTGATCCCCGCGATCAACGTCAACGATTCGGTCACCAAGAGCAAGTTCGACAACCTGTACGGCTGCCGCGAGTCGCTGGCGGACGGCCTGAAGCGCGCGATGGACGTGATGCTGGCCGGCAAGGTCGCCGTGGTCTGCGGCTACGGCGACGTCGGCAAGGGCTGCGCCCATTCGCTGCGTGCCTACGGCTCGCGCGTGGTCGTGACCGAGATCGATCCGATCAACGCGCTGCAGGCGGCGATGGAAGGCTTCGAGGTCAACACGGTCGAGAGCACGCTGGGACGCGGTGACATCTACGTCACCACCACCGGCAACAAGGACGTGCTGACGCTGGAGCACCTGAAGTCGATGAAGGATCAGGCGATCGTCTGCAACATCGGCCACTTCGACAACGAGATCCAGGTCGATGCGCTGAACACGATGGCCGGCGTCACCAAGCTCAACATCAAACCGCAGGTGGACAAGTACACCTTCGCCGACGGTCGTGCGATCTTCCTGCTCGCCGAAGGCCGCCTGGTGAATCTCGGCTGCGCCACCGGCCACCCGAGCTTCGTGATGTCCAACTCGTTCTCCAACCAGACCCTGGCGCAGATCGACCTGTGGGCGAACAAGGACAAGTACGAGGCCAAGGTCTATATCCTGCCGAAGAAGCTCGACGAGGAAGTCGCGCGCCTGCATCTGGAGAAGATCGGCGTGAAGCTGACCACGCTCAGCGCCACCCAGGCCGCATACCTCGGTGTGCCGGTGGAAGGTCCGTACAAGCCGGATCACTACCGCTACTGATTTGAGCCGGGAATAGGCAATGGGGAGAAGGGAATAAGAGCCTTCTAGCCTCACCTGACGGGACGCAGCCATGCGTCCCGTTTTTTTTTACGGTGAAGCGCACGGACGCTCCCGCTTTTTCAACTATTCCCCCATTCCCTGCTCCCATTTCCCGCTTCACCATCTATCGCTTCATCGCGACACAAAGATATATACTCGCCGCCACCGCGACCAGGAACCCAGGCGATGCCGGCGATCAGCTTTGAATTCTTCCCGCCCAAGACCGACGAGCAGCGCGCGCAGCTGGATCGCAGCGTGCAGGTGCTGAAGGTGCACCAGCCGGAGTACGCCTCGGTCACGTTCGGTGCGGGTGGTTCCACGCTGAGCTATACCAGCGACACGGTGGCGCGACTGCACGCGCAGCATGGGCTCAGGGTGGCGCCGCACCTGTCGTGCATGGGCGGCACCCGGACGGAGATCGCCGCGTTGCTGGACGGCTACCGCGCAGCCGGCTATCGGCGCATCGTGGCGCTGCGCGGTGACATGCCTTCGGGCATGGCCACCGCGGGCGATTTTCGCTACGCCGCCGAACTGGTGAGTTTCATCCGCCAGCATTGCGGCGACCACTTCCACATCGAGGTGGCGGCGTATCCGGAAACCCACCCGCAAGCCGACGACGCGCTGTGCGACCTGCAGCATTTCAAGGCGAAGGTCGACGCCGGTGCGGACGGCGCGATCACCCAGTACTTCTTCAACCCCGATGCGTATTTCCGCTTCGTCGACGACGTGCGCAAGCTCGGCGTGAGCGTGCCGATCGTGCCGGGGATCATGCCGATCTCGAACTACAGCCAGCTGAAACGCTTCTCCGACATGTGCGGCGCGGAGATTCCGCGCTGGATCGCCAAGCGCATGCAGGCGCACGGCGACGACGCCGACTCGGTGCGCGCGCTCGGCGCCGAGGTGGTGGCGCAACTGTGCCGGCGCCTGCTCGACGGCGGCGCGCCCGGGCTGCACTTCTACACGCTGAACCGGGCTCGTGCCACGCAGGCGGTGCTGCAGCAGCTTTCCTGATCTGCACGACAGGTATGCTGGTGTGATGTACCGGTTGGCCGCCCTGCTCTGCCTGATCCTGCTCACCTGTGCCGCACCCGCCGCGGCGCAGACGGAGATCCATCGCTGCATCGGCGCGAACGGCGGCGCGGTGTTCACCGACCAGCCCTGCGCCGCGCTGCAGGCCACCCCGGTCAGTCCCGGCGCCCAGCCCGGCAATGCCACTGCCCCGCTGGCCGCACCGCCGCCGATCCTGTGCGCGGCCAGCCCGGGCGAATTGCGCCAGAGTGTGATCGACGCCTTTGCCAGTCGCGACGCCAACCGCCTGGCCGGCCTGATGTTGTGGAACGGCTACGGCCGCGGCGCGGCGATCGCGGACATCCGTGCGCTGGCCGAGCTGATGAAGCAGCCGCTGCTGGACGCGGATATCCCGGACGGCAGCGCGCCGGCGCAAGCAGCCAGCAGCGACGCTCCGTTCGCCAGCGACACCCCACCCGCTTTGCCATCGACCGGCAGCCAGCTGGTACTGCACACCGTCGGCAATGACGGCAGCGGCGGCCCGCGGGAACTGCGTTTCGACATCGTGCGCCAGGCCGGCTGCCTGTGGTTGCGCAACGCGAATTGACGCCAGCCCGGCAACCAACAGTTATCATGGGCGGTCCCCATTGGAGAATCGACATGGCGCAGCAGTACCCCGAGTGGATCTGGCAGAACGGCAGCATCAAGCCCTGGGCCGAGGCGACCACCCACGTGATGTCGCACGCACTGCACTACGGCTCATCGGTGTTCGAGGGTATCCGCAGCTACGCCACGCCGGATGGCGCCGCGATCTTCCGCCTCACCGACCACCTGAACCGGCTGTACCAGTCGGCCAAGATCTACGACATGGTGCTGCCGTACTCGGCCGACGACCTGGCGGTGGCCTGCCGTGAAGTGATCCGCAAGAACGGCCTGGGCGCCGCCTACCTGCGTCCGGTCGCCTACCGTGGCCTGGGCGGTTTCGGCCTGTCCGCCGAAACCCCGATCGACGTCGCCGTGGCCGCCTGGCCGATGGGTCCCTACCTCGGGCCGGAAGCGCTGCAGAACGGCATCGACGCCTGCGTGTCGAGCTGGCAGCGTTTCGCGCCGAACACCATCCCGGCCGGCGCCAAGGCCGGCGGCAATTATCTTTCCGGCCAGCTGATCGCGCGTGAAGCGCGCCGCCTGGGCTTCGGCGAAGGCATCGCGCTGGCCTCCACCGGCCTGCTCAGCGAAGGCGCCGGCGAGAACCTGTTCCTCGTCTTCGACGGCGTGCTGCACACCACGCCGGCCAGTGCGTCGATCCTCGCCGGGATCACCCGCGACACGCTGAAGACGCTGGCCCGCGAGGACGGCATCGAGGTGGTCGAGCGCGACATCCCGCGCGAATACCTGTACCTCGCCGAGGAAGTGCTGATGTGCGGCACCGCCGCCGAAATCACCCCGATCCGCTCGGTCGACGGCAAGCAGGTCGGCACCGGCAAGGCCGGCCGCGTGACCCTGCGCCTGCAGGAACTGTTCTTCGGCCTGTTCGACGGCCGCACCCACGACAAGTGGGGTTGGCTGGAGCAGGTGTGAGGTTCTGAGACGCAAGCAGGTGCGAGCGGGACGGCGAGAAACGAGAGAGCGCTGACCTGATCGCTCGAGAAAGCGCCCCGCGATGCGGGGCGTTTTCGTTTGCGCCTCGCTCTGATTCACTCCCTCCCCCGCGCAGCAGGGAAGGGAGTCCTTCGGGTGCGGAGTGCTCTTGCAGAGCCTACGCCGCTCCAGAACCCACAACCCCCGTTCGCCCTGAGCCCCACAATCACGTTCGCTCCGAGCCTCACAATCCCGTTCGCCCTGAGCCTGTCGAAGGGCGTTCGCCGGAGTGCCGGCCCACCGTGCTTTCCGTCCATCCTTCGACAGGCTCAGGACGAACGGAAGAGGTGGCAGGCTCAGAGCCTGCCCCGGACTTGACCCGGGGACGAACGGAAGGTCGAGTAAGAAGCCAAAGGCGTCAGCTGAACTTGATGCTGGCGATCGCGCCGTTGGCGTCAGCGCGCGGGCGCATCGAGACATTCCAGCCGTAGAGTTCGCACAGGCGGCGCACGATCGCTAAGCCGAGGCCGGCGCCACTGCCGCCGGCGCCTTCGCCGCGCACGCCGCGCTGGAACAGGCGCTCTGCGTCTTCCGGCTTGATCCCGGGGCCGGTGTCGATCACCTCGATGCGGCCATCGCCCACCTCGACGCGCACGCTGCCCTCCAGCGTGTACTTGATCGCATTGCCGACCAGGTTGGTCAGCGCCACCGACAGCACCGAGGCCGGCGCGTTGACGTTGACCGGTTCGTTGACAGCGAGCTCGATGCTCAGCGGCTTGCCGCGCATCTGCGGGCGTTGGCTCTCGATCACGTCGGCGGCGACCTTGCCCACCTCGGTAGTCTCGCCGCGGGTGGGACCGCGCCGCTCGGCGCGCGACAGCAGCAGCAACGCCTCGATCAGCTCGGTGGCCTGGCGCGAGGCGCGCTCGATCCGCTTCAGCCGCTCGCTCAGCTTCTCGGTGAGATCGGGCGAACCCTGCAGCAGTTCGGTGGTGCTGGCGATCACCGCCAGCGGCGTGCGCAACTCGTGGCTGACGTCGGAGTTGAACTCGCGGTCGCGCTCGACCATCGCGGTGAGCCGCGCGGAATATTCGTCCAAGGCATGCGCCAGTTCACCCACTTCGTCGTCGGCGAAATGCGGCGCCAGCGGCTCGGCCTTGCCGGCCTTGCGAAACTCGCGCAGACGATTGGCCAGCTCGCTGACCGGCTTCAACACCTTGCGCGACAGCCATAACCCGATCGCCAGCGACAGCAGGCTGAACAACAACACGGCGCCGACCAGCGACAGGATCAGCTGCTGCTTGCCCAGGTCTTCGCGGCTGATGTCGTAGATGACGAACGCGATCAGGCCGTATTTGCGGCTGACCGCCAGCTTGTAATGGCGCGGACGGCCCGATTCGTCCACGTCCTTCATGTCGTAGACGCCGGTCGCCAGGTTCTGCCAGGCCAGCGGCGCCTTGTAGATCGTGCGGTCGCTCCACAGCCACGCATCGATCAGGTCGGATTTCAGCGGCAGGTCGGGGTGCAGGTGCTTGTTCTCGACCGCCTGGTCGACGTCGTGCTGCAACGCCGACACCACCAGCTGGTCCTCCACCTTCGCGCGCACGTAAAGCGCGGCCACGGCAAACAGCGCACTGAGGCCGAAGCCGAACAGCGTGAAGGAGACGATCAACCGATAGCGAAGCTTACGCCTGGACTGCATCCGGCTCGACCATCCGATAGCCAATGCCGTGCCGCGTGTGGATCAGCGGCTTGTCGAACGGTTTGTCGATCGCCGCGCGCAGGCCGTGGATGTGCACGCGCAGCGAGTCGCTGTCGGGCAGTTCCTCGCCCCACACGCGCTGTTCCAGATCCTGCCGGGTGACCACCGATGGGCTCGCTTCCATCAACGCCTGCAGCAGCTTCAGGCCAATCGGGTTCAACTGGATCGACTTGCCCTCGCGGTTCACCGTCAGTGTGTCGAGGTTGAAGGTGAGGTCGGCCACTTTCAGTACCCGGCTCTGCGGGCCCTTGCCGCGGCGCGCCAACACTTCCAGTCGCGCGGCCAGTTCCTGCAGCGCGAACGGCTTGGTCATGTAGTCGTCGGCGCCGGATTCGAAACCGGTCAGCTTCTGCTCCAGCGCATCGCGCGCGGTCAGCATCAGGATCGGGGTCTGCTTGTGCGCCTCGTGGCGCAGCTTGCGCGCCACTTCCAGACCGTCCATGCCGGGCAGCGTGAGATCCAGCACGATCACGTCGAAATCGTGCACCACCGCCAGGTGCAGGCCGGTCACGCCGTCGCCCGCGAAATCGACCACGTTGCCGCGGTCTTCCAGATAATCGCCGATGTTGGTCGCGATATCGCTGTTGTCTTCGATAACCAGTACGCGCATGTGTCACTCCTGCGCAGCCGGCGCACGGGCCGGCTGGAGTTGCAAGCTTAACAATCTTGTGTGAAGCCGGCGCGCCGGCTGCACCGTGAAACTGAATGGGGTGCCACACAGGCAAGAAAAAGGCCCAGATGCGCGACTCGTTGTCGCCCACCTGGGCCCAAGCTACTGCCCCGATACCATCACCTGCCGCCCGTCATATCGCGTGTCCGCAACCAGACGACCTGCACCTTATAGCTGCTGGCTGGTTAGGTGACAGTTAACTCCGAGCGTCAAATCCATTCATGATCCCGATGCTGGCGGACGCGCTTTCTGACGCGCCGCGATAACCGGGCAAGGCGCTCGATCCGAGCCGTTCATGGAAGGGTCAATCCCGACAACTTCTGATTCGGTGCTGACCTGCTATCGTGAGGCCGCCGCCCTCGCCGCGGTAGAGCAACTCGTGGACTTCGCGCACGGTGCACGAGCCGCGCGCCCACAACACGCACACGATTTCGAGTTCGGTCCCGGTGGGCTTCTTCGACGGCTCACGGCGGCACTACCGCCATGGCGTTCGCCGCAGCGCGTAACGCTCACGCACGCTCAGTGTCCGAGGGTTCCCGGAACGAGCGCGCTGCCGTTGGGTTGGGCGCGTTGCTGGAACCGCTCCATGTAATTGTGCGAATCGATCTCCGCCCGCTGGATGTCACCATAGGTTCGGCACTTGGTGGTGGGAATGTGCGAGCCGGTGGGCATCTCTGACCGGCAGATCAGACGCTCGGCATCGCGCTGCTTGAGGATGCCGTTGACCACTTCCTGACCGTTGAATAGGGCAATCTTGGTGTCCCGATCCATCTGGGCCACCGTGCCGTACTTGTCGAACAGCGCACCCATGGCATCGAGGTTGGTGTCGAGCTTGGCTTGCTCTTCCTTGGTCACGAACTCGAACCGTCCACCCGGAGCCAATTGAGCCCGCACCTCGGCGGCCACAGCGTCGAACTTGGCCTTGGTGTCGGCCTGCACCTGCATAGGCTTCACCTTGGCTGACCGCGCCAACAGCGGCGAAGCCAGCGCACACAACGCAAGCAAGACCAAGATCAGCGCGACCCGGTTCCTGGTATTCATGGATTCTCCCCCCTGGAATTGTTCGACCCATTGCCCGGCACGGCCGGAGCACGCAGGCTAGATTCCCTGCCGCGCCGCTGTCAACGAATCTGTTCGTACATCTGACTTTGCCGAACCGGAGGGCACCAGTCCGCTCAGGCCTTTTCGGCCATTCGTCGTTCGAGTTGGCCCACGATCGCGCCGGCCACGTCGACGCCGGTGGCGGCCTCGATACCTTCCAGACCGGGCGAGGCGTTCACTTCCAGCAGCAGCGGGCCGCGGTTGGAGCGCAGCAGGTCCACGCCGGCGATGCCCAGCCCGAGCGCGCCGGCCGCGCGAACGGCGATGCGTTTCTCCTCGGCGCTCAGCGTGGCCGCCACCGCGGTGCCGCCGCGGTGCAGGTTCGCGCGGAAATCGCCCGGGGTGGCGTCGCGCTGCATCGCCGCCACCACCTTCTTGCCGACCACGAAGCAGCGCAGGTCACTGCCCTTCGCCTCGGCCACGAACTCCTGCACCAGGAAGTTCGCGTACAGGCCGCGGAACGCCTCGATCACGCTCTGCGACGCGGCGCGCTTCTCCGCCAGCACCACGCCGGTGCCCTGGCTGCCTTCGTTGAGCTTGATCACGTGCGGCGGATCGCCGAGCAGGGCCAGCACGTCGTCGGCGTCGTCCGGGTTGTCGCCGAACACCGTCACCGGCATGTCGATGCCCTGCGCGGCGAGGATCTGCAGGCAGCGCAGCTTGTCGCGCGCGCGCAGCACTGCATCGGACGGGTTCGGCGTGTACACGCCCATCATCTCCAGCTGGCGCAGCACCGCGGTGCCGTAGAACGTACTGGTGGTGCCGATGCGCGGGATCACCGCATCGATGTCGCGCACCTCCTTGCCCTTGTAGCGGATCGACGCTGCCCCCGGCGCGATGCGCACGTAGCAGCGCAGCGGATCGAACACGCGCACCACGTGCCCGCGCACGCGCGCGGCCTCGACCAGGCGCTTGGTCGAATAGAGTCGGGTATTGCGCGACAGGATCGCGATCTTCATGAAGTGGCCGTCATCGAAAGTCCGTGGCCGCCGTCAGTGGCCGCGTCTGGGTATAGGAACGCACCGGGTCCACCGCAAAACGCCCGCTCAGCGCACTGCGGCCCAGCAACATCGGAAACAGCATATGCCGACGATCGGTCAGGTTGATGTCGACGCTGAACTGCTGCCCCGCCAGTTGTACTTCACTGCGGATGAACCAGCGCTCGGTGCGCCGCCCCCCGGTGTCGGTCACCGCGCGGCGGTCCAACGCCGGCGCCTCGCAGCAGATCTCCACCGGCTGGCGCCGCCCGGCATGGATGGTGAAACGCAGCCAGGTCGCGCCGTCGCGCTGGAAGGTCTCGAGGGTGTCCACGTGCAGCGAACTGCTGCGCGCGCCGGTATCGAGCTTCGCCTTGAGCATGTCGATACCCAGCTGCGGCAACGCCAGCCGCTCCCGCCAACCGAGGGTGATCAGATCCGCCATAAGGGTTCGGGATTGCTCGGGGACCGGGGGTGGAGCGGGTGAAGGGAATCGAACCCTCGTCAGTAGCTTGGGAAGCTACAGCTCTACCATTGAGCTACACCCGCCTTGGCCGGCGGATGGTAACCCGGGATTCGCGTGGTTGAAAAGCTCGACCCCCACCCGCCCTTCCAGGCAGAAGGGCATTTCTGCGACTGCACGTTCGCTCCTTCCCCTGCTTTGCGGGGGAGGGAGCAAGCTGGATCGGGTGGCCCAACGCGTGCTGAACAAGCGCCTGCGCATAATCCGGCGACGGTCATCCCCGGCCTGACAATGCACGTTGAGGCGAGGGTGTCGAACGCAAGCCTCCGTACCCATCGCAAGCCCGCTCCCAAGGAGAGCACCATGCCCAGGTTCGTCGAGTTGTCCACTTCGTGGCGCCGTCACTGGCGCGCGCTGGCGATCATGTTGCTGTGCATGGTGGCGGGCCTGGCCCAGGCGCAGTCCGGCGTCGACGACAGCGCCGATCCGCCGAGCCGGGTGGCGCGGCTGTCGTACATCGCTGGCGATCTCGGCTTCCTGCCTGCCGGCGCGAAGGACTGGAGCGACGCCAACATCAACCGCCCGCTGACCACCGGCGACAAACTGTCCACCGCCCAGGGCGCGCGCGCCGAGCTGGAGTTCGGTGGCGGCACGCTGCGCATCGACGGGCGGACCGACTTCGGCCTGCTCGACCTCAACGACCAGCTGGCCCAGATCGAACTGACCCAGGGCACGCTCAGCCTCACCGTGCGCCGCCTCGACGACGGCCAGAGCTACGAGATCGACACCCCGGCGGTGGCGCTGGTGGTCGACCAGCCCGGCACGTTCCGCGTCGACATCGACGAGCGCGACGGCAGCACCCGCGTCACCGCATTCGACGGCGGTGCCACCGTGTTCGGCGAGAACAACGCGCAACGCCCGATCAATCCCGGGCGCAGCTACCGCTTCGTCGACCCGAGCCTGTCCATGGTGACGATCACCGACATTGGCGGCGGTGACGCGTTCGACGCCTGGGCCAGCGAACGCGACCGCCGCTACGCGCAATCGGACAGCAGCCGGTACGTCTCCGACGACGTGGTCGGTTACCAGGACCTCGACCAGTACGGCGCCTGGCAGGACACCAGCGAGTATGGCGCGGTGTGGTTCCCCAGCGACGTCGACGCCAACTGGGCGCCTTACCGCAACGGCCACTGGGCCTACATCGCGCCGTGGGGCTGGACCTGGGTGGATGATGCGCCGTGGGGTTTCGCGCCGTACCACTACGGCCGCTGGGCGTACGTGCGCGACGGCTGGGGCTGGATCCCGGGGCCGCGCGACGTGCGCCCGATCTACGCACCGGCGCTGGTCGCCTTCGTCGGCGGCGGTGGCTGGTCGGTCGGCATCGGCGGTGCGCCGGTAGGCTGGTTCCCGCTCGGCCCGGGCGAGTTCTACAACCCGTGGTACCGCTGTGGCCGCAACTACTACGCCAACGTCAACATCCGCAATATCCGCGGGCGCCACGGCTACGATCCGCGCCGCGACATCGACGACCACTACAACCGTTACCGCCGCGGCCAGCCCGGTCGCGGCGACCGCTACGTCAACCGCGACGCACCGCGCGGCTTCACCGCCGTGCCCGGCCGCAGCTTCGCCGGCGGCCGCCACGTGCAGCGCGACATGGTGCGGATCGACCCGCGCAAACTCACCGATGCACCGGTGCTGCCGCGTGGCGTCGACCGGCCCCGCCCGATCGCCGGCGCTACGAGACCACCGCGCAACACGCATGCACGCGACCTGCCCGCCGGCGGCTTCAACCGGCAGGTGGTGGCGCGCCGTGCGCCACCCACGATCCACGACGCGCCCGTTCCCGGCCGCGGCGACAGGTTCGCCGCCACGCCGCGCAGCAACGTGCGCGTGCTGGATGGCCAGGGCGACCTCCGCCGCAGCGGGCGTCCGTCCATGGCGGATCGCAACGACAACATTCAACGCCGGCCAGCCACCGCGACCGGGCAACTGCCCGCCGTCCCGCGCATCATGCCGGCCACGCCCAACCGCGGGCCGGACATGGTGCGCGACGACGGCGAACTGCGCTCCGCCCGCTTCGCCCACCCGCGCGGCCGCGACGACGTGGATCGCCGCACGGCGACGCCACGCCCGGGCGTCAGCTACATCGCCCCCGCCGCCGAAGAACAGCCGCGCGCGATCCCCGGCAACCGTCCGATGCCTTCGGAGGCGCCGCAGATCCGGCGCGCCGAACCTCGCAGCATGCCGGCCGACAACGACCGCTTCCAGCGCTACCAGTCCGACCGCACCGTGCAGCGGGAACGGCCGCAGCCGGCGGCGCCGGTGCGCGAGCGGGCCGAACCGCGCTTCCAGCGGCCCGAACCCGCGCCGCGCGAGTATGTGCGCGAGCAGCCGCGCCCGATGCCCAGCCCGGTGCAGCGCGAGCCGGTGTCGCAACCTCGCCCGCAACCGCAGTACCAACCGCCGCAACGCACCGCGCCGCAGCCACCGCGCGCCGAAGCGCCACGACCGCAGCGCAGCGAATCGCGGCCGTCCAACCGCAGGAATGCGGAGCGTGTGCGCGAGGACGAGCGGCAGCACTGAGGCAAGAGTCTGAGCCCACCCCAACCTTCTCCTGCCTGCAGGGGAGGGCTTGGGGTGGGGGTCAGGCTCTACAATGCGCGGATGCCCACGACCGATTCCCCCGATCGCCCAACTCCCGAATACATGCGCCGCATCCGCAGCTTCGTATTGCGCGAAGGGCGCATGACGCCGGCGCAGCAGCGCGCGTTCGACACGCTGTGGTCGCGCTTCGGCATCGACTACCAAGGCGCCCCGCACGACTTCACCGCGAACTTCGGTCGCGTGGCGCCGCTGGTGCTGGAGATCGGCTTCGGCAACGGCGAGGCACTGGCTTGGGCCAGCGAGCACGACCTGGCGCGCGACTTCATCGGTGTCGAAGTGCACGGCCCCGGCGTGGGCCGGCTGATGAATGCATTGGCCGCACGCGACGCAGCCAACGTGCGGCTATACAAGCACGACGCGGTGGAAGTGCTGCAACACGAGATCGCCCCTGCCGCCTTGTCCGAAGCACGCATCTGGTTCCCCGATCCGTGGCACAAGAAGCGCCACAACAAGCGCCGCCTGATCCAACCCGAGTTCGCCGCCCTGCTCGCCTCGTGCATGGCCCCCGACGGCCTGCTGCACCTGGCCACCGACTGGCAGCCCTACGCCGAGCACATGCTCGAAGTGATGGAAGCCGCCCCCGCCTGGCGCAACCAGCTCGGCCCCGGGCAGTACGCCGAGAAGCCGGAGTGGCGCATCGAGACGCACTTCGAGCGGCGTGGGCTGAAGCTGGGGCATGGGGTGTGGGATTTGTTGTATCGGAAAGTTTGAGAGGAAGGGCGTCACGCTTCCGGCCTCCGCGTTTTACTCGCAGCTGTGCCAGACCCCGTTCGCCCCGGATCAAGTCCGGGGCAGGCTCTGAGCCTGTTGAAGGGCACTCGCGGGATGTTTGAACTCGCTCGCCATGTCCATCCGTCCATCCTTCGACAGGCTCAGGACGAACGGATGGGCGCAGGTCCGGGGCGAATGGATGGGGGTGACAGGTTCGAGGCGGACGGAAGGATGTGGAAGGGTTGGGCGATCGAAGGGAGTCCTTCAGGGGCGGGGTTGTTCTTGGCCTCCGGTTCACCAGCAACCATGCCGCCCCGCTTATACTCACGCTCATCCACACAGGGACGAACCGTCGCAGCGTGAAGCTTCCACTGCCCCGCCGCATCCACCGTAACCGGCTGCCCTGCAGGGACGTCAGCTAGTGGCACTCTCGCTCACCCCCGAAATGATCCTGGTACTCGGGCTGGTGGGTTTCACCATGCTGATGCTGGTGCTGGAGTGGCTGCGCGCCGACATGGTGGCGCTGCTGGTGGTAGTGGTGATCGGCTTGACCGGGCTGCTGCCGTCCGATCGCGTGTTCAACGGCTTCGCCGGCAACGCGGTGATCGCGATCATCGCGATCATGATCATGGGCGAGGGGTTGGACCGGGCCGGCGTGCTCAACGCCACCGCGCAGTTCGTGGTGCGCATGTCGCGCGGCGCGGAATCGCGTCTGGGCGTGGTGATCAACCTGGTCGCCAGCCTGTTCAGTTCGGTGATCCCCAGCCAGGCGCTGGCCGCGCTGATGATCCCGGTCAGCAGCCGGTTGGCCGCGCGCACCGGCGTGCCGTTGTCGAAGCTGCTGCTGCCGATGGCGTTCTGCATCCTCACCGCCACCAACACCACGCTGATCGCCAACTCCTCGCTGATCGTGCTGAACGACCTGATCGCCAGCGCCAATGCCAACCTGATGCCGGGCGCGCACACCATCCCCAAGTTCGGCCTGTTCAGCGTGACTCCGATCGGCCTGGCGCTGGCGGCGGTGGGCGTGCTGTATTTCTACCTGTTCGGACGCAAGCTGCTGCCCGGGCACGAGGACGAGCGACTGAAGGTGACGCCGGGCCGCACCGAAAGCTATTTTGCCGAGACCTACGGCATCGGCGGCGAAACGTCCGAGCTCACCGTCACCGCGGAAAGCCCGCTGGTCGGCATGAGCATCGGCGAGGTCGAGCAACTGCACGAAGCGCCGCTGATCCTGGCGATCAAGAGCGGCAACGACGCACGCATGGCACCACCGGCCGACCACGTGATCTGGGTCGGCTCGGTGTTGGGCGTGTTCGGCCCACGCGAGCAACTGGCGCAGTTCGCCAACAACCAGTTGTGCCGGCTGTCCTCGCGCATGCGCCAGCTCGGCGAGCTGTTCAACCCCACCCGTGCCGGCATTTCCGAAGTGGTGATCCCGCCGGTGTCGCGCTTCATCAAGCACACCGTGGCCGAGCTGCGCCTGCGCAAGCGCTTCGGCATCTCGGTGCTGGCGGTGACCCGCGGCGAGCAGGTGTTCCGCGACGACGTGCGCGCGGTCAGCCTGCGCGCCGGCGACACCGTGGTGCTGCACAGCAACTGGCGCGACCTGGCGCTGGCCGCGGAAGACAAGGACCTGGTCGTCGTCACCGACATCCCGAAGGAGCAGCAGCGCCCCGGCAAGATCTGGCAGGCGGTGGGCTTCTTCCTGTTCGCCCAGTGCCTGGCGTTGTTCACCAACCTCGACCTGTCGATCGCGATGATGACCGGCGCCATCGCGATGCTGCTGACCGGCGTGCTGAACATGGACGAGGCGTACAAGGCGGTGAACTGGAAAACCGTCTTCGTGATCGCCTGCCTGATCCCGCTGGGCTGGTCGATGGACGCCACCGGCACCGCCGCGTGGCTGGCGCAGCAGGTGCTGTACTACCTGGGCAACGCCTCGCCCTACCTGCTGCAACTGGTGCTGGCGGTACTCACCCTGCTGTTCTCGCAGGTGATGTCCAACGTCGGCGCCACCGTGATGATGGTGCCGATCGCGATCAGCGTGGCCGTCGCCACCGGCGGCAATCCGTCGGCCTACGCGCTGATCGTGGCGGTGTCTTCCTCCAACACCTTCCTACTCAGCTCCGGCCACCCGGCGCTGATGATGGTCACCGGCCCCGGCGGCTACAAAGGCAAGGACTTCCTGCGCGTCGGCCTGCCGCTGACCTTCCTGGTCCTCGTCGTCACCCTGCTCGCGATCAACCTGATGTTCCACTGATCGGCCCGGACTCCGCCCCCGCTTCGCGGGAGCGGTGCATGGCGACATCGCAGTGCGGGTGCACCGATCCTCCGTTCGTCCCGAGCCTCACAACTCCGCTCGCCCCGAGCCTCACAACTCCGCTCGCCCCTAGCCTCACAACTCCGCTCGCCCCGAACCTCACAACTCCGCTCGCCCCGAACCTCACAACTCCGCTCGCCCTGAGCCTGTCGAAGGGCGTTCGCCGCGGGATGTCGACCCACCGCGCTCTTCCGCTCATCCTTCGACAGGCTCAGGACGAACGGAAGAGATGACAGGCTCGGAGCCTGCCCCGGACTTGATCCGGGGACGAACGGAAGAGGTGACAGGCTCGGGGCGAGCGGAGTTGTGAGGCTCAGGACGAACGGGGCCGTGTGAGCTTGCCCTGACAAAGAGCAACCCCACCCTCCCCTGCTTCGCGGGGGAGGGAGCAGGGCATGCAGCTTCGGTTCGCCCCCCTGCACAGCAGGCGGCGGGACCGAAGCAGTGCCGACCGCTATCATTCACGGCTGACCGCAACAACCAGGAACACACGGATGACCACACTCCCCTGCTTCAAGGCCTACGACATTCGCGGGCGCGTGCCCGACGAGCTTGACGAAACGTTGGCGCGCAAGATCGGCCTTGGCATGGCCGGCCTGCTCGGCCCGGGACCGGTGGTGGTGGGGCGCGACGTACGCCTGAGCAGCCCGGCGCTACAGGCGGCGGTGAGCGAAGGTTTCCAGGCGGCCGGGCGCGAAGTGATCGACATCGGCATGGGTGGTACCGAGGAGGTCTATTTCCAGACCGATCACCTCGGCGCGGCCGGCGGCGTGATGGTCACCGCCAGCCACAACCCGATGGACTACAACGGCATGAAGCTGGTGCGCGAAGGCTCGCGACCGATCAGCGGCGACAGCGGGCTGTTCGCGATCCGCGACTTCGCCGCCAGCCACGACGCACCGATCCCGACTACCACCGCCACGCCGCGTCGGATGACGGACAAGTCCGCCTACATCGCGCATCTGCTTGGCTACGTCGACCGCGACCGGCTGCAGCCGTTGAAGATCGTGGCCAACGCCGGCAACGGCGGCGCCGGCCTGGTGGTCGACCAGCTTGCCCCGCACCTGCCGTTCCAGTTCATCCGCATCCAGCACGAGCCGGACGGCCATTTCCCCAACGGCATCCCCAACCCGCTGCTGCCCGAATGCCGCGCCGCCACCGCCGACGCGGTGCGCGCGCATGGCGCCGACCTTGGCGTAGCCTGGGACGGCGATTTCGACCGCTGCTTCTTCTTCGATGCCGACGGCCGCTTCATCGAGGGCTACTACCTGGTCGGCCTGCTGGCCAAAGCGCTGCTGGCGCGGCACCCGGGCGGCAAGATCATCCACGACCCGCGGCTCACCTGGAACACCATCGAGATGGTGCGCGAAGCCGGCGGCATCCCGGTGCTGAGCAAGACCGGCCACGCCTTCATCAAGGAACGCATGCGCGCCGAGAACGCCATCTACGGCGGCGAGATGAGCGCGCATCACTACTTCCGCGACTTTGCCTACTGCGACTCCGGCATGATCCCGTGGCTGCTGATCGCCGACCTGATCTCCGCCAGCGGCCTGTCACTGGCCGAGCTGGTGGAAGACCGCATGCGCGCGTTCCCGTGCAGCGGCGAGATCAACTTCAAGGTCGCCGACGCAAGCGCCACCACCGCGCGGGTGATGGCGCACTACACCCACCTCACGCCCGCGCTCGACCACACCGACGGCATCAGCGCCGACTTCGGCAACTGGCGCTTCAACCTGCGCAGCTCCAACACCGAGCCGCTGCTGCGACTCAACGTGGAATCGCGCGGCGACGATGCGTTGATGCGGGAACGCACCGCCGAGATCGCGGCGCTGATCAACGGCTGAGCGCGTAGCCGCAAGTCGCCAGCGGCGACGCCGGCCATAGCGCCGTCAGCTCCGGCACGGTGGCGTCGACAGGACCTGCGCCACCCGTTGCCAGGTGGAAACGAACGGCAGGCGCGAGCACTACCTACGCTCCGTAGTACTCGCGGTACCAATCGACGAAACGGGCCACGCCGACCTCCACCGATACCTGCGGCTTGTAGCCGACGGCCTGAATCAGATCCGACACATCCGCTTCGGTGTCCGGCACGTCGCCCGCCTGCAGCGGCAGCATCTCCATCTGTGCCTTGCGGCCGAGGCAATGTTCCAGCACCTCGATGTAGCGCAGCAGATCTATCGACTGCTCGTTGCCAATGTTGAACAGCCGGTACGGCGCCACGCCGCTGCTGGCGGGATCGGGCGCCAGCGCGTCCCAATGCAAACCCTTGCCCGGCACCGTGTCCAACGTGCGGATGACGCCTTCGGCGACATCGTCGACATAGGTGAAACTGCGCTTGTGGTGACCGTGGTTGAACACCTTGATCGGCTCGCCGGCCAGGATCGCCCTGGTGAACAGGAACAACGCCATGTCCGGCCGTCCCCACGGACCATACACCGTGAAGAATCGCAAACCCGTACTGGGGATGCCATACAGATGCGCGTAACTATGCGCCATCTGCTCGTTGGCCTTCTTGGTCGCTGCGTAAAGCGTCAAAGGATGCTCGGTGGGCTGATGCTCGGAGAACGGCATCTTCGTATTGGCGCCGTAAACCGAGCTGGTCGAGGCGAATACCAGATGCTCCACGCCATGATGGCGGCAGCCTTCCAGAACATGGAGAAAACCAGTGATGTTGCTGGCCACGTAGATATGCGGATTTTCCGCCGCATAACGCACGCCCGCCTGCGCCGCGAGGTTGATGACACGCTGCGGTTTGTGCGTGGCGAACACACTTTCAACCAACGCCCGATCCGCCAGGTCGCCGTGAATATGCGTGTAGTGCGGATGATCCACGAAGCGCGCCAGCCGCGCCTTCTTCAGGTTCACGTCGTAGTAGTCGTTGAGGCTGTCGAAGCCGATGACTTCGTCGCCGCGCTCGAGCAGTTTCAGGGCGACATGGGAACCGATGAAGCCGGCGGTGCCGGTGACGAGGACTTTCATGGATGCATTCCGTAAATATGCGCGATCAAATCAGCATCGACCAAAGATCAGGCGACCTGATAGCCGTCCGGGTTATTCAATTGCCAGCGCCAGGCATCCTCACACATGCGCTCCAGTCCATGGCGTGCCTGCCAACCCAGGACTTCGCGCGCCATGGACACGTCCGCCCATAGCTCGGCTACGTCGCCGGGGCGTCGTTCGACAATGCGATAAGGCACTCGTGCACCGGTCGTGCGCTCGAAAGTCCTGATGAGTTCCAGCACGCTGTAGCCACATCCGGTGCCGAGATTCAGCGCTATACAGCCCTGTTGTGTCATGGCCCAGCGAACCGCGCTGGCATGCGCCTCGGCCAGGTCCACCACGTGCACGTAGTCGCGCACGCCCGTACCGTCACGCGTGGGATAGTCGCCGCCAAAGACCTGCAACTGCTCCCGGCGCTTGATCGCCACCTGGGTAACGTAGGGCATCAGATTGGCGGGAGTGCCCGTGGGACTTTCGCCGATGCGGCCGCTGGGATGTGCGCCGACCGGGTTGAAGTAGCGCAGCAGGACCCCGCTGAAGCCGGGCTGGGACGCGCTGTAGTCGCGGATCAGCTCTTCCATGATCAGCTTGGTGCGGCCATAGGGATTGGTGGCCTGCAGCGGCGCACTCTCCGTAACCGGGACTTGCTCTGAATTGCCGTAGACAGTAGCTGACGAACTGAACACCATGCGGCTCACCTGCGCCGCTTCCATGGCCTGCAGCAACGTGATCGTGCCGGAGATGTTGTTGTCGAAATAGGTCAGCGGCCGTGAACAACTTTCGCCAACCGACTTGAGTGCGGCGAAATGGATCACGCAATCCACTCCACCGGCGAAAGCCCGCGCGAGGTCGCGCCGTTCGCGAATATCCCCTTGAATGAAGGCAACAGGACGACCGACAAGCTCAGCCATGCGGTCAATCGCCACCCGCGTGCTGTTGCTCAGGTTGTCGAAGACAACCACCTCGTGCCCCAACTGGCCCAGCGCAACGCAGGTATGGCTGCCGATATAGCCGGCGCCACCACAGACCAGAATCTTCAAGCGTTTGTCCGCCATGTACTTAGAGCCGGCCGTCTGCAGCTTCGCGGGGAAGAACATATTTCACGTCGTAGACCACTGACGAAGCCTTGCCGAGGGCGCGGATGCCTTCTGTCCCCAGCGCCACAAACTGCTGGTGTCCGACAGCGATGATGACGGCGTCGTAATTGGCCATCGATGGTTGAGCCATCATGGTGATTCCGTATTCGTGCCGCGCTTGTTCCGCATCGACCCAGGGGTCATGCACGTCCACATCGGCGTTGTAGGCTTTCAGCGAGGCGACGATATCGACCACGCGCGTATTGCGCAGGTCCGGACAGTTTTCCTTGAACGCCAGGCCGAGTATCAGAATGCGCGCGCCAACCGGGTTGATGCCCTTGCACACCATCAGGCGGATCACCTCACCGGCGATATACGGACCCATGCTGTCATTGGTGCGGCGACCCGCCAGGATCACATCCGGGTGGTGCCCCACTTCCTGCGCCTTGTGGGTGAGGTAGTACGGATCCACGCTGATGCAATGGCCACCGACCAGGCCGGGGCGGAACGGCAGGAAGTTCCACTTGGTGCCGGCGGCCTGCAGCACTTCCAGCGTGTCGATGCCGAGCTTGTTGAACAGGATGGCCAGGTCATTGACCAGGGCGATGTTGAGATCGCGCTGGGTGTTCTCGATCACCTTGGCGGCTTCGGCCACTTTCAGCGAGCTGGCCTTGTGCGTGCCGGCGGTGATGATCGAGCCGTACAGGCTGTCGACAAAATCGGCCACTTCGGGCGTGGAGCCGGAGGTGACCTTGAGGATGGTGGTGACGCGATGCAGCTTGTCGCCGGGGTTGATGCGCTCGGGGCTGTAGCCAGCGAAGAAGTCACGGTTGTAGGTGAGGCCGGAGACTTTTTCGAGGATCGGCACGCAGACTTCTTCGGTACAACCGGGGTAGACGGTGGACTCGTACACCACGGTATCGCCGGGCTTGAGCACCTTACCCAGGCTTTCGCTGGCCTTGATCAGCGGGGTCAGGTCCGGTCGCTTGGCGGTGTCGATCGGAGTGGGCACCGTCACGATGTAAACGTTGCGATCACGGATATCGTCGAGCGCGGCGCTGAACCGCAGGCGTGTCGCCGTGGCGAGTTCGTCCGCATCGACTTCGAGCGTGTGGTCGCGACCGGCCCGCAGTTCGCCAATGCGGAGTGTATTGATGTCGAAGCCGACGGTGTCGTAGCGCTTGCCGAACTCCACGGCCAGTGGCAACCCGACGTATCCCAAGCCGATGATGGCGATCTTCGTGTCGTTCAGTGATTGCATGGTGCCTCCGTACGGCAATTTGAACCGGGCGCGGGGTCGGACGAATGGGAGGGAACCGTTGGAGCTGGTTCGACCGTCGATTATGGGGGTTTCGGGTTGCAGGGGCGACGCTGGTGGGTTTGGGGCTTTGGCGTTTTGTAGGGAGTATGGATTGAGCTTTGGCATTGAGGCAAAGAGCACACCCTTCCCAACTCTCCCCTGCGTTGCCCCTCAAGGGGACTTTCTTCGGTGCTGGAGCCAAGCGCAAGAGCGACCCCTACTCAGTCCTCCCCTGCTTCGCAGAGGAGGAAGCAAGGCAGCGGAGGCGGCATGGCGCAGGCCACGCTGATCACGAAGAGCGCGCCGGTAACGATGACGATCGGCCACTTGTGGCCGATCAGGGTACCGACCGTTCGCCCAGATCGATTTCGTCAGTGCCTTGCGATGGGGTTTTGTGCAGCGGCCATCCAGATGGTCATCCTTATCTGTGCATGGGGCGGTTACAGGTGGCGCAGCCAACTGTCGATACCTTGCGCGATCATGCCGTAAGCCTGCTCGAACGCAGGACGCTGCTGGCGGTACGGGTCGGGAATGTCGCGTCCCTGCAACCATTTGTCGAGCATGAAAATCTTGCCGCTGGCTTCCGGTGCCAGCCGCACCATGGCGTCCACGTGATTCTTTTCCATGCCGAGCACCAGGTCGGCCTCGCGCAGCATGGCGGGGGTGAGCTGGCGCGCGCGATGCGCTGCGCCGTCGATGCCTTGCTCGGCCAGCAGTTGCAACGCCGTCGCATCCATCGGGTAACCCGCCAGCGCGCCAAGGCCGGCGCTGCCCAACTGGATATCCCGGGATGCCAACCGCTCGCGCAACAGGTATTCGGCGGTCGGGCTGCGGCAGATGTTGCCGATGCAGACGGTCAAGATCCGCTTGAACATTGTGCTGAATGACTCCTCAAGCAGGCCCCAGTGTTCCTCGGACTGCGCCGGGCTGACGTAGTTCAAGATGGAGTGTAAACGGGACGCGTTGTACCAGAGCTGGCCGTGCAGCCGCTCCACTTTCAGCGAGCCGAACAGCGTTTCGCTGCAGCCGTTGTCCCGACAGTTGCCACGGCGGCTCGTTGATGCGGTGACCTTTCCCTGCGCGCAGGGAAAGGCGCAAGACGGAAGTTACATCAGCTTCACCACACCATCTTCCACCTGCACCGCCACCGCGCGCAGATGTTCGCCGCGGCACGGACCGGCGATGCACAGGCCGTCGCCCCGGTTGAAGGTGGCGCCGTGCACGGCGCAGATCAGGGTGTCGTTCTTCAGCAGGAATTTTCCGGGGGCATAGTCGAGGCGGCGGCCGGCGTGCGGGCAGACGTTGAGGTAGCCGTGTACGTGGTCGCCATGGCGCAGCAGGATCAGGCTTTCGTCGCCGTCGGCCAGACTGGCGTCGACGGCGGTGGCGCCGCCGTCGGGGATCTCGTCGAGCCGGCACAGCGACTGCTGTTGCGACAATTCGGCGGGAAGAAATGTATCCATCGGCACTTGCCTCGCGGGGCGGATGGCCCCATGGTTGTCGCGTAAGTCGTTGATTTTACCACACGGATTTTTAACACATGTACTTTGCCCTGCCTTCCCTGCGTCGTCCCCGCCATCCGCTGGCCCGTGCCCTGTCGTTGCTGCTCGGCGTGGCGGTGCTTGGCGTGCTGCTGGTGTTCGGGCTGGTGGTGGCCGGCGTGCTGCTGGTCGGTGGCGTCGTGCTGCTGGCCGTGCGTCAGTGGAAGCAGGGCCGCGCGCCGGCGAAGACGGTGGCGTCCAACGCGCAGCCGGCCGTGCTGGAAGGCGAGTTCGTGGTGGTTCGCCAGGGGCGCCCCGTCGCGCACTGATCGCGTTTTTCGGCAACCCGCTGCGGACAACCGGCATGGACGCGGGGATAATGCGCCGTCCCCACACGATCCACCCCCATGCCCGACACCCCTGTCTCCGTCGCGGTCGAAACGCCGCGCAGTCTGACTGACCCCCGTTTCCTGATACCGCTGGCACTGTTCGCGCTGTACGTGATCTGGGGTTCGACCTACCTGGGCATCCGTTTCGCGCTGGAAAGCTACCCGCCATTTCTGCTGGCCGGAATCCGCTTTCTGTGTGCCGGCGGGGTGCTGTACAGCTTCCTGCGCTTGCGCGGGATCGCCCCGCCGACGCCACTGCAGTGGCGCAACGCCGCGATCACCAGCGTGTTCTTGCTTGGCCTCGGCAACGGCCTGGTGTGTTTTGCCGAACAGCAGGTGAGCTCGGGCATCGCCGCCGTGGCGGTAGCCAGCATGCCGCTGTTCGCCGCGCTGTTCACCGGCATGTACGGCGAGTGGCCGAACCGGCGCGAAAGCGTCGGCCTGGTGGTCGGTTTTGCCGGCGTGATCGTGCTGAACCTGGGCAGCAGCCTGTCCGGCTCGCGGCTGGGCGCACTGGCGCTGCTGGCTGCCGCCGCGGCATGGGCCTTCGGCTCGGCATGGAGCCGACGCCGCGAAATGCCCCCCGGGCCGATGAACACCGCGGCACAGATGGTGTGCGGCAGTTTCGCGCTGCTCGCCTTCGCCCTGCTCAGCGGCGAGCAGTTACCGGCGCATCCCAGCCTGCGTTCCACTCTGGCGATCGCCTATCTGGCGGTGTTCGGCTCGATCATCGCGTTCAGCGCCTATCTGTATGTGCTCAAGCGTGCGCGACCGGCACTGGCCACCAGCTACGCCTACGTGAACCCGCCGGTGGCGGTGCTGTTCGGCGTGCTGCTGGCCGGCGAGCACGTGGGGCCCTATGAACTCGCCGGCATGGCGATCATCCTGTTCGGCGTGGCGGTGATCACGCTGGCGAAGCGCAAGCGCTAGGTCAAAGGCCCCACTCCGACCTGCCGTCCATCCTTCGACAGGCTCAGGACGAACGGCAGAGTGGGCGAGGGATCGACGCCCTGCCTAGACCATGGTCGGCTTGCCCGCTCCGCCGCCGCTGCGCGACGATGTCGCGATCACCGGCGGAGGCAGCATGAACAACGCAAGGCAGGACGGCTGGATGGCGCGTGCGGCGTTGCGCAGTGCGGCGTGGGCGGAGCGCTGGTTTCCGGATGCGTGGGTGTTTGCGGCGCTGGGCGTGGTGGTGGTGGCGCTGGCCGCTTTCAGTTTTGGCGCCACGCCGACGGCGACGGTCAACGCGTTCGGCGACGGCTTCTGGAGCCTGATCCCGTTCACCATGCAGATGGCGTTCGTGGTGATCGGCGGCTACGTGCTGGCCACTGCACCGGTGGTGGCGCGCTTCATCGACGTGCTGGCGCGGGCGCCGCGCACGGGGCGCGGGGCGATCGTGTACATCGCGCTGGTCAGCATGCTGGCCTCGCTGCTGAGCTGGGGTTTCTCGCTGGTGTTCGGCGGGTTGCTGGTACGCGCGCTGGCGCGGCGCGAGGATCTGCGCATGGATTACCGCGCGGCCGGCGCGGCGGCGTATCTCGGCCTGGGCGCGATCTGGGCGATGGGCTTGTCGTCATCGGCGGCGCAGCTGCAGGCGAACCCGGCCAGCATGCCGCCGGGGCTGCTGGCGATCACCGGCGTGCTGCCTTTCAGCCAGACCATCTTCCTGTGGCAGTCGATCGTGCTGACTGCGGTGCTGATCGTGGTGTCGCTGCTGATCTGCTGGACCACCGCACCGTCGGACGCGAACGCGCGCACCTCGAAAGATTTCGACGTGGGCGAAACCTCGACGCCCGTGCTGCCGCCGCGCACGCGCCCGGGCGAGTGGCTGGAATACAGCCCGCTGCTGTCGCTGGCGATCGGCCTGCTGGGGCTGGGCTGGCTCGGCCATGAGTTCGCCAGCAAGCCGGCGGTCACCGCGATCGCCAACCTCAACACCTACAACTTCCTGTTCCTCACCCTGGGCATCCTGCTGCACTGGCGCCCGCGCAGCTTCCTCGACGCGGTGAGCCGCGCGGTGCCGAGCACGTCCGGCGTGCTGATCCAGTTCCCGCTGTACGGTGGCATCGCCGCGCTGCTCACCCACGTGCCGGGCAGCGACGGCGCCACCCTGGCGCACCGGCTGTCGCATCTGTTCGTGCAGGTGGCCGGCCAGGAGAGCTTCCCCGCGGTGATGGGCGCGTACTCGGCGGTGCTCGGTTTCTTCGTGCCGTCCGGCGGCGGCAAGTGGCTGGTCGAGGCGCCGTACGTGATGCAGGCGGCGAACGACCTGCACGTGCACCTGGGCTGGGCGGTGCAGGTGTACAACGCGGCCGAGGCGCTGCCGAACCTGATCAACCCGTTCTGGATGCTGCCCCTGCTCGGCGTGCTCGGGCTGAAGGCGCGCGACGTGGTCGGCTATACCTTCATCCAGCTGGTGGTGCACGTGCCGCTGGTGCTGGGCATGCTGTGGCTGCTGGGCATGACGCTGACCTACGTGCCGCCGGTGATGCCCTGATGCACGCGTAGGAGCGCACCCTATGCGCGAGGCTCCTGGTCACATGACCGAAAGCATCGCGCACAGAGTGCGCTCCTACAGTTCGCTTTACAGTTCGCGCAAGGCCGTGGTCACCGGCAACCTGGCAGCGCGCACGGCGGGGAACAGGCCGCCGACGAAGCCGATCGCCATCGCCCACTTGATGCCCAGCCACAACAGTTCCGGCGAGACCTTGAACTGGAACACCACCTGGCTGAAGTTCGCGCCGAGGGTGGACGCGGTGTAGCCGTTGAAGATCAGCCAGCTGACCAGTCCACCGAGCACGCCGCCGAGCAGCGCCAGCAGCATGGTCTCCATCAGCACCGAGACCACCACCGGCAGGCCGCGGAAACCGATCGCGCGCAAGGTGGCGATCTCGCGGGCACGCGCAGCGATCGCGGCGAACATGGTGTTGAGTGCGCCGAAGATCGCGCCGATCGCCATGATCACGCCTACGGTGATGCCGACGACGCGGATCACCTTGGTCAGGTTTTCGGATTGCTTGCTGAAGTACTCGCGGGTGGTGCTGACGTCGACCTTCAAGCGCGGGTCGCCGGACAGCGCGGCCTTGAACGCATCGAACGCCTGCGGCGAGGTCAGCCGCACGGTCACGGATTGCACGCTGCTGCCGCGGCGATAGGCCGAGGCCACCGTCTGCGCATCGCCCCACAGCTCCGAGTCGTGCGAATCGCCGGAAGTGAACTCGCCCACGATGGACCATTCCTGCCCGGCCAGGCGCAGTTGCCTGCCCACGTCCAGCCCGGCGAACTGGCGCATCGCGCCCTGGCCCACCACCAGTTCGCGCAGGCCGGGTTTGAAGCGGCGGCCCTGCACGATCTTCACGTTCGGCCGCAAGGTCCAGGCCTCGTCGCCGACGCCGCGAATCGGCACGTTCGCCTCCACGCTGGCGTCGCTGCGCTTGGGCAGGTTGGCGACCACCGACTGTTCGGCCGACGCCACCGGCTTGCCGTCGGCACTGCGCGCCACGCCCGGCGCCTGGACGACCACGTTGACGCTGTCGCGGTCGAGCACCGAGTTCAACTCGGCATTGGAGCCGCCGCGCAGCACGATCGCGGTGTCGTCCGAACCGGTCTGTTGCAAGGTGCTCTGGAAGCCCTCGCCCATCGCCAGCATCGCCACCAGCACGCCGACCACGCCGGCGATGCCGATTACCACCACCAGCGAGGCGCCGATGCGCTGGCGCAGCGTGCTGATACCCACGCTGGTGATCGAGAGCGTCTGCCGGCCACGCCGGGTCAGCACCAGCCACAGTGCCAGCAGCAGCACCAGCAGCAGCACGGCGGGCCACGGCAATCTGGACCAGATGAGCAGGCCCGCGATCACGATGGCGACGAGGCCGAGGCCGCGCAGGAATGACTTGAATTTGCGCATGTCCGATTCTCCTCAGCGGCCAGCCAGTGCATCGACAATGTTCAACCGCATCGCCCGCCACGCCGGCAACGCGCCCACCACCAGGCCGATCAGCACCATCAGGCCAAGGCCCATCGCCCAACTGCCGGCACCCACCGGCGGCAGGTTGATCATGCCGCCGCTGCCCTTGCCGATGGCCGGCGCCAGCACGGCGGCCAGGCCCAGCCCGATCACGCCGCCGATCAGCAACAGCAGCACCGATTCGGCCAGCACCAGCGCCAGCACGCTGGTGCTGGAGAAACCAATCGTCTTGAGCACCGCCAGTTCGGACGTGCGTTCGCGCACCGCCTGCGCCATGGTGTTGGCGGTCAGCAGGATCAGGGTGAAGAACACCGCGCCCATGATCGAGCCGACGATCAGGCCGATGTCACCCAGCTGCTTGGCGAACGAGGCGCTGAAGGCCTGCTCGGTCTGGGTCTTGGTTTCGTGGTCGGAGTTGGCCGACAGCGCGTCGATCGCATGCGCCACGCGGTCGCCCTGCGCCGGGTCGGTCAGCCGGTCGATGTACCAGCCGACCGTGCCGTTGCCGAACGCGTTGGCCTCGTCGAAATATTTCCAGTGCAGCATGAACATCTGGTCGAGCCCGTTGGCTGCGCCCTTCTCGACGGTGAAGATGCCCTCGATGTCGAACGTCCAGGTCTTGGAGCCGTTCTTCTGCGGGAAGATGGTCGACTGCAGCGGAATCTTGTCGCCCACCTTCCAGCCGTACTTCTGCGCCAGCTTGTCGCCGATCACCGCGCCGATGCGGTTGTCGTCGAAGGCCTTGCGCTGCTCGGCCGACAGGCGGATTTCCGGATACAGGTCGAGGTAATTCGGGCTCACCGCATAGCTGAACACGAAGTTCTTCGGGTCCTGGTAGATGCCGCCGAACCAGTTCGCGTGGCCGACGTCGCGCACGCCGGGGATCGCGGCGATGCGCGTCTTCAGCGCTTCCGGCAAGGGCTGGATGATCGAGTAGCGCGACGAGGTAACCAGCCGGTCCACGCCGGCGATGCTCTGGCTGCCGGAGTCGAACGCCGTGCGCACCGCGTCGAGCATGCCGAACAGCAGGAACGCGGCGATGATCGACACCAGGGTGAGTATCGTGCGGGTCTTGCGCCGGAACAGCGCGGCCCAGATCAGGTGGAGGTATTTCATCATTGCCTCCTCAGGCCAGCGCCTGCTCGACCAGCGTGCCCTTGTCCAGGTGCAGCGTGTGGTTGGCGTATTCGGCCGCCTTCGGATCGTGCGTGACCATCACGATGGTCTTGCCGTGTTCGCGGTTGAGCTGCTGCAGCAGGCCGAGCACGTCCTCGGCGGACTGGCGGTCGAGATCGCCGGTGGGCTCGTCGCAGACCAGCAGCTCGGGGTCGGAGACGATCGCACGGGCGATTGCCACGCGCTGTTGCTGGCCGCCGGACAGCTCGCCCGGCTTGTGGCTGCCGCGGTCGGCCAGGCCGACCAACTGCAGCGCGATGGCGGCGTTCTTCTTGCGCTGCGCCGCCGACAGTTTGGTCAGCAGCAGCGGCAATTCCACGTTGCGCTGCGCCGACAGCATCGGCATCAGGTTGTAGAACTGGAAGATGAAGCCCACGTTCGAGGCGCGCCACTTCGCCAGCGCGCCACCACCGAGCTGGTCGATGCGCTGGCCGCCGACGCTGATGCTGCCGGCGCTCGGCGTGTCCAGCCCGCCGATCAGGTTGAGCAAGGTGGTCTTGCCCGATCCGGACGGCCCCATCAGCGCGAGGAAGTCACCCTCGGCGATGGCCAGGTTGACGTGATGCAGCACCTCGACCCTCTGCTTGCCGCGCTCGTAGGTCTTGGCCAGGTTCTGGATATCGATCAGTGTGCCCATGGTGGATCTCCGATGAACATGAATTTTTGCGGGAGCCCGCTCGAATACGAAACGGGCTACGGTTTCTTGATCTGGACGTCCGAACCGTCACGCAGTTCGGCCGGCGGCGACACCACCACGCTGTCGCCCGGCTTCACCGCGGCGGGCAGCAGGCGCAAATCGCCATACGACTGCGCAGCAGGGTTCACTGTGCGCTGGCGCACCTGGTTGCCATCGAGCACGAACACCACGCTGCGGCCGTCGCGCTGCACGATCGCGCTGGCCGGCACCAGCACGCCTTGCGGCACGCTGGCGCTGGCCTTCGATTTTTCTTCCAGGAACGACACCCGCGCGCCCATGTCGGGCACCACGCGCGCGTCCTTCTTTTCCAGTGCCACGCGCACCTTGATGGTGGCCTTGCCGCGGTCGGCGGTGGGCACGATGGCGACCACGCGGGCGGGAATCTTCCAGTCCGGGTACGCGTCCAGCACCGCGTCGGCCGGCATGTCCGGCTTGATCCGGCCGATGTAGGCCTCGTTGACGTCGACATCGATCTCCAGCGAATCCATGTCGACGATGGTGCCCACGCCGGTGCGGGTGAAGCCGCCGCCGGCGGACAGCGGCGAGAGGATCTCGCCGACCTGGGCGTCCTTGGTGGTGACCACGCCGCTGAACGGCGCGCGCACCACGCAATAGTCGAAGTTCACCTGCGCCACCGCGGCCTGGGCGTCGGCGGCCTTGGCCTGCTGCTGCTGCGCGTTGAGCTGCGCGCGCAAGCTATCGACCTGGGTGCGCGCCTGCTCGGCGGCCTGCGTCGACACCAGCCCGCGGGCGGCCAGGGACTCCAGCCGCACGGCGTCGTGGCTGCCCTGCGTCAGCTGCGCCCGGACTTGCGCCACCTGCGCATGCGCCGAGTCGGCCTGCGCCTTCGCCGCTTCGAGCTGGGCCTTGTAGCCGCTGTCGTCCAGCCGCGCCAGCACCTGGCCCGCAGTGACGTGGTCGCCTTCCTCGATCAGCACCGCGGTCAGCGTGCCGGTGATCTGCGCCGACACCGTGGCCTGTCGCCGCGCGGTGATGTAGCCGGTCGCCTGCAGCACCGCACCCGCCTCGCTGCCGGCGCTGGGCGCCACCGCCGTGACGGTCTGCACGGTCACTGCGCGATGGCCGAAGAACAGCTGCGCGGCACCGCCGAGCAGCAACAGCAGCACCACGATCGCACCGCCGATCCACAGCCAGCGCCCCGGGTTACGCCCGTGATCCTCGCGCTGGTGGCGTTCGATGCGCAGCTCTTTCAACAACTCCGCGTTATCCACTCGTGCTCCCCGCCCGGCGCTGCCGGCTGTCTGATGAGTACAAGATTGGCTGATCGAAAGCCGCGCGATCAGGGTGCAGGATCAGCCATCGTCGGTGACAGCTGTCATCCGCGTCGATCCGAAGCCTACTGCAACCCGGGCTTTGCTACGCTAGCGCGCATGAACTACATCATCGACGCGCCCGCCATTCCCAGCCTGCCGGTCATCGGCTCCGACCAGCGTTTCCCGATCCGCCGGGTGTTCTGTATCGGCCGCAACTACGCCGAGCATGCGCGCGAAATGGGCGCCACGGTGGACAAGTCCGCGCCAATGTTCTTCTGCAAGCCGGCCGATGCGGTGGTCGCCGACGGTGCCGACGTGCCGTACCCGCAGGCGACCGCCGATCTGCACCACGAGGTGGAGATGGTGGTGGCGCTGGGCGCCGGCGGTCACGACCTCAGTCCTGAGCAGGCCGCGGCCCTGGTGTGGGGCTATGGCGTCGGGCTGGACCTGACCCGTCGCGATCTGCAAGCGCAGGCCAAGGCCAAGGGCCATCCGTGGGACGTGGCCAAGGGCTTCGACCACTCCGCCCCGGTCTCCGCGCTGCGCCCGGCCGGCGCGGCGGTGGATGCGCAGACCGTGCTGCGGCTCAGCGTGAACGGCGAACTGCGCCAGCAGAGCACGCTAGGCGAGATGGTGCACGATGTGCCGCACATCCTCGCGGCGCTGTCCACGCTGTTCGAGCTGAAGGCCGGCGACCTGGTCTTCACCGGCACACCGGCCGGCGTTGCTGCGTTGCAGCGCGGCGACCGCTTCCACGCCGAACTGGTCGGCGTGGCGGAACTGCACGGCCGGATCGTCTGATTTTCCACGAAGGCTTCATCTGTTCGCGCCTACCCTGTCGCGCTACATTCGGCGCACCACCCGGCCCAACCACGGGAGTACCAGCAGCATGAGCATGCTCAGCGAATTCAAGGCCTTTGCCATGCGCGGCAATGTCATCGACCTGGCGGTCGGTGTGGTCATTGGCGGCGCCTTCGGCAAGATCGTCAGCTCGCTGGTCGACCAGATCATCATGCCGCCGATCGGCTGGCTCACCGGCGGCATCGACTTCAGCCAGCTAAAGTGGGTGCTCAAGCCGGCCGACGTCAGCGACCCGGCGCACAAGGTGGCCGAGGTGGCGATCCAGTACGGCGCCTTCATCAACACGCTGATCCAGTTCATCATCATCGCGTTCGCGATCTTCATGGTGATCAAGGGGATCAACAGGCTCAGCCGCAAGCAGGAAGAAGCGCCCGCCGCGCCGCCCGCCGACGTGGCCCTGCTGACCGAGATCCGCGATCTGCTGAAGAACAGGCCATAGTTCGCGAGTTCGTGCGGGAACGCATCCGGCCACCCATGACTTCTGGCCTAAGCGGCAACGGGCAACCACGCCATAATCGGGGTTTACCCAGCGGAGTCCCCCGATGCGCCGTCTTCCCCTCACCTTGCTCGCCGCCGGCCTGCTGGCCAGCGGCATCGCCAGCGCGGCCAACACCACGATTCCCGCCACGGCCGTAAAGACGGCCGAACAGTTGCGCGACAAGGCGCTGCACGACGACACCGCGTACAAGGTCACCGCGTCGCTGACTACCGAGGTCGGCGCGCGCATGGCCGGCAGCGAGGCGGATCGGCGCGCGGTCGACTGGGCCGTGGCGAAATTCAAGGAGCTCGGCTACGACAAGGTCTACACCGAGCCGGTGACGTACCCGCTGTGGGTGCGTCGCAGCGAGCACGCCGCGATCGTGGCGCCGTTCCCGCAGCCGCTGGTGCTGACCGCGCTGGGCTATTCGGCCGGCACGCCGGAGGGCGGGCTGACCGCCGAGGTGGTGAAATTCGACACGCTGGATGCGCTGAAGGCGGCCGACCCGGCGAGCATCAATGGCAAGATCGTCTACGTCGGCTACCGCATGGAACGCGCGAAGGACGGCCACGGCTACGGCATGGGCTCGGCCGTGCGCACGACCGGCGCGGTGATCGCCCAGGCCAAGGGCGCCGCTGGCTACCTGCTGCGCTCAGCCGGCACCGACGCGCAGCAGCGCGCCGCGCATACCGGCGTCACCGGCTTCCGCGACCCGGCCAAGGCGATCCCCGCCGCCGCGCTGACCAACCCCGACGCCGACCAGCTCGAGCGCGTGCTGGCCTACGGCAAGCCGGTCACGCTGAAGCTCGATCTCGACTGCGGCGTGGTCGGCGAATACACCGGTGCCAACGTGATCGGCGAGATCACCGGCCGCAAGCACCCCGACCAGGTGGTGGCAATCGGCGGCCACCTCGACTCGTGGGACCTGGGCACCGGCGCGATCGACGACGGCGCCGGCGTGGCGATCGCAATGGCCGCCGGCAAGCTGATCCGCGACCTGCCGCAGCGGCCCGACCGCACGATCCGGGTGATCGCGTTCGCCAACGAGGAGATGGGCCTGTGGGGCGGCCGCGCCTACGCCGACAAGCACGGCGCCGAGGTGGCGAAGTTCCAGCTCGGCACCGAGTCCGATTTCGGCGCCGGCAAGATCTGGCGCATGAGCGCCAGCGTGAAGCCCGCGGCACGCGATGCGATCGGCCAGATCGCCAGGGTGCTGGAGCCGGTCGGCGTGGCCTACGACACCACGCGTCCCGGCGGTGGCGGTTCGGACCTGTCGCAGATGCACGCCAAGGGCATGGCCGCGCTGTCGCTGACCCAGGACGGCACCAAGTACTTCGACTGGCACCACACTCCGAACGACACGCTGGACAAGATCGATCCGGCCGAGCTGGCGCAGAACGTGGCGGTATACGCGGCGTTCTCGTACATGGCCGCGCAGGCGAACGGCGACTTCGGTTCCGCGCCGGGCGCATTCGCGCAAGACGGCGCCGGCGAGTGAGCCGACGAACTGCTCCCTTCCCTGCATCGCGGGGGAGGGAGCAGTTCACTACTTCGCGTAGTACTGCCCCGACGCCACCAGCGGTTCGGGGATGCAGAACGTCTTCGGCCGCACGGCGATCGCGATCGGCACCAGCACTTCCTTCTCGACGCCGCCCACGCTGGCGCACGATGCGTCCGGCGGCAGCCGGTAATGGATGATGCGCACGGTGTACTGCGGGCAGACGTCCGAACAGGGAAATTCGGCAACCACCGGCACGTTGCGGTAGCGGCCCAGCTCCACCGTGGTGTTCATCAGCGCGGCCTTGTCCCACGGCTGGCCGGCCCAGGCCTGCAGGGCGGCGGCGTCCATCTGCGCGGGAGTGCCGGCGCAGGCGGTGGCGCCGATGGCCATGCCGGCGACGGCGGCGAATACGGTGATGACCGATGTCAGGCTGCGCATGCCCGCTCCCTCGATGACGGAGCGGCCAGCCTAGTCGCGGACGGCTGAACGCCGCAAGCTAGCGCGCCGGCGATGTCCTGGCCGAGCGCTGGAAGCGCTGCTGCAGCTGGCCCATGTAGATGTAGATCACCGGCGTCAGGTACAGCGTGAGCACCTGCGAGAACACCAGCCCGCCGACCACCGCCAGGCCCAGCGAACGGCGCACCTCGGCGCCGGCGCCGATGCCCAGCGCGATCGGCAACGTGCCGGCCATCGCCGCCATCGTGGTCATCATGATCGGGCGGAAGCGCACGCGGCAGGCGTCGAAGATCGCCTGTGCCGGCGACATGCCTTCCTCGCGCTGCCGTTCCAGCGCGAAGTCGATCAGCATGATCGCGTTCTTCTTGACGATGCCGATCAGCATCACGATGCCGACGAAGGCGAACAGATCCAGCGAAGCGTTGAAGATCACCAGGGTCAGCAGCGCGCCGACCGCCGCCGCCGGCAGGCCGGACAGGATCGTCAGCGGATGGATGAAGCTCTCGTACAGGATGCCCAGCACCAGATAGATCACGAACACCGCCAGCAGCAGCAACATGCCCATGCCCTGCATGGATTCCTGAAACGCCTGCGCGGTGCCCTGCACGCTGCCGCTGATCGTCGCCGGCAGACCCATCGTGTCCATTGCACCGTCGATGCGGGTCACCGCGTCGCTGAGCGACACGCCCGGCGCCAAGTTGAACGACACCGTCACCGCCGGCAGCTGGCCCTGGTGGTTCACCGTCAGTGCCTGCGGCTCGCGGGCGAAGCTGGCCACCGCGCTGAGCGGCACCAGGCTGCCACTGTTCGAAGTGACGTACAGCTGCGACAGCACCGCCGGATCGTCCTGCAGCTTGCGTTCGACCTGCAGCATTACCCAGTACTGCGTAGCCGAACCGTAGATGGTGGAAACCTGGTTCTGGCCGAAGCCGATGCCCAGCGCGGTCTGCACCTGCGCCATGGTCAACCCCAGCGGCGCCAGCTTGGCGCGGTCGACCTTGACCGTGATCGACGGGCTGTTGAGGTCGAGGTCGTTGGTGACATCCTCGAAGCCCGGCAGCGCGGCGAACGTGCGGGTCACCTTGCCGCTCCATTCGTACAGCTGGTCGAGGTTCACCGACTGCAGCGTGTACTGGTATTGCGCCTTGGATTGCCGCCCGCCGATCTGGATCGCCGGCGCGTTCTGGATATAGCTGCGGATGCCCGCCACCGTCGCCAGTTTCGGCCGCAACTCCTGGATGATGCCGTCCGGGCCGAGCTTGCGTTCGTGCGCCGGCTTCAGCAGCAGCAGGATCGAACCGTTGTTGATCGTGCTGCGCGCGCCGCCCGCGCCCACGGTGGACATGTAGCCGGCGATGTTCGGGTCCTTCGCCACGATGTCGACCAGCCGCTGCTGGCGCGCCAGCATGCCCTCGAACGACACATCCTCCGGCCCTTCCGTGTTGACGCGCAGCTGGCCGTTGTCGCCGGCTGGGATGAAATCCTTCGGCGTGGTGTAGAACAGCAGCGCGGTGGCCAGCAGGCTCACGCCGAAACCGGCCAGCACCAGGCGCGGGCGGTCCATGCACCAGCGCAGGCTGCCCGCATAGCCGCGCTGCACGGCGCTGAAGCCGCGATCAAAGCCGGCGATCAGCCAGTTCTTTTTCTCATGGTCGTGCGCCTTGACGAAACGGCTGCACAGCATCGGCGTCAGCGTGATCGCGACGATGCCGGAGATCAGGATCGCCACGCTGATCACCACCGCGAATTCATGGAACAGCCGGCCCACGATGCCGCCCATGAACATCACCGGGATGAACACCGCGATCAGCGACAGCGTCATCGAGAAGATCGTGAAACCGACTTCGCCGGCGCCCTTCAGCGCCGCCTCGTACGGCGGCACGCCCGCTTCCATGTGGCGCACGATGTTCTCCAGCATCACGATCGCGTCGTCCACCACGAAGCCGACCGCCAGGGTCAGCGCGAGCAGCGAGAGATTGTCCAGGCTGTAGCCCAGCGCATACATCACGCCGAACGTGCCCAGCACCGAGATCGGCAGCGCCACCGCTGGGATCAGCGTGGCGGACAGGTTGCCCAGGAACAGGTAGATCACGAACACCACCAGCGCGCCGGCCAGCAGCAGGGTGAACTGCACGTCGTCGACCGAGTCGCGGATCGACTGCGAGCGGTCGTACAGCGTGTCCAGCGTGATCGAGGGCGGCAGCCCGGCGCGGAAGCTGGGCAGCACCGCCTTGATCCGGTCCACCGTGGCCACCGTGTTCGCGCCCGGCTGGCGCTGGATCGCCAGCACAATCGCCTGCTTGCCGTTGTACGAGCTGACGCGCTGGTCGTCCTGCACGCTGTCGCGCGCCTGGCCGATGTCGCCCACATGCACCGGCGCGCCGTTGCGGTACGCGACCACCACGTCGTTGTAGGCGGCCGCGCGCAGCAGCTGGCCGTCGCTGCGGATCGGCAGTTGCTGGCGCTTGCCGTAGAGCGAGCCGGTGGACTGGTTGACGTTGGCGTCGGCGATCGCGTTCTGCACCTGGTCGATGCCGATGCCGCTGGCGGCCAGCCGGTCGGGATCCACGCTGATCCGCACCGCGTATTTCTGCGAGCCATACACGTTCACCTGGGCCACGCCGTCGATCATCGACAGCTGCTGCGCCAGCTCGGTTTCCGCATACTCGCTGACCTGGGTCAGCGGCAGCGTGCTCGAGCCCATCGCCAGGAAAAGGATCGGCGCGTCGGCCGGGTTGACCTTGCGGAACGTGGGCGGCGTGGTCATTTCCCTCGGCAACTGGCGCAGCGCCGAGGAAATCGCCGACTGCACGTCCTGCGCCGCCGCGTCGATGTTGCGATCCAGTCCGAAGGTGAGCGTGATCGAGGTGGAGCCGAGCGCGCTGGTCGAGCTCATCGAGCTGATCCCGGCGATGGTCGACAGCCGGCCTTCCAGCGGCGTGGCCACCGCCGACGCCATCGTCTCCGGCGAGGCGCCGGGCAGGCTGGCGCTGATGCTGATGGTGGGGAAGTCGACGTTCGGCAACTCGTTCACCGGCAGCCGCGGATAGGCGACGATGCCGAACACCAGCAGCGCCGTCATCAGCAGCGTGGTCATCACCGGGCGGCGGATGCAGAGCTCGGGGATATTCATCCGATCACCCCTTGACGACGGCGGCACTGCCGTCGACCAGCAGCATCTGGCCTTCGGTGACCACCTGCTCGCCGCCTTTCAGGCCCTTGTCGATGACGGTACGCCCGGCGCTGGTCGGGCCGGGGGTGACGTAGCGCTGCTGCACCTTGCCGTCGGCACCGAGCACGAACACGAAACTGCCGCTGCTGGAACTTTGCAGCGCATGCACCGGCACGCTGACCACGTTGGCCAGGCGCGTGGTGGGCAGGCTCACCTGCACGAACTGGCCGGGAGTGAGCCGATGCTCGGCGTTGTCGAAGCGCGCCTTCAGCACGATCGTGCCGGTCGTGGCGTCGACCGCGTTGTCGATGAATTCCAGCGCGCCGGCCAGCGGCGTGCCCTTGTCGCCGGAAACGGTCACCTGCACGGCGACCGCGCCGTTGGCCAGCGCGGCGCGCACGGCGGGTAGGCTGTCCTCGGGAATGTTGAACGCCACGCGCACCGGCTCGACCTGGTTGAGCACCACGATGTCGGTGCTGTCGGCACTGATCTGTGCGCCTGGCCACACCAGCGGCGCGCCGGCCACGCCGTCGAACGGGGCAACGATGCGCGCATAGTCGAGCTGGGTCTGCGCCAGTTCCTGCGCGGCCCGGTCGCTCTGCAAGGTGGCGCGGGCCACCGCCAGGTTGGCCTGGTACAGATCGTAGTCCGCCTTCGAGACGAAACCCCTGGCCAGCATGTCGGCATAACGCCGCTGGTCGGCCTGCGCCTTCTGCAGCAGCGCCTGGTCGCGCGCCACGCTGCCGCGCGCCTGGTCCAGTTGCGCCCGCAGCAGGCGCGGGTCGATCTGCGCCAGCACGCTGCCCTTGCGCACCAGCGCGCCGGGCGTGAACGACAGCGACTGCAGCTGGCCGGAGACCCGCGCGCGCAGGCTCACCGTCGACCACGCCTCGACCCGGCCCACCAGCTTCAGCGACAGCTCGACGTCGCCCCGGCTGGCGCTGGCCACCTCGACCGGCACCGCTGCCGGGGCCTTGGCGGCCTTGCTGCTGTCGCCGCCACCGCGCCCGAAATGCATGGCCAGGGCGATCGCCAGCAGGACAGCCACCACAAGGACGATTTTTTTCCGGGACATGCGCGGGGGCTTCTCGATCTTCGCGCCACGCGCGGTGGCGATGGCGGGGTTCTTGCGCGGTCGGGAGAACCGCAGGGCCGGTGACCATGCACCAGGCTCGTTACAACGCGTGTGACGACCTCAGGTTGACCCGTCGGAAGACACGCCAGGTTCCCACTATGGCGCGGATTGTGCTGTGGATGACCCCGACCTATGGCACTGGCCAGTGCCGCCGCATGCGCGAATCAAGGCGTGCCGCCGTCGCCCTGCTCCAGCGCCAGCAGGTTGTCCTTGATCCGGCTGATCACCGCCAACGCCTGCTGCAGTTCGTCGTGGCCGATACCGCGGGTGGCATCCTTGCGCAGCCCGCGCGCGATGATCTCCATGTCGCCCACGATCACGCGCGCCTGGTCGGTGACGTACAGCCGCCAGGCGCGACGATCTTTCGGATCCGGCCGGCGCTCGACGAAACCGGCCGCCTGCAGCCGGTCGATCACCCGGCCCACCGCGATCGGCTCCATTTCCAGGAACTCGGCCAGCTCGGTTTGCCGCAGGCCTTCGCGGTGGTACAACACCTTGGTCGCGCGCCATTGCGCGCGGGTCAACCCGAATTTCACCGCGCGCCGGTCGAAGTGCTTGCGGAACAGCAAGGTCACGTCGCTGAGCAGATAGCCGAAGGAAATGTCTTCCGTTTTCGCCATGATCCGTTGCCACCCCGCCGCGCTCGAATGTCTGCCTGAAGCATAAGGTAAGCCGCCGTCCCATGCCCATCCAGGTCATCCACGCCGACATCACCCGCCTGGCCGTGGACGCCATCGTCAACGCGGCGAATTCCGGGCTGCTCGGCGGCGGCGGTGTGGACGGTGCGATCCATCGCGCCGCCGGACCGGCCCTGCTGCAAGCCTGCCGCGCGCTGCCGGAAATCGCTCCCGGCGTGCGTTGCCCCACCGGCGAGGCGCGCATCACGCCCGGCTTCGCCCTGCCAGCGCGCTGGGTGATCCACACGGTGGGGCCGATCTGGTACGGCGGTACCCGCGATGAGGCGCAGTTGCTGGAGCGTTGCCATCGCAACTCGCTGCAACTGCTGCGCGCACAGCGGCTCCGCACGATCGCGTTCCCGGCGATCAGCTGCGGCGTCTACGGCTACCCCGCCGCGCAGGCCGCCGCGGTGGCGGTGGCTACGCTGCGCGACGAACTGGACGGCAACGACGATATCGAAGTCACGCTGTGTTGTTTCAGCAATGCCATGCGCGCGGTGTTCCAGCACGCGCTCAATGCAGCTTGAACGGATACAGCGGCGGCAACCCGGAGTTTTCGTCGGTCGCCTCCGGGGCACGCCAGACGAAGCCGCGCTTGAACGCTTCGGCCAGGTTTGTGCCGGCATCGTGTGACGGCGTGGCCGCGTAGTGACGCTGCTGCAAGGTTTCGATCGCCGCACGTTGCGAGGCATCGTCCAGCGCCGCCGACAATTCGCCCAGGTGCTGGATCGCCGGCCGCTCCGCGCGCGCCCAGGCCAGCAGGGTGCGCACCTGCGCGGCCGGATCGCTGCCGCGCGCCGCGGCAAGAAAGGCCAGCTGGCCACTGCGCGCCGAAGTGCGCGCCGCGGCCGGCGGCCTCACCGACGACGCGCGCCGGCGCCGCTGCCACAGCCACCAGGCCAGCACGCTGAGCAGCCACAGGCCGAGGCTGGCCAGCGCGATCCAGCGCCATGGCGTGGGTGTCGTCGCGACCGAAGTGGTGCTGCCGACGACACCGCTGTCCACCGCTGCGGCTGGTGCGGGCGGCGGCGTGGCAGCCGCACCGATCGCCGGCAGCACGGTGACGCTGTGCGCGGCGATCTGCGCCACTTCCATCTTGTCGGTCAGCACGTTCCACCACTTCAGCGTGGTGGCGGGAATGGTCAGCGTGCCGGCGCGCTCAGGCACGATCGCGAACGACTGCTGGCGTCGGCCGATGATCCACTCGCCGTACTGGCGGTTGCCGGTGACCGGCTTGTCCGGATACACCGTGGCGCCGTCCAGCGGCGGCAGGCTCAGCGCCGGCAGTGCCTCGTACGACAGGCCGCTGGCCTGCAGGTTCATGGTGAGGTTTAGCGGCTGGCCGACCCGCGGCGGCGCATCCTGCGCGGTGGGCCAGCCGTCCAGGCTCAGGCTCAGCTGGCGTGCCGGCAACCACGCGCTGCCGCCCCAGTCGGCGGGCGCCGGTTTCACGGTGATCGTCTGCGCCGGCGCACTGGCACTGACCGGCACGGTGGCGCCGAAGAAACTGTTCGGGTCGCGCGGATCGGCGGCCTCGCCCTGAAAATCCACCGGGGGAATCTCGACCTGTCCGGCATGTTGCGGAATCAGGGCGTAGCGTTGTTCCAGCACGTGATAGGTGCGGCCACCGCGCTCGGCGTCGTAGTTCAGGCCCTTGCCGAGCGCGCTGACTTCCACGCCGTCGACCTGCGGCGGCGGCGGCGCGTCGCCACCGATGCGGTTGGCGTAGTACAGCCGCACCACGTAGGTCAGCTGCTGGCCGACGTAGCCATGCGCCGGCTCGACCTGCGACTCCATGAAGACGTCGCGCTGCGTGGTGGCGGCCGCGACCGGATCCGGCGCCGCCACGGTGAGCTGCAGCGGCGCCGTGCGCTGGCCGGCCACGCTAAGCGCGGGAATCTGCAGCACGCCGACGTGGCGGGGCCGCAGCGCTACGCCAAAGGTCAGTTCGGAGCTGGCTTTGCCGTTGACCACGCTGAGGCTGTTGTTCTGCGAGGTGCCGAGCAACTGGAAGTCCTGATTCAGCGCGCGCAGGTCGGGCGCGGCGATGCCGCCGGTGTCGCCCTGGACGCGCACGTTGAGCGTCACCGTCTCGCCCAGTTGCACGTGGTCGCGGTCCAGCGTGGCGGTTACCTCGGCCGCACTGGCCAGCGCCGGGATCAGCGCCAGCATCAGCAAACAACTGCATACGACCTGTCGAAACATCACGGCTGTCCATCCTCGCTCGGTGCGCCGCCGTGGCGCTGCTGGTATTCCAGTTCGAACTTGCGCCGCAGCAGGGCGCCGGGATCATCCGGCACGCGCTGCAGGGCATGGCGCAGGTCGGCTGGCAGCTTCGCCTGCGGATCGTCCTTGGCCAGCGCGCCGAGCTGGTGCTCGGCGTTGCCGTCGCCCGGCTTCGCCAGCGCGGCATCCATCTGCTGCTTCAACGCCTGTCGCGCCTGCTCCGCCTGCGCCTGCTGCTCGGCCTGCTGCTGCGCGGTCTGCGGTTCGGGTTGATCGGCGCCGCCCTGCTCGGACTTGCTCTGCGGCGACTCGTTCTTGCCGGACTGATCCTGCGCCTGCGACTTGCCATCCCGGCCCGGCTGGGCGGATGGCGCGGCATCATCCGCTGCGGATGACTGATCCTTCGCATCCTGCTTGCCGCTCTTGCCCTGCTCGCCCTGCGACGACTGGTTCTGCTTGCCACCGTGGCCCTCGTGTTCCTTCTGGTCCGACGGCTGCTGTTGCTGCTGGCGCAGCCAGTCCTCGACCGCCTGGCGGTTCGCCTTCGCATCGGCGTTGGCCGGGTCGAGTTGCAGCGCATGGTCGTAGGCCGCGAGCGCCTTCTGGTACGCGCCCTGCTTCGCCAGCGTGTTGCCGAGGTTGTACGCCGCGTCGCCGCCGGGCACCTGCTGCAAGGCCTGCGCCGCGGCGGCGTAGTCGCCGGCGCGATACGCCGCCGCGCCCCGCCAGGCGGGATCGCGTGCGAGCTGTTGCGCCTGCTTCGCGTCGCCCGCATGCAAGGCCTGTGCGGCCTGCTGGTCACGGCGCTGCCACAGGTCCTGCCACGTCGTCGCCGCGGCCGTGCCCGGCCACAGCGGCAACACGACCAGCGGCAGCAACAGCAGCCAGCCGCGACGGAACGCCAGCGCCACGACCAGCAGCAGCGGCAGTAGCAGCCACGCGCCGCGATCCTGCCAGGCGTCGCCGACCTGCCCGTCGGCCAGCGTCGCCTTCGCACTGCGCAGTTGTGCATGCAGCGCGTCGACGTCGTGCTGGTCTGCGCTCATCGCCACGTAGCGGCCGCCGCCGGCCGCGGCCAGCGCAGCGAGCGCGGCATCGTCGCGGCGGGCCAGCAGCATGCCGCCCTGCGCATCGCGCAGGAAGCCGCCATCGGGCAACGGCACCGGACCGCCCTGCGGCGTGCCCACCCCAAGCACCGACACCTGCACGCCGGCGGCGTTCGCCTTGCGCGCGGCGACCGCGGCCGCGGCGTCGGCCTGGTCGGTGATCAGCACCAGCGAACCGCCGCTGGCCTTGCCGTCGCGGATCAGCGCCACGCCGCGCTCGATCGCCGCCGCCGCGTCGTCGCCATCCACCGGCATGGTGTCCGGCGCCATCGCCTCAAGCAGGTCGTCGAGGCTGTGCGCATCCGAGGTCAACGGCGCCACCACGAATGCCTCGCCGGCGTAGCCGATCAGCGCGTTGAGGCCGTCCTGGTTGGCATGCAGCAGGTCGCGCGCCTTGTAGCGCGCGCGATCGAGCCGGCTCGGCGCCACGTCGCGCGCCAGCATGTGCTGCGACAGCGAGATCGCCACCACCTGCGCCGCGCGGCTCGCGTACAACGGCTGCTCGACGCGGCTCCAGGTCGGCCCGGCCAGCGCCAGCGCGCACAGCGTCCAGCCCAGCGCAAACAGCCACAGCGGCAGGCTGCGGTTGCCGGCGCGCCCGCGCAGCAGATGCGGCAGCAGCTCGGCGTCGACCAGCCGCGACAGTTCCACCTGCGCCACGTTGCGGCGCACACCGAGCCAGCCCAGCAGCGGCAACAGCAGCAGCGCAGCCAACCACCACGGCCGCAGGAAATGGAATTGCTGCAGCAGCTCGCTCACGCCGGCAACTCCCGTGTGTGCGCGAAGCGACGCGGCACGGTCACCAGCAACAGCAACGCGATCGCGGTCAGCAACGGCCAGCGGAACAGCTCATGCTGCGGGCGCAGCAAGGGCCCGTGCTGCGGCATCGGTTCCAGTGCGTCGATCGCGCGATACGCGTCGGCCAGCTCGCCGCTGTCGGTGGCGCGGAAGAAGCGCCCGCCGCTCTGCGTGGCGATGTCGGTGAGCATGTCCGCATCCAGGTCGGCCGAGGGATTGACCAGCTGGCTGCCGAAGAAACCGGGTATGCGCATGCGCGTGGCGCCGATGCCGATGGTGTAGATGCGCACGCCGGCCGCCTTCGCCGCGCGCGCCGCGTCGCGCGGCGCGATGCTGCCGGCGTTGTTGACGCCGTCGGTGAGCAGCACCAGCACACGCGCCTGCTCGGGCAGCGCGGCCAGCCGCTTTACGCCCACTGCGATCGCGTCGCCGATCGCCGTCTCGGTGCCGGCCAGCCCCACCGCCGCACCCTGCAGTTGCGCGCGCACCGCGGTGAGGTCGTAGGTCAGCGGCGTCACCAGAAAGGCCTGGCTGCCGAACAGGATCAGGCCCATCTCGTCGCCATCGCGGCGGCTGATGAAATCGCCGGCAATCGCCTCCACTGCGCCGAAACGGCTGACGTCCTGGCCGGCCAGTTGCATGTCGCCGGTGCGCATGCTGCCGGAGAGATCCACCGCCAGCATCAGCGCGCGCCCGCTGCGCTGTTGCGCCTGCGGCGGCCCCACCCATTGCGGCCGCGCCGCCGCGGCCAGCAGGCACAGCCAGGCCAGCGCCAGCAGCCACGACGTGGCGCCGCGAGCGCGGTTGCCAGCGACCGTAGCCAGTCGCACACCCGGCTGCGGCAGATGCAGCGCCTGCCCTGGCGCGGCCGGGCGCAGCCAGCGGCGCAGCAGCCACGGCAGCGGCAGCAGCACAATCACCCAGGGCCAGGCGAACTCAGGCATCGGCATGCTCCGTCGCGACCGGTCTCCAGCTCGCCGGCTTCAACGCCAGCCGCAGCCACGCCCGCACGGCCGTCACGCTGGCTGTATGGTCGAACGATGCGGGTGGTCGATAGATCTGCTGGTCCAGCGCCAGCAGTTGCTGCAACGTGGCGGTATCGACTGGTACCCGCGCCAGCGTCTGCCGCCAGGCGTCGCCACGCTGTCGCGCGGCTTGCGCATCGTGCTGGCGTGCCACCCGGCGCAGCAACTGGTGCAGCGCGCTCGCCAACGCAAGCCCATCGCCGTCGTGCTGATGCTGCCGTGCGAGCCGATCGAGTTCGCCGAGCACCTGTCGGCGTTGGCGAAGCGCGCGGCGATGCCGTCGCCACCACCAGATGCCAGCCAGCACTGCCGCCAGCAGCAGCGCGGCGAGCAGCCACCAGCCCGGCGCCGGCGGCCACCAGGACGGCTCGGGCGGCAGGTGGATATCGCGCAATGGCGGGCCGGGCGACGGCGCGGGCTGAGCAGACATCATCGCGTCGACCTCCGCGCGCCGAGCAGGCCGCTGACCGCGTCGAACGCATCGGCGGTGGTGTCGATGCTGTTCCAGCGCAGGCCCAGCGATTGTGCCAGCTCGCCCAGCCGAGCCGGGCCGGCACCCAACGCACGCTGGAAATCGCTGCGTTGACGCTCGGATTGCAACAACACTTCGCAGCGTTCGCCGGCATGTTCCAGCGGATAGCGTCCCGGCGGGGCCGGCGCCAGTTCCAGCGCATCGGCCACCACCAGCACGCTGACCCCGGCATGCCGGCCCAGGTCGAGCAGGCGCTGTCGCGCCGATGCGTCACAGCTGAATCCGTCGCTGACCAGCAGCACGCGGCTGGCACCATGCAGCACGCGGCTGGCGCGGGCCAGCGCATCAGACAACGGCTCGACCCGATCGGACGCGGGCTGCGCATCCCATTCGGCCAGCGCGCCGCACACCGCCAACGCACCGCGCGGCCCGGCCTGCGGCCGCAACAACAGGTCGGCGTGGCCGAATGCCATCACCCCGACCCGCTCGCCGGCGCGTACCGCGTACCACGCGGCGGCGGCGGCGGCGCGCGCCGCCTGCACCGACTTGAAGCGCGCCCGCGTGCCGAAACGCATGCTGGCGTGGGTGTCGAGCAGGATCAGCAGACAGCCTTCGCGATCTTCCTGGAACAGCTTGGTATGCAATTTGCCGCTGCGCGCGGTGAGCCGCCAGTCGAGCCGGCGCACGTCGTCGCCGGCCTGGTAGACGCGTGACTCGGCATAGTCCATGCCGCGGCCGTATAGACGGCTGGACTGCTGGCCGCTGCGCGCGGCACGGCTGAGCAGCGGCGCCATGCGCACGCGGCCGACCCGCGCACGCAGCGCGATCAGTTCGGCCAGCGCAACCTGGCTGCGGCCGTCGCCGCCCGCGTGATGTGAAGCGACGGCGTTCACGGCAGCGGCACGAGATCCAGCAGGCGATCGATCACCTGGTCCGGCCGCACGCCCTCGGCTTCCGCCTCGTAGCTGAGCAGCACGCGATGGCGCAGCACTTCGTGGGCGATCGCGTGCACATCTTCCGGCAGCACGTAATCGCGGCCGGCCAGCCACGCGTGCGCGCGCGAGCAGCGGTCCAGCGCGATGGTGGCGCGCGGGCTGCCGCCCCAGGCGATCCAGCGTTTCAGTTCCGGCCCGTAGCGACCGGCATCGCGGGTGGCCAGCACCAGCTGGGTCAGGTATTCCTCCAGCGCCGGCGCCATGTGCACCGCCATCGCCGCATCGCGCGCGGCGAACACGTCGGTCTGGCTGAGCAACGCCGGTGGCGCGGCGACGGGATGGGCACGACGACTGGCCTGTTCACGCGCCAGCTTGAGTATCGCCAGTTCGGCGACCGCATCCGGATAGCCGATCGTCACGTGCATCAGGAAGCGGTCGAGCTGGGCCTCCGGCAGGGTGAACGTACCTTCCTGCTCGATCGGGTTCTGCGTCGCCATCACCATGAACAGCTCGGGCAGCTGCCAGGTGCGGCGGCCGACGGTGATCTGCTGCTCGGCCATCGCCTCCAGCAGCGCGGACTGCACCTTGGCCGGCGCACGATTGATCTCGTCGGCCAGGATGATGTTGTGGAACAGCGGGCCGCGCTCGAACTCGAAGCTGCCGGATTGCGGGCGGAACACGTCGGTGCCGGTGAGGTCGGCCGGCAGCAGGTCGGGGGTGAACTGCACGCGGTGGAAGTCCGCCTCGATACGCGCCGCCAGCGCCTTCACCGCCGTGGTCTTGGCCAGGCCGGGGGCACCCTCGACCAGCAAGTGACCGTCGGCCAGCAAGGCCACCAGCAGGCAGTCGATCAGATGCGGCTGGCCGATGATGCATTGCTGCAGGTCGTCGCGCAGTTGCACGAACGCTTGCTGCAGACGGCTCGGCGTTGAAGTTTCGGGCATATCCATGAGCGGGTTCCGTTCTTGACGTGACAGCGGCGCGACCCGGCGCGCAGCGGGGTGCAGCCGGACCAGATGGCGTGCTACAGACCATCGGCAACGCAGGAAGTTTAACCGGCCTCCGGAAGCCTGGTCGGCGCGCACAAAAAAAGAGGCGGCCGAAGCCGCCTCTTTCACTGCAACCTTGCGCGTTTACTGCAGCGTGTCGCTGAGGATGCGCGGCGTCACGAAGATCAGCAGCTCGGCCTTGGTGTTGGTCCGCGAGGTATTGCGGAACAGCACGCCAATGCCGGGGATGTCGCCCAGGCCGGGCACCTTGGTCATGGTGTTGGACTTGTTGATCTCGTAGATGCCGCCCAGCACCACGGTCTGCCCGTTGTCGACCAGCACCGAGGTATTGATCTCGCGGGTGTCGATGGTCGGGATCTTGCCGCTACCCGGGGCATCCACATAACCGGCCAGCGCATCCTTCTTGACGTTGATCATCAGGTAGACGCGGTTGTCGGCGGTGATCGTCGGGGTCACCTTCAGCTCCAGCACGGCGTCCTTGAACTGCACCGTCGCGGTGCCGCTGCCGGCGCCGCTGCCGGCGCTGTTCTGGAACGTGACGTAGCCGATTTCCTGGCCCTGGCGGATCACCGCTTCCTGCTGGTTGGCGGTGATCACGCGCGGGCTGGAGATCACCTCGCCACGACCCTCGGTCTGGGCCGCGGAGAGTTCCAGGTCGATCGCGTAGTTGGCGCCGAGGATGGCCAGGCCGAAGGTTCCGGCCGCCGGGCTGGTCGGCAGGTTCACGTTGAAGCCACCCGAGGTCACGTTGCCGCCGCCGATGCCTGCAGTCAACGCCGGCGTGGCCGTGGCGGCGTTCTGGAACTCGGTGTTGTTTACCCGGCCATTGACGCCGAACTTGGCGCCCAGCTCGCGGGTGAAGTCGTCGCTGGCGACCACGATGCGCGACTCGATCAGCACCTGCTGCACCGGCTTGTCCAGCACCGCGATCAGGTCGCGCAGCTGCCTGATCTTCTCCGGCGTGTCGTTGAGCAGCAGCGTGTTGGTACGCTCGTCGAACGACACGCTGCCGCGCGGCGACAGGAAGCCGCGCTGGGTGTTGCCGCCGCTGGCGCCACCACCACCTTGCATGCTGCCGCTGGTCAGCAGCTTGGCGATGTCCGCCGCCTTGCCATAGCTGATCGGCACGTAGTCGGTGACCAGCTCGGCGGTGTCCTGCGCCTTCAGCTTGGCGTCGGCCACGTCCTGCTCGTACTTGGCCAGTTCGGCCTGCGGTGCAACCCACACCACGTTGCCGTTGCGACGCTTGTCCAGGCTCTTTGCACGCAGGATCACGTCCAGCGCCTGATCCCACGGCACGTTGACCAGACGCAGGGTGACACTGCCGCCGACGCTGTCGGAGGCGACCAGGTTAAGGCCGGAGATGTCGGCGATCAGCTGCAGCGCCGAGCGTACCGGGATGTCCTGGAAGTTGAAGGTGACGCGCTTGCCGTTGTAGCTCGGCTCCTGGCCCAGCTTGGCCAGCTTGGCATCCTTGGCGGCGTCAACTTTCTTCGGCGCCACTTCGATCACGTACTGGTCGGCGGTCTGGTAGGCGGAGGTCTCGACGTTGCCCTTGATCGCGATTTCCATGCGCGCACCGCCGCCCGCGCCGGCGCGGGTGACGATGGACTGCACCGGCGTGGCGAAGTCCAGCGTATCCAAGCGCTGGGCGAGGTTGGCCGGCAGGTTCGCGTGGTCGATGGTGACCAGCACCTTGTCGCCCTTGCGGGTCATCTCCGCATTCGCGCCGCTGCCGCTGAAGTTGATCAGCACGCGACCTTCTCCGTTCGGGCCGCGGCGGAAGTCGATACCGGAGATGGCCGGACCGGCCGATGACGACGGCAGAGCCTTGGTCGGGTCGATCGTGGACGCGGTGGTCACGGACTGGTCCGTGCTGCCGTTGTTGACGGTCAGCACCAAGCTGTTGCCTTCGACCCGTGAGCGATAGCTCGACTCGCGCATCAGCTCGACCACCACGCGGGTGCGGCCGCCGGCGGACACCGCGGACACACCGGAGGTCGAACCCTTGCCGATGTCCAGGTGACGGGCCGCCGCATTGTCAGTGTCGGCGAAGTCGACCGCGATGCGCGGCGGGTTGCCGGTGGTGAAGATCTTCGGCTCCGGCACCGGGCCATTGCCGAAGTCCATGTGCAGCTCGACGCTGCCGCCAGGCAGTGCGTCGTAACTGATGTTCTTCAACGTGGTGGTTGCTGCGATCGCAGCGCTGGCCCAGGTGGCACCGGCGATCAGCAGGCCCATCAACATGTAACGGCTCGCATGGCGCATGACACGGCCCCGGACGGATTGGATTTGGTTGGTCATTGCATCAGCCCCTGTCTACCTATTTCGCGTCAAGCGCGATGCTGGCCGGACGTTCCATCCAGCCACCATTCCCGTTGGATATCAGCTCGACCAAGTCGATATGGTCTTCGCTGATCGCCGTGATATGCCCGTAGTTCTGGCCCATGTATTCGTTGACATGGACGCGATGGATCACACCACCCGGGTCCTTGACCAGCACTTCCATACCCGCACCGGTACCGACCGTGCCGACCATCTTCAGGCTGTCCAGCGCAAACAGCTCCAGCGGCTGCTTGGCCCGGTTGGCATCGGGCCGCGGACCGCTGGTGGCGCTGCTGTTCTCCAGCTCGGCCGTGCTCGGGCTGAACGGATCACGCCGATCCTGGTCGTCGTACTTGAACGTCTCGAACGTCTTGATCACCGGCAGCGGCTGGATCGGCGCGCCCTTCCTGGCTTTTTCCTGGGCGACCCAGGTGCGCAAGTCCGACATGCCACGAGTACAACCGCCCAGCACCAGCGCGGCACCCAGCATCAGCGCAATCCGTGCGGCATGGGCCGGTTTGATGGCAGCTAGCTTGTTCATCATTTCGCTCCCCCCGCCTTCTTGCCGGCGCCAGCGGCGGAGCTTTCCTCGTCGTCCAGGTAGCGGTAGGTCTTCACCGTGCCCTGCAGCACCAGCTGGCCGTTCGCGGGACCGTCCTTGCCCGGCGACTTCGGCGTCAGCGAGACGTCGTGCAGGGTCAGGATCACCACCCGCGGCAACGAGGCCACGCCGCTGATGAAGGTGCCGAACTGGTGGTAGGTACCGGTGAAGCGCAACGTGATCGGCTTCTCCGCGTAGAAATCCTTCGGGGTTTCCGCTCCGGGCTGGAACAGATCGGTCTCCAGGCCGGCGGACTGTGCGGTTTGCGAGATGTCGGTCAGCAATTCGGGCATCTCGGTCTTGCTGGGCAACTGGCGCAGCAACTGGCGCAGCATGTCCTGCATCTCGTCGAGTTGCTGTTGCAACGCCTCAAGATTGACCGACTTGGCCTGCTTGGTCGAGAACTCCTGCTTGAGCTGGTCCTCCTTGCCGGCCAGCGTCTTCAGGCTGTCCTGCTGGTCACTGACGAAGAAGTACCACCCAACCAGCAGCACGAAGCCGAGCAGCAGCACGGTGAAGAAAATCTTGACCGATTGCGGCCAGCCACCGACGTTGTTGCGGTCGAGGTTCTGGAGATCGTTGAAGAAACTCATGATCCGGTCCCTCCCGTGGCAGCTGGCGCACTCACCGGCGTGGCTTCCGGGGTGGCCGACGTCGCGGGCTGCGCCGGCAGGGTGGTCGCCGTCTTGGGCGCCGTACCGGATGCCGCCGGAACCGCCGCGGCCGGAGCCATACTGGAGCTGGCGTCGGCCGGCAGCACCGGAGTCTTGCCGGCGTCGACCTCGTCGCTCTTCGGCTTGCTCAGCAGCACGTTCAGGCCGAATACGTACGGCATGCGGGTGCCGTTATGGGTGTTTTCGGTCTTGCTCAGATCGGCATGACCCATCCACGGCGAGCCCTCGATGTTGCGCATGTACTCGGCGACGCTGGCGTTGGACTGCGCCACGCCGTCGAGCGTCATCGACTGGCCGCCCTGTTTCAGCCCGCTCAGCCGCGCGCTGGTGGGGATCGTCTTCACCAGTTCGTCGAACAGGTGCACCATCTGCGAGCGGTCGGCCTGCAGCTGCTCGATGATCTGCTTGCGCGCTAGCAGGTGCTCGCGCACCTTCTCCAGATCCTTGATCTTGGCGATGCGCACGTCGAGCTGCTTGATCTCGGTCTGCAGGTAGGCGTTGCGCTCGTTCTGGTTGTCGATGCGCTGATCCATCCAGAAGACCCACAGCAGCAGCACGCCCAGCGCCACCACGAAGGCGGCGACAAGCTGCATGTAGAACTCGCGCTCGCGCTGTTTGCGCCGTTCGGCGCGCCATGGAAGTAGATTGACGTGTGCCATCAGTCGAAGCTCCTCAGGGCGAGGCCGACCGCAATCATCAGCGCGGGGGCGTCCTGCGCCAGCGACTGTGCCTGTACCCGTGGCGACAGCGACATGCGTGCCAGCGGATTGGCGACGACGCAGGGCACGCCGAGCTGTTCTTCCAGCATCGGGCCAAGCCCCTCGATCGAGGCGCAACCACCGGCCAGCACCACCTGGTCAACCTTGCTGTATTCGCTGCCGGCAAAGAAGAACTGCAGCAGGCGGCTGATCTGCTGGATCAGTGACTCCTTGAACGGCTCCAGCGCCTCGGTCTCGTAGGATTCGGGCAGGCCGCCCTTGCGCTTGGCGCGACCGGCTTCCTCGTAGGAGAGCCCGAAGCGGCGCATGATCTCGTCGGTCAGCTGCTTGCCGCCAAAGACCTGCTCGCGCGAGTAGATCGTGCGCTGGTTGCGCAGTACCGACAGCGTGGTCATGGTGGCGCCGATGTCGACCACCGCCACCAGCGCATCGCGACTGACGTTGAGCTGGTCGGCGATCATCGCGAAGGCATTCTCCATCGCGAACGCCTCGACGTCGATCACCGCGGCGGTAAGCCCGCCCAAGTCCAGTGCGGCCACGCGCATGTCGACGTTCTCGGTCCGTGAGGCCGCCAGCAGCACATTGTTCATGTCGGGGTTGTCGCGGACCGGACCGAGCACCTCGTAGTCGAGACTGACTTCGTCGATCGGGTACGGGATGTACTGGTTCGCCTCGACCTGAATCTGGCCTTCCAGATCATCGTCGGAAAGCTCGGCAGTCATCGGGATGATGCGCGTGATCACAGCCGACCCGGCCACCGCGGCGGCGGCGTGCTTGAGCTTGGAGCCCGAGCGTGCCAGCGCGCGACGGATCGCATCGCCCACCGCCTCGACTTCGACGATGTTCTTCTCGACCACGGCGTTCGGCGGCAACGGCTCGACCGCGTAATGCTCAACGCGATAACGACCGCCCGCCTGACTTAGCTGCAGCAGCTTGACGGCAGTCGAACTGATGTCGACACCAATCAGCGCCGGCTTCTTCGGTGTAAAGAGCCCCACGGTGTTTCCCCCTTGCCGCTGACGCCCGTAGCCAGAATCCTGGCGGGGTGCGCAGTGGCATTAAATCGAAAAAATAACGTAATGGCAACGGTCTACGGGAACTTTCTCAAGTAATTGACGTGATGCCCACCACATTTAAGGGAAGCCCCCTGTTGGCCCGACCCTTGCTTTGGAGTCCGGCTTTTGCATTTGGTCGACCGCTGCTCATGCGGGAATACTCCTACATCTATACTCTGTCATGTTTTGACTCAGGTCTCGCTATCTCCACACCATGCAAATTTTCAAACGCTTGTTGCGCTGGGCTCTGGTCCTGGCCTTTTCCGGTTTGCTTCTGGCAGTTGTTGCGGTGGGTGTGGCGTATTGGCTGATAGCCCCGAGGCTCCCCTCGGTGGCCGAGCTGAAGAACTACCCGATGCAGGTACCGCTGCGCGTCCTGAGCGCCGACGGCAAGCTGATCGCCAGTTTCGGCGAGACCCGGCGCATCCCGGTGGACATCGAGAACGTGCCGGACCGGCTCAAGCACGCCGTGTTGTCGGCCGAGGACGCGGACTTCTACCACCACCCGGGCGTGGACTGGCACGGCATCGCCCGCGCCGGCTGGCATGTCGTCGTGACCGGCGGCGACAAGGGTCCCGGCGGCTCGACGATCACCCAGCAGGTTGCCCGCAACTTTTTTCTGAGCCCGGAGAAGCTGTATTCGCGCAAACTCACCGAGATCTTCATCGCCCTGCGCATCGAGCACGAGCTGAGCAAGGACCAGATCCTCGAGCTGTACCTCAACAAGATGTTCCTCGGCCACCGCTCGTACGGCGTCGCCGCGGCTGCCGAGTACTACTACGGCAAGACGCTGGACCAGCTGACCGTGGCCGAATGCGCGCTGATCGCCTCGACCTTCCAGCTGCCGTCGGCAGTCAATCCGATCAACGGACAGAAGCGCGCGATTGCCCGGCGCAATTGGGTCTTGGGCGAGATGCTGCGCCACGACTACATCACCAAGGCCGTGTACGAGCAGGCGATCGCCGAGCCGAACCAGGCCTACCCGCATGAGCAGCCGATCGAGGTGGATGCCCCCTACCTGGCCGAGATGGTGCGTCGGCAGGTGCTCGACCGCTTCGGCAACGATGCGCTGACCGAAGGCTACGTGGTCAGGACCACGGTGCAGAGCGGTCGCCAGCAGGCTGCCGTGGAAGCGGTACGCGACGGGCTGGTCGCCTATGACCGCCGGCACGGCTGGCGCGGGCCGGAAGCCCACCAAGACCTGCCGGCCGGCGCCGGCGAAGCGGATCTCGACGGTCTGCTGTCCAGTTACAGCAGCGTCTCCGGCATGCAGCCGGGCATCGTCACGGCCAGCGACGCGAAGCAGGCGACGGTCTACCTGTCCAGCCACGAGAGCGTGATCCTCGACCTGGCCGGAATCAGCTGGGCGCGCCCGCACATCAATGACGACCGCGTCGGCGCCGCGCCGACCAGGGTCGACGGCGTGCTCAAGCGCGGCGACATCATCCGGCTGGCCCGCGACGACAAGGGCGAGTGGCAGCTGGCGCAGATCCCCGCCGTGCAGGCGGCGCTGACCTCGATCGAGCCGGAGGACGGTTCGATCCAGGCCCTGGTCGGCGGCTTCAACTTCGTGCGCAGCAAGTTCAACCGGGCCGTGATGGCGGCGCGCCAGCCCGGCTCCAGTTTCAAGCCGTACCTGTACTCGGCGGCATTCGAACGCGGCTTCACCCCGGCCTCGATCATCAACGATGCGCCGCTCGCCCTGCCCGATCCATCGCGCCCGAACGGCATCTGGACGCCCTCCAACGACGACGACAAGTTCGCCGGACCGATGCGCCTGCGCGAGGCGCTGGTGCAGTCGAAGAACCTGGTCTCGGTGCGCCTGCTCGACGCCACCGGCGTGCGCTACATGCGCGAATACGCCACCCGCTTCGGCTTCTCGCAGGACGCGATCCCGGCCAACCTGTCGATGGCGCTGGGCACCGCCTCGGTATCGCCGATGGGCATGGCCCGCGGTTATGCGGTATTCGCCAACGGCGGCTACCTGGTCACACCGTATTTCATCCACGAGATCGACGACCGCAACGGCAAGCCGGTGTACGTGGCCAACCCCGCGCGCGCCTGCCGCAACTGCCAGGAGCGCCTGCTCGACACGCGGCCGCCCGGCCCGCCGCCGGCCGAGATGAACCCCACGCCCGCCAACAACCTGGCCAGCGCCGCGTCCGCCGATCCTGCCGAATCCAGCAGCGTCGACGGCGTCGGCGACGCGGTGCTGCCCGCCGACGCGCATGGCGACGGCGCGCACCCGCCGGTGCTAGCGCCGCGCGTGCTCGAGGCACGCAACGACTACCTGGTGGTTTCGCTGATGAAGGACGTGATCCTGCGCGGCACCGGCTCGGCCGCGCGCGCGCTGGAGCGCGACGACCTGGCCGGCAAGACCGGTTCCACCAACGATCACCGCGACGCCTGGTTCGTCGGCTTCAACGGCGAGGTGTCGACCGCGGTGTGGATGGGCTTCGACGACTACAGCTCGCTCGGCCGCGGCGAGTTCGGCGCCAAGGCGGCGTTGCCGATCTGGATGGCGTACATGGGCAGCGCCCTGAAGGACCTGCCATCGAGCACGTTGCCGATGCCGCCGGGAATCAGTACGGTACTGGTCAACCGCTACAGCGGCCTGCCCGCCTCGTCGGGCGATCCGGACGGCATCAACGAGATGTTCAAGGTGGAAGACGTCGACCGCCTGCGCAGCCAGGCCGCCCAGCAGAAGGAGCAGGACCAGCAGCACGCCTACGACATCTTCTGAACCTTCGACGCGGCTTCCCGCGAGACGGAAGCTGCCGGTTACCGATCGATGAGGAGCGCGCCATGTCCCGAGGCGAACACCACCGCATCCACGCGCACGATCGCCTGCAACGCAACCGCCTGCGTGTCGCCCAGGAAGCCGCGCGGTTGATGAGCGAGCACGGCATCCGTGACTTCCACCACGCCAAGCTGAAGGCGGCCGAGCGACTGGGCATCCTCGACACGCAGGCACTGCCGCGCAACCTGGAGGTCGAGCAGGCGCTGCGCGAGCACCAGCGCCTGTTCCTTGCCGACAGCCAGCCGCAACTGCTGCGGGAGCGGCGCGAGGCCGCGGTCGAGGCAATGCGCTTCCTCGCCGCGTTCGAACCGCGCCTGGTCGGCGCCGTGCTCGAGGGCACCGCCGACGCGCATTCGGCGGTCTGCCTGCACGTGTACAGCGACGACCCGGAGGCGGTCGTGCTGCACCTGCGCGAACATGGCGTGCCGATCGAAACCCAGGTGCGCCGGCTGCGCTACAGCCGCGACGACCAGCCCGAATACCCGGTGCTGCTGTTCGCCGCCGACGAGCTGCCGTTCGACCTCACCGTGCTGCCGCGCGACGCACTGCGCCAGGCACCGCTGGACCGCGCCGACGACCGGCCGATGCGGCGCGCCTCGCTGGTCCAGGTGGAAATGCTGCTCGACGAGAGCTCCGACGAGACCTTCGAGCAACGGTTGGGCGCGGCGTTGCGTTGAGCTGGAACCGCCATCCTACAAAAAAGCCCCGGCCAAGGCCGGGGCTTTTTTGTACTCCAGGAAATGCCGTGATCAGCGTTTCGCGGTCGCCACGTAGTCGCGTACGTCGGCGCCGGTATAGACCTGGCGCGGACGGCCGATGCGCGATCCGGGCGTTTCGTGCTGCTCGATCCAGTGTGCGATCCAGCCGGCCGTGCGCGCGATCGCGAACATCACGGTAAACATCTCGGTGGGAATGCCCAGTGCCTTGTAGATGATGCCGGAGTAGAAATCGACGTTCGGATACAGCTTGCGCTCGATGAAGTATTCGTCCTTCAGCGCGGCCTCTTCCAGCTTCATCGCCACGTCCAGCAGCGGGTCGTTGACGCCCAACTCGGCCAGCACCTTGTGGCACATTTCGCGGATGATCTTCGCGCGCGGGTCGAAGTTCTTGTACACGCGGTGGCCGAAGCCCATCAGGCGGAAGCTGTCGTTCTTGTCCTTGGCGCGCAGGATCGCTGACTCGACGTTGTCCGGCGTACCGATCTCCTGCAGCTGCTTGAGCACCGCCTCGTTGGCGCCGCCATGCGCGGGGCCCCACAGCGCGGTGATGCCGGCGGCGATCGACGCGTACGGGTTCGCACCGGTGGAGCCGACCAGGCGCACGGTCGAGGTGGACGCGTTCTGCTCGTGGTCGGCGTGCAGGATGAACAGCAAGTCCAGCGCCTTGGCGGCCACGGGATTCATCTGCAGCGGTTCGCTCGGCACCTCGAACATCATGTGCAGGAAGCGGTCGACGTACTCCAGGTTGTTGCGCGGATAGCGCATCGGCCAGCCGATCGAATAGCGGTAGCAGGCGGCGGCGATGGTCGGCATCTTGGCGATCAGGCGGATCGCGGCGAGCTTGCGATCGGTCGGGTCATCCACGTTGAGGTCGTCGTGGTAGAACGCGGACAACGAAGCGACCGCGGCGGCCAGCATCGCCATCGGGTGCGCGTCGTGGTGGAAGCCCTGGAAGAAATTCTTCAGCGACTCGTGCAGCATCGTGTGATGCGCGACATCATGCTCGAACGTGGCGAACTCGGCTGGTTTCGGCAGCTCGCCGTTGAGCAGCAGGTAAGCGACTTCGAGGAAGCTGGAGTTCTCCGCCAGCTGCTCGATCGGATAACCGCGATACAACAACACGCCCTTGTCGCCGTCGATGTAGGTGATCGCACTCCGGGTGCTGGCGGTCGAGCCATAACCCGGATCGAAAGTGTAGTGGCCGGTGTCCTTGTACAGCGTGGCGATGTCGATGCACGCCGGACCGAGCGTGCCGCTGACAAGGGGCAGTTCGCTGCTGCGATTGTTCGACTCATCCACCAGCTTGACGGTCTTGGGATCGGACACGGAAACCTCCTTACATGTGGGTCGCCGCCGCCGGCAACCGCAATGGCGGCGCCGGCCGGCGAAGAAATGCCTGGGCATGACGTGCCGGGGAAAACACGCGATGCAACGGACGCGGTGACGTCAGTTCACCGGCCATTATCGCACAAGGTCTCCGTTTGCATTCGATGGCGAATGGTCGAATGGTCGAATGCCAGGCATGAAAAGATACGGGGCAGGCCTACGCCTGCCCCGTATTTCGAATCGGACCTGCGCGGCCGGCGTCGAGCGCCGGCCAACGCCGTCAATTATTCCTTGACGGAACCCGCATAGCGGCGACGGAACTTGTCGACGCGGCCGCCGACATCCAGCGTCTTCTGCTTGCCGGTGTAGAACGGGTGCGAATGGCTGGAGATATCCACCTTGATCAGCGGGTACTCACTGCCGTCTTCCCACTTGATGGTTTCCTTGCTGGACATGGTCGACTTGGTCAGGAACGCGAAGTCGGACGACAGGTCCTGGAACACCACCGGGTTGTAGTTCGGATGGATATCAGGCTTCATGGCGGGCTCTAAAGCGGTGGTGAAAAGAGCGGCATTGTAACGAGGAACCCGCCTCCCCTGCAAGTCAGCGCTCAGACCGGCACGCCCAGCGCACGGCGCACCATCGCGGCAAAGCGCGTCTGGTCCACTTCCAGCACGATGTTCGCGTTGGCCGGCCTGCCCAGTCGTGCATTCCAGTCGACCACGGTGGCGCCACGGGTCAGGCGGCCGTCCAGTTCCACTGCCACCGCCCGGGTCTCGCGCCGGGTGACGATCGAAGGATCGAGCGCCACCGCCATCGCCAGCGCATCGGCTGCCACCAGCCCGTGGCGGTCGTGCTTCGTGTTGTAGCTGCGCGCCGTGGTCACGATCTTGCCGAAGAAATCCGCGCGCCGATCGCCGGCAGCCAGCCAGCCATCGAACTCGTTATCGTCGAAGGCATGCCGCAAGGTGGCTTCCCAGTCGACCAGGTCGAACGCCGGGAATGCCTCGAACACGACATGCGCCGCTTCCGGGTCGAAGCCGATGTTGAACTCGGCCGGCACCTTGCCGGTATTGCCGTGGCCGGTGACTGCGCCGCCCATCACCACCAGTCGCGCCACCCGCTCGGGCAACGTCGGATCGAGCCGCAACGCCAACGCCAGGTTGGTCAGCGGGCCCAGCGCCACCAGGGTCAGCTCGCCCGGCCGCTCGCGGGTCAGCCGCAGCAGCGCCAGCGCGGCCGGTTCGTCGGCCAGCGCGGCGGCCGGCTCGGGAAAACCGATGTCGCCGAAACCGTCCTCGCCGTGCACGAACGCGGCGTCCTCGTCCGGCGCGCGCACCAGCGGCGCGGCGCAACCGGCGAACACCGGCGTGGCCGCGCCAGCCAGATCGACCAGGGTGCGCGCATTGCGCACGGTATGGCCAAGGCCCACGTTGCCGGCGGCGATGCTGAGGCCGGCGATGTCGGCATGCGCGTAGGCCATCAGGATGGCCAGTGCGTCGTCGACGCCGGGGTCGGTATCGATCAGGAGTTGCGGTTTGCTCATGGGCGTGTCGTCTTGGTCCAGCCGCTCAGTGTATTCGATGGAAGCCGACCATCACGCATGCGCGTAGCGCGCCGCACCGCCGATCCAGCGTTCGATCAGCTGTCCGGTCTGCTGCGGATGTTCGGCCAGCATGTGTTCGCCAACCTGCTGCACCGCCGGTAACAGGTGCGCGTCGCGGGTGAGGTCGGCGATGCGGAAGCTGAGCTGGCCGGTCTGGCGGGTACCCAGCACCTCGCCCGGGCCGCGCAGCTCAAGGTCTTTCTCGGCAATGCGGAAGCCGTCGTTGGTATCGCGCATCACCTGCAGCCGCTCGCGCGCCAACTGGCCCAGCGGCGGCTGGTACAACAGCACGCAATTGGAGGCCACCGCGCCGCGGCCGACCCGGCCGCGCAACTGGTGCAGCTGGGCCAGTCCCAGTCGCTCACTGTTCTCGATCACCATCAGGCTGGCATTCGGCACGTCCACGCCGACCTCGATCACCGTGGTCGCCACCAGCACGGCCAGCGCGCCGGACTTGAACGCGTCCATCACCGCCTGCTTTTCCTTCGGCTTCATGCGGCCGTGGATCAGACCGACCTTGAAGCCGGCCAGTGCGGCGGAGAGTTCCGCGTGCGCCACTTCGGCCGCCTGCGCGCGCAGTTGCTCGGACTCCTCGATCAGGGTGCATACCCAGTACACCTGGCGCCCCTCGCCGCAGGCGGCGTGGATGCGCTCGATCACCTGGATCCGCCGCGCGTTCGAGATCGCGATGGTTTGCACCGGGGTGCGCCCGGGCGGCAGTTCGTCGATCGACGAGACGTCGAGGTCGGCGTACGCGCTCATCGCCAGCGTGCGCGGGATCGGCGTGGCGGTCAGCACCAGCTGGTGCGGCACCAGCCCGCCATCCTTGCCCTTGTCGCGCAGGGACAGACGTTGCTGCACGCCAAAGCGGTGCTGCTCGTCGACGATCACCAGGCCAAGCCGCGCGAACGCCACGCCTTCCTGCATCAGCGCATGCGTGCCGATCACCACCGGCGCACCTTCCGCCACCCGCGCCAGCGCCTGCTTGCGCGCCTTGCCGGTGACCTTGCCCGCCAGCCACTCCACTTCGACGCCGAGCGGCTGCAACCAGTGCCGGAAATTGTGCAGGTGCTGCTCGGCCAGCAGTTCGGTCGGCGCCATCAGCGCAACCTGGTAGCCCGATTCCACCGCCGTCAGCGCCGCCAGCGCCGCGACCACGGTCTTGCCGCTGCCGACGTCGCCCTGCACCAACCGCAGCATCGGCTGCGGCCGCACCAGGTCGTGCGCGACTTCGTCGCCGACGCGCTGCTGCGCCGCGGTGAGCCGGAACGGCAGCCGCTCAAGCATCCGCCGCTGCAGCCCGTCGGCGCCCGTGAGCCTGGGCGCGCGCCGACGCCGTACCGCCGCGCGCATGCGCTTGAGGCTGAGGTGCTGGGTCAGCAACTCCTCGAACGCCAGCCGCTGCTGCGCCGGATGCTGACCCAGCATGAGCTGGCCCAGATGCGCGTCCGGCGGCGGCCGATGCACGTACAGCAATGCGTCACGCAACGAGGTCAGTCCGTACCTGGCGCACAATTCCGGCGGAATCAACTCCAGTTGCGCGGCCGGCGGCAGCAGCGCCAGCGCCTTGCCGATCACTCCGGCCAGCCGTTTCGGACCCAGCCCCTCGGTGGTCGGATAGATCGGGCTCAGCAACTCGTCGACCGTGGCCGCCGCTTCCCCGCTCAGGCGCTGGTAGTTCGGGTGCACCATCTCCAGGCCCTGCGCGCCATGGCGCACTTCGCCGTAGCAAAGCAGTCGCGTCCCCGGCAGCAACTGCTCGGCCTGCGCCCGGTTGAAGTGGAAGAAGCGCAGCAACAAAGTCTGTCGGCTGGCGTCGCCGATCGCCACTTTCAATTGCGGGCGATAGCGAAAGCCGCGCTCGACCGCCTCGACCACGCCTTCCACCTGCGCCCGCTCGCCTACCCGCAGGTCGGCGATCGCGGTGATCCGGGTCTTGTCCTCGTAGCGCAGCGGCAGGTGGAACCACAGGTCCTGCACCCGCTCCAGCCCGAGCCGGGCCAGCGACGCGACCAGCGCCGGGCCCACGCCCGGCAACGCACCGACAGGCGTGATACCCGGGTCAGTACCGATAGCGGGAGCAGGACGGACGGTGCGGGTGGCCATGACCTGCAAGCCTAACCGAGCACCGTCTCTTGTCGTAAGCCTGACGCCGACGCCGGCTGTCGGTGCGGGGCGCTGACGCGACTCAGTCCAGCACCATCACCGCGTCAACTTCGACCTGCGCCGCCTTCGGCAGGCCGGATACTTCGATGGTGGACCGCGCCGGGTACGGCTGCTGGAAGTATTCGGCCATCACCGCGTTGACCGCGGCGAAGTTCGCCAGATCGGTGACGTAGATGCCGACGCGCACGATCTGCGCCAGCGAGCCACCGGCCGCTGCGGCCACCGCGGTGAGGTTGTCGAACACCCGCCGCGTCTGCGCGGTGATGTCGCCACCGACCAGTGCACCCGTGGCCGGATCGAGCGGAATCTGACCGGAGAAATACACGGTGTTGCCGGCACGCACGGCTTGCGAATACGGGCCGATCGCGGCCGGTGCCTGTTCAGTGGAGATGATGCTGCGGGACATGGGCAACCTCGAGCGGAGAAAGACGTGATTGTAGGAGCGCACCCTGTGCGCGAAAAGGCCAGGCTCGGCCGCCCTGCCGGTTTTTCGCGCACAGGGTGCGCTCCTACAGGGGATAGCGGTACGCCCCGCTGACCACGCCGGTGCGGCGCACGCGGCGGATCACGTCGGCCAGATGCTTGCGGCTCTTCACTTCCATCGCGAACAGCAACGTCGCAGCGGCAGCATCGCGCTCGACGTATTCCACGTTCTCGATGTTCGAGTCGGCGGCGGCGATCGCGGCGGCCACGGTGGCCAGCACGCCGGGGCGGTTGATCACCTCGATGCGCAGCTCGGCGCGGTAGTCGCCCTGCACGTCGCGATCCCATTCGATCGCCACGCAGCGCTCGGGCGACTTGCGCAGCTCGACCACGTTCGGGCACTCCTCGCGATGCACCACGATGCCCTTGCCCGAGGACAGGTAACCAATGATGTCGTCGCCCGGCAGCGGGTGGCAGCAATTGGCGAAGCTGAGCACGCCGCGTTCGGCGCCGGTGATGCGGATCTTCTCGAGCACATGCGCCGACGCCTGCGGCTTGCCGGCCTTCTTGCCGCGCGAGGCCAGCAACTGGCTGGCGACCACGTCGGGCATGCGGTTGCCCAGCGCGATGTCCGACAGCAGCTCCTCCAGCCGCTTCAGCTTGGAGGTTTCCAGGAAACGGTCCAGCACCGCCGGCGGAATGCCGTCCAGGCTGCTGCCCTGCGCGTCCAGCGCGCGGTCGAGCATGCGGTGGCCGAAGTCGACCGCGTCTTCGTGCTGCAGGTGTTTCAGGTACTGGCGGATCGCGGCGCGCGCCTTGCCGGTGACCACCACTTCCAGCCAGGCCGGGTTCGGTACCGCCGACGGCGCGGTGATGATCTCCACCAGCTGGCCCGACTCCAGCTTGGCGCGCAGCGGCAGCAGCTTCTTGTCGACTCGCGCGGCCACCGCATGGTCGCCCACGTCGGTGTGCACGGCGTAGGCGAAGTCCAGCGCGGTGGCGTTGCGCGGCAGCGACAGGATGTCGCCGCGCGGGGTGAACAGGTAGACCTCGTCGGGGAACAGGTCGATCTTGACGTTCTCGATGAACTCCGACGACGACACCGTACTCGCCGAGCTGTCGACCAGCGAGGACAGCCATTCGCGCGCCCGTGACTGCGCGCTGTTGGCCGGGCCGGAGTCGGTCTTGTAGGCCCAGTGCGCGGCGACACCGCGCTCGGCCACCGAGTCCATCTCGGCGGTGCGGATCTGCACCTCGATCGGCGCGCCGAACGGCCCCAGCAACACGGTGTGCAGCGACTGGTAGCCGTTCGCCTTGGGAATCGCGATGAAATCCTTGAAGCGGCGATCGACCGGCTTGTACAGCGCGTGCACCACGCCGAGCGCCATGTAGCAGCTCATCGCGCTGTCGACGACCACGCGGAACCCATACACGTCCATCAGCTGCGCGAAACTCTTGTGATCGCCACGCATCTTCGAATAGATGCTCCACGGCGACTTGATCCGGCCGACCACGCGGGCCGGCAGGTGGTCGGCGGCCAGTCGTGCGGACAGCGCTTCCTCGATCTTGCCCATCGCCTCGCGCCGGTTGCCCAGCGCGGCGCGGATGCGCTCGCTGATCACCCGGTAGCGGTCCGGGTACAGCGTGCGGAAGCCCAGGTCCTGCAGCTCCGCCTTGAACTTGTTCATGCCCAGGCGCTGCGCGATCGGCGCGTAGATCTCCAGCGTCTCGCGCGCGATGCGGCGGCGCGAGGGCGCATCCTTGGCGCCGAGCGTGCGCATGTTGTGCAGGCGGTCGGCCAGCTTGATCAGGATCACGCGGATGTCGCGCGCCATCGCCAGCAGCATCTTGCGGAAGCTTTCCGCGTCGGCTTCCTGGCGGCTGCCGAAGCGCATCTTGTCCAGCTTGGTGACGCCGTCGACCAGCTCGGCCACCACCTCGCCGAACTCGGCTGCCAGAACCTCGCGACTGAGCTCGGTGTCTTCCAGGGTGTCGTGCAGGATCGCCGCGATGATCGTCTCGGCATCCAGTCCCAGCTCGGCCAGGATGCCGGCCACCGCCACCGGATGGGTGATGTACGGTTCGCCGCTCTTGCGCTCCTGGCCGGCATGCGCCTGCGCGCCGACCTGGAACGCACGCAGCACGCGTTCGACCTGCGCCTCGGGCAGGTAGGCAATGCGCTCTTTCAGTGCCAGCACATAGGGCGGCAGCGCGGACAGGTCGACCGTGGCGGGATGGGTGGCCGCAGTCATCGGTGCCGGCGCCTGGTCAGGCGCCCACCTCGCGGCAGGAACTGGCAACGGCTGCCGGACGCATGCGAGCCATCACACCGGACGCGCCGGTGCGACGGGTACGCGTGCTACAGCAGCCGCCGTCCATCAGTCGTCGCCGCCCTTGGAGAGGTCGTCGTCGACCTCGGCTGCGGCCCACTCCAGCGCCTCGCGCTCGGCGCGCTCGCGCTCGGCCTTGTCGATCTGGTCGATCGTGGCCTGGTCGATGCGGCGGGCGGCGATCTCGCGCAACGCCAGCACGGTCGGCTTGTCATGGTCGGGATTGACGGCCGGCTCGGCGCCCTTTTCCAGCTGGCGTGCGCGCTTGGTCGCCATCAATACCAGCTCGAAACGGTTGTCGACCACCTCGAGGCAGTCTTCCACGGTAATGCGTGCCATGCGAAATCCTTAGGGAATAAATGACTTATATGGTCTGACAGTGTAGCCAGCAGGTGCTTTGCTGGCAATGCGCGCGACGCGTATCATGGTGGGCTGGCCACGGATCGGCGTGCTTTCCATGGAAGCGAGCCGAAAGCCGTGCAAGATATAAAACCAGACAGTACACTTACTGTCTCCCGACGCGAACCCCCGCACCGATGCCCTCACCGCTTCGATTTCCCCTGTTGAGCCGCTGGTTGCCCGTGCTTGCGATCGCGTTGCTGGCCGGCTGCACCATCGCCAAACCGCGCACCGACGACCCGCTGGAGAAGTACAACCGCGGCGCGTACAAATTCAACGACGCGGTGGACCAGGCGGTGATCCGGCCGGTCGCGCTGGGTTACCGCAAGATCACCAACCCGCCGGTACGCCGCTCGTTCAGCGACTTCTTCACCAATATCCGCATGCCGGTCACGGTCGCCAACGACCTGCTGCAGGCGCGCCCGAAGCAGGCGCTGCAAAGCACCGGCCGCTTCCTGGTGAACCTGACCCTGGGCATCGGCGGCTTCTTCGACCCGGCCAGCCAGCTTGGCCTGCCGCTGGAAGACAATGACTTCGGCATCACCCTGGCGCGCTGGGGTACGCCGGAAGGCGACTATCTGATGCTGCCGCTCCTCGGCCCGAGCACGGTGCGCGACATCTGGCAGCGGCCGGTCGACAGCTACTTCTTCGATCCGCTGACCCTGTTCGCCAACAACCACCACTACAACGGTCTGCAGTACATGCCGCAGATGATGTACCTGGTGACGATCCGTTCGCGCGCGATCGACGCGGAAAGTTTCCTGCAGTCCGCCTATGACCCCTACGTGTTCATCCGCGACGCATACCGCCAGCAACGCCTGTACAAGATCTACGACGGCAACCCGCCGCTCGAGATCATCCAGCAGATGCAGGGCCTGGACGAGCAGAACTTCGACCCCGAGGAACTGCTGGACCAACAGCACCAGTGGGAAAACAAGCATCCGGACAAGGCGACCCAGCAGCCATAGGGCGGGTACGAACCGACACGAAGAAGGGGCCGCGCGGCCCCTTCTTCGTTGCAGCCTGACGGTGCCAATCAGGCGATCAGGCGATCGACCTCGCAGACCTGCGCCAGCGCCTGCATGCCGGCCGGCATGTGCACGACCCGCAACGCCTGTCCGCGCCGGGCAGCCTCGGCCGCAACCGCCAGCACGCAGGCGAGCCCGGCGCTGTCGCTGTGGCGCACGCCAGCCAGATCAAGATGCGACACGGAGCCGCCGGCCAGGGCGGACTGGATCGCCTGCAACGCCGCTGCCGCGGTGTCGAAGCTGAGCTCGCCGCGCACACCCAGGGTGCCAGGCGTGCCGACGTCCAGCTGGAAACCGTGTGCGGCCGTATCCGTCACGACTTGTCCTTGTTGTCCTTGGCCATCGTCTCCAGCGCCTTGGAGCCCTGGGTCTCGAGGTTGGTGATCAACTGGTCGATGCCGACCTTGCGGATCTCCGCGTCCACTTGGTTGCGGTAGTTGGTGACATAGGAGATGCCTTCGATGATCACGTCGTAGGCCTTCCAGTCGCCACCGCGCCCCTTGCGGAACGCATAGTCGATCGACACCAGCTTGCCGTCGTCCAGCACCACCTGGGTGCGCACCACGGTGCGCTTGTCGTTGAGGTCGCCCTTGAACGGCAACACCTTGACGCGGCCGCGGGTGTAGTTGAGCAGGCCCTCGGCGTAACGGTGCGTGATCGAGTTGTAGAACGCCCGTGCGAAGCGTTCGCGCTGCGCCGGGGTGGCTTGGCGGGCATGCTGGCCGAGCACCAGGATCGAGGCGTAGTCGATATCGAAGTGCGGCAGGAACACCTCGTCGATGACGCTGATCAGCTTTTCCTGGTTCTTCTTCAGTTCGTCGCGATGCCCCTCGATCGCCGTGGCCAGCTGGTCGGCGATGGTCTGCACGACCGCTACCGGCGCCTGCTGGGCAGCGGCCGGGGCAACAGCATCCGCCTGGGCGAATGCAGGAACGGCGATGACGGTGCCAAACGCGATGGCGATGGCAAGTGCCAGTCTGCGCAACATGAGTAACTCCTTCAGCAGAACCGGCTCAGCAAGCCGGGGGGATAGCGGGCTATTTGTTGCCGTTGCCGGCATCTTTCTTGTCGCTGGGCGAACCGTTGACCAGGAACTTGCCGATCAGGTCCTCCAACTGCATCGCGGACTGGGTCAGGATCATCTCGTCGCCATCCTTGAGCGAGTCGGGCGAACCGCCCGGCTGGATCGCAACATACTGGCTGCCGATCAAACCGCTGGTGAACACCGCGGCGGCCGAATCGTCGGGGATCGCGTCGTAGCGCTTGTCGATCGACAGCACCACCTCGGCATTCAGCTTGACCGGGTCGGCGTGCACCGACTGCACGCTGCCGATCACCACGCCGGCCATCTTCACCGGCGCGCCGGCCGAAAGCGTGCCGACATTGGTAAAGCCCGCCTTCACCGTGTAGCTGCCACCGACGTTGTCGACCACGCCGCCGGCGCCGAAGAACTTGCCGAGCATCTCTTCCAGCGGCTGAGTCGACTTGGTCCGCGCCAGCGTGCCGCCGGCGGCCACCGCCTGCTTCGCGCTGCCGTACTCGATGCCCACGTACTGGTCGCCGAGCAGGCCGCTGGTGAAGATCGTCGCCACCGAATCCTGCGGGATCTTGTCGTAGCTCTTGTCGATCGACAGCTTCACGTCGGCCACGTCATGCCCCGGCTGCAGCGTGATCGACTGCACCTGGCCCACGCGTACACCGGCAATCTTCACCGGGGCGCGCTCCTTCAGCTGGCCGATGTTGGTGAACTGCGCCTCGACGCTGTAGCTGTCGCCCTGGTGCACGTTCGCCACTGAACTGGTCTGGGTGGCCAGGTAGGCCAGTGCGGCAAAACCCAGCACAATGAACAGGCCGGTGCCGACGGCATACGAACTTCTCGGTTGGCTCACGGCAGAATCCTCGGAAAACGATAGGTCATGGCGGTCACATCAAGAACGCGGTGAGTACGAAGTCCAGCGCCAGGATCGCGATCGACGAGGCGACCACGGTACGGGTGGTGGCGTAGGCCACGCCTTCGCTGGTCGGCGGGGTGGTGAAGCCCTGAAACACCGCGATGAGCGATACCACCGCGCCGAACGCCAGGCTCTTCAGCAGCACGCCGTTGACGATGTCGGTGCGCACGTCGACCTGGGCGGTCATGTTCGACCAGAACGTGCCGTTGTCGATGCCCAGCCAGGTCACCCCGACCAGGTGGCCGCCGAACACCGCCATCGCGCAGAACACGCAGCACAGCAACGGCATCGCGATCAGACCGGCCAGGAAACGCGGCGTGCCCACGTAGGCGATCGGGTCGACCGCCATCATCTCCATCGCGGAAATCTGGTCGGTGGCGCGCATCAGGCCGATCTCGGCGGTGATCGCGGTGCCGGCGCGGCCGGCGAACAGCAGCGCCGTCACCACCGGGCCCAGTTCGCGATAGACCGATAGCGCCACCACCATGCCGCTGGCCGAGGTGCCGCCGAAGATCGACAGCACGTGGTACAGCTGCAGCATCAGCACCATGCCGACAAACAGGCCGCAGACCATGATGATGGTCAGGCTCATCGCGCCGACGAACCACAGCTGGCGGATCGTCTCGCGCACGTAGCGGAAGCTGCGCGGAATCGCCGCCAGCAGGGTCAGCAGGAACAGGCCGCAGTTGCCGATCTGGGCCAGCGACTGGGTCACCACGTTGTCATGTTGCTGCCCGCGCGCGTTCACTTCACCACTCCGGCAAAACCCAGTTCCGCGGCGTAGTCGCTGGCCGGGTAGCGGAACGGTATCGGTCCATCCGCCTCGCCGCCGAAGAACTGCCGTGTCCACGGCGAGCCGTCATCGGCGATGGTTTTGGGATTACCCTGCGCCACCACCTTGCCGTTGGACAGCAGCATCACGTGATCGGCGATCTGCTGTACCGCGGCCAGTTCGTGCGATACCAGCACGCTGGTGATGCCGAGGGTCTGGTTCAACGTCAGGATCAGCTTCAACACCTGGTTCAGCGCCACTGGATCGAGCCCCACGAACGGCTCGTCGTAGAGGATCAGCTGCGGGTCGAACACGATCGCGCGCGCCAGCGCCACCCGCCGCGCCATGCCACCGGACAGCTCGTTCGGCATCAGTCGCGCGGCACCGCGCAGGCCGACCGCCTGCAATTTCATAAGTACCAGGTTGCGGATCAGCGCCTCCGGCAGCCGGGTGTGCTGGCGCAACGGGAACGCCACGTTCTCGAACACGTCGAAATCGGTCAGCAGCGCGGAATTCTGGAACAGATAACCCACCCCTTCGCGCAGCTTGTACAGCTGCTCGCGCGACAGTTCGGCCACGTTCTGGCCATCGACATGGATGGTGCCGGCGTCGGCGTGCATCTGTCCGGTGATGTGCTTGAGCAGGGTGGTCTTGCCGGTACCGCTCGGGCCCATGATCGAGGTGATCCGGCCACGCGGGATGTCCAGGTCCAGCGCATCAAAGATGGTCTTGCCATTGAGTACCGTGGTCAGCCCACGGATCCGCACCAGGGTGGTGTCGTCAGGCGTGGCGCGAACGGGTTCGGTCATGGGTGGCAAATACGGCGGGAAAGCGGACAAGGTAGCTGAAGCATCATTCCAAGACCATCGCGAGAGCCATCCGGTTCACTCGGCCCCGGCGGCCAGCAGTTCGTTGATCAGCGCCTCGTGCCGCCGCCACTGCAGCGCGCTGCGCAGGCGCACCGCCCGCACGATCGCCTGCATCCCGGCCAGCGCCTCGTCGAACGCATCGTTGACCAGGATGTAGTCGAACTCGTGCGCGTGGGCGATCTCGCCGCGCGAATTGCGCAGCCGGCGCTCGATCACTTCGGCGCTGTCCGAACCACGACCGCGCAGGCGCCGCTCCAGTTCCGCCCGCGACGGCGGCAGGATGAACACACTGACGCAGTCGGGTTTGCTGCGGCGGATCTGCTGGGCGCCCTGCCAGTCGATCTCCAGCAGCACGTCGCGGCCCTGCGCCAGCAATTCCTGCACCGTGGTGCGCGAGGTGCCATACAGGTTGCCGTGCACCTCGGCATGTTCCAGGAAGACGCCCTCGGCGATCTCGCGCTCAAACTCGGCGCGCTCGACGAAGTAGTAATGCCGTCCGTACGTCTCGCCCGGCCGCGGCGGCCGCGTGGTGTGCGACACCGACAACGAGATCGCGCTCTCGCGCTCGAGCAACGCGTTGACCAGGGTGGACTTGCCGGCGCCGGAGGGCGCGGCGACCACGAACAGCGTGCCTTCGATCGAAGCGTTCATTCGATGTTCTGCACCTGCTCGCGCATCTGCTCGATCAGCACCTTCAGCTCGACCGCGGCATTGGTGCTGCGCGCGTCGACCGACTTGGAGCCGAGCGTGTTCGCCTCGCGATTGAACTCCTGCATCAGGAAATCCAGCCGGCGCCCGACCGGCTCGGCCAGGCCCAGCACCCGCCGCGTTTCACTGATGTGCGTGCTGAGCCGGTCGAGTTCCTCGTCCACATCGGTGCGGGTGATCTGCAGCACCAGCTCCTGTTCCAGCCGGCCCGGCTCGACCGGCTGCTTCAAATCGGCCAGCCGCGTTTCCAGCCGGGTGCGCAGCGCCGCGCGGATCTCCGGCATCCAGCCGCGCACGTCGGCGACCACGCGTTCGATCGCGTCAAGCTTGTCGCGCAGGATCTCGCCGAGCTTCTCGCCCTCGCGCTCGCGGGTGGCGGTGAGCGCATCGAGCGCGCGATCGAGCACGTCGAACAGCGCGGCCTGCTGCGTTTCCGGATCGACTTCGGCCTGCTGCATCACGCCCGGGAATCGCAGCAATTCGGTGAACTGCACCTGCAGGCCGGGAAACAGCGCGGCCAGGTCCAGGTTCAGTTCGGACAGGCGCGACAGCAGCGCGGTGTCGACGTGCAGCGAATCGCCGCGTGCCTCGCCGCCGCGCAAACGCACAGTCACATCGAGTTTTCCACGCGACAGCTTGGCCGCCACCCGCTCGCGCAACTGCGACTCGAAACCGCGCAACTCGTCGGGCAGCCGCGGGCTCAGCTCCAGGTAGCGGTGGTTGACCGTGCGCAGCTCGCAACTGAGCGTGCCGGCGGGGCCGGTGGTTTCGGCACTGGCGTAGGCCGTCATGCTGCGGATCATCGGCGCCTTCCGGACGTGGGGAAAGGACGCAATGGTAAACTCTCCGGTCCAACCTTGCCCAATCCGGCCACTCCCCATGAATTCCGTCACCCGCCCCAGTGGTCGCGCCAGCGACCAGCTGCGCACCGTCAGCATCGAACGCCACTACACCCGCCACGCCGAAGGTTCGGTGCTGGTGAGCTTCGGCGACACCCGCGTGCTGTGCACCGCCAGCATCGAGGATCGCGCCCCGGCCTGGCTGCGCGGCAAGGGCGAGGGCTGGATCACCGCCGAATACGGCATGCTGCCGCGCGCCACCAACACCCGCATGCAGCGCGAAGCGGCGCGTGGTGGCCAGGGCGGTCGCACGATGGAAATCCAGCGGCTGATCGGCCGCAGCCTGCGCGCCTGCGTCAACCGCCAGGCGCTGGGCGAACGCGTGATCACGCTGGACTGCGACGTGCTGCAGGCCGACGGTGGCACCCGTACCGCGGCGATCACCGGTGCCTACGTGGCCCTGGTCGACGCGGTGAACCTGCTGATGAAGCGCGAGAACCTCAAGCGCAACCCGATCGTCGGCGCGGTCGCGGCGGTGTCGGTCGGCATCTACCAGGGCGTGCCCGTGCTCGATCTGGATTACATCGAGGACTCCGGCTGCGACACCGACATGAACGTGGTGATGAACGACGGCGGCGGCTTCATCGAAGTGCAGGGCACCGCCGAAGGCCATGCGTTCCGCCGCAACGAAATGGACGCGCTGCTGGCGCTGGCCGAGAAGGGCATCGGCGAACTGGTCGCGGCGCAACGCGCGGCGCTGGCGCAGGGCTGAGCCCGATGTCGCGCATCGTGCTGGCCAGCAGCAATCCGGGCAAGCTGAAGGAATTCGGCGCCATGCTCGCCGACAGCGGCCTCGAAGTCGTGCCCCAGACCAGCCTGGGCATCGCCGACGCCGAGGAAACCGGGCTGGCCTTCGTCGAGAACGCCCTGCTCAAGGCGCGCCACGCCGCGCAGGCCAGCGGCCTGCCCGCGCTGGCGGACGACTCGGGCCTGTGCGTGGATCACCTCGACGGCGCGCCGGGGTTGTATTCGGCACGCTACAGCGGCGGCCACGGCGACGCCGGGGCGAACAACGCCAAGCTGCTGCGCGCACTGGATGGTGTACCGACGCAACAGCGCAGTGCATTCTTCATCTGCGTGCTGGTGCTGCTGCGGCATGCCGACGACCCGGCCCCGCTGATCGCCGAGGCGCGCTGGCACGGTCGCATCCTCACCGAAGGCCGCGGCAGCGGCGGCTTCGGCTACAACCCGGTGTTCCTGCCCGAAGGCTACGAACATAGCGTCGCCGAGATGGACGACGCGCTGAGGAACCGGCTCAGCCACCGCGGCCAGGCGCTGGCCCTGCTGCACGAGCGGTTGCGCGAGCTGCACCACCCATGAGCCTCATCGCGCCGCCACTGTCGCTGTACATCCACATGCCGTGGTGCGTGAAAAAGTGCCCGTATTGCGACTTCAATTCCCACGGCCTGCGCAGTGAGCCGCCCCCGTACGCCGACTACATCGACCACCTGCTGGCCGACCTCGACGCCGACCGCGCGGACTTCGCCACGGCACTCGAAGGCCGCCCGGGAATCGGCCGGCCTGTAATCAGCGTGTTCTTCGGCGGCGGCACGCCCAGCCTGTTCGCACCGGAACTAATCGCGCGCCTGCTCGACGGCGTGCGCGAGCGCCTGCCGCTGGCCGCGGACGCCGAGATCACCCTGGAGACCAACCCCGGCACGGTCGAGCACGGCCGCTTCGACGGCTATCTGGCGGCCGGCGTCAATCGCATTTCCTTCGGCGTACAAAGTTTCGACGACGACAAGCTGAAGCGGCTCGGCCGTATCCACTCGGCCGGCGAGGCGGAGGCCGCGGTGAAGTCCGCGCAGGACGCTGGTTACGAAAACATCAACCTTGATCTGATGTACGCGCTGCCGCAGCAAACCCTGGACGGCGCGCTGGTCGACGTGGAGCGCGCCGTGGCACTCGCACCCACGCACATCTCGCACTACCAGCTCACGCTGGAGCCGAACACCGCGTTCGCCGCCAACCCGCCGCCGCTGCCGGACGACGACCACGCCTGGGCCATGCAGGAAGCCTGCGAGGCACGCCTCGCCGCCGCCGGCTACGGCCAGTACGAGATTTCCGCGTATGCGCAGCCCGGCCGGCGCTGCGTGCACAACCTCAACTACTGGCAGTTCGGCGACTACCTCGGCATCGGCGCCGGCGCGCACGGCAAGCTCAGCGACGCCGCCAGCGGCCAGATCCACCGGCGCTGGAAGACCCGCGGTCCGCGCGCCTACCTCGAAGCCAACAGCGGCCCCGGCCGGATCGGTGGCGACAACGTGGTCAGCACCAGTGAGCTGCCGTTCGAGTACATGCTCAACGCGCTGCGCCTGGTCGACGGCGTGCCGACGGCCGCATTCGCCAAACGCACCGGCCTGCCGCCGGAACGCATTGCCGCCGCACTGGCGGCGGCGCGCCAGCGCGGCTGGCTGCACGACGACCCGCAACGGCTGCACACCACCGCGCTGGGCCAGCGATTTCTGAACGACGTGATCGGCGTTTTTCTCGACTGAAAAACGGCCATCCAACCCCCCGTCGCCCGGATGGCATAGCCGCCGCAACCGGCATAGACTTGCCGCTCCGGGGGAATTCACAGGTTCATGCATGGATGTCGGACACGATCGACGTCACTCGTCTGCGTCGCAGCAGGGCGACCGCATCGGCAGCGCGCGCTGGTCCGCACGCGCGCAACGCTTGCTGGAATCCAGCTACACGCTGTGCGCGGAAGGACTGCAGGAACCCCTGCGTCGTTGCCTGAGTGAATTCGAGAAACAGCTTTTCGCGCTGGCCGAGCGCGCGCACCACGCCGGCGAACAGCAGGATTGCTTCGCCAGCCGGCAGCGCGTGCTGCAGGGCCGCACCGCCTTCGCGCAACGTTTCATGGAACGCCTCGGCCGCGCGCTCAACGAAATCGACAGCGCCGCGGCCGGGCCGGCCACGGCTGCCACCGGCGTAAAGCCATGGCAATCGCTGGAACTGGTCGATCCCGCCGAGCAGGAAGTGTCGATGAGGCTGGAGCAACTGGGTGCCCGTGGCGAAGTGCGCCACAGCAGCGTGCTGCACGAACTGGGCCATCGGCTGGCGGTGCTGATCGGCGCGCCGCCGCTGGAAGGCCAGGCGCTGCCGCTGGGTCCGCACGTGCTGGCGCTGACCTGCCAGGCAGCCAGCGCCGAATTCGAGCTGCCGCTGAAACATCAGCTGCTGCTGCTGCACCATTTCGACCAATGGGTGATCCAGGCGCTGGCGCCGTTGTACGACATCATCAACGCCCGCCTGCAAGGTGACGGCATCCTGCCGCAGCTGCGCAGCATTCCGGTCCCGCGACACATCGGCAAACGGCCGCGCCCTGCCGCCGCCAGCGGCTCCGAGCCGGCCAGCGAGCCGACGCCGCCGGCCGGCAGCGCCGCCACGACGCAAGGCGCCGACGCCGGTTCCGGCAACGGCTCCGGCGACCCCATCGAGGTACTGGAGTCCCTGCGCGACCTGCTGGCGCGGCAACGCGCCGGCCAGGGTGGCGGCGGAAGCCAGTCGGCCGGCCGTGCCGCCAGCGAGCAGGAACTGCAATCCGCGCTGGGTGCGCTGCAGCAGCACCTGGCCCAGGTCACCGACCATGCCAGCCGCGAACTGCGCAGCGCCGCCCGCCTGCGCGAGGAATTGCTGGCCCAGCTCAATTTCGGCAAGCCCAGCGACGCGCCGCGCACCCAGCTCAGCGACGAGCAGGGCGACACGGTGGAACTGGTCGTGCGCTTGTTCGAGCAGCTTGGCCAGCAGCTGCAGCATGGCGGCAACGCCAGCAACCTGCTCAGCGACCTGCAACTGCCGGTGCTGCGCATGGCGGTAGCCGACCACGGCTTCTTCGAAAAGCGCGAACATCCGGCGCGACGGCTGCTGGACACGGTGACCGCGGCGGCAAACGACTGGCTCGACGGCAGCGACGACGAGAGCAACCGGCCGCTGGCGACCAAGCTCGAACAGTTGGTCAACCGTGCCAGCCAGGAGCCGCCCAGCGCCGGCCTGTACACCACTCTTCTGGCCGACATCGAGCATCACCTGGCCCTGCTCACGCGCAAGGCGCAGGCGGCCGAGCGGCGTCACGTGGAAGCGGCGCAAGGACGCGAGCGACTCGACCAGGCGCGCCATCGCGCCGGCGAGTTGATGACCGAACGTTTCACGCAATCGCCGCCACGCGGCCTGCTGCGCGCCTTGCTCGACCGCGCCTGGTCCGACGTGCTGGCGCTGACCTTGCTGCGACATGGCGAGGACAGCGAACCGTTCCGTGCGCAACTGGCGATCACCGACCAGCTGCTTGGCCGTCTGCCGGTGGACGATCGCCTGCAACTGCAGGTGGAAGTGGAGTCCGGCCTGCAGCAGATCGGCATGCACGCCGAAGAAGCCGTGCAGGTGGCGCAGCGACTGCTCGGCGCGGGCAAGCCCGACCCCGGCGTGGAACTGCCCAGCGCCACCGATCTCGCGCTGCGCCTGAAGCAGCACCAGCGTCTGGGCGAACAGCAGTCCGCTCCGCAGCACGAACCGGTGGCAGCGGCAGCCCATCCGGCCCAGGCACCGGAACCCAGCCCGCGTGAACGACGCATCGAGCAGCACCTGCGCGAGCTGCCGTTCGGCAGCTGGTTCGAGTTCATCGACCCGAGCACCGGGCAGATCGCCCGGCGCAAGCTGGCCTGGTACTCGCCGATGTCCGGGCGTTGCCTGCTGGTCAGCCGGCGCGGCCAGCGCGGCGAGGAAATGACCCTGATGCAACTCGCCCAGGAAGTGGCCAGCGGCCGCGTGTGCGAAGTGCCGGCGCAGCCGGAGAGCCTGCTCGACCGCGCCTGGCGCAGCCTCACCGGCAGCCTGCGCCAGCCGGCCGAGCCGCACCGCTCCACTCCGCCGGAGGCTGCCCGCCGATGAGCACCAGCAACCAGCGTCGCGCCGAACGCAAGCGCGCCACCGTCAACGCCATCGTCACCGACGTGATCAGCGGCCTGCCGATCGGCCACCTGGGCAACCTGTCCAGCACCGGCCTGCTGCTGATCAGCGCGCAGGCGCCACGCAGCGAGGCGCTGTACCAGGTCAGCATGACCCTGCCCGGCTCGGGCCGGCTGCTGGCCCAGTCGCAGCCGATCGAAGTCGGCATCCAGGAACAGTGGCACGAGGCCGCCGCCAGTTCGGGACAGATCTGGGCCGGTTACCGCATCGTGGCGATCACCGACGCCGACGCCGCCCGGATCGAGAGCTGGCTGGCGCAGGACTGACTCCGCGCCGGCACGCAGCTCGCTGGCGGCCGCAACGTGCACGCGTCATCATGGGCGCCTGCTTCCCCTTCCCCCAGTTCACCACGGGCCGTACCGGCCCTGCGCGCAAGCGGCCACCGGCAATCGCGGCACGCGCAGACGATCCGGCAGCAGGATGGCCCGCCGCCGAGGAATCACCATGCACGACCAACCCGCCTCGCTGTACCCGCACCATCTGGCCACCGTGCGCGAACGCGCCGACAAGGCCCTCGCGCTGGGCGGCTTCGACCATCTGCTGGTGGCTGCCGGCACGCCGCTGCGCAAGTTTCTCGACGACCAGGACTACCCGTTCGTGGTCAGCCCGCACTTCAAGCACTGGCTGCCGCTGACTGGTGCGCCGGGCAGCTGGATCGCGTACACCCCGGGGGCGAAGCCGAAGCTGGTGTTCGTGCAGCCGCGCGACTACTGGCACGTAGTGCCGGAAGCGCCGCACGGCTACTGGGCCGAGCACTTCGACATCGTCGTCGTGCGCAGCGCGGCGGAAGCCATCGCGCAACTGCCGGTCGGCACGCGCGCGGTGATCGCGCCGGCCTGCCCCGGCATCGACGGCGTGGAAATCAACAACCCGCAGCCGGTGCTCGACTACCTGCATTGGCACCGCTCGTACAAGACCCCGTACGAGCTGGCGCTGATGCGCGAAGCCAGCCGCATCGGCACGCGCGCGCACCGCGCCGCCGAGAGCGCGTTCCGCGCCGGCGAGAGCGAGTTCGGCATCCACATGGCCTACCTCGCCGCCGCGCGCCAGATCGACGCCGAGCTGCCGTACGCCAGCATCGTCGGCCTCAATGAACACGGCGCCGTGCTGCACTACACGAATTTCGACCGCACACCGCCGGAGCGCAGCCGCTCGTTCCTGATCGACGCCGGCGCCAGCGCCGCCGGCTACGCCAGCGACATCACGCGCACCCACGCCGCGCCGGACGCGTGGGAGTTCCAGGCACTGATCGACAGCGTCGATGTCGCCCAGCAAGGCTTCGTGGCCAGGGTGCGCGCCGGACAAAGCTATCCCGAGCTGCACATTCACGCCCACCACGTGCTGGCCGGTGTGCTGCGCGAGCACGGCTTCTTCCGCATGAGCGCGGAGAGCGCGGTCGAGTCCGGTGTCAGCAGCGCGTTCTTCCCGCACGGCCTCGGCCACCCGATCGGCCTGCAGGTGCACGACGTCGCCGGTTTCCAGCAGAGCGAACACGGCGGCACGATCGCGCGTCCGGACGGCCATCCGTATCTGCGCATGACCCGCATGCTGGAACCCGGGATGGTGGTGACGATCGAGCCGGGCCTGTACTTCATCGACATGCTGCTGGCCGAACTGCGCGACAAGCCGTTCGCCGCCGACATCGACTGGACCCGCGTCGACCATTTCCGCCAGTACGGCGGTATCCGCATCGAGGACGACGTGGTGTGCACGGATGGCGCACCAGAAAACCTCACCCGCGATGCGTTCGCACTGAACTGAGCCGGCATACGATGTGTGCTGCGACATTCGTCCACATCGTCACCACACCGCAGCGGCGTATGCTGATGGGCAGGCAATGCACGGATTCGTCGCATGTCCCGTTCCGCGGCATCCAATGCTCCACCCGAAAGCTCCAGCGCACCGCGACGTCCGCTGCGCCGACTGACGCTTGAGCTGTTCGGCATCGTCGCGCTGAAGATCGCGGCGCTCGTGTTGATCTGGTGGGTGGTGTTCGCGCCGCAGCCGAAACCCGATGTCAGCCCGGGCGCCATCGCGCAACGACTGGCCCCCGCCGTCTCCGCGCCACCGGAAGCCCATCCATGATCCTGATCGACGCCGATGTCGTCACGCTGTCGCGCCTGCAGTTCGCGCTGACCGCGCTGTACCACTTCCTGTTCGTGCCGCTGACGCTGGGACTGGTGTGGATGCTGGCGATCATGGAGAGCGTCTACGTGATGACCGGGCGCGAGGTGTGGAAGCGCATGGTGCAGTTCTGGGGCGTGCTGTTCGGCATCAACTTCGCGATGGGCGTGGCCACCGGGGTGACGATGGAGTTCCAGTTCGGCATGAACTGGGCGTACTACTCGCACTACGTCGGCGACATTTTCGGCGCGCCGCTGGCGATCGAAGGGCTGATGGCGTTCTTCCTCGAAGCCACCCTGATCGGCGTGTTCTTCATGGGCTGGGAGCGCATCTCGCGCATCAAACATCTGCTGGTGACGTGGTTCCTGGCGCTGGCCACCAGCCTGTCGGCGTTGTGGATCCTGATTGCGAATGCGTGGATGCAGCATCCGGTGGGTTCCGCGTTCAACGCCGAGACGATGCGGATGGAAGTGACCTCGTTCTCCGAGGTGTTCTTCAATCCGGTGGCGCAGGAAAAATTCGTGCACACGGTGAGCGCCGGCTACGTGCTGGGTGCGATGTTCGTGCTGTCGATCAGCGCGTGGTACCTGCTTCGCGGGCGCAACGTGGATTTTGCCAAGCGCTCGATGACGGTGGCGGCGAGCTTCGGGCTGGCGGCGGCGTTGTCGGTGGTGGTGCTGGGCGATGCATCCGGCTACACCGTGTCGCTCAACCAGAAGATGAAGATGGCGGCGATCGAGGCGATGTGGCACACCGAGCCGGCGCCGGCCGCGTTCACCCTGTTCGGCATTCCCGATGTGGACCAGCGCACCACCCACTTCGCGGTGAAGATTCCGTGGGTGATGGGCCTGATCGGCACCCGTTCGCTCGACGAAACGATGCCCGGCATCGCGGAACTGGTGGATGCCGCCAGGGGCCGCATCGGCAACGGCATCCAGGCCTATGACGCGATGCTGGTACTGCGCCAGGACAAGGCCAACGCGCAGGCCAAGGCCACGCTGGCCGCGCACGACCAGGATCTGGGCTATGCATTGCTGCTGAAGAAATACGTCGACGACCCGCGCCAGGCCACGCCGGCGGATATCCAGAAAGCCGCCGACAGCACCATCCCGAACGTGCCGGTGCTGTTCTGGGCGTTCCGCATCATGGTCGGCTGCGGCTTCTATTTCATCGCGCTGTTCGCATTTTCATTCTGGAAAGCCAGCACACGCACGCTGGACAGTCAGCGCTGGTATCTGCGTCTGGCGCTGTGGAGTCTGCCGCTGCCGTGGGTGGCGATCGAACTGGGCTGGATCGTGGCCGAATACGGACGCCAGCCGTGGGCGATCGAAGGCGTGCTGCCAACCGCGTTGGGCGTGTCGTCGGTCAGCGCCGGCCAGGTGCTGACGTCGCTCGGCGGCTTCGTGTTTTTCTACACCGCACTGGCGGTCATCGACGTGTTTCTGATGCTGAAGTTCGTGCGCAAGGGGCCCGACGGATTGGGCATCTGGCCGCCGGCGATAGCCGCCATGCCATCCGGCCAGCTCTGAGGACATCGCCATGTTCGACTACGCCACGCTGCGGGTGATCTGGTGGGCCTTGCTCGGCACGCTGCTGATCGGCTTCGCGATCATGGACGGCTTCGACTTCGGCGTGGCCGGCCTGCTCAAGGTGCTGGGCCGCGACAACGAGGAACGCAAGGTGCTGCTGGAAGGCATCGAGCCGACCTGGGAAGGCAACCAGGTGTGGTTCATCCTCGCCGGCGGCGCCACGTTCGCCGCGTGGCCGATGCTTTACGCGGTGTCGTTTTCCGGCATGTATTTCGCCATCGCGCTGGTGCTGCTGGCGCTGATCCTGCGCCCGGTCGGCTTCAACTTCCGCGGCAAGATCCACGACCCGCGCTGGGCTTCGTTGTGGGACTGGGTGCTCACCGGCTCCGGGCTGGTGGTGATGCTGGTGGCCGGCATCGCCTTCGGCAACCTGTTCCTCGGCTTGCCGTTCCGCTTCGACGACGACCTGCGCATGAACTGGCAGGGCGGCTTCCTCGACTTGCTGCATCCCTTCGCGCTGCTGTGCGGGCTGGTCTCGCTCGGCATGCTGCTGGCGCACGGCGCCTGCTTCGCCGCGCTGAAAGCCGATCACGCCATCGCGGTGCGCGCGGTGACGATCGCGCGCTGGACGACGCTGGTGTTTGCCGCGCTGTACGTGCTGGCCGGCGTGTGGCTGGCCTACGGCATCCCCGGCTATGCGATCGCCGGCCCGGTGATGACCGCAGGCGTTTCCAACCCGCTGTACAAGCAGGTCGCGGTCGGCGGCAGCTGGTTTGCCGGCTACATGCAGTACCCGTGGTTCTGGGCCGCGCCGCTGCTGGCGCTGGCCGCAGCCGTCGGCGTGCAGGCGCTGGTCGGCCGGCGCAGCGTGGCCGGTTTCATCGCCAGCAGCCTGATGGTGGGCGGCACGATCGCCTCGGCCGGCTTCGCGCTGTTCCCGTTCCTGCTGCCGTCCAGCCTCGACCCGCGTTCCAGCCTCACCGTGTGGGACGCGTCGTCGAGCCGCGGCACGCTGCAATTGATGCTGGTGGTTACCGCCATGCTGCTGCCGATCGTCATCCTCTACACCGGCTGGGTGTATCGGGTGATGCGCGGACGGGTCACGCTGGAGCAGGTGCGCAAGGCGCACGGCGGTTATTGAAGGGAGTATGGGCTGATGTGGTATTTCTCATGGATCCTCGGGCTGGGCTTGGCCTGCGCCTTCGCGATCCTCAATGCCATGTGGTACGAAGTGCACGCCACCGACGAGGCAAACCGGATGCGTGAAGACTCATTGCTGCCGGACGAGCTGAGCTAGCGAGCCGCCAGCAACGCCTCGATCGCCTCGGCCTCTTTCGGCACGGCCGCGGTCAGCACCTCGTTGCCGTCGCGGGTTACTGCCACGTCGTCCTCGATGCGGATACCGATGCCGCGCCAGCGCTCGGCCACCGAGCGGTCGTCCGGCGGCACGTACAGGCCCGGTTCCACCGTCAACACCATGTCCGGTTCGAGCAGGCGCGATTCGCCGTCGACCCGGTAGTCGCCGACGTCGTGCACGTCCAGACCCAGCCAATGGCCGGTCTTGGCGGGAAAATAGCGCCGATAGCTGCCATCGGCGACCACCATGTCGGCATCGCCCTTGAGCAGGCCGAGTTCGCACAGGCCTTCGGCCAGCACGCGCACCGCCGCCGTATGCGCCGCGGCGAACGGCCGCCCCGGACGCACCTCGTCGATTGCCGCCAGCTGCGCGGCCAGCACCACTTCGTACAACGCGCGCTGCTCGCGGCTGTAGCGGCCGTTGACCGGAAACGTGCGGCTGATGTCGGACGCATAGCAGTCCAGTTCGGCGCCGGCGTCGATCAGCAGCAGCTCGCCATCGCGCAACGTCGCGCGGTTGCTCTGGTAGTGCATCACGCAGGCATTCGCGCCGCTGGCGACGGTCGGCGCGAACGCCGGCACCGCGCCACGGCTGCGCACCACGCGCAGCAGTTCGGCCTCCACTTCGTACTCGTGGCGCCCCGGCACGGCAACCCGCATCGCGGCCAGGTGCGCGTCCACCGCGATCGCCGCGGACGCACGCATCAGCTTCAATTCGGCGCGCGACTTGTACAGGCGCAGATCGTGCAGCAGGTGGCCAAGCGCCACGAATTCCTTCGGCACCACGCCACCGCCGCGCAACTGGCGCAGGCGGCGCATCCAGCCAAGCAGTTGCGCATCGAACTCCGGCTCGCGGCCGAAGTGGCAGTAGACCCGGCCGCGGCCCTCGATCATGCCGGGCAGGATGTCGTCGATGTCCTCGATCGGAAACGCGTCGTCCATGCCGTGGTCGGCCACCGCCCGTTCGGTGCCGATCGACTGGCCGTGCCAGCGCTCGCGCTCGGGATCGTGCTCGCGGCAGAACAGCACCGCTTCACCGTGCCGGCGCCCCGGCAGCAAGGCCAGCACCGCATCGGATTCGGGAAAGCCGGCCAGGTAATGGAAGTCCGAATCCTGCCGGTACGGCCACGCCGCATCGGCGTTGCGCATGCGTTCGGGCGCGGCGGCGACCAGCAACACCGCGTCCTCGCCGGCCATCTGCATCAGCTGGCGCCGACGCCGCGCGAATTCGTCCGGGCCGATCGCCAGCGCGGCCAGTTTCGGGGCACTCGGGATCAATGCACGGTGCCGCTGGCGGACGGATCGGACGTGGCGCATTCGGTGTGCAGCAGCATTGCCGCGACGCGCACAAACTCCTGCACCTCGATCAGCGCGTCCTCGTCTTCGTCCTCGCTGCCGAAATCGAACGACGAAGCAGCCACCATGCCAAGGTCGCGCAGCACTTCCTGCGCCTCCTCCGACAGCTGCGCGTGCGCCGTGGTGCCGGCCAGGCCGAAACCGCCGAGGAAGCCGCGGCACCAGTCGACCATCGCCTCGGCGCGTTCTTCCAGCGGACGGTCATCCTCCGGCAGCAGCGGCTCGAAGCCCAGCTCCGGATCGGCCAGCTCGGATTCGCACTGCCGGGCCAGCCGGTCCAGCAAGGCCAGGTCATCTGCGGAGGGATTGCCTGCTTCGCCATCGAGCTGCAGTGCGGCCAGCACGGACGTGCCGCGCAGCGTGCCGCCACCGGCCAGATAGCCGCACAACGAGCCATGCAATTCGCTGGCCTCGGTGCCCAGGCGCAGGCGCATGATCAGTGCGTCGATATCGTCGTGGCCCACAAGTCCGGGTGCCGTCATGGCGGTACTCCTGCTGGGAATGACCGCCAGTTTAATGCAGCCGCCGGGCCTGCCGCCGCCCGGCCGCCGATGGGCTGACTTCCATCGGCGTCCTGCTATAGTTTCGGGCATGAGTACGCCTGAGCCCACCCCGTCCGATCCGGTCCATCAAGAGTTGGCCGCCCTGGCCCAGCAGCTTGATCGGCTGCTCGATACGGTGCGCCGGCTCACCGAGGAAAACCGCAGCCTGCGCCAGAGCCAGGAGCAGTTGTCCGGTGAGCGTGCGGGCCTGCTGGCGCGCAACGAGCAGGCCCGCAGCCGTGTCGAGGCGATGATCCAGCGGCTCAAATCGCTTGAAAGCAACGGCTGATAGAAACCATGTCCAGCAGTGAACCGGTCGCGCTGCGACTGATCGACCGAGAATTCCTGATCGCCTGCGCGCCGGAGGAGCGCGATGCTCTGCTCGAAGCCGCCGGCTTCCTCGACCGCAAGATGCGCGAACTGCGCGCAAATGCGAAAGCGCCCAGTTTCGAGCGGCTGGCGGTACTCACCGCGATCAGCGTGACGCACGAGTTCCTCAGTCTGCGCAAGCAGCATGACAACCAGGAACAGCGCCTCAGCGATGGCCTCGCCGCCTTGCGTAGCAAGCTTGATGCCGCACTCGAGGGCGAGCCGCTCAAGCGCTGATCGGCCACGACTGGATGAACACCGGCCATCCGTCGGCAGTGGCACATTCCAGGGCAAGCGCCTAAAATCGTCCACGGCGTTTTCTGCGATGTGCGCCAGCACACTCTTACATTTGCCTTGTTCCTAAATACGGCCCCGGGTCGGCTTAACATCGGCTGTTGTGCATGTCCGCCACGTGCGGAAAGCCTTGAGGCCATGTAGCTCTCCCACCTGATCCATCGTGGATCAAGGTCGTTCGGTGGGCAGCGGCATCGCGGTTGACGCCACTCATCCCCCCGCCCCGTTCGTCGCAGGACGAACGGGGCGAACTACGACGGAGCTGCGCGAAACGTGGACGCCACCGCCCAACGACGCGAGCTTCGCCAGCGCCTCGCCGAGCAACGCCGCGCCCTGTCGCCGGCCGAACGCATCGCCGCCGCGCAAGGCCTGCGTCGCAGCCTCGAACAGTTGCCCGAATACTTCACCGACACGCGCGTGGCCGGCTACTGGGCCAGCCACGGCGAGCTGCCGCTGAACCTGGTGATCCCGCCGCTGGCTGGTCGCGGCCAGCAGTTCCTGCTGCCGGTGATCGGCCGCAACAAGCATCTGCGCTTCGCCCCCTGGCAATCCGGCGACGCGGTGCAGCCGAATCGCTACGGCATCCCCGAGCCGGTCGCGCCGGGCGAACTGCTGGAGCCGTTCCAGCTCGACCTGGTGTTCGTGCCGCTGCTCGGTTTCGACCGCCGCGGCCATCGGCTTGGCCACGGCGGCGGCTACTACGACCGCAGCTTCGCCTTCCTCAACGAGCAGGTGCGCCCGACCGAACCGCTGCTGGTCGGCATCGCTTACGCGTTCCAGGAACTGCCCGAGGTCAGGAACAAGGCCTGGGATGTCCCGCTCGACTTCATCGCCACCGAGCGCGAGCTGATCGATTGCCACGCGCCTGTCCCCCATCCGGAGAATGCCGCGTGAACCACTGGCTGATGAAGTCCGAACCGGACGCGTTCTCGATCGACGACCTCAAGCGCAGGAAGCAGGAAGCCTGGGACGGCGTGCGCAACTATCAGGCGCGCAACTTCATGCGCGACGGCATGCGCCCCGGCGACAAGGTGTTTTTCTACCACTCCAACTGCGCCGTGCCCGGCATCGTCGGCATCGCCGAGGTGGCCACGGATGCGTATCCCGATCCCAGCCAGTTCGACCCGAAGAGCAAATATTTTGATCCGGGCAGTTCGCGCGACAAGCCGCGCTGGATGCTGGTCGACGTGAAGTTCGTGAAGAAACTCAAGCGCACGATCAGCTTGGACGAACTGAAGAACGATCCTGCGCTGATCGAGATGCCGTTGCTGCGCAAGGGCAACCGGCTGTCGGTGATGCCGGTCGACGCGGCCCACTGGAAATACATCCTCGCGCTGGAATGAGCGCGACCCGACTACCCTCCACCGGAATCCACCGATGAGCAACGCAAACGAAAAACGCCAGGCTGGCGAGGCCGCGATCCGCTACGTCGAGGACGGTGCCATCGTCGGCGTCGGCACCGGCTCCACCGTGGCGTTCTTCATCGACGCGCTGGCCGACCTGAAGGATCGCATCCAGGGCGCGGTATCCAGTTCGGAACAGTCCACCGCACAGCTGAAGCGGCTCGGCATTCCGGTGCTCGACCTCAACGCCGCCGGCCCGCTGACGATCTACATCGACGGCGCCGACGAATGCGATCCGCACAAGCGCCTGATCAAGGGCGGCGGCGCCGCGCTGACCCGCGAGAAGATCGTCGCCGCGGCGAGCGAAAAGTTCGTCTGCATCATCGACTCCAGCAAGCGGGTCGAGCTGCTCGGCAAGTTCCCGGTGCCGATCGAGGTGATCCCGATGGCGCGCAGCCTGATCGGCCGCGAGATCGTCAAGCGCGGCGGCCAGCCGGTGTGGCGCGATGGCGTGGTCACCGACAACGGCAACTGGATCATCGACGTGCACGGCTGGCAGATCGTCGACCCGGCCGCACTGGAGAGCGAGCTGAACCAGTTGCCCGGCATCGTCACCGTCGGCCTGTTCGCGCGGCGTCCGGCCGACGTGGTGCTGATCGGCGACCGCGAGATGTAAGCCATCCCATTGAGAACGCCGAAATGTAAAACGGCCCGTGCGGGCCGTTTTGCATTTCGGGAACCGGGAGCGAGCACACGGGCACGCCCGTCCAGGACTACACGGAAGGCGCGGGCTTGCTCGACTTGCCCAGCTTGATATGCCGGCCCTTGAAACGCGCCTCGCGCAGACGTTGGGTGTGGGACGTGAGAATGTCGCCGCGGGTGATGATGCCCACCAGCTTGCGCGGATCGTCCTCGCTGACCACGACCAACCGCCCGACTTTTTCGGCAACCATGTGATCGGCGGCATCACGCAGCGAGTGACTCTCACTGACCGCAATCGGTGGTCCCGAGAGCAGCTCCCCCAGCGCCAGCGTGTAATGCCACTGCGGGTCGAGCAGAGTACGTCGGGGCAGCATGCCTTTCACGTCACCTTGCTCGTCGACGACTGGATAGCTCCGATGCTGGGTATCGGCAGATTCCTCGGCGAGCCAGCGCCGCACTTCCGCCAGCGTCTGGGTCGTTTGCAAGGTCGCCACATCGCGCGAGCAAACCGTACCCACACTCACTTGTTCCAGGTAATCGGCCGCATATTCGGAGGGCACCTTGACGCCACGCCGCGCGATCTTCTCGGTCATGATGGTGTTGCGCATGATCAGCGCCGAGATCAGGTAGGCCGCGGTGCAGCCCCCCAGCAGCGGCAACAGGCTCGCCGGCTGGCGCGTGGTCTCGAAGGCGAACACCACGGCGGTCAGCAGCGCCCGCGAGGAGCCGGCGAAGATGGCGGCCATGCCCACCAGCGCGGCGATGCGCGGATCGACGCCGAAGCCGGGCATCACCTGGTTGATGCCGATGCCAATGACCGCGCCGAGCGAGCCGCCGATCATGAACAGGGGGGCCAGCGTACCGCCCGAGGTACCGCTGCCCAATGCGATCACCCATGAGATGAACTTCAGCGTGCCGAAGGTGAGCAACATGGTGAGGCCGAAGTGGCCCTGCACCAGGGCGTCGATGTTGTCGTAGCCCACGCCCAGGGTGCGCGGCTCGATCCAGCCCACGACGCCGGCCACCAGCGCACCGATGACGGGCCACCACATCCAGTGGATGGGCAGCTTCTCGAACAGATCCTCGACGCCGTACACCGCCCGGGTGACGCCGACCGAGGCGAAACCGACCAGGCCACCGATCAGCACGAAGCTGGCCAGCGCCCAGCCCCCCGGTTGCAGTACCTCCGGCATCGGAAAGACCGGCGCCGCGCCGTAGGTGGCGTAGCGCACGCCGACCGCCGTCACCGTGGCCAGTGCCACCGGGATCAGCGAGCGCGGACGCAGCTCGAACAGCAGTAGCTCCACCGCCAGTACCAGCGAAGCCACCGGCGCGCCGAACACGGCTGCCATGCCGGCCGCCGCACCGGCCGCCAGCAGCACCTTGCGCTCGTTCGCGGTGACGCGCAGCAGCTGGCCGATCAGCGAACCTATCGCACCGCCGGTGGAAATGATCGGGCCTTCGGCGCCGAACGGGCCGCCGGTACCGATCGCGAACGCCGAGGACACCGGCTTGAGCCAGGTGATGCGGGCGGGGATGTTGGATTCGTTGGTGAGGATCTGTTCCATCGCCTCGGGGATGCCATGCCCCTGGATCGCGCGCGAGCCCCAGCGCGCCATGATCCCGGCCAGCAGGCCACCGATGGCGGGGATCAGGATGACCCAGGCGCCCAGATGATTGTCTGCCGGCGACAGCACGAACGAGCCGCTGCGCGCATGGGGACCGATCACGTCCGACACCCGGCCGTAGAAACACAGGTCGGTGATCAGGTTGATCATCAGCATGAGCAGTTGGGCGACATAGGCCGCCGCCACGCCCAGGATCACCGCCAGCACACTGATCAGCATGATCCGATGAGTGACCAGGGTGGACTTGCGTGGCATGCGCGCCGCGTCCAGCGACAACCCCAGCGCGGGGGCGAGCGGCAGGGCGTCGGTGCTGCCGACCGTGCGCACGTCGGCGTGCCCGACGGGATCGTCAGAGGTTGGCGTCATCGAGGTTTCGCAACGGGGAAAGCGGAAATTTTACGCTGCTGCAGTGCGAAAAAAAAGGAAGAAGATCGCGTAACGACGCGTAATTTCATGCGATTTCGCGCATTTCCCGCGAACGTGGGCAACGCCGGCGTCCAGCCGCCGGCGCGCGGCAGACTCGGTATCGCCCACACGAAAATGCCCGCCGGAGGGCGGGCATTTGGCCGGGTCGTCACGCATCGCTGCGTGCGTCGGCATCTGGATTGGCAGCCCCGGATGGATTCGAACCACCGAATGCCTGAGTCAGAGTCAGGTGCCTTACCGCTTGGCGACGGGGCTAGGGTACGTAAGTTTAGCGCTTGGAGAACTGGGTGGCGCGACGTGCCTTGTGCAGACCGACCTTCTTGCGCTCGACCTCGCGGGCGTCGCGGGTCACGAAACCGGCCTTGCGCAGCGGCGACTTCAGGCTTTCGTCGTACTCGATCAGCGCACGGGCGATGCCCAGGCGGATCGCGCCGGCCTGACCGGTGATGCCGCCACCGGCAACCGTCACCTTGATGTCGAACTTGTCGGTGTTCTCGGTCAGCTCGAGCGGCTGGCGCACGATCATGCACGAGGTCTCGCGACCGAAAAATGCCTCGAGCGACTTGCCGTTGACCACGATTTCGCCCTTGCCCTTGCGCAGGAACACGCGGGCGGCGGAGGTCTTGCGGCGGCCGGTGCCGTAATTTTGCTGGATTGCCATGGTCATTTCCTTAGATCTCCAGCGCCTGCGGCTGCTGTGCGGTATGCGGATGCTCGGCACCGCCGTAGACCTTGAGCTTGCGATACATCTCGCGGCCTAGCGGGTTCTTCGGCAGCATGCCCTTGACGGCGATCTCGATCACGCGCTCCGGGTAGGTTGCCAGCAACTCCTTCAGACTGGTGGTCTTCAGGTTGCCGATATAGCCGGTGAAGCGGTGGTACTTCTTGTCGTCCAGCTTGGCACCGGTGACGTGAACCTTCTGCGCGTTGATCACCACGATATAATCGCCGGTGTCGCAGTGCGGGGTGTATTCCGGCTTGTGCTTGCCGCGCAGACGACGGGCAATTTCGGTCGACAGGCGACCGAGCGTCTTGTTCGTGGCATCGACCACGAACCAGTCGCGCTTGACGTTGTCGGCATTGGCGCTAAACGTTTTCATTTCAGAATACCTGTCTGCCGCCGTGAGGCGGTACGCATGATTCGAGTAAGCATGCTTCGATGGAACAAAGGCGCGAGATGATAGCGGAGCCGTCATCCACGGCGCAAGCCCACCGACCGGCGAGCTGTGAGCTGGCAATGATAGCATGACCACCATGCTGCTTGAAAAGTCCCCCCTGCGCGCGCCCGAGGGCCGCATCGCCGAGCTGGCCGATCAATGCGTGCAATGCGGGCTATGCCTGCCGGTCTGTCCCACCGCAACGAGGCGGAGTCGCCGCGCGGGCGCATCGCGATCGCCTCCGCACTGGCCCGCGGACTGGCCGACCCGGTACCCGCTGACCTTGCTGGCCCAACAACTCGAACAACCCTATTCGAATCAGGAAAGCCCATGACCGTGCGCACGCTGAGCCCCCTCGACCGCCTGCTGGCCGGCTGCGAACGCGCGCTGGAGGCAATCGCCGGTTCACCGCAAGCGCATCGGCCCTCCCCCGCCGTCGGCATCGCCGAAACGGACATGGACGATGCCGAGCGCCGCCACGCCGCCGGACTGATGCGGATCAACCACACCGGCGAGGTCTGTGCGCAGGCGCTGTACTTCGGCCAGGCCGCGCTGGCGCGCAACGCCGACAACCGCCAGCACCTGCTGCATGCCGCAGTCGAGGAGACCGATCACCTGGCCTGGTGCGCCGAACGCCTGCAGCAACTGGACAGCCGCCCGAGCCTGCTCAACCCGCTGTGGTACGCCGGCAGTTATGCGATCGGTGCGGCCGCCGCGCTGGCCGGCGATCCGGTCAGCCTCGGCTTCGTGGTCGAGACCGAACGCCAGGTGGAAGCCCACCTCGCCGAGCACCTGGAAAAGCTGCCCGCGCAGGACGAGCGCTCGCGCGCCGTGCTGACGCAGATGCAGTCGGACGAGATCCGCCACGCGCAGGCCGCGCAGCAACGCGGCGGCATCGAACTGCCGTTCCCGTTGCCGCAGCTGATGCACGCCAGCTCGATGCTGATGAAGACGGTGGCTTATCGCGTATAGGAGCGCACAAGGTGTGCTCCTGCGAGATCCATGCGATGGCACGACCCGGAAAAAAACCCGCCTTTCGGCGGGTTTTTCGTCACATCAGGTTGCGGCCGTGGAACAATTCCTCGATCTCGCGGCGCAGCAGCGACTCGATGCGCTGGCGCTCCTTGAACGAGAGGTCGTCGGCGTGCGACTCGAACAGGTAGGTGTCGAGGTCGAAGTCCTTGATGTGCATCTTCGTGTGGAACATGTTTTCCTGGTACACGTTGACGTCGAACATCTCGTACTTCTGGCGGATGTGCTTGGCCAGGTAGTCCTGCACCGAGTTGATCTTGTGGTCGATGAAGTGCTTCTTGCCCTTCACGTCGCGGGTGAAGCCGCGCACGCGGTAGTCGCACACCACGATGTCCGACTCGAAACTGTCGATCAGGTAGTTCAACGCCTTCAGCGGCGAGATCACGCCGCAGGTGGCCACGTCGATGTCGGCGCGGAAGGTGGCGATGCCGTTGTGCGGATGCGTTTCCGGGTAGGTGTGGACGGTGATGTGGCTCTTGTCCATGTGCGCGACCACCGCGCCGGCGATCGAGTCGCGGCCGAGCTTTTCGACCACCGGCTCCTCGGAGATCAGCATGGTCACCGAGGCACCCTGCGGATCGTAGTCCTGGCGCGCGATGTTCAGGATGTTCGCACCGATGATCTCGGCGACATCGGTGAGGATCTGGGTCAGGCGGTCGGCGTCGTACTGCTCATCGATGTACTCGATGTAGCGCCGGCGCTGGTCCTCGGACACCGCATAGCAGATGTCGTAGATATTGAAGCTCAACGCCTTGGTCAGGTTGTTGAAACCCTGCAGGCGCAGACGGGGAAGTGGTTTGACCACGGGCGGCTCTCCATGACCGGGTGTTCGGCCAGCAGTAGAGGCGGGTTAGCGACAAGGGTCCCCGCGGTATGGTGTGAAGCGCAGGCGCACAGCCTGCACGACCCTTGTGAACCGCATGTGGCAACCTTGCCGCATCCGGAAGACCGCGCAGTATGCGGCAAAAAGAAAAGAAATTGAACCTGCGGCAAGCGCTCAGGTTTGCCATAATGCCAAGCATGCAAGGATGGTTCAGCGACACGCATGGCGTGTGGCAACGACTGCCGCTGTAATGACAACCATTCTGTAGGGGATGATCGTGGCGCAACTTAAATACCAGCTCCAACAGGCTTTTGAACGTTCGCAGGCTCCGCTCGGCTTCGCACCCGACCCGGCCGCGATGGAACGCTTCCTGGCGCTGTGCCACCGCCGGCGCTACCCGGGCAAGACTGCGATCATCCGACCCGGCGACCCGGCCAACACCTTGTATTACGTGGTCGAGGGCTCGCTGGCGGTATGCACCGAGGACGAGCAGGGCCGCGAACTGATCCTTGCCTACATCAGCCGTGGCCAGTTCATCGGCGAGATGGGCCTGTTCGTGGAGCAGGCCCAGCGCGAGTCGATGGTCCGCACGCGCACCCCGTGCGAGATGGCCGAAGTCAGCTACGAGCGCTTGTTCCAGCTGATGGAAGGCCCGCTGCGCGAGGAATGCCCGAAGATCCTGTTCGCGATCGGCTCGCAGCTGACCAACCGCCTGCTGCGCACTTCGCGCCAAGTCAGCCGGATGGCCTTCATGGACGTCACCAACCGCATCTCGCGCACCCTGCTCGACCTGTGCCAGGAGCCGGATTCGATGACTCATCCGGACGGCACCCAGATCCGCATCTCGCGCCAGGAAGTGAGCCGCATCGTGGGCTGCTCGCGCGAGATGGTCGGCCGCGTGCTCAAGCAGCTGGAGGAGCAGCGCATGATCGACGTCTCCGGCAAGACCATCGTGGTGCGCGGTACGCGCTGATCCCGCGCGGGACTCACCCGTCGGCCATCTGACCCGGTTTTTTCACGAAGACGGGTCGAGGATGGCCTCCGCCATCGTCTGCGAGACAGCGCTTGGATTACGGACAGTTCTTCATTTTTGTCGGTGTCGGCCTGCTCGCCCAACTGGTCGATGGTGCGCTGGGCATGGCCTACGGGCTGGTCTCCAACTCGATCCTGCTGGCGCTGGGCCTGCCGCCGGCGGTGGCCAGCGCCACCGTGCATACCGCCGAGGTGTTCACCACCGGCGTTTCCGGCGCGGCGCACGCCTGGTTCGGCAACGTGCGCTGGAAACTGTTCTGGCAGCTGGCCATTCCCGGCGCGATCGGCGGCATTCTCGGCGCGACCTTCCTGGCCAACGTGCCGGGCGAGGCGATCCGGCCCTGGGTCAATGCCTACCTGCTGATCCTCGGCACGATGGTGCTGTTGCGCGCCTTCGGCAAGCGGCTGACCCGCCACCGGGTACAGCACAGTGGCGTGCTGGGCTTCTTCGCCGGGCTGCTCGACGCGATCGGCGGCGGCGGCTGGGGGCCGCTGGCCACCAGCACCTTGATCGCGCGCGGTGGCGGCGTGCGCAGCACGATCGGTTCGGTCAACGCGGCCGAGTTCGTGGTGACGATCTGCATCTCCGCCACCCTGGTCTGGCATGTCGGCGTCGGTCACTGGCCGATCGTGCTGGGCCTGATCACCGGCGGCGTGATCGCCGCGCCGTTCGCCGCCTGGCTGGTACGCCACCTGCCCGAGCAGGCCGTGATGGCCGCGGTGGGCAGCCTGATCGTACTGATCAGCCTGGGCCAGCTGGCGCATACGCTGCTGTAGGAGCTCACGCTCTTCTACTAGTACCACTCGACGCGGGTGACCGCGCGGCCCAGCGCCTTCTCGACCTTCTTGCACAGCGTGGGCGTGCCGTTGACCAGCACTGCCTCGGCGGCCAGCTTCAGCATCGCCGCGTCATACATGGAATCGCCGTACGCCACCTGCCACTCGCTGAGTCCGTGCCGGGCCAGCGACTGCACCTTGCGCCGGCCCACGTTGTGCCACAGCGGCCGCATGCCGAGCCAGCCGGGACGCAACTGCGAGGCCAGCACTTCCAGGTTGGTCAGCCCCAGCTGCTGCAGGATTCCGCTGACCAGGGTGTGCTCGCAGCCGGTCACCACGATCACCCGGTCGCCCTGCGCCTGGTGCCGGCGCAATGCCTGCAGGCCGTCGCGACAGAACTGCCTCGGCCGCCGTGCCAGGGTGGCGGCAAACGCGTTCGCGGCAGCCTGGTAACGCCGTTCGCCCAGCCCCAGCAGCGCGATACGCACCAGCAGACGCATCGGCAGACGGCGCGAGAACGGCAGCTGCAGCAACAGCAGCGGCGTGCTCAGCAGCGCCAGCGGGCCGCGCCACCACGAACGGCGGTAGCGCTCGCGCATGAACAGGTAGAACGAATCGCCGCAGATCAGCACGCCGTCGAAATCGAACAACACCACGCGCGGCGATACCGCATCCGCGCCCGCTGGCGCCACCGCTTCGCGCTCCGGCATCACGGTCACGGGATCGAGAACAATCGTCGCAACTCGGTGCCCGGGTCCTCGGCGCGCATGAACGCCTCGCCGACCAGGAACGCCTGGATGCCGCCTGCGCGCAGGCGCGCCACGTCTTCCGGCGTGTGGATGCCGGATTCGGCCACCAGGATGCGGTCGTACTCGATCAACCCCTGCAGCGTCAGCGACGTCTCCAGCGAGGTCTCGAAGTTGCGCAGGTTGCGGTTGTTCACGCCGATCAGAGGCACCGGCAACGCCATCGCGCGCTCCAGTTCCTCCTCGTCGTGCACCTCGCACAGCACGTCCATGTCGAGCTCCGCGGCCAGCAACGACAGCTGCAGCAGCACGTCGTCGTCCAGCGCCGAGACGATCAGCAGGACGCAGTCGGCACCGATCGCGCGCGCCTCGTACACCTGGTACGCGTCGATGATGAAATCTTTGCGCAGCACCGGCAGCGAACACGCCTCGCGCGCCTGCTGCAGGAACGCCTCGCTGCCCTGGAAGAAGTCACTGTCGGTCAGCACCGACAGGCAGGCCGCGCCGGCGGCCGCGTAGCTCCTCGCGATCGCGGCCGGGTCGAAATTCGTGCGGATCAGCCCCTTGCTCGGGCTGGCCTTCTTCACCTCGGCGATCACCGCCGGCAGACCGGCGTCGATCTTCGCCTCGATCGCCGCGGCGAAACCGCGGGTGCCGGGCAGGTCCGCGATGCGCGCGATCAGTTCGGCTTCCGGCAGTCGGGCCCGGCGTTCGGCAACTTCTTCCGCCTTGCGGGCAAGAATGCGATTGAGAATGTCAGTCATGGCATCTCACTGGTGGTGTAGGGGCGCATCCGATGCGCGACAAGGACGCCGGCACACCGGCTGCAGCAGCTTTGCGCACCATGTACGCCCTACCGCGAATTGGCAAGCCGTCGCGTGGCTGCCACGAAGGCCTGCATTTTCGCATGCGCGGCGCCGCTGGCAATCGCGGCACGGGCCAAGTCGATGCCGGCACCGATCGATCCGGCCACATCGGCCGTATACAGCGCCGCGCCGGCGTTCAGGCAGACGATGTCATGCGCCACGCCGTGGCGGCCCTGCAGCACCTCGAGCAGCATCGCCTTCGATTCGTCCGCATTTTCCACGCGCAGGTTGCGGCTGGACGCCATCGCCAGACCGAAATCCTCCGGTTCCACCTCGTACTCGCGCACCACGCCATCGCGCAGCTCGCCGACCAGGGTCGCCGCGCCCAGTGAGATCTCATCCAGCCCGTCGCGGCCCCACACCACCAGCGCATGCCGCGCGCCGAGCTGCTGCAGCGCGCGCACCTGGATGCCGACCAGATCGGGATGGAACACGCCCATCAGGATGTTCGGCGCACCGGCCGGATTGGTCAGCGGTCCCAGGATGTTGAACAGCGTGCGCACGCCCATTTCCCTGCGCACCGGCGCTACCACCTTCATTGCCGGATGATGGTTCGGCGCGAACATGAAGCCGATGTCGGTCTCGGCCATGCACGCGGCCACCTGCGCCGGCGCCAGCTCGATCGCCGCGCCGAGCGCCTCCAGCACGTCGGCGCTGCCGGACTTCGACGACACGCTGCGCCCGCCGTGCTTGGCGATGCGCGCGCCGGCTGCGGCCGCCACGAACATCGCCGTGGTGGAGATGTTGAAGCTGGACGAACCGTCGCCGCCGGTGCCGACGATGTCGACGAAGTGTGCGTGCGGCGGCGCATCCACCTTCGCCGACAGCTCGCGCATCACCCGCGCCGCGCCGGTGATCTCGCCCACGGTTTCCTTCTTCACGCGCAGGCCGGTGATGATCGCCGCCGTCATCAGCGGGCTCACCTCGCCGTTCATGATCTGGCGCATCAGCGCGATCATCTCGTCATGGAAGATCTCGCGGTGCTCGATCGTGCGCTGCAGGGCTTCCTGCGGCGTGATGGTGATCGCGCGCAGATGGTCGTTCATGCCGCCGCCCTCAGCGGCTGGCCCAGGAAATTGCGCAGCAGGTCGTGGCCGTGCTGGGTCAGGATCGACTCGGGATGGAACTGCACGCCCTCGACCGCCAGCGTCTTGTGGCGCAGCCCCATGATCTCGTCGATCGAGCCGTCCGGGTTTTCCGTCCACGCGGTGACTTCCAGGCAATCGGGCAGCGACGACTGCTCCACCACCAGCGAGTGGTAGCGCGTCGCCTCGAACGGATTCGGCAAGCCGGCAAACACGCCCTGCCCGCGGTGGATCACCGGCGAGGTCTTGCCGTGCATGATCTGCCTGGCGCGGATCACCTTGCCGCCGAACACCTGGCCGATCGCCTGGTGGCCCAGGCACACGCCGAACACCGGGATCTCGCCGGCCAGCTCGCGCAGCACGTCCAGCGACACGCCCGAATCATCCGGCGTGCCCGGCCCCGGCGAGATCATGATGTGCGATGGCCGCAGCGCGCGGATGCCGGCGACGTCCAGCGCATCGTTGCGCACCACCTTGACCGCCTGCCCCAACTCGCCCAGGTACTGCACGAGGTTGTAGGTGAAGCTGTCGTAGTTGTCGATCATCAGCAGCATGGCGCGCCTTGCGGAACATGGCGGCGCAGCGCGCCGGGCACGGCATTATAGCCGTGCCGTCCGCCCCGGTTCGCCAGCGGCGCAAGCCGCACCCGCCAGGCCTCCGCTCAGGTGGTATCGCGCCGCGATTGCCGCGTCACCACGCTGGTGGCGGTGAGGTCGCCGGTGACGTTGCCCAGCGTGGCCAGCGCGTCGGGGATGGTGTCGACCGCCAGCATCAGGCCCAGCGGGCTGAGCGGCAGGCCCATCGCCTGCGCCACCGGCAGGTTGGTGGCGATGAAGGTGACCTGGCCCGGCAGGCCGACCGAACCCAGGCTGATCACCACTGCCAGCAGCGCGCCGGCAAGCAGCTGCGCGGTGGACAGGTCGATGCCGTAGGCCCAGGCGATGAACACCGCCGAGGTCACGTACTGCACCGGACTGGTCAGGCGGAACAGGCTCACCGCCATCGGCAGCACCAGCGCGGCCACCTGCTTCGGGTAGCCGAGCCGGCGGTCGGCGCTTTCCAGCATCGCCGGCAGCGAGGCCAGCGACGACTGCGTGCTGATCGCCACCACCTGCGCCGGCACCAGCGCCAGCGCAAAGCGGCGCAGCCGTTCGCCGCCGAAGACCACCGCCAGCGGCAGCATCATCACGGTGACCGCCAGGTACAGCAGGCACTCGACCAGCACGTAGACGCCGAGTGCGCTGAGCATGCCCAGGCCCGAGCGAGCGCACACCGAAAGGATCAGCGCGAACACGCCCAGCGGCGCAATCCACAGCACCCAGCGCACGATCACGATCATCGCGTCGGCGATCGCCTGGAAGAATTCCATCAGCAGCGCGCGCCGCGCCGGCGCGATCCGGGTCAGCGCGAAACCGAGGAACAGCGCGAACACCACCAGTGGCAGCATCGCGCTCTGCGCGGCGGCCATGATCGCGTTATTCGGCACGATCGCCACCAACGTGTCGATCCAGTTCGGCGCCGCCTGCGCGGCCGCGGGCACGCTGGCGTGGTCGAGCGCCGTGATCAGCGCCGGGTTGTGCGGGAACAGCGAGAACACCAGCGGCGCGGCCAGCGCCGCGAACAGCGCGCCGCCGGTCAGCACCACGATGAACACCACGATCGCGCGTCGCGCGATGCGGCCCGAGGCGGCCGCGTCGGTGGCGGTGTTGACGCCCACCACCACCAGCGCCAGCACCAGCGGCACCACGGTCATCTGCAGCGCGTTCAGCCACAGCTTGCCGATCGGCTGCGCCACGTTCGCCACCTGCAGCGCCATGGTTTCGTTCCAGCCGGCCAGCAGCAGGCCGATCAGCGCGCCGGTGGCCAGTCCCACCAGGACCCGGGTGGTCGCACTCATTGCGCAGCATCCGCGGAGGCCAGCGCCGGCAGTTGCCAGTCCGCACGCAAACGCTCGTATTCGGCCTGCGGCAGCAGCACGAAGACCGGATGCTGTTGTGGCTTCAGCCAGGCCAGCAGCGATTCCATCACTGCCGGCGTCATCGCAGTGCAGCCGGCGGTGGCGTCGCTGGGCGACTTCCACAGGTGCGCGAAGATGCAGCTGCCGCCCTGCGGTGCCGCCTGCGCGTTGTGCTCGATCACGAAGCCGAGCCGGTAGCCCTGGTCGCCGTTCACGTGCAGGTCGCGCCGCATCGGTTCGCTGGAACCCTTCACGGCGTCGGCGCCGACCACGTTGGCGTCGACGATGCGGTTGTACTGCGCCGCACCGCTGACATCCATGCAGTAATCGGTGGCGGTGAGCGCGCGATACGGCAGCGCGGTGGCCGCATGCGCGGCATAGCCGAACGCCTCGCCGATGCGGAACACACCGGCCGGGCTGCGGTTGTCGCCTTCGCGCTTGAGCGGCCCGTCATGCTGCGGCGCGTTCAGGCCCAGCCCCCAGCCGGCGCCGTTCTTGCCGATGGTTACCGGCGTGGCGGCGCGCACTTCACGCCAACCGTCGCCGTCGCGCGCAAACGTGCGCAGGGTGCCGTGATTCACGTTCCAGCCGGCGGTGGTGACCAGCACCAGCTGGCGGGCGTCGTGCCAAGGCGTGGCCGCCGCGCCGGCATGCGCGGCGCCGGCAAGCGTGATGGCAAACGTCAGCAGGGCAAGGGTGCGGCGGCGAACAGTCATCAGCTTTTCATCCGGTAGTTGAACGTCACGCGACAAGTGTGGGAATCCGCCTGGAGTGTTGCTCCTGTCTCGATTCCCGATTTCCGTGGTTACGGCTCCAGCATCAGCTGGATGCGGTCGAGGTTGGCCAGCAGCTGCGCGTGACGATCGTCGTGGTCTTCGCACAGTTGCACGAACACGCCGTCGAGCAGGTGCTGCAGCGCCGACTGGTACAGCAGCGGCTGGATGTACGGCAGCTCGTCGTGCGCCGACACCACCAGGGAGAGGTCGGCCAGCGCGCGCAACGGGTTCGCGGTGTGCCGCGTCACCGTGATCACCTGGCCGCGGCGCTCGCGGAAGTAGCGGCTGATCTTGCACAGCGCCGGATGGTTGCCATGCTCGGAAAACACCAGCAGCACGTCGCCGGCGCTGGCCGCGGAGACGTTCGCGGTCATCCGCGCGGTGTCGAAGTTGTGCACGGTGAGGATGCCCAGCAGCGACAGCTTCAGCGCGAAGCCGCGTGCATGGATGTCGTCCTCGCCCAGCCCGATGATGAACACCTTGCCGGCACGGCCGGCCTGCTCGATCGCGTCGGCCACGGCGTGGAGGGTTTCCGGCGGATTGATCAGCCGGGTCGCCTCCTCGGCTTCGGACTTGCGCCGCCACAGGTTGCCGGCGGACGCGCCGCCGCCCTCGCCGCCGCTCGCCGCTGCGACCTGCGGCGTGTCGCCGTTGTCGGCGCGGGCGATCGCTTCGCCGACCGAATACTTCAGGTCCGGATAGCCCTTGAAGCCCAGCTTCTGGGTGAACTTGACCACGCTGGACTGGCTGATCCCCAGCGCGTTGGCCAGTTGCTGCGAGGAGTAGTCGCGCAGCAACTGCGCGTTCTCCAGGATGAAGTCGGCGATGCGCCGCTCCACTGCCGACATCTGGTCGCGTTCCGAACGGATTTTGACCAGTGGCGACATCAGGCTTCGATCCTCTCCAATCCGCGGATCTCGCGGATGCCCAGTCCAGGCGCGTCCGTCACCGAGATTTCCGACTCGTTGAAGATTACCCCACCGTCGACCGGATTGAACTGGCACAGCGACGGCCCGTCCAGGTCGATCTTGGTGATCACGTTCGACTTCGCCACCGCCACGTGCACCGCCGCCGCCACGCTGATGCTGGTCTCCAGCATGCAGCCGATCATGCATTCGATGCCGTGCATCGCGGCGATGTCGGCGATGCGGATCGCGTTGGAGATGCCGCCGGTCTTCATGAGTTTGATGTTGATGATGTCGGCCGCGCGCAGGCGGATCAGCTCGATCACTTCCATCGGGCCGAACACGCTCTCATCGGCCATCACCGGGGTGTGCACGCGTTCGGTGACGTAGCGCATGCCGGCCAGGTCGCGCGCCTTCACCGGCTGCTCGATCAGCTCCAGCTTGATGCCGGCCTCCTCCAGCGTCTGCAGCGCGTACACCGCCTGCTTGGCGGTCCAGCCCTGGTTCGCGTCCAGCCGCAGCAGCGCGCGCCCTTCCACCGCCGCGTAGATCGCCTTGACCCGCTCGATGTCGACGCCGATGTCCTTGCCGACCTTGATCTTCAGCGATTCGAAGCCGCGTTCCACCGCGGAAACCGAATCGGCCACCATCTTGTCGATGTAATCCACGCTGATGGTGATGTCGGTGGTGATCACCGGGTCGCCGCCGCCGAGCAGCTTGTACAGCGGCGCGTTGTAGAGCTGACCCCACAGGTCGTAGATCGCGATCTCCACCGCCGCCTTGGCGCTGGTGTTCTTCTCCATCGAGGACTGGATCAGCTGGGTGATGTGATTGAGGTTGGCGATGTCCTGGCCGATCAACCGCGGCGAGATGTAGTGGCGGATCGCGTCGATGATCGAGCCGTGGGTATCGCCGGTGATTACCGCGGTGGCCGGCGCCTCGCCATAACCGACCGAACCCTCGTCGGTATGCACCATCACCACGATGTCCTCCACCGTGTTGACCGTGCGCAGCGCCGTCTTGAACGGGGTCTTCAGCGGCACCCGCAGCATGCCGAACTGGATGTCGGTGATTTTCATGGGCAAACCTTCATGGAATCTGTGTCCTTTTTTCTTGGTACAGGCGTGCTCACTGACGAATGCGCACGATGCTGGTCATGCGGTCGACATAGCTTTGCTTGTCGTTGAACAGCATCGGCAGCAGCGGCGTCACCGACACCGCATTGAGCCTGACCCGCGCCTTGCTGCCGTCGGCCTTGCGGTAACTCATGCCGCCCGCGTCGTGGATCACGTACGGCTGGCCGTGCAGCTGGCCGATCACCATCATCACGTGGCCGGGGATGTAGACCAGGTCGCCCACCTGCAACGCCCGCGCGGCCTTGAGGCGCTCCTCGCGGCTGTCCTTCGCGGTGAACGCGCGATGCTCCAGTGCCGGGCTGATCGCCTGCCTGCTGGTGTTGCGCGGCATCTGCACGCCCATGCTGCGGTACACGTCGGAAACGAAGCCGCTGCAGTCGCGGCCGTCATAGGCGTGACCCCAGCCATAGCGCTCGCCGAGGAACTTGAACGCCTGGCGGATGATGTTGGCGCGGGTCAGCGGCAGGTAGTCGGCGGCGGTATCGGTGTTCTTCTGCAGCAGCGCCGGGCTGAACCCCAGCGAGCCGTCGGCCTGGCGCAGCGGCAACTCGATCACGTGCGCGGCGTACGGCGTCTGGCCGTTGACCGGCTGATCCGGCGACAGCTTGGTCACCACCGGCACGCGCGTCCCCATGTCCAGCGGCAGCTGCGATACCGCCGGCTGCTCGCGGGTGAACACGGTGCGCTCGACGGCGCCGGTGACCACCCGGTACGGCGTCTTGTCGGCGTAGCCGAACACTTCGGTCGCGCTGCCTTCGGCGACATCATTCTTGTCGATCCACGCCGCGTAGCGCGGGCTGACCACGAACAGCCACTGGCCGTCGGCGCTGGCGTGCACGATCGCCACCGGCGTGCCGGGAAACTCGGCGCTTTCCTGGAAGCGGTCGATGTCGGTGTCGCCCTTCTCGCTGAACACTCGCAGCGTGGTCGGGAACGTGCGCAACGCGGCGCGGCGCACCACCAGGCCGTAGCGCGTCGGCTGCTGTGCGGGAATCGCATCGAGCGCGAGGTTGCCGACCACGGCATCCAGCGTTGCGGCCGGCACCGGACGGCCGTCGACGTCGAACAGCGGACGGTCCGGCCGCTCGGACAGCGCCGTGATCCAGCCGGCAACCTGCTCGCGGCTCAAGGTTTTCGGCAGCGCGCGCAGGTCGTACATCGACGGATCGAGCTGCAGCAGCTTCGCGTTCTGCGCCTCGATCGCGGCGCGGTCGAGGATCACCTGATCGGGTTTGGCTTGCAGGCCGACCCAGAACGCGGGGGTGAGCTGCGCCTCGCCGACGCCGAGCACGCCGGACGGCGGCACGGTCAACGCAGCGTTCGCCTCGCGCGCCTGCGACGGTGCGCCGGCGAAGGCGAGCGCAAGCACGGTAACGGCAAGCAGGGGAAGTCGCATCGTCTTGGTCCTATGTTGAAACCGCATCAGGTAGTCGCCAGCGTGGACAGGATCGTCGCCACCAGCAGGCCGAAACCGGTGCCCAGGATGTAGCCGAGCAGGGCCAGCAGGATACCGACCGGCACCAGTGCAGCCGAATAGCTGGCCGCCAGGATCGGCGTGGCGGCCACGCCGCCAATATGCGCCAGCGAAGAGATCCCGCACAGGTACAGGTCGAAGCGGAACAGCTTGGCGCAGCCGATCAGCAGCACCGCGTGGATCGCGATGATGGTGACGCCGCACAGCAGGTACAGCGGGGCCGCCGCGATGCCCTGGAAGTTGCTCTGCGAGGCCAGCACCGCCACCACGCTTATCAACATCGCGCTGGAGATCGTGCTGGCGCCGGGGAACTCCGCCAGTGGCGTGTGCGCCACCACCAGGCCCAAGCCGGTGGCCAGCAGGATCGTCCAGGTGGTCGCGCTGATCATGCCGGAAACCGGCAGCCAGCCGGCCAGCCAGCCCGACAGCGCCGCCACCGCCAGCGCCATGCCCAACCACAACAGCACGCTGTCGTAGGTGGTCGGCGCCTTGGCCTTCACCGGCGCCAGCGGAATGTCGCCGCTGGATTTCGCCCGGGTCCAGCGGTTGAACGCCGGTGCCAGTCGCGCCACCGAGAACAGCACCACCACCCACATCGAGTAACCCAGCGCATCGGTCAGCAGCGACATTGCCAGGTACGTGT
>NZ_BAAAFK010000001.1:607839-674293 GCF_039523495.1 Rhodanobacter soli | reverse complement strand
CGTTGCCGGGCAGCCAGTGGCGATAGATCAGGTAGGTGCCGATGAAGGCCACGAACAGGCTCAGCGAGGTGCAGGCGAACACGCCCAGCACGCGCGGGCCGAGCCGCCAGATCGCGCGCAGGTCGCAGTTGATCATCAGCAGGAACAGCAGCGCCGGCACCATGTGCGACACCAGCATCGACTGCGCCGCCTTGATCTCCACGTTGACCTGCCACAACCCGGAAACCGCCAGCGCGGTGACCAGCAGGTAGGTCAGCACGATCGGCGGCAGCACCGAAAACACCTTCCAGCCGAAGCGGCGTTCCACCGCCGGAAACAAGCCGGCGATCAGCAACATCAGCGCCAGGTAGGGCCAGACCGTGTGGATCACATGCATCCCCTCGTGGATCGTTCGCGGGCATTCGCAGGCTGGTTGGCGTCCACCATCAAGGAATAGCTGATTCTTACAAACTTCCGTTGAAGCATAAATTATTGACCGGCATTTGCAAGCGTGTTACACAACGGTTTCAGGGGATTCGTTGCAGGGGATGTTTGTCGATGGATACGTTGCTGCCTGTCGCACCGGGAATACGCCGTCAGGCACGTGGCCTGCGCGTCGTCGTGTCCCTGTTCGCCCTGCTGCTCGTCGCACCGTTTGCATCCGCCGGCAACGGCACTGACGGCAACGCCGTTGCCCCCATCATCGCCCAGATCGACGCCGGCCACTTCAAGGCCGCCGACACGGCGATCACCGGCGCCATGGCACAGCCCGGCCTGTCCACCGACACGCGCAACGTGCTCGCGTTCCAGCGCGAACGCATGCGCCGCATCCTGCTCGACTTCACCCTGAGCGCCGACGACGTCCAGGCGCGCGTGCGCAAGCAGATTCCCGACCTCAGTGACGCCGAGTTCGCGAAGTGGAACGCGGCCGGCCTGTTCGAGCACCAGGTCATCGACGGCAAGACGCTGTACTTCAAGCGCTCGCCCGCCAACCTGTTCCGGCTCAGCCCCGAAGCGCTGGCACGGCGCGCGGTGCAGACGCCCTTCGTCGAAGGCCCGATGGAAGCACTGAACGACCACCAGCGCGCGATCTACAAGGCCGCGCTGGTCGAACACCGCAGCAGCGTGCTGCCGCGCCGCCTGCGCATGACGCAGACGCTGACCGTCGACGCCGACGCCGTGCCCGCCGGCGAGACCGTGCGCGCCTGGATTCCGTACCCGCGCGCGGTGCCGGGCCAGCAGGAAGACATCCGCTACGTCGCCAGCGTGCCGGCCAAGCACCAGATCGCGCCCGAGTCGGCGCTGCAGCGCACGGCGTACCTGGAGAAGCCCGCGGTGGCCGGGCAGAAGACGGTGTTCTCGGTCAGCTACGAGCTGACCTTGTCCGCGCAGTACCACGCGATCGATCCGGACCAGGTGCAGCCGGCAACCATCACGCCGGAACTGGCCCCGTTCGTGGCCGAACGCGCACCGCACATCGTATTCACCGACGCGATGCGCAAGTTCTCGCACGACGCGGTCGGCGACGAGAAAAATCCTTATCGCATCGCGCAGAAACTGTTCGCCGCGGTCGACCGCATCCCCTGGGCCGGCGCGCGCGAATACTCCACCATTTCCAACATCAGCGACTACGCACTGCACGCCGGTCACGCCGACTGCGGCCAGCAGACCCTGCTGCTGATGACCCTGCTGCGCCTCAACGGCATCCCCACGCGCTGGCAATCGGGCATGGTCTATTCCGACGACGGCAGCCATTACAGCAACATCCACGACTGGGGTTACCTGTACCTGGCGCCCTACGGCTGGGTGCCGATGGACGTCACCACCGGCCGCCTGCATCCGATCGCGTCGGACGACAAGGCGCTGGAGTGGTTCTACCTCGGTGGCCTCGATAACTACCGCATCGCGTTCAACGACGATTTCTCGCGCAGCTTCCAGCCGTCCAAACGGCACTTCCGTTCCGACGACGTGGACTCGCAGCGCGGTGAGGCCGAATGGCGCGGCGGCAACCTTTACTTCGACCAACTGGACTACGACTTCGACTGGCAGGTTCTGCCAGCGGCGCAGGGACGCAGCGGCAAATAACCAACTGGCAGCTTTTCATAAACATGGCATCGACGGCGTCGATGGGGAGATGGGGAAATGAGCAACACCCGGACATTGCGCAGGACCGTACTTTGCATGGCGCTCGGCCTCGGCCTGGCGTCGTTGGCTGGGGGTCCCGTGCTGGCCCAGGCCGTCACCGGTGCCGTGGCGGGGCGCGCCGACGCCGGCGCGCAGATCACCGTCACCAATACCGCGACCGGGCAGGCCCGCTCCGTCACGGTCAACGCCGACGGCACCTATCGAGTGGCCCAACTGCCGGTAGGCGATTACAGCCTCCAGGTCCTGCGCGGCGGCCAGACGGTCGGCACGCCGATTTCGGTTGCCGTCTCGCTGGGCGGCACCACCACCGTCAACCTGGGCAGCAGCGGCAACGTGACCAACCTGGCGTCGGTCCAGGTCGTGGGCTCGCAGGTAGTCAACCGCGTTGACGTGTTCTCCACCGAATCGGCCACCAACATCACCCGTGCAGATCTGGCGCGCTTGCCGGTGGATCAGAGCGTGGGGGCGGTCGCGCTGCTGGCGCCGGGCGTGATTGCCTCGGGGGCCACCTTCGGCGGCATCAGCTTCGGCGGCTCGTCGGTGGCCGAGAACGTCGTCTACATCAATGGCCTCGACGTGACCGATCCGTATCGCCGCCAGGGTTTTTCCTCGGTGCCGTTCGCGTTTTTCGAGGAATTCCAGGTCAAGACCGGTGGCTATTCGGCGGAGTTCGGCCGCAGCACGGGCGGCGTCATCAACGCCGTGACACGCTCCGGCGGCAACGACTTCCATTTCGGCGCGGAAACGACGTTGGAACCGTCGTCGTGGGCATCGGCGAAAAAGGACCACTTCCATAGCGACGGCACCATCGACGAGCGGGACCGTACCAGCCGCGACGTGAACCCGTTCTACAAGGCCAACGTGTGGGCGTCCGGCGCCATCGTGAAAGACAAGCTGTTCTTCTTCGGCATGTACGAACGGCGCGACGCCAGGCCGCAGGACATCGACACGACCCAGGCTTGGAAAACCAAGAACGCCAACAATTTCTGGGGCGCCAAGCTCGACTGGCACATCAACGATAACCACCTGCTGGAACTGCTGGCCTTCTCCGACAAGGCCGAGTCGGCCACCAGCAATTACCGCTACACCTGGGACAACGCCAAGTTCGGCGACAAACTGGGCGAAAGCACTTCGGGTTCCGGCGGCGACAACGGCTCGCTCACCTATACCGGTCATTTTGGCGACAATTTCGTCGCCAAGGCGATGTACGGCGTGAACAAGCGCAGTGCCACTGGCGGCAGCGTGTCGGACGCCGATTGCAGCAAGGTCTACCGCGACAGCAGCTACACCGCCTTGTTCGGGGAACGGACTGTGCAGGAAGGCTGCCACCCGACCAACGACAGCATCAGCAGCCGCTTCGACAAGCGCAAGGCGATGCGCCTCGACTTCGAATGGACCCCGCTGGACAATCACCTGCTGCGCTTCGGCCTGGACCAGGAGGTCATGGATTCCAACAGCTCCACGGTATATCCGGGCGACGGCGTCAGCTACACGGTGCTTGGCATGCCCGCGACTGCCACTGATGACGAACGCGAGCTTCCCGGCGGTGGGGTCGTCGCCGCTGGCACTGCCTACGTCGACGCGCGCCACTACATCACCGGTGCCCCGGTTTCGACCAAGGCACAGGCCATCTACGTGGAAGACAGCTGGAACGTCACGCCCACCCTGCTGCTGAACCTGGGCGTGCGCGGCGACAAGTTCGAGAACACGCTCGCTTCGGGTGCGACCTTCGCCAAGGCCGATTTCAAGGACATGATCTCCCCGCGCCTCGGCTTCAGCTGGGACGTGAAGGGTGACGGCACGACGAAAGTGTTCGGCAACGCGGGCCGCTACTACATCCCGCTGACCAACAAACTCACCGATTACTTCGGCGGCGGCACCACGGATGAGCACACCTATTACGCGCTCGATGGCTGGACCCAGAAGACCGACCCGGTCACTGGCGGCACCTATCTTTTCCCCCAGCTCGGCGCGCAGCTCGGCCCGGTCAATACCGATGGGAACGTTTCCGCACCCGATGACGTGCGCACCGCGGTCGATCGCGACCTGAAGCAGGTTTTCCAGGACGAGTACATCCTGGGCTTCCAGCAGGCGATCAACCAGACCTGGTCGTATGGCGCGAATGTCACCTACCGCAAGATGACCCGCGCGGTGGAAGACGTGCGCACCAACCATGTCGAGGGATGCGACTGGTACTCCGGCGACTGGCCCATCCTCAACCCGGGCGAAAAGTCCACCTTGTGGTGCCCCGATACCAACAGCTGGGTTACCTTCGACGGTTCGAAGGATGGCTACAAGGCGCTGGGCAGCGGCACCATCATGGGCTACAAGAAGCCGCGGCGTACCTACAAGGCGGTCGAGCTGCAGCTTGATCGCGCATGGGACGGCAAGTGGGCCTTCAATGCCAGCTACATCTGGTCCAAGAGCGAGGGCAACATCGAAGGCCCGGTGAACTCGGATACCGGCTACGCCGACACCAATCTGGTGCAGTACTACGACCACCCGGCCGTCAACGAGCGCTATGGCGTCCTGTTCAACGACCATCGCCACCAGATCAAGCTGCGCGGCAGCTACAAGCTCAACGACATGTGGAGCCTGGGCGGCACGTTCGCAGCCTATTCCGGTGGACCGATCACCGCGTTCGGCGTGCGCTGGCCCAACGACAACCGCAGCGCCGGTGGCCCCAGCGAGTTCAGCGGCGGCGGCTCGGGCTGGCTGTGTCAGGCGAACTGTTCCGACTGGCGGACGCGCGAGATGGTTTACACGGAGCGTGGCGCGTTCGGCCGCATGCCGTGGGTGAAGGACCTGAGCGCCAACATAACCTGGACGTTGCCGGTGAAGGATATCGATCTGAAGGCGCGCTTCTCCATCTACAACCTGCTCAACAGCCAGACGGTCGTCAACGTGCATTCCCGCTACGAGAGCACGCCCGGCACCAAGATGCCCTACTTCGGGCAGGGCACCGTGTGGCAATCGCCGCGCTACATGCAACTGGTCGTGACTTACACGTACTGAGGTTTACTCCCCCAGGCGGCCCGCTCTCGTGGCGGGTCGCCTTTTTTTGCCGGGCACGATTCCACGCGCGTGCGCCGGCAACCCACCTGACGCGGAAACAAGCCACGTGCAGCCGATGATGAAAACGAACGCCGCTACGCCGGCTGCCACCACGGACGCGTCTTCAACGCCAACCTCACACAGCCACTTCGACGGCGTCGACCTGCGACAACTGGCCGAGCGATTCCCCACCCCGTTCCACGCCTACTCCGCCAGCGCGATCCACCAGCGCATCGGCGAGCTGCAGGCGGCACTGGCCGGCCTCGACGCCACCATCTGCTTCGCGGTGAAGGCCAATCCCAACCTCGCCATCCTGCAACTGATGGCGAACGTCGGCGTCGGCGCCGACATCGTTTCGGTCGGCGAACTGCGCCGCGCCCTCAACGCCGGCATGCCGGCCGAGCGCATCGTGTTCTCCGGCGTGGGCAAGAGCGCCGACGAGATCGCCGGTGCGCTCAATGTGGGCATCATGCGTTTCAACGTCGAGTCGCTGGACGAGCTGCACACCCTGCAACGCGTCGCGAAGGCGCAGGATGTGACTGCACGCGCCGCGGTACGCATCAACCCCGACGTGGATGCGCATACCCACGCCAAGATTTCCACCGGCAAGTCCGAGAACAAGTTCGGCGTCAGCATCGACGAGGCCCGTCGCTGGTTCGCCAAACGCAAACAGCTGAGCCACGTGCAGCTCGATGGCCTGCACGTGCACATCGGCTCGCAGATCCTCAGCGTCGAACCGTTCCGCCTCGCGCTGCAGCGGGTCGCCGCGTTCTGGCGCGAGCTCGAACAGGCTGGCCATCCGATCAACAGCATCGATGTCGGCGGCGGACTCGGCGTGTGCTATCGCGCCGGCGTCGATCAGCCGGTGGCCGCGTCCGATTACGTGGACGTGATTCGCGAAGCGCTGGCCGATTACCGCGGCAAGCTGCTGCTGGAACCGGGCCGCTACCTGATCGCCGAAGCCGGCGTGCTGCTGACCCGGGTGATTCGCGTCAAACCCGGCGTCGAACGCAGCTTCCTGGTGCTGGACGCGGCCATGAACGACCTGCAGCGGCCCAGCTTGTACGATGCCTGGCATGACATCGTGCCGGTGACGGATGCATCACGGCCGATGACGACCTACGACATCGTCGGCCCGGTCTGCGAAACCGGCGACACCTTCGCCCGCGGGCGCGAACTGCCCGAGTGCGTGGCCGGCGAGCTGTTGCTGATCAAGGCCACCGGCGCGTACGGTACGTCGATGGCATCCACCTACAACTCGCGACCGCTCGCCGCCGAAGTGTTGCTGCGGCAGGGCCGCTACGCCGTAGTGCGGCGCCGTCAGCACTTCGAGGAAATGATCGCCGGCGAACAGCCGGCGCGGAACTGGGAGACACCATGAACTGTGCCATCCGCCTTGCCATCCTCGCCGCCCTGAGCTTCGCCGGCACGCTGCCCGCACAGGCGCAGCAGGACCCGCCGATCACCATCGACACGCACGTCGACATCCCGTTCGACTACATGGGCGAGCCGCGCTTCGACGTGGGCAAGGACACCCGCCTGCTGGTCGACCTGGGCAAGATGGAACGCGGTGGCCTGAACGCGGCGTTCTTCGTGATCTGGGTGCCGCAGCACCAGCTCGATGCCGCCGGCTACGCCAAGGCGGTGAAACAGGCCAGCCAGAAATACGACGGCATCGGCCGCATGCTGATGATGTATCCCGACCGCATCCGCCTGGCCACCACGCCGGAGCAACTGCTCGCCAACCACAAGGCCGGCCTGCTCTCGGCGACGATCGAGATCGAGAACGCCTATTCGCTGGGCCATGACATCCGCCGCCTGGACGCCGCCTTCGATCGCGGCGCGCGCTCGGTCGGCCTGGTCCATGTCGGCAACAACGACCTGTGCAGCAGCTCGCTGCCCGATACCAAGCACGGCGAGCCGGTGATGAACAGCGCCGGCGACACCGGCATGAGCGATTTCGGCCGCGCCGTGGTGAAACGCGCCAACCAGCTCGGCATGATGGTCGACATCTCGCACGCCTCGGACCACTGCGTGCGCGATGCGCTGAAGGTCTCCAGCACGCCGCTCATCGCCTCGCACTCCGGCGCCCGCGCCGTGCTCGACCATCCGCGCAACCTGCCCGACGACCTGCTGCGCGCGATCGCCGCGAAAGGCGGCGTGATCCAGGCGGTGGCGTACAAGGAATTCCTCAAGCACGATCCCGGCCGCGAAGCCGCCGAGAAGGCGCTGCAGGAACGCGTGGCGAAACAGGCCGGCGAAAAGGAATATGACAGCGACAACGACGACTACCGGCCCGCGATGGAAGCGGGCATGGCCGAGATCCAGAAGCAATACCCGCTGGCCACGCTGGACGACTACGTCAAGCAGATCCGCCACATGGTGGAGATCGCCGGCATCGACCACGTCGGCCTCGCCTCGGACTTCGACGGCGGCGGCGGCATCACCGGCTGGAAGGACGCCAGCGAAACCCGCAACGTCACTGCCGCGCTGCGCAAGGCCGGTTTCAGCGACGCCGACATCGCCAAGCTGTGGGGCGGCAACCTGCTACGCGTATGGAGCGAGGTCGAGCGCCATGCCAACCGTCATTAAGCCGCACCTGCTGCTCGCCGTGGCACTCGGGCTGGGCTGCACGCTCGTTCACGCAGCCACGCCCGGCGTGGAAACCGCCGCCTTCGACAAGATCGTCGACGCCACCGTCGCCCGCTACCAGCTGCCCGGCATCGCCGTGGGCGTGATCGAGAACGGGCAAATCGTCTATACGCGCACCGTCGGCGAAACCGTCGCCGGCTCGGGCCAGAAGATCACTCCGCGGACGCTGTTCAAGATCGCCTCCAACAGCAAGGCGATGACCACTGCCCTGCTCGGCCGGCTGGTCGACCAGGGCAAGCTGCGCTGGGACGATCCGGTCACGAAGTACCTGCCGCAATTCCGCATGAACGACCCGTGGGTCACCGCGAACATGCGCGTGGCCGACCTGCTCACCCACGCCAGCGGCCTGCCCGAGGGCGGCGGCGACCTGATGCTGTGGCCGGAGCCGAACAACTTCACCCGCGAGGACATCATCCACGGCCTGCGCTTCATCAAGCCCGACTACAGCTTCCGTTCGGATTACCAGTACGACAACCTGCTCTACGTGGTCGCCGGCGAAGTCGCCGCCGCCGCGGGCGGTGCGTCCTACGAGACGCTGATGCAGCGCGAAGTGTTCGAGCCGCTGGGCCTGGGCCGCTGCCAGGTCGGCGCGTGGAACCGCGACACCGTGGGCGACGTGGCCACGCCGCATCGCCGCGACAACGGCCGCAACGTGGCGATGTCCGAAGACGCCGCGGTTCCCGCGATCACCTCGGCCGCCGCCGGCGGCATCCGCTGCGACCTCACCGACATGCTGAGCTGGGCGCGCAACTGGCTGGTACCCACGTCGGCACAGCTGAAGTGGCTGTCGCCGGTGCAGCGTGACGTGCTGCAGGCGCCGCACATGCTGATCCCGGTATCCGCGCAGCGCCGTGCCTGGGACAACACGCACGTGATGGCCTACGGCTACGGCTGGCGCATGGCCGACGTCGACGGCCAGTGGAACGTGTGGCACACGGGCACCTTGAACGGCATGTACTCGATGTTGTCCTTGCTGCCGGATCGCAAGAGCGGCTTCGTGCTCATGATCAATGGCGAGGCGGACGATGCGCGCACCGTGCTCAGCGAAGTGCTGATGAAACATTTCACCGCGCCCGACGACACCCGCGACGTACGCTGGTACGCCGACGCGCTGGAGCAACAGGCGAAGCAGCGACCGCCGTCCTCGTCCGCCCCGGACACTTCGGCGCAGCGGCCAGCCAGCACTACCGAACTGGCGCGCTGGAGCGGGCAGTATCGTGACCCGTGGTTTGGCGACATCACTCTGTGCCCGCGCGGTGGAAAGATGCATCTCGCCGCCGCGAAGTCGCCGATGCTGGCCGGCACGGTGATGCGCCTGGGCGACCGCTACCTGGTGGACTGGAACGATCCGGCCGATCTGGATGCCTGGCTGGATTTCCATGCGGCCACCGGCAGCCAGCCGATCACCCTGCGCATGGCCAAGGTCAATCCGTTGGGCGACTTCAGCTTCGACTACGAGGACCTCGACCTCCAGCGCGTCGGTGATTGCCGCTGATGCGCCGCCCGCTCGCGGCCATCGCGCTGTTCGCCGCCATCGGCTGGTCCGCCGGCAGCCTTGCGGAACAGCCACCGGCACTGTCGCCGGCGAAGACCGCCGCCGCGGCGAACCTGGTCGACATCCGCACGCTGGTGCCGGACATCGCCGAGGACATCAAGTACGCCGGCCACGACAACTTCGTCGGTGTGCCGGTGGACGGCTACCGCGCGCCCAAATGTTTCCTGCTGCGCCCGGTCGCCGAGGCGCTGGCCCGGGTCGAACACGAGCTGCGCGCGCAACACCTGCGCCTGAAACTGTGGGACTGCTACCGCCCTGCCCGCGCGGTGGCCAATTTCGTGCGCTGGGCGCACGACCTGAACGACCAACGCACCAAGCCGCGGCACTACCCGGCACTGGACAAGTCGAAGCTGCTCGACGGCTACATCGCCACGGTCTCGGGTCACAGCCGCGGCAGCACCGCCGACCTCACCGTCGAACGTTGCGCCACCGACGGCACGCGCTGCGAGCCGCTGGACATGGGCACCGACTTCGACTTCTTCGACGTGCGCGCGCACACCGACGCTCCCGGCATTACCCCGCAACAACGCGCGAACCGGCAGTTGCTGCGCGGCGCGATGGAACGCGGCGGCTTCCGCAACTACCCGATGGAATGGTGGCACTACACCTTCACGCCGGAGCCCACGCCGCACACGATTTACGACGTACCTGTGCAATGACCGCTGCACGAACAAGAGGAATCCCGCCATGCCAAGACTCTTTGCCGGCCTCGCATTGACCGTGCTGCTCGGCGGCTGCGCCGGCGCCACCAAACCCGTCGATCCGATCGACGCGCTGATGCAGCGCTACACCGGCGACGTTCCCGGCGCTTCGCTGCTGGTGCTCAAGGACGGCAAGCCGATCGTCAACCGCAGCTACGGTCTGGCCAACCTCGAAGACAACGACGACGTCACGCCGGCCACCAACTACCGGCTCGCCTCGGTGAGCAAACAGTTCACGGCGGCGGCGATCCTGTTGCTGGCCGAAGATGGCCAGCTCAACCTCGACGATCCGGTGCGTCATTGGCTGCCTTCGTTGCCGCAGACCACGTCCACCGTCACCCTGCGCCAGTTGCTCACGCACACCGGCGGCCTGGTCGACTACGAAGACCTGATCCCGCCCGGCACGACCGAACAGCTCAACGACAACGACGTGCTGCGCATGCTGTCCGCCACGTCGCAAACCTACTTCGCGCCGGGCAGCGCCTATCGCTACAGCAATACCGGCTACGTGCTGCTGGGCCTGGTGGTGGAGCGGGCCTCGGGCATCAGCCTGCCGCTGTACCTGCAGCAGCGCATTTTCAGTCCGCTACACATGGATCACACCCTGATGTACGTGCGCGGCGGCCCGGACGTGGAACACCGTGCCTATGGCTACAGCGAACAGGACGGCAGCTGGACGCGTACCGACCAGAGCGTCACCAGCGCCACCCTTGGCGATGGCGGCATCTACTCCTCGGTCGAGGACCTGGCGAAGTGGGACGCCGCGCTGTACGACAACCGCCTGCTCAGCGCCGCCTCGCGCCAGCTCGCCTTCGGCGCACACGTGAAAGTCACCGGCGAGCCGTACGAAGCGAGTTACGGGTACGGCTACCGCATCACCGGCGACACGCTGTGGCATTCCGGCGAGAGCATCGGCTTTCGCAACGTGGTCGTGCGCTGGCCGAAGCAGCACCTCACCGTGATCCTGCTCAGCAACCGCAACGATCCGGAGCCGTACCACACCGCGCTGGCGATCGCGCAACCTTACCTGCAGTGAGCGTGATGGATCATCCGTATTCCCTTCCCCGGCTGCTGCGCAGCGCGATCCCGTTACTGCTGCTCGCATTGCTCACCGCCTGCGCGCCGCTGCCACCACGCAACCCGCTGGCGACCTGGGTGGCCTCGCCGAACCACGACGTCCGCCGCCCGGTACTGATCGTGCTGCACTTCACCAACCAGCACTCGGTGCAGGAAAGCCTGGACACCCTGCGCACGAAGAACAGCGGCGGTCCGGTCAGCTCGCATTACCTGGTCGGCGCCGACGGCGACATCTACCAGCTGGTGTCCGATCAGTTGCGCGCGTGGCACGCCGGCCCCGGCCGCTGGGGCACGATCACCGACATCAATTCCGCCTCGATCGGCATCGAGCTGGACAACGACGGCGCCACCCCGTTCGCCCAGCCGCAGATCGACAGCCTGTTGCACCTGCTCGGCGACCTCACCGAACGCCTGCGCATCCCGCGCACGCAGATCATCGGCCATGAGGATTTCGCACCCACCCGCAAGGACGATCCCGGCCCGCTGTTCCCATGGCAGCAACTGGCCGCTGCCGGCTTCGGCCTGTGGCCGCAGGCGCCGCTGGCCGATCCGCCCGCCGGCTTCGACCCGTGGATGGCGCTGGGCTTGGTCGGTTATCCGCTGGACGATCGTGCCGCCACCGTGCGCGCGTTCCACCACCACTTCCGCGGCATGCAGGGCGAAACGCTCGATGCCGAGGACCTGCGCATCCTCTACAACCTGGCGCAGGCGATCGAACGCGGCCAGGCGCCCGTGGACTGAAAGCGGTCACCGGATCGCCAACGGGAATCGACGCTCCATCACCCCTTTCCGTCGGCATCGCGGGGTGACCCATGCATGGATCGCCGGTGCGACCGGAGCAGGCAATCGCCGGCACGGTTGTCAGGCCGGATCAACCTGCCTATTCTGCTGTGATCGCTGCCACCCCTCGGTGCAGCTCCCGCGCATGACGCCATGATGGACGCACCACGAGATGACGGATCTTTCGTGCCCCGCATCGAATGACTCACCCGCCTGGGGATGGGTGGACCTGTTCGTCTGGAAGCTCCTGCCGGAACGTGCCGGTGGGGGCATCCCCTACATACAGCGATTCAAGGATGCATGGGTTCGGCACAACAAGATCCTGATCAAGTCGAATGCGGCGAAGTACGCGATGCCGGCGGAACTGCTTGCCGGGGTTTGCTGGATCGAAGTCGGCGGCGACCCCAGCTCGATCGACGGCATCGCTTTCGATGTCCGCTCATTCGACTGGAGCGGACCCCACTGGGTCGATCAGCACCTGACCGTCACCCATCATCCAGCCAGGACATCGTTCGGAGCGGTCAGCATGCAGCTGCGCACCGCCGCGCAGACCATCGGCATGAACCCGGCGGGCATGTCGACAGCCCACTTGCGCAGCCTGGCTGACTGCCTGCAAAAGGATGTCTTCAACATCGCGATCGTCGCCCGCCACCTGCGCATGCTGATCGATCACGACGGCCTGCAGACGAACCCGCCCGCCCTGGGCATGGATCAGGTCCGCATCGCAGGCGCGAGGTACAACCGCGGCATTGGGCTTTCGCTGGAGCAGATCAGGAAGAACATGAGCTACGGCAACTTCATCGTGAAGTTCTGGCCCCGTTTCAGCGCGTTGCTGCGATGAAGGCGGGCAAGTTCCGCTTCGTCGCGAAGCTGGCCGCCTGGGCGCTGTTTGGCTCGGGCGTATTCGTCTTCATCGCGCTGCCGGACAACAAGTACGCATGGATGCAGCAGATGGACCCGTCGATGGCGCTGCCGCCCGACGACGCTTCCGGCGACCGCGCGATCTTTGCGCTGTTGTTGCTGGCTGCCATCGTCGCCAGCCAGCTGGCGCTGTTGGTGACAGCCGCCCATCGCCGCGAGAAGGCATGGACGGCCGTGCTGGCACTGACCGCCATCGTGCTGTGGTCCTCGCGATTCTGGCGTTAGCGCGGCGTGCCCTGGCACAGCTTCATCAGGGTCACACTTCCAGCCGGTCGTCCGGCCGCGCCACGATCGCGTATAGCGCCGGCATCAGGAAGATGCTGATCAGCAGGCGGGTGAACAGGCCGCTGACGATGACCAGCGCGAACGGGCGCTGGGTATCCGTGCCCACGCCGGTGGCCAATGCGGCCGGCAGCAGGCCCAGCGCCGCCACCAGCGCGGTCATCATGATCGGGCGCAGGCGCAGGATCGCGCCTTCGCGGATCGCCTCGGCCACGCCGACGCCGTTGCGGCGCAGTTCGTTGACGTAGGAGATGTACACCACCGCGGTCTGCACCGAGACGCCGAACAGCGCCAGGAAGCCGATCCCGGACGACACCGAGAACGGCGTGCCGGTCAGCCACAGCGCGATGATGCCGCCGGCCGGCGCCGACAGCACCACGCCGAGCACGGTGATGAAGGGAAACTTGAAGTTGCTGTACAGGGTGAACAGCAGCAGGAAGATCAGCCCCACCGTCAACGGCACGATCAGATTCAGTTGCGCACGCGAGGCGGTGTATTCCTTGTACTCGCCGCCCCAGTCCAGCCGGTAGCCCTGCGCCAGCTTCACCTTTGCGTTGACCTGCCCAATCGCATCCTCCACCGCGCCGGCCAGGTCGCGCCCTTCCACCGAGAACTGCACGCCGATGTAGCGCGAGTTGTCCTGCCGGTAGATGAAGGAGGCGCCGTTGGTCACCCGGATATCGGCGAATTCCTTCAGTGGCAATTGCTGGCCGCCCGGCGTGGCCACCAGGATGTCGCCGATTTCCTGGGGGTTGTCGCGGTACTGATGATCCAGCCGCACGACCAGATCGAACTGCTTTTCGCCCTGGATCACCTGGGTCGCCACATCGCCGCCGACCGCAGTCTGGATCAGGCCGTTGATGTCGTCCACGTTCAAGCCGTAGCGCGCGATCGCCGCGCGATTGATCGTGATGCTGAGGCTGGGCTGGCCGAGCTCCTGTACCAGGGTCACGTCACGGATGCCGCGCACCTGTTCCAGCACATGCTTGATCGCCTTGCCCTTCTGCTGCAGCGTGTTCAGGTCTGCACCGAACACCTTCACTGCCAGCGCGCTCTTCAGGCCGGTCTCCGCCTCGTCCACTGCGTCCTCGGCCGGCTGGGTGTAGTTGAAGGTGATGCCGGGAAACGTCTGCAGCTTTCGGTTGATCGCCGCGGTCAATTCGGCCTTGCTGCGGTACGCGCCCGTCCACTGCGCATACGGCTTGAGGCCGACATAGAACTCGACATTGAAGAAGCCGGTCGAGTCGGTGCCGTCGTCCGGCCGGCCCAGTTCCGAGGCCACCGTGGTGACCTCGGGGAACGCGCGCAGGATGTCGCGGATCTGCGGCGTGATCTTCGCCGATTCGTCGAACGAGATGGTGTACGGCATGGTCGCGCGCACCCACAGCGCGCCTTCGTCCAGGTGCGGCATGAACTCCGCACCGATGCGCGGAATCAGCAGCAGCGACAGGCCCAGCAGCAGCGCGGAGGCGAGCGTGGTCGCCCACACACGAGCCAGGCAGAAATCCAGCCCCTTGATGTAGACCGACTTGATCGCCTCGAACGCGCGGTTGCGCCGCTCGCGCACGCCCTTGCGCATGAACCACGAACACAGCACCGGCAACAGGGTCAGGGTGATCACCAGCGAGCCGACCAGCGCGAACACCATGGTGTCCGCCATCGGCTTGAACAGCGCGCCGGACGGGCCGGACAGCACATAGATCGGCAGGAAGCTGACCACGATCACCGCCACCGCATAGAACAGCGGACGGTCGACCTCGGCGGCGGCGTCGCGGATCACCTCGATGAGGTTGAACTTCGTGCCCTCGCGATCGGCGAGCTGGCGGTAAATGTTCTCCACCATCACCACCGCCGCATCGACCAGGATGCCGAAGTCGATCGCGCCGATCGACAGCAGATTGGCCGACGCGCCCTGCAGATCCAGGCCTATGAAGGCGACCAGCAGCGACAGCGGAATGGTGACCGCGACGATCAGCCCGGCGCGCACGTCGTACAGGAAGAAGATCAGCACCACCACGACCAGCAACATGCCGCGCAGCAGGTTGTCCCTGACCACTTGGGTGGTGGCCGCGACCAGGTCGCTGCGGTCGTAGAACGGGTGGACCTTGATGTCCTTCGGCAGGACCTGCTCGTTGAGCTCCTTCGTCTTCGCCTCGACCCGCTGCAGCACGTCCTGGGTCTTCTCGCCGGTGCGCAGCGAGATCACGCCCTCCACCGCGTCGTCCTGCTTCTCGTAGCCGAACTCGCCCAGCCGCGGCGCGATGCCGATCACCACGCGACCCACGTCCTTGACCAGCACCGGGTTGCCGTCGTGCACCGCCAGCACCACGTTGCCGATGTCCTCCAGCGTCTGCAGGCGGCCGACGCCGCGCACGTAATAGAACTGCCCGCCCTGCGAGTAGAAGCCGCCGCCGGCGTTGCCGTTGTTGGCGGCCAGCGCGGCCTGCACCTGCTGCGCGGTGAGCCCGACCCCGGCGATCTTCGCCGGATCGAGCAGCACCTGGTACTGCATGCTGCCGCCACCGAAACCGGAGTCGTCGGCCACGCCGGCCACGGTGCGGTACTGCGGCTCGACCACCCAGTCCTCGAACGTCTTCAGCTCCATCGGCGAACGATCGGAGCTTTGCAGCACGTAGCGATAGATCAGCCCAGACGGCGACGACAGCGGCGACACCGACGGTTTCACCCCATCGGGAAGATCGAGATCGCCGAGCCGGTTGAACACCTGCTGGCGTGCGAAATAGTTGTCGGTGCCGTTGTCGAAGGTGAGGGTCACCACCGACAGCCCGTACAACGAGATCGAACGGGTGTTGTCGGTTTTCGGAATGCCGGTCAGGCCCCGCTCGGCCGGCACCGTGATCAGCCGCTCCACTTCCTCGGCGGTGTGCCCGGGCCACTGGGTGACGATCTCGACGCTGGGCGGCGACAGGTCCGGATAGGCGTCCACCGGCAGGCGGTGCAACGCATGCACGCCGGCGCCGACCAGCACCAGCACCAGCAACGCGACCAGAAAGCGCTGCGCCAGCGAGGCACCGACGAGCCGGTTCATCAGCGACGCCGCGCGCGGCGGCATGGGCGGCAGATGGTCGCTCATTGGTTCTGCATGAACTGCACGAAGAGGCCGCCATCGACCACGATCCGGTCGCCGGGCTTGAGCCCGTCGCTGACTTCGTACTGATCGCCGATGCGAGGACCCAGCGTCACGTGCCGCCGCGCGAAGCTGCCATCGTGCTGGACGACATACGCGAACGGCAGGTTCTCGTCGTCACGCAGCAGCGCCGACACCGGCATCAGCAGACCCTGCCCGGCCTGGCGCGACTGGATCCTCACGCGCACGTACATCTGCTTGCGCAGCACGCCACCGGGATTCGCCACCACGATGCGCGCGGCGACCGCGCGGGTATCCGGGTTCACCACCGCGGCGATATGGTCCACCGCCCCCGGCAGCTCGACGCCCGGCATGCCGCTGTCGACCTGCGCCGGATCACCCACGCGAATCGTCGCCAGCTCGGCGGTCGACACCTGCGCCATCACCCACACTTTCGACAGATCCGCCACGGTGAAACATGGCGTGGTGCCCGCCTGCAGCAGCTGCCCCGGCGTGATCAGCTTTTCCACCACGGTGCCGGCGATCGGCGCGCGAATGATGCCCTGCGCACGCGCCACCGTGCGGCCCGCCCGGATCGCCTTGAGCGTGCCGGCATCGACATCCAGCGCCACCAGCGCCTGCAGCGCGGCATCCCGATCGGCCTCGGCGCTGGCGGCATCGGTCTGCGCCTGCTCGGCCTCGCGCCGCGACACGCCTTCGTGCTGTACCAGATCCTTGTCCGCATCAGCCAGCCGGCGTGCGTTCTGCGCGCTGATCAAGGCCTTGCGGTACGCGCCGATCGCAGTGGAGAAATCCGCCGAATCGACCAGCGCCAGCGGCTGCCCCTGATGCACCTTGTCGCCCGGCGCCACCAGCAATCGCGCCACCGGCCCGGAGAACGGCGCCAGCACGCTGGTCGCCTGGTCGTTGTCGAAATCCACCACGCCGGTGGTTTCGATCGCGCGATGAAAGCTGGCCGGCGCAAGCGTGAGCAGACGGATGTGCTGGCGCTGGGCCGGGGTCATCGTCACGTCCTGCGGCGTGTCGGCAGCCGCTGGCTGTGGCTGCGCTTTCGAGGAACAGCCGGCCACGCCAAGCAGCGCGCTCAATGCCAGCACGAACGCCGCATGGCGTCGCGGCACAAGGCGCGTTGCCGAAGATGATCTACTTTTCATCGCTGTCCCGGTTTGTCCTGGCGTGATCCGAATCGGAGAGCCGCGGCGGCGCCGGCGCGGCATCGGCCGGCCCATCGTTCGCGTCGTGCCACCAGCCGCCACCCAGCGCCTGGAACAGCGCCGCGGTGTCGGCGTAACGACTGGCCTGCGCCTGCACCAGGGCGATGCGCGCCTGCTGATAGCCCTGCTCCGCGCCGAGCAGCGACAGGTAACCGGCATAGCCGTCCTTGTACCGACGCTGCGACAGATCCAGGGTGAGCTTCGCCGCATCCGCGGCGGTGGCAGCAGCCTGCAAGCCCTCGGCATCGTGCTGCAGCGCGGCCAGGGTGTCGGCCACGTTCTGGAACGCGGTCAGCACCGTGCTGCGATATTGCTCGCTTGCCTCGACATAGGCTGCCCTGGCGGCGCGCTCCTGATGCCGCAGGCTGCCGCCCTGGAAGATCGGCGCGGCCAGATCCGCGCCCAGGCTCCAGAAACCCGTGCCGGATTTGAACAGCTGATGGATCGCCAGCGCGGTGCTGCCCGCGTTCGCGGTCAATGAAATGTTCGGCAACCGGTTGGCGATCGCCACCCCGACCTGCGCGCTGGCCGCATGCATGTTCGCCTCGGCCTGGCGCACGTCGGGACGCTGCGCCACCAGCGCGGACGGCAGGCTCAGCGGCAATTGCTGCGGCAATTGCAGATCGGCGAGGTCGAACGACGACGCGCCGGCCTCGCCCGGGAAGCGTCCGGCCAGCACCGCCAGCAGATCGTTCTGCTGATCCAGCTGGGTCAGCAACGGCGGCAAGCTGGCCTTGACCTGGGCCAGCTGCGCTTGCTGTGCCGCCAGGTCGAGCCCGCCGGCATAGCCCTTGCCGTGCTGGTACTTGAGGATCTCCACCATGTGGCTGTTGATCCCGACCAGTTCGCGGGTCGCCGCGATCTGCGCCCGCAACGAAGCCTGCTGCACGGCTGCGGCCACGACGTTGGAGCTCAGCGTGATGCGGGCAGCGATCGCCTGGAATCGCGCCGACTGCTCCTGCGCCTTCAGTGATTCCACCGTGCGCCGGTTCAACCCGAACACATCGGGCACGTACGACACGCTGACCTGCGGCGTGAACAGGTTGTACAAGAAGGCGTTGTTGCTGGGCACCGGCGCCAGCGCGCCGGGCGGATCCTGCTGGCGGCTGGCCGACAGGCCGGCGCTGACTGCCGGGTAATAGGCACCGCGTCCGGCCCGCGTGTTTTCCCGGGCCACCGCCAGCGCCGCCTGCGCGGCCTGGAGGTCCGGGTTGTGCGCCAGCGCCTGTTCGATCAGCGCATTCAGCGCCGGCGAATGAAACAGCGTCCACCACTGCGCGGGAATGTCCGCGCCAGGGACAAAGTGCTGGGGCCGTCCGCCCGCGACAGCCGCACTGGCGGTGGTGGCGGGCAGCGGAGCAGCGGTGAGGCGGCCGACGTCCGGCGCCGCAGGCCGGTGAAAGTCCGGACCCATCGCGCAACCGGCGATGGCCAGCACCGCGACAGCGGCAAGCAGATACCGCAGCGGCATCCGCGTCGCGGACGGCAACGAGCGCATCCGCCCGATCATCGCAGCCGTCATTTCGACGATGCCGGCAAGCACTCGAACCACGGGTTATTCATGCGAACGCGTCTGGGCGGGAAGAACAGAGACGCAACGATATAACGTACCAACCCGCCGCGAAACCCTGCAAGAATTTGCGCTCAGCGGCGTGCGGGCAACCACGAAATCCGACGGTCAGGCACGCTCATCGAGCCTCAGCCCGAACATCCGAACTGCCACGTATCGGCACGCCCATCGGACAGGTAGGCGGGCTGAGCGAACCAGCCCATGATGGCCGCGCGCTTACAGTCCCTTCGCCGCCTGCGCCACCGCGCGGAACAGCGCGCGGCCCTTGTTCATCGTCTCCTCCCACTCGGCGGCGGGGTCGGAGTCGTAGACGATGCCGGCGCCGGCCTGCACATGCAGGCGGCCGCCGTGGATCACCGCGGTGCGGATCGCGATCGCAGTGTCGGCGTCGCCCCACCAGCCGATCCAGCCGATCGCGCCGCCGTAGATGTTGCGCTTGTACGGCTCCAGTTCCTGGATGATCTCCAGCGCGCGTACCTTCGGCGCGCCCGACAGCGTGCCGGCCGGGAAGGTGGCCTTCAGCACGTCCATGTAGGACAAGCCGGCACGCACGGTGCCCTGCACCTGCGACACGATGTGCATCACGTGCGAATAGCGTTCGATCGCGAACGAGTCGCTCACTTCCACGCTGCCGGTCTCGCTGATCCGGCCCAGGTCGTTGCGGCCCAGGTCGATCAGCATCACGTGCTCGGCACGCTCCTTCGGATCGGCCAGCAGCTCCGCCTGCAGCGCCCGGTCTTCTTCTTCCGTGGCACCGCGCTTGCGCGTGCCGGCGAGCGGGCGCACCACCACCTTGCCGTCCTTCAGTCGCGCCAGGATTTCCGGCGAGGAGCCGACGATCTGCGTTTCGCCGAGGTCGACGAAGTACATGTACGGCGAGGGATTCAGCGCGCGCAACGCGCGGTACACGTCGACCGGCCGCGCGTTGAAGCCGACGCTCAAGCGCTGCGACGGCACCACCTGGAAGATGTCGCCGGCGCGGATGTATTCCTTCGCGCGCTCGACCATCGCCTCGAACTCGTCCCTGGTGAACGAGGACTTGAAGTCGCCCTCGTCCAGCGCGATCGACTGGGTCAGCTGCGGATACGACGCGCCGCCCTGGCGCAGCCGGTAGACCAGCGCATCGAGCCGGCGCTGCGCCTCGGCGTAAGCCTGCGGCTGCGCCGGGTCGGCGTGCACGATCAGGTACAGCCGGCCCTTGAGGTTGTCGAACACCGCCACTTCCTCGGCCAGCATCAGCAGCACGTCGGGCGTGCCCAGCTCGTCGGCGCGATCCCACTGCGCCAGGCGCGGCTCGATGTAGCCGATCGTCTCGAAACCGAAGTAGCCGACCAGCCCACCGCTGAACGCGGGCAGCTGCGGCAGCCGCGGCACGTCGTACTGCGCGCGCAGCTTTTCGATTTCCGCGAGCGGGTCGTCGAGGTGGCGACGCTCGGTCACCTCGCCCGAATCCTCCACCTCCAGTTCATGCCCGCGCAGACGGAACACCCGCTTCGCCGGCAGGCCGATGATCGAATAGCGTCCCCAGGTGGCGCCGCCATCGACCGATTCAAACAGGAAGGTGTACGGGCCGTCGGCCAGTTTCAGGTACACCGACAGCGGCGTGTCGAGGTCGGAAAACACCTCGCGCACCAGCGGAATACGCGTATGCCCCTGGGCAACCAGCGCGTCGAATTCGTCTCGGGAGATCACGGATAAGCCATTTGCACGGGAACGGGCTGCTCAAGATAGCAGGCTGGAGCGGTACGGGTATGGACGTCCAGGGCAAGAGCACCCCTCACCCTGACCTGCTCCCCGGGCTTTGCCGGGGAGAGGGGACCAGAAGCTACAGCCGCTGTCGCGGCATGCCGTGCAGGCGCAGCGAGAACGCCGCGCCGCTGCCGTCGTCGAGGTTGCGCGCAGCGGCGACGCCGCCGTGGCGTTCGGCGACCAGACGCACCACGTAGAGACCCAGGCCCAGGTGCGGGGCATCGCCGGGGGTGGCCTTGTCGCGCAGGCTGACCAGCGAATCGAACAAGCGGCCCTGCATCGCCGCGGGCAGCAGCGGGCCCTGGTTGGCCAACTCGATCTCGGCACCGTCCGGCGTGCTGCGCAAGGTGAGCCGCAGCCAGCCATCGGGTGGCGTGAATGACAGCGCGTTGTCGAGCAGCTTGTCCAGCGCCTGCGCGACCAGCTCGGGCGCGCAGTGCAGGTGCAGTGGCGCGTCGGGCAGCATGCAGTCGAGCCGGCGCGCGCCGATCAGCGGACGATAGGCATCGGCGCAGCCGCGCACCACTTCGCGCAGGTCGACGTCCTCGGGTTCGGCCGCGGCGATCGCGCGCTCCATCCGGCTCGACTCGCTCATCGCGCGCACCAGCGCGCCGAGCCGCGCGACACCGTCGCGGGCGCGGGCCAGGTACGGCTGCGCCTCGGCCGGCAGCGTGGCATGTTCGAGGTTGTCCAGCGACGACTTCACGATCGCCAGCGGCGTGTTCAGTTCGTGCGACAGTTTCGAGGCCAGCGTGCGCAGGTAGTCAGTGTAGCTGCCGACCACCTCGAACAACCGCTCGAAGCTGCGCGCCAGGTCGCCGATCTCGTCCGGCGCGTCGGTCATCGGGAATTTCCCCTGCTCGAACAAGCCGTCCAGACGTCCATCGTTGAGCTGCGCGCGCTCGGCCGCGTTGCGCAGGCGGCCCAGCCGCAGGCTGAGTCGGGTGGCGAACAGCAGCAGGATGCCGCCGGCCACCAGCAGCACGCCGAAGCTGGTCAATAGCAGGCCGAACAGCGCGCGGTTGGCCAGCAACGGCACGGTGCGGCTGGCCTGCTCCAGCAGCAGCACGCCGTCGATCTGGCCGGCACGTTCGATCGGCACCGCGGCGGCCAGCACCACGCTGCCGCGCTCCTCGCCGCTGCGCCAGACCGACACCGGTTTGCCGATGCCGGCCGCGGCGACCTCGCGGGTATCCAGCCGCGGCACGTCCTGCGCCCACAGGTTCGCATCCTCCAGCCGGGTCGCCAGCAGCGAACGGTAGACCAGCGCGGCGAACCAGCCGGGCTGGCCATCGCTGCCGGGCATCGTGTTCAGGCGGCCGCTGCGCGCCAGCAGCCAGCCCTGCGGCGCCAGCACGCGCGCCTGCACGCGGTCGGGCACCAGCTGCGCCAGCTCGCCGGAAAGCTTGTCCGAGTAGCTGAGCAGCGGCCGCGCATCGGCGGCCAGCCGGTCGCCGCCATCCGCCGCGTCGTACACGCCGACGCCGAGCGTGCGCAGCTGCAGACCACGCGGCAGGCGCAGCTCGACGCGGTAGCCGCTGCCGTCCTCCTGCCATTGCGCGGTGATCAGTTCGGGCAGGCCATCGACCGGCGGATCCAGCGGCCGCGCGGTGAGCGGCCCCGGTGCCGCGCTGGCCAGCAGGTAGCGGCGCCGGCCGTCCGCGTTGCCCAGCGCGAGGATCAGATGATCGGCGGCCAGCGCGTTCGCGTCGTCGGCATCGGCGCGCGTGCGCCGGGTGGCGCGCACGTCGGCGTACAGGTACAGCCCGTCGTCGTCCGCGGCCAGCAGCAGTTTGCCGCGCGCACCCAGCGACTGGCTCCACGGCGTCAGCGGCGCCCAGTCGTCACCGTAACCGTCGACGGTGATCGGTGAGGGCGCCTGCTGCACGTACCAGCCCCGGCCCGACGTCGGCGCCACCGCGCCGGTCACCACCAGGCTGCGCGCCACCGCATTCGCCGACGCCAGCAGCGCCTGCGCCTGGCCTTCGCGCAGCAGGGTTTCCATCTGCCGCACATACAGCCAGCCGGCGATCGGCAGCGCCAGCGTGCACAGCGCGACCAGCAGCAGTTTGCGGCGCAGGGTCATCGGAACCGGCGATCAGTGGCCATGCGCGGGCGGCGTCACGGCGTCCTTCGTCCAGCGCGAGGCCACCACCACGCGCATGAAGTCGTCGAGCAGCGCGCGGCGTGACGGGTCGGCGTCGTCGAATGCCATTGACCAGCTCAGCCGCACGCCGCTGGCCGCGCCCGGATCGCAGAACACCAGCACGTCGTCGATGCGGTCGCTGCCCTGGTAGACCGAGGCCTCGCACGGCATGGCCGGATGCCGCACGGCGAAGCCGGACACCTTGCCGGCCGGGTCGTGCTGCAGGTAACGCTTGCGGTCGGCCTGCACCTCGTCGGCCAGGGCGGACAGCTGGCGCGGCCACACGTTGAGCACCATCACCCGCTGCGGCTTGCCGCTCCACTCGCCCTGGTACAGCACGGCGTTGACGCCGATCGCGCGCGCATAGGTGCAGCAGTCGCGCGTCCAGCCGGCCGGCGTGGCGACGCTGATCGCCCAGGCCGGTGCGTTGCCGTCGCGGGCGCCACGCGCCAGCACGTCGTCGTCCTTGCCGGCCGCCTGCGCCAGCGTCGCGAACGCACACAGCAGCAAGGCCAGCCCGATGTGCCGGCTCACGGCTTCCACCGGTAGCCGACGCCGTGCACGGTCTCGATCGCGTCGAACTCCGGCGCCACCGCGATGAACTTCTTGCGGATGCGCTTGATGTGCGAGGTGATGGTGGCGTCGTCCACCACCAGCTCGGCCTCACGCATCAGCTGGTCGCGGTTCTTCACGTGGCCGGGGAAGCGGATCAGCGTGTGCACCATCCAGAACTCGGTGACGGTGAGCGGCACTTCCTCGCCGTTCCAGCTGATCCGCATGCGCTCGGACTCCAGCTTCAGCGGCCCGTGCTCGATCACCGTCTCGCTGGACGCCGGCACCTTCAGCGACTCGATCCGGCGGAACAGCGCGGCGATGCGCGCGGCCAGCTGGTGCAGGCTGGTGTCCTTGCTGAGGTAGTCGTCGGCACCCAGGCGCAGGCCGGAGATCACGTCGAAATCCGAATCGCGCGCGGTGAGGAAGATGATCGGCAGCGTGGCCGACTTCGCGCGCAGTTCGCGGCACAGGTCGAAGCCGCCCTCCGGCTCGTCGCCCAGGCCGATGTCGATGATCACCAGCTCGGGCAGGCGCATCGCGAACGCGCTGGACGCTTCCCGGCGCGAACCGTAACCGCGTGCGTCATAGCCGAAGCGGTTCAGCGCCTCGACGTAGTTGGCACGGATCAACGGTTCGTCTTCGACGATGGCAATGCTGCGGCCCATGGCGCACTCCCTGTAGTGGTGCGCGCAGCGTGCTATGCGGGCCGCGCGTACGCAAGCCATGCGGTGCGCCTGCCCGCGTTTCGCCACATGCCGGCAGCTGCTCGGCCCGATTCCGCCGGCGCCAGCGCCCGCGGCGGCGGTTTGATGTAGCCATGCACCTTGCATGGAGATGAACGATGTCCCGAACCGAACCCACCGAGCGCGATCCCAATGCCGAACTGCATGGCTTCGAGCCGCTGCGCGTGACGCTGGCACTGGGCGCCCTGCTGCTCGGCCTGCTGCTCGGCCTTTGAGGTGAACGCCATGTGTAAATCCAGTTTCATCGACCCATTCGCCGTGGAAGGCACCGGTGCGCCCGGCACGAAAGGAATCGTGCCGGGCGCGGGGCAGGAGGAGACCGATCCCGACTGGCAACCCGTGTAGCCGTTCCGCGACCCGCATCCCGTCCCGCATGGTGGTTGCTTTCCCCTCTTCACGAGGGGATTTTTTCGACCACGAACCGGCCAGGACAGCGACTCCGCCCGTTCATAATTCTGCCGGGAACCAAACCGGATCACCCCGGTCAGTATTAGTGATTGGTACCGTTCCTCTTGCCGTGGAACGTGCCGGCACGGCAGCCGATCTCCCCTGTGAAACGGCCGTGCCGGCACACCAATCAATGGTGTTTCCTCTCACGTCTCCGACGACGTTTATCCCGACGCAGCCGTTCACTGCGTCGGGATTTTTATGCGCGGATGTTTTGTGGCGAACGTCGCCGATGGCTGGTGCTCAGCCGATCGCCTTGCGCATGGCGGCGATTTCGGCGCGGTAATCCGCCGCGTGGAAGATTGCCGAGCCGGCCACGAAGGTGTCGGCACCGGCCGCGGCGATCGCGCCGATGTTCTGCGCGGTGACGCCGCCGTCGATTTCCAGGCGGATCGCGCGACCGCTCGCGTCGATGCGCGCACGTGCCTGACGCAACTTCTCCAGCGCACCGGCGATGAACTTCTGTCCACCGAAGCCCGGGTTCACCGACATGATCAGGATCAGGTCGAGCTTGTCCATCACGTAGTCGAGGTAGTCCAGCGGCGTGGCCGGGTTGAACACCAGCCCGGCCTGGCAGCCCGATTCCTTGATCAGGCCCAGCGTGCGGTCGATGTGCTCGCTCGCTTCCGGATGGAAGCTGATCAGGCTGGCGCCGGCCTTGGCGAAGTCCGGCACGATGCGGTCGACCGGCTTGACCATCAGGTGCACGTCGATCGGCGCGGTGATGCCGTACTTGCGCAGCGACTGCAGCACCATCGGTCCGATCGTGAGGTTCGGCACGTAATGGTTGTCCATCACGTCGAAGTGCACCCAGTCGGCACCGGCGGCGAGCGCGGCGGCGGTGTCTTCGCCGAGCCGCGCGAAATCGGCGGCGAGGATGGATGGGGCAATGACAGGGGCTTGCTTGGGCATGGGAGTACCGGGAATCGGGGAACGGGGAACGGGGAACGGGGAACGGGGAGAGCTTAAAGAGTCTCTTCCGCAGCTTTCAATCTGACTCGGAACACACGTTACAACAGCCTGCACGTTCCCTGTTCCCCGTTTCCTGTTCCCCGCTCATTTGAAGCCGCGCATTTCCTTGATCCGGTCGTACGCGGCATTGATTTCGCTGGCGCGCGACTCGGCGCGCTTGCGCATGTCTTCGGGCAGGTCGCCGAGGCGGTCGGGGTGGTGTTCGGAGATCAGCTTGCGATAGGCGCGCTTGACCGCACGGTCGTCCGTGTTGCGGTCGATGCCGAGCACCGCGTACGGGTCCGGTCCCTGCGCCGTGCGCTGCGGCGGCGCGTAGCCACCGCCGGTGCCGTAAGCCTGCCCGCGACTGCGCGACCCGCCGGCACCGGCGTTCCACGCGTAGCCCTTCATCGCCATCAGCGCCATCAGCTCCATCTCGCTGACCCGCAGCGCGAACGCCAGCTGGTGCAGGATCGCCATCTTCTCCGGCGGCGGGTTGCCCTCGGCCAGCACGGTCTCGATCACCACGTCGAGCACCGGAAACGCATGGTCGCGGCGCAGGCCGACCCAGTTGCGCAGCGCGATGATGGTCTGGCTGACGTCGAACTCCGGCTGTTTGCCGACGTTGAAGCTGACTACCGCCTGCTTGCGCAGCTCGGCGTCCAGGTTCATCCGGGTCATCAGGCGTTCGGCAACCGCGATCTCCTGTTCTGACACGCGGCCGTCGGACTTCGACACCGCGCCGAGCAGGGTGAACAGCGGGCCGACGAAGCCGCCGGCTTCCGGCGTGGCGCGCTTGCGCTGGCCGTAGCGCAGGTTGTCGAAGATGAAACCGATCACCGCGCCGGTGATCGCCCCGGGCAAGTGGCCGATGAGCAGACCGAAGAACGCGAACCACAGCGTGTAGGTGTAACTCATGGCTGCCCTTGCGATTGCGGCGGCTGCGCGCTGTACCAGCGCGCCAGCGCGTCGAGTTCGGCATCGCTGACCGGGCCGATCGCGGCGCGCATCACCGGCACGTTGCGGCGGCCGTCGCGGTACTGCTTCAGCACGTCGCGCAGGTAATCCAGCCGCTGCCCGGCCAGGTGCGGCACGCCCGGCATGTCGGCATGGCCGCTGGCGCCGTGGCAGGCCGCGCACAGACCCAACCGCGTGGGCGGCGCCGGCGTCTGCGCGCAGATGGGGAGGGCGGCGAGCAGGCAGAGCGCCGCGATCAATGAAATTCGCATCGGCAACACATGGGGCCAAGGATCGCCAATTCTAGCAGCGCGCCCGGATTCCCCGAGACCGCGTTTCCGACACCCCGGCCGCAGCGGCTAGAATGGGCGCTTCCCCGCCACGTGGAACCCGCCGCCGTGCCCACCACCCTGCCGCAATCGAACCTGCCCGGCCTTGAGCTGATCCATCGCGGCAAGGTGCGCGATGTCTACGCGTTGTCCGACGATCGGCTGCTGATGGTCGCCACCGACCGGCTGTCGGCGTTCGACGTGGTGATGCCGAACCCGATCCCAGGCAAGGGCGAGATGCTCACCCAGATCTCCAATTTCTGGTTCGGCAAGACCGCGCACCTGCTGCCGAACCACCTGCTCGACGTGCCGCTGGCCGAGGTGCTGCCGCCCGGCACCGACCTCAAGCTGTACGAGAAGCGCGCGGTGGTGACGCGGCGGTTGAAGCCGGTGCCGGTGGAGGCGATCGCCCGCGGCTACCTGATCGGTTCCGGCTGGAAGGATTACCAGGCGACCGGCTCGCTGTGCGGCATCGCGCTGCCCGCCGGGCTCAAGCAGGCGCAGCAACTGCCCGCGCCGATCTTCACCCCGTCGACCAAGGCCACGGTGGGCGATCACGACCAGAACGTCAGCTTCGACACGATGGTCGAGGCGGTCGGCGCCGACCTGGCCAACCAGGTGCGCGACGCCACGCTGGCGATCTACCAGTGGGCAGCCGCCTATGCGGCCGAACGCGGCATCATCATCGCCGATACCAAGTTCGAGTTCGGCACCGACGCGAACGGCAAGCTGTACGTGATGGACGAGATGCTGACGCCGGATTCCTCGCGCTTCTGGCCGGCCGACGAATACCGCGTCGGGATCAGCCCGCCCAGCTACGACAAGCAGTTCGTGCGCGACTGGCTGGAGACGCAGGACTGGAACAAGACCGCACCCGGCCCGGTGATTCCGGACGAGGTGATCGCCCGCACCGCCGCCAAATACGCCGAGGCCCTGCAGCGGCTGGCCGGCATCCGGCTCGACTGAAGCTTCCACGGGGGAATGCCATGCGCACCATGCAGGACTGGCTCGACAGCTACAGCGGCGACCATCAGAACCCGACCAATCAGGTGTTCCACTGGTTCTGCGTGCCGCCGATCGTGTGGTCGGTGATCGCGCTGCTGTGGGCGATCCCGGTGCCGGCCACGTTCGCCCGCCCCGGCGCGTGGGCGGTGCTGGTGATGGTGCTGGCGTTCTACTGGTACTGGAAGCGCTCGCACCGGCTGGCGGTCGCGCTGCTGATCGCGTTCTGCCTGCTCGGCCTGCTCACGAATTTCCTGTACGGGCAGCTCGGCGCCGCGCAACTGTGCTATCTGGCGATCGGCGTGTTCGTGGTCGCCTGGATCGGCCAGTTCATCGGGCACAAGTTCGAAGGGCGCAAGCCGAGCTTCCTCACCGATCTTTCCTATCTGCTGATCGGCCCGGCCTGGCTGATGGCCAAGCTGCTGCGCAAACTGGGATTCAAGCAAGTCACATGACCACCCTGCTTACCGTGATCAGCAGCCTGCTCTGGTGGGTGCTGTACAGCAGCATGGCCGCGCTGGTATTCGCCCTGATCGGCTGGTCCGTCTTGCGCTGGGCCGAGCGCTGCGCGGTAGTGTTCAACCGCATCTATCTGGCCTGCCTGCTGTGGACCATGCTCGGCCTGCTGCTGGTGGTCGGCGTGGCCGCCTACGAAGGCCACCTGCACCCGCCCTACGGCGCACTGCTGAGCTCCGGCTTGCTGCGCTGGACGCTGGTGCTGGACATGCTGATCGGCAGCGTCCTGCTGTGGCGGCTGGTGCCGCGCATCGACGCCCGCCGCATCCGCCCCGGCAGCGCCTGCATGGCGGTGGCGGTGATCATGGCGATCAGCTTCGGTGTCGCCACCAGCCTGGCGTGAACAACACCACACACGTGGAGGGGCGGATCATTCCGCCCCTCCGAATGGCTCACATGTGCGCCAGCATGCCGCCGAAGAACACGACCATGATGGCGAAGACGATCAGCCCCAGCACGATACCGATCACGCTGCAGACCAACTGCACCACACACGCCTTGCCGTAGCCGATCTGGCTGCCGTTCTGCGACAGCAGCAGGTAATTCACCACCGCGGCACCCACCAGGAACTGCACGACTAGCGACAGCAGGCCGCCCGCGCTGCCGTGCGAGACCATGCCCACGACCACCATCGCCACGGCCGCCGCGATCCAGGTCAGCACCACCGCACCCAACGCGCGCAGGTAGGACGGCATGTAGCCGACCACCAGCCGGAACGCCACGCTCAGCACCAGCGCCGCAAGCAGGACGCCCACAACGATCATCATCAGTATCGCGAACAGCCCCATGCCGGCCAGCGCGGCCAACGTCGAAGTACCCATACAACCCCCTAGTCAGTGGAAGGAAAACCGCCCGGCGGCATCCCCATGCCCTCCGCTCTCCCCGGCGGTGGTGCCAGCCTAGCCGATGGCCGCGCCGGCGTCTCCGGTGGCGAGATCCAGCCGCGCAATATCATCGACCCGCTTGAGAGATGTGCCATGACTCTGCGCAGCCTGTTCGTCGACTTCAACAGTTACTTCGCCTCGGTCGAGCAGCACGAGGACCCGAGCCTGCGCGGCTGCCCGGTCGGCGTGGCGCCGGTGGCCGCCGAAACCACCAGCCTGATCGCCGCCAGCTACGAGGCCAAGGCGTGCGGCGTGGGCACCGGCACCATGGTGCGCGAGGCGCGGCGGCGCTGCCCCGGCATCCAGATCCGCGTGGCAAGACCGGAACGCTACGTGGTCTGGCACCACCGGCTGATGGAAGCAATCGACCACGCGATTCCGGTAGGCCGCGTCGGCTCGATCGACGAGGTGGCCTGCGAACTGGTCGGCCGCCAGCGCCGGCGCGAGATCGCCGAGCAGATTGCGCAACAGGTGAAAGACGAGATCGCGCTGGCCGCGCCCGGCGGCGCGATCCGCTGCTCGATCGGCATCGCCCCGAACGATTTCCTGGCCAAGACCGCCTCGGACATGATGAAGCCCGACGGCCTCACCGTGATCGAGCTGACCGACCTGCCGCACGCCTTGCACGGGTTGGCCTTGCGCGACCTGTGCGGCATCGGTCCGTCGATGGAAGCGCGCCTGCACGAGGCCGGCATCACCACCGTCGCCGAGCTCACCGCCGCCTCGAAGCTGGTGCTGCGTCGCGTCTGGGGCGGCATCGAAGGCGAGCGCATGTGGGGCCTGCTGCGTGGCGCATGGCTGCCGACCGCACCCACCGAGCGCGGCTCGATCGGCCACTCGCACGTGCTGGGCCCGGAACTGCGCACGCCCACCGGTGCCTGCGCGGTGCTGAAGAAGCTGCTGGTGAAGGCCGCCATGCGCATGCGCCGCGAAGAAATGCTCAGCGGCGCCATGGCCGTGCGCATCCGCTTCATCGGTCACGACCAGCGCTGGGAACGCGACCTCGCCTTCGACCCCACCGACGACAGCCGCGAACTGCTGCGCCTGCTGAACGGAGTGCTCGACAGCGGCAACCGCCGCAGCCCACTACCCGGCCCCGTCAACGCCACACCACTGTCGGTCAGCGTGACCCTGATGCGGCTGGTGCCGCGCACGCAAAGCAGCGGCTCGCTGTTCGCAGCAACCGAAGACACCGGCCGCGTCGACGCCCTGGTCGACCGCATCAACGCGAAGTTCGGCTACAACAAACTCTACTTCGGCAGCATGCAGCTGGCGCTCGAACACGACGCCGCCCCGATGCGCATCCCGTTCAACCGCATTCCCGATGCGAAGAGCGAGAACGAGGCCACGCACGAGAGCGAAGCCAGCCACGATCCTTTGTGGCTGCAGACGATGAACCGCTTCAAGGCGATCGCCGAGGGTGAGCATCGGCGGCGGGAAGGGAAGGACAGGAAGGTGTGAGTTGGGCGATGGGCCGGTACTGCGCAGGTCCATCTGCGTGACTGTCTGCGCTCTCGACACCAACCGCGAAATCGTCGCCGCACCTCAGGCAAATTCCGCTTGACGCCAACTGAGTGAAGCATCGACCATCGACGCACATACCTCGATGTGGGGTCTAATAAGCGTTAGGCGATCATCGTGACTGACCAGTTGATTGAAGCTCTTTCCAGCTCAGATGAGCTATCTCGAGGAGAGCGAGCCACAAGAATCCGTTGGCTTTCACAGCACATACCAAGCGTCAGCGGATTCATCGCACCAATTGAAGCAACTGTGCTCATGGATGAGGCTCGGCAGTGCTTTGTTAACGGTCAATTCGTTGCAGCGCTCATGTTGGCCGCGTCGTTCATTGAGCACAAACTAAGTGACGCTCTACGACTCAAAGAACTCATCAACGATAGTCCTAGCTTTGCTTGTGCCATAGAGCTGGCTCAGACAAATCAAGTATTCCCCCCAGATCTTTTGCACAGAACTGACCTTATCCGCCAGATCCGAAACCCTTTCGCTCACCGAAAGCCCGACAATCATGAGCACAGTCTTGGCAATCGCTTTCTCAGCCTACACGTTCATCCTCAGACAGTCATAGAGAGCGATGCCGCCCTTGCTATTCAGGCGATGTATGAGTACTTCTCACTCACTCTCGTGCGCGCCTAACATCTCGTTCAAGGCGGACGGCTTCGCCGCCGCTTAACTCAGGCGTTAGAGAACATATGGAAGATTTCGACTCAATGACGGCCAGCGAAATGTTCGCTAGACGCGATGCTACTGAAAATGAAATCTCCGACCTCATCGGGCAACTTGTTTTCAACTACTCTCGATTCGTCACAGGGCTTCAATTATGTGTTGCTTGGCACAACGAGGGGAAAGACCTGGACAGCTATCCCTCTATTGCTGAAGATCTCGCCGCAGCCGATCTTCTAAAAAGAATTGAGAAGCAAGCGCTTGCCAAGCTTCGAGACACGTCGACCGGCTTCAAAAAATACAAGAGCTGGCTTCATCGCGCACATCAAGTACGCGAAACTCGGAACATAGTCATGCACTCTCGTTGGGGAATTGAGCCTTACGGCCGTCACGCCATCGCAATCTCGACCCCAGTGTTCGTTGAGCCAGCCAAGGAAATCATCTTTACAGCTGATCAACTACGACAGCTATGCCAAACGTGTGAAAAATTGAGCGTTGAGCTAAACAAGTTGCGTGAAGAACATCCCTTGTAGTGCTCTAACAATTTCAGTGGAACAACATGCCCGCGGGCACACGGTCGGCTTGCAGGCCAAACGTCACATTCAATGTGTCCCAACACTGTCCACGCGCTGATTCGCCGTGCGCACCGCTTCAATAAACCCGCCGAACGGAATATCGGTAATCCCAACCAGTCCGATGTGGCTGTTCTCGCCATCGAGCAGGCGGCCGGTCACCGGCTGGTCGGCGTAGTCGAACCAGTGCGCGCCGACGATGTTCGGATCGCTTGAGGCGGCGGCGATGAACTTCGCATAGGCCTCGCCGCGCTGCCGCTCGTTCCACACCGGCATCGGCCCCGCTCCGAACGGGCCGCCGTCGGTCGAACCGAACGCGAATTCGCCGATCAGCACCGGCTTGTCCAGCGCATGCATCGCGGCGGCATCGAAGCCGTGTTGCGGCAGGTCGGCGTAGACGTTGAAGCTGACTACGTCGCAGTACTGCGCGCAGGCGGCGACGGCTTCGGGCGTGTTCACGGCGAAGCGGCCGCCGAGGAAAAGGTGGTGCGGGTCGTGGCGGCGGATGGCTTCCGCCACGGTGCGGAAATAGGTGTCGGCGTAATGTCGCAACCACGCGCTGTAGTCGGCGGCTATCGCCGGATGCGCCTCGTTCGGCGCGGGCGCGGCGAAGCCGGCGACGTTCAACGCATCCCATGAGCCGAGTGCGATGCCCCATGCCGCGGCCAGCGTCTCCGGCGCCACGTACTGCTGACGCAGCATCGCGATGAAGGCCTGCTTGGCCGGGCTCTGCGCATCGCCGGCCAGCGTGCCGAGCGCCAGGCCCCAGCGGCCTTGCGGGCCGGTGCCGGCCCAGGCCAGCTCGTTGTCGGCGAAGTAGCCGAGCAGCCAGGGATCGTCGCGCACACCGGCGCTCGCTTTCGCCACCGCCGCTTCGGCGGCCTGCACGAAGCGCGGATCGAACGGATCGGGCATGCGGCCCCAGTAGTCGTAGCCGCTGGCGACGTTGGCGTAGTCGCCGGCGATATTGATCGAGCGCGTATATGGCAACCGATGCGCGTGACCCAGTGCGTCGTCACTCCAGTTGCCGATGGTGTTGAAGCCCCACGCCTGCAGGCGATCCAGCGTGCGCATGCGCCACGCGTCCAGCCAGCCCTGGCCATCGACGCGATACAGGTTCGCCGCGTAGAAATCGAACCAGCGGCCGTGGTTGTAGCCGATGCCCTGGCTGGCGCCCTGGTCCTTGCGGCGGTCGTCGCCCTGGCCGTAGAACGCCGCCCATTCGCCGCTGTCCGGCGGCAGGTCCCGGAACATGAACTCGCGGCCCTCGACGTAGCTGCGCCCGCCGTCGGTGATCACCGCATTGACGCCGAGCGAGAAGAACGCATGGCCGTCGGGCGTCACCAGATGCCAGCGGCCACCCTGCTTCTGCGTGTGGAACCAGCCGGTCCTGGCAAGACTTGGGACGTCCAGACGTCCGCCGTATGCGTCCTGTCCCACCGATGCTGCCTTCGCCTGCTTGAGCGCGGCTTGTTCGTGCGCGTGCGCAGCGCGCAAGGCCGCATCGGAATCGATTTTCTCCGGCCAGCGGGCGCGACTGGCCTGGCCGTAACGGTCGACGATGCCGCTGTAGGCAACCCGCTGCAGGTCCTGGCCCGATACTGCCTCGACGCGCCCCAGCAGCAAGGTCTGCGCAACCTGCGGCCCCGGCACGCCGAACCGCAGCGCGCGCACTGCACGCGGATCGAGCGTGCCTTGCACCGTGGTGGCGAGCAGGATGGCCCGGCCGTGGTCGTCGAACGGCATCGGCGGCGCGGCCTGCATGCCCATGGCGCGCGGGCTCGCTGCGTGCAAGGGGATCACCAGCGTCTGCGCCGGTCCGGCCGGCAGGCCGACCTGCGCGTGCAGGTGCTGGTCCGGGCGCGCGCCATCGATGTCGACGGTCAACGTGACCGCCCACGGCATCGCGTTCTGCACCTGCACGTGCAGCTCGTCGCCAGCGGACCAGGTGTGCGCCGGTGTCACGATCAGCGTCGGCGCGGCGACCGCTTCGAAGGTGTAGCGCTGCAAGATGAAGCCGGCGACCGCCTGCGGCGCGCCATCGCGGCGCACGTGATCCAGCGTGACTGGCGTCGTCGATGCCGGTGCGGCCAGGTCGATCGACGCCACCGACGTATCCGCGTGGCCGCCGCCCAGCACCAGCAGGCTCAGGCAACCGGCGAAGACGATCCGTTTCATGATCCGCGACCTGCGTTGAAAGGCCGAGTATGGCGCGCGAAGGTGAAGCGCAGCTATCGCGATGCGTGCGAGCGTCCACGGATGCTGTGCAGCGCGCGCCGCTTCCGTCGAGGGGCGCCGCGCGATTACCGCTGCGCCAGCAACGCGGCCGCCCGTTCGCCCGCGCCCATGGCGAGCGTCCAGCCCAGCATGCCGTGACCGACGTTGAACACGATGCCGTCCTGCACCCGGCACATGATCGGCATCGACGACGGCGTCATCGGGCGCAGGCCGGCCCAGCGGCTTTCGATGGCGTCATAGTCCGCGGCGGCGGGCAGCGATGCGCGCGCTAGGGCCACCAGCAGATCGCTGCGCTCGGGGTCCACCGCGACATCGCGCACGCCCAGTTCGGCCAGGCCAGCCACGCGCAGGTGATCGCCGAGGCGGCAGAACACCAGCTTGCGCGTGGTGTCGGTGATGCTGGTGACCGGCGTGTGCGGACCGCAGCGGGTGGTGAAGGAATACCCCTTCATCGGCATCAGCGGCATGCGGATGCCGAGCTTGTGCGCCAGCTGCGTCGACTCCACCCCCGCACACACCACCAGCTGCCGCGAGTGCAAGCGGCGGCCGTCGCGGGTCGTCAGCGTGATCGCACCCGACTCGCGCACCAGATCATCGACATCGGTTTCGAAGCACGCCTGCACGCCGTATTGCTCGCGCAGCACCTGCAGCAGCTCGACGCAGAAGCGATGCGGATCACCCACTTCCTCCTGCGGCGAATGCAGCACGCCGACCAGACCCGCGACGCCTTCCAGTGCCGGCTCGACCGCCACTGCCTCGCGCGGCGACAGCACCTGCTGCGTCACGCCGTGCCGCTGCTTGATGGCGGCGATCGCCTCCGCCCGGCGCAGCGCGCCGGCGTCGTGGTACAGGTGCATCTTGCCGGGCGCCGAGTGACTGAATTCGATCCGATGCCGCTGCAGCAGTGCATCCATCGCCGACTTCGATTCCATCGCCAGCTCGAGCACGGCCAGGGTGTTCTCGCGAAACCGCGATGCCGTCGTGTTACGCAGAAACGTCAGGCCCCACTTCAGCGAATCCGGATCGAACAGCCAGTGCATGCGGAACACCGGATCGAGACCCAGCAGAAGCTGCGGCAGATGTTTCCACAGCGCCGGACTGCCCAGCGCGTCGGTATAGATGTAGCTCAGCTGGGCGCCGTTGGCGAACGAGGTGCCCAGCGCAGGGCCGGCCGCACGATCGACCAGGCGTACCGAGAGGCCACGGCGCGCCGCCGCATAGGCGGTGGCCATGCCGACCACGCCCGCGCCCAGCACGGTGACATCCACCGTGCCCTCGTCGGCCGGCGCATGCGCACCGGGCAGGGACGCCGCTGACTCTGGATCGATCGTCGTCATGGAAGGCCCCGCAGGTTCGAGTGGCGTTTGCACGGTCATCGGTCCGGCAGACGCCCGTCGTTTTCGCGTCTCGAATCGGCGGTCATCCGGGCTTGCTTCGGCATCGGCGCCGGCCGGCAAAACGCACGGCGCGGACAGCGAAGGTGAGCGTTGTCAGACATGCACCTAGCCTAGCGGGCAAGCCATCCGTTGCCTCATCGCTTTATGTCGGCATGGACTAACCTGCGGTTATGGCCGACCGCTCAGCGCCAGAAATTCAGGAACCCGGTGATGATCAGCGCATTGGTGAAGTCGATGAAGAACGCGCCGACCAGCGGCGCCACCAGGAACGCCCGCGGCGCCACGCCGTAGCGTTCCACCAGCGTGCGCATCACCGCCATCGCGTTGGCGGTGGTGCCGAGCATGAAGCCGATGAAGCCGCCGCCCATCACCGCCGCATCGTAGTCACGGCCCATCAGGCGAAACACCGGTATGCAGAACAGCACCACCAGCACGACCTGCAGCGCGAGATTGACCATCAGCGGAAGCGCCAGCCCCGAGAGTTCCCACAGGCGCAGGTTCATCAACGCCACCGCGAGGAACATCGCCAGGGCGACGTTGCCGATCACGTCGGTGCTGCGCACGGACAAACCGATCCAGCCGGTGTAGTCGTCGATATTGCGGATCAGCGCGCCCACCAGCATCGCGCCGATGTACGCCGGCAGGGTCAGTCCCAGCGCCGCGAAACCCTGCCCGACCCAGGAGCCTGCCCACATCGCGATCAGGATGATCACGATGCTCTTGAGCGCGGCGAATTCACGCCCGGCATCGTCTTGCGGTTCATCGCTCTGCAACGTGGCCGCCCCGCCACCACCGGGCACGCCCGCAACACCGCTTTCGGGGCGAAGTTTGAAGCGCCGGATCAGCAGGGTGATCACCGGGCCGCCGATCACGCCACCGCAGATGATGCCGGCCATCGCCGAACTGATCGCGATCGACTCGGCGCCCACCACGCCGGCCTGCTCGAACAGCGGCGCAAACGCCAGCCCGGTCGCCGGGCCGCCGGTCAGCGTGGTGGAGCCAGCCAGCACGCCGAACAGCGGATGCAGGCCGAACGCGGTCGCGACGCTGATGCCCAGCAGGTTCTGCAGCACCGCGAATACGCTGGCCAGCGCCAGAAACACCATCACCTGACGACCGCTGACGCGCAACAGCGCCAGGCTGGCATTGACGCCCACGGTGGTGAAGAACGCCACCATCAGCGGTTGCTGCAAACTGGTGTCGAACGCGACCAGGGTGGTATCGAAGTGATACGCCACCAGCGCGATCAACGCCATCACCAGGCCACCGACCACCGGCTCGGGAATGTTGTAGCGGCCCAGCACGGGGATCAGCCGGCACAGAGCGTAACCAGCGAACAGCACCACGCCGCCGAAGGCCAGGGTCTGCACGGCATCCAGTTGGATCATGTAACGATTTCCTTCAGCGCGTGATTGCCCCGATGCGACCGCGGGCGCCGACGCTGATCACCGGCCATCGCCAGACGATCATCATCCGGCACCGGATGGATCGAGAGTTGCCATCGATAGGCAGTCATGGTGGGCATGGTGTGTCCCCCGGCTGTCGTGATTCCGCGTGCCGCGGCAAGGCATGTAGCAACAGTGCATGGATGAAAAAACAGGAAGCGCGCGCATCCACCGTATCGGTTGCCTCGGTGACACGCCATTGCCAATAGATGCAGGTTCCACAACCGCAGGCTATGTGCGGCGGCAGGCAACAAGCGACCCGCCGCCTTCAGATGAAGCCGTTCAAACCGTCCTGCGGCCTTCCAGCCAGCGCCAGCCGTAATACACCGGCACGCCGAGCGCGATGATCAGCAGGCTCATGCCGGCGTCGCCCGGCGCGTGGATCGCGCTGGCCACGATCACGCCGAACACGGTGATCACGAAGATCAGTGGCAGCAGCGGGTAGAACGGCACCTGGTACGGCGCCGGCTGGTCGATGAAATGCCTGCGGTACCAGAACAGCGTGCCGATGCCGAACACATGACCCAGCCACTCGCCCACCGTGGTGTAGTTGAGCAGCTGGTTGAAGCTGCCGGACAAGGTCAGCACCACCGCCCAGGCACCGAGCAGGGCCAGCGCGATCTGCGGCGCGCGCGTGCGCAGGTCGACGCGGCCCGCGGCGCGGAAGAACACGCCGTCCGCGCCCATCGTCTGCAGCACGCGCGCGCCGCCGGCGATCGCGATGCTGCAGTAGCCGAAGGTGGAACAGGCGATGCCCACCGCGATCACCGTGGCGCCGTGCTCACCGAACAGCCGGCGCATCAGGTCCGCCGCTGGCGCCTGGCTGGCGGCGAGGCCGGCGTGGCCCAGCCCGGCCAGGTAGGCGAAATTGGCCAGCAGGTAGCAGATCACCACGCCGGCCATGCCCATGCCCAGCGCGCGCGGCAGCGTGCGTTGCGGGTTGCGCACTTCGCCGGCGAGGTCGTTGAGGTAGTGGAAGCCGCCGTAGGTGAACAGCACCGGCAGCAGCGCGCCGACGAACGACCATGGCGACACGGGTGGCGCCGCGTCCACCACCAGCACCGTTCCCAGCTGGCCGCGCGCCAGCACCAGCCCGGCGACCACCAGCAGCGCGATCGCGGCCAGCTTCAGCACGGTGAACACGTTCTGCATCCACGCGCCGGCACGAATGCCGAACAGGTTCACGCCCACGATGAACACGATCGCGCCCACCGCCACCGGCTTCACGTACAGCAGCGGCGGCAGCCCGAGCGCGGCGCACAGGTACTCGGCGAACATCGTCGCCACCGCCGCCACGCTGCCGGGGTAGTTGATCAGCGCCATGGTCCAGCCGAACAGGAACGCCGGCAGCAGGCCGAACGCCTCACGCAGGTAGACGTAGATGCCGCCCGCCTGCGGCCGCCGCGCGCCCAGCTCGGCGTAGCACAACACGCCGGCCAGGGTCAGCAGGCCGCCGATCGCCCACAGGATCAGCACCTCCGCACCCGACGACGTGTTGCGCGCGACCGTGGCCGGGGTGAGGAAGATGCCTGCCCCGATCACGCCGCCGATGACGATCATCGCGGCGTCCCAGGTGTTCAGGCGACGGGCATAGGCATTGGCGGGTTCGGTCAGCATGCCGGCTACCTTGCCATTGTCGATGCGGTTTCTACCAGTCCCGCGTGGCATGGGCACATGCCCGGCGACATGCCACCCGGCAAATTGACAAGCCGCCGCCGCGCCGGAAGACTATCGGCGGCGGCGCGACATGCGCTGCCGGTTCGTGACGCCGCGACGATGGCGCGGCGTCATCGCTGCCGAGGGGTGCTGCAGCGGATCACGATCCGCCACGCTCGGCTGGCGATTGCATCGCAAGGGCGCCCTTTCCACTCATTGGAGGTGTCGCCATGCCCCATCCCGTTGCCGTCCGCCGGCTCGCCCTCGCCACGTCTGCCGACCATCCGTCGATCCAGCCGGACGACGCGCATCTGGCGGCCTCGCTGGAACGCCTCGGCCTGCCGCCGGTGGTCTGCGTGTGGAACGATCCGGCGGTGGACTGGGCGGCGTTCGATGCGGTGCTGATCCGCACCATCTGGGACTACTTCAAGCACCACGCGGCGTTCCTCGACTGGCTGGACCGGCTCGATGCACTGGGCATCCCCACCATCAACGACAGCGCGTTGCTGCGCTGGAACAGCGACAAGCGCTACCTGCTCGAACTCGCGCAACATGGCGTGGCGATCATCCCCACCCGGCTGGCCAGTGCAGCCGCGCTGCCCGATGTGCTGGCGGCGATGCCGGGACAAGCGGTGGTGATCAAGCCGAGCATCAGCGGCGGCGCCTGGCACACGCTGCGCGGCACGGCCGGCGACGCGGCATTCGCCGATGCGGTGGCGCAACTGCCGCGCGACTGCGACTACCTGGTGCAGCCGTTCGTGCCGGAGATCGTCAGCGACGGCGAATGGTCGCTGCTGTATTTCGCCGGCGAATTCAGCCATGCGGTGCTCAAGCGCCCGGCCGCCGGCGACTATCGCGTGCAGGGCGAGCACGGCGGCAGCGCCGAGCCGGCGCAACCCGACGCCGCCACCTTGGCCGCGGCCGACCGTGCGCTGGCCGCGGTGGCCGCACTCGGCCATGGCAACCACGCCTACATGCGCGTGGACGGCGTGGTCAGCGGCGGGCGTTTCCTGGTGATGGAGCTGGAGCTGATCGAGCCGTTCCTGCACCTGGCCGCACACCCGGCCGCGGCCGAGCGGCTGGCGCAGGACGTGGCCGCCCGACTATCGCCGGCCGCACTGACGGACACTCCTTGAGCACGTCGAGCCCGCACGCGCCCGCCGGGTCGCCCGTGCGCTGGCTGCGCCTGCTGTCGTGGCTCGGCTCGCTGGCGGCGTTCGGACTGGCGTTGTGGCTGCTGCATCGCTACGTCACCCACCTCGCCTGGCGCGACGTGGCCACCGCCTGGTCGCGGTTGCCGGGTTGGCGCATCGCGGGTTCGGCCGGCGCGGCGCTGCTCAGCCTGACGATGCTGGCGATGTTCGACGTGCTGGCGGCACGCACGGTGGTGCGCGAGCGCATCCCGGCGAAGCTGGCCGCGTTCGCCGGCGCGGTCACCCAGGGCATCTCGAACACGCTGGGCTTTCATGCGATCACCGGCACCGCGTTGCGCTACCGCATCTATGCCACGGCCGGACTCGGTGCCAGCGACATCGCACGCATCGTGGCGCTGGCCGGGTTCGGCGTGGGGCTGGGTTTCACGGTGGTGATCACCGGCGCGCTGTGTTGGCAGCCGGCAATCACCCAGGGCTGGGGCCGCTGGCCGGGCGCGGCGCTGTTGCTGTTGCTGGTCGCCCTGGTCGTCTGGCTCGCCCGCCCGCGCACGCTTGCGCTGGGTCGCCTGACGCTGGCGTTGCCAAGCGCACGCGTCGCCGCCACGCAGATGCTGGTCGGCGGCGTGGAGATGCTGGCCGCACTCGGCGCGCTGTACGTACTGCTGCCGGCGGCATCCGCGCCGCCGTTCGTGGACTTCCTGCCGATCTACGTGGGCGCCGTGCTGGCCGGCATCGTCAGCCATGCGCCGAGCGGGCTGGGCGTGTTCGAGACGATCATGCTGGCGTCGTTTCCACCGCAGGCGCGCGCCGATCTGCTCGCCGCGATCCTGTGCTACCGGCTGACCTACACCGCGCTGCCGTTCGTGCTGGCCGGCGCCGCGCTGGCGGTGTTCGAGTGGCGCGGGCGCCGCCGTCGCTGAACCCGGTTCGGCGCGACGCATCCCGCTCGCTAGAATGGCCCGATCCCCACTGGCCTGGCCACGCGCTTGTCCTCCGCTCCACGCAAGATTCTCCACGTCGACATGGACGCGTTCTACGCGTCGGTGGAGCAGCGCGACGACCCCTCGCTGCGCGGCAAGCCGGTGGCGGTGGCCTGGCGCGGCGCGCGTTCGGTGGTGTGCGCGGCCAGCTACGAGGCGCGCGTGTTCGGCGTGCGCTCGGCGATGCCGGCGATCCGCGCCGAGCGGCTGTGTCCGCAACTGATCTTCGTGCCGCCGGATTTCGTGCGCTACAAGGCGGTGTCGCGACAGGTGCGCGAAATCTTCGCGCGGCACACCGAGCTGATCGAGCCGCTGTCGCTGGACGAGGCCTACCTCGACGTCACCAGCACGCTGAGCGGCCTGCCCTCGGCCACCGCCACCGCCGAGGCGATCCGTGCGGCGATCCGCGAGGAAACACAGCTGACCGCGTCGGCCGGCGTGGCGCCGAACAAGTTCCTGGCCAAGATCGCCTCGGATTTCCGCAAGCCCGACGGTCTGTTCGTGGTGCGCCCGCACCAGGTCGAGGCGTTCCTCACCCCGCTGCCGGTCGGCCGCCTGCCCGGCGTGGGCAAGGTGATGGAGGCGAAGCTGGCGGTGCTCGGCATCGCCACCGTGGGCGAACTGCGCGCGCTCGCGCAGGCGGAGCTGGAGCAGCGCTTCGGTCGCTGGGGCCGGCGCCTGCACGAACTGGCGCACGGCATCGACGAGCACCCGGTGCAACCGGAGCGCCCCACCCTGCAGGTCTCGGCCGAAGACACGTTCGAGCACGACCTGCTGCTGGACGAACTCGAACCGCACATACGACGGCTTGCCGAAAAGGCCTGGGCCGGCCACCAGCGCGAGCTCGGGCGCGTGGCGCGCACCGTGGTGCTGAAGCTGAAGACCGCGGACTTCCATACGCTGACGCGCAGCCTCACCCCGGCACAACGGCCGCTGTCGGCGAACGAACTGGCGATCATCGCCTGTGCACTGCGCGAGCGAGTCGATCGTCCAGCCGACAGCCGCTACCGCCTGGTCGGCGTGGGCCTGGCCGGCTTCGTCGACCAGGACAGCTACCAGGCGCAGACGGACCTGTTCGACTGACCGCGGCGTGGCGCGTCACGCCTCGCGGTCGCGGCCGAAGCGTGGCAGGTTCCAGTGATAATGCAGCGACGCGAAGCGCAGTCCGAAACAGAACAGGATCGGCAGCCACGTCGCCCACACCGCCGGCCAGTGGTAATGCTCGCCGATCACCGTCAGTGCGGCACCGGCGAACGCGGCCAGTGCGTAGATCTCCTGCTGCAGCACGACCGACACGCGGGCCAGCAGCACGTCGCGCGCCATGCCGCCGCCGATCGCGGTGACCATGCCCAGCAGGATCGCCACCTCGGCGTTATGGCCGAACAGCAATGCCTTGTGCGCGCCATACACCGCGAACAGGCCCAGCCCCATCGCGTCGAACAGTCGCACCGGGTAGGTCAGCCGCTCCACCCAGCGGTACGCCACGATCGTGAGCAAGGCGGCGACCATCGCGGTGAGCAGGTAACGCCAGTCGGACAGGCCTGCCGGCGGAACCGCGCCGATGCACAGGTCGCGCACGATGCCGCCGCCGCAGGCGGTGATGAAAGCGACCGCCAGGATGCCGAACAGGTCGAGGTTGCAGCGCCGTGCGGCCGTCGCGCCGCTGATTGCGAACGCGAACGTGCCGGCCAGATCCACCAGGTTGAACAGCAGTTGCTCGTTCATGTGGCCGGCTCACTCACAGGCATGCCGACGACGCGGCGATGCCCGCTATTGAACCAGCTTCAGCCGAGCTTGCGCGAGATCGCGAAGAACGCCAGGTTGCCCAGGCCGGTAGCGCCGGCCAGCACGGCAACCAGGCCGGGCGTGACGTCCTGCCAGCCGAACCACTGGATCAGGCCGAAGCCGAGCGCCAGCGCGACCAGTACGATGCCCCAGCGCAGCGAGGAATGGCGCCGGCGCAGCTCCTCGTCGCGCAGCACGGAGTTGACCAGTTCCTCCGAGCCGCCGGCGTTGACCATCTGGCGGCGCACCCTCGCGTCGACACAGACCTTGATGGCGTAGGCAATGCAAACGAACAGCGAAATCGGAATCAAGACGGCGAAATCCATGGGACTCTCCTGGCAAATCGGGATGGAATGGGATGACCTTCGAGACCTTGGATACAGGCCGCCCACGAACGGTTGCAACAAAGTGCTTGCAACCGTTTCCCGCCTGCGCGTATCCCTTGCCCCATGGATGACACCCGCAGCAGCCCCGACCGCGAGCTGGTCGACGCCGTGCTGGCCAACCGGCCGGGCGCGTTCGAACGCCTCGTGCGCGAACACCAGGGGCTGTGCTGGCACATCATCCAGCGCATGGTGCGCAACCCGGAGGACGCGCGCGAGCTGTGCCAGGACACCTTCCTGCGCGTGCACCAGTGCCTGCACCAGTACCGCTACGAGAGCGCGCTGAAATCCTGGATCGGCCGCGTGGCGTACACCATCGCCTTGCGCCACCTGCAGCACAAGCGCATCCCGCTGGTCGATCGCGACAGCGACGACAGCTTCGACCTGATCGAAAACATCGGCGACGGCTTCGACCTGGAAGCGGCCTGTGCGGATGAGGAAACGGCGCGGCACCTGCACGCCGCGATCGAGCAGCTGCCGCCCTTGCAACGCACGCTGCTGACTCTGTATTACCTCGAAGAGACGTCCATTCCGGAAATCGCCCGGATCACCGGACTGGCCAGCGGCACCATCAAGAGCCACTTGTTCCGCTCACGCCTGCGCCTGCGCGGCGCGCTCGAAACGCGGACCGGAGTTGCAGCATGATCAAGCACATCGACGACCACATCCCTCCCTTCGACGACGCGGCGCATGAGCGCGAATGGCTGGCGCAAGAACGCGCGATGCAGCGCGAGCGACTGCAACTCGACCCCGCCGGCGACGATGCGCGCAGCCGGCGCTACCGTCTGCTCGCGCGTGCCTTGCGCGAACCGTTGCCGGATGCGCTGCCGGCGGACTTCGCGCAGCAGCTGGTCGCGCGGGTCGCCGCCGCGCCGGCTCGACGGACAACGTCGGGGACGGGTTTCGAAGCCACGCTGACGCTGGCGCTGGCAACGGTCCTGGCCGTGGCCGCGGGCGTGGTGGTGGCGATCTACGGCGGCGCGTGGCTGCCATCCTTTGTCGCGCTCCTGCCTCCCCCGCACGCACCGGCCACCCGCTGGTTGCTGGCGCTGGCCGGCTGCCTCGGCGCGTCCTGGCTGCTGGGGCAGTGGCAACGGCGCGCACCGGAAAAGACGGGCTGAGTCGCCTGCCTCATGTACACAGGGTGCGCTCCTGCGGCCGCGTGGCAAACGCGCTACAACTCCAGCACGGTATCCAGCCCACGATGCAGGCCGACCAGGCCGGACACCTTGCGGATGGCCAGCAGCGCGCCACCCACGTAAGGCTGCGCACCGCTGCCCGCGTGGTGACGCAGGCTCAGGGTCTGCTCCGGCATGCCGAAGATCGCCTCGACGCCGATCACGAAGCCTGGCAGCCGCACCGCATGCACCTGGCTGCCAGCCAGCGTGCCGCCGCGCGTCTCGCGCAGGCCAACGGTCTGCTCCAGCGGCACTTCCAGCCGCGGCTGGCGCACCCGACCCAGCCGCGTGGCCAGCTCGCGCACGGTGCCGCTGGGCGCGTCAGGCTTGCCCGCACTGGCGTAGTCGATGATTTCCCATTGCGGGATGAACTTCGCCGCCATCTCGGCGAACTTGATCAGCAGCACCGCGGTCAACGCGAAGTTGCCGCAGGCCAGTACGCCGCGCTGGCGTTCGCGGGCGACCGCGTCGATCTGCGCATAGTCCTCGTCGGTGAGGCCCGAGGTACCCACCACCACATGCGCGCCGTGTTCCAGCGCGGCGAGAATGTTCGCCTTCGCGCTGTCCGGATGGGTGTACTCGACGAACACATCGCAGCGCTGCGCCAGCGCCTCGGCTGCACTGGCAAAGATCGTTGCATCGAGCCCGCCCTCACCCAGCACGTCGCCGAGTTTCTGCCCGGCATGCCGCCGCGCCATCGCGCCGACCAGCTTGAGGTCGTCGGTGGCGGCGATGCCGCGGGCCAGCTCCGAGCCGGCCCAGCCGGTGGCGCCGGCAAGACACACCTTCAGCGACATGGCCACCTCCTCGTCATGCGTGTGCCGCGACGGAGCGCAGCAGAACGTTCACTTCTTCTTCGGCAGGTACAGGTCGGTGATGGTGCCTTCGTACACTTCCGCGGCCATGCCGATCGATTCGCTGAGCGTGGGATGCGGGTGGATGGTCAGGCCGATGTCGGCGGCCTCGCTGCCCATCTCGATCGCCAGCGCGAGTTCGGAGATCAGGTCGCCCGCATGCACGCCGACGATACCGGCGCCGACGATGCGGTGGGTTTCTTCGTCGAACAGCAGCTTGGTGAAGCCTTCGGTGCGGTCGATGCCGATCGCGCGGCCGCTGGCGGCCCACGGGAACTTGCCCACGCCGACCTTCAGGCCCTTCTCCTTCGCCTCGCGCTCGGTCACGCCGACCCAGGCGATTTCCGGATCGGTGTAGGCGACCGACGGGATCACCCGCGCGTCGAAGTGGCTCTTCATGCCGGCGACCACTTCCGCGGCGACCTTCGCCTCGTGCGTGGCCTTGTGCGCCAGCATCGGCTGGCCGACCAGGTCACCGATCGCGAAGATGTGCGGCACGTTGGTGCGCATCTGCGAGTCGACGTTGATGAAGCCGCGCTCGGTGACGGCCACGCCGGCCTTGTCCGCGCCGACCTTGCCGCCGTTCGGCGAACGCCCCACCGACACCAGCACGCGGTCGAACAGCGTGGTCGCGGGGATGCTGTCGCCTTCGTAGCCGACCTCGATACCCTTCTTGGTGGCCTTGGCGGAGACCACCTTGGTCTTCAGATGAATGCCCTTGAGCCGGCTGCCCAGACGCTTGGCCAGCGGCCGGATCAAGTCGGCGTCGGCGCCGGGAATGAGCTGGTCCATGAACTCGACCACGGTCACCTCGCTGCCCAGCGCGGCATACACGGTGGCCATTTCCAAGCCGATGATGCCGCCGCCGACCACCAGCAGTTGCTTCGGCACGTCGCGCAGCTCCAGCGCACCGGTGGAGTCGACGATGCGCTCGTCGTCCCACGGGAACGAGGGCAGTTTCACCGACTGCGAGCCGGCTGCGATGATCGCGTACTCGAAGCGGATCAGCTTCGCGCCGTCCTTCGTCTGCACTTCCAGCTCGTTCGGCGAGACGAACGTGCCGACGCCCTCGAGCGTGCGCACCTTGCGTTGCTTTGCCATCGAGACGAGGCCGCCGGTGAGCTGGCCGACCACCTTGTCCTTGAAGCCGCGCAGCTTGTCGATGTCGATCTTCGGCGCACCGAAGCTGACGCCGTGCGCGACCATCGCCGCGGCCTCGTCGATCACCGCCGCGGCGTGCAGCAGCGCCTTGGACGGGATGCAGCCCACGTTGAGGCAAACGCCGCCGAGGCTGGCGTAGCGTTCCACCAGCACGGTGTCGACGCCGAGGTCGGCGGCGCGGAACGCGGCGGTGTAGCCGCCGGGGCCGGAACCGAGCACGACCAGCTTGCATTCGATGTCGGCCTTGCGGCCGGAGCCGCCTGCGGCCTGCGGCGCCGGTGCAACCGGGGCCGCGGCCGGAGGTGCTGGCGCTGCCGGTGCAGCCGGCCTGGGCACCGCGGCTTCCGGCGCCGCGGCATCCCCGGCCACTTCCAGCACGGCGATCACCGCACCCTCGGAAACCTCGTCGCCCACCTTGAGCTTCAACTCCTTGATCACGCCGGCGGCGCTGGAGGGAATCTCCATGGTCGCCTTGTCCGACTCCAGCGTGATCAGGCTCTGTTCCTTCGCCACCGTGTCGCCGGCTTTCACCAGCACTTCGATCACCGGCACGTTGCCGTGGCCGCCGATGTCGGGAACCTTGATCTCGATCGTGTTCGCCATCGTCATCGCCTCCGTCAGAGCAGCAGCCGGCGGATGTCGCCGAGCTGGTTGGCGAGGAAGCTGGCGAAGCGCGCGGCGAGCGCGCCGTCGATCACCCGATGGTCGTAGCTGAGCGATAGGGGAAGCACCAGCCGCGGCACGAATTCCTTGCCGTTCCACAGCGGCTTCGTCACCGACTTGGAGACACCGAGGATGGCCACTTCCGGCGCGTTGACGATCGGCGTGAAGTAGGTGCCGCCGATGCCGCCGAGCGAGCTGATCGAGAAGCAGCCGCCGGACATCTCGGCCGGGCCGAGCTTCTTGTCGCGCGCCTTCTTAGAGATCTCGCCCAGCTCGCGCGCCAGGTCGAGCAGGCCCTTCTTGTCGCAGTCGCGCAGCACCGGCACCACCAGGCCGTCGGGCGTGTCCACCGCGATGCCGATGTGGAAGTACTTCTTCAGGATCAGCTTCTCGCCCGAGTCGTCGAGCGAGGCGTTGAACTGCGGGAACGCCTTCAGCGCCGCCACCACCGCCTTGATCTGGAATACCAGCGGGCTGATCTTCAGGTCCTTGTTCTCGGCGCCGAGCTGCTTGCGGAACGCCTCCATCTCGGTGATGTCGGCGTCCTCGTGCTGGGTGACGTGCGGGATCATCGCCCAGTTGCGCGCCAGGTTCGCGCCGGAGATCTTCTGGATGCGCGACAGCGGCTTCTCCTCGATCTCGCCGAACTTGGCGAAGTCGACCTTCGGCCACGGCAGCAGGTTCAACCCGCCCACCGAGGCGGCGCCGCCGCCCACCGGGCGCGCACCGGAGGCGAGCGCGTGCTTGACGTAAGCGCTGACGTCGTCGCGCTGGATGCGGCCGCCGCGGCCGCTGCCTTTCACCTGCTGGATGTCCACGCCCAGCTCGCGCGCGAACGCGCGGATCGCCGGGCTGGCATACGGCGCATCGCCCGGCATCACGATGCGGGCATCCATCGGCGGACGCACCTGCGGCGGCACGTCGCCTTCGGGCACGTTGCCCGGCTGCACGCCCTGGCCGGCGATCGGCGAAGGCTTCGGCTCGGCAGGTGTCGGAGCAGGAGCAGGAGCAGGAGCAGGAGCGGGAGTGGGGGCAGGAGCAGGAGCCGCCGCGGTGGGCTTGGCCGCGGCCGGTTCGGCGGCGGCGCCATCGGTTTCGATGATGGCGATCACCGCGCCCTCGGACACCTCGTCACCCACCTTCAGCTTCACTTCCTTCACCGTGCCGGCGAACGGCGCGGGCACTTCCATGGTCGCCTTGTCCGACTCCAGCGTGATCAGGCTCTGTTCCTTCTCCACCCGGTCGCCGACCTTGACCAGCACTTCGATGACGGGGACGTCTGCGTGGCCGATATCGGGAACGCGGGCTTCTTTGAGGTCGGCCATGGTGACTCCTGCTGGCGATGGCGTGCCGCTCGGGGATGGCGGCCGCGTACAAGACCTCAATCATAACGAAGGCACGCCCGGTCCGTATGCCCGGATCGGGTGATTCCGCCGATTTTCCGGCCACCATGCGCGTGCGTATGCATGACCTTGAGCGCACGCGCAGCCCCGATCCATGCCTTAGGCTGATCCGCATGCTCAGGCCGCACGGGCGGCGCCGGAAGACACCCATGCTGACGATACGCGACCTGTCGAAAACCTATGCCAACGGCGTGAAGGCGCTGCGCGGCGTATCGCTGGACATTCCCAACGGCATGTTCGGCCTGCTCGGCCCGAACGGTGCGGGCAAGTCGTCGCTGATGCGCACCATCGCCACGCTGCAGGATCCGGACGAAGGCACGATCAGGCTCGACGGGATGGACCTGCTCGCCGACAAGCAGGCCACCCGCCGCCTGCTCGGCTATCTGCCGCAGGAGTTCGGCGTGTACCCGAAGGTTTCGGCCGAAGCGATGCTGGAGCACTTCGCCGTGCTCAAGGGCGTCACCGTGAAGGGCGAGCGCAAGGAGCTGGTCGAGTCGCTGCTGCGCCAGGTGAACCTGTGGGACGTGCGCAAGCGCAAGCTCGGCACCTACTCCGGCGGCATGCGCCAGCGCTTCGGCATCGCGCAGGCGCTGATCGGCGACCCGCGGCTGGTGATCGTCGATGAACCCACCGCGGGGCTCGACCCGGAAGAGCGCAACCGCTTCCTCAACCTGCTGGCCGAGATCGGCGAGCGCGTGGTGGTGATCCTGTCCACCCATATCGTGGAGGACGTCACCGACCTGTGCTCGCACATGGCGATCATCGGCCAGGGCCAGGTACTGCTGACCGGCGAGCCGGTCGAGGCGATCCGCTCGCTGGAAGGCCGAGTCTGGCGGCGCACGATCGACAAGGCCGAGCTGGACGGCTATCGCGCCCGCATGAACATCCTGTCCACCCGCCTCGCCGGCGGCCGCACCCTGCTGCATGTGCTGGCCGACGCGTCGCCGGAAGAAGGCTTCGAACCCGTGGTACCCGACCTGGAAGACGTCTACTTCGGCCGCCTGCGCGCGCAGGCCGTCGCCCGCGCCGCCTGACGCCAGCTGCCGAAACACGGACGGGAATACCGATGTTCCTCGAAATCCTTCGCTTTGAACTGCGCCAGCAACTGAAGGCGCCGCTGTTCTGGATCGTCGCGGCGGTGTTCGGCGCGCTGGCGTTCGCGCTGGTCAGCACCGACGCGGTGACCGTCGGCGGCGCCAGCGGCAACGTGCTGCGCAACGCGCCGCTGGTGATCGCGCGGCTGCTCGGCGTGCTCACCGTGCTCAGCATCTTCCTGGTGACGGTGTTCGTGGCCGGCGCGGCGCTGCGCGATTTCGACCATCGCACCGCGGAGCTGTTCTTCACCACGCCGATGAGCCGCGGCGCCTACCTCGGCGGCCGCTTCGCCGCCGGCTATCTCGCCGCGCTGGCAGTCATGCTGGCCTGCGCGCTGGGCGTGGCGGTCGGCGGCCTGATGCCGTGGATCGATGCGACGCGGCTGGGCCCGGCCAGCTGGCATGGCTACGCGTGGGCGTTCGGCGTGATGGTGGTGCCGGACATGCTGTTCATTGCCGCGCTGCTGTTCCTGCTCGCCACCACCACGCGTTCGCTGCTGGCCACCTACATCGGCCTGATCGTCTACTTCGTGCTGAACTCCGTCGTCGGCCTGCTGACCCGCGACGTCAACAATCATTTCATCGCCGCCATGCTCGATCCGTTCGGCGGCCGCACCCTGGCCCTGGTCACGCGCTACTGGTCGGCGGACCAGGCCAACCACGACCTGCCAGCACTGACGGGCGTGCTGCTGTTCAACCGGGTGCTGTGGAGCGCGGTCGGCGTGGCCATGCTGGGCGTCGCCGCGGCGCTGTTCCGGCCGAATCGCGAAGGCCTGCAACTGCCGCGACGCAAGCCGCGGGCGGAGCCGCCACTGCTGCGCCCGCAAGCCAGCGCCGCCACGCTGACCCTGCCGAAGGTGCGCCTGGCCGACGACCTGCGCGCGCATCTGCTGCAACTGCGCACGCAGTTCGTGTTCGACACCCTGGGGGTGCTGCGCGGGGTGCCGTTCCTGATCATGCTGGCGCTCGGGCTGTTCAACCTGATCTTCGCGCTCGCGCTGTCCAGCCAGATCTACGGCACCGCCACCTGGCCGGTGACGCACCAGGTGCTGGAGAACGTGCGCGGCGGCTTCCAGTGGCTGCTGTACATCATCATCACGTTCTACGCCGGCGAGCTGGTATGGCGCGAACGCAGCCAGCGCTCGGCCGAGGTCAGCGACGCGTTCCCGGTACCGGACTGGGTGCCGCTGATCGCCAAGCTGGGCGCCTTGCTGGCGGTGATCGCCACGTTCCTGCTGATTGGCGCCGTCGTGGGCATCGGCTGGCAGCTGGGCCACGGCTATACGCACGTGGAACCCGGGTTGTACCTGGCCACGCTGGCATTGAACGCGATCCCGTTCGCGCTGCTGGCGGTGCTGGCGCTGTTCCTGCAGGTACTGTCGAACAACAAATTCCTCGGCTACCTGCTGACCATCGTGTGGCTGGTGCTGAGCACGATCGGCTTCGACCTGCTGCATTGGGAACAGAATCTGTACAACTACGGCAACGCACCGGGCGTGCCGTATTCGGACATGAACGGCTTCGGGCATTTCCTCCAGGGCGCGTTGTGGTTCGACTTCTACTGGGCCTGCTGCGCCGTGGCGCTGCTGGTGCTGGCCGCGCTGTTCTGGGTGCGCGGCACCGAGCCGTCGTGGCGGGGGCGCCTGCACGAGGCGCGCACGCGGCTGCACGCGCCGGCGAGGATCGTGCTGGCTGCGGTGCTGCTCGCGTTCGTCGGCAGCGGCGCGTGGATCTACTACAACACGAACGTGCTGAACCACTTCCGGAACAGCACCGCGAAGACGATCCAGCGCGCCGACTACGAGAAGAAATACGCGAAGTACAAGGACCTGCCGCAGCCGCGCATCACCGCGGTGAAGGCCGACGTGGATATCTTCCCGTACCGGCGCCGGCTGGAGATCCACGGCCACTACACTCTGGTGAACAAGCACACGGCGCCGATCAGCGAGTTGCACGTGAACTTCGACGACGAGTTCACCGTGAAGTCGCTGGACTTCGCGCCGCACGACACGGTCAGCGCGAACAAGGAGCCCGGCTACACCATCTACCGGCTGAAGACGCCGCTGGCACCGGGCGCGTCGATGAGCTTCGACTTCGACCTGGAATACGCGCCGAAGGGTTTCACCAACAGCCCGGAAGGCCAGTTCCTCGCGCACAACGGCACGTTCTTCAACAACACCGTAATGCCGCAGTTCGGCTACCAGACGCAGGCACAGCTCACCGACCGCAACGACCGGCGCAAGTACGGGCTTTCCGCCGAGGTGCCGCGGATGCCGAAACTGGGCGACGAGAAGGCCCGCGCGAACACCTACATCAGCAACGACGCGGACTGGATCAGCTTCGACACCACCGTATCGACCGCGCCCGACCAGATCGCCATCGCGCCGGGCACGCTGCAGAAGGAATGGACCGCCAACGGCCGGCGCTATTTCCATTACACGATGACGCAAGGCGGGATGAACCAGCCGATGCTGCCGTTCTTTTCGTACCTGTCGGCGCGCTACGCGGTGAAGCACGAGAACTGGAAGGGTGTGGACATCGCGGTGTACTACAACCCGGCGCACGCGTGGAACGTGGACCGCATGATCCAGGGTGCGAAGGATTCGCTGGACTACTACGACGCGAACTTCACGCCTTACCAGTTCAAGCAGCTGCGCATCCTGGAGTTCCCGAACTACGCCAGCTTCGCGCAGTCGTTCGCCAACACCATCCCGTACTCCGAGTCGATCGGCTTCATCGCCGATCTGCGCGATCCGTCCAAGATCGACTATCCCTACTACGTCACCGCGCACGAAGTGGCGCACCAGTGGTGGGCGCACCGGGTGATCGGCGCGAACATGCAGGGCTCGACCATGCTCAGCGAGTCGCTGGCGCAGTACTCCGCGCTGATGGTGATGAAGCAGAAATACGGCGCCGATCAGATGCGCAAGTTCCTGAAGTACGAACTGGACGGCTATCTGGCGGGACGCGCCACCGAGAAGCTGGCCGAGGAACCGCTGGCGAAGGTGGAGAACCAGCAATACATCCACTACAAGAAAGGCTCGCTGGTGTTCTACGCGCTGCAGGACTACATCGGCGAGGGCACGCTCAACGCGGTGCTGAAGCAATTCCTGCTCGACAAGGGTTTCCAGCAGCCGCCGTACACCACCTCGCGGGAATTCGTGGATGCGCTGGGCAAGGCGCTCGACCCGAAGTGGCAGCCGCTGCTGGATGATTTTTTCTGGAAGATCACCCTGTTCGACAACCGCCTCACCGACGCCAGCGCGAAGAAGCTGCCGAACGGCAAGTACGAAGTGACCCTGCAGGTGCACGCCGGCAAGGTCCACGTCGACGGCACCGGCAAGGAAACCGCGGCGAAGCCGGACATCCCGATCGAGGTCGGCGTGTTTGCCGCATCAAAGGGCGACGGCAGGGACGGCACGCCGCTGTACCTGGAAAAGCGCCTGCTGCCCGACGGCGACAGCACGGTCACCGTGATCGTCGACGGCCTGCCCGCACTGGCCGGCGTCGATCCGTACAACGAGCTGATCGACAAGGTCTCCAGCGACAACCGCCGCACGGTGACGGTGCAGTAACCCGGGGCCGTGCAGGTCGGCGGGCATGCGCCCCATACCGGTCTGCGCGACGCACGGCTCAGCGTGCAGGCCAGCTGCCCACGCGGGACGCCTCAGAGCCGGTTATCTTCGATCTCGCTGACCCGACCGTCGACGATCGTCACCACGGTGACGTGATCGCCGCGGCGGTAGCGCCATTGCTCGCCGCCCTGCTGGTTGTCCACCACGCGAACGCCGCCGCGGCGACTGCCGTGACTGCGCGACTTGTGCGCATGCGATTTCGAGGTGGGCTTGCCCAGCAGCTCGACGACACGTTCGCGGCTGTCGCCGGCGGTGAGTACCTGGCTGCCCACGCGCAAGGTGCTGGACGCCTGCACGGCGGCACTGAACGCAAACAACGCAACGACGAAACGAATACGCATGACCTGCTCCCTGGTCCGGTTGGAATAGCCTGGTTGGAATGGCCTGGTTGGAATGGCCTGGTTGAAACCCCAAGCCCCGCCGGTCATCCCGCGTTTGAGAAACCGGCGCCCGGCTGAGCCAGGTAAAGCGTCTCTTGCGGTGTGCTGGGACGACCGAGCGTGGCATTGCGATGAGGGAAGCGGCCGAAGCGCGCGATCACCTCACGGTGGCGGCGAGCATAGTCCAGAAATTCCTCGAACTGCTTGCGCTGTTCCGTCGGCACTTGCGCGCACAGCGCCTCGAACAATTCCACCGAACGCTGCTGCAGCGCGCTGTCCTCGGCGTGTTCCAGCGGCAGGTAGGCGAACACGCGCTGCACGGCGGGCAGTTGCCGGTCATCACCACGAGCCAAACCCGACAACGCCACGCGCTGCGCACTGGCGTCCGCTGCCCAGGCGCGCGGATCGTCGCGATACAGGTTGCGCGGGAACTGGTCGAGCAGGATCAACAAGGCGAGCCAGCCCGGCGGGGTGGCCATCCAATCGTCCAGCCGGCCGTTGGCGGCAGCCTCCACAGCTTCGCCGAAGCGCGCGCGGATCTGCGCATCGAACGCGACATCGGCGGCAAACCAGTGGGCAGTGCCTGCTTCGGCGAACCAGAAATCGAGGACGTCCTGTGCGGTCGCGGGCATCACCCCCCCCGGTCAATAGCGTGCGGTACCGGCCAGACTATGCATGTCCAGGTGGATGCCGTGCAAACGCGGCAATTGCCGACGCAGTACCAGCGTCGACTCGGCCGGGGCAGCGGCGATGGCCTGCTCGAAGCGCTGCAACAACGCGCGCTCGCCATGCGCCAGTGCGTGGATCCATGCATGGTCGCGGCGCGCAGCGGTGCGCATCAGCCAGCCGGCGAGATGCCGATGGACTGTGCCGCGCCAGCTGCCACGCGCACACGGCCTGCCGCCACTGACGTGCAGCTGCGCCTGCAGGTCGGCGATCAGCAGGTCCAGCGTGTGCACGTTGTCGTTCAGCACCATGCGCAAGCCCGGTTCGCATGCCGTCGCGGCATGGCGATACAGCTGGCGCAGGTCGATGCTGCGCCGGATCAGGGTATGGCAGGTGGATGCTGGCAGGTGCCGCGGCATGGAAGATCGGTGGTCGACGGGAGGTGGGCCATCGTCGCCCCCGCCCACTTAGCGGGAGATTAACCCCACGCGACGGACCGTCCGCCAGTCAGCTGGCGGCCAGTCTCGCTCACTGCTGGACCTGCAGCAGGTCCAGCGGCTGTCCGGTGCTGCCGCGCACGCCCTGCTGCAAGGCCGCGAGTTGCTGGATCGACGGGCACAACGCCTCGATCTGCGGGCGCAACGCCTGCATGCGCGACTGCAGGCGCGGCTGCAGCTCGGTGGCGAGGTCGGCGGCGCGATCGCGCAGGCTGGCAGCGGCCTGCAGGTCGCCGCCGAGCGCTGCATTGATCGCCTGCTGGCCGAGATCGGCCGCCAGCAGCGGCAACAAGTCGCCGGCGATCTGGTTCATCGCCTGGTCGGCGGCGGCGCCCTGCCAGTCGTGCGTGCTCTGGCTGACCGAGATGCGCCGCTTCAGCTCGGTCGCATGCGCATCCAGCCGACGGTTGAATTCGGCACGGGTATCGGCGCCCAGGCCCATGCCGTCGGCTTCCGTGCGCAGCGCCTGCGTCGCCATGTCCACGCCGTTGCGCGCTACCGTGCGCACCCGCGGCGCCAGCGCGCGCAGGTCGCGCTCGAACAGGGCCAGCCGATCCTGGTTTTCCGCATTCAGCTTCACGGTGGCGCCATCGGTACGCAGCGCGCCCTGCTGCAGCTCGACATGGAACGGCGCCGGCGCCGGCCGGTCGAACAGCAGGCTGCCGGGTTTCAGGGTGACGTCATAGCTGCTGCTGGCATGGCAGGTGGTCGCCAGGTCCTGCGCGTGCAGCCACGGCGTGAGGAATGACAGGACGAACAGGAGCAGCAATCGCGGCAGACGCATGGAGATTCATTCCCGGAAGATGGATTCACCCAGCGATAGCCGACGCTGCCGCAACCGCCGCTGAACTGGTCGCTCAGCGTGGGCGCGGACGGAACTGCGCGCGCACCGCCGGCCGACCCAATTGCCAGGCCAGCCACAGAAGCAGCGGAATCGCCGCGGCCTTGAGCGCCAGGCCGACCTGCCAGGTGCGTTCGGCCCGCGCGATCATCCACAGCGCGACTTCGCCCAGCTGCGGCTGCGCCAGCGCATGCTGCCTGGCGGTGTCGAAATCGCCCCATTGCTGCAGCATCAGCACGCCGCTGGCCAGCGCCCATAGCGCCAGCAGCACGGCCAGCACCTGCATCGCCGGCCGCGCCCACGCCTGACGCAGGATGCAGCCGGCACACACCACGACGACCAGCAAGGCGGCAGCCAGGTAGATGTATTCGGCATGCCGCAGGTACTGCACGAAGCCCAGCGCGGCGAACAGCAGCAGCACCCACGGGCCGACCGCCCACGCCGAGAAGCGCCGCGCCGACGCGGGGTCGACGCGCGCCGCCAGCGGCATCAGGGTGCCGCCTTCAACGTGGCGAGGTCGCCCAGCACCTGGGCTGAGTTCTTTTCCGGATCGACGTCCACGTAGACCTTTGCGATCTTGCCCTGTGGGTCGATCAGGAAGGTGGTGCGCTTGGCGTAGTGCATGCCCATGCGCGAGGTCAGCACGCCATAGCTGGTGGCAGCGCTGTGCTCCGAGTCGGCCAGCAGCGGGAACGGCACGCGGTATTTTTCGGCGAATTCGGCGTGCGACTTGACGTCGTCCAGGCTCACCCCGACCACCTCGGCGCCGGCCTTGCGCAGCTTCGCGATGTCATCGCGGAACGTGCAGACCTCGGTAGTGCAGCCGGGGGTGAAATCCTTCGGGTAGAAATACATCACCAGCCAGTGGCCGTGGAAATCGGCCGGCGTGCGCCAGTGACCGTTCTGGTCCTGCAGGCGGAAGCTCGGGGCGGTCTCGCCGACCTGCGGGGTGGCGGCAAACGCCGGGGCGGCCAGCGCACACAGCAGGGTCAACACGAGCAGACAGGAAAGGCGGCGCATGACGGGATCTCCGGTTCGGGGAAGGGGAAAACCTGGAAGCAACCGTCACAGTTTACGCGTACCCACGAAGAAGGGCGCCGGGGCGCCCTTCTTCGTCATGCCTGCAGCGGCATCAACGCTTGCTGATGGTGAACTTGCCCACCGAGACGCCCAGGTTGACGCCTTCGCCGGTTCCGGACAGCGCCAGCGAGGTGGTGCCCTTGGTCAGCACCTGCGCGCTGCCGCTCTTCACCACGCCGGCCTCGGCACCGGCCTGCGCGTAGTCGCCGTACACGTCGGAGATGTCGTGCACCTTGCTGATCTCGCCCTTGCCGTTGTCGATGTGGTACTTGCCGGCGGTGAGGCCGCCACCGACCACGCTGATCTTCACGTTCGCGCGTTGGCCGTTGTCACAGGTGATCGTGCCGCTGCCTTCGGCATGCTTGTAGATCAGCGACCAACCGGACAGGTTGTATACGAGATCGCATTTCACCGAAGCTCCGGCGGCCTGTGCATTGCTGGCCGGCAGCACGGTCATGGCACCCGCGCAGGCCAATACCAGAGCAGCTATTCCAAAAGTACGCTTGATCATCGTCGTCTCCTCAAAGCTCTGCGGATGGGATTCGTCACGCCGCCGCGGATGCACCGCAAGCATCGGCATCCGTGGCGTGGTGACGGCAGGTTGTGCAGGGCAGCGTGATAGTCGCGTGCAGGCGCGTGATCGCCGTTCAGGTTCCCGTCCTTGATGCCGCAATAACGAAGCGCCGCGCAGACTGCCATCGACGCGCAGCGGGTCGCCCGGAGGTTGTGGCGCGACGCGCATCCTGCATAGACTCGGTGTGGCTGCGATGCCGGCAACGCGAAGGAGCACCATGGTCAAGTATTCACTGGTGGGTTATGACGGCTCGGACGCCTCCCGTCGTGCATTCCAGTTCGCGGTCGAGTTGGCCCGCTGCAGCCACGGCCGCGTGCGCGTGGTGTCGGTGCTGCAGGTCACCGAGGGCGGCGCCGACGCATGCGCCTTGATGATCGCCGATACCGGCACCGAGCGTGTGCAGGAGTTGCTGCAGGAACTGACCGCGATCGTGCCGGATGCGGCCGACCTGATCGACGTCGAACTGACCCTCGGCAGCCCCGGCGACGTGCTGCTGAGCCAGATCGAGCAGCACGGCGTCGACCACATCGTGATCGGTCATACCGAACGCGGCGCGCTGGCCCGCTGGCTGCTCGGCTCGGTGTCCGGCAACGTGCTGGCGCGCGCACATGTGCCGGTGACGGTGGTGCGCTGAGGCGCGGCCCCGGACGGCGGCAAGTCGGCCGGCGTTAATCCGTTGCGGCGATCAGGCCGTATCCTGTGTCATCTTCTTGTCACCTGAAGACGGGCCGTCAGTCGACGAGGCCATCGCCGCACGGGAAATCCGCTTGAATTATTCCACCGCCCTGCCCTGGACCCTGGAAAGCATCGACCTCGACCGCATCGAGGTTGCCCGCGTGCGCCACGACGAGGATCTGTTCTTCCTGCTGTGCAGCTCGTCGTTCGTCGAGAGTGGCTCGGACCTGTACACGCAGAACCTGATCGACCATTTTGCCGATGATGAGGATTTGCAGGGCTGGCTCCGCCAGCACTGGCAGCACGAGGAACTGCAGCACGGCCGCGCGCTGGCCGCCTACGTGCGCAAGGTCTGGCCGGAGTTCGACTGGGACAAGGGTTTCGCCGCGTTCTGGCACGAGTACGGCGCGGTGTGCACGGCCGAGCAACTGGAACCCTGCCGCGGGCTGGAGCTGGCCGCGCGCTGCGTGGTGGAGACCGGCACCGCCAGCCTGTACCGCGCGCTCAACCAGATCACCGACGAGCCGGTGCTGAAGCAGCTGACCAACCACATCAAGAGCGACGAGGTTCGCCACTTCAAGCATTTCTACCAGCACTACCGGCTGTACCGCGAGCGCGAGGGCTTCGGCCGCTACAAGGTGTTCCGCGCGATCCTGCGCCGGGTCAACGAGATCAAGAGCGAGGACAGCGACATCGCGCTGCGCCACGTGTTCAACCAGTGCTACCCGCAGCACCAGGGCAACGAGGCCGAGTTCCGCCGCATCAGCGACCGCGCGCAGGGCCTGTTGCGCCGGAACATCCCGGCCGCGATGACGGTGAAGATGCTGCTCAAGCCACTGGACTTGTCGCCGCGCCTGCAGTCCGTGCTGGAAAAGCCGCTGGCGAAGATCACCGAGAAGCTGTTCCTGCACTGACGCCCATCATTGCGATGCCGCCGGCTTGTCCGCGCTGCGCGCCGCGCTCTCGATCTGCCGCTGCTTCTGCTGCGCGAGCTTCAGGCTTTTCACGTCGATCGGGCGAATCTGCGTGATGGTGCAGGGGAAGTTGTGCCGTCCGGTGAGCACCTTGTCAAACCCCACCATCACCTGGTTGATGTTGGAGGTGAGCCCGATGCTGTTGACGAACAGCAGCTCCTGGCAGCCGCCGAGATCCAGCAGCCACGCCTTGTTCGGCTGCGTGTAGACGGCCAGTTCGGTGTCGCTCAGCGGCTCCCACGAGTACAGGCTGAAGAAGTGGAAGCTGCGCACCGGCGCACCGGCCGCCGCCGCATAGGCGGCCTGGCGCTCGCTCATGCGCTGTGCGTAGGGCACGCTGGAGCAGCCGGCGCACAACAGGCCAAGCATCAATGCGCCGGCAGGGATCAGGAATGACTTGGACATGGGGCGGTCCTCGATGGAGACTCTTTTGTCCAGACGCATGGGCGCCGTTTCGGTTGACGCCGCCCGGCGCGGACAAGCTACTTCTTGCCGCCCTTGCCCACGACGGCCCACTTCGCCGGGTCGAAACCGCCCACCTCGTAAACCAGCGCCTGCTTCTTCTCGCCGTCGACCAGGGTGACGTCCATGCCGAGCTTCTTCGCCTTGCGCAGCATGCCGATGAAAGCCTGGTCGTCGCGGATCATCAGCGCCGGCTCGCCGGTGGACGGCGCGAACGCCTTGATCCGCACCGGCTTGCTGTCGACCGTGGTGGCGATGGTGCAATTGCCGCGGCAGACGAAGCCGGGCTTGCTGCCGTACAGGAACACGCTCTGGCCCCAGCTGGTATGCCGACGCAGCACCAGCCGCACGCGGTCGCCGCCGGCCGGCTGGCTGTTCTCGATGGTGGCGGTGGACTGCGTGCCGCCGGCCATCGGCGCCACCTGGTACAGCCACAGCCCGGCCAGCCGGCTCTTCTCGCTGACCTCGGTGTAACGCTTCTCGATCGCCGGCAAGGTCTTCTGCACTTCCTTCGCGGCGTCGCTGTCGGGAAACCGTTTGACGATGTCCTTGCCCATCGACACCGCCATCTCGTCGTTGCCGATGCGCAGCAACTGCCGGTAGGTGTCGAGGTTGCGCGCCGCATCAGCCGCCTGCGTCCGGGCCTGCTGCTGCTCGGCGGTCGGCGTGCTGCCCTGTTGCGAACAGCCGGCAAGCATCCAGGCGGTGCAGAAAGCCATCACGGCATAACGGGAGAAAGCGGGATTCATCGGCGGCATACCTGACGGGAACAGACGGCTAGCTTGGAACGATCCGCCGTCGCCATGCAACCGCACGGGCTCAATCCGGCTGGCCGAAACGCCCGCGCAGCGCGGCGCGGTAACGGCGGCTGCAGGGGATCTTTACGCCGTCGCGCATCTGCAGGCGTGCCTCGCCGCTTTCCAGTGGCACGATCTCGGCCAGGTAGTCGAGGTTGACGAAATGGCTGCGGTGCACCCGCACGAAACGCGCCGGATCCAGCCGTTCCTCGATGCCGGCCATGGTGGCGCGCAGCGGATAGTCGCGCCCGCGCACGTGCAGGTTCACGTAATTGCCCGACGCCTGCAGCCATTCGATCTCGCTGGCATTGAGCAGGAATTCCCGGCCCAGCTTGCGCACCAGGAAACGTTCGGGCCGCTCCACCGATTCCACCGGCAACCCCTGTTCGTCCGCTTCGGCTAGTAGCCGCGCCTCGCCTTGCTGGCGCAGCAGCCACAGCCGGTACAGCACCAGGATGCCGACGATCGCGAAGTAGGCGCGGATGTCCTTGAGGTACTCGTAGCCGAAGTTGGGCCACCACGGCCCAAACCGGTAGTGCCCGCCGCTGGCGGCGTAGACCAGCTTGCGCAGCGCGACCATGCCACCGACGTGGAGCAGGCTGAACGGCAGACTGGCCAGCACGTGCACCGGCAGGTTGCGCCGCCAGCTGTCGAGGCGGAGCGGCCAGCGTCGTTCCAGCGCGATCACCGCCGGCAGCAGGGCCAGCAACAGCAGCGTGCTGCTCCACTCCCACACCCACGGTTCCCACGCCGCCACCCGGCCGGCATGGTCGATCCGCGAAACGACGCTGTTGAAAATCGCATTCAGCGCAAAAAACAGCAGCCAGGCGCCGACCTCGAATGGCCGCCGCCAGCGCTGGTAGAGATCGAAGCCGCGGGTCGTGGTCATCCGGCGGATTCTACCCGCCACCCCACCATCCGTCCCGGATCGGAGCCATCCTCCCGCGCATGCGAGTGGCGCCATGAACCAGCATCGCGATACCGATTCTATACGCGGCCGCTACGACTGACTGATGGAGGCACCGCCTCAGCTTTCGCCGGCCAGGCACGAGTCCAGATGTTCGACCCGCAAGATCTGGTCGAGCCAGAAGCGGCGGCTCCACTCCGGCACGTCGGGACGCTGCAGTTGCACCCGGGCGTTGATGCCTACGCGTTCGTCGACATCGCGGAATATCTGCACGCTCGGTTGCATGCTGACCACGCCGTCGCAGCTGCTGCCGTCCTTCAGCAACAGCACGACATGGCCGTTGGCGGGCAATTCGTCGATCAATGATTCCAGCTGCCGGATGCTGGCGGGATCGGTGTAGACATGTTGTGCCTGTCTGCCCATGGGACTCGCCTCGAACAGCAGATGAATACGTCCCCACGTTAATCGGCAAAGCGTAAAACCCTGTCAATTTGCCGGTCTGCCAGCTGAACGACGAGTCGGGCCGCGATGCTTTGCCGGATCCGGCGGCTGCACGCCGGGGAGGCAGCGCGCGAAGAGCCGGCAGCGGTATCCTCTGGGGTCGGCCGACACATGGAACCGTCACATGATCACCACCTCGCCCACCGACTTCCTCGAAGCCTACGCCGCCCTGGCCCCGTTGCCGGAAGCCGCGGCGACCGCGCGGGCGGCGTTCCTGGTCGCGCCCGCCGAGTTCACCCTGGCGGAGGAGTCGGCGCTCGACAACCGCTACATGGACATGAGCCTCACAGTCGACCCGCTCAGGGCGCTGGCCCAGCACAGCGCGCTGGCGCAGGCACTGCGCGCGGACGTGCCGGTGATCACCTTCCCCGGCGATCCGGCCACGCCCGACGCGGTGTTCCCGAACAACGTGTTCGCCACGGCGCCGGGCCGCCTGATCGTCGGCCGCATGCGCCACGCGGTGCGCCAGCGCGAGGCCGAGCGCACCGACATCCGCGCGTTCTTCGGCGAGATGCTGGGCTACGACGAGATCGACCTGTCCGCCTGCGACGACCTGGTCGCCGAGCTGACCGGTTCGCTGATCGTCGACCGTGCCCGCGGCGTCGGCTATTGCGGCCTCAGCGAACGCTGCGACATGGCCGGTGCGCAGGCGATGCACAAGGCCTTCGACCTGCGCCTGACCTACTGCTTCGAACTGGCCGACACCGAATACCACACCAACGTGGTGCTGACCTTACTGGCCAGCCGCGCCGTGATCATCGCCGCCGACGGTTTTCGCGATGTGGCGGCGGCGCAGGCGATCGCCCACGCCTACGGCGACCGCGCGATCTGGCTGACCCCGGCGCAGAAGCAGGCGTTTGCCGGCAATGCGATCACCTTGTCCGACGACCGCGTGTGGATGAGCGCCCGCGCCGCTGCCACCCTGACCGACGACCAGCGCGAGGCCTTGGCCGGCTACGGCTTTGCGATCGGCGCCGTGGAGCTGGGCGAGATCGAGAAGGCCGGCGGCAGCCTGCGCTGCTGCGTGGGCGAAATTTACTGAGTCATTAGCATTCCCGTGCAGGAGCCCGCTTGCGGGCGATGCTCTTCGAATCTCGGCTCTCAACAGACGAATGTCCGGTCGTCCCGTGAGAAGCATCGCCTGCAAGCGGGCTCCTACACACGAGGACCATCGCGAAGAGCATCGCACGCAAGGTGCAGCGCGGCTTCGTCGATCCACAGCTGAAGCTGCACCTGGACTATCTGGAAAGCGAGCTGGGCGACGGCGAATGGTTCGCCGGTGCGGCGTTCAGCGTCGCCGACATCCAGTTGAGCTTTCCGCTGGAAGCGTTCGCCGCCCGCGGCGGGCTGGATGCGGGCTACCCGCGCCTGTCGGCGTTCCTGCAGCGCATCCATGACCGGCTGGCGTACCGGCGTGCGCTGGAGCGGGGCGGCGAGTACCGGCTTGGCTGAACGAAACCGCGCGCGAGCGGCCCCTGTTTACGCCTCGCTCACGACGCGGCTGGCAGCCTGCAAGGCCAGCCGCAAAGGAGAAGCCCCATGCGCAAGAACGATATCGAGAGCCAGCTCCACGACACCGCCGAACGTGCCGGCGAACGCGCACGCTATTACGCCGACGGCGTCAGCAGCAACGCCAGGGATCTGCTTGAGCGCGGCCGCCGCCGCATCCGCGAGCGCTTCGGCAAGCGTGCCGCCTACGGCGAGCAGCTGAGCCGGGCCGCCGAGGACCTTGCCGACGAGGCGAACTACCACTACCGCCGGCTGCGCCGCCAGGTGAACCGTCATCCGGCCGCCACGCTGGCGATCGTCGCCGGCACGATCGGTGCGTTCCTGCTGCTGCGCCGCGCATTCCGCAGCGACGACGACTGACCTGGTTCGCGCGACAAGCGACGCCGGCACACCAACAAGACCCGCCATTGGCGGGTTTTTGTTCGGCCGTCCAAACGGCCTGCAGCATGGCCGCGGCCCGGCCGCACCGCCGGCGCACCTGCCGATGCTGGCCATGGCCGCGCCGATGCACTATCGCCTCGTCGGCATGGCGATGGGCCAGCTGATGCCGGCCGGCATGGCGGCGCTGTTGATCGCGTTGCCGATGGCGGCGGCCGGCTGGATGCTCGCGCGCAGCGGCATCGAGACGCGCGGCCATGGCCTGGAGGCGATCCAGGACGCGCTGTCCCGGCCGTCGTGACCCCACCGCGGCGACGCGGCGGGATCGGCGGCGTCACACCGTCAGCGGATTCGGCTTGTCCTGGTCGAGCTTGTATTCCTTGATCGCGCGACTGACGTCCTTCGCGTTCATCTTGCCGTCCTTCGCCAAGGCGGCCAGCGCCGCATGCGCAATCCAGTAACGATCGACCTCGAAGAAATCGCGCAGGTGCGCGCGCGTGTCCGAACGGCCGAAGCCGTCGGTGCCGAGCACGGTGTAGCGCATGCCGTCGGGCAGGAACGCGCGGATCTGGTCGGCGTATTCGCGCACGTAGTCGGTGGCGGCGATCGCGGGACCCGAGCGGCCCTCCAGCAAACCGGTGATGTACGGCACGCGCTGCTCGGCTTCCGGATGCAGGCGGTTCCAGCGCTCCGCATCGAAGCCGTCGCGACGCAGCTCGATGAAGCTGGGGCAGGACCAGATGTCGGCCTTCACGCCGAAGTCCTTCTCCAGCAATTCGGCCGCTGCGATCACCTCGCGCAGGATCGTGCCGGAACCGAGCAGCTGCACGCGCGGCTCGCCCTTCTTCGGCTTGCCGCCATCCTTGAACAGGTACATGCCCTTGATGACGCCTTCCTCGCAACCCTTCGGCATGTCCGGGTGCGGGTAGTTCTCGTTCATCACGGTGACGTAGTAGTAATGATCCTCCTGCTCCTGCAGCATGCTGCGCACGCCGTCCTGCAGGATCACCGCCACTTCGTAGGAGAAGGTCGGGTCGTACGACTTCACGTTCGGAACCGCGCCGGCCATCAGGTGCGAGTGGCCGTCCTCGTGCTGCAGGCCCTCGCCGTTGAGCGTGGTGCGACCCGAGGTGCCGCCGACCAGGAAGCCGCGCGAGCGCATGTCGCCGGCGGCCCAGCACAGGTCGCCGACGCGCTGGAAGCCGAACATCGAGTAGTAGATGAAGAACGGCAGCATTGCCTGGTTGCTGACCGAGTAGCTGGTCGCCGCGGCCATCCACGAGGCCATGCCGCCGGCCTCGCTGATGCCCTGCTGCAACACCTGGCCCTTCTGGTCCTCGCGGTAGTACAGCAGCTGGTCGGAATCCTGCGGCTTGTACTTCTGGCCGAACGGCGCATAGATGCCGATCTGGCGGAACATGCCTTCCATGCCGAACGTGCGCGCCTCGTCGGCGACGATCGGCACCACGCGTTCACCCAGCTGCTTGTCGCGCAACAGCAGGTTGATGCCGCGCACCAGCGCCATCGTGGTGGAGATCTCGCGCTCGCCGGTGCCCTTGGTGATCTGCTCGAACGCCGACAGCTCCGGTGCCTTCAGCTTGGCCTCGGCCTTGCGCCGGCGCTGCGGCAACGCACCGCCGAGCGCCCGGCGGCGCTCCAGCATGTACTGCACTTCCGGCGAGTCCTTGCCCGGGTGGTAGTACGGCACGTCATGCAGCTTGTCGTCGGCAATCGGGATCTGGAAGCGGTCGCGGAAATGCCGCACCGACCCGTCGTCCAGCTTCTTCTGCTGGTGGGTCGGGTTCTGCGACTCGCCGGCCGCACCCATGCCGTAACCCTTGACCGTCTTGGCCAGGATCACCGTGGGCATGCCCTTGGTGTTCACCGCCGTGTGGTAGGCCGCGTAGACCTTGTGCGGATCATGGCCGCCGCGGTTCAGCCGCCAGATGTCGTCGTCGCTGAGGTTGGCGACCATCTCGCGCGTCTCCGGGTATTTGCCGAAGAAGTGCTCGCGCGTGTACGCGCCGCCGAACGCCTTGCACGCCTGGTACTCGCCGTCGACGGTTTCCATCATCAGCTTGTGCAGCACGCCCTTGCTGTCGCGCGCCAGGAGCGGATCCCAGTAGCTGCCCCAGACCACCTTGAGCGCGTTCCAGCCGGCGCCGCGGAACTGACCTTCCAGTTCCTGGATGATCTTGCCGTTGCCGCGCACCGGACCGTCCAGGCGCTGCAGGTTGCAGTTGATCACGAAGATCAGGTTGTCCAGGCCTTCGCGGCCGGCCAGCGAGATCGCGCCGAGCGACTCCGGTTCGTCGCACTCGCCGTCGCCCATGAAGCACCAGACCTTGCGGTCGCTCTTCGGCACCAGCCCGCGGTGCTCCAGGTACTTGAAGAACTGCGCCTGGTAGATCGCCTGGATCGGGCCCAGGCCCATCGACACCGTCGGCACCTGCCAGTAGTCCGGCATCAGCCACGGATGCGGGTACGACGACAACGCGCGGCCGTGACCGGCCACTTCCGTGCGGAACAGGTCGAGCTGGTCCTCGGCCAGGCGGCCTTCGAGGAACGAACGTGCGTAGATGCCCGGGCTGGAATGGCCCTGATGCAGGATCAGGTCGCCCGGGTGATCGGCGCTCGGCGCGCGCCAGAAATGGTTGAAGCCGACGTCATACAGCGTCGCGCTGGAGGCGAAGCTGGCGATGTGCCCGCCCAGTTCGCCCGGTTTGCGGTTCGCGCGCACCACCATCGCCATCGCGTTCCAGCGGATCAGCGAGCGGATGCGCCATTCCATCGCCGCGTCGCCGGGGCACTTCGCCTCCTGGCTGGGCGGGATCGTGTTGACGTATTCGGTGGTCGGGTTGAACGGCAGGTAGCCACCCGAACGGCGGGTGGTGTCGACCATCTTCTCCAGCAGGAAATGCGCGCGTTCGGTGCCGTCGTGATGGATCACCGCGTCGAGCGAGTCGATCCACTCGCGGGTTTCGGTGGGGTCGATGTCCTGGTTGAGGATGTCGTCGAGCTGATCCATGAAGATTCTCCGCGGCGCCGTTGCAGCGCTCATGCTTGAGGGGGTACCCGCCGCCGGGGATTGCAGCGGGATCAACGCCCAAGTCTAGCCG
>NZ_BAAAFK010000001.1:569129-607762 GCF_039523495.1 Rhodanobacter soli | reverse complement strand
GCGGTTCGCCGCGCGGATCTGCGCCTCGACGCAGGCCACCGCCGTCATGTTGACGACCCGCCGCACGGTCGACTGCGGCATCAGGATGTGCGCCGGCTTGGCCACGCCCATCAGGATCGGCCCGATCACCACGCCGTCGCTGAGCATGCGGGTCATGTTGTAGGCGATATTCGCCGCGTCCAGGTTCGGGAACACGAACACGTTCGCCTTGTCCTGCAGCCGCGAGTTCGGGAACAGCTTCTCGCGCAGCGCCGGGGTCAGCGCCACGTCGGCCTGCATCTCGCCCTCCACTTCGAGCCGCGGCGCACGGGCGCGGATCAGCTCCAGCGCCTTGCGCATCTTCTTCGCGCCGCAGGTGTCGCGGCTGCCGAAGTTGCCGCCGGACAGCAGCGCGATCTTCGGCACGATGCCGAACAGTTTCAGCCGGATCGACGCCTGCAAGGTTGCCTCCGCGATCTGCTCCGGACACGGATCGTCCTGCACATGCGTATCGAGGTAGAAGAACGTGCCCTTGTCGGTGGATACCGCGGCCATCGCCGACGGTTCGACTACGCCGGCGTCCAGGCCGATGATGTCGCGGATGTAGCGCAGCTTGCCCTGGTACTGGCCGACCAGGCCGCAGATCATCGCGTCGGCTTCGCCGCGTTCGACCATCAGCGCGGCGATCGCGGTGGGCCGTGAGCGAACCACCGCCTTGGCCATCGACGGAGTCACCCCGCGGCGCTGCATCAAGCGGTGGTAGTGCTGCCAGTAGTCGTCGAAGCGCGGGTCGCTGTTGATGTTGCAGATCTCGACGTCCACGCCCAGCTTGATGCGCAGGCCAGCGCGCTTGATGCGCTTCTCGATCACTTCCGGACGGCCGATCAGGATGGGTTTGGCCAGGCCTTCGTCGACCACCACCTGCACCGCGCGCAGCACGGTTTCCTCCTCGCCTTCGGCGTAGACCAGCCGGCATGGGTCGGACTTGGCGCGCTCGAACACCGGCTTCATCAGCAGACCGGTGCGGAACACGAAGCTGGTCAGGCGATCGTTGTACTCGGCGAAGTCGGCCATCGGCCGCGTCGCCACGCCCGAGTCCATCGCCGCCCGCGCCACCGCCGGCGGCAGCTGCAACAGCAGGCGCGGGTCGAACGGCTGCGGGATCAGGTAGTCCGGGCCGAAGCTGGGTGGCTTGCCGCCATAGGCGCGCGCGCTGACGTCGGACGACTCGCGCCGCGCCAGCGCCGCGATCGCCTTGACGCAGGCGATCTTCATCGGCTCGTTGATCACCGTGGCGCCCACGTCCAGCGCGCCGCGGAACAGGTACGGGAAGCACAGCGCGTTGTTGACCTGGTTCGGGTAATCCGAGCGGCCGGTGGCCATGATGCAGTCCGGCCGCACCGCCTTCGCCTCTTCCGGGGTGATCTCCGGGTTGGGGTTGGCCAGCGCGAAGATGATCGGCCGCGCGGCCATCGTGGCGACCATCTCCGGCTTCAGGATGCCGCCGGCGGAGAGGCCCAGGAACACGTCCGCACCCTCGACGATCTCGGCCAGCGTGCGCGCCCTGGTGTCGCGCGCGTAGCGCTGCTTGTCCGGATCCAGATCAGTGCGCTCGCTGTGCAGTACGCCGTGGCGATCGAACGCCAGGATGTGCTCGGGCTTCACGCCCAGCGCCACCAGCATGTCGAGGCAGGCGATTCCCGCCGCGCCGGCGCCGGTGGTGGCCACGCGGATGTCCTCGATCTTCTTGCCCACCACCACCAGCGCATTCAGCACCGCCGCGCCGACGATGATCGAGGTGCCGTGCTGGTCGTCGTGGAACACCGGGATCTTCATCCGCTCGCGCAGCTTGCGCTCGACGATGAAGCACTCCGGCGCCTTGATGTCTTCCAGGTTGATGCCGCCGAAGGTGGGCTCGAGGCTGGCGATGATGTCGACCAGCTTGTCCGGGTCGTTCTCGTCGATCTCGATGTCGAACACGTCGATGCCGGCGAACTTCTGGAACAGCACGCCCTTGCCTTCCATCACCGGCTTGGCCGCCAGCGGCCCGATGTTGCCCAGGCCCAGCACCGCGGTGCCATTGGTGATCACCGCCACCAGGTTGGAGCGCGCGGTGTACTCGGCCGCCGTGGTCGGGTCCTCCACGATCGCATCGCAGGCCGCGGCCACACCGGGCGAATAGGCCAGCGACAGGTCGCGCTGGGTCAGCAGCGAGGTGGTCGGGGTGACCTTGATCTTGCCGGGGCGCGGCAGGCGGTGGTATTCGAGGGCAGCAAGGCGCAGTTCTTCGGGGAGGCTCATTGGATACGTTTTGTCGGTGAAGGGAAGTCCATCTGCCGCGGCGGATGACTTCCCGTGATGTTAGCACCGAGGCCCCCGACCGGCCCGGTGCAGCGGCCCTAGACGCTCGTCAACAAGTCCTCGCCCTGCACCCGGTTCAACTGGATGCCGTTGATGAAGACCGAGAACGCCAGCTTGCCGGCCAGTCCATGCACACGCTGCATCCACGGCGGCAGCCAGCGCGGCGGCAGGATCGCGCCGGATTCGAAGTGTGGCTGCAATGCGACCACGTCGTGCAGGGTCAGCTTGCCGGCGAACAGGTGGCGCAGCAGATCCATCCGCCGCCGTTTCAACGCCAGGCGGAAGAATGTGTGCACGGTGAGCAGGCCGGACAGGTAGACGTTGTCCTTGGCAAACGCCGCGCCGCCGCCCAGCGGCACGCCGCGGAACACGCGCTGGGCCGAATGGAAGCTGTCCGCCGTGCTCTGCCCGCAGGCGCTGAAGTACTTGTAGACCTCGACGAAGTCGGCGCCGTTGAGCGCCATGTCGATCGCCAGGATGCGCAGGCTGATGCGCTTGAGCCGGGTGATGTCGATCGCGCCGGACATCAGTTCGGCGAACACCGCCAGGCCTTCCTGGGTTGCGGTGACCCGCGGCGAGGTGCGCGCCAGCGACGCCAGCAACGGTTGCCGGCGGCCGTTCAACGCGGTCAGCGAATGCACGAACGCCTCGTGCGCCAGCAGCTGGTGGCGGTCATAGGCGCTGAAGCTGGCGCCGCCGCGCAGGCGGATGCGGGTGGCGCCGGCGGCCGCCTTGGCGGTCAGCTCGGGATCGACCTCGACGTTGATCGTGCCGGCGCCGAAGAAGTCGTCCAGGGTGGCGGCCAGGTCGCCGCGCAGCACGTCGGCCGGCACGTTCACGCAGCTGTCGTCGGCCAGCAGGTCCGCGCCCAGCTCGTCGGAAAGCTCGACGAAATAGCGCGCCGCATCGAGGTTGCTGCGCTGGCTGCCGGGGATGATGTCGTCCGGACGTCCATACAGCGCGATCGACGGCGCGGTGACGCCGGCCGTGCCGACCGATTCCAGCATCTCCGCGGCAATCCGCCAGGATTCGGCGGTGCGGCGCAGGTAGTCGCCCAGCGGGTCGATCTCCGCGCCCTCGGCGGCAGCTGCCTCGATCGCCGCCAGTTCGGCGCGCGCCGCGGACAGGTCCGGCCGCGCGTAGCTCACGTCCGGCAAGGCGAAGCGGCCCTTGTCGTAAGCCTCGATCATGCGGCTTTCCAGCGACGCCGGCCATGCCACGGTGGACAAGATGTGGATGCCGCGCACCGCCGCCAGCAGGCGCTGGTCGAGCGCGGCGTAGCGCCGCAGCTCGGGCGCGACGGTGCCGTCCGGCGCGTTCACCGCGCGGCCCCGCACGACGAACCGGTACGACCTCCCGGCTCGGAATATGACGAAGACAACCGACGCATGCCTGCGCTCCGCTACGACGATGCCGCGATACTAGATGCTTTGGCGCGCCTCGTGCGCAAGCCGGGGCGCGCCGGCTCAGTCCCGCTCGCGCTGCCCGCGATGGCCGTGCGGCCGCTCGATCGGCCGGCCGCCGCGCTGGCGACGCAGACGCGCTTCCAGCGTCGCCGCCTGCTCCTCGCGCTCGTCGTGCAGCTTGAGGAAATTGCGCCAGCGCCCGGGCGCCAGCTCGCCACTGTCGAGCGCCACCTGCACCGCGCAGCCCGGCTCGCTGCCGTGGCCGCAATCGGCGAAACGGCATTGCTCGGCCAATGCCTCGATGTCGGCGAACAGGTCGAGGTTTTCCTCGCCGGTGAGCTTCAGCTCGCGCATCCCCGGCGTGTCGATCAGGCAGCCGCCGCTGGGCAACTGCAGCAGGGCGCGATGGGTGGTGGTGTGGCGGCCGCGGCTGTCGTGGCTGCGCACTTCGGCGGTGGCCATGCGTGCCGTGCCGAGCAGGGTATTGGTCAGGGTCGACTTGCCGGCGCCGGAGGAGCCGACCAGCACCGCGCTGTCGCCCGGCTGCAGGTACGCCGCCAGTTGCGCCACGCTGGCCGGGTCCTTGCCGTTCAATGCATGGATCGGCGTCGCGGCGGGCAGCCTTGCGCGCAAGGCGTCGATCTGCGCCGCGGCGTCCTCGCGCGTGTCCAGCTTGCTCAGCAGCACCACCGGTTGTGCGCCGGAATCCTCGGTCAGCGACAGGTAGCGCTCGATCCGCGCCGGGTTGAAATCGCCATCCAGACCGGTCAGTACCAGCACGTAGTCGATATTGGTGGCGATCAGCTGCCGCTCGTAGCGCTCGCCGGCCGCCGCGCGCGACAGCACCGTGCGCCGCGCCAGCACGTTGACGATGTGCGGCGGCTTGCCCGCCTCGACCTCGACGAAGTCGCCGACCACCGGCCGCTCGGCCGCGTCGATGCCGCGCTTGAGGAAACGTCCGTCCGGCTGCGCGCCGAACAGCGTCCCGCCGTCGTGCAATTCATAGCCGGCGCGATGCTGGGCCACCACCCGCGCCAGGCGCAAACCGGCGGCCGGCAGCGCATCACCGCGCCAGCCGATGCTGCGCAGGCGTTCGATCGTTTCGGCATCGCTCATGGGGAAGTTCGGTCGGCTCGGTTCGGTGATTATGCCTTGCCTGAAGATTGCCCGACGATGAACCGGAATCCGGCCCAAATGCCGCTCGCGCTGCACTGCACCACGCTGCTAGCATCAAGCCGCCGGCGGCATGGCCGCCTGTCGATCTCAACTTGCACAAGGACACCGGCGTTGGCCTCGATCACACCCAGTGCGCACCTGGCGGACGTGCGCTATGAAATCCGCGGCGCGCTGACCCGGCGCGCGCGCGAACTGGAGGCTGCCGGCCTCGACATCATCAAGCTCAACATCGGCAACCCCGGCCGCTACGGCTTCGCGGCGCCGGCGCACCTGCGCGAGGCGATTGCCGGCCACCTGCACGAGAGCGAGGCCTACGGCCACGAACAGGGCCTGGAAATCGCCCGCGAGGCGATCGCCGCGCAGCAGCGCGCACGTGGCGGCCAGGGCGTCGAACCCGAGCGCATCTTCATCGGCAACGGCGTCAGCGAGTTGATCGACCTGTCGCTGCGCGCCCTGCTGCAGGCCGGCGACGAGGTGTTGCTGCCGAGCCCGGACTACCCGTTGTGGAGCGCCGCCACCATCCTCAACGGCGGCCAGCCACGCTATTACCGCTGCCTCGCCCGTCACGGCCACCTGCCCGATCCGGACGAGATCGAGGCGCTGATCACGCCGCGCACTCGCGCCCTGGTGCTGATCAACCCGAACAACCCGACCGGCGCGGTCTATCCGCGCGCGCTGCTGGAACGGCTGGTGACGATCGCGGCGCGGCACCGCCTGCTGCTGCTGTCCGACGAGATCTACGACGAGATCCTGTACGACGGCGCCACTTTCCAGCCGCTGGCCGAGGTGGCCGGCGTGTGGCCCTGCCTCAGCTTCGGCGGCCTGTCCAAGGTGCACCGCGCCTGCGGCTACCGGGTCGGCTGGATGAGCCTGTCCGGCGATCCGGCGCGCACGACGGCGTACCGCGACGCGCTGCAGCTGCTGGCCGCGCTGCGCCTGTGCGCAAACGTCACCGCGCAATGGGCGGTGTTGCCGGCACTGCAGGACGCGCCGACGATCGGCGCGCTGACCACGCCTGGCGGGCGCCTGCACGAGGCGCGCCAGGCCGTGCTGGAAGGCGTCGCCGCCAGCGACTACCTGGAACTGGTAGCTCCGGATGGCGCGCTGTACGCGTTCCCGCAGGTGCGTGCCGACCGCCTCGCCAGCTTCGACGACGAGGCCTTCGCGCTGCGCCTGCTGGAGGAGGAATCCGTCCTCGTGGTACCCGGCAGCAGCTTCAACGTGTCGCGCAGCCGCCACTTCCGACTGACTCTGCTGCCGCCGCCCGCGCAACTGCGCGAGGTGTTCGTGCGGATCGAGCGGGTGCTGGCTCACATGGCGCGCGAACAGACCTCGTCCGCTGTCGCGATGGCCTGAGCCGCGCCATGCTGACCTGTCTCGCCCTCGGCGACTCCTACACCATCGGCGAGGCGGTGACGACGCATGAACGCTGGCCGGCCGTGCTGGTGCAGCGCCTGCGCCGCAGCGGCACGCCGATCGACGAGCCGCAGATCGTTGCCGCCACCGGCTGGACCACCGACGAACTGGCGCAAGGCATGGACGCCGCGGCACTGCTGCCGCCCTACGACCTGGTGACGCTGCAGATCGGCGTGAACAACCAGTACCGCGGCCGCCCGGCCGACGACTACCGCGCACAGTTCGCCGGCCTCCTGGACCGCGCGATCGCGCTGGCCGGCGACCGTGCCGCGCGCGTGGTGGTGGCGTCGATCCCCGACTGGGGCGTCACTCGCTTCGCCCGCGAGCAGGGCCGCGACCGCGCACGCATCGCCGCCGAGCTGGACGCTTACAACGCGCTGGCCCGCGCTGAAAGCGAACGCGCCGGCGCCCGCTTCGTCGATATCACCGGCATCTCGCGCCGGTATCCCGACCTGCTCGCCGACGACGGCCTGCACCCTTCGGCCGCGCAATACGCGTTGTGGCTGGAGGCGATCGAGCCGGCCGTGCGGGCCGCGCTCGCGGCGCCTTGACCGCCGTGCCTTGAAGACCTCCGCGCCGCCCCGCATATCGGGGCGGCGTATCATTACCGTCATTCTTTGCCGGAGTTCCCCATGTCCCTCGACACTGCCACCCGCGAACGTATCGAAACCCTGCTCAAGGACCACCGCGTGGTGCTGTTCATGAAGGGCAACCGCCAGCAGCCGATGTGCGGCTTCTCCGCCGCGGCCACCAACACGCTGAACGAGCTGTTGCCGGAGTACCACACGGTCAACGTGCTGGACGATCCGGAGATCCGCGAGGGCATCAAGGCCTACGGCGACTGGCCGACGATCCCGCAGCTGTACGTGGAAGGCGAGCTGGTCGGCGGCGCCGACATCATCCACCAAATGTACGGCAGCGGCGAACTGCACCAGCTGTTCGGGATCGCCGCGCCGGACCGCACCCCGCCGGAAATCACCATCACCGACGCCGCCGCCGAGGCGATCCGTCAGGGCACCGCGAACGCGCAGGGCGTGGCGCTGCACCTGGAGATCGGTCCCGACCACAGCGCCGGCTTCCAGCTGGCGCCGGCCGGCGAGCACGACATCGTGGCCCGCGCGAACGGCCTCGAAGTGCACTTCGACCCGGCCAGCGCCCAGCGTGCCAAGGGCATCGTGATCGACTGGGTCTCCACCGTGCAGGGCGAGGGTCTGAGCCTGAAATTCCCCGGCGCCACCGAGATCAAGCCGCTCAGCGTGCAGCAGCTGAAGCAGCGGCTGGCCGCCAACGACATCACCCTGATCGACGTGCGTCCCGCCGCCGGCCGCGCCCAGGCCGCACCGCTGGCGCCGGCCCGGGTGCTGGAGGAGGAAGGCTACGAGAGCCTGACCAACCTGCCGAAGGACACCGCGCTGGCCTTCATCTGCCACCACGGCGTGTCCAGCCGAGCCATGGCCGAACGCTTCGCCGCGCACGGCTTCAGCAATATCTACAACGTGGAAGGCGGCATGGACGCATGGGCCAGCGAGGTGGACTCCAGCGTGCCGCGCTACTGAGCGGGGTTTAACTCACCATCGCGCTGGTACATTTTTGATGAGGAAGCGACAGGGCGGAGTCCGTCCCGCGACGTACGGGCTCAACCCCTAGGCGTGGGTATGTCGCACTGCCGATTGAAGTCGCCTATCGCCCCCACCAAGTCGGCTACGGCTGCCCTCTCGGCTTCGCTGAGGTCGGGATTCCAGCTGTCCAGGATCAGAACCACCCGTGTCTCGCTGCTGTTGTTCCACGCCTCATGTTCAAACGTGTCATCGAAGGTGACGCAGCGACCCTCACGCCATGCATGGATTTCCCCACCCACGCGCAAAGCGCAATCCGACGGCACGATGAGCGGCAGGTGGGTAACCAGTCGGGTATTTGTAACGCCCCGGTGCGGCAGAATATGCGTGCCCGGTCGCAACACCGAGTACAGCGTTTCCGGCGAGTGCTCGCGAACCCGGGCCAGCGGCAACGAGTCGAGCACTGCGGCCGTTCGCGGGCAACGCTCAGCATGGGCTTCGTAACGTTCCCCATGCCGATGGAAGAAATACGCGTCCCACGCGGGGTCCTGGGAGCCGGAGGATCGCAGCAGATCTGCCGCGTCCTGCGGCGAATCCGTCAGCAGGAACGACTCCAAAACCTTGGGCTGCGACAGCACGGCACGCAGTTCCTCGCGGATCGTCGCGGTATTGGCCTCGAGTTCTGCCAACCACGGGAAGCGTTCGCGCGGATAATAGGGCTGGCTCGGCACACCGGGGAAATAGAGAAACTTGGGTTGCTGCCGCGGGTCAGGCAACGAAGGGAGCTTCTCGCCAAGGTAGATGGCGAGGCATTCCTCAACGCGCGTCAGGTCGGATGACCCGTACCGCTGACGCAACGGTTCCAGCACGGCATCGAACAGCTGCCGGCGTCCGCCGTCGATGAATCCGATAGCGTGCCTCACTGCCGCCTGCAGGCCCGGCGCAGTAGTGGCATCGCTCATCCAGCGCCCCTGCGCCTGAGCGGTGTTTATCGCGCCGAAATAGGCGACCAGCGCTTCGTGGATGTTACCAAGTTGCTCAAGCGCAATTCCCAACCGCAATCGCGCAATGAACATTTGCGGCGCGACATGCAGGCAACGCTTCAGGCTGTCGGCAGCGCCCTGCCAGTCATGGACCAGCGACTGGGCCGCACCCAGATGGTGAAGCGTATTGGGATCCTCGGGCTGGGCCTGCTGCGCAACCAGCAGCATGGCCACTGCACGCATGGCATCACCGCGCGCGAAATGGCGGGCAGCCACGAACTGCAATGCCTCGACATCATCCGGCACCAGTTCCAGCAGCTGGGTGAAGCAGCGCTCCGCCAGTGCAGGATCCCCCTGCCGTACCCCTTCCAGCGCCCTCGCCCGCAGCGCAACCGCGTCGCCCTGAAGCCCGCTATTCATTGCCTCATCCGCCATCTTGCCCCATTGCCTCTCAATACTACCGCCGATCCCCATCGCTGTATCCGCAGGCATAATAGAAGGGTTGCGACAGACGGTGCGAGACCCCGGGGGGTTCGCCGGTAACGCGCTGTGGAATTGGCTAGCTGACCAGAGGTTCTGATGAATTCGCGTCTGCAAGGGCTGGAAGCGAGTGTTACCCGGGACGTCATGGCCGCCGGCGAAGCGCTTGATGCGGGGCGCGTCAACGAGGCGGAGCAGTATCTCGCGCAAGCCCTCGCCGTGCATCCGGAACATCCGGAAGTACTGCGAATGAAGGCCGGCATCCATGATCTGCGCGGCCAGCACCAGGACGCGATCCGGGTAATGCAGCGCGCGCTGGCGCAGCAGCCGCGGGATGCGCTCTATCACAACACCATGGGCACGCTGCTGGGCAACGCGGGTGACTATGAGGCCGCGATCGACGCCTTGCGCCGCACCTGTGAACTCCTGCCCGGGCTGGCTCTTGCCTGGTACAACCTCGGAGTAATGCTTACGAAGTGCGTGCGCAACGAGGAGGCCACCGAGGTGTTGCGGCGTGCCGTTTCACTGATGCCCGACCATCTCGCCGCACGCGCCCTGCTCGCCGACATTCTGCGCACGCGAGGACAAGTCGACGAAGCAGCCACCGAATACCGCAACTTGATCGGGATACGTCCCGCTGAAGGCATGGCATGGTGGGGGCTGGCCGATCTTCGGACGCAACCCTTCACCGAAACGGATAGGGATCAGATGCGCGCCGCCTTGCAACGCGACGATGCCACCGAACACGATCGCATCGCCATCGGCTTCGCGTTGGCCAAGGCGCTGGACGATGCCGGCAATTACACGGAATCGCTGGCGGTGCTGCAACAGGCCAACGCCATCGCGCGACGCCAACAGGCCTGGGATGCACGGGCATTCTCCAGCCAGGTCGCTGCCGTCGGCGCCGCCTTCGAGCAGGCACCGACGGTGGCCTCCGAGCCGCTTGGCCGCGAGGCCATCTTCATTGTCGGCCTGCCACGCTCGGGATCCACACTGGTCGAGCAGATTCTGGCCACGCATTCCTCGGTGCAGGGCGCCGGCGAATTGCCCGATCTGCCGCAGGTGCTGGCCGAAGAATCGCGCCGACAGGGCAAGCCGTTCCCGCAATGGGTTGGCGACGCGCAAGCATCCGACTGGGCGCGACTGGGGCGCCGCTATCTCGAGCGCACCGCGCGCTGGCGGCGCGAACGCCCGATTGTTGCCGACAAGCTGCCCAACAACTGGATCTACATCGCCGCCATTCGCGCCATGCTGCCGGCTGCGCGCATCGTGGTGTGCCGTCGCGACCCGCTGGAGACCTGCTTTTCCTGTTACCGGCAGCGTCTGGACAGCAGCAACGGCTACACCCGCACGTTCGAGGACCTGGCCAGCTTCTGGCACGACTTCGACCGCAGCGTCACGCGCTCGGCTGCTCTGTACCCCGAATACGTGCGCGAACACAGCTACGAAGCACTGCTCAGTCAGCCGGAAACGCAGATCCGCGAACTGCTGGACTTCTGCGGGTTGCCGTTCGAGGTCGCCTGCCTCAAGTTTCACGAGAACAGGCGCGAGGTGCGCTCACCCAGTGCCACCCAAGTGCGACAACCCCTGCGCCAGGACACGGCGCGTTCGCAGCATTACGGGAACCTGCTCGATCCGCTGCGCGAAGCGCTGAATCTGCCGCCGCCGCCATCATGACCCCCGCCAATCCGACGTCGCCGGCGTCGGGCACGAGCGAGCCCTACCTGGCCGCCTACTACCAGGGCCTCAACCACGGTTCCGTGCAGACCGCCCGCCAGATACTGCTGGACGCACTGGCGTCGGCTCCGGAGCACGTATGGCTGGAGTGTGGCCGCGCCCTGGTGTTGCGTGCGGACATGGAAGCCGCATTGGCGGTATTTGCAAGGGCGTCAGCTTGCTACCCAGCTTCTGGCGAACTGTGCGTGGGCCTGGCCGGGCTGTACTGGCAGATGCACAGCCACGCCCAGGCCGAAGCCCTGCTTCGCGGCTGGTTGTCACAGCACCCCACACACGTCAGTGCTTCGTTTCTGCTGGTGCGGCTGCTGCTCGAACAGGGGCGGGTGCAGGCCGCTACAGACACGCTGCTTCAGCTGTTCGAACATGGCCGGCATGACGCGGACACAGTGATCCGAGCTGTTGAAGTGCTCGACGACTGCGGCCGTCCGCAGGACGCCGCGCGCATCTGCGAGGCCGCGCTGAGCGGCGGTCTGCAGGAGGACCCACGTCTGCATGCCTACGCGGGCATGCTGGGCATCCAGTTGGGTCAGTTTCATCGCGTGCGCGAGCATTATGACTTCGCGCTTGCCCATGCCACCGATGCCGTGGAATGGAACATTCCCATCGGCTTGTCCGGCCTGCAGCGTTATGCCGATGCCAACCACCCCGACTTTGCCCTGTTTCGCCGAGTGCTTGCGCAACCCGGATTGAGCGAGAAGGCACGTACGACCACGCTGTTCGCCTTGGGCAAAGCCTGTGACGACATCGCCGACTATGCGCAGGCCGCGGTGCACTTCCGTGAGGCCAACGCGCGCGCCAAAGCGAGCGGCTCGTGGTCGCGCAAGCAATGGAAACGCATCGTCGAAGCGCGACTGGCGGCGCCGGCTTGCCCGTGGATACTTGCCGCTCCGACCGATTGGGTACCGGTGTTCATCGTCGGCGTGCCACGCTCCGGCACCACCTTGCTGGCAGAGCTGATCGCCCGTCATCCGCTGGTCTGCAATCGTGGTGAACTGGGATGGCTTCAGCAGGTCGCACAGAAACTTTCAACTGCGCCGCGCGACCGGAGCAAGCCATTCGAAGACGCCGCGGCCGTCTATGCAGCACACCTGCGACAGGACGACTCGAACGCCCGTTGGTTCATCGACAAGCAGCCGCTCAATCTATTGCATATCGACCTGATCATGGCGCTGTGGCCCAACGCGCGCATCATTCATTGTCAGCGCAACTCACGGGATATTGCACTTTCGCTGTGGACGCAGTCGTTCCACGATCGCGCCCACGATTACGCCTACGATTTCGCCGACATTGCCGCGATGATTCGCGGCTGCCACCGTTTGATGTCGCATTGGCATGTCCGCTACGCGTCTTCGATCCACACCGTACGTTACGAAGATCTCGTGCGCGAGCCTGGCGCTTGTATTGCCACGCTTGCACGCTGGCTTGGGCTGCCTGAGTTGGACCCTCCTCATTCCAGCAGTGACGATCGCGCGATCCGCACGGCAAGCGCCTGGCAGGCCCGCCAACCGGTCTATACGCGATCCGTCGGGCGTTGGAAGGACTACCTGCCCTATCTGCCCGAGCTGCTCAAATTCCATCACGACTGACCCCGCCGAAAAGCTTCTGGCCCTGCGGTTTCCACCTGGCCCTACCGGCCATGATCATGCCACTACCGTGTCCTCCGAATCGCTGAGTCATCAGCGACAGGGTCGGAAAACATCCTGGTGGTCAGACCAAGGACGATATGCCCGGTCAATCAACGCGCGACGAACCGTTCGGCACGATCCAGCGTGTCCTGCAAGCCGGGAAGAACCTGCCTGATCAGATCCGAATGCCGACGCCACTTGTCGGTAGCCGGCGCGGTCACGGTGTAGCGCGCAAGCGGCAACACGCCATCGAGCGAACGATCCCAATCAAGCCCGAGCGCGGCGCATAGTCGCCCCACCTCGGCGGCCGGATTCTCGAGGAGCGCGTCATACCGGGCAATATGACAACGCTCCGCCGGCAGGGCATTGAGGTCGTCCAGCAGGATGCGCATGGTCGTGTTCCACTGTGCCGCCACGATCTCCTGCAACGGCAGCCCCTTCAGATCGCGCCACCCGGGCACCAGCAGCAACGACCAAGGCAGGCCTTCCCACCCGGGAAGATTCGGGTAAGTGCGGAATCGGCCTGATTGCCAGGCCTCGATCATGCTGCTCAGGGTCTGGCGCGGATCGCGATGCAGGTAGATGAACTGCGCTTCGGGGAATATCCTTGCCAGGAACGGGATGCGCAAGGCATTCTTCGGCGTTTTCTCGAGCATTCGAAGCGGTCGACGCTCCGGTGCACTTCCATCCCTGTCGCGCAACTCGGCCAGGAAGCGGTGACGCAATTCCTCGATCAGTTCTGGCGTCGCTGCGGTTGCGTCGAGTCTGTTGGATTCATAGCCGCGGTCGTCGGCACTGAGGCCGCGCGCACCCTCGATCAAGGCGTGGCTCTCGCGACCGATGGTGAACAGGTTGGGGGCCTTCATCAGCGTTTCGAACAGCAAGGTGGAACCGGAACGGGGCGGCGAAATGATGAACACCGGGCGGTCGAAAATGGGGTCGCGGACACTCCTCCCATCACCAGGCTTCGACATCGCGACCGTCGTGGCCTGACGCAATTCGCCACCGTCGCGATTGCCACTGCTGTCACCAATGGCCACCGACAGAACCATCAGCCTCAGCGCAACCAGCAGTGACGAACCGTTGACGAGCTGCAACGACGGCGCGGAATTCTTCAGCCACTGTTCGTACGTGCCCAACGCTTTGCGATAGGCGGGCAGGCCGGCCGGATCGGTCCCGTACTCGGACCACAGCGCCTGCCATGCGGCAAGGAAGCGCGAGGTGACCTGCTGGGCGGGTTCAAGCTGTGCATGCGGGCGTACTTCGCGCATCAGAAAGCTGATGTGCTCGCGCAGCTCCCACGGCGTCATGACTACCGGCAGGTTGACCGATTCGTAGCGCAATGCGGGGTGCCTTTCGGCGGTCGGCACGACCGGCTCCGCATGCCACCCCTCCGGCATGTGATTGCCCGGCATCCGCCCATCCCGGACCAGTTCCCCGAACTCGTCGCTGCCGACGGTATCTGCGACCAGGTGGATTCGCTCGTCGTCGGAACCATTGATTACGTGATGCGTGCGCCAGGTATCGAAAATCCAGCACTCCCCAGGTCCCATGTTGACTTCACCTTCTCCGCAGATGAATCGCACGGTCGGCTTGGTCACGATGGGAATGTGCACGCGTGCGCGTGCGCGCCAGTAATAGTTCACATCGAAGTGCGGGCTCACTTCGGCCTGGCCGGTCAGCTTCATCAGGCGCGTCCGTCCCCATACCGCACCAATGCGAGACAGCACCTGCATCAGATACGGGCATTGCAGGAGGTACGGTGTAGGCCGCATCGCACCGGCAAACGAGTCGTTGTCGGGGCTGCCATCGACTGCGATCAATGGAAGCCAGAGATTGCCAGGGTACTTCTGCGGGTGCTCATGCCAGTGCTGTTCGCCAAACACGGCGATCTCTTGCGCGAGAACTCCGGCGTCAAACTGCAACGGCAACTGGATGAAAGGGACTGGCAGTTTCACAGATTGGCCATCATTGGGATTGATTGAGCTGCACGTCGGCGACGCGATATCGGACTGACTTCGTCGGTGTAACGGTGACAACCTTATCGTCAGACGCAATCGCCGAGGCAGGATGCACCTTCGACGATTCGAGACTGGACCGGCCCGCCATCCTTTGTTCGGGCTCTACCTATTGACCCGTTGGCTCAGGCGTTGATCGCCTGCCGCAACGGCAGCAGATGCTTTTCATAACGACGCCACTCGTCGAAAAAGCGGGTATGGATAGGTTCGCGCACCTGCGACATGCTCAGCGTGGCGACCGCGGCCTTGTTGCGGGTCACGTCGGCACATCCCGGCTCCCATTCCAGTCCGCAGAAAGCCAGCACCTTGCGGGCGGTCGTTTCCGGGGCGCGCGTCAAGTCAGCATAATCGACATCGAGAATGACGCCTGGCATGGCTGCATGCCAGTGCGCCATCACCTGCCGATACTGCTGGTAATGCTGCGCAAGAGCGTTCAGATCGTAGCTCCACGGAAACGCCTCTCCGAGCAGGGCCCTGTAGTTGGAAAAGCATACGTCCATCGGATCGCGGACGAGGTTAAGAATACGCGCCTGCGGCAAGGCGCGATGGATGAGACCGGCAACCATCCAGTTTCGCGGCAACTTGTCCACGTAGAACGGCGCACCGTTTGCGCGCCACTGGGTCTGAGCCAGGTAGCGACGCCCCAGTTCGGAAAAATCCAGCTCATCGAGGCACTCCAGCACGTGCCCGTCGAGAGTGACGCCATGGTCGGCCGCCCATCGGAGCTGAAGACCAAACTCGTCCAGTTCGCCCGCCGAAGTCACCATCGAGTGATTGCTCAGCACACGATCGAGCAGGGTCGTGCCGGATCGCGGCATGCCAACGATGAAGATCGGCTGTGGCCCCTCATGAACGACATCGTCGGCCTTCAGGAGCTGGGGCGTGCAGCGCGTGACCAGATGCTCGAAGAGGCGCCAGGCGAATGCCGGATCATGATGTTGCCGCGCGAACATGAGCCGGTTGCCGCGCTCCAATGCGGTCCAGGCCTCCTCGTAGCTTCCCGTATCTTCCAGCTCCTTGTAGAAGGCGAATTCCAGCGCGGCGTGATCTTCCGACCCCGGACTGACCGTCGCGAGACGGCGGCGCAAGTCCACCAGATGGTTCTGTTCGGGGGTTTGCTTGCGCAGCCTGGTCAACGCCAGCGCCGCCCTCCCGAACGTCGGCTGCAGGTCTAGGGCACTGTTGAGCTCCGCTGCCGCCTCCTGCATGTGGCCATTGAAGATCAATTCCAGCGCACGGTGGAAGCGGAAATTGGCGGAATTCTCGCCCGCGGCCTTGGCCCGATTCAGCAGATTCAGGGCTTCTGTATGTTCGCCAAGCATCTTGCGCAACGCAGCCAGTCGCGTCAGCAGTGTTCCGTCCGAGGTCTCGTTCAGCAAAGGATGATCCAGGCAGGACCGTGCCGCCAGCGTCTCTCCCAACCCCAACAGAATTTCCGCTGTTTCTGAAATCATCCCCGCATCCGCAGGCAGGTCGTGGGCGACTCCGAGCATGCAACGGACGGCATCGCGAATACGCCCATCGACTTGCGCAATCCGACCAAGCGCAAGTCGTGCCTCGATATGTGCCGGATCACGCTGCAGCAGCGATTCCAGCGAGATACGGGCGGGAACCATATGGCCATTGGCCAGATACCGCTGGGCACGGCTCCAGAGTCGGGTGGTTGATTCACTCATTTGAACTTTTCCTGGCGAGCATGGCGGCAACTTGCTGGATCGACACGCTAAGACTGCATATTCGAACTGTCCCGCCATCTCGCGGAACACTCAACAGTCCACCTCGTCCGTATAGCCCCAGTATCTCAGCATGGGCTCAAGGATCGGCAGCACTGGTTCGAACTCGCGAGGGTATTTCTTCCAGCGATTGAGCCCTCTCTTGTTCACCGGCTCGATTACCTGCGTATAGCTGGGCGTTCCGATATACCCCTTGTTGCGCGCATGCTGATCGAAGCTCAGCAACGGCTCGGCGTCCTCCAGGTTCAGGAACCGCGCGATCCGCTGACTCTGCCGGGGGAAGTCCGCTACCAGATCCTCGTAGCGGGAAATCAGCAGGTCGGGTTGGAATATCTCCACATCCTCCAGCCAGTACTGCATGGACTGCACATATGCCGCGGCCAGGCGCTCGAGGCTGGAACACGCCGCGCCAAGAATGCTGGAGCGGAAGTTCTGCATATAACAACTGAGGACCACGTCGCACGGATGGCGCAGCGCCAGAATGAACTTCGCGCGCGGGAACAGCCGAAAGATCATCGGCATCCAGAGCATGTTCAGCGGGTTCTTGTCGACCAGTTGCGCATCCCAGCGTCGCTTGATTCGCTCCGACACCATGATCAGATAGAGTTTGCGCAATTCGTCGCAATCGTATTGCCGCAGGACGTCAAGATTATCCAGGATACGCGCGTCATGCCGACGAAGCTTCTCGGCGAGCCGGTTGAAAAAGGGGTTCTCATCCATTGACTGCAGCTGCGGGTGGGCATCAAGCATCTGCTCCAGAAGGGTGGTGCCCGAACGTGGAAACCCGACGATGAAGACTGGCGAATTTTCGACTTCCGGCGCAATCAATGATGGCCACTTCCGATAGGCGTCGCCCGAGACCCGCACGACATCGGCAGGCATCGCCTTGGCGTCAGGCTGGAAGAACTCCGGCGAAGCAATTTCAAGTTCCTTGACCTGCAGCCGATGGGCGATGTGCAAGGCCTGCATCGTGCCGCTGGCATCACCCGAATTGTCGCGCGCATGGGCCAGGTCGAAGTAATGCGTATAGTCGTCCGGATGTCGGGGACCGCACTGCTCCAGCAGCGCCACCGCCAACGGCGCGTCGCCACGTCGCCGCGCCAACGTGGCGCGCAGGTGAACGGCCTCGCTGGCCATCGCGCCGACATCAGCAGCGCCCGTCGAGACAATGGATTGCAGTGCCGCCTCAGCCTGATCAAGCTGGTTCTTTCGCTCGTAGATCTGCGCCAGAATCAGGCGCGCCTCGATGTACGAGGGATTCCTCGTCGCGAGGTCTTCCAGCAAGGCTTCGGATGCTGGAACCTGGCTCATCAGTTGCAGCAATTTCGCCAGCTCGAGTTGCAGCGCATCGTCATTGAGCGGCAACCACTCTCGCCATGGTTTGAGCAGGCCTTCCGTGCCCTGAAAATCCTGGCACAGGCAGCAGGCATGGGCAGCATGAATCCGCACCATGGGGGAGTCGGGATCGATCTCGAATGCGCCCAGCAACGCATCGCGGGCACGCAGGTATTCCTTGGTCCGAATCCACATCAAGCCGCACTGAACTCTTGGCGCCGTGTTGCGCGGATCCAGCCGGATTGACGTGGCAAACGCGGCTTCTGCTTCCACAAGCGAGCCTGCGGCAAGCAACATGCTGGCGTAATTGCACCAATGCAGACTGCTATCGGGAAACAGCTCGGTCAGGCGAAGACAAACGGCCGCAGCTTCGTCAAAGCGCTGCTGGAGCTGAAGACTCATGGTCAACAAGACCAGCAGATTCTCGTCGTCCGGTTGTCTTTGCAAATGGGCTCGACACAGCCGTTCCGCCTCGGGCAGGTTGCCGGTGTTGATGGCGCTGACAATCAACGGGGAAGGTTCCTGAGTCATGGCATGAAAAGGGCCGCGTGATCAGTTCACGCGGCCCTTGAGGTTACAACATGCGAACCGTTTTATTAGAACTTCACGGTCACACGGGCCCAGAAATAGCGGCCAATCAGATCGAAATCGCTGGGATCGGTGTTCGCGTTGAGCGAGTTGTTTGCGAACACGATCGGCGGCTGCTTGTCGAACACGTTGTTGACACCAAAATCAACGCGCGTGTTCAATGGCTCGAGGTTGTAGCCAATCGACACATCGTTGTAGATGGTCGCGCCGTAGTTCATCACCGCACCACGGATGGTGCAGGGGTTGCTGGGACTATCGTAATAGCACGTGCCGGCCGGGAAGACGTTATCCGACACCTTCGGCGAACCCAGCGCGAACTTGCCGATATAGCGCATGCGCCACGAGGCTGACCAGCCGCCGTCCTGCCAGTTGACGAAGCCCTGACCGCGCCAGCGCGGGTACAGGCAGACGCCCGCGTTGTCGGGACAGGCCGCCGACTGGGCGGAACCGTAGGGCAGGAAATGGCCGGCATTGTGATACGTCGTGTTGCCTTCCGTACCCGGCGCAGTCTGCTGGTTGTAGTACTTCAGGTAAGTGGCGTTGAGACCCACGGTGAAGTTGCCAATCGGCGTCTGCGGCAGCTTGTAGATCAATGAATAGTCGACGCCACCGGTGCTGGTGCTGCCCAGATTGCCCGTGGGCTCGAGGAAGTTCGAGGCGAGCTGGCCCTGGTTCGGACCGCTGGCAAAGCGATGGATGAACTGGCAATAGTCGGTCTGACCGGCACTGCACAGGTTGATCACGCTCTGCGCACCCACCGTGGTGATGATGTCGTTCAGATACACATGCCAGAAATCAACCGTGGTCGACAGACCCGGCGCCCACGACGGACTGTAGACCGCACCCAGGTCAAACGACTTGCCCTGCTCCGGCTTTACATTAAACCCGGAGTAGATCGAGCCGGCGGTGATCGCATTGATCTGCGTGCCGGAGGCCACAGCCTGGTTCTTGAAGGTGCCATCGGTAGGTACACCGACGCAGGCCGGGTTGACAGGATTGCCGGTGTAGCCGTCGCATGGGTCGAAATTGACCAGCGGCGCATCGTTGCCGGGGGCACCGTAGAGCTCGTTGATATTGGGTGCGCGGTAGACCTCGGCCATCGTGCCACGCAACAACAGGTCGCTGATGGGCTTCCATTCCAATGCGAACTTGAAGTTGTTGGTGCTGCCCGTGGTGCTGATACGGGAGTAACGATCGCCCACGGTCAGATTCAGCGACTGCGCACCCGGCATATCGGCTAGCAGCGGTATGAAGGCCTCGGCATAAATCTCCTTCACATTGTAGCCACCGCGCAGACCGGAGCTGCACTGGCTGCCCAGCACGCAGGTACCTTGATTGACGTCAAGCTGCAAAAGCGGATCGACTATCGAGGTGAGGTGCTCTTGGCGATAGTCCGCACCCACGGCCAGCTGAACCGTACCGGCAGGCAGGTTGAACAGACCACCATTAACGCCGGCGTGCCAGATCTTTTGCTGGGTGTATTGATTGCTGATGGCCGGCACAGCGGCATTCTTCAAGGCAGCCACGGAGTTGGCCGAGAACAAGTCGAACGGGTTGAAACCCAGTTCAGTCGGACCGATGCCGGTTGGGCAGGAACTGGCAGCATCAGCGGTCGTCGAACAGCTCAGTGCCCCCTGGTACATGTACGACGGGCCCGTATAGAGCTTGTTGCCATTGGGCAGACCCAAGGTGGTGGTGACTTGGCTGATGTGGCCGTAATCAAGGCCAGCATCCCAGTTCCACTGCTGATCCATGAGCTCGAAATTGCCCTTGAACCCCGTGCTCACCTGACCGGTAGTGGTACCGAATTGGGCGGCACGGTTACCGGCCGAGACCAAGCGCGCATTGAACGCGGTCAGCCCTTGCTTGTATTCCACGCCGAACGGGTTGTAGAAGTTGTTAGCCGAGACATCTGCGCCATACGGGCTGCCGTAGACCGCCGGTGCCAGCTGGAACGCCGAGCTGGTCTTGTTGTAATAGGCACTCATGTAGGCCGACACATTGTCGGAAATGTCGTACGTGCCCATGACGAACGCATTGGTGCGTTCCTGGGGGGTCAGCACCAGGTTGACCGTGGCGTAGTTGTACTTGTCGCTAGCTGGGCCGTTGTTTACATAGCAGTGATAGTTGGCGGGGCTCACCACCTGGCTGTTGCCGCCTGGGTTGAGTGCGATGAAGCCGCAACCGGTGGCAGGGAACAAGCCCGCAAAAGCCGGAGGCAGCTGGATATGGCCGTATGGCGACGACGATGACCCGCCTACATTGGCCGTCGGGGGAGTATTGACCGTGCCATACAGCGAAACCGAGTTCTTCGAGAAGCCGCGGCTGCCGGCAATAATCTGATCCTGCTTGTTGTACTCGATACCGCCGATGATCCCGCCCTTGTCGGAGGTATGGCCGAAGGTGAAGCTGTAACCGCTCTGCTGGCCATCCTGACGGTCGGATTCGCCGTAATTGGCGGTGAACTGAGCGCCCTGGTAATCCTTCTTAAGGATGAAGTTGACCACGCCACCAATCGCATCCGAACCGTAAGTCGCCGAAGCGCCATCGGTCAGCACTTCGATGCGATCAATCGCGCTGGCGGGGATTGAGTTCGGATCGGTGTTTACCACACGCTGGCCGTTGACCAGGATCAACGTACGGTTGGAGCCAAGACCGCGCAGGTTGATACTGGAACCACCCGTGCCGCCCGCGTTGTTGACCTGTGGGTTGACGTTGCCGCCGGTCATGGTGGGCAGTTGCTGAACCAGATCGCCCAGCGTCATCTTGCCGGTCGCCTCGATCTGGGCGCGATCTATGGTGATCACCGGGTTGGAGGTTTCCACATCCACGCGGCGAATCAGCGAGCCGGTGACCACAACGGTCTGTAGCGTTTTTGCCTTTTTCTGGCTGGATTGATTGGCCGCGTCCTGGTTGCCCGTGTCTTGGGCGAAGGCCACGTTCGAAGCGCCTACCGCGATGACAGCGCCCAGCGAGAGTGCCAAGCGAACTGCCGAAGAAAGTTTCTTGACCCCAAGTTTCATGAAAACACCCTCCCGATTAATTAACACGCTCCGATCGGCTACGGCCTTGAGCTTGAGCCGGAAAAACCTTTGCCCAAAACCTCAATTCAGCCTCTTGGACTAATGAACTTCTAAACCCACGGAACTTCCGATCCGGGTTGATGCCGCGACCGGCAACAATGCCAGTCAACACGCAGCACACCCGCCAATTCACGACTGCCACTGCCCTGCCCCGGATACCGCGACGCAGGGCCATTCCTGTCATTGAACTTCATGCAGCCGGCCCGGTCTGACGCGTATTTATTACGCCGTATTTACATATTGTCAACAAATTTTGTGCCGTAAAAACTTACGCTTTGGGTTGATTCAGACTGTTTTGGCAGGCTGCTGTCTGGATTATCCGAAGGGCAAACCGGCCTCCGCCAGCCGCCTCGCCACTGAATCGCGGCTATTCGGCCTCTCCGTCCGTCTCGAAGCGCAGATGCTTCACGCTGCGGCCGTTGCGGCGCACCAATTTGAGAGCCTCGATGCCGATCTTGATGTGTGCCTCGACGAACTGCGAGGTGATGTTGCGGTCGCTCGCCTCGGTCTTCACCCCTTCCGGGATCATCGGCTGGTCGGACACCAGCAGCAGCGCGCCACAGGGGATCCGGTTGGCGAAGCCGGCGGCAAAGATGGTTGCCGTCTCCATGTCCACCGCCATGCAGCGGGTGCGCCGCAGGTAGTCCTTGAAGGTGTCGTCGTGTTCCCACACGCGCCGGTTGGTGGTGTACACCGTGCCGGTCCAGTAGTCGTGGCCGAGGTCGCGGATCATGGTGGAGACCGCGCGCTGCAACTGGAACGCCGGCAGCGCCGGCACCTCCGGCGGCAGGTAGTCGTTGCTGGTGCCTTCGCCGCGGATCGCGGCAATCGGCAGTATCAGGTCGCCAAGCTGGTTCTTCTTCTTGAGGCCGCCGCACTTGCCCAGGAACAGTGCAGCCTTGGGTTCGATCGCGCCGAGCAGATCCATCACGGTGGCCGCATTGGGGCTGCCCATGCCGAAGTTGATCAGGGTGATGCCGTCGACGGTGGCGTTCGGCATCGGTCGGTCGCGGCCCTGCACCTCCACCCCGTGCCACTGCGCGAACAGTTCCACGTAATGACCGAAGTTGGTCAGAAGAATGTGCTCGCCGAATTGTTCGAGCGCCGTGCCGGTATAGCGCGGCAGCCAGTTGGAAACGATTTCCTGCTTGTTTTTCATGGAAAGTGGTACTCGTACGCGTTACCGGCGACGCCACGCCAGCTGGATGCCATGTCTGTAGTCACCGCATATTAGTGGCTGCTCGCCGCTGACGGGGCGGCCAACGGGCTGCCCAGGCGCTTCGATCCGGGCAACTTCCGGCTGGCGCCACGGCCCCTCTTCGCATGTTATGTTCGATCCGCCATTCCAGACGGGGGAAACGCGATGCGCATGGGCCTGGCCATTGATGCGTCCTGCGACTTGTCGCAGGAGTTCCTGCGGAAACACAACGTCTCGATCATGCCGATCACCGTGAAGTTGGATAGCGAAACCTTCATGGATGACCGCAGGCCGGAAGAGCTTCAGCGCTTCATCGACCGCCGGCTCGGCAGCCGCAGCCATTCGGCGGAAACCGAGCCGTGCCCGGTGGAGGAGGTGCAGAAGCTGTTCCTCGAAAAGCTCGTGCTGGAGCAGGACTGCGTGTTCTGTCTGACCATCACCTCCACCCGCAGCCCGATCAACGAACACGTGAACCGCGCCAGCTTCGGGATTCTCAAGAACTATCGCCAGGTGCGCGAACAGGCTGCCATCCCCGGCCCGTTCATGATGCGCGTCATCGACACCCGCAATGTCTTCGCGGGAACCGCACCGGCCATTTACGAAGCGGCACGGCTGATCGCCGCCGATGAGCCACCGGCCACGATTCGCGAGCGGCTTGCCTATATCGCCAACCACAGCTACGGCTACATGTTGCCGCGCGACCTGATTCACCTGCGCAACCGCATCAAGAAGCGGGGCGACCGCAGCGTCAGCCTGCTCAGTGCGATGGTCGGTACGGCGCTGGACATCAAGCCGCTGCTGCGCTGCTTCCGCGGCGACACCGGCCCGGCCGGCAAGGTACGCGGGTTCGAGCATGGTGCCGAGGTGCTGTTCAACTACGCCGCACAGCGGGTACGCGCCGGTTTGCTGGTGCCGATGGTGTGCGTCAGCTACGGCGGCGACCTTGCCGTGCTGTCGCACCTGCCCGGCTATATCGAACTGCGCCAAGCCTGCGAGGAATGCGGCGTCGAGTTGATGGAAGCGCCGATGAGCATCACCGGCATGGTCAACGTGGGCGAAGGCGCGGTGACGCTGGGCTTTGCCGCCGAGGAACACGTCGCCGAGTTCTGAGGCCAGCTCAGAACCCGTAGTTGAGGAAGCCGCCGTCCACCGCCAGCACCTGGCCGGTGATGTAGCTGGCCGCCGGCAGGCACAGGAACGCGATCGCGGCAGCCACTTCCTCGGGCTCGCCGATCCGCTTCAACGGCGTGCGTTCGAGCACCTCGTCCAGGTAATCGGCGTCGGCCAGCGCGGGATCGGTGCGTTGGGTGCGGATGTACCACGGCGCCACCGCGTTGACGCGGATGCCGTCCACCGCCCACTCCGCGGCGAGGTTGCGGGTGAGCTGGTGCAGCGCCGCCTTGCTCATGCCATAGGGCGAGCCGGTGCGCACGTGCGTCACCGCCGAGACCGAACCCACGTTGACGATCGCCGCGTTCGCGTGCTGCACGAGTTGCGGATGCGCCAGCCGGCACATCTCGAACGCGGAGAACAGGTTCTGTTCGAAGATCGCGCGGTATTCCTCTTCGCGATAGTCCAGCGTGGCCATGGGCTGGTTGCCGCCGGCGTTGTTGACCAGCAGCGATACCGGCGCAGCCAGGTCGGCGATCCAGTCGAACACCGCCAGGCGCTCCTCCGCCTCGGCCAGGTCCGCGCCGAACGCCAGCACGTCGACGTCGGCGAATTCGTCGGCCAGTTCCACCCGCACCTGCTCGAGGTAATCCTCGTCGCGCGCCACCAGCAGCAGGTCGGCGCCGAGGCCGGCCAGCTCGCGCGCGGTGGCGTAGCCGATGCCCTTGCTGGCACCGGTGATCAGGGCGGTGTGGCCTTGCAGTTGCCAGGCATCGAGGCGGCTGTTCATGGGCGCAGCTTAAAGCGTCGATCACGCGGCGCCTAGGCGGTGCCTTGCTTGCGGCCAGGCATGGCGGGACACTCGGCAGGTCGATCCCGCGCGAGAACCGTCATGAAATCGCTGCCGCTCCTGCTCTGCATCCTTGCCCTCGGCGCCTGTTCCAGCAAGCCGCCGGAACCCCAGGCCAAACCGGTGGCGGCCGACACCGCCACGCCGTTCGACGCGCTGAAGGCGGATGAGCAGCGCGCCAAGGACGTGCAGAAGGCCGTCGACAAGCAGGCCGAGGAGCAGCGCAAGCGGATCGAGGCGCAGGAACAGTAAGGCCCGCCTCCGCTCAGTGGCGGACCCGGTTCAACGCGGGCTGCACAGGCAGTCCGCGTAGATGTTCGGCGTGCCGGCCTTCGCGTTGCGCAACAGCTGCAGTTCCGGCGCCAGCGCGGGCAGCTGGGCGAACCAGTTCGGCAGGCGCACGCCCCACGAGCGCAACACGTGCATGCCGGCGTTCTGGTTGAGGCCGATCAGGAAACGCTCGAAGCCGCCCAGCGGTGCCTCCACGTAGCGCACCGGATAGCCCTGGCCCAACTTGGCCAGGTTGGCCGCATCGGCGACGGCGGCCTGCAGCCCGCCGAGCTGGTCGACCAGGCCGCGCTCGAGCGCCTGCTGGCCGGTCCACACACGGCCTTGCGCGATTGCATCGACCGCGTCGTAGCTCTTGCCGCGTGCCTTCGCCACGTTGCCGACGAAGTCGCGGTAGCCCCTGTCGATGATCGCCTGGATCACCGCGCCGACCTTCGGATCGAGCGGACGGCTGATGTCGAACGCGCCGGCCATCGGCCCGGTGCCGACGCCGTCGCTGCGGATACCGAGCTTGGCCAGCGTGTTCGGCACCGTGTAGTACATGCCGAAGATGCCGATCGAACCGGTGATGGTGTTCGGCTCGGCGAAGATGCGATTGGCGTTCATCGCGATCCAGTAACCGCCGCTGGCCGCCACGTCGCCCATCGACACCACCACCGGGATGCCCGCGCTGCGGGTCAGCTCGACCTCGCGACGAATCTGCTCGGCCGCATACACCTCGCCGCCGGGCGAGTTGACCCGCAGCACCAACGCCTTGGTCTTGCGATCCTCGCGCGCGCTGCGGATCAGCGCCGCGGTGGATTCGCCGCCGATCGAACCGGCCGCACGCTTGCCACCGGCGATCTCGCCCTCGGCCACCACGATCGCCACGCCCGGCGCGAACAGGTCGCCGTCGCGTGGCACGCCGGCCGCGTAACGGCCCAGTTCGACCTGGCGGAAACTGTGGCCTTTCCGGTCGGCCGGCACGCCTTCCTTGCGCATCATCGCAATCAGTTCGCTGCGGGTGGCCAGGCCATCGACCAGGTGCTTGTTCAACGCCAGCTGGGCCAGGTTGCCCTGGGTGCTGGCGATGTGCTGCGGCAGGTTGTCGATGTCGTCGCGCAGCGTCGCCGGATCCAGCTTGCGCATGGCCGCCACTTCGGCGAGGTAGCCATCCCACAGGCCGCCCATCCAGTAGCTGTCGGCCTGTTTCGCCTCGGCCGAGGCGTGATCGAGGATGTACGGCTCGGCCGCGCTCTTGAACTCGCCGACACGGAACAGGTGCACGTCGACGCCGAGCTTGTCCAGCAGGTCCTTGTAGAACAGGCGGTAGTTGGCCAGCCCGGTGATCAGCACGCCGCCCTGCGGATCGACCAGCAGGCGATCGGCATGCGCGGCCAGGTAGTACTGGCCCTGGTCCAGGTTCACCGCCCACGCGACCACCGGCTTGCCCGCCGCGCGGAAGCGGTCCAGCGCCGCGCCGACCTCGCGCAACGCGGCAAAGCCGCCGCCCTGCAGCTCGTCCGGCAGCAGCAGGATGCGGCTGATCCGCTTGTCCTTCGCTGCCGCGTCGATCGCGCCAACCAGGTCGCGCAACTGCACCTGCTTCGGCTGCTCGCCGGACAGGCCGGCCAGCGCGCGCTGCAGTGGCTCGATGCTGTACTGCTCGACCAGCTGGCCCTGCGGCCTGATCACCAGCACGCTGTCGTCCTGCACCGCACGCTCCATCCGGCTGCCGGCCACCCCGGCGGTCAGCAGCAACAGCAGCACGAACAGCACGCCGAAGAACACCAGGTTGATGATCACCAGCCGCAGCACGTTGATGCCGCGCCCGAGTGCGCGCAGGAAGGCCCAGAAACCGTTGCGGCGGGGCGGTGGCGGTGGTGGAAGCGTCATGTGGGCAGGTATCCGGAATCGTCGGGTCAAGCGTAGCCGGTCAGGCCGGCGCGGTCATCGGCAGGTGGCGGCGCCAGCGCTGCTTCCAGGCGCTGCGCCAGAAGCGGATGAACAGCATCACGGCGGCAACAGACAGGCCGGCGATCAGACCGATCCACATCCCGCGTGCGCCCATGCCGTGATGGAAGGCCAGCCACCAGCCCACCGGCATGCCGATCATCCAGTACGCGAACAAGGTGATTGCCATCGGCACGCGGGTGTCCTTGAGGCCGCGCAGCGCGCCGTTGGCGGCGACCTGGATGCCGTCGGAGAACTGGAACAGCCCGGCCAGCATGATCAGCTGCGCGGCCAGCGCGATCACCTTCGGCTCATGCGTGTACAGCGAGGCGATGACATGCGGCAGGCCCAGCATCAGGCCGGCCGAGAACAGCTGGGTGACCAGGGTCAGGCCGATCCCGCACAAGCCCGCGTAGCGCACGCCGCGTTCGTCGCCGCGCCCCACCGCATTGCCCACGCGCACGGTGATCGCCATCGCCAGGCCGAGCGGGATCATGAAGAACAGCGAGGCGATGTTGATCGCCACCTGGTGGCTGGCGATCACGTCCTCGCCCAGCGTGGCGATGATCAGCGCGGTGGCCACGAACAACCCGGCCTCGGCCAGCAGGGTCACTGCCATCGGCAGGCCGATGTGCGCCAGCTGGCCGATCCGGCGCAGGTCCGGCCACTCGAAGCGATCGAACAGGCCCAGCCCGCGATAATTGCGCCGGAAGATCACATAGACGCCGAACGCCAGCATCTCCAGCCACAGCACGATCGCCGTGGCCACACCGCAGCCGTGCGCGCCCTGCGGCGGAATGCCAAGCTTGCCGAACATCAGCACGTAGCCCAGCGGCACCAGCAGCACCAAGCCGCCGAGGCTGAAGTACATCGACGGCCGGGTCAGCGACAGGCCCTCGGACAGGCCGCGCAGCGCGAAGTAGCAGGTCAGCGCGGGCGCGCCCCAGCTGATCGCCAGCAGGAAGCGCTGCACGTCGTGGCGCAGGCTCGCCGTCACCCCGATCAGCTCGATCAGCGGCTCCGCGTGACGCACCGCGAACCACAGCACCACGCCCATGCCCAGCGCCAGCCACAGCGCCTGACGGAACACCGCACCGACCTCGCTGCGCCGGCCAGCGCCGTCGAGCTGGGCCACCGACGGCGGCACCGCCATCATCATGCCGATGCCGCTGACGATCGCCAGCGACCAGATGCTGGCGCCCACCGCCACCGCCCCCAGCACGTGCGCGCTGACGTGCCCGGCCAGCACCGCGTCGATCACGTTGCTGCCGACCGCGGCCAACTGCGCGGCGATCAGCGGCAACGCGAGACGCACGGTGGCGCGCACCTCGTGCAGCAGATGGGCGCGCTCGGGACGGAAGGGTTTCATGGGGGACAGCTGACTCCAGGGCCGGCCATTCTACCTGAGCCATAGGTCACGCCCGCCCGACTGCCGCCCTGTGCGAAGATCCCCCGCTGCAGTGGACGGGGACCTTGATGAAGCAGCTGACCAGTTACGAAGGATTGCGCTGCGCCAACTGCGGCGCCGCGATGCAGGGCGAGTTCTGCCATGAATGCGGGCAGTCGATCCACAGCGTGCTGAAGCCGATGCACCACATGGTCGAGGAAACCGTCGAGACGGTGCTGCACATCGACAGCCGCATCGTGCACACGCTGCCGCCGCTGCTGCTCAAGCCTGGCTTCCTGACCCTGGAGTACTTCGCCGGCCGGCGGATGCGCTACATCGCACCGTTCCGGCTGATGTTCGTGCTGTGCCTGCTGTCGTTCTTCGTGTTCCACCTGGCCATCGACCAGGTCGCCGACAAGATTCCCGCGAACGGCCGTCCCTTGGTAAGCGTGGACAGCAGCGCGATCGCGGCCGCCGCCAGCCCGGCCGAAGTGCGCAAGGCGCTGCAGGACGAGCTGGATGGCCTGCAGCGCGCCCGGGACACCGGCGTGCTGCCGCCGAACGTATTGGAGCAAGCGCGTGTCGGCGAGCAGGAACTGCGTCAGGCAGCCAATCGGCGCCTTGCCGTACTCGGCGCGGCGCCCATGCCGGCAGCCTCGCTTGCCGCACCACCGGCAGCCGCGACGGTGAACATCACCGGCGACACGAAACCGCGGGATGCCCTGCCCAAGGCGACCAAGGGCGAGTCGAAACCCGTACAGATCGCCTGGCTGCCGGACGCAGTCAATGCTCGCCTGACCGCGCTGGCCCAGCAGGCGTACCGGAATTGGCGAACCTTCAAGCATGGCGATCCCGCGGCAAGCGCCGAGGCGAAGCAGCGCATGATCAACGGCGTCTTCAGCGCATTGCCGCCGACCATGTTCGTGATGATCCCTGCCTTCGCGATCCTGCTGAAACTGTTCTACATATTCCGCCGGCGGTTGTACATGGAGCACCTGATCGTGGCCCTGCACAGCCACGCGTTCATGTTCCTCTCCCTGCTGCTGGTCACCCTCGTCGGCATGCTGTCGACTTGGCTGCGGCCGCATGCAGCATGGGCCGGTTCCACGCTGGGCTGGCTGCAGGCAGCGCTGATATTGTGGCTGCCGGCCTATCTGCTGCTGATGCAGAAACGGGTCTACCACCAGGGCTGGCCGATGACCCTGCTGAAATTCTGGTTCGTCGGCTGGTGCTACGTCTGGCTGCTGATGTTCGCCCTGATGGTCGCCGCAGCGCTTGGCATGGCCCACTGAGGCCGCTTTCCGGCCGGCGGCGTGGCGGGTTTTGCACAGCGTCATGAGCCTGTCAAGGCAGCCGGGGCCGGCTTGTCAATTATGTGAACTGCGGCTGGACGTCATTTGCAGGTCATTGAAGTGAAAGGATTTTTTTACGTGACCAAAACCTCGTCAGGCTGTCGTGAAAGGCGCCACGACGCGCTTTGAGGCCCCCCCTCCCCGCTGCATCCACAGACTTATCCACAGCTATTGTGGATAAGCGCAAAAACCCCCCGGGGATAGCCACTTACCCGCGACTCCTCGATAACCGGGCAGCAAGGTCACGCAACTCGCTCGACGCGATTCACCTGCCACCGCAGCTAGCGAAACGTGAGGCCCGCGGGACGCCGCAGTTACACTGGCCCGCCACGAGGTAGCTCATGCCCGCCGTCCTTCGCGTCGCCCTGCCGGTACCCCTGCCCACCCTGTTCGACTACCTGCCACCCGCGGGGGGTGAGCCCTGCGTGGGCAGCCGGGTGCTGGTGCCGTTCGGCCGCGGTCGGCTGGTCGGCGTGGTGGTGGCCATCGACGCCGAGACGGCGCTCGGCAACAGCCGGCTGAAGCAAGTGCTGCGACTGCTCGACGACCACGCGCTGCTCGATGCCGAGCTGATGCAGACCCTGGCCTGGGCCGCCGACTACTGGCTCGGTGCGCCGGGCGAGGCCTACGCCAATGCCCTGCCGCTGGCCCTGCGCGAGGCGAAACCGCTGCCGCCGATCGGCGATGAATACTGGTCGCTCACCGGCGCCGGCCGCAGCGCGCACGACGCCGGCAGCCGGCGCGGCGGCAGCAAGGCCTTGCTGGCCCTGTTGGCTGCCGGCGCGTTGAGTGCGCAGGAGCTGAGCGAACGCCAGCCCGGCTGGCGCGACGCGGCGCGCCGGCTGGCCACGGCCGGCCTGCTCGAACGCAGCGAACGGCCGCCGCGCGATCGTCCGCTGCCGCCCTCGACAGCACCGCAACTCAACGACGAACAACAGCAGGCGGTGGCCGCGGTCGGTGCCTGTCTCGGCCAATACCAGCCGTTCCTGCTCGATGGCGTCACCGGCAGCGGCAAGACCGAGGTCTACCTGGCGCTGATCGAGCAGGTGCTGGCGCAAGGCAAGCAGGCGCTGCTGCTGGTGCCGGAGATCGGACTCGCCCCGCAGACAGTGCGGCGCCTGCGCGAACGGCTCGGCGTGATCGTCGAGGTGCTGCACTCGAATCTGTCCGAAGGCGACCGCGCGCGGGCCTGGCTGCGCGCCCGCGCCGGCAGCGCGCGGGTGATCCTGGGCACCCGTTCGGCGGTGTTCACGCCGCTGCCGCAAGCCGGCCTGATCATCGTCGACGAGGAACACGACAGCGCCTACAAGCAGCAGGAAGGCTTCCGCTACCACGCCCGCGACCTGGCTCTGGTACGCGCCCGCGCGCTCGGCGTGCCGGTGCTGCTGGGCTCGGGCACGCCCTCGCTGGAATCGCTGGCGAATGCCGAGGCCGGCCGCTACCGCACCTTGCACCTGCGCGCCCGACCCGGCGCGATCCGACCGCCGCAGGTGCAGATCATCGACATGCGCGCGCAGCGGCTGGAACACGGCATGTCGCCGGCGCTGCTCGGCGCCGTGGCCGATACGGTGGCGCGCGGCGAACAGGCGCTGGTGTTCCGCAACCGCCGCGGCTACGCGCCGGTGCTGCTGTGCCACGCCTGCGGCTGGCACGCCGGCTGCCCGCGCTGCGACCGCCCGCTGACCCTGCACGCGGGCCGGCGCCAGCTGATCTGCCACCACTGCGACTATCGCCAGCGCCTGCCCGCCGTCTGCCCGACCTGCGGCGCCGGCGACCTGAAGCCGCAGGGCCAGGGCACCGAGCGGCTGGAGGAAGCGCTGCTCGCGCAGTTCCCGCAGGTGCCGGTGCTGCGCGTCGATCGCGAGACCACCCGCCGCCGCGACGCGTTCGAGCAACTGCTGGCCACGCTCAAGGACGACCAGCCGGCAATCCTGGTCGGCACCCAGATGCTGGCCAAGGGCCACGACCTGCCCAACCTCACCCTGGTCGCGATCGTGGGCGTGGACGAGGGCCTGCACAGCGTGGATTTTCGCGCCGCCGAGCGATTGGCGCAGCTGGTGGTGCAGGTGGCCGGCCGTGCCGGGCGCGCGCGCAAGCCAGGCCGCGTGGTACTGCAGACGCACCAGCCGGAACATCCGCTGCTGCGCAGCCTGCTGGCGCAGGGTTATGCTGCCGCAGCGCGCGAGCTGCTGGCCGAGCGCCGGCTGATCCAGCTGCCGCCGTACAGCCACCAGGTGCTGCTGCGTGCCGAGGCACCGCAGCGCGAACAGGTCGATGCGTTTCTGGCCGCAGCACACGCCGCGCTGCCGGTCAACGCGCAGTTGCAGATCGCCGGGCCGATGCCGGCGCCGATGCCGTTGCGCGCGGGCCGGCATCGCGGCCAGCTGCTGCTGGAAGCCAGCAACCGCCGCACGCTGCACGGCATGCTGCGCTCATGGCAGCTGGCGCTGATCGCGCTGCCGGCGGCACGCAAGGTGCGCTGGTCGCTGGATGTCGACCCGATCGATCTTTACTGAGCCGGCTCAGCCGGCATCGGGTTTCGCCACCGGCTTCACCAGCCAGCTCACCGCCAGCACGCCCAGCTCGTAGAGCAGGCACATCGGCACCGCCAGCATGATCATCGAGGTGATGTCCGGCGGGGTGATGAAGGCGGCGATCGCAAACGCGCCGACGATGGCGTAGCGCCGGCTGCTGCGCAGCTTGTGCACGTCGACAATGCCCATCGCGGCGAGCACCACCACCGCTACCGGCACCTCGAAGCACAGCCCGAACGCGAAGAACATCAGCATCACGAAATCGAGGTAGTGGGTGATGTCGGTCATCATCTCCACCCCCTGCGGCGTGACCGCGGTGAGGAAGCGGAACGCCGCCGGCAACACCAGGAAATAGGCGAACGCGCAGCCGATGTAGAACAGCACCAGCGCCGCGGCGAGCAGCGGCCGGGCCAGCCGTTTCTCGTGCTTGTACAGTCCCGGGCTGACGAAGGCCCACAGCTGATACAGGATCATCGGCATGCTGATGAACAGCGCTGCGTAGAACGCCAGTTTCAGCGGGGTGACGAACGGGCTGGCGACCTCGGTGGCGATCAGGTGCGCACCCTCGGGCAGCCGCGCCACCAGCGGCGCGGCCAGTTCCGTGTACAGGCGGTTGGCGAACGGCACCAGCGCCAGCAGCACCACCAGCACGGTGGCGCAGGCCTTGAGCAGGCGCGTGCGCAGTTCCAGCAGGTGCGAGAACAGCCCCTGCTGCAGGTCGATGTCGGGTTCAGGCGTGGCCATGCGGCGGTTCCTTCGGTGCCGTCGAGGCCGGGCCGCTCATGCCGGCGAACAGGTCGCCGGTGGTGGTGTCCGGCTCGTCCGCGGCCGTGGCTTCGGTGGCGGGGTCGGTGACTGCCGCCACCTCGTCCGCCACCGCTTCAGCGCGCGCAGGCGCGGCATTCTGCACGTCGCGCACCTGTTGCAGGGTGGCATCCAGTTCCACCTGCGCCGCCTCCGCGCGCGCCGCGACCTCGCGGGCGTTGCGCTTGATTTCCTCGATCTGCAATTCGCGCTCCACTTCGGCGCGCACGTCGTCCCAGCCACTGCGCATGCGCCGCAGCAGAGCGCCGGCGGTACGCGCCACGCCCGGCAGTTTTTCCGGGCCGAGCACGATCAGCGCGATGAGCGCGAGCAGCACCAGCTTGCCGAAGCTGATCTCGATCATCGCCGCAACGCGCCCGTCGCCGAGGCCTACTTCGAGTCGCTGGAGTCGCGCTGACTCTGCGTCGCCTTGTCAGCGGGGCTGGCGGGAGGATCGGCGCGCAGGCGCTCGGCTTCTTCCTTGCGCTTGGCCTCGTCCTCGTCGCCGCTGAGGCCTTTCTTGAAGTCGCGCATGGCATTGCCAAGGTCGGAGCCGATGTTGCGCAGCTTGCCGGTGCCGAAGATCACCACCACCACGACCAGCAGGATTACCAGATGCCAGATGCTCATGTGCTACCTCGGAAACGGATGGAACCGGAAACCCATCGCGCAGCGCGCGCCGGCCTTTCCGTATCAGCGTGAAGTGTACTCTTCGAGCCGGTCGCGAAAGTCGACCACGGGCGCCGGCACGTTGCTGACGCCACCCTCGAAGATGCGCCGCGGCGTGATGCCCGCGCCATACACCGCCGCGTTCGCATCATAGTCGATGCGCAGCGCCGAACCGTCCAGCGCCACCCCGGCGAACAGGCCGCGGGTGCGCGAATAGGAGTAGATCTCAGCCTTCATCTGCGCGTCGGTGGCGGCGCTGGCGGTACGCCCGACCGGGCCGGCCGCGGCGGACGCGTCGGCGCCGAGGGTGAACTTGCCGTTGACGATCGAATCCACGCCGCGCTGGGTGCGGAACACCAGGATCACGTCGGTCGACGACACGCCGGCCTGGAAGCCCACGCTGCCACCGGTCATGGTGATGAAGCTGGGATTGGACCAGGTGCCGTCGGCGCCCTTCACCGAGATCAGGCCTTCGCCGCGACGGCCGCCGAAGATGAAGCCGGCCTTGATCATGTCCGGGATCACCGCGATCGCCCTGGCGTTCTGCAGCAAATCCTTCGGGATCGCCTTGTCCGGCGCCTGCATGATGTCGTTGAGCACGCGCACGGCGTTGGTGGCGCGCACCAGCGGCGGATCCTCGGCGTGTGCGGCCATCGCCGGCAACAGCAGGGCCAGGCCGGTCAGCAGCAGACGTTGCAGGGATGTCTTCAACATGGGCAGCTCCACACGGGTTCGGGGAAGGACGCGACGCAGTACGCCGGGCTTGTGGCAGACTCCACGGCTGATATGGCCACGACTGTCACGATGCCACACAGCAGCAACTATACCGGCGTTGCCGGCCATTCCGATGCGCCGTCCGTTCAGTCCGTTCAGGCAGCCGTGCTGCTGGTCAACCTGGGTACGCCGACCGCCCCCAGCGCCAACGCCGTGCGGCCGTATCTGGCTGAATTCCTGGGCGATTCACGGGTGATCGACTATCCGCGCTGGCTGTGGTGGCTGATCCTGCACGGGGTGATCCTGCGCGTGCGGCCGCGACGCTCGGCGCATGCCTACGCGCGGATCTGGAACGAACGCGGCTCGCCGCTGCGCTACGGCAGCGAGGCACTGGCGGCCGGCCTGCAGGCCGAACTGGACCGGCAGCAGCCCGGCACGCTGCGGGTGGCGCTGGCGATGCGCTATGGCGAACCGTCGGTGGCGCAGACCATCGGCCGCTTGCAGCGCGAAGGCGTGCGCCGGCTGTTGGTGCTGCCGCTGTATCCGCAGTATTCCGCGACCTCGACCGGCTCGGTGATCGACGCGGTCGCCGACGCCTTCAAGGCACTGCGCTGGCCGCCGGAGCTGCGCATCGTCAACGACTACCACGACGACCTCGGCCACATCGACGCGCTGGCGGCCAGCATCGAGCGCTGGTGGGCGGTGAACGGCCGCGGCGAAAAGCTGCTGCTGTCGTTCCACGGCATTCCCGAGCGTTACGTGCGACTCGGCGATCCCTACGCGGAACAATGCCAACGCACCGCGAAGCTGCTGCGCGGGCGACTGCAGTTGGGCGAGGGCGAGATGCTCGTCAGCTTCCAGTCGCGGGTGGGCCGCGAGCGCTGGCTGCAGCCGTACACCGACGCCACCGTGCGCCAGCTGGCCGCCGATGGCGTGCGCAAACTCGACGTCGCCTGCCCCGGCTTCGCGGTGGACTGCCTGGAGACGCTGGAGGAGATCGCGATGCAGAACCGCGACTTCTTCACCACGGCCGGTGGCGAGACGCTGCGCTACATCCCCGCACTGAACGACAGCGCCGAACAGGTGGCCAGCCTCGCCGCGCTGGCGCGCCGGCACCTGGGTGGCTGGCCGGAAGCCGGCGCGTGACGACACCCGTCGAGTGCCCCATCACCTTGCCGCACCTGGAACTGGCCGCGCAGGTCTGGGGCGACGACACGCTGCCGCCGCTGGTGGCCTTGCACGGCTGGCTCGACAACGCCGGCAGCTTCGCCCGGCTGGCGCCGCGGCTGGCCACGCGCTACCGGGTGATCGCGCTGGACCTGCCCGGTCACGGCCACTCCGATCATCTGGTCGCCGGTGCCAGTTATCACTACCTCGACTACGTGCAGGTCGTGCTGGCCGCGGCCGACGCGCTGCAGTTGGATCGCTACAGCCTGCTCGGCCATTCGCTGGGCGCCGGCATCGCCGCACTGGTCGCGGCCGCCTCGCCCGCGCGGATCGAGCGGCTGCTGCTGATCGAGGGTCTCGGCCCGCTCGGCGACGACGGCTCGCATACGCTGCAGCGCTTCCGCGATGCGCTGGCGCCGCGTGGCGACAACGCCAAGCCGCTGCGAATATTCCGCGACGTCGCCCAGGCGGTCGCCGCCCGCAGCATGGCCAGCGGACTGCCCGCCGAGCTGGCGCTGCCGATCGTCGAGCGTGGTCTGGTCGAAGCCGATGGCGGCTGGCGCTGGCGCAGCGACCCGCGGCTGACCCGCCCCAGCGCGGTGCGCCTGGCCGAAGCGCAGGTGCACGCGCTGCTGCGCGGAATCGCCGCACCCACCGCCCTGCTGCTGGCGCAACCGGCCACCTCCTACCTGCCCAGCGCCCCGATGCAGGCCCGCGCCGATTGCGTCGCGAACATCCGTGTCAGCCATCTGGCCGGCGGCCACCACCTGCATCTCGAGCATCCAGCCGACGTCGCCGCGTGGATCGACGCGGCGACGTGACGCTGCCGCCTCAGGGCTTCTTCAACCCCAGCACGTCGAGCCCCTGCTCGAAGCGGATGTCGACCGGAATGTGCGCCTGGTCCAGTCGCTTCAGGTCGCCGGCCAGTTCGGCGTCGACGGCACCCATCTGGTCGGTAAGTTGCTTGGCGGCTTCGTAGTCGCCGTCGCCCTGGATGGTCAGCAGCTTGGCCGACAACGCGCTCATCGCCGCAGTCATCTTGTCGAAGTCGACGCGGTAGCGGCCAGTGTTTTCGTCGCGGCTGAACGCACCCTGCTGCTTGAAGAAGTTGAAGCGCACCATGTTCGCCTTGGCGTGCGCGTCGCTGGCGCCGAAGCGCACCGAGCGCAGGATGCCGGCGAGGAAGGTGACGTAGTTGTCCATCAGCTTCGACTTGTCCAGCTCGCCCTTCTCGGCCAGCTTGCTGACCATGTACAGGCCGAGGATGTCGGCCTTGCCTTCCTCGAAACTGGAGGCCTGATCCTTCAGCACCTTGCGCACGGTGCCCTTGCCGTCCAGTGTGTTCTTGATGCCGAGGCCGTGCGCCACTTCGTGGAACATGGTGTTCTGGAAGAACGCGTCGAAGGTGAGGTTCTGCTGCTGGTCCTCGGCGATCAGCTCCTTGGCGATCGGCAGCATGATCTGGTCGAACTTCGCCTGCATCACGTTTTCCAGCTGCAGCCGGCGCGTGCCCTTCTTCAGCTGCACCTGCTCGTCGTTGGGCAGGTTGATCGCGATGGTCTTGGCGCCGACGTTGGCGTCGCCGCCGTAGTAGATCGCGAAGTAGGCGTTGAGGTCGGCATCGGAGCCGGGCTTTTCCGCCTTGTAACGGTCGGGCACCGGCAAGCCGCGCTGCAGTTCGGGCAGGTACTGGGCGAAGCGGGCCAGCTTCTTGCTCCAGGCCTGGTCCTTGATCAGTACATACGATTCGTAGCTGGCCTTGTAGCCGTACAGCTGGTCCTCGTAGGTCTCGATCGGGCCGATCACGATGTCGACCGGGTTGTTCTTCATGTCCATCCAAGCGAAGTCGCTGGCCTGGTAGTCGTCACTCTGCAGCGCATCGGCGCGCATCGTGAGGTACTTGCGGAAGTCGCGGTCCTTTGCCAGCTTGGCGGCCTGACGCAGCAGGCCGGCAGTCTTCTCCAGCTCGGCCTTGTATGCCTCGTGGTAGGGCACGCTGATCAGCTGGCCCTGCGCGTCGCGACGCAGCAGGGTGTACAGCGAGGTCTTGTCCTTCAGCGTGGATTGCTCGAACTCGGCCTTGCCCATGTCGGCCGGATAGAACTGCGCGCCCGCCGGGCGCGCGCCGATGCCGTCGACGAACGGGCGGTCGTTGTCCAGCCGGTTCCACGGGCCGTAGTTGATCTCGGCGAATTCGCGCATGGCCGGGTCGCCGATCTTCTGCAGCAACGCATCCTTGTCGCCCCACGCCTGCTGCCAGTACAGCGCGTTCATGCTGTCGGCCGCCTCGACCAGCAGCGCGATCATCTTCTTCTCTCTCGCGTCGAACTTCGACAGGTCGGCGCTGAGCTTCACCGTGGCGTAGTCGGCCAGGTGTTTCTGCACCGCCGCCCTGGCGCTGGCGTCGGCCGACGCCGTCGTGCTGGTCGGCGCTGCGGCAGCGCTGCCGGTCGGCAGCGGAGCAAGCTCCTCTTTCGATACCGGTGCCGTGGTGGGAGCGTCGTGGTTGGAGGAACAGGCGGCCAGCGCCAGCAGCAGGCACACGGGGAGCAGACGTCGGACCATGGCGATTCCTTGACGAGGGATGGCCCATGGTATCGCGTGATGGCGGCATGCCGCGCGGTGAACCGTGTGCACTGCATCGCGATCGTGCTGCCCGGGCCAGCCCGCGCGGCACCCGAGCATGCGCACATGCCGCTCGGTCGCGGTTCGGCTATCGTGCCCTCTCCATCGCCCCGCCATGCCCATGGACTCGTCACCGACTCCCGCTGCACCACGCCATCGGGCCGCGCTGGCCTTCATCTACGTCACCGTGCTGCTGGACATGCTGGCGTACGGCGTCATCATCCCGGTGCTGCCGCATCTGGTGGAACAGCTGGCCGGCGGCGGCATTGCAAATGCGGCATGGTGGGTGGGCATTTTCAGCACCGTGTTCGCACTCGTGCAGTTCGTGTTCTCGCCGGTGCTAGGCGCGCTGTCGGATCGTTTCGGCCGGCGGCCGGTGATCCTGATCTCCAACCTCGGCCTCGCCGTGGATTTCGTGATGCTGGCCCTCGCACCGACGCTATGGCTGCTGTTTGCCGCGCGCGTCCTGCTGGGCATGACCGCCGCCAGTTTCAGCGCCGCCAACGCCTACATCGCCGACATCACGC
>NZ_BAAAFK010000001.1:459250-569050 GCF_039523495.1 Rhodanobacter soli | reverse complement strand
GATTCCTCGGCGGCATCCACCTGCGCCTGCCATTCTGGGTCGCCGCCGCGCTGGCGTTGTGCAACTTCCTGTACGGGTACTTCGTGCTGCCCGAGTCGCTGCGCAAGGAACACCGCACGAAGCGCTTCGAACTGCATAGCGCGCATCCGTTCGGTTCACTGAAACTGCTGCGCCAGCACCCGCAAGTGCTTCCACTGGCGATCGTGATGTTCCTGGTCTATCTCGCCCACTACGTGCTGCAGACGGTATTCGTGCTGTACGCGGATTACCGCTACGGCTGGGGGCCGCAGGCGGTCGGCTACGTGCTGATGCTGGTCGGCGCCTGCGACGGCTTCGTGCAGGCCGCGCTCACCGGCCGGCTGACGCCGCGTTTCGGCGAGCGCCGCGTGCTGCTGGCTGGCATGCTGTTCGGCGTCGGCGCCTTCGTGGTGATGGGCGTGGCCGGCACCGGCTGGGTATTCCTGCTCGGCGTGCCGCTGCTGGCCTTGTGGGGGCTGTCCGGACCACCGCTGCAATCGATCATGACGCAGCAGGTCGAGCCGTCCGAACAGGGCCGTCTGCAAGGCGCCATCACCAGTCTGGGCAGCTTCGCCGGGATCTTCGGGCCGTATCTGTTCGCGCAGGTTTTTGCGCTCTCGATCGCCCCGGCTTCGTCCATTCACCTGCCGGGTGTAGCCTTCGTGCTCGCCGCGATCCTGATGCTGGCCGGCGCGCTGACTGCCGCACGAGCCACCCGGCGCACACCCGGCGGCGGCAGGCCGAACATCGAGGCGGCCATCCCGATGGCGTGCCCCGACGACCTGCCGCCGATCACCAACGCCCACCCATCCGTCTACCCTCACCCACCACAGGAAGATCACCCATGACCATTTCGATGTACCAGGTCGCCGTTCCCGTTTTCGTCCGCGCACTCGGCAATCTCGCCCACGTGCTGAAGAAGGGCGAGGAACATGCAAAGTCGAAGAACGTCAGCGACGAAGTGCTGCTGCAGACCCGGCTGATCCCCGACATGCTGCCGCTGATCAAGCAGATCCAGATCGCCTGCGACATGGCCACCCGCTGCACCGCCCGCCTCGCCGGCGCGGAACCCAAGAGCTTCGAGGACAACGAGACCACGCTGGAGCAGGCCTACAGCCGCATCGAGCGCTCGATCGAGTACATCAAGAGCTTCAAGCCGGAGCAGATCGACGGCAGCGAAACCCGCGCGATCCACCTGAAGATGCGCAACGGCGAGATGAACTTCGAAGGCCAGGCCTACCTGCTGCACTTCACCCTGCCGAACCTGTTCTTCCACTGCACCACCGCCTACGACATCCTGCGCGAGGCCGGCACCGACATCGGCAAGTCCGACTTCATCGGCAACGCCTGAAGCGGCATGGCAGGGCGGCCCGGAGAAAGGCCGCCCTGCCAAATGACCGAAGTGTGATGCGCGCCTCATTTCACCACAGACCCATGGCCTGGCTCCTGCTTGGATGGAGGTGACTCCTCCCCAGCCTCTCGAGCAAAACATCATGGAACAGATCAAATGCATCATCGTCGGCGGCCCGCAGCATGGCCTGGTCCTCCGACGCCCATGGGACCGGCGCCGCCCGGCCCAGCTGCGCGTAACCGCCGCTGACGGCGAGTCGTGCGTTGCCGCCCTCCGACGGCATGACCAAGGCATGGGCACGCGCTATCTGCTGCTGCATCCACGTGCCACGGGCGAACAGATCCTGACCATGCTGGCAGCCTGAACTGACCTATCGGGTCACATTGAAGGTCTACCGCACGAGCGAGGGCCCTCTGCCGGGGCAGGACACGATGTCGCAGGCCGTGCCGCGCTTGTCGGGTGCGCGCCATCGCATCGACAATAGCCGACCGGGCCATCGCCCACCCTAGTCGACCGACCGTTCCGGGCCCCCATGCTGCGACTGACCGATCTCAAGCTGCCGCTCGATCACGGCGAGGCCGCGCTGACCGCCGCGATCCTCAAGCGGCTGGACATCGACGCCGCCGCGCTCACCGGCTACAGCATCGCCCGCCGCGGCTACGACGCGCGCAAGCGCGGCGCGATCATGCTGATCTACGCACTGGACATCGACACCCCGCGCGAAGCCGAACTGCTGCGGCGCTTCGCCGACGATCCGCACGTGCAACCCACGCCGGACACCGACTACCACTTCGTGGCCAAGGCGCCGGCATCGCTGCCGCACCGCCCGCTGGTGGTCGGCTTCGGCCCGTGCGGCCTGTTCGCCGGATTGATCCTGGCGCAGATGGGTTTTCGCCCGATCATCCTCGACCGTGGCAAGGAAGTGCGCGAGCGTACGAAGGACACCTGGGACCTGTGGCGCAAGCGCCAGCTGCATCCCGAGTCGAACGTGCAGTTCGGCGAGGGCGGCGCCGGCACGTTTTCCGACGGCAAGCTGCACAGCCAGATCCGCGACCCGCTTCATCATGGCCGCAAGGTGCTGACCGAGTTCGTCAAGGCCGGCGCGCCGGAGGAAATCCTCTACGTCAGCAAGCCGCACATCGGCACGTTCCGGCTGGTGACGATGGTGGAGAACATGCGCGCCACGATCGAATCGCTGGGCGGCGAGATCCGCTTCAGCCAGCGCGTCGACGACCTGTTGCTGGAACCGTGCGCGGATGGCCAGCGGCAGATCCGCGGCGTCACCCTGGCCAGCGGCGAACAGCTGCGTGCCGATCACGTGGTGTTGGCGCTCGGCCACAGCGCGCGCGACACCTTCGAGATGCTGCACGCACGCGGCGTGTACCTGGAAGCCAAACCGTTCTCGATCGGCTTTCGCATCGAGCATCCGCAGTCGGTGATCGACCTCGCCCGCTTCGGCCCGCAGGCCGGCCACCCGCTTCTCGGCGCGGCCGACTACAAGCTGGTGCATCACGGCAAAGGCGGGCGCTCGGTGTACAGCTTCTGCATGTGCCCCGGCGGCACCGTGGTCGCCGCCGCCAGCGAGCCCGGCCGCGTGGTGACCAACGGCATGAGCCAGTACTCGCGCAACGAGCGCAACGCGAACGCGGCGGTAGTGGTCGGCATCGAGCCGTCGGACTTTGCCGCGTTCGATCCCAGCGGCAGCCCGCTCGCCGGCATCGCCTTGCAGCGCGCACTGGAAAGCCACGCCTATGTGCTCGGCGGCGAAAACTACAGCGCCCCGGCGCAACTGGTCGGCGATTTCCTGGCCGGCCGCGCCTCGCGCGAATTCGGCGACGTGCAGCCTTCCTACAAGCCCGGTGTCACGCTGGGCAGCCTCGACAGCACCCTGCCCGACTACGCGATCGCCGCGATCCGCGAGGCGCTGCCCGCGTTCGAGCGGCAAATCAGGGGCTACGCGATGCACGATGCCATCCTTACCGGCGTGGAGACGCGCACCTCCTCGCCGGTGCGCATCAAGCGCGACGACAGCCTGCAAAGCCTCAACACCCGCGGCCTGTACCCCGCCGGCGAAGGCGCCGGTTACGCCGGCGGCATCCTCTCGGCCGCGGTCGACGGCATCGAGGTGGCCGAGGCGGTGGCGCTGAGCATCGCTGGAAGCTGAGACTCCGGCCGACAATTGATTCGCCGCGTTGCGGCCATATTTCAAGCGGGTCCGCAGCGCCCGCGCTGCCCGCTCCTGATGAGGGTATCCCGATGTCCACGCCAGCCACGCCCGTTCCGCTCCGTATCGACTTCGTCTCCGACGTCTCCTGCCCGTGGTGCGCGATCGGCCTGGCCTCGCTGCAGCAGGCGCTGGCGAAGCTGGAGGGCGAGGTCAGCGCGGAAATCCACTTCCAGCCGTTCGAGCTGAACCCGCAGATGGCGCCCGAAGGCGAGGATTCCACCGGGCACCTGGTGCGCAAGTACGGCAGTTCGGCCGAGCAGATCGACGCGAATCGCGAGGCGATCCGTGCGCGCGGCGCGGCGCTGGGTTTCACCTTCAACATGGATCGGCGCAGCCGCGTCTACAACACCTTCGACGCGCACCGGCTGCTGCACTGGGCCGAACTGGAAGGGCGCCACCTCCCGCTGAAGCAGGCGCTGCTGCGCGCCTACTTTACCGACGGCGAAGATGTCAGCGCACACGCCACGCTGCTGCGGCTGGCCGCCGAAGCGGGCCTGGATGTCGAGCGCGCGCGGCAGCTCCTGGCCAGCGACGAATATGCAAACGAAGTGCGCGCGCAGGAGCAGTTCTTCCAGAGTCGCGGCATCCACTCGGTACCGGCAACCATCGTCAACGGCCAGCACCTGATTTCCGGCGGGCAGCCGCCAGAGGCGTTCGAGCAGGCCTTGCGGCAGATCGCCGCCACCGCGTAGGTCCCGTTCACGCGCCGATGCCGCGTGGCTCCAGCCAATGCGCGATCGGCGCCGGATGGCCGAGCAGGTAGCCTTGGCCCATCTCGCAGCCCATCGCTATCAGCGCGCCGTGCTGGATCGCGGTCTCGATGCCTTCGGCGATCACCTGGATGTTCAGCGCGCGCGCCAGCGCCAGGATCGCCGCCACCACCGTGGTGCTGGAGGTGTTGGCGCCCTTGTCGAGCTCCTGCACGAACGCGCGGTCGATCTTCAGGATGCGCAGCGGCAGCGAGTGCAGGTAGCTGAGCGAGGAGTAGCCGGTGCCGAAATCATCCAGCGCCGCGCCGACGCCCATCGCGCGCAGGCGCTCCAGCGTGGCGCGCACGCGCTCGGGATTGTCCAGCAACGCGCCTTCGGTGACCTCGACCACCAACCGCGACGGCGGCAGGCCGGTGCGTTCCAGCAGCTGGATCAGGCGCCGGTCGAAATCCGCATGGCGCAGATGCAGCGCCGAGACATTCACCGTCATGAAAGTGTCGCCGCCGCCGTGCCGCAGCAGCAGCCGGCAGCTGAGTTCGAACATGCGCCAGTCGATCGACTCGATCAGCCCGCTGTCCTCGGCGATCTTCAGGAAATCGCCGGGCCTTAGCACGCCACGCTGCGGATGGTTCCAGCGGATCAGCGCCTCGTAGCCGACCACCCGGTCACCGCCATCAAGCCCGCAGATCGGCTGGAAATACGGCTCGAACTGGTCGTGCAGCAGCGCCTGGCGCAGTTCGCCCTCCATCGCCAGCACGTCGACCACGTTCTTCGCCAGCGTCTCGTCGAACAGCTCGAAGCGCTTGCGCCCCAGTTCCTTGGCCCGGTACAGCGCGATGTCGGCGTCGCGCAGCACCTCGTCGGCTGCCGCGTAGTGATCGTCGCCGATCGCGATGCCCACGCTGGCGGTCACCTGCAATTCCTTGCCGGCGACCAGCATCGGCGCACCCAGTGCGTCCAGCACGCGCTGCGCCACGGCGGTGGCGGCCGGCGGCAGGTCCTCCTGTTCCAGCAGGATCGCGAACTCGTCGCCGGACAAGCGCGCCACCAGGTCGGGATGGCGCACGCAGCCGGCCAGGCGCGTCGCCACCTCCTTCAGCACCTCGTCGCCGGCCAGGTGGCCGAGGCTGTCGTTGATGATCTTGAAGCGGTCCACGTCCAGGTACAGCAGCGCACAACGCTGCTGCGGCGCACGCCGGATGGCGGCCAGCACACGGTCGATGCGGTCGCGCAGGTAGCTGCGGTTCGGCAGGCCGGTCAGCGCGTCGTGCATGACCTGGTGGCGCAGCTGGTCCTGCATGCGTTCGCGCTCGGTGATCTCCTTGCGCAAGGCCAGCGTGCGTTCTTCCACCCGGTGTTCGAGCTGCTCGTAGGCGCGCTTCAACGACTCGGCGGAACGGCGCCGGGTCAGGCTGTTGGCGATCTGCGAGGCGACGAAGCTGAGCAGTTCCTGGTCGGCCGGACCGTATACCACCTCGGGCCGGTAGCTCTGCACGGTGACCAGGCCGATCACTTCGTCGGCCACGATCAGCGGCACGCCCAGCCAGCACATCGCGGGGGAACCCATGCGCCCCGGCGCGATCTCGCCGCGCCGGTCGAGTTCCTCGATGTCGGCGTTGTCGACGCGCAGCGCCTGCCCCAGGCGCAGCACATACTCGCTCAGGCCGCGGCCCAGTGGACGCTCGGCCGGCGGCGCCAGCACCGCGTCCACCGAGTAGGGAAAGGTCAGCCGGAGGCGATCGTCGGAAAGCAAGGCGATGAAGAAGTTTTCCGCATTCAGCAACTCGCCGACCACCGCGTGCACGCGTCGGTAGAACGCGTCCTGGTCGATGTCCGCCGTGGCCAGCTCGGCGATCTGGAACAGCGCGGCCTGCAGGTATTCCGCGCGCTGGCGTTCCAGGATCTCCAACTGCAGGCCGCGATTCGCCTCGGCCAGTTGCCGCGTGCGCAACTGCACCCGGCGCTCCAGGTCCTCCTTGCCCTGCTTGCGCTCCAGTGCGGTGAGGATGTGGCTGCCGACGAATTCCAGCAGGGTCAGATCCTCTTCGCTGAAACCGATGTCCGGCCGATAGCTCTGCACCACCAGCGCGCCATACGGCTGAGCGTCGCGCAGCATCGGCACGCCCAGCCAGTCGAAGCTGTCCGGGCCGATCAGCGTCACCGGCCCGGTCACCTGCCCGCGCAGTTCCTCGGCATTGCCCATGCGTGCCTTGCCGTCGCTGATTACATACCAAGTCAGCGAGTGCTCGATCACGTTCAACGGCAGGTCACGGCCAACCTCGAACGGGGGCGGCGATTCGACATCGACGAAATACAGGAAGCAGATCGTGCTGCGCGCCGCGTCGTGCAGCACGATGAAGAAATTTTCGGCGTACATCAGCGTGCTGACGATCGCGTGGATGCCGCGCAACATGTCCGGCATGTCACGCTCGGAGCCGGCCAGGTCGGAGATCGCGAACAACGCGCGTTGCAGGTTCTCCGAACGCTCGAGCTGCTCGTGCGAATCCTGCAGCTCGGCCCATTCCAGCGCCCGCCGCAGATGCTGGCCGGCAAGCTGCAGCGGTGCTTCCAGTTCCTCGAAGAAGCCGGCAGCGGCGGCGGGCTGCAATTGCAGCAGCAGCAACGCCGGCTCGGGCTGCTCGCACAGGCGGATCGCAACGCCTTGCCGATCCGCGCGCCAGTGCGGACCGGCCGTGCGGCCGGCGTCGAGCAGCCACGCCTCGTCTGTCGCCATCGGCAGGTCTGGCGGCACGCAACGCCGGCTCGCGCGGTCGTCCAGCCCCCACAGCACGCAAGCTGCGGTGCAGCCCGGCCGGGCCCGCGCCAGTGCGGCGATCGCCTCGGCCATCTCCTCCGGCGTGTGCGCGACGATCAGCCGGGCCAGCCAGCTCAGCTGCAACGAACCGTCGCGCGGCGTCGACCCAACAGCATCCGCATGCTTCATCGATCGAGATCCCCCCTGCCCGGGCTCGTCAACGCCGGTTGGTCAGCATACCCCTGCAAAGCCGTGCAGTGCGCTGGCGCCGGGTTCGCATCAGCCTGCCCGCATGCGGCCGAGCGCGCAATACCGATAAACTGCCTCACTGCACCCGGCCAGCTGCGTTCTCCGCCACCATGCGCCTGGCCGCCCATGCTTCACGCGCCACCCGCCGCACAGGTTTCCGACTCCGCATGCTTGCCGACACCACCAAAGACGCCATCCGCGCCGCCTATGCACGCCTGAAGGATGGCTTGCCGGGCTTCCGCGCGCGCGCCTCGCAGGGGCGGATGATCGCCGAGGTGGCCAAGGCGTTCGGCCGCAGCGGCGGGGTGGCGGTGATCGAGGCGCCCACCGGCACCGGCAAGTCGATGGCCTACCTGATCGCCGGTGTCGCGGTTGCGCGCTTCCAGAAGAAGAAGCTGCTGATCGCCACCGCTACCGTGGCGTTGCAGGAGCAGTTGGTGCGGCGCGACATCCCGCTGTACCTGCAGCTCAACGGCATCGAGGCGAAGGTGGCATTGGCCAAGGGCCGCGGCCGCTACCTGTGCCCGCGCAACCTGCTGATGGCGGCGAACAGCATCCACGACACCGCGCAGATGGGCCTGGCCGGCTTCGACGCCGACCTGGTGCTGTGGACCAAACCGCCGCAGGCGCGTGACAAGCAGGCGCTGGCGAAACTGCGCGTTGCGTTCGACCAGCAGGCATGGAACGGCGACATGGATACCGCGCCGGAGCCGGTCAGCGACCTGCTGCGGCCGATGATCACCACCAGCGCCGGCGGCTGCACCAACCGCAAGTGCGGCCAGTTCATGATCTGCCCGTTCTTCGCCGCGCGCCGCGCGGTGGACGACGCCGAAATCATCGTGGCGAACCAGGATCTGGTGCTGGCCGACCTCACCATGCCGGGTGAGGAAGAAGGTTGGGGCGGGGTGATCCTGCCGCGGCCGGACGAGACGCTGTACATCTTCGACGAAGGCCACCACGTGCCGGGCAAGGCGATCGACCGCGGCGCGGCCGAGGTCTACATGACCGCCACCGTGCGCCAGCTGAGCCGGCTTGGCCGGCAGGTGCACGCGGCGTATTCGCTCACCGACAAGGAAACCCTGGGCAAGCTCAGCCTCGACCGGGGCGACGAAAAACTGCAGGAGTTGAGCAATACGCTGGAGGAGCTGGAGAAGGAGATCCGCCTCGGCTGGCTGCCCGATCCGGCGCAAACCGAACCGATGTATCGCGGCTCGCTCGGCCAGTTGCCCGAGCCGTGGGTGGAGCACGCGCGCATGCTCAGCCTGCTCGCCGGCGAGGTGCAACGCTGGCTCGGCGCGGTGCGCCGCGCCGTGGTCGAGATGACCGACGGCGGGCCAACCCAGGAAGCGCTGTCGCGCGAACTTGGCATCGCGCTGGAGCGCATCGGCAAGCAGGCCGCCTGCTGGCGCGCGTGGTCCAGCGACGATCCGGAGGATGTGCCGCCAATGGCGCGCTGGGTCACCCTGGGCGCCGACCAGCAACTGGTCTGCCACGCCTCGGCGGTATCCGCCGCCGAGCTGCTGCGCAGCGTACTGTGGGGCAACGCCAGCGGCGTGCTGATGACCTCGGCCACGCTGAGCGCGGGCGGCAACTTCCGCGGCTTCGCCGACGCCGTGGGCCTGCCCGACGACGCGGTGACCGTGAGTTTGCCTTCGCCGTTCGACCTTGCTGCGCAGGCACGGCTGGAAGTCCCGGCGATGCGCACCCTGCCCGACGCGCGCGAAGCGCACGCCGAGGAGATCAGTGAATGGCTGGCCGACAACCTCGACTGGGACGCCGGCAACCTGGTGCTGTTCACCTCGCGCGTGAAGCTCGACCGCGTCCTGCAGAAACTGCCGATTGCGCGGGTACGCAAGGTGCGCGCACAGGGCTCGCTGGGCAAGTCGCAGCTGGTCGCCGAACACTGCGCCGACATCGAGGCGGGCAAGGGCAGCACGCTGTTCGGGCTGGCCTCGTTCGGCGAAGGCCTGGACCTGCCGGGCAAATTGTGCGAGACGGTGGTGATCACCCAGCTGCCGTTCGCGGTGCCGACCGACCCGGTCGGCGCCACCTATGCCGAGTGGCTGGAATCGCGCGGACGCAACCCGTTCATCGAGGTCAGCATTCCCGAGGCCACGCGCCTGCTCACTCAGTACTGCGGCCGCCTGATCCGCAACGAAACCGATCACGGCCGCATCGTGCTGCTGGACCGCCGCGTGGTCACCAAGCGCTACGGCAGTGGCATGCTGAAGGCGCTGCCGCCGTTCCAGCGCGTCATCGAGAGGACCGCATGATCATCCGCCTGACCGACTGCCCCTCACGGCCGTGGAAAAACGGTCTGGGTCGCACCCGCGAAATAGCCGTCCAGCCGCCCGCATCCGGCGGCGATGATTTCCTGTGGCGGGTGAGCGTGGCCGAGGTCGACAGCGCCGCGCCGTTTTCCTCGTTCCCCGGCATCGACCGACAGATCGCGCTGCTCGACGGCGCCGGTTTCACGATGACGCTGGACGACGGTCGCGTGCACGCGTTGACCACGCCGTTCGCACCGTTCGCGTTTGCCGGCGAGGCGAAAGTGGACGTGGTGCTCGCCGGCGGCCCCACCCGCGACTTCAACCTGATGGTGCGGCGCGCGCAGGCGCGCGGCGAGGTGCTGCTGTGGCACGAGCCGGCAACGCGCAGGCCCGACCCGACGACCGTGCTGGTCTTCTGTGCCCGTGGCTCGATCGACACCGCCGGCGGTCGCCTGCACGTCGGCGACGCGTGGCGACCGCCGCCGCGCACGGTCGATCCGCTGACGCTGCGTGAGGGTGCGCTGGCGCTGGTCGTCCGGATCGAGTCCCACGCCCGCTGATCGGCCGCCGCGCTCGCCTATACTCGAGCCACCCACCTGAGCAAGGCGAACTTCATGTCCATCCTGATCCTCGGCCTGCTGATCTTTCTCGGCGTGCACTCGCTGCGCCTGTTTGCCGACGGCTGGCGCAACCGGCAGCTGGCGCGGCTGGGTGAGTCGCGCTGGAAAGGCCTGTACATGCTGGTATCGCTGATCGGCTTTGCGCTGATCTGCTGGGGCTTCGGCCTGGCGCGCCAGCACGCGGTGCTGCTGTACGTGCCGCCGCTGGCCCTGCGCCACGCCAACGCGCTATTCACCCTGGTCGCGTTCGTGCTGGTGGCTGCCGCCTACGTCCCGCGCAACCATCTCAAGGCGAAATTCGGCCACCCGATGCTGCTCGGCGTAAAGGTGTGGGCATTCGGTCACCTGCTGGCCACCGGCATGCTGCACGACGTGCTGGTGTTCGGCGCCTTCCTGCTGTGGGCGGTGGTGCTGTTCATCGCGTCGCGCCGGCGCGACCGCGCGGCGGGCACCGTCTATCCGGCCGGTACGCTGCAGGGCGACGTGCTGGCCGCGGTGGCCGGCATCGCGGCCTGGGCCGTGTTCACGCTGTGGCTGCACCTGCGGCTGATCGGCGTAAGCCCGATGATGTAAGGGGTGTCGGGAGTCACCTGCGCGCGGGCCTCGACCTGCGCTAGAGTCTGCGGTGTCCCCACCTGCGAGGAACGACGCATGACCGGTTTCCTGCTCTGGCTGTTGCTGCTGGTGTTCTGCTGGCCGCTCGCGCTGCTGGCGCTGGTGCTGTACCCGATCGTGTGGCTGCTGTTGCTGCCGCTGCGCCTGGTCGGCATCACCGTGAGCGCCGTGTTCGCCTTCCTCGGCGCCCTGCTGATGCTGCCGGCGCGCGTGCTGCGCGGCCACCCGGTCTGAGCCGGATCGCGGCGTGGAGAAGCCGCACTCGCCTTCGTGCGAGCGCAATCGCGAACCGATCCTCGGCGTGCTGCGCGAGTATTTTTCCGATCGGCGGCAGGTGCTGGAGATCGGCAGCGGGACCGGCCAGCACGCGGTTCACTTCGCCGCGGCACTGCCACGGCTGACCTGGCAAAGCTCCGATCGCGCGGAGAACCTGCCCGGCATCCGCGCCTGGCTGGACGAGGCGGCCTGGCCGAACACCCCGGCACCACTGGAGTTCGACGTCAACGGCACGTGGCCGGCGGGCCCGTTCGACGCCGTGTTCAGCGCCAACACCCTGCACATCATGGCCTGGCCCGAGGTGCAGCGGCTGTTCGCGCAATTGCCCGCGGTCACCACCGACGACGCAGTCCTGATCATCTACGGCCCGTTCAACGACCGGGGTCGCTACAGCAGCGACAGCAATGCCGCGTTCGACCAATGGCTCAAGGCACGCGGCGCGCACATGGCGATCCGCGATGCCGAAGCCGTCGACGCCTTGGCCGATGCCGCCGGCTTTCGCCTGCTCGCCGACATTGCGATGCCGGCCAACAATCGCTGCCGCGTGTGGCGGCGCATGCACGGCTGAGTACCCGCCTGCACGGCAGGCCTGCACGATCGTGCCGAACCGGGTACAAAGGCAGCATGAAGTCGATCGACACGCTGACCCCCTGCCCCTGCGGCAACCCGGCCGGTTACAGCCAATGCTGCGGGCCGCTGCACGACGGCGCCATCGCCGCCACGGCCGAACAACTGATGCGCTCGCGCTACAGCGCCTACGTGCTCAAGCGCGAGGATTACCTGCTGGCCAGCTGGCATGCCGACAGCCGGCCAGCCTCGCTGCGGCTAGCCGCGCAGCAGCCGCCGCCGACCTGGCTGGGGCTGGAAGTACGGCGCCAGCAAACTGTCGACGACAATCACGCCGTCGTGGAGTTCGTCGCCCGCTATCGCCTCGGTGGCGGCCGGGCACAGCGTCAGCACGAGACCAGCCGCTTCGTGCGTGTGGACGACCGCTGGTATTACCTCGACGGCGAACTGAAGAGCTGACGCTCAGAAACCCTGCACGCCGGCCGCATGCAGGCGCGCGGCTTGCGCGCGCACCTCCGGACAGCCGAAGAACGCGGCCAGCTGGTTCGCGCGACCGGCGCCGATGCCGGCGAGCGCCTGCCAGTCGCTCGCTCCGCGCGCGCTCAGTGCAGCCCAGTCGGGCAGTCCGGTGGCAACGCTGGCCGGCGCGCCGAGCGCCTGCAGCCAGCGCGCGAACGGACGCTCGCGCGCACCGGCAAAGCCGCGCGCCAGCGCCGCCGCGCGGCCAGCACCCAGGCCGGGCACGGTCGCCAGTTGTTCTGGCGTGAGGCTCATCCAGTCGAGCAGGTGATGGACCAGTCCGGCATCGATCAAGGCCTGCCAGGTATCCGCACCGAGGCCCTCCAGCTGCAGCCCCTGCCGGCCGCCCAGCCACACCAGCCGCGCGCGGAACTGCTGCTCGCAGCCGGGCGTGGCCTGCCAGCAACTCAACGGGCCGTGCGCCTGCGGATCGGGCGGCGTCACCGGCGCGCGCTGCTGCGCGCGCCACGCCACCGATTGCAGGCGCGGAATGGTCAGCCCGGCGAGCACCACCTCGACCTGGTCGCCGGGGCGGATGTCGAGCTGTTGCCAGCGCTTGAGCGAACCCACGCTGACCCGCTGCACGCGGTGGTCGTCCAGCTGGACCGGCGCCAGTTCCAGCACGGGCGTGATGCGGCCGCTGCGGCCCACGGTGAAGTTCACCGCGCGCACCTCGACCAGCGCCGACGCGGCCGGATACTTCCACGCCACCGCCCAGTCCGGCGGTGCCGCCTGCCAGCTCGCGGCCGGTGGCCGATGACCCTGGCGCAGCACCGTGCCGTCGGCGGCGAACGGCATCGCCTGGCGATACCACTGCTCGCGCCAACGCTTTACTTCATCCAGCGAGTCGGCCGGGTGGGTGTACGTCACGCTGTCGACCAGCCCCATGGCCGCCAGGCCAGCCAGCCGCGACGGCATGTCGGCCGGGCCGCTGGGCCAGTCCCACACGAACAGGCCGATCTGCGCGGCGCTGTCGGCATCCAGCGCATCGCGCGCCAGCGCGCCGGCCACCGCCGAGCGCGCGTTGGCGCCGCCGTCGTCGGCCTGCACGTGCCCGGGCAGGCGCCAGTACAGCTCGCCCTGCAGCACCACGCGGGCCGGTGCGTGCGGCAGGCGCTTCGGTATCGCGTCGATCGCCTGCGCCAGCCGCGTCCAGTCCGAGCCGTGCAGGCCGTCGCCGCGGCTGTTCGCCTGACGCAATCGGCCGTCCACATACAGCAAGGTGACCGCCACGCCGTCGGCCTTCGGCTGCACCCACAGGTCGCGGTCGCCATGCGCGTGCATCCAGGCACCGATCGCGGCGGCATCCGGCAACTTGGCCAGGCCGGTCTGCGCCACCGGCGAACGTATCCGGCCGCCGGCGTCGGCGAGATGCGCCAGCAGCGCCGGCGCCTGTGCGGGGAAACAGCGCCGCCATGCGGCGAGACGCTGCATGGCCTGGTCGTAGACCGCATCGCTCACCGGTGACTGGCCCTCGACGCGGTAGGCATGGTTCCAGCCATCCAGCCGGTCATGCAGCGCGGCGAGCTCCTGCCGTGCCCGCGCCGGCGACCAGTCCGGGCAAGCGGCCGCATGCGCCGCACCGGCGATGGACAGCGCGATGCCGACGACCAGCGAAAACCATCCCCTGTGCATGTGCCCGCTCCGTTCCGTGGACCTGGCGACAGGCTAGCCAGCGGCCGCCGGCGCAGGCAGCCGCCGATGCCGATCGCCTGCGTAGGCGTCGGGCTAGCGCTGCAGCGCCAGTTCGCCGAAGCGCAGCATCGTCTCGCCGTGGAAGCGGCCGTTTGGCCCGAAGCGCCGCTCCGCGATCACGCCACGACCGTCGTAGTCGATCGCCACCACGGTGCTGGCGCGGGTGCCATATTGTTCGCCGCGGATGAACGCCGACGACAACCAGCGCTCGCGCTCCAGCCCCACGTTGGTATCCGGCAGCTGCGCCTCAGGCGCCTGCCGCTCGTCGGCGAGCGCCTCGAACAGCGGCGCGAAATCCGCGTCGCCCCCGGCGTCGATCCACTGCTGCAGCCGCTGCATCAGCGCGCGGGTCTTCGGCCACGGCGTGTTGAAGTCGGCGTTCGACAGGCCGTGCACGCCGGGGCTCACCGTTTGCGCGCGCGGCTCCGGGCGGTTGCCCAGGTAGAACGCCGCACGCGCATCGAAGGTAAGCAGGTTGAACGGGCGGTAGTCGGCGGCCGTGCGCAGCAGTTGTTGCGCGTGCGTGGCGGCATCGACGTCGCCACGGAGATAGTCGGTGGCCAGCAGGCCGCGCGAGGTACCGAGTTGTGGGTCGCGCGGGTCGCGCACGTTCGTCACCACGCAGCAGCGCCCGCCGTCGGCGACGCCCAGCCAGGTGCCGCCAGCCTCGAGGTCACGCCCGCCGACGATCGGCGCGTCGTCCCAGCGCGCCAGCGCCGCACTGGGCCGCGCGTGGAACTCGTCGCGGTTGCCCGCCAGCAGCAGGCGCCAGCGTGGATGCGTATCCCAGGCGAACGCGATCAGGCACATGCGCGAAACTTACGCCACACAGGCCATCGCTGCCAAGGGAAGCTCGCTGAGCATCCGCGCGATCGATCCGGCCGCTTCGCGTCCATCGTGCACCGCGCGCACGACGAGGTCGGCGCCGCGCATGTTGTCGCCGCCGGCGAAAATCTTCGGGTGGCTGGTCTGGAACGGCAGCCGGTTTGCGCCGCCGCCGCGGATGCGGCCGTCAGCATCCAGTTCGATGCCGTGCTCGGCGCACCACGCCGGCGGACTGGGGCGGAAGCCGAACGCCTGGATCACCACGTCGGCACGTAATTCGGTTTCGCTGCCCTCGACGTGCTGCAGCCGTGCGCGGCCATGCGTGTCGAGACCCACCTCGGTGTTGATCAGGCGCACGCCGCGCACCTTGCCCTGCGTGCCGAGCAAGGCGATTGGCTGGCGATGAAACAGGAAGTTCACGCCTTCCTCGCGGCTATAACCGACCTCGCGGCGCGAGCCGGGCATGCTGGCTTCGTCGCGGCGGTAGACGCAGGTGACCGAGGCGGCGCCGAGGCGCACCGAGGTGCGGTTGCAGTCCATGCCGGTGTCGCCGCCGCCGAGCACCACCACGTGCTTGCCGTTGAGGTCGAGCGCGGGCGGCACCGGCTGGTCGTCGAGCAGGCGGTTCGCGTTGGCGACCAGGAACGGCAGCGCGTCGTGCACGCCGTCGAGCTCGCGCCCGGGCAGTTCGCCGTCGACGAAGGTGTAGGCGCCGGTGCCGAGGAACACGGCATCGTAGTCAGCGAGCAGTTGTTCGAACGCGATGTCGCGGCCGATCTCCACGTTGAGGTGGAAGCGCACGCCCATGCCTTCGAGTACTTCGCGGCGGGTGTGGATCACCGTCTTGTCCAGCTTGAACGGCGGAATGCCGAAGGTGAGCAGGCCGCCGATCTCGCGCTGGCGATCGAATACGTCCACCGCGATGCCGGCGCGGCGCAGCCGGTCCGCGCACGACAGCCCAGCCGGACCGGCGCCGACCACCGCCACGCGGCGACCGGTTTCCACCACGCCGGACAGATCCGGCCGCCAGCCCTGGCGGAACGCCTCGTCGGTGATCGAACGCTCGATGCTGCCGATCGTCACCGCGCCGAAGTCGGTCTGCTCCAACGTGCAGGCGCCTTCGCACAGGCGATCCTGCGGGCATACGCGGCCGCAGATTTCCGGCAGCGGGTTGGTCTCGTGCATCAGCGTGGCCGCCTCGAACAGACGTCCATCCTGCACCAGCTTCAACCAGTCCGGGATGTAGTTGTGCACTGGACAGGCGTGCTCGCAATACGGATTGCCGCAGTCGAGGCAACGCTCGGCCTGGCCCACCGCCGCGGGTGGCGCGAAGTCGCCGCTGATCTCGCCGTAGCCGAGCACGCGGATCGCCACCGGCACCGCCTTGGGCGGCTGGCGGGGGAGGTTGAGGAACTGGAACAGCTTGTCGCTCATGCCGCCCTCCGCAATTCGTCGGCCAGCGCGGCGAGGCTGGCGGCCTTCGGCTTGACCAGCCAGAAGCGCTGCAGCAGGCCACGGAAGTCGCCGAGCAGGTGGCGCGCCCAGGCGCTGCCGGTGAGTTCGGCGTGGCGCGCGATCAATCCGCGCAGATGCTGCATGTGGTGCTCCATGCCTTCGGGCGTGATGCGCACGATGTCGACCAGCTCGTGGTTGTAGCAATCGACGAAGTTGCGTTCGAGGTCGAGCACGTAGGCGAAGCCGCCGGTCATGCCGGCGCCGAAGTTCAGCCCGCACGCGCCGAGCACGGCGACCACGCCGCCGGTCATGTATTCGCAGCAGTGGTCGCCGGCACCCTCGATCACCGCCAGCGCGCCGGAGTTGCGCACGCCGAAGCGCTCGCCGGCGCGCCCGGCGGCAAACAGCTCGCCGCCGGTGGCGCCGTACAGGCAGGTGTTGCCGAGGATCGCCGCGTCCTGGCTGGCGAACGGCGATTCCGGCGACGGCCGCACCAGGATGCGCCCGCCGGCCATGCCCTTGCCGACGCCATCGTTCGCTTCGCCGGTGAGTTCGATCCGCACGCCGCCGGCGTTCCACGCGCCAAGGCTTTGCCCGGCGCTGCCTTCCAGTTGCAGAGTGATCGGTTCGGGCATGCCGTGGTCGCCCCAGCGCCGCGCCACGTCGCCGGACAGTCGCGCGCCGATCGCGCGGTCGGTATTCGCGATCGCGTAGCGGAACGTGCCGCCGCTGCCCAGCTCGACCAGCGGCGCGGCCTCGCGGGCGATGCGCGTAGCCAACGCCGCCTCGTCGCGCATCGGGTTGCGCGGCAGGGTGCAGGCGCTGTCCACGTCGACGCCCAGACCGTCGCGAGCGAACAGCCGCGACAGGTCGAGCTGCCTCTGCACCGGCGTGCTGCCTTCGGCCTGGCGCAGCAGGTCGCTGCGACCGACCAGCTCACCGAGGCTGCGCACGCCAAGCTGGGCCAGATGGCCGCGCACGTCCTCGGCGACGAAGCGGAAGTAGTTCATCACCATCTCGGGCAGGCCGATGAAGTGGTCCTTGCGCAGCGTCTCGTTCTGCGTGGCGATGCCGGTGGCGCAGTTGTTGAGGTGGCAGATGCGCAGATACTTGCAACCCAGCGCCACCATCGGGCCGGTGCCGAAACCGAAACTCTCGGCACCGAGCATCGCCGCCTTGATCACGTCGAGGCCGGTCTTCAGGCCACCGTCGGTCTGCAGCCGCACGCGGCCGCGCAGGCCGTTGCGACGCAGGGTCTGCTGCGCTTCGGCCACGCCGAGTTCCCACGGCGTGCCGGCGTACTTGATCGAGGTGAGCGGGCTGGCGCCGGTGCCGCCGTCGTGGCCAGAGATGGTGATCAGGTCCGCGCCGGCCTTGACCACGCCGGCGGCGACCGTGCCCACACCGGCGTGCGAGACCAGCTTCACCGAGATCAGCGCGGTCGGGTTCACTTCCTTGAGGTCGTGGATCAGCTGCGCCAGATCCTCGATCGAGTAGATGTCGTGGTGCGGCGGCGGCGAGATCAAGCCGATGCCGGGCTTGGCGTAACGCAGGCGCGCGATGGTGGCGTCGACCTTGTGGCCGGGCAGCTGGCCACCCTCGCCGGGCTTGGCGCCCTGCGCGATCTTGATCTGCAGCACCTCGGCGTTGATCAGGTATTCGGCGGTGACGCCGAAGCGGCCGGACGACACCTGCTTGATCTTCGAGCTCTTCTCGGTGCGGTAGCGCGCCGGGTCCTCGCCGCCTTCGCCGGAGTTGCTGCGGCCGCCGAGCCGGTTCATCGCGATCGCCAGTGCCTCGTGCGCTTCCGGCGACAGTGCGCCCAGCGACATGCCGGCCGAATCGAAGCGCTTCAGGATCGCCTCGACCGGCTCGACCTCGTCCAGCGCAATCGCGGCACCGGCCGCCTGTGGCAACAGCAGGTCGCGCAGCGCGGACGGCGGCCGCGCATCCACTTGCTGCGCATAGCGGCGATAGTCGGCCATCGCGCCGCTGCGCACGGCAAGCTGCAGCGTGTCGATCACGTCCGGGTTGTACATGTGGTATTCGCCGCCGTGCACGAATTTGTAGATGCCGCCGGCGCGCAGCGGCTGCGCCTCGTTCCACGCCTCGGCGGCGAGCAGGCGCGCATCGTGCTCGAGATCGGCGAAGCCGGCACCGCCGATGCGCGACGGCGTGCCCGCGAAGCACAACGCCACCACTTCCGGTGCCAGGCCGACGATCTCGAACAACTGCGCGCCGCGATAGCCGGCGACGGTGGAGATACCCATCTTCGACAGGATCTTCAGCAGGCCCTTGCGGATGCCGCGGCGATAACTGCGACCGATCTCGCGCGCCGTGCCGTCGCCGCGCTTGATGTGACCGTCGCGGCCCAGCTCGAACAGGCTCTGGTAGGCCAGCCACGGATAGACCGCGGTGGCGCCGAAGCCGATCAGGCAGGCGAACTGGTGCGCGTCGCGCGCGGTGGCGGTCTCCACCAGCAGGTTGCACTGGCAGCGCAGGCCGGTCTCGATCAGGTGCGCGTGGATCGCGCCCACCGCGAGCAATGCGTGCGCCGGCAGCGTGTCCCGGTTCGGATAGCGGTCGGTGATGAAGACCATGCCGGCGCCGTTGCGCACGCCCCGCTCCGCCTCGCGGCAGAACCGGTGCAGCGCCGCTTCCAGCCCTTCCTCGGGCCGGTAGCACAGGTCGATCTGCACAGTGGCGTGGACGAACTGCGGCAACGCCAGCAGTTGGCGCAACTTGCGCTGCGAGCAGATCGGCGAGTTCAGCAGGATCTGTTTCGCGTTGTCCGCCGACAGTTCGAACAGGTTGCCTTCGCGGCCGAACTGGGTGACCAGCGACATCACCAGCCGCTCGCGCAGCGGATCGATCGGCGGGTTGGTGACCTGGGCGAAGCCTTCGCGGAAGCGGTCGAACAGCGGCCGCACCTGGCGCGACATCGCCGCCATCGGGGTGTCGTCGCCCATCGCGCCGGTGGCTTCGGCCTCGGTTTCGGCGAGTACCTTCAGCACGCTCTCGCGTTCCTCGCGGCTGAGCCCGTAGAGCTTCTGATAACGCCGCAGCACCGATACCGGCAGCGGCTCGGCGGCGAGGCTGGGATCGATCAGGTCCGATTCGAGGTAGCTGACGCCCTCGCGCAGCCAGTCGCGGAACGGTGCGCGGCTTTTGTTGATCGCGTCGATGTCGGCGTCGTGCAACAGGCGCTTGCCGGCGAAATCCACCGCCAGCATCTGGCCGGGTCCGAGCCGGCCCTTCGCCACCACGCGCGATGGCGGCACGTCCCACAGGCCGGCCTCGGAGGCGACGATCAGGTGGTTGTCGTCGGACAGCGCCCAGCGCGCCGGACGCAGGCCATTGCGGTCCAGCGTGCACACCGCGTACTGGCCGTCGCACATCACCAGTCCGGCCGGGCCGTCCCACGGCTCGCTGTGCAATGCGTAGTATTCGTAGAAGCCGGCGAGGTCCTCGTCCAGGTCCTCGCGTGCGGCGTACGCCGGCGGCACCAGCACGCGCATCGCGGTGAGCATGTCGAGGCCGCCGGCCAGCAGCACTTCCAGCGCGTTGTCGAGGCTTTCCGAATCGGAACCGTCCTGGCGCACCAGCGGGCCGATGTCGGTGAGGTCGACCTGCGGCGAACGCAGCACCGCCTCGCGCGCCTGCATCCAGCGCCGGTTGCCGCGGATGGTGTTGATCTCGCCGTTGTGCGCGAGCAGGCGGAACGGCTGGGCCAGCCGCCACTGCGGCGTGGTGTTGGTGGAGAAGCGCTGGTGGAACACCACCGCGTCGCTGGCCAAGGCGGGATGCTGCAGGTCCGCAAACACCTCGCGCAGGCGGCCCGGCGCGGCCATCGCCTTGTAGCCGATGACGTGGGCGGACAGACTCACGACGTAGAACGACGGATCGTGCACCAGCGCCGTCTCGGCGCGCCGACGTGCACGGAACAGTGCGCGCTCGAATGCGCCGTCGTCCATGCCGGCCGCGGCATCGACGAACACCTGGCGCACGCGCGGACAGGTGGCGCTGGCGAGCGGGCCGCAAGCCTCGGTATCGATCGCCACGTCGCGCCAGCCGGCCAGGGTAAGTCCGGCCTCGGCCAGATGCCGCTCGAACCCGATCGCCGCAGCCTCGCCGCCGGCCGGGTCAAGAAACACCAGCCCTGCCGCGAAGCGTTCACCCGGCACGATGCCGTCCGCAGCCGCGAGTGCGCGCAGCCAGTCTGCCGGGCGATGGATCAGCACGCCGCAACCGTCGCCGCTGATGCCGTCGGCATTCACGCCGCCGCGATGGGAGAGTTTCGCCAGTGCGGCAAACGCGGTGTCGACCAGCGCAGCGCTGGCGCGCCCGTCGATCTGCGCCACCAGGCCGAAGCCGCAGCTGTCGTGCTCGAAAGCCGGGTCGTACAACGTCTCCACGCCGCTTGTCGCCATCTCACCTCTCCGGGCTGCGCAGACTGCCGCGATGCCAGGGGGCACCGATCGTTTTGCGCAGGAGCGGCTCCGACTAGAACACAATTGTTGCGGTGCGTCAAAATATTTGTTTGGACGGCTAAACTTCCATCCGCCAGGTACCGCCAAGCAACGGCTTGCCTGGCGGCGCAAATAAAGGCGGCACCCCGGTCTCCCGGGATGCCGCCTCGAACCAGGCCTTGCCGTTGGAACAACCGGGTCGGCAACCGGCTACAACTTCACTTTCACGCCCAGATTGTAGAAACGCCCCACCACATTGGACTGCGACCAAGTCGGGTTGTAGTTGGAACCCGCCCCGGCGTAGTTCGACGGGTCGAACGGCGGCTTCCTGTCGAACGCGTTCATGATCGAACCGGTGATGCTGATGTGATCGTTGATCGCGTAACTGCCAGTCAGATCGAAGTCGTAGGTCGGGCCCACGCGGCAACTCGACGGGAAGTTCAAACCGTTATCCGGCCGGGTCGACAGGCAGTCGCCATCGAACAGGCCCAGCACGCCCACGTCCGCCGCGATGTTCTTGTAGCCGCTGGTGAAGTACAGCGTGCCGGTGACCGTCAGCGGCCCGTACATCAGCGTATTCGCCCACGCCGCGCGGCTGCGCGGCGTACCGGCACCCGACGACAGGTTGTACGGGCCCTGGGTGCCCACGTAGCTCTGGTCCGTGCCGTCGGGGAACCGGACTTTCCACTGGAAGATCTGGGTGCCGGTCAGCTCGCTGATGTAGTGCAGGTTGTCGCTGAAGTCGAAGTGGGCCTGCACATCCACGTCGACGCCGGTGGTCTTCAGCGATTGCGCGTTGAGGTACGAGCCGATCAGCTCGGACGGACGCGGCTGGAGGCCCGGATGGTCAGGATCAGGCAGATCGGGAATCACCGTCACCCCCGGCGCCTGCGGCGTGCCGGCATAGTAGTTCGCCAGCGCCGCCGAGGTATCGGCCTGCACGATGAGGTTGGACTTCTTGATGTTGTAGTAGTCGACCGACACGTTCAGCCAACTGGTCGGCTGCAGCACCACGCCCAACGTGAAGCTCTTGGACTTCTCCGGCTTGATGTTCTTGTTGGCCAGAGTGAACTCCGACAGACCGTACGGAATGGTCACGTACGGACTGCCGCCGTGCAGCGCCTGGAACGCCGATGGCGGCGTGTAGGTGATGAAGCCCTGCGCGGAACTCGAACCGTTCTCGGCGAAGGACGGCGCGCGGAAGCCCCTGGACCAAGTACCGCGCAACGCGATCCAGTCGAACGGCTTGTACTTGATGCCGATCTTCGGCGAGAAGTTGTTGCCGGCGTCGGTGTAGTGGTCGTAGCGACCCGAGGCATCGACCTCCAGCGACTGCAGCAGCGGCAGGTAGAACTCGGCGAACGCGCCGCTCACGTCGCGGCTGCCCTTGGTCTGCGCATTGCCCAAACCCTGGAACTGGAAGTTCGGATTCAGCGTGGGATCGTTCTGCGCCTCATGGCGGAATTGGGCGCCGACAGCCAGGCCCAGCGAACCGCCCGGCAGATCCCACAGCGAGCGGCTGGCGCTCAGATCCAGCGAGTCCATGTCGGTGGTCGAGGTCTTGTTGTAGCCCGGCGCCAGGGAGGCACGCACGGCAGCGGAGTTGGCCGACGGGTTGACGAAGTTGTAGGTGCCGTTGGCCACCGCATCGAGCAGGGGCTGATAACTGAGGAAGCCGTACTGCGTGGTACTCAGCCAGGCATGGTTGAGCACCAGGGCGGCATTCCAGTTCCACTCGGCGAACGTGCCGCTGACATTGCCCACGATGCGGGCGTTGTGGTTGTTGAAGTTGAAGCCGGATGGAATGTCGCCGAAGGTGTAACTGATCAGCGCCGGCACCGCGAACGGATTGGACGGATTGCCCACCGGCAGGGTGATACCGCTCAGGTTGTGCGGCGTGCTGTTCTGGATCGTACGCGGCCCACCGGGTGCCCGGGTCTTTGCCTCCATGTAGCTGGCGTCCATGTAGGCGGTGGTGGTGTCGCCCAGCTTGATGGTGAAACGGCCGGACACGCCGCCCTGCTCCATCGCCGGCTGCAGTTGGCCATACAGATTGACGGGGTCAAAACGGCAGTAGCTGCCGGTGGCGTCGGTGATCAACGGGCCCGAGGTGCAGGCACTCAGCGGCTGCCAAAGACCACTGCCATCGTTCGGCTTGATGGCGCCATTGATGCCGCCCGCGCGGGCCGCCGGACCACCCAGCCCCGGGCCACCCAGCGAGGTCAGGTCGGCCGTGTTGAACGGGAAGCCGCGCTGGTTGGTCCGGATCACGTTGTCTTTCTGGTACTGCACGCTCAGGTAGCCGTTGTAGCGATCCTTGTCCAGATCGCCGCCGCCGGCCAGCAACGTGGCCTTGCGGGTGAAGCCGCCGCCGTGCTGCGAGGTGCCCACGGTGGCGGTGGCTTCGACGCCCTTGAAGCTCGGCCGCATGATGATGTTGACCACGCCGGCGATCGCGTCGGCGCCGTACAGCGACGAGGCGCCGTCCTTCAGCACCTCGATACGCTCGACCGCGGCGAGCGGAATGGTGTTCAGGTCGGCGAAGGTACGTTGGCCGTCATCGGCCACCGGATAGTTGGTGACGCGGTGACCGTCGATCAGCACCAGGGTGGAGTTCACGGTAAGGCCGCGCAGGGCGACGCCCGACGCACCGGCCGCAAAACCATTCGCGAACGCATTCGGGATCGAGCCGCTGTTGTCGGCCGAGATGGCGCGCACCACGTCGGACACCGTGGTGAGGCCGCTGCGCTGGATCTGCGCGGCGGTGATCGTGGTCACCGGCGAGGGCGTCTCCAGATCGATGCGCGGGATCGCGGAGCCGGTCACCGTGATGGCCTGCAATTCCTGCACGTTCTGACCGGTCGGCGCAGGTGGGTTCTGCGTACTGGGCGGGGTCTGCGGAGCGGTTTGCGTCTGCGGGGTGTTGGCGGGCTGTGCGCTTTGCGCGAGGGCGGCGGCTATCGGCGACAAGGCCAGACCCGCCAGCGAAATGACAAGGGTGCGTTTCATGAAAATACCCTCCACTTGCGGAGCAATCACGAGGCGCTCGGACAATGGAGAAGCAGGCAGTTGGGGTGGGGGAAGCCAGCTTCAGCAGCCAGCGAAAGGCCACGAGCGGGGGAAGGCCTCTTCGCAAACGCGGTCTAACACCTTGCCATCCCATACTCAAGTACCTAATTTCACAGTGTATTTCATGCATATTCCGGACCACGCAGGCCGCTTCGCCAGCGGCGCGCCGTACGCCTCGGACACCCGGCAAAGCTGCCGATGACGGCCGCCTCGCTCCGCCCGCTCCGCTCGGGGATAATCGGCCGCATGCCCAAACCCGCCCGCTTCGCCGCCCGCCCCTTCCGCTGCCTGATACTCGCCGCACTGCTGGGCTGTCTGGCCATCACTCCGCTGCAGGCACGCCAGGACAGCAAGAGCGAACAGGCCGAGGCGAAGCAGAAACTGGCCGAGCTGCGCCACAAGATGGAGACGCTCGCAAAAGAGCAGGCCGACACCGCGGCCCGGCGCGACAACGTCAATGCCGAACTGGCCAAACAGGCCAACGCGCTGGCCGGGGCGGCGCGCGCGGTACGCCAGACCGACGCCGAACTGGCTGCCAAGCAGCAGCAGCTGGATCAACTGCAGCAACAGCGCACCGCGCTGAAGCAGACGCTGGACAGCCAGCGCGCCGCGATCGCCGACCTGCTGCGTGCCACCTATGCGCTCGGCCACGGCTCGGACCTGCGCCTGCTGCTGGGCGACGAGGACGTAGCGCGCATCGCGCGCGCGCTGGTGTACTCGAAATACTTCCAGCAGGACCGCGTGCAACGCGTGCAGCGATTGATGGCCGACCTCGCCAAACTGCAGGAACTGGAGGACGCGATCACCGCCGAACAACAGGCACTGCAGGCGACCCGGACCCAGCGCGAGCAGCAAGCGGCCGTGCTGGCCAAACAGCGCGCCGCGCAGCAGAAGCTGGCGGCCGAGACCGACGCCCAGTACAAGGACCAGGCGCAGCGGCTGACCGCGCTGAAGCAGAACGCGCAGTCGCTCAACAACCTGCTCGACAAGCTGCAGAAGGCAATCGACGAAGCCGCCGCCCGCGCCGCCGCCGAACGTGCCGCAGCGGTCAGGAAGCACCCCGGGCGCAAGCCGCCACCGCCGATCGAGGTCAGCGGCGCCGGCGCCAACATCCGCGGCAACCTGCCATGGCCGGCCAGCGGCGTGGTCAACAGCTACGGCAACGGTGTGCTGATCAAGGCCAGCGGTGGCAGCGAGATCCATGCGGTGGCGCGCGGCCGGGTGATCTACGCCGGCTTCCTGCGCGGCTATGGCATGCTGCTGATCGTCAACCACGGCAACGGCTGGATGAGCATGTACGGCAACAACGAGACCCTGCTGCACGACGTCGGCGACCAAGTCGAGGCCGGTCAGGTGCTCGGTACCGCCAGCCCGCCCACCGGCGCCAATACCGGCGTCTACTTCGAGCTGCGCCGGAACAACCAGCCGGTCGATCCGCGCAGCTGGCTGAGCCAGCGCCGTTGACGCGAACGCGGCCGCATCGCAGGCTAGCAACGAGTTCACGCTGAATTACCCCGACATCTGGTTGTCTCATGCCTGACCACATTTTCCCGTCGCGCTCCGGCGCGGCGCTGTCTGCTGTACGGAGTCACACGCATGCGTCCTTCCCCTTCTAGCCCGACGATCGGCCTGGCGGTCCTGTTGCTGGCTGTTCCGTTCCTGCTGGCCACGCCGGATACCCGCGCGCAGAGCGCACCGGCTGCCGCCGCCAGCGTGGCGGCGCCGCCGGTCGACCTGCCAGCCACCAACAGCAGCGCCGACGCGCCGGCCAATGCCAGCTCCACCGGCCAGGTGGATCTGGACGACATCCGCAACTTCAGCCGCGTCTACGAAGTGGTGCGCCAGGCATACGTGGAAAAGGTCGACAACAAGACCCTGATGAAGGCCGCCATCACCGGCATGCTCAGCGGCCTCGACCCGCACAGCGAATACCTGGACAAGGACGGCCTGACCCAGCTCAGCGAGGACACCACCGGCGAGTACAGCGGCCTCGGCATCGAAGTGCTGCAGGTCGACGGCGGCCTGCGCATCGTCTCGCCGATCGACGACACCCCGGCGGCACGCGCCGGCATCAAGCCGGGCGACAGCATCGTCAAGATCAACGGCACCCTGATCGATGCGCAGAACGTGGACACCATGTTCAAGCAGCTGCGCGGCAAGCCGGGCAGCGCGATCGACCTGACCATCGTGCACCAGAACAACGACAAGCTGATCGACCTGCATCTGGTGCGCCAGAACATCTCGATCAGCAGCGTCAAGGTGCGCGAGCTGGAGCCGGGCTACGCCTACGTGCGGATCAGCCAGTTCCAGGACGACACCGCCGGCGACCTGGAACAGAAACTGGGCCAGCTGATCGCGAAGAACGGCCCGCCGAAAGGCGCCGTGCTGGACCTGCGCAACAACCCGGGCGGCCTGCTCACCGCAGCCGTGGGCGTCAGCGACGACTTTCTCGACGCCGGCACCATCGTCACCACGCGCGGCCGGCTGCAGGACGCGAACATGAGCTTCAACGCGCACCCGGGCGACCAGCTCGGCGGCGCGCCGATGATCGTGCTGACCAACAACGGCACCGCCTCGGCCGCCGAGATCGTCTCCGGCGCGCTGAAGGACAACCACCGCGCGCTGATCATGGGCCAGCGCACGTTCGGCAAGGGCGTGGTGCAGACCGTGTTGCCGCTGGACGCCGAGCATGCGGTCAAGATCACCACCGCACGCTACTACACGCCGAGCGGTACCTCGATCCAGGCCGAGGGCATCAAGCCCGACATCGCGCTGGCCGACCTCACCGTGAACCCATCCGACCGCGGGCCGGTGCTGATCAGCTCGGAGGCCGACCTGCCGAACCACCTGGCCAACGAGAACGCCAAGGCCGCCACCGACATCAACGACGACGGCAGCGCCGACGACGCCAAGCTGGCCACCAGCGACTACGCGCTGTCACAGGCCCTGAACGTGCTCAAGGGCATGGCGCTGCGCCAGCCCGCCGCCATCCGGCGCTGACCGGTACACCACGACGGCACAAACACAAACGGCCCCTCGCGGGGCCGTTTGCATGGGCAACTCGCTTGGTCGCGGCGCGGTGGCTCAGGCCGCCGTCGCGAACAGGCTGCGCATCTTCTTCATCGCATTCGCCTCGACCTGGCGGATGCGTTCGGCGGATACGCCGTACTCGTCGGCCAGGTCCTGCAGCGTGGCCTTGTTGCTGTCGTCCAGCCAGCGACGCTGGATGATGTCGCGCGAACGCGGGTCCAGATGGCCCAGCGCATCGGTCAGCGTCTGCATCTGGTTGTCGGCGTAATCTTCGTCGGACACGTTCTCATACGGGTCGGCGCCGTCGTCGATCAGGAACGCCGCCGGTGCCGGCTTGGCGTCATCGTCGGCATCGACCGGGGCCTCGAAGCCGATGTCGCGGCCGGACAGGCGCGATTCCATCTCGCGCACGGTCGCCTCGGGCACGCCCAGATCCTTGGCTACGGTGCTCACCTCGGCCGCGTTCATCCAGCCCAGGCGCTTCTTGCTCTTGCGCAGGTTGAAGAACAGCTTGCGCTGCGCCTTGGTGGTGGCGACCTTCACGATGCGCCAGTTCTTCAGGATGAACTCGTGCATCTCGGCACGGATCCAGTGCACCGCGAAGCTGACCAGGCGCACGCCCTGATCCGGGTCGAAACGCTTGACCGCCTTCATCAGCCCGATGTTGCCTTCCTGGATCAGGTCGGCCAACTGCAGGCCATAGCCTGAGTAGCCACGCGCCACATGCACCACGAAACGCAGGTGCGACATGACCAGCTTCTTCGCCGCGGCCAGGTTGGCCTCTTCGAGGTAGTCGCGTGACAGCGCCTGCTCTTCTTCCGAGCTCAGCACCGGGATCCGATGGACCGCGGAAATATAGGCATCCAGACTGCCGACGACACTCGGCAGCGGGAAGTTGGCGGTCACCAAGGCTTGAGACATGGGTGGAACCTCCTGAACGACATCAAAGTTTAGCACTCGACTAGTTGGAGTGCTAAAGCGCGGTGTTGGTTCCGCGCTTTAATGAACTAAATCGTATAGATATTGACTGCCCTTGTCCAGCGTCTCATCCAGCCCGATATGAGGCTGGCAAAACCGCATTCAAGCGGGCGTGAAATCGCCCTGCAGTGCCGCTTTCGGCGGCAACGACCAGTCGATCGGCGGCTGCCCGTGAGCCTCCACGTAGCGGTTGGCGGCGGAGAAATGGCCGCAGCCGATGAAGCCGCGGTGGGCCGACAACGGCGACGGGTGCACCGAGCTCAGCACACAGTGCCGGCCGGTGTCGATCAGCTGGCCTTTGCGCTGGGCGTACGCGCCCCACAGCAGGAACACCAGGCCTTCGCGCTCGCGGTTCAGCGCGTCGATCGCCGCATCGGTAAAGCCCTCCCAGCCCTTGCCCTGGTGCGAGCCGGCGCGACCTTCTTCCACCGTCAGCACGCTGTTGAGCAGCAGCACGCCGCGATCGGCCCAGGGCGTGAGGCAGCCGTGGTCGGGCCGCGGGATGCCGAGGTCGCGCTGGATCTCCTTGAAGATGTTCTCCAGCGACGGCGGCACCCGCACGCCGGGGCGCACCGAGAAGCACAGGCCGTGCGCCTGGCCGGGGCCGTGGTACGGGTCCTGGCCCAGGATCACCACCCGCACCGCGTCGAACGGGGTGTGCTCGAACGCCGCGAAGATCTCGGGGCCGGGCGGGTAGATCCGTTTGCCGGCCTGCTTCTCCGCGCGCAGGAACGCCGCCAGCGCCTGCATCTCGGGGCGCAGCAGGTAGTCGCCGATGCGCGCCTTCCACGAGGCTTCCAGCCTGACCCGCGCCGCGTCGTTCATGCCTCGGCCGCGTGCCCGCGCAGGTGCTTCGCCACGCGCAGCTGGAACAACAGCTTGGTGACCAGCAGTCTTTCCTCGACCGGTTTCTCGACCAGGTCGTTGGCACCGGCCTTGATCAGCGCGGCCTGGTTGGCCGGGTTCTCGTCGCCGGTCATCACCAGCACCGGCAGCCGGCCCTTGCCGTAGCCGAACTCGCCACGGATGTGCTTGAGCAGGTCGCCACCGGTGAGCTCGCCCTTCAGGCTGACATCGGTGAGCACCACGTCGGCGCCCACCTCGCCTTGCGCCTTCGCGGTTTCCAGCAAGGCGAGCGCGTCCTCCACACTGACCACGTGGCGCACGGTGAGGCCGATCTTCTCCAGCATGCGGCGGGTCGCCAGCGCCACAACGCGACTGTCCTCGACATACAGCACGACGCCTTCGGCGGTGTTCTCGGGCCGCACATAGCCGCGGATGAACTCGGCCAGTGCCTGGAAGCCCAGCGCCTTGTCGAAGTAGTCGGTGACGTGCTCGCCCAGCGAACGGCGGTGCAGCCGGTCATCGACGTCGCCGGAGACCACCACGATCGGCACGTAGGCCTGCGGCGCCGACTCGCGCACGAAGCGCGCCAGCTCCAGCCCGTCCATGTCGGGCAGGCGCAGCGCGATGGTGATGAAATCGAACACGCCCTCACCGAGCACCTGCTGCGCCTCGGTGCCGCCGCCGCAACCCACCACCTCGACGCCGGGCAACTCGGCCTGCAGCACGCGGGTGATCAGCTGGCGCACCACACGTGAACCATCGACCACCAGCACCCGTGGTGCGTCGGTCAGCAGACGGCTGCTGATATTCGTACTCATTCCCTAGCTCACCCACCCGACCCGTGGCCGTCCTTCGCCGATGAACCTGCGGGCGCACCCCCTGCGCCCGCCGCAACTGGGGATAGTGCACCGGATCCGGTGTCGGCGGCTGCGATTCACGTCACCCCGGCGCAAGACCGTCACGCCGCCTTGCGCAATTGCCACGCGCTGACCAGTCGCGCGCCGAGCCAACCCAGCGCCGCGGCGACCAGCGGCACCGCCAGCAACAGCCACGGCGGCAAGCCGCCGACCTGCAGCTTGCCGTCATAAGCCTGGCTCAACTGCGCCACCGGCGTGGCCAGCGCCAGCTCGATCAGCACCGCCAGCAACGCGGCCAGGATGCCGCTGAACAGGCCATACCAGATCCCGGCATACAGGTAGGGCCGGCGCACGAACGCGCCGCTGGCGCCGACCAGCAGCAGCACGCCGATCTCCTCGCTGCGGCTGGCGATGTCCACCCGAATCGTATTGCCGACCACCAGCAGCGCCGCCAGCGCCAGCAGCGAAGCCAGCACCAGCACCACGCGATTGCCCACATCGAGCAAGGCATCCAGCCGCTGCCGCCAGCTGCCACTGTCCTGCACCAGCTCGACGCTGCGCAGGGTGCGCACGTCGGCCACCAGTTGCTCCAGCGCGTGCGCACTCACCCCCGCACGCGGCTGCAACTGCAGCACGTACGGCAGCGGATTGTCGTCCAGTGTCTGCAGGGCACCGGAGAAGCCCTGCATCTTCGCCAGTTCGTCCATGCCCTGCTGCGGCGTCTTCACCACCACCGCGGCCACCTCGGGGCGGTCGCCCAGCTGCTGGGCGAGCAGTTGTACCTGCTGGGCGCTCTGGCCCGGCTGCAGGAACACGCTGATCGCCTGGCTCTGGCCCAGCGCATGGCCGAGCTGCTGCACATTGCCCAGCAGCAGGTAAAACGCCAGCGGCAAGGCCAGCGCCAGGCCCATCACCGCGATCGTGAGCAGACTGCCGAACGGGCGCGAGGCGAGCCGGCGCAGGCTGGACGCCGCGCTCCAGCGGTGATGCTCCTGCCAGCTGACGAAGCGGTTGCCACGGCTGTGGCCGTTGCGCGGCGGCGCGTCCGCCGACACAGGCAGGGTTTCCGGCGACGTGCTCACAGCACCTCCTCGGCGGCCAGGTCGGCCACCAGGCGGCCGTGGTCGAGCACGATAACGCGCTTCTTCATGCGCTTGATCAGCGGCAGGTCATGGCTGGCGACCAGCACGGTGGTGCCGACCTGCTGGAACTCGCCGAACAGGCCCATGATCTCCACCGCCAATTGCGGGTCGAGGTTGCCGGTGGGCTCGTCGGCAATCAGCAGGCTGGGTCGCGCCACGATCGCGCGGGCGATGCCCACGCGTTGCTGTTCGCCGGTGGACAGCGTCGCCGGCAGCTGCCGTTCGTAAGCGAGCAGGCCGACCTTCTCCAGCGCCGCGCGCACCCGCCGCGCGCGTTCGGCGCGGGCGATGCCACCGATCGCCAGCGGCAACTCGACGTTGGCGAACACCGTACGATCCAGCAGCAGGCGATGGTCCTGGAACACCATGCCGATATGCCGGCGCCACTTCGGGATGCCGCTGTGGCGGATCTTCGCCAGGCTCTTGCCGTCCACGCTGATCACGCCGTGCGAGGGCCGCTCGATCAGTCCCAGCAGCTTGAGCAAGGTGCTCTTGCCGGCACCGGAATGCCCGGTGACGAAGGCCATCTCGCCCGTCGGCACCTCGAACGAAAGCTGCGAGAGCGCCTCATGGCCACCCTCGTAGCGCTTGCTGACTTGATCGAAATGGATCACCGAGCGTCCCCGAGCCTGCGTGTCGTCGTATCGATGCAAGGATAAGGGAAGCCGGCTGCAAGATGCGGACTTCCCTGATCGCCGCGGTTCAGCCCGCGGCGATCATGACGTTCAGCGGCCGGTGAACAGGCGGGTCAAACGGCGGAACAGGCCCGGCTTTTTCGGATGGGCGTGTTCGACGGCCTTGCCCGAGGTTACCGCGACCTGCCGCGACGGCCGGCTGTGCACCGTGCCGGCGGACTCGGCCGCATTGCGTTCGCGCGACGGGCGACGCTCGCCGCGCGGCGCGCGATTGCCCTCGGCCACCGCGGCCTGGTGGCCGGTCGTCTCGACGCCATTGGTGGGCGCACCTTCGCGCCGGCGATTGCGCCCGCCACGACGGCGCCGCGGCTTGTGCGTGCCTTCGGTAGCCGCGCCGGCGTCCGCCGCCGGGGCCGCGTCGGTCTTGTGCACGGCCACGGCGACCGGCTGTTCGGCCGCAGCGGCGACACTGCCGTCGGCCGCGGCCGGCCGGCGCTCGCGCGGCGGACGCGTGGCGCCGCGGCTGCTGCCACCGTGCTCGCCACTGCGGCCACCACCATGGCGCGGCTTCTCGCCCGGACGCGGCGGTACCACGTCGCCGAACGCGGCGCTGTCGGCGGCGGCGTTCGCGGCGAACTCGGGGTCGACCGCGCGCGGCTTCGGCATCACCAGCAATTCCGGATCCATCTGCGCGACCGGAATGCTCTGCCCGATATAGGTCTCGATGTCGGGCAGCGACATCGCGTACAGATCGCAGGCGAAGCTGATCGCGTCGCCCTCGGCGCCAAGCCGCGCGGTACGGCCGATGCGATGCACGTAGTCCTCGGCCTCGTGCGGCAGGTCGTAGTTGAAGACGTGGCTGACCGCCGGAATGTGCAGGCCGCGCGCGGCCACGTCGGTGGCCACCAGGATGTCCAGCTGGCCGTCCTTGAAACGCTGCAGCAGCTTCTGCCGCTTCAGTTGCGGCACGTCGCCGGAGATCGCGCCGACGCGGCAGCCGTGGCGCTTGACCCGTTCGGTGATGCGCTCGGCGGCGGCCTTGGTGTTGACGAAGATGATGCTGCGGCTCGGCTTGCAACGGTCGAGCAGATTCAGCAGCAGCGGCATCTTCTCTTCCTTCGCGGGGAAGTAGACCAGCTGATGCACGTGATCGGCGGTGACGTTGTCGCTTTCCACCACCAGCTTCTCGGCCTCGTGCATGTGCTCGTAGGCCAGTTCCAGCACGCGGTGGCTCAAGGTGGCGGAGAACAGCAGCACCTGGCGCTGCTCGCGCGGCGGCAGCTTGCGGAAGATGAAGCGCACGTCCTTGATGAAGCCGAGGTCGAACATGCGGTCGGCCTCGTCGATCACCATCACCTCGACGCTGTTGAGACTGAACACGCCCTGCTTGTGGTAGTCGAGCAGGCGGCCGGGGGTGGCGATGATGATGTCGCAGCCGTCCTTCAATTGCTGACGCTGCTTGTCGTAGTCGACGCCACCGTAGATCAGCGCGCTGCGCAGGCCGGTGTGGCGGCCGATCGCCTTGGCGTCCTTTTCGATCTGGATCGCCAGTTCGCGGGTGGGCGCGATCACCAGTGCGCGCGGGTCGCTGTCCTTGCGCTCGGCCACGGCCGGCGTGGTCAGCAGGCGATTCATCAACGCGACCAGGAACGCACAGGTCTTGCCGGTGCCGGTCTGTGCCTGGCCGGCGACGTCACGCCCGGCCAGCGCCAGCGGCAGGCTCATTTCCTGGATCGGCGTGCAGCGGGTGAAGCCGCTGTCGTCCAGGCCCTGCTGCAGCAGCGGATGAAGATCGAAGTTGGTGAAGAAGGTATCGGTGAGTACGGTTTGTGACATATGGGGATGGTTGACCTTGCCTGACGGCGGCGTGATGCGCTGCACCTGCCTCAGACGCCAGACATCGGCGGAGGGCGGTGCAGGACGGGTGCGCGATGCGCGGCGAAGCGGCTCAATGTCAGGGTCAACAAGGTCGCGCCGCGGCTGGCGACGCCGTATTTGCCGGCGATCTGACGGGCGGCTGTGCAAGCCGCCCTTGAATCGTGCCCGGAGTTGCGCTGGAATGAGAACTTGCCGCTCTCCTCCTGCCCAACCCACGCTTCGTGGGCGCCTGAGTGTAGCCGATGACGGCCCCGCCCGTCGTCACTCCTTGTTTTTCCGCCCCCGTCACCCCATTGTTCTGCACCTGCCATTTTGCGCCCCCAGCCACGGAGATCCCCGGTGAGCGACCTGATTACCCATGTGAACGACGACGCCTTCGACGAGCAGGTGCTCAAATCCGAAACCCCGGTGCTGCTGGATTTCTGGGCGGAATGGTGCGGCCCGTGCAAGGCGATCGCGCCGATGCTGGACGAGATTGCCCAGCAATACGAAGGCAAGTTGCGCATCGTCAAGGTCAACATCGACCAGAACCAGCAGACCCCGCGAGCCTATGGCGTGCGCGGCATCCCGACCCTGATGGTGTTCAAGAACGGCAAGGTCGAGGCGACCCAGATCGGTGCCGTCAGCAAGGGCCAGCTGACCCAGATGATCGACAAGGCCCTCTGATCCAGCCGTTGCAAATCCGCTGCACGGAGCCGGCTCGGCTGAGCACGGCCGGCTCACGAGGCTTTACGCCGATGCGCAGCGGGTGCTAGATTCAACGCGTCCGTCGGGACAGTCCTGTCCCCTTGCGCCTTCCGCGCGACGCACACCCTCCCTCCTGTAATTCAACGGCGCCCCGCGAGGATTGCCCGTGTCCGATACCGATAACATCATTCCGAACGCCGCCAAGGGCGCCGATACCAAGCCGGTTGCCGAAGGCAAGCCCGAGCCACGCCCCCGCGCGCCGCGTCGCACGGCTGCAGCGATCGCTGCGGCTAATGCGGAGAAGGTGGGGGCCGTCGACAGGCCGGCTGCTGCTGCGCCGGTCGAACGCCCGGCGCCTGCGCCATCCGCGCCTTCCGCCACGTCGGCTGCTCCGTCGATGACGCCAGCGTCATACGGTGAGACGCCCCCGTCGCGGGCAACGCAGGAACCCCGCGAGTCGAATCCGTCGCAAGGCCAGGACCAGGCGCAGGGTCAGGGTCAGGGTCAAGGTCAAGGCCAGAATCCGAACCAGGCTCAAGTTCAGGGTCAACCCCAGGGCCAGAACCCGAATCAAGGCCAGAACCAGGGCCAGAACAACCCCAACAATGCCGGTCGCGAAGCCCGCGAGGGACGCGGCCGACGCCGGCGCAACGAGCGCGGCGGCAATCCCAATCCGCAGCAGCCACGCCCGCAGGGCAACCATCCGCGGCCCAATCCGAACGGCCTGCCGGTGGATGACGACAACGCCGACCCGGGCAGCAATGACCGGGTGATCAACCTCACCGAGCTCAAGCGCATGAAGGCGCCGCAGCTGCTGGAATTCGCCGAGTCGCTGGGCGTGCACGAAGGCGTCGCCCGCGCGCGCAAGCAGGACGTGATCTTCAACGTGCTCAAGGCGCACGCCCGCTCCGGCGGCGGCATCTGGGCCGAGGGCGTGCTGGAAATCCTGCAGGACGGCTTCGGCTTCCTGCGCTCGGCCGACGAGTCGTACCTGGCCGGCCCGGACGACATCTACGTGTCGCCGAGCCAGATTCGCCGCTTCAACCTGCGTACGGGCGACTACATCACCGGCCGCGTGCGCCACCCGAAGGAAGGCGAGCGTTACTTCGCAATGCTGCGCGTCGACGACATCAACGGCGATCCGCCGGAAGCGTCGAAGAACAAGATGCTGTTCGAGAACCTCACTCCGCTGTTCCCGCGCAAGGCCTTCAAGCTGGAGCGCGGCAACGGGTCGAGCGAGGACATCACCGGGCGCATCCTCGACCTGATCGCACCGATCGGCAAGGGCCAGCGCGGCCTGATCGTCTCCCAGCCGAAGTCCGGCAAGACGATGATGCTGCAGAACGTGGCCCAGGCGATCACCTACAACCACCCCGAAGCGCATCTGATCATGCTGTTGATCGACGAGCGCCCGGAAGAAGTGACCGAGATCGCCCGCACCGTGCGTGCCGAGGTGATTTCCTCGACGTTCGACGAGCCGGCCGTGCGCCACGTGCAGGTCGCCGAGATGGTGATCGAGCGCGCCAAGCGTCTGGTCGAGCACAAGAAGGACGTGGTGATCCTGCTCGATTCGATCACCCGCCTCGCCCGCGCCTACAACACCGTGGTGCCCAGCTCCGGCAAGGTACTCACCGGCGGTGTCGACGCGAACGCGCTGCAGCGTCCGAAGCGTTTCTTCGGCGCCGCGCGCAACGTCGAGGAAGGCGGCAGCCTGACCATCATCGCCACCGCGCTGACCGAAACCGGCAGCAAGATGGACGAGGTGATCTACGAGGAGTTCAAGGGCACCGGCAACATGGAAGTCCATTTGAGCCGGCGCATCTCCGAGAAGCGCGTCTACCCGGCGATCGACATCAACCGCTCCGGCACCCGCCGCGAGGATCTGCTGATCGAGCCGGACATGCTGGCCAAGATCTGGATTCTGCGCAAACTGCTGCATCCGATGGACGAGCTCTCCGCGATGGAGTTCATGCTCGACAAGATGAAGAACACCAAGTCCAACGACGAGTTCTTCAACTCGATGAAGCGCTGAGAACAGGGCCGGTCACGCCGGCCCTGTTTCTTTCTGCCTGCCGTTTCCGGGTGCCACGAATCCGGTCGCACCCGATCCGGCATCGGGGCAACCATCAGGTATTCGCGAGCGAAAAGGATATTCGTCATGGGCACTTCTCGTCCTTCGCCGTCCGGCGACCACGCCAACAACTTCGACGGGCTGCGACTCGTCGCTTCGCTGATGGTGCTGGTTTCCCACCAGTTCGTGCTTCTGGGCATGCACGAATCCACGCTGGCGGACGGCATGACGCTCGGCTCCATCGCGGTGGCGATGTTTTTCATCATGAGCGGTTACCTGGTGGCCGAGAGCTGGTATCACGACCCGCACGTCATGCGCTTTGCCATGCGCCGGTTCCTGCGCATCTGGCCGGCGCTGGTCGTCGCCACTATCGCGATAGCGATCGCCGGTGCGGCGGTCACTTCACTGCCGCTGCATGAATACCTCGGCCGCGAGACGCGCCGCTTCATCAGCTTCAATGCCCAGCTGCGCCCGTACTACACGCTGCCCGGCGTGTTCGGCACGATACCGGCCAACGCCAGCCTGTCGGCGGTCAACGGCAGCTGGTGGACGATTCCGCTCGAGGCAAAGTGCTACGCGTACGTGGCCGTGCTCGGCGCCATCGGCCTGCGGCGGCGGGTGTTCACCCTGCTTGCACTGGCCGTGGTCGCCGTGATGTACGCCAAGACGCTGCCCGGACATTCCCGGGACGACGCTTTCGACAACCTCTGCTACTTCTACACGGCCTTCTTCCTGGCCGGCGTCTGCTCGCGCCAGTTCGCCGCCGAAATCAGTGGTCGGCGCCTGCTCATGGCCGGTGCCGTAGCGGCCTGCCTGCTTGCCGCCGCACTGCTGCAACACGCGCGACTGGCGCAGTGGGCCGTGATGGTGCCATTGACCCTGTGGTTCGGACGGCAAAGCACTCCGGGGCTGCGTTCCGCGGCCCGCTTCGGCGACCTGTCCTACAGCACCTATCTATACGCATACTTCGTGCAGCAGTTGACGGTTCGGCTGTGGCCGGCGACGCCATCCTATCTGGCGACCGCAAGCGTCGCGGGCATCGCCACCCTCCTGCTCGCCTGGTGCTCATGGCATGCGGTGGAGGCGCCGGCGCTGTCACTGAAGCGACGGCTTCGCGGCTGGTTTCCGGACTTCGCCCACTGACGAAGCCGGGCACGATGCCCTATCGCCGAGCGGGCTGCCGCATCCGACGGATGCACCGCTCGCAACCCGACACGGCGGGCAGGCCCGGCGACGATTCCTTCCTCCGATGAAACGCCGGAAAGGCGGGATGGGGGCGGCTCCGATGCTTCCCGCGACCGCAGAATGACAGTCAACGGTTAACGCCCTGCGGGGTCACATGCCTGATCCAGCTCAAGGCGCCATCCGGGCGATGCTGCTCCAATGAGGTTCCGATCCCGCATCCCACGACGCCCCCTTTCGTCGCCTTGCGCCGCCCCCACAGTGTCGGCTCCCCCAGCGAGGCTTTGCCCGTGTCCATATCCAGTGCCGTCAAGAGCACCCCGATCCCTGCTAGCCTGCAATGATGGTTGGCTCAGAGAGAACATCCACATGCTGCCTCGCATAGCTCTGCTGGTCGCTGGATTTCTGCTAGCGGGCACCGCCAAGGGCGTTGAAAAACCTCACCCCCCGCTGACCCTCATTTGCCCAGCTCAGACCGCCTTGGCGCGCACGCTCGCCGTTCACGATGCCTTCGATGCGCCACCCGCCGTCAACGCGCTTATCGTCAATGTGATCGACGGCAAGTTGGCGCAGGTGCGCCAACAACTGGATGCTATGGATACCGCGGACGCTGCCCGTTGGCGGCAATCCGCCCTGGTCATCGCGACTTACGCCAGAAATCCCGCAATGGTGGCCGGCCTGCTGGACGGCGGTGCCTTGGTCGATGATCAGGGAGCGCTGCCCGACCTCAAGCGCGAGGTTCGGGATGAGCTCATGGCGGAAGTGAAGAAGGATCCCAAGTGGGCTACCGTCGACCCAGCTCCGAAGACAGCACGTGAACTGGATGCTGTTTTCCTGTTCGACGGCCGACTCGACGGCCCCGCGGCAACCATCGCCGCGCAGTGCGGCGACCTGGCGACACTCGACGTCGCGCTGGATCACCACGCCAACCTGAAGGCACGGATACCGAATAGCAACGATGTCATGGCAATGGCGGTGACCGCTGATGACCCGGTCATCGTCAAACGTCTGCTCGATAACGGCGCCGCCCCCTCGAGCACAGTGGGCGAATCCGCCGATGGACTGACTACGGCCATCGTCCAAGGCAATGCGGCCATGGTGAAGCTCTTGCTCGACCATGGCGCCGATCCTTGCGCCGAATATCGAAGCCGCCAGCAACGGCTTGATGCCTACCAGGCCAAACATCACAGGCCGAAGAGGACATTGCCCAGCGATGCCGAGATAGGTCGCCGCCAGAAGCTGCCCGATGATCTGGTCGCCCGACTGAGCTGCCCTGAACTTGACAAGGCCAGCGCTTCTAGCCGTTGACAACGGCTCCCGGACACCCGTTCGGCGATTCAACTAACAGGCGCCACGCCGCCATCTGTACCGCCACGTACAATTATTTCTCGTCAACCCCTTTTCGTGGCTCCGTGGCGCCTCCATAGTCAGAGCCTCACCCAGCGAGGCTTCGCCCGTGTCCATACCCAGTGCCGTCAAGAGCACCCCGATCCAGGGCCGCCAGCAGCTTGCCGACTACCTCGCTGCCGGCGAGAAGCCGCGCGAGGCGTGGCGTATCGGCACCGAGCACGAGAAGTTCGGCTTTCTCACCGACACGCTGCGCCCGCCCACGTTCGAGGGCGACCGCGGCATCAAGCTGCTGCTGGAAACCATCGCCACCCGCTACGGCTGGGACGTGGCCCGCGAGGGCGCGAATCCGGTGGCACTTTCGCGGGATGCTGCCTCGATCACGCTGGAGCCGGCCGGCCAGCTGGAGTTGTCCGGCGCACCACTGGAAACCATCCACCAGACCTGCTGCGAGGTGAACTCGCACCTGGAGGAAGTGCGCTCGGTCGCCGACGGCATGGGCATGGGCTTCCTCGGCATGGGCTTCCAGCCGAAGTGGCGCCGCGACGAGATGCCGTGGATGCCCAAGGGCCGCTACAAGATCATGCGCGAGTACATGCCCAAGGTCGGCTCGCTCGGCCTGGACATGATGACGCGCACCTGCACCGTACAAGTGAACCTGGATTTCTCGTCCGAAGCGGACATGATCAGGAAGTTCCGCGTCGGCCTGGCGCTGCAGCCGGTCGCCACCGCGCTGTTCGCCGACTCGCCGTTCACCGAAGGACGTCCAAACGGCTATCTGTCGTACCGTTCGCACATCTGGACCGACACCGATCCGGATCGCACCGGCATGCTCGACTTCGTGTTCGCCGATGACTTCGGCTATGAGCGCTACGTCGACTACATCCTCGACGTGCCGATGTACTTCAGCTACCAGGACGGCCGCTACATCGACCTGGCCGGGCAGGATTTCAAACGCTTCCTGGCCGGCGAACTGCCGATGCTGCCGGGCACCCACGCCACCATGAAGGACTTCGCCGACCACCTCACCACCGCCTTCCCCGAGGTGCGCCTGAAGCAGTACCTGGAGATGCGCGGCGCCGACGGCGGCCCGTGGAACCGGCTGTGCGCGCTGCCCGCGTTCTGGGTCGGCCTGCTGTACGACCAGCAGGCGCTGGACGCCGCGTGGGACCTGGTCAAGGACTTCACCCGCGAGGAACGCCACGCGCTGCGCGACGGCGTGCCGAAGCACGCGCTGAAGCTGCCGTTCCGTGGCGGCAGCGTGCGCGACCTCGCCGAGGAGGCACTGAAGATCGCCGGCCACGGCCTCAAGCGGCGCGCCCGCCTCAACCGTAACGGGGCCGACGAAAGCATCTTCCTCGAACCGATGATCGAGATCGTGCAGGCCAACCAGACCCCGGCCGAGCGCAAGCTGGAACTGTTCCACGACGCGTGGAACGGCAGCGTCGATCCGGTGTTCCGCGAGTTCGCCTACTGAGGACAGTCAGGGCGTGGTCGTTTCCACCAACGACCACGCTACCGACTCGCCCGCGCGCATCGGCGTGCAGGTGGACCCGGCCAGCGGGTATTCGTCCGGCACGATCCATGGCGTGCGCTCGAGTGCGATGCGATCCCGGTTCCGTGGCAGCCGGTAGAAATCGGCGCCATGGAAGCTGGCGAACGCTTCCAGCCGATCCAGTCGGCCCGCCTGCTCGAACGCCTCGGCATACAACTCGAGCGCCGCATGCGCGGTATACAGCCCCGCGCAGCCACACGCCGTTTCCTTCGCTTCGCGCGGATGCGGCGCGCTGTCCGTGCCGAGGAAGAAATGCGCGTCGCCGCTGATGGCCGCCTGCAGCAACGCAGCGCGGTGCGTCTCGCGCTTGAGGATCGGCGCGCAGTAGTGGTGCGGGCGGATGCCGCCGGCAAACAGCGCGTTGCGGTTGAGCAGCAGATGATGCGCGGTGATGGTGGCCGCCACGTTGGCCGGGGCGCTGCGGATGAAGTCGACCGCATCACGGGTGGTGATGTGCTCCAGCACCATGCGCAGTGCCGGAAACCGGGCCTGCAGCGGCAGCAGATGGCGTTCGATGAAAATGCGTTCGCGGTCGAAGATGTCGATGTCCGGATCGGTGACCTCGCCATGCAGCAGCAAGGGCAGCTCGTGCTTCTGCATCGCTTCGATCACGGCATACACGCGCGACAGCTCGCGCACACCCGAATCGGAATTGGTGGTGGCCCCGGCCGGGTAGTACTTCACGGCAAACACGCTGTCGCTTGCCTTGGCGCGGACGATTTCCTCGACCGGCGTGTTCTCGGTGAGGTACAGCGTCATCAGCGGCTGGAAGCGCGAACCTGCCGGCAAGCTCGCCAGAATCCGTCGACGATAGTCTTCGGCCTGCGCCACCGTCGTCACCGGCGGCTTCAGGTTCGGCATCACGATGGCACGCGCGAAGCGCTGCGCGGTGTGGCCGATCACTGAGGCCAGCGCATCGCCGTCGCGCAGGTGCAGGTGCCAGTCGTCGGGACGGGTGATTCCTAGGCGCGCGGGGGACATGGGTGGCGAACTCGGCTTGCGGTCGGAGATGACTATGGTACCGCGCGGACGCATTTCAGTTGCCGGCTTTGATGGATCAAGGTCAAGAGCAGAGCTTTCGTCCTCCTGCGGAGGGCGAGGTACTTCTCTTTTGCTTGTCCAAAAGAGAAGTACCCAAAGAGAAAGTGACTCGGGCGCCGCAGGCGCACGAAAGCTCTTGCCTCCGTGACGCGCGCTGCGTTATCGCAGAATTGACTTGACCCCGATAGCATCCTTTCGGCGCTGATACTAAGGCCTGGTTGGATCGTAAATATCAAGCTCCAGCTCAATACCTCGCAAGCCCAAAGCGGCCAGCTGCTTTGACGATATGCACAATCCATCGTTGGTGGATTTCATGAAGAGCCCGCAAAACAAATCCATCTTGAACCGCCGCGAAATCTCTGACCACACAGCGAGATCATCCGTAAGTTGTTCAAGAAGCTCATCAATCTGAGCTTCAAGATCCTCGGGCTCGCGGTCTGTGGCGCGAAGCCTCCACGTTCCAGTACGAGCGATGCGTTTCATGCCTGAAACTTTGCCGGTCAGCGTCTGGCCCTTTGTCTCTGCGTCGGTTGGCTCGCAACCAAGCATTCGCGAAATCTCTTCGGGCAGCAATGCATCCCCCCAAATACGCAATGTCGCGATTGAATGTTGGATTTCCGACATGCATCACTCGAAAAGAAAAGGGACTCTGAAAAGACCTTTGAAAGACGCCAACCGCGCCCCAAGCCGTCTACGCTCCGCGCAACCACCGCGCCGCATCAATCGCATAGTAAGTAAGAATCGCATCCGCCCCCGCCCGCTTCATCGCGGTGAGCGATTCCAGCACCACCGACTTCTCGTCCAGCCAGCCGTTCTGCGAGGCGGCTTTCAGCATCGCGTACTCGCCGCTGACCTGGTAGACGAAGGTCGGTGCGCCGAAGGTGTCCTTGACCCGGCGCAGCACGTCGAGGTACGGCATGCCGGGTTTCACCATCACCACGTCGGCGCCTTCGAGCAGGTCCAGTTCGATCTCGCGCAGCGCCTCGTCGCTGTTGCCCACGTCCATCTGGTAGGTGTGCTTGTTGCCTTTGCCGAGGTTCGCCGACGAACCCACCGCATCGCGGAACGGGCCGTAGAACGCGGAAGCGTATTTCGCCGAGTAGGCGAGGATGCGCGTGTGGATGTGGCCGGCTTCTTCCAGTGCGTCGCGGATGGCGCCGATGCGGCCGTCCATCATGTCCGACGGCGCCACGAAATCCATGCCGGCTGCGGCCTGCGCCAGCGACATTTTTATCAGCGCCTCGACGGTGGGCTCGTTCATCACGTAGCCGTCGTCGTCGATCAGGCCGTCCTGGCCGTGGGTGGTGTACGGGTCCAGTGCCACGTCGCCGATCAGGCCCAGTTCGGGGTACTTCGCCTTCAGCGCGCGGGTGGCGCGGTGCATCAGGTTGTCGGGGTTCCAGGCTTCGCCGGCATCGAGCGATTTCACCTCGGCACCGGGCGACGGGAACAGCGCCAGCGCCGGGATGCCCAGGCGCACGCATTCGCCGGCCAGCTTCAGCAGCTCGTCGATCGACAGCCGGTCCACGCCCGGCATCGACGGCACCGCTTCGCGCTGGCCTTCGCCCTCGATCACGAACGCGACCATGATCAGGTCGCTCGGCAGCAAGGTGTGCTCGCGCATCAGGGCGCGGGAGAAGGCGTCGCGGCGCATGCGGCGCATGCGGGTGGCGGGAAAGCTCATGGCAGGGTCTCGTGGGACGGTATCCGGGGGATTTTACGCCGTAAGGCCGGCAAAACACTGGACTAACCGCCGTTACGTCGGCAGGCTTGGCGCTTCACGTCGTCAGGAAGTTACATGAGCCAGTCCAGCAGCGCCCCCACCTTGCTTGTCGATCTCGGTGGCACCAACGTCCGTTTCGGGGTGGCCGATCCTGCACGCGACAAACCGTTGCTCGACGACAGCATCCGGCGCTACCGCGTGGCCGAGCACGACTCGCTGGTCGTCACCGCGAAGCAGTATCTCGCCGACACCGGCCTGGAAGTGCGCCGCGCCATCGTGGCTGCCGCCGGGCGCATCGTCGATGGCGAGACGGTCAAGGTCACCAACAATCCGTGGGCGATCTCGGCGCACCAGACGGCCACTGCGCTCGGCCTGGAATACGTGCACCTGGTCAACGACTTCGCGGCGCAGAGCATGGCGGTGACCCTGCTGCAGGGCGACGACCTGGTCACCGTGGGCAAGCCGGCACGGCCGGTCATCGGCGCCGAGGCCGAGCAGACCTTTGCCATTGTCGGGCCGGGCACCGGCCTGGGCGTCGGCGGCCTGCTCGTGCGCGGTGGCCACTGCAGCGTGCTGCAGACCGAAGGCGGCCACGCCGGCTTCGCCGCGCACACGCCGGAAGACATCGCCATCCTCGACTACCTCAACCACAAGTACGGCCGCGTCTCCAACGAACGGCTGATCTGCGGCCAGGGCCTGGTGAACCTGTACGACGCGATCTGCCACATGGTTGGCGCCCAACCTGAGAGCCTCAAGCCCGAAGACATCACCGCCCGCGCCAAGGACGACAGTTGCCCGCTGTGCATCCGCACGGTGGAAACCTTCGCCGGCATCTTCGGCAGCGTCGCCGGCGACCTCGTGCTCACGCTCGGCGCCTGGAACGGCGTCTACCTCACCGGTGGCCTGATCCCGATCCTGCTGCCGTGGCTGGAACGCGGCCGTTTCCGCGAACGCTTCGAAGCCAAGGGCCGCTTCCGCGACATCATGGAAAAGGTGCCAACCCAGGCGATCATGAATCCCGAGCCGGGCCTGCTGGGGGCGGCGGCACTGGCGGTCGTGGAGTCGGGGCGGTCGTTGTTGCCATCGCGCTAACCCGCTGCGACGCAACGGGCCCGCGCGGATCCTTTCGATGGAAGGCGAGGAACGCGTATGCCGTACACCACCATTGGCCGCCTGCTGTTCCTGCTGGCGATGGCGCCGCCGTTCGCCGCACTGGCGGCGCCATCGCCAGATGACGGCGTCACCCGCAACGTAGCGCTGGCCAGTCCGACCAAGCCGATCACCTCGCGCGCGGAGCTGGATGCCTACCTGCGCGACACGCCGCCGGCAAATTCGCCGCTGAACTGGCTCACGCCCGGCGCCCGGCGCCGCTTTCTCGACAGCCTGGTGTACCGCGAGCACGGCCTGGGCGGCATGAACCTCGGCGACCTGCGCTACGAACTCACCCGCAAGCAGGCGTATACCTTGCTGCGCCTGTTCGGTGCGCAAGACTACGCCGTCGACCTGGATGCGCTCACCACGCCGCGCCCGGCCACCGGCAACGACGCGGCCGGTACGCTGGAAGCCGCCTACGATCGCCTGCTGGCCGCTGCCGAACACACCGAGGGTGACGCACAGGGACAAGCCATCTCGCGCAGCTACGCTGCCGAATTCGCGCCTGCACAAACCGACGCACGACGACATGCGCTCGGCGACCGCGACGCGGAGTTCCTGTTCCGCGCGGCGACGCTGGTGTTCAACACCACCAGCCAGCCGGACTACCTCATCGACATGCGCCGCGACTTTGCCGAACTGGAGCGCCGTCATCGCGCCAGTCGCCCGCACGCCAGCGACCTCTACGATGCGCTGCTCGCCGCCCACCACCGCGACGAGGCCCGCGCGCTGCTCGCCGTCCATCCCGCGATCGAACGCAGCCCGCCGCCGTCGATGCGCTCGTTCGGCCGCATCCGCAACGGCCAGCCCAGCCTGTGGATCGCTACACCGGGCGCGCGCAAACGCGAGCTGGTGCGTTTCCGCTTCAACGTCCGCGCGCCGGCGCAGGTGATCGTGCTGGCCTCGACCGGCTGCCATTTCTCCGCGAACGCCGCGCGCGACATCGAGGCCGATCCGCTGCTGCGCGACCTGTTCCGCGAGTACGGGCAATGGGTGGCGCCGCCCAGCGAGGTCACCGCCTTCGATGCCGTGCGCGAATGGAACGAGGCACATCCCGCACTGCGGCTTGGCATCGCCTACGACAACGCCGCGCTGCCGATGGTCGAGCGCTTCGAGACCCCGGTGTTCTACTTCCTCGACCACGGCACCGTCGTCGACAGCGTCGTCGGCTGGCCGCCCGGCGGTAATCTCGACGCGATCCGGCGTGGCCTGCGCAAGATCGATCTGCTGCGTTGACGCAGCCTCCACGGAGAAGCCCATGCCCCGCCACGACACCGCCTTCCTGTTCGACCTCGACGGCACCCTGATCGACAGCGTCTACCAGCACGTTCTGGCGTGGAAAGAAGCGCTGGATCGCGAAGGCGTGGAATTGTCGGTGTGGCGCATCCATCGCAAGATCGGCATGAGCGGCGGGCTGTTCACCAACATCCTGCTGCGCGAAACCGGGCTGGAAATCACCGCGGACCGCCTCGACCGCCTGCGCCAATGGCATGCCGAAGCGTTCAACCGGCAGCACACGCAGGGCTCGGTGCGGCCGCTGCCCGGTGCACGCGAGTTGCTGGCCTTTCTCGACGAGCAGAAGATCCCGTGGGCGATCGCCACCAGCGGGCGAATGGAAACCGCCGCGCACAACCTGGAGGCGCTCGGCGTCGACCCGTCGAAGGTGCCCGTGGTGACGCGCGATCAGGTGCGCCACGCCAAGCCCGACCCGGACCTGTTCCTCGCCGCCGCCGCACGGCTGGGCGTGGACATCCAGCAGTCATTGGTGATCGGCGACAGCGTGTGGGACATGCTCGCCGCGCAGCGTGCGCGCGCGCTCGGCGTGGGCCTGCTTTGCGGTGGCTACGGCCGCGCCGAGCTGCAACAGTCCGGCGCGTTCCGCGTGTACGACGATCCGGCCGACCTGCTGCGGCATATCGACGAGATAGCGGCGCGCGACTGAGCCACCGGCCGGCCCCGCTGAACCGCGTCGCCACGCATCATGAAAAATTAATCACCCGTGCACGCGCGCGCAGTAGGCTCCCGATCAACCATCCACGGAGCCATCCATGCGCCGCCTCGTCGCCAGCCTGCCGCTCGCCCTGCTGCTCGCCGCGTGCTCGCCCTCGCCGGCACCGCCGCAATCCGGCGCCAGCCAGTCCGCGCCGGCAAACGCCGCGCTCGGCTCCCCCGAATGGTATGCGTGGGTCGACCGATCGTTGAGCATCAGCGACGACGGCCACGGCCCGGACCATGGCTCGGACGCATGGAACCGCGCGGTGCAGAACAAGCTGGGCCAGGAAGCGCCGCAGTCGAAACCCGGTTCGCCGGAATGGCAGCAGTCGGTGGACGCGCTGCTGCGCACGCGCCTGCCGCCGTCGACCTGAGCGCCCGTGAAAATAATCGCCCACCTGCGGCGGGCGCCCCGCCTACCGACCGATTGACGTTCCATGCCAGACTGTTCGGGCCGGCCCCGATGTGAGGCGGCGTGGCTCGGGGGGAGCTCATGTACATCGGTTGGGCACTGGCGGGACTGGTGTTGTTCATGGTCGTCGGCATGATCGACGGCTCGGGTTCCGGCAGCCACCTGTACGGCATGCTGACCGGCGTGCTGCTGGGCCTGCTCTGGGCGCGCCAGAAAAATCTGCGCAGCGAACTGGACAAGACCCGCGTGCGGCTCGATCGGGTGCTGGCGCAACGCGTCGCGACGCCGGCGCGGCCTTCCGAACCACCACCGGCCACCGCGCCGGTAGCGACGCTGCAGGAAACCCGCTACGACGCCGCGTATTCCGACGCGCCGGCGCCAGCCGTACCGCCACCACTGACGCAGCCCATCCCCAGCGCCGCACCGCGGCCACGCGCCGCCACGCCAGCGCGTCCGGACAAACCCGCGCAGCCGGACTTGGCGACGGTGGCGATAGCGCGTATCAAGAGCTGGTTCACCGAGGGCAACGTGCCGGTGAAGATCGGCATGCTGGTGTTGTTCGCCGGCGTGGCGGCCTTGTTGAAATACGCCTCGGACGCCGGGATGCTGCGCGTGCCGATCGGCCTGCGCCTGAGCCTGGTGGCGCTGGCGGCGATCATCGCGCTGCTGGTGGGCTGGCGTCAGCGTGAGGAGCGGCGGGTGTTTGCGCTGTCGCTGCAGGGCGGCGCGATCGGCGTGTTGCTGATCACCGTGTTTGCCGCGTTCCGCCTGTACGCGTTGCTGCCGCCAGCGGCGGCGTTCGTGCTGCTGGTGGTGCTGGTGGCCGGCGTCGGCTTGCTGGCGGTGTTGCAGGAAGCGCTCGCGCTGGCGGTGCTCGGCCTGCTCGCCGGTTTCCTCGCACCGATCCTCACCTCGACCGGCCATGGCAGCCACGTCGCGCTGTTCAGTTATTACGCCGTGCTCAACTTGGCCATTCTCGGCATCGCGTGGAAGCGTTCGTGGCGGGTGCTCAACCTGCTCGGTTTCGTGGCCACGTTCGGCATCGGCAGCGCCTGGGGCGTGCTGCAGTACCGGCCCGAACTGTTCGCCAGCACCGAACCGTTTCTGATCCTGAATTTCCTGTTCTACCTGGCGATCCCGCTGCTGTACCTGCACCGCGCCGCGCCGGATCAACGCAAGCTGGTCGACGGTTGCCTGCTGTTCGGCAATCCGCTGATCAGCCTGTTGCTGCAGGCGGCCCTGCTGCAATGGCGTGGCCAGCCGCTGGCGTTTTCCGCGCTGGCGGCGGCAGTCATTTACGTGGCGGTGGCGTGGAGCATTCGCGGGCGCAACAACTTCGGGATCCTGCGTGATGCCTGGGCCGTGCTGGCGATCGCGTTCGCCACCCTGGCGGTGCCGCTGGCACTGAGCGCCAGCCTGACCGGCAGCGTCTTTGCGCTGGAAGGCGCCGGCCTGATCTGGCTCGGCTTGCGCCAGCAGCGCCGGCTGGCGCGCTGGAGCGGCGTGGCCTTGCAACTGGCAGCGGCGCTGGCGTTGGTGATCGGACGCAGCGACAGCGCGCCGATGCTCGCCACGGCGTGGCTCGATCGTGACTTCATCGGCGCCCTGATCCTGGTGGCCGCGGCGTTCGCCAGCGCGTCGTTCTACGCGCGGCTGGGCACGGACGCGATGCTGCAGCGCTGGACCGCGGTGCTGCTGTACGGGTGGGGACTGTGCTGGTGGCTCGGCGCCAGCTGGAGCGAAATCGACCGCCACGTCGGCACGTCGGGCGAAGCCGCGGCGGCGATGGGCCTGCTCGCGCTTACCGGTTGGGCCGCCGCCGAAGCGGCACGGCGACGACCGCGCTTCGAGCTGGGTACCGTGGTGGCGTGGACGGCGCCGCTCCTGCTCGCCGCGATCCTGCCGCTGGTGCTGCGGCAGCTGCTGGATGGGCAGCCACCGTTGTGGGGCTGGAACCTGCTGGCGACCCTGGCCGCGGCAGCGCTGGGCTGGCGCACGCTGCAGTGCCTGCGCGGCTGGCCGCGGCCGGCCATGCTGACCCAGCTCGGCTGGCTGTGGCGCTGGACCCTGGTAGCCAGCGCCACGATCAAGGTGCTGCTGCAGGGCACACCGGGGATATCTGGCGCCTGGATGCTGCTGCTGGTCCTGCTGCCGCTATGCGCGCTGGCGGTGCTGGCGTTGGCCCGGCCGCACTGGCTCGCGCCACCGCTGCTCGAACTGCTGCCGAAGCTGCGCCCGCCCTTGCTCGGCTCGGTGCTGTTCCTGCTGGGCCTGTACTGGCTGGCCGGGTTGTTCATGGCCGGTGACAGCGCGCCGATGACGTACCTGCCGCTGCTCAATCCACTGGAGTTGCTGCTGATCCTCATCACCTTGCTGGTCGCCCGCTGGCTGGGCGACGGCACGATGGCGGCAGCACTGCGCCGGGGCCGGCCGATGGTGCTGGGCGTTCTCGGCATGGCCGTGGTCACCAGTGCCACGTTGCGCGCCGTGCACCAGCTCGGTCACGTGCCGTGGAACGATGCCCTGTTCGATTCGAGCCTGGCGCAGATGTCGCTCACCGTGGTCTGGAGCGTGTTCGGCCTGCTGGCCTGGGTATGGGGTTCGCGGCGCGGCCAGCGGCTGGTCTGGCTGGCCGGCGCGGTGACCATGGGCGTGGTGCTGGCCAAGTTGCTGCTGGTCGATCGCAGTCATCTGGGCAACCTGTTCGGGATTGCCTCGTTCATTGCCTACGGCCTGCTGTGCACGGTCATCGGCTATCTGGCACCGGCGCCACCGCGCCGGCCATTGATGTCGACCGGGGAGGCCGCCGATGCGCCTTGATGCCTTGTTGCCGAAGCGGCGCGCATGGCTGCTGTGCCTGCTGCTGCCGCTCACCGCCGGCGCCGGCACGCCAACCGACTACGCCTATCGCTACACGCTGGATACCGCGGGCAGCAGCGCGGCCTGGCGGATCGAGCTGACGCCGGCGGTGTACGCCGCGTCCACGCCCACAGCCAATCTGCGCGACCTGGTGGTGGTCAACGCGCAGGGGCAGGAGGTGCCGTTTGCACCCCTGCCCGTCGCGCCGCCGCGGTCGCATCCGTTTGCGCTGCGCGCAACCCTGCTGCCGCTGCCGCCCGGCAGTGCAGATAACGGCACCGGCGTGCGCGTGCAACGCAACAGCAACGGCGACATCGTGATCGAGCAGCCGGACATGCCAGCGGCACCGACCCGGCCAGGCCAATGGCTGGTCGACGCCCAGCGCCGGGTGAGCCTGGATCGCATCGAGATCGACCCGGCCGCCCTGCCGGTCGACTCGCGCTTCCATCTCTCGGTACAGGCCAGCAACGATCTGCAGGCATGGAGCGAGCGCAGTCAGGACACCGAAACCGTCAGCGTGAAACGCGGCGGCGACGCGGTGGAACAGCACACGATCGCGCTGCGCGGCGACACCCCGGCGCGCTACTACCGGCTGAGCCTTCGCCAGCACGATGTCGCGCCATGGGACAGCGCGCAGACGCCGCAGGTGGAACTTCGCGGCAGCTATGCCGACCCGCTCGCCGAACGCATGGCCACACGCCACTGGCTGACCTTGGCGGCCGCGCCGGTGGCGCCCGTCACCAGCAGCGGCGTCGATTACGACTACGCCCTGCCCGCGGCCTTGCCGGTGGAGGCGGTGCGGGTCGTGCTCGGCGGCGACAACACGGTGGCGCAATTCAGCCTGCGCGACCACGACGAGGGCAACGGGCGGATGCTGGCCACGATCACCGCGGTGCGCATCGGCACCGGCGCGGGTGAAGACCCGGCCACCGCATTCGCGACGACGCGTGTGCAGCATCTGCGCCTGCACACCGACACGCCGTTGTCGCAGCCGCCGTCGCTGCAGGTGGCATGGCGACCGGATGTGTTCGTGTTCCTGGCCGAAGGCAGCGGCCCGTACAGCCTGCTCGTCGGCAGCCATGCCGCACGGCGCGGCGACTATCCACTGGAGGCCGCGCTGGAGCGACTGCGTCCGCGCGATGCCGGCGCCGACTGGCAACCGCCGCTGGCCACGCTGGGCGTGGTCAGCGACGCCGGTGGTGCGGCGGCCCTGCTCGCGCCAAAGACACCGTTCGACTGGACCCGCCTGCTGCTGTGGCTGGTGTTGATCGGCGGCGCGCTGGCTGTGGCCGGCATGGCCTGGAGCTTGCTGCGACAGTCACGGCGCGAGGACGATACGCACTGATCACCGACCGCGACGGCGCGCATCCGCGCGCGATCCCTCCGCCATGAATCAGCCCGGGGAAATCAGGCCGGCGCCAGCAGCGAGTCGAGATCGACCTGATCGAAGCTGAGCTTCTCGCGGCTGCCGCCGCCTTCGAGCACGGCGGCGGCCAGTTCGGCCTTGCGCTCCTTCAGCTCCTCGATGCGCTCTTCCACCGTGCCCGAGGTGATCAGGCGGAACACGAACACCGGCTTGTCCTGGCCGATGCGGTGCGCGCGGTCGGAAGCCTGCGCCTCGGCGGCGGGGTTCCACCACGGGTCGTAGTGAATCACGGTGTCGGCCGCGGTGAGGTTCAGGCCCACGCCGCCGGCTTTCAGCGAGAGCAGGAACAGCGGCACCTCGCCGTTCTGGAAACGCTGCACCGGCTCGGCGCGGTCGCGCGTGTCGCCGGTCAGGGTGACATAGCGGATGCGCCGGCGATCCAGCTCGGCCGCGATCAGTTTCAGCATGCCGGTGAACTGCGAGAACAGCAGCACCTTGCGCCCCTCGTCGAGCAACGCCGGCAGCATGTCCATCAGCAACTCGAACTTGGCCGACTCGTGCACGCCGCGCGCGGCTTCGAGTTTCACCAGCCGCGGGTCGCAGCAGACTTGGCGCAATTTCAGCAAGGCGTCCAGCACCACGATGCCGGAATGCGCGATGCCGCGCTCGGCGATCACTTCGCGCAGCTCCTCGGTCAGCGATAGGCGCAGGCCTTCGTAGAGTTCGCGTTGACGGCCTTCCAGCACCACCCGACGGGTGATCTCGGTCTTCGGCGGCAATTCCTTCGCCACCTGCGCCTTGGTCCGGCGCAGGATGAACGGCGCCAGGCGCAGGTTCAGCCGCTGCTGGCATTCCTCGTCGTGCTGTTTCTCGATCGGCACGCGGTAGTAGCGGCGGAACGCGCCCTCGTCGCCGAGCAGGCCGGGCACCGCCAGGTCGATCTGCGACCACAGTTCACCCAAGTGGTTTTCCAGCGGCGTGCCGGTGAGGCAGACGTAGCGCGGCGTGCGCAGGCTGAGCAGCGCACGGCGTGCCTGCGTGCGCGGGTTCTTCACCTGCTGCGCCTCGTCCAGCACGATCAGCGCGAACGGCTGCTTGCGCAGCGCGACCACGTCGCGCGGCAGCAGCGCGTAGCTGGTCAGCACGATGTCCTGCGCGCCGAGCTGGGCGAATTCCTCGGCGCGCTGCGGCCCGTGCAGGGTCAGTACGTGCAGCATCGGCGCGAAGCGCGCGATCTCGGACTGCCAGTTCGGAATCAGGCTGGTCGGCACCACGATCAGCGCCGGCTGGGTCAGCGCGCCACCCTGTTTCAGCGACATCAGGTGAGTGATCAGTTGCAGCGTCTTGCCCAGGCCCATGTCGTCGGCGAGCACGCCGCCGACACCGGCTTCGGCCAGCGCGTTCAACCAGCGCAGACCCTCGCGCTGGTACGGCCGCAGTTCCACCGTGAGTCCGTCGGGCACGGCATCGCTGGCGCGCGCGGCGGCATCGCGCAGGCGTGCGGCAAAACCGAGCAGCGGCTCGGCCGCTTCCAACCTGCTGCCGCCGGGCATGGCCGCAACCAACTCCTCCAGACGGCCGGCCTGTACCCGCGGCAGATGCAGCTTCTGGCGGGGCTTCTCCAGATACTCGGCCAGCGGCGCCAGCAGCCCGCGCAGTTCCTTCAACCGCACCGGCACGCGCCGGCGCGCGTCGACCGGCGCGTACCACACTGCGTCTTCCGGCTCGTTCGGCGCCGGGCTGAGGTTCAACTGATGCTCGGCCAGCGCCTGCGCCACGGCGGGCAGCAGGTTGTGCCGCTGGCCATCCAGCTCGATGCCGATTTCCAGATCGAAGGCGTGATCGTCGGAGTCCTCCACCGCCTGGCCGTACCAGCGCACCGGGCCTTCCAGCACTTCGAACGGGAAGCTCGGCGCGTACTCGACCTGGAAATTTTCCACCTCGAGCTTGGGCCGCAACGCCAGCCAGCGCGCCGGCGTGTTGACCTCCAGCGCACCGGCGTAGCCGGTGCCCGGGAACAGCCAGGCATCGTCGGGCAGGGTTTCAGCCACGTCCCACGGCAGGCCTTCGGTATCCACGCCGGGGGTGAGTCCGGCGCGTTCGAGCTGCTCCATCGCGCTGAGTTCCTCGGCGCGGCGGCGGATGATCTCGACCAGCTGGCCGTTGCGCACGCGGCGCACCAGCGGCTCGCCGCCACGGCCGGGCAGGCGTTCGCCGGCGTAGTCGAAGGCCAGCCGGGCGTAGCCGAGCGGCGGCGTGCCGGCGGCCAGCCGGGCGTGTCGGGTCAGCGCGTGCAGGGTCAGCACCGGCTTCGGCGCCAGTTCCGAGCGGCGCACCTCGCCGAACACCATCGGTAACGGCACCCGCGTGGCCAGCCGGCTGCCGGCCAGGCGGTTGCGCAGGCGGCGGCCGTGTTCGTGTTTCAGCGGCGGCAGTTCCAGCCAGCGGGTTTCCTCGGTCGCGGCGTCGAAACGGCCCACGGTGGCGCGCTCGGCATCGAGATACCACAGCCCGTCGATGCGCAGCAGGCGCTGGTTGTTCGGCAGCACCGGCAGCAGGCGCTGGCTGCCGTCCGGCTCCATCTGCCAGTGCCAGTTGAGCTGGTGCGACTTGCCGCGCGACAGCCGCAGGCCGGCCAGGCCACCGAGGAAGCACGGCGCGGTGTCCAGGATCTCGGCCAACAGGGTATCGCCGACGTGGCCACCGAGACGCGCATAGCTGCGGCCCTTGCGCACGCTCTGCGGCAATCCCAGCATGGTCGCGGCCAAGCGCTGTTCGTGCGGCTGCAGCGGCGACTGCGCCAGATGCCGGCTGTCCAGCGGCACCGGCCGCGCGTAGCGGCCATGCTCGGCCACCGCCAGCAATACCGGCGCCACATCCAGCCGGGCGAACGCAGCGCCTTCTTCCGGCATCACTTCCAGAAAGAAACCGAGCACGCCGTGGTCGTCGGCCACGACCGGCTTCGGCGCAGCCAGCAGCCGCCGCCATGCCTGCGGCAGGGCTTCATCCTCGCCGGAGGGCGCGGTGGCGGCTTGCTGCTTTTCGTCCGGTTGCTGCATGCGCATGCGGTCCGTTGCGGCGACCAAAACATTGAGCTTAGCAGCGCAGGGGCAGGATGCGACCGTCGAAAGCGCCGCCGGGCCGCAACGACCCGGCGGCGCAACGAATGGCTCAGGCGGTACCGAACAGGCCTTGCGGGTATTCCGGCCGCTGCTCGCGCGCCATCAGTGCCTTGAGCCCTTCCGCGGGGGTGACCTCGCCGTGCAGCACGGCGCGCACGCCGGCGCTGATCGGCAGGTCCAAGCCATGCTTGTCGGCCAGCCGTGCCACCTCATCGGCGGTGAGGATGCTTTCCACCACCTGGCCGATCCGGCGCACCGCCTCGTCGATCGCCACACCCTGGCCCAGCGCGAGGCCAAGCCGACGGTTGCGCGAGAGATCGCCGGTGCAGGTGAGCACCAGGTCGCCGAGGCCGGACAGGCCGATCAGCGTTTCCGGCCGCGCGCCCAGCGCCACGCCCAGGCGCAGCATCTCGTTCATGCCGCGGGTGATCAGGCCGGCGCGGGCGTTCAGGCCCAGCTGCATGCCGTCGGCGATGCCGGTGGCGACCGCCAGCACGTTCTTCATCGCGCCACCGAGTTCGGCGCCGAGCACGTCGCCGCCGGAATACGCGCGCAGGTTCGGCGCGTGCAGCAGCGTGGCCAGCTGCTGCGCGAATGCCGCGTCGTCCGAGTGTACGGTGACCGCGCTGGGCAGGCCGGCGGCGACCTCCCTGGCGAACGACGGGCCGGTGACCACTGCCGCGGGACGACCGGGCAGCCGTTCGGCCACCAGTTCGTGCAGGAAGCGGCCGGTGCCTGGCTCGAAGCCCTTGGTCGCCCAGGCGATCGCGGTACCCGCGTCGAGCAGCGGCGCCAGCTCGGCCAGCATCGCCGCGAACGCATGACTGGGCACCACGATCAGCACGATGTCGGCGCCGTGCACGGCGCGGGCCAGGTCGCTTTCGCAAGCCAGCTCCGCGGGCAGTTCGATGTCGGGCAGGTAGCGCTGGTTGCGACGGCTCGCCGCCAGCGCCGCCAGCGCTTCGCGGTCGCGCCCCCACAGCGTGGTCGGCACGCCGTTGCGCGCGGTCAGCGCCGCCAGTGCCGTGCCCCAGGAGCCGGCCCCGAGAACGGTCAGCTTCGGGTTTTCAGCCATGAACGCGGCTCAGCTGTTCAGCTGGGCCGGGACGTCGTCGCCGCCCATCGCGCGGCGCTGCTGTTCGGCGAACAACGCATCGAAGTTGATCGGCTGCAGCAGGAACGGCGGGAAACCGCCTTCCAGCACCAGCGAAGAAATCACCTGGCGCGCATACGGGAACAGCAGGTTTGGACAATAGCTGCCGATGATGCCGGCGTGGTCCATTTCGTTGAAACCGGCGATGCCGAACAGGCCGGCCTGCTCCACTTCCGCCAGGTAGGCGGTGCGCTGGCCGATCGTGCAGGTCAGGGTGAGGCTGAGCACCACTTCGTACAGGTTGTTGCCGAGATCGGTCGCCTTCTGGCCCAGGTTCAGCTGCACCTGCGGCTGGTCCTTCTCGTCGAGCTCCTGGAAGATCTGCGGCGCATTCGGCGCCTCGAAGGACACGTCCTTCACATAGATCTTCTGCATCATCAGCTGCGGCTGACTGGCTTGGCCGTTGGCCTGGTCGTTGGTGATCTCTTGCGCCATCGGGAGTTCCTCGAGTCTGAGTCGTGTGTATAAAAGAGACCGATTGTTCCATACATCCCCGCGGCGCGCACGCCGAAAGACAGCCGCGGAACCCGGGAAGATTGCGCATAGCCTTGTTTTTCTGCGAGAATGCGCGGCTCGCCTCTGTCGACCCGGTGCTTCCGGGCGGTCCGCCACGCGGTACGGACCTCACGATCACGCGTTGCGACAACTCCAGCATCGCGTGGCGCATGGCGCCGCTGGGCCGATCTCACCCTGGCCAACGGGTGTCAACCAAGAATTACGGAGCAAGTCATGGCCCGTGTATGTCAAGTCACCGGTAAGGGTGTGCAGAGCGGCAACAACGTCTCGCACGCCAACAACCGTACCCGTCGCCGCTGGTTGCCGAACCTGCATGAGCGTCGTTTCTGGGTTCCCAGCGAGAATCGCTGGATCAAGCTGCGCGTTTCCAACAACGCCCTGCGCACGATCGACAAAAATGGCATCGAGGCCGTGATTGCCGAGATGCGTGCCCGCGGCGACAAGGTCTGAGGATTGAGCCATGGCTAACAAATCACAAGACAAGATCCGCATGATCTCCTCGGCCGGCACCGGCCACTTCTACACCACGCAGAAGAACAAGAAGAACACGCCGGAAAAGTTCGAGTTCAAGAAGTACGATCCGGTCGTGCGCAAGCACGTGATCTACAAGGAAGGCAAGATCAAGTGACGTTCTGACCCACTCGCGCTTTGCGCGAGTGGCTCTGTCAGAACGTCATCCCTGCGAAGGCAGGGATCGCTCTTGCTCTTGCTGCTGCATCCGCAACAGCGATGAAGTCTCAAAGAGAACCCGCCCACGAGGCGGGTTTTCTTTGACTCGAATACTTGCCCGACCTGCACCCCCCGCATCATCGATGCCATGACCTCCACCGCCCTGTTCCCCGACCTGCTCGGCGATGGGCAACGAGCGTCAGGCGAAAACGCGGATCGCCGGCCAGCTGGCGGGCAATGCGCGAACCGAATACGCCGCTGGCGCCGATCAGCACTACGCGCAGGCCCATCCGCTTCCGCAGCCGTCGAAGTCTCTCAAAAACAAAACCCGCCATCGGGCGGGTTTTGCTGGTGCATGTGCTTTCGCCGCGACGGTCAGGCAGTCGCGACGCTGTAGCCCTTGAGCCGCTGCGCGAATTCCTGCAACGAGCGGATACCGCTCTGCTCGGCCTCATGGATCCACTGCTGCAGACCCTTCAGCGCCTGCTCGGCACCACGCTGCTCCATCAAGGCGGCAAGGCGGTTGCGGAAATCGCACACGGTCTTCAGGGTCGGGCGCTTGGCCAGCACCGCCTGCATGCGCTCGCGACCTTCGCTGTCCAGCCAGCGGCCACCGTCGGCCATGGCCAGACGGATGCGCCGCGGCATCGACTTGAGACTTTCGCCGGCATGCTGTGCCTCGTCGGCCAGGGTCGGGATGATCACGCCGCGGTAGTAGTCGGTCATCGCCTGGAAGCGGTGGGTGAGCACGGCTTTCAGCGTCTCGGCATCGGGCAGACGCACGTTCGGGCGCACGTCCAGCGACGGCGCCACGCGCAGCACCTTGGCCAGGCCGACCGCACGAAACATGCAGATCGCCGCCCAGCCGATGTCGAATTCCCACTTGCGCAGCGCGAACTTGGCCGAGCTGGGGAACGCGTGATGATTGTTGTGCAGCTCCTCACCGCCGATCCAGAAGCCCCACGGGATCAGGTTGCGCGCGGTGTCCGCACTCTCGAAGTTGCGATAGCCGGCCCAGTGGCCGATGCCGTTGACGAAACCGGCGGCCCAGAACGGGATCCAGATCATCTGCACCGCCCACAGCGCCGCCCCGATCACGCCGAACAGCGCGATGCTGATGAACAGCATCAGGGTCGGCCCCCAGTACGGATGTGCGCCATAGACCTTGTGCTCGACCCAGTCGTCCGGCGTGCCGCGACCGTACTGCTCCATGTCCTGCTTCGACTCGCAGGCGTCGCGGTACAGCGAGACGCCATCCCAGAACACCTTCTTGATGCCGTAGATCATCGGGCTGTGCGGATCTTCCTCGGTCTCGACCTTGGCGTGGTGCTTGCGATGCACCGCCACCCACTCGCGAGTGACCATGCCGGTGGTCAGCCAGCCCCAGAAACGGAAGAAGTGCGCCAGCACCGGGTGGAAATCCACGCCGCGATGGGTCTGGCTGCGATGCAGGTACAGCGTCACGGTGAAGATGGTGAGCTGGGTCACGACCAGCATGTAGACGACGATTTGTCCCCAGCTTGCGCCGGTGAGACCGTCGTTCAGAAAATTGAGTACTGCATCGAGCATGGAAGGCACCGGATAAGGGACAAGTCAGTGTAAATCAGGGGTTTCCGTACCCGCCAGCATGGTGTGACCACGAATAATAGCAGTCCGTCAAGAGCAGGAGGTCAAGCTGACGTTATTCGCGGACGTGACACCAACCAGTTGTTTAACCATGGGGGCGCCGTGACAATCACGCAATGACCTCGACCACCCCCGCGTCACCCAGAACCATCCTGCAGCTGGACTGTGTCAGCCGCCGTCGCGCCGGTCGCGCCGCGGTACAGGATCTGAGCCTGAGCCTGCAAAGCGGTCAGGTGATGGGCCTGCTGGGCGTGAACGGCGCCGGCAAGTCGACCACCTTGTCGATGATCGCCGGCGCGCTGCGTCCCGACAGCGGCGGCATCGAGCTGAACGGCGAGGATTTCCTGGAGCACCCGGAGCTGGCCCGCACGCAGATCGGCTGGCTGCCGGAGCGCGCGCCGGTATGGGCCGAACTCACCGTCAACGAGCATCTCGACGCGCATGGTCGCCTGCGTGGACTGCACGGCGCCGCGTTGCGCACGGCACGCACCGCCATCGTCGAGCAGTTGGAACTGCAGCCGCTGGCCTGCCGCCTGGCCGGCGTGCTGTCGCAAGGCCAGCGCCAGCGGCTGGGCCTGGCCTGCGCGCTGCTGCATCGCCCGGCCCTGCTGGTGCTGGACGAGCCGGCCAATGCGCTCGACCCGGTGCAGGTCGCCGCGCTGCGCCAGTTGATCCGCGAACAGGCCGCCAGCGGCACCGCGGTGATCCTGTCCACCCACCTGCTCGCCGAGGTCACGGCGGTATGCGATCGCGTAGCGATCCTGCATGAAGGCACGCTGCGTCACGACGGCGCGGTGCGCGCCGACGACCATGCCGCGCTGGAGAAAACCTTTTTCGGGATCGCGATGAACGGCAGCACCGAACCGGCGCGCGCCGCATGAGCCGCGCTTTCATGCACACCGTCGCCGTGACACGACTGGAATGGCGCCGTCTGCTGGTGCGCCCGCTGGCCTGGGTGCTGGCGGCGCTGACCCTGGCTTGGCTGGCGTGGAACTTCACCCTGCTGCTGGGCAATTTCCTGGCCGGGCAGATCCAGCGCGCCGCGTTGCCGGACGGCCCCGGTTTCACCGACCTGGTCGGCGTGCCGCTGCTGGGCCAGCTGGCCCAGCTGGCGTTCCTGGTGGTACCGCTGCTGTGCATGTCGGTGATCGCCGGCGAACGCCGCAACGGCACCCTGCCGCTGCTGTTCGCCGCTGGCGTGCCGGCCTCGCGCATCGTGCTGGGCAAGTACCTGGCGCTGCTCGGCTGGTTGCTGCTGTGGTTGCTGCTGACCCTGGCGATGCCGCTGGTGCTGATGCACGCCACCCATGTCGATGGGGGCAAGCTGGCCGCCGCCACACTGGGCCTGGCACTGATGCTGGCCACGCTGGCCGCGATCGGCGTGGCCTGTTCGAGCTTCGCCTCGCACCCGGCGCTCGCCGCCGCCGCCGCGCTGGTGATCGCGCTGGCGCTGTGGAACGTGAACCTGGGCGCGCAGATGGCCGGCATCAACGGCGGCGCGATCAACTGGCTGGCGATGAGCACGCACCTGCAGCCGCTGCTGCGCGGCCTGGTCTCGAGTACCGACATCGTGTGGTTCGCGCTGCTGATCGCACTGGCGCTGGCACTGGCTACGCGCCGACTCAACGCCGACAGGGAGCGTGGCTGATGCGCCATTTGTTCAGACGTCTGGACGGCTGGCTGTTCGCGCTGCTGCTGATACTGGCGGCCGCAGCGGTCGGCTACCTCAGCACGCGCTACGCACACCAGGCCGACTGGACCGCGAATGGCCGCACCAGCCTGTCGGCGGAAAGCCGCGCGGTGCTGGCCAGGTTCGACGGCTCGGTGGAAATCGTCAGCTACGCGAACCCGCAGGGTGACCTGCGCCAGACCGTGGCCGGTTTCCTGCAGCGCTATCAAGCAGTGAAGCCCGACCTCAGCCTGCGCTTCGTCGATCCGCAACTGGACCCGGCGAAGATGCGCGAGCTGGGCATCACCGTCGACGGCGCGCTGATCCTGCACTACAAGGATCGCGAGCAGCGGCTGGACGAGTTGTCCGAACGCAGCCTTACCAATGCGCTGGAACGGCTGCTACGCGGCAGCGACCGCATCGTGGCCTTCGTCACCGGCGACGGCGAGCGCCGCGCGGACGGCCAGGCGAACGCCGACCTCGGCACCTTCATGGCACAACTGGAAGCGCGCGGCATGCGCGCGGTGCCGCTGAACTTCGCGCAAGTGACGGCGGTGCCCGAGCACACCGACCTGGTGGTGCTGGCCAGCCCCAGCCTGGCGCTGCCGCCCGGCGCAGTGCAGGCGCTGGTCGCCCATGTGCGGAACGGCGGCAACCTGCTGTGGCTGACCGAGCCGGCAAACGACGACCTCGGCCTCAAGCCGCTGGCTGCCGCGCTCGGCGTGCGCGTGCTGCCCGGCGTGCTGGTCGACGGCTCCGGCAGCGCGCTGGGCCTGCACGACCCGCGCCTGATCGCGCTGGGCGACTACCCGCCGCAGGCGATCACCCGCGGCTTCACCCTGACCACGCTGTTCCCGCAAGCCTCCGCACTGGCCAAGGTGACGCAAGGCGACTGGGCAGTCGCGCCGTTCCTGCGCTCCGGCGCGCAGAGCTGGACCGAGTTCCAGCCGATCGACAACAACAGGTCCTCGGACATCCGCTTCGACGCCGACGCCGGCGAACTGAAGGGGCCGTTGGACTTCGGCCTAGCGCTGAGCCGGCTGTCGCCCAGCCCGGACAAGAGCGAGCAGCGCGCGGTGGTGATCGGCGACGGCGATTTCCTCTCCAACACCTTCCTCGGCAACGGTGGCAACCGCGCGCTGGGCGAGCGCGTGTTCGACTGGCTGCTCGGCGACGACAAGCTGGTCGAGCTGCCGCCGCGCGGCGCACCGGACCGGCTGCTGGACATTTCGCAAACCGAACTGAACGCGCTGAGCTTCGGCTTCCTGGTCGCACTGCCGCTGCTGCTGCTGTTGATCGGCGGCCTGATCGTGTGGCGCCGGCGGCGCCGCTGAGCGATGAAGCGCAACGCCCGCCAACGCCTGTCCCTGCTGCTCGCCGTATTGGCCTTGTCGCTGCTGGCCGGCTGGCAATGGCAGCGTGACGCGCGCAACGCGACCGGCAACCTCACCGCGCTCGACCCGGCCGGCATCAGCCGCATCGCGCTGACCTTGCCCGGCGCGCCGACCCTGCACTACGAAAAGCGCGACGGCCACTGGTGGCGTACCGATGGCACGCCGGCGCGCGCCATCGACGCGCGGCTCAGCGACCTGGCCGATGCCGCCGCGGCGCACGTGCTGAGCTGGCGCCCGGCCAGCGATTTCGAGCCGGCGAAGATTGGACTGGCGCCGCCGCGGGCCGTGCTGGTACTGGATGGGCAGGTGCTGGAATTCGGCGAAAGCTCGGTCACCGGGCCGCAGCATTACGTGCGCGTGGGTCAACGCGTCGCGCTGGTATCGTCGCGCTACGTGCCGCGCTCGCCGGCGACGGCGACCACCGAGCTGCACTGAGCCGCAGGACAACCACTTGCCTGAACTGCCCGAAGTCGAAACCACCCGCCGCGGCATCGCGCCGTACCTGGTCGGCCGCCGCGTCACCGGGGTGATCCTGCGCCGGCCCGACCTGCGCTGGCCGATTCCGCCGGAGATCAGCGAGCTGCTGCCCGGCCAGCGCATCGACGCGGTGGAGCGTCGCGCGAAGTACCTGCTGCTGCGCACCGGGATCGGCAGCGCACTGCTGCACCTGGGCATGTCCGGCGTGCTGCGCGTGCTGCCGCCGGACGCGCCGGTGGGCAAGCACGACCACGTCGACATCGCGCTGGAACGCACGCTGGCGCAGGCGCCGCGCATCCTGCGCTTCACCGACCCGCGCCGCTTCGGCTGCCTGCTGTGGCAGCCACTGGGCGAGACGCACGAGCTGCTGGCGAAGCTGGGCCCGGAGCCGCTGACCGACGCGTTCGACGGCGACCTGCTGTGGCACCTCTCGCGCGGCCGTACGGCGGCGGTGAAGCTGTTCCTGATGGACAACGCGATCGTCGTCGGCGTGGGCAACATCTACGCCAGCGAGGCGCTGTTCTACGCCGGCATCGACCCGCGCCGCGCCGCCGGCAGCGTTTCGCGGGCGCGCTACGCGCGACTGGCCGCCGAAGTGAAACGCCTGCTGGCCTGGGCGATCGAACGCGGCGGCACCACCTTGCGTGACTTCCTCAACCCCGACGGCGCACCCGGCTACTTCTTCCGCGAACTGACGGTCTACGGCCGCACGGGCGAGCCGTGCCGCGTCTGCGACACGCCGATCCGGCAGGTCACGCTGGGGCAGCGCTCGACGTTCTGGTGCCCACACTGCCAGCGCTGAACCGGCGCGTCACTCCGGCCAAAGAAACTCGACGTGGGTGTTGTTGAACTCGGGGTCGTCGAGACTGCCGCCCGGTTGCGCCACCAGGCCGTCGGGAAGGCCGTCGACCTCGAGTTGCTGGCCGGCGCTGAATTGCGCGCCCAGCGACAGCAGTTCCACCAGCTTCTCGCACAGCACGCCGGCGCGATCGAGGTCGCGATCGGGCACGTGGCGCAGGCTGAGGTCCGGACGGCCGAACTTGCGCATGCCGCGGGTGTGGATCCACGAGCGGTCGGCGGCTTCCTCGCCGCTGCGCAGGATCAGCACGTGATGCCGCGGCGGCGCGCCGCCCTTGACCAGGTAGTGGCGGCGCCAGTGCGCCGCGTCGAACAAGGTGAGGACCTGCGGATCGAGCACGGCCGTGCCGCCCACGTCGAGCATGCCGGCCAGCACGCCGAGCGTGTCACGCAGGTAGTCGAGGCTGGCCCCGTCCTTGAGCACGCCGCGCACCACCAGCACTTCCGGCGCGATGCGCGCCTGCTCGTACGCTTCCGGCGTGTCTTCCCTGATGAGGCCGCCCAACGCGCCATTCAGCGGATAGCCCTCCCACTGGCGCAGCACGGCGTTCTGGAAGCGCTGGATCTCGACGCCCGCGGGCAGGCCCGGGCTGCCGTAGCGCGGCGACGGGATCAGCAGCTCCGGCTCGAACTTGCCGAACACGTAGAACTGCAGCACGGCCTCTTCTTCGCCAGGCTGCCAGTACGGTCGCGGCCAGCTGACGGGGGTGATGGCTTCGCTCATGCAGATTCCTTGATGGGTCGGTTCATTCGCGCTCGCCCAGCGGCAGCACGGTCTGCTGCAGCTCGATGCGACCGTTGCCCGCGCTGATCTTCTTGAACTCCGCGCGGCTCACCGAGACATAGCGTTCGTTGCCGCCGATCTCAACCTGCGGGCCGTCGGTGACGGCGCGGCCGTGCTCATCCACGCGCACCACCATGGTCGCCTTGCGCCCGGTGTGGCAGATCGTCTTGATCTCCTGCAGCTCATCGGCCCAGGCCAGCAGATAGCGGCTGCCCTCGAACAGTTCGCCGCGGAAATCGGTGCGCAGGCCGAACGCCAGCACCGGGATGCCGAGCTTGTCGACCACGTCGCTGAGCTGCCACACCTGCGCCTTGCTGAGGAACTGCGCCTCGTCGACGAACACGCAATGCAGCGGCCCGCGCGACGCGATGTCGGCCTGGACCAGGGCGAACAGGTCCTCGTCGCCGGCGAAGCGCCGCGCGTTCGCCTTCAGGCCGATGCGCGAGGCCACCACGCCGTCGCCGAAGCGGTTGTCCAGCGCCGGCGTGAGGACCAGCGTGCGCATGCCGCGCTCGTGGTAGTTGTACGCGCTCTGCAGCAGCGTGGTGGTCTTGCCGGCGTTCATCGCCGAGTAATAGAAATAGAGTTTGGCCATGGGCGTGCGTTCGGGTGACGACCACACATGGTAGCGCGACAGCCGGCTGACTCTTCCCCTGCATTCGCAGGGGGATCTCGATCAAGCCTCGTCCAGCGGCGTGTTGCCCCCGGTGAACCGCGCGCGCGCCTGGGCCAGGCGGTAGCGGTGTTCGGCGCGGCTGCGGCGCCAGTCGCGCAGGAAGCAGATCGCGTAGACCAGCTTGAACAGCTTGAGCCGCCACAGCACCTGCGGCGTGTCGAACAGGTCGCCGGCGAGCATCGAGATCACGCCCTGCTCCAGCTGCCAGGTGTTGCGCGGCTGGCGGAACATCTGCTGCATCACCGGGCCGTTGAAGCGGTAGATGAAGAACGAGAAACGGGCCATGCCGGCGCGCTGGCGTTTCTCCAGTTTGCGCAGCAGGGCCGGCTCGCGTTGCGGCTCGCGCAAGGCCTGATCAACCACCGCGGCCGCCTGCTCCGCGCCGCTCATCGCCAGGTACACACCGGAGGAAAACACCGGATCGAGGAAGGCGAACGCATCGCCCACCAGCACCCAGCCCGGCCCGCCCATGCGGCTTGCGTCATAGGAATAGTTGCCGGTGACGCGCACCTCGTTGTCGATCAGTTCGGCGTGCTGCACGCGCGCCCATAGCGCCGGGCTCAGCTTCAGCGTATCGAACAGGAACTCGACCGTGCGGCCCTTGCGCTGCTTGAGGTAATCCGGCCGGCACACCGCGCCCACGCTCATCACGCCGTCCGGCAGCGGGATCATCCACATCCAGCCATGCGCGAAACTGTAGATGCTGATGTTGCCGGCGTCCTCGCCCTCGCGCCGGGCGGCGCCGCGGAAGTGGCCGAAGATCGCCGCGCTCTGGTGCTGGTCGTTGCGCCGGCGCAGCTTGCGCTTCGACGCCAGCAGCGCATCACGGCCGCTGGCGTCGACCACGTAGCGTGTCTGGATCGCGTAGTCGCGACCATCGTCGGTGCGCACGTCCAGCCAGCTCTCGCGCGGACCACGTTGCTCGACGTGCACCACCTCGTGCCCTTCGCGCGCGTCGGCGCCGGATTCGCGCGCGTGCCCGTACAGCATCTTGTCGAAGTCCTGCCGCCATACCTGGTACGCATGCGGCGGGCTCTGCCCGATCGCGCGGGCGAACGCGTAGGTGTTGTAGCCGCGCGCGTTGTCGGCCTCGAAATCCGCGCCGGGCTTGAACACGCCGAGCGCACGCACCTTGTCCAGCACGCCGAGCCGTTCGAACACCGGCAAGTTCATCGGCAGCAGCGATTCGCCGATATGGAAGCGCGGGTGATGCGCCTTCTCCAGCGCGATCACCTTGTAGCCGCGGCGCGCCAGCAAGGCGGCCGCCGTGCTACCGCCCGGCCCGCCGCCGATCACCGCCACGTCGCACTGCTCGACTTCCTGCTCCGCCATGCCGCTCCCCGCTGACTGCCGTGCGGCCGATTATGGCCGAAGCCGGCCGGGGTGCCAGTGGTGCTCTGTTACCATCGACCACCGCCCCGTCCTGTCTCCCGATCCATGCTCAATCCGCAACAACTGGCCGCCGTCGAACACTGCGACAGCCCGCTGCTGGTGCTCGCTGGTGCCGGTTCCGGCAAGACCAGCGTGATCACCCAGAAGATCGCGTACCTGATCCAGCGCCGCAAGCTGGCACCGTCGAAGATCGCCGCGATCACCTTCACCAACAAGGCTGCGCGGGAGATGCGCGAGCGCGTGGCGAAGCTGGTCAGCAGCGAGGACGCGGCCGCACTCACGGTCAGCACGTTCCACGCGCTGGGGCTGAAATTCCTGCAGATCGAACATGCCCGCGCCGGCCTGCGCCGCGGCTTCTCGGTGCTGGACGCGGACGACAGCGGCGGCATCGTCAAGGAGCTGGCGCCGAAAGGGATCAAGAACGACGTGCTGTTCGGCATCCGCAACCTGCTCAGCCGCGCGAAGAACGGCGGGCTGTCGCCGGAGGAAGCGCTGGCCGCCGCGCGCAGCCCGCGCGAACTCGAAGCGGCGACCATCTATGACATGTATCAGCAGCGCCTGGCCGCGTTCAACGCGGTGGATTTCGACGACCTGATCCGGCTGCCGCTGCGCATCCTGGAAAGCGACGCGGAGTGCCGCGAGGCGTGGCGCGAGCGCCTGCGCTACCTGCTGGTGGATGAGTACCAGGACACCAACGACGCGCAGTACCGCCTGCTCAAAGTGCTGACCGGCGAGCGCGGCGGGATCACCTGCGTGGGCGACGACGACCAGTCGATCTACGCCTGGCGCGGCGCGAATCCGGAGAACATCGACCAGCTCGGCCGCGACTGGCCGAACCTGCGCGTGATCAAGCTGGAGCAGAACTACCGTTGCGGCAAGCGCATCCTGCGCGCGGCGAACGCGCTGATCGCGCACAACCCGCACCTCCACGAAAAGAAGCTGTGGAGCGAGCACCCGGAAGGCGCGCCGATCCGCGTGCTGGAATGCAAGGAAGCCGAGCACGAGGCCGAGCGCATCGCCGCGATCGCCACCACGCTGGCCGAGAAACACAAGGCGCGCTGGGACGACATGGCAATCCTGTACCGCGGCAACTTCCAGGCGCGGCCGCTGGAGAAGGCGCTGCGCCTGGCGCGCATTCCCTATCACCTCACCGGCGCCTTGAGCTTCCTCGACCGCGCCGAGGTGAAGGACGTGCTGTGCTATCTGCGCCTGCTGACCAATCCCAGCGACGACGCCGCGTTCCTGCGCGTGGTCAACGTGCCGAAGCGCGAGATCGGCGCGACCACGTTGGAGAAGCTGGGCCAGATCGCGCAGTCGCGCCACTCGTCCCTGCTCGACGCCACCCGCAGCGACGGCGTGCTGCGCCAGCTCACCCCGCGCCCGGCCGCCGCGCTGGCTTCGTTTGCGAACCTGCTGGACGAACTGCGCAGCGCCTCGCTGCATGAAAGCGCGGCCGACCTGGTCGAGTTGATCCTGAAACGCACCGGCTACGCCGCGCAGATCGCCACCGGCACGCCCGACGCCAGCGTGCGCGAGCGCAAGCTGGGCAACCTGCAGGAACTGGCCGACTGGTTCCGTGCCATGCAGAAGGGCGGCAACACGGCCGGCGACCTCGCCTCGCAGCTGGCCCTGCTCAGCCACGCCGACCGCGACGAGCCGGGCAACGCGGTGCGCATGATGACCCTGCACGCGGCCAAGGGCCTGGAGTTCCGTTTCGTCTTCATCGTCGGCTGCGAGGACGGCACGCTGCCGCACGAAGGCGCCATCGACGAAGGGCGCATCGACGAGGAACGCCGGCTGATGTACGTCGGCATCACCCGCGCCAAGGAATGGCTGACGCTGTCGTGGTCGGCGAAGACCAAGCGCTACGGCGACGTCCACAGCAACCAGCCCAGCCGCTTCCTGCACGAGCTGCCGCAGGCCGACCTGCACTGGCAGGGCAAGGACCCGGAAGCGGACAAGGAAGTGACCCGCGAAACCGCCGAGTCGCACATGGCACGGATCAAGGCGATGCTGGCGGGCGGTTGAGCTTTTCGCCTCGCTGCAGTCTGTTCCCTCGACATGCAAACCTGCGCAGCGATCGTCGAGGCAGTGCAGTGGCGAGTGCGGCGCCCAACCGGCCGTGCGGTGCCAGGCCAAATGTGCTCGCCCGCCCCGGAGTGCCGGCGACGGCGGCAGCAGGAAGCCTCCCTGCAGGCTCACGCCACCGGGATAATCGTCCTGCAGAATTCGACACCCGCGCGCGACGCGGAAAAGTGCCTCGGCGGAACGCTGCGCCGCGTGATGCTCAGTTCGCGAAGCATGCGAGCAAGTTGTCCACGATGGCTTCGACACCCATGCTGACCGGGTCCTGGCACGGCAGCTGCAGCAGATCACTGATCCGCTGGCAGGCCGCCAGCGCTTCTGGCGCCGGCATGCCGGAAGTGTTGAGCGCGACACCGACCGCCTGGACCGCCGGGTTGGTCAGGCGTGCGGCGGCGAGGTTGGCTTCCAGACAATGTTGCAACTCGGGCAACGGGTAATCGGGCAGACCGCGCATGTGACGCCGGGTCGGTTCGTGGCACAACACCAGCGCGTCGGGCTGGGCGCCATGCAGCAGGCCGAGCGACACGCCGGCGTAGGAAGGATGGAACAGCGAGCCCTGGCCCTCGATCAGGTCCCAGCCGTCGTCGCTGCGGGCCGGCGAGATCCATTCGACGGCGCCCGAGATGAAATCGGCGACCACCGCATCGACCGGTACACCCGCGCCGGCGACGAAGATGCCGGTCTGGCCGGTGGCGCGAAAATCCGCCGCGCAGCCGCGCTGACGCATGGCGCGCTCCAGCGCGAGCGTGGTGTACATCTTGCCGACCGAGCAGTCCGTGCCCACCGTCAGCAACCGCCGGCCGGCGCGCGGGCGGCCGTTGCCGACCGGAATGCCCGGCGCAGGATCGCGCGCATCGAACAGCACGCGGCCGTTGCGCCGCGCGGCCGCCACAATGTCCGGATTTCCACGCAACTTCTGGTGCAGGCCGGCAACCACGTTGAGGCCGGCATCCAGCGCCGCGATGGCGTCGGCAACGATCTCCGGCGCCATCACGCCACCGGCGTTCGCGGTGCCGATCATCATGGTATTCGCGCCGCTGGCCCTGGCTTCGGCCATGCTGATGTCAGGCAGACCCAGCGTCGGCTTGCAGTCGCGGTGGCGGTACTGGCCGACACACCATTCCGGGCGCCAGTAAGCCACGCCTCTGGCCGTCTTGATGGCCAGATCGTCGGTCGGGTTGCCCAGGTACAGCAGGTAAGGCGGACCCCAGTTGGCAGGCGGGATGGCATCGCCATGGTTTGGCATGAAAGGCTTGCTCCACTTGGCGGCCGTGCCGTCGACCAGATGAGAGTGCCTGCGCCGGGGCGTGGTCCGGTGAGCCTCGACCGGCGACAGACAGGCGAAATGCGGGGAGACGGACGGCCGCGCCGCTGCCGGATGGCTCGCCGGCAGCGCGCGGCATTCCGTCGGCCATGCCGGCCGGACGGCCGGGCCTCAATGGATGGTTTTGACCTTGCCCAGTCCGTTGGGGTTGCGCGGATCGCTGGCCGCCGTCTTGACGTCGGTCGTCTTGTCCCAGACCACCACGTTCATGTTGCCCCACGATTCCCTGTCGTTGATTTCGTAGCCCATCGCTTTCAGCTTCGCGAGCACGTCGGCCGGAATGTCGCTGCCGGATTCGATGTCGACGCGGTCGGGCATGAATTGATGGTGGATGCGCTTCTGCGCGGTGATCTCGCCGGCGTTCTTGCCGTCGATGAAGGCGAGGATGCCGGCAAACACCTGGGTGATGATGGTCGAGCCGCCGGGCGAGCCGATCACGGCCAGACGATCCTTGCCGATGACGAAGGTGGGCGACATCGACGACAGCATCCGCTTGCCGCCGACCGGTGCGTTGGCGGTGCCGCCAAGCAGGCCGAACGCATTGGGCTGGCCGGACACCAGGGCGAAATCGTCCATCTCGTTGTTCAGCAGCACGCCGGTCTTGCCGGCAACGAAACTCGAACCCAGGGTGGTGTTCACCGTGGCGGTCATCGACACCATGTTGCCGTCCTTGTCGACGATCGAGTAATGCGTGGTGTGCATGCCGGGACTCTTCGCCTTCACCGACGGCAACCAGGCGGATTTGGTGGCCTGGTCGGGCAGGATGCTCTGGCGCAGGCCATCGGCGTAATACGGCGAGAGCAGCATATCCAGCGGCATCTTCACGAAATCGGGATCGCCCAGATACTGGTTGTGATCGCGGAAGGCGCGGCGCATCGCCTCGACGAGGTAATGGATGCGATGCGCCTCGTCGAAGCTCTTCAGGTCGAGCGGCGCGATGATGTTCAACATTTCGGCAATGGCCACGCCACCGGAGGACGGTGGCGGTGCGGTGATCACCTTGTAGCCGGCGTAATTGAGCTCGATCGGCGCCCGCTCCTTCGCCTGATAGCTGGCCAGATCGGCAAGCGTCCAGGTGCCGCCGGCGGCCTTGACCGCCCGGACCATCTCTTTCGCTACCGCGCCCTTGTAGAAACCATCGGCCCCTCGTGCAGCCATGGCCTTCAGCGTCGCGGCCTGACCCGGATCGCGGAAGATGCCGGTCTCCTGTGGCGCCTTGCCGCCGGGCAGGAACTTGCTGGCCGAGGCCGGGTAGCGGCCCAGCACCTCAGCCTTGCGACCGATCGAACGGACCAGCGCGCCGGTGGGATGAAAGCCCTCGTCGGCCAGCCGGATCGCCGGCTGCAGCGACGTCGCCAGCGGCAGTTTTCCGTACTTGCCGGCCATGTACGCCAGACCGGCCGGCATGCCGGGAATACCGGCGGCGAGTGGACCGTTTTCCGAGGCATCCCGGTTGGGGGTGCCATCGGCATTGAGATAGTGGGCTTCGCTGACGGCCTGCGGCGCCATTTCGCGCGCATCGATGAAGGTGTCCTTGCCGGTGGCCGCATCGTGGATCAGGGCCAGGAAGCCGCCGCCGATACCAGAGGCTTCCGGCTGCACCACCGACAGCGACGTGGCTACCGCAATCGCCGCATCGACCGCATTGCCACCCTTGGCGAGGGTTTCGAAACCGGCTTCGGTGGCCAGGGCATTCGCGCTGGCGATCGCGGCGGTGGCTGTTGTCGCGGTTCGGGGTGCCGCGCCGTTCTGTGCGTACGCCAGCACGCTGAACGCGGCGATCGCCACCACCAGGACGGGGCGGTACCACCGCAACGTGCGGCGGTTCGGTGTCGTCCGGCCGGCAGGCTTGGCAAGGGGTCGCAGCGTGTTTCGATCGGACATTCGTTCACCCTCCACGGGATGGGTCGAGCATGGTTACAGGCAGGCGGCGGCTACCCATGAAAGACCGCCGCGTTGCATGACTGACGGTCGTGGCTGTCTGCGTATCGCAGCGAAAGCCCCGGCAAGGGCCGGAGCTTTCGCTGCGTCAGCGCTGACCGGATCTACCAGTGGTACTGGACTTTCCCGTACACGAACGCGCCCTGGAAGCCGAACGGCGAGCTCGACGAATACGGGAACGCGCCGTTCTGGTCGCTGTTCTGGCGCACCTTGTCGGGATAGGTGTTGAGCACGTTGTCGCTGCCGACGGTGAACGTCCAATTGTCGAGGCTGTAGTTCGCCGCCAGGTCGATCAGCCATTTGTGCGGATACACCTGATCGTCCAGGTAGCTGGTCGAGCCGTACGTGGTGATGCGGCCATAGCGCGTCGCGGTGGCCGTCACGCCCCAGCGGCCCAGGTTGTACGTCTCGGTCAGGATCACCTTGCTGCGCGGCGCGGTGTCGGCCAGCAGGCCCTTCGTGGCGCTGCGGTTGAGGCGCAGGAAGATGGCCCCCAGCGAATCGAGCACAGCGGGATTCGGGCGAACGTCGGTGACCTTGTTCTTGTTGTAGGTCGCCGAGAGCGTGGTCATCAACGAACCGCCGTTGGCGAAGTCGCTGCTGTAACTGGATACCCAGTCGATACCCTGGCTGCGTACGCTGCCGGCGTTGGTGAAGTAGGAAATGCCGCTGTACTGCAGGTTGGCCACGCCATTGGCGGCCAGATAGTCCTTCACGGCCGGCGTTGAGGTGGAAAGCGTGCTCGACAGTGCAATGCGGTCGTTGACGGTGATCTGGTAGGCATCGATGCTCAGGCTGAGCGCATCGGTCGGATTCCACACCATGCCGAACGTGTAATTGCGCGATTTTTCCGGCTTCAACGGCTCACTGCCGAGCAGCCTGGCGATGGGGTTGTCCACCGGCACCAGCCCGCGCAGGTAGATGCCCGGCGGCAGGCCCAGCGAGTTGCCGGCACCGAAGGAGGCCGAGGTGGTCTCCGAATAATGCTGCTGCCCCAGCGTCGGTGCGCGGAAGCCGCTCGAGGCGCTGCCACGCAAGGCGAACGTGTCGGTGAAGTCGAAACGCGCCGACAGCGCGCCGGACGTGGTGGTGCCGAAGTCCGAATAATCCTCGTGGCGCGCTGCGAGGGAAACGCCCAGCCTGTCCGTGAGGTTGGTTTCCAGCTGCACGTACTCGGCGATGTCGGTCCGGGCTACCGACATCGCGTCCTGCGGCCCCCAGCCGGCAAAGCCCTGGGCGCCGCCGCGCACGCCGGACGTGCCGACATAGTACGAAGCCGGCTCGCCTGCCTCGACGTTGTAGGCCTGGCGCAACCATTGCGTGCCGAAGGACACCGTCACCGGATTGGGCAGCCAGCTGACGGCCATCTCCTTGGAAATGTCGATGTCGAAGGTCTGCTGCGTCGCCGTCAGGGTGCCATCGTGGAAGTCGGTGGGGCTGCTGCCGAAATCATTCAGCCAGGCATAGTTCGTGCTGTTGAGGGTGCTGTAGAAAACCCGGTTGCCGCCGTAGTTCGCGCTGACGTCCCAATGCCAGCCGTTCACCGCCCCGCGCAGTCCGGCGACCAGGGAGCGGTCGATCGAGACGCCGTGCTCCTTCGGCAGAAAGCCGTCCGGGTAGACCAGTCCGATCAGCGCGTTGTTCGGGCTCGGGGTGTTGGTGCCGTAGCGGAAGAATCCGCGCGGCTCGCCGACGCGGCGTCCGTAGTGCCCGAACGCGTAGAACTCCACCCCGGGGGTGATGTCGTATTGCGTGTTGAGGAACAGGTTCTGATTCTTGAACGACACCACGCCGTAGCTGAATTTCGGACCCAGATGAGTGAAGCCGGGCCGGCGGTCCACGCCAGCGCGGTTGGCGGGGCTCTGGTTGCTCTTCTCCATGGCGAAGCGCATCCAGCCCTTGTCGCCGCCGAGCGGGAAACCGAAGCTGGTCGAGCCCTGCCATTGCCGGCCGTCACCGGCTGAATACTGCCCGCCGGTGGCTTGCACGTTGCCGCCTTCCGCGCCTTTTTTCAGGATGATGTTGATGACGCCGGCCAGCGCGTCCGAACCGTACTGCGCCGAGGCGCCGTCTCGCAGCACCTCGACATGGTCGATGGCGGACATCGGGATCGTGTTGAGGTCGATGCCCTGCGAGCCCTGACCGATCTGGCCCAGACTCAGCAACAGCGCGCCGGAGTGCCAGCGCTTGCCGTTCACCAGCACCAGTACCTGGTCCGGCGACAGGCCACGCAACTGGAACGGTCGCTGGAATGCGAAGGTGTCCGAGGCGGGCGCAAACGGGAAGTTCAGCGACGGAATGGCGCGCGCGAGCGCCTGGGTCAGGTCGATCGTGCCGGTCTGTTTCAAAACGTCGGCGGAGATCACGTCGATCGGCGTCAACGATGAGCTTTCCGTGCGGTTGCCGGCGCGTGTGCCGGTTACCACCACCGGGCCCAGGTTCTTCGCCTTGGCCGGTGTCGCGGCAGGTGTCGTGGCCGTTGCATCGCCCGATGTCGGCGGGCTCGCATTCTGCGCCGCCGCCATGTTGGTGAGTGCAAGCAGTACCGCAACAGCCAGCAAGGTCGGAGTGATCCGACCGGGACGCTTGTTCATGAAATTCCCCCCAAGTGTTTTGCCGCAACAAGACCGCCGCAGGCCACAGCGCTCGCATGGCTTTGCCCGTCGACGGATGTACCCCAGTAGATGTTCCCGAAATCTGCCTCGACCGCGAACCAGTCCCCGCTGGCGATCGTGGTGTCACCGTTCTGCGTGGCGATCGCCACCGAGAGCACGGGCCGGCATGGCTGCAAGGCACTGCGGTACGGTCTTGTCCCGCAGGCCGACTCTGCACATGGTGGCGACGTGTTTCGATCGGACATTCGTTCCCCCTCGCAGCACGAGGTTGAGCATAGACACAGGCATGCGAAAGCCACCAATGAAAAGACCGGCACTTGGCATAACTGAAGGTTGTGGACGCCTCAGTCTCGAACGGGCGGGCGCGATGTCTTCGCTTCAGGCCGGCGCCAGCATCTGCCGGGCAAGCTGGCGCACCAGGTCGAGGAAACGTTTCTGCACCGGGTTCAGCGGACTGTCCACCCGGTAGACCGCGTAAAGCACGATGTCCAGCTGCAGCTTCAGCGGACGGGTCTGCACGGTTTCCCCCCTGCCCCGCGACGCCGTGAACGGATCGACCAGGGCCAGGCCTTCGCCTTGCGCGACGAGTGAATACGCCAGCTGATAGGTCTGCACCCAGATCGAGGTCTGCGGCGCCGGGTCGACCTGGGTCAGATGGTTCTGCAGCATGCGGCCCAGCGCGTCCTGCATGGCGATGCCGATCATGGGCTGGCCGGCCAGCGCGGCCACCGGCAATGGCTGCGCCAGCTCCGCGGCCGACCACCAGCCCGGCGGCGCGATGACCATGACATGACCGTGGCACAGCGGTTCCTGGCGCAACCCCGGGTGGCCGGCGTCCTGCAGCGTGAGGCCGATGTCGGCCTCGTGGAGCATCAGCGACTCGCACATCTCCGCCGAGTGCTGGGTGAACAGTTCCGCGGTCGTGCCCGGGAAAGCCTTGCGCAACAGGGTGGTCGCGTCGGGTACCAGCGCCTGCGCCAGGGTCGGCGTGCACGTCACCCGCAACGGATAGCTTTCCGCCCGGCCGATGTTCGCGGTGAGCCGCTGCAGGTCGTGCAGGTCCTGGATGATCTTCTCGACGCGGTGGCGCAACAGCAGCGCCTCCTGGGTCGGCTGCAGACGCCCGCGCACGCGGCTGAACAAGGCGAAGCCGAGTTGCTGTTCGGCGTGCTGCAAGGCCTTGCTGGCGGCTGGCTGCGAGATATTCAGGAGGTCGGCCGCACCGGTCAGGCTACCGGTGGTCAGCACGGCGTGAAACAGTTCGATATGGCGCAGACGCATGCCGGATTTCGCCCCTTGCGCCACGACGGCGATGGTGCCCGAGTGCACCATAGGCTCTGTTGCGAAGCAAGCTCCCGCGATGGATGCCCGACACCACTCACGAGCGGCAGCTACAGCAGGTGCTCGGCTTCCAGCTCGCTTTTCAGATACGCGTAGTAGATCGGCGCGGCGAGTACGCCGGACAGGCCGAACGCGGCTTCCATCAGCAGCATGGCGACCAGCAGCTCCCACGCGCGGGCACGGATCTGCGTGCCGACGATGCGTGCATTGAGGAAGTACTCGAGCTTGTGGATCAGGACCAGGAACACCAGCGCGGCGATGCCCACGCCCAGCGAGACCGACAACCCCGCGATGGCGATCGCGGTGTTGGAGATCAGGTTGCCGACCACCGGCAGCAAGCCGACCACGAAGGTCACCACCACCAGCGTCTTGGCCAGCGGCACGTGGATGCCCATCAGCGGCAGCACGCCGAGCAGGAAGATCGCGGTGAACAAGGTGTTGATCAGCGAGATCTTGATCTGCGCGAACACGATGTTGTGGAACGCCTCGGCCAAGCGCTGGCAGCGCAGGCTGAGCGCCCCCGCCAACGGCCCCATCTGGTGCGCCGGCCGGGTCCGGCTGAGCGCCACGATCGCGCCCAGCACCAGGCCGATGATGATGTGCACGAACACCCGCACCGCGCCCTTGCCGGCCAGCTGCAGAGTGGCCGCATGCTTGCGCGCCAGCTCGATCGCGCCTACGCGCAGGTCGTCGACGCTGTCGGGCAGGTTGTTCACCAGGATCGGCGGCAGCTGCTGGCGCGCCTTCTCCACCAACGGCATCAGCTGTTGTTGCCACAGCAGCTGCGGATTGCCGATCTCGCTGTGGAACAGGCTGATCGCACCCAGGATCAGCAGGATCAGCAAGCCCACCACGAACGCGCCCAGCACGGCGACCACCACCACCCGCGCGCGGTCGCCGGAAATGCGCCGGCCCAGCAGCGGCACCATCGCCTGCACCAGCTCGAACACCAGCAGGCCGGCCAGCAGCGCCGGCAGCAGATGGATCTCGACGATCAGCAGCAGAGCCGCGGCCGTCAGCAGGTAACTCGCGTAACGGACGGTCGGCGAAAGCTCGCGCAGGGCGGGCAAGGGAGAATCCATGCGGAACGAAGCCGTGGGTGGGTGCGGGGCCGCCAGTCTGTCAGCAGCCCGCCCTTGCTGCCAGCCCTGCCACAGGGCTGTCGTAAACTCCGTTCACTGTTCGCCTCGTCTTGTCGCAAGGATTTCCCGATGCCATTTCGCCTGCCCACGACCCTGCTCGCGCTCGCCCTGCTGGCCGGCTGTGCCACCACGCCGCACCAACCGGTGGCCGTGGCGCCAGCCACGCCGACTGCACAGACGGCGCCGGCCGCCGTCGCTGCCAACGACAACCTCAATGCCGTGGCGTGGAGCCAGACCGCGATCGAGCACGACCTGATCTACCTGCAGACCTATCGCGACGCCCAGGCGCGCCTGCTGGCCGCGCTGCACGACAAGCACTGGGACGCACTGGGCAAGGGCGACCGCACCACCCCGCTCAAGGGCCTGAAGCCGGCGGTGATCCTGGACATCGACGAAACCGTGCTGGACAACTCGCCGTTCGCCGCGCGCATGGTGCAGGGCAACCACGAATACAACGAGGCCGACTGGGCGGCTTGGTGCCGCGAGGAGAGCGCCCGCGCGCTGCCCGGCGCGGTCGAGTTCACCCGGTTCGCCGCGAAGCACGGCGTCGAGGTGATCTACATTTCCAACCGCGCCAGGGACCTGGACCAGGCCACCCTGGCGAACCTGCGCAAGGCCGGGTTTCCGGTCAGCGGCCCGCAATCGTTCCTGGGCCTCGGCACCGTGGTCGAAGGCTGCGAGCAGGCCGGCAGCGAGAAGGGTTGCCGCCGCCAGCTGGTCGCGCAGCATTACCGCGTGCTGATGCAGTTCGGCGACCAGATCGGCGATTTCGTCGACGTCCTCGCCAATACCGCCGACGGCCGCCGCCAGGCCGTCGCCGACTACCTGCCGTGGATCGGCACGCGCTGGTTCGTGCTGCCCAATCCCACCTACGGCTCGTGGGAACCGGCGCTGTTCAACAACGACTGGAGCGCCGCGTCCGAGCAACGGCGTCGACAGAAGATCGATGCGTTGCATGCCCAATGATAAATTTCTATATGAAACATCAGATTGCAATACAAAACAAAAGTATTGCCTCAGCTTTAACGAACAAGTAATATTTCGCCTGCCAACACCTGCTGACCAAAACCTTTGCAGGCAAGGCCATTTCCCTTCCGGCTCTGCCGGACTTCCCCGCGAGGCCCCGTGCCCGCGGGGTTTTCTTTTATGGCATCGCCAAAACTTGCGCCTCGCCCTTGTTTCGACGTCGCCGCGACCCTTACCCTGCGCGATCACCTTGGCCCGCCACCCTCCACCGCGAGAGTCCCCGATGCGCCTCCCCTCCCTTCTTCGCCACGCCATGCTGCCGTTGTTCGCCGCACTGCTGCTGGGCGCCTGCCACGGCAAGGACGATCCCGCGCAACCGGGCGGCAGCACGCCGGAAACGGCGCTGCAGGCCTCGGTCGACCTGCTCAAGGCCGGCGACTTCAACGGCCTGTGGAAGCACACGCTGCCGCCGGCCGACTACGCCAACATGCGCGCCGACTGGCAACTCCAGCAGCGGGATGCGCAGCCGATCAGCGCCGAGGATCGCGCCCGCTTCAACGAGACGATGCAAAAGCTCACCGCGCCGGACGCGGAGAACCAGCTGTACGCCGAACTGCAACCGAAGCTGGTCACCATGGAACAGCAGTACAAGGACCAGCTGCCGGTGCTGATCAGCATCGGCGACGCCATGCTGAAGAGCGCCGTCGCGCAGAGCCGGACCCTCAGCGAGACGCAGAAGACCCAGGCCGGCGGCATGCTCGACGTACTGCTGCCGTGGGCCCAACAGACGCCGTGGTTCGACCAGGCCAGGGCGAAGCAGGCGGTCGGCGTGGCCGTGGCGGCGGCGCGCAAGCTGGACCTGAAGAGTCCCGAGCAGATGCGCGCGATGGATTTCGACACCACGATGGGCAAGTACGCCACCGCCTATGGCGGCCTCAAGCAGCTGCTGGCGATCTACGGCCTGTCGGTGGACAACACGCTGAACTCGGTCAAGCTCACCCCTGTGTCCAACAGCAACGGCCACGCCGTGGTGAAGGTCGACTACACCCTGCTCGGCAAGTCGTTGTCGACCGAGTCGAAACTGGTGCAGGAGGACGGCCGCTGGTACAGCGAGGACCTGCTGCAGAACGCGCGCCGGTCGCACCTGCAGCTGCAGCAGGCGGCCATCGCCAGCGCGCCCGCCACCAGCGCCGGCAGCGTCGTAACGAAAGACTGAACGAAGCAACCGTTAGAATGGACGGATGCACATGACTACCACCGCGGACTCCCCTGCCCGCCAACGCGCCCCCTGGTGGTTCAACCTGGCCGGCCAATTGCTGCAGCCATGGGTGCGCATTCGCCGCGACCCGGCCGAACCGACCAGCCTGCTGCAGGCCGGCGTGCCGGTCTGCTACGTGATCGAGCGCGATGGTTTTTCCGATGCGCTGATCCTGCAGCGTGCCTGCCGCGAAGCCGGCCTGCCCAATCCGATGCAGCCGCTGGCCGGCACCCGCCGGCGGCGCTCGGTATTCGCGCTGGCCCGGCGCGACGGCAGGCTGCTCGGTCGCAACCGCAAGCGCAACCCGAACGAACCGCTGCGGCAACTGGTGCATTCGCTGGAAGGCATGCCCGAGCGCGACATCCAGATCGTGCCGGTGTCGATCTACGTGGGCCGCGCGCCCAGCCGCGACAGCGGCTGGTTCCGCGTGCTGTTCTCGGAAAACTGGGTGATGGTCGGCCGCTTCCGCCGGATGCTGGCGCTGCTGCTGAACGGGCGCGACACCGTGGTGCACTTCTCCGCGCCGGTATCGCTGCGCCTGATGCTGGACGAATCCGGCGGGATCACCCCGGAGCGCTTCGCGCGCAAGGTCGCGCGGGTACTGCGCACCCACTTCCGCCGCATCCGCGCCGCGGTGATCGGGCCGGACCTGTCGCACAAGCGCACCGTGGTCGACGCGGTGCTGAATGCCGAACCGGTGCGCGCGGCGATCGCCGCCAGCGCCGCCAAGGAAAAGACCAGCCACACCAAGGCCTGGCGCAAGGCGCACCAGTTGGCGCTGGAGATCGCCGCCGATTATTCGCACCCGGTGGTGCGCTCGGCCTCGTTCCTGCTCGGCAACTTCTGGAACAAGCTGTACGACGGCATCTCGATGCACCACTTCGACAAGGCACGCGCCACCGCGCCCGGCCATGAAGTGATCTACGTGCCCTGCCACCGCAGCCATGCCGACTACCTGCTGATGAGCTACCAGCTGCACGTGTCCGGCGTGGTGGTGCCGCACATCGCGGCAGGCGTGAACCTCAACCTGCCGGTGATCGGTCCGATCCTGCGCCGCGGCGGCGCGTTCTTCCTGCGCCGCAGCTTCAAGGGCAACGCGCTGTACTCGGTGGTGTTCAACGAGTACGTGGCGCAGCTGATCGACCGCGGCGTGCCGATGGAATACTTCATCGAGGGGGGCCGCTCGCGTACCGGCCGCCTGCTCGCCCCGCGTGCCGGCATGCTGGCGATGACGGTGCGCGCATTCCTGCGCGCGCCGCGCCGGCCGGTGCTGTTCCAGCCGGTGTACATCGGCTACGAGAAGCTGATGGAGGGCAAGTCCTACATCGGCGAACTCAGCGGCCAGCCGAAGGAGAAGGAATCGCTGATCGGCCTGCTGCGCGGCCTGAAGGTGCTGCGCCAGCGCTATGGCCACGTGGCGCTGAACTTCGGCGAGCCGATCGAGCTGACCCCGCTGCTGGACGCGGCCAGCGCCGACTGGCGCGCCGCCGGCGCCGATCCCGAGGCGAAGCCGGAGTGGCTGAACGCGGTGACCGACCGCCTCGCCGAGCAGATCCAGATCAACATCAACCGCGCCGCCGACGTCAATCCGATCAATCTGTTGGCGCTGGCCCTGCTGGCCACGCCGAAGCACGCGATGGCCGAGAGCGACCTGCTGACCCAGCTTGAGCTGAGCAAGACGATGCTGGAGGAGCTGCCGTATTCGGACCGGGTCACGCTGACCCCGATGAACCCGGCCGCGATCATCGCCTACGGCGAGCAGATGGGCTGGATCCAGCGCGTGCAGCACCCGCTGGGCGACGTGCTCACCGCCACCGGCGAACGCGCAGTGCTGCTCAGCTACTTCCGCAACAACGTGCTGCACCTTGCCGCCACCGCCGCGTGGGTGGCCTGCTGCTTCCTCAACAACCGGCGCATGTCGCGCGCCTCGATCCTGCGGCTGGGCCGGATCATCTACCCGTTCATCCAGGGCGAGCTGTTCCTGCCGTGGGATGCTGATGGCTTCGTGGAACAACTGCAGGCGACCATCGACTTCTTCGTGCGCCGCGGCCTGCTCGAAGCGGTCAGCGAGGGCCGCGTGCTGGAGCGCAGCCCCGGCCAGGACGACGGCGCCTTCCAGCTCAAGGTGATCGCGCGCAGCCTGATCCAGGCGTTCGAGCGCTACTACATCACCATCGCCGCGCTGGCCAAGAACGGCCCGCACACGATGAGCGGCGCCGAACTCGAGAACGCCTGCACGCTCACCGCGCAGCGACTGTCCCTGCTCAACGAACTGTCCGCGCCGGAATTCTTCGACAAGGCGCTGTTCCGCGGCTTCATCCAGAAGCTGCGCGAGCGCCGCATCGTGTGGACCGACGACGCCGGCAAGCTCGACTACGACGCCGCACTGGAAGGCATGGTGCGCGACGCGCGGGTGATCCTGTCGCGCGAGGTGCGCCATTCGATCCTGAAGATCACCCCCGGCGGCAACGACAAGGAATCCGTCGCGGGCGAAGCCCCGAGCGGGGACGTGCCCGGGACCGCGACACCGCCGCAGGCCACGCCGACGCGTCGCGGCGCTGACGAAGTACCTGCGGACGCCTCCAGCGCGGACCTGCACCGACGGCACGTCGATGCCGAACACGAGGTGCACGCGCATGCCGCCGTTGATGCCGGTACCGATACCGATGCCGCCGAACAACCCAGGCAATCCGATCTTCCCCTCTAAGTCATGCCGGCCCGAACACGGCCGGTCACCCGGTAGCATGCAGGCATGAGCGAACACTCCCCCAAGAACACGCCGGACCCGACCACCCACTTCGGCTTCCGCGACGTGCCGGTCGGCGACAAGCAGAAGCTGGTCGGCCAGGTATTCACCTCGGTCGCACGCAGCTACGACCTGATGAACGACCTGATGTCATTCGGCATCCACCGGCTGTGGAAGCGTCACTTCGTTGCGATCAGCGGCGTGCGCCGCGGCGACCGCGTGCTGGATCTCGCCGGCGGCACCGGCGACATTGCCGCGCTGATGAAACCGGTGGTCGGCGACGAGGGCGAGGTGGTGGTCGGCGACATCAATGCGGCGATGCTCGGCGTCGGCCGCGACCGCCTCACCGACCGCGGCCTGGTGGCCGGCCTGCGCTGGGCTCAGCTCAACGCCGAGGCGCTGCCGTTCCCGGACAACAGCTTCGATGCGGTGACCATGGCGTTCGGCCTGCGCAACGTCACCGACAAGGACAAGGCGCTGGCCGACATCTGCCGCGTGCTGAAGCCCGGCGGCCGCGCGCTGGTGCTGGAGTTCTCGCGCGTGCAGAACGAACTGTTCGGCAAGCTGTACGACTTCCACTCGTTCAAGATCCTGCCGAAGCTGGGCCAGCTGTTCGCCGGCGACGCCGACAGCTATCAGTACCTGGCCGAGTCGATCCGCAAGCATCCGGATCAGGCAACCCTGAAAGGCATGATGGAACGCGCCGGCTTCGGCCGCGTCGAGGTGCGCAACCTCACCAACGGTGTCGTGGCGATCCATCGCGCGTACAAGTTCTAGCGCCCCGTCTGCAGCATCGGCCTGCGGTCGAGGCGTCATTGCCGCCGCCCTGATCCAGATCAGTGGCTGGCCGCGCGGTGCGGCGTATGTTTGGGCTCCCTTTCCTGCGAGCCCGCATCATGTCCATCGACATCGTTTCCGAACAGAACGTGCACCTCTTCGACGCGCGCGGCGTGGCGCGACGCTTCCGCCACTCGGCCATCTTCGGGGCGATCAGCGTACTGCGCTCGGGCGAGACGATGCGCTTCGTCAACGACCACGATCCGATCCCGCTGATCGCCCAGTTGCGCGAGCGTCTCGGCGACAACCTCACGGTGACCTATCGCCAGCGCGATGCCGACGCAGTGATGATCGACTTCGGCATCACCGGCCTGCCGGTCGAGTGAGCGACCCCGGCGCATGAACTATCCCGCGTTCTACGAGCAGGCACCGCGCATCCGGATGCGCGATCCGCTGGCCGCGTTTCTCGGCGCCGCCGAAGACGGCCTGCTGGAATATTCCTACATCGATGCGGTGCGCCTGGCCGGACACTCCTGTCCCACCGTGGCCGGCGCCTGGCTGATGGCACGCACGGCGCTGCACGCGCTGTACCCGGACGAGCCGGCCGAGCGCGGCGGCATCGCGGTGCGCATGCCGGCCGCCGAGGACGAAGGCGTCACCGGCGTCATCGCGCAGGTGCTGACCCTGATCACCGGCGCCGCCGCCGGCAATGGCTTCCACGGCATCGGCGGCCGCTTCGTGCGGCAGTCGCTGCTGGGCTTCTCGGCCGCGTCCGGCGCCACCGCCGTGCAGTTCAGCCGCCGCGACAACGGCGCTGCCGTGGCGGTGGAACTGGACCTGTCCGCGGTACCGTCGGCGCCGAACCTGCGCGAGCTGATGGTCGCCGCGCTTCACCCCGGCGCCACGACGGAGCAACGCGCGGCCTTCGCGCAGGCCTGGCAGGGCCGCGTGCAACGCTTGCTGCTGGATCATGCCGACGACCCGCAGGTGCTGCGGCTCACCCGGCTGAATTGAGCGCCGTTCAAGCGTCGACGATCAGCAGGGTTCCGTGGCTGCCCGGCCGAACCGCGTGGGATACGCCGGCCGGCACCATGTAGAGCTGGCCCGCAATCACCGTGACTGCCTCGCCCGCCACGTCCAGGTGCATTTCGCCGTCGAGCACCAGCAGTCCCTCGGCGTACGCATGCACCTCGTCCGGATAGGCTTGCGCATCCATGCGCATCAGCTTGAGGCTGGCGTCGCCGACGCGCGCCAGCCGCTTCGACCGCCAAGCCTGTTCCAATTGCGCGGCCTGCCGCGCCAAGTCGAAAAGACGATCCATCACGCGCCCCTCAGCATCGCTCGCACGCCTCGGCCGGAGCGACCGGGACGATCGCTGCCGGCACGGCACGCCGCCGCGCGTTCGCCAGCACCACGCCGCCGATGGTGACCGCGCCGCCGATCAGGATCAGCGCGTTCGGCACCTCGTGCAGCCACAGCCAGCCGATCAGCAGCGCGATCGGCGGCGACAGGTAGATGAAGCTGCTGACCTGCGACGCCGACGCGCGGTTCACCGCCATGTTCCAGGCGAGGTAACCGATGAAGGTCGGCGCGATGCCCAGCCACAGCAGCGCGCCGATGTGCGACCACGACGCCGCCGCCAGCGCCTGCGGCAAATGCCAGCCGAACGGCAACGCGCCGAGCGTGCCGGCGAACATCGCAAACGCGGTGACGCCGACCATGCTGCTGCGCGCGAACAGGGCTTTCTGGCCCACGAAGAAGATCGCCGAGACGGCCACGCAGACCAGCACCAGCAAGGCATGGGGATCCACCTCCACCCGCTGCCCGCTGGCCAGCACCACCAGCACCGTGCCGACCAGGGCCAGCGCCAGGCCGATCCAGGTGCGCAGCGTCAGTCGCTCGCCGATCCAGAACGCCGACACTGCCGCCGTGGCGGCCGGCACCAGCGAGATCAGGATCGAGGCGGTGCCGCTGGCGATCCGCGTCTCGGCGTAGTTCAGGCACAGGTGGTAGACGGTGAGGCCAAGCACGCCAAGCAAGGCCAGTTGCGGCCAGTCGCGGCGCGCCGGCAGCGGTACGCGCTTCACCCGCAGCAACACGGCAAAACACAGCGAGCCGATCAGCAGCCGCGCAAACGCCACCTCGCCGGGAGTAAAGGACGGCAACGCATAGGCGATCGCGGCGTAGGCCGACGACCAGGTAAGCAGGGCAATCGCGATGGCCAGCAGCGCACGGCCATCGAGACGTTCAACGGTATCCATGGGGACGGATTCCTTCAGCGGGGAAGTGCGCATCCTAGTCTTGCCGGTCGCGCCGCGGAATAATGCACCGAATCGTTTTCATGATGTTTCACCAGCGATCGAATCAATCGACGAGGTATTCCGCCGTGGAATCGAAAGTCACCGAAGCCAGGCCCGAGCTGGACGGCAAGGACTGGCAACTGCTGGAAGCGCTGCAACAGGATGCGCGCCTGGGCTACGCCGAGCTGGGCCGCAAGGTGCGCTTGTCCGCGCCGGCGGCGGCCGAGCGGGTGAAGCGGCTGGAGGAAGCCGGCGTGATCAGCGGCTACCGCGCCACGGTCGACCCGAAGCGGCTCGGCTACGGCATCAGCGCGATGATCCGGCTGCGCTGCGACGGCATCACCTGCGCGCGCATCGGCGCCCTGGTGGAAGACATCCCCGAGGTACTCGAATGCCGTCGCCTGGCCGGCGAGGATTCGGCCCTGCTGCATGTGGTGGCGATGTCGATCGGCCATCTCGAGTCCGTGCTCGACCGACTGCTGAAGACCGGCGCCAGCACCAGCACCACCACCCTGATCGTGTTGCAGACGCCGCACGAGAACCGCCCGCTGACCCGCGCGATGTGGAATGCTGCGCGCGCCATGTCGGACGATTGATCCCCTTCCCCTGCCGACTGTTTCGATGACCGACGACAACGACAAGTCCGACAAGAACAGGCTCCCGGAGGCGCCGGCCGACGCACCGCCCGACCCCGAGCGCCGGCGCCTGCTCGGCGGCATCGCGCTGGCCGGCGCCGCGCTCACCCTCGGCGGCTGCAAGCCGTTCGGCGAACGCCCGCCGGCACCCGCAGCCACCGACGCGATGCTCGACGCGCAGCTGCGCCGCCACATCCGGCACGTGGTGGTGCTGTACGCCGAGAACCGCAGCTTCAACAACCTGTTCGCGGGCTTCCCCGGCCTGGCCCAGCCGTTGCAGGCGCTCGACTCGCCCGCCTACCGCCAGCGCGACCGCGACGGCCGCCTGCTGGCGTCGCTGCCGCCGGTCTGGGGCGGACTCGCGCCGCACGCGCAGGTGGTGGACGGCCGCCGCTACCAGCTCGACGAGCACGCGATCACCGACCTGCCGAACCGCCCGTTCGGGCTGCGCGCCGCCGACGGCGCGCCGCTGCCGCACGGCGTGATCACCCGCGACCTGGTGCACCGCTTCTATGAGAACCAGCTGCAGATCAACGGCGGCCGCAACGACGGCTTCGTCGCCTGGGGCAACACCGGCGCGATGGTGATGGGCCACTACACCGACGGCGCGGCGAACCTGCGGCTGTGGCAGCTCGCCCGCCAGTACACCCTGTGCGACAACTTCTTCATGGGCGCCTTCGGCGGCTCGTTCCTCAACCACCAGTACCTCGCCGCGGCGCAGCCGCCGTTCTATCCGCACGCGGACCGCGGCCCGGCGAAATTCCAGATCGCCGAAGTGGAAGGCGACGACCCCACCGGCATCCGCCCGAAGCTGGCCGAGGATTCGCCGGCCAGCGCGATGCAGGGGCGTGCGAAGTTCGCCGCGCGCGACGCGCTCACCCCCGACTTCTGGGCGGTCAACACGATGGGCCCGGCCCACGCGCCGGCGTTCGGCCACGACAAGCGCGACCCGCGCTTCGCCGATCCCGACAGCCCGAGCACCCTGCCCGCGCAGACCCACCGCACCATCGGCGACGCGCTGTCCGAAGCCGGCGTCGACTGGGCCTGGTACGCCGGCGGCTGGCAGCTCGCGCTGGATGGCCATGGCGATGGCGACCATCGCGCGTTTCCGGAAGTGCCGAACTTCCAGGTGCACCATCAGCCGTTCAACTATTTCCGCCAGTTCGCGCCCGGCACGCCGGCGCGCCGGCAGCATCTGCGCGACGCCGGCGTGGGCAGCAGCGCCGACAGCAACCGCTTCCTTGCCGCGGCGGCGACCGGCACGCTGCCGCCGGTGGCGTTCTACAAGCCGCAGGGCGACCTCAACATGCACGCCGGCTATTCCAGCGTGGACGCCGGCGATCGGCACCTGGCGCAAGTGATCGAAGCGCTGCAGGCCAGCCCGCTGTGGCCGAACATGCTGGTGGTGATCACCGTCGACGAGAACGGCGGCTGGTGGGACCACGTGGCACCGCCCAAGGGCGACCGCTGGGGGCCGGGTACACGCATCCCCGCGCTGGTGGTGTCGCCGTTCGCAAAAAAAGGTCACGTCGACCACACCATCTACGACACCGGCTCGATCCTGCGTTTCATCAGCCGCCGCTTCGGCCTGCAGAAGCTGGCCGGCCTGACGCTGCGCGAGGAAGCGATGATCGCCGCCGGCGGCCCGCCACCGGGTGACCTCACCGCCGCGCTGCAATTCGACTGATGCCTTTTCCACCAATTACCCGAGGATGCCCTTGATGCGCGAGATGTACCCCGAGACCGAACCGTACCGGACCCACCGCATCGCCGTCGACGCGATCCACACCTTGCACGTGGAGGAATGCGGCAACCCCGCCGGCCTGCCGGTGGTGTTCCTGCATGGCGGCCCGGGCGCCGGCCTGTCGGCCTACCACCGCCGCTTCTTCGATCCGGCGCGCTATCGCATCGTGCTGTTCGATCAGCGCGGCGCCGGGCAGTCGACCCCGTTCGCCGAGCTCACCGACAACACCACTTGGCACCTGGTCGCTGACATCGAGGCGATCCGCGAGCAACTTGAGATCGAACGCTGGGTGGTATTCGGCGGCTCGTGGGGCTCGACCCTGGCACTGGCCTACGCGCAGACACATGCCGAGCGCGTGCTCGGCCTTGTGCTGCGCGGGATCTTCCTGGGCCGGCCGCAGGAACTGCGCTGGTTCAACGAGGTCGACGGCGGCGCCGCGCAGATCTTCCCCGAGCGCTGGGCGCGCTTCCTCGCCCTCATCCCCGAGCAGGAACGCGGCTCGATGCTGGACGCCTACTGGCGCCGCCTGACCAGCGACGATGAGGCGACCCGGCTCGCCGCCGCGCAGGCGTGGAGCGCGTGGGAAGGCGGCAGCACCACCTTGCTGCACGATCCCGACGCCGGCGGCGATTTCGAGGATCCGCACAAGGCGGTCAGCCTGGCCGTGATGGAAGCACACTACTTCCGCCACGCGATCTTCCTGCAACCCGACCAACTGCTGCGCGACATCGAGCGCATCCGCCACATCCCGGCCACCATCGTGCACGGCCGCTACGACATCATCTGCCCGATGGCGAGCGCGTACGACCTCGGCCAGGCCTGGCCCGAAGCGCACCTGCACGTGGTGCTGGCCGGCCACAGCGCCACCGACCCGGCGATCGTGGATCAGCTGGTGGAAGCCACCGACCGGCTGGCGGACCGGTACTGCTGAGCAGTCGCCCGCGAATCGGGCGCAAGAATCGGATGGTTGCGGGGAAACACCGCGACCACACTGGGCACACACCACCAGCGGAGCCGTCCATGCTCACCCTGTTCGACTACCTGCCCTCGCAGAACGCCTGGAAGGTGCGCCAGTTGCTGCATCATCTCGGCCGGCCGTATCGCACGGTGCCGGTGAGCATCTTCGAGGGCGAGGGTCAGAGTGCCGATTACCGGCGGATCAATCCCACCGGCACTGTGCCGGCGATCCAGCTGGAGGACGGCCGCGTGCTGGCCGAGTCGAATGCGATCCTCATGTATCTCGCCGACGGCACCCAATACCTGCCGGATGATCCGTTCGGGCGCGCCAAGGTGCTGCAATGGTTGTGCTTCGAGCAGGAGCGGGTGGAGTCGGTAATCGGCGCGCTGCGGCACTGGACGCTGACCGGCAAGCTGGCGCGCCGTTCGGCGGAAATGATCCAGGCGAAACGCGCCGCCGCCGTGCGCACGCTGGGCATCCTGGAAAGCGAGCTGGCGACGCGGCCGTTCATCGCCGGCGACGAGTACGGCATCGCCGACATCGCGCTGTTCGCGTACGCCAGCCGTGCCGAGGAAGCCGGGCTGTCGCTGCAGGCGTATCCGCAATTTCGTGCGTGGGTGGCGCGGGTGGAGGCGCAGCCGGGTTTCCTCGCCGAGATGTATCCGTACGCGATGGACCCGCATTCGGTCAACGAACTGCCCTGAGCTTTCGTCACGGGCGCCCGCCGCGACGGCAATGGCATACTGGGGTTTTCCGGCCCGAGACTTCCCCATGCGCCTGCTGCCCGCCCTCGCCTTCGGCACGCTGTTGCTGCCGCTGGCCGCGTACGCCAACGACCCGAACTCCTACGCCCAGCCCGAGCAGGTGCGCGTGACGCATCTGGACCTGGACCTGACGATCGACTTTCCGCGCAAGCAGCTCGACGGCCGGGCCACGCTGAAGCTGGACTGGAAGAATCCCAAGGCGCAGTCGTTGGTGCTGGACACGCGCGACCTGAAGATCGCCAAGGTCGAAGCACTGGCCGCCGATGGCAAGGCCACGCCGCTGAAATACGCGCTAGCCCCGCGCGACAAGGTGCTCGGCAGCAAGCTGACCATCGCCACGCCGAAGCATCCCGCGCAGGTGCGCATCGTCTACACCACCTCGCCCGAAGCGTCCGGCCTGCAGTGGCTGACCCCGGCGCAGACGGCCGACAAGAAACTGCCCTTCATGTTCTCGCAGTCGGAATCCATCCATGCGCGCTCGTGGGTGCCGCTGCAGGATTCGCCGGCGATCCGTTTCACCTACGACGCCCGCGTCACCGCGCCGAAGGACGTGCGCGTGGTGATGAGTGCGATCAACGACGCGAAGCATCCGCTGGACGGCGCGTTCGCGTTCAACCAGCCGCACCCGATCCCGTCCTACCTGCTGGCGATCAGCGCGGGCGACCTCGCGGTGAAGGAAACCGGGCCGCGTTCGGCCGTCTATGCGGAGCCGTCGGTGGTCGACAAGGCCGCACATGAATTCGAGGACACCGAGAAGCTGATCGCCGCCACCGAAAAACTGTACGGCCCGTACGCCTGGGGCCGCTACGACATCCTGGTGTTGCCGCCGTCGTTCCCGTTTGGCGGCATGGAAAACCCGAACATGACCTTCGCCACGCCGACCGTGCTGGTCGGCGACAAGAGCCTTGTCTCGCTGGTCTCGCACGAGCTGGCGCACTCGTGGTCGGGCAACCTGGTGACCAGCGCCGCCTGGCGCGACATCTGGCTCAACGAGGGCTTCACCACCTACGTGCAGGGCCGCATCACCGAGGCGGTGTACGGCAAGGCGCTGGCCGACGAGGAGGCGCTGCTGTCCGCCCGCGCCTTGCAGAAGAGCATCGGCGCGATGGCCGCCAACGCGCAGAAACTGGCGCCCGATCCGCGCGGCATCGGCGCCGACGATGCGCTGTCCGACGTGGCCTACGACAAGGGCTCGTGGTTCCTGCGCACGCTGGAGCAGCGCTTCGGCCGCGAGCACTTCGACGCGTACCTGAAGGGCTACTTCCACCACTTCGCGTTCCAGAGCATCACCACCGAACAGATGCTCGACTACATGAAGCCGAACCTGATCGAGAAGTACCCCGGCAAGATGAGCTGGGACGAGGTGAAAGCCTGGGTCTACGGCGAAGGCATCCCGCAGGATGCGCCGCTGCCCGACTCGCCGCGCTTCAATGCGATCGACCGCGAACGCAGCGACTTCCTCGCCGGCAAGCTGGCCGCCGGCAAACTCGACGCCAAGGGCTGGAATACGCAGGAATGGATGTACTTCCTTGATCGCCTGCCGGATGCGCCGCCGCTGGCGAAGATGCAGGAACTCGACGCCGCCTGGCACCTCACCGGCACGCCGAACGCGGAGATCGGCATGCGCTGGTACAGCCACGCGATCGCCGCCGGCGACAAGTCCGCGTGGTCGGCCGCCGCCGAGCACATGACCCGGATCGGCCGCATCTACCTGACCACGCCGCTGTACAAGGCGTTCGTGAAAACGCCGGAAGGCCTGGCCTACGCCGAGCAGGTCTACGCCAAGGCCAGGGCCGGCTACCACCCGCTGACCCAGCAGGTGGTCGAAGGCATCATCGCCAAGGCGAAGAAGGCGAAGTAACCGCAGCTCCTCCCCTGCATCGCAGGGGAGGCAGCGATGTCAGTCACGACTCCTCCAAGAAACCATCATGCCGCCACCAACGAACATCACCACCCCGCTCTGGAAACGCATGCTGCTGCGCCGGCTGAAATTCCTGGGCTGGCTGGCCGCGCTGCTGGCCATCGTGCTCGGCGGCAGCTACCTGTTCGCGCCACAGTGGCTGTTGCGTGCGAACGTCACCCGCGAGGCGATGGCGGCGCACTTGGACAAGCATTCGGTACAGGCCGGCGATACGCACTGGGTCTACTACGAAGGCGGCCAGGGGCCGACCATCGTGCTGCTGCACGGCTTCGCCGCGGACAAGAACGTCTGGCTGAAAACGGCGAAGCTGCTCACGCCGCATTTCCACCTGATTATTCCCGACCTGCCCGGCTGGGGCGACTCCTCGCGAGTACCCGACGCCAGCTACAACATCGACGCCCAGGCCGGGCGGCTCGATGCGTTCGTGCAGACCCTGCGCCTGCAGCGCTTCCTGCTGGTCGGCCACTCGGTGGGTGGCGCGATCGCCGGCGTGTACGCCAGCGAACATCCCGAGCACGTGGCCGGACTGGCCCTGCTCGACTCGTTCGGCCTGAAGGGCCGGCAGAACGCGTTCGACAGCGACGCGCTGGCCGGCAAGAACCCGTTCGTGTACGACGACCGCGCCGGTTTCGAAAGCGCCACTTCGCTGGCATTCGAGAAGCCGCTCGACCTGCCCGCCCGTTTCGTCGACGTGCTGGTGAAACACAACCAGCGCGACCACACCTTCATCGAGCGCACCTTCGCCGAACTGCGCGAGCCCGGACAGTACCTTTCGGTGCAGAACCGGCTTGGCCAGCTGAGCATGCCGGTGCTCGGCCTGTGGTGCCATGACGACCGGATCGTGGACATCTCCGCGCTGGACAGCCTGCGCAACGGTCTGACCAGCGCCAGCGCGATCAGCACCAGCACCATCAACGGCTGCAACCACATGCCGATGCTGGAAAAGCCCGAGCAGACCGCGCAGATCCTCACCGGCTTCGCACTGTCGCACTGAGCCATGCACGATACCCGCATGCAGGATGCTGAACAGATCGCCGCTGCCCTGACACGGCATTGTGAAATGCGTGTGACACCATGGGAGAATGCGGCGGTGACGCCGCAGTCTGGCGTACCCATGCGCATGAAGGCAGGACGGTGCATCAAGTGATGAAGCGGAACCCTTGGCGCATCTTCGTGGACGCGGTAGTGCGGATGTCCGCCACCCGCGCCAATTACTGGGCCGAGTTCGGCGTGGACAGCGTGCTGTGCCTGTTGCTGCTGGTGCTGGGCTGGCGCAGCCATGCCGACGGCCCGCTGACCGCGCTGCTGGCGCTTGGCGTGGGCCTGTTCGCCTTCAGCTTCATTGAGTACTTCTTCCACCGCTGGATGTTCCACACGCGGATCCCGCTGTTCGCGCAGGGTCACGACATGCACCACCAGCGGCCGCTGGGTTACGACTCGCTGCCGTTCTTCCTGCCGCCGGCCGTACTGCTGGCGCTGGCCGGCGTGTTTGTGCTGGTGATGCCCACCGGCTTCGCCCTGCTGCTGGCCAGCGCGATCACCTTCGGCTACATCGTCTACGGCCTGAGCCACTTCATCATCCACCACGTGCGCTTCAAGCAGCCGCTGCTGCGGCGCTGGGCCGGCGCCCATCACGTGCACCACTATCACCCCGAGAGCAACTTCGGCGTCACCACGCCGCTGTGGGATGTGCTGCTGGGTACGAAGTACGTGCGCCAGCCCAGAAACCACTGAGACGGCCGCGCGCTGGCGTCAGTCGGCCACGTCGTCGATCAGCCGGTCGAGTTCGGCCTTCAGGATCGCGCCGTGCTGGCGCAGCCAGTCGCGCTGTTCGCGCCAGCCGGGCAGCAGGCTTTCGACCTGGCTCCAGAATCGTGGCGAATGGTTGCGTACCTTGAGATGGCACAGCTCGTGCACCAGCACGTAGCGCAGCGCGGCCGGCGGCGCCAGCGCCAGCGCGAGATCGAGGTTGATGCGGTCGCGGGTGTCCAGGCTGCCCCACAGGCTTTTCATCGGGCGGATCTTCAGCGCGGTGGGCGCCAGCCCCAGCAGTGGCACGTAGCCGGCCAGCCAGCGCGAGACGTCGCGGCGGATCAGCGTTTCCAGATGCGAGGCGAGCAACCCGCGGGCGATCGGCAAGGCACGGGTATGCGGGCGCGGGATCACCAGGGTAAGGCCGGTCGCGTGCGGCTCGATCTTCGGGTAGGTACCTTCGGCCCAGTCCAGCTCGGCCGTCTCGCCGCGCAACGGAAAACTGCACGCATAACCCACGCGCAGCGGCGGCAACGGCTTCACGATCAGGTTCAGTTCGTCGAGCTTCTGCTCCAGCCAGTCGGCGTGGTTGCGCAGGAACGCGCTGACCTGGGCCGGATGGGTGCCCAGCGGATAGGTCACCCGCGCGCCCTGCGGCGTCACCGTGAGGCGCAGCCGGCGCGCGCGCGGATGGGCGCTCTTCAGCACCCGGATGAGGCTGCCACCCACCGTTGCCAGTTCCAGCCAATCGCCTTCCAGATGCTGCGCCATGATCCTGCCTGCTTCTCGCCTGGCCCGTTCTGATCAAAGGATGGGGATCCGCCGCCAGCAAGCGGCCGGACACCCAGTATGGCGCGCCGGAGGCCCCGGCGGTATGGGTATTTCGTTCAGCTATCGGCCGGACGCGGCAGGCCGAACCATTCCTCCAGCTTGCCCAGCAGCCGCTCCAGTTCCAGCGTCAGCAGGGCAAAACCGGCATCCAGCTCGGCCTGGGCGTCCTGCTGGCTGTCGCCCAGCTCGTCCATCACCACGTCGAGGAACTTCAGCTTGCGCACGATCAGGTCCTCGCCCAGCACGAAGCTGATGCGGTCGTCGAAGGTCAGGCCCAGCATGAACACCTGCTTGCCGTTGCGTAGGTGCTCCTTGACCTCCTCGGCATCTAGGTCCTGCCGGCGGCAGCGGGCGATCGCGCCGGTGGCGGTGGCCGGGTCGCGCAGTTCGCACTCGTCACCGAGGGTGAGTCCGGCCGGCAGGTTGCCGTTGGCCAGCCAGTCGGTCATCAGCACGCGCGGGCCCTCCTCCGGCGCCAGCGGCACCGCCGGGAAGCTGCCCAGCGCCTCGCGGATCTGGGTCAGCGCATTCTCGGCCGACTTGCGGCTGGAGGTGTCCAGCACCAGCCAGCCGTGCTTCTTGTCGACGTAGGCGGACATCCGCGAGTTGCGCACGAAGGCGCGCGGCAGCAGTTCGGTCAGCAGGTCCTCCTTGATCCGCTTGCGCTCGCGGCCGCCGACTTTGCGGCCTTCTTCCTCGGCGATCTTCTGCACCTTGCGATGCAGTTCGTCGTTGATCACCGCTGCCGGCAACAGCTTGTCCTCGCCGCCCACGGTCAGCAGCGTGCATTGCTTGACGGCATGCGTGAGCGGCTCATGCTCGCCACGACCGACCGGCGGCACGAAGCCCTTGGTGAACATTTCCAGTGGCCCGCACGGGCGCAGCCGGTGCTCGGCCAGCGCTTCGTCGAGGCGGCTCAGGTCGTTGGCAACGGCGGGGGAAAAACGGAACAGCGTGAGGTTGCGAAAGAACATTCGATATCCGGATTTTAAGAGGCCCGTAGGCAAGATTTCAGCTCCCCACACCGTTCGCCCTGAGCGTAGGCCCGAAGGGCCGAAGTCGAAGGGTGTCGCAGCGTGCCCTTCGACTCCGCTGCGCTACGCTCAGAGCCTGCCCCGGACTTGATCCGGGGGCGAACGGTGCGGGGGCTGGCAAAGCATCAGCGAGTGACGGCAGCGACCGCCGCAGCCACGGTATCGAGATTGGCCTGGTTCAGCGCGGCCACGCAGATGCGTCCGCTGTCGAGTGCGTAGATCGCGTACTCGTCACGCAGCCGGTGCACCTGAGCCTTGCTCAGGCCGGAGTAGGAGAACATGCCGGCCTGGCGGTTGATGAAGCCGAAATCCGGCGCACCCAGCGCGGCCAGCTTGTCGACGAAACCGGCGCGCATCGCATGGATGCGCCCGCGCATGCCACCCAGTTCATGTTCCCAGCGCGCACGCAGCTCGGTGCTGCCGAGCACGCCAGCGATCAGCGCGGCCCCGTGCGTGGACGGGCTGGAATAGATCGTGCGGATGACCTGCTTGATCTTCGACTGCAGCCGCGCGGCCTCGCCACGATCGGCACCGACCATCGATAGCGCGCCGACACGTTCGCCGTACAGCGAGAACGATTTGGAGTACGAGTTGGCGACCACGAACGCCTCGATGCCGGACGCCGCCAGCAGGCGCACCGCGGTGGCGTCCTGTTCGGTACCCTGGTCGAAGCCCTGGTAGGCCATGTCGACGAACGGCAGCAGCCGGCGCTCCTTGAGCAGTTCGATCAGCTGCTGCCACTGCGCCGCATCCAGGTCGACGCCGGTCGGGTTGTGGCAGCACGCGTGCAGCAGCACCACGGTGCCGGGTTCCAGCTTGCCCAGGTCCTCCAGCATGCCGGCGAAATCCAGACCGTGACTGGCCGCGTCGTAGTAGCGGTATTCCAGCAGTTCGAAACCCGCGGTGCGGAACACCACATGATGATTGCCCCAGCTCGGGTTGCTGATCGCAACCTTCGCGCCCGCCCCGGCCACCTGCTTCAGCAGGTCGGCCGCCACGCGCAGCGCGGCGCTGCCGCCGATGGTCTGCGCCGTGGCCACGCGGCCGGCCGCCAGCAAGGGCGACTCCGCGCCGAACACCAATTGCTGGGTCAGCTGGTTGTACGCCGCCAGGCCGTCGATCGGCAGATAGCCGCGCGGCTTCGCCGCCGCGGCCAGCGCCTGCTCGACCTCGTGCACGGTCGGCAGCAGCGGGATGCGCCCCTGCTCGTCGACGTAAACACCCACGCCGAGATTGATCTTGCCCGGGCGCGGATCGGCCACGTAGGTCTCGGTGAGGCCCAGGATCGGATCGCCCGGGGCCATTTCAACGGATACAAAGAAAGACACGGCGGTTACTCGACAGACAGTGGAAGGGTGGGCGGAATGTTCAAGCTTGCGGATTCGCGGTCTCATCCGCCGCGTCGGCAGGCCAGGCCGCGGCAGACGACGCGCCCAGCGCGAAATCGAACAGCTGGCGATCGGCCAGATGCGAGGGTGACACATGCGCCAGTGCGCGAAAGATGTTCTCGCTGCGCCCGGGCTGCTGCTGTTCCCACGCGGCCAGCATGTGCCGCACCGCCTGGCGCTGCAGGTTGTCCTGCGAGCCGCACAGGTTGCACGGGATGATCGGGAACTGCCGCTGCGCCGCGTACTCGGCGATATCGCTCTCGCGGCAATACGCCAGCGGGCGGATCACCACGTGGTGGCCGTCATCCGAGCGCAACTTCGGCGGCATCGCCTTCAGCTGCGCCTGGTAGAACAGGTTGAGGAAGAACGTGGCGAGAATGTCGTCGCGATGGTGGCCGAGCGCGATCTTCGTGATGCCGTTCGCCGCGGCCCAGGTGTACAGCGCGCCGCGGCGCAGCCGCGAGCACAGGCTGCACATGGTCTTGCCGGCGGGGATCACCCGCGTCACCGTGCTGTAGGTATCCTGCTCGATGACGTGGAACGGCACGCCGCGTGCCGTGAGGTAATCCGGCAATACATGCTCGGGGAAACCCGGCTGCTTCTGATCGAGGTTCACCGCGATCAGCTCGAAACGCACCGGCGCCTTCGCCTGCAGCTGCAGCAGCAGGTCCAGCAAGGTGTACGAGTCCTTGCCGCCGGACAGGCACACCATCACCTTGTCGCCATCCTCGATCATGCCGAAATCGCCGATCGCCTGGCCCACCTGGCGGCGCAGGCGCCGAGCCAGTTTGCCGGCCTCGGCGGCGGGTGGGCAGGAAATCTCGAGCTGGGCGGACATGACGGCCAATCGGACGGTGAAGACCGCCCATTGTAGCCGGCCGGACGCCGGGCTACCCGGCGGCAAACGGCGCTAAACTAGAGGGATCGCCCCCAGCAGCCGTTATTGCCATGCAGGTTCAGGATCATGCCGAGATCGTCCATCTCCTGGCCGAGTTGCGGATGGAACACCGCGACCTCGATGCGACGATCGATCGGCTGGCCTCCGCGATCGGTCGCGACGAGTTGCAGCTGACCCGGCTGAAGAAGCGCAAGCTGCTGCTGAAGGACAACATCGCGCGGCTCGAGAGCAAGTTGATCCCCGATCTCGACGCCTGAACGCCACGCCGGACTGCCCATGAACCCGTTCGCCCCGATCCGCCTGCAGGACGACTACGTCGTGCTGGAGCCATTGAGCCTGGACCATGTGCCGGCACTGGAAGTCGCCGCCGCGGACGGCGAGCTGTGGAACCTTACGGTCACCAGCGTGCCGCCGCCGGGACAGGCTGGCGGCTACGTCGAGAAAGCGCTGCAGGGCCAGGCCGACGGACTGATGCTGCCGTTCGCCGTGCGCGAGGTCGACAGCGGCGACATCGTCGGCAGCACCCGCTATTACGAGATCGACGCCGAACTGCCGCGCCTCGCCATCGGCTACACCTGGTACGCGAAACGCTGGCAGAAGACCCACCTCAACACCGCCTGCAAGCGCCTGCTGCTGGAGCACGCCTTCGAGACGCTGGGTTGCGTGGCGGTAGCCTTTCACACCGACGAACAGAACGAGGATTCGCAACGCGCGATCGAACGCCTCGGCGCGCAGCGCGAAGGCGTGCTGCGCGCGTACAAGCGCCGCACCGACGGCAGCCTGCGCAACACCGTCTGCTTCAGCATCCTCGCCGACGAATGGCCAAACGTGGCGAACTGGCTGGGCATGCGGCTCAACCGGCTCGCCGCGGGCTGAACGTCACAGCAGACGGTTGACCAGTCGGTCCAGTCGTGTGGGGTTCAATCGTCGCAGCAGCCTGCGCACTTCGGCCGGGTAGCGCCGCGGGCTTTCCAGCGCGTGGTAATCGGCCAGCCGCGTGGCATGCCGGCGCAAGGCCGCCCACTCCGCCGCGTGCTTCGCCTGCAGCAGGTGTGCGGGATCGCGCAGCACCAGGCCATTCTCCAGATCCAGCGACCACGCGCGCGGGTTGAGGTTGTTGCCGGTCAGCACGGCCACGTCGTCGTCGATGAACAGGCCCTTCAGGTGGTAGCTGTTGTCGCCGTCGCGCCACAGGTGCAGGTTGAGCTGGCCGCTGTCGATCTGCCGGCGATGCGCGCGGGCGAAGCGGCGCAGGTTGTTCTCGTACAGGTACGGCAGCAGACCGATGGTCTTGAACGGCTGCCCCGGCGGAATGTAGAAATCGTTGGCGGTCTTGTCGCCGACCATGATGTCGATGTGGCAGCCGCGCCGCAGCAGCTGGCCCAGCACGATGCGCAGCGGCCGCGGCAGATTGAAGTACGGCGTCAGCAGGATCACCCGCTGGCGCGTGCCGCGCAGCAGCGCCAGCAAGGCCTCGTTGAGCGTATTGTCGCTGCGGCCGAAACCGGGCAGCGGCGTCACCGCCACCTCGCCGGCAGCCAGGGTGGCGTGCGGCACCTCGTACGCGGCACGTTGCAGATCGTGGCGGAATTCGCGGATCGCCGACTGCAGCATTTTCGTGGACGGTACCTCCGCCACGTCCAGCCGACGCACCGCCGCGCTCTCGACAAAATGATGATGCACGAACGCCGCCATCGCATCGGCCAGGCCGCGATGCTGCAGCAGGTGGTAGCGGTCGAGCCGGTAGCGCCCGTGCCGCACCAGGTAGACGTCGTTGAGGCTGGCGCCGCTGTACAGCACGGCATCGTCGATCACGAAGCCCTTCAGGTGCAGCACGCCGAACAACTCGCGGTTCTGCACCGGCACGCCGTAGATGTCGACACCCGGGCCGAGCCGCGCGGCGTACTCGCGGTACATGCCCGCATTGCCTTCACTCTTCTGCTTGCCGATCAGGCCGCGCCGCGCGCGATGCCAGTCCACGAATACCGACACCTGCAACCCCGGCCGCCGCGCCTTCGCCGCGTACAGCGCATCGAGCACCTCGCGGCCGCCGTCGTCGTCCTGCAGGTACAGCGTCACGATCACGATGCGCCGGCTGGCCTGCGCGATCAGGCGCAGCAGTGTCTGGCGGAACGCGGCCGGATCGGGCAGCACGGCGATGGCGTCGGCCGGCACCGCGAAGAACGGCAGGTCGGCGTGCGTCTCCGGTTTGCGCCGGAACGGCAGCATGCGGCGCGCGAGACGACCCGGTGCGGTGATCAACTTGTTCATGGCGAGATCGGCAGACAACAGAGCGCATCATCGCAAACCACGCACGGTACGCCCACCGCCGTTACTTGCCCTGCTGCGGCTTTCGCCTGCGGATTCGGCGTCGCCGGAAGGCGTGCGCTCAGTGGCCCTGGATCGGGAAAGTCTGCGCGTTGCCCGGCGCCGAACTGGCCGGCGCGGACGAACGTGCCGATGGCACCACCTTCGCACCGCACTGATAGGCGCCCCACGGCTGCGAGCCATCGGCCGGCTCGGCCAGCGGCTTGATGGTGTCGGCGTGCATCTTGGCGGCCTCGTTGCGGGCCAGCACTTCCAACTCGTCGCGCACCTTGATGTTGTTGCGATCGACCGGACCGACGCGTTCCATCACGGAGACGGTGACCTTGCCCAGGTCGCGGCAGGCGGATACGTCGCCGCTCCAGGCCGTGCGCACGCTTTTTGCCGCGTCATCCAACGTGATGCCCCAGCTGCAGGCACCGAGCAGGAGGACGGGAACGAGCAACAACAGGGTCTTGCGCATGGGTAGCTCCGCAGCAGTGTCTTGGACATGAAGGAGGCCGGGCCGTTGCCGGCGCGGCCTCCATCCTAACGCGAGGACGCCAGCGCGTCCTGCAACCAACGCATAACGTGCGGCGCCGGTGAAACCCGGCGTCGCACGCCGGCTCATTTCGCCGGTTTGCCGGCGGCCGGCTTGCCGTCGGCGTCGAGTACCTGTACCTGACCGAGGTTCAGCGCGCGGATCGGTGCCTCGATCTTCGCCAGATCGCCGACGATCACCCAGGTCAGCTGGTTCGGATGGATGATCTCCTTCGCCGCCGCCTCCACCGAAGCATCCGTCTGCGCCTCGATGCGCGACTTCAGGGTCTGCACGTAGTCGTCCGGCCGCTTGTACAGCGCGATGCCCTGCAGCGCACCCATCACCGCCGAGGTGGTCTGGTAGCCGCCGGGCATGCTGCGCACGTCGCCGACCTTGATCTTGTCGATCTCCTGCGCGGTCAGCGGCTGGTCGCCGATCACGCCCTTCGCTTCCTTCAGCATCTCGGCCACCGACGGCGCGGTCTTGTCGGTCTGCACCGGCGCGTACAGCATGAACGGACGCTGGCCCTGCGCGTTCTGCAGGAAGCTGAAGGCACCGTAGGCCCAGTGCTTGTCCTCGCGCAGATTCATGTTGAGGCGCGAGGTGAAGGTGCCGCCGAACGCACCGTTCATGGTCTGGATTTCCAGATCGTTCGGCGCCTCGGTGGACGGCGCCAGGCTGCCGGCGAGGATCAGGCTCTGCTGCGCGTCGGGGCGGTCAACCAGGTACACGCGCACCTGCGCCGGCGGCGCGACCTTGCCGATGTTCTTCGCAGGCACCTTGCCGGCCGGGGCTTTCCAGTTGCCGAATACCGCGTTCAACTGCGGAATGATCTTGGCCATCGTGGTGTCGCCGGCGACCAGGATCTGCACGTTGTCCGGGCGGATGAAATCGCCCATGAAGGCGCGCATGTCGGCGTCGCTCAGCGACTTGATCGACGCCTCGGTGCCCGAGCCGGTGAACGGGATCGCGTAGGCGTGGCCCTTGCCGTACAGCAGCGGCGGCAGGGTGCGCAGCGCGATGCCGGTCGGCTGGCTCTTTTCCTGAGCGATCCCGGCCAGCCACTGGCCGCGCAGGCGGCTGATGTCGGCCGCGCGGAACGCCGGGTTGCGCACGATGTCGGCGAACAGGTCGAGCGACGGTTTCAGCTGATCATCCAGCGCGTTGAGCGTGGCGTTGCAGTAGTCCAGCCCGCAGCCGCTGGCGATCAACGCGCCGAGGCGCTGCTTGCGCTTGGCGATCTCGACCGAATCCAGGCTCTTGGTGCCTTCGTCCAGCATCGACATGGTGAAGCTGGAGGTGCCCAGCTTGCGGCCCTGGTCCGCCGCGTAACCGGCATCGAACAACAACTGCATCTGCACCGCCGGCACCGTGTGGCGCTCGGCCAGGATCACCTCGACGCCGTTGTCGAGCTTGCCGCGCTGCAGGGCGGGGAAGCTCAAGTCCGGGAATGTGCCGACCGCGGGTACGCCCTTGCTGCGGTCGACATCGCTCGTCACCGTGCGGTAGTCGCCCTTCGCCGACAGCACCGGCGGCGGCGCACCGCTGGCAGCGGCACGACCGGCGACGTTTGCCATGTCGGTTTCCTCGACCTTGCCCGGCACCACGGTCAGCGTGTAATCGCCCTTGGCGATCCACTTGTTCGCCACCGCACTGACATCGGCCGGCGTGGCCGCCATGTATTCCTTGAAGTCTTTCAGGTAGGCACCCGGATCGTTGCGATACAGCTGGCCCTGGGCCAGGATCGTCGCCTGCGTGTTGACCTTCTCCAGCCCGCGCACGAACGAGGCGCGGGTTTCCGTCTTGACCCGCGCCAGTTCGTCGGCGGTGGGGCCGCCCTTCAGGAATTTCCGCCATTCGTCGGCGATCGCCGCCTCGACCTTGGCGGGGTCCGCACCCTTCTTCACGTCCACCTGCAGGTTGAACAGGCTGGCCAGCACGTGCTGCTCGACCTCGATCGAAACGTCGTCGGCGAGCTTGTCCTGGTAGACCAGCCGCTGGTACAGCCGCGAGGTCTTGCTGCCGCCCAGCACCGCGGCGGCCAGCTCCAGCAGGTTCTCGTCGCGGGTGCCGCGGCCGGGCACGTTCCACTCGCGATAGATGCGGGTCTGCGCCACGTTGTCGGTCATCGTGCCGCGGGTCGAGCTGTCGCGCGGCGCCACCCACGGCTGCGGCCGTGGTACCTGCGGGCCGGCGGCGATGTCGCCGAAGTACGTCAGCATCTTTTCCTGCGCCACGGCCGGCGTGATGTCGCCGGACAGCACCACCACCGTGTTGGCGGCGCCGTAGTAGTCGCGGAACCACTGCTTCACGTCGCCCAGCGAGGCGGCGTTCAAGTCGTCCATCGAGCCGATGGTGTCGTGGTGATACGGATGGTTGGCCGGGAACGCCTCGGCCTGGATCAGCTCGCTGGCGCGGCCGTAGGGCTGATTCTCGCCTTGGCGCTTCTCGTTCTGCACCACGCCGCGCTGCTCGTCGAGCTGCGGCTGGCCGATCGCGCCGAGCAGGTGGCCCATGCGGTCCGATTCCATCCACAGCGCCATGTCCAGCGCGCTGGTCGGCACCGTCTCGAAATAGTTGGTGCGGTCGAGCCAGGTAGTGCCGTTCTGGTCGGTGGCACCGGCCAGTTCGAACGGCTTGAAGAACTCGTCCTTGTGGTTTTCCGAGCCCTGGAACATCAGGTGCTCGAACAGGTGCGCGAAACCGGTCTTGCCCTTCGGCTCGTACGACGAGCCGACGTGATACCACACACTCACCGCCACCACCGGCGCCTTGTGATCCTCGTGCACCACCACGGTCAGGCCGTTCGGCAGGGTGAAGCGGGTGTAGGCGAGTTCGGGGATTTGTTGCGTCGCCGCGGTCGCGACAGCCGCATCGGGAACGGCCAGCGCCAGCGGCATGCCGCCGGTAAAGGTCAGCAGGCCGACGACGAGCAGGGCGAGCGGTTTCTTTGCCACGGTGAACCTCCTGTTTCACGGATGAGTCCCTGCAGGCTAGCGGCGCCACGCAGCCATCGCAAATGACTTGCGGCACGGTCGACGGTGACCTGTCCGGCTGTCCGGCGGCGGTCAGCGAGCTGTCCGCGGACAATGCTCCGGCCGCCAAACTCATTCACTTAATCTTGCAAAATCAATGGCTTGGCAAAATATTATGGCTTGGCATGGGGATTGCTAAACCAAGAGGGCAGGAACTTCACTTCATTCATCGGAGACATGATCATGAAATTCGAGACCTTGATGTTGCGCGGCCTGTTCATCGCCTGCCTGGCGGTCTGCGGCCTGATCTTCGGCGCGATGGTGACGACTACGTCGGCCTCCGTGCAGCTCGCCGCCAACAGCAGCGTTGGGGCCATCCTGCTGGCCGCGCCCAGTAGCTGCGCGTTGCCGCCGGACGGTGTGGTCTGCCCGCAGATCGGCGGCTGAGCATTCGACATGGATCGGCGCGGACACGCGATAATGGCCGGATGCTCCACGTCATCCTGTTCCGTCCCGAGATCCCGCCGAACACCGGCAATGTGATTCGCCTGTGCGCGAACACCGGTGCAGCGCTGCACCTGATCCGACCGCTCGGTTTCGAGCTTGACGATGCCCGGATGCGTCGCGCCGGACTGGACTACCACGAGTACGCCAGCGTCGCCGTGCACGACGACCTGGCCAGCTGCCTCGGCGCGATCGGCACGCCACGCGTGTTCGCCTTCACCACCCGCGGCCGGGTTGCCCATGTCGACGCCCGCTTTGCCGACGGCGATGCGCTGCTGTTCGGCTGCGAAACCGCCGGGTTGCCGGGCGACGTGCTGGAGTCGATCCCCACCGACCAGCGCCTGCGCCTGCCGATGTGCCCGAACAGCCGCAGCCTGAACCTGTCGAACACCGTCGCCGTGGCTGTCTACGAAGCCTGGCGCCAGCTCGGCTTCGCCGGCGCCGCGAGCGTCTGAGCCCGGTCGGCGGGCTACAATCGGCGGATGAACGCCGCCACTCCCAACTCCTGGTTGCCGCAACCGCTGCGCAAGCTCGCTGGCCGTGCGCTGGAAACCGCGCTGAACCACACCTTGTCGCTGGATCCGGACACGCAGCAGAAGCTGGCTGCGTTGAGCGGCCGCAGCGTACAACTGCACCTGCGCGGACCGGAGCTCGCGCTGGCCGTCAGCGTCGACGGCACGCGCCTGAAAGTCGGTCCGCCGCAAGACGACAACCAGCTGAAGGTGGCCGCCACCCCGGGCAGCCTGCTGGCGATGCTGTTCCGCCGTGACGACGACGGCATCGCACCGGGCAAGGTGGAGATCGCCGGCGACGCCGAGCTGGCACGCCGGCTGGAAAAACTGGCCAGCAAGTTCGCTCCGGATTTCGAGGAAGCGTTCGCGCGCAGCTTCGGCGACGTGCTCGGCGTGCCGCTGGCCAAGGCCGTGCGCACGGGCCTCGCCCACGCCCGCGACACCGCCAGCCACCTCACCGAAGACACCGCCGACTGGCTGCGCGACGAGGCGCGCGTGGCGATGGCACCAGGCGAAGTCGAAGGTTTCCTCGACGGCGTGGACGACCTGCGCGAGCGCAGCGAGCGGCTGGAATCGCGCGTGCAACGGCTGGTGCAACGCCTGCAGGGCAACGCCGCGTGACGCCGCTGAAGGTGGTGCCGCGCCTGCTGCGGGTCGCCTCGGTGCTGCTGGCGTACCGGCTCGACGAACTGGTCGACGCCGCCCACCTGTACCGCCCGTTGAAACTGCTGCGCCCTCTGGTGGCGCGCCCGCGCATCGACATCCGCGGCCTGCCGCGCGGCGCACGCCTGCGCCATGCACTGACCGAACTGGGGCCGATCTTCGTCAAGGCCGGCCAGGTGCTGTCGACCCGGCGCGACCTGGTGCCGGCCGACATCGCCGACGAACTCGCCCTGCTGCAGGACCAGGTCGCGCCGTTCCCGGGCAGCGCGGCGCGCGCGATCGTCGAGCAGGAACTGAAATCTCCGATTGGCCGTCTATACGCCCAATTCGACGAAACCCCGCTGGCCTCCGCCTCGATCGCCCAGGTGCACGCCGCCACCCTGCACGACGGCCGCGAGGTGGTGGTGAAGGTGCTGCGCCCGGGCATCGACGCGCAGATCGCCCGCGACGTGAAGCTGCTGCGTTCGCTCGGCGAGCTGGCCCAGCGCTGGCATCCGAACGCCGACAAGATCCGTCCACTGGACGTCGTCGCCGAAGTCGAGAAGATGCTGGAGAACGAGCTGGACCTGCAGCGCGAAGGCGCCAGCGCCAGCCTGCTCAAGCGCAACTTTGACAGTGGCGTGGATCTCTACGTGCCGGCCGTGCATTGGGAACTGACCAGTGCGCGCGTGCTGACACTGGAGCGCGTGTACGGCATCAGCAGCGACGATATCGCAGCGATCGACACCGCCGGGCTCGACCGCAAGGCGCTCGCTGCCAAGGGCGTGCGGGTGTTCTACGAACAGGTGTTCCGCGACAACTTCTTCCACGCCGACGCGCACCCCGGCAACATCTGGGTCGACCCCACGCACACCGGCGAGCCGCGCTTCATCGCGCTGGATTTCGGCATCATGGGTTCGCTGCCCGAGGCCGACCAGTACTGGCTGGCGCAGAACTTCATTGCGCTGTTCGAGCGCGACTACGCGCGCATCGCGCAACTGCACGTGGCCGCCGGCTGGATGCCCGCCGACGTGCGGCTGGATGAGCTGGAGGCGGCGGTGCGCACGGTATGCGAGCCGTACTTCACCCGCCCGCTGTCGCAGATCTCGCTGGCCGAGCTGGTGGTGAAGCTGTTCCAAACCGCTCGCCGCTTCGAGCTGACCCTGCAGCCGCAGCTGATCCTGCTGCAGAAAACCCTGCTCAACATCGAGGGCGTCGGTCGCATGCTCGACCCGGAGATCGACATCTGGGCGGTGGCGCATCCGGTGCTGAAACGCATCCTGCGCGAACGCTACAGCCCGCTGCGCACTCTGCGCGAGGTGCGCAAGCGACTGCCCGAATGGCTGCACCATGCGCCGGAATTTCCCGAGCTGATGCGTGATGCCTTGCGCCAGATCGGCCGCGGCGAGCAGCGCGCACTGAGCGACCCGGCGGCGCTCAAGCTGCTGCACGAGAACGCGCAGCGCCAGCACAAGTTGCTTGCCTGCGGCCTGCTCGGCGGCGCACTGTTGATCGGCGCGGCCCTGCTGTGGACATCGGCGCCGCAACACGGCATCTGGCCGCCGCTGTGCGCCGGCATCGCCGGGCTGCTGGCGTTCGCGATCGGCTGGCCACGCTCGCGCTGATCTGCGGGAGCGCACAGTGTGCGCTCCCGCACAGACCAAACCATGATCGAGATTCTCTACCAGGACGATGCGCTGATCGCGGTGAACAAGCCCGCCGGACTCGCCGTGCATCGCTCGAAAATGGTGGGCAACGCCGAGGAGTTTCTGATCGACCTGCTGCGCGAACAGGTCGGCGACAGCGTGTACCTGGCGCACCGGCTCGATCGCGCCACCAGCGGCGTGCTGCTGATCGCGCGCAGCAAGGAAGTCGCCGCCGCGCTGGGCGAACAGTTCATGGGGCGCGCGGTGCACAAGCAGTACCTGGTGGTGGTGCGCGGCTGGCCGGAGCCGGCGGAAAGCGTGGTCGACTATCCGCTGCCCGGCTCGCGCGAAACCGGCCCGCGCCGCGAGGCGCGCACGCACTACCGGCGGCTGGCCACGGTCGAGGTGCCGATCGCGCTGGGCCGCTATCCGCAACAGCGTTACGCGCTGCTGCTGGCCGAACCGGAGAGCGGCCGCTTCCGTCAGATCCGCAAGCACCTTGCGCACATCCACCATCCGGTGATCGGCGACTGCCAGCACGGCCGCGGCGACCACAACCGGCTGTACAAGCAGCATTTCGGCTGCCACCGGATGCTGCTGCACGCGTGGCGATTGCGCTTCGCACATCCGGTCACGGGTGCCACGATGGAGCTCGAGGCGCCGCTGGACGCAGCATATGTGGAACTGCTCGAACGCGTCGGCTGGAGCTTGCCGATGGGAAGTGAGGGTGCTTGAGCGCCAGCCCGCGGACTGGCCGGACAATCCGGTCCTTGCGCCCTCGCTACTCGCCCCTCGCCCCCTTTACACTCCTTGCATGTTGATCGTCAGCCGCAGCATTTCCCTGCCCGAGTCCGAACTGGTCGAGCGCTTCCTGCGCGCGGACGGCCCCGGTGGGCAGCACGTGAACCGCACCGAGAGTGCGGTGGAGCTGCGTTTCGACGTGGTCAACTCGCCCTCGCTGCCGGAGGAAGTCCGCGCGCGCCTGCTGGAGCGCCGCGATCGCCGACTGACCAGTGAAGGCGTGCTGGTGATCCAGGGGCGCCGCTTCCGCGACCAGGCGCGTAACCGCGACGACGTGCGCGAGCGACTGGTCGAGATCATCCGCGGCGTGCTGCTGCCGCCGAAGAAACGCGTCGCGACCAAACCGACCCGCGCCTCGAAGGAGCGCCGCCTGGCCGGCAAGCAGCAACGCGGCAGGATCAAGCAGGACCGCTCACGCAAACCGGAGCTCGAATGAAGGGTCATCTCCCGACTCCCGCCCAGTTGCCGCCGCAGATGCCGCAACTGCGCGACGGGTGGCAACGCCGCACCTGCCGTGCCGTGCTGCGCATGGCCGGCTGGAGTCTGGTCGGCGAGTTCCCCGACGCGCCGAAGCTGGTGCTGATCGCCGCGCCGCACTCGTCCTGGTGGGACGGCATGTGGGGCCTGCTGGTCAAGGTGGCGGTGGGCGCCGACGTGCATTTCATGGGCAAGCAGGAGTTGTTTTTCTGGCCGCTCGGCGGCCTGCTGCGTCGGCTCGGCGGCATGGCGATCGACCGTGGCGCCGCCAAGGGCGTGGTCGAGCAGATGATCGACCAGTTTCGTCAGCGCGAGAAACTCTGGCTGGGCATCGCGCCGGAAGGCACGCGCAAGCCGGTGAAGCGCTGGAAAAGCGGTTTCTGGCGCATCGCCCACGACGCCGGCGTGCCGATTTTTACGGTGGCTTTCCACTACCCCGACAAGACCATCCAGCTCGGCCCGCTGTTCGATACCAGCGCCGACATGGACGCCGACATCACCCGCCTGCGCGCGTTCTACGCGCCGTTCAAGGGCAAGCACCGCGACGTCTGACCGTGTGCGCCGTGCGCCAAACCCCCGCAGGGCGGCACGGCCCAGCAGAGCGCGCGGCAAGATCAGCGCTGCGAATGCCCCGGATCGTCGTAGTCACGATGGGTCAGCAGGCCCGGACGAACCAGGTCGATGAACGCGCGCGCCTCGGCGCTGAGGAACTTGCCCTTGCGCATCACCACGCCGTAGCTGCGCTGCGGGAAGTACTGCTTCATGTTGCGCACGGCCAGACGGCCGTGATCGGCCGCGGTGATGCAGATACCGGTGACGATCGAGATGCCCATGCCCATCGCCACGTATTCCTTGATCACGTCCCAGCCGCCCACCTCGATCGCCACGTGGTACGGCACCTGTTGCTGCTGGAACACCAGGTCGACCAGCCGGTAAGTGGACAGCCGTTGCGGCGGCAGGATCAGCCCATACGGCGAAATATCCTCCAGCGTGATTTTTTCTTTCGCGGCCAGTGGATGATCCGGCGGCATGATCAGCATCGGGTCGTAGTGGTGCACCGGCGCCCACGCGATGTCATTCGGCACATCGAGCATCGAGCCGACCGCGAAGTCGGCATCGTCGGCACGCAACAAGGCCAGGCCGTCCTTGCCGGTGACGTTGGCCAGCTGCAATTGCACCGCGGGGAAGCGCTCGCGATAGCTGCGCACCAGCTCGGGCAACAGATACTGGATGGTCGAGGTGCCGGCGGCGATGGTCAGTCGGCCGGACTGCAGGCCCTTTACCTTGGCCTGGAAGTCGCGATCCAGCGTGTCCCAGCCCTCGACCAGCGGCCGAGCCAGCTCGTACAGCGCCTCACCCGCATCGGTGAGGTTGATGCGGCGCCGGCGCCGCTCGACCAGGCTCACCCCGAGCTCCCGTTCCAGCGCCTGCAACTGCAGGCTGATGGTGGGCTGCGACAGGTACAGCGCCTCGGCGGCGCGGGTCAGCGTGCCCAGTTTCACCACGCTGACAAACGCGCGCAGCTGCTTGTGGCGGTTGCCCTTGTAGTAGAAACGGCCGCCCGCTTCGTCGGCATGCTCGCCAACGACACGCTTTTTTGCTGCGTTGCCGCGCGACTTTTTCGGCTTGTTCAGCGTGTCACCAAGCCTTTTCATTGAATTCATTCAGTTAGTTGGAATAAATATTGGCAACGCTCATAGTAGTGATTGAAACATTCACTTTGTCAAATACATAGCTTCTGCCCTAGCTTCGAGTCACCCACGACACGGAGCGAACCCATGGCAGTACCGCAGGAACGACTCGAGATCGGCACCGTCGAGATCCACGCCGACCACGCCGGTTACGAAAGCATCCTGACCCCCGCAGTGCTGAGTTTCCTGGCCCAGCTGCACCGCCGCTTCGAGGCCACCCGGCAGCGCCTGCTGCAGGCCCGGCGTGAGCGCCAGGCAGCTTACGACGCCGGCGGCCTGCCGGACTTCCGTGCCGACACACTGGCGATCCGCGAGTCCGACTGGACCGTGGCACCGATCCCGGCCGCACTGCAGGACCGCCGCGTCGAGATCACCGGACCGGTCGAGCGCAAGATGATCATCAACGCGCTGAACTCCGGTGCGAAAGTGTTCATGGCCGACTTCGAGGATTCCTCGGCGCCCACCTTCGCCAATCAGCTCGACGGCCAGATCAACCTGCGCGATGCGGTGAACGGCAGCATCGCGTTCACCTCGCCCGACGGCAGGAGCTACCGCGTCAACGACAAGCCGGCCGTGCTGGTGGTGCGTCCGCGCGGCTGGCACCTGCACGACAAGTTCGTCAGCGTGGACGGCGAGCCGATGGCCGGTGCGCTGGTCGACTTCGGCCTGTTCGCCTTCCACAACGCCCGCGCGCTGCACAGCCGCGACCGCGGCCCGTATTTCTACCTGCCGAAACTCGAAGCGATGGAGGAGGCCGCGCTGTGGGACGCGGTGATGGCCACGGCGGAGGACGAGCTGCAGCTGCCGGTCGGCACGATGAAAGCCACCGTGTTGATCGAGACGCTGCCGGCGGCGTTCCAGATGCACGAGATCCTGCACGCGTTGCGCCGCCGCGCCGTCGGCCTCAACTGTGGCCGTTGGGACTACATCTTTTCGTACCTGAAGACCCTGCGCAGCCATCGCGACCGGCTGCTGCCGGAGCGCGCCCAGGTCGGCATGACCGCGCCATTCCTGAAGGCGTATTCCGAACTCCTGATCCAGACTTGCCATCGCCGCGGCGCGTTCGCGATGGGCGGCATGGCCGCGCAGATCCCGATCAAGGGCGACGCGGCAGCGAACGAAGCGGCGCTGGCCAAGGTGCGTGCCGACAAGCTGCGCGAAGTGCAGGCCGGGCACGACGGCACCTGGGTCGCGCACCCCGCGCTGGTACCTGTGGCGCAGCAGATCTTCGACCAATACATGCCGGCCCCGAACCAGCTGAGCGTGCTGCGCGAAGACGTGCACGTGACGCGCGAGCAACTGCTCGCGGCACCGAATGGCACGATCACGCGCGCCGGTTTCGACAACAACGTCGAGGTCTGCCTGCGTTACACCGCCGCCTGGCTGGACGGCCTCGGCTGCGTGCCGATCCATCACCTCATGGAGGACGCCGCCACTGCCGAGATCGCCCGCGCGCAGTTGTGGCAGTGGCTGCATCACGGCGACCTCGAATTCCCGGACCAGGCGCCGATCGACTTCGCCCTGTTCGACCACGCGGTGGCCACGCACACCCATCGCCTGCGTGACAGCCAACATCCTGGCGCCGCTCGCGCCGACACGGCCGCCGACCTGCTTTCGGCGATGACTCACGCCGACGTACTCGGCGACTTCCTCACCCTGCCCGCTTACGACCAGCTCGCCTGAACCGTCCGAACTTTCGCTTACGGAGCCACGCCATGAAAACCACCACCCTGCCCACCGCCGAACAGATCACCCTGGACTGGGACAACAACCCGCGCTGGACCGGCGTGCAGCGCAACTACTCGGCCGAGGACGTGGTGCGCCTTCGCGGCACCGTTGCGGTCGAGCATTCGCTGGCCCGCCGCGGCGCCGAGCGGCTGTGGAAGTCGCTGAACCAGGAGGACTTCGTCAATGCCCTTGGGGCACTCACCGGCAACCAGGCGATGCAGCAGGTCAAGGCCGGGCTGCAGGCGATCTACCTCAGCGGCTGGCAGGTCGCCGCCGACGCGAACGTGGCCGGTGAAATGTATCCCGACCAGTCGCTGTACCCGGCCAACTCCGTGCCGCTGGTGGTCAAGCGGATCAACAACACTCTGCTGCGCGCCGACCAGTTGCACCATGCCGAGGGCAAGGACGACTGCGACTGGCTGGTACCGATCGTGGCCGACGCCGAGGCCGGTTTCGGCGGCGTGCTGAACGCGTTCGAGCTGATGAAGGCGATGATCGAGGCCGGCGCCGCCGGCGTGCACTTCGAGGACCAGCTGGCCTCGGTGAAGAAGTGCGGCCACATGGGCGGCAAGGTGCTGGTGCCGACCCGCGAGGCGGTCGACAAGTTGAACGCCGCGCGGCTTGCCGCCGACGTCGCCGGCGTGCCGACCCTGCTGGTGGCGCGCACCGACGCCGACGCCGCCGACCTGCTCACCTCGGACATCGACGCGAACGACAAGGCCTTCATCACCGGCGAGCGCACCGTCGAAGGCTTTTACCGCGTGCGCCCGGGGCTGGACC
>NZ_BAAAFK010000001.1:331127-459164 GCF_039523495.1 Rhodanobacter soli | reverse complement strand
TTCGCCGAGGCGATCCACGCGAAATTCCCCGGCAAGATGCTGGCCTACAACTGCTCGCCCAGCTTCAACTGGAAGAAGAACCTGGACGACGCCACCATCGCCAACTTCCAGAAGGAGCTGGGCGCGATGGGCTACAAGTTCCAGTTCATCACCCTGGCCGGCTTCCACAGCCTCAACTACGGTATGTTCGACCTGGCGCACGGCTACGCGCGCCGCCAGATGAGCGCGTTCGTGGAACTGCAGGAACTGGAATTCGCCGCCGCCGAACGCGGCTTCACCGCGGTGAAGCACCAGCGCGAAGTCGGTACCGGCTACTTCGACCAGGTGACCCAGGCAATCCAGCAGGGCCAGTCCTCGACCACCGCACTGAAAGGCTCGACCGAGGAGGCGCAGTTCAGGCAGGCTTCGGCGGCGTAAGGACACCACGCCGGCAGGAGCGCACCCTGTGCGCGATGATCTTCGTCGCGTGACGAGACAGGGTGCGCTCCTACACCGCCGTCGGTGGCACCAGCGCGATCACCGTCCAGCCCGGCTTCGGTTCCAGCTCACGCTTGGCCGAGGCCACCCGCAACGCGCCCTTCTCCTCCACGCCGAACATCAGCACGCTGTTCGAGCCGTATTGTTCGATGAAGTGCGGCCAGTCGAAGGTGCTGCTGAGCCCGGTCGACTTGACCCGCCAGCCCTGCGCCAGCAGGTCGGCGAAGCGACCGTGAGTCATCTCCTCATCGAACAGTGGTGGCGCCAGCAGGCTGCCAGCCAGCGCCGCGCGATCGGTGTTTTCCTGCGGGGTCAGGTTGCGCAGCCGATACACCTTCTCGCGCCCGAACTCCTGCCGGTAATGCACGCAGGCCAGCGAGTTGCGCTCGCGATGCGTGGAGACCGCCAGCAGCCGACCGATACCGGTGAGGTCGAGGTGGCGTTCGGCATGCGGCGAAGCCGGATTGCCGAAGAATGTGGCCAGCCCCTCCATCCGCGCCAGCCGGATGCCATCCCAGTCGTCGTCGGCGAGCATCACGCGGAAACCGGCCTCATGCAGCGCTTTGCCGATTGCGCGGGCGACCTGGTCGGAACCGAAGATCAGCACACCGCGCGGCTCCGGCTCGGCCACCTTCAGCCAGATCGCCAGCGGCCGCGCGGTGGCGCTCTGCAGGATCACCGTGCCGATGATCAGGGTGAACACCAGCGGCACCAGCGCCTCCGCACCAGCCACGCCGAGTGTGTCCAGGCGCAGCGCGAACAGCGCCGACACCGACGCCGCCACGATGCCGCGCGGCGCCACCCAGCCGATCAGCGTGCGCTCGCGCCAGTTCAGGCCACTGCCGAAACTGGAAATCGCCACGGTCAGCGGCCGCACCACCAACTGCGCAATCACGAACAGGGCGATGCCCGCGCCCAGCATGCCGTCCGGCAGCGGCCAGTGCAGCCGCGCCGCCAGCAGGATGAACAGCAGCGACACCAGCACCGTGGTGAGGCTCTCCTTGAAGTCGAGGATGTCGTCGATATGCACGCCACGCAGGTTGCCCAGCGCGATACCCATGATCGTCACCGCCAGCAGCCCCGACTCGTGAGTGATCGTGTTGGATAGGCTGAAGGCGAGCAGCACCGCGGCCAGCACGGCGTAATTCTGCAGGTACTCGGGGATCATTTGACGGCGCAGGAAGAACGCCATCAGCCAGGCGGACAGTGCACCGATCACCACGCCGCAGCCGATCGTGGCCACGAAGATGCCGATGGTGTGGCCTTCCTGGCGCGACACGATCGCCTCGTAGATCAGCACCGCGAACAGCGCGCCCAGCGGATCGATCACGATGCCTTCCCAGCGCAGCGTGTTGGCAATGCGCGCGTTCGGGCGCAGGGTGCGCAGCATCGGCGCGATCACCGTCGGGCCGGTCACACAGGCCAGCGCGCCGAACAGCAGCGCGATCGGCCAGGCCAGCCCGGCGACGAGATGCGCGGCCAGCGCCAGCAGCAGCAGCGAGGCCACCGCGCCGTAACTGACCAGCCCGCGTACCGCCTTGCCGATCCCCGGCAACTCATGGAAACGCAGGGTCAGACTGCCCTCGAACAGGATCAGCGCCACCGCCAGCGACACGGTCGGAAACAGCAGCTCACCGAGCAGCTTGTCCGGATCGAGCACGCCGCTGACCGGGCCCAGCACGATGCCGGCCAGCAGCAGGAACAGGATCGCCGGCAGCTTCACCCGCCACGCCAGCCATTGCGCCAGGAAGCCGATCATCAGCATGCCGGCGAGCATCAGGCCCAGCTCGATAGTCATCGCAGTCCTTGGAAGATCGGGCCGCCATCGAAACACGCACCGGTGGAGACGTCCAGCCGGCAGGCGAAACTCAGAAGCGACGGTACTGCAGCGCCTCGGCCAAGTGCTCGCGCTCCAGCAGCGCGGCGCCGCCGTCGAGGTCGGCGATCGTGCGGGCCACCCGCAGCACGCGATGGTAGGCGCGTGCGGACAGGCCCAGCCGTTCCAGTGCACTCTCGAACCAGCGCCGCTCGGCGGGGCCCAGCGCGCAGTCACGCTCCAGCTCGCGCGTGCTGATCTCGGCATTCGGTCGCCCCGCCCGCATCAGCGACTGCCGCCGCGCCCTGAGCACGCGCGCGCGTACCGTGGCGGAATCTTCGTCGCGTTCATTGCGCGACGTGCCCAGCTCCGCCAGCGGCACCGGCGGCACTTCCACGCACAGGTCGATGCGATCGAGCAGCGGTCCGGAGATGCGCGCGCGGTAGCGCTGGATCTGGTCCGGCGTGCACTGGCAACGCGGATCGCCGGCGTAGCCGCAGGGACAGGGATTCATCGCCGCGACCAGTTGGAACTGGGCGGGAAAGGTCGACTGCCGCGCCGCCCGCGAAATCATGATGTGGCCGGATTCCATCGGCTCGCGCAGCACTTCCAGCACATGCCGGCTGAACTCGGGCAGTTCGTCCAGGAACAGCACGCCGTTGTGCGCCAGCGAGATCTCGCCCGGGCGCGGATACGAACCGCCGCCGACCAGCGCCACCGCCGACGCGGTATGGTGCGGCGCGCGAAAGGGACGCCGGCGCCAGCGCGCCAGGTCGGTCACCTGCCCGGCCACCGATAGCACGGCGCAGGTTTCCAGCGCTTCCGATTCCGACAGCGGCGGCAAGATGCCGGGCAGGCGCTCGGCCAGCATGGTCTTGCCGGTGCCCGGCGGCCCCACCAGCAAGAGGTGATGGCCGCCGACGGCGGTGATCTCCAGCGCGCGCCGCGCCTGCAACTGGCCACGCACGTCGGCCAGGTCCGGACCATCTTCGGCGCCGCCATTGCTGGGAATGCCGACCGGCATCGACAGCTCGTGCGCGCCGCGCAACCAGCCGCACACCTCGGCCAGAGTGTCGGCCACCCGCACGTCCATATCCGGCACCAGCGCCGCTTCGGCGGCATTCTCGCGCGGCACCACCACGCGGCGCCCGCGGGCCCGCGCGCGCAGCAGCGCCGGCAGCACGCCGGATACGCTGCGCAGCGAGCCGGTCAGCGCCAACTCGCCAAGGAATTCGCAGTCGTCCAGTTTTTCGCGCGGCACCTGGCCGCTGGCAGCGAGGATGCCCAGTGCGATCGGCAGGTCGAAACGGCCACCGTCCTTGGGCAACTCGGCCGGCGCCAGGTTCACGGTGACGCGGCGACCGGGATATTCGAACGCGGTGTTCTGGATCGCCACGCGCACGCGATCGCGTGCCTCGCGCACCGCGGCCTCGGGCAGGCCGACGATATTGGTGCACGGCAAGCCGCCGGAAAGGTGTACCTCGACCATCACCTGTGGTGCGGCGATCCCTTCTTGGGCGCGGCTGAGGGTGACGGCAAGACTCATGCGGCCGCTGATCGCTGACGCATGGAGGATGGGTCGCTGACAGAAACGAGCATCAAGCGACTCCATCCAGCAGTGCTAATAAATAACCGCCTCCGATCGTTCTCGGGGTGAGGGTGACGGATCGGAGGCGGCTCCCGGGAGGTGGTTTGTCACTGACCCACGCGGGCAGCCACCGTGGCCTCCAGTTCGGCCACGCGTCGCTCCAATTCGTCGACCTTGGCGCGGGTACGCGCCAGTACTTGGGACTGGACTTCGAATTCTTCGCGGGTGACCAGGTCGAGGCGGCGCAATCCCTGCGCCAGAACGTCCTGGAAGTTGGCTCGCAAGTCCTGCTGCGCCTGTGCCAGTCCTGGCGGTACCAACGACACAAGTCGCAGGGCAATCTGATCGATATCCTGCCTATCCATCATGGATAGCGCCTCGCACTCGTCGAGGTAAATACTAGGTGAATGGAAATCGGGTGCGCCATCGGCATGTTCCGTCAAGAGTTGTAAGGATTGTCCTACACGAGCCGCATTCAGGCGACAACACCCGGCCAGACAGGCAAAATGCAGCTTTGGCCCTGGCCGATGCCTTCCAAGGAACAACCCATGAAGCTGGTCGTGGCGATCATCAAGCCGTTCAAGCTGGACGACGTGCGCGAAGCGCTGGCCGAAGTCGGCGTGCAAGGCATCACGGTAACCGAAGTAAAAGGCTTTGGCCGCCAGAAAGGCCACACCGAGCTGTATCGCGGTGCCGAATACGTGGTCGACTTCCTGCCCAAGATCAAGCTGGAAGTGGCGGTGGCCGACGACCAGCTCGACCGCGTGCTGGAGGCCATCCAGACCTCCGCCCGCACCGGCAAGATCGGCGACGGCAAGATTTTTGTCAGCACGTTGGAACAGGTGATCCGCATCCGCACCGGCGAGCTGGATCACGACGCGCTGTAATCCCGCTGCAGGCCGCGCCGGCACTCGCCGCAAGCGGCCTGCTTGACGACTTATGCACAACTTGTTGGGTTGACCCTTCCCTGGTCACCCGATATGTTGTGTCCGTCGGTGCCCGTCCAGACGCGATCGTCGGTCGGGCTTAAAAGGGAATCCGGTGTAATTCCGGAACTGCCCCGCAGCGGTAAAGCGGAAACGAAAGCACCCACATGCACTGGCCCTCGGCGGCTGGGAAGCGGGAGCGAGTAGGCGGATCGCCAGATCCATGTCCGCAAGTCCGAAGACCTGCCGGCACACCGGGACGAACGTGTCCCGGTGCGTAGTGACGGCTTCCGCGGGGAAGTGCGTCGTGAAGCCGGTCGCTATCCAGCGCCCGGCCTGCGCGCCGCCTCCAGAATCCATCGCTATCAGGCCCTGCGCGCGGGAGCAGGTGTTTGATGTCCATGCTCCGGAGCCACCAGCCATGCAGCCCCTCGATACCGTTGATCGCGAGCGCACCGTCGCGCGCGCCGATTCACCTGCCCCTTCTTCCACCAACGAAACCGCATTCGCACTGACCCCGCCACACAACCCCGCCCAGATGCGCGTGACCAAGCGCAACGGCGGCCAGGAAACCGTTGACGTCAACAAGATCGTGCGCGCCGTCACTCGCAGCAGCGAAGGCCTGCATGGCGTCGACCCGCTGCGCGTGGCGCTGAAGACCATCGGCGGCCTGTACGACGGCGCCACCACGCAAGAACTGGATCAACTGTCGATCCGTACCGCCGCCGCGCTGACCGCCGAGGAACCCGAATACGGCCAGCTCGCCGCGCGCCTGCTCGGCGCGTACATCGACAAGGAAGTCAGTGGCCAGGAAATCCAGAGCTTTTCGCAGTCGATGGCGCGCGGCGCGGAGCTGGACATTCTCAATGACCGCCTGCGCGATTTCGTAGCCGCCAACGCGCGCAAGCTCAACGACGCGATCGATCCGCTGGCTACCCGCCGCTTCGAATACTTCGGCCTGCGCACGGTGTACGACCGCTACCTGCTGCGCCATCCGCAGCGGCGGCTGGTGATCGAAACGCCGCAGCATTTCTTCATGCGCATCGCCTGCGCGCTGGGCGGCAACGAGATCGGCGAGACGCTGGAACTCTACCGGCTGCTGTCGTCGCTGGAATACCTGGCAAGCTCGCCCACGCTGTTCAACGCCGGCACCGCACACGAACAGCTCAGCTCGTGCTACCTGCTCGACTCGCCGGTCGATTCGCTGGAGTCGATCTACGACAAGTACGCCGACGTGGCCAAGCTCAGCAAGTTCGCCGGCGGCATCGGCCTGGCGTATTCGCGGGTGCGTTCGCGCGGTTCGCTGATCAAGGGCACCAACGGCCACTCCAACGGCCTGCTGCCGTGGCTGAAGACGCTGGACGCGTCGGTCGCCGCGGTGAACCAGGGTGGCAAGCGCAAAGGCGCGGCGTGCGTCTACCTGGAATCGTGGCACGCCGACATCGAGGATTTCCTCGAACTGCGCGACAACACCGGTGACGACGCGCGCCGCGCGCACAACCTCAACATCGCGAACTGGATTCCCGACGAATTCATGCGCCGGGTCGAGAACGATGGCGAGTGGTCATTGTTCGACCCCAAAGTGGTACCGCACTTTGTCGACAGCTGGGGCGAGACGTTCGATGTTGTGTATCGCAAGGCCGAAGCCGATGGCTTGGCCGTGAAAACCGTGAAGGCACGCGAATTGTATGCCCGCATGATGCGCACGCTGGCACAGACCGGCAACGGCTGGATGACGTTCAAGGACCGCTGCAACGCCACCAGCAATCAGACGGCCAAACCGGAAAACGTGATCCACCTGTCCAACCTATGCACCGAGATCCTGGAAGTGAGTTCGGCGACCGAGACGGCGGTGTGCAACCTGGGCTCGGTGAACCTGGCGCGGCACGTCGTTGACGGCGCGTTCGACTTCGACCAGCTCGCCGCCACCGTACGCACCGCGGTGCGCCAGCTCAACCGGGTAATCGACCTCAACTATTACCCCATCGATACCGCACGTACCGCCAACATGAAGTGGCGCCCGGTCGGACTCGGCGTGATGGGCCTGCAGGACGTGTTCTTCAAGTTGCGCCTGCCGTTCGACTCGGCCGAGGCGCTGACGCTGTCCACGCGCATCGCCGAGGAGATCTACTTCAACGCCTTGTCGCAGTCATGCGATCTGGCCGAGGCGGAAGGCGCGCACCCCGGCTTCGCCGAAAGCCGCGCCGCGAACGGCGAGCTGCAGTTCGATCATTGGCCCAATGCCACGCCGCATGACGGCGCACGCTGGAACGCTTTGCGCGAACGCATCAAGCAGCACGGCCTGCGCAACTCGCTGCTGATCGCGATCGCGCCCACCGCCACCATCGCCTCGATCGCCGGCTGCTACGAATGCATCGAGCCGCAGGTCAGCAACCTGTTCAAGCGCGAGACGCTGTCCGGCGATTTCCTGCAGGTGAACCGTTACCTCGCCGACGAGCTGAAATCACTGGGGCTGTGGACATCCGACATCCGTGACGCGATCAAGCTGGCGGAGGGTTCCGTGCGGGGCATCGACGCGATTCCCGTACGCCTTCGCGAGATCTACCGCACCGTATGGGAACTGCCGCAGAAAGCGCTCATCGAACTGGCCGCCGCCCGTGGCGCCTGGATCGACCAGAGCCAGTCGCTGAACCTGTTCATGGAAAACCCGAACATCGGCCAGCTGAGCTCGATGTACATGTACGCGTGGAAAGCCGGCATCAAGACCACGTATTACCTGCGCTCGCGTCCGGCGACGAAGATCGCCAAGACCACGGTGTCGGCGCCGCCCGACCAAGGCCATGCGACCGCCGCGGTGGTTTGTTCACTGGAGAACCCGGAGTATTGCGAGGCCTGCCAATGACGCCATGAGGTGTCGCGATGAAGCGCTACCGGAATCTCGATGGCAACTCCGGCGTCGCCGCGTACGAATCCGGTGACGGCTTCATCCGCATCCGCTTCGTCAATGGCGAAACTTACGAATACACCGATGAGGTCACTGGCCGCGCGCATGTAGTGAACATGCAGAAACTTGCGCAAGCCGGCCTGGGCCTCGCCACCTATGTCAGCCGCTTCGTGCATGACGCCTATGCACGCAAGCTTTGAATCGAAGGAACCCCATGTCCGCCCAACCCACCCGCAACGCCCACATCCTCGATCCGGGCTTCGAACTCACCCTGCGCCCGATGCGCTACCCCGGCTTCTATGAGATGTACCGCAACGCGATCAAGAACACCTGGACGGTCGAGGAGGTGGATTTCTCGATGGATACGCGCGACCTCGACACGAAGATGTCCGCCGCCGATCGCCACCTGATCCAGCGGCTGGTGGCGTTCTTCGCCACCGGCGACACCATCGTGTCGAACAACCTGGTGCTGAACCTGTACCAGCACATCAACGCGCCGGAAGCGCGCATGTACCTGTCGCGCCAGTTGTACGAGGAAGCGCTGCACGTGCAGTTCTACCTCACCTTGCTCGACACCTATATCCCCGACCCGGCCGAACGCAACGGTGCGTTCGCCGCGATCGAGACGATCCCGTCAATCCGCCAGAAAGGCGCGTTCTGCTTCAAGTGGATCGACTCGATCCAGGGTCTGCAGCGGCTGGAAACGCGCGAACATCGCCGCCAGTTCCTGCTCAACCTGATCTGCTTCGCCGCCTGCATCGAGGGATTGTTCTTCTACGCCGCATTCGCCTACGTCTACTACCTGCGCTCGCGCGGCCTGCTGCACGGCTTGGCCGCTGGCACCAACTGGGTGTTTCGCGATGAGAGCGGACACATGGCGTTCGCGTTCGAGGTGGTGCGCACCGTGCGCGCGCAGGAACCCGAGCTGTTCGACGATGCGATGCGCGCGCACGTCGAGGAGATGATGGCGGACGCGATCGCCTGCGAGACCCAGTTCGCCGAAGACGTGCTGTCTGGCGGCGTGGCCGGCATGTCGGTGACGGACATGCGTCAGTATCTCGAATACTGTGCCGACCAGCGTTTCGCCCAGCTCGACATGCCAAAGAAATACGGCGCGAAGAACCCGTTCGACTTCATGGACCTGCAGGACGTGCAGGAACTGGCCAACTTCTTCGAGCGCCGCGTCTCGGCCTACCAGGTCGGCGTGCAGGGCGAGGTGGCGTTCGACATGGCGTTCTAAGCGATATGCCGGAGGACCTATTGACTACACATGTAGGCATGGCGTAGCTTGACTACAACTGTAGTCACATGGGTCGTCCAGTCATGCGCAAACCCACCATCGGTGACCAGGAACTGGCGCTGCTGCACCATATCGACGAATGCGGCGCTGCCTCGGTCGGCGAGGTGGCCGCGGGCTTCGGCGAGCCGCGCGGGCTGGCCCGCTCGACCGTGTTGACCATGATGGAACGCCTGCGCGGCAAGGGCTATCTCAAGCGCCGGCAGCTCAAAGGCATGTTCCGCTACAGCATTGCCACCGGCCCCGGCGAGGCGATGCGCAGCGCCGTCGGCAGCTTCGTCGAGAAGACGCTGAGCGGCTCGGTGTCGCCGTTCGTGGCCTGGATGTCGGAGCGTGCCGAAGTTTCCGACACCGAACTGGCCGAGCTCGAGGCGCTGGTAACCCAGCTGCAATCACGGCGCAAGGAGTCGTGAGATGGACGCACTCAACCATTTTTCCGACATCCTGCTGACGCGACTGGTCTGGACGTCCATCCAGGCCGCCGTGCTGATCGGCGCCGTCTACCTGGCCGGCCGTCTGTGGCCGCGCCTGTCCGCGGCGATGCGCTGCATGCTGTGGTGGCTGGTCGGCGCCCAACTGCTGCTTGGCCTGCTGTGGCACGCGCCACTGGAGCTTCCGCTGCTGTCGCCCGCACCGCTTGAAGCCTCCGCGCCGGTTACGCCGCCCGTGGCGTTCTTCGCCACGACGGCGACCGCCAACGCCGCGCTGCCGTCGATCGCTTCACCGACCACACCGGCGCCGTCCTGGCGCACCGGCATCGCCCTGTTGTGGCTGGTTGCGTTGCTGTTGCAAGCGCTGATCGCGCTGCGGCAATGGCGGCGGGCACGCCGCATGCTGCGCGAATCGCAGCCCTTGCACGATGCCTCGCTGCAAGCGCTATGCACGCAGCAGGCGCGGCAACTCGGCTTGCGCCGCTGTCCACGGCTGCGCGTCTCGGACGCGATCATCTCGCCGCAGGTGACCGGCCTGTGGCGACCCACCGTGCTGCTGCCGACCGGCCACGCGCTCAGCGCCGACGAAGCGGCGATGGCGCTCGCGCACGAGCTGGCCCACCTGCGCCGCGGCGATCTGTGGCTGGCCTGGGTACCCGCGCTTGCACAGTGCCTGTTCTGCTTCCACCCGCTGGTGCGCTGGGCCATGCGCGAATACGCACTCAACCGCGAATCGGCCTGCGATGCGCAGGTCGTGCAGCACGACCACGCCGCGCCGCAGGACTACGGCCGCCTGCTGCTGCGTCTCGGCGTGGCGCAACCGATGCACGCCGGCCTCGCCGGTGCTTCCCCGTCGTTCCACAACCTCAAGAGGCGACTGACCATGTTGCAGCAAACCGTGAACCAGCCGTCGTCGCACGCGCGCGGCTGGTTGCTCGTCGCACTGATCGCCCTCGTCGGCGTGCTGCCCTATCGCGTGACGGCGGCCGGCGCGGACAACACTCCCGCCACGCCGGCTTCCACGCAGGCAAGCCTGCTGCCGCCACCGCCACCCCCGCCGCCGGCTCCTCCAGCGGCACCGCTCCCCGTCATGCCCGCCGTGCCCGCCGCGCCGCCGGCACCACCGCTGCCACCCACCCCGCCGCTCGACGCCAGTGGCCTGCGGGTTCACCACGCCAACGTCGCCATCCATACCGACGCCGGCGAAGGCTTCGCGCTGTTCGATGGCGATGCGGCCATCGTCAACGGCAGCGACGTCGACCTCGCCGCCGCGAAGCGACTGCAGCGGGGCGGCAAATCCACGCTGTGGTTTCGTCGTGGCGACAAGGCCTGGCTGATCGACGACCCCGCCTACGTGCAGCGCGCCAAGGCCGCCTACGCGCCGGTCGACGCCCTGGCCAGGCAACAAGGCGAGCTGGGCGGCAAGCAAGGTGCGCTCGGCGGCAAACAGGGAGCCCTAGGCGCGCAGCAAGGCGTGCTGGGCGCCCAGCAGGGGCAGCTCGCCGGCCAGCGCGCCATGCTGGCCAACCAGCAAGCCATGCTCGCGGCGCAATCCAGCCAGCGCGACCGCGCCGCTGAAATGCAGGCGAACCGCACCAAGCTGGAAGCCAGCGAGCAGGAACTCGATCAGCAGCAGGAAAAGCTCAGTCAGCAACAGTCGGCACTGGGCCGGCAGCAGGCCGAACTGGGCAAGCAGCAGGAAGCGCTTGGCGCGCAACAGGAAGCACTGGGCCAGCGCCAGCAACAGGCCACCAGCCAGGCCAGTCAGCAGATCCGCAAACTGCTCGACGAAGCGATCGCCAAGGGCGTCGCCAAGCCGACGAGCCTGCGCTGATCGGAACCTCCGCGAGCGTTCGTTGCAGAACGTCTCGCGGAGCAAGGGGCGATCCAGCAGACAGCGGTGGGGCGAGCTAACCGGTTACGCGCCACCCCGACAGGCGATGCGCCGGATGGACCGGCGCCTCGCCTGGGTGACACTCAGCGCCAGGGCCACGCCTTCAATTGGTACTCTGCCGGCGGCGTATTGCCGGCCAGGTACTGCACGAAGTAGTCCCAGCGCCGACGGGTAGCGTACGGGGTAGCCTCGGCGTAGCCGTGGTGGACGTTCGGGATCAGCAGCAGGTCGAAATCCTTGTTCGCCTTGATCAGCGCGTCGGCCACCAGCAGGGTCTGATAGGGCGGCACGTTGTCGTCCATGGTGCCGTGCACCAGCATCAGCCGGCCCTTCAGGTTCTTCGCGAAGCTCTGGTTGGCCTGGGCGTCGTAGTTGGTCTTGCCGTCCTTGTCGGTGACCAGCAGGCCCTGCCACTTCTCGGCCCAGTCGTCTTCGTAGTTGCGGTTGTCGTGATTGCCGCTTTCGGCCCAGCCGACCTTGAAGAAGTCCGGGTAGTGGAACATCGCGGCCGCGGTGGCGTTGCCGCCGCCGGAGTGGCCCCAGATGCCGACGCGGTCGAGATCGATCCACGAATACTTCTTGCCGAGTTCCTTCAGGCCCAGCACCTGGTCAGGCAGGGTGTTGTCCTCGACGTGTTCGAAGTAGGCGTCATGGAACGCTTTCGAACGCCACGGCGTGCCCATGCCGTCGAGCGCCACCACGATGAAGCCCAGCTCGGCCAGCGACTGGTTGTCGCCATGCGCCGGCAGGAAGCTGCGCCCGCGTACCGAGCCGGTCTGCGGACCCGGGTAGATGTAGTCGATGATCGGGTACTTCTTCGCGGCGTCGAAGTCGGTCGGCTTGAACATCACGCCGTACAGGTCGGTCTTGCCGTCGCGCCCCTTCACGGTGAACGGGATCGGCGGCACCCAGCCCGCGGCCTTCAGGCGCGAGATGTCCGCAGTGGCCACGCTGGCCACGTTGCGGCCGTCGTCGGAACTGCGCAGCACGGTGACCGGCGGCGTGGTGGTGGTGGAGTACGCATCGACGAAATGCCGGCCGTCCGGCGACAGCGTGACGGTGTGGTCGGCCGCTTCCGGCGTCAGCAGCACCGGCTTGCCGCCGTCCAGGCTGACCTTGAAGAACTGCTGGTAGTACGGGTTCACCCCCGCCGTGCGGCCGACGCCGCGGAACCACACGGTGCGCGTCTTCGGATCGACCTTCAGCACCTCGGTGACGTTGCCCTCGCCCTTGGTGATCGCGCGCTTGAGCTTGCCGCTGGTGAGGTTGTACAGGTACAGGTTGCCCCAGTTGTTGCGTTCGCTGAACCAGATCGCCTCGTTGGTCTCGGGCAGGTAGCGCCAGTTCACCGCGCCGTTGCCGCTCTCGTAGTAGGTCGGCACGACTTCCTCGAACACCGTGCGCACCTTGCCGGTGGCGGTATCGGCGATGCGGAACCATTCGTGCTTGTGGTCGCGCGAGGTGGAGACGAAGGCCAGGGTCTTGCCGTCCGCCGCCCACTTCACGTCGTCCCAGCCGCCGTCGGGGCCACAGCTGACGTCGTCGCACAGGGTAGAGCGATGCTGGTCCGCCGGCATCTGCAGGCGCAGCACCTTCTTCGCGGCGACGTCGATGATGACGCGCTCGATCATCGTCACGTCCTTGTCGCCGACCAGCGGGTACTTCCACTTCTCCAGCTTCGGATGGCCGACGTTGGTGCTGACCAGGTACATCTCGCCGGTCTTGCGCTGGTCCTGCTGGAAAGTGGCGATCTGCTTCGAATCCGGCGACCACTCCACGATGGCCTTGTCGGTGTGCTTCCAGCCGGCGTTGTCGGTGGCGTAGCCGAAGTTCTCCACGCCGTCGGTGGTGAGCGGGGTTTCCCGGCCGCTGGCGACGTCGCGCAGCCACAGGTTCCAGTCGCGGATGAACGCCTCGCTCTTCTTGTCCGGCGACAGCGCGCCCGGCTCCTTGCCGGTTTTCACCAGCGAGGCGCGATCGACGCAGCTCGCCTCGGCGGCGGCGAGGTCGCACACATAGTGCTTGCTGCGCACGGCGATATCGATGCGCCCGTCCGGTCGCACTTCGTAGCCGGTCACCGGCAATTTCTTCGCATCGACCGGCTTGTCGTCGGCTTTGCCCAGCGCGGCGGCAAGCTTGACCTGATCGAACAGCGGCGTGACCTTGCCGCTGGCCGCCTCCATCCGCACGAAGTGATCACCGTCGGCATCGTGGTCGACGTACCAGAAGTGGCCATCGTCCAACCACTCGACCTTCTGCACCGCGTGATCGACCAGCGGCGCGGTGTTGTAACTCATGAAGCGCTCCGCCCGCGCGTAGTCGTCCGCGCTCAGCGTGCGCCCCTGCGCGGCGACGCCGGCGGACAAGGTTCCCATTACCAGCGCGCCAAGCACGCGCGAACTGCTGATTTTCAAAACCATGTTGCGTTCCCCTTGCAAAAGCGGATTTCTGCGGTTGCCGACCCTGGCCCTGACGCATCCGAACACCCGATGCTAACGTGAGCATGACCGATGGCACCCCTGCCATTGGTCCCGATTGCGCCGCCATGTCGCAAGTGCACCAGCGCATGGTGGCCATGCGGCCTGCGCCGTCTGCCCACGCAAGCGATCCCGGCACGACCACCGGATGCCGCCGGCGCAGGCCGTGCTTGACGAGCCTGCGCCAGCCGTCGCACGCTGCGGCATCCGTGTTCCTGGAGCCGCGTCATGTCGCAGCGCCTCAGAGTCATCGGCAATTACGTCTCGCCCTACGTGCGCAAGGTGTTGGCCTGCCTTGAGCTGAAGGGGCTGGAATACGAGATCGACCCGATCGCGCCGTTCGTCGGCAACGACGAGTTCACCCGGCTCAGCCCACTGCGCCGCATCCCGGTGCTGATCGACGGCGAGCTGGTGCTCGGCGACTCCTCGGTGATCTGCCAGTACCTGGAGGACCGGCACCCCACGCCGACGCTCTACCCGCGCGACATCGCCGACCGCGCCCGTGCCCGCTGGCTGGAGGAATACGCCGACACCCGGCTGGCCGACGGGCTGATCTGGCGGCTGTTCCACCAGCTGGCGATCAAGCGCCACATCTTCGGCGAAGCGCCCAACGAGGCGGTGGTGCAGCATGCGCGCGAGGTGGAGGTTCCTGCCGCGCTCGACTACCTGGAAAAGCAGCTGCCGGACGACGGCTTCGTGTTCGGCGCCCTGTCGATCGCCGACATCAGCCTCGCCAGCTTCTTCCGCACCGCCTCGTTCGTGCGCTACACGATCGACGCCGAACGCTGGCCGCTGATGGCCGCGCTGGTGGCGCAGGTGCAGGCACTACCGGTGTTCCAGAAGCTGGCCGGCTTCGAGGACTGCATGCTGCGTCTGCCACTGGCCGAGCAGCGCGGCGCCCTGATCACCGCCGGCGCCCCGCTGACCAGCGACACCCTCGGCACCAGCGCGCCACGGCCCGGTCCGCCGCGCGCGTCGTGACCGCGCAACGGTTCATCCACCCGCGGGGCGAGCCGCCGAAGCGGCTAAACTGTGCGGCATGAGCACCCCCGAACACTCCCCGCTCGGCAAGGACACCGCCTACGCGGACCGTTACGACCCGCGCCTGCTGTTTCCAATCCCGCGCGCCGACAAGCGCGCCGAGATCGGCATCGCCGAATCGCTGCCGTTCCATGGCGTGGATGTCTGGAATGCATACGAGCTGTCGTGGCTGGACCTGCGCGGCAAGCCGCAGGTGGCGATGGCCGAGTTCCGCGTGCCGGCGGCGTCGCCGCACATCATCGAATCGAAGTCGTTCAAGCTGTACCTCAACGGCTTCGCGCAGGAGCGCATCGCCGACGCTGCCACGTTGGCCGCCACCCTGCTGCACGACCTGTCCGCGGCGGCCGGTGCGGTGGTCGGCGTGCAATTGCGCGACGCGCGTGCAGGCGCGCTTCCTGTCGTCGACCTGGACGGTCTCCTGCTCGACGACCAGGACATCGCCATCGACCACTACGGCCCACCGGATGCCGACTTCCTGCAAACCGATACCCTTGCCACGCCGGTGGCGGAAACCCTGGTCTCGCACCTGCTGCGCTCGAACTGCCCGGTCACCGGCCAGCCCGACTGGGGCAGCGTGCAGATCGCCTACCGCGGCGCGCCGATCGACCATGCCGGGCTGCTGCGTTACCTGGTCTCGTTCCGCACCCACAACGAATTCCACGAGCAATGCGTGGAGCGCATCTTCGTCGACCTGACGCAGCGCTGCGTGCCGCAGCGGCTCAGCGTGTACGCGCGCTACACCCGCCGCGGCGGACTGGACATCAACCCGTTCCGCAGCAGCGCGCCGGCCACGCCCGGCAATCCACGCACGGTGCGCCAGTAGCGCCGCACGTCATCGCCGCGTGAAAGTTCAGCCGCGGCAATTCCCTTCGGTAACCGGCGCTTCAGATCGGCAGCGCTAGCCTCGGTGTCTTGACGCCATGGATCGGCATCTGCCACGTCATCGACACCGGAGTTCCCATGACACGATCCATGCGTTCCACCGCGTTGTACAGCGCGACCCTTGCCGGCCTGCTGCTGCTCAGCGGCTGCGGCAAGAACGAGCCGGCACCGGCCAGTACACCAACCCCGGCCAGCACCGCGCCGGTGGCCATGACGCCGCCTCCCGCCGCCGGCACGGCCGCACTGCCGCCCGCCGGCGCAGCCAGCGTGGCGAGCGCCGCCTCGGTGGCGGCACCGGCCGCCATGCCCACGCCGCTCGCGGTGGCCAAGCTGACCCTGGGCAGCGCGGTGAACGCCGAGCATCAGGTGACCCGCGCCAGCAACAGCTTCGCCACCAGCGACAAGACCATCTACGCCAGCGTCGCCACCGAGGGCAGCACCGGCGGCGCCACGCTCAACGCGAAGTGGAGCTACCTGGAAGGCCAGGGCCAGCTGGTCAGCAGCATCAGCCAGTCGATCGCCACCGATGGCCCCGCCATCACCACGTTCAAGGTGCAGAACCCCGACCTGTGGCCGGAAGGCAAGTACAAGGTCGAGATCTCGCTCGACGGCAAGCCAGTGGCCAAGCAGGACTTCCAGATCAGGAAGAGCTGACCCCGATCGATCCGCCACGCACGACAAGGCGCCCAGTGGGCGCCTTTTTCCTGGTTCAGCGCCCGTCCAGCGCCTTGCGCCCGATTGCCGGAGCGTCGGTGAAGAACGCATCGATGCCGGTGGCCAGGTAGATGCGGATCTCGGCGATGGCACCGGCCTCGTTGACGCTGCATGGATCATCGCCACGCCACAGCTCGCGCGGCAGGAAGAGGTTTTCGGGTCGAAACGTGTACGGATGCACCTCGAGGCCGACAGCATGCGCGTCGTGCACCAGGCTGGTGGGCACGCCGAGCGTCTGCCGCGGCGTCAGCGGGATGATCGCGCGGGTGCTCGGCCCGATCGCATCCGCATACGTGGCGACCTCGCGCAGTCCGGCCGGCGTCATCATCTGTGCGTAGTCGAGCCTGCCGCCCGCCGCGGCCGCGTCGTACGGCTGTGCCTCCGCGTCGCCGAGCAGCTGCAGCAGGCGGATGTTGCCGCGCGTGCCGTCGGCGAGCTTGCCGCGCAGGTATTTCAGATTGCCGATCTCGAACGACTGAATCTCCACCGGCGCCGTGCGCGTGTAGTCGTGCGCCGCCAAGGTGGCCAGCAGCTGGTCCTCCAGCGGCAGGCCGATGCGCTGGAAATAACTGCCGTGCTTGATCTCCGGGATGAGCCCAATGATCCGTCCGCGTGCCTTCGACTCGGCGGCGACCAGGTCGATGATCTCGCCCAGCGTGGCCAGCGGAAACTGGCCGTCGTACTGCGTGCTGCGCAACTCCGGCAGCCGTTCGCGCGCGCGCAGCGTCTTCAGCTCGGCCACGCTGAAGTCCTCGCTGAACCAGCCGGTTACTTGCCTGCCATCGATCACCTTGCTGATCTTGCGCGCGGCGAACTCCGGATGGTCGGCCGCGTCAGTGGTGCTGCCGATCTCGTTCTCGTGGCGCGCCACCAGCACGCCATCCCTGGTCATCACCAGGTCCGGCTCGATGAAGTCGGCGCCGTCGGCGATCGCCTTCGCGTACGAAGCCAGCGTGTGCTCCGGGCGCAACGCACTGGCGCCACGGTGGCCGATCACCATCACCCTGGCGGCAAGCGGTTTCTCGGCGGCAACAGCGGTGACGGGCATGACGATTTCCGGAAGCAGGGTGAAGAGCGTGCATAGGCAATTCAGAGGACGCGCCGATCACTGCGTGCAAGGCAAACCGACGACATCATGCACGAACTTGCGGCTGCTGATTCTTCCCGCCACCTTGCCGCCGACAGGGACCGACACGCAGGTCCTCGCAAAATTCAGCGAGTTGCGCGCTGCGGCTGGACGTGGCGACGCTGCGAAGGCTGTCCATCGGCAGCAGACCGCGCTCGTCGATGCTGAACGGCGCGCCCGCCGTCCTGGTGGAATCAGTGGCGGTCTGTTGCATGGCGTGATTTGCCTCGATCACTGAAGTATCACGGCCAGTCCACAGCAGATGCCACAAAGTTACGCGTCGGCACTGGGACAAAAAGGCTGCTTGGCCGGCCAACTGCATGAGGAAAAAATCATGAGCATCAACGATCGACCCACCGGCTCCGAGCCGGGCAAACAAAAGGGCGGCATCGGCTATATCTTGTTGTGGTTCCTGGGCGTTCCCATTCCTCTGCTCATTCTGTTCGCTCTCTTGCGTGGTTGCGCCTGACTCGCGCGCCGCGACCGAGCACTTGTGCAGTCGCTGAACTGGAGAGACGACCATGTCATTCATTCCAGAAAGTTCTGCAAGTATGGATAGACGAAATTTGCACCCGGCCATGAAGTTTCGCGCAGTGATTGCGGGTTGGCTGGTTGCGACGGGTGTGGCGGGGTTGCTTTACGTGGGCGGACTCGCCCTGGGCTTTTCCAGTTTTGATGCGTGGAATGCCGCAGGGAGCGCCAAGGGCTTCGGCATCGGCACGGCGCTTTGGGTGATCATCACCTGGGCTGCCGCGCTGTTTTTTGGCGGCATGTTCGCGGCCTGGTTTGACGGCCGCAACGATGACACCATGGGCGCGCTTCACGGGGTGACGGTATGGGGGCTTTCCGTAACCATGACAGCCCTCTGGCTGGCATTGGGTTGGGGACATTCGATGGGCGGGCACGGCGGCATGATGGGCATGCACGGAGCCGGAGGCGGCATGCGTAACCCGACAGCCACGGCAGGCGCCGGTGCCGTTGCGGTGCTGGATGCCAACATCGCGTTCCTGCTGAACGCACACGTACACGGTGATTCGGCTCCGATCGTCGCGGCATTGATCGCCAATCATGACGACACGGCCAGCGCGCTCCTCGCCGCGGATACAGGCACGACCCAGGCCAGTGCCGCGGAATCGCTGCAAAGCTTGGCTCCCCGGATCAGTGCGGCGAGAGCCGAGGCGAAATTGACAGCAGATCGAACAGCCCACTATCTGGCCATGACGATGTGGATTGCCTTCATCAGCAGTTTCGTCGCCCTGCTCGCGGCAGCGATTGGTGGATGGTTGGGTGCCTCCCACGTCCATCGCGTGTATCACCTGCGCGAATATTCGGTTCGCCCGGGAAGTCCGCGCTGACGGCAAAAAGGCCGGTCGGACTCCGGCCAGCCTTTTGCGTCTTCGTGTGCATGCTCCTTGCCGACGGCCCTGCGCACCTGCGCAAGGTTCGCCCATTTCTCCACTCGACTACGACCCCGAATCCGGTCGCCCGTGGATTGTCCCGACCGTCGAGATTCCGCCGTACTTCAAGATGCGGGCTTGACGTTCTTGCGGGGCGCCGCCGGCAGCCGCATCGACACCCGGAAGGATTGCCCGTGACATCCCCTCCCCTGCCACCAGGGCATACCGGGCATGCGCCCGTGCCGGCCGTATACGTCGGCTGCGCCGGCTGGACGATTCCGGCTGTCCATGCAGGCCGTTTCCCCGAGAGCGGTAGCCACCTGCACCGATATGCGCAAGTGTTCGGCGCGGTGGAAATCAATTCATCGTTCTATCGTGCACATCGACCCGCCACCTATGCCCGCTGGGCGGCATCGGTGCCGGAGGATTTTCGTTTCGCGGTGAAGATGCCCCGGACCATCAGCCACCAGGCACGCCTGGCCGATTGCGCCGCGGCGGTGCAGGCGTTTCTGGGCGAGGTCCATCAGCTCGGATCGAAGCTCGGTTGCCTGTTGCTGCAGCTGCCACCGAGTCTCGCCTACTCGGCATCGGTGGCGTTGCCGTTTTTCGAGACACTGCGCCACCTGCATCACGGCCCGGTGGCCTGCGAGCCGCGCCATCCCTCGTGGTTCGTGCCGGCAGTCGACAGGCACCTGAGAGACCACGGCATCAGCCGCGTCGCCGCCGATCCCGCACGCACGCCGCAGGCGGCGATCCCGGCCGGTGACCCTGCGCTGCAGTATCTGCGTCTGCACGGATCGCCACGGATCTACTACGACAGCTACGCGGATGCGAGCCTGTGCCGGATTGCCCTCACGCTGCGCCAGGCTTCATCGCAAACCACCCAACGCTGGTGCATCTTCGACAACACGGCGCTGGGCCACGCCACCTCCAACGCACTGGAACTGATCGACCGCCTGGACAACGAGCCGCCCGCCTGAGTGCCAGAACAGCAAGCAACCCGATATTGCATGCAGCACGGAGGTCATATTGATAATGATCTGTGCGGTCCGACCCGCTGGACGATGCGATCGGTTCGTCCGCCTGGACTACGCCTCGAACTGCTCGGATTGATCCCGTTCAAAAAGCTGTCGCCCGGATAAATTCCATAGCAGGAGTTCGCGGACATTTCACTTGGCTGGACGCATGTTCCTCCACTTTGGAGGAGGAACGATCGTGCTTCAGCTCAATCCACCTATCCCGATGAATACGCCCAAGGGTGAAGGCTTCGCCCATGTCCTGATCGACTACGGACCCGAGTCGGACCTGTACTGGACCGTTCTGATCACGGAGACGGGCGAGATATGGACATACGCAAATCGTTATGTGCGCGCGGCGAAGAACATTACGCTCGGGCGAACCAACCCGTCCGTTCCGGTCGGGAATGATGCCTCGCCAATCCCCATGCGGCCCCGTGTCGTGGACAACCCGGAACGCTCATGAGCCGGTGGATAAGCTGGACGCCGGAATCGCGGCTGGCTGCATCGCGCATATGGCTCACCTTGCGCGGCCATCCCGGTTTGGCGAGTGACGGTGGCCTGGCCGGAGCGCGCGTTACCCGGCATGCGCGGACCCAGGCTCCGCAGCGGCGTCCATTTCTCGCGATCACATAGCCACGCCACTCTCGGCGAAGCAGTCATCGATGCCGGAAGGCCCATCCATTGTCATCTTGCGCGAGGAGGCCGCGAAGTTCGTCGGCCGCACGATCCAGCGCGCCGAGGGCAACGCGAAAATCGACCTGCAACGGCTGCTCGGCCGCGAGGTGCGCAGTCTGCGCAGCTTCGGCAAGCAGTTCCTGATCGAGTTGCCCGACCGGTTGGCCGTGCGCATCCACCTGCTCATGTTCGGCAGCTACCGCATCGGTGAACGCAGAGATGCCCCGCCGCGGCTGAGCCTGGGCTTCGACGACGGTGAGCTCAACTTCTACAGTTGCTCGGTGCGCCTGCTCGCGGGCGACCTGGACGCGTTGTACGACTGGCGCGCCGACATCATGTCGGACAGCTGGGATCCGGTACTGGCACGCGCGAAGCTGCGCGCGATGCCGCAAAACCTTGTCTGCGATGCGCTGCTCGATCAGAACGTGTTCGCCGGTGTCGGCAACATCATAAAGAACGAGGTGTTGTACCGGACCCGGATCCACCCGCTGTCCGTGGCCGGCGGACTGCCGCCGCGCAAGCTGCGCGAACTGGTTGAACAGGCGCGCGTCTATTCCTTCGAGTTCCTCGCCTGGAAAAAGGCCCACGTGCTGCGTCAGCACTGGCTGGTGCACAACCGCGGCCGCTGCCCGCGGCATGACATCCCGTTGCACAGGGCGTACCTGGGCAAGACCAACCGCCGCAGTTTCTACTGCGAACGCTGCCAGAAGCGCTACACCGGGGATTAAGCAATGCCAGGCTTCGCTTCGCGCCAGGCAGCACGCCACCGAACCGACCGACCGCATCCGTCCGCTCTTGCGCGCCGCCGGTCCATCGCGGCGGCAGCGATCCCGCGGACAGGACCATCTCGAGGCCCAACACGCCAGCCACGATGAACGGGATGCGCCGATCCGCGGAAAATGACGCGACCCCATCGCTCAGCGTGTACCGAAATAATCGTCGCTCCCGTACCAGGACAGCACCGAGTCAGGCACCAGCGTCTGCAGGTCCATGCCCAACGCGACGTAGGCGTCCAGCACGTCGCGCAGAACCTTCTCCATGCGCCTGTCGCCTTCATGCGCAGGCACATTGAAATGTTCGTACTCGATCATGTCCAGCATGCGCGCCGACCAGCCGAACAAGAGTTCACTCCAGTCGGCGAAGCGGTCGCGCACCCATGAACTCAACGGCGCATACAGCGGGAATCCCTGCTCCTTGCAGATCTGCCGCGCCAGCATATCCACCTGCGCTGACACACCGCGGAACCACTCGGTATGTCCAGCCGCCGATCGCGGCACCACCAGCGGCGCGGGAGCGCGCTGATCGGCGAAGTTGGTGATGAACAGACGCTCGATGCGCCGGGCATCACGCAGGTGATCGGCGTGGATCAGCAGACCTCGCTCCAGGTCGAAAAACTCGAAGAAGCGCCGATGGAGGGTACGGAACCGATCCAGTGGCTCACGCGAAAAGCCCACTTTCAGGATGTCTTCGTGCCGGCACGGCAGCATGTAGACAAAGGTGCGTCCGCGACTCGCAAAGCGCGGATAGATTGACTCCTCGCCCACGACAAAACCTTCCGCCGGCCGCCTTCATCGCCGCATGTCGACGCGGCCGGTCGGCCGACAAGGGCGTGGATCATGGAAAAAGAGAAGATGAACAGTGTCGCCGCGAAACGTCGACAAGGTTCGTCGACACGTCGGAAGTGTTTGCCTGCGCTCGTCTGCACGGCGTGCAAACACCGTTGCGATGATCTCGCGTTCATGCGCCGATGCTGCATGCAGTCCTTGAACAACTCCGTGCCGCAGCCATCACGCCGCATGTCATTCACTGGCCGTGCGTTTTCGCAGCCCAACCTGGATCCACAACCAGGATCCCCCATAGGAGAGCACCCCATGAGCAATGACCACGATATCAAGACGCTGAATGGCCTCATCGAAACCACGCTGGACAGCGCGGATGGCTATGCCGAGGCGGCCAAGGACGCCAAGAGCGCGCAGCTGATTTCGCTTTTCACCGCACGCGCCACCGAGCGCCGCGCGATCGCATCCACCTTGCAGCAATGCGTGCGCTCGCTGGGCGGCAAGCCCGAGGACGACGGCACCGTGCTCGCTTCCGCACACCGCATGTTCGTGAACCTGCGCGCCAGCCTCACCTCGAACGACAATACCGCCGTGGTGGACGAGGTCGAGCGCGGCGAGGACCACATCAAGGCCAAGTTCGAGGATGCGATGAAGGATACCAAGGTTTCTCCCGGGACCATGTCCGCCATCGCCGAAGCCTATACCTCGGTGCGCAGCGGCCACGACCAGATGAGGGATCTCAAGAAGGCCATGCACGCCGTCAAATAGACATTTGCGCGCGCAGGACGGGCGGGAAGATGCCGCCCGTCCCGATTTGCCTGCCGGGTGTTCAGCTGGCCTTGCGGACTGATGGTCGTTTCCCGGTTGTCTTCTTTGCACTCGCCTTTTTCGCCGTCGTTTTCTTCACGATGGATGTTTTCCCTGTTGCCGTCTTGCGCGTCGGTTTTGCGGCAGCTTTTTTCGCCGGCGTACGCTTCTTGCTGGCCAGGCTTTTCTGCAGCAGCGCCATGAAATCCACCACGTTGGTGGTGGCGTTTTCCGGCATTTGCGCCTCCTCATCGGTCGGCGGCGTGACCACGCCCTTGGACTTGAGCCGCTTCTCGATGACCTTGCGCAAGCGATCGCGGAATTCGTCGCGGTAGTCGCCGGGCTTCCACTCGCCGCTCATCGAATCGATCAGCTGTTCCGCCATCTGCATTTCTTTCGGCGAGATCCGGTGTTTTGACGCGGCGCCCTCGGGGATCTTGTAGTCGCTGGTGTCGACCAGCTCCTGCGGGTAGCGCAGCAGCATGAGCATCAGCGCGTCACCTTTCGGCATCACCGCCGACAGGTATTCGCGCGTGCGGATCACTACGCGCGCAATGCCTATCTTGCCGGTGCGCTTGAGTGTTTCGCGAAAAAGCACATACCCCTTCTCCGCCTTCTTGCCGGGCACCAGCACGTAGGGCTTCTCGAAATATTCCGGTCCGATCGAATCTGCTTCGACGAAGGCCTCCACCTCGACCGCCTCGCGTCCCTCCGAGGCGGCCGACTTGATGTCGCCCGGCTCCAGCACGACGTAGTTGCCCTTCTCGTACTCGAATGCCTTGACAATCTCCTTCCACGGCACTTCCTCGCCGGTCTCCGCGTTGACGCGCTCATAGCGCACCGGCGTGTTGCTGCGGCTGTCCAGCATGCGGAAATGCAGGTCGACGCTGCGTTCGCCCGGCATCAGCGATACCGGCACGTTGAGCAGTCCGAATGAAAGTGTTCCGGTCCAGATGGGGCGGGCCATGACGTGCGCTCCGGCAGTGGTGAGGGTCGATCAGGACGCGTTCTTCGCGCGGGTCCTCGCCGCCTTCTTCGCTGCCGCCGAGCGGCCGGCTGCACCCTTGGTATGGGCTGCCTTCTTGGCGGCCGCGGAACGCGAACCGGCGCTCCGCTTCGCCGCGCTCTTCTTCGCGTGGGACGACAGCGCGGATTTCGAGGCGGCGCCGTGACCTTCCTTCCTGAGCGCCTTGGTGGTCGCCCTCGACCGCTTCGCCGCCGGCTTGTGGTGATCGTGCGACGAAGCCTCGTCCTGCGCGGCCTTCTTCTTTGTCGACTTGCTGGCGGTCTTGCTGACCGGAACCTTCACCCCGGCACGCCGTGCCTTGGACAGGCCGATCGCGATGGCCTGCTTGGTCGAGCGCGCTCCATGTTTCCCTTCCCGCACGTGCTCGATTTCCTCATGCACGTACTCGCCAGCCTGGGTACCCGGCGACTTGCCTTCCTTTTTGTCCCTGGCCGCGGCACGTTGGGTTTTCTTCTCGGGCATGACAGCTCTCCGGTGGCAGTGGGTACCCGGACTATTCCTCCCGCGGCGTCGACAAGCTGTCAAATACACGCGCAGATGATGAACGCTTCACCCGGGGCGCACGAGCCGTTCGCTAGCGTCGTCGACCCGCCCACCGTTCACGACCATGGAGTGTCAGGTCCATGCCCACCAGAAAAGCCACTTCGCGCACCGGCGCCACCATCAAGCGGCAGCGAGCCATACAGGCCGCGACAGACCACGACGAGCAGCGCAAGACGACGCCGAAATCCACGTCAGCGAAGGCGCCGTCGAAGAACGCCGCGGCAATGGCAGCCGGGCGCAAACCTGCGGAGAATTCGCTGCCCGCCCAGCATCTGCACAAGCCCGGCATCGAACGGGATCTCGATCCGCGCCCGCAGTTCCTGGCTCCCAGCTACGTGGGCAGCGGCAAGCTGGCCGGCATGTCGGCACTCATCACCGGCGGCGACTCCGGCATCGGCCGCGCCGTGGCCGTGCTGTTCGCGCGCGAAGGCGCCGACGTGGCGATCGTGTACCTGTGCGAGGACGTCGATGCGGAGGAAACCCGCGACTACGTCGAAGGCGAAGGCCAGCGCTGCCTGCTGATCCGCGGCGACGTCCGGGATCCCGCGTTCTGCCGGGAGGCCGTCGCGAAAACGGTGAAAGCGTTCGGCAAGCTTTCCGTGCTGGTCAACAACGCGGCGTTCCAGGAACACGCCGATTCGATCGAGGACATCACCGAGGCCCACTTCGACGAGACCTTGCGGACCAACCTCTACGGCTATTTCCACATGGCCAAGGCCGCGTCGCCACATCTCGGCAGCGGCTGCTCGATCATCAACACCGGATCGGAAACCGGGCTGTTCGGCAGCGGCAGGTTGCTGGACTATTCGATGACCAAGGGGGGCATTCACGCGTTCACCAAGGCGCTGGCATCGAGCATGGTGTCGCGCGGCATCCGCGTGAATGCCGTCGTGCCCGGCCCCGTATGGACACCGCTGAACCCTGCCGACCAGCCCGCCGAACGCGTGCGCGAGTTCGGCAAATCCAGCGCCATGGGCCGCCCCGCACAGCCGGAAGAGCTGGCGCCGGCCTATGTCTTCCTGGCCGCACCATCCTGCGCCAGCTACATCTCCGGCGCGGTGCTGCCGGTGATGGGCGGACCGACCGGCTGACCATGGGCAGCCTGCGGGACTACCAGCGCAAGCGTGATTTCTCGAAGACGCGCGAACCGGCCGCCAACGAGATCGGCACAGCGGGCCGGCGCGCCATTTTCGTGGTGCAGCTGCATCACGCCAGCCGGCGCCATTTCGACTTCCGCCTGCAGGTCGGCGACGTGCTGAAAAGCTGGGCGGTGCCGAAAGGGCCGAGCTATGACCCGCAGGTTAAGCGTCTGGCGGTCGAGGTCGAGGATCACCCGGTGTCGTATGCCGGCTTCGAGGGCGACATCGAGCACGGCTACGGCAAGGGTCATGTCGATCAGTTCGACCATGGCGTGTGGACCACACCTGGCGACGCCGAGACCCAGCTGCAGAAAGGCCACCTGCGCTTCGAGCTGTTCGGCAAGCGGCTCAAGGGCGGCTGGCACCTGGTGCGCAGCGGCCGCAAGGAACGCCAGCCCGCATGGTTCCTGATCAAGGCCAGGGACGCGTTCGCCGGCGATGTCGAGGCGGACGACTTGCTCGATGCGAAGATGGCGCGCAGCACCCGCAAGGCGGCGAAGACCCCGGCGGCGCAGGCCGCGGCAAAGAAGTCGACCGCACGGAAAAAATCCATCCCCAGGGCGAAAAGGCTTCCGCGCCTGCGCCTGGCCAAGGCGGCCGCCGCCTTGCATGGCGCCCGGCCGGCGGCACCGAGCGACGGGTTTTTCAAACCCGAACTGGCACGCCTGCGCGAATCTCCGCCGGAAGGAGCGCAGTGGCTGCATGAAGTGAAATGGGACGGTTACCGCATTCTCGCGGCGATCGCTGAGGGCGAAGTGAAGCTGTGGTCGCGCAACGCGCTGCCGTGGAACGAGCGGCTGCCGGATATCGTGCAGTCGCTGGAATCGCTGGGCCTGCATTCGGCCCGCCTCGACGGCGAACTCGTCGCGCTGGATGCACGCGGCCACAGCGACTTCAACGGACTGCAGCAGACGCTGGCGGGCGAGGCGCAGTTGCCGCTGGTCTACATGCTGTTCGACCTCCCTTATCTCGAAGGCAGCGACCTGTCCCGGGTCGGCCTGCGGGAGCGCAAGCAACTGCTGGGGAACCTGCTGGCGCACGCACCGCCGCACCTCGCCTTCAGCACGCACACGATCGGTAATGGCCAGGAAGCGTTCCGCATGGCGACCGACGAGGGACTGGAAGGCATCATCTCCAAACGCGTTGATTCGGCCTACCACCCGGGGCGCGGCGACGACTGGCTCAAGATCAAGCGGCTGGAGAGCGACGAGTTCGCCGTGGTGGGCTACACGCCGCCCAGGGGCAGCCGCAGCGGCTTCGGTTCGCTGCTGCTGGCCCGGCCCGATCCCCAGGTGAAGTCCGGCTGGATCTATGTCGGCCGCGTGGGCACCGGCTTTTCGAACGAGCAACTGCAGCGACTGGGCCAGACCATCGCCGACAAGGGCAGCGCCAGGCCCACGGTGAAGCTCGCCGCCATCGACCCGCTGTTGCGCGATGCGCGATGGGTCAGGCCGGCGGCAGTCGCCGAGGTGTACTACCGCGGCATCGGCAACAACAACCTGCTGCGCCAACCGAGCCTCAAGACCATGCGTACCGACAAGACCCCCGCGGATCTCGCCGACTCCGATCGCGCCGGCAGCAAGCCGGCGACGAAAAGCGCGGGTGCGAAGCGCCGCAAACCGGCCGCCCCGAAACCAGCCGACATCAAGATCACGCATCCCGACCGCGTGGTGTTTCCCGACGACGGCTACACCAAGCAGGACATCGCCGATTACTACGCCAGCGTCATGAAGTGGTTCCTGCCCGGCGTGGTGAATCGCCCGACGTCGGTGATCCGCTGTCCCGAGGGAACCGCGAAGGCCTGCTTTTTCCAGAAGCACCTGATCCCCGGCCTGAAACACGTGGGCAGCGTGAAGCTCAAGGAGGAATCCGGTGCGCAGGCCACTTACATCTATCCGCTGGACGCCGCTTCGGTGCTCGAGCTGGTGCAGTTCGGCGCGCTGGAATTCCACCCCTGGGGTTCGACCGTCGGGCAGCCGGAGCTGGCCGATCGGGTGGTGTTCGACCTGGACCCTGGCGACGACGTGGCCTGGCCGCGGGTCGTGGCCGCCGCGCGGCTGATGCGCAGGCTGCTCGCGCAGCTGGGCCTGGAATCCTTCCTGCGCACCACCGGCGGCAAGGGCCTGCATGTCGTCGTCCCGCTGAACCCCGGCTGCGCCTGGCCGCAGGTGAAGGACTTTGCGCATGCCTTTGCCGCCACCGTGGCGCAGGCGCACCCGCTGGAGTTCATCGCGACTGCGGCCAAGGCGCAACGCAGCGGCAGGATCTACGTGGACTACCTGCGCAACAGCCGGGGTGCCACCAGCGTGGCGTCGTATTCGCTGCGCGCGCGCAGCGGCGCGCCGGTCGCCGTGCCGCTGCGCTGGAGCGAGCTTGGCAAACTCAAGAGCGGGCACGACTTCGATATCCGCTCCACGCCCACGCGGCTGGCGCGGTTGCGTTCGGATCCGTGGGCCGGCATCGACGGCGTGCAACAGGAGCTGGGCGACATCATCGGGAAGTTGCGCTGATCGCTTTTCGACTCCGCCAGGCCGCCGGTGCGCACGCGCATTTTCCGGCCCCTTCGCGGGAAAGGCCGCGACGTGGCCTGGCGCCCCTTGGCCGGTCCTGCATCAATCCATGCCCCGCACCGCGATGTCAGTTCGCCGTTATCGTGACGTGAGCCCGGCAGCAGCGGCCCGTGACGGCGCGTGCACCGCGGGATTGCGATGGTGCGGGCGTCGCGCGCAGGCAGCCATGCGGCGTGAAGTGCGCACCGCGAACCCGGCCCGGGTTTCGCGCACGACACCAAGGAACCAACCATGTCGCTTTCAATGTTGCTGATCATCGTGCTGGTCCTCCTTCTGATCGGTGCCTTGCCCTCATGGGGATACAGCCGCTCGTGGGGTTATCGCCCCGTTGGCGGCCTCGGCATCATCCTGATCATCGTCATCGTGCTGCTGTTGATGGGCGTGATCTGAAAGCGCCCGCGGTGCGCAGTGGCTGCGCGCAAGCACGCAAATCATGTTCAGCCCACCGCCGACCAAGCAGGGGCCGCGTGATTTATCGACCGCAGACCTGCCTTCCCGGCGGGAGTCGCGGAGTCTTCACTCATATTGAGCGGGCTCAACGAGCGCGCTTCCGTCCCTGATCCTGCACAGAAGGTCACGGGGGAAAATGGTGCGCCTGGCGGGATTCGAACCCACGACCCTTGCCTTCGGAGGGCAATACTCTATCCAGCTGAGCTACAGGCGCATTGATGGCCGCGCGGCTGGGGCCGGAGGCCGGCACCGCGGGGAGCGCAGTATAGCCGAGTTGCCGGCGGGGAGTGGACGGACCGCCGCCGGCAGCGGAGAACACGATCGGCCCTCCCGAACGGTGCCGGGAGGGCCGATGCAGGCTTGCCTCAGCGTGCCTTGAGCAGCGTGGTCAGCGTATCGGGCTTGCTGGTGTCGCGTACCAGATGCGGGTATTTCAGACCGTCGTGGTAGTCGATGCGGATGGTCTTGTACTCGTCGAAGTTCTTCACCAGCAGCTCGATCGGCTGGCTCTTGTCCTTCGCCGAGGCGGTCACCGCCTCCTTGAGCGCGTCGGCGCCATAGTCCCGACCGTTGACGGCGATCACCGTCATGCTCGGCGACAGGCCGGCCTTGAACGCGGGGCCGTCCCACAGCACGTCGCTGATGCTGCCGCCCTTGCCGATGGAAACGCCCAGCGAATAGGTGAGATCGGCGCTATGCCGGCGTGCCTCGATCGCCTTCACCGCCTCGGACGGCTTGTCGGTGTAGACCAGCTTCCATCCGTGCGACTCGATGCCGCCGATCAGCGGGCCATGCCCATCGAGGCGCAGGCGCAGGTACTTCGCCCAGTCGTACGGCGCGATGTCGTTAAGCGTCTTGACCACGTCCTCGAAGGTGTAGGTGTTGACGTCCCACTTGCCGTTCTCCATGCCGAAGAACGCCTTGCCGAAATCGTCGATGCTCTTCTTGCCGCCGCTCAGCTCACGCAGTTGGCCGTCGACGTCGAGCCAGATCATCTGGCCGGCCGAGTAATAGTCCTCGCTGGCCTGGTAGTTGCGGTACGGCAGCGGGCGACGCTGCGCGATGATCGGGTCGTTGGTGGTGTCCTGCACGTTGCGGAAGCTGGCCAGGCCGGGACGGCCCTTGTCGTAGGTGGCGGCGGTGAAGGCCCACATGTCGTGCGCCTGCTCGGTATCCCACAAGCCCGAACGCGCCGCCATCACCTGGCCCCAGAACTGGGTCTGGCCTTCGTAGACCCACAACAGCGTATCGCTCATCGGCACGTTGAAGTTCGGCGTGGTCAGGTCCGCGCCGCGGCGATACTTGCCGTTCCAGGAATGGTTGAACTCGTGCGAGAACAGGTCGCGGGCCAGCGCGTTCTTCTTCCACTCGGTGAAGAAGTCGGCCGAGGTGCCGTCCTCGCTGGAGCGATGGTGTTCCAGGCCATTGCCGCTCATCTTGTCGCTGAGCGAAACGAGGAAGTCGTAGTGGTCGTAGTGATGCGCGCCGTACATCTTGTACATCTGCTGGACCAGGTTGCGGAACGGCTTGATCTGCTCCGGCTTGATCTCCAGGTACTTCGCGTCATCGGCCACGATGCTCATGTGCACCGGTGCCTTGGCGCCCGGATCCAGATCGATGCGCTTGAAGTACTTGCCGGCATAGATCGGCGAATCGACCAGGTCGTCGTAATTGATCGACTTGAAGTTCAGCGTGTCGCCGTCCTTCGAGGCCACTTCCAGCGCGGTGCCGGCCTGCCAGCCGGCGGGCAGCTTCACGCTGGCCTCGGTGTTGATCTGGCGCGCGAAGTAGCCGGCCGGATACATCGTCACCGAGTTCCACTGCAGGTTGAGCATCTCCGGCGTCATCACCACGCGGCCCTGGCGCTGGTCCTGCGACGAGAGGAACTGGAACTCGACCTCCACGCCGCTGGCGCCCTGCGGCACCTCGACATGAAATGCATAGACGTTCAACGGGTCGCGCGTCCACGGCAGCACCTGGCCGTTCGCCTTCACCACCAACCCGGCCATCTTGTCGATCGTGCCGTTCGGCGAATGGTTGCCCGGCAGCCACTGCGGATACAGCAGGGTCAGCGGGCCCGGCTGCGCCGGGATCACCTGGTGCACGCGGAAAATCCGGCGCGCCACGTCGGTCGCGTCCACATTGATCTTCAAAGTGCCCTGATACGGCACATCCTGCGGCGCCGGAACGTCGGCTAACGCGGCGAAACTGGCCAGGCCGAAGGCGGCGACGGCAAGGGCGGAAGCGAGGCGGGTGGCTTTCAATGCGTTCTCCGGTTGGGGATGGGAAGCCTGGCGGGCGCTGCCGCCCGAGCCGTGTTCCACGGCGCGAGGCGGACAGACCAGGCGGGCTCCGGGAATCCGCGTCACGGAAAGTTGCCGCGACAGGAATCCAGGGCGTCGATGCTAGACGCCAACGCCGGGCTTCACCCCTGCCGAAGGTCACGAGCATGGCTTGCCCGTGAACCGGTCTGATCGGCCGTGGGGATCTGGCACCCATCTTGCTCGGCTTGCGCTGACACCCTCACGCCGCCACCCGCGGGGACCGCATGCTCGCCTTGTTCAAGAAACTCCGGCACACCGACGACCCGGACCAGCGCCGCGAGTACAGCCAGTACCTGGCGCTGCAGATGGGACCGATGATCCACGCGTTGATGCTGGCGGGCGCGCTGGCCTACCTGGTGGCGGTCGCCGCCAGCACCCTGTTGCGCCACTCGCCGCTACCGCTGTGGCTGCGGCTCGCACCGCTGGTGCCGCTGTTGCTGGTGGCGTCGTGGGCCCGGCACGTGCGGCAGCCGCAGCTGCTCAGCGCGCTGGCCCTGTTGTGCATCCTGCTGCTGGAGATCGGCATCAACCTCAACAGCCTCGGCGACGTGCACAGGCAATCCGTGGTATTGCCCGGGCTGCTGCTGCCGGTGGCGTCGTCGGTGATCTGGCTGGGCCGCTGGGATTTCATCGCGGCGATGCTGCTGTGCGCGCTGGGGCCGCTGCCGATGCTGCTGTTCGGCAGCATCGACAGCGTGCAGGCCCTCCAGTACCTGGTCTACATGGCGATCGCTATCACGCTGTCGACGGTGCTGCGCGCGTTCATGGCGCGCACCCTGTTCGAGCAGTTCCGGCTGGAGCGCCGCCTGCGCGAGCAGGCCAACACCGACGACCTTACCGGCCTGCTGCTGCGCAACCGCTTCCTCGAACTGGCGCGGCTCGCGCTGGGTGACATCCGTCGCCGGCAGCAACCGGTGTGCGTGCTGTACATGGATGCCGATCACTTCAAGCCGCTCAACGACAACCACGGCCATGCCGCGGGCGACGTGGCACTGGTCGCGCTGGCCGAGGTGATGCGCAGGCAGATGCGCCAGGGCGACCTGATCGGCCGCATCGGCGGCGAGGAGTTCGCGCTGCTGCTGCCCGGTCTCGACCTGCAGCAGGCTGACGCGCGCGCCGAGCAACTGCGGCTGGCCATGCACGCGGTCCAACGCCCGGATGGCCCATTGACCGTGAGCATCGGCGTGGCCGAACACAACCACGCCGACGAGGCGATCGAGACCCTGCTGGCCCGCGCCGACCAGGCCATGCGCCAGGCCAAGCGCGCCGGCCGCGACCGGGTCGTCTGCGCGTGACCCTGGTGAAGCTCAGCCCCGGTTCGACGATGCCAGCTTGCTGCGACGGATGCCGTAGGCGAAATAGATCACGCAACCCAGCGCCATCCAGACGATGAAACGCTCGTAGGTGATCCACGGCAGGCCGTAGATCAGTGCGACGGAGAACAGGATGCCGAGCGGCGCGGTGAACCACACCGCCGGGGTCTTGAAGTTGCGCTGCAGGTCCGGGCGGCGCACGCGCAGCAGCATGATCGAGGCGCAGATGATGATGAAGGCGGTGAGCGTGCCGATGTTGACCAGCTCGGCCACCTCGCCGATCGGCAGCAGCCCGGCGACCAGCGCGGTGAACACGCCCAGGATCAGGGTCGGCCGCGCCGGCGTGCCGAAGCGCGGGCTGACTTTCGCGAACCAGGTCGGCAGCAGGCCGTCGCGGGCCAGCGCGAACCAGATCCGCGCCGCGCCCAGCATGAAGGCGAACAGCACGCTGGTAACGCCGATCACCGCGGCGGCCGCGATGGTGATGCTGAGCCAGTGCAAGCCGATCGACTCGAACGCGTCGGACACCGACGCCTCGCCGCCGAGCGTGCTGTAGTGGGCGATGCCGGTAAGCACCAGCGACACCGCGATGTACAGCACCATCGCGATCCCCAGCGACAGCAGCACCGCGCGCGGCAGGTCGCGCTGCGGGTTCTTCGATTCCTCCGCCGCGGTGGTCAGCGTGTCATAGCCGAACACCGCGAAGAACACCACGCTGGCGCCGGTCAGCACGCCCTGCCAGCCGAAGTGGCCGATGCCGGTGCTGACGTCGACCACGCGCGCCGGGATGTACGGGTGCCAGTTCGCCGTGTCGATGTAGAACACGCCCACGCCAACCACCAGCAGCACGCCGATCACCTTGATCGCCACCACCAGCGTGTTGAAACGCGCGCCCCACTCGGTGCGCACGGTCAGCAGCACGGCGACCGCCAGCGACACCGCGGCGGCGATCACGTTGAAGCGGTGGCCGTCGCTGGGCCCGGCGATCGGGTTGCTGCCATGCAGGCCGAACAGCTGCTGCAGGTAGTACTGCATGGTCTGCGCGCTCATGCTCTGCTGCGCCCACTCCGGCAGATGCACGCCGGCCGAGTTCAACAGCACCTGCACGTAGCCGGACCAGCCGATCGCCACCACCGCGACCACCAGCGCGTATTCCAGCAACAGGTCCCAGCCGATGATCCAGGCGGCGAATTCGCCGAGCACCGCGTAGCCGTAGGTATAGGCGCTGCCGGTGACCGGGATCAGCCCGGCGAACTCGGCGTAGCACAGCGCCGCGCAGGCGCTGCCGAAGCCGGCGATGAGGAAGCTGATCGCCACCGCGGGGCCGGCGTTCATCGCCGCCTGCTGGCCGGCCAGCACGAAGATGCCGACACCGATGATGCCGCCGATGCCGATCGCGGTGAGTTGCCACAACCCCAGCACGCGGCGGAAATCGCCACGCGTGCCGGCCTCCGCCTGCAACTGCTCGACCGTCTTGTGGCGCACCAGCTTGCTGAAGAATCCCATCGCCCGCCCCTGAGTAAGCAAGCGGCGATCATAGCGAATACGTCACGGCGTACACAGCGCGGTGCAGCAAGCAGCACGCGCGGCTGCAACTGCCATATGCCAAGGGAGTTTCGACAACCGCCTTATTCGGCGAGTCGCCGAATACTCCATTCCGTCATTCTGGCGCAGGCTGGAGGTGCTTTACGACAGCGGCGTTGGTCATCGCTCTGGGCTGCGAAGCGCGGACGTCCGCGGCAGGCATGAAAAGCAATTCCGGCCTGCGCCGGAATGGCAATTGAGAGGTTTCGCTCAACCCCGCTTCAGCTCGCCGCCGAAACCGCCTCGGCCGTGGACGACCGACCCAGCCACACCATCGCCAGCGCGCTGAGGCCGAACACCACCGCGATCGCCAGCGCGATATGGCCGTCCAGATGGCCGATGCCGAACCAGTGCCCACTGAGCAGCGGCACCGCCGCGGTGGCCAGCACGCGCACGCCTTCCGCCCACGGCGCCCAGCGCCGGCCTTCCATCAGCGCGCCGATCACGCACAGGCTGGCGACCAGGTAGATCGCATAGCCCAGCAGCGCCGGCAGGCTGGCCGTACCGGCCATGCCGAGGAACTGCGTGGTCATGCCCAGCAGCAGGGCGAACTGCACCAGCACGTAGAGTTTCAGCGGCCGCGACAGCGGCGGATCGAAGCGCTCGTTCGGCATCACGAACGCGGGCTTCGGGTAGCGCGCCGCCACGTCGGCGGGACGCCAGCCCGGCGGCTTGAACCACACCAGCAGCTTGTCGCGCCAGCGCCTGGCATGCCACGCGTCCACCGCGGTATGCCAGTACACCTCGGCGTTCGCCCACAGCGGATTCCAGCTGCGCAGCGGCGAGCGCGTGCCGTACACCGGCGGGTCGGTGTCGTCTTCCTCGACGAAGGTACCGAACAGGCGGTCCCACACGATCAGGATGCCGCCGTAATTGCGGTCGAGGTAGCGATCGTTCACCGCGTGATGGGCGCGATGGTTGGACGGCGAGCAGAACACCCGGTCGAACCAGCCGAGCCGGCCGATCTGCTCGGTGTGCACCCAGAACTGGTACAGCAGGTCGATCAGCGCCACGATCACGAACACCTTCAGCGGCACGCCGAGCACCGCCAGCGGCAGGTAGAACAGCCAGCCCAGCAAGGCGCCGCTGCCGGTCTGGCGCAGCGCGGTGGACAGGTTGTAGCGCTCGCTCTGGTGGTGCACGACGTGCGCGGCCCACAGGATGTTCACGCGGTGCCCGCAGCGGTGCAACCAGTAGTAGCAGAGGTCGTACAGCAACAAGGCGCCGACCCACACCAGCAGGTTGTTTTCCGGCAGCGCGAACAGCGCCAGGTGTTCGACGCACCAGGCATAGATGCCGATCGTCAGCAACTTGCTGAACACGCCGACCAGCTGCGAGATCACTCCGAGCCCGATGCTGTTGACCGCGTCGTTGCTGGCGTAGGCCTCGCGCCCGCGCAGCTTCGCCACCAGTAGCTCCATCCCGATCAGCAGAAAGAACACCGGCGTGGCCCAGGTGATGATGAGTTCCTGCGTATTCACTGCGCTGCACCCGCCTCGCTCGCCGTGCCGACGCGCTGCACCGAGCGCGCGATCCACCACAACGCCAGATAATACGCCGACAGCACCCACAGGCTGGCCAGCGGAAGCGGGCCGCGGAAACGGTCCCACGCCAGCAGACTGTCGCTGAGCAGGAACGCCAGCGCGCCGAGCGCGGCCAGCCGCGCGGCCGGCGCCTGCGCGTCGCCGCGCTGCGCGAACAGCCGCGCCCGCACCAGCGCCTGTCCGCCCATGCTCGCCAGCACCAGCACGTACACGATCACCGGCACGCGCAGCGGCGTGCCGATCGCATCCCACAGCAGGACCAGGTTCACCGCGCCGTAGCCGAGGCAGGCCAGCAACAGCAGCGGCCGCGCGCCGAAACGGCTGTCGTCGAGGAACGCGGCGATGAAGCACAGGTGGCCGAACAGGAACGCCACGAGCCCCGGCACGAACAGGTCGCCCGGCAGCATGAGAAACACGTCGCCGAGCAGCGAGCAGGCGATGCCGGCCAGGATCCAGCACCGGTAGCGCGGCGACTGCGCCGGCCGCGCGCGCCACGCCAGCACGAAGATCAGCGCGGTGGCCAGCGGCTTGCCGCACCAGTGCAGCCAGCGCCAGCCCTGGTCGGGATCGGCAGCAGCCAGCAGCGCACCGGCAATCGCCGCGACCGCCGCGCAGAGCGTAGCGAGCGCGAGCCCGCGCGGGTACGGCGTAGATGCGGTTTCGAAGGCGGCGGCGGACATGAGCGATTCGACGGCGAAGGTCGCCCGATCATAGCCCGGGCAAGCGCCGGCGCGATGCCCTCAGCGGACCGCCCCAGCCTGCTGCAGCCACGCCTGCCGCGTCGGCCGCTCCACCGGCACGCCGTCCGCATTGCAGCTGCCCAGCTTGCACAGCTCGCCGCGCAGCCGCGGCGCGTGCTGCACGATCACGTGGAAGATCGCGTTCTGTTCCAGCTCGCCGTGGAACGCGGCGGCGCCGGGGCCGGTGGCGAAGATCGCCACGTCCTCGCCACCGTGGGTCTCGCTTTTCAGCGGCAGGATCGCCTCCTGCAGGTAGTCCGGATGGGTGGTGTCGACCCCGCGCAGGTCGGGCCGGCCCTTGCCGATCGCGGTGTACTCGCGCGGGTTGTGCGGATAACGCTTGCTGCCTTCCGGCTGCTGGTCGCTGGCGCCGGTGTAGCCGGGACCGTTGGCGAAACCGAGCGTGGTGTACGGCAGGCCGGTGGCGTCGCGCGCCAGGCCCGGCGCACTTTCGTCATCGTAGCTGTCGGTGGTGCCGGTAACCTTGCCCAGGATCGGGTTGCCGCGGTGCGGATAGCCGGCGAAGGTCAGCGTGTGGCTGTGGTCGGCGGTGACCACGATCAGCGTCTCGGCCGGGTCAGTGTGCTGCAGCGCGACCTGCACTGCATCGGCGAAGGCGATCGTCTCGTCCAGCGCACGGTAGGCGTTGCCGGCGTGCAGTGCGTGGTCGATGCGGCCGCCTTCGACCATCAGGAAAAAGCCGTTCGGGTTCCGTTTCAGCACCTCGATCGCGCTGGCCGTCATCTCGGCCAGACTGGGCTCGCCGGCCTTGTCACGCGGGCGCTCGTGTTCGTAGTTCATATGCGAAGGCTCGAACAGGCCGAGCAGGCGCGGCGTGCGCGAAAGGTCCAGCGCCTCCAGTTGCGCCGCGTTCCACACGTACTTGCCATCCGGATGGCTGGACGTCCATTCGCCGATCAGGTCGCGGCCGTCGAGGCGCTGGCCGACGCGGCTCGGATACTCCGGATCGTCCGCACCGGCCGGCATGAATTCGGTGCGGCCGCCGCCCATCGCCACGGTAAGCCCGCCGGCGACCGGGAAGTCGATCAGCTGCGCGGCGAAATCCTTGCAACCGGCGGCCTTCGCCGCGTCGCTGAGATCCGCATCCACCTCCCAGTTGCGCTCGGGCAGGTGGCCATAGGTGGCAGCCGGGGTGGCGTGAGTGATCCGCGTGGTGGTGACCGCGCCCGTGCTCATGCCGGCCGCCGCCGCCAGTTCCAGCGCACTGACCAGCTCCTGCCCGCGCGTGCCGGCGCAGTCCTGCCGGCGCGGCACCTGCGACACGCCGATGAAACCGGCGCGGGTTTTCACGCCGGTCATGATCGCGGTCATGGTGCCGGCCGAGTCGGGGGTCTGTTGGTCGGTCTCGTAGGTGCGCGACAACGCGCTGAACGGAAACTTCTCGAAGCTCAGCCGGTAGCTCTCGCCATCCACGCCGGCGCGCTGGCCGGCCAGCACATGCGCGGCGGCGATGGTGGGAATGCTCATGCCGTCGCCGAGGAACACGATCACGTTCTTCGCGCGTTGGCCGCCCGTATTCGCCTGGGCGGAGACCAGCGCCGCCTGGGCCGCACCACTGCGGAACCACCACGCCGGCGTCTCGCCCTGCGGACGCTGGATTGCCGGCACGGCGATCGCCGCCGGCGATGAAGTCATCGGTGACTGGCTGGCGCAGGCGCCGAGCATGAAGAACACGGCGCCCAGCAGGATCGAGCGCGCGGCGAACGGGAAACGGGGCATGCGGATCTTCCGGACGGTCCCGCGCAGACGTCCACGCGGTGGACTCACGATCATAGCCGAGGCAGGCGAACGTTCCGTGGCAACCGCACGGCCGTGCTCAATCCCTGCCGTACATCCTGCGATACACCGCGCTCACCCGCTCTTCCAGCGCGCCGCCCTGATGGGCCCGCTGGAAGGCGTCGTTGAGCTGCTTCTCGGCGGTATGCAGATCGCGCAGGAATTGCCGGGTGTCGTTCGACAGGCCGCAGTCGGCCATCTGCCGTTCCAGGCTGGCGTCGGCGGTTTCGAGACGTTCTGGCTTGCGCTCGCTCATGCCTGATGGCAAGCAAGACCTCTGCCAGTGGCGTCGATCCCCGCGGTCCGCGGCCCGCGCCCGATCCATCCGCCTGCCGCGCCGGCCATCGGCGGCGAAAACTGCCGCTGCCGGTCACTGGTATACGTGCAGCCGCCCGATCGTCCAGGCGTGATAGGACGCCAGCAGCCCCGGCACCGCACAGTCGTCATACCGGCCGTTGCAGCGCTCGCGCAGCCCGCCGGCCGCGGTGAAATAGGCATCGGTGGGCACGCCCGCCGCCTGCAGCACCATGCTGGGCAGGAACGCGATGTCGAGCATCGGATACGCCGGCAGCGGCGGGCCGGCGAAGTTGCTCTTGAGCATGTAATAGGTGAGGTAGTGCTGGTACGGCTGCAGCGCCGGCGGCAACCGGCGCGGCAGGTTGCGGATCTGGCCGTTGAAGGACGGCTGGTGGTCGCCGAAATGGAGCAGCACGGTCGGCTGCGGACGGTCGAGGAAGGCATGTTCCAGGGCGCGCATCGCCAGGTCGGAATCGTGCAGGCGCGACAGGTAGGTGTCGAAGTTCAACGCCACGTTCGGCGCCAGCCCGCGCAGCAGGTTGCGGTAGGGCCTGGGCAGTTTCGACATCGGCTGGTGGTCGTGCGGACCGTGCTGGTTCAGCGTCAGGATCATGATGAACACCGGCTGCTCCGGCTTCTTCACCTTGTCGTAGATGCGCTTCGCCGCCGCGAACATCCGCGCGTCGCTTTCCCCCCAGTCCTCCAGGCCCAGTTCCTCGGCACCGTACAGGTGGTCGAAGCCGTAGGCCTGGTACGCGTTGCGTCCGTTGATGAAGTCGGCGCTGGTCGGATAGATGCCGATGGTGAGGTAGCCGAGCCGGCGCAGCTGCAACGCCAGCGCGTCTTGCACATGCGGCGCCAGCACGTACGGCGCGTACATGCCGCCGGAGCCGAAGATGTCCTGCGGCATGCCGGTCAGCGCGGCAAACTCGCTGACCCAGGTGCCGCCGCCGAACGTGTGCACGCGCAACACGCCATGCGCACGGGTGCGCGCGTCGGGGCGGAACATCGCCACCCGGCACTGCGGCACGTTGCAGGCATCGTAGATCGACGGATCGAAGGTGCTTTCCTCCAGCACCTGCACGATGTCCGGGTACGGCGGCATGCGGCCCGGGCTGCCCTGCGCGGTCGCGCCCCAGTCCTGCTCGGCCACGGCGTCGTCGGCCATCACCGGCAGCTCCACGTCGGCGTCATGCAGGTTGACGAAGAAATTCGTCAGCTGCGCATCGTCGGACATCCTCTGCCACGCGTTGCGCGAGTGCACCTGCGCGAACGGTCCGGTGGGCAGCAAGCACAGCCAGAACGCCAGCGTGCACAGTGCGGTACCCCCAATGCGCATGCCGGCGGCGCGGCGCGGCCGCGGCCTGGAGGGCAGCACGTGCCAGTCCCAGCGCCACACCAGGTACAGCAGCGGCGGCAGCAGCACGCCCAGGCCGATCCCCACCGTGTACAGGTGCGGATAGTGGCGCAGCGTGTCGAGCAGGCTGGTGCGCACGTAATAGATGAAGTCCGACGGCATCAGCTGCGAGTCGAGGTAGCGCAGCTTCAATTCCGCCACGGACTTCAGCAGCAGGAACAGCCCGCCGCCGACCAGCAGCGCCGTGGCGAACCGGCCGAACGTGCACAGCATCAGCCCTGCGATGAAGCCGCGCTGCAGCGGCAGCGGTTCCTGCCAGGCGGTGAGTACGACGCAGCCGGCGAAGAAAACCAGCGCGCTCAGCACCACCGCACCTGCCCGCGTGGGGCGTAACGATATTCGACGCATGGCTGGAAAGTCCCCCCGTAGGACCGGTGTCACCGAGACGCCATCTTACGGTCTTGCAACGGCAACGAAGCGGTGCCACGGCACGCCGTTCCACTGGCGTTGGGCTTGGCATGCCCCCCTTGCCCGCCGGACCCTGCCGGCGCGGTGCCAGCATCCGGCCGCTCCGATCTGCTAGCTTTCGCCATCCGAACCCGCACGTCCCACGGAACCGCCATGTCGCCTCGCCTGACCCCGTTCGCCGCCCCGCTGCTCGCCCTCGGCGCCGCCCTGCTGGCCGGCTGCTCCAGCCTGCCCTGGGCGGCCGGCAAGACGCCGGACGGTGCGCGCGCGAACGTGGCGATCCTGGAAACCACCGACGTGCACGCGAACGTGCTCAGCTACGACTACTACAAGCTGAAGCCGGACGACTCGCTCGGCTACGAGCGCACCGCCACGCTGATCCGCCGCGCCCGCGCCGAGTTCCCGAACACCTTCCTGTTCGACAGCGGCGACACCATCCAGGGCAGCGTGCTGGCCGACTACCAGGCGCTGGCGAAACCGGTCGGCTGCGACCAGAAGCTGGCGATCTACCAGGCGATGGACGCGATGGGCTACGACGGCGGCACCGCCGGCAACCACGAGTTCAACTACGGCCTGGGCTTCCTGTCGCAGGTCACCGGCACGCCGATGAACGTGGACGGCGGCCATGCCAACCGCTGCGCCGGGCCGAACTTTCCGCTGGTGCTGGCCAACGTCTACAGCGCACGCGACGGCAAGCCGATCTTCAAGCCGTGGACCGTGGTCACGAAATCCATCACGGCGTACACGCCCGACGGCAGCAAGATCGAGGTGCCGCTGAAAGTCGGTATCATCGGCTTCACCCCGCCGCCGATCATGGAGTGGGACAAGCAGAACCTGGCCGGCAAGGTCACCGTCAGCGGCGTGGTCGAAGCGGCGCAGAAGTACCTGCCCGAACTGCAGGCGCAGCACCCCGACCTGGTCGTGGCGATCCTGCATGGCGGCCTGAATACCGCGCCGTACACTCCCGACATGGAAAATGCCGGCTGGTACCTGGCCGGCGTGCCCGGCATCGACGCCCTGCTGCTCGGCCACTCGCACACCGAATTCCCCGGCCCGCGCTACGCCGGCATGAAGGACGTCGACGCGCGACGGGGCTTCGTACGCAATGTGCCTACGGTGATGGGCGGCTTTTTCGGCAAGGACCTGGGCGTGATCCAGCTGGTGCTGAACCGCAAGGACGGTCGCTGGGTGGTCGACCTGGACAACACCCACAGCGAGGTGCGCCCGATCTGCAAGGCCAAGCACGATTGCGTGCCGGCCGACCCCGCGATCGCCGCGCTGGTGCAGCAGCCGCATGAAGCCGCGGTCGCCTACGTCAACACCCCGATCGGCCAGAGCACGCTGCGCATGAGCAGCTACTTCGCCGACGAGGGCAACATGACCGCGCTGGCACCGCTCAATGCCGCCCAGATCGACTACGTGCGCAGCGAACTGCCGCGCTCGCATCCCGAACTCGCCGACGTCCCGGTGCTGTCCGCCGCTGCCGCGTTCCGCACCGGCTTCGGCGGCCCCGACGACTACACCGACGTCGCCGCCGGCCCGCTCACCCTGCGCAGCGCCGCCGACCTGTACTTCTATCCGAACACGCTGGCCGCCGTGAAGACCGATGGCGCCGGCCTGAAAGCCTGGCTGGAAAAATCCGCCGAACGCTTCAACCGGATCGACCCGACCAAGGCCGGCGAACAGGCACTGATCAACAGCCGCTTCACCGGCTACAACTTCGACCAGCTCCAGGGCGGCATCCACTACGTCATCGACGTGTCGAAGCCGGCCGGCCAGCGCATCACCACCTTGACCTTCCTGGGCAAGCCGGTCGCACCCAGCCAGCCGTTCATCATCGTCACCAACAACTACCGCGCCAGCGGCGGCGGCCACTTCCCCGGCCTCGACGGCAGCAACATCGTGCTGGCCGCGCCGGACGGCACTCGCGAGATCCTGGCGAAGTGGCTGGAACGCCACAAGCAGATCGGCGCGAAGGAGCTTGAGCCCACTTCATGGAAATTCGCCCCGCTGAAGACGCGCGGACCGGTGGTATTCACCGGCGCCAGCGGCAAGCAGGACGTGGCGCGTGAGGCCGGGCTGGACAACATCCGCCAACTGAAAGACCACGGCGACGGCACGGCGACCTACGCGATCGACCTCTCGCGCTGAGAGGTGACGTAAAGAGGAATGGCAACGTCCGCTTTCGACCCAAAGCAGCCGCCTTTTTTTGGTCACAAGTCAGGTCGTCAACTATGGTGTGGAAGGGATAAGGATCGCTATGGGAACGTTGCTTGAGAACAATCGTGCGGTCCTCGACGGAAGGATCGTATTGTTGACGGAACGCATCGATGAGCTTGAAACAACAATTCATGTTCAGGTCGCAAAACTTCGCGAACCGCTCGACCAGCTTCACGCGGAACTTCAGGTGCTGATGAAGGAGCGCCGCGATCTGGATGATTTCGTGCCGGCTATCGACCCTGATGCCCTTGATAACTGAGCTGAATTCAACTGCCCGTCTCCGACCCGTTGCTGCCGGTCGCGAGCGTCAGTTTTTGCGGAAGCCCATTTCCCGGGAGTGATTGCAGGCACCTGGCAATGCGAGTGGGTCCAATGCGTGAGGTGCGTCCCTCCGGACAACCACCGTATGCATCTCACGCGCGTGGCTCTTAGCTTTGGCCCAAGATGAACCACTCGTCCATCCGATGTCGATCTGCTCGGAGCGCAAACTGTCATTTTGACGCGTAACTGCCGGCGAATTTCGTCTAATAGGTGAGTAACAGATGCAGTCGGAAGGGCCCGTATATCCCCCGGATTGTGATGGATAAACATAGCACCCCGGATAAAAAGGTTTGCGTGGCAGCAAAGCGTCGATGCCGACTCCGGGAACATCGGGTAAAGAATTGATCTCGTGTAGGATTAGGGCGGGAGAAGGGGGCACATGGAAGCGGAACATCCAGTGCATATTGCCGAATCAAGGCACTACTGAAGCGTTAGCTGCCAGAGGTGGAATTTGGCGCAGTCAACCAACAACGTATGCTGGATTTGCGGCGCCGTCGCGAACTCCTCGGAACATCGGATCAAGAAATCCGATTTGGTTCGGGTATACGGACGTGGTCCGTACTCTGGCCCAAGCGCGCCTGTGCACGTGACAAGCAAGCGGCAAGAGAATGTTCGCGGCCCGAAAGCAGCTGGGCTCAAGTACAAACCTTCTATCTGCGCGGCATGCAACAATCGGCGTTCACAGTCGTGGGATATTGCCTACGATCGGTTTGTGTCCTGGGTGCTTGAAAACGAAGCAGACGTTCTTAAACGGCGGCTTATCGACTTCGGTGATGTTTACGGGTCCGGCTTCCCTGACGAGCAGTGCAATCTTTTCAAATACTTTGTCAAAAGCTTCGGCTGTAGGCTTGTTGATGCGGGCGTTGTGGTACCAGAAGACATAGTTTCTTTACTACCACAGAAGCATTTCATCACCGCCTTGAAGATTTCGTTCGCCGTAAACGAAGATCTTTTGCTAATGCACAAATCTGACCAGCGGGCCTGGCTTGCCAAAGGAGATCTTCTACAGTGGAACTGCAAGGATAGCGTCCCGAGCATCGGGTACAGTTGGCACGAGAGCGTTTCATGGTTAACTGTTAACTACTGGTACGGTATCGAGCCCGATGGTGCATATGGTTGCCCGTGGATTGCGAACTCGAAGTTCTTGTACCTGGGTTCCTATCGTTCACTTTCGGCCGAGCAAAGAGAGAAGTTAGGTTTTCTTTCGGATGGCTGTTCGCAATAAAGCGCTGGCAGCTAACAGTTCAGTCAATCGGACGCAAATCCCGCTACGCGGCCTTTGCGCCGGTTACCTCAAGCGTTAGGCATTCTCAATGCAAAATTCGGGATCGTTCGACCCAACGACTTTAGCCAACCCGCACTGGTTTAGTTCAGGTCACAATGATTCATTGTATGTTGAGGCCTATGAGCTCGCCCTGGTACCGGCAGTGATCCCCCGAAAGATATTTCGCTTTGATGAAATTGTTGTTCTAATCAAAACGGCAAAACTTGACTACTTAGAAATGGCCGGGGTCAAGATCAAATTCGGCAAAGAACGTCAAGTTGAAATGTCAGCCGAGCACCGGATATCCACTTCAGAGTTCTCGCCAAAGCTTATAACTATCCAACCGCATCGCAGCGATCGGCCTGACGAGGTAGGAGAGCTAGCAGATCGCTCTACAGAGTATGTATCGCTCCTCGTTTCTACAAATTATAGAAACATTGCCTGTCGTCGACTGTTCACTCACATAGTTGGACGTGGCAACAGCTCAATGGTAGCAGCTGGAAGCTTAATTCGGCTTCCATTTGACCTTCCGGCTCCAGACCTAACCCAAGAAGCACTCGGCCGCTTCCCAAAATGTCATGGCGAGATTGAAAAGCGGAGCCCAAACCAAAAGCAGAAAATTACCCTATCGCTCCATTGGCACCTCAAGGGAATTCAGAGCGATGGGCTCGATAGCTTTCTAAGCTTGTGGATTGCGCTTGAGACATTGGCAATGACTTCCACAAACATCGCTGATCTGAATAGCGCACTCGCCGCGGTCTACAACATCACTAGAGAATCGGCTTCGGCCGAGTTTGGCGTAGGCCGGATTTTTGGGCTTCGATCTCAGATTGTCCATAACGGAATCCGTAAACGTATTTCTACGGACCTCACTGACTACATGGAATGCTTGTACGCTGATCTTCTTGTGTACGAGCTGCTTGGGGATCCCTTGGGTCGCGCACGGAGTCTGCTAAGCTCAAAGAAAATAGATATTGGGCAGCTCACATCCTAGGCGAGAAGCCTAACAATTCGTTCAAGGCGGACGGATGCGCCGCCGCTTAATTCCAGCGTTAACGCCAACCGTGAAATGCGCCGTTCGGCGATGCTCAGCGATTTTGAACGGCCGCTTTGCGGCATGGATTTGCGATGACCCTGCGACCGCTGTTGGCCGATAGCCGACCGTCTTAGCAGCACCAAGCCACACTCCTAAATTGAACGTTTGGTATCTCGACTCTTCCGTTCTCGCAACCGCGCAGCAGTCGCGCACCGAGTGTGGGCCGAAATTGCCCGCGGCTTTACCCAGGGTCTCTTGCGCGGCGGTGAGTCGGGGTCGACGGGCCGCGTAGCGGGCATCGGCATGGATGCCGGAGTTGAGGCAACGCAGAAGCGGTTGCCCGAGTCCGGTCGAAAAGCCCGGCCTCGACTCACGGACTTGCCGCCCATGGCGAGGGCATGGACGCACGAGTTGAGGCAACGCAGGAGCGGTTGCCCGATGGACGACAAGCGCCAAGCGGAGGGCGTTTTCTCTTGGGCACTTCTCTTTTACTCCAGGCATCCTGCCCTTCGCCCTTCGGGCCAGCTTCGCTGTTCGCGCACGCATCCTGCGTGCACGTGGACAAGCAAAAGAGAAGCACCTCGGCCCCGCAGAAGGACGAAAGCCCTTGCCCCTGGCGACACCTTGGCATCAAGAGCGCGCCCAATCCGTTCCCCATAAATGCCGCACGCTCGGCTGGACGGTTCATCGCCGTCATTCGATCGACCGAGGCGTCGGTCTTGCTCGACCACAACCTGTCGCCCTGAACCCGCCGCAGCGCCATCGGCACCTCAACGGATCAGCACGAACACCGTGACGATCGCCAGCAGCGCCAACGGGTACAGGCTGGCGCGGTCGAACAGGCGCGCGGCCTGGCGGCCGTCCAGCGTGCGTACGAGTCCGATCGCCGGCGGCAGCAGCAGGCCGGCGCCGGCGGCGAGGATGGCGAGTTGGAACGGCCAGCCGCCCGCCAGCGGCGACAGGCGCGGCAGCAGCGTGCTGGCCAGCACGGTCAGGCTCAGGCTGATCGCCACCAGCACGCTGGCGGTGCGCAGACCGAACACCAGCGGAATGGTGCGCGCGCCGATGCGGCGGTCTTCCTCGATGTCGTTCCAGTCGGCCGGGATGTTCTGTCCGCCGATTTCCCACAGCATCAGCCACGCCAGCAGCCCCAGCAGCCACGACCAGGACGGCGCGGGAATCACCGCGAACACGGCGGCGACCGGGCCGGCCGACTTGACCAGGCCGCTGATCACGGTGCGCCACCAGGTGACCTTCAGCAGCTTGACGTAGAGCACTTCCAGTGCCGCCGCAGCGAACACGATGAGCAGGATCATCGGATTCAGCAGCCAGGTGCCGAGCACGGCCAGCGCGAACCAGCAGCCGAACCACGCCAGCGCGCCCTTCATGCTGATCAGGTTCTGCGCCAGCGGGTAGCGCATGGCGGACGCCTCCACCGCGTAGCCCGGGGTGATCCCGCCGGCGACCTTTTCCTTGTCGTCCTTCACGCCGATCAGGTCGTTCAGCGCGTAGATGGCCGTATAGCCGGCCAGCGCGGTCGCCAGGCACAACGCCAGCACGGGCCACGAGGGAAAATGCCCCAGCCACAGCAGCGCGACGAAGCCGGGCATGGCGATGTCGAGCACGCCGTGGAGGGAACGCGACAAGGCGAGAAAACGCCGCATGGGGGTCAGCCTTTCCTGGCGAAGCAGGCCATGTAGTTGATGTCTTCGCGATTCGGCGCGACCCGGAACCGCCGCGTGAACGGGTTGTACATGAGGCTGTCCACCGCCTTGAATTCGAGCCCCGCGGCGGCGGCCCACGCGCGCATCTCGGTCGGCCGGATCAGCTTGCGGTAGCTGTGGGTGCCGCGCGGCAGCAGGCCGAGGAGGTATTCGCCGGCCACGATGGCGAAGGCGAACGCCTTGAACGTGCGGTTGATGGTGGAGAAGAACGCCACGCCGCCCGGCTTGAGCAAGGCGGCGCAGGCGGCGATGACCCGTTCCGGTTGCGGCACGTGCTCGAGCATTTCCATGCAGGTGACGGCGTCGAAGCTGCCGGCTTCCTCGCGCGCGAGGGTTTCCGCGTCGAGGTAGCGGTAGTCGATGGGCAGGCCGCCGCGTTCGGCATGCTGGCGGGCGATGTCCAGCGACAGCTGCGACAGGTCGATGCCGGTCACCCGCGCGCCGGTCCGCGCCAACGCCTCGGCCAGGATGCCGCCGCCGCAGCCCACGTCGACGATGCGCGGCGCGGGCACGCCGATGCGATCGGTGATGAAGCGCAGGCGCAGCTCGTTGATCGCATGCAGCTGCCCCATCTTGCCGTGCGGGTCCCACCACAGCTGGGCGATGCGGTTGAAGTGGGCGATTTCCGCGGCGTCAACATTCGGCGATTCGGTCATGGCTGGTCGTGGTCCGCTCGTGCAAGGTGAGGATGGAGGCTTCGATTTCCGCGCGCGCGATGTCGTTGACGAACACGCACTCGCCGATCGCCGCGGGCAGCGGCACGCGCTGCAGGCCGTTGCGGTGTTCGACGCGATCGAGCAGCGATTGCCACATGAGTTCGGCGTCGAGCAGGCCGAGGTCGGGAGCGAGATCCAGGCGCTCGACCACGGCGAAGATCCGCGCGGCCGCGGCCGCGCCGAGCAGGCCGCGCCGCTGCGCGATCGCGGTCGACACCAGGATGTCCAGCAGCACCGCCTCGCCGTGCAGCAGGTCGTCCCCGTGGCGGGTTTCCAGGCCGTAGCTGAAGGTGTGGCCGAAGTCGACCTTGCGCGCCAACTCTTCCTCGTGCAGGTTCGGCGCCAGCTCTTCGAGCATGCCGCCGATGGCACGGTCGAGGATGTCGCCGCCGTGCGCGTCCTGGAACGCCGCTGCCAGCGAGGCCGCGCCGTGCTGCTCCAGCAGGCGGAACAACGCGGCGTCGCGGATCACCGCCAGCTTGACGATCTCGCACACGCCGTTGCGCTGGTGGCGCGGCGGCAAGGTGCGCAGCAGGCTGCGATCGAGCAGCACCCGGCGCGGCGGCTCGAAGTTGCCCAGGCGATTCTTGCGATCGTTGAAATTGATCCCGGTCTTGATCCCCACCGCCGCGTCGACGTAACCCATCAGCGTGGTCGGCACCTTGATGTGCGGCACGCCGCGGCGGTAGCTGGCCGCCGCGTAGCCGACCACGTCGGTCAGCACGCCGCCGCCGATGGCGATGACCGGCTCGTCGCGGCGATGGATGGGAAAGCCGTCCAGCTCGCGCAGCACCGAGAGCCAGGCCTCCAGCGTCTTGCCGTCCTCGCCGCCCGGCAGGGTGATGATGCGGGCGTCGACGCGGTGATGCGCGAAGTAGGCGCGGATGCGTGCGCCGTGATGCGCGTGCACGCAGGCGTCGACCACCACGAAGCGGCGCCCGTCCCGCACGCGCCCCATCGACAGCAGCGCATCGCTGCGCGGATCGAACACGTCCGCCACGTTGAGCAGGTCGTACTCGATCCGGCGCGTGGCGCTGACCTGCCAGCGCATGCCCGGCGCGGCGCTCATGCGACGTCCCGCCACGCCGCACGCCGCGCCAGCACTTCGCGCGCGACGGCCTGCGCGCGGGCCAGGTCGTGGTGGCGCCAGTGGCCGCACTGGTCGACGCGCGCATACGGCACGGCGTCGGCCACGAGCACGCCTTCGAGGATGGCCGCGAGCGCATCTTCGATGACGGCGCGCCGCCCTTCGCCGAGCAGGGTGAGATAGAAACCGGTCTGGCAGCCCATCACGCCGACGCCGACGAAATGCTGCGGCAGCAGGCGGCCGTAGCCTTCGAGCAGGAAGTGCTCGATCGAATGCAGCTCGGTGCCCGACAGGCAGGCGTCGGCGTTCGGTCGGCGCAGGCGCAGGTCGACGGTGTAGACGATGTCGCCCGCGGCTCCCACGTGGGCGCCGCGCAACTTGACGCTGGGCGCCTTCAGCACGCGATGGTCCAGTTCGCCGACGGTGTCGCTGCGCCAGCCCAGTGCCTCGAAGTCGATCATGGTGATTGCTCGGTGGAACGGCCGGGCGCGCTCACGCCGGCTGCGCGATCGCGGCCAGGTGGCGGTAGCTGTCGTCCAGGGCCTGCTGCCAGCCCTCGACGTGGTGGTAGAGCTCGACCGAACCGAAGCCGTCGAAGCCGTGCTCGTTCAGCGCACGGAAACTGGCGGCCAGGTCCAGCGTGCCTTCGCCGGGAATCTCGTGGAAATGCACGATGCCGGTGCGCGTGTTGGCGACCATGCGCTCGAACAGCGCGGGACCGCGCACGCCGCGCAAGTGGGCGACGATCGGCCGCGCCCGCTCGAGCACGTCGAAGCTCAGGCCGGGTATCGAGATCAGGTAGGTGAAGATCTCGTCGTCCAGCGGCGAGGCGCCGGCGTACAGGCTGCCGTAATCGACCAGGCCCGCCGGCCGATCGATGCCGGCCTGCGCCAGCAGGGCGTCGATACGCCGGCGCCGCGCCGGGTCGGGCGCGCGGTCGCCGAAGTACAACGGATGCCGGCGATCCAGCAGCAGGTAGTCTGCGGTGTCGGGAAAGTAGACCAGCGTGCTGGCGGCCTCCAGGTCGAGAGAGCCCGGCACGGCATCGTCCGGCACGATGCGCAGGTTGCGGCCCTCGCGCGCATCGGAGATGTGCAGGTAACGGGCGAACGGCGCCGCCTGCGCCAGCGCGCCGATGTAGTCCGGTTCCGAGCAGTAGGCGTGGCAGATGTCGATGTGCAGCGCGAAGCGGGGCGAGCCGACCGCGCGAATCAGCGCCAGCCCCTGCTCCAGCGTCTCGATGTACATGCCCGGCTCGGGCTCGATCAACAGCGTGATGTCCTCGTCGTCGCGGATCTCGCGCAGGCATTCGCGGATGCTGTCCGCCAGCAGCTCGCCCGGATCAAGCTGCGCCTGGCGCACGTGTTCCTCGCGCAGGAAGCCGCTTCCGCAAGTGACCAGCCTGACGCCCAGCCGGCGCGCCACGCGGATGCCGCGCTTGACGAGGTCGATGCGGCGCTTGCGCCCGGCCACGTCGAGTGACATCAGCGACGGCTCGTGCGGCCGCGATGGGGTGAAGAAGTGCGAGGCGGTGGCCACGCAGGCCGGCAAGATGCGTGCCGCCTCCAGGCGCCTGCGCACGGCGTCGAGGTCGGCCTCGCCGAGATCGAACGGGTTGAACTGCTCGCGGTGGAAGGACAGCTCGATGCCGGCGTAGCCGGCCCGGGCCACGGCGTCGATGGCCTCCAGGAACGGCAGGTTGGTGAGGCCGAAGGTGCTGTAGCTGAGCTGGATCATGCCCGGAACCGTGGTGAGCAGCGGTATGGAACTCGAGTGCGCCGTTGGCCCGATCCCTGCGGCTGCAGCAGACACGGCATCGGTTGCGCCAGACCGGCGACCGACGTCGAGTTGGTATCCGCGCAGCGTGCGGGCGCGGCGACACGCTCGCCATGACCCACGTCAATCCGCGCCCGCTGCCGCCTGCGTATGGATGCCGCAGCGCGTGTCGCGGATCGCCGCCGCGGCGGACCGCGGCAAGGCGCTTGCGCGGCCGGGGTCCGGCGTCAGTCGACCGGCGTATGCCGGTAGCTGCCGACGTCCGCAGGTTGCACCGCGCCGGCCTGGTTCGACCACGACTGGCGGATGTAGCCGACCACTGCGGCCACGTCGGCGTCGTTCAGCTGCTGCGCGAACGGCGGCATCGAGTAGGGCTTCGGGTTGCCGGTGGTGGTCGGGGCGAAGCCGCCAAGCAGCACGCTGCGGATCGCGTTGATACCGGTCGGTTCGGTGACCGAGGTGTTGCCGTCGAGCGGCGGGTAGACGCCCGCCACGCCGCGACCGTCCGCACCATGGCAGTCGGCGCAGCGCTGTGCGTAGAGCTTGCCGCCCTGCTCGTGGCTGGCCGCCCGCTTGAACGGTGCCGGCGCAGGCTGCGCGCGCGGCGGCAGTGATTGCAGATAGTCCGCCACCGCCTGCACGTCGGCGTCGGTCATGTGTTGGGTGCTCAGGCGCACCACGTCGGCCATCGGTCCGAACGCCGAGCCCTTCGCGGATTGGCCGGTCTTCAGCAGGTCGACGATGTCCTGCGCGCTCCAGCCGTCGAGGCCACCGCCGGGCTGGGTGCTGAGGTCGGGCGCGTACCAGTCCAGTTGCGGGATCTGGCCGCCGGTGAGGTGGCGGTCCTGCGCGATGCCACCGAGCGAGTCGCGCGTGGTATGGCATTCGTTGCAATGGCCCAGGCCCTGCACCAGGTAGGCGCCGCGGTTCCACTGTGCGGACTGCGCCGGATCGGGCTGGTACTCGCCCGGCTTGAAGTACAGCGCGCGCCAAGCGACCAGGCTGCTGCGCACGTTGTAAGGAAAGTCCAGTCCCAGTTCGGTATCCGGCCGATGCACCGGCGGCAGCGACTTCAGGTAGGCGAAGATCGCCAGCGCGTCGTCGCGGGTCACCTTGGTGAACGAGGTGTACGAGAACACCGGATACAACAGCTCGCCCTGGCGACCCTTGCCTTCATGCAGCGCGCGCCAGAAATCGTCGAAGCTCCATGCGCCGATGCCGGTTTCCGGATCGGGCGTGATGTTCGGCGCCGGCACGTCGCCGAACGGCGTGCCCAGCGAACGGCCGCCGGCGTAGCGCTGGCCGTCCCGCGCGGTGTGGCAGGCAGCGCAGTCGCCGACTGTGGCCAGGTATTCGCCGCGGGCGATCAACGCCGGATCGTGCAGTGCGGCGGCATCCGCCTCGCGCTGCGCCGGCGACGACGCCTGCTGGCCAGCGCGGCCGAAGTAGCGCCAGCCCAGCACCACGATCACCAGCAACGCCAGCACCCATCCTCCACGTCGCCACCACTTCATTGACCTGCTCCGCTCTTGCCCATCACGCACCAGCCCGGCAACGGTTCGGTCTGCGCACTGGCCGGTTCCGGATGCATGTCGGCCGGCGGCTCGTGGCTGGCCAGCCACGCGGACACGGCGGTGATGTCCGATTCGCGCATGCGATTGGCGACCACGCCCATGCAGTAGGGCCCTTCGGCCGCGCGCTGACGCGTGCGCCATGACACCAATTGGTTGCTGAGGTAGCCGTACGACAGGCCCATCAGGCCCGGCATCATCGGCTCCACACCGGTGAGCTTGCCGCCGTGGCAGCTGACGCACGACGGCACGCCGCGGGTCGAATCGCCGCGCATCACCAATTGTTCGCCGCGCCGCAGGGTCTCCACGGACACCGCCGGCACCGGCAGTTTCCGGTAGGGCACATCCTGCTTCGCGAAGTACTCGGCGATGTCGCGCAGGTACGCCGGGCTCAACTGGCGCACCACGTATTCCATCGGCGCGTGCCGGCGCTGGCCGGTCTGGAAATACTCGAGCTGCTGGATCAGGTAGCCCGCCGGCTTGCCGGCCAGGCGCGGAATCACCACGCTGTCCGGCGAACCCTCGCCGTGCACGCCGTGGCAGCTGGTGCATGCGATCACGCGCTGCTGCATGGTGTCGGGTACCGGCGGCGCCGTGCCGGTCTGGGCGACCGCCGTGCCGCACGCACCGAAGGCAAACAGCGCGATGGCCACGCGCGGCACCTGCCCGCGCAGCCACTGGCGCAATGAATCCAACCTGATCATCCGCGAATTGTAGGCCGACCGAACCGCATCGACCGGCGACAGATGGCGTATCGCGACAACCTGCCGCAGCGCGACGATCCGCGCCCGCCTGCCGAAAAAGTTGCAAATGAATCTGTTGACCGCAGTGCAACATTCCCTCTAAGGTCGAACGCATGTCGCCGCTTTCCACGCCAGCACGCACGCACTTCGCCCCGGCTTCCGCCGGGTGTGCGCCGTTGCCGGCCAGCGTCATCAACCGTTCCTTCGCCACCACCACGACCACGACCACGATTACCACTCGGTCGGGGTGGGTGTCCGTGCGCGACTAGGTTCTTCACTACGCAACGGCCCCGCCCTCGACCAAGGCGGGCCGGTGCACTCCCCAAGCACAAGCCGATCCGCCAGCGAGCACGGGCCTCACCAGGAGGTCATCGTGAACATCTGTGCGCCCCAACTTGCCGATCTGCCGCCGTCATGCGGCTTCGCCGCGCCGACCCTGCGGCGGCAACGCGTGCTGGCAGTCGGCGTGATCGGCCCCGGCCGCGTCGGCAGTGCCCTGCTGGACCAGCTGCGCGCCGCGCAACCGCGGCTGGCGCGCGACAGCGGGCTGGAACTGAAACTCTGCGGCGTGGTGGCCAGCAAGCGCATGTGGCTGGACTGCGACGACACCGAACTCAACGGTCGCCACGGCGGCGCGCAGATCTGGCGACCGAATGATCTGGACGCGTTCGCCGAACACGTGCGCGGTGACGACGGCCGCCACGCGCTGCTGATCGACTGCAGCGCGAACGACGAGGTGGCCGCGCACTACCCACGCTGGCTCGCCGCCGGCCTGCACGTGGTGACGCCAAACAAGCTCGCCGGCAGCGGGCCGTTGCCGCGCTGGCGGGCGATCCGCGCGGCCTGTGCCAGCGGCGCGCGCTTCCGCTACGAGGCCACCGTGTGCGCCGGCCTGCCGGTGGTGCAGACCTTGCGCGACCTGCTCGACACCGGCGACGAACTGCTCGCGGTCGACGGCATGTTCTCCGGCACGCTGGCCTGGCTGTGCAATCGCCACGACGGTCGGCAGCCGTTTTCCGCGCTGGTGCGCGAGGCGCATGCGCTGGGCTATACCGAACCGGATCCGCGCGACGACCTGTCCGGCCTCGACGTCGCGCGCAAGCTGGTGATCCTGGCGCGCGAGGCGGGCTGGCTGCTGTCGCTGGAAGACGTCGACCTGGAAGGCCTGGTGCCGCCCGCGCTGGCCGCGCTGTCGCGCGACGGCTTCATGCAGCAACTCGATGCGCTCGACGCGCCGATGGCGGCGAAACTGGCCGAGGCGCGCGCCGCCGGCGGCGTGCTGCGTCATGTCGCGCAGCTCGACCGGCACGGCCGCGCCAGCGTGCGACTGCAGGTGCTGCCGGCCACCCACGCGTTCGCACACACCCGGCTCACCGACAACATCGTGCAGTTCAGCACCCGCCGCTACTGCGATAATCCGCTTATCGTGCAAGGCCCCGGCGCCGGTTCCGAAGTGACCGCCGCCGGCGTCTTCACCGACCTGCTGCGCATCGCCGAGTCGCTGGAGGCACGCGCATGAACATCCCACTCCTGGAACCCGTCATGGCCGCACCGCGCCCTGCCAAACATCCCCAAGTCGCCTGCGCCTTCGCGCCCGCCAGCGTCGGCAACGTCGGCGTCGGCTTCGACCTGCTCGGCCACAGCCTGGTCGGTGCCGGCGACCGCGCCGAGGTGCGCCGCATCGACGAGACGGTGGTGCGCATCGCGGCAATCCGCGGCTGCGTCACCGAGCTGCCCACCGACCCACGCCAAAACACCGCCGGCACCGCGCTGCTCTCGCTGCGCAAGGCACTCGGCCTGCAGCACGGTTTTGAATTGACCTTGCACAAGGGCATCGCGCTCGGCTCGGGCATGGGCGGCTCGGCTGCCTCGTGCGTGGCCGCACTGGTCGCCGCCAACGCGCTGCTGGCGCAGCCGCTGCCGCGCGAGGCGCTATACGGTTTCGCGTTGGACGGCGAGGCGGTGGCCAGCGGCAGCCGCCATGGCGACAACCTCGGCTCGATGCTGCTCGGCGGCCTGGTGCTGGCCACCCATGAACGGCTGCTGCGCATCGACGTGCCGGCCGCGTGGCACTGCGCGCTGGTGCATCCGCACGTGGTGCTGGAGACACGCAAGGCGCGCGCGGCGTTGGCCGGCCACTATGCGCTGGGCGAATTCGTGGCGCAGAGTGCCAACCTCGCGCTGGTGCTGGCCGGCTGCTACCGCGGCGACGCCGCGCTGGTGCGCGAAGGCCTGAAGGATGTGCTGGTGGAACCGCGCCGCGCGCCGCTGATCCCGAACTTCGCCAAGGTGAAACAGGCGGCGCTCGATCACCACGCACTCGGCGCCAGCATCTCCGGCGCGGGCCCCAGCGTGTTCGGCTGGTACGACAACCGCAGCGATGCCGAAGCGGCGAGCGTGGCGATGCAAGCGGCGTTCGCGGAGGCCGGGCTGGATAGCGACGCATGGGTATCGCCGATCAATGGGCCCGCGGCCGCGCTGATCGATTCGCTCGAGGCTGCCGCATGAGCGCCGCCGATCCCTTGCACTATCACAGCACCCGCGGCGCTGCTCCGGCCGTACCGATCAGCCAGGCGATCGCCGCCGGGCTGGCACCGGACGGTGGACTGTACGTGCCCGAGGCGCTGCCCACGCTCGATCCCGCCGCGTTCGATCCACACGGCTCGCTGGCCGACACCGCGGCCACCTTGCTGGCCCCGTTCTTCGCCGGTGATGCGCTGGCCAATGAATTGCCCGCGATCTGCGTCGACGCGTTCACCTTCGACGCACCGCTGCGTCCATTGCCCGCCCATCCGAATACGCTGATGCTGGAGCTGTTCCACGGCCCCACCTCGGCGTTCAAGGATTTCGGTGCGCGCTTCCTCGCCGCCCGCCTGCGCCGCTTGCCGCGTGGCGACGCGCGGCCGCTGACCATCCTGGTCGCCACCTCGGGCGACACCGGCGCCGCGGTGGCCGCCGCGTTCCATCGCCAGCCGAACGTGAATGTGGTGATCCTGTATCCGGACGGCCTGGTCTCGCCGCGGCAGGCGCACCAGCTCGGCTGCTTCGGCGACAACGTCCGCGCGCTGCGCGTGGCCGGCCGCTTCGACGACTGCCAGCGCATGGTGAAAGCCGCGCTCAACGATACGTCATTGCAGGCGCAGCGGCCGCTGTCCTCGGCCAACAGCATCAGCCTGGGCCGGCTGCTGCCGCAGATGAGCTACTACGCGCACGCCGCGCTGGGCTGGTGGCGCGAACACGGCACGCCGCTGAATTTCGTCGTGCCCACCGGCAACCTGGGCAACGCGCTGGCCTGCCTGTGGGTGCGCGAGCTGGGCCTGCCGGTCGGCGAGGTACGGTTGGCCTGCAACGCCAACGCCACCCTGCCCGACTATTTCGCCGGCACCGCGTACGCGCCGCGCGAAGCGATCGCCACCCTGGCCAACGCGATGGACGTGGGTGCGCCCAGCAACTTCGAGCGGTTGCGCTGGACGTTCCCCGACGAAGCCCGCCTGCGTCGCCTGCTGCGCGCGCAAAGCGTTGACGACGCCACCATCCGCCGCACCCTTGCCGATCACGCACGTGCGCACGGCGAAGTGTTCTGCCCGCACACCGCCACCGCGATGCACCTGCTCGACCGGCTACGGGCGGACGGCGACGCCGCGCCATGGGCGGTGGTCGCCACCGCCCATCCGGCCAAGTTCGAGAGCGTGGTGGAGCCGTTGGTCGGCCATCCGGTCGAGGTTCCCGCCGCCCTGGCCGCGATGTTGGCGCGCAACACCCGCGCCGAGCCGCTGGCCGCCAGCGACACGGCCCTGCGGGACTGGCTGATGCTCTCGTGAAGCACTCCACCGCCTTGTTCGGCAAAATCGTCTGGACATCTGGACGTCCAAAACGAATCGATCGACTGATTTCAGATGAAACTGTTGACGCCGCCGTGCGAAGTACCCTAAGGTCGATTCCATGTCGCAGCGCAGCAGCCATTGCCGCATCGCCGAAATGAACCGTCTCGCGACGGTCGACGGCCTGCTGCGGCTCGGCGGCACGCTCCTTATTACCCTTGTACTCGTACTCCTTATTACCAACGGAGGTGCGGGCTGAGGGCATGTATCCAGGTAGCTAGAACAACCTGAAAATACCCAAAGGACCCCGCACCCCGGTAAGGGATGCGGGGTTTTTTTGTGCCTTCGGCGCCGCCCACAGCGGAGCCATGATGAAAAACCCCGACCAGCACCATGCCCCCGCCAGCGACGACGACGTAGTCGCCGAACGCGTGCGGATCTTCGATACCACCTTGCGCGACGGCGAGCAGGCACCCGGTTTCTCGATGGACCGGCGCGCGAAACTGCGCATGGCGCAGCAGCTCGAAGCGCTCGGCGTGGACATCCTCGAAGCGGGTTTTCCGCAGGCGTCGCCCGACGATTTTGCTGCAGTTGCGGAAATCGCCGGCGCGCTGAAAAGCACCACGGTGTGTGCGCTGGCGCGCTGCCAGGACGGCGACGTCGACAGTGCGGCGCGTGCGCTCAAGACGGCGCGCCATTCGCGCATCCACCTGTTCCTGTCGACCAGCCCGCTGCATCGCGAGCACAAGCTGGGCATGAGCAAGGCGCAGGTGCTGGACACCGCGGTGCGGGCGATCGAACGCGCCCGCGGCTTCTGCGACGAGGTCGAATTTTCCGCCGAGGATGCGCTGCGCACCGAACCCGAATTCCTCGCCGAAGTCTTCAGCGCCGCGGTCGACGCCGGCGCCAGCACGCTCAACGCGCCGGACACGGTGGGCTACACCACGCCGGGCGAGATCGTCGAACTGTTCCGCTACCTGCGTCAGCACGTGCGCGGTGCGGACAAGGTGATCTTCTCCTGCCACTGCCACGATGATCTCGGCATGGCAGTGGCCAACAGCCTGGCCGCGGTCAGCGCCGGCGCGCGCCAGGTGGAGTGCACCATTAACGGCATCGGCGAGCGCGCCGGCAACGCCGCGCTGGAGGAAGTGGTAATGGCGCTGAAGGTGCGTGCGCCGCACTTCGGCGTCGACACGCGCATCGACACCCGCCAGCTGTACCCCAGCTCGCGCCTGCTGACCGAGCTGACCGGCCAGGCAGTACCGCGCAACAAGGCGATCGTGGGTGCCAACGCATTCGCCCACGAATCGGGCATCCACCAGCACGGCATGCTCAAGCATCGCGGCACCTACGAGATCATGCTCCCGCAGGACGTCGGCATCGCCGCGACCACCCTGGTGATGGGCAAGCACTCCGGCCGCGCCGCGCTGCGCCAGCGTCTGCAGGCGCTGGGCCACACGCCGGACGATGCCGCGCTGGACGACATCTTCATCCGCTTCAAGACGCTGGCCGATCACGGCCGCGAGCTGCACGACGAGGACCTGAACGCGCTGGCGCTCGGCCACGATCCGTACGCCGCCGGCCCATGGCACCTGGTGCAACTGCACACCAGCTCGCACCTGGGCGGCAGTGCGTCGGCCTCGGTGAAGCTGGCCCACGATGATGGCCGCGAGATCGGCGAAGCAGCGATCGGCGATGGCCCGGTCGACGCGGTGCTGCGCGCGATCAAACGCGCCACCGGCACGCCGCTGGAACTCACCCGCTTCCAGATCGACGCGATCGGCGAAGGCGGCGACGCCCAGGGCCAAGCGCAGCTGAGCGCGCGCCACGCCGAGCGCGACTGGCGCGGCCGCGGCGCCAGCACCGACATCGTCGAAGCCACCGCGCTGGCCGTGCTGGCCATCGTCAACCGGATCGCCCGCACGTCAACCGCGGCCGCCACCTACGCCAAAGGAGCCATCGCATGAGCACGCCGTTTCTGTGGCACAACGGCCAGATCAAGCCGTGGGCCGAGGCCACCACCCACGTCAGCGCGCACGCGCTGCATTACGGCTCGTCGGTGTTCGAGGGCGAGCGCGTGTACGCCACGCCGCGCGGCCCGGCCTACTTTCGCCTGGCCGAGCACACCCGCCGGCTGTTCGAGTCGGCGCGCGTCTACGAGATCGAGGTCGGCTACAGCGAGGACGAGATCAACGCCGCCTGCCTCGAGCTGATCCGCGCGAACCGGATGCCTTCGGCCTACGTGCGACCGATCGTGTTCCGCGGTGCCGGCGGGCTGGGCGTGCTGGCGAAAGAGGACGCGCCGGTGGAAGTGGCGATCATCGCGCTGAACTGGGGCGCGTACCTGGGCGAGGCGGCCGAGCGCGGCGCCGACGTGTGCGTGTCGTCGTGGAACCGCCCCGCGCCGAACACCATCCCCAGCTGGGCCAAGGCCGGCGGCAATTACCTGTCCAGCCAGCTGATCGGACTGGAGGCACGCCGCAACGGCTACGACGAGGGCATCGCGCTGGGCCACAACGGCCTGCTCAGCGAAGGTGCCGGCGAGAATCTGTTTCTGGTGAAGCGCGGCAAGCTGCTCACCCCGCCGTCCAGCGCCGGCATCCTGGCCGGCATCACGCGCGACGCGGTACTCACCCTGGCGGCCGATCTCGGCATCGCGGTGGAAGAGCGCGACCTGCCGCGCGAGGCGCTGTATTCCGCCGACGAAGTGTTCATGACCGGCACCGCCGCCGAGATCACCCCGGTGCGCTCGGTCGACCGCAAGGCCATCGGCGCGGGCGCACCGGGGCCGATTACGAAGGCTTTGCAGCAGGCGTTCTTCGGCCTGTTCGACGGTCGCACCGAGGATCGCTGGGGCTGGTTGAGTTTGGTTGATGCGGTCGGGGTTAATGCGGTCGTCCCTGACCGCGAAGATCAAGAACCAGCCATCCATGGCCGGACTCCTCATCAACAGCCCGCTGCGATGGGAGTCTCGGCATGACGGCAAAGACGCTTTTCGAGAAAGTCTGGAACGCCCACGTTGTCGTCGCCGAAACCGCCGACACGCCGGCGGTGATCTACGTCGACCTGCACCTGGTGCACGAGGTCACCTCGCCGCAGGCGTTCAGCGAACTGCGCGAGCGCGGACTGACCCTGCGTCGGCCCGACCGCATGCTGGCCACGCTGGATCATTCCACGCCGACCCTGCCCACGAATGCCGACGGCAGCCGTCCGTATGCGAACGCCGAAGCACAGGCGCAGGTCGCACAGCTGGAAACCAACTGCCGCGAATTCGGCGTCGAGCTGCACGGCTGGGACAGCGCCGACCGCGGCATCGTGCACGTGATCGGCCCCGAGCTGGGCGCGACCCAGCCGGGCATGACCATCGTCTGCGGCGACAGCCACACCTCCACGCATGGTGCCTTTGGAGCCTTGGCGTTCGGCATCGGCACCACCGAGGTGGGCCACGTGATGGCCACGCAATGCCTGCTGCAGCGCAAGCCGAAAACCATGGCGATCCACGTCGACGGCCAGCTGCCGCCGGGCGTGGGTGCGAAGGACCTGATCCTGCACATCATCGGCACAATCGGCGTCGATGGCGGCACCGGTTACGTATTGGAGTATCGCGGCGCGGCGATCGAGGCGCTGTCGATGGACGAACGCATGACCGTCTGCAACATGTCGATCGAAGCCGGCGCGCGCGCCGGGCTGATCGCGCCGGACGAGACCACCTTCGCCTGGCTGAAGGGTCGCCCACGCGTGCCGCAGGGCGCGGCGTGGGACGCAGCGGTGGCGAAGTGGCGCGCCTTGCGCAGCGATGACGGTGCGCATTACAACCACGAGGTGCGCATCGACGCCGGCGCCGTGAAGCCGACCGTCACCTACGGCACCCATCCGGGCATGGCGATCGCGCTGGACGCGCCGGTGCCGGCGGCGACCAATGCGCAGGAGCGTCGCGCGCTCGACTACATGCAGAGCAAGGCCGGTCAGCCGATGCTGGGCACGCCGGTCGACGTGGTGTTCATCGGCAGCTGCACCAACTCGCGCCTGTCCGACTTGCGCGAAGCCGCCCGCGTGCTGCATGGCCGGCGCGTGGCCGACGGCGTGCGCATGCTGGTCGTGCCCGGCTCAGAAGCGGTGCGCCGCGACGCCGAACGCGAAGGCCTGCATGACGTGTTCACCGCTGCCGGCGCCGAGTGGCGCGTACCCGGCTGCTCGATGTGCATCGCGATGAACGGCGACCTGGCGCAGCCGGGCCAGCTGGTGGTGAGTACGTCCAACCGCAACTTCGAAGGCCGCCAGGGCAAGGGCGCGCGCACCGTGCTGGCCAGCCCGGCCACCGCGGCCGCGTCGGCGATCGCCGGGCGCATCGCCGATCCGCGCGAGTACACGACGCAGGAGCAAGTCGCATGAAACCGATCGCCCGTCTCCACTCCCGCACCGCCGTGCTGGCCGACGAGAACATCGACACCGACCGCATCATCCCGGCGCGCTTCCTCACCACCACCACGCGCGAGGGGCTGGGCCAGCTGTGCTTCCACGACTGGCGCTACCAGGCCGACGGCAGCGACAACCCGGCCTTTCCGCTGAACCGGCCGGAAGCGCGCGGCTGCGCGATCCTGGTCGCCGGGCGCAACTTCGGCTGCGGCTCCTCGCGCGAGCATGCGCCGTGGGCCTTGCTCGATTACGGCATCCGCGCGGTGCTGTGCAGCGAGATCGCGGACATCTTCCGCGGCAACGCGCTGAAGAACGGCCTGCTCGCGATCGGCATCGGCGAACAGGAGCACCGCTGGCTGCTCGAGCATCCCGGCGTCGAACTGGCGATCGACGTGCACGAGCAGTTCATTGCGCTGCCCGACGGCAGCCGCATCCCGTTCGCTCTGGAACCGTTCGCGCGGCACTGCCTGCTCAACGGCGTCGACCAGCTCGGCTACCTGCTGCAACACAGCGATGCCATCACCGAATACGAGCAAGCCCAGGAGGCTGCATGAAAGCCCATATCGTCACCCTGCCCGGCGACGGCGTCGGCCCCGAAGTCACCGCTGCCGCGGTCGCCGTACTGAAGACCATCGCTGCCCGCTGCGAGCACGTGTTCACCTTCGACGAACAGTTGATCGGTGGCGCCGCGATCGACGCCACCGGCGCACCACTGCCGACTGAATCGCTGGCCGCATGCCAGCGCGCCGACGCGGTGCTGCTGGGCGCCGTCGGTGGCCCGAAGTGGTCCGATCCGAACGCGCCGGTGCGGCCCGAGCAGGGCCTGCTGGCGCTGCGCGCCGCACTCGGCGTGTACGCGAACCTGCGCCCGCTGCAGGTGCATCCGGCGCTGGCCGATTTGTCGCCATTGAAGAACGACAAGCTGAAGCACGTCGACGTGCTGTTCGTGCGCGAACTCACCGGCGGCGCCTACTTCGGCGTGAAGACACGCAGCGAAGACGCCGCCACCGACGAGTGCAAATACACCGTGGCCGAGATCGAGCGCGTGGTGCGCCGCGCGTTTGATCTGGGGCGCGACCGCCGCCGCCATGTCACCTCGGTCGACAAGGCCAACGTGCTGGAGACCTCGCGGCTGTGGCGCAGCACGGTGCAGCGCATCGCCGCCGATTACCCCGACGTGACCGTCGAGCACCAGCTGGTCGACTCGATGGCGATGCTGCTGCTGACTCAGCCGAACCGCTACGACGTGGTGGTCACCGAGAACCTGTTCGGCGACATCCTCACCGACGAGGCCGCCGCGCTGGCCGGCTCGCTCGGCCTGCTGCCGTCGGCCTCGCTGGGCGACGGTCGCCGCGGCCTGTACGAACCGATCCACGGCTCCGCACCGGACATCGCCGGACAAGGCGTGGCCAACCCGGTCGGCGCGATCCTTTCCGCCGCGCTGCTGCTGCGCCACTCGCTGGGCCTGGAGGTCGAGGCCGTGGCGATCGAATCGGCGGTCGAGCAGGTGCTGCGCCACGGCCCGCACAGCCGCGATATCGGCGGCCACGCCGGCACCGATGAGGTATGCGATGCCGTGCTCGCGGCGATCGAGAGCCACGCCGACAGCGCCGCCGCGTTCTTCTGCGGAGCGCGCGCATGCGGCTGATGCAGCCAGGTTTCCCCGGCGGGCACACGGACGTGTCCGCATTTTCTGCCGCCCCCTGCGTGCTTTCGGCACCGGACGGACTGCGTGTGCTCAGTTGCCGCCAGACCTCGTCCGCCTCGCCAACCTCCCTGGCACGCAGGGGGCGCTTTTCTTTCTTCACCCAGCGGAACCGTCATGCGCAGTGATCTGATCAAGAGCGGCCCCGACCGCGCTCCCGCCCGCGCCATGCTGCGCGCCACCGGCCTCGACGACGAGGCGATCGCAAGGCCGCTGGTCGCGGTGGTGCACACCTGGTCCAACGTGAGCCCATGCAACCTCAACCTGCGCGAGCTGGCCGTCGAGGCCGCCGCCGGCATCCGCGCCGCCGGCGGCACGCCGGTGGAGTTCAACACCATCGCGGTCACCGACGGCATCGCGATGGGCACGCCGGGCATGCGCTCCTCGCTGATCAGCCGCGAGGTGATCACCGACTCGATCGAGCTGGCGGTGGACGGCCACTGCCTCGACGCGATGGTGGTGCTGTGCGGCTGCGACAAGACCATCCCGGCCGCCGCGATGGCGCTGGCACGGCTGAACATCCCCGGCGTGGCGATGTACGGCGGCAGCATCGCGCACGGCACCCACGACAACCATCCGATCACCATCCAGCAGGTGTTCGAGGCGGTCGGCGCGCACGGCGCGGGCAAGATCAGCGACGAGGAGCTGACCGCGGTGGAACGCGACGCCTGTCCTGGCGCCGGCGCCTGCGGCGGCCAGTTCACCGCGAACACGATGGCGATGGTGCTCTCCACGCTGGGCCTGTCGCCGCTGGGCTACAACGACATTCCCGCCACCCATCCGGCCAAGGGCGCGGCCGCATTCCGCTGCGGCGAGCTGGTGATGGCATGCCTGCGCGAGAACCGCACCCCGCGCGAGCTGATCACGCGCACGTCGATGCGCAACGCCGCGCGCATGGTCGCCGCCACCGCCGGTTCCACCAATGCGGTGCTGCACCTGCTGGCGATCGCGCGCGAAGCCGGCGTCGAATGGTCGCTGGAGGATTTCGAACCGGCCTCGGCGCACACGCCGGTGATCGCCGACCTGCTGCCTGGCGGCCGCTACACCGCAGTGGAACTGTTCGGCGCCGGCGGCAGCGCGCGGGTGGCGCAGGAGCTGATCGCCGCCGGCATGCTGGAGGACACGCCCACCGTCACCGGCCGTTCGCTGTTCGCCGAAGTCACCGCCGCGCCGCGCGCCGAAGCGCAGGACGTGGTGCATCCGGTCACGCAACCGCTGAAGCCGCGCGGTGGCTACTCGATCCTGTACGGCAACCTCGCGCCGGAAGGCTGCATCCTGAAACTTGCCGGCAAGGGCGCCACCCATTTCGAAGGCCGCGCCCGCGTGTACGAAGGCGAGGAGCAGGCGTTCGCCGCGGTGCAGGCCGGCGCCATCGCCAAGGGCGACGTCATCGTGATCCGCAACGAAGGCCCGGCCGGCGGCCCCGGCATGCGCGAGATGCTCGGCGTCACCGCCGCGCTGATCGGCCGCGGCCTGGGCGACGACGTGGCGCTGATCACCGATGGCCGCTTCAGCGGTGCCACCCACGGCTTCATGGTCGGCCACATCGCGCCGGAAGCCGCACGCGGCGGGCCGATCGCGCTGCTGCACGAAGGCGACCGCATCGTGATCGACGCCGCCCGCCGCGAGATCGCCACCGACGCCGACCTCGCCGCACGCCGCGCCGGCTGGCAACCGCCCGCACCGAAGGTCAGCCGCGGCGCGCTGGCCAAGTACGCCTTGCTGGTCGGCTCCGCTTCCGACGGCGCCACCACACATCCCGACACCACCGTCTCCACACCCAAGCACATCCATACCGAATCCAACCAGGGAGTCACCGCATGAGCAGTACCAACACCCTCGCCTCATCTCGCATCGCCGTGCTCGGCTACGGCAGCCAGGGCCGCGCCCATGCGCTGAACCTGCGCGACTCCGGCCTCGACGTCGTGGTCGGCCTGCGCCCCAACGGGCCGACCTGGCACAAGGCGAAAGCCGACGGCTTCGAGGTCGTCGAGCCGGCCGAGGCGGTCAAGGGCGCCGACCTGGTCGCCGTGCTGACACCGGACATGGTGCAGCCGACGCTGTACCGGGAAGCGATCGAACCGAACCTCAAGCCTGGCGCGGCGCTCTTGTTCGCGCACGGCTTCAACGTGCACTTCGGGCAGATCGCACCGCGTGCCGACATCGACGTGATCCTGGTCGCGCCGAAGGGCCCCGGCGCGCTGGTGCGCAGCGAGTACGAGCGCGGCCGCGGCGTGCCGTGCATCTGGGCCGTGCACCAGGACGTCAGCGGCCAGGCCGAGGCGAAGACCAAGGGCTATGCCGACGGCATCGGCGGCGGCCGCGCCATGATCATCCAGACCGACTTCAAGGAAGAGACCGAAACCGACCTGTTCGGCGAGCAGGCGGTGCTGTGCGGCGGCGCCAGCGAGCTGGTGCTCAAGGGCTTCGAGACCCTGGTCGAAGCCGGCTACCAGCCCGAGATCGCCTACTACGAGGTGATGCACGAGCTGAAGCTGATCGTCGACCTGTTCTACGAGGGCGGCCTGGCCAAGATGCTGCAGTTCGTCTCCGAGACGGCGCAGTACGGCGACTACGTCAGCGGCCCGCGCATTGTCGATGCCGGCACCAAGGCGCGCATGAAGGAAGTGCTCACCGACATCCAGGACGGCACCTTCGCGCGCAACTGGATCGCCGAGTACCAGGCCGGCCTGCCGAACTACAAGCGCCTGAAGCAGGCCGATCTCGAGCATCCGATCGAGGTGGTCGGCGCGAAGCTGCGTGCGCGGATGCCATGGCTGCAGCCGACCACCGCCGCGGCGGCACCTGCCGCTCCGTCGCTCAAGAAGGTTGGCTGAACGCCACGCTTGAGGCCTCTCCCCCGCGCTGCGGAGGAGAGGATGTTTGGTCTCCCGCACCGTTGAAGGATTCTGTAGTGAATGCGCAACCACTGAAAGCCGAAACCACCACAGACCGGCATCCGCTTGCCGGCCAGGCGATGAGCGGCGCCGAGGTGATCGTGCAAGTACTCGCCGACGAGGGCGTCGGGGTGATGTTCGGCTATTCCGGCGGGGCGATCCTGCCGGTGTACGACGCGGTGTTCCGCTACAACGCCGAGCATCCGCGCGCCGACGGCGGCGAGTCGATGCCGCTGGTGGTGCCGGCCAACGAGCAGGGCGCGGGCTTCATGGCTGCGGGCTACGCCCGCGCCTCGGGCAAGGTCGGCGTGGCCATCGTCACCTCCGGTCCCGGCGCCACCAACATGGTCACGCCAGTGCGCGACTCGATGGCCGACTCGATCCCGCTGGTGGTGATCTGCGGCCAGGTCGGCACCGCGGCGATCGGCAGCGACGCGTTCCAGGAAGCGCCGATCAGCAACATCATGGGCGCCTGCGCCAAGCACGTGTTCCTGGTCACCGATGCGACGCAACTGGAAGCCACCGTGCGCACCGCGTTCACCCTTGCCCGCAGCGGCCGGCCCGGGCCGGTGGTGGTGGACGTGCCCAAGGATGTGCAGAACACCGCGCTGTCGTTCCGCGGCGCCGGCGAGCTGGCGTTGAGCGGCTATCGCGCACGGCTGCACGCGGTGGAACAGGCGACCCTGAGCGACGCCGATTGCGCGACGTTCTTCCACGCGCTGATGCAGGCGCAGCGCCCGCTGATCTACGCCGGCGGCGGCGTGATCGCCGCCGGGGCGGCGGACGCGCTGCGCGCGTTCGTCGACGCGTTCGGGTTGCCGGTCACCACTACCCTGATGGGTCTGGGCGGTTTCGACAGCACCGACCCGCTGGCCCTGCACCTGCTCGGCATGCACGGCACCGCGTACGCGAACTACGCGGTGGAGGACTGCGACTTCGTGCTGGCGCTGGGCGCGCGCTTCGACGATCGCGTGGCCGGCGTGCCGGACAAGTTCGCGCCGCGCGCGAAGTTCATCGCGCAGATCGACATCGACCCGGCCGAGATCGGCAAGGTGAAGCCGGTCGGCTGGCACCACGTCGGCCCGCTGCGACGCGCGCTGGAACGGCTCGCTGCCTACGGCCGCGCGCACGGCTGCAAGCCGCTGCTCGCCGAGTGGCACGCGCACGTGGCGGAGCTGAAGCGCGCGCATGCGATGAACTACGACCGCGAAAGCGCGCTGGTCCAGCCGTATGCGGTGCTGGAAGCGATCAACCGCCACACCCGGGGCCGCGCCATCATCAGCACCGGCGTCGGCCAGCACCAGATGTGGGCGGCGCAGTATTTCGACTTCCGCGCGCCGCGGCATTGGCTCACCTCCGGCTCGATGGGCACGATGGGTTTCGGCCTGCCGGCGGCGATCGGCGCGCAGTTCGCGCACCGCGACAAGCTGGTGATCGACATCGACGGCGACGCCAGCATCCGCATGAACATCGGCGAGCTGGAAACCGTCACCACCTACGACCTGCCGCTGAAGATCGTGGTGCTCAACAACGTCGGCGACGGCATGGTGCGGCAGTGGCAGAAGCTGTACTTCAAGGGCCGCTTCGCCGCCTCCGACAAGAGCCTGCACAAGAAGGATTTCGTGCTTGCCGCGCAAGCCGACGGCTTCGAATGGGCGCGGCGGCTGGAACGCGTGGACGAGCTGGAGGCGACGATTGCCGACTTCCTCGCCTTCGGCGGTCCTGCCTTCCTCGAAGTGATGATCGATCCGGACGCCGGCGTGTATCCGATGGTCGGCCCCGGTGCCAGCTACGCGCAGATGATCACCGGCGAGTTCATTCCCTCGCGCGCGGCGCCGGCTGCACGCGACGACTCACCATCCCACATGTTCTGAGCACTTGCCCCTTCCCTTCTCGCGAAGGGAGCGGCACTCATCACCGGAGACACCCCCATGAATCACACGCTGTCCATCCTGTTGCAGAACGAAGCCGGCGCCCTGGTTCGCGTGGCCGGGCTGTTTGCCGCGCGCGGCTACAACATCGATACGCTGACCGTCGCCGCCACGCACGATCCGGCGGTATCGCGCCTGACCCTGAGCCTGCAGTGCGACGACGACACACTCGGCCAGATTCTGCAGCAGACGCGCAAGCTGGTCGACGTGCTGCAGGTGGCGCATCCGGCGACGGCTCTCGCTGCATGAATGCCGTTGCGCCACTGGCTACCGATGACGAGGCGATAGCGACCGGCGACCTGCTGGCGCAGATCCGCGCCGCCCGCGTCTACGAGGTGGCGCACGAATCGGCGCTGGAAGCGGCGCCGCTGTTAAGTGCGCGGCTGGGCCAGCACGTGCTGCTTAAGCGTGAGGACCAGCAACCGGTGTTCTCGTTCAAGCTGCGCGGCGCGTACAACCGCATGGTGCAGCTGGACGCGGCGCAGCGCGCGCGCGGGGTGATCGCCGCCTCCGCCGGCAACCACGCGCAAGGCGTGGCGCTGGCCGCGGCGAAGCTGGGCATCCGCGCCACCATCGTGATGCCGGTGACCGCGCCGCAGGTGAAGGTGGACGCGGTGCGCCGCTTCGGCGGCGCGCTGGTCGAGGTGGTGCTGGCCGGCGATTCCTACAGCGACGCGCAGGCGGCGGCCGCGCAGTTGCAGGCCGAGCGCGGCGCGGTCTTCGTGCATCCGTTCGACGACCCGGCGGTGATCGCCGGCCAGGGCACGATCGCGCTGGAAATCCTGCGCCAGCATCCCGGCCCGCTGCAGGCGGTGTTCGTGCCGGTCGGCGGCGGCGGTTTGCTGGCCGGCGTGGCCGCGTGCATCAAGGCCCTGCGACCGGGCGTAAAAGTGATCGGCGTGCAGGCAGTGGATTCGGATGCGATGGCGCGCTCGCTCGACGCCGGTGAGCGTATCGCGCTGGACGAGGTCGGCCTGTTCGCCGACGGCACCGCGGTGAAGCAGGTCGGCGAGCTGACTTTCGCGTTATGCCGCCAGCATGTGGATGCGATGCTGCGGGTGGATACCGATGCGATCTGCGCGGCGATCCGCGATATCTACCAGGACACCCGCAGCGTGCCGGAACCGTCCGGTGCGCTGGCGCTGGCCGGGCTGAAGCAGTACGTCGCCACGCACGGCGCCGGCGACGGTGCGCTGGTCGCGATCGTCTCCGGCGCCAACATGAATTTCGACCGCCTGCGTTTCGTCGCCGAACGTGCCGACGTCGGCGAGCAGCGCGAGGCGGTGTTCGCAGTGACGATTCCGGAAGAACGCGGCAGCTTTCGCCGCTTCTGCGCCACCCTGGGCAAGCGCAACATCACCGAGTTCAACTACCGCATCGGCGATGCGCGCTCCGCGCATCTCTTCGTGGGCGTGCGGATCGCCAGCCGCGACGAGCGCGAGGCGCTGATCGCCGCGTTCCGCGCGCAGCAGTTCGACGTGCTCGACCTCACCGACGACGAGCTGGCCAAGCTGCATCTGCGCTACATGATCGGTGGCCGCTCGGCGCTGGCCCGCGACGAACTGCTATACCGCTTCGAATTCCCCGAGCGCCCCGGCGCGCTGATCCGTTTCCTGCGCCAGCTGCATCCGGACTGGAACATCAGCCTGTTCCACTACCGCAACCACGGCTCCGATTCCGGCCGCATCCTGGTCGGCATCCAGGTGCCCGCAGCCGAGCATCCGCTGTTTCAGCGCTTCCTCGCCACGCTCGGCTATCCGCATGTGGACGAGAGCGCGCATCCGGCCTATCGACTGCTGCTGCGCAGCTGATGGCTCAGAACAGGTCGATGCTTCCCGCCGCCATCTCCCGTCCCAGCAGGCCGCGCGCGCTCAGGTGTTCGTAGCCGTAAGTGGCATTGCGGCCGTGCTGCTTGGCGAAGTAGAGCGCCTTGTCGGCACGGTCCAGAACGTTCGCCGGGTAATCGTGGCAGCCGACACCGGCATAACCGATGCTGACGGTGACATTGCCCACCTGCGGAAACACGTGCTCGGCGATGCGCTGGCGAAAACGTTCCAGCACGGTGTGCACGGTGGCCTGCTCGGTCGCGCCGAACAGGATCACGAACTCCTCGCCGCCGAAGCGGAACAGCACGTCGCTGCGGCGAAAACAGGCGCGCATCTGCTGGGCCAGCAGCAGGATCACCTCGTCGCCATAGATATGTCCATAGTTGTCGTTGATGCGCTTGAAGTGGTCGATGTCGAGGATCGCCAGCCACACCTGCAACGGCTCCGCGGCGGCCGTGCCGGGTTGTGCGTGCGCTTCCGATGTCGCCGCCGCCGCTTTGTGCAACGCCTGTTCGCGCTGATGCAACAGCCGTTGCAGCTGGCGCTCGAGGCTGCGCCGGTTGTACAACCCGGTCAGCTTGTCGCGCTCGCTTTCATGGAGCAGGGCGGTGTAGTTGGCATAGATGCGGGCAAAACCGTCGGCGAGTGTCCGACTGGCGGCCGGCGGCATGTCGCTGTCCAGCTGCAGCGCACCGATCGCGCGACCATCGTGCAGGATCGGCACGACCAGCCGATGCATGCCCTGCACCCTTTCCATCTGCACCTCGAGCCGATGCATGCAGCGATGCAGCAGCATCAGCGACGGATCGACCAGGTCCGGATCGGCCACCTGCAGCTGATAGGCGCCCTGCGCATCCGGCACGCAACGCACGATGCTTTCCACGTACGCCCCGTCGGTCGCCCGCTTGGCCAGAACCACGCTGTGCGCCAAGGTCAGTTCGGCCAACGAAAGCGCCAGGCTGTGGTCGAGCGCGGTGATGTCGCGATGATGGGTGAATGACGCCACCGAATCGAGCAGGCGCGAATGCACGAACGAGCCAGCCACCGGCGCGGTCCCGGCGGCAGCGCCGTCGTCGGGCGCGGGCGCCGCACGCGACCTGGCGGAGTCTTTTTCAGTGATTTCGTATTCGGCCATCAACGTTCCAGACACCGGCGGCCCTGGGCTTCGTACGGCGCATGCGTGGCGTTACCCCGAACGGTATCGCCCATAAGCCGTATCGGCGGCCGAACGGGGGACTTTAGCCGAGCGAGCGGCTGACCAGTGACCTGTCGCGCGGTTCGGGGCGGCATGGCGCGCTAGACTTCCCCGCATGGTTCCTCCCTCCCGCAAACGTCAGCGGCGCAGTGCCGCGTCCACACCCACCGCCCGGCCGCGACCCGGCACGGCGAAACCTGCCGCCAAGCCGGTGCGCCCGGCGGACAGCTCGACCCGCGCCATGCGCGTACTGGACTGGCTGCTGCAGAAACTGCCGACGAGTTATCGCGAGAAGGCGCGGGACTACCTGATACTGACCCGGATGGATCGCCCGATCGGCGCGCTGCTGCTGCTGTGGCCGACCTGGTGGGCGCTGTGGCTGGCGGCCGGCGACTTCCCGCCGTGGAAGCTGCTGATCATCTTCACCCTCGGCGTGTTCGCGATGCGCGCGGCCGGCTGCGCGATCAACGACTACGCCGACCGCAAGCTCGATCCGCAAGTGGCGCGCACCGCCGGCCGGCCGATCGCTTCCGGGCGGGTGACGCCGCGCGAAGCGCTGCTGGTGTTCGCCGCGCTGCTGGCGTTCGCGTTCGTGCTGGTGCTGTTCACCAACAAGCTGACCATCCAGCTGTCGTTCGCCGGTGCCGCGCTGGCGGCGATCTACCCGTTCACCAAGCGCTGGACCTACCTGCCGCAAGTGGTACTGGGCGCCGCGTTCGGCTGGTCGATCCCGATGGCGTTCGCGGCGGTGACCAGCACGGTGCCGCCGCTTGGCTGGCTGCTGTTCATCGGCAACATCCTGTGGTCGGTGATCTACGACACCGAGTACGCGATGGTCGACCGCGACGACGACCGCAAGGTCGGCGCGAAGTCCACCGCGATCCTGTTCGGCGACGCCGACGTGCCGATCCTCGGCATGCTGATGGGCACCTTCCTGCTGGCCATGTTGTTCGTCGGCCAGCGCGCCGGGCTCGGCTGGCCGTACTGGCTGGCCTTGCTGATCACCGCCGGCCTGTTCGGCTACCAGCTGTGGCTGATCCGCGACCGCCTCCGCGACGCCTGCCTCGCTGCCTTCCGCCACAACAACTGGCTGGGCCTGACGCTGTGGATCGGCATCGTGCTGGCGCTGGCGTTACGCTAGCAACGCATCGGGTACGTCACCCGCGCGGCGACGGCGCGCGCGCCAGCGCCCATACGTCCACCCGTGCCACACCGGCGCGACGCAGCACGCGGGCGCATTCGGCCAGGGTGGCGCCGGTGGTCATCACGTCGTCGAGGATCGCCACGTGCGCGGGCAGCGCGACGCCTTCGCGCACGACGAACGCACCGCGCACGTTGCGGCGGCGGGCGATCGCGTCGAGTTCGGTCTGCGCCGCGGTGGAGCGCCGGCGCAGCAGCGCGTCGTGGCGCAGCGGCACGCCGGCCGCGCGCGCCAGCGGGCGGGCCAGCTCCAGTGCCTGGTTGTAGCCGCGCCGGCGCAGCCGGCTGCGATGCAGCGGCACGCTCAGCAACAGCTGCGGCAACCGGATCGGGCACGGTTCGCGCTGCCACAGCATCGACAGCACGCGACCGGCGGCGAGGTCGGCGCCGAACTTGTAGCGCGACTCCAGCCGGTCCAGCGGCCAGCCGTAGCGGAATGGCGCCCATGCCGCATCCCACGGCGGCAGGCGGCGCTGGCACTCGCCGCACAGTGCCGCCGGCGTGGCCAGCGGCAGCGCGCAGCGCGCACAGCAACTGCGGTTGCGCGGCAGTTCGGCCGCGCAGTCGGCGCACAGATCCACGCCGCCGGCGCCCGACGCGCCGCACAGCAGACAGCGCAGCGGCAACACCCAGCATTGCAGTAGTTGCCATGATTGGAGCAGGCTTGCCTTGCCCATGCGCACCCCCGTTTCCTCCCTGAGTCGCCTGATGGTAGCGGCAATCCGCCCGGCGGAAGTCGCGCCGACCTGACCTCGCGGTCGTACACTCGGCCGCTGGCCACCACCATGGTGGCCACACGGCTTCGTCCATCGCCCTTCATTCACTCCCGGAGGTTTCGCATGACCGCACCAGATGACAGATCCACTCCCTCGACCTGGCCGGCGGTCGCCGGCACCGCCCTGCGCGTGGCCTTCGGCATCATCTGGGTGGTCGGCGCCGCGCTGACCTGGACCGACGATTTCGCCAGCCATTACGTGGGCTACCTGCACAACGCCGCCACCGGGCAACCGGCGTGGTCGGCGTGGTGGTTCCAACTGTGGATCGGCCTGGTGACGCCGCACGCGAGCGTCTTCGTATGGGCCACGCGTATCGCCGAGACGGCGCTGGCGCTGGCGTTGCTGCTGGGCTTCGCGCGCAAGATCACCTACGTCGTCGGCATCCTGTTCAGCCTGCTGGTCTGGAGCACCGCCGAAGGTTTTGGCGGGCCCTACTCGGTGGGCGCGAACAACATCGGTGCGGCGATCAGCTACGTGCTGATCTTCGCCGCGCTGATCGTCATCAACCTGCGTGCCGGTCCCAGCCCCTACAGCCTCGACTACCTGATCGAGGGCCGCTGGCCGGGCTGGCGGAAATTTTCCGAGTGGAACGCGAATGCACCGCTCGACCGTGTGAAGCGCCTGTCCTGGCGCGTGCAGGCGCCGGCGCTGGTCGGCGTGCTGCTGTTGGTGGCGCTGCTGCTGGCCGGCCTGCATAGCGCATTGAACGTGAAATCGGCCGGCCCCGAAGCCGCCGCCGCCGCGGTGACGCCGCTGTCGCTGGCCTCGACCCAGCCCATCGGCAAGGCCCGCGACGCCCGCCTGCCGCCGCTGACGGCGGGCGACAGCGCGGAGGTGAACATCAGCGTCTCCGACGATACGGTGGAGATCGCCAGCGGCGTGCGGTACCAGGCCTGGACCTTCGGCAAGAGCGTGCCCGGCCCGGTGATCCACGTACGCCAGGGGCAGACGGTGAACGTGGTGCTGACCAACCACGGCACCATGCAACACTCGATCGACTTCCACTCCGCGATCACGCCGCCCAACTTGCACTACGCGGACATCATGCCGGGCGAGTCGATCAAGTTCTCGTTCGTGGCCAAGGTGCCGGGCGCCTTCCTCTACCACTGCGGCACCCCGCCGGTGCTGCTGCATATCGGCAACGGCATGTACGGCGCGATCATCGTCGACCCGGCCACGCCACTGCCGCCGGCCGCCGAGAGCTACGTGCTGGTGCAGGGCGAGTGGTACACCCAGCAGGTCTCCGGCACGCTGATGGCGGGCAATTACGAGAAGATGCAACAGATCCGTCCGGATGAGGTGGTGTTCAATGGCGCCGCGTTCCAGTACGCCGCCCACCCGCTGACCGCCAAGCCGGGCGACCTGGTGCGCCTGTACGTGGTCAACGCCGGCCCGAATTTGTGGAGCGCCTTCCACGTGATCGGCGCGATCTTCGACAAGGTCTACCCCGGCGGCAACCCGGCCGAGGCGATTTCCGGCGTCTCCACTTATTCGGTGGGGCCGGGCGAGGGCGCGGTGTTCGACCTCACCCTCGATGAAGCGGGCAAGTATCCGTTCGTGGATCATTCGATGGCGCACGCGGTGCTGGGCGCGCAGGGCGTTCTGCTGGTGTCGGCGCCGGGCGAGGCGCTGGCGGCGCCGACCATCTCCAAGGCAGCGGTGGACGCAAACGCCGCACCGCCGCCGCCGGCCACCGGTCCGTACAAGTTCGACGCCGCGCACGGCGCCCAGCTCTTTGCCACCTATTGCGCGGCCTGCCACCAGGCCACCGGCATGGGCCTGCCCGGCGCGTTTCCGCCGCTCAAGGGCAACGCCGCGGTGCTGGACGCCAACCCGGCCAAGCACCTTGACGTGATCCTGCACGGCCTGCAGGGCGTCGCCATCGACGGTGTCAGCTACCCCAGCGCGATGCCGCCGTTCGCCGCCAGCCTCAACGATGCGGACATCGCCGACATCGCCAACCACGAGCGCATCTCCTGGGGCAACCAGGGCAAACCGGTGACCGCCGAACAAGTGAAGGCGGCACGCGCGGCCGGCAAATAGCGCCACCGGGCACCACCGCTTCGTCAACCTTGTGCATGGCTTTGCAGGTTGACGAAGCGGCAGGGGCCACCCACACTGCGCGGCCTCTGCCCTGGAGTCCGCCATGCCAGTTCCCCTTCGCCACGACTGGACACGCGACGAGGTCGTCGCGCTGTTCGCCCTGCCGTTCAACGAGCTGCTGCATCGCGCGCATACGGTGCACCGCGAGCACCATGACCCGAACGCGGTGCAGGTGTCGACCCTGCTGTCGATCAAGACCGGCGGCTGCCCCGAGGATTGCGCCTACTGCCCGCAGGCGCAACGCTATGACACCGGCGTGCTGCCGCAGAAGCTCCTGGAAATCGACGAAGTACTGGCCCGCGCGAAAGCCGCCAAGGCCGCGGGCGCCAGCCGCTTCTGCATGGGCGCGGCATGGCGCGGCCCGAAGGATCGCGACATTCCGAAGGTGGCCGCCATCGTGCGCGCGGTGAAAGCACTCGGCATGGAAACCTGCGCCACCCTGGGCCTCCTGGGCGAGGGTCACGCGCAGCAGCTCAAAAAGGCCGGCCTCGACTACTACAACCACAACATCGACACCGCGCCGGAGTTCTACGGCGAGATCATCCACACCCGCGAATACCGCGACCGCCTGGAAACCCTGGAGCAGGTACGCGACGCCGGCCTGAAGACCTGCTGCGGCGGCATCGTCGGCATGGGCGAGACGCGCGAACAGCGCGCCGGCCTGCTGCAAGCACTGGCCAACCTGCCCGAACACCCGCAGTCGGTGCCGATCAACCAGCTGGTACCGGTGCCCGGCACGCCGCTGGGCGACGCCGAGCCGCTCGATCCGTTCGAATTCGTGCGCGCGATCGCGGTGGCGCGGATCCTGATGCCATTGTCGATCGTGCGCCTGTCCGCCGGCCGCCAGCAGATGGACGACGCGGTGCAGGCGCTGTGCTTCTTCGCCGGCGCCGGCTCGATCTTCTACGGCGAGAAACTGCTGACCACCGGCAACCCGGACGTGGAGGCGGACCGCGCGCTGTTCCGCCGGCTCGACCTGCATCCCATGGCGGTGATCGCGCCAACGGACACCGCGCATGCCGACCTCTTCGAAAGCGACGCCGCCGGCTGCGGGCAGGGCTGCGGCTGCAGTGCCGCGGCCTGACCTGATCCAGCGACTGGCCGTCCAGACGGCCGAACGCGACCGCGCCAACCTGTTGCGCCGGCTGCGCACGATCGACCACGCCGACGGCCCGTGGCTGGAAACCGGCAGCCAGCGCCTGCTGTCGTTCTGCAGCAACGACTACCTCGGCCTGGCGCAGCACCCGCAGCTGGTCGGCGCGCTCACCCGCGCGGCGCGCGAGGAAGGCGTCGGCAGCACCTCGGCGCACCTGATCTGCGGCCATCGCACCACGCACGCGGAACTGGAAGAAGCGCTGGCCGCCTGGACCGGGCGCGAGCGCGCGCTGCTGTTCTCCACCGGCTACCTGGCCAACCTCGGCGTGCTGCAGGCGCTGCTGGCGCGCGGCGACGTGTGCGTGCAGGACAAGCTCAACCACGCCTGCCTGCTCGATGGCGCGAAGCTCAGCGGCGCCGAACTGAAGCGTTATCCGCACGCCGACGTGGCCGCGGCGGCACGCCAGCTCGCGGCGCATCCAGCTGCGGCCGCGCTGCTGGCCACCGATGGCGTGTTCAGCATGGACGGCGACGTCGCGCCGCTGCGCGAGCTGGCGCAACTGTGCGCACGCGAGCGCGCCACCTTCATGGTCGACGACGCCCACGGCCTCGGCGTGTTCGGCGCGCACGGCGCCGGCAGTCTCAGCGCCGCGGACCTGAGCCAGCACGATGTGCCGTTGCTGATGGCCACGCTGGGCAAGGCGCTCGGCTGCAGCGGCGCCTTCGTGGCCGGCCCGGCCGCGCTGATCGAGGGCCTGGTCCAGTTCGCGCGCCCGTACATCTACACCACCGCGATGCCGCCGGCACTCGCCGCCGCCGCGCTCGAAGCGGTGCAGCTGGCGCAGTCCGAAGGATGGCGGCGCGAGAAGCTCGCCGCGCTGATCGAGCGCTTCCGCCGCGGCGCCGCCGAACTCGGCCTGCCGCTGGCCGCGTCAGCCAGCGCGATCCAGCCGCTGCTGCTGGGCAGCGCCGGGGCTGCGCTGACCGCGGCACAGGCACTCGAACGGCAAGGCCTGCTGGTGACCGCGATCCGCCCGCCGACCGTGCCGGCCGGCCGGGCGCGGCTGCGCATCACGCTATCGGCAGCGCATGAAGAAGCCCACGTCGACCGGCTTCTGGGCGCGCTGGAAACACTGCGTCTGTCCGCGCAGTGCAAGGCTCTCCCGAGCGACCACGTATAATCGCGGCCTGCTCTGCCGATTCCCCCGCATGTCGATCGTCAACATCTCCGCCTACAAATTCATCAGCCTGGACGACCTGCCCGCGCTGCGCGAGCGGCTATTCGCGCGCTGCGAAGCGCTGGCACTGAAGGGCACGATCCTGCTGGCGCCGGAAGGCATCAACCTGTTCCTCGCCGGCAGCCGGGCGCAGATCGACGGCTTCATGGCCACCTTGCACGACGACCCGCGCTTCGCCGACATCGCTCCGAAGGAATCGTTGTCCGACGGGATACCGTTCGGCCGCCTGCGCGTGCGCCTGAAGCGCGAGATCATCACCATGCGCCTGCCCACGATCCGCCCCGAAGGCGGCCGCGCGCCCGCGGTGGACGCCGCCACCCTGCAACGCTGGCTGGACCAGGGCCACGACGACGACGGCCGCGAGGTGGTGCTGCTGGATACGCGCAACGACTACGAGACCGCCGCCGGCAAGTTCCCGCAGGCGGTCGACTATCGCCTCGCCAGCTTCACCGGCTTCCCCGCCGCGATCGCCGCGGACCGTGCGCGCTACGTGGGCAAGACGATCGTCTCGTACTGCACCGGCGGCATCCGTTGCGAGAAGGCCGCGCTGCACATGCAGGAGCTCGGCATGCAACACGTCTACCAGCTCGACGGCGGCATCCTGAAGTACCTCGAACAGACCGACGGCGCGCACTGGCAGGGCGCCTGCTTCGTGTTCGACGGACGCGGCGCCGTCGACAAACGGCTGCTGCCCGCGCAGGACGCCGGCGCATGAGCCTGCACATCGACAAGCGCGGTGACGGCCCGGTACCACTGGTGCTGCTGCACGGCTGGGCCATGCACGGTGGTGTGCTGGCGCCGCTGGTCGCAGCACTGGAGGACCAGTGCACGATGTACGTGGTCGACCTGCCCGGCCACGGCCACTCGCGCGACTGTGGCCTGCCGCTGGAGCCGCGCGCCTGCGCCGCGGCGATCGCCAGGGTCACGCCACCGGCGTTCTGGCTGGGCTGGTCGCTGGGTGGCACCATCGCACTCACCGCCGCGCTGGAGTTGCCGCGGCAAGTGCGCGGGCTGGCGATGCTGTGCGCCACGCCGAAGTTCGTGCGCGATGCGGGCTGGCCGCACGGCGCCGACGGCCCGCTGGTGCATCAGCTGGCCAGCGACCTGGAAACCGATTACCACGCCACCATCGAGCGCTTCCTGGCGCTGGAGGCGATGGGCAGCGCCGACCCGCGCGGCGAACTGCGCCACCTGCGCGAGTTGGTGTTCGCCCGCGGCGAGCCCGACCTGCGCGTGTTGCAGGAAGGCATCCGCATCCTGGAAACCAGCGACCGCCGCGCGGCACTTCCCGACCTGCGCATGCCCAGCGCGTGGATCAGCGGCCGTCGCGACCGGCTGGTGCCGCCGCAGGCGATGGCATGGTCGGCCAGCCGTTGCGCCGGCCAGTACACCGAGATCCAGCAAGCCGGCCACGCGCCGTTCTTCGGCCACGCCGACGCGGTGGCGCGGGCGCTGCAACCGCTGCTGGTTCCTTCTTCCCTTGAGCAGGTTCGATGAGCGATTTCCAACTCGACCAACAGCGCGTGCGTCGCAACTTCGGCCACGCCGCCAACAGCTACGATCACCACGATGCGCTGCAGCGCGAAGTGGGCGATGCCCTGCTCGAACGACTGGGCTTCTATCTGGAAACGCCGCAGCGCGTGGTCGACGTCGGCGCCGGCACCGGCCGCGGCACGGCGTTGCTGAAGCAGAAGTATCCCAAGGCCGAAGTGATCGCGGTCGACCTCGCCCTGCCGATGCTGCGCGTGGCGAAACACCACAGCAGCTGGCTGAAGCCGTTCCGCCGCGTGTGCGCCGAAGCCACCCACCTGCCGCTGGCCGACCACAGCGTCGACGTGCTGTATTCCAACCTGTGCTTCCAGTGGGTCGACGACCTGCCCGCGCTGTTCGGCGAATGCATGCGCGTGCTGAAACCCGGCGGCTTCCTGGCGTTCTCCAGCTTCGGCCCGGACACCTTGAAGGAGCTCCGCGCGGCCTGGGCCGAGGCCGACCAGCAGCCGCACGTGGGCCGCTTCCTCGACATGCACGACGTCGGCGACGCGATGCTCAACGCCGGCCTGCGCGACCCCGTGCTGGACGTGTTCCGCTACACCCTGACCTACAGCGAACCGCGCAAGCTGCTGGAGGAACTGCAAGGCCTCGGCGCCACCAACGCCGATCGCGCACGCGCGCGCGGCCTCACCGGCAAGGGGCGCTACCAGCGCATGCTGGCCGCCTACGAGGCGATGCGCGTGGACGGCCGCATCCCGGCCAGCTGGGAAGTGGTCAGCGCGCACGCCTGGGGCCCACCGGTCGGCCAGCCGCGCCGCGTGCCCGGCGGCGAAATCGCCAGCTTCTCGATCGACAGCCTGCGCGGCTCGCGACGCAAATAGCGCATGCCGGTACGGAGGCTCCGTGCGATGTCGCGCACGGAGCCCGGTCGATCAGAACAGGTACTTCAGCGACGCACCCACGCCATAATCCGGACTGCCGTCGGCGAAGCCGGCGAGCGCGTAGGCCTGCACGCGCAGACTGTCGTTGAACTTGTGGTTCCAGTAACCGGCGATCTCGCTCTGCGCGGCACCGGTATCGGCGATCCGCTCGCGGTAGTAGTAGTACGCACCGATGTTGTTGCTGGAGTTGAGCTTGTAGTCGGCGCCGATGTTCGCGTTGAAGCCGTTCTTCAGCTTGATGTACTGCGAGCTGCCGTACTTCATCCAGCCCACACCGCCGAACGCGGTCCAGGCGCCCATCACCTTATAGGTATCCAGCGAGAGGCCGTAGTCGTTCTTGCCGGTACCCAGGCCCTTGTTCTCGTCGGCGGTACCGAATTTCACCTTGCCGGTGAGATCCAGCCCGAACGTGCGATCGGCGCTGCCGAACAGCTCGTAACCAGCCGACGCCGTGACGTCGCCCAAGCCCGAGGCCGAACCGCTGGTCGTGGTGCCCGGCGCGGGAGGCGTACCACCACCGCCTTTGCCGCGGCCACGCCCCTTCGGGTTGCCGTTGTTTACCTTGCCCACGCCGGGAATCACGTTGCCAGCACCGCTGATGTTGATGTACGGCACGATGAGCTTGAACGTCCAGCGATCGGTCTGGTACGCCGCCGCCACCGGTACCGACCAGATGTCGGTGGTGGTGTCGGTGCCGTACTTGCCGCTGCTGTAATCGGCGCCCGCCGAAAGACTGAACCGGCCGTTGTCCGTCGTGGCGGCCTGGGCCACCGGCGCACCGATCAGCAGCAGTCCGCCGACGATCATCCAGTGTTGTGGGTTACGCATGAAAGGTTCCTTGCTGAAAAGAAGATGGCAGCAGGCCCGGCATCACACCGGGCCTGCAGGGAGTACCGCGTGCTGATGAAACCGGACTCAGCCGCCCGGGCGGCCCGCATGGTCGGGATGGTCGGGATGCTCGGGGCGCTCGGGACGATCCGGCCGGCTCGGACGGTCAGGGCGGTCGGCCTTGGCCACATGCTCGGGTTTGCTCGGACGATCGACGCCATGCACCTTGGCCAGCTCGACTTTTTCCACATGCGCGTGCGCGTTGCCGTTCGCGGCGGTACTGCCGACCGCCTTCGGCGAACGCATCACGTCGCCCAGCTTGAAACCGTCGGCCTTGGCAATCTGTCCCCAGCCCTCGCCGGCGGCACGCTGGGCCAGCACGCCGTTCAGATCGATGCTGGTGCCGTCAGCCAGCACCAGCGTACCGCCGTTCAGCGCGGCAGCCATCTCGGCTGCGGTCGGGTCGGTGATACCGTCCTTGGCCAGAGTCGCCTCGGCCAGCGACAGCGCGATTTTTACGTTGCCGTAGCCCATCTTGCCGGTGGCCGGCGTGAACGTGGTCGTCGTGGTGGTCGTGGTGCCGTCGGCATTCTTCACTACATCGTCGAGCGTGATCGCGGTGCCGTCGCGCAGCCCGGTGACCAGCGCCTGCGAATTGGTCTCCGAACCGGCGAACCCGGCGAACTCGGTGCTCAACCGGGTCGACTCGTGATGGGTGGTGCTGGTGGAAACGGACGTATCGGATGGCGTGGCGGTCTGCGCCATCACCGGCGCGACGGACAGTGCACCGAGTATCGCGATGCAAATCAGCGTGGACTTGAAATGCTGGGATTTCATGGGATGGCTCCGAAGGATGCAGCGATGGCGGAATGCCTGGCGAGACGACGCGATGTGTTTCTTCCATGCCCCCCGTATCCATTCACATGCGGCGATGTCTGCGCGCGCATCTTTGCGCCGCGCTTGTCCCGTACACAAGCGACGACGACGGGTTTGTTCAGCATGCGTTTCACGCGCTGAACGGTAGCCACCATTGTTTCGTTCGATTGTGTGAACGGCTCGACATTTGCGGCACTTCGTCGACCGCACCCGTACAGATCGAAACTTCTTGCTCTGCTGTCTGCCTAGCCCTGCCCGCCGTACCGGAAACAGCCCACGAGGTGATCGTTGACCATGCCGGTCGCCTGCAGCAACGAATAGCAGATGGTGGTGCCGACGAAACGGAAGCCGCGCTTCTTCAGCGCCTTGCTCATGCGATCGGACAATGCCGTGCTGGCCGGCACCTCGCCTTGGCTGCGCCAGTGGTTGCGCAGCGGCTTGCCATCGACGAACGACCACAGATAGACGTCCAGACTGCCGAACTCCGCGATCACGTCGAGAGCAACGATGGCGTTGTCGCGGGTGGACGAGACCTTCAGCCGGTTGCGGATGATGCCCGGATCGAGCAGCAGCTTTTCCAGTTCGCGGTCGGTCATTGCGGCGACGCGGGCGATCTCGAACTGGTGGAAGGCTTTGCGGTAGTTGTCGCGCTTGGCCAGCACGGTGCGCCAGGACAGGCCAGCCTGGGCGCCTTCGAGACAGAGGAACTCGAACAGCGCGCGATCGTCGTGCTGCGGCACGCCCCACTCGGTGTCGTGGTAGTCGCGCATCAGCGCGTCGCCGTTGGCGGCCCAGTGGCAGCGTGATGGTTCGGTGGTCTTGGTCATGACGGGCGGATGGTCGTACGGTGCCGCACAACGTAACCGACCCCGCTAGACTTGTCGCCCCACCCCGCTCCGGTTTCCCATGTCGCCCTCGCCATCACGCGGCGCGCTGTCCGCGCTGCTCGTCACCATCCTGATCTGGGCCTACAGCTGGGTGGTGATGAAACAGGTGCTGGCGTATGCCGGGCCGTTCCACTTCGCCGCGTTGCGCTACCTGCTCGGCGCCGCCGTACTGTTCGCCGCGCTGCTGCTGTCGCGACAATCGCTGCGGCCGCCGCCGTTGCTGCCCACGTTGCTGATCGGCCTGTGCCAGACCACGGCCTTCCAGGGCCTGGAGCAGTTGGCCCTGCTCAGCGGCGGTGCCGGCCACGTCGCCCTGCTCGCGTACACCATGCCGTTCTGGGCGGTGCTGTTGGCATGGCTGGTGCTGGGCGACCGCCCGACCGCGCGGCACTGGCTGGGGCTGGCGCTGGCCGCGGTCGGCCTGGTCTGCATCATCGAACCGTGGCGTGCTCTGGGCAGCGCACTGAGCACCACGCTGGCGATTGTCGGCGGCGTCGCGTGGGCGGCCGGCACCGTGCTCAGCAAGCGCATGTTCCGCCGGCACGCACCGTCGGTGCTCAGCCTCACGGCGTGGCAGATGCTGCTGGGCGGCGGCGCGCTCGGCCTGCTCGCGCTGGCAGTACCGGAGCGCGCGATCGAATGGAACCTGGCGTTCACCGCCGGCCTGATCTACAGCGTGCTGCTGGCATCCAGCCTGGCCTGGTGGCTGTGGTCGATCGTGCTGCAGCGGTTGTCGACCACGGTGGCCAGCGTGTCCAGTCTGGGCGTGCCGATCGTCAGCGTGCTGCTGGCGTGGCTGATCCTGCACGAGCAGCCATCGGCGATGGAACTGGTCGGCATCGTGTTCGTGCTGCTGGGGTTGCTCGCGATCAGCGGCATCGGTGCACGGCGCCGCCAAGGGATGCCCTGATCCATTCAGCATCCGGCCTTCGCGACGGCGATATGATGAATCGCTGACGGATTCGACGAGGCGTCGATGTTCGACCTGTCCCCATGGTGGTCCCACCTGGTCGGCTGGCTGAGCGGCCATGCCGTCGCGCCGCTGCTGGATGCGATGCACCTCGGCGGATTGAGCGGCAACCCCGACGACATCGCCGCCGCCCTGCTGATCGCCGCGCTGCAGGTGGGCATCATCGGGCTGGTTTTCCGCCCGCTGGAAACCTGGTTCCCGGCCGAGCGGTGGGACGACCGCCGGCTGACCCGGGTCGATCGCAACTACACGCTGCTGATGCTGCTGGGCATCTTCCCGCTGTTCACCTACCTGGTGCTCACGCCGTTCAGCCATCTGTTCGGCGGTGGCGGCGATGCCGTCGATGCCGGCACTGGTTCCGCACTCGCGCTGACGCACTGGGTTCCGTGGTTCAACCAGCATCCCTACGTGCTGTTTGCCGTCTACTACGTGATCTACGACTTCGTGTACTACTGGATGCACCGTACCCAGCACGCCATTCCGTGGTGGTGGGCGCTGCACAGCATGCATCACAGCACGCGTCAGATGAGCTGCTGGACCAACGACCGCGGCAGCCTGGTCGACGGCTTCCTGCAGTCGATGATCCTGGCCACGGTGGGCCTGGCGATCGGCGTCGATCCGGACGAGTTCGCCTGGCTGATGCTGATCGGCGAACTGGTGCAGAACCTATCGCATACCAACGTGCGGCTGGGCTTCGGCCGCGTGTTCGACCGCATCTTCGTCGCCCCGAGATTCCATCGCCTGCACCACATGCTGGTCGATCCCGAGCGACCGACGCTGCACCACTGCAACTATGGCCAGGTGCTGTCGGTATGGGACGTGCTGTTCGGCACGGCGCTGTACGGCGAGCCGCCGCGGCCGACCGGCGTGGGTGACCCGATCGTCGACGCCGACAACAACTACGGCCTGATCGGCCTGCACTGGGCCGCGTTGAAGCGCTTCTGGGTCGCCGTGCGCCAGCCCGCCGGCTGGCGGCCGGGCGAAGTGGCCTTCGGTGCGGATTACACGCCGATCCCGGTCGGCCAGTTGGATCTGCACGCCTTCGCCCGCCATGCGCCCGCCGTCGCCCCCGACGCCGACGCACCGGCCGATGACAGCGCCATGGTGGAATCCGCGCCGGGCTGATCCGCTCGCAGGCTCACCAGGGCAGCGCCTGCAAGTCCACGTTGCCGCCGGTGAGCACCACGCCGACGCGCCTGCCGGCGAAGCGCTGCGGCTGCTTGAGGATCGCCGCCAGCACGGTGGCGCTGGACACCTCCACCACTTGCTTCAGCTCCGACCACAGCAGTTGCATCGCGGCGATGGTCTCCGCGTCGCTGACCGTGATCACGTCGACGTGATGCGTGCGCAGCGCGTCGAGGTTGCGCTCGCCGACCAAGGCGCGCAGGCCGTCGCAGACCGTGTCGGGCACCACCGTGGTAACCCGCGTGCCGTGCGCCAGCGATTGCGCGGCATCATCGGCGCCCTGGGGTTCGGCACCGAACAGGTTCAAGGCCGGGTTGATCGCGTGCGCGGCAATCGCCACGCCGCTGGCCAGGCCGCCGCCGCCGACGGGGGTGATCAGCGCATCCAGCCCGGGTGCCTGCTGCAGCAGTTCCAGCACCAGCGTGCCCTGCCCGGCCATCACCCGGGTGTCGGCATACGGATGCACCAGCTCCGCGCCGGTGGCGCGCTGCACCTCGGCACACATCGCCTCGCGCGCGGCCTGGGTCGGCGCGCAGCGATGCAGGATCGCGCCGGCACGTTCGATCGCCTCGAGTTTCGCGCGCACCGCGCCTTCCGGCACTACCACGTGCGCGGTGATGCCGCGGGTGGCGGCGGCCAGCGCCAGCGCGTTGCCGTGGTTGCCGGAGGAATGCGTGACCACGCCACGCGCGGCCTGCGCGTCGCTGAGCGACCACACCGCGTTGCAGGCACCGCGGAACTTGAACGCACCGCCGCGCTGCAGGTGCTCGGCCTTGAAGTGCAGCTCGGCACCGGCCAGCGCATCCAGCGCCGCGCTGCGCAACACCGGGGTCACCCGCGCATGCGGCGCGATGCGCGCCGCGGCGTCGCGGACCTGTTCGAAGCTGGGCAATGCACTCATCACGATTCGACCTCCACACCACAACGGAAACGGCGTTCGGCGCCGGACTCCAGGCGCACCGCCTCGGCGCACTCGGGCCGGTTAAACGCATCGGCCATGCATTCCATCGGCTCCAGTGCGACTGCACGACGCGCATCGCGGCTCACCGTGTCGGCGGTGAACGCGTGCATCACGCCGCGCTCCTGCCACACCGCGATGCCGAAGCCGCTGGCAGGATCGCGCAGGCGGGTACGAATGCGCCCGTCGGCGTCCGCCTCCAGGTCGGTGTAACCCTGGTCGAGGATGCTGTCGCCGATCCGCCGCGACTCGCGGAAATCCAGCGCCGGCGCATCGTCCAGCGCCACGTACGCTTCCGCGCCGGCCAGTGCGATCAGGTCGGCGCCGGTGCGGATCAGGGTCTGCGCGGGAATCTGCAGCTGCCAGTCATCGACCTCGCCCGCAGCCACGCGGAAATACGGATGCCAGCCGAAGAAGCACGGTGCGGCGCTGTCACCGACGTTGCGCATGCACGCTTCCAGGGTGACGCCGCCGGCATCCAGGGTGTACGTCACGGCAAGGTCGATCGCATGCGGATAACCCGGCTGCGGACGGATCGCGGACGTGGTCAGGGTGGCCTGCGCGCCGCTGTCGTCGGCGCTCAACGCGGCGACGGCGAAATCCACGTCGCGCACGAAGCCATGCCGGCTGGCGCGCGCGGCGCCGGCGACGCCGGGCTGCAAGTCCTGCGGCTGGCCGTCGAAGCGGTAACGTGCATCGGCGATCCGCCCGGCGAACGGCACCATGATCGCGAAGCGCGAACCGGGACGGGCGGCCACTTCGGCCGCGTCGCGATAGCCATCGGCGAGGTCGCGCACGGCGCCGGCGAAGACCACCTCGAAGCCGAGCAGGGCCGCACCACGCCGCGCCACGCGAACGTGCCGGCCACCGCCGGCGTCAGTCAGCACCACGATTTCCTGCCCGCCGAGATGGCTGCGTCCGGCGGCATATCGCGTCGCATTCACGGGTTTCTCCTGCCGTTGAAACACCCCATGTTAACCTGAGCAGTCCCCACCCCCGTCGCCGTTCTCCATGCACGCACCCGCACAACAGCCCTCCGCGTCGATCCGCCTCAGCGACTACCGCGCACCTGCCTGGCGGGTCGGGACCGTCGAACTGGACTTCGACCTCGGCATCGACGCCAGCGAGGTGCTCGCGCGCCTGCGCTTGCACCGCGATCCCGCACAGGACGCACCGCTGCGGCTGGACGGCGAGAACCTGCAGCTGCTGTCGATAGTGCTGGACGGCAGCCGGCTGCCTGCCACCGCATATCGCTACGCCGGCAACGTGCTGGAAGTCGACGGCGCCCGCGACGGCAGCGTGCTGGAAACCCGCGTGCGGCTGCGCCCGGCCGCGAACACCGCGCTGGAAGGCCTGTACCTATCCGGCTCGCGCGAGGCCGGCTTCCTGCTGACCCAGTGCGAGGCCGAAGGCTTCCGCCACATCACCTTCTTCCCCGACCGGCCCGACGTGCTGTCCAGCTACACGGTCACTTTGCGTGCCGATCGCGCGCGCTTTCCGGTGCTGCTGGCCGGCGGCAATTCAGACGGCGCTGGCGAGCTGGAGGGCGGCCGGCACTGGGCGCGCTTCGTCGACCCGCATCCGAAGCCGAGCTACCTGTTCGCCCTGGTCGCCGGACGGCTGGAAAGGATCGAGCGCGACTACGTCACTGCCGAAGGCCGTGCAGTGCAGCTGAAGATCTGGGCCGAAGCCGACGCGATCGGACGCTGCCACTACGCGATGGATGCGCTGGAACGCTCGATGCGCTGGGACGAGCAGACCTACGGCCGCAACTACGACCTGGATGTGTTCCACGTCGTCGCCACGCACGACTTCAACATGGGCGCGATGGAGAACAAGGGCCTCAACATCTTCAACGCGAAGTGCCTGCTGGCCGAGCCGGACTCGACCACCGACGACGAGTATCGCCACGTCGAGGCGGTGGTGGCGCACGAGTATTTCCACAACTGGAGCGGCAACCGCGTCACCTGCCGCGACTGGTTCCAGCTGTCGCTGAAGGAAGGACTGACCGTGTTCCGCGAGCAGAGCTTCTCGGCCGACATGAACTCCGCGCCACTGAAGCGCATCGAGGACGTCGCCCTGCTGCGCCGCGCGCAGTTCCCCGAGGACGCCGGCCCGCTGGCGCATCCGGTACGCCCGGCGCAATACAGCGAGATCAACAACTTCTACACCGCCACGGTGTACGAGAAGGGCGCCGAGCTGGTGCGCATGCTGGCCGGTGCGCTGGGCCGGGACGGTTTCCGCTGCGGCATGGACCGCTACTTCGAGCGCAACGACGGTCGTGCCGCCACGCTGGAGGATTTCCTCGGCGCATTGGGCGAAACCAACGGCACCGACCTCACGCCCTACCTGGCCTGGTACGCCCAGGCCGGCACGCCACGGCTGAAGGCGCACGGCCATTACGATCCCACCCGGCACGCCTACACTCTGACCCTGACCCAGCACACTCCGGGCGGCCACGGCGCGGAACCCCGGCCGCCGCTGCCGATTCCGGTCAAGCTGGCGCTGTTCACCCGCCACGGCGATATGCTGCCATTGCATCTGGACGGCCAGACGTCCAAAGGCGGCAACGAACTCGTGGTGGTGCTGACCCAGGTCGAGCAGAATTTCGTCTTCACCAATGTCGCCGCCGCACCGGTACCCTCACTGCTGCGCGGGTTTTCCGCGCCGGTGATCCTGGAATGCGACTACACGCCGGACGAGCTGGCACTGCTGCTGGCTCACGACGTCGACGGCTTCAACCGCTGGGAGGCCGGCCAGCAGCTCGCCGCGCGCGCGTACGAAGACCTGCGCGACGGCACCACGGCTACCGCCCTGCAAGCCTGGTGCGACGCGCTGGCCAAACTGTTCGACAACGCTGCCATCGACGACGCGCTGCTGGCCGACCTGCTGACCCCGCCGGGCGAGGTCGAGCTGGCCGAGCGCGAGACGGCGATCGATCCGCAGCGCATCCACCATCTGCGCCAGACCTTGCAGCAGCGGCTGGCCGCACGCCTGGGTGCGGTCGCCTTGCGCCAGCGTTACATGGCCCTGGCCGCACACACCAATACCGAACTGGATGCACCGAGCCAGGCACGCCGCCGGCTCAAGCGCCGCGTGCTGGAACTGCTGGCGCTGCTCGACACTGCGGGCGCCTGCGCGCTGGCCGCCACGCAGTACCGTGACGCGCCCGGCATGACCGACCGCCTCGCCGCACTGTCCGTGCTGGTGCGCAGCGATGCCCCGCAGGCTGCCGCGGCGCTGCGCGACTATCGCGCGCGCCACGCCGGCAATGCGCTGGCGCTGGACAAGTGGTTCGCGGTGCAGGCGCAGCTGCCGGGCGAACTCGCGCTGGATCGCGTGCGGCTGCTTGAGCACGATGCCGCGTTCATGCTGAAGAACCCGAACCGGGTGCAGTCGCTACTGGGTGCGTTCGTACGCAACAACCCCAGCGGTTTCCATCGCGTCGACGGCGCCGGCTACCGGCTGCTGGCCGAACGGCTGGTGGCGCTGGATGCGTTGAACCCGCAAGTCGCGGCGCGACTGGCCACGGCATTCAACGGCTGGCAGCGGCTGGAACCGCTGCGGTGCGAGGCTGCGCGCGCGGTGATCGTGGAACTGGCCGGGCATCGCGGGCTTTCCCGCAACCTGGCCGAAATCATCGGCAGCGTGCTGAATCACTGACCGACAACGGAACTGCCGGAGCCACCAGCCTGTCCCGATGCATCGCCCGGATGTGCGTGGTGGTACACCCCACGCGCACGAACGGGATGGTTCATTCAGACGGCCAGGTGATCGAGCGCGTCGAGCAGGCTCTGCATGCGTGACTCCAGGTTCGGCTGCAGCACATCACGCTCGCTGTCTTCGCGTTCGCTCAAACCGTCGATGGCCATCTCGACCTGACCGAGTTCGATCAGCAGGTCATGGTGCGGATAAACCGGTTGGAAATCGAAGCTCATGTCCATGGCGTATCCCTCGTGGTTGGTGAACAGGGAGATGCAATCGCCATGCCAGGTGTGACGTGGATCACGGTCGATTCGCGCTCTTTATCACGCGACTGACGCAATACGTCAGCTGCTGCCGTGGCCCGGCACAAAATCCCTTTTCAGTCACCCCGTGTTCACGCGTTTGCGGTAAATATCGGCCTGCGTTCCACGGCAGCGGCAGCTGCCTGCGTCAGACAGTTTCCGGTTTCTGGCGCTCGGCAATACGGTCATCCTGGATTCCCCCTGTTCCTGAGACCGCCGGGCGCCAGATCTAACAGCACGAGGCCCCGCGGCCGCAAAGCCGCGGGGCCTCGTCTTTGTTGGCCTTGACGGACTTTCCGCCGCACAAAAGGCGACGGCACCCCGAGGGGTGCCGTCTTGCTTCCTTTCCTGGTACGCGATCGAACCCCTGTCCGTCCGATCTCGGCGCGCGTGGTCGCGCAGCGTCTGCCCGTGAAAGTGCTGGCTTTTCGAAGCAGGAAACGTGCCATTCTGTTCGATCGGCTCGCAAGGCCATTGGTGGCGTTACCATGGCGCCCCGTTTCGTCACTTTTTGCATGCTCAGGTCAGTTCGATGCGCCATCCGATCCACTACGACGTCATCGTGATCGGCGGCGGCCACGCCGGCACCGAAGCCGCGCTGGCGGCCGCGCGCGCCGGTGCGCGCACGCTGCTACTCAGCCACAACATCGAGACGATCGGCCAGATGAGCTGCAACCCCGCCATCGGCGGCATCGGCAAGGGCCACCTGGTCAAGGAGATCGACGCGCTGGGCGGCGCGATGGCGCACGCCGCGGATCGCGCCGGCATCCAGTGGCGCACGCTGAACGCGTCGAAGGGCCCGGCCGTGCGCGCCACCCGCTGCCAAGCCGACCGCGCGCTGTACAAGGCGGCGATCCGGCGCATGGTGGAAAGCCAGCCGAACCTCGAATTGTTCCAGCAGGCGGTGGACGACCTGATCATCGAACACGGCCGCGTCACCGGCGTGGTCACCCAGATGGGTTTGTCGTTCGGCGCGACGACCGTCGTACTCACCGCCGGCACCTTCCTCGCCGGCAAGATCCACATCGGTCAGGCGCAGTACGCCGGTGGCCGTGCCGGCGATCCGCCGGCCAGCACGCTGGCGGCGAAGCTGCGCGAATTGCCAGTCGCCGCCGACCGCCTGAAGACCGGCACGCCGCCGCGCATCGACCGGCGCAGCATCGACTTCCGCGGCCTGCAGGAGCAGCCCGGCGACACGCCGGCGCCGGTGTTCTCCTACCTCGGCTCGCGCGACGAGCACCCGCGCCAGGTCAGCTGCTGGATCACCCATACCGGCGAACAGACGCACGAGATCATCCGTGGCGCGCTGGATCGTTCGCCGCTGTACACCGGCCAGATCGAGGGCGTCGGTCCGCGCTACTGTCCGTCGATCGAGGACAAGGTGGTGCGCTTCGCCGAGAAGTCGTCGCATCAGATCTTCATCGAGCCGGAAGGACTGGACACGTTCGAGATCTACCCGAACGGCATCTCCACCTCGCTGCCGTACGACGTGCAGCTGGCGCTGGTGCATTCGATCAAGGGCTTCGAACACGCCCACATCACCCGCCCCGGCTACGCGATCGAATACGACTATTTCGATCCGCGCGGGCTCCACCCGTGGCTGGAAACCAAGGCGATCCCCGGCCTGTACTTCGCCGGCCAGATCAACGGCACCACCGGCTACGAGGAGGCCGCCGCGCAGGGCCTGATCGCCGGCCTCAACGCCGCGCTGGCGGTGCAGGGCAAGGCGCCGTGGTATCCGCGCCGCGACGAGGCATACATCGGCGTGCTGATCGACGACCTCACCAGCAACGGCACGATCGAGCCGTACCGCATGTTCACCTCGCGCGCCGAATACCGGTTGCACCTGCGCGAAGACAATGCCGACCTGCGCCTCACCGAGCGGGGTTTCGAACTCGGTGTGGTGCCGCAGGCGCGCTTCGACGCACTGCGCGCCAAGCGCGACGCGGTCGAGCACGAGCTGCAGCGCCTCGGCGCGTTGTGGGTGACTCCGGCGAATGCGCGCGGCGCGGCGGTCGAGCGCCAGCTCGGCATCGCAGTCAGCCGCGAGACCAGCGTGATCGACCTGTTGCGCCGGCCCGAACTCGGTTACGCCACGCTCACCGCCGTGCCCGAACTGGGGCCGCCAGTGGAGCGCGACGATGTCGCCGCACAAGTCGAGGTGCAGGTGAAGTACGCCGGCTATCTTGAACGCCAGCGCGAGGAGATCGAGCGCCAGCGCCGCCACGAGCACCTGGCGATTCCCGCCGGCTTCGACTACGACAAGGTGCGCGGCCTGTCGGCCGAAGTGCTGCTGAAACTGAAGCGCACGCTGCCGGCCACGGTCGGCCAGGCCGCGCGCGTCAGCGGCGTCACCCCGGCGGCGATCTCGCTGTTGCTGGTGCACCTGAAGCGCCGCGACGCCGCCTGACCCCCGCCCGCGCCGCGCCGCTCTCATGGCATCATGCGCACCTTGACCGGCATGGGGAGCGCGCAATGGAAATCTGGATCGGCCGTGACGGCGAAAGGCATGGCCCGTACAAGGAAGACGACGTGCGCCAGTGGCTGCGCAGCGGCCAGGTAAGCCCCGACGATCTGGCTTGGTACGAAGGCCTCGCCGATTGGCAGCCGCTGTCGGTGCTGTTCCCCGACATGGCTGCCGCGCCGCCACCTGCCGCCGCCAATCCCTACGCCGCACCGGCTGCACCCTTGCTGCCGCAGACCACCGCCACGGCGCTGGAGGACCACGCCGGCTTCTGGAAGCGCGTAGCCGCCTACATCCTCGACGCGATCATCCTGTACATCCCGCAGATGCTGATCGAAAAGGCGTTCGGCGGCGATGCCGCCAAGGCAGCGCTGCAGCAGGCCAGCCTCGATGCGCTCGGCAACCCCGACGCCATGATGGCCGCCAACATGCACTACTACGCCACGATGTGGCCGGCCATGCTGCTCATCCTGGTGATGGGCGTGCTGTACTTCGCCGTGTGCGAAAGTTCGGCCTGGCAGGGCACGCTGGGCAAGCTGGCACTCGGCATCCGGGTCACCGACCTGCAGGGCAGGCGGATCAGCTTCCCGCGTGCACTGGGCCGCTACTTCGCCAAGATCCTCAGCGCCATCATCCTGGGCATCGGCTTCCTGATGGTCGCCTGGACCCAGCGCAAGCAGGGCCTGCACGACATGATCTGCGACACCCTGGTGCTGAACGGCCGCGCCAGCGAGTTCAAGCATCCGACCACACCTTCATCGAACGCGCGCGGCGACACGTTCAGCGCCTGAGTCTGGCACCGGGCGGCTGACGCCGCCCGGTTTCCCGCAGTCGATCCATGCACATGGAACTGCGGCAGTTCGCCCGCGCCGCTTGCATGACTGTCCAGCCCGCTGTGCCGGAAGCGCGTGCAATGCCCGCAGCGCGGTGATCACGTGCATGCGCTGACTGGCGTAATCCAGCGCGCCGCGCTGGCGATCGCAAGCATGGGTCCCCACGCCGAGCCGACGGCCTCACGCGGGACTAATCATCGACGGCGTAAAACCCAAACGTTATGCGACCGAGATGAAAACCGTGCCTCGGATCGAGCCTGAACACGACGGAACCTATCAGTTCGACAACATCCTGGTCGAGCCGGCCGCGCACAGGCTGGAACGCGACGGTCGACCATTGCCGGTGGAGCCGAAGGCCTACATGCTGCTCCTGACCCTGCTGCGCCACGCCGGCGAGATGGTAAGCAAGGACGTGCTGCTGGACAGTGTCTGGGGACATCGCCACGTCACAACCGGGGTACTCAATCGGGTGGTTTCGCAACTGCGCCGCACGCTGGGTGATTCGTCCGCACAGCCGCGCTACATCGCCACTGTGCACAGCCTGGGCTACCGCTTCATCTGCGAGGTGCAATGCACATCCCCTGCGACGGAGGGCAGCACCGATTCGCCGCTTGGCGCACCGCCGCCGCGCCTGCCGGCCCAGGCGCAGACCTCGAGCGGACAGACGGAGGCCGCGCAAACTCCTTACCGCCGCCGTCTCGCCGACGGCGACCCGTTCCTGAACTTCGTCGACCTGCAGCCGTGCCTGAACCAACTCGCCAACTGGGCGGCCCTGTTGCCACCAAACGACACGCAGCGCCAAGCCATCCTCACGGTGTTGAGCCTGGAATATGCGCGCCTCCGCGAAAGTGGCATGACGACACCATCACTGGTCTACCACGAAGCGGTACTGGCCGCGCTGGAAGGGGACCGGCAAGCCGCCATCGCCAAGCTGGGCCAGGCGATCAACGAAGGTTTCCGCGGCGAACCTGCCTTGCGGCGCGATCTGGCTTGGCGCGCGCTGGCTGATGACGCGAACTTCCGCCGCCTGCTACAGCGGCTCGACGCGCAGCTGGCCACCGAGCGGGCGCTGTCCGATCCACCGCCGATACGCTGACTGCGGCACTGCTACGGCACCGTGGCTGGGCCGCAGTGCCACGCCTGATCGGCAACACGCCGCGAGGGGCTGACGGCATGACACCGTCGGCCCCTGCTCTGTTATCGCGTGGGGATACCGCGTCTCGGTTGCCTGATGCATCCACACGGCTCGGTGCAGGTCACTGTTGCAGCAGTGGCGCCGGGCGCGCTCGGGCGTGGCAAACCGGAGGCAATGGATGTCGACGACGGCGACCGTGTTATCGGGGCCGATCCAGCGGACTTGTCTCACTAGGCAAAGCAAAGCATCGCCGATCCGTCGCCGGCATCAGGCAGCGCATCCCAACCCCGTCAACGCTGATCCACCTCCGCCAGCTGCAGGCGTCCCATCTCCCTCGACGCCAGGCTCTGGCTAGACGCGTCCCGGGAGGCCAACTGGCACCGTTTGCCTTCCACCGGTGCGACGTGCTTGCAATGAGCTTCCACGACGGCAACCGTGGCCCGGTTGGCGTCGAACAGCAGGATCCGTCTGCCCATGCCGGGACCGGACGAGTTGTCGAGGGCCACCGTGACAAACGGCGACATGGCCATACCCTGCTTGCGCAGGGCCTCCAACCTCTCGGCCTCCCGCTGCGCTTGCATGTATTGCCGGTGCGTGTGGCCGACCAAGGTCTTCAACCCGTAGCCGGCGTTCAAGTTGATGGTGTAGGCCTCGTATTGGCCCGGTGCCGGGTTGACTGTGACACGCTGCAGCCTGGTGCTTTGTTGGGACTCGTCTTGGGCGGCACTAACGCCGCTGATGCAGGAAAGAGCGAGCGCGATGGTCGTGGCAATAATCGGGCGTTTCATAAGGGCCTCCAGACGGACGCCTGCGTCCGTCGAGCAAACTTAGGCCGGAGCTACGGCTCTTATTTGAGGAATTCCGGTGGGATCGGCGTGGATACATTGATGGTTTCCGGTGGATCCGCCTGCGAAAGGCGAAGGCCGAAAGACCCTCGGAACCGCCGTCAGATGTACGGCAACCGGATCGTTCTCGGGATGACGGCGGGCACGCGCTTCCGTTCCCCCGGAGCTCCTCGCCAACGCCCGCATCCGAGGCCGGCTTTCTCAAGAAACATGACGCGTGGCCTTGGCGCTCTTGCTGACGCGGAGCCTCCGACAAGCGGCATCGAGGCCGCCTCACGCCAGCCGCGCTTGCTCTCGTCGATCTCGCCGGAACCCGGTTTGTACCGAACAAATGGCGAGGCTCTTCGTGGCTGGCCTGAGCTATCCGGGCGGCTTGCTATCATCAGCGGTTCCACCCGGCGAGCGCCGGCAACCAAGGAACCGTGGCCAACTCATGCTCAGCATCGAACAACGCATCGCCAACGACATCGCCGCCAGGACCGAACAGGTGCAGGCGGCCGTCGACCTGCTCGACGGCGGCGCCACCGTGCCGTTCATCGCGCGCTACCGCAAGGAAGTCACCGGCGGCCTCGACGACACCCAGCTGCGCCTGCTGGAGGAGCGCCTGCGCTACCTGCGTGAACTGGAAGAACGCCGCGCCGCGATCCTCGCCAGCGTCGAGGAACAGGGCAAGCTCGGCGATGCGTTGAAGGCCGACCTGCTCGCCGCCGACACCAAGGCGCGGCTGGAGGACCTGTACCTGCCGTTCAAGCCGAAGCGCCGCACCAAGGCGCAGATCGCCCGCGAGGCCGGGCTGGAGCCGCTGGCGCTGGGCCTGCGCGACGATCCCACGCTGACGCCGGAAGCGTTCGCCGAGTCGTTCGTCGATGCGGACAAGGGCATCGCCGACGTGCGTGCCGCGCTGGACGGCGCACGCGCGATCCTGATGGAGTCGATCGCCGAGGACGCCCACCTGGTCGGCGAACTGCGCGACTGGCTGTGGTCGCAAGGCCAGATCCGCGCGAAAGTCGTCGAAGGCAAGGAGAATGCGGGCGCCAAGTTCCGCGACTACTTCGACCATGTCGAGCCGATCGCGAAGATCCCTTCGCACCGCCTGCTGGCGCTGATGCGTGCGCGCAACGAAGGGGTGATCGAACTCGAGCTCGCCCCCGCCGCCGACAGTGAGCAGGGCCACGTCGAGGGTGAGGGCCGCGTCGCCGCCCACGCGAACATCCACAACCGCGGCCGCGCCGCCGATGCCTGGCTGCGCGAGACGGTGCGCCTGACCTGGCGCGTGAAATTGCACCTGCATCTCACGCTCGACCTGTTCGGTCGCGTGCGCGAAGGCGCCGAGGACGAGGCCATCCGCGTGTTCGGCGACAACCTGAAAGACCTGATGCTGGCCGCCCCCGCCGGCGCGAAGACGGTGATGGGGCTGGACCCCGGTATCCGCACCGGCGTGAAGGTTGCCGTGGTCGATGCCACCGGCAAGCTGCTCGCCACCGATGTGATCTATCCGCACGAACCACGCAAGCAGTGGAATGAATCGCTCGTGCAGCTGGCGAAACTGTGCAAGCAGCACGGCGTGAACCTGATCGCGATCGGCAACGGTACCGCCTCGCGCGAAACCGACAAGCTGGCCGGCGAACTGATCAAGAAGCTGACTGATCTCAACCTGTCGAAAGTGGTGGTCAGCGAAGCCGGTGCGTCGATCTACTCGGCATCCGAACTGGCAGCGAAGGAATTTCCCGAACTCGATGTGACCTTGCGTGGCGCGATCTCGATCGCCCGCCGGCTGCAGGACCCGCTGGCCGAACTGGTGAAGATCGAGCCGAAGGCGATCGGCGTGGGCCAGTACCAGCACGACGTCAACCAGATCAAGCTGGCGCGCGCGCTGGATGCGCGGGTCGAGGATTGCGTCAATGCCGTCGGCGTGGACGTCAACACCGCCTCGGCCGCGCTGCTGTCGCGCGTCGCCGGGCTGTCGCCGTCGGTCGCCGAGAACGTGGTGAAACACCGCGACGCGAACGGCCCGTTCCCGAATCGCAAGGCGCTGCTGAAGGTGCCGCGCCTAGGCGACAAGGCGTTCGAACAGTGTGCCGGCTTCCTGCGTGTGTCCAACGGCGACAACCCGCTGGATGCCAGTGCGGTACACCCGGAGGCCTATCCGGTGATCGAGCGGATCATCGCGCAATGCGGCCGCGAAGTGCGCAACATCATCGGCGACAGCGGTTTCCTGCGCGGCCTCAAGCCCGAGCAGTTCACCGACGACAAGTTCGGCGTGCCGACCGTGCGCGACATCCTGAGGGAACTGGAAAAGCCCGGCCGCGACCCGCGCCCGGAGTTCGTGGCGCCGAGCTTCGCCGAGGGCGTCGAGGACGTGAAGGACCTCAAGCCCGGCATGATCCTGGAAGGCCGCGTCACCAACGTGGCCGCGTTCGGCGCGTTCGTCGACATCGGCGTGCACCAGGACGGCCTGGTGCACGTCTCGGCGCTGTCGCACACCTTCGTGAAAGACCCGCGCGACGCGGTGAAGGCCGGCGACATCGTCAAGGTCAAGGTGATGGAAGTCGACCTGCCGCGCCAGCGCATCGGCCTCAGCATGCGCCTGGACGACGAACCCGGGCAGGCGCGCAGCGGCCGTTCAGCGGCCGGCAACGAGCGGGCAACGAGCGGCGGCAACGGCGGCCGCACCCCACGTCTTGGCGGCGGGGCGCCCAAGTCCACGCCAGCGCCGACCAACAGCGCGTTTGCCGACGCACTCGCCCGTGCGCGCCAACGTTGATATATCGACCGCACGACCTTGCCATGCAGTGCAGCATGCGGTTCCGTATGGATTAGATTAACGTTATGAAGGCGTAACAAAAGTTACCTACTCAGGAGTGCCACCCATGCCGCGTACCCGCCATCTTGCCGGCGCGATTACCGCCGCCCTGCTGTTCAGCGCCAGTGCCGGCGCCACCGATTTCAGCAACGTCATCGTCTTCGGCGACAGCCTCAGCGACGGCGGCAACATCTCGCTGGCCAGCGCGCCCGCGATCCAGCCGCCGCTGCGCTTCACCACCAACCCGGGCACCACCACGGCGGAAAACGTGGCCGAAGGCCTCGGCTTCACGCTGGCGCCGTCGGCCGCCGGCGGCACCGATTTCGCCTGGGGCGGTGCCGGCTTCGTCAACAACGTGGCCGCAGTGCCGACCATCCCGCAGCAGTTGCAGATGTACCTCGGCGCAGCCGGCGGCAAGGCCGATGGCAACGCCCTGTACCAGGTATGGGGCGGCGCCAACGACGTCTTCTACCTGAGCGGTACGCTGACCGATCCGAACGCGATCGCCGCCGGCACCGTCAACGCGGCGCAGACCGAGCTCGGCATGCTCGGCAGCCTGCAGGCTGCCGGTGCCAGGTACGTGGTGGTGTACAACCTGCCCGACCTTGGCAAGACGCCCTCCGCCGCCGCCGGTGGCGCGGCCGCCCAGGCCGGCGCCAGCCAACTCGCCGTGGTCTACAACGGCGTGCTCAACAGTGGGCTGGCCCAGCTGAGCAACAATGGCCTGAACATCATTCCGGTGAACAGCTTCGCCCTGCTCAACGAGGTGGTCGCCAATCCTTCCGCCTACGGCTTCAGCAACGTCACCGCACCGGCTTGCGGCGCCGGCTCCAGCTCGGTGCAGTGCGGACCGCAGGGCTCGGGCCTGCCGTATACCTATGCGCCGGGCACGGACCAGACCTACCTGTTCGCCGACGGCGTGCATCCGACCTCCGCGGCCCACGCGATGTTCAGCCAGTACGTGCTGTCGGTGATCCATGCCCCGGAACAGATCTCGCTGCTCGGCGAAGCGCCGCTGGCGGCCAGCACTGCGCAGAACCGCGTGATGCGCGACCAGATGCTGACCGAGGGCAAGGATGGTGATGTCCGCACCTTCGTCAACATCGACTACGGCCAGCAACGCTTCGACGCCAGCAACAGCTCCCCGCGCACCAACAGCGACAATTTCAACTTCACGCTGGGCGCGAACTTCTTTGCCGGCGAGCATGTCACGGCCGGCATGGCGCTCGGCATCGGCCAGCACAACGCCGATTTTTCCGGTGGCGGCGGCTACAAGCTGCAGGACATCAGCGGCCTGGGCTATCTCGGCTACCGCAACGGTGGCGGCTACGTGGGCGGCTACGTCAACTTCGGCCAATCCAACTTCAAGGACATCGAACGCCGCATCAGCATCGGCACCATGCAGCGTACCGAAACCGGCAAGGCCGACGGCTCGCACCTGGGCGGCGGGCTCACCGGCGGATGGTGGTTCGATCTCGCCGACAGGCTGCAGACCGGGCCATTCGCCACCCTCGACTGGCAGACCGTGAAGGTCAGCGGCTACAGCGAGAGCGGCGGCGACAGCAGCGCAATGTGGTTCGGCCGGCAGCAGCGTGACTCGCTGCTGTCCACGCTGGGCTGGCGCCTGCGCGGCGAGTGGCAGGTCAACAACCTGCTGATGTCACCGTATGTCGAACTGGGCTGGAACCATGACAGCAGGGCCGACCAGCGTATGGTCAGCGCCGGACTCACCAGCATGAATGGCACGTTCGCCCTGCCCGGCTTCAGTCCGGACAAGAGCTGGGGCACCGCTTCACTGGGCCTGTCCGCCCAGCTCACTCCGAGCGTGCAAAGCTGGATCGGCTATAGCGGTCGCTTCAGCGACAACAGCCAGAAGTACAACAGCGTCAACATGGGTGTACGGATCACCCTCTGATCCGGCAAACCAGCGGCTCGGCCTCCTAGCCGAGCCGCAAAAAAAGCCGTCCGCATTGGCGGACGGCTTTTTTGTGGTCCTTCCGCCTGACGCGGGAAGACGCAGACCCTGCAGCGACTACTTGTTCTTGCCGCCGGTCGCCATGCTCAGGATGGCCGCGGCCTGCTTCTTCATCGTCGCCGCGGCAGCGGCATCGAGTACCTGCACATCGCTGCCGACCTGGTGCTGCTTCAGCACCAACGTGCCGTCATCGCTCCAGCCGGCACGGTCGATCGCACTCGGCTTGCCGTCGCGGTTCGCCTTGGTCTCCTGCACGATCGCCCACGGCTTGCCGTTCTTGTAAGCGTAATCGGTGCTGGTGTAGCCCTTGTCACCGTAGTCGACTTCCTCGCGGATGAACTTCACTTCGCCGGCCTGACGGAACAGCTGCCAGCCGCGCGAATCGTTGGCCTCCAGCTTGGTGCCATGGCTGATCTTCATGCCGCCGATCTGTGCCTTCGCCTCGGCGAAATCGGCCAAGATCTTCTCGCTGGGGGTCTGTTCGGCCACCAGTTCGATCATCACGCCGTCGTTCTTGCTGCCCTTGGCCAGCACCGGCGCCTGGATCGGCATCGTGTACTTGCGGTCGCCGTCGGTCAGGGTCGCCTGGACCACGTACAGATCGTTCGGTTTCACTTCGGCCGGGTTGAAGGTCAGTGTGAACGACTGCGGGAACGAGCCGGCCGGCGAGGTCTTGCTGGCCAGCGGAGCGGAGCCCGCGGCCGTAGACGACACGTTGGCCAGGTTCAGCACCAGGGTGGCGTTCGCCGATGGCGCCGGCGTGCCCGCGCGCAGCGAAATCGTGCCGCTCAGCTGGTTCGGAATCTGGGGAGCGGCAGCGGCCGTGTTCGCGGAAGCGGGCGCAGCGGAGCCCGTCGACTGAGACGGACTGGGAGCGTTGCTGCAACCAGCCAGGGCCAATGCCGCAACCGACATCAGCGACAAAACCGTCTTGCGCATGGGAAAACCTCATCAACGTGAAATCAAGCACGAGGCCGATCAGGCGCTTTGCGCCACGACTCTACGCGGGGGAAGTTCCAAGCATAGCCCAAAAAGGACGGCACGGAAAAGTCAAGCCATCCGATGGCCTACCATGCGCTGGCGTACGTGATCCGAAACGGCGATCGCGTCAATGGCGACGCAAGGCCCGGTGCGCGATGTCACGGCGACAGAACGCGCCGTCGTAATGGATCCGGCTGACCGCGGCATAGGCGTTTTCGCGCGCCGCCGCGATGTCGCTGCCCAGCGCGCAGACGGTCAGCACGCGGCCGCCGGCGGTGGTCACGCGCCCCGCCGGGTCGAGGCGGGTACCGGCGTGGAATACCTTGACGTCGGCGCCCACCGGTACGTCGAGGCCGTCGATCACGTCGCCCAGGCGCACCCGTCCCGGATAACCGCCGGCGGCCATCACCACGCCAATCGCCGGGCGCACGTCCCAGCGCGCCCGGGCATGTTCCAGCCGGCCGTCCAGCGCGGCGTCGATCAGCTCGACCAGATCCGACTTCAGACGCAGCATGATCGGCTGGGTTTCCGGATCGCCAAAGCGCACGTTGAACTCGATCACCTTCGGCGCACCCGATTTGTCGATCATCAGGCCGGCGTAGAGGAAGCCGATGAACGGCGCGCCCTCGGCCGCCATGCCGTGCAGGGTCGGCTCGATCACTTCCTTGAGGATGCGCTGCTCGACTTCCGGCGTGACCACCGGCGCCGGCGAGTACGCGCCCATGCCGCCGGTGTTCGGGCCGAGATCGCCTTCGTCGCGGCACTTGTGGTCCTGGCTGGAAGCCATCGGCAGCGCGTGGCTGCCGTCGCTCATCACGATGTAACTGGCTTCCTCGCCCTCGAGGAATTCCTCGATCACCACCCGCGCCGAGGCCTCACCGAACGCGTGCGCGCCGAGCATGTCGTGCAGCGCCAATTCCGCATCGGCCAGGGTCAGCGCCACCACCACGCCCTTGCCGGCAGCGAGGCCGTCGGCCTTGATCACGATCGGCGCCCCCTGCTTGCGCACGTACGCCAGCGCCGGATTCAATTCAGTGAATACCGCGTAGTGCGCGGTGGGAATGTTGTGCCGCTGCAGGAAATCCTTGGCGAACGCCTTGGAGCCTTCCAACTGCGCGGCGATCGCGCGCGGCCCGAAGATGCGCAGGCCGGCGGCACGGAACTTGTCGACCACGCCGGCTACCAGCGGCACCTCGGGACCGACCACGGTCAAACCGATTTTTTCGCGCTTCGCCAGCTGCAGCAGGCCATCGAGATCATTCATCGCGACGTCGGCGTTGCGCACGCCCGGCTCGCGCGCGGTGCCGGCGTTGCCAGGCGCCACGATCACTTCGTCGACCTGCGAGGATTGCCTGAGCTTCCATGCCAGCGCGTGTTCGCGACCGCCACCGCCGATGACGAGGACCTTCATTGCGCTGCTCCGTGTGAGGCGCGCCATCCGGCGCAGCGCGACATTATACCGGCTACGCTGCCCGCAGACGGCCAGATTCGTGTCCTTCCGCCGAAGGAATGGGCGGCCAGACTCACCCGACATCGGCGGCTGCGCCGTCGCGCAAGGAGGTTCCGATGATTCACCGTTTGCCACCCTGCCTGCTTCTCGCTCTTCTCGTGCTCAGCGCGCCGGGTCATGCCGCGTCCTGGCGCGAACATCCGTCCTGGCAGTCGAGCTTTGCCCAGGCCGGAGTAAAGGGCACCTTGCTGGTCTACGACGAGAAGGCCGATGTCTGGCACGTGTCCGACGCCGCACGCGCCCGCCAGGCCTTTCTTCCGGCATCCACCTTCAAGCTGTTCAACGCGCTTGTGGCGCTGGACAGCGGCGCGGTCAGGGACGAGTTCGACGTGATCCGCTGGGATGGCAAGGTCCGCGGATTGAAGGACGCGCCCGTTGCGGAGTGGAATCGCGACAACAGCCTGGCCAGCGGCATGCGCTATTCGACCGTCTGGTTCTATCAGGAAGTCGCGCGCCGTGCCGGTGAGCAGCGCATGCAGCAGTGGATCGACAAGGCCGGCTACGGCAATCGCGATATCGGCGGCGGCATCGACGCGTTCTGGCTGAGCGGCGCGCTGCGCATCTCGGCCGAACAGCAGATCAGCTTCCTGCGTCGTCTGGCCGACGACAGGCTGCCGTTCTCGCCGCGTGCGCAGGAAATCGTGCGCCGCATCAGCATCACAGAATCGGCGCCCACCTACGTGCTGCATGCGAAGACCGGCTGGGGCACGCGGGCCGCGCAGAACAGCGCGAACGACGACCTGGGCTGGTATGTCGGCTGGGTCGAGCACGCAGGGCGCCGCTGGTTCTTCGCGATGAACATCGACCTGCCTGCCGCGGGCGACGCGGCCAAGCGGGTGCCGCTGACGAAGCAGCTGCTGGCGCAACTGGGCGCCTTGCCGCAAGGCAGCTAGCGGGGTTCGCGGCCGTGCCGTAAACGGCGCGGCCGTGGCTCACTCGTCGTGCTGACCGAGCAGGGCCAGCAACGCCGCGCGCGGCAGCTTGCCGGTTTCGTTGCGCGGCAACGCCTCGACCAGCTTCAGCGGGCGCGGCAGGAACAGCGGGTCGATCGCGCGGCGCAATGCGTCGAGTATCGTGTGTCCATCCAGCCCCGGTGCCACCGCCAGCGCCGCAATGCGATGCACGCCGAGAGCATCGCCATCGCCGAGCTGGAACACCACACCGTCCTGCACGCCTGGTATGGCCAGCAGGCGCCGGCTGAGGTCACCCAGCGAGGCGCGCTTGCCGGCGATCTCCAGCATGTCGGCATGGCGGCCGCGCAGACGGAAGCGGCGGCCGCCGTGGGACAGGCTGACGATGTCGGCCAGGGTGACCGGCGCGTCCAGTTGCGGCGCGTCCACCGCGGTGCCGTCCGGCTGCGGATGCAGGCTCACTGCCTCGTACAGCGACCAGTCCTCGTCGATGGCAGGACGGCGGCTGGCGAATACGCAGGTCTCGGTGGAACCGAACACTTCCAGCAGCGGCGCGCCGAAACGCTGCTCGGCGGCCATGGCCAGCTCGACCGGCAAGGGCGCGGTGGCCGACAGCATCGCCGCGACCGGCGGCAACGCGATACCCGACTCGACCAGTGCGCGCAGGTGCACCGGCGTGGTCACCAGCACCCGCGGCGCCGGCACCTCGGCCAGCGCGGCGGCCACGTCGGCCGGGAAGAACGGCCGTCCGGCATGCACGCCGGCCCCGCCCAGCAGCGGCAGCAGCACCGACATCTCCATGCCGTACATGTGCTGCGGCGGCACCGTGGCGACGACCTCGAAGCGCGGCCCGACCACCGCGCGCAGCATCGCCAGGTTGCCGGCGTTGCTGGCGTGGAAACTCCCCCAGGTCTTGGGATTCGCGCTGGGCGTGCCGGTGGAGCCGGAGGTGTAGCCGATCGCCACCACCTGCCCGGCCGGAATCGACGGCCACGCTGCATCGAGTTCAGGTGGCGGTACGGCATCCAGCGGCGGCAGTTGCCGGTAACCGCGCGGCGCGGGATCGAGCGCCTGCTCGCCCAGTGTGTAGCAGCCCGGATGCGCTGCCATCACCTCGTCCACTGCCTGCGGCGCGCGTGACGACGGCAGCAGGTTGGCTTGGCCACGCAACGCGATGGCGCAGAACGCGACCAGGAACGCATAGCGGTCCTCACACAAATTGACCCCGGCTGCAGCGCCCGGCAACCCGGCAGCCACCGCCTGCACGTGGGCCACGAAGCACGCCGCATTCACCGGCTCGCCGTGACGCCAGGCCACGATCCGTGCGGGGTCGGCCGCGTCCAGCAACGGCAGTCGCGGCGGCGCCTCACGCTGGTAGGTGTCGTAAACGATGGCCAAGCCGCAATCTCCCTGATCTTCGATTCGTCATGCCCCCGCAGAGTCGCGCCGCACCATGAACGGCGGCGTGAATGGCGGCAGCTGGCATCCCGCGGCGGTTCAGCTGGCGCAATGATCCGGCGCGCTCCCGTGGACGCTCAGGCGCGGATGATAGCGCCCGACAACGCATCGCGGATGATTGTGGGGCTCGCCTGGTTGCCCAGTGGAGCGTCCAGCAGACCATCCAGTGCATCGCCGAAGTACTCCGCCACGACCTGCGCCGAGCGCGCCGACGGCTGGCCGTGCGGGTTCGCGCTGGTCGACACCAGTGCGCCGCCGAACGCCCGGCACAACGCGGCGGCTGGTTGGTGCGCGGTGACCCGCAGCGCGATGCCGGCATGTGCGCCGGCAACCCACGTCGGCACGTCGGCCGAGCGCGGAAAGATCCAGGTGTACGGACCGGGCCAGCTCGAGCGAACCTGCCGCAGCACGTCGTTGGGCACCGCAGCCAGCTCGATGTAGCGTTCGACCTGGGCGAAGTCCGCGGCGATCAGCAGCACGCCCTGGGTGGCCGGACGCTGCTTCAACGCGAACAACCGCTCGAACGCAGCCTGATCATGCGGATCGCAGCCGAGGCCGAACACCGCCTCGGTGGGATAGGCCAGCACGCCGCCGCCATGCAGCAGTGCGGCAGCGGCGTCGAGTTCGGCGAGGGTGAAGCGCTGCAGCACTCAGGCTCCGGTTTTGCTGGTCGCGGGCCTCTTTGCAGCGGCCTTCTTCGTGGCGGTCTTTTTTGCCGCCGTCTTCTTCGCCGTGGTCTTTTTCGCCGCAGCCTTCTTGCTGGCGGCCTTCTTCACCGCCGTCTTTTTTGCCGGCGCCGCCTTCTTCGCGGCCGCCTTCTTGGTTGCGCCCTTCTTGCCGAAACGACCCGGCTTGCGTGCCGGTGCAGCCGCCAGCAGTTCCAGGCACTGCGCCTCGGTCAGCTCCTTCGGCTCCTGCTCCTTCGGGATGCGCGCGTTCTTCTCGCCGTCGGTGATGTAGGCGCCGTAACGGCCGTTCAGCACCTGCACGCCGTTGCCGAAGTCGAGGATCAGCCGGTTCGCCAACATCTCAAGTTTTTCCTGCACGATCTGCACTGCGCGTGGCAGCTCGATGGTGTACGGATCATCCTCGGGCTTCAGCGAGGCGTAGGTACTGCCCTGCTTCACGAACGGACCGAAGCGGCCGATCGCCACGCTGACTTCCTCGCCGTTCGGCGCGGCGCCGAGCTGACGCGGCAGCTTGAACAGCTCCAGCGCCTCGGCCAGCGAGAGGGTGTGCATGCTCTGGCCGGGACGCAGCGAGGCAAAGGTCGGCTTGTCCTCGTCGTCCTTGGTACCGATGGCGACGTACGGCCCGAACCGGCCCAGCCGCACCGACACCGGCTTGCCGGTTTTCGGGTCGCTGCCGAGTTCGCGCGCGCCAGTGGCCTCGCTGCGGTCGACCGACTCGGTCTTCTCGTCCACCTGCTGCTTGAACGGCAGCCAGAAGCGCTCCATCAGCGGCACCCAGGCCTCCTCGCCGCGGCTGACCGCGTCCAGCTCATCTTCCATCTTCGCGGTGAAGTCGTAGTCGACGTACTGGGTGAAGTGCTGGGTGAGGAACTTGCTGACCGCGCGACCGACGTCGCTGGGCTTGAAGCGGCGGCTGTCGAGGAACACGTATTCGCGGTTCTGCAGCACCTGGATGATGCTGGCGTAGGTCGACGGGCGGCCGATGCCGTGCTCCTCCAGCGCCTTGACCAAGCTGGCCTCGGAATAGCGCGGCGGCGGCTCGGTGAAATGCTGGTCGGCGGCGATCTCGTGCAGCGGCACTTGTTCGCCCACGGCCAGCCGCGGCAGGCGGCGACCTTCGTCGTCGTCCTCGGCGCTCTTCTGGTCGCGACCTTCCTCGTACACGGCGAGGAAACCCGGATCGACCACCGTGGTGCCGCTGGCGCGGAACGCGGCGTCGCCGCCGACCACATGGGGCACCGCGAATTCCACCGTCACGGTGTTCAGCGTGGCGTGGATCATCTGGCAGGCGACCGTGCGCTTCCAGATCAGCTCGTACAGCTTGCGCTGGTCGTCGTTGAGGAAGGCAGCCACCGATTTCGGGGTGTGCATCGCCGAGGTGGGGCGGATCGCCTCATGCGCTTCCTGCGCATTCTTCGACTTGGTCTTGTACACCTGCGGCGCGTCCGGCAAGGCCTTGATGCCGTAGTCGCGGGCGATCAGCTGGCGCAGTTCGGCCATCGCGTCGTCGCCGAGCATGGTGGAGTCGGTACGCATGTAGGTGATCAGACCGACGTTGCCTTCGCTGCCCAGCGCCACGCCCTCATACAGGCCCTGCGCCACTTTCATCGTGCGGCTGGTGGTGAAGCCGAGCTTGCGCGCGGCCTCCTGCTGCAGGGTGGAGGTGGTGAACGGCGCGGCCGGACGGCGCTTGCGCTCCTTCGAGCCGACGTCGCTGACGGTAAGTCGGCCACGCGTGGCCTGCTTCAGCGCGTCGCGCGCGGCCTGCGCGTCGGCCTCGTTGGTGAGGTCGAACTGTTCGAATTTCTTGCCGTTGAGTTTGGAGAGGCGCGCGCTGAAATCGCCTTCGGCGTGCTTGAGCTGGGCTTCGATGGACCAGTATTCGCGCGCCTTGAACGCCTCGATCTCGTCTTCGCGCTCGACGATCATGCGCAGCGCCGGCGACTGCACGCGGCCGGCGGACAGCCCACGCTGCACCTTGCGCCACAGCACCGGCGACAGGTTGAAGCCGACCAGGTAGTCCAGCGCGCGGCGGGCCTGTTGCGCGTCGACCAGGTCATGCGACAACTGGCGCGGCGCGGCCACCGCGGCCTTGATCGCCTTCGGCGTGATCTCGGAAAACACCACGCGGTGCAGCTGCTTGCCCTTGGTCAGGCCACGCTCCTTCAGGATCTCGCTGATGTGCCAGCTGATCGCCTCGCCCTCGCGATCCAAGTCGGTCGCCAGATAGATGTCGTCGGCCAGCTTGGCCGCCTTGGCGATCGCGTCGACGTGCTTCTCGTTGCGCCCGATGATCTCGTAGGCCATGGTGAAACCGTGCTCGGTGTCGACCGCGCCCTCCTTCGGCTTCAGGTCACGCACGTGACCGTAGGAGGCGAGGACCTGGAAGTCCTTGCCGAGGTATTTGTTGATCGTCTTGGCCTTGGCCGGTGATTCGACGATGAGCAGGTTTTTTGCCATGAAGCTGGATATCCGAAAGTGAATCACCGGCGCTTCCGTGCCGGACGTATATATAGTTGAAACCACGTCGCGCCAACGGCTGTCAAGCCCGACCAGGCCGCATACGCGGCACGACAGCGGCTCAGCCGCCGGGTAATCGCTGGTAGCGGTTGCCCGGCAGGCTCTCGACCCGGGCCTCCAGTTCCAGCATCAGCAGCATCGAGGAAAGTGCGGCGGCCGACTGCCCGGTACGTTGCACAAGTTCGTCCAACGTCGCAGGCGCATGGCCAAGTTCGGTCAAAAGTCGCCGATACACGGAACCATTACACCCTTCCAAACACCCATACGCTGCAGCCATGCCGCCCTCGGTCCGCGCCGGCCCAGCCGCCTCGCCGTCGGCCGCCGCATTCAGCCGGGCAACCAATTCGCCGCCAAGCATGCGCGCTGCCGGTGCCAATGTCTCGACAATCTCCGCCGCGGTCTCGACCAGCCGGGCGCCGTCGCGGATCAGCCGGTGGCAGCCGCGGGCCAACGGATTGTGGATCGAGCCGGGCAAGGCGAACACCTCGCGGCCCTGTTCGGCGGCCAGTCGGGCGGTAATCAGCGAACCGGAACGCAGGCCCGCCTCGATCACCAGGGTACCCAGCGCCAAGCCCGAGATGATCCGGTTGCGGCGCGGGAAGTGGTCCGGGCGCGCGGGCGTCCCCGGCGGAAACTCGCTGACCAACGCACCGTGCGCGGCGATCCGCCGGGCCAGCGCATGATGCTTGCGCGGATACACCCGATCCGCCCCGGTGCCCACCACCGCGACGGTTTTCGCACCGGCATCCAGCGCGGCCGTGTGGGCGGCGCCGTCGATGCCGTCGGCCATGCCGCTGGTGATCGCGAAACCGGCATCGGCCAGCGCCAGGGCAAACGCCCGGGCATGCGCTAGGCCCGCCACGCTGGCGCCGCGCGCGCCCACGATCGCCACCTGCGGATACAGCAGCAGACTGGCCTCGCCGACCACGAACAGCACGGCCGGCGGCTGCGGGATGTGCTCCAGCTGCGGCGGAAAATCCGCTTCGGTACAGCGCAGCAGCCGATGCTCCGGTTCGGCCAGCCAGGCCAGGTCGGCAGCCAGCTGCACCTCGTCGGGCCGGGCCAGCCAGGCCTGGGCCAACTCACCGAGCGGCGCGGCGTGGCGGCGCAGTTGCGCCAAGGCCGCCCGGATATCGCCACCGGCCGCGTCCAGCCGCTCGCGCAGGCCACCCGGGCCAAGGCCGGGCGTGCGCAGGGCGATCAGCCACGCGCGCAATTCATCCAGATCGTCCATGAGCATGGCCGCAGTTTACGCAACAGGCACCCAAGGAAACGGCGCGGTGGGAGCCGCGCCGTCGTGTAGGCAGATGCCGCCGAGGTTCGTGCCGGCGGTTACTCCGGCATGGCCAGGCGGCCACCGACGTGCACCGGACGCAGGCCGTCCATCACCAGGCCATAGCTGACCCGGTCGAAGGTGCGGAACACCATCACGTGGCCGACGTACTCGTCCGGCAGCTTGACCCTCTCGCCGAAGCTCCGGTTCATGCTGTTGCTGGCCACGTCGTCGTGGATCGTCTCGCCCGGCTCGAAGATGGTGTAGGTCTGGCCGTTGTCGACGCCGTCCTTCGCACCGATCGACAGCATCACGACCTGGCGCGAACCGGCCGCATCCATCGCGTCGGCGAAGCCGATCACCTTGGCGTTGGCCGGCACCGACTTCGGCGCATGTGGGTAGTAGTAAGCATCGTACGGCGACTCGTCCAGCGGCATGATGCGATCGCCGCTGCGGATTTCCTGGGTGGCGTTGAGCAGCAGCAGGGTCGCCGGATCGCCCGTGCGCAGCGTCTCGGCGGTACCAATCACGCTGACCTCGACGCCGAGGTCGTCACCCTTGCCGTAGTGGCCGTCGTTGCGGGAATTCTCGCGCCACGGCGAGTTGACCATCGCCGCGTTGCTGTCCAGATCGTGCGCGACCAAGTCGGCGCTGGCCGCATCGCCCTGATCGAAACCGCGGAACACGTGGCTCGGCCGCACGATCGCCCAGCGCTGACCCGGCTCGCCCTGCAGGCCGCGCACGTAGATGTTCTGGCCGACGGCGCCGCGCAGGCGCGATTCCTCGAGGCCGACCACATACGGCGCGGAACTGACCGCGTTCGAGTCCATCACGCGCATGTCCTTCAGGAACATCTTCAGCTCGGACAGCGGGATCGCCGGCACCGCCTCGCCTTCGCGATGCACGCTCGGCTGCAGGCCCAGGCGCGGCCCATTGATGAAGGACAGGTTGAGCACGTCGCCGGGGTAGATCAGGTGCGGGTTGCGCACCTGCGGATTGGCCTGCCAGATCTCCGGCCACAGCCACGGCTTGGACAGGAACTTGGCGGAGATGTCCCAGAGCGTGTCGCCCCGGCGCACGGTATAGCTGTCGGGATGATCGGCCCGCAATTGCGTACCGGCCGCATAGACGGCCACGGTGACCAGCATGCCGGCCAGCAACACGATAATTTTCTTGATCATTGGTGGGAATCCCCCTTCCCCAGATGCTCGGTCGAGTGTAACCGAATGGTTAACGCGCGCAACAGGCGCGAGTTGGCAAAAATCGTCTGTACTCGGACGCTTGCCGACGTACAATGAGACACATTCTAGATGGCGCCGAGGGTGGCTTTTTACCAAGTCGCCCGCACTTTCGGCGCCGAGGTGATGCCATGTCCATGTTGTCCATTCTCGAATTCCCCGACCCCCGCCTGCGCACCCACGCCGCGCCGGTGACCGTGTTCGACGCGAAACTGAAGCAGTTTGTCGCCGACATGATCGAAACCATGTACGCCGCCAACGGCGTCGGCCTCGCCGCGACCCAGGTCAACGTGCACCAGCGCGTGCTGGTCGCCGACATGAGCGACGAGCGCAACCAGCCACTGGCACTGATCAACGCGCAGATCCTCGAGAAGGATGGCTCGCAGGTCTACCAGGAAGGCTGCCTGTCGTTCCCCGGCCTGTACGCCGACGTCACCCGCGCGCTGAAGGTGAAGGTGAAGGCGCAGGATGTGACCGGCGAGGACATCGTCGTCGAGGCCGAAGGCCCGCTGGCGGTGTGCATCCAGCACGAGATGGACCATTTGGAAGGCAAGGTGTTCGTCGACTACCTGTCACCGCTGAAGCGCAACCTGCTGCTGAAACGGCTGGAGAAACACCGCAAGCAGGCGGTCGGTGCTTGAGCAAGGCCGGCTTGAGTAGCCCAGGCTTGCGGCTGGTCTTCGCCGGCACCCCGGAATTCTCCGTGCCCTGCCTCGAGGCCTGCCGCACGAGCGGCGCCGAGGTGGCGGCCGTCTACACCCAGCCCGACCGTCCCGCCGGCCGCGGCCGCAAGCTCACGCCCAGCCCGGTCAAGCAGGCCGCGCTGGCCGCCGGCATCGCGGTCGAGCAACCCGAATCGCTGAAATCCGCCGACGTGCAGCAGCGGCTCGCCGACTACCACCCCGACCTGCTGGTGGTGGTCGCCTACGGCCTGATCCTGCCGCGCAAGGTGCTGGCGATCCCGCGGCTCGGCTGCTGGAACGTGCACGCCAGCCTGCTGCCGCGCTGGCGCGGTGCCGCGCCGATCCAGCGTGCGGTCCTGGCCGGCGACCGCGAAAGCGGGGTCGACCTGATGCAGATGGAAGCGGGCCTGGATACCGGCCCGGTGCTGCTCGATCGACGCACCCCGATCAGCCGCGACGACACCGGCGGCTCGCTGCACGACCGTCTCGCCATGCTGGGCGCGGAGGTGCTGGCCGAGGGCCTGCATCGCGCGCTGGCCGGCGAGGTGCTGGTGGCCACGCCGCAGCCGGAAGACGGCGTGACCTACGCGCACAAGCTGGACAAGACCGAGGCGAAGCTCGACTTCAGCCGCCCGGCAGTCGAACTGGAACGCCAGGTGCGCGCGTTCGACCCATGGCCGGTGGCCGAAGGCGAGATCGCCGGCGAGTCGCTACGGATCTGGGCCGCCCACGCGATCGAGCTCGATCACCATGCCGCGCCGGGCCGCGTGCTGGCCGCCGGCCGCGACGGCATTGACCTCGCCTGCGGCACGGGTGCCCTGCGCGTCACCGCGGTGCAGCGCGCCGGCGGTAAGCGCATCGGCGCAGTCGACTACCTCAACGCCCGCCCCGAATTGCGTCACAGCTGATGAAAGCCGACACCCGCGCCCTGGCCGCCAGGGGACTGGCCGAAGTCGCCCTGCGTGGCGCCTCGTTGCGCGACGTGATGGAGCGCAACGCGCCGCGGCTGGCCGATCCGCGCGACCGCGCCCTGCTGATGGCCCTGCTCAGCGAAGGCGCGCGCTGGTGGCTGCGTTTCGATCCCGCGATCGACGGCCTGCTGGAAAAATCGCTGCGACACAAGGACCCGGCCGTGCATGCGCTGCTGGTGCTGGGCCTGGTCCAGCTGGAGATCCTCGAACTGCAGGACTACGCCGCGGTGGCCGCCACGGTCGAAGCGGTGCGCGCGCTGAAGCGCCCGCAACTGGCCGGGCTGGTCAACGCCGTGCTGCGGCGCTGGCAGCGCGAACGCGAAAGCCTGCTGGTGAAACTCGATGCCAGGCCACAGACCCGCCACGCCCACCCGGCTTGGCTGGCCGCCGCGCTGCAGCGGGATTGGCCGCAACAGGCCGAGACCGTGATGCTCGCTGACAATCGCGAGCCGCCGCTGATGCTGCGGGTCAACCGCCAACGCGGCGAGCGCGCCGCGCTGATCGATCAACTGCAGGCCGCCGGCTACGCGGCGACGGCGCATCCGTGGCTGCGCGACGCGCTGGTGCTGCCGCACAGCGGCGATGTCACCCGCATGCCCGGCTTCGAGGATGGCTTGTTCGCGGTGCAGGACGGCGCGGCGCAAGTGGCCGCCGACCTCGCCGACCTGCACGACGGCCTGCGCGTGCTGGACGCCTGCGCCGCCCCTGGCGGCAAGGCCTGCCACCTGCTCGAGCGCGCCGACATCGACCTCACCGCGCTGGAGTTCGACGCCGTGCGCGCCGAACGCATCCGCCAGAACCTGATGCGGCTGCGCCTGAACGCCAAGGTGGTGATCGGTGACGCCGGCGCGCCGAAGGGCTGGTGGAACGGCCAGTCGTTCGACCGCATCCTGATCGACGCGCCCTGCTCGGCCACCGGCGTGCTGCGCCGCCGGCCGGACGTGCGCTTGCACCGGCGCGAGAGCGACATCGCCGCGATGCACGCGCAGCAACGCCGCATCCTGTCCGCGCTGTGGCCGTTGCTGGCGCCGGGCGGACGGCTGGTCTACATCACCTGCTCGGTGCTGCGCGCGGAGAACGAGGCGATCGTGGGCGAATGGCTGGCGGCGCAACCCGACGCCCAGACGCTGCCGTTCACCCTGCCGGTTGGACAGGCCGCCGCCGTCGGCTGGCAGATCCTTCCCGGCGACGGCGACCTGGACGGCATGTATTACGCGGTGCTGCAGAAACCGCGCTAAGCCAGTACTCGGGCGCCCATGCCATCCTGCCCGCGTCGCCGCGCACACCAGGATGCTCCGTTCGTCGGGCTATGATGCGCACCATCATTGATCGCCGCTGACGGGACATCCCCGCACGTGAAGCCTTGCGTACCTCTGTCCCAGGCCCGCCCGCTATGGCTGCGCAACGCCCGTTGGGAGTTGCTGCTGTTCGGCGTATTCGCGCTGCTGCTGCTCGGCCTTGGCATCGGCCTGCGCGACCCGTGGCCATCCGACGAACCGCGCTTCGCGCTGGTGGCGCAATGGATGGTCGAGCACGGCCAGTGGCTGTTCCCGCATCGCGGCCACGAGCTGTACCCGGACAAGCCGCCAGTGTTCATGTGGCTGCAGGCGCTCAGCTACTACCTCACCCACCACTGGCGCATCGCCTTCCTGCTGCCGTCGCTGGCGGCGGCGCTGGGCGCGCTGGCGCTGGTCTACGACCTGGCGCGCCGGCTGTGGAACCACCGCAGCGCGCTGCTCGCCGCGGCCACGCTGCTGGTGACGATCCACTTCACCTACCAGATGCGCAACGCGCAGATCGACCCTCTGCTGCTGGGCTGGATCACCCTGGCCAACTACGGCCTGCTGCGCCACCTGCTGCTGGGGCCGTCGTGGCGCTGGTTCGCCGCCGGCTGCTTCTTCGCCGGCGTGGGCGTGGCGACCAAGGGGGTCGGCGTGCTGGCACTGCTGATGCTGGTGCCGTACCTGATCGCACGCCGCGGCCATTGGCGCCAGCTGGCGCTGCCCGTCGGCGGCTGGCGTTGGGCCGGCGGCCTGGCGCTGTTCTTCGTGCCGATCTTGGGCTGGCTGCTGCCGATGCTGCTGGTCGCCCACGCCGACGGCGATCCGCAGCACGCCGAATACGTGCAGAACATCCTGCTCGGGCAGACCGTACACCGCTACGCTACGCCAACCGGGCACATCCACTCGCCGTTCTATTTCCTCGGCATCATCGTGGCCGACTGGCTGCCGCTGTCGCTGCTGCTGCCGTGGGCGCTGCCGGCATGGTGGCGACGGCTGCAGCGGCGCGACGCGCGCTTCCTGCTGCCGCTGGGCTGGATCGTGTTGCTGCTGCTGTTCTTCTCGTTCAGCCCGGGCAAGCGCGACGTCTACATCCTGCCGGCCCTGCCAATGACCGTGCTGGCGCTGGCGCCGCTGCTGCCCGGCCTGTTGCGTCGGCGCGGTGTGCGCGCCGCGGTGTGCGCGCTGACCGTGCTGCTGGCCGGGGCGCTCACCCTCGCCGCAGCACTGGCGATCCATCGGCACCCGGCTTGGGCAATCAGGATCGAACAAAGCCTCGATCCGCAGATCTGGTGGATGCTGCTCGGTATCGGCGCCGCCGGCCTGCTGATCGCCGCGCTCACTCGGGTGCGCCGCGCGCCGCTGGGCTGGCTGCTGTTCGCCGGCGTGCTGTGGGGCGTGTACGGCCTGTGGGGCTACCCGATGCTCAACGGCGACCGCTCCGCGCGCGACGTGATGGTGCAGGCGCGCGCCATCGCCGGTCCGGACGCCAGCATCGGCCTGCTCGCCTGGAAGGAGCAGAACCTGCTGATGGCACAGGGGCCGGTCGCCGAATTCGGCTTCCTGAAACCCTGGCCGCAGCAGTACGCCGACGCCACCGCCTGGCTGCGGCAAGATCCGGCACGGCGCTGGATCTTCAGCCTCGACGAAGCGATGGGCAACTGCGTGGATCGCCAGCGCGCCACCTATGTCGGCCACGCCAATCGCCGCGAATGGTGGATGTTCCGCGCCGATGCCGTGGCGCCCGGCTGCGTGCCCGGCGTGAATGCGGATCAGCAGGTCGATGACGCGCCCTGAGCCGTACGCCCATGGACGGCGTACAAGGGAGATGAATCTTCACGTTACAATGTGCCGCACGCAAGCCATGTCGGGGACACTGGCCCGTTAGCATTGCCAGACAGGGATCAGACAGGGAATACAGTTGGCTCGACAGGCTCCTCACGTGCGCGCACACCCTGCTTCATGGCAGATCTGGACGGCTTCACTGCTGCTGGCGGTTATGCCGCTGTGTTTCGCCGTATCCGGGCGGCTCAAGACCGTGCCGATGGTGTTGCTGTTCATGGCTGGCCTGGCCCTGCTGGTCACCCGCACGGAAACCCGGCACGCCTGCCGCCTGGCCTGGCCAGTGGCCGCTGCCTGCGTGCTGCGCTTGCTGTACGACGTCGGCAACTTCCTCGGACACCGGCTCGACTGGCCCACCCTCGACCTGCCGGCACAGACGCTGCTGTTCCTGGGCATCGCGGCCGTCTTCACCCTGCCGCTGAAGCAGCGCGTGATCGCGATCGGCTTCAGCCTGACCGCCCTGCTGCTCGGGGCGGTCAGCCTTTACCAGCGCTACATGCTGGGCGCCGACCGCCCGTACGGGTTGAACGGCGGCGACTGGGCCGCGGTCGAGTTTGCGATGTATCTGCTGGTGCTGGTGCTGCTGTCGATGCTGCAGGCGCTGCGCCCGGGCACTCGCCGCGGTGACCGTTGGCTGCATGTCGCGGCCGTGGTGGTCGGCCTGTATGGCGCGGTACTGACCCAGAGCCGCGGCCCGCTGCTGTCGTTCGCTCCGATCTACCTCGGCCTCATGCTGTGGTTCGCCATGCGTTCGCGGCACTGGCGCCGCATGCTGGCGCTGTTCGCGGTGACCGTGCTCGGCATGCTGACGGTCACCGCCACGCTGCACCGGGAGATGGTCGAGCGACTGACCGATGTCCCGGCCGAAATCGCCAGCTACAACGCCGGTAGCAGCAGCGATGCCGCCGGCGCCGTCGGCGAACGGCTGGAGATGTGGCGTACCGCGTGGCAGGCCTTCCGCGAACAGCCGCTGGCCGGCATCGGCCTGGACCAGTTCGGTGTCTACGTGCGCGAACAGGCCGCCGTCGGCAACGCCAGCCCGCTGATCGCCAAGTACGTGCACCCGCACAGCGAATACCTTGAATCACTGGTAGCCGGCGGGCTGCCCGCGCTGCTGGTGCTGCTGCTGTTTTTCGCCGTGCCGCTGGCCTTTTTCGCCCGCCATCTCAACCACGCGCAGGAGCCGGTCGCCACGGCCGCCGCGGCCGGGCTGATGGTGATCGGCATGTATGGTCTATGTGCGTTCAGCGACAATGTGTTTTATCGGGCGATGCCGCAATCGCTTTACCTGTTCCTCGTGTTGGGCTTGGCCTTCAGCATCGGCCGTCTGCTGCACAACGCTCCGTCTCGCTGACGTCGACCCGCCATGGCCCGTATCAATCTGCTTGCGTGGGACAACCAGCGCGGTCTCAGCCACGACATCCGGCTCCTATCCTCGGCGCTGGTCGCGCTCGGCCACCAGGTCCACGTGACCAAGCTCGGGCCGCACCGGCACGACGGGCGCCGCAAGGCGCTGCTGCTGCACCTGCGCATGTGGTGGCAACGGCTGCGCCACGTTGACCTGCGAGCCACACCGTACGACATCAACATTGCGCTGGAGCACGTACGCCCGGACTGGTTCGGGCTGGCTCGACTGAACCTGTTGGTGCCGAATCCGGAGTGGTTGTCGCCGCGCAGCCAGCGCTATCTGGCCCGCTACGACGCGATCCTGTGCAAGACCCGCTTTGCCGTCGAACTGTTCGCCGCTCGCGGCTGCCGCGCCCTGCACATCGGCTTCCGCAGCACGGACTGCCTGCAGCCGGAAGTCCCGCGGCAGCCGACCTTCCTGCACCTGGCCGGCGCCAGCCGGATGAAGGGAACGCAGCGGCTGCTGGCGCTGTGGCAACGGCATCCGGAATGGCCGAAGCTGCTGGTGCTGCAGTCGCCGCGCACCGCGACCCGCCTGACCGGGCCCGTTCCCGCCAACATCGAGCACCGGGTGGGCTATCCCGCCAACGTTCACGAGATCCGTCAGCTGCAGAACACACACCAGTTCCACCTGTGCCTGTCGGAAACCGAGGGCTGGGGCCACTACCTTGTCGAGGCGATGAGCTGCAAGGCGGTGGTGGTCACCTGCGACGCGCCGCCGATGAACGAACTCGTCACCCCGGCACGCGGCGTCCTGGTCAAGGCCAGCGAGACCGGGCCGTTCAACCTGACTACCCTGCATCGCTTCGACGAGGCGGCACTGGAAGCCGCCATCGGGCGCCTGCTGGCGATGCCCGGGCACGAACGTGCGGCGCTGGGCGAACAGGCGCGGGCATGGTTCGAATCGAATGAGGCGGCCTTCGCCGCACGGCTGGACGCCGCCCTGCGTCAGCTTTCCTGAGCCGGGAACGCGCGCAGATCGGCGGGTGGGCGGGCGAACTCGGCCAGGTGCTGGTCGACGCCACGCTCGCAACGGACCAGCCGGCGCGCCCGCGCGTCGTCCACGATGCGGTCGTTGGGATTGTCGACGACGTGCTTGCGGGTGGGATGGTAGAGGTGCGTCGCCAGCGCGCTGAAGCGCAGTTCGCGCCGGCGCAGGCCCGCGTGGAAAGCGCGCACGGCCAGTTCGGTATCCTCGCGACCCCAGCCGGTCATCGCCTCGTTGAAGCCGTTCAGGCGCAGCAGGTCGTCGCGCCAGAACCCCATGTTGCAGCTCTTGATGCCGCGCTGCTTGGTACCGGGCCGGGCATACCAGCGCGCCAGCAACGGCAGGCGCAGGGTGTGCCGGCGCCGCTCGATGCCACGGCTGCAGAAACCCGGCATCGCCGCGCCTGCGTGCAGCATGCGCAAGGTCAGCGCGGCGTTGGTCAGCACGCGCGAACCCTGCACGAAGCAGCCGCGGCGCGCGAACGCGCGGTGGTCGGCGACGAAGTGCCGCTCGACCACCATGTCGCCGTCGAGCAGGATCACGTAGTCACCCTGCGCGGCAGCGATCGCGCGGTTGCGCGCGCGACTCATGCGTGCACCATCGTCCGGCTGCCACAGGTGTACCAGCCGCACCGGATAATCCCGTGCCATGCGCTCCAGCAATTCACGCGTGGCCGGCTGCGAGCCGTCGTCGGTGACGATCACCTCGTGCGGCAGCTCGCTCTGCGCAGCCAGTGCCTGCAGCACCAGCTCCAGCGCCGCAGGCCAGTTGTAGGTGATCACGGCGACACTGATCCGCATCACGGTGACCTCGCTCAGTTCGTATTCGGCTGCGTTCCCGCCGCGCGTCGGCGCGGCCGGATGGCCGACCACAGGATCGACGCGGCGCGCTGCTGGTTGCGCAGCCACGAGCCGCGACGCAATCGCGCCAGCTTCGCGTAGTGCCGGGCCTCGCGCCAGGAGGGATCCGGCTTGGTGCGGAACTCGTGCTTGACGCTTTCCAGGCAGCGCTCGTCCAGGCCGATGCTCCTGGCGTAGATCTCAATCAGGCAGCGCGAGCGGAACCGGTTGAGGTACTTGGTGGCCGCCGTCTGCCGGCCCCACCAGCCGTTGTTGCCGTGGACGCGGTAATGCACCGCGCCGGTGCGCAGGTAGTACTTGTGCGCGCCCAGCACGCTGGCGCCGAACACCAGGCAATTGTCGGCGGACAGCCGCCACGTCTGGCTCAGTTCCGCCGGCAGCTCCAGCGTGCGGCGCGCCCACAGCGCACGCATCGACAGCGCCGAGGTGGGGGCGCCGTACCAGTGCATCAGCATGTAGGTGCTAATCGCGGTGAAGCCGAGGTCGCGCGACTGCGCGGCATAGCCCATCCAGCGCTGCTCGTCGCCGAACAGCTGCATGTCGGAGAACACGAAGTCGACGTCGCGGCTGGCATCGTAAAGCTCGCCGAGGCACGCCAGGTAATACGGCTCCCAGCGGTCGTCGGCGTCGAGGAAGCAGACCACGTCGGCGCGCGCCTGCGCCACGCCGCGCTGGAACGCGACCAGCTGGCCGCCGTTCTCGCCGCACAGCAGGGTCACCCGCGGGTCGCTGCCGTAGCGTTCGCGCAGATGCGCCGGCGTGCCGTCGGTGGAACCGTCGTCGACCACGATGACCTGCATCGGCACGCGGGTCTGCGCCAGCGCGCTGTCGATCGCCGTGCCGACGAAGTCGCGGTAGTTGTAACTGGTAATGACGACCGCGAAACTGGTCATGCCGCCACACCGTCCTGCAGCAGGCGGCGGAAATAGCCTACGGTTTCCTTCAGACCGTCCTCCAACGCCACCGCCGGTTGCCAGCCGAGTTTGTCGCGGGCCACGCCGATGTCCGGCTGGCGCTGGCGCGGATCATCCGACGGCAGCGGCCGGTACACCAGCCTCGAACGGCCGCCGACCAGGGCCAGCACCTTCTCGGCCAGTTCCAGCATGGTGTGCTCGACCGGGTTGCCGATGTTCACCGGGCCGGTGAAGCCGCGCTCGGAATCCATCATGCGCACGATCGCTTCGATCAAGTCGTCGACGTAGCAGAAGCTGCGCGTCTGGCTGCCGTCGCCGTAGATGGTGATGTCCTCGCCCTTGAGCGCCTGCATGATGAAGTTGCTCACCACCCGGCCGTCGTTCGGGTGCATGCGCGGGCCGTAGGTGTTGAAGATGCGCACCACCTTGATGTCCAGCGCATGCTGGCGGTAGTAGTCGAAGAACAGTGTCTCGGCACAGCGCTTGCCTTCGTCGTAGCAGCTGCGGGTGCCGATCGGATTGACCCGGCCCCAGTACGCCTCGACCTGCGGGTGCACTTCCGGGTCGCCATAGACCTCGCTGGTCGACGCCTGCAGGATGCGCGCCTTCGCCCGCTTGGCCAAACCAAGCATGTTGATCGCGCCATGCACGCTGGTCTTGGTGGTCTGCACCGGGTCGTGCTGGTAATGCACCGGCGAAGCCGGGCAGGCCAGGTTGAAGATGCGCTCCACCTCCACGTACAGCGGGAAGGTCACGTCGTGCCGCATCAGTTCGAAGTATGGATGCGCGAGCAGGTGCGCCACATTGCGCTTGCTGCCGGTGAAGAAGTTGTCCACGCACAGCACGTCGTGGCCGTCGTGGAGCAGGCGATCGCACAGGTGCGAGCCGAGAAATCCGGCACCGCCGGTGACCAGGATCCGTTTCATGTCTGCCGTTCGGTGCCGTTGCGGTGGATGGAAAATGTAACGCGGATCGGCTGCTGATCGACAAATACTGTCACGGATTCCCGGACAAAGATGCGACCGGCTTCATCTGATATACAACCTGTTGGTCCGCCAGCCCGCGAGAGACGCACGGCCTCGGCTAGAATCCGCCCATGCCCACGTTCCCGCTGACCCTCGCCGTCATCACCCACAACGAGGCCGAGAGCATCGCGCGCTGCCTGGACAGCGTGCCGTTCGCGGCCGAGAAGCTGGTGGTCGATTCCGGCAGCGACGACGACACGGTGGCGATCGCGCAGGCGCACGGCGCGCGCGTGGTTCACCAGGACTGGCTCGGCTTCGGCGCGCAGCGCAATTTCGCCAGCGGCCAGTGCAGCCACGACTGGGTCATGGTGCTCGATGCCGACGAATACCTCAGCCCGGAACTCGCCGCGGAACTGCAGCAGCGCCTGCCGGCACTTATGGCAGGCGACGCGCCGGCGGCGTACTTGCGCCGCCGCACGATCTACATGGGGCGGCCGATGCGCTGGTACCGCCCGTCGGTGGGCGAAAAACTGGCGCGGCTGTACCATCGCCGCCGCGCGCGCTGGAGCGACGCGCGGGTGCACGAGTCGTTGCGGTTCGAGGGTGCCGCGCCGACCCTGCGCGCCCCGTTCGACCACGCCAACAACCCGACCCTGCTGCACAAGCAGCTGAAAGTGTTGCGTTACGCCGAGCTGAAGTGCCGCGACTGGCTGGACCGGCGCAAGCCGGTGCGGATGTGGCAGGCACCGTTCGTCTACGCGCTCGCCTTCCTCAAGGATTACCTGTTCCGGCTGGCCTTCCTGGACGGCTGGCGCGGCTTCCTGATCGCGCAGACCGCGGCCAGCTACGCGCTGTACAAGCGCATGCGCTACTACGAAATGGTCAACAACCCGGAGTCGGTGGCGCGCGCCGCTGCCCTGCTTCACCAACACGACATCGACCGCTGATGACCGAACCGAAACCCGCTCCGAAGCACTACCTCCTCTACGGCTCCGAACGCTACGCGCTGGCGATCCTGCGCCCGCTGCAGGAAGCGATCCGCGCCCGCGGCGACGAGGCAGCCTGGTTCTTCGACGGTCCCGGCGCAGAGGATCTGGTCGCCGGCGAGCGCCTGCTGACGGTGGCCGAGGTGCGCGCGTGGCAGCCGATCGCGGTGATCACCTCGTCCAACGCGGTGCCGCACTTCTTTCCCGGCGTGAAGGTCGAGACCTTCCATGGCTTCGATGCCGGCAAGCCGCGGCACATCTACGTGCGCGGCTTCTTCGACCTGTACTGCACCACCGGCCCGCGCGACACCGCGCAGTTCCAGGCGATCGCCGACAAGCTCGGCCACTTCAGCGTGATCGAAACCGGCTTCCCCAAGCTCGACCCGTTCATGCAGGAAATCACCGGCCCGCTGCCGCCGGTGCGCCAGCCGCCGGTGATCCTGTACCACTCCACCTTCTCGCCGTCGTGGAGCGCCGCCGAAACGCTGTACGAGGAAGTGAAGCGGCTGTCGCGCGACGGCCGCTGGCGCTGGATCGTCACCTTCCATCCGAAGATGAACCCGGAGACCACGGCGAAATTCAAGGCGCTGCAGAACGAGTACCTGCGCTTCGCCGAGAACGACAACATCCTGGAGCTGTTCCCGCAGGTCGACCTGATGTGCTCGGACACCTCCTCCGCGCTCAACGAGTTCCTGCTCACCGGCAAGCCGGTGGTGACGTTCAAGAACCGCCGGCCCGGTCCGCAGCTGATCGACATCGACGACCCGGCGCAGTTCGAGAGCGCGATCGAGCGTGCGCTGGCGCGGCCACCGGAACTGCTGCAGGCGATCCGCGACTACGCCGACGCGATCCACCCGTACCGCGACGGCCGTTCCAGCGAACGCGTACTGGATGCGATCGACACCTTCATCGCCCGCGGCGCGAAGAATCGCCGACGCAAGCCGCTGAACCTGTGGCGCAAGTTGAAGATCCGCCGCCGCATCGGCTACTGGGGACCGGCCTGATCGTGCAGCCGGTCGCCTTGCGCGCGCATCGCGCAGGCTAGAATCGCCCTTGGCCTCCCACGAGTCTGCCCGTGCCATCCAGCCCCTATAGCCGTTCCGAACACCTGCGTGCCGTGTGGCCCTGGCTGCCGCTGTGGGCCGCCGTGGCGCTGCTGGCGATCTTCTCGCACGGGCCGATGCCGCTGTATTCCACCCGCACTCTGGCGGTCGCGTGGGAAATGTGGAGCCAGGGTCACTGGCTGGTACCGCATATCAACGGCCAGCCCTACAGCGAGAAGGCGCCCCTGCTGTTCTGGCTGATCCAGGGCGGCTGGTTCGCGTTCGGCGTCAACGACGTCTGGCCGCGCGTACTCGAGGTACTGTTCGGCGGCACGCAACTGGTGCTGGTCTCGCTGCTGGCACGACGGCTGTTCCCGGACCGGCCGTGGATAGCCAAGGCCGCGCCATGGATGCTGCTGGCGTTCGGCTATGCGTTCCTGTTCGGCCTGCAGATCATGTACGACGTGCTGCTGGCGGTGTGGACGCTGGCCGCCCTGCTGTGCCTGACCCCGAAATCGCAACGCAGCGAACCGCGCTGGCTGCTGTTCGGCCTCTGCGTGGGCTTCGGGCTGCTGACCAAGGGTCCGGTGATGCTGCTGCACGTGGTCTTCCCCTGGCTGCTCGGCCCGCTGTGGAACGACTGGGCCGGCCAGCACCGCGCGCGCTGGTATGGCCGCGGCGTGCTGGCGCTGCTGCTCGGCGGCGCGATGCTGTTGGCCTGGGCGCTGCCGGCCGGATTCTCCGGCGGCGAGGCGTACCGGCAGCGACTGTTCTTCACCCAGACCGCCGGCCGCGTGGTCGACAAGCTGGCCGAAGGCAAGGACCTGCAGAATCACGCCGAGCCGATCTGGTTCTACCTGCTGTGGCTGCCGCTGATGCTGTTCCCGTTCAGCGGCTGGCCGCGCGTGTGGGTGGCCGTGGCCGGCCTGCGCCGGCCGCTGGAATCGGGTCTGCGCTTCGCACTGTGCTGGCTGCTGCCCACCTTCGTTGCGCTCTCGTTGATCAGCGGCAAGCAGTTGTACTACCCGTTGCCGGAACTTGGCGGCATCGCCTTGCTGATGGCCAGCGCGATCGCCGTGCTGCGCGAGCGCCGGCCGAACCTGGCCTCCAACGGCTGGCTCGGCACCTGGCCGCTGGGTGTGGGCGGCATCGTGTTCGCCGCGGCGCTGTTCATGCTGCCGTTGCTGGTTGCCGGCAACCACTTGCATGGCGAGTGGGCCGATGCCGCAGCACCTTACAGCCGCTATTTCAGCGTGGTATTCCTGCTGCTGGGCGGCCTGTTGCTGCTGCGCGGCCGCGGCGAGCTGCGCCGCCTGGCGGTGGCCGGGCTGATCGGCGTGCTCGCGCTCAACACCCTGTTCACGCTGACCCTGTGGTCGCGCTACGACCTGCGCCCGACCGCGCACCTGCTCGGTGCCGCCGACCAGGCAAACCGGCCGATTGCCTTCCTTGGCAACTACGAAGGCCAGTTCCATTTCGAGGGCCGACTGACCCGGCCGATCGAGGAGCTTCTCGGCAACCAGGTAGTGCAGGATCAAGCCCTGCAGGACTTTGCCCGCGCCCATCCCGATGGCCTGGTCGTGGTACGTGTGGACCAACCGGACGCGAACGCCCTGCGCTACGCCCTGCTGGTGCAGCCGTTCCGCTCGTCATGGCTGGTGGTCTGGCCGGCCATCTCGCTGGCCGACCTGCGCGCCGGGCACACCCCGCCGGAACCGGCCCAGCCGACCCGGATCTACCCGGCCGATGACCGGCGCTACCGCACCCAGCCATGAGCACCGACCTGATCGCCAGCCTGCGCAAACAGTGCGGTGGCCCGCGCGATGGCGCGCTGCTGCGCTTCTCCCTGGGCAGTGCCCTGCTGGCCGATGGCGACAGCGGCGCGGCGATCGACGAGCTGCGGCGCGCAGTCGGCTTCGACCCGACCTACTCGGCGGCGTGGAAACTGCTCGGCAAGGCCTGCCTGGCTGACGGCGACGAAACCGCTGCCGTGGACGCCTGGCGCAGCGGCATCACTGCCGCCGCGCAGCGCGGCGACAAGCAGGCCGAAAAGGAAATGAGCGTGTTCCTGCGCCGGCTGGAAAAGCCCCAATCCTAGAAGCGCGCGTAGCGCGGCCTATTCCTGTTCGCGATCGTACGGGCTGATCAAGCCATTCGCCGAATAGCGCTTGTACTGCCACTGGTACTGCGCGAAGGCCAGCTCGACGCAGTCCTGCACGCCCTGGTTCAGCGCGGCACAGGCCACGCCAAGATCGGCGTCGGCCAAGCCTTGCGGCGCCGGCAACAGGTGGATGCGATAACCGGCGCCTTGCGGCAGCCGTTCGGCGAACGCGTACAGCACGGTGGCGCCGGTGCGCGCGGCCAGCCGCGGCAACAGCACCATGGTCAGCGCCTCGCGGCCGAAGAACGGCGCGATCTGGCCCTCGCCCGCACGCGGCTTCTGGTCCGGCAGGATGCCGACCGTGCCGCCCGCGGCTAGCCGCTTGTACAGCGTGCGCACGCCGGCACCGTCCGCGCGCACCTGCTCCGGCGCCAGCGCGCCGCGCACCTTGCGCAACAGGCCCTCGATCGCGGCGATCCGCGGCGGCCGGTACAGGATCGCCATCGGCGTCTTGCGGCACAGCCAGTAGTTCAGCAGCTCCCAGCAGCCCAGATGCGGCGCGGCAATGATCACGCCCTTGCCCGCGGCCAGCGCGGCATCCAGCAGCGCCTCGCCACGCACTTCGCGCACCAGCCCCAGCGCACGCTCGGCGCCGGCACCCCAGACCTTGACGATCTCGCTGGCCGACTTGCCGCTCTCGGCCATCACCTCGCGTAGCAATGCCGCCTGCGCCGCCCGATCCAGCTGCGGTCGCACGATCGCCAGGTTCACTGCGGTGTTGTGCACGGTGCGGCCGCCCCGCCACAGCAGCAGGCGGCCCAGCCCGCCGCCGACGCCGTGCAGTACGCGCAACGGCAGCAGCGCCAGCAGGCGCAACAGGAGGTAGACGAGGTACATGTCGATACGCATCCTTGCAGTTTACGGGAGCCGGCCCCGCGGCAACCGCGCCATGCCGGCGGCCGGCCACCTTTCACCGACCGCGGCGGCGCCGTAAGCTAGGCGCCTCGCCACCGTCGTGCGCCCATGATTGCCCTGATCCAGCGTGTAGTGTCCGCCAGCGTCAGTGTCGGCGACGAAACGGTCGGCGCGATCGGCCCCGGCCTGCTGGCCCTGGTGGCGGTGCAGCCGGACGACGGCGAAGCGCAGGCGAAGCGCATGCTGGAACGCCTGCTTGGCTATCGCGTGTTCGCCGACGCCAACGGCAAGATGAACCGCTCGCTCGCCGACACCGGCGGCGGCCTGCTGCTGGTCAGCCAGTTCACCCTGGCCGCCGACACCCGTTCGGGCATGCGCCCCAGTTTCACCAGCGCGGCGCCGCCCGAGCACGGCCGGCGCTGGTTCGAACGGCTGCTGGAACTGGCCCGCGCCGCTTACCCGAAGGTGGAAACCGGGCACTTCGGTGCCCATATGGTCATCCAACTGGTGAACGACGGTCCGGTGACTTTCTGGCTCGACACCGGCTGAACGGACACACAGCGTGCGATGCGCGGCCTCAAGCCGGCAAGGCGCTGCAACACCGCGATTTGGCGCGATTTTTGCGTGCCCGGTCGAAACCTTTCCTCACTTGAAAACTGGTCAAAAAAGCAGCACATCGCTATAATGTCCGGTTCTTGAACCCTGCGGCGGTCGGTTAATGAATAGCAAAGCTCCCCACGAGCAACAGTCTGAAATCAAGGCGCTCATCTCCAAGGGCCTGGAGCAGGGCTACCTGACTTACGCCGAGATCAACGACCACCTGCCCGACGACATCGTCGACCCGGAGCAGATCGAAGACATCATGGCGGTGCTCAAGGGCGTCGGCATCGAAGTGCATGACGCCGCGCCGGACGCCGATCCGCTGGCCGACAAGGCCGGCAGCAGCACCGACGACGAAGCTGCCGCCGAGGAAGCCGTGGCGCTGCTCTCCGCGGTGGACGCCGAAGTGGGCCGCACCACCGACCCGGTGCGCATGTACATGCGCGAGATGGGCACGGTCGAGCTGCTTACCCGCGAGGGCGAGATCGCCATCGCCAAGCGCATCGAGGAAGGCCTCGGCCAAGTACAGACCGCGCTGGCCAGCTTCCCGCTGACCATCGAGCTGCTGCTGGAGGAATACGACCAGCACCTGGACGGCAAGCGCCGCCTCAGCGAGATCCTGGCCGGCTTCCTCGACCTGGAGGAAGCCGCCGACCTCGCCCGCAAAGAAAAGGAAGCCGCCGCCCTGCTGGCGCCGGAACCCGAGCCCGGCGACGAGGATGGCGACGAGGACGCCGACGACACCACCGAGGAAGAAGAAGAGGCCGGCCCGACCGGTCCCGACCCGGAAGAGGTCAAGCGCCGCATGGAACTGCTGCGCGAGTATTACGGCAAGTTCCAGAAGGCCGCGCCGAAGGCCGCCAGCATCACCGACAAGAAGATCGTCAAGCTGCGCGACCAGATGGCCGAAGAGTTCCTCAAGCTCAAGCTGCCGTCCGCGCTGATCGACGGCTTCGTGCGCAAGCTGCGTGAAGTGGTCAACGACATCCGTCACCACGAGCGCGTGCTGATGGACATCTTCGTCAAGCAGGTGAAGATGCCGAAGGCCGAGTTCATCAAGGCGTTCCCCAGCAACGAGGGCAACCTCGAGTGGGTGGCCGAGCTCAGCCGCAAGCGCCAGAAGTGGTCGCCGAACATCAAGGTCCACCGCGAGGCGATCGATGCCGAGCAGGAGAAGCTCGCCGCGATCGAACGCAAGCTATTCCTGCCGCTGATCGACATCAAGGACATCAACCGCGCCATGGCCAGCGGCGAGGCGAAGGCCCGTCGCGCCAAGAAGGAAATGGTCGAGGCGAACCTGCGCCTGGTGATCTCGATCGCCAAGAAGTACACCAACCGCGGCCTGCAGTTCCTCGACCTGATCCAGGAAGGCAACATCGGCCTGATGAAGGCGGTCGACAAGTTCGAGTACCGCCGCGGCTACAAATTCTCGACCTACGCCACCTGGTGGATCCGCCAGGCGATCACCCGCTCGATCGCCGACCAGGCGCGCACCATCCGCATCCCGGTGCACATGATCGAGACGATCAACAAGCTCAACCGCATTTCCCGCCAGATGCTGCAGCAGTTCGGCCGCGAGGCGACGCCGGAAGAACTGGCCAAGGAAATGGAGATGCCCGAGGACAAGATCCGCAAGGTGCTGAAGATCGCGAAGGAACCGATCTCGATGGAAACCCCGATCGGCGACGACGAGGATTCCCACCTGGGCGACTTCATCGAGGACGGCAACGCCAGTTCGCCGGTCGATTCGGCCACCGAGACCGGCCTGATGGAAACCGTGCGCGATGTGCTCGCCGGGCTCACCCCCCGCGAAGCGAAGGTGCTGCGCATGCGCTTCGGCATCGACATGAACACCGACCACACGCTGGAGGAAGTCGGCAAGCAGTTCGACGTCACCCGCGAGCGGATCCGCCAGATCGAGGCGAAGGCGCTGCGCAAGCTGCGTCACCCGAGCCGCTCCGAACAGCTGCGCTCGTTCCTCGACGTCGAGTAATTCGCGACGTCGGCACGACGAAGGAGCCCCGCCGATGCGGGGCTCCTTCGTTTCGGGCGACGGGTTCAGCCGACGTCGTAGAAGAACTGCTCGCTCACGATCTTGCCGCCGTGCACGCGGTACACGCAGATCTCGCTCATGTTCATCCGGCCACGGCCCTTCATGGTCACGTCCATCGCCAGCGCGATGCTGAACCAGTTCTCCGCCACCACCGGCTCGCTCACGCTGCCACCGTGCACGGCCTCGATCATCGCGCTGAACTGCCGACCCTTCTCGTAGATCGCCGCCAGCCCCTGCACATTGCCCAGCGCGCCCGGCGGCAAACCTTCCGGCTCGATGCTCACCGCATCCTCCGCATACAGCTCGCGCTGCGCCTCCTCGTATTTGCCTTCACGGCACAACTCGACCAACCGTTTCGCGATCGCTTCGGTGTTCATGCGTACTCTCCGGCTTGGGGGGATGACCAGCCTACGCCCCGGGCAATCACGTCACCACACGACTTGCGGCAGGCCATCCTCGTGCATCGCCTGCGCGCTACGGTAAACTTCCGCCCTTGTGCGGGCCTATAGCTCAATGGTTAGAGCAGAGGACTCATAATCCTTTGGTTCCAGGTTCGAGTCCTGGTGGGCCCACCAGATGCAGGTGCCAGAGGGCGACTTGCGCTGTCCTGCATAGTTTGGCCGGTTTGGCCAAACTACTCGATGCGGCAGCAATGTTCGGCCACCACTGCCGACCGGCATCTGGACAAGGCCCCCCCTCTTTGGCCGCTTGCCTGCCGCAGCGCCTCATGAGGCACGCCAGTCACGATTCTCCAAACGTGATGAACATCACGATTCATACGGCCGGAAAATGAAAAAATGTGA
>NZ_BAAAFK010000001.1:319952-331047 GCF_039523495.1 Rhodanobacter soli | reverse complement strand
TCAGCGGGCTTTTTCATGGCTACAGCTTTGGCACGCTGACATTCCCGACATATCACGACGCCCATCGAGGACGCCAACATGGTCAAGGAGAGCGGAATCCAGTATCCGCTGAAGGCTTGGATAGAGGGCCATTACGCACGCGACTGCAACGAGCCGCGAGAAAAGTGCCCCTACGAGCATGGCTCCTCGATGGCTCTTGCCTGGCACAGGGGCTGGTGCAATCGCGAGCAGCTGGAAGTCGCGAAAGACTCGGAAGCTGAAGCCAGCGACTAGCCTCGGCGCATGGCACTGATCGCGCATGGGGACCACGCGCCATCCATTGCGCTCGATCATCACTGGGGCATGCAAGCCGGAATAGTGCGCGCGTCCTGATCGGCGGACTCGCGACGCCCCGGATCGGTCGAGTTGCACTCGGCAACTGCGATCTTGTTAGTGGCGCTGCGCTTATCCGCCGGGCTTGGCGATCGCGTCGAAAACGCGGTTGCGGGCGGCGCGCGCCGACTGCGTCCGCCGCGTCGAGTCGCCCGCGCTGCTGGACAGGTGCTTGCTGCTGCACTTATAACTCCTCAGGGGCAATCGGAATATATCAATCCCGGGGGCGGCAGCCGTCGAGGCTGCCGAAATTGCAGATAGAGATGGCATCGGGGCCGCACGAGCGATGCGGCTCAACGGAGATTCCAGCCATGCATGTGCCGGCCAAATCGGACGACAGGTTCCATGCCATTTACCGGCGCCCCTCGCGGATTGCCCTCTTCGCTACCGTGATGTTCGGCCTGCCGGCTTTGCCAGCGTACGCCTCCATCCCCGACCTGCCTGCGCAGCCTGAAGACCTGACCTCGCTTTCGCTGGAAGAGCTGGGCAGCATCAAGATCACGTCGGTCTCCAAGAAGCCCGAGCATCTGTCGGACGCCGCGGCGTCAGTCTTTGTCATTACCACGGAGGACATCCGTCGCTCCGGTGCGCGCAACCTCCCCGAGGCGCTCCGCCTGGCACCCAACCTGCAGGTGGCCGAGGCCAGCGCCGTCGGCTATGCCATCTCGGCGCGTGGCATGAACGGGAGCAACAACAGTGCGCCGAACAAGCTGCTGGTCCTGATCGACGGCCGCTCGGTCTACTCACCGCTGTTTTCCGGTGTGTTCTGGGACGCGCAGGACGTGATGCTGGAGGATGTCGAACGCATCGAGGTGATCAGCGGCCCGGGTGGCACCTTGTGGGGTGTCAATGCGGTCAATGGCGTGATCAACATCATCACCCGATCGGCCGAAAACACCCACGGCGCGCTGCTGACGACCGCGGTGGGCAACGAGAGTTCCGACCTCGGCTTCCGCTACGGCGCGACGCTTGGTGCGAACGGCGATTACCGGGTGTATGGCAAGCACACGCGCTGGCTCCACGGCAAGACCGCGGACGGCACCACGGTCGATGATGCCGGCCACCGGAGCCAGGTGGGTTTTCGCACCGATTGGCACTACGCCGTCGGTCGCTTCACGGTGGAAGGCAATGTCTATGACGGTTCCGAACAGCAACCGGCGCCCGGCGCGATCGCAATCAGCGGCATTGGTTTCGTGCTGGGGGACATCTCCAACTCGGGCGTCAACCTGACCGCACGCTGGAATCGCGCGCTTGCCGAAGGTGGCAGTCTCGATCTGCAGGCCTACTACGACCATACCCGGCGCACCGTGCCGCCGACGTTCGGCGAGCGACTGGATATCCTCGACTTCCAGCTGCAGCATTCGCTGCGGCCGCTGGGCATGCATGCGCTGGTATGGGGGGTGAACGCCAGGCAGAGCCGGGACCGCGTGGAGAACCTCAGCCCCTATTTCGCTTTTCTTCCGGCACAGGCGCGCCAGCACTGGACCAGCGTGTTCGCACAGGACGAGATGACGCTGGCCAGCGACCTGCGATTGACGCTGGGCGCGCGGCTGGAGCGCAACGACTACACCGGCACCGAATTCCTGCCCAATGCACGCCTGGCCTGGAAGGCCGCGCCAGGCCACCTGTTCTGGACAGCCGTGTCGCGCACCGTGCGGGCGCCATCGCGGCTGGATCGCGATGCATATATTCCGGCCGTGCCGCCTTATCTCCTTGACGGCGGTGGTCCGGTGCGCTCGGAAGTGGCGAAGGTTTACGAACTGGGCTACCGCGGGCAGCCGACACCGCGGTTTTCGTGGTCGGCAACGGTATTCCACAACGATTACGACCACCTTCGCACCCAGGAAATCGACCCCAGCTTCACCCACCTCTTTTTCGGCAGCCTGATGGAAGGGCAGTCCAACGGCATCGAGTGGTGGGGAACGTTCCAGGCCAGCCAAAGCTGGCGCCTGAGCGGCGGCTTCACCGCACTCGACGAGCACTTCCGGTTGAAGCCCGGCAGCAACGACGCCGCCGGCCCCGGCGCGGAGGGCTTCGATCCTTCAAATACCTGGCAACTTCGCTCGAGCTGGACCCTCGGCAGCGACGGTGAACTCGCCATCGGCTTACGCCACGTCGGCGCGCTGGCCAGGGACGACGTGCCAGCGTACACAGCCGTCGATGCACGCCTGGGCTGGACGCTGACGCCCGGCGCCGAGATTTCACTGACCGGCCGCAACCTGTCCGGGGGCCACGGCGAGTACAGGCCGCGCGATCTGCGGCGCGAAATCGGCCGCTCGGTAATCCTTGCGCTGGCGTGGGCGATGTGACGGCCTCTTCCGTGGTTTTCCCCGTGTTCCGCTGCGTCAGGTATTTGCTGGCGTGCGCGATCCTGGCCATGCCGCTGGCCTTTGCCGCCACGGTCAACGCCGCGCAACCGCCGGCGGTCGAATCCAGCGATCCCGCGCTGCGCGTCAAGGCGGCCTACCTGTACAAGTTCGCCGGCTACGTGGAGTGGCCACCCGAGGTCTTCGCCACCGAAGACAGTCCCATCGTCGTCGGAGTGATCGGGGATGACGACCTCGAGGAGATTCTCTCCCGCATGATCGTCGGCAAGACGGTCAACGGCCGCCCGCTGGTGACCCGGCGGCTGGAAGCCAATAGCCCTCTGCAAGGCCTGCACATGTTGATCGTGGGCGCACTGGACGCGCCCACGCTGCAGGCCATCGGCGATGCAGTCAGGGGCAAGCCCGTACTGGTGGTTTCCGATGCCAGGCAGGAGCGGATGCTGGACAGCATGATCAGCTTCGACCTGGTCGACCACCACCTGCGCTTCAACGTGGCGCTCAAGCCCGCCGCAACCAGCGGCCTCAAACTGCGGGCCCTGATGCTCACCGCAGCCCGACGGGTGACCCGGGACGACCCGTGAAAAACACGTTCCGTTCCATCCGGGTCAAGCTGCAGGCCATCGTGGTCTTTGCCACGGTGGCGGCGCTGCTATGTGCCACCCTCGGCAATATTGTCGGCAACGTGGTTTCGTACCACTACCGCCATGTGAGCGATGTAAGCACGACGGCGGAACTGCTCGGCCGCATGACCGCGCCGGCGCTCCAGTTCGACGACCAGCGGCTGGCCAGCGACAACCTCGCCCTGCTCGCCGCGCGACCGAACGTCCGTTCGGCGGCAATCTACACCGATGACAATAAACTCTTCGCCACCTATGCCGCCAAGGGCCAGCAGGGCACCTTTCCTGCGAAAGCCGAGCGCGACAGAACCCGCATCGCGGGCACCACCTTGGTGGTAACCCGGCAGATCGTCAAAGATGGCACCACCCTCGGCACCGTCTACCTACGGGTGGGCTACAACCTCGTTGGCATCATCGCGGGAGCTATCGGAGTGGCGGTGCTGGTGGGGTTGTTCGCCACCGGAATCGCTCTGATCCTGATCCGGCGCATGGAGAAGCTGGTCACCGCGCCCATCGCAGCGGTGGCGTCCATTGCGCGCGAGGTGGTGGAGCAGCAGGACTACTCGCGACGCGTTGCCAAAACCACCGATGACGAGGTCGGCGAACTGGTCGATTCGTTCAACGACATGCTCGCCGAAGTGGAACGGCGCGCAGAAGCGTTGCAAGCGTCCTACCGCGACGTGCGTCGCGAGGCGGAGGAGCGCCAGCTGGCCCAGCAAGAGGTCATGCGACTCAATTCCAGCCTTGAACATCGAGTGCACGAGCGCACCTCGGACCTGCAACGGGCAAACCGCGAGCTGACGGCGGCGAAGGCCGCAGCCGACCAGGCCAATGGCGCCAAGTCGAGTTTCCTGGCCACCATGAGCCATGAGATCCGCACCCCGATGAACGGCGTGATCGGCATGATCGACGTCCTGCAGCAGACCAACCTCAAAGGCCATCAGGTCGAGATGCTCGACCTGATTCGCGAATCGGCTTTCTCGCTGTTGACTGTGATTGAGGACATCCTGGATTTCTCCAAGATCGAATCCGGCCGGCTGGAACTCGAACAGTCACCGTTCTCGTTGCGCGAGATGACCGAAAACGCCTGCGGGATGCTCGCCAACGTTGCCTTGAAGAAAGCCGTCTACCTGACGGTCTTCGTCGACCCGGCAATTCCCGCTACGGTTATCGGCGACGCCCTGCGCCTGCGCCAGGTGCTGGTCAACCTGGTAAGCAATGCGATCAAATTCTCCAGCGGCCGCGAACGGCCGGGCCGCGTTGCTGTGCGCGTCCGGCTGGCCGGTCATTCCACGGACACCCATGTCGCCGTGGACCTGGACGTCATCGACAACGGCATCGGCATTGACGAATCGACGCGCGCGCGACTGTTCACCGCTTTCAGCCAGGCGGACACCTCCACCACCCGGCGCTTCGGCGGCACTGGCCTCGGGTTGGCCATTTCGCGCCGATTGGTGGATTTGATGGACGGCACGCTAGAGTTGCAAAGCGAACCTGGGCACGGTTCGACCTTCAGCGTGCACTTGGCGCTGCAGCGGGCGCAGCGGGAAGCGATCGCCCGGCCCGCGCCGGAACTGGCCGGACTTCGCTGCATGGTTGTCGGCGGTGCGGACGCACTCGCCGCCGATCTGGTCGCCTACCTCGCCGACGAGGGCGCGCAGACACACCAGGCAACCGACGTGGCGCAGGCGTGCAGCCTCATGGGCGCGCTGCCGCCGGGACAGTGGATCGGGGTGATCGACACGACTGATCCCGCCACCGACGACGAATCCCTTCGCACGTTCAGGCAACGGGCTCCGGAATATGGCTTGCGCATCGTCGCCATCGGCCGAGGTTCGCGCCCCAAGAACCCGACGCGAAACACGGACATCGTTTTCGTGGACGGCAATGTGCTCACCCGCCGCCGTCTCTGCCGGGCCATCAACCTGGCCGCCGGCCGCGCGCCGGTACCGGCGCCCGCACCGGCGGGCCGGCGTCCGGGGGAACTCGACGTGCCCTCGCGCGAGGACGCCCGCCTTGCCGGTCGGCTGATTCTCGTGGCCGAAGACGACGGGACCAATCAGAAAGTCATCCTGCGCCAGCTCGCGCTGCTCGGCTTTGCCGCCGATGTGGCCTCCGACGGCAGGCAGGCGCTGGAACTCTGGCGCAGCGGCGACTACGGGCTGGTACTTACCGATCTCCACATGCCGTCGATGGACGGCTACGAACTCACCGCGGCGATCCGCGCGCAGGAGCAGGGCAGGCAGCACGTGCCGATCGCTGCGCTCACGGCCACGGCGCTCAAGGGCGAATCGGAGCGCTGTCGTGCCGCCGGCATGGACAAGTACCTGACCAAGCCCCTCCAATTGGCCGACCTGCGCACGGCGCTGGACGAACTGTTCCTGCCGCTTCCCCGGCCGCTCGAGCCGCCACACGGCACAGCGTTCGAAGAATCGACCACCGTTGCGGTGGACGTTGGTGTGCTCGAAGATCTTGTCGGCAACGATCCGGCCGTCATCTTCGATCTGTTGCAGGGCTTCCAGGACAACGCTGGCAGGACCGCCGACTTGCTGAAGGCCGCGTGCAGCGCTGGCGATATGGCCACCACCATCGAGCAGGCGCACCGGCTGAAGTCCTCCGCGCGCACCGTCGGCGCCCTGGTTCTGGGCGCGCTCTGCGAAGAGATCGAGACCGCCGGCAAGGCGGGGGCAAGCGATACGCTGGCCCAACTGCTGCCGGTATTTGAGCGCGAGTCGGACGCCGTCAATGCCTTCCTCGTGGCTTTCCGTCAGTCCTCCCTGCACGAAGCGGCCCGGAGTTAGCCACGTCCGGTTGCAAGAACGTCCACGAGCAACAACGGGCGCAGCCCGGCAGCGCTGGAGGTAAGCAAGTATGCCGAAGCCCTCGGCACGCAGCATAGGTCTCCCGTTGGGTGATACTTGCGCCGAGCTGGAGAACAGCTTGCGCCTTGATGACAAGGCGGTCACCGAAGGGGCCATCGCCACCTTCGAAGCCGCGACCGAAGAGCTGCTGCCGAAACTGCGAGAGCAATTGCGGCAGCTGAGGGGCCTGTCTGCGCTTGGAAGCGAATTCGAATGTATCTGGATGAGGCGACGATGAAGATTCTGCTGGTAGACGATGATCCGTTTGTCCTGAAACTGCTTTCCGTCCAGCTGCGGACTTTCGGGCCAGCGCATATGGAAGTGGTGTGCCACACCAGCGGGCAAGCTGCCCTGAACCTTCTGGAGCACGACAAGCAGATAGGCATCGTCTTCTGCGACCTGCAGATGCCCGAAATGGATGGCGTGGAGTTCGTCCGCCATCTCGTGCGTCTGTGCTACACCGGCAGCCTGGTGCTCGTCAGTGGCGAGAACTCCAGGACGCGGCAGGCCGTCGAACAGCTGGCCCGTGCGCATGGGCTGCATGTGCTGGGGACGCTGGGCAAACCGGTGACCACCGAGTCGCTGCTTCAGCTGCTGGGCACAGCGATTCGGGTCGTCCCTCCGCCGAGCCCGGTGGCACGGGCCCCGTTGTATACGCCGGCCGATTTGCAGTTGGCCATCCGCCAAGGTGAACTGCTCAATTATTACCAGCCCAAGGTGGAACTGGCGACCGGCAGGGTGGCCGGGCTGGAGGCGCTGGTGCGCTGGCAGCATCCGCGGGATGGTCTGGTGTTGCCCTGCCACTTTGTGCCCATGTCCGAGGAGCACGGGCTGGTGGGCTATCTGGGCGTTGAGGTGATGCGTGAGGCATTGCGCGACCTGCGCCGCTGGCTCGATGCAGGACATCAGCTCGACCTGGCGGTCAATGTGCCCCTGGGGAGCGTTTCCTCGCTCGACTACCCCGACTTTCTGGTCGAGCAGGCGCACGCGGCTGGCGTGCCACTCCATCATCTCGTCCTGGAGATCACCGAAAGCCGATTGATGGACAATCCCCAAGTGCAGCTGGATGTACTCACCAGACTGCGCCTCAAGCAGGTGCGGCTTTCGATAGATGACTTCGGCACCGGCTACTCCTCCCTGGCGCAACTGCGTGACCTGCCTTTCGACGAGTTGAAGATCGATCGCGGCTTTGTCCATCAGGCTGCCCGCACGCCATCGCTACGCGCCATCCTGGAAGCCAGCCTCGGCCTGGCCCAAGAGCTGGGTTTGCGCACGGTCGCAGAAGGCGTGGAGGAACGTGAGGACTGGGATCTCCTGCGTGCGTCTGGCTGCGACATGGTGCAGGGATTCTTTGTTGCCAAGCCGATGCCGAGTGACGAGGTCGAGGGTTGGTTGGCCCAGTGGGAAAGCCGACGAAATACCTTGTTCGCCGGCGCGCTCCACCTAGGCGACAGTTGAGCTGTGCCGGACAGGTTTCATGCGGGCCACTCGGCGCCAATGATCCGAGGCTATTTGGCGCCACGTCGCGCACGCGAGGTCGCCTGCTCGCGCGGCCAGCGCGCCAGTTGCCCCAAGCCGCGCGACAACAACCAGGGTTGACAGCGCCACCCCGCGCTCACTCGGGCGGCGACGCCTGCGGCACGTCGGCCGAGCCTTCCTCGCGGTCGCGGTACAGCGCGGCGCGCACCAGCAGCATCAGGGTGATCGGCGTGGTCAGGGTGAGGAACACGCCGATCAGGATCTCGTAGAAGATCGGCCGGCCGTGCAGCACCGAGAAACAGGTGATCGAGGCGGCCAGCATGAAGAACGTGCCCAGCGTGGTGCCCAGGGTGGGTGCGTGCACGCGCTTGTAGAAATTCTTCAGGCGCAGCAGGCCGAGCGAGCCGACGAAGGCGAGCAGCGCGCCCAGCAGCATGAGGACCGCCACCAGGATCGCCGCCCACGGCGGCAGGGCATCGAGATGGCTCATTCGATCACCTGCCCGCGCATCAGGAATTTCGACAGCGCCACCGTGCCGGCGAAGCCGAGCAGCGCGATGATCAGGCCGGCCTCGACGTAGAGCAGGCTGCCACTGCGGATGCCGATGGTCAGCAGCAGGATCATCGCGTTGACGTACAGCGCATCCAGCGCCAGCACGCGGTCCTGCGCGCGCGGCCCACGCACCATGCGGATGATCGAGAAGCTCATCGCCAGCAGCAGCAGGATCTGCGCAAGGATGATGGCGGCACCGAGCAGGCTGTGGCTCATTGGAAGATCTCCAGCAGGGGGCGCTCGTAGCGCTGCTTGATCGAGTCGATCCAGCTCGCCTCGTCGACCAGGTCCAGCACGTGGATCAGCAGGATGTTCGCGCTGGAGTCGTAGCTGACCCAGATCGTGCCCGGCGTGGAGGTGATGATGCACGCCAGCACGGCGAGGCCGTAGTGGTCGGTCAAGGTCAGCGGGATCGCCACGAAGCCGGACTGCATGCGGCTGTCGCGGCGCAGGATGATCCGGGCCACGGCGATGTTCGAGCGCACGATGTCGTAGACGACGCGCACGAACAGCAGGCCGAGCAGCGGATAGTTGCGCAGGCGCGCCTTCGGCGGGCGCAGCAGGCCGAACACCTTCGCCAGCGCGACGCCCAGCAGCGCGCCGAGCAGGATCGTGCCGGGCGCGATGCTCTGGTTCAGCAGCAGCCAGATCAGCAGCAACAGCACGGACAGGATCGGGTACGGCAACCAACGCCTGGTCATGGCGGCGCCTCCGCGGTCGGCAACACCTGCTGGATGTACGCAGCCGGCGTGTGGATCTGCCGCGCGGTGTCGCGCAGGTAGCGCAGCGGCGCCTCGGCCTGCACGGTCAGCAGCAGGCACAGGCCGAGCAGGACCAGAATGGATGCGGTCTCGCCGAGGCGCACCTTCGGGAACAGCCGCTCGGGTTCGACCCAGAAGATCTGGATGCCGGCGCGGCACATCGCAATCACCGTGCAGAAACCGGCCACGATGATCAGGGTGAACAATACGATCGCGCCCACGCGCGGGCCGGCGGCGAGCATCGGCGCCAGCATGGCGAACTTGGCCAGAAACCCGGACAACGGCGGCAATCCTGCCAGCAGCAGCGCGCAGGCGAAGAAGCTGCCGCTCAGTAGCGCGATCGGCGCGGAGATCACCACCCGGCTCTCGTCCTCCTGTGCGTACAGGCCCTCGCCCGCCGACGCTTCGCCCGGCTGCTCGTACGGTTCCAGGCTCAAGCTGTCGTCCGTGTCGTCGTCGCCGTCGGAGGCGAGCAGGCCGGCGACCAGGAAAAACGCGGCGATGGCCAGCGTGGAGATCACCAGGTAAGCCAGCGCGCCGGCGGTCACCGCCGGCAGTTGCAGGCCGATCGCGCCGAGCAGGGTGCCGGAGGAGATCACCACGTTGTAGCCGGCCAGCTTGGCCAGATCGCGTGCGCCCAACATGCCCACGATGCCGGCGACCACGGTCGCCACGCCGCCCCACAGCATCCAGCCGCTGCCGAAATGGATCGACGCCGGCCCGGCGTCGGCGCCGAACAGCAGCAGGCCCAGCCGCAGCAATACATAGATGCCGACCTTGGTCATCAGCGCGAACATCGCGGCCACCGCCGGCGACGCGGCCGCATACGTGCGCGGCAGCCAGAAACCCAGCGGCCACATCGCGGTCTTGATCAGGAACGCCACACCGAGAATCGCCGCACCGGCATGCAGCAGTGCGCGGGTGCGCTCGGGCACGTGCGGGATCAGCTCGGCCAGCGCCGCCATGTTCAGCGTGCCAGTGACGCCGAAGATCAGGCTGACCCCGAGCAGGAACAGCATCGAGGCGGTCAAGTTGACCGCGATGTAGTGCAGCCCCGCGCTGACCCGGCGCGCGCCCGAGCCATGCAGGGCGAGGCCGTAGGACGCCGCCAGCAACACCTCGAAAAACACGAACAGGTTGAACAGGTCGCCGGTGAGGAACGCGCCGTTCAGGCCCATCAGCAAGAACTGCAGCAGCGGCTGGAAGTGGCCGCCGCGATGCTGCCAGCGACCCAGCGCGTACGGCAGCAGCGCCAGCGCGAGCACGCTGGCGAGCAGCACCATCAGCGCCGACAGCCGGTCGGCCACCAGCACGATGCCAAAGCGTGCCGGCCAGTCGCCGATGCGGTAGACCGCCGCCAGCGCGCCGTCGTCGGCCACCGCCAGCATCAGCGCGGCGGCGAACGCGACCAGCGCCGCGCACGAGGCGATGCTCAGCACCAGCACCGTGCACCGGCGCTTCTCGCCGACCAGCAGCTGCAACGCGGCGACCAGCAGCGGCAGCACGATCGGCGCGATGATCAGGTGGTTGCTCACGGCGTGCCGTCCTCGCCGTCGACGTGGTCGTTGCCGGTCAAGCCGCGCGAAGTCAGTAGCACTACCAGGAACAGTGCCGTGGTGGCGAAGCCGATCACAATCGCGGTGAGCACCAGCGCCTGCGGCAGCGGGTCGGCGTACTGCGCGATATCGCTGGCGGCGTCGCGCAACACCGGGTCGGCGCCGGTGCGCAGGCCGCCGATGGAGAAGATGAAGAGATTCACCGCGTAGGAGATCAGGGTCAGCCCGATGATCACCTGGAAGGTGCGTGGGCGCAGCAGCAGCCACACGCCGGAGGCGGCGAGAATGCCGATCGCGGCGGCAAGGACCAGTTCCATCAGCCCTGCCCTCCCGTCGCGGCCGGCGCACCCGTCACGTGGCGCGGACGGCGCAGCGACTGGTGCGCCAGCGCGATCAGCATCAGCGTGGTGGCGCCGACCACCACGCTGAACACGCCCAGGTCGAACAGCACCGCCGAAGCCAGCGGCAACTTGCCCAGCACGGGCAGCTCCGCGTAGCGGAAATACGAGGTGAGGAACGGATGGCCAAACGCCAGCGAAGCCAACCCGGTCGACACCGCCAGCAACAGAC
>NZ_BAAAFK010000001.1:194531-319878 GCF_039523495.1 Rhodanobacter soli | reverse complement strand
ATCAGCGCCACCGCCACGGTGATGCCGGCGACGAAACCGCCGCCCGGCAGGTCATGCCCGCGCAGGAACAGGTGCAGCCCGAACAGCAGGATCACCGGAAACATCAGCTGGATGATCAGGCCGGGAATCATCAGGTAGTCGGTCAGCGAGTGATCCACGGCGCGGCTGGGCGCGGCGGCGTCCTGCGCATTCTGCTGGCGCTGCTGCAGCGGCACGTTGATGCTCTCGGCGGCCGGCCGGAACCGGCGCAGCAGGCCGAACACGGTCAGCGCCACGATCGCCAGCACGCTGATCTCGCCCAGGGTATCGAAGCCGCGGAAATCGACCAGGATGACGTTGACCACGTTGTGGCCGCCGCCCTCGGTATAGGCGCGTTCGAGGAAGAAGCGCGAGATCGAGTCGGCCACCGGATGCATCATCGCCGCATAGGCCAGGCTGGCCACGCCCAGGCCCACCACGATCGCGATCAGCACGTCGCGGCGGCGGCGGAAGCGATGCTTGCGGCTTTCCACCGCCAGCCCCTCGATGCGCTTGGGCAACCAGCGCATGCCAAGCAGGATCAGGATCGTGGTGACCACTTCCACCAGCAGCTGGGTTGCCGCCAGGTCCGGCGCCGACAGCCACACGAAGCTGGCGCAGGAAACCAGCCCCGCGCCGCCGGTGAGCACCAGCGCGGCGAGACGGTGGAACTTGGCCTGGCTCGCCGCACCGATCGCGCAGGCCGCGCCGAGCAGCCACAGCAGCGCGAACGCCGGATCGACGCTGGACCATCGCGGACGGAAGCCGAACGGCGCGCTGGTCGCGGCCAGGCCGCCGGCCAGCAGCGCCAGCAGCACGATCAGCAGCAGTTGCGACTGCAGCCGGCGGCTCGGGTAGCGGCGCTCGATCCGCTGCGGGATATCCGCGGCGAACACGGCCAGTGCGCGCTCGAAGATGCGCTTGCCGCTGAGCCGCCCGGTCAGCGGCGCCACCTCGCGCCCGGCAAAATAGCCGCGCAGGCGCGCATACAGCAGGCAACCCGCCACGAACGCGAAGATGCTCATCAGCAGCGGCGTGGTCACCCCATGCCATACCGCCAGGCTGTAAGCCGGCAAGTGGTCGGCGCCCAGCACCGAGCTTGCCGCCGCGCGCAGCGACGGGCCGATCACCTGCGCCGGCAGCATGCCCACCAGCAGACAGGCCAGCGCCAGGAAGCCGATCGGGAAACGCATCCACAGCGGCGGTTCGTGCGGTTCCCGCGGCAAGGAAGCGGGCACGCGGCCGAAGAACACGCCACGCACGAAGCGGATCGAATAGGTCACGCCGAACGCGCTGGCGGCCACCGCGGTCACCACCGAAATCACGTTGAGCAAGGGGCCTTGGCGGGCGGCCAGGGTCTCGGCGAAGAACATCTCCTTCGACAGGAAACCGTTCAGCAGCGGCACGCCGGCCATCGCCGCGCCGGCGATCAGCGCCAGCGTCGCGGTGACCGGCATGAAGCGGCGCAGCCCGCCAAGCTTACGCAGGTCGCGCGTGCCCGCCTCGTGGTCGACCGCGCCGGCGGCCATGAACAGCGAGGCCTTGAAGGTGGCGTGGTTGACGATGTGGAAGATCGCGGCGACCACGCCGAGCGCGCTGCCCAGGCCGACCAGCATGGTGATCAGGCCGAGGTGGCTGATCGTCGAGTAAGCCAACACGCCTTTCAGGTCCTGCTCGAACATCGCCGAGTACGCGCCCAGGATCAGCGTCACCAGGCCCACCCCGCCGACGATCCAGAACCATTGATCGGTGCCGGCCAGCACCGGCCAGAAGCGCACCAGCAGGAACACGCCGGCCTTCACCATCGTGGCCGAGTGCAGGTAAGCCGATACCGGCGTCGGCGCCGACATCGCCTGCGGCAGCCAGAAGTGGAACGGGAACTGCGCGCTCTTGGTGAACGCGCCGAGCAGGATCAGCAGCAGCGTCGGCGTGTACAGCGCATGCGCGCGCACCGTATCGCCCGCGGCAAGGATCACGTCGAGATCGTAGCTGCCCGCCACATGCCCCAGCAGCAGCACGCCGGCGAACAGGCACAAGCCGCCGCCGGAGGTGACGATCAACGCCATCCGCGCGCCGTCGCGCGCCGACGTTCCGCGGTGCCAGTAGCCGATCAGCAGGAACGAGAACAGGCTGGTCATTTCCCAGAAGAACACCAGCTGGATCACGTTGCCGGACATCACGATGCCAAGCATCGAACCCATGAACGCCAGCAGCAGCGCGAAGAAGCGCGCCAACGGATCGTCCGGCGACATGTAGTAGCGGGCGTACAGGCCCACCAGCGTGCCGATGCCGCAGATCAGCAGCATGAACAGCCAGCTGAAGCCGTCCACCCGGAACACCAGGTCCAGCCCCAGTCCAGGCACCCACGGGATCACCTGGCGCAGCACCTTGCCGGCGGCAATCGCCGGGTACAGCCAGAGGGACAGCAGCAGGCCGAGCAACGCCGTGGCGGTCATCAGCCACGCCGCCAGATTGTGGCTGCGGCCACGGCCACGCAGCAGGAACACCACGACGCTGGCCACGAACGGAAGGCAGATGATGGCGCTTGGCAGGGCGTTGTCAGGCATCAGTCACTGCGCTCGGTCGAAAGGTTGTCGGTATCTCCGGCAACCGGGGCAGACACCCCGGCACGGCATGAGCGTTCGCACACTTTGGCGGATGAAACGCCTGTGCGTACCCTGGCGCGGGCAATCATTGCGATCGCCCGAATGGCCTCACGCCGCTTCGTTCGATTCTATAGGCCGGCCCGACCGGTCGGCAAATGCGCAGCGCGAGAGCGACCGTGCACGGTGCTTGCACGACTGCATTGCGTAACATGTGCCTCGGAATCCCCAGGACGGCAGCAGCTCGCATGTTTCCGCGCATGCCTTCGTTCCGACCATCCGGAGAAATTCTGATGACTCTTCCAGTGCCCCGCCGGCGGCGCCGCCTCGGCCGTATCACTGTCTTCGTTTTCTTCGCGCTGGCCAGCGGCAGCAGTCTTGCCCAGCCGTCGCCCGCGCTGGATCGCGTCAGCATCTGGCTGGGCGGCTATGACGCGCATGCCGACACCCGCCTCGACGCCGGCGACAGGAGCGGCCAGTACAGCGGCGACTTCAACCTGGAGAGAGACCTGGGCTTCAGCAAGCGCAAGGGCGTGTCGCGCGCGCGGCTGGATTTCCTGATCGGCGACAGCCAGGGTTTCTCGCTGGATTACTACAGTGTCAATCGCACCCGCAGCAAGAGCCTGAGCCGCGACATCAGCTACGCCGGCAACGACTACAGCGCCATGGCGACGGTACGCGGCAAGCTGAACTTCGACTTCGGCAGCGCCGCCTACCGTTGGTGGTTCGGGCGGGGCAACGACGTGTTCGGGCTGGGCCTGGGTGGTGCCTACTATCGCGTGCATGCCGGCATCAGCGGCGAGGCCAGCGTCAACGGCACGCCGGTCGGGCAAGCGTCCTCCAGCACCAGCGACGGTGCCTGGGCACCGATGCTCCAGCTGGGCTGGCGGCATGCGTTCAACGAGCAATGGCGCATGTATGTCGACGCCGCGGGCGTGAAGAAGAACGGCGGCCGGCTGAACGGACACGTCGTCAATGCCGCGCTCGGCGTCGAGTGGTTTCCGTGGCAGAACGTCGGCCTCGGCGCCGAGTATGGCTACAGCCGCGTCGTGCTGCACCAGCGCAAGCACAACTACGACGCCAACCTCGACATGAAACTCGATGGCCCGTCGCTGTTCGTGCGCTTCCGCTTCTAGAGCCGCCACCAGACTTAAGCACTTCGTAAGCGGATGACCGGATAATCTCTCCACGAGTCGCTGCCTGCGTGATTCCCGCGATCGAAGGAGCCTGTCCGTGCACATCATCCTGGTCGAGGACGATCCCCAGCTCGGCGCGGCGATCCAGCGCGCGCTGGAACGCCTCGCCTATACCGTCAGCTGGCTGCGCGACGGCCGCGAGGCGCTGCTCGCGCTGCGCGACCAGACCGCCGACCTGGTCCTGCTCGACCTCGGCCTGCCCGGCAAGGATGGGCTCGACGTGCTGGTCGAGGCGCGCCGCCTGCACGTCAAGACCCCGGTGCTGGTGATGACCGCACGCGATGCGCTGGACGACCGCGTGCGCGGCCTCGACGCCGGTGCCGACGATTACCTGGTCAAACCCTTTCACCTGGAGGAACTGGGCGCGCGCATCCGCTCGCTGACCCGGCGCGCGCAGGGCCTGGCCGCCAACCGCATCGATGCGGGCGCGTTGAGCCTCGACCTGGGCACGTCCGAGGTGAGCTTCCGCGGCGAGCGGGTCGAGCTGACCAAACGCGAATTCGCCCTGCTGCAGATCCTGATGGAACGCGCCGGCCGGCTGGTGCGTCGCGAGAACCTGGAAAACTCGCTGTACGGCCTCGACAACATGGTCGGCTCCAGCGCGCTGGAAGTGCTGGTGCATACGCTGCGCCGCAAGTTGAGCTACGACACCATCCAGACCGTGCGCGGCTTCGGCTACATGATTCCGCGGGAGCCCCAATGAGGTTGTCGAGCCTGCATGGCAGATTGCGCCTGCTGATCATCCTCGTGCTGCTGGCGGTGCTGCTGCCGCTGGGCGTGCTCAGCTTCCAGCGCACCATCACCGAGGTGGACGAGCTGTCCGACGGCCGACTGGCGCAGTCGGCGCGGACGCTGCAGGTGCTGATCAAGCATGCCGACATGCAGGCACTGCAGGGACGCGACGACGTGGACACGCTGGTGCCGATCGAAGCCGGCCGCAGCCACCCGCCGAAGCGGCAGCGGAACACCTACGAGTCCGAAGTCGGCTTCCAGGTATTCGACGGTGCCGGGCACACGTTGCTGGCCACCGCGAATCTCGCCGCCCTGCCGCCGCCGACCACCGGCGATGCGGACTTCCAGGATATGCAGCAGAGCGGCTACCGCTGGCGCATCTTCACCCTGCGCGACATGGCCGATGGCGTGGTGATCCGCACCGGCGAACGTTACGACAGTCGCCACGACATCATGCACGCGGTGTGGCTGGAGCACAGCCTGCCGCTACTGATCGGCCTGCCCCTGCTCGCCCTGCTGGTGGGCTGGGCGGTACGGCGCGGCCTGCGCCCGCTCGAAGCGCTGACCCGTGCCCTTTCGGCGCGCAAACCGGGCAGCCATGAACCGGTGCAACTGCCCGATGCGCCGCTGGAGTTGCAGCCGGTACTGGCCGCACTGAACGGCCAGCTGGCGCGACTGGAGGATGCGCTGGAACGCGAGCGTCGCTTCAGCGCCGACGTGGCGCACGAACTGCGCACGCCGCTGGCCAGCGCCATGATCAATCTCGAAAGCGCGATGACCACCACCGACCCGGCCGAACTGAAGACCGGCCTGGGCAGCGCCCAGCACGGCATCGCCGGGCTGGCGCGCCGGATCGAACAGTTGCTGGCGCTGGCCCGGCTGGAAGCGGGTGCGGCGTCGAGCCAGCGCAGCCGCGTCGACCTGGTGGCGGTGGCGATGGGCGTGATCGAGGAGCTGTCGCCAGTGATCGCCGACAGCGGCGTGGAGCTGAGCTTTGCGCGGCTGACACCGCAAGCGTCCGTGCAGGGTTACGAGGCCGCCCTCGCGGCCCTGCTGCGCAACCTGCTCGAGAACGCACTGCGTCACGTTCCGGCCGGCGGCCAGGTGCAACTGTCGATCGAACAGGGCGAGCGCGCCGCGCTGATCGACGTCATCGACGATGGCCCGGGCATTCCGGCCGAACGCCGTGCCAGCGTGTTTGCCCGCTTCCATCGCGAAGCCGGCAGCCGTGGCGACGGCTACGGCCTGGGCCTGTCGATCGTGCAGCGCGCGGCGCAGCTGCACGACGCCACGATCGAACTGCTCGACTCGCCTTACGGCAGCGGCCTGCGCGTGCGCGTGGCGATTCCGCTGCGGCCCTGATATCTGCTCAAGGCCGCCCGACGGTGAGGACGCCGAAGCTGTCCGGCTCGATCGTGCGGCGGCCGTTGGCCTGCCGGGTGGCGCCCAGCCGCGCCGCGGAGAGGTACAGCCGGTGCAGCTTCGGATCGAACGTGAGCGTGCGCGCGCTGAGCTGGGTGGGAATGGTCGCCGTCACGCGGTAGTGATCCGGATCGTCCTCATGCACCGCGGTGAGCGTGCCGCTCTCGCCATTGGCGCTGTAGATCATCGCCTCGGCCGGATCGAACACCACGCCATCCGGACCATCACCGATCGGCACGTTGGCCACGTGGTGGCCGTCGAGCGCATCGAGCACGGTCATCGTGCGGTTGTCGCACACGGCGAACAGCCGATGGTGCGGGTTGTCGATCGCCAGCCCGCTCGGCGATTCGCACGGCGCCAGCGGCCAGGTCTGCAGCACCTTGTCGTGGAGCGAATCGAGCTGGACCAGCTCAGACTTGTCCTCGATGTTCACGTAGACATGGCCGGCGCCATCGGCCACCGCGAACTCCGGCTTGCCGGGCAGCGCGATGCTGCCGATCACCGCGTTCTTCGCCGGGTCGATCACGCTGGCGCTGGCGCTCTTGCCGTTGAAGGTGAGCACGTGGTGCGAGGCGCTGTCGTACAGGATCGCATCGGGATTCTGGCCGGTGCCGGTGATCGTCGCCACCGTCTTCAGCGAAGCCAGGTCGAACACGGTCACCGCGGCGATCTTGCCGTCGCTGACGAAACCGCGATGCAGGTCGTCGGCCAGCGCAATACCGTGCACGCCTGCGGTGCCGGCGATCGTGCCGATCTGCTTGCCGGCATCGACGTCGATCACCAGCACGCGGTCACCGCGACTGACGAACAGGTGGCGGCTGGGCGCATCGAACGCCAGATAGTCCCAACCGCCCGGCCCGCCCAGCGCCAGTCGCGACAGCAACCGGGCGGGCGGTGGCGCGGCCGCCGCGCATGCCAGCGGGATCGTGGCCAGCGCCAGCAACGCAGCGGGCAGCAGCTTGCGAATCAGTCGTGGCATGGTCGGCACCCTTGGCATAAAGAGATGGCAGGCCAGCATGCGAGTGCTGGCTTATGCGTGCCTTAGGAGAGGTGTGCGCAGGTGGATTCCGATCATGGTTCGACAAGCTCACCACGAGCGGAATCAGGAAAACGCCGCTCCACGAACGGAATCAAGGAGACGCCGCGCCACGGACGGAACAGCGGGATGAGACTCCACGGACGGATCAACGCGACAACCGTTCGTCCTGAGCCTGTCGAAGGACCTGCCCCGGCCCTCCCTAACCTGCCGCCTTGCCGGCGTCGCGGCGGCGCAGCAGCGCGTACAGCACCGGCATCACCAGCAAGACCAACGGCACCTGCACCAGCAGGCCGGAGATGATCGCTACCGCCAGCGGCTGCTGCATCTGCGAGCCCTGGCCGAGCGCCAGCGCCAGCGGCAGCAAGGTGAGGATCGCCGCCAGCGTGGACATCAGGATCGGCCGCGTGCGGTGCTTGCCGGCTTCGTGCAGCGCCTCGTGCAACGGCGCTTCGGCCGCAGCCTCCTCCAGTTCGGAGAAATAGAAGATCGCCACTTCGGTGACGATGCCGACGATCATCGTCATGCCCATCATCGCCGAGATGTTGAGCTCGATCCCGGTCAGCCACAGCCCGGTGAACACCGCCGGGATCGCCAGCAGCGGCATCGCCAGGATCACCAGCGCCACGCGGAAACTCTCGTACAGGAACAGCAGCAGGGTGAACACCAGTGCGATCGCCGCCAGCATCACGATGGTCAGCCCGCGGAACGCCTGCTGCTGTTGCTGGTACAGGCCACCGAGCTGGACGAACATGCCTTTCGGCAGCAAGCCCGGCTGGGCCAGTACTTTCTTGACGTCGACGATGGTGGAGCCGAGGCTGCGCCCGCTGATCAGGCCGATCACCGCGACCATCCGCTTGAGATTGTCGCGGGTGATTTCCGGCTGGCCCTGCACCTCTCGCAACGTGGCTACCCGCGACAGCGGCAGCAGGTGGCCGTCGGCCGCGCGTATCGGCAACGCAGCGACCTGCTCCAACCGCTGATGCGAATTCTCCGGCAGACGCACGCGCACGCCGACGACCTTGCCGCTCGCCGGCAATTGGGTGGCCACGGTGCCGTCGATCGCCGCCGTCACCTGATCGGTGACGCTGGTCGGATCGAGCCCTTCCAGCGCAGCCCTGGCCGGATCGACCTTCACGGTCAGCGCATCGCCGGCGGGATTGATGCCGTTGCGCACGCCGACCACGCCGGTGATCTTGCTGATCGCGTCGGCGACCTTGCTGGCGGCGGTGTTCAACTCCACCGGATCATCGCTGTACAGCTGGATCTCGATCGGCTGCGGCACCGCCACCAGATCGCCGATCAGATCCTCCATCAACTGCGACAACTCGATGTCCAGCCCCGGCACTTTCTGCTCGACTTCGGTGCGCACCTGCGTCATCACCTCTTCGGTCGAGGGGCGCGAGCCGTTTTTCAGGCGTATGAAAAAGTCGCCCTGATTCGCCTCGGTGAGGCCGCCGCCCAGTTGCAGGCCGGTACGCCGCGAGTAGGTGTCGACATAGGGGTTGGCACGAACGATCGTCTCGACCTGCCGCAGCAGGCGGTCGGTTTCCTCCAGCGAGGTACCGGGCTTGGACAGGTAATCGAGGATAAAGCCGCCCTCGTCCATTTTCGGCATGAAGCCGGTGCCGACCTGCGTATAGGCCACGCCGCCCAGCAACAGCAACGGCACGACCAGCAGCAACACCAGCAACGGCCGCTTCAGCCAGCGCCGCAGCACGCTCTGGTAGCGCTCCATCATGCCCTTGGTAAAACGACTTTGCGGGTGTTCGACCAGATGACGCTTGTCCAGGAAGCGCTCGGCCAGCAGCGGCACCGCGATCCAGGTCAGCAGATAGGAAATGATCAGCGCACTGGCCATGGTCAGCGACAGCGCCTTGAAGAACGCGCCGGTGACACCGGTCAGGAACGCCAGCGGCAGGAAGATCACCACGGTGGCGGCGCTGGAGCCGGTCAGCGGCCGGGTGAACTCCCACGCTGCGCCGGCGATGCGCTCGTGCACTTCGCCTTCGCCCTGGTTGAGCCGGCGCATGATGTGCTCGAGCATCACGATCACGTCGTCGATGATCAGGCCGACCGCCGCCGCCATGCCACCGAGCGTCATCATGTTGAAGCTCATGCCGAGCACGGACAGCAGCAGCACGGTGATCGCCAGCACCGCCGGCACCACGATCATCGCGACCAGGATCACCCGCATATTGCGCAGGAACACGAACAGCACCAGCCCGGCCAGCACGATGCCGATCAGGATCGCGTCGCGCACGCTGGCGGCCGCGCCGGTCACCAGCTGGGTCTGGTCGTACCAGTTGGCGATCTGCACGCCGGCCGGCATCTGCGGTGCGTAGTCGGCCAGCCGCTGCCTCACCTCGTTGGCGATCTGCACGCTGTTGCCGTCGGGCTGCTGGTAGACCTGCAGCAGCACGGCGTTCTGGCCATCCGCATTGACGCGGATCCACTGCGGCACATGGTCGAGACTGACCGCCGCCACGTCGCCCAGACGCACCACGCCAGCGGGGCCGGCACGCACCACGATGTCGCGCAGCGCCGCGACCGTGGTCGGCTGGTTGTTGGCCAGCAGCAGATACAGCTTGTAGTGGTCGGAAACGCGGCCCATCGCCTGAATCGTCGCCGCATGGCTGACCGCGCCGGCGACGTCGCTCAGGCTCAGGTTCAACGCGCGCAGCTTGCCGGGGTCGACATCGGCGTGGAACTCGGCCACCTCGCCGCCCTGCACCTGGACCCGGGCGACACCGCTGATGCCGCTCAGCAGCGGACGCAGCTGGTACTCGGCCAGGTCGTGCAAGGCACCCGGCGACTGCGTGTGCGAACGCAGGCTGTAGGCCAGCACCGGGAACGTGGTCGGGTCCATCCGCCGGGTGCTGAGCTGGGTGCCGGCAGGCAGCTGCGGCAGGATCTGCCCCGCCGCCGCGTTGACCTCCTGCAGCGCCCCGGCCATGTCTGCGCCCCAGTCGAACGTCACCGCGATATCGGCCGTGCCGCGGCTGGTGGTGGAACGCACGTCGCGCACGCCACGCACGCGACGGATCGCCTCCTCCACCGGCGTGGTCACCTCGATCGCCATCTGGTCGGCCAGGCGGTCGCCCGCATCCAGGGTGACCTGCACGCGCGGGAACGCCACGTTCGGGAACAACGCCACCGGCATCCACAGCGCGCTGGCGATGCCGCCGATCGTCAGCATCAGGGCGAGAAACAACAGCGAACGGCGATGCCGCTGCATCCATGCGGTAATACTCATTTGGCGGACTCCCGCACCGCGTCGCCATCCTCGAGTTCGTAGACGCCGAGCACGATCACCGGCGTCTGCGCATCGAGCGGACCCTGCACGCCGACGGGATCGCCGACCGGGCTGCGCAGCGTCACGTCGACGCGTTTGGCATGGCCGTGCTCGATCCGGAACAGGTAGTCGCCGTGCCCGTCATGCAGTACGGCCGCACGCGGCACCGCCCAAGCGGTGACGTCGGCGATGCGGATCTGCGCGTCCAGCGCCGCGCCGGCCACCAGGGCGGCGCTGGCTTCGGCCGGCAGTTCGACTTGCGCGCCGAGCAGATGGGTCTGCGGGTCGATCGACTGGCCGATCATGCGCAACGTGCCCACGAATCCGGCCTGGTCGCCATACACGCTGCGCAATTGCACCGGCATGCCGGCATGCAGCTTCGCACCGTCTTCCGGCTGCACGCCGAGCTGTGCGACCAGCGCGTGCGCCGGGGTGAAACTCAGCAGCGGTGCGTTCGCGGCGAAGCGTTCGCCCAGGCCCACGCTGAGTGCGTTGACCACGCCATCGGCCGGCGCGCCGACGGTTTCCTGCGCGCTGCCGCCGCCGAGCGCGCGCTGTGCATCCAGCGCGGCCTGCGCGTCGGCCAACGCCTTGCGCGCGGTCGCCAATTGCGACTGCGTGGCCAGCCGTTGCGTCGCCAGCTGTTCGGTGCGTTGGAGTTCGCCGCGAGCCAGTTCCAGCGCGCTCTGCGCTTGCTGGTACGCGCTGCGCGCGGCCGGATCGGGGGCGATCGTCAGCAGCGGCTGTCCGCGCTGCACGCTCTGCCCAGCCGCCACATCCAGCGCCACGACCTGGCCGCCATGCGCGAGGCTGATCGCACGCGCGTGCTGCGGATCGCCCGCCGCGCTACCCCACGCCTCGACGGTGTCGTGGAAGGTCCGCTGTACCGGCGTGGCGGTGGTCACCGCCACCTGGCCCTTGGCCGCGGCCGATTCTTCGTCATCGGCGGCGCCGTGGCTGCACGCGGCCAGCAGCAGGCACAACAGCGGCAAGAGCAGCGATCGGTTCATGGCGTGGGCGCCTGCGTGGAAACGGGATGGGTGGCGATGTCGACATCGGTGTTGCCCAGCAGCGCTTCCAGCGCGATCGACTGGGTGGCCTGCTGCTGTTGCACGGCGAGCAGGTCGAGGTCGGCGGCCAGCGACCGGCTGCGGATCGCCAGCCAGGTCGGCCAGTCCAGCAGGCCTTGCCGCCACGCCTGTTCGGCCGCGCGGCGGGCATCGGCCAGCTGCCTTGCGTGGACGGTCAAGGCCTCGCGTTGCCGATCCAGTGTGGCGAGATCGGCGGCAAGCCGCTGCATGTCGCTGCGCGTGCTCAGCACGCGTGACGCGTAGTCGTCCTTCAACTGCTGCCGGGTCGCCCGCTCGATCGCGATGTTGCCGCGGTTGCGGTCGAACAGCGGCAGCGTGAGGCCGACGCTGAAACCGTGGGTGTAGATGGCGCTGGTGTCGCGCGCGCTGTTGAAGCCGATGTTCAACGCGGGAAACTGCGCCCGCACCGCGCCGCGCAGCTTGGCTTCCTGCGATTGATAGCCTGCCTGCAGCGCCAGCAGATCGGGGCGCCGGCGCGGCAGCTCGGCCAGTGCCTGCTGCAACTGCGCCGCAGTGGGCGCGACCCGATACGGCGCGCCGACCAGCTCCAGCGGTGCGGTCGGCGCCAGCCCGAGCAGCATATGCAGATCGCTGTCGGCCTGGTGCAGGGCGACCGCATTGTCGGCCTGCTGTTTGCGCACGTCCGCGGCGGCATTGAGGCCGGCGCTGGCGCTGTCGTAGGTGAGGTTGCCGGCGGCCAGCGCCGCCTGCACATAGGGCGTGACCTGCTCCAGCGCCGCCTGCTCGCTGGCCAGGCGGGCCTGTTGCGCGCGCAGGTTCAGCACCTGGTCGAACAGCAATCGCGCCTGCGCCACGGTCTGCCACTCCGCCCACAGCAGGTCGAGATTCACCTGCCCGGCCTGGCTGCGCGCCGCCGCGCGGCGCGACGAACGGGTCAGCAGCGCACCGATGTCTTCGCTGATGCCGAGGTTGAACGCCGTGGTCAGGCCACCGCCGGAGTGCTGCGGAAAATCCTCGCCGACGCTCAGCTGCGGGTCGGGCAGCAGCCCGGCCGCGAAGGCTTGCGCGCGCGCCACGCCGAGTTCGTCGCGCTTGAGCTTCAACGCCGGGCTGTTCGCCACTGCCAGCATCGCCGTCTCGGTCACATCCAACCCGTCGGCGGGATCGAAGCGATGCGTTGCCAGTGACGGCGGCATATCGGCGGTGGGCGCGACGAGTTGCGCCACGCCGGCCGCGCCCTCGCCCCGGCCCAGCGGCAACGGTGCGTAGCTGGCGCAGGCGGACACGACCAGCGTGACGGCGACGGCGCAGGTCATGCGCAGGCCGGATCTCGTCGCGGGGAGGTGTCGCTGGCGGCTGGCATCGTGCATGCCGCCATTCTGGAAGCTGCCGCTTAGTTCCTTCTTAAGAGCAGGGCAGCGGCATCACGGCCCCACCACGCGCAGCGCGAGGGTGGCGAAGGCGCCGTCGCGGGCCAGCGCGGTGATCCGGTGGTCGCCGGCCTGCGGCAGGCTGATCGCGATCGCGGCATCGGCGTCGCTGCTGCCTTGCAGGCGGCCGTTGAGCAGCCATTGCACGGTGGTTTGCGTACCCAGCGCGTGCAGCGTGACGCGCAGCGGCTGCTCGCTGTTCGGTGCCCGCCGCAGGGTGACACCGTTGCCCAGGCCGGCGATGCGGATCGGCGTGGCGCGGTCGAGCGAGTCGGCGGCACAGCCGGGCGCGAGCGGCGGCAGCGCGGAGCGGGTGCGGTCGTCCACGCTCAGCCATGGCGTGGCCAGCGCGGGCCAGCGCGCCAGCTGGATGGTGTGCTCGTGGCGGGCGTGACAGGCACCGCTCAGACGCTGGCCTTTGGCATTCACGCGCAAGGTAAGCAGGCCGGACGACCACGCGCCGAGGTCGCGTTCGGCAAACGTGGGCGGCAGCGCGTCGTCGAGCACCCAGGCCGTGCGGCGCTGGCGACACAGCGCGGGATCGGTGGCGGCGACCGCGCCGCCGGGCGGCCAGCAGATTTCGACCGACTTCACGCTGGCCGGCTGCGCTCGCGCGTGGCCGCCGCGCGCGGGCAGCATGTCGACGATCTGGAACAGCAGCGGCAGCGCGGTCACCGCGCCGTACTGGCCGGGCGACGGCGTGCCGTCCGGACGGCCGATCCACACGCCGACGGTCCAGCGGTCGGTGACGCCGATCGACCAGGCGTCGCGGTAGCCGTAGCTGGTGCCGGTCTTCCACGCCACCGTGGCGTGCCGGTTGATCGCGCCGGACAACGGGCCGCCCTCGACATCGGCCGGGTTGCTGGCGAGGATGTCGCGGATGATCCACGCCGCGCCGGGCGACAACAGCCGGCGTGGCCGCGCGGGTTGTTCCGTGGTGTAGCGCGGCGTACCGGCGAGGCCGCCGTTGGCGAACGCGGTGTACGCGCCGACCAGGTTCTCCAGTCGGGTGGACGCGCCGCCGAGGATGATCGACAGGTTCGGTTGCGCACCCGCGGGCAGGCCGAGGTCGACGCCGCCATTGGCCAGCCGCGCCACGAAACGGTTCGGCCCGACCCGATCCAGCACATCCACCGCCGGCACGTTGAGCGAGCGCTGCAGCGCCTCGGCCGCGCTGACCGGCCCCGAGAACGCCTCGTCGAAATTGCCCGGCTTGTAGCCGCCGAAATCCTGCGGCGCGTCGACCAGCAGGCTCTGCGAGTGGATCAGGCCGTCGTCCAGCGCCAACCCATACAGCAACGGCTTCAGCGTCGAGCCGGGTGAGCGCGGCGCGTTCACCATGTCGATGTAGCCGTGCCGCTGCGGATCGGCGAAGTCGCTGGTGCCGACGTAGATGCGCGCCTCCAGCGTCGCGTTGTCGACCACCAGCAGCGCCGCCGACGTGTGTGCCGGCAGGCGCGACAGGTACGCGCTGACCCGGTCCTCGGCAGCGCGCTGCAGGTTCGCGTCGATGGTACTGATGATGCGTCGCGCCTGTGGCTGCTGCCGGTGCAGGCGTTCGGCCAGCAAGGCCGCGGACAGCGGCGCGCGCAGCGAGCGTGCGACCACCGGTTCGATCGCCGCATCGCGCACTTCCGCCGCGCTCCACACGCCGAGGTCGCGCATGCGCTTGAGCACCTTGTCGCGCGCGGCGCGCGCCGCCTCGGGATGACGGTCCGGCCGCAGCCGGCTGGGCGATTGCGGCAGTACCGCGAGCAGCGCCGCCTCGGCATGCGACAGCCGCGTCGCCGGCTTGCCCAGGTACGCCCAGGAGGCCGCCTCGACGCCCTCGATCGGACCACCGAACGGCGCGTGGTTGAGGTACAAGTCGAGGATCTGCGCCTTGCTCAGGTGCACTTCCAGCTGCAGCGCGCGGAAGATCTGCACCAGCTTGCCGCGGAAGCTGTGCGGAATCGGCTGGATGATTCGCGCCACCTGCATGGTCAACGTGGAGCCGCCCGAGACGATGCGGCCATGGCGCAGCCCACCGGCGAGACCGCGCAGCAAGGCGTAGGGATTGACGCCGCGGTGGCGGTAGAACTGGCGGTCCTCGTAAGTCAGCAGCGCCTTCAGGTACAGCGGCGACACCTGTTTCGCCGTGGTCGGGTAGCGCCACACGCCATCGCTGTCGGCAAACGCACGCAGCGGCGTGCCGTCGCGCGCCAGCACCACCGTACTGCCGGTGTCGGGTGCGGGCAGGTGGAGCGGGAACAGGCGGTCGAGGGCGAACGCGACGAGCAGGGCGCCGGCGAGGGCAAGCGTGAGGTCACGTAGCCCGCGCTTGAGACGGGATGGTCGGTGGGATGGGTTGGCGTTGGTCATTGTGGGGCTCTTCGACTTCGCTCGCTGACGCGAGCTACGCTCAGGGTGAACGGTCCTCCACACCGTTCGCCCTGAGCGTAGGCCGCAGGCCGAAGTCGAAGGGCATGCCGCGACTCCAACCAGCCTTTCTGGTCCAAGAACCACCCGGGAGCATCACCCCCGGAGCGAGCTCTTACGGTTCGACCACGGTGATCTTCGCCGGCTCGACCTTGCCGATGCCGCGCACGGCCGGGCGGTACATGTCCTCCACCAGCGGCGGCGGCACGGTGTACGTGCCCGGCGTCACCGCACGCACCAGGTAGAACACGCGGGCCTGGTCGCCGCGGCTGAGGTTGAGTGCGGCGGCGTAGCGGTCGTCGCGGTACTCCTCGTGCACGATCTGCGCCGCCGAGGCGTGCTGGTCCAGCTCGATGCCGTCGATCACCACGCCGGACCACGACTGCGCGCCACCGAGGTTGAGGTTCTCCACTTCCAGCCCGCCCGGCAGCAGATCGGTGACCAGCGCATCGGGGATATTCATGCGTGCCTCGATGCTCAGTTCGACGATCAGCGTGTCGCCTTCCTTCAACTGGCTGCCGCTCCACGGCTTGCCGTCGGTGGTGAAGTAGCTGCGCCGCACGTCGATCTGGCTGGCGTCGGCCGGCGGGGCCTGCTGCGGAATGCCGGCGACGTCGAGCGTGGCGAAGATCGCCGCGTCGCTGGTCGGCTGCACGCTGACGCCGGCGTTGAGTTCGGCCACGCTGAGCGCGCGGCTCCACACGTGCTGATCTGGTGCAGCCTCGATCTTGCCGTTCACCGTGAGCGTGGCGGCCAGCGGGGCGTTGCTCTTCGCGTCGAACGCGCGTGCCACGCGGGCGATCGCCGCTTGCTCCTGCGTGCTCAGGTACGACCACGACCAGCGGTAGTCGGCGAACTCCTGCTGCCGCTGACGCACGTTCGCGCTGGCGTTGCGCGCCCAGTCGACCAGCTTCGCGTCGTAGGCGGGCTTGCTCATACCGTAGGTGTGGGTGAGCGCCACCATCAGCGCCAGGTCGCGCAGGTCCGAGCCGTAGTCGCCGACGTACCACGGGCGTTCCTTGCTCCACGCGAACGCCTCGTCGACGGCTTTCTGCGCGCGCTCGGTGTCGCCCATCAGCTTCAGCGCGATGCCCAGATGCACCAGCGGCAGCGGGGCGACCAGCTTCTGCCGTTCGTTGTCGAAGATCGCACGCAGCGTACCCAGCGGCGCACGGTTGACGCGGGCCAGCACGAAGCCGGAGTACGCCTCGTCGGCGATACGCAGGTGGTCGTGCTGCTCGTACTCGTAGTACGGATGGCCGCCGGCGAGCAGGTCGTCGTTGAGCCGCTGCAGCGATTTCTGCAGCACGTCCTGCGGCACCGCGAAACCCTCGTCGCGCGCATCCAGCATGAAGTCGACCACGTACGGCGTGGTGAAGGTGACGATCGGACTGCTGCCGCCCCAGAAGCTGAAGTGGCCGTTGCTGGCCTGGAACGAGGCGATCCGCGACAGCGCGCCATCCACCGCGGCCTTGCGCACGGCGTCGCTCATCACCTGCGCGCCCAGCGCCTTGGCCGTCTGGCCGTCCATAATCAGCGCGGCGTAGCCCTTGCTGGTGGTCTGCTCGATGCAGCCATACGGGTAGCGCAGCATGTCGCGCAGCGCGGCCGCGTACGGCAGCGGCGGCAAGGTGCTCAGGGTGATCCGCGCGTTCACCGTGGCCGGCAACAGGCCGGCGATCGCGGCGGCGCCGAAGCGTTCGGGCTTGCCCGCCTCCAGCGCCTGCGGCGTGGTGCTCACCGTTTCCGGCCAGGCCGGGCGCACCGCGAATTCGAAGTGGCGATCCACGCGGTAATCGTTGAGTTCGGCGTGGATGTCCACCGTCGCCACCGCCGCGCCCGCCTGCGCCGTCACCGGCATGTGCAAGGTAGTGCCGGCGCCATCCTTCAACGGTACGCTCTGCGTGGCCTTGTCCACCGTGATCAGGCCGCCGCCCTTGACGCTGACCTTGGCCGTGCCGTCCTTGCCGGACAGATTCTTCAAGTCGAGGCTGATCATCGCCTTGTCACCGGCCGCCATCACCCGCGGCGTGCTCGGCTCGACCACCAGCGGCGCGCGCACGGTGACCGCGCCATCGGCGTTGCCGTAGCGGCTGTCGGTATAGGCCAGCGCGGCCAGGCGCAGGCTGCCGTTGAAGTCGGGTACGTCGACGTGCAACGTGGCCCTGCCCTGTGCGTCGAACGCCACCGGGCCGGTGAACAAGTCGACGATCTGCACCTTCGGGTTGAGCCGGGTGGCCTTGGGCAGCGCCGCGCCGCTCATGTCGCCGCCATAGCGCAGCTTCGCCTCGGCGCCGTCCATCGCCTCGATGATGCGGCTGTACAGGTCGTACGCATCCACGCTCAAGGCACGTTTGGCGAACAGCCACGCCCACGCGTCGGGCACCGGGTAATTGGTGATGTTGAGCACACCCTGGTCGACCGCGGACAGCGTGACGAAGCCCTGCTGTCCGGCCAGACCAGTGGCCTGCACGCTGACCGCGAGCGGGTTGCCCGGGCGCATCAGTGCGGGTGCGTCGAGCTTGAGCGGGAGGCGCCGGTCGTTGCGGTCCATCGCCACGTACTCGACACCCATCGCGCGCGCCGGCGTGGTGTGCTCGGCCGCTTCGCCGCCGCGGAACACCAGCGCGGTCACGTAGACGTCGTGGCGTTCCCACTCCTTGGTGACCGGGATCTCGAAGGTGGCACCCGCTTTCGCGTCGATGTTCTTCGTGTAGAGCAGATGATCCGATTCCACCAGCAACACGCCGGGGCCGGGCTGCGGGGGCGTCACCGTGACCTTCATGGTGTCGCCGGCGCGGTAGCGCGCCTTGTCCAGCTGCAGCTTGACCTTGTCCGGGCGCGCTTCCTTGCCGAGATTCTCGTCATCCCAGCTGTAGCCGGCGAAGAACGGGAACACCGTGGTGAGTTTCGTTTGCGGGTCGTACACCTCGACCCGGTAGCTGCCCCACTGCACCGGGAACTCGACCTTCGCCGACTTGCCGGCGGCCACGTCGATGTCTTTTTCGTCGATCAGCTGCAGACGCTGGTTCGCATTGGACTGCCAGCCGCCATCGCGCTCGTACAGCCAGTAGAAATCGCGCAGTTCGCGCTGCAGGCGCACCTTCAGATGCGCACCGGCGACCAGTTGGCCGTCCGCATTCGCGCGCACGATCTCGAAACCGGCCGGCGCTTCGCTCTCGGCGCCCTGCTTCGGATCGAACAGCGGGCGCACGCCGACCAGCGCGTCGGCCGGCCAGTAGGTGCGCTTGAGCAGGCGGGTCACCGCGCGGCCGCCGCTTTCGTACACGCTGCCGGACAGGGTCACCGCCAGCGGCGCGACCGGTTTGACGTCGTCGGGCAGTGCCACGTCCTGCTCCAGCACGCCTTGCGCATCGAGCTTGGCATCGACTACGTCGTCGGCACTCTTCGGCAGCTCGACCAGCGGATTGCCGAAGAAGGTGTCCTTCATCGTCGTAACCGGATGCACGTCCGGCGCCACCAGCAGTTTCGCGGTGAAGCGGTTGCCGTCGGCCGGCGCGCCGTACAGGTAGCTGGAGGCAACCTTCAGCTTCAACGGCTCGCCCGGCGCCAGCCGCGATTGCGGGCTGGACAGCTCGACCTTTAGCCGCTCGGGCAGGAACTCCTCGACGTGGAACGGGAATGCCTGCACGGTCTCCTTGCTGGCCGGATCGAGGCGGAATTCCAGCTGCCACAGCCCGGTCGGCGCGTCGGCGGGGATCGCCTGGCTCAGCTCGAAGTAGTTCAGCTGCTGCGGCTCCAGCCGCTTTTCCACCAGGGTGCGGCCGTCCGGCTGCTTCACCCGCACGAACAGCGACTGTGCCTTCATCGGCTTGCCGTCGTCGTCGCGCAGCAACGCCGAAGCGCGCAGTGTCTCGCCGGGGCGGTACAGGTCGCGGCCGGACCAGGCGTACACCTCGAACGGTGCCTGCTTGCGGCCGCTGATGTCGAAGTTGGACACGTCCAGCGCCGGCCGGTTGAACGGCAGCACCGAGACGTCCTTGCCGTGCCGCGCGACCAGCACGTCGGAGGCCTTGATCTTGTACGCGAGCAGCGCATTGCCGTCGGCGCCGGTGGTGGCCTTGAGCTTGCTGCGCCCGGCCGCGTCGCGGATCTCGATATTCACCGCATTCACCGGCGTACCGTCGCGCAGCGAGGCGACGTGCAGCAGCACGTTGTCGCGATACACACGCAGGTGCAGGCCGAGGTCGCTGACGAAGAACGTGGCGGTGTCGTAGCCGTCCTTGAACGTGCCGCCGGCCTTGACCACCGCCATGTACACGCCCGGCTGCGCCAGCTCCTTGATGTTCTGCACCGGCAGGTAGGTCACGGTGCGCTCGTTCGGCTCGCCGCCCAGCGTGTAGTGGTTGGCGTAGACCGAGTCGGCAAGCTGGGTGATCGGCACCCGGCTGCGCCGCTCGTCGCCCTGGCCGCAGTTGTTGTAGTAGGCGACGTCATGGTCGAGCTCGTAAGTGTCGCGGTGACCGTTGCGCGGATAGGCGCAGAACAGGTCCGACAACGCGTCCTCGCGCACACGGAAGAACTCCACGTCGGCGTCGTGCACGTTCATCGACACCAGCGGCAGGCCGCGGGTGCCGCGCGCCGGCAGCACGCTGCCGTGCGAGGCGAAGCCGACCGCCGCCGGCAGGTTGCCGGAGTACACGTCGTGCTTCACCTCGTGGCCGAGGGTGCGGCCGTCGGCGGCGAGCAGGTCGGCCTTCAGCTGCACCGCGTAGCGGGTGTTCGCCTGCACGAACGGGAAGCGCAGCGTCTTGCCGTCGTTGTCGAGGCTCCAGCTGCCGCTGACCACCTCGCCGTTCGGGCCGGTCACCGCGATCTGCGTGTCGAACGATTGCGCCGAGGCCAGCGTGGCGTTGAAACGCAGCACCAGCGCGGTGCGCGAGTCGGCGGTTTGCGAGCTGGCCGAGACCAGCGCGAACTCCGTTTTCGCCGGCGCCGGCGCGGAAGCGCTGCCGGCCGGCGCGCCCTGCAGGGCCGGCTTGCCGTTGTCGGGGCCGCGGTGGCAGGCCGCCAGCAGCAGGCCGAACAGCAAGCTGATCAGGACGCGCGACAGGACCCGGCGCGAAAAGCACTCGTACGATCGACGCGACATGAAACCTTCTCCCTGTAGGTCTGCGTGGGAGTATCGCCGGAATTCATGGCGACTTGGAGGCGCGGAGCGGGCGCGCAGGCGGACGACGCGGCTTGCTCGCCGTCAATGCTGCGCGGACAGCGTCTGCCGACCCAGCCAGTCGGCCAGTTGCATCAGCACCTGGCTGCGCCCCGGCTCGGCTTCGTTGAACAGCTCGTGATACAGCGTCGAGAAGAAGCGTGTGGTCAGCTGGCCCGTCGCGGCGGCCTTGCGGGCAAACGCGCGGCTGCCGGAGGGATCGACCAACTCGTCGCTGTCGGCCACCAGCAGCAGGGTCGGCAGCGCCAGGCTGGCGGCGTCGGCGATGCACGCGGCGCCGTCGCGAAAGATGAAGTCGGCCAGCCGCGGCGTGATCCAGCCGTGCCGCAGGGGATCGCTGCGATAGTCGGCGACCACCTGGCGGTCGTGCGAGAGCTTGTCGAAATCCAGCCCGCTGCGCAGCGGCAGGTTCGGCGCGATGCGGCTGAGCATCCGCGCCAGGCGGATCATCCGCGGCGATTCCCAGCTGCGCAGCGCCGGCGACGACAACAGCAAGGCCGGTGGCGCGACGCGGCCATCCAGCACGCTGCGCACGGCGACCAGGCCGCCCAGGCTGTGGCCGAGCAGCAGCGGTGGATGCGGCAGGCCGTTGGCGTAGTCGTGGTAGACGGTGGCGAGGTCTTCCAGCAGGTCGTCGCCGTGACGCAGGCCGCCGCGGCGCCCCGGGGTCCTGCCATGGCCACGCTGGTCGTAGCCACGCACGGCGTAACCGCGCTGGTTGAACCACGCCGCCAGGCGCTGGTAGCGACCGCTGTGTTCGCCCAGTCCATGCACGATCAGCACCGCGCCGCGCGCTTGCGGCAGCGGCCAGTCGCGCAGGAACAGCGACTGGCCGTCGGCCATCGTCAAGGTCAGGTGGGTGTCGGCAGGCTGGCCAGGGTGATCCACGTCGCGCTCGCTTGCGGGCAAAGAGACGATTCTGCCTCACCGCGCCAGGCGATGACACGGTGAGGCGTCGGCACCCTTACAGCTCGGCGCGGAATTCCACGCCGATGATGCGTGGATCGTTGACGAACGCGGTGCGGTTGTTGAAGTCGATCGCGCCGGTGATCGCCTGCTTGTTGGTGACGTTGCGGCCGTACAGGGCGACCTCGCGGCGGCCGTAATCCCAGTTGTAGCCGAGCCGCACACCGCCTTCCAGCAGCGGCTTGCCCTTGAACTCGGCCGAGTCGTACAGGAAGAAGTTCACCTCGCTGCGGTAGTTCCAGTCGGTGTAGACGAAGAACTCGCCGCCGTCGCCGTACGGGATGCCGTAGCGCGCGGTGAGCGTGCCGATCCACTTCGGCGCGTTCGGCAGGGTGTTGCCATAGACCAGTGCGTTGCCGTTGGCGCTGAGCGGGTCGAGGATGGTGCAGCCGGAACCGCACACGGCCACCGCCAGGTTCGGGTCCTTCAGTTCGGTGTGGTTGTAGCTGCCGCCGGCGGTGAGCACGAAGTTCGGCGTGAGGTAGGCCTCCAGGTCGAATTCGGCACCGTAGCCCTGGGTCTTGCTGGCATTCAGCAGGCGCGTCACGTTGATGTCGCCGCCCACCGCGGTGAGTTGCTGGTTGTGCATGTTGAACGTATAGACGTCCGCATTGAAGCGCACGTGGTTGTCCATGCCGGTGGTCTTCACGCCCATCTCGTAGCTGGTGATCGTCTCGGGCTTGGCCTGCGAGATGAAGTCGGCGAACAGCACGCGGCCCTGCACGCTGGGCGCGCGGAAGCCGTTGGCGATGCGTGCGTACACGTTGACGTTCGGGCTGAGCGTCCAGGTGCCGGTGAGGTCGCCGCTCCAGCGTGCGTCGTGCGGCTGGGCCGTCAAATGCAACGGACCCGCGCCGAACGGCGACAGGTAGCGCGTCACCTGGAAGTCGCGCGAGTCGTGCGACCAGCGCGCGCCGGCGCGCAGCTCGAAGTCGTCGGTCAACTGGTAGTTGGTCGAACCGAACACCGCCCACGCCTTGGTGCGCTGGGTCTGGCTGGCGTAGCCGTCCAGCGCGTGGTTGTTGAAGGTGGCGTAGTCGAAGTTGCTGATCGCGATGTCTTCGTCGAACCAGTAGGTGCCGACCTGCCAGTTGAGCTTGTCTTGCCCATTGCTGGCGAGGCGGAATTCCTGGGTGATCTGGCGATCGTGCGGCAACGCGTCGGCGGTCTCGGACGGGAACGGGATGAAGCCCGGGCCCATCGGCGGGTGGAAACTCGCACCGTAGCCGCCGTCGACGTCGCCGAGGCTGTAGGTGGTGGCGCGCTCCAGCCCGGTGATCGAGGTGAAGGTGTAGTCGCCCAGGTTCCACGCCAGGTGCAGGTTGCTGCCCCAGCTGAACAGGTGCTGCTTGTTGCGGCCGTCCTGCGAAACCTTGTCGCGCTCAAAGCCGGGCACGAAGCTGGGGCCACCCAGTTCGATCGCATTGGCGCGGTTGACCATCGCGCTGCCATCCAGCCAGCGCGCGTGGCCGCTGATCAGCGCGCTGAAGCCGTCGTTCTCGTACAGCGCCTGCAGTCGCACGGCGCGGTCGTTGTAGCCGCCCAGCACGTTCTTCTGACCGGTGAAGGTGTTGTCGATCCAGCCGTCACGATGCTGCGCCAGCGCCGAGACGCGACCGGACCAGTGCCCGCCCAGCGCGCCGCCCAGTGCCGCTTCGGCGTTGGCGGTACCGAGCGAGCCGTAGGAGACGCGGGCGTAGCCACTGGTCTCCTGACTCGGACGCACCGACTCGAACTTGATCACGCCGGCCGGCGAGTTGCGCCCGAACAGCGTGCCCTGGGGGCCGCGCAACACCTCGACCTGAGCCAGGTCGAACAGCGGGAAGCCTTTCAGGATCGGGTTCTCCTGCACGATGTCGTCGTACACCATCGACACCGGCTGCGAGGCGTTGAGGTCGAAATCGCTGTTGCCCAGACCGCGGATGTAGAAGCGCGGGAACTCGCGGCCATACGACGTCTCGGCATACACGCTGGGTGCGCGCGAGGCCAGTTGCAGCACGGTGTCGCCGGACTGGCCGAACGCCTCCAGCTTGTCCGGCGTCAGCACGGTCAGCGCCATCGGCACCTTCTGCATGTTCTCCACCCGCTTCGATGCGGTGACGTTCACCGTCTGCAGTTCGGTGGTCTTGGTGGGCTGCGGCTTGGTCGGCGCCACGGCCTCCTGGGCCAGCGTGGCGGAAGCCGGCAGGCCCAGGGCAAAGGCGATGGACAAGGCAAGCACGGTGGAACGCGACGGACGAGCAACAGGCATGAGAATTCCCCGGGTGGAAGGCAATGGTGCGCCGTGACTCGGGCCGGTTCGCCCCTGCGGCGTCGCAGCATTGTCATACAAGCGCAGCCGGCGCGAAAGCTCCGGCTGCTACAGCACCCCCGCTGACCCGGCGGCCTCAGTGCTCGCTGACGTGCGCGTCCTTCAGCAGCAGGCCAAGCCTGGCCTTCATCTCGGCCGGGGAGTGCGCCCCTTCGGCGTAGTGGTAGACGGTGTACAGCACCGTCGGCTTCGCCTCGTCCGCACCGGCAATGACGCTGCTGATCTTCATCACGTCGTTCTCGCTGCGCGGCGCGCCGTCGAACGGGCGCTGACGGTTCACGATCTTGTTCCAGTTGCTCTTGAAGTTGTCGTTGAGGTCGTCGGACGGCGCCACCACGCGCGCGAAATTGCTCCAGTCCTTGTCGTGCGCGCTGGCCGCCTGCCACACGTCGGCCACGTCCCACACCACCTTGCCGCGGTCGGTGAAGTAGCTGAAGCCGAGCGTGAGCATGCTGTCGGGCTCGATCTTCTGCAGCGCCGGCGTGTAGGCATAGCGCAGCCGTTTCGAGGTGTAGGCAAAGCGATGGCCGTAGTCGATGTCGATGCGGATGTCCTTGAACGCCGCCGGCAGCAGGGCGGTGTTCTTCAGGAAGCCCTGCCACTGCGCCAGCGTGCCGTCATAGCTGACGAAGAAGAAGTCGGTGAGCGCCTGCAGGTTGATCAGGTAGTCGTGCTCCTGGCTGGCCTGGGCGAACCGCATCAGCACCACGTAGCCGTCCGGCACCGGCAGCGCGAAGGTCATCACCAGCGCGTTCTCGGTCGGCATCGTCCATGTGCGCACCTGCCAGCGGCGCTGCCAGGCGTCGGTGTACAGGGTGTCGCTCCTCGGCTTGCCCAGCGAGGTGATCCGGATCTTTTCCGGGCCGATGTCGCGGGTCATGAAGCCGACCCTGGCCAGCATGTCCATCATCTTCACCGGATCGCCGTACAGCTGGGCGGACGACACGTCATCGGGCTTGCGCAGGTGGAACAGCAGGTTCCGCCCGGCGACACCCGGGGTCACGTAGCCGTTGTTTGGCAGCGTGGTGGTGTCGCCGGTCTTCCGCGCCAGGCTCCAGGTGCCGTCGTTGTCGCGCGTGATCAGCGCCGGAAAATTGCCCATCGACGGCATGCTGTGCAGTATCGCGTTGGAGCCGGCGCCGTGCGGAAACAGCTTGTCCGGCTCCTTCGCCAGCAAGGCCTTCAGTTGCCGGTCGGCGTAGGCGTTGAAGCGCTGCTGGAACGCGGCGCTGAAGTCGGCGAAGCTCAGCGGCAACGCGAATTCGGTCTTGAAGGTATTGCTGAGGATCGTGTCGAACACGTCGAACTGGTAGGGCACGCGCTGGTCGATCGAGGCCACGTGGTCCGGCGCGTCCAGCACCCTGCCGATCGGCAGCGCGTAGTTGAGGTTCTCGTTCGCCGACTTCATCAGCACGATGCCGATGACCTTGCCGTCGGTGTCCAGCAACGGGCCGCCGCTGTTGCCGGGCGACGCGGCCGCCGAGAAGCGCATCCACTTCCAGCGCCCGTCCTGATCCTCCGGCGTGTCGGAGGTGTACAGGCCGTCGCGGATCACCACGCCAGTGCCCAGCGCATTGCCCACCGCGTAGACCACCTCGTTCAACGCCGGCTTCGTGTTCACCTCCAGCGTGGCGGCGTGCGCGGGTTGCGTGGCCAGCGTGAACACCACGAAATCCTGCTGCAGCGAGTATTTTTCGATCTTGTCGATTGCGTACACGTGACCGTCGGCGTCGCGCAGCGCGGGCTCGCCCCACAGGCTGTCGATGCCGACCTGCAGCACGTGCGCCGCCGTCACGTAGCGGTGGTTGTCCAGCGCGAACGCGGTGCCGACCGAGTAGTACTTGTCGTTGCGCTCCTGGTACGGCAGCAACTCCAGCGGCAACGGCTTCTCGTAGGTTCGCGGGTCGTTGAGCGGCTTGGCCGCCACCACCTCGAACGTGGCCGCCTGGATCTTCGGCAACACCGCCGGATCGAGGCTGGCGGCATGGCCGGTGCCGATGGCGCACAGGCCGGCGCCGGCAAGCAGGGCCAGCCGGCGCCAAGCCGGCCGCATGGCGCCAGGCTTGCGCGGAAGCATTTCCGTGACGTGCATGATTGTCCTTCGCATGAAGGCCGCCACCGGATTCCCCCTCGGGCCCCTGACCTGTGTCGACCGAAGCTGAATACTGACATGTCATGCGCGTGCTTGCATCGCCGCTTTCATGGCCATTCGTGGCCGCTTTCATGACGGCTTGGACGGGTGCGGGGCGGCCCCATATATGATGCACGCGGCGCTCTTCCCGACCGCCGCACGGACCATCACCGATGCGCCTGGACCCCTGCCCGCTGGACGATTTCCATCCGGCCGTCGCCGCCTGGTTTCGCCGCACCTTCCCCGCGCCCACGGCGGCGCAGGCGGCGGCGTGGCCGTCGATCCGCGCCGGCCGACACACCCTGGTCGCCGCGCCGACCGGCTCGGGCAAGACGCTCACCGCCTTCCTCGCCGCGATCGACGCACTGGTGCACGAGGGCGTCGCGCACGGCGGCGCGCTCGCCGACACCACCAGCGTGGTCTACGTGTCGCCGCTGAAGGCGCTGTCGAACGATATCCACATCAACCTGGAAGCGCCGCTGGAAGGCATCCGCGCCGAACTCGAGAAGCTCCGCCTGCCCGACGTGGCGATCCGCACTGCCGTGCGCACCGGCGACACCCCGCAGGTCGAGCGCAACCTGCTGCGCAAGCAGCCGCCGCACATCCTGGTGACTACGCCGGAGTCGCTGTACGTGCTGCTCGGCTCGGCCTCCGGCCGCGTGATGCTGGCCGGCACGCGCACGGTGATCGTCGACGAGATCCACGCCATCGCCGGCAGCAAGCGCGGCTCGCACCTGGCACTGTCGCTGGAACGGCTGGAGTCGCTGTGCCAGCGGCGCCTGCTGCGGATCGGGCTGTCGGCGACGCAGAAACCCATCGAGATGGTCGCCGACTTTCTGGTGGGTGCCGGCGACAATGCGGAACTTGCGGGGTTCACCCCTCTCGCTGCGCGCAAGGGCGGGAACAAAGCAACCATCATCGACGTGGGCCACACCCGTCCGCGCGATCTCGCCATCGAGGTGCCGCCGGTGCCGCTGGAAGCGGTGATGTCCAACGATGGCTGGGAGCTGGTCTACGACCGCCTCGCCCAGCTGGTGCAGGCGCATCGCACCACCCTGGTCTTCGTCAACACGCGGCGCATGGCCGAGCGCGCGGCGCGGCACCTGTCCGAGCGGCTGGGCAAGGAAGCCGTGGCAGCGCATCACGGCAGTCTGGCCAGGGAGCAACGGCTGGATGCCGAACAGCGGCTCAAGCGCGGCGAGCTGGCAGTGCTGGTGGCCACCGCATCGCTGGAGCTGGGCATCGACATCGGCGAGGTCGACCTGGTCTGCCAGCTCGGTTCGCCGCGTTCGATCGCCGCGTTCCTGCAGCGCGCCGGCCGGTCCGGCCACAGCATCGACGGCACCCCGAAGGCGCGGCTGTTCCCGGCCACCCGCGACGACCTGATCGAATGCACCGCCCTGCTCGACTGCGTGCGCCGCGGCGAGCTGGACGCGCTGATCATGCCGCCGCAGCCGCTCGACGTGCTGGCGCAGCAGATCGTCGCCGAGGTCGCCAGCCAGGAATGGAGCGAGGACGCGCTGTACGCGCTGGTGCGTCGCGCCCATCCGTACCGCGATCTCGCGCGTGCGGATTTCGACGCGGTGGTGCGCATGCTGGCCGAGGGCTTCACCACCCGTCGTGGCGCTCGCGCCGCGTACATCCACCGCGATGCGGTGCACGGCCAGCTGCGTGCGCGGCGCAGTGCGCGGCTCACCGCGCTGACTTCCGGCGGCACCATCCCGGACACCGCCGATTACAAGGTGGTGCTGGAACCGCAGGCAATCATCGTGGGCACGGTGAACGAGGATTTCGCGGTCGAGAGCATGGCCGGCGACATCTTCCAGCTCGGCAACACCAGCTACCGCATCCAGCGCGTCGAGCGCGACCGGTTGCGGGTGGAGGATGCGCACGGCGCGCCGCCGAGCATTCCGTTCTGGCTCGGCGAAGCACCGGGGCGCAGCGACGAGTTGTCGTTCGGCGTGTCGCGCCTGCGCGAGGAAATCTCCGCGCAGCTCGACGCCGGCGGCGCGCCGGCCGCGGTCGCCTGGCTGCGCGATCAGCTCGGCCTGGACCAAGCCGCCGCGCAGCAGCTGGCCGATTATCTTTCCCGTGCGAAGGCCGCCCTCGGCGTGCTGCCGAGCCAGCACACGCTGGTGCTGGAGCGCTTCTTCGACGAATCCGGCGGCACCCAGCTGGTGATCCACACGCCGTGGGGCAGCCGCATCAACCGCGCGTGGGGGCTGGCGCTGCGCAAGCGCTTCTGCCGCCAGTTCAACTTCGAGCTGCAGGCAGCGGCGACCGAGGACGCGATCGTGCTGTCACTGTCGACCAGCCACAGCTTTCCGCTAGAGGAAGTGGCGCACTACCTGCACTCGGCCACCGCCGAGCACGTGCTGGTGCAGGCCCTGCTCGACGCGCCGCTGTTCCCCGCGCGCTGGCGCTGGAATGCGGTGACCGCGCTGGCGCTGCCGCGCTTCACCGGCGGCAAGAAGACGACGCCGCCGCTGCAGCGGATGAAGAGCGAGGACCTGCTCGCCGCGGTCTTCCCCGACCAGGTCGCCTGCCTGGAAAACATCGTGGGCGAACGCGAGGTGCCGGATCACCCGCTGGTCAACCAGACCCTGCACGACTGCCTGCGCGAGGCGATGGACGTGGACGGGCTGCTGGCGATCCTGCGCAAGCTCGAAGGTGGCGAGATCGCCGTCGTGGCGCGCGACCTCAGCGCACCCAGCCCGCTCGCCGCCGAAGTGCTGAACGCCGCACCGTATGCGTTCCTCGACGACGCTCCGCTGGAGGAACGCCGCACCCAGGCGGTGCAGACGCGTCGCTGGAACGACACCGACAGCGCCGACGACCTCGGCCGGCTGGACCCCGCCGCGATCGCCGCGGTACGCGAAGAGGCCTGGCCGCAGGTGCGCGATGCCGACGAGATGCACGAGGCACTGACCCTGCTGGGCTTCGTCACCACAGCGGAAGTGGCGGCCAACACCGACTGGGACGAGCGATTGCACGCACTGGCGAAGGCGAAGCGCGCCACCCGGCTCGGCGACGTCTGGGCATCCGCCGAACAGTTGCCGCTGTGGCAGACGCTGCATCCCGCCGCCGCCATGCAACCGCCGATCGCTGCCCCGGCCGAATACGCCGCGCAGACCTGGACGCGCGAAGACGCCTTGCTGGAACTGGTGCGCCACCGCCTCGGCGGACTCGGCCCGGTCACCGTGAACGGACTGGCGCAACCCATCCACGTCGACCCCGGCGAAGTGGAGCAGGCGCTGCTGCGGCTGCAGTCCGAAGGCTACGTGATGCAGGGCCGCTTCACCGCCGAGGCCAGCGACACCGAGTGGTGCGAGCGCCACCTGCTGGCACGCATCCACCGCTACACCATCGGCCGCCTGCGCCGCGAGATCGAACCGGTCAGCCGGCGTGCGCTGATGCGCTTCCTGTTTGACTGGCAGCATGTATCGGCGGCTACCCGGCTGAGCGGGCCGGACGCGCTGGTGGCCACACTGGCGCAGCTGGAAGGCTACGAGGCTGCGGCCGGCGCGTGGGAAACCGAACTGCTGCCGGCGCGCATCGACGACTACTCGATCAGCTGGCTGGACGAGTTGTGCCGCGCCGGGCGGATCGGCTGGACCCGCCTGCGCACCGCCAGCGGCGGTGGCGGCGGACCGGTGCGCAGCACCCCCATCGTACTGTTGCCAAGGCGCGATATGGCCGTCTGGACGTCCGTTGCCGCAAGCGATCCGCAGGAGTTCCTGCTGTCGTCGCGCGCGCAAGCCGTCGCCGATGCGCTGCAGGAACACGGCGCCCTGTTCTTCGACGAGTTGCTGGGCGCCGCCCGGCTGCTGCGCACCGAGCTGGAAGACGCGCTGGGCGAGCTGGTTGCCGCCGGCCGGGTCAGCGCCGACAGCTTCGCCGGCCTGCGCGCGCTGCTGCTGCCGGCGGCGAAGCGCGACGGCGGGCGGCACCGGCGGCTGCGCCGGCATCAGTTCGGCGGCATCGAGGATGCGGGGCGCTGGGCGCTGGCACGCAATATCGCGCCGGGCAGCGGCAAGCCCGAACCAGAGGCGATCGAGCACATCGCGCGCACCCTGCTGCGCCGCTACGGCGTGGTGTTCTGGAAGCTGCTGGAACGCGAAGCGCCGTGGCTGCCGCCGTGGCGCGAACTGCTGCGCGTGTACCACCGGCTGGAGGCCCGCGGCGAAATCCGCGGCGGGCGCTTCGTCGAAGGCCTGGTCGGCGAGCAGTTCGCCCTGCCCGAGGCGATCGCGCCGCTGCGCGCAGTACGCCAGCGCGCGGACGACGGCGAGCTGGTCTGCCTCAGCGGCTGCGACCCGCTGAACCTGGTCGGCACCGTGCTGGTCGGCGACAAGGTGCCGGCGCTGGCCGGCTCGCGCGTGCTGTACCGCGACGGCGCGGCGATCGCCGCGCTGGTCGGCGGCAAGCCCACCGCGCTGATCGAGTTGTCGGCCGCCGACACCCAGCTGGCCAAGCATGTCTTGCTGCGTTATCCGCCCTCGCTGCCGGAAATGCCGGCTGCCGCACGCTGATGGCGTGGACTGCCTGCGGGGCGCCGGCATCGCTGGAGCTTGGCGGATGCCGCGCCGAGCCATCGCCCACCCCATCAAACCACCACAGCACCATGAAGGCGGCGGCGATCGCGTTGACGCCGAGGCGGCGGGCCTGGCGCCTGATCGGCGACCTGCAGCGCGAGGCCAACGGCGGGTCGCTCCACAGCCGCAACGAGCGCTTCAGCCCGGAGCTGGTGGTGCGCGGCTCCACCGCGCCGTCCGGCCGCAGCACCGGCACCCGACGCAAGCCGGCTACCTGACGTTGTCCGTCTGCCCGATGAAGCTGGCCACGTTGTCGTGCAGCTGCTTCAGCGACGCCTCATGCGCGTACACCATGTGCCCGGACGGATACCACGCATAGCTGATGTTGCGCTCCAGGGTGGCCGGGATCGGCAGGTGGTGCATCTCGTAGTCCGCGGCGAAGTACGGCGTGGCCAGGTCGTAGTAGCCGCCGTGCAGATAGACCTTGAGGTTGGGGTTGGTCTTCATCGCCATGGCCAGGTCCGGCATCACGTTGGTCGACGACTGCAGCGCCTCGCCGTGCACGCCGGGCGCCTTGTGCGAGAAGTCCCAGTGGTCGATGTCGGCAAACAGCCGGTACTGCCGACCCTGGCCGAACTTCAGGTCGCGCCGCACGTAGTCGTTGAAGGCGGCCACGTAAGCCGAACTGATCGCCGAGGATTGCGGATCGTATTCGGAGTCCTTGCTCAGCGGATCGATCGCCGGGCCGGAGAAGCGGCTGTCCAGCCGGCCGGTGGTGATCTCGCCGTCGGTCTGCAATTCATGCTCGAACATGCCGCCGGTCACGCGCAGGTCCGCCTTCAGCAGGTAGGCCACCGGCAGGCCGGTGTACTCGTGCAGCTTCTGCGCCACCGTCTGCTTGCGCGCATCGTCAAGGCGCGAGCCGGCCATCAATGCCTGCGCGTAGTCGCCCAGTGCGTACTGCTCCACCTCGCGCAGGAACGGTTCCAGTGCGGCCGGCTGCTGTGGCAGCTTGTGGTGGTAGAACGCGGTGGCGGCGAAGGTCGGCAGCGCCAGCTCGTATGGTAGGTCGATGCCGGGATTGAACTCCGGCCCGTCGATGCTGGTGTCGAAACTGAGGATCTGCGAGAGCAGGATCACCCCGTTGAGATCGACGCTGTCCTCGTTCTCCAGGATGTTCGCCAGCACCGCCGAGCGGGTGGTGCCGTAGCTTTCGCCGAACAGGTACTTCGGCGAATTCCAGCGGTCGTACTTCGACAAAAACTGGGTGATGAACTGCGCAAAGGCGTGGCCGTCGCCGTCGACGCCGTAGATCGCCTTCTTGCGTTCCTTCATTTGCTCGTCGCGCTTGTCCTTGTCCCCGTCATCCGCGATCAGCCGGCTGAAGCCGGCGCCGGGCGCGTCGATGAACACCAGGTCGGAGGCGTCGAGCAGGCTGTAATCGTTGTTGACCAGCCCGTACGGCGCCGCCGGCGTGTGGCCGTCGTCGCTGGTGACCACGCGCCGGGGGCCGAACGCGCCCATGTGCAACCACACCGTGGCCGATCCGGGGCCGCCGTTGTAAATGAAGGTGACCGGCCGTTTCGTCGCGCTCGCCCCCTTCTTGAAATAGGCCACGTAGAACATGCTGACCTGCGGCTCGTCTTCCTTGTCACCCGTGCCGTGCAGCACCAGCGTGCCGGCCACCGCCTTGTAGTCGACGCGATGCCCCTCGACCGACACCGTGCCCTCGCTGCTCGACGTTTGCGGCTCGACCAGTGTCGCATCGGGCTTCGACTCCGGCTTGCTCTCGTCGTCCTTCTTGTCCGGTCCGGCGATCGCGACGGAGCTGAGCAGCAGCGCGGCAAGCGCCGCGGTGAGGAGAGGCTTGCGCATGGGCGATCCTTGACGACTGAGGCGGCTTCGCCCCGGGAAGCCGCAGCATATGCGCCACGACGACGGGATTTCATAGCCCGGAAGTCACTGCCGTCGGTGATCAGCCGCGCGCGATCACCCCGATCGCCAACAGCGCCAGTGCCACGCCGGCGAGGTTGAGCCGGCTCAGCCGCTCGCGGAAGACCAGCAGGCCGACCAGCGCACCCAGCGCCACTACGCCGAGGTTCATGCTGGCGAACACCAGCGCCGGATGCTGCGGCAGCGCGCGGTGGCCGCGCAGGTAGAACAGGATGTTGCCGAAGTTGGCCAGCCCCAGCAGCATGCCGGCCAGCGCGCTGCGTGTCGTGAAGCGGGTTTGATCCTGCAGGCGCCGCCACAGCTGCAGCGCGAACGCCACCAGCAACGCCAGCGCGAACATCGCCTGCAGCGACGCGCCCAGCGGCACGCCGGCCAGCGCCACGCGCTTGAACAGGACGTCGATCACGCCGAAGCCGCCGAACACCACGAGCGGATACAGCCAGCCGGCGGCGCCGCGCTCCGTCGTGCCCTGCCCGCTGCGCCAGACCATGCACAGCAGGGCGAGCAGGCCCAGCGCAATGCCGAGGCCCTTGGGTGCGTTGAGCTGTTCGCCGAACAGCGCGAACGCCGCCACCAGCGACAGCAGCAAGGACAGCCGCTGCGCCGCATCGCTGCGCACGATGCCGGCATGCCGCACCGACGCGGCCAGCGCCAGGAAGATCGTCGGCAACAGGATGCCCAGCGCGGCCAGCGCCAGCCACGGCACGCCGGGTTCGCGCAGACTCGCCAGCGTGGGCTGCAGCAGCAACACGGTGAGCGCGCTGGTCACCACGTAGTTCCAGGCGATCGCCTGGCCCACGTCGATGTCGAAACGCCGTGCCAGCTTCAGCAGCACCGACACCAGCACGCTGCACACCACGCTGAGCAGGACGTAGATCATCCGTCACTCCGACGACGGCCGACCGTCAGGCTGCCGCCGCATCGGCGCCCGCTCACAACGCATCCAGCGGAATCTTCAGGTAGCGCACGCCGTTGTCCTCGGCCGCCGGCAGCTGACCCGCGCGCATGTTCACCTGCACCGCCGGCAGCAGCAGCGCCGGCATCGCCAGGCTGGCGTCGCGCGCCTCGCGCAGGCGCACGAAGTCATCTTCGCCGATGCCGTCGTGCACGTGGATGTTGTCGCGACGCTCGGCGCCGACTGTGGTCTCGTGGGCAAACACGTCGCGGCCAGCGGGCTTGTAGTCGTGGCAGAGGAATACCCGGGTTTCCGGCGGCAAGGCGAAAATGCGCTGGATCGAGCGGTACAGCATGCGCGCATCGCCGCCGGGAAAATCGCAGCGCGCGGTGCCGTAGTCGGGCATGAACAGGGTATCGCCGACGAAGGCGGCGTCGCCGACCCGGTGGCTCATGCACGCCGGCGTGTGGCCGGGCGTGTGCATCGCCACGGCTTCGATGCCGCCGATCATGTAGCGCTCGTCGTCCTTGAACAGGTGATCGAACTGGCTGCCGTCGCGCCGGAAGCCGGGGCCCGCGTTGAACAGCTGGCCGAACGTGTCCTGCACGTCGCGGATGTGTTCGCCGATGCCCAGCCGGCCACCCAGTTGCGCCTGCACATACGGCGCCGCCGACAGGTGGTCGGCGTGCACGTGAGTGTCGATCACCCAGTCCACATCGAGCCCTCGCGCACGCACGAACGCGATCAGCGCATCGGCCGATGCATGACCGGTACGCCCGGACGCGGCGTCGTAGTCGAGCACGCTGTCGAACACCGCCGCCCTGGCCGTGGCCGGGTCCCACACCACGTAGCTGAAGGTATGGCTGGCTTCGTCGAAGAAGGCCTGCACCTCGGGGCGATGCATCGTCATCTCCTTCCATGGCGCGGTGACTGAGGCGCGCAGGATGTCGGGACGGAGGCCATGATTTCGTTCCTTGGGTATGACGGGCGCGGGGATTATCACCCCTGCGCGGCCGACTGCCGCAGCATGCCGGGGGCGCAGCCACGGTTCGTACCGCATCAGCCTGTCACGCCACGCCGTGCGCAGGCGTCCTTGCGTCAAACCATGCAGGAGATCGACATGACTGGCGACCTTGCGGGGCGCCGGGCGCGTTCGAATCAGCCCGCGACCCCGCGTTGCGCGCCGGTGCGCGACGAGCCGCAGGCACGCCGCCTGACGCCCGGCCCAAGCAAATACATGCCATGAACATATTTGCTTTGACAAATATACTTTGGGCAATAGAATGCACGGCCATGAGTAGCGAATCGCTCGCCTTCACCACTCCCAAGGAAAGCCTCGGCGTCCTGCTCGGCTTGGTGCGGGCGGAGATCGTGCGTGCGATGGAGGGCGAGTTGGCGGCCAAGGGCCTGAACCTGAGCTTCACCCAGTTCCTGATTCTCAAGCGGCTGGCCCGGCTCGGCCCGATGTCGGCCAGCGAGCTGGCCCGTGCGGTCGAACTGGACGGCGGCGCAATGACCCGCCAGCTCGACCAGCTCGAACGCAAGGGCTACCTGCGCCGCTGCCGGCATGAGCAGGACCGCCGTGCGCTGCGGATCGAGCTGACCGACGCCGGCAACACGCTGTGGACGCAGCTGGTCGACTGCAACGAGCGCGTGTTGACCGCCGCGCAGCGCTCGCTCGACGAAGCCGAACAGGTGCAACTGCACGACTACCTGGAACGCGTGCTGCACGCGCTCCGCGACAAGAACTGACCCTTCCCCCTGGACCTTTCCATGCGTCTGCATCTTCTTGCGGCTGCCGCCGCCCTGACCCTCGCGCTGGCCGCTTGCGCCAGCGGCGGCGGCCTGCATCCGGACGGCACGCCGATCGATCCGTCCACGCTGAAGGCCGAGCGCAGCCTGGCTCACCTGTCCGCGGCGGCGTGGCCCTCCACCGACTGGTGGAGCGGGCTGGGCGATCCGCAGCTCGACGCGCTGATCGCCGAAGCGCTGCGGGACAACCCCGGCCTCGGCGTCGCCGATGCGCGCGCCCGCGCGGCGCAGGCCGAGGCCGGCATCGCCGATGCCGCGCGCGGGCCCAGCGTGAATGGCGGCGCCGCGGTCGCCGGGGCCCGGCCGCCGGCCGCGCTGCTCGGCGACAAGGCGCATTTCGCGCTGGCCAAGTACGGCTACGCCAGCTTCAAGTGGGATCTGGATCTGTGGGGCGGCAAGCGTGCCGCGTGGGAAGCGGCGGTGGGCCAGGCACGCGCCGCCGAGGTCGATGCCCGCGCCGCACGCATCGAACTTTCCGGCAATATCGCCCGCGCCTATGCGCAGCTTGGCTACGCGTTCACCCAGCAGGACCTGGCCGCCGGTGAGCAGAAGCGCGCGAAGCAGTCGCGCGAGCTGACCCGTCAGCGCGTCGCCGCCGGCATCGACAACCAGATCGCGCTGAAGCAGGGCGACGCCGAAGTGGCGAGCGCCGAGCAGCAGGTGGCGCTGGCCAGCCGCGCGGTCGATGCCGCGCGCTCGTCGCTGGCGGTACTGCTGGGCAAGGGTCCGGATCGCGGGCTGCAGATCGCCCGGCCGCAGTTGCTGAAACCGGCCGCGCTGGCGGTGCCGACCGACCTGCCGCTGGACTTGGTCGGCCATCGCGCCGACCTGGTCGCCGCACGCTGGCGCGTCGAGGCGGCCGGCAAGGACATCCAGGCGGCGAAGACCGCCTTCCTGCCGAACATCAGCATCGGCGCGATGGCCGGCATGGTCAGCATGGGCGGCGCCAACCCGCTCAGCCTGGCCGGGCGGTTCTATCAGTTCGGGCCGTCGCTCAGCCTGCCGATTTTCGACGGCGGCGAGTTGCGCGCCCACCTGTCCGGCAAGGATGCGCAATACGACCTCGCCGTGGCGCAGTACAACCAGACCCTGGTCGGCGCGCTCAACCAGGTCGCCGATGATTTGTCCGCGCTGCAGTCGCTGCAACAGCAGATCGACGCGCAGCAGCGCGCGCAGGACGCCGCGCAGCAGGCCTGGCAACTGGCCGAGCAGCGTTACAAGGCCGGCATCGGCAGCTACCTGGAAGCGCTTAGCGTGCGTCAGCAGCTGCTCGCCGCCGAACGCGGCAGCGCCGCGCTCGAGGCGCAGCAGGTCGATCTTTCGGTGCAGCTGATCCAGGCCCTCGGCGGTGGTTTCCAGCCGCGGGCCGGCACCCCGTCTTCCACCCCATCCCGTTCCTGAGGCAGCCCCATGTCCAGCCAGAACCCAACCGCGGCCGCAAGCGCGCCGGTCGCTCCACTGCCGGATACGGCGGCACCGAAGAACCCGCGCGGCCTGCTGCTGCGCCTGCTCGGCATCGTGACGCTGCTCGCCGTGATCGGCTGGGCGCTGTGGTATTTCCTCGACGGCCGCTGGTACGAGGGTACCGACGACGCCTACGTCAACGGCAACGTGGTGCAGATCACCCCGCAGGTGCCCGGCACCGTGGTCAGCATCGGCGCCGATGACGGCGACCTGGTGCACGCCGGCGACGTGCTGGTGCAGCTCGACCCCAGCGACGCCGACGTGGCGCTGGCCGAAGCGAAGGCGAACCTCGCCAATACCGTGCGCAAGGTGCGCGGCCTGTATTCCAGCGTCAACGGCGCGCAGGCCGACGTGGCCGCGCGCCAGACCGCGGTAGCCAAGGCGCGTGCCGACTACCACCGGCGCGTGGCGCTGGCAAAGTCCGGCGCGATCTCGACCGAGGAACTGGCGCACGCCAGCGATGCGCTGACCAGCGCCGAGAGCGCGCTGATCGCGGCGCAGCAGCAGTACCAGACCAGCAAGGTGCTGGTCGACGACACCGTGGTCGCCTCGCATCCGGACGTACAGGCCGCCTCGGCCCACCTGCGCGCCGCCTTCCTCGACGACGTGCGCGCCACCCTGATCGCGCCGGTGGACGGCTATGTGGCCAAACGCTCGGTGCAGGTCGGCCAGCGCGTGCAGCCTGGCGCGGCGCTGATGGCGGTGGTGCCGCTGCATGGCGTGTGGGTGGATGCGAACTTCAAGGAGACCCAGCTCACCGACATGCGCATCGGCCAGCCGGTGACGATCGAGGCGGACGTGTATGGCAGCGCGGTGGCATACAAGGGCAAGGTGCAGAGCCTCGGCGTCGGCACCGGCAGCGCGTTCTCGCTGTTGCCGGCGCAGAACGCCACCGGCAACTGGATCAAGATCGTGCAGCGCATTCCGGTGCGCATCGTGTTCGACGACCCGACTCAGCTGGACAAACATCCGCTGCGGCTGGGCATGTCGCTGGCGGTGGACGTCAGCCTGCACGACCAGAGCGGCCCGACCTTGGCGCAGCAGTCGCCGACCCGGCCGGCCTTCAGCACCGACGTCTATCGGCAGCAGCTGGCCAAGGCCGACACGGTGATCGGGCAGATCGTCCACGCCAACATGGCCGGCGGCAAATAGCGCCCCTGCAGGAGCCCGCTCGCGGGCGATGCTGTTGCTTTGAGAATTCGGAAAAAAGCATCGCCCGCGAGCGGGTTCCTACCCATTCCAGACTAGACGACCGGCACCGATGACCACCGAATTCCGCCCGCCCAACCTGGCCCTGAGCACGATCGGTCTGTCGCTGGCCACGTTCATGCAGGTGCTGGACACCACCATCGCGAACGTGTCGCTGCCGACCATCGCCGGCAACCTCGGCGTCAGCAACAACCAGAGCACCTGGGTGATCACCTCGTTCGCGGTGAGCATGGCGATCGCGCTGCCGCTGACCGGTTTCCTCAGCCGCCGCTTCGGCGAAGTGAAACTTTTTACCGCCTGCACGCTGCTGTTCGCGTTGACCTCGTTCCTGTGCGGCATCTCGCAAAGCATGGGCATGCTGATCGTGTTCCGCGCGCTGCAGGGCGCGGTAGCCGGGCCGATGTACCCGATCACGCAGAGCCTGCTGATCGGCATCTACCCGGCGGCCAAGCGCGGCATGGCGCTGGCCCTGCTGGCGATGGTCACGGTGGTGGCGCCGATCGCCGGCCCGATCCTCGGCGGCTGGATCACCGACAACTATTCGTGGCCGTGGATCTTCTTCATCAACGTGCCGATCGGCATCTTCGCCAGCATGGTGGTGGCCAACCAGCTGCGCGGGAAGGTCGAGAAGACCGAGCGGCCGAAGATCGACTACGTCGGCCTGATCAGCCTGATCATCGGCGTGGGCGCGCTGCAGATCGTGCTGGACAAGGGCAACGACGAGGACTGGTTCAACTCCACCTTCATCATCGTCACCAGCATCGTCTCGGCGATCGGCATCGCGGTCTTCCTGATCTGGGAGCTGACCGACAAGGATCCGATCGTCGACCTGAAGCTGTTCCGCCACCGCAACTTCACCATCGGCACGCTGGCGATGGTACTGGGCTACGCCGCGTTCTTCGCGATCGCATTGCTGGTGCCGCTGTGGCTGCAGCAGAACCTGGGCTACACCTCGACCTGGGCCGGCTACGCCACCGCGCCGCTCGGGGTGATCCCCGTGCTGCTGACGTTCTTCGTGGGCAAGTACGCCATGCGCATGGACCTGCGCCTGCTGGCGGCGCTGTCGTTCCTGGTCATGGGCGGCACCTGCTTCATGCGCTCGAACTTCTACCTGGACGTCGACTTCAACCACGTCGCCATGGTGCAGCTGTGGCAGGGGCTCGGCGTGGCGCTGTTCTTCATGCCCACGCTGACGATCCTGCTGTCGGACCTGCAACAGCACGAGATCGCCGCCGGCTCGGGCCTGGCCACCTTCATGCGCACGCTCGGCGGCAGCTTCTCGGCTTCGCTCACCACCCTGATGTGGACCCGTCGCGCGGTGACCCACCACGAGCAGCTGGCCGAGCACATCAACCCCTATAACCCGGTGTCACAGGAGGCGATGCAGCACCTCGGTCGGGGTGATTCGCAGCTGGGCGGCAGCATCATCAACGGGATGATCACCCAGCAGGGTTACCAGATCTCGTTCAACGAGGTGTTCCATGTGCTGGGCTGGGTCTTCATCGGCCTGGTTGCCGTGATCTGGCTGGCCAAGCCGCCGTTCACCCCGAAGGCCCGCCCCGTCGCCGGCGGACACTGAGACGGGTTACAGGTCGAAGCCCACGCCGATCAGGGCCATGGTCTCGCCGCGGTTGGGCTTGTGCAGGCGGCCGTTGGAGACGTGGCGGATCTGGAAACTGACGTGTCGCCCCTGCCAGCCCAGCGTGCTGATGAATTCGTAGGCGCTGCTCAATGCCTGCGTGCGCCCGGTGTTCAAGGCCGGCTGGAAGCTGAAGAACAACGGCCGATACCAGTCGCCGGCGTCGCCGTAGTGGATACGCGCGCCACCGGCCAGCAGCCAGGCGTCATCACTGGTGTCGTAGCGGGCGCCGCGATAACGAAGCACGTCGCGGCCGCCGATCCAGCCCAGCGAAACATCCGGCGACCAGCTGAAACGGGTCGTGCCGATGCGGTGTTCGTCGAACACGGCCTCGACGAAGGCGGCGTTGGTGCCGTAGCCGTCCATGTAGCTGCGCCCGCCCTGAATCTCCAGGTGGGTGGCGGCAACGGCGGGGAAGGTCGATGCGGCCAGCGCGGCGGCGAGGCCGAGGCCAAGTATGGGAAGCCGGTTGAGGGAAAGCATGGGTAAGACCCGTGAGGCTGGGATGACGTATTTATGTACCCCATAGTCTAAAAAAACGTGTCGAGCCTTGGTGAATCCTTTCGGGCAGGGTCTGAAACACCGCGTTTCCAGCGCCATAAAAAACCCGGCACGCATGCCGGGTTTTTTTGATGGCGGCGAGGCGACGCGATTACCGCGTTGCAGCGGTCGCTGCCGGCTGCAGCGTCGGGCTGTCCAGGTCCAGCGCGGTCGATTCCAGCAGCGCGGCCTGCGGATGCGCCTTGCGAATGTCCGCGGCGAACTGCGCGGCATCGCCGACCACCACCACCGTGCTGGCACCGGCATCCAGGTGCTTGTCCGCGTACTTCTCGATCTCCTTCGGCGTCACCGCCTGCACCTTGGCGATATACCGGCCGATCTCGTCCAGCGGCACGCCGTACACGGCCAGCTCGCCGACCTGTTCGGCCAGCCCGGTGGTGGTTTCCAGACTGCGGCCGTAGCCGCCGATCAGGGTGGCCTTGCGTGCGGCCAGCTCGTCGGCGGAAACCCGCGTGCCACCCAGCCGCTTGAACTCGCCCAGCATCAGCTCGACCACCTGCGCCGCGGACGGGTTCTTGGTCTGCGCCGAGGCCAGCCACAGGCCGGCGTCGCGCAGCGGCTGCAGCCGGCTGTTGGCGCCGTAGGACAGGCCGCGCTTGATGCGGATCTCCTCGTTCAGGCGCGCCGAGTACGAGCCACCGAGCACTGCGTTGGCGACCGTACCCACGTAGTAACCGCCATCGCCGCGTGACGGCGCCGCATGCGCCGCGACCACGCCGGCCTGGCCGGCGCCGCGCTGATCGATCAGCAGGATCGCCGGCACGCGGCTGGCGGCCTTGCCCGCCGCGCGTTCCGGCAGCGGCGTGGCCGGCTTCGGCCAGCTGCCGAAGCTGGCCTGCGCCAGCTGCTGCGCCTGCGCCGGGGTGATGTCGCCGGCGAGGATCAGGATCGCGTTGTCGGGCCGGTACAGCGCGGCGTGCAGCCGCTGCACGTCGGCGCGGCTGATGCGCGCCAGCGAGGCTGGTGTGCCGCCGCGCGAATGGCCGTAGGCGCCGTCGCCGAACACGCCGCGGCTGGCCGCCAGCGAGGCCAGCGCGGTGGGCCGGCTCAGCAGCAGGCGCAGGTCGTTGATCGCCTGCGCCTGCGCCCGCTTCAACTCGGCCGCGCTGAAGTCCGGCTGGCGCACCACCTCGGCCAGCAGGCCCAGTGCCTGCGGCAGTTTCGGCGTGGTCACGGTGATGCCGACCGCGCTTTCGTCCCAGCCGGCATCGGCATCCAGTGAGCCGCCGAGCGCCTCGGCGGCGGCGGCGATCTGCGGCGCGGTCTTGCCGGCGGCACCCTTGGTCAGCAGGCTCGCGGTGAGATCGGCCAGGCCGGCCAGCGACGGCGGGTCCATCTCGCCGCCGCTGCGCAACACCAGCTGCGCGGTGACCAGCGGCAGCCCGGCGCGACGCACGCTGACCACCTGCAAGCCGTTCGCCAGGGTTTGCGTCGTCGGTGTCGGCACGTTCAGTGTCGGCGCAGGTCCGGGCGTGGGCGGCGTGACCGGAAAATCGGCCGCCAACGCGCTTCCGGTGACAACCATGGCGGCCGTAAAGACGGCCAAACGGCAGGCATTCGTCCGGCGACTCATTTCGCTTCTCCCTTGGCAGCCTGCGGCAGGTAGTCGATGGTGACGCTGCGCGCGCCGGTCACGTACTTCTGCAACACGCGGTGCACGTCCTGCTCGGTGACCTTCTGCAACGCGGCCAGGTCGGTGTTGACGTGTTCCGGATTGCCGTCGATCAGCGCCGCCTGGCCCAGCGCGAAGGCAAGGCCCTGCGCGGTCTGCCGCTGCTTGAGCTCGCCGGTCAGCAGCTGGGTCTTCACCTTGTCCAGCTCGGCGGCGGGAATCGGCTGGGTCGCCAGCCAGATGATCTCTTCGTGCAGCAGCTTCTCCGCTTCGGCCGGCGGGTGGCCGCTGGCGAGGATCGCGTAGGCAGTGAACAGGCCCGGGCCGACCCGCCCGTCGGCATCGGCGCCGGCCTGCTGGGCAACCTGGTGGCGATACACCAGCGACTGGTACAGCCGCGACGAATCGCCCTGCGACAGCAGCGCCGCGGCGACCTTGAGCGGGATGCTGTCGGCCGTGTCGGACGCCGGCGGCAGCAGCCAAGTGAGCGCCACCGCCGGCAGCGGTGCGGTCTCGCTGGTGACGGTGTAGCGCAGGTCCTTCTTGCGCTTCGGTTCCTGCGCGGTGACCTGCGGGATCGGCGTAGCCGGTTTCGGGATCCAGCCGAAATACTGGTCGACCCAGGCGTCGAGCTGCTTCGGGTCGAAGTCGCCGGCGACGATCAGGGTGGCGTTGTCCGGCCGGTAAAACGTTTTGTGGAACGCGATCACGTCTGGCAGCGTCGCCGCGTCCAGGTCCTCGATGCTGCCGATGGTCGGGCGCTTGTACGGATGCACGGTGTACGACTTCGGGTCGATCGCGTTGAACAGCTTGCCGTACGGGTTGGCCAGCACGCTCTGGCGGTACTCCTCCTGCACCACCGCGCGCTCGGACTTGAAGTTCGCCTCGTCCACGTTGAGGTTGGACAGCCGCTCGGCCTCGGCCCACAACAGGGTCTGCAGGTGGTTGCTGGGCACCACCTCGAAATAGTTGGTGACGTCGTCGCCGGTAGAGGCGTTGTTGGCACCGCCGACGTCCTCGGTCAGCCGGTCGAACTGCTCGGCGTGCATGTGCTTCGTGCTCTTGAACATCAGGTGCTCGAACAGATGCGCAAAGCCGGAACGCCCCTGCGGGTCGTCCTTCGAGCCGACGTGGTACCACACCTGCACCGCCACGTTCGGGCTGGAATGATCCTCCACGCTCAGCACCTGCAAGCCGTTCGGCAGGGTGCGCTGCTGGTAGGCGATCGGCGGAATGGTCAGTTCGGCCGCGGCCAGCGGCGGCGAGGCCAGCGCGGTCAACAGGGCGAATGAAGCGAGCAAGGCAGCCGGACGCAGACGCATGGGCGGTCCCTTCGTTGGAAAGGGCTCAACCTTAGCAAGTCCGCGAAGGGTGTAAAGCTAAGGGCGCGACTGCAGACCCGCGCCTTGGCCGGCTGGCTGGTGAGCAGCAGGCTTTCGCCTGTCATCGGACCGCGGAAGTTGTAGCTGGCGCTCAGCCGCTGAAGTCGTAGACGGCCGAGATCAGCCGGCTGATTTATTCCCTCCACCCTCCTTATCGTCACGCTGATCGACGCGTGGCCGCAGGACGTGCGCATGCACCTGCCGACGCTGGCGACGAGCGCACGAAACGGGCAGACCGATGCACCGCGACGCAAGGCGCGCCGGAAGCCGCCTACCCCGAAACCTGGATCTGCCGCAGCGCACATAGCATTCCGATGATCCTTGCGGCAGGATGTTGCGACTTCGGGGGAAGCACATGGAAAATTCGCAGGGGATGGGCGCGCCGACTCGCGAGATCGGCGGCTTCTGGCTTAAGTCGTGTGCGATGGCTTTTGCCGTGGCACTGGCACTGGGATTATCGGGCTGTGGTGGTAGTGGCGGGGGTGGCGCAAACGTCAGGCCCACACCCGCACCACCCGCACCACCACCGGCAGGCAGCACTGGTTTTACCGGTGGCGAGATCATCGTCGACTCCAATGACGTCACCGTTTTGTCCGAGGATATCCGCGGCTCGATCGACCTTATCAAGGGCGGTACCGGCACGCTGGTGCTGGCCGGTACGGACACCTATACCGGCGGTACCACGATCAAGCTGGGCACGTTGCGGATCGGCAACGGCGGCATCACCGGTTCGATCGTCGGCGATGTGACGAACAATGCGTCGCTGGTGTTCAACCGCAGCGACGACGTGATTTTCAACGGCCTCGTCAGCGGCAGTGGCTCACTGGAGCAGGCCGGCGCGGGAACGCTGATTCTGACCGGTGCCAACACCTACGGCGGTGGCACCACGATCAGCCGCGGTATCTTGCAGCTTGGCAATGGCGGCACCACCGGTTCGATCACCGGCAACGTGACGAACGAGGCGTCGCTGGTGTTCGACCGCAGCGACGACGTGATTTTCAGCGGCATCGTCAGCGGCAGCGGTTCGCTGGAACAGGCCGGCAAGGGCACGTTGTTCCTGACCGGTGCCAACACGTACACCGGCGACACCACGATCAGCCGCGGTATCTTGCAGCTTGGCAATGGCGGCACCACCGGTTCGATCACCGGCAACGTGACGAACGAGGCGTCGCTGGTGTTCAACCGCAGCGACGACGTGATTTTCAACGGTCTCGTCAGCGGCAGTGGCTCGCTTGAGCAGGCCGGCGCGGGAACGCTGATCCTGACCGGTGCCAACACCTACACCGGTGGCACCACGATCAGTCGCGGCACCCTGCAACTCGGCAACGGTGGCATCACCGGTTCGATCGTCGGCGATGTGACGAACAACGGATTTCTGGTGTTCGACCGCAGCGACAACGTGACCTTCAACGGCCTCGTCAGCGGCAGTGGCTCACTGGAGCAGGCCGGTCCGGGCAAGCTGATCCTTTCTGGGACCAACACATATACCGGCGGCACCACCGTACAAGGCGGCACCTTGGAACTTGTCTCGGATGGTGCCGTTGGTATCGGCAGCGTCACGGTGGACGACAGCAATAGCCAAAACGCCACACTAACGGTGAACGGCGGTGTGTCGCTGAGCAATCACCTGGTCTTGAGCAATGGTGCGACGCTGAACAATGCGGGTGCGCTTGTTGACAATGTAGACGGCCCGTTGGAATCGCGCACCGGCACCGTAAACGTTTTGAATCACGACGGTGGCAGCATTACAGGATATATAGCAGCCAGATTTTACGACGGAGCCACCATCCACAACGGTGCCGGCAGCACCATCAGTGGAACGAGAGAGGGCATTGTTGCCTTGGGCGGCGACTCCATTACGGTGAGCAACGACGGAGGCAGCATCCTCAGCGACCAAGGCAGAGGTCTGTTCCTGAGTGGTGCCTCGGTTACCGTTACCAATCGCGACGGTGGCGTTATAGCCGGAGTAACCGGCATCCATCTATTCAGTGCCGGCGCGGTCGTCAATGAGAGTGGCGGCATCATCAGTGGCGACGGTCTGTACGGCTATGGCCTGCGACTGACGCAGGGGGGCACAGTGCTCAACGATGACGCCAGCATAAAGGCCAACGGCGGCGGTACGGGATTGGACTTCTATAACGGTCAAGGCAGCGTCATCAATAGCAACGGCGCCAGCATTGAAAGCAGCGGCATAGCCATCAATATGTATGGCAATGGTACAGTCACCAATAGCCACGACAGCAAGATCAGCGGAAGCTCCGGCGTTGTAATGGGGAATGGAGGCTCGGTTACCAACCAAGGCAATAGCGTCATTAGTGCCTTGGGGTCGTACGGCGTCGCGATCCAAATCTCCGGCGATACCGGCGTCGTGAGCAATATCGATGGCGGTACGATCACTGGAAGCTCAATCGGCGTTTTCCTGCAACACGGCGGCACAGTGAGCAATGACAGCGGATCCACCATCGAGGCGACTGGTACTACGGGTGGAGATTGTGGAGGCACCGGCGATTGCGCCATTTTCGTGGCGTCGGCTAGCGCCATTCCATCCAATCCTGACGGGGAGATGGCGTTGATCAATGCAGGCACCATCATCGGCAATGTGCAGATGATTCCGACTGCAAACAACTACGTCGCCCTGTCGGCCGGCGGCTCCATTCAGGGCGATCTCGAGATCGGTTCGAACTCTGATTCCTCCCTGGTTTTGGACGGCGGCACGGGGACGACACAGTCGTACTCGCAAGCGGTCACCGGCACGACCACCTTCGCGGGCTCACTGATCAAAAAAGGCGATGGCACCTGGGTTATCGACAACGATGAACTCACAACTAGTCCGATCACAGTCCTTGGCGGCACGTTGCAAATAGGCGATGGTGCTACAAAAGGTTCCATCGGCCAATACGACGTCAACATCGATGGCGGCGAGCTGATGTTCAATCGCAGTGACGCTGTGACTTTTGACGGCAATATTTTGGCAGGGGATGCCCCGGCCTATTACGGCACGCTTGTACAAGCCGGTACGGGAACACTCACGCTGCTGGCGAGCCACCAAATTCAGCCCACTTACATCACGATCGAACGCGGTACCTTGCAGATGGATAACACCGGGAATCTGCCTAGCGACCCGTCCAGTACGGCCATATACGACATCGACAAGTACGAGCTGCACGCCGATGTCGTGAATAACGGATCGCTCGTATTCAACAGCAATCTGAACATTTTCTACGGTGGTGCGATTTCCGGGACAGGATTTATCACGCAAGATGGCTCGAACAATTTGATTCTGGAAGCGGCAAACACGTACTCCGGAGGCACCACGATCAATAACGGCGTGTTGCTGGCGAAGCAAGTGGTACCTGGCGACGTCACGGTAGGCGAGGCGGGCGTTCTAGGTCGTCTTGCAGACAACTACCTGGATGTCTGGATGGTCGGCGTCGCTCGCAATCTTTCCAACGCCGGCAAGGTATTTGTGCAAAGGCACAATATCACGGTCGGAGGCGACTATACGAACGCTTCCACAGGCACGTTGGCGGTCAGCCTGGGCAGCAAACTCGATGTGGCCGGTACAGCCATACTCAACGGCGGCACGCTGGAGGTGACCGGCGCCGACAGCGGCTATGTGAGCAATACCCACACCAACGTCCTCACGGCAGCCGGCGGCCTCACCGGCACCTTCGACCAGTTGGTCAAGGGCACGGGTGTGGTCTTCACCGCCACCACCATCAATTACGACGCCAACAGCGTGTGGCTGGACACCACCGGCCTCAACGTGACCACGGCGGCCGCGGGCCAGGGCGTGAGCTACACCCCGGCCTCCTTCGGCAGCGCTCAGCGCGTGCAAGGTGCCTTCGAGCAGCTGAACGACAAGATCGCAGCCGGCAACCTCACCGGCGTGTCGGGCGACTTCCTGCGTGCCGCCGGCCAGTTCCAGCAGTCGCCTACTTTGCTGGCGGCGCAGGCCTCGCTGCAAAGCCTGTCCGGCCAGTTGCACGCGGCCAGCGCGGCGATGACCTTCAAGGCTATCGACGCGTCCGGCCGCGCGTTGTCGGATCGCTTCGACAACCTGCTCGACAAGGGCACCGGCTTCGGCATGTGGATGCGCAACCTCAGCATCGGTGGCGACATGGCGCGCACCGGCTTCGACGGTGTCGGCTTCCAGTTGAACGGCTGGCTGGTCGGCAGCGACCGCCAGATCGGCCATTCCGGCGTGGCCGGTTACGCGTTCGGCCAGAGCCGGGGCCAGCAGCGGCTGGAGCAGAGCTTCGACCACGACAACAGTCGCAGCACCGAAGGCATGATGTACGCAGGCTGGCTCAACGGCAACTGGTACACGCAGGGTCGCGTCGGCTTCGGCCATTTCGAGCAGGATGTCAGCCGGCAGATCCTGCTGGGCGACAGCGTGCAGGGCGTGCAGACCCAGTACAGCGGCAACTACAACGTGGCCTACGGCGAGAGCGGACTGCACCTCGGTCGTGGCGACAGCCATGTCACGCCATTCGTCAATGTGCAGTACGCACGCATCGATCGCGGCGGCTTCGCCGAACAGGGCGCCGGCGGCTTTGGCCTGCGCAGCAACGCGCAGACCCTGGATCGCTGGCAGGCGGGCCTCGGCGTGCGTGCCGGCCGCCACTGGAACCTGGACGACGGGCGGGCCGTGGACGTCAGTGCGCGTGCGCAGTGGCAGCGCACCCTGACCTCGCACGGCGACGCGCTCGACGCCAGCTTCGTTGGCCTGCAGCAATGGCAGCCGCTGGTCGGCATCGGCCTGTCGCGCTACAGCGGCCTGCTCGGCGTCGGGTTGGATGCAACGCTATCGACACGCACGACACTGAAGTTCGGCTACGACTATGAGATGGGCCAGCGCGACCATGCACAGATGCTGTCGGCGCGCCTGAAGGTGGCGCTCTAAAGCCATCGCCGTCGTCGCGGATACAAAGGGGGACGGAGTGAGATGGCCCTTTTGTTTCCTTTGTTTGGCGTGTTTGGCGGCACCCGGGCTTTCAGGCACCAGTGCGCATCTGGCGGGGGCGCAAAATCCCGGAGACATCATGGTGGTTCCGCAGCAGCAGGCGACCGCGGCCACCACGGCACCCGTCGAGCGGGTCAGTGCCTGCCGCGGGCTAGGCGCAGGCGTCCGCCGCGCCGGGCGAAGAAGCCCTCGGTCGATTCGCCGAAATAGGCCTTGGTGCGCGCGCTGAACACGCCCCAGCCCACGGTGGCCAGCATCATCGCGGGAAGGATGATCCCGACTGGATTGCCGCCGGGCGCCCCCGGTGGCGCCATCGCCAGCATCGCAAGCTGGCCCAGCACGGGCAGGCCCAGGACCACCGCGAACACGCTGAACAAGGCAAAGCGCGCGCGGCGCCGGCGTCGCAGCACGGCAATGCCCAGGATTAGCAATGTCACGCCCAGCACAAGCAGCCCGATCGAGACGAGCGGGGCCTTGTCGCCCATCTTCGCCGCCAGCTTCGGGATCAACAGGGCGAGCACACCAGCCAGCACCTGGACCGAACCCAGCACGGCGCTGCCGATGGCCAACCACTGCAGGCGTGCCGGCATGAAGCCCTTCGCGTGCCGCGCCAGGCGATCATGGTTGAACAGATAGATCGCCGGCGTGCTGAGCAGGGTCAGCAACTGCGACACCAGCAAACCACCGACGATGGCGATGCCGAGCGGCTGGCGCATTTCCGAGCCGATGCCGAAGCCGATCGCCAGCGGCAGCGCCGCGCCCATCGCGACCAGGGTGGTCATGGTGATCGGACGGAAGCGCACCAGCGCGGCTTCGCGGATCGCCTCGGGTGCGGGCAATCCTCGCTCGCGTTCGGCGACCAGGGCGAAGTCGACCATCAGGATCGCGTTTTTCTTGACGATGCCTATGAGCATCAGGATCGCGATGATCGCCATCATCGAGATCTGCGTCTGGGTCACCAGCATCGCCAGGAATGCGCCGGCGCCGGCCGCCGGCAAGGTGGACAGGATGGTCAGCGGATGGCCGAGGCTTTCGTAGAGGATGCCCAGCACGATGTACATCGCCAGGATCGAGCCGAGCAGCAGCACCATGCCGTTGGACTGGGCCTGCTTCAGGCGCTGGTTGGCGCCGGTGAAATCCACCCGCATGCCGGCCGGCAGCCTGGCCGCGTAGGCAGCCTGCTCGACCAGCTTCACGCCGACGTCCTGGGTGACGTCCTTGGCCAGGTTGTAGCTGATCGTGGCCGCTTCGAGCTGGTTGTGATGGCGCACGCGCAGCGGGCTGATGTCCGGCTCGATCGTCGCCAGCGCGGATAGCGGAATCATCCGGCCCTGCTCGTTGCGCACGCGCACGTTCAGCAGCGACTCCGGGCTCACGCTCTGCGCCGCGCCGGTACTGAGCACCACCGAGTACTGGTTGATGTCGGAATAGATCTGCGACACCTGGCGCTGACCGAACGAGTTGTACAGCGCCGAGTCGATCGTGCCGATGCCCACGTGCAGGCGGCCGGCCGCCTCGCGGTCGATCTTCAGCAGCTGCTGCTTGCCGACCTGGTCGAAGTTGCTGCCGACGTCGCGGAATTCCTTGATGGTGCGCAGCTGCCGCACCATCTTCAGCGCCCACGGCTGCAGGTCGTCGCCGTTGGTGCTGATCAGCTGGAACTCGTACTGGCCGCCGCCGTCGCCGCTGCCGCCGCCACCGAGGAATTGCGCGGCGCTCACCGAGACCTTCACGCCGGGCAGCTTGTCGTAATGCTTCGACAGGCGCTCGACCACCTGCTTGATGCCTTCGTCGCGCTGGCCCGGCCCGCTGCCGCGCGGCTTCAGGTCGACGAACATCTGCGCATTGTTGCCGACCGCGCCCTCACCATTGCTGCCGAGCAGGGTCAGCTGGTCGAGCACGGCCGGATCGGCCTGCATGATCTTCGCCACCGCCAGCGTGCGCGCGGTCAGTTCGGCCGGCGAGATGTTCGCGTCTGTGCGGATGTCGACCTGCAGCTGGCCGGTGTCCTCGTCCGGCATGAAGGTGCCGCCGGCGGTCTTCGCCACCGCGAAGCCGAGCGCAAAGGTGAGCAGCAGCAGGGTCAGCGGCTGCCAGCGCATGAGCCGGCGATGGCGCATCGCCCAGTCCAGCGAACGCTCGTAGACGCGCAGCAGCTTGCGGTCGAAGTTCTCCACCGCCCGCTCGATCCGCCCGGGCGGCTTGCTGCGTTCCGGCTCGTGGGTCAGCAGGTAGGCGCACAGCGCCGGCGTCAGGGTCAGCGAGACCAGCGCCGAGATCACCACCGCCGCGGTCAGCGTCACCGAGAACTCGCGCAGCAGCATGATCAGCATGTTGTTGCCGAACAGCAGCGGCGCGAACACCGCCACCAGCGACAGCGTGATCGAGATCACCGTGAAGCCGATCTCGCGTACGCCGGTCAGCGCCGCCTGCATCGGCGGCTCGCCGCGCTCCATGTGGCGCACGATGTTCTCGATCACCACGATCGCGTCGTCCACCACGAAGCCGATGCACAGCACCAGCGCCACCAGCGACAGCGTGTTGAGCGTGTAGCCGAGCGTCCACATCACCACGAACGCGCCGGCCAGCGACAGCGGCACGCTCAGCGTGGCGATCAGCGTGGGCCGCAGCCGGCGCAGGAACACCAGCATCACCAGCACCACCATCACGATCGAGATCAGCAGCGCCACCTGCACTTCGTGCAGCGCCGACTTGGTGGTCTGGGTGAGGTCGAACACCGGCGTCATCGTCACGTTCTGCGGCAGCGAGGCGCGCAGCTGCGGCAGCTTGGCGCGGATCGCCTCCACCGTGGCCACCGCGTTCGCCTCCGGCCGCTTGCTGATCTGCATGCCGACCGCGCGCGCGTCGTTGAACCACGCCGCCTGGTATTCGTCCTGCTGGCCGCCGTAGACCTTCGCCACGTCGGACAGCCGCACCGGCGTGCCGTTCTTCACCGAAACCAGCAGGCGGGCGAACTCGGCCGGCGTCTGCAGGCCGTCGCTGGCACTCACCGTCATCTGCGTGCGGCCATTGCTGAGGATGCCCTGCGGCGAGGTGACGTTGGCCGCGCGCAGCGCGTTGGCCACGTCGTTCGCAGTGAGGCTCTTGGCCGCCAGCGCGGCGGTGTCCAGCTCGATCCGCACCGCATGCGGGGTGCCGCCGAACACCTGCACCTGGGCCACGCCGTCGATCTGCGCCACCGCCGGCTTGAGCAAGGTGTCGGTGAGGTCGAACAGCTGGTCCTGCGGCAACCCGGTCGAGGTCAGGGTGAGGAACAGGATCGGGATCTGCGAGGTGTCGAACTTGAAGTACTGCGGCGGCGACGGCATGCCGCTGGGCAGGTCGACCGCGGCCGCGTTGATCGCCGCCTGCACGTCGCGCGCAGCGCTGTCGGCGGTGCGGTCCATGGTGAAGCGCACCATCACCGAGGCGGAACCTTCGTTCGCGTTGCCGTACATCTCGTCGACGCCGGGAATGCGGCCCAGGTGCCGCTCCAGCGGCGCCAGGATGGTGTTCGCCATGGTCTGCGCGCTGGCGCCGGGCTGGCTGGCCACCACGTAGACGCCGGGGAAATCCAGCGACGGCAACGCGGCCACGCCGAGCAGCAGGTACGCCCACAGCCCGGCCAGCATCAGGCCGAGCGCGAGCAGCGAGGTGCCGACCGGGCGGCGAATCAGCGGGGCGAAGATGTTCATGATGCTTCCGTCCACCGGTGCGAACGCGGGCTGGACCAGCGCAGGGATGGCGAGGATAGGGCAAGAGTTCCGTTCATGCCCACTTTATGCCCCTTGGCACGCCCCGACGTATGTGCCTGAAGTCCACACCCTGCCGGAAGGCAGGGGTGGTCTCCACGGTGAAGCGGAAGCTCAGCGCGTGGCGGGGCTGTAGCGCAGGGTCAGGAACGCGCTGCGACCGGGCTGGTTGAAGTACCAGACGGTCTCGTAATGGCGGTCGAACACGTTGGCCAGCCGCGCCTCGACCTGCCAGTCCGGCGCAAAGTGCCAGCTGGCGCGCAGGTCGGTAGTGGCGTAGCCGGCCAGCGGATGCCGGTTCGCCGCATCGTCGTAGCTGCGCCCGGCCGCGTTGACCGTGGCGCCGACGCCGAACGCACCGAAGCGGCGATCCAGATCCACCCGTGCGGTGCGCCCGGGCCGGCGCGGCAAGGTCCGGCCATCGTTGGTGCCGCCGTCCTCGTTGCGCGGCTGCAGCCAGCCCAGGTAGCCCTGCAGCTGCCAGCCGGCGAGCTTGACGCCGAGCTGGCCTTCCACGCCGCGAATGCGCGCCTTGCTGATATTGGACGGGAAGTAGTTGCTGTCCAGTGCGATCAGCTGGTCGATGCGGGTCTGGTAGGCGTTCAGCGCCCAGTTCCACGTCTCCTGCTGCTGGCTCAGGCCCAGTTCGGCGCTGCGCGATTTTTCCGGCTTCAGGTCCGGGTTGCCGCTGCCATACGGGTAGTAAAGGTCGTTGAAGGTCGGCGCATGGAACGCGCTGCCGTAGCTGGCGGACAGGCGCAGGCCATGATCGAAGCGGTAGCCCCACGCCGCGGCGCCGGTGTTGTGGTCGCCGAACTGGCCGTTGTGGTCGCGTCGCGCCGACAATTGCACCTCGTGGCGGCCGAACGTGCCCTGGTACTGCACGTAGCCGCCGGTATTGTTGCGGCGACTGGCCAGGAAGCCGGTGTCGCTGTCGATGTGCTCGCCCTGCCAGTCGATACCGAGCGTCAGCAGCTGGTTGCTGGCCACGCTGAGGTCGTTCTGCCACGACGCCTGGTTGCGTCGCGAGTAGATGTAGCCGACGAAGTCCCGGTTCTCGTAGTTGTCGTAGCGGTCCAGGTTCTGGCCCACGCTCAGCGTGGTTTTCCACGCTTCCAGCGGGTTGAAGCTGAAACCGCTGCCGGCGACCTGCTGCAGGGTGCGGCTGCGGTTCTGGTAGCTGCCGTCGAAATGGATCTCGCCGAGACTGCGCAGCCAGGTGCCGGTGAGCTCGGCGCCGTTGTCCCAGCGGTAGCCGCCGCTGGCGCTGAGGTTCTTGTTGCGGTAGGCGTCGCGGTCCGGCTCGTCGGTGAAGCAGCCGGCGAACACCGTGCCGGCGCCGATGCGGCAGGCATTGATACCGCGGGTGTACTGCGCGCCGGCGCCGAGGTTGTACCAGGCGTGCTCGCTGCCGCCGGACAGTCCGGCCTGGCCGCGCAGCAGGTTGTTGCTGCCAGTGGTCACGCTGAACGAAGGCCGCAGCCCGCCATCGCGCGTGCCGCGGCGGGTGAAGATCTGGATCACGCCGCCGAGCGCGTCGGCGCCATACAGACTCGAACGCGGGCCGCGCACGATCTCGATGCGCTCGATCTGCTCCACCGGAATCTGCTCGAACGCCGCCAGCCCGGCGCTGACCGATGCCACCCGCACGCCGTCGACCAGCAGCAGGGTGTGGGTGGAGTTGGTGCCGCGCATGAACAGCGAGGTCTGCTGGCCGTAGCCGCCGGTGTTGGCGAAGCTCACCCCGGGCAGGCCGGTCAGCAGATCCGGCACCGACAGCGGCTGCAGCCGCTCGATGTCGGCGCGGGTGATCACCGTCACCGACGACAGCGCCTCGTCGGCGGTGATCGCGGTGCGCGTGGCGGTGACGATCACCGGGGCCAGCGCCGATGCATCGTTCTGCTCGGCAGCCTGCGCGGCCATCGTGCAACCGAGCAGCGCCGCTGCCAGCAGGGACTTCTTCATCATGTTCGTTCCTCTACGCCGCGCACCCGCGCACGGCTCATGTGTTCAATGAGCTGGCAGCGGGCAGGAGGAAGGCGGAACGACGGGCAGGCAGGATCGACCGACACGTGGTTCGGCCTCGCCCACCGCGAGCCACCAGGAATCGTTCGGGCCGGTCTCCGGGCTGACGAGTGGCATGCGATCGCCCGCATGCCTTGAAACGGCGCCTTCCCGTGCCATGCACAGTGGCGTTCGCCGTTCGTGGTCTCGCTTACCGTTGCGGGGGCAGCGCCGGCTTTGCAGTGTGTTCGCACACCACGCACCGGCTTCCCGTTTCATCCCTCCGGCCATGAGCCTTCGGGACACCTGAACCGCGCCACTCTAGCGCCGGCGTGAAATTCACGCAAATCAAACGCCCCGTTAAAAGAGCGCTTGCAGGCTTTCACACTCATCGTTTCTGTCAACGCCAATATTATTGAAGTCCTTCCCATAAAATGAGAATCAAGGAAACAATAATCGCAAGTTATTACAAATTTGAGTGTTGGAAATCGTAACTTCTTACTAATTCATAATAATCATGAAGATTTTGTTGACGTCGGTATTTGCGTCGCTTTATGTTCGGATAACAAGTTGCTGAATGTCATGGATACAACGCGACGGCATGAGGCTCTGCGCCTGACTGACGGAACAATCGGCGGCTGCCCGCGTGCATCCAGCTGCTTATCGGTGAGTTGATCGAATTACGTCACTTGGCCTTCGGGCCTTTCACTCTGGGGAGATTCATTGTCAATGAGTAGTCACAACAAAATCCATAATCCAAGGTGGCGCCACACCGCTCTCGCCCTGGCGTTGAGCGTGAGCCTCGGCGGTGTCGCCATGGCACAGTCCACCACGGGTTCCATCTTCGGCCAGGCACCGGCAGCCGCGGGCGAAACCGTCAGCGCCACCAACGCGACGGGCCTGACGCGCGAAGTTGCCGTCGACAGCTCGGGCCGTTTCCAGATCAGCAACGTGCCGGTCGGGGTCTACACGGTTTCGCTCAAGAAGGACGGCGCCGTCGTCGATACGCGAAACAACGTGGCGCTGTCACCCGGCGCCGGTACCTCGGTCACGTTCTCGGCAGCTGCGCCAGGAACGACCTCGCTGAGCGCGGTGACCGTACAGGCGAATGCACTTCCGTCCATCGACGTCTCCAGCGTCAATTCCAGCACGGTGATCACCGCGGCTGACCTGCGGAAGCTTCCGGTCGGCCGCAGCGCGGAGTCCATTGCACTGCTGGCACCGGGCACCACGTCCGGCAGCGGCTACTTCACCGGTCCGGGCAACCACGCCCTCGTCTCGTTCGGCGGTTCAAGCGTGACCGAGAACGCCTACTACGTGAACGGCTACAACACCGGCGAGCCGTACAAGAACTTGGGCGGCTTCCAGTTGCCGTACGGCGCGATCGACCAGCAGGAAACGCTCACCGGCGGCTACAACGCCAAGTACGGTCGTTCCGACGGCGGCGTGATCAACCAGATCGGCAAGCGCGGCACCAACGAATGGCACTTCGGCGGCCAGGTGTCTTGGCAGCCGCGGTTCCTCGAGGGGACCCCGGTCAACAACTATTACGGTCATCCGGTCGTCCCGGCGTCGACCAGCCAGGTCAACTACGCGCTGGAAACCCCGAGTCTGCCGGGCACGTTGCACCAGTACCGCAATGACAACAAGCAATGGGAGACGATCTACTCGGCCTATCTTGGCGGCCCGCTGATCCAGGACAAGTTGTTCATGTTCCTGGCGGCCGAGACCACCAAGACGCAGTCCAACAATGTGGAAGTCGCGGCCAACCAGGTCGTCCAGTACAACACGGACAAGAACACGAAGTTCTACGGCAAGCTGGACTGGAACATCACCGACAGCAACATCCTGGAGCTGACGGCGCTGAACAACCGGCAGTCCACCGGGGCGGGCTCGACCTATGACTTCGACTACAAGACGCTGAAGGCGGGCGCATTCTCCACCGCGAACGACGTGACCAAGGACAACTCCCAGTTCTATCTCGCCCACTTCACCAGTTACATCACTGATGCCGCCACGCTGAGCGTCTTGTACGGCAAGGCCAACTTCCAGAATCCGACGATCTACGGCAACACCAGCCTGCTGCCGTTCATCTCCCGGCCGCAAAACGAGAATCCGGCCTTCCTGCCGCCAGGTACGGGTCCGTTCGGCATCATCAACCCCCAGACCAACACCAGCTGGGACTCGAACGACGCCACCAACGGCACCCACGGCCTGCGCGCCGACTTCAACTACAAGTTGAGCGACCACGACCTGGCCGTGGGTATCGACAACATGTCCTACCAGGCCCACAACCAGGGTCCGAATCAGCAGAACCCGTTTAATCCGGCGCTGAATTACTACTGGCGTTACATCTCCGCCTCCACCGTACAGAAGCGCGAGATCGGCTGGCAAACCAGCATGAGGACGACCCAGAAGGCCTACTACCTGCAGGACGACTGGCAGGTCTCGCCCAACGTGTTGTTGAGCATCGGTGTCCGCAACGACCATTTCACCAACTACAACGACGTCGGCAAGGCGTTCGTCGATTTGAAGAACCAGTGGGAACCCCGCATCGGCGCCAGCTGGGACGTGATGGGCGACTCCTCGTTCAAGATCTACGGCAATGCGGGTCGCTACTACCTTGCGCTGCCGGACAACGCCGCCGAGCGTGCGGCAAACACCTCGACCTATCTCACCACCAACTACAGCTATACCGGCGTCGACCCAACCACCGGCGTCCCGACCGGCCTGACGACGCAAGATGACCCCGCGACGACTTCGCCAGACGGCGAGAAAGGTCTGCCGAAGGATGCCCAGCAAGTCACCGCGCGCAACCTGAAAGCGGAGTATCTGGATGAATTCATCCTCGGCTTCGACAAGAAGCTCAACGATGACTGGACCTACGGTGCCAAGGCGATGTGGCGCGACCTGAAGACCGCGATCGACGACGAATGCTCGCCGGGCCACATCGCGGACAAGATGACCAGCATGGGCCTGGATCCGAATGCTTACTACGATTCGCTCTACGGCGCGTCCTACTGCCGCCTGATCAATCCGGGTATGACCAACACCATCCTGGTGAAGTCGGACGATGGCACCCAGAGCAAGCTCATACCGATGACTCAGCAGGACTGGGGTTATCAGCAGGGCGTCAAGCGCAAGACCGGCTCGTTGAACCTGTACATGGAGCATCCGTTCGACGGCAAGTGGCAGGCGCGCGTCGATTACACCTACACCCGCGGCTTCGGCAATACCGAGGGCCAGGTGCGTTCCGACTTCGGTCAGGCCGACGTCTCCAAGACCGAGGACTGGGATTCCTGGCAGCTCATGGATGGCTCGAACGGCGAACTGGCCAACGTCCGCAAGCACCAGCTCCGTATCCGCGGCGCCTATCAGATCACGCCGGAATGGCTGGTGTCCGGCACGCTGCTGGAACAGTCCGGCTATCCGAAGGAGTGCCTGGGCTACTACGGCACGGGCGGCTCGGGCAAGGCCTATTACGGCCCGGGCAAGCCGGGTGACCCGTCCGGCTACAACAACTACGGCAGCGGCAACTATCACTGGTGCAATGGCGCGCGCGTCACGGCAGGTAGCGTCGGCCATACACCGTGGACCACGCAGCTCAATCTCGGCGTGCACTACTCGCCGGCGTTCGCCGACAACAAGCTCGGGATCAACCTGGACGTCTTCAACGCGCTGAACGGACAGAAGGCCGTGCAGACCGACCCGACCGGTAATAGCTCGTACAACCGCTTCACGAACACTCTCAACATCAACAACAGCTACGGCGATGGCATCTACTTCCAGCCGCCGCGCACGGTACGTTTGTCGGTCACCTACGACTACTGATCGTACCGGCTGATTCAAGCCTTGAAAGCCACCGGTTTCGGCCGGTGGCTTTTCTTTGTCCTGCAGGCAGAAATTTCCAGGCTGAAGTCCCTGTACGCAACGATTCAGCGAAGCCAACCGTGGCGAACGTGCCTGATTTAAGGAACCTCGTTAACAGCAGTGACCAGGCTCACGATCTCCCATCCATGAAGCTACTATGCCCGAATGAATTCACAGGACCTTTACGCAGCAGAAGATCGCCTGCGCAACCTAGCCCGGCGGTACATCGACAACCAGCAATGGGACGCCGCGCAGGTGGCCCTGGAGTCTCTTGCCCGACACGTACCGAACGACCCCACGGTGCTGGTCGACCTGGCTGATGTCCTGTTCAGGCGTGGCCGGCTGCGTGAAGCAACCGGGCTGGTACTGCGGGTTGCACGTCGACTGCCAAAGGATGGCCTGCTGATCATTGGCGTGGCGAGGCGCCTAGTTGCCTTTGGCGAGATTCTCGCCGCACGCAGTTGTCTTGACTTCCTCGCCCAGGCCCCAGCACCTCCGCCGGAGCTGCTGGTTGCACAGGCACACCTGCGCTTCAGCATCGGCGAGATTGCCTCGGCAAAGGCGCTGATGGAAAAAGCCATCGCGGCCGGCGTCGACTCACCGGGCGAACTGCATCTGTACGCCATGCTGCTTCAGTTCAGCGGCGACGTCGAGCGCGCCTGTACGGTGCTGGAGGGGTGCCTCGAACGCTGGCCGCATTTCGGTGATGCGGCGATGGCGCTGGTGAACCTGCGCAAGCAGCGGCCGCAAGCCCATCGGCTGGATGACGTGCAAGAGCAACTGCGCCGGCTTCCCCGAGACGAGCCGGATCCCGGTGCCCGTTTCGTCCGCGCGGAATTCGAATACGTGCAATTCAAGATACTGGACGATCTCGGACGTCGCGAAGAGGCCTGGCCCGCCTTGGTGCGCTACAACGCCATCATGCACGAGCTCAATCCGTACGACGCCGACGTCGAGACCGCCGTCACCGACGCATTGATGCGCATGCCTGCGCTGAGCGATGAGGCCGAAACGACACCTGCGCCCGCGTCCGAGGGGCCTACACCCATCTTCATCGTCGGCATGCCGCGCTCGGGCACCACCCTGCTCGACCGGATGCTGTCGGGCCATTCGCAGATCGTGTCCGCCGGCGAGATCATCGACTTCTGGCGCCAACTGCACTGGGTGGCGGACGTGCCTCCGGCGAAGTCGCACGGGCTGCTGAAGATCATCCAGCGCGGCGCGGACATCGACCACGCCGAGCTGGGCGCGCGCTACCTCCGGCAGACGCAGTGGCGCGCCCAAGGTCACGCCTACTACATCGACAAGCTGCCGGCCAATATCCAGATGGTCGCGTTCATCCGCAAGGCCTTGCCGCACGCGCCGATCCTGCACATGGTGCGCGACCCGATCGACACCTGCTTCTCCAACTTCAAGGCCATGTTCGGCAACATCTCGCCGTACAGCTACGACCTGCAGGCGCTGGCGCACTACTACGGGCAATATGCGCGCCTGACCCGGCACTGGCACGCCCGGCTTCCCGACGCCATGCTCGACATCTCCTACGCCTCACTGGTGCGCGACCCGGAAAGCACGCTGCGACACGTGCTCGAGCACTGCGGGCTGGCGCTGGAGGAAGGCTGCCTGCGTCCGGAACTCAATGCGTCGCCGGTTGCCACGCCGAGCAGTGCGCAGGTGCGCGAAGCGATCCACACCCGCGGCCTCGACCAGTGGCGGAACTACGCCGAGCAATTGCAACCCCTGCGCCTGGCACTTGGTGAAATTCCCGGTCGGGTGCGGCAGTCGTGACGACATCGGCCCAAACTGCCTGCCAGTGTCACGGTATGGCAGCGCGAGCTTTCCACTATCCCGCAAAGGTCGTCTCTCCCTATGACCGCGGATGACATGCCCACCGTGGAAAACCGCCTCCGCCGCCGCGCCCGGCAGTACATGGACGCCGGCCTGCTGGATGCAGCGCAGATCACCCTCGAGGCGCTTGTCGAACGGGTACCTGATGATGCCCCCGCCCGCATGGAACTTGCGAGCGTGCTGCTCAAGCGCGGCCGGTTGCGCGCGTCGATCCATCAGCTGCTGCAAGTCGCGCTGGCATCCTCCAGCAACGCCGGGTTGATGGTCCAGACGGTGCGGCGCCTGTACTTCAATGGCGAAATTCTGGCGGCACGGGCCTGTCTCGACCAGCTCGAGCTTGCATCCGATCGGTCGGCCCCGATGCTGGCCGAGCAGGCGCAGCTGCGCTGGATGCTTGGTGAAATACCGGCAGCGATGGCCTTGATGGATCGCGCGATCGCGGCGGGGATTGAAACGCCCGATGCCTGTTATCTGTACGCCATGCTGTCCCAGTACACCGGAAAGATTGCCCAGGCCCGCAGCGTACTCGAGGCATGCCTGCACCGATGGCCGAATTTCGCCGACGCGGCGGTGGCACTGGCGAATGTGCGCAAGCAGACGCCGGAAACCAATGATCTCGATTTACTGCGCGAACGGCTCTGCCGGATCCCGGGGAACAACAACGCCGCGGAAATCCTGACCGCTCGCGCCGGGTTCGAGTCGGCGCTTTTCAAGGAGCTGGACGACCTTGGTTGCCATGATGAGGCATGGCAGGCATTGGCGCGCAGCAATGCCCTCATGCATGCACTCAGCCCCTACGACGCGGCCGGCGAAACCGCCGTGACCGATGCGATCATCCACGCGTCCGCGGCGATCGCCGCAGCTCCCGTCGAACCGGCTCCGGCCTTCGGGGGTGCCACGCCGATCTTCATCGTCGGCCTGCCCCGCTCCGGCACGACCCTGCTCGACCGCATGCTCTCCAGTCATTCGCAGGTGGTTTCCGCCGGCGAGATCAATGACTTTCGACGGCAGCTGCGCTGGATGACGGACGTCCCCCCGAGCGGGGTTCAAGGCATGCTGACCGCACAACAGCGCAGCACGGGTATCGACTTCGCGGAACTGGGCGCGCGTTATCTGCAGCAGACACAATGGCGCGCGCAGGGGCGGCGGTTCTACATCGACAAATTGCCCATCAACGTCCGGATGGTTCATCTCATTCGTCGCGCGTTGCCGCATGCGCCGATCCTGCATATGGTCCGCGAGCCGATGGACGTGTGTTTTTCCAACCTCAAGGCCATGCTCGGCCCCGCCTCGGCCTACAGCTACGACATGCGCACGCTGGCCCACTATTACGGGCAGTACGTGCGACTGACCAACCACTGGCACGCCAGCATGCCCGGTGCGATGCTCGACGTCTCCTACGCATCGCTGGTGAGCGAGCCGGCGATCACCCTGCGTCAGGTTCTGGAACACTGCGGGCTGGAAAACGAAGAGGGCTGTCTGCATCCCGAACGCAATGCTGCGCCAGTGGCCACGCCAAGCAGTGCCCAGGTGCGCGAACCGATCCACCGGCGCGCCCTCGGCGAGTGGCAGCATTACGCGAGGCAGCTGGAACCCCTGCGGCTGGCGCTCGAGGATTCACCACGTCAGCTCCATGGCAATCAGTGATGCGGGTTTTTGTGCCGGGATGAATCGTCGTTTCAACGTGGTGCCTGGTGGATCACGCCTTGCTACATTTATCGAGCCAACCAGCACCCGGATACCATCTCTCCATGCATATCGCGGATACCTCAGCGGCAGCTGACCGTCTCCGCCGCCAGGCCCAGCAGTCCATGGATGCCGGGCAGTGGGCGGCGGCGCAGACCGCACTTGAGTCACTCGTGCAAGCTGCGCCGCACGACGTTCCCGTCCGCATGGCACTGGCCGACGTGATCCTTCGGCAAGGCAAGATGCATGCGGCAACCCGGCAATTGCTGCAGGCCGTCCCGTTGCTGCCCAATGACGCCCGCCTGATCGCGCAACTGGCGTGGCGCCTGTCGACGAACGGCGAGATCCAGGCTGCGCGCGCCTGTCTCGCGCACCTCGGACGCGCACCGGCCCCGCCGGCCGAAGTGCTCAGCGAGCAGGCACACCTGTGCTGGGTGCTTGGAGAGATACCGGCGGCACGGGCGCTGATGGATCGAGCGGCAGCGCTCGGCATCGACACGAGCAGCGAGTATTACCTGAATGCCATGTTGTACCAGTTCCTTGGCAGGATCGCCGAGGCCGAAGCGGTGCTGCTGGCATGCCTGCAACACTGGCCGGACCACGGTGATGCCGCGGTCATTCTGGCGAACCTTCGCAAGCAGACGCCGGAAGCGAACCATCTCGATCTTTTTCGGGAATCGCTTGGCCGCATCTCCGCGGAAAGTGCGGATGCGCGCGACAAGTTTGCCCGCGCTGAATTCGAATCGGCGATTTTCAAGGTGCACGACGATTGCGGGCGTCTCGACGAGGCGTGGTCGGCGCTGGCGCGCAGCAATGCGCTCATGCGTGAAATCCATCCCTACGATGCACAGGGCGAGGTGACGCTGACCGATGCGCTTGTCGGCATCCCGGCATCCATCGCCATAGCGGCGACCGATGCTGCAACGGAATTCGACGGCCCCATGCCCATCTTCATCGTCGGCATGCCCCGTTCGGGATCGACTCTGCTCGACCAGATGCTGTCGAGTCATTCGGAGGTGGTTTCCGCCGGGGAGATCCAGGATTTTCAGCGCCAGCTCCACTGGGTGGCCGATGTCGCGCCAAGAAGCGCGCAGGGCATGCTGAAGGTGATCGAGCGCAGCGCGGACATGGACTTCGCGGAACTCGGGGCACGCTACCTGCAGCAGACCCAATGGCGCGCCAGGGGACATCGTTTCTACATCGACAAGCTGCCGATCAATGTACGAATGGTCCCCTTCATCCGTCGGGCATTGCCCCGCGCACCGATCCTGCACCTGGCGCGCGGTCCGATGGATGTGTGTTATTCCAACCTGAAGGTCATGTTCGGTCTGGCCTCTCCCTACTGCTATGACCAGCAGGCGCTCGCCCATTATTACGGCCAATACGTACGCCTGACGGACCACTGGCGGGCCAGCATGCCCGGCGCCATGCTTGACGTTTCATATGCCGCCCTGGTGAATGAGCCCGCGGCGACCATGCGTCGCGTGCTGCAGCATTGCGGGCTGGCGATGGAGGAGGGTTGCCTGCATCCCGAGCGCAATCCGGCTGCCGTGACCACTCCCAGCAGTGTCCAGGTGCGTGAGCCGGTTCATTCCCGCAATCTCGGCCAATGGCGCCGTTATGCGAAGCAACTGGAACCGATGCGGCTGGCCCTTGCCGAACAAGGGATTGTGGTGAGCTGATCGGCCTACATGTGGGACCCTGATGCGCCGGAGTACCATTCCGGCACGCTCCCGCCAGGGTCGTCGAGACGGTCTGGAACTCGCTTCACCCTCCGGCCCCGCCAATCCAGCTCTGCTGCACGCGGTACTCGTCGTCCAGCACCACCAGGTCGGCGCGAAAGCCCGGGGCGATGCGGCCGTGGCTTTCGCCGAGGCCAAGGAACTCGGCCGGATAGGTGCTGGCCATGCGCACCGCCTCCTCCAGCGACAGACCAAGCAACTGCACCGCGTTGCGTACTGCGCTGGCCATGTCCAGCGCCGAGCCGGCCAGCACGCCTTGCGCGGTCTGGCAGATGCCGTCCTTGGCGATGATGGTCTCGCCGTTGAGCACGTAATCGGGGCGGTCCGCACCGACCGGCGGCATCGCGTCGGTGACCAGCAGCATCTTGCCGCGCGGCTTGGCGGCGAGCGCCACGCGCAGGCTGGCCGGATGCACATGGTGACCGTCGACGATGATGCCGCACCAGCTATCGGCATCCTCCAGCGCGGCGCCGACCACGCCCGGCTCGCGGCTGCCGAACGGGGTCATCGCGTTGAACAGGTGGGTGAAGCCACGCACGCCAGCCGCGAGCGCGGCGCGGGTTGTTTCGTAGTCGGCCGCGGTATGTCCGGCGCAGACGATCAGCCCGGCGGCAGCCAGCGCACCGATGCTGGCCAGCGGCACCTGGTCCGGCGCCAGCGTGAGCAGGCGCACGCCGCGGTGCGGCGCGCACAGCAGCGCCAGTTCGTCGCTTCTTGGCGCGTGGAAATGCTTCGCGTCATGCACGCCCTTGCGTGCCGGCGCCAGGTACGGCCCTTCCAGATGGATGCCGAGCACGCCAGGCACGCCTTCGGCCAGCGCCTGCTCCACCGCGGCCAACGCCACGCGCATCACTTCCGCGCGATCGCTGATCAGGGTCGGCAGGAAACCGGTGGTGCCGAAGCGCCGGTGCGCGGCACCGATCCGGCGCAACGTCTCGACCGTAGGCGCCTCGTTGAACAGCACGCCGCCGCCGCCGTTGACCTGCACATCGATGAAGCCGGGCAGCAGCATGGCGCCGTGCAGATCCTGTTGTTGCGCATGGCGCACACGCGGATCGGATGGCGGCAGCAGATCGGCGATGCGCCCGCCGTCGAGCAGCACGGCGAGGTCACTGCGCCAGCCGTCAGGGGTGAGTACGCGGGCGTTGGCAAGAGCGAGTGTCATGGTGAATATCCGTGAGAATGATGAGCCGTAGGAGCGCCCTGCGCGTGATACTCCTGCAAGGCGGGCACCGCCCGACGAAGCCAAAAAAGCACCGCGCACGACCGAGGGAAGTCCCTTGTGGGCAAGGTGCGCTCCTACATGATCAAACGGTCCCGGTGACCTTGTTGAGCTGCGGCGGCTGCGCGCGCAGCGATGGCGCCAGCGCGCTGACCACAGCCTCGTTCGCGGCGAACTGGCACGCGACCACCGCGGCCGACTCGCGCGCCTCCCGGTACATCAAGGTGCCGCGGGCGTCCGTATCGATACCTTCAGTCGGTCTGCAGTTCGGCGACGAAGTCGTAGATGTCGCCGCGGTACCAGGAACAGGTGAACTCGACCACGCGGCCGTCGTCCAGAAAGCTGCGCCGTTCGATGCTCAACCCCGCGCTGCCCACGTTGACGTGCAGCAGCCGCGCCTGCTGCGCGTTCAGTGACACCGCGCGCAACCGCTGCAATGCGCGGCGCGGGCGCGCATTGAGTTTCTCCAGCGCCTCGTACAGCGAGTCCTGCACCAGCAGCGGATCGGGCAGCACGCTGGCCGGCACCACGCTGCGCTCGATCGCGAGCGGCTCGTCCTGGCCGTAGCGCAGGCGGTGCAGGCGTACCACCAGCGAGCCGGGCGACAGGTTCAGCGCCATCGATTCCTCCGGCGTCACCTCGCCGATGCCGCGCTCGAAGAATTCCGAGCGTGGCGACAGGCCGCGCTCGCGCAGATCCTCGGTGAAGCTGGTCAGCCGCGACATCGGCTTGACGATGCGCTCGGCGATAAAGGTGCCGGCACCGTGGCGCTGGGTCAGCAGGCCTTCCTCGACCAGGCCGGCAATCGCCTTGCGCACAGTCACCCGCGACAGCTTCAGCACCTGTGACAGGTCGCGTTCGCTGGGCAGCGCCTGGCCCGGTTCGATATCGCGATGCTCGACGATGTTGCGGATCGCCCGACGCAGGCGCAGATAGGCCAGCGGCTGGTGCGTGGCCGGGTCGTGGCAGATGCGGCGGTATTCGTTGACCAGTGCGGTTTCCATGCGTCGAACGATACCAATAGCGAACCACTGACCGCAAGCCCGCCAGACCAACCGTTCGCACTAGGCGTAGCGCGCACCAGCGGGCGAAGTCGAAGTGCATGCTGAGGGCACTCTTCGACTTCGGCCTGCAGCCCGCGCTCAGAGCCAGCCACGGACTTGATCCGGGGATCGACGGAGTTTGAGGGATCATTCCGACTGGTCGCCCGACCGCAATTTGTTCATGAATTCGTATGCATCCGGGTAGCTGATCTGGTATTTCACTGGTACGATCTTCGGCAACCCGGGTCATCGCGCCTTCTCGGCCGCTGCCCGCCATCCGGCATCGAGTCGAGGTGACTGCGTGACTGCTTCCTCCCAATCGGTCGAACCGTTCGACCTGGTGATTTTCGGCGGCACCGGCGATCTCGCCGTGCGCAAATTGCTGCCGGCCCTGTTCCATCGTTTCCTCGACGGCCAGATCCCGGCCAGCAGCCGGATCGTCGGCATCGCCCGCGAGGCGCTGGACGACGACGGCTACCGCGCGCAGCTGCGCGAGGCACTGATCGGCGTGTGCGCAGCGGCGCAGCTCGACGTGTTCCTGCAGCAGGTGTTCTACCGCCCGCTCGACGCACGCAAGGACGAGGGCTGGGACGACTTCGCCGCCTTCATCGGCAACCAGCCCGAGCACATCCGCGTGTTCTACCTGTCCACCTCGCCGGAACTGTTCGTCGACATCTGCAATCGGCTGGGCCAGTACAAGCTCAACGAAGGCGCCTCGCGCGTGGTGCTGGAGAAGCCGATCGGGCGCGACCTGGCCAGCGCGAACCAGATCAACGACGCGGTCGGCAAGGTGTTCAGCGAATCGCAGACCTTCCGCATCGATCACTACCTCGGCAAGGAGACGGTACAGAACCTGCTGGTGTTGCGTTTCGGCAACGCGCTGTTCGAGCCGCTGTGGAACGCCGGGCACATCGACCACGTGCAGATCACCGTGGCCGAAACCCTCGGCGTCGGCCATCGCGGCGCGTACTACGACCGCGCCGGCGCACTGCGCGACATGGTGCAGAACCACATGCTGCAGCTGCTGTGCATGGTGGCGATGGAGCCGCCGTCGTCGCTGGCGCCCGACGCGGTGCGCGACGAGAAGCTGAAGGTGCTGCATTCGCTCAAGCCCATCGACGACAGCAACGCCGCCCAGCTCACCGTGCGCGGCCAGTACCGCGCCGGCGTGGCCGAAGGCGCCAGCGTGCCGGGTTACCCGGAGGAACTGGACAACAGCAAGTCGAACACCGAGACCTTCGTCGCGCTGAAGGCGGAGATCGCGAATTGGCGCTGGGCCGGCGTGCCGTTCTACCTGCGCACCGGCAAGCGGCTGCCGAGCCGGGTGTCAGAGATCGCGGTCACCTTCAAGCCGGTGCCGCATTCGATCTTCGATGTCGGCGCCGGCACGCTGGCGCAGAACCGGCTGGTGCTGCGACTGCAGCCGGACGAAGGCGTGAAACTGTGGCTGACCATCAAGCACCCCGGCCCCGGCGGCCTGCGCCTGCGCCACGTGCCGCTGGACATGAGTTTCGCCGAGGCGTTCGGCGTGCAGCAGCCGGATGCGTACGAACGCCTGCTGCTCGACGTGGTGCGTGGCAACCCCACCCTGTTCATGCGCCGCGACGAAGTGGAAGCGGCATGGCGTTGGGCCGGCCCGATCCTCGCCGCGTGGGCCGACAGCGGCGAACCGCCGCGGTCGTACACCGCCGGCAGCTGGGGTCCGAGCGCCGCGGTGGCATTGATCGAACGCGACGGCCGCACCTGGAACGAAGACAGTGAGTAAGCCAGCACTCATCGCGGCGATTCACTCCGCCATGCCGACGCGCACGGCAGACTTTGCCCCTCTCCAACACGCTACGCGTACCGGCAGCGACTGACTTCCCTGCGCGCCGACATCAATCATGACCCCATCACTGAACGTCACCACCCACAGCTTCACCGATGGCAAGGCGCAGGCCACCGCACTGGCCGAACGCGTCGCCGAACGCCTGCGCCGCGGATTGGCCGAACGCGGCCATGCCGTGCTGGCGGTCTCCGGCGGCAGCACGCCGAAGGGTTTTTTCGACCGCCTCTCGCACGAGAAACTCGACTGGGCCAAGGTGCAGGTGACCCTGGTCGATGAGCGCTGGGTGGCAGACACCGACGAACGCTCGAACGCGCGGCTGGCGCAGACCACCCTGTTGCAGCACGCCGCCGCGGCCGCGCGCTTCGTGCCGCTGTACACCGGCGACGCCACCCCCGAAAGCGGGCTGGCCACCGCCGACGCGCGCATCGACGCGCTGCCGCTGCCATTCGACGCAGTGGTACTGGGCATGGGCGACGACGGCCACACCGCCTCGTTCTTCCCCGGCGGCGACCACCTGGCCGAGGCGCTGGACCTGGACGGCCGCGCCCGCGTGCTGCCGATGCGCGCGCCCGGCGCCGGCGAGCCGCGCATCACGTTGAGCCTGCCGACCCTGCTGGAAACGCGCGCGCTGTACCTGCTGGTGGCTGGCGAGAAGAAGCGCGACCTGCTCGCCGACGCGCGGCTCGGCCTCGGTGCCGCGCAGGATTATCCGGTGCGCGCGGTGCTGACCCAGCAGCGCGTACCGGTGGCGGTGTACTGGTGTCCGTAGGAGCGCACCCCGTGTGCCAACGGCGGGCGGCGCCAGCAGATAACGAGATACCCGCAAAAGCGTCGCGCACAAGGTGCGCTCCCACAACACCACCATCGGAATGAATCATGAGCACGCTGCATCCCGTCGTCGCCGAAGTCACCGAACGCCTGCGCGAGCGCAGCCGCGAGACGCGCGCGGCGTATCTCCGGCGGATCGACGCGATCGACCGCAGCGGCCCCCAGCGCGAGCACCTGTCCTGCGGCAACCTGGCTCACGGCTTCGCCGCCTGCGGTAGCGAGGACAAAGCCGCGCTGCGCAGCGGCCGGCGCGCCAACCTGGCCATCGTCACCGCGTACAACGACATGCTGTCGGCGCACCAGCCGTACGAGCGTTATCCGGCGTTGATCCGCCAGGTCGCGCGCGACGCCGGCTTCACCGCGCAGGTCGCTGGCGGCGTGCCGGCGATGTGCGACGGCATCACCCAGGGCCGCCCGGGCATGCAGCTGTCGCTGTTCTCGCGCGACGTGGTGGCGCTGGCCACCGCGGTGGCGCTGTCGCACGACATGTTCGACGGCGCGCTGTTCCTCGGCATCTGCGACAAGATCGTGCCGGGGCTGCTGATCGGCGCGCTGAGCTTCGGCCACCTGCCCGGCGCGTTCGTGCCGTCGGGGCCGATGCCCAGCGGCATCCCGAACGAGCAGAAGTCGAAAGTGCGCCAGGCGTTTGCCGACGGCAAGGCGAGCAAGGCCGAACTGCTGGAAGCGGAGGCGGCCTCGTACCACGCGCCCGGCACCTGCACCTTCTACGGCACCGCCAACTCCAACCAGATGCTGATGGAGATCATGGGCCTGCACCTGCCCGGCGCCAGCTTCACCGCGCCGGACACGCCACTGCGCGACGCGCTCACCGCCGAGGTGGTGCGCCGCGTCGCCGCGCACAGCGCGCTGGGCGATGCGTTCCTGCCGCTCGGCCACATCATCGACGAGCGCGCGATCATCAACGGCGTGATCGGCCTGCACGCCACCGGCGGCTCGACCAACCACCTGCTGCACCTGGTGGCGATCGCGCACGCCGCCGGCATCCAGTTGCGCTGGGACGATTTCGACGCATTGTCCGGCGTGATCCCGCTGCTGGCGCGCGTGTATCCCAACGGCTACGCCGACGTGAACCAGTTCCACGATGCCGGCGGCATGGCGTTTTTGATCGACCAGCTGCTCGGCGCCGGCCTGCTGCACGCCGACGTGCAGACCCTCTTCGGCACCGGCCTGGACGGCTATGCGCAGGCTCCGCATCTCGACGACGCCGGCGCGCTGCGCTGGAAGCCGGTCGACAAGCAGAGCGGCAACCGCGGCGTACTGCGCGGCATCGACGAACCGTTCCGCGCCGACGGTGGCCTGCGCATGCTCGAGGGCAACCTCGGCCGCGCGGTGATCAAGGTGTCCTCGGTGCCGGACGACCGCCTGCTGATCGAGGCGCCGGCGATCGTGTTCGACGACCAGGACGAGGTCGCCGGCGCGTTCAAGCGCGGCGAGCTGAATCGCGACTTCGTGGCGGTGGTGCGCTTCCAGGGCCCGCGCGCGAACGGCATGCCCGAGCTGCACAAGCTCACTCCCACGCTGGCGCTGCTGCAGGATCGCGGCCACCGCATCGCCCTGCTCACCGACGGGCGCATGTCCGGTGCCTCCGGCCGCGTGCCGGCGGCGATCCACGTCACCCCCGAGGCGGTGGGCGGCGGCAACATCGCGAAGATCCGCGACGGCGACATGATCCGCCTGGACGCGGCAAATGGACGTCTGGACGTCCTGCTCGAAGCACCCGAACTGGACGCGCGCCTGCCACACACTGCCGACCTTTCCCGCGAGCACAGTGGCATGGGCCGCGAACTGTTCGACCTGTTCCGCCAGGCCGCCACCAGCGCCGATCTGGGCGCCGGCGTGCTGTCATGACGTCTCGCCGACCCCACCTGCCGAGTCATTCCATGAGCCCCATCGAACAAAAGCAGCAGCAAGTCGAAACCCTCATGCGGCTGGCGCCGGTGATTCCGGTGGTGATCATCGACAACGCGAAGGCCGCGGTGCCGATGGCGCGTGCGCTGGTCGCCGGCGGCATTCGGACGATCGAAGTCACCCTGCGCACTGCCGCCGCGCTGGACGCAATCCGCGCGATCGCCGCCGAAGTGGAAGGCGCGGTGGTCGGCTGCGGCACCGCGCTGACCGCGCGGGACCTTGCGGCCGCGCAACAAGCCGGTGCCCGCTTCGCCGTCTCGCCTGGCACCTCGCCACGCCTGCTCGACGCCGCCGACGACAGCGAACTGCCGCTGCTGCCCGGCGTGGCCACCGCCAGCGAGGCGATGGCCTTGCTCGAGCGCGGCTATCGCCACCTGAAGTTCTTCCCCGCCGTACCGGCCGGCGGGCACAAGCTGCTCGGCGCCTGGGCCAGTCCGCTGCCGCAGATCCGCTTTTGCCCCACCGGCGGCATCAGCCTGAGCAGCGCGCCCGACTTCCTCGCCCTGTCGAACGTGCTCTGTGTCGGCGGCTCCTGGCTCACTCCCGCCGACAAACTCGCCGCCGGCGACTGGGCCGGCATCGAGCTGCTGGCGCGAGAAGCGGCCGGCTTGTGCCGGGCGGAGTGACGACGGCCCGCGCGGCCCGATCGCGCGATACCGGGTAAGGTTTCGCCTTGCACGCGCTCGTCGCCATCGGCGCGAGCCCTCACCGGCACGGATGGAAGCACTTGAATATCGGACCGCTGGCCCTCTCGTCAGCCCTGCTGGCGCTGCTGTTCGGCGTCATCGCCGCGCTCGCCGTCGCCGGCTTCCTGGCCAAGCGCGGCTACGCCGACGCCGGCAATTCGCTGTACATGGCGCTTGGCATCGGCCTGCTCTGCGCACGCGCCGCTTACGTGGCCGGCTGGTGGCCGCAATACGTGCAGCAGCCGAGCAGCATGTTGAACATCCGCGACGGCGGTTTCGATTCGATTGCCGGAGCGTTGGGGCTGGTCGTGGCAGCACTGCTGATCGGCTGGCGCAGGCCGCCCTTGCGTCGACCGCTGGCTGCTGGCGTGGCGGTCGGCATCGCGGCATGGGCGTTCGCCGGACTGGTCGCGTACAAGCTGACCGCGACCACCCATCCCGGCTTGCCGGCCCTGCTGCTGAGCGATCTGGACGGGCGCGAGGTGGCGCTGGAAAAGCTGCGCGGCCAGCCCACCGTGATCAACCTGTGGGCCACCTGGTGCGGCCCGTGCCGGCGCGAGATGCCGGTGCTGGCCGAAGCACAGCGGACGATACCGCAGATCCGTTTCGTGTTCGCCGACCAGGGCGAATCGGCGGCAGCGGTGAGGCATTTCCTGCAAGCGCAGCGGCTGGCACTGGACCACGTGCTGATCGACGGCAATCTGCAGCTGTCGAACCACTACAACGCCCGCGGCTACCCGACCACCTTGTTCCTCGACGCCGACGGCCGCCTGCGCGACATGCACATCGGCGAGCTGTCGCGCGCCACGCTGGCCGAACGCCTGCAGCGAATCCATTCGCCAGACGCATCGCCATCCCGCTGATCACGCCCCGCGTCGATCCCGACATGGTTCTGGCTGCCGCGAACCGACTGCAAAACGAAGAACGGCACGCCGCGCTGCGCCGGACGGACGGTGCCCGCCCTACGAAACCGCGCGCAGGAGCGCACGGGGTGCGCTCCCGCAGGGTCAGGCCGTCTGTTCGGCGTCCAGCCGCGCCATCACCGCGTCGGTGACGCGGGCGCAGCGTCGGCCCATGAACGGGAATGCCTCGCTCATGGTTTCGGCCAGGGTGCCTTGCAGCGACGTGCGCAGCAGCCGGCGCGCGCGGTGCAGGCGGGTCTTCACCGTCTCCGGCTTGATCGCCAGCAGGCTGGCGGTTTCCTCGACCGAGCATTCCTCGACTTCGCGCATCATGTAAACGGTGCGGAACGATTCGGGCAGTTCGTCGATGGCGTGTTCGAGCAGGTGGCGGATCTGTGCGCGGGCGGCCGAGACGGCCGGATCCTCGCTGCCGAATTTCGAGGGAAACTGGATGACCTGGTGGGTATCGTCCACCGCCGCGTCGACCTGTTCCAGGCCGACCATGGTATGGCGCTTGCGCAGCCGGCCGCGCGCCTCGTTCAGCACGATGCTGGTCAGCCAGGTCAGCAACGTCGAGTCGCCGCGGAACGAATCCAGCTTGTGATAGGCACGCATATACGATTCCTGCAGCACGTCTTCCGCTTCCGAATCCTCGCCGATCACGCTGCGCGCGATGCGGAACAGACGCTGGTTGCAGCGCTGCATGATGTGACGGAACGCCTCGCGATGGCCGTCACGGACCAGCGCCACCAGCGCGTTGTCGTCCAGCGCGGCGTAATCGACGGGTGCAACATGGGCATGGACTGACATGGCTTTCTCCTTTTACACCGATGCGATGCGCCGGGACGATCCAAGGTTCCCGGATCAGCCGGCAAGTGTGGCCAGTATCTCCCCCCGCCGCGGTTCGCGCGCGAATTCGCCGAGCAGGCGCCGGGTCTGCATCGACACCCCATGCAGACGCACCCCGCGCGAGGACAGGCATTCGTGGCTGGCCTGCACGATCACCGCCACGCCGCGCGGCTGCAGCACCTGGGCCAGGGTATCGGCGATCTCCACGGTCAGCCGCTCCTGGATCTGCAGGCGCCGGCCGAACGCTTCAACCAGCCGCGCCAGCTTGGAGATGCCGACCACACGCTGGTTCGGCAGGTAGGCGATGTGCACCACGCCGCGGATCGCCGCCATATGGTGTTCGCAGGTCGACTGCAGCGGGATGTCACGCAGGATGACCAGTTCGTCGTAGCCGCCAACCTCACCGAAGGTGCGGCTGAGCAGGCCGGCCGGATCCTGCCGGTAGCCGGCAAACCATTCCTCGTAGGCACGCACCACGCGTGCCGGCGTGGCCAGCAGACCTTCGCGCGCGGGCTCGTCGCCGGCCCAGCGGATCAGCGTGCGCACGGCGGCTTCCGCCTCGGCACGCGTGGGACGGGGGGTCTCCGCGGCCGGCACCGGCGCGGTGGTGGAAGCGATGGATTGATCGAATTCGAGCATGGGAGAGGTTTCGCTGGGGTGACAGCCGATCCGACGCAGGCGCCGCGTTCGAGGTTCCCGCTGCGCCCCGCGCATCCGCCGGAACCTGTGCGCCGCTGCTGCATCTCATGGGCACCGGCAAGCTTCGCTCGCCCTTCATCCATCCCAAGGAGACACCGCTCATGAACAAATCCCTGTTCGCCCTCGTCGTCGCGCTCGGCCTCGGCTCGCTCGCCAGCGTGCACGCCGCCACCCCGGCGCCGGCCATCAACGACGCGCAGATCGCCCACATCGCCTACACCGCCGGCGCGATCGACGTCACCGCCGCCAAGCAGGCGCTGAACAAGTCGCACAACAAGGCGGTGATCGAGTTCGCCAAGGAAATGGCGCGTGACCACGCCGCCGTGAATGACCAGGCCCTGGCACTGGCCAAGAAGCTGGGCGTCACCCCGGCCGACAACGCCACCAGCCAGTCGCTGGCCAAGGGCGGCACCGCCGAACAGACCAAGCTGGCCGCGCTCAGCGGTGCCGCCTACGACAAGGCCTATGCCGCCAACGAAGTGGCGTTCCACAAGGCCGTGCTGGCCGCACTCGACGGCACGCTGATTCCGGCCACGCAGAACGCGGAGCTGAAGTCGCTGCTGGAAACCGGCTCGAAGCTGTTTCACGAACACCAGATGCACGCCGAGCACCTGGCTGCCAGCCTGAAGTAAGGAGCGCGCCATGTTCCGCAGCACGATTCTCGTCGTCAGCCTGCTGACCCTGAGTTGGGGCCTCGCGTCGGCCTTTGCGGCCACCCCGGCCACGGCGTCGGCGACCACGCAAGCACAGACCGTGCACGTGATCGTGCTCGACAAGATGGTGTTTGGTCCGATGCCCACCGGCGTACGCGCCGGTGACATCATCGAATGGGTCAACCACGACATCTTCGAACACAGCGCCACCGCCCGCGACGGCAGCTTCGACGTCGACCTGAAACCGGGTGCCACCGTGCGCACCACGGCCAAGGCCGGCTCGTTCGCGTTTTTCTGCAAGTTCCACCCCGGCATGACCGGCACCCTGGTCGCCAAGTAACCCGGCAGCAACTCTCTCCCCTCGAGGTTGCAAGGTCGTCCTACCGCGAGCTTGCATGCTGCCGATCCCCCGGTCGCAGCGCTGGATCGAAGCGATCCCGCTGCGGCCGTTTTTTCGCCGGCTCACTCGCCCGGCGGCACCCTGGTCAACTCCACCCCGTCGACCACCATCTTCCACGCACCCTGGTCCTGGTACGGCGGCATGGACACCACAAAGGTGGTCTTGACCGGGCCGACCCCCACCACGAAATTGTCGCCCTCGAACGCATGCAGCGGACCGTTGATGGATTTGCTCATGCCGCCGTCCACCCGCTTGTAGTTCACGTTGCCGCTCTCGGTGATCAGCAGCGACATCGTCGGCGATCGCCACTGCCCGGCATACGCCACCTTCTCCGGCGGCAACGGCTTGGCGCAAGCGGCCAGCAACAGGCCGCACACCGCGAAAACCCACAGCATCTTGCGCATGTTTTTCTCCCCGGAACCGGAACAACACCCCAACGGCCGCCGCGCCCACTTGGCAGTGGCGAGCTCAGCGGTCGCGACCCGGCTGGGCTACCACCTCATATTCACTCTGCACCAGGCCGCTGGCGTACGTCCGCGTCGCGACATGCCGGAGTGCGATGTCGTGCGGGATCGCGCCAAACAGCGGGATCCCGCTGCCGACAAGCACGGGCACGCGCGTGATGACGAGGCGCTGGACGAGCCCGGCCCGCAGAAAGCCCTGGATGGTGATGCCGCCATCCACGTAGACATGCCGGATGCCGCGCCCAGCCAGCCGCGACACGACCTCCGCCGGCGGCCCCGACATGGGCTCGATCACCGCCCCGGCGGGAGCCGGTGCAAGTGGATGGGTGCTGAGCACGCAGACGGGCTTGGCGCCGTAAGGCCACGTATCGAAAGCCAGCACGGTCTCGTAGGTCTTGCGGCCGATCACCAGCGCATCCACCGTGGCCATGAACTCCTCATAGCCGTGCGGCTCGCCGCCGCCCGGGGGAAGGAAGTCGAGGGCTCCGTCAACGCGCGCGATGAAGCCGTCGAGACTGGTGCCGACAAAGACCGACACCTTCACCGCCGAGCCCGCATGCCCGGTCATGCTACCGGCGCCCCGACCGGAACGCCCAGATGCAGAGACCGCCCGCGAGCAGCAGCGCGATCCATGAAAACCACACCGGCACCGCAAACGGCCCCACCTGCACCGGCCACCGGTTGAAGAGCCGCAACGCCTGGACGAGCGCAACTACGCCGAAGACGACACCCGACACCCGCGCGTATCTGCCTTGCATGACCGCACCCTCCTCTTCAGCGGCACCGCGGATGACCCGATGCCCGAATGAACGGCGAAACGGCGGCGCCACGATGGGCCGGCGGTGGCTATCGGCCACGACGGCGCCGGACGCCGAGCAACCAACGTCGGCAAAGTAGCACTCTGCAGGCCGCAAGACCCGCATCACTTCACATTGATCACCGGATCGACCTGGCCCCCGAGGATGAACGTGCACTTCGCATCCTTCACGGCGCAGACGGCGGATTGCATCTTGATGCGCTCCATCTCGACGAACTGCGCGGGGTTGAGGTTCATCGCCAGGCGATAGGCGTTGTCCGCTTCGGCGCGGCTCTGCTCCGCCGCCTTGCGGGCCTGCTCGGCCAGGTCGCGCTTGTGCTCGGTGAGCACGCGCTGTTCCTGCTGCGCGGTTTCCACCCGCTGGTTGCGCACCGCGTCGGGCGGGTTGGCCTTGCCCACGGTGATCTTGAGCAGACGGATCGGCAACTTGTTGTCGCGCAGATACTCGGTCATCTCGCGGCTGACCTCGCTGTCGATCTCATCGATGGCGGTGGTCTGGATCGCGGTTTCGTTCATGCCGTGCTTCTTCACCGCGGAACGCACCCGGTTGAAGAACTCCTGCTCCACGTTGTTCTTGTACCAGTCCTGGCCGAAATTCTTCACCAGCGCCACCGGGTCCACCACCTGCAGGCGGATGATCGCGTGGAAATCCAGCGGCACGCCATCGCTCGACATCAGATCGCTGAAGTTGCCGTCGTACTGCTGCGGAAACATGTTGACGTAGATCTTGTGCGTGGAAAACCACGTATAGGTCAGGCCCGTGAGCACCGGCTCCGCACGCACGCCGCCATGGCCGAAGATCACCGGCTTGTCGATCAGCACCGCCTGCTGACCCGCATCCGGCGATACGACGGTGCACCCCGTACCTGCCAACAGCAACGATGCCGCGATGGCGGCGTAGCCCAGCTTTCTCATGCTTCTCCCCCGACCCGGTTCGTTTCAGTTTGCATCGCTGCTGGCGGCCAGTCGTACCGCGTGGACACCGCGCGACACGGCCATCATGCAACAAGGCCGCCGGCATCGGAATGCCGCCGGCCCGTCGCGCGTCACGCAGGAATCAGTGTCCGGCCGGGGCGCCCTTCACCGGCTTCACATAGGTCTCGAACAGCTCGTCGATGCGCCGGTACTCGTCGTACCACGAATCGGCGTGCACGAAGCCGTGGCGTTCCAGCGGGTACAGCGACATCCAGAAGTTCTTCTTGTGCAGCTCGATGAAGCGCTGGTACAGCCGGATCGAATCCTCGGCGAGCACGTTGTCGTCGATCAGGCCGTGCTGGATCAGCAGCGGGTCCTGCAGCTTTTCCGCGTATTCGATCGGCGAGCTGGCCGCATAGGCGTCCGGATCGAGCCGCGGATCGTTGAGGATGTCCGAGGTGTACTCGTGGTTGTACAGCGTCCAGTCGCTGACCGGGCGCAGCGCGGCGCCGGCGGCGAACTCGCCGGGCGCGCGCAGCAGCGCCATCTCGGTCATGAAGCCGCCGTAGCTGCCGCCGTAGATACCCACGCGCTGCGGGTCGACGTGGTGGTTTTTCACCAGCGACGCCTTGCCGTCGAGCAGGTCTTCCAGTTCCGGGTGGCCCATCTGGCGGTAGATCGCGGTGCGCCAGGCGCGGCCGTAGCCTTCGGAAGCGCGGTAGTCCATGTCCAGCACCACGTAGCCCTGCTGCACCAGCAGGTTGTGGAACAGCTGCTCGCGGAAGTAGTTCGACCACGACAGCGTGACGTTCTGCAGGTAGCCCGCGCCGTGCACGAAGATCACTGCCGGCTTCGATGCCGTCGGCTGCGATCCAGCCTGTTCGTTGGCCGGGCCGTAGTACTTCGCCCAGATCGAGCCGGCGCCGTGCGAGGACGGCACCTCGACGATCTGCGGCGCGATCCAGTCGCGTGCGGTAAACGCCGGTTTCATCGTGCTGGTCAGCTCGCGCGGCGTGCCGCCGGCGGCACTCTGCACAGCCAGCTGCGGCAGCACGTACGGCGAGGAATGCAGCACGGCGAGTTGCGTGCCGTCGGGCGACAGCGCGAAGTTGTCCATGCCTTGGTAGTTCGTGACGCGGCTCAGCGCGCCGCCGGTGGTCGGCACGCGATAGACGTCATAGCTGTACGGCGCAACCTGGTTCGCACGCAGGTAGAACCACTGGCCGTCCTCGCTGAGCTGCGGGTGGCTCACCTCGAACCGGCCGGCGGTCAGCGCCTTCGCCTTGCCGTCGAGCGGCTTGACGTAGAGCTGCGAGTAACCGGTCTGCTCGCTCAGGTACCACAGCGTGTGGCCGTCCTTGAGCCAGCCGAAATCGTTGAAGTTCCAGTTGATCCAGGCGTTGTCGGTGAGCCGCTGCTGATTGACCAGCGCGTGCTTCGCGAAATCCACGCTGGCGATCCAGCGATCCTTGTTGTCGATCGCGCGCAGCTGGATGGCGAGGTTGCGGCCGTCGTCGCTCCACGCGATGCCGCCGCCACCGCCGTCGTCATCGCTGCCGATGATGCGTATCGCACGTTGTTCGGGTGCCTTCAGCGCCTTGGCCTGGTCGGCCTTGCCCGCCTTCTGCAGTGCGGCGATGGCGCGCGCGCGCAAGTCCTTCAGCGGATCGTCCTTGATGCCGGGCAGCGGGTCGGTGGCCAGCGGGTACGACTGATGGTTGGTCAGGTCGAGCAACAGCAGCGACTGCGGCGCCGGGTCCTTGCGGCCCACGTACACGCGGGTCTCCTTCTGCTCGGCGTAACCGGAGTCGGTGACGTAGTGGGTGACCTCGGGCGCCTTGCCTGCCTCGTAGCCTTTCGGCGCGGTGACCAGCAGCAGCCAGCGGCCGTCCGGCGACAGCTCGCTGCCGACCGGGGTGATCTTGTCACCGAGGAAGAACGGCTGCGGCGCACGGCCCGGATCGGCGGCGGCCAACGCCTTGTCCTCGTCGCGCCGGGCCTGCTTGTCGGCCTTGATCTGGCGCAGCGTCTTGAACAGTTCCAGCTGCCGCTCGCCCAGCGCGTCGGGCTGCGATGCCTGCGGATCGTCGGCGAACTTCAGCACCGCCGCGGGCGCGGTGACGCCGCTGGCCAGGTCATGGCGGTACCAGTCATTGCCGTCGCGGAACTGCAGCGCGCGGCCATCGGCGGAAAAGCGCGGCGCGGATTCTTCCTGCGGCGTGCGGGTGACCTGGGTGCGTCGGCCGCCGGCCAGCTCCACCACGAACACGTCGCCGTGCAGGATGAAGGCGGCGTGCTTGTGTGTGCGGTCGAATACTGCCGGGCCGTCGGCCTGCGCCAGCGCGGCCGGGTCGAGCTTCGCGCCCTGAGCCGTCGCCGGATCGACCCGGTACAGGTCGCGCAGCGGGCTGCCGTCGCGCTTCAGCGAGTAGTACAGGTGGCGGCCGTCCACGCTCCAGTACGGTTGCTCCACCGCCTGGCCGATCCAGTCGGGATTGGCCATCACGGTTTCCAGGTCAAGCGGCGTGGAGACCGGCGCGGCAGCCGCCGCGGCCGGCGCGACGCTGAAGGCTACAAGGGCGGCAAGCAGCAATCGACGCATGGATTCTTCCCGGGCAAAAAAGTCAGCATAACCGAGCACGCCGCCGGCACGCGGCCACCCCTGCCGAAAGTCAGACGCGGGTGGCTGCAACGGCGGCGGCGCGTTGCTACTCTCCTCAGCTCCCACAGTCTTTCCATGGAATCCCCGCCATGCGCCTCGCTCCCCTCATCGCCATCCTGCTGCTCGCCGCCGGCAGCGCCGCCGCGGCCCAGTTGCCGCCGGTGAACCCGTCGCCGAAGCCGCCGCTCGAAGTCGCGCTGATCGGCGAGCCGCAACCGCTGCCGCCGCCCACGCCGCGGCATGCCGCATCCAGCGAATTCCACGGTGTCAGCGTGGCCGACCCGTACCGCTGGCTGGAAAACCCGGACGATCCGGCGGTGCGGCCGTGGATCGGCGCGCAGAACGCCTATACCGAGGCGGCTCTGGCGAGGATGCCGCAAGGCAAGGCGCTCACCGCGCGGGTGCAGCAACTGGCGATCACCTCGACCACCCGCTCCGGCCCGATGCTGGCCGGCGGCACCCTGTTCTACCTGCAGCAGACCCCGCCGCAGCCGCAACCGGTACTGATCGCGCAGGCGTGGCCGGACGGCGCAGCGAAAGTGCTAGTCGATCCGAACGCCGACCACGACGGCACCGCGATCACCGCCTACTGGCCGTCGCCGCGCGGGCGCTACCTCGCCTACGGCACCGCCGAGGGCGGCAGCGAGCTGACCACCATCCGCGTGCTCGACGTGGCCAGCGGCAAGATCCTGCCCGACACCCTGCCCTGGGCCGGCGGCGGCACCACGCCGCAGGGTCTGGCCTGGGATGCCGACGAGCGAGGCTTCAGCTATGTGCGCTTCGCGCCGCCAGCGACGGGGCAGGAAGTGGAACAGTTCCACGCCACCCTGATGCACCACGCGCTGGGCCAGGCCGCCACGGCGGACAGCGTGGTGTTCGGCAAGGGCTACGCGAAAACAGCCGAATACGTGCTGGTGAATTCGCCGGCCACCGCGCAGGCCGCGGTGCTCGCCTACGACGGCGACGGCGGCCCGGCCGAGGTGTTCCTGCAGCACGAGGGCAACTTCCGGCGCGTGCTCGACCGCGGTGCGAACGTGCGCACGGCCGCCTGGGTGTCTGGACGTCTATATGTCGCCTCGTTCCGGGATGCGCCGCGCGGCCGAATCGTGGCCATCGGCGACGACGGCAAGGCCGTGCCGGTGCTGGCCGAGCGCGAGGGCGCGATCCAGCAGATCGCCCCGCTCGGCGACGGCTTCCTGGTGGTGCGTAGCTGGGGCCCGGACTGGTGGGTGGAGCAGTACGGCGCCAACGCGACCTTCGTGCGCCGGCTGCCGCTGCCGCCGCGCGGCATCGGTATCGGCGCGATCGCTTCCGAGTCCGGCCAGAGCAAGGCGCTGATCAGCTACAGCGGCTGGACCACGCCCGCGCGCTGGGCCGAGTACGACGGCCGCAGCGGCACGCTGAAAACCGTGTTCGAGGTAAAACCTGCCGCCGACTATTCGAAGGTGGTCGTGCAGCGCATCGACGGCACCTCGAAAGACGGCACGAAGATTCCGGTGACCGTGCTGTCATTGCCGGGCGTGACTCCGAACGGCGCGCGCCCGACCATCCTGTACAGCTACGGCGGGTTCGACCTGCCGGTGAAGCCGGGCTTCATCGGCGCCAACCTGGCCTGGCTGGAGCACGGCGGCGTACTCGCCTACGCCAACATCCGCGGCGGCAACGAGAACGGCCAGCAGTGGCACGCGCAAGGACAAAAGCTGGACAAGCAGAACGTGTTCGACGACTTCCACGCCGCCGCGCTGGCGCTGATCGACACGCGCTGGACCGATCGCGCCCACCTGGGCATCCTCGGCGGCAGCAACGGCGGCCTGCTGATGGGCACGCAGATCGTGCAGCACCCCGGCGACTACCGCGCGGTGGTGGCGCGGGTCGGCATCTACGACATGCTGCGCCACGAGACCGACTTCGCCAACGGCCCGTACAACATCCCCGAATACGGCAGCATCGCGGACCCGGCGCAGTTCAAGGCCACCCTGGCCTACTCGCCACTGCAGCACGTGCAGGCGGATACCGCCTACCCGGCGGTACTGCTCACCACCGGCGAAAACGATCCGCGGGTGGCGCCGTGGCAATCGCGCAAGTTCGCCGCCGCACTGCAGGACGCCACTTCGTCGTCACAGCCGATCCTGCTGCTGACCCGCATGAACGCCGGCCACGGCGTGGGCGCCCCGTTCAGCCAGCGCGTCGGCGACACCGCGATCGGACTGACCTTCTTCGCGCACGAGCTGGGGCTGAACGTCACGCCATGATGCCGTAGCGACGGCGGGCTGGTTCGCCCGCCGTCGCTGCAGCATGATGGTCGCTCGCGCGGCGCGGGGTGCCGGCGTCAACTAGGGAGGGTGTTGTGATGAAAAACATGATGCTTTGTGCAGGCATGCTTCTACTGGCCGTTTCCTTGACGGCGCAGGCGGCCGAGCGGCGCGAACAGACTTACAGGGTCGGCGCCGACGTAGACGCCACAGGGCACGTCATCGCTACTCAGGTCGAGCAGGAGGTACCAGCATCCATCGCCGTCGTACTGACTTCCGCGGTCAAGCAATGGCAATTCGTATCGGCCACACGCAATGGTCAACCGGTGCCTGCACACACGTTCATCTACGCAAAGTTGCTGGCGTTGCCGAACGCGAGCGGCCAATACGACTTGCACATCATCTACGCGGGCAACGGCCCAAAATTCGACCGGGCCGGCTGGGAACCACGCTATCCCCGGGATGCGGTGCACAGGCGCCAGGCTGCGTTCGTTTTTGTCAACGCGACCGTGCAACCCGACGGCCGCCCGGCCGACATCACGGTGGACAGCCAGTTCGCCGAATGGCCGGTGCAAGCGTACTTCAAGGATGCCGCACTGAAGGCCGCGAGAAGCTGGCATTTCATTCCGGAACAAGTCGACGGTCAGCCGGTTGCGACGCAAGTGCGCGTACCGATGAACTTCACTTTTGGCGGTCAGATACTCACTCCAGAACAAGTCAAAATCCTGCGCGAAGCCGCACGCAAGAAAGATGCGGTGGCGAACGCCGAGGCTGATCAACTCGGCATCCCGCTGCCATCGGAGCAGGAGGTTGCGCTGGACAGCCCGCTGCAGCCGCATGCCGTCGCCACTATCATCAGCGCCCCCTGACCCCGCCGAGTACCGCATGCCCCTTCCCACCGTCGAACACCAAACCGCCGCCCACCCGCGCTACAGCATTCTCTGGCTGCACGGCCTCGGCGCGGACGGCAACGACTTCGCACCGATCGTGCCGGAACTGGTGGATCCGTCATGGCCGCCGTTGCGCTTCGTGTTTCCGCATGCGCCAGTGCGGCCGGTGACGATCAACAACGGCATGTCGATGCGCGCGTGGTACGACATCATCGGTTTCGATGCGCACGCGCGCCAGGACGAAGCCGGCATTCGCGCCTCGATCGGCGAAGTGCAGACGCTGATCGCGCGCGAGCACGAGCGCGGCGTGCCGAGCGAGCGGATCTTCCTCGCCGGCTTCTCGCAGGGCGGCGCGATCGCGCTGTCCGCGGGCCTGCGCCATGCGGAAAAACTGGCCGGCATCATCGCGCTGTCGACCTACCTGCCGATCGCCGCCACGCTCGCCGCCGAGCGCAGCGCCGCGAACGCGGCCACGCCGATCTTCTGGGGTCACGGCACGGCTGATCCGGTGGTGTTGCTGCAGCGTGGGACCGACTCGCGCGATACGCTGCAGGCGCTGGGTCATGCTGTGGACTGGCACACCTACCCGATGGCCCACGCGGTCTGCGCCGAGGAGATCGGCGACCTGCGTCACTGGCTGGGCCAGCGACTGGCGTAAGCGCGACCGCGCTGCGGCATACTTGCCCGCATGCGCGAACCCACGCCCCACCGCAGCCCGCGCGGCCGCACCGAACACAGCCCGCTGCCGGACTTCTGCCGGCTGCCGGCGCTGTTCGCGCTGTTCGTGGTCGGCGCGCTGACCGTGATCGTGATGTGGCTGGCCCGCGACAACCCGCGCGACTGGTCGGCCTACAGCGTCAGCATGCTGTTCGTGACCTGGCTGGCGCTGGTGGTCGCGGTGGCGCTGTGCAAGCTGCGCGCGTGGCTGCAGCGCCTGCCCGGCCACCTGCCGTATGTCGGCGTATGGCTGCTGATCCTGCTGATCGTGCTGATCGCCAGCCTGGTGGCGCACTGGTTCGACGGCGCGCTGCAGATGCAGCTGATCAGGAGCAGCCTGCCCGTGTTCGTGCGCGACAACCTGCTGATCGCCGCCCTGCTCGGCGCCGCGATGCTGCGCTATTTCTACGTGCTGGCGCAGTGGCAGGCACGGCTGGCGGCGGTCACCCGCGCCCAGGTCGAGGCGTTGCAGGCACGCATCCGCCCGCACTTCCTGTTCAACAGCATGAATACCGTGGCCGCGCTGATCCGGGTCGATCCCGACGCCGCGGAACGCACGGTGGAAGACCTGTCCGAACTGTTCCGCGCCGCCCTGGGTCAGCACGACACCAACGACGGCACGCTGGGCGAGGAGCTGGCGCTGGTCGAACGTTACCTGGCGATCGAGCAGTTGCGCCTGGGCACGCGCCTGCACGTGCGCCGCGAACTGCACGACCTGCCCGCCGACTTTCCGCTGCCGCGGCTGCTGCTGCAGCCGCTGGTGGAGAACGCCGTGCGCCACGGCGTCCAGCCGCTGCGCGAAGGTGGCGAGGTGGTCCTGCGCGGCCAGCGTGACGGCAGCGGTGTGCGCATCGAGATCATCAACCCGCTGCCGACCACCCCACCCGCCGCCGGCAACGGCCATGGTCTGGACAGCGTGCGCCGGCGCGTCGCCTACCGCTATGGCCCGCTGGCGAAGGTGCAGGCCGGCCCGCAGGACGATCGCTTCGTGGTGCTGCTGCAGCTGCCGGGAGGCTCCGTCTGATGCGCGTGCTGATCGTCGACGATGAGCCGCTGGCACGCGCGCGCATGGCCGCGTTGCTCGGCGAATGCGCCGGCGTGGAGGTCGTCGGCAACGTCGGCGACGGCGAAGCCGCACTCGCCGCACTCGGCGAACTGCAGCCGGACGCCTTGCTGCTCGACATCAACATGCCCGGCATCGACGGCGTGGCGCTGGCACAGCGCCTGGCCGGCCGCGCGCGGCCGCAGGTGATCTTCTGCACCGCCTACGAAGCGCATGCACTGACGGCGTTCGAGCTCGGCGCGGCCGACTACCTGTTGAAACCGGTACGGCTCGAACGCCTGCGCGAGGCGCTGCAGCGCGCGCAACGCCGCCTCGCCGACGCCCCGCGCGAACCGGTCGCGTACCTGCACGGCCGCCTGCGCGGCGAACAGGTGCGCATCGCGCTGGACGAAGTGATCTGCCTGCTCGCCGACGAGAAATACGTGGTGGTGCAACATCGCCGCGGCGAACTGCTGATCGAGGAATCCCTGCGCCAGCTGGAAGAAGCCTACCCCGACCAGCTGATCCGCCTGCACCGCAACTGCCTGGTGCCGCCGCCGCGCCTGCTCGGCCTCAAGACCCTCGCCGACGGCCGCGTACTGGCGCGCCTCGACGGCAGCGAACTCAGCCCAGAGATCAGCCGACGCAATCTGCCGGCGGTGAGGAAACTGTTACGGCTGGGGTGAACCCCGACACGAGCGGCCGGCGGACATCCGACGAACTTCATGCGTATCGGGTGCCGCGCCGTCAACTGCGCGGTCACGCGGCGGGAAGTAACATGCCGCCATTGCCGGGAGCCGCCATGACAAACCATCCCTTCAAGATCGGCGACCACGTGCGCTGGAATTCGGAAGCCGGTTACGTGACCGGCCGGATCATCAAGGTGCACACGCGCGACACCGACTACAAAGGCCACACGCGCCGCTGCAGCGAGGTCGATCCGCAGTACGAGATCAAGAGCGACAAGACCGACCACGTCGCCATGCACAAGGGCGCGGCGCTGCGCAAGATCGACTGAGCGATGTCCACCAACCCCGCCACGATCTGGACGATCGGCCACTCCACCCGCACGCTGCAGGAGTTCCTTGGCCCGCTGGACGACTACCGGATCGAGGCGATCGCCGACGTGCGCCGCTTTCCCGGCTCGCGCCGCTATCCGCATTTCGCCAGCGACGCGCTGGCCATCACGCTGCCTGCGCACGGCATCGCCTACCAGTGGATCCCCAAGCTTGGCGGCCGGCGCAAGGTGCAGCCGGGTTCGCCGAATACCGCGTGGCGCAATGCCTCGTTCCAGGGCTACGCGGATTACACCGCCACCGTGGAATTCGCCGAGGGTCTCGCCGAGCTGCTGAAGCTGGCCGCCAGCAAGCGCACCGCGCTGATGTGCGCCGAGGCGGTGTGGTGGCGCTGTCACCGCTCGATCATTGCCGACGTGCTGAAATTGCACGGGATCGAGGTGATCCACATCATCGATGCGGCGCACACGACGGTGCATCCGTATACGTCGCCGGCGCGCGTCGTGGATGGGCGGTTGAGTTATGCGGCGCCGCAGGGGGAGTTGTTGTAGCGCCCCGGAGCACAACTCGGCGTCGCATGTCGACCCATCGCAGCCGGTCACGAACGGCTGCTTCCGGGAAGACTGAGGCTAAGCGCTGGAGTTAGGCGGGCGCGTATGCCCTTCCGGACCCTGCTTTCCGATTGCGGGGAGCGCTGACTTGGTCAGCGATGCACCATGACTTCGCCATAACCGTGTGCGAGATTGCCGGTGGTTCCCATCTTCGACTAGGAAACGCCCATGAATGGCTCACCTGCTCGCTCGCTTGCATGCTGCCACCCCCGACAGCGCTTGCTGCTCCCGCGTCGAAAATGCGAAAACGGGGGCAGAGTGCACCTTTTTTGAGATGGCCCCTTGAAATGTCGACTCTGACAACGGTTTCCACTCCCACGCATTGAGGCTTATTCATGCAAGCAGCCACGCCCGCCATTCCCCTGCGCGGAACCGCGCGCGCACGCCGCGCAGGGATGATTGCCCTGCTGACGTTGCCCTCTCTGTGGCTAGCCGCGTGGGCCAGCGTGCCGGCAGCAGGTTCGAACTGTGCCACCGAGCAAGCGAAATGTACTTCCGCCGCCAGGCAAAAGGTTGTCGTCAATGCGGACGAATGGAAGAACGCAGGCGATCCCCGCGGACTGATGGTGCTCATCCAGTCGAACCTCAATCGCGTTTCGGCGGGCCAACCCGTTTGGCCTGTACCGAAAGGCGTCGTGCCCGACGCCCGCCTGCAAATAGTCAATGCCTACAGCGATTTTCTGCGCGGCGATTTCGGCGATATGGATGCTGCGATTGCAAAAGCAGAACAAGCCGCCGATGTGTTTCGCCCGGAGTTTCCCGGACAGCATGCCTACGACTGGAAGGCCACGAATGCCAAATTCCACGCAAACTTCATTGCTGCCACGCATAGCTCGTCGCCACTAGCCCGCCTTTACGCCGCACTGCGCGACGTGGATGGCAGTTTGTTCAAAACGCTTGGCAATCCATTCGACCGTACAGCCGATGGGATGCGTGGAGTGCCTTCACCACTGGACGGCACGTGGCTGCGCCTGCCCTGTCGCACGGTGATCGGACGCGTACCGCAGTTCATCGCGGCAACCGACGCGCTCAAGTCGCTGGGCGGCCCCGTGCTCGAGTGCCCCGTCGATAGCCAGGTCGATTATGCGAAAGACGAAATGCTCGCCCTTCATCCCGAGCAATTGAGTCCGCATCTCACACCGCCGCCAACCACGACCGAAGTTGCTGCCACGCCTAGTGCATCTGCACCGCCGCCGCCCGGCAGCCGCGATGCGGCGTTCGCTGAAATGGACATGCATCCGCAACAGGCTGCACTCATCCTCGAACATGATTCCCACGTAGACGCACAGGGCGAACTCGACTACGTGCTGTTCCTACATATCTTCGAGCCGCAGACGCCTACACGCGATGCAACCATCCGCGCCCTGCAGAGCGACTTGTACAAGAAGGCCATGGCTTCGCCAGGCAAGGTTGACGACTTTCCTCTCACGCCCTACGACGGATCTGACGATTCGCTGCTGAACATTATCAGACTGGTTTCCGAAGCCGGCATAACGAATAGCTCGGACTATGACATTCCCTGCGCGTTCTTGACCGCACGTCCCGTACTCATCGCCTCGACGCAGCCGTATTACGGCAGTAACCGCGACAACTTCATGCCACGCTCTGGCTGTTCCCAGAGCGATTACGCACGCATGGGGTTCCCTGCCAAGGCTGTGGCTACCTTTGAAACGGCCTCCACCCAAGCTGACGGGAACTTCATCGACACATTCCAAGGAACGATGGTGTACGGATTTGAAGCCGGACAAAACGCCGTCAACACATCAATGAGGACCAATCCGCAGGCTATCTCGTCTTCGACAAACGACTACCCGTCCCCTAGCTTCGACTACCCGTACCAAGTCTGGGGTTATACCAGCCTCAACAATTACGTCGTCAGCCTGCGCATACGCAAGCTTTACCTTACCGCCCACGATCAGCTCGCCAAGTATTATCAGAAGCACATGCAGCTCAATCGAGCCGACAGCGAGCAGGCCGCAAAGTTCGCCCTGTTTCTGGCGACGTTCGGCGGCAACTGCGGTGGCGACGTTCCGGCAGTGTCTTTGTACAGAAGGCTGCTGGAGGACGCGCCTCCGGATGAAATCAAGCGACTGCTGAGCGACGGCGCGGCATATGCTCAGGAGATCTACACCTGCTCCAAGTATGCCGGCGTGGACCCATTGTTGCTGGTTGCGGTTGCTGATCCCGCGGCTTTTCCGCTGGTCATGCAGCATGAGCCAGATATCAACGAGCGCAACGCCATTGGCAAAACGGCGCTGATGGAAGCCGCTCAATTCGACCAGCTCGGCATTGTGGATCTGCTGCTGGAACATCACGCCTCAGTCAACGCCACGACTTGGGGCAACCAAGAGGGGGGCGCTCCACAACTCGGCGACGATGCGCGCACCGCCCTGATGTACGGGGCGGCCAACGGCTCGCTGAAACTGATCAAGGCATTGCTAGCCGCCGGCGCCGACCCGTACCAGGCCGATACCAAAGGCCATCGCGCCATCGACTATCTGCTTGGCTACGGGCCGACGCCGTCAAATCCGCATTTAAGCGAACGCCAGCGCAGGCACGCCGCACAATGGCTGTTCTGATGCGCATGCGCCACGCCATTCTCATCCAGGTTCAGAGAACTGGGGCAACCATTTCGCCGACGGGCTCAATAGGCGCGCACTTGCTCTTCCCCGATCACGCCGAAGGGTAATGACCAGTCTTGTCGCTGACCACCAGCCGTTGTGTTCATAGGATGCCAAGATCGCACCAGTCACCGTTCTGGTCAGTTGTTCAGGAAGTTTCGAGTGATGCTGAAATGTTCGATGCGTCCGGCTAACCATAAGCGGCATAGCCGGACACAACTGACGCTGCTATCAGGCCTCCGCGCACCGCCGCAAGCACCAACTAGGTAAGCTTCCAACGACTGCTATTCGGCAACTTTGTGGACGGCGCGACCGGCAGTTCTTGGCCGATGGCATACCGTCGTGGCAGCGCGAAACCACAATCCCAATGGAGCGTTTGGCATCTCTGCTCTTCCGCTCCTGCAACCGCGCAGCGGTTGCGCACCGAGTGGGCCGGGATGGCCCGCTGCTCTACCCGAGGTCCCTTGTGCGGCGGTGAGGCGGGGTCGACAGGCCGCGCAGCGGGCATCGGCATGGATGCCGGAGTTGAGGCAACGCAGGAGCGGTTGCCCGAGTCCGGTCGAAAAGCCCGGCCCCGGCTCACGGACTTGCCGGGCACGATGCCCGGCAAGCGCCAAGCGGGGTGTCGTTTTCTCTTGGTTGCTTCTCTTTTACTCCGGGCATCCTGCCCTCCGCCCTTCGGGCCAGCTTCGCTGTTCGCGCACGCATCCTGCGTGCACGTGGACAAGCAAAAGAGAAGTAACTCGGCCTCCGAAGGAGGACGAAAGCTCTTCGCTCTGAAGCCGCAACAACGCGAAAGAAGTATCGCCCGCAAGCGGGCTCCTGCAAGAGCATCGAGTCCAGGCATCAGCGAGCAGCGCGCAGCGCCAGCTACTCCTTCTTGACCGCATGCCCCCCGAACTCGTTGCGCAACGACGCCAGCAGCTTGTCGGCGAACGAATCGCTGTCGCGCGAGCGGAAGCGTTCCATCAGCGACAGCGTGATCACCGGGGCGGAGACGCTGAGTTCCATCGCGGCGTCGACGGTCCAGCGGCCTTCGCCGGAATCCACCACGTAAGGTGCGATGCCGTCCATGTCCGGGTTCTTGCCCAGCGCGTCGGTGGCCAGCTCGAGCAACCATGAGCGCACCACGCTGCCGTGGCGCCAGATCTCGCCGATCTGCGCCAGGTCGAGGCCGAACTCCTGCTTGTGCTTGAGGATCGAGAAGCCTTCGGCGTAGGCCTGCATCATTCCGTATTCGATGCCGTTGTGGACCATCTTGGTGTAGTGCCCGGAGCCGACCGGGCCGACCCGGCCCCAGCCCTGGTCCTTCGCCGGCGCCAGCGTCTCGAAGATCGGCCGCAGCGCCTCGACGGTTTTTTCGTCGCCGCCGACCATCATGCTGTAGCCCTCTTTCAGGCCCCACACGCCGCCACTGGTGCCGCAGTCGACGTAGCCGATGCCGTGGTCGGCGTAGAGCTTCGCGCGGCGCAAGGTGTCCTTGTAGTTGGAATTGCCGCCGTCGATCACGGTGTCGCCCCTGGTCAGCAGCGGCAACAAGGCGTCGACGGTGTCGTCGGTGATCCTGCCGGACGGCACCATCATCCACAGCACGCGCGGCGTGGGCAGCGCGCCGACCAGCGCGGCCAGCGAATCGACCGCGCCGGCGCCGGCGGCCTGCACCGCCTTGCGCGCATCCGCGCTGGGATCGAAGCCGGTGATCTTGTGGCCGCCGCGCTGCAGGCGTTCCACCATGTTGGCGCCCATCTTGCCGAGGCCGATCATGCCGAGTTCCATAGGGTTTCCTTGTGTGGAGTGAGGGAAATCATGTTGACCCATTCCATCCATTGTAGGTACGCCGCGATAAGCCGGCGTGATACGGCGCTGCCGGCTCAACGCGCCAGCCAGCGTTGCAGCCGCGCACGCACCCGCGGGGTCAGCCGCGTACGGTTGTACGCATCGGCGGCGTGGCGGATCGCCTCGGCCTGGGTGGGATAGGCATGGATTACCCGCGACAGCGTGCGCAGGCCCACGCCCGCCACCATCGCCAGGGTGATCTCGTTGATCATGTCGCCGGCGTGACGCGCCACGATGGTGGCGCCGAGGATGCAGTCGCTGTGCTCGCGCACGTGGATTTTCGCGAAGCCGACCTGCTCGCTGTCGGTCACCGCGCGGTCAACCTCGTGCATCGGCACGGTGAAGGTTTTCACCGGGATGCCCCGCCGGTTCGCCTCGCGCACGTACAGGCCAACGTGAGCGATTTCCGGATCGGTATAGGTGCACCAGGGGATCACCAGCTTGCTCAGGCGCTGGCGTCCGCCGAACAACGCGTTCTGCACGGCGATGTGCGCCGAGGCGCTGGCAGTGTCGGTGTACCGGTGTTCCAGGCAGACATCGCCGGCGGCGTGGATGCGCGGGTTGCCGGTGCACAGGAAATCATCGACGCGGATGCCCGTGCCGGGGGCGTAGTCGACGCCGGCCGCCGCCAGCTGCAGTCCCTCCACGTTCGGTACGCGGCCCACGCCGGCCAGGATTGCGTCGACCGTGATGGTGCTGTGGTAGTCGTCACTGACCAGATCGACCAGCTTCTGGCCGTTCTCCACCCGTACCCCGACGACACGCGTGTTGAGCCGCACCTCGATGCCGTCGCGGGCGAACGCATCGGACAGGATCTGCGCCGCGTCGCGCTCCTCGCTCGGCAGGAACAGCGGCACACTCTGCACGATGGTGGTTCGCGCACCGAGCCGGCCGAACGCCTGCGCCAGCTCGCAGCCGAGCGGGCCGCCGCCGATCACCAGCAGGCGCTGCGGCAGTTCGGTCAGGTTGAACACATTGGCGTTGGTGAGATAGCCGGCCTCGCGCAGGCCCGGGATCACCGGCACATGCGGCCGTGCGCCGGTGGCGATGATGGCCTTGTCAAAGTGCAGTGCACTGCCATTGACGTCGAGGCTGTCGGCACCGGTGAACTGCGCGTTGCCGAAGAACACGTCCACCCCGTCGGCGGCCAGCCGGCGCACCGAGTCGTCGCCGCTGAGGTGGCTGCGGATGCGCCGCACGCGCTCCATCGCGGCGGCGAAATCAACCTGGATATCGCCGGGCACCTGCGCGCCGTAGCGCGCGGCATTGCGCATGTCGGCATAGGCCTGCCCGGTGCGGATGATCGCCTTGGACGGCACGCAGCCGGTGTTGAGGCAGGTGCCGCCGAGCAGGTGCCGTTCCACCAGCGCCACCCGCACACCGAGCGCGGCCGCCTCCGCGGCGGCCGCCAGCCCGGCCGACCCGGCGCCGACGACAAGCAGCTGATAGCGCCCGGCCGGAGTCGGGTTGCTCCATGCCGCCGGATGCACGTGGGCCAGCCGTTCGCGCTCGTGCACGTCCTGCGGGGTGGTGATGGTCGCGTCGAAAGACGACATCAGCAGGCTCCATGATGGGCCGGGTGCAGCAGCCAGCCGCCGCGGAATCCGGCGCGGCGCAGGCCGTCGACGAGATACGGGCAGCCCCGCATCAGCCGCCAGGGCAAACCGCTGCGGTGGTTCTCGATCATCATCAGCACGATGCCCTGATCCAGCCCGTAGTGGCCGGTGGATACCCAGGCCGCACCATCGATCGCGGCCAGCGAAGGGTTGAACGCGCTGGCGAGGCGGCCGTCGCTGAGGATCTGCGGATAGCGCAGCAGCATGTTGCGCACGCCTTCCAGCGCAATCCGCGGCGCGAACGGCAGGGACGCCAGCACCGCCGGCGCCGACAAGGTGCCGTCGTCCGGCCCGTAAGGCACGCCACGCGCCGCATAGCCGAACAGGCGGCGTGGCTCGTTGCCCACGTCCTGCTGCTCGTCACTGGGCCCGTCGCAGGCGGACAGGCCCCAGCCGTTCTCGTCGTAGCCGGCGAAACCGTGCGGATTGAGTCGCGCGTACTCGCGCTGGATCAGCACCGCCCGCCGGCTGTTCTCGAAATAGTCCGAACGCTTCTCGCGCATGAAGTGATCGCGGATGCCGCGAAAGTCGATCCACGCGTGCGAGAAGTGGTGCACGAACAGCGGCCCGGCATACAGGAAGTCGCCGTCGTAGAGGTTCTCCCATTGATAGGTGACGGTCCACGCGTGGTAACAATCACCGCTGACCGGATGAGTGGGCGAACCCATCGCCAGCGCGTACAGCACGATCGCCTCGCTGTAGCCCTCCCAGCCGTAATGAAGGAAGCCGCATTCGGGTTTCCAGCCTTGCCGGATCGTCTCGCCGCCATCCTGCGCCCAGTGCCAGTCGACCCGCCGGTACAGCGTGTCGGCGATGCGACGCAGCTCGACCTCGTCGGGCGTGTCGTCGCGGAAGTACGCCGCCGCGGTGAGCACGCCGGCGATCAGCAGCGCGGTGTCGATCATCGACAGTTCCGATTGCCACACCCGCGCACCGCTGCGGATGTCCAGGAAATGGTAGTAGAAGCCTTTGTAGCCGGTGGCCTGCGGCGTGCCGCCCTGGTCGCTGTCGCGGAAGAAGCGCAGCACGTCGAGACTGTGGCGCAGCGCATCGGCGCGGCTCATCCAGCCGCGCTCCACCGCCACCGGATACGCCGACAGCGCAAAGCCCACCACCGCAATGCTGACCGGCGAACCCTCGCGCGAGGTGTCCGGCACCAGACCGTTGTGCGGATCCACCAGCTGCGCGAAGTAATCGAAGGCGGAGCGCTGCATGGTGTCCAGCCAGTTCTCGTCCGTGGGCGTTGCGCTGTCAGTCATCCGGCATGTCCCGATCGTCGCGGTGAAGGTGACCCATGGGTCCGCCGAAGTTGCACCGACCCGACCGTCAGCTTGCACCGTTGCGCGTGAAATTAACGGAGCGTAGCCACGTCCTTCATGCCGCATCGTCTTTCATCACGGATTGCGCAGGGCTCGAACGTACGCCGGGCGACCGCATCGCAACTTCCTCCGATCACCTGACGGACCCGCCAAGCCGACGCCCATGCCAACCTGCGCCACGCCCTCGATACAGCTATTGTCCAACGGAAGTTATTCGGTGACGCTGGACGCCAACGGCTCCGGCTACAGCCGCTGGCGCGATCTGGCGATCACCCGCTGGCGGGAGGATCCGGTCGGCGACGGCTGGGGCAGCTACCTGTTGCTGCGCGACGAGGACAGCGGCGACACGTGGTCGGCCAGTCGGCAGCCGTATGGCAACCACACGCCGGACGACGCGATCGCGTTCGACGCGGGGCGCGCCAGTTTCAGCCGACGCCACCACAGCGTGCACAGCGTGCTGGATGTGGCGGTGGCCGCCGAGGCCGACATCGAACTGCGCCGGCTCACCTTGAGCAACCACGGCGACCGCACGCGCACGCTGTCACTGACTTCGTACGCCGAGCTGGTGCTCGGCCCGATCGGCGCCGACAACGCACACCCGGCGTTCTCCAAGATGTTCGTGCAGACCGCATGGGACGAGGCGCACCGCATGCTGCTGGCCACGCGGCGGCGGCGCGACAGCAGCGCGGCCGAAGTGTGGGCCGCGCAGGCGCTGCAGGTCGTCGGCGAGGATGGCGAAGATGCCGGTGAATTCGAAACCGACCGCGCACGCTTCCTCGGCCGCCTGCACGCGCTGCGCGACGCACAGGCGATGCAGCCGGGCGCCGCGTTGTCGAACACCGTCGGCTGCGTGCTCGATCCGGTGTTCGCCCTGCGCCGGCGCTTCACGCTGGCGCCGGACAGCAGCGTGACGTTGCTGCTGTGGACCCGACTGGCCGATTCGCGCGACGGCGCCATGGCCCTGACCACGCAACTCGGCGATCCGGCCGCCGCCACGCGGCTGTTCGACGGCGCGGCACAACATGCCGCAGCCGAGTGCGCGCAGCTCGGCATCGACGCCGCGCAGGCGACGCGATTCGCCCGCTGGATGAGCGCGCTGCTGTGCAACGATCCGAGCCAGCGCGCGGCACCCGACGTGCTGGCACGCGGCCGCGGCGGCGCACCGGTGCTGTGGTCCGCCGGCATCTCCGGCGACCGGCCGATCATCCTGCTGCGCCTCGGCGAGGCCGACGACCTGGCGCGCGTGAGCGAGGTGCTGCAGGCACAGCAGCATTGGCGCCGTCAGCAATTCGCCGTCGACGTGGTGCTGCTGCAGGCCACCGGCGAGGCGCAGCAGGCCGCGCTCGATTCGCTGGTGAGTGCGCAGCAGGCGTGCCTGAAAACCGACGACCCGCTGCCCAAGGCCGAGCTGTTCGCGTTGCGCGACGACGCGATCGGCGCGGATTTGCGCCACGGCCTGCTGACGGTGGCGCGCGTGGTGCTGGACGAGGTGCAGCCGGCGCAGGCCGCCGCCGGATCGCCACCCGCCCGCACTATGCCCGCGCCGATCCGTGCGACCGTCACGGCGGTCGCCGTCGCCGCCAACGTCGATGCGCCGGAATTCGCCAATGGCCACGGCGGCTTCGTCGACGGCGGCCGCGCCTATCGGATCGACCTCGACGAAGCGCATCCCACGCCGGCGCCATGGGTGAACGTGATCGCCAACCCCGCGTTCGGCTGCATGCTGTCGGCCGAAGGCGGCGGTTATGCGTGGTCGCTCAACAGCCAGCAGAATCCGCTGACGCCGTGGCCGAACGACCCGGTCAGCGACTGCCCGCACGACGTGCTGTACCTGCGCGACGAGGACAGCGGCGTGCTGTGGAGCGCGTGCGCGCTGCCGATCCGCGTGGCCGGCGCGCATTACGCGACCACCCACGGCAAGGGCTGGACACGCTTCGAGAACGACGCGCACGGCATCGAACTGGAGCTGCTGCAGTGCGTGCCGACGGACGATCCGCTCAAGCTGTCGCGCCTGCGCCTGTGCAATCGCTCGCCGCGCACGCGGCGGCTGTCGGTGACCGGCTACGTGGAGTGGGCGCTGGGCGCGAACGGCAGCACGCCAGCGCCGTTCGTGATCACCTCGCGCGACGAACGCACCGGCGCGTTGTTCGCGCGCAACCGCTGGCGGCCCGACTTCGGCGACCGCGTGGCCTTCATCGACCTGGCCGGGCCCGCGCATTCGATGAGCGGCGACCGCCACGAATTCTTGGGGCCGCTCGGCACGGTCGCGCAGCCGCTGGCGCTGCATGATGGCGCGCCGCTGTCCGGCCGCCTCGGCGCCGGACTGGAACCCTGCGGCGCGCTGCAGGTACGCATCGAACTGCCGCCGGGCACGCAGCTCGACCTGCGCTTCCTGCTCGGCGACGCCGCCGACGAAGTCGCCGCGCAAGCCTTGATCGAGAGATATCGCGCGGTCGATATCGACGGCGTGCTCGCCGACGTCGCCGCGCAGTGGAGCGGCCTGCTCGACGCCGTGCAGGTGCGCACGCCGGATCGCGCGCTGGACCTCCTGCTCAACGACTGGCTGCTGTACCAGGTCACCAGCTGCCGGCTGTGGGCGCGCACTGCTTACTACCAGGCCAGCGGTGCCTACGGTTTTCGCGACCAGCTGCAGGACGTGATGGCGCTGTGCGTGAGCCGCCCCGATCTCGCCCGCGAACACCTGCTGCGTGCGGCCGGCCGCCAGTTCGCCGAGGGCGACGTGCAGCACTGGTGGCTGCCGCCGGGCGGCCAGGGCATCCGCACCAAGGTCAGCGACGACCGCCTGTGGCTGGCGTATGTCGCCGCGCACTACGTCGAGGTGAGCGGCGATGCGGCCGTGCTGGACGAGACGCGGCCGTTTCTCGCCGGCCAGCCGATTCCCGACGGCGCCACCGACGCATTCTTCCAGCCCGCGGCCTCCGATCGGCAAGCCAGCGTGTACGAACACTGCGCGCTCGCCATCGACAGCAGCCTCACCCGCGGGGCGCACGGCCTGCCGCTGATCGGCACCGGCGACTGGAACGACGGCATGAACGCGGTCGGCGCCGCGGGACGCGGCGAGAGCAGTTGGCTCGGCTGGTTCCTGCTCGCCACGATCGCGAAGTTCGCGCCACATGCCGAACAGCGTGGCGAGGCCGAACGCGTGCAGCGCTGGCGCGACCATGCCGACGATCTGCGCGCCGCGCTGGAACGCGCCTGGGACGGCCAGTGGTATCGCCGCGGCTACTACGACGACGGCGCGCCGCTCGGCTCGCACGAAAGCGACGAGTGCCGCATCGACACCATCGCGCAATCGTGGAGCGTACTGGCCGGCATCGGCGACCACGAACACGCCACGCAGGCCATGGCCGCGGTCGACCGCCTGCTGGTCGACCAGCCGAACCGGATCCATCGCCTGTTCGCCCCACCGTTCGACCACAGCCGCGAGAACCCCGGCTACATCAAGGGCTACCCGCCCGGCGTGCGCGAGAACGGCGGCCAGTACACGCATGGCGCGGTGTGGTCGATCTTCGCCTGGGCCGGCCTTGGCGACGGCGACCGCGCCGGCGGCCTGTTCGACCTGCTCAACCCGATCCGCCACAGCGACAGCCCCGCCGCGGTGGCACGCTACAAGGTCGAACCCTATGTTGCCTGCGCCGACGTCTACTCGGTCGCCCCGCACATCGGCCGCGGCGGCTGGACCTGGTACACCGGTTCCGCCGCGTGGCTGTACCGCGCCGGACTGGAAGCCATGCTCGGCTTCCGGCTGCGCGGCGACCGGCTGCGCATCGAACCGTGCATTCCGAAGGACTGGCTGGGCTTCCAGCTCAGCTACCGCCGCCGCGGCGAACAGCACGTCACCTGCTACGAGATCGAGGTGGCAAACCCGCATCGGGTGTGCGGTGGCGTGGCGCAAATCGAATTGGACGGCCAAACGCTGACCGCCGACGACGACGTACCACTGGCCGACGACGGCGGGACGCACCGGCTGCGTATCGTTCTCGGCAAATATCGACTGACCCCGTAGGGTGGGCACAGCCCGCCGCTCTCCGTCGAAACACGATGCGAGAACAGAAAGCCGGCGGGCGGTGCCCGCCCACCGCAAACTGTCCCCGTTCACCCTGAGCGCAGCCGCGCAGCGGCGAAGTCGAAGGGCCGGCGCCATGCGGCTTTATGGTTGCGGGGGCCCTTCGACTTCGGCCTACGGCCTACGCTCAGGGTGAACGGTGGCGTTCTCAGCTCTTGCGCGTGCGCGACGCGCCGAGCTTGCGGGTCAGCGTGTTGCGCCCCACGCCCAGCGCCTGCGCTGCGTTCTGCCGATGGCCGTCGGCTGCCTGCAGCGCCACGTTGAGCAGGGTCTGGTCGAGCGCCTGGCGGGCGCGCGCGTGGATGTCCGCTTCGCCGTCGACCAGCGCCTGCACCGCCCATTCGCGCAACGCGTCGGTCCATTCGCCGCCGCGCGCCGGGTCGGCGCCGTTGCCGAGGTCGCCCGGCAGGATCTCGCTGCCCGGCGCGATCACCGCCAGCCGCCGGCACAGGTTTTCCAGTTCGCGCACGTTGCCGGGGTAGTCGCGCTGGCCGACCAGTTTCAACGCGGCCCGGGAGAAGCGCTTCGGCGGCAGTTTCAGTTCCTGCGCGGTGGCGGCGAGGAAGTGCCGGGCCAGCAGCGGGATGTCGCTGCGGCGGGTGCGCAGCGGCGGCAGTTCGATGCGCACCACGTCGAGCCGGTGCATCAGGTCGGCGCGGAACTGGCCGGCGGCGACGCGCGTGGCCAGGTCCTGGTGGGTGGCGGCGACGATGCGCACATTGCAGCGGATCAGCTCGCGCCCGCCGACGCGGTAGAACTCGCCACCGGCCAGCACGCGCAGCAGGCGCGTCTGCAGCGCCAGCGGCATGTCGCCGATTTCGTCGAGGAACAGCGTGCCGCCTTCGGCCTGCTCGAAGCGCCCGGCGACGCGGCGGGTGGCGCCGGTGAACGCGCCGGCCTCGTGACCGAACAGTTCGCTCTCCAGCAACTCGCTGGGGATCGCCGCAGTGTTCAGCGCCACGAAGGGTTGGTCGCGACGCGCACTTTCCTCGTGCAGCGCGCGCGCCACCAGTTCCTTGCCGGTGCCGGTCTCGCCGATGACCAGCACGTTGAGGTCGCTGGCGGCGACGCGGCCGATCAGCCGGAACACCTCGCGCATCGGCGCGCTCTCGCCGAGCAACGCATGGTTCGGCGCAAGCGCGTGGCCGGTAGCCACCGTCGGCGCGGCCACGCTGGCCAGCGCGCGCTGCACCGCGGCCACCGCCTGGTCGAGGTCGAACGGCTTGGCCAGGTAGTCGACCGCGCCAGAGCGATACGCCGCCGCCGCGGTGGCCACGTCGGTGTACGCGCTCATCACGATCACCGGGCCGATGCCCTGTGCCTGCAGCTCGGCGAGCAGGCCCAGCCCGTCCTCACCCGGCATGCGCACGTCGGTGAGCAGCAGCGCGGGACGCGCTTCGCGCAATGCCGCGCGCACGCCCGCCACCGCATCGAACTCGCGCACCGCGAGCCCGGCATCGCGCAACGCCTCGGCCAGCACGAAGCGCACACCGCGGTCGTCGTCGACGATCCAGATTCCTTCAGTCATGCGTGCGCTCCAGTGGCAGGTACAGCGAGAACACGGTGTGGCCGGGGCGGCTGGTGTAGCGCAGCTCGCCGCCGTGTTCGTGCGCGATCTCGCGCGACAGCGCCAGGCCGAGGCCGCTGCCGTCGGCGCGGCCGGAAACCAGCGGCTGGAACAGTGTGTCGCGCAGCGCGACGGGCACGCCGGCGCCGTCGTCGATCACGTCCACCCGCAGCGCCATGCGCAGCATCCGCTCGCCCACGCGCAGGCCGTGCTCGACCCGCGTGCGCAAGGTGAGCGTGTGCGCGCCGGCTTGCAGCGCGTTGCGCGCGAGGTTGAGCAGGATCTGTTGCAGGCGGTCCGCGTCGCCGTGCAGGTCGGGCACGCTGGGGTCGTAATCGTGATGCAGCTGCGGCGGCGCGGGCTCGGCCAGCAGCAGGTCGCACAGCCGCTCCAGCAACCGATGGATGCTCACCGGGCCAAGCTGCGGCGCGCCGTCGTGATGCAGCAGACGGTTGGCCAGCGCGCCGAGCCGGTCGGCCTCGTCGATGATCATGCCGGCCAGCGCCTGCAGGTCCGCGTTGTCGACCCGCCGCTGCAGCAGCTGCGCCGCACCGCGCAGGCTGGCCAGCGGATTCTTCACCTCGTGCGCGAAGCCGCGCAGCGTGGCCGACAGCGGGGAGCCGGCCGACGGCGGTTCGGCCAGCACATGCACTTCCAGCAGCAGGCCATCGCCGAACGGCTGCAGCGCGATGTCCGCGCTGATCTCGCGACCATTGGCCGCGGCCAGCATCACCCCGCGCCACTGCGCCGGCCGCTGCTCCGCCAGCACCTTCGCGGCCTGCGCCATGCCCGCGCCGGCGTCGTCCAGCAGCAGCCCGAGCGGCTGTCCCACCGCGTTGTGGAAGCCCAGCTCCAGGCACTCGACCAGAGCGGGGTTGAGCCAGCGCAGACGCAGGTCCGCGTCGACCAGGGCCAGCCCGGTCGTCATCTGCTCCGCCCACATCCGCCACGCCAGATCGCTCATTGCACCATCATGGACAATGTTTCGACTTGGTGCAAATTGAGTTCCGCCGCGGGTGAAGGGCCGGCGATGCCTACTCGCTGCGCGCGGACGACCCGGCCAGCACCGCCGTGCGCACCGGCCTTCCGGCCACCGTGGTGACGAGGTCGTTGCCGATGGTCAGGCACTGGTCGGCGATCGCGGCCACGCCGGGTCGGTGCGACACGACAAGCAGGATGGTCTGCGGCAGGCGGCGCCTGATTGTCGCGAGGACCGCGGTCTCGGAGGCGGCGTCGAGCGCGCTGGTGGCCTCGTCCAGCACGGCCAGGAACGGCCGGCGCAGGATGACCTGGGCCAGCAGCAGGCGCTGCAGTTCGCCGCCGGAGAGTCGGCTCGACGCGCTGTGCAGTGCGGTGTCGAGCCCGTGCGGCGAGTCGGCCAGCCGCTTGTCGAGACCGACGTCGACCAGCGCGCTGTGCAACATCGCGTCGGTGGCGTCGGGTGCCGCCCACAACAGGCATTCGCGCACGGAGTGCTGCCACGGCCGCACGTTCTGGCTGACGTAGGCACCATGGCGCACCAGCTCGCGGTACGCGTCGAAGTCGATCGAGTGCCCGTCGAGGTGCGCCACGAACACCTCGGGCGCCATCATGCCGGCCAGCACGTCGACCAGGCTGCTCTTGCCGATGCCGGAGTCGCCGCAGATCAGGGTCAGCTCGCCCGGCACCAGCATCAGCTCGCCGACCTCGAGCCCGCTGGGCGGCGGCGTCAGCCGCATCCGCTCGATGCGCAGCGTGCCGCCTGACGTGCTGCCGAGCGACGGCGCCGCGGACGGGCGCACCGGCGCCAGCCCCACGTAGCGCTGCCACAGTTCGAAGGCCGGCGCGGCCGAACGCAGCTGCTGAAAGCTCTGCCGCGTCGTCACCAAGTAGGGCAGCAAGCGTCCGAGCAGCAGGCACACTGCGATCAGCGAGGCCTGGTCGACCCCATGCCAGCGATGCGCGAGCACGAACAGCGCGGCGATCCCGGCCGCCGCCAGCAGCTCGAGCATCAGCCGCCCGGACGCCACCAGCTCCAGCTGGCGCCGGTAGCCGTGGCACAGCCGGGCGGAAATGGCGCCGTAACTCGCCTTCTCCGCCGCCTCGCGCTCGAACGAACGGACGTGGCGCAGGCGCCGCGGAAAATCCTCGCTGTGCCAGAACAGCCGGGTCATGTCGGCGACGTACTGCCGACCGACCAGCGCTTGCTCGCGGCCGTACGCGCGCGACGCCAGCAGGCCGAGCCCCACCAGCAACGGCGTCGCCAGCATCAGCGGCGGCGAAACCCAGAACGCGAAACCCAGGCTGACGGCGGCGCTGATGCCGGCGATCAGCAGTTGCTGCAGGGCGCTGAAGCCCTGCACGATGATCTCGACGTTGTGGGTGAGCACGTTGGCGATTTCCGCCGACGTCGCCTCCGCCAGCGAGGTCAGTGGCGCATCGATCAGGCGTGCGTGCACCGCGCGGCGCAGGTGCATGCCGTAGCGGCCGACCAGGCGTGCGCCCATCCGCGCCGCCTGCCAGCGCAGCAGGGCAAAGGCAGCGGTCGCGGCGGCGAAGATGGCGGCCTGCAGCTCGACGCTGCGGCGCGGGTCGAGCAGCGCGCCGCCGAACGGCAGCGTCTGCCCCGGCTGCACCAGCGGCACCAGCAGCAGGGCCGCGAGGCTGCCGGCGAACGCCGCGCCCAGCGACAACGCGACGTACGCAACCGTCTCCACCCGCTCGATGCCGGTGAGCGTGCGCGCCAGCGAGCGCAGCAGATCCTGCGCACTATCGCCCGTCGCTGGTGCCGGCCCGGAATTTCGCATGGTGGTAAGTGCGATGTGCGGTGGAAAAGGTTGTGCCGGTACCGTCGCCGGTGATCGCGGGCATCAGTCGAGCAGCTGCAGCAGCGCGTCCACGGCGGCCCGCGGATGGTGCCCGCGGCGCAACTGATGAACCCCCTGCCGGCTCAGTTGCTGCTCGAAGCGATGCCAGCCCGGCTGGCCGGCCGCATACGGCTGGCCGGCGGCGAGCCGCGCGGCAATTTCGCTCTCCGCTATCGGGCTCAACAGGACTTCAGGATCGTCGGCCGGCTGGCTGGAAACGAAGACTGCGCCGGCCAACTGCAGTGGCGCCGCGGCCAGCCGGCCAGGGCCCTGCCGCAGGTCAGCTTCGAATTTCTCGACGCCGCTGCGGCGGCGGATGACCGGCGCCTGGCTGATCCAGCGGCGGATCTCCGCGTCGTCGACGAAGCGCAGCGCATCGGCCTGCACGTGCACGTAGTTGGCGACGCCGGTGGCGAGCAGGCTTTCCGGCTGCACGAAGACCGCGTCTTCGGCGAGAAAGTCCAGGCCCTGCAGCAGGCTGTGCAAGGCAAGCGTCGACTTGCCCGAGCCGCTGGCCCCCAGCAGCAGGATGCCGCGCCCCTCTCGGCCCACGCAGGCACCGTGCAGCGGCACCAGGCCCAGTCCGCGCGTGGCCAGGGTGAATACGGCGAATTCGATGAGTTCGTAGCGCAGGTGGTAGGGGCGATCGAGCATGTCCGCGGAAGCCACCACCAGCGCCTGGCGTTGCGCGGGCGCCAGCACCACGTAGTTCGACGCGTCCATCACGCCGCAGAGCAGGCCGGCCCCGGACTGCATCTGCACCGGCGGCGGCTCGGCAGCAGGCGGCGCGGCGCGGCGCGGCGGCAGCAGGCGCAGCTCGATGCGGAACTCCGGCGCGGCCGGCGGCAGGCGGTGCGACGGCAGGCCGGCGTAGGCGGCATCGACCAGGTCCAGCAGCGCCGCGCTGGCGCTTTCGAAGCGGAAAGACCCGCCCATGATCTGCTTGCACAGCGAAACGTGCCGGCGCGAGCGCTCGCCAAACGGGTCGGACGCGGTGGCTTGGGCGCCGTGGTGTGGGTTCAGGGTCATCGTCGCCGATCGCGGGTTTCAACCGCGGTTGATGGCAGCGCGCCGCGCAGTGCGAACACGCTGAACGGTAAGTGCGGCTTCGGCGGACAAAGGTTGTACCGGGCAGCTGCCCGCGGCCCGAATATTTTTGCCGCACGAGGCAACCGAAGGCCCACACCGGGGCACTTACGTCCAGGCAGCGTCGAGCGGCGGCGCGCGGCCGCGGCCTGTCCCCATGGTTACGATCGAGGCTATTCCGAGATGCTGAGGATTCACGTCGGCCACTCCTACTTCCTGCGGTTCGACCCGAAGCAGTGGGAGCGCGGCAAGCCGTATCCCCCGCTCGCCACGATCCAGGTCGCCGCGCTGCTGCGGCAGATGGGGCACACGGTCAGCCTATTCGACGCGATGCTTGCCGACGGCGTCGAGGACTTCGAGGCCTCCCTGCAAACCACCCGGCCTGACGTGGTGGTGCTCTACGAAGACAACTTCAACTTCTTGACCAAGATGTGCCTGGGCCGCATGCGCGAGGCAGCCTGCCAGATGATCGCCGCGGCACGTGCCGGCGGCGCCCGGGTGATCGTCGCCGGCTCCGACGCCTCCGACCATCCGGACGCCTTTCTCGCCGCGGGCGCGCACGCCGTGCTGGTGGGCGAAGGCATCGCCGCATTGGCCGAACTGATCGGGCGGTTGCAGCGCCATCCGGAGGCCGACGGCGACGGCTGGGCGGCCGGCCTCGGTGGCGTCGCCACCCTGGTCGACGGGCAGACCCAGCTGACCCGGCTTGGCGCGCTGCCGCCGGACCCGCGGCTGGTCGGCCACCCCGCCTGGGACCTGGTCGACATCGAACGCTACCGCGCGATGTGGCACGAACGGCATGGCTACTTCAGCCTCAACATGGCGGCGTCGCGCGGCTGCCCGTTCCGCTGCAATTGGTGCGCCAAGCCGATCTGGGGCAACCACTACAACCAGCGCAGCGCCGAGGACGTGGCTGCGGAGATGAGCTACCTGAAACGGACGTTCCAGCCGGACCACATCTGGCTGGCGGACGACATCTTCGGCTTCCGCGTCGACTGGGTAACGCAGTTCGCCGCGCACCTGCACGCCGCCGATGGACCGGTGCCGTTCACCATCCAGACCCGCGCCGACCTGATCAGCGAGCGCATGGCTGCCGCGCTAGGCGAAGCCGGCTGCGCGGAGGCATGGATCGGCGCGGAAAGCGGCAGCCAGCGCGTGCTGGACGCGATGAACAAGGGCACCAAGGTCGCCGACCTCGTCACTGCCCGCGCCCGACTGGGCGAACACGGCATCCGCGTGGGCTTCTTCATCCAGCTGGGCTATCTGGGCGAGCAGCTGGACGATCTGCTGGCCACCCGCGAGCTGATCGCGCAGGCCGCGCCGGACGACATCGGCGTGAGCGTGTCGTACCCGCTGCCGGGCACGAAGTTCTACGAGCAGGTCAAGGCCCAGCTGGGCCCGAAGACGCACTGGCAGGACAGCGGCGACCTGGCCATGATGTTCCGCGGCGCCTACGACTCGGACTTCTACCGCCGCGTGCGCGACCTGCTGCACGAGCAGGTCGCGATTCAGCAATCGGAGCCCGCCGGACAGGCGGAACGCCGCGCCGTACTCGACGCGCAATGGGCGGCGCTGATCGCCCGCGAGGGCGCGCACCGCAACCGGAACGCCACGTCGTTGCCGCCCGTGCCGACGCGGCACATCGCCCTGCCGCTGTACTGAGCGCACCATGCTGCCGCCACTGAGGATCGTCCGGCATGGCCTGCGCCGCATCACCGAGGCGTTCGCCGCGGAACTGGCCGGGCCGGGCCGCGCCACGCCGGCATGGAGCGAACTGGAATGGCGGCTGGCCACCGCCGTCGCCGTCGTGCACGGCGTGTCGCCGCTGCTGTGCCATTGCTGCGCGTGGAAGCACGAGTCCTGGCGGCGCTTCCTGGAAAGCCAGCGCGACCACGTCGAGCTGCGCCATCGGCGCATCGCCGCGCTGCTGCAACGCATCGACGCCGGTGCCCGCGCCGCCGGACTGGCGGTGGTGCCGCTGAAGGGCTCGGCGCTGCACGCGCTGGGCATCTACACGCCGGGCGAACGGCCGATGGCCGACATCGACCTGCTGGTGCGCGAGGACGATGCCGCCGCGGCGATCGAACTGCTGCTGCAGCTCGGCTACGTGGAGTCATTCGCGCAGTGGAAGCACCGGGTGTTCAAGCCGGCCACCGGCCAGCCCTACGCCGGGCTGGGCGAGCATCGCGACACGCCGGTCAACATCGAGCTGCATACCCGCATCCAGGAGCGGCTGCCGGTGTCTGCCGTCGACATCACCGCACGGATCTGTCCGCGCGAGCCCCGACCCGGCCTGAACGACTATCCATCGAACGGCGCCCTGATGAGCCACCTGCTGCTGCACGCGGCCGGCAACATGTGCGGGCGCAGCCTGCGCCTGCTGCACCTGCACGACATCGCGCGGCTGGCTATGCGGCTGTCCGCCAGCGACTGGGAGGTGTTGTGGGCCGACGCCGGCGCGCCGCCGTGGTGGGCGCTGCCGCCGCTGCGGCTGGCCGCGCGCCACTACCCGGAAGCGATCCCCGCCGCCGTACTGGCGCGGCTCGCACGCACCTGTCCGCTGCTGCTGCGCTCCGTCTCGCGCCGGCAAAGCCTGACCCAGGTGTCGTGCTCGGAACTGTGGCTGCACGCGTTCGCCGGGATCGAATGGTCGCGCTCCCTCGGCGAAGCCGGTCGTTACCTCAGGAATCGCGTGCGCCCACCCGATGACGCGCGCAAGGAGCGCGCCGACATGGCGCGTACCCAGCTCTGGCTGCAGGGACAAGGCTGGGTCACCGCGCCGCATCGCCGCCGCGTGCTGACCTGGCTAACCCGGCCGGTGCCGCGGATGGACATGCTGTACGCGGTGCGCGCGGCACTGGAGCCGCTCGCTCCCGAGACGAGCAAGAAACTCACGCTGGTCGTTTCGCGATAGGGTCGGGAGTTCGTGCAGTTGAGTGATGCGCCGGCACCGGGCTACGGCGACAGGGCATCGGGCAACGGGTTCGTCAGCGAGGTGGTGACGACATGCATACCGGAGCGCAGTACCACGAATTCATGCTGAGCTCGCCGCGGGACCGGGCGGTGCGCGACAGGTTCCAGAAGATGGCGCTGGACCTGCTGCCCGCGGGCGCGGACGTGCTCGACTTCGGTGCCGGCACCGGCATCGACGCCAAGGCGTATGCCGCCAACGGCCACCTGACCTTCGTGTACGAACCCGCGCCAGCGATGCGCGAGTACCTGGCGCGGTACTGCCGCGAGGAAATCGCCCGCAAGACCATAGTCGCGGTGGCGTCGCCGCTCGCGTGCAAGGCGCAGGCGGTCACGGCGAACTTCGCGGTGCTCAACCATTTCGCGGATCACGCCGCGCTCTTCGAGGAGTTGTCGCGCGTGGTCCGCCAGGGCGGCTTTGTCCTGGCCAGCATGCTCAACCCCTATTACCTCGGCGACGCGCGTTACGGCTGGTGGCGGGCGAACGTCATGAACCTCCTGCGCAGCGGCCGCTACGCCATCGAAAGCGAAAGCCGCATTCATCGCTTCGCACCACGCGTCGTGGTGCGGGCGGCAGCACCGTATTTCCGGCTGGAACGGCTCGTGCCGCGTGGTCTCGGACTGGCCGTCCAGCTCTACATGTTCCTGCTGTTCCGGCAGATCTGACATGTGGAAAGATTGGATTAGGCCGTTCGTGCGCCCCCTGCCGCAATGGTCCGTGGTGGCCGTGGCGCCGCCACAGCAGGCGGTCACCGCCACCTTGCGCTGGGACGGCCAATCAGCGGATGTCACCGCGGACCACACCGTGGCTTCGCTCAAGCCGCTCGTGATCGCGACCAGTCTGGATGCCGGCCAACGCCCCGAACTCGAGTACCGCGACAGCGCGACAGGAAGGCTGCTCGGCGTTTTGCGCCTGGCGCGGACCACGTCAGTCGCGATCGAAAACACATCGCTCACGCTCTACCACGTCGCCGCGGGCGAACACCGCTGCCTCGGCTGGCCGCGGCGCCCGTGGAACGCGTGGCTGCAGAACCGCCTGATGCGGAAGAGCCGCGTGTCGAACCACTTGAACATGGAACCCGCGGTGGCACAGCAGCTGATGATCGCCTACCTGTGCCCGCGGCCGGTCGTCCTCGTCTCCGTCGACGCGCCAGGCCACCACAACATCTTCCCGATGGACCTGATCGGTCCGCTGGAACGCAGCGGACTTTTCTCGCTCGCGCTGCGCAGCACCAACGTCTCCGTGCCGACCATGCGCGACGTGCGCCGGGTGGCCCTGTCCGGCATCCCGGCGACGATGAAGGCGGTCGTCTACAAGCTTGCCGAGCATCACAAGCAGCCACTAGCGGGCTGGGATGCGCTTCCGTTTCCGGTGCGACCGTCGCGGGAATTCGGCATACCCGCCGTTGCCGCGGCGCTGCACATCCGGGAATTGGCCATCGTGCACAGCCAGGAGATCGGCTCGCACACGCTGTTCCTTGGCCGTATCGTTTCTAACGAAAACCTGGCGGAGGGTACCCAGCTGCATCACACAGCCGGCTTTCACCAGGCGTGGCGCCGGCGGCAGGGCATGCCGTTTGCGGAGGTCTAGTTCGGCTGACCAGCGGCGCAGCATCACGCTTCGGGGGTACGGTGCATGCGCCGGGACATCGGGATCGTTGCACCGATCCGGCATGATCGGATCGCCGGTGGAGGCGATAAGGCGCGAGCGTCAACCTAGGGGCTGCTTCCGACCCTGAGCGGTCGCTCGTAGGCAGTCTGCCCTAGGAAGGTTCGTCAGAAGGGTTCGTACAACTGGAGAGGGCCGCGGCGCGATTGTGAGAAGCGGCTGAGAGGGACGATGCCGCAGCTATTACAGTGACCTAGGAAAACGAAAGTTAGCTCGTCCGCTACTGCTCTGCAGCTAGCATGTATCGTCATACCTCGGAACAGGGAGCGCAGAATGATCAAAGGAATCCACGATCTCACCATGCACCAGTTCGCCAACGAGCTGAACAGCGTGGCGTCGCACTCCGCGCCAATCGATCAGGTCAATCACCTGAAGGGGCGCAGCGAGCAGGTCGGTATCGTCAGGCAGGCGATTTACACAAAAGGCCAGCATGTTTTCATTTTCGGTGAACGAGGCGTAGGGAAGACATCGCTGGCGAAAACGGCCGGCCTCGCTACGATAGAGCACGAAAATTTCAAGCAGTTCGGCTGCAACTCGCAGTCGACCTTCGATTCAATCATCCGGCCCGTGGTGGAGGCGTTCGCTCCAAAGAAACTCGCAGAAATTCAGAAGAAAAGTGGCCTCGGCATAAACCACATATTCACTGCAGGTGCTAGTAAGCAGGAGACCTACGCAGCACAAGCCCGCCTAGACGTGTCTTGGACGGCTGATGTCCTCGCGTCCCTAGACAACGACCTTAAGAACACGATTCGTGTCGTCGTTATCGACGAGGTGGACAGGATCCAATCGAAGGACGCCCTTCGCGACCTTGCTGAGCTAGTGAAGCTGCTGGGAGATAGAGGGGCACTGATCACTTTCATCTTTACGGGAGTCGGGGCAGATCTCGATGAGATTCTGGGGGCTCACCAGTCCTCATTTCGACAATTCGCTCAAGTGAAGCTGGAGCGCATCGCTTTCCAGGCAGCGCTCGACATCATTGACGATGTCCTTGAACGATTCGGCTTGAAATGGGACCAAGAGCCCACCCGAACTGCTAGGTTCCGGGTAGCCAGCATCGCCAATGGATTCCCCTACTACGTACACCTAGTGGTCGCGAAGCTGCTCTATGCCATCTATGACGATAAGGCTGCCGAAGAATCGACGCTGGACCATCTCCGATCAGCGATCACCGCCGCTGTAGCTGGCGCTCAGGAAGAAATTCGCAAGCCGTACGATAGAGCCATCCGCGGTCGCAACGATACATACAAACATGCGGTTTGGGCGACTGCCGATTCATGGGACCTGGAGAGAACTACAAGCCATATCTACGCGTCGTATCAAGGCTTGTGCGAACGCCTAGACACTAACCCGATTGATCAAAAACGGCTCGTGCAACGTCTCAACACGTTGAAGCGCGACACCCATGGACCGCTGCTAACCAAAGCGTTTCGCGCCGGCCAGTACAAGTTCTGTGAAAACATCATTCGAGGGTACGTGCGGTTGTGCGCATCTGCTGAAGGCATAGAACTCCAGGACCTGAGTCCTCAAGACACAACCACCGTTGCCCACTCGACTATCCGGCACCAGCGCTACATCGATCCTCGGACTCTTGGTGGTCGACCAGCCACACTCAGCCGGGGTTAGCCATATCAGGGCTATGCCGAGCTGCGCAGGTAGCCTGCATAGCGGCGATGATCCGTGGGATTAGGAGGCCGACCGCTGGATAACGAAATGCTGTCTGGGGGGCGTGGAGTGCGTTGCCAGAATCGAATAGGGCGTGGATGACGATTACCGGGGTAATGCGGTTGCACGCTGCTAAGCAGTCAGCGTTACCGCCTCTGCCTACCAGCCTTCTGTTCGCCTCCCTCAGTCCTGTCGCCGCGTAGGCGCATTTTATTAACTAACTTCATCGCCTCTGAAAGTTCGCCCGGCTTCTTTCCCTGCTCTACAGCAGAGTAATACCCTTGACTCACCTTCAGTCTTTCGGCCACCTCCGCCTGTGTCAGTCGCTTCTGCAACCGCATCTCTCGCAGTGTCTCTGCCTTCGTTGCCATCGCCATCTCCAGTCGTTAGTGAACGAAATACAAAATATTACAAAATGCTGCTAAATGCAATAATCAAAGCTAACGGAGAGGCTTTTGGCAAAGGCTGACCGCCTCGCCGCTGGCTATCTCTAACTTTGAACGGTAGCTTCTGGCCGATAGCTACCGCTCGAACTCAGCGATCAGCACGGCGGCGCGCCGATCACGACCTGCAGGTCCCGGCGAGCCCGCGACGCCTTTCACTCGCCCGCCGCAACCAACCGCAGATACAGCGCCTCGAACGCCCGCGCGGTGTGGTCGGCGTCTTCGCGGATCGCCCGGCACTGTGCCAAGAACGGGGTCAGGTTCACTTATTCAGGCTGTCAGGCTGGAAGTGAACCTGACCCTGTAAACCATTTTTCACGCGTGCAGGCGGCCCGCTGCCGCGTCGCAACCTTCTGCGCAGACGAACGAAGGGGCGCTCGATCAGGAAATACGATGCCAGCGCTGCGAGGAAAACGAGCATCAGGTTCTGTGGAAATGCGTTCGTCCACGCGCTGGATCGGTGATCGAGGAAAGGCAATTGCCACAGATACAGCGAGTAGCTCAGCACGCCGAGAAATACCGCGGGCCTACAGTTCAGGAAGCGTCCGACCCACGAACCCGCATGACGCGTGCTCGACTCGATCAGCAACGCGATGCACACGTTCATCACCGGCGACCCCAGCAGGATCGCCGCGGTATGGCTGCCCATGCGATTGATCAGCAACGTCAGCGGTATTGCCAGCACCAGCCAGGGACTGGCGGTCAGGCGCAGGTACCACATCTGGGTCAGCAACCATGGCCGCAGCAGAGCCAAGGCACAACCCGCGGCCAAGTAATCGAACATCGCGGGAAAGCTCGTCAGCATGCCGTTGAGCGCATGGGGATCGACATGGAATATCCATTCGCGGATGGCCACGCGCACCAACGGACCGGTGAAGATCGCCGCGACGGCGACGATCAAGGCGCGACGTCCACGCAAGGCAAGCAACGTCAGCGGCCACAGGAGGTAAAACTGCTCCTCGATGGACAGCGACCATAGATGCCCAATCTGCAAGGCGCGGTTCGGCTCGACATTGACCGTGTAGGTGAGGGCGTAGGCAAAATCCCGGCCGGTCAGGTGCACTGCGCCCGACAGCGTCGCGATGGCCATGACCAGAATGAACGCGTAGAACGCGGGGAAGATGCGCACGATCCGGCGCAAGTAGAACCGCTTCAGCGAGATGGCCCCCGTCGTCTCGCGCTCGCTCATCAGCAACGTAGTGATGAGGAAGCCGGAAATCACGAAGAACACCAGCACGCCGAGGTGGGCGACGTCGCCGCACCAGCGGCCGTATGCCGCGACCGAGACGGGAAAGTTCCGCGTGCCGCTGAGGTGTCCGTAGCACACCATCAGGATCGAGATCGCCCGGATGCCATCCAGTGACGGAATGCGGGTACCGGTTGAGCTCGTGGCGCCGTTCATGCGCGCGCAGCGAGCAACCGCAGATACAGCGCCTCGAACGCGCGCGCAGTGTGGTCCGCGTCTTCGCGGATCGCCCGACACTGTGCGGCGGCGGCCAATCGCAGTCGCAGCGCCTCGTCCGCCAGCACGCGGCTGATCGCGCCCGCCAGGGCGGCCCAGTCGCCGACCGGCACGGCCAGCGCGGCCGCCGGCGTCCACTCCGCCAAGTGGCCGACCGCGGTGCCGACCGTCGGCACGCCGGCCACCGCCGCTTCCAGCAGCACCAGCGGGCCGGCCTCGTGCAGCGAGGACAGCACCAGCAGGTCGGCCGACTCCATCATCGGGCGCAGCTCGCGCTGCGTCTTGAAGCCATGGAAGCGGACGTGATCCTCCAGCCCCAGCTGGCAGGCCAGCTGCTCCATCTCGCCGTGCAGGGTGTCCACGCCGACGATGTCCATCCGGAAATCCAGCCCCGCCTTGGCCAGCGCCGCCAGCGCGCGCAGCAGGGTCGGCTGGTCCTTCACCCGGTTGAGGCTGGCGACGTGGATCAGCCGCGCCGGCCCCGCGCCGCGCCCGTGCGGAGCCAGCGGCGACCACCCGCGCAGGTCGACGCCGAGCGGTACGCGCCGGGCTTTCAGGCCGAGCGCGGCCAGCGCATCGATGATCGGCGTGCTGGCCGCGGTGATCGCATCGGCGCCGCGCAGCACCACCGCTTCGCGCAGCCGCCCTTTCCATTTGCGCCGGCCGCCGTAGCCGATCGCATGCAGCGCGACCAGCTCGCCGCCGGCGACATGCACCAGGCTCGGTCGCCGCAACAGCTTCGCCGCGGCGACGGCGACCAGGCTGCAGGAACCGGAGAAAATCGCCTGGACCAGGTCGAACGGCGCGCGGCGATGCTCGGCGCGGATCGCCGCGATCGCGCGCAGCCGCGTCCAGCCGTCGCCGATGTTGTGCACGGTGGCGCCGGCGAGTTCCCAGCGACCGGCCACCGCTTCCTGGTGCAGCGCGAAGACATGCACTTCGTGCGCGCGCGCCAGCCGCCCGATCAGCGCCAGCAGGACCGGGATCACGCGGAACTCGCCGCTGCGATCCACCCCGCCCGGCACCACCAGCGCGAGTTTCATCCTGCCCTCCACTGCCGGTCGTCGAGCAGCTGCGCATAGGCCTCGGCCCAGCGACGGCCCAGCGCGGCGAACGACAGCGTGGCGTCGAAGTGGGCGCGCACCTGCGCCGGCGATGGCCGGTTCGCCGCGACATCGACCAGCGCCTCGGCCAGCTGCGCAGCGTCGCCGCAGGGCCACAGGCGGCCGACGCGACCGTCGCCGGTCAGCGCGCGGAATGCGGGGATGTCGGTGACCACCGGCGCCACGCCGCAGGCCAGCGCCTCCAGCAGCGAGTAGCCACAACCCTCGGCATGGCTGCCGGCGACGAACAGGTCCGCGGCCCGCATCAGCGTCTCGATCCGCGCGTGCGGCACCTTGCCGAGCAGGTGCACGCGCCCGACCAGCCGCGGATCGTGCTCGATGCGCTGCTGCACCACGTCGAGCAGCGGCGCGTTGGCGAACACGCACCACAGCTGCAGGCCGGGCAACCGCTGCACGGCGCGGGCCACGCCGTCGAGCACCGCCAGCGGGTCCTTGCCGGCGTTCAGATGGCCGACCCACAGCACGCAGGGGTCGCCGTGCAGGCCGGTCTCGGCGCGCGCGCGGGCACGGTCGCCCGGCGTGAAGCGACTGCTGGATTCGGGTATCGCGAACAGCCGCGTGCGCGGCGCGAACAGGCCGGCGCGCGTGAACGGCTGCGCCAGTTCGGCGGCGGTGAAGGCGATGCCCGCGGCCGCTCCGTACCAGCGCCGCCACCACGGCCGCCGCCACCGGCGCGGCGGCCGGTCGGCGTGGTCCTGGATCACGATCGGCAGCTGCGGCAGCTGTCGCGCCAGGGCGAACGCGTCCGCGGCGAAGCCCAGGCTATGCAGGTGCAGCACATCGGGCCGGATCTCGCCCAGCACCTCGGCGAGGCGACGCGTCCGCTCCGCGCCGGGCACCGCGACGAAGCGGTAGTCGATGCCGTTGCGCAGCACGCGCTCCGGGCGCGTCGCCAGCTGGACCACCGACACGCGGATGCCGGCGCTGGCCACCGCTTCGGCCACATTGGCCAGCGTGGGCCACTGCTCGAAGACGTCGGCCGAGGCGAGGCCCGCCGGCACCGGCAGGAAATTGATCTGCGCCACGTGCACGGCCGGCATCGGCCTAGAGGCCCGATACCTGCGGCATGCGCAGGCGCACCAGCCGGTTTGCCAGGTTCAATTCCCACGGCCGGTCGTACTTGCGGAAGCGGTAGCGCCACCCGGCCATCGCGCTCAGGTTGCGCTTGGCCCACGGCGGCGCACGCAGGTCCTGCACCGTGGGGTAGCGGCAGCGCAGCACGGTGACGAAGTCGTTGATGCGATGGCGCAGCTTGTCGGTGAGCCACGGCGCATCGACGTGGCAGGCGTAGTTGACCCAGCGCGGCTGGGTCCACTCGTCCGGCGTGGTGGGGAACACCACCGGTTCGCCGTCGAGGTCGAGCAGCGGCGCGCCCGGCCGCTTGCTGCGGTCCTTCTCGTGGCGGCTGTGCTCCGGCAGCGGTGTGTAGACGTAGATGACGATCTCCGTCTGCGGGTTGATCCGCTTCAGCTCGCGGATGAACTCGAAGGTGCGCTCGGTCTCTTCCTCGGTGTTCTCCGGCGGCGCGACCATGAACGACAGCTCGGGGATCACCCCGTAGCGGCGGCACTGTTCGACCACCGCCAGGGTCTGGTCCGGGCGCGTGCCCTTGCGGATGTCGTGCAGCATCTGGTCGCTGGGCGATTCCGCGCCGATGTAGGCCATGCGCAGCCGGCTCTTGCGCACCAGCTCCCACGAACGCTCCGACAGCTTCAGCAGCGCGTCCGCGCGGGCGAAGCACCACCACGGCAGTTCGAACCGGGCCATGACTTCGAGCAGCGGCACCATGTCCGCCTCGCGGTCGAAGAAGTTGTGGTCGAAGTACTGCACCGAATCGGCGCCCAGCTCATGCTTGAGATAGCTCAGCTCGCGTTCGAGCCGCGCGGCGGCCGGCAGGAAGGTCGCGCCGCCGAACATCGCGGCCACGCCGCAGAAGGTGCAGTGATAGCGGCAGCCGATCGCCGCCTGGTGCGCGACGGTGCGCTGGCCGAGGTAGGTGCGTGCCAGGTAGCGGTGCGGATCGCCGAGCTTGTCGTAGGGCAGCAACCCCGCGGGGTCGTTGCGCATGATGCGGCGAGCCGGGTTGTGCACCACCGTGCCGGCGTTTTTCCAGGACAGCCCGGCGATCTGTTCCAGGGCGGGGCCGGCGTGGCCACTGAGCGTGGCGACCAGCTCCGACAAGGTGTCCTCGCCCTGCGCGCGGACCGCGTAGTCGACGTAGGGCGCGGCCAGCGTCGCGTCCGTGTGCAGGGTCGGGAAGTAGCCGCCCCAGATGATCGGCAGCGCCGGAATGCGCGCGCGGATCGCCTGCGACACGGCGATCGCCGGCGCCACCTGCGGGCCGCCCATCACGCCGATGCCGACCGCGTCGAAGCGGTCTTCTTCCAGCGCGCGCAAGGTGTCGTTGACGAAGTCGCGGTCCACGTTGCCGTCGATGATGCGGCTGCTGCCGCTGCGGTCCAGCGCCGCCGCCAGGTGCAGCAGCGCCAGCGGGAACCGCGCGCTCGTACGCGAGGTGATGGTGGGGTTGATCAGCAAGGTGCGCGGTGGATGGGTCATGGGGAGGCCTGGGAGCAAGTGGAATCAAGGCGCCCGGCGCAGCTGGAACACCAGCGCGACGGGAACCTCCAGTGCCATGCGGTCGAAGTGCGAGCCGGCGGGAATGTCGACCGGATCGAGCATGGGTTCCAGCACCTGCTCGATGCGCAGCCCGAGTCCGGCGCAGGCGGCATGCCAATGGCTGTACAGGTGCTGGGTATGCCGCACGGCGTAGCGCCGGCCGCCGGACTTGAAGTCGCGCCGCCAGCCGAGCGCATGCCCGATCGGATGCACGTCGCTGCACAACAGCGTGCCGCCGGGCCGGGTCACCCGGCGCAGCTCGGCCAGCGACTGCTCAAGGTCGTCGAGGTGTCCGACGACCAGGCCGCACACGGTCAGGTCCGCCCGCGCATCCGGCACCGGCAGCGCCGCCAGGCTGCCTTGCACCAGCGCGACCGTCGCGCCGGCATGCAGTGCACCCAGTTCCGCGCTGGCGCGTTCCAGCATCTGCGGCGAAAGATCCACCCCGGTCACGCGCGCTGCGCCGCGACGCAGTGCATGCAGCATGTAACGTCCACTGCCGCAGCCGGCGTCGAGCACGGCCTGCCCACGCAGCGTGTCCGGCATCAGTCCGAGCATCGCGCGCTCCTCGGCCCGCATCACCGGATTGTGCGCATGCGCCGGATAGCTGGTCGCCCACAGCATGTAGGCCTCGCGCGGTTCGAGGATCGGCTGGCGGGACATCAGTAGCACCTGGCTTCGATGGTGGTGTCGCGCGCGCGCTCGTTGCGCCCGGCGACCCGTTCGAGCCCGGGCTCGAGCGCGAGCAGCGAGGGCTCGGCCAGCGACTTGGCCAGCAACTTCGGCTTGCCGTCCAGCGTCACCGGCACGGCGTCCACGCCGGTGGCCGCGAACCATTCGGCGAAATCGGGATCGGCGATGCGCGGCACGCCGTCGCGCACCACGGCGCGGATGTCGCTGCGCTGGATACCCGTCAGGCTGCTCTCCGCGGTGCCGCCGCGGTCCTCGACGATCACCAGGTCCGCCCGCGTGCCCGGCGCGAGGCTGCCGCGCGAGGGCAGACGCAGGATGCGCGCGGCGTCGGTGGTGGCCAGCCCCAGCAGCTGCCGCGGGCTGAGCTCGCCGCGGACGGCAGCTCCGCGCATTTCATCGAGCAGGTCGCGCGCACCGCTGAGTCGCGAGTCGCTGCCCAGCGCGAGGCGCCCGGCCGCGCACAGCCGCCGCGGATCCAGCGAGCGCCCGAGCAGGGTGTGGTTGCTGGTCGGACACCAGATCACCGCCGCGCCGCTGGCGATCACCCGATCGATGTCGCGCTCGCGCAGGCCCACGCCGTGGACCAACACGCTGTTCGCCGCCAGGCAGCCGAGTCGATCCAGCTGATCGAGTTCCGCCTGCGCCGTCGCGTCGGTACCCTCGGCCAGGTGGATCAGCCAGGGATGGTCGGCGGGCGTGGCGGCAAAGCTCGACACCACCGGCGGCCCGTAACCGGGCCAGCCCAGTGCGTAGCTCCAGCCGTAATCGCGCAGCAGGGCGACCGGAAAATCCGTCGCGTCGAGCGCCGCATGCCAGGGGTCGTGATGCGCCACGCAGGTGGTGCCGGCGAGCAGGTTCTTCAGTGCCCCGTGGCGCAGCCGCAGTGCCTTCGATACCTGCAGCGCGGCGACGACGGCCGGTTCCTTGAAGTGCGCCTGGAACGCCGCGATCCAGGCGTAACTGTTGGGAAACGGCGCCTCGGCGCGCAGTGGCGGTACGGCGTTGACGTGCAGATGCTCGTGCGCGTTGATCAGACCGGGGAAGATCAGATGGTCGTGCAGGTCGATCCGCCAGGCCCGCGCGGCCAGCGAGGAGCCGATCCGTCCGCCCCGGATCGGCAGCGGTGCACGCGAAGCGCCAGCAGGCGTGACCGAAATCGCGCGGCACAGGCTGATATCCAACGCGGCCTGGAGAACGTCCATGGCTCAGCGCCGCCGCATCACGATCAGGAAGTGATCGCCCATGTCGCGCAGCAACGGCAGCGCGCCGAAGCGGTCGTCGAGCCAGCCCAGCCGCTCGCACCAGCGGCGGTGGCGGCGGTAGTAGTCCACCAGATAGGGCGGCGGCATGAACAGGCTCAGCGCGCGGTAGCCGACCAGCGAAAAGTGTCCGGCGAAGGCGCGGTAGAACTCGCGCGGCAGGTAGTAACTGGTCCAGATCGTGTGGTGGTTCATGCCCACCGCGGTCGCGCCGCGCGCCGCGCGCACGCCGGCCCGCCTGAAGCGGCCGCGCAGCGCGTAGTGCCCCAATTCCCATGGACAGATCCGGCCCATTACCGAAAACACCAGCCAGCCGCCGGGGCGCAGCAGGCGCGCGCATTCGGCCGCCACGGCGCCGAGGTCCGGCGCGCAGTTCAGCGGGCCGAAGTTCGAATAGATGCCGTCGAACGTGTCGTCGAGCCGGTCGAGCTGCTGGATGCCGAGATGGATGGCGCTGACATGGGACTGCAGATCCTCGGCGACGGCGCGTGCCCGCGTGCGCTCGACCATCTGCGGCGACCAGTCGCTGGCGACGACCTGGTGGCCGCGCCGCGCGAATTCGAGCGCGTCGATGCCGGTGCCGCAGCCCAGGTCGAGCAGGCGCGCGGCGGTCGGGAACTCATCGTGCACGGTGTCCCACAGGGCCAGCCGCATGCGCTGGATCAGTTCGTTGTTGCCGCGCGGGCCGTCGTAGTCGGCCGCGACGCTGTCGAAGGCGCGCTGCGTGTCGAGCAGCTGCGCCTCGTCCAGCGACATGCCACCGCGCGGCCGGCGAACGTCCGGCGGGGGCGCGGCCAGGTTTCCGGTCTCAAATGTGTGCTGCCCGTTCATGTCGATCCTGCTCCACCGGAAGGCTGCCCGTGATTCGCCACGACGCCCGGAACCCACTGCCGGCCGGTCCCGGCATCTCCACGGCCTGCCGGGTGAGTGCCGCTCCGGACTGCTTTGGTTGAATGCCCCGGCTGGCGAAGGCTGGCTACCCCCGCGCAGACCGCCGCGCGACGTTTCTCGCCAGGGCCGCGGACGAGCCCAGGAAAAGCCCCAGCAGCAGGCCGATGCCATAGGTCAGCTCGGGGTTCGGGAACGCCTGTTTGTCGGGGACGTAGACCGGCCACATCAGCGATGTTTCATAGGTATAGGTGGGGCCGAGGCGCTCGACGAGATCGCTCCGCGCCTGCTGCAAGCTGCGGATCTCCTCGTTCTTGTTGGCCAGCAGCAGGCTGGCCAGCATCGGGTTCGCCACGTCCCTGCCGCCCGCCTCGCCCCTGTTTCCCGGCGCGGCGGCCTGCTGATAGCGGGCGCGATCGGCCTGCGCGGTCTGCAGGTCGGACTCGATCTGGGCGAGGCGCGCGCGCGCCGATTTCAGCGGCGCCTCTTCCAGGCCCCGGTGGATCGCGCGCAGCCGGGCGACCGTCGCCGCGGCGAGCTCGCTGGCCTGCTGGCGGGAGTAGCCCCGCACGGTCAACTTGACCAGCGAACCCGCGTAGAGCATCGGCTCCAGTTTCAGGCTGTTGCGGTAAAGCTGGGCCACCGCCGACGTCTTCGCATAACCGGCGCTTGCCAGCACCTCGTTCTTGAACGGCACCAGTTGCAGCCGCTCGGTGACGCGCTGCAGCGGTTCGACTTTCGGATCCTGGCCCGCCGGCACCTGCCCGATCTGTGCGATCTGGATCCACGCGGCAGCCTCCCACTGGCGCTTCACCAGGTGCGCGAAGGCGTAGGTGCAGACCAGGGTCAACACCAGCACCAGCACGAACCACGTCCATTCACGGGTGAAGATCCGCCACAGGTCGATCAGATAGATTTCATCGTGTTCCATGGTTCGGTACTCGCTGGAGAGAGGGTGAAGACGGGGTGGGCGCGGCGGCCGCTGCCTTGCGGTTCGGCAGCCATGCCGCCATGACCGGCAGGAACAGGCAGATGCCGATGAAGCCGGCGTTGGTCCAGGTGAAGGCCTGCGGCGCGAACGGCGACATCACGCAGACGTAGGAGACGCGCAGGAACATCAGCAGTGAAAACAGCGGCACCGTCGGGCGCAGACGCTGCACGCTCCACTGCAGCATCGCGTACAGCGCGAACACCGCGAGCGCCGCGCCGAACGGGCCGAACGCCATCAGGAAGGGAAAGAACTCGGTGCCCACGTTAATGTTCGACGCATCCAGCGGGATGCTCGTCCCGGCCGTCACCACCGAGCCATGCAGCGGCACCAGCTGGTTGATGAGGAAGTCGGCGTTGGCATAGTCCTTGGCCAGGATCGAACTGAAGTTGTAGGGCCCCGCGCTGACGTACAGCAGCAGCCATTTGATGCCCTGCGGCGCGGCGTGGTACATCGCGCTGAACGGCAGCGTGATGTGCTCCAGTGGCCCCGAGCGCAATATGCCGAGGATCGAGAAGATGCTGCTGCCGGCGAGCGCCAGGCCAAGCAGGGTCTTCCACGGCAACGGCCTGGCCTCGTCCCGGCGCAGCACCAGCACCAGCGCAAACGAGAAGAAGGTGGCGAACAGCCGGTTGCGATCGATCACCAGCACCGGGAACACGAAGCCGATCGCGATGAGCGCGATGCGCAACCGCCGGCTCCTGGCGCAGAGCAGTCCGATCGGCGGCAGCACCCAGCACATGTCCGAAACGTGCCGGACATGCGCACGACCGCCATCCATCACGGCATACGCCGACGGCTTGTCGAACAGCGGGATCGGAAACAGCGTGAGATCGAGCAGGCAGAACAGCACGATCAGCCCGGCCAGTGCCAGCGCGAGGAACGCCTCGCGGGTGCCGGCGTAGTCGCGCGCGCGGAACCGCGCGAATTCCGGCAGCCGCACGCCCGTCTGCACGTCGAACAGGATGATGGCCGCCGCGAGCACGACCAGCAGCAGCAGGCCTTCCAGGTAGTCGGGGGAAAGATCGTAGGTGAGCCAGGTCAGCGCGCAGGCGAACAGGATCGGCAGGCCGAGCCAGGTGGAAGGAAGGCGCAGCAGTCGTTTCATGTCCCCTCCACGCCGTGGCCCGTCGATGGCGGCCTTGCCCTCGCCGCGACGACCAGCGACAGGTAAGCCGCCATGTGCAGCAGCAGCGGCCCCGGCTTCCGCTCCAGGAAGGAAATCTTGGCGCCGATGTAATGCGACTGCGCCCGCAGCAAGGTGCGGTAGGGCTCGTCGAACAGGCTGGTCCGGCGCAGCGCGATGTGCCGCGACTCGATGAGGTTGCTGACGCGGGTTTCGGCGTGCCGCGTCCGGCTCAGGTTCGCCTCGTGCATGCGGTAGGCGCAGACGCTGACGTCGACGAAGCCGAGCGCATCGCGCGCGGCCAGGCGCAGGAACAGGTCCCAGTCCTCGATGCGCAGCCCTTCGCTCCAGCGGTCGACGGTGTCGAGTGCGCTGCTGCGGATCAGCGCGACCGGCCCGCCGATGGCCCACTGCCGGATCACGGCGCGACGGATGCCGTCGTCGGAGCGGTACAGGTTCTTGTTGGCGCCATGCAGGTCGCACATGCCGCTGTCGTGCAGCTTCCTGCCGTCCTGGTCGACCACGATCGAATCGCCGATCACCGCGCCCTTGCCCGGATGCGCCTGCAGGTAGCGGACCTGGGCGTCGAGGCCGCCGGGCAGCAGATAGTCGTCACTGGCGCCCGGGCGCAGGAACTCGCCGTTCGCACGCGCCGCCAGTTCGTTGAGGGTCGCCGCGATGCCGCGGTTCTCCCGCTGCACGTACTCGATCGGAATGTCCATGCAATGCGTCGCCACCCAGTCGGCGATCCGCGTGCCGGTGCGGTCGGTCGAGCCGTCATCGATGATGATCAGCTCCTTCGCCGGGTACGGGTCTTCCAGCACGCTGTCCAGGCAGCGCCGCACGAAACGCTCGTGGTTGTACGCCGGGATGAGCACGGAAACCAGCGGCAGCGCCGTGCCTTTCGATGCGTCGGACGCCATCGTCACAGCCCCCCCAGGTAATGCCGCACGACCAGCACGTTGAACACGAGGTAGCCGAGGTAGTTGGCCGCGAAGGCGTACATCGCGCCGACCAGGCCGAAGTGCGCGGTGAACACGTAGACCAGCGCCAGATAGCTGGCCGCAAACACGCACTCGGAGATCACGAACAGCCGCGTCATGGCCTTGGCCAGCATCACGTAGGAAAGAATGAAGGAGGCGATCTTGATGACGTCGCCTACCAGCTGCGGTCCGTACAACGCGTTGGCGGGCGCGAAGTCCGTGCTGAACAGCAGGCGCGTCACCCAGTCCCGCAGCACATACACCGCCGCCGCCAGCACGACGACCACGGGCAGGATGTAGCGGTACGCATTGCGCAGCTCGGCCACCAGCGAGGCGCGTTCCCCGATCGATGCCAGCTTGGGCAGGTAATAGATGTTGATGGCCGCGGTAAGGAACAGCAGGTAGGCATCCGACACCTTGCTCACCGCCTGCCAGTAGCCAACCTGCTGCCAGCCGAGCTGCAGCGCGAGATGATCGCGCACCGCGATATTCACCAGCGGCGACACCAGGGCAGCGGTAAGCGTCATCACCGAAAAGGCCGCCAGCCGCAAGGTCATTTCGCGGTCGAAACGCAGCCGCAGCATGCTGCGCTGGAAGTACGGGCTGCGCCACCACGCCGGTAGGCCGACGACGAGCCACAGCAGCTGGCTCACGATCAGGGCCAGCAAAGCGCCGTACAGATGCAGCCAGCGCGCCAGCCAGATCACCATCACGATGCTGAGCAGCGAGCCGAGCACCTGGATCAGCGCCAGCCGGCGCACGTCCATGAAGCCGTTGATCACGGCCAGGATGTAGTTGACCAGCGCGATGCCGAGCTGGGCCACCGCCAGCACGCGGATCAGGCCCGCATAACGGGGATCGTCCAGCAGCCATTGCGCCAGCTGCCGGCTGAACAGCAGCGCTAGGCAACCCATCAGGATGGAGGCGCACAGCGCGTACCACAGCGCGGCGGCCAGCAGGCGCGCCAGCCGCTGCGGATCGTGGCGGTACTCGGCGACGTACTTCACGATGCCGGCGCTGATGCCGCCGCCGGCGAGCACGGCCAGCAACGACATCAGGCTCATGAACTGGCCCAGCTTGCCCACGCCCTCGGGCCCGGCGAACCAGGCCACCAGCTTGATCACCACCAGCGCCGCCAGCAGCCGCGCCCCGGTGGCGATGGCGGAATAGAAGCCGGCGCGCACGATGTTCATGCCGGACACGCAAACGTGTTGCAGGCGGCGATCACGCGCTCTACCGCGTCCTCGCCCAGGGTCGGTCCCATCGGTAGGCTCAGCACCTCATCGTGCAGACGCTCGGTCAGCGGCAGCCGGACATCGTGCAGGGCCGGGTAGGCCGGCTGCCGGTGCGGCGGCACCGGGTAGTGCACCTGGCTGTGGATGCCGTGCGCCTGCAGGTGTCGCTGCAGCGCGTCGCGGTGGGGACAGCGCACCACGAACAGATGCCAGGCGTGCTGCTCCTCGTGCACCACCTGCGGCAGCCGGATCTGCGCATGGCGGATGCCGTCGCGATAGCGCCGCGCCACGCGGCGGCGCCAGGCAACGTCCTCGTCGAGATGGCGCAGCTTCACCCGCAGCAGCGCCGCCTGCAGCTCGTCGAGCCGCGAATTGACGCCCTGGAAAAGATGGTGGTACTTCACCTCGGAACCGTAGTTGCGCAGCGCCGCGACGCGCTGCGCCAGCCGCGCGTCGCCAGTCACCACCGCGCCGCCGTCGCCCAGCGCACCCAGGTTCTTGGCGGGGAAGAAGCTGAAGGCCGCCGCATCGCCGAACGCACCGGCCTTGCGGCCGTCGCTCGCCGCGCCATGCGCTTGCGCCGCGTCCTCGATCAGCAGCAGCTGGTGCCGCCTGGCCAGCGCCGCCAGCGCCGGCATGTCGGCCAGCTGGCCGTACAGGTGCACCGCCATGATCGCGCGCGTGCGCGGCCCGATCGCCGCCTCCACGCAGGCCGGGTCGAGGTTGAAGCTCAGCGGGTCGGGCTCCACCGGCACCGGCACCAGCCGGTTCTCGCTGACCGCGAGAAAGCTGGCAATGAAGGTATTGCCGGGCACGATGACCTCGTCGCCCTCGTCGAGCGCGCCGAGCTGCCGGTAGCCACGCAGGATCAGCGACAGCGCGTCCAGCCCGTTGCCCACGCCCACGGCGTGGGGCACGCCGCCATAGGCGGCGAACTCGCGCTCGAAAGCCGCCAGTTCCTCGCCCATGATGTACCAGCCCGAGTCGATCACCCGCGCGGCGGCCGCCTTCAGCTCGTCGGCATGGCGCGCGTTGATCGCCCGGACGTCGAGGAACGGGACGTCCGCCAATCCGGTTTCCATCGGCGCGCTGGCCATCACAGCGGCCACTCGTAGAAATCGTGCACCACGGCACGGGCGCCGAAGTATTCCTTCTGGGTGACCAGGCCGCCGTTGAGTACCCGCCCCTCCTGTTCGGTCGAGACGCCGAAGCTGAAATACGTCCGCTCCGCGTAGACGCCGCCGACCAGCTCCGCCAGCAGGAAGCTCAGCGCGCTCAGCCGTCGGCCTTCCTCCGAGACGGCCATGTACTGGGTGTGCACGGCCCTGCCGAAATCGTAGACGAGCACGCCCGCCAGCAAGGCGCCGTCGCGGCGCGCCTCGTGCAGCACGATGTGCTGCGGGAAGCGCGCCTGCAGCAGGCGCAGCTCCGCCAGGCTGTGGGTCGGCACGGTACCGTGCTTGCGCAACACGTCTGCCAGCAGCGCGTGGAAGTCCGCCGGATCGGTGTTGGTCTGCAGGCCGATGCCGGCCTTCCTGGCTTTGTTGACGGCGCGCTGGCGCCCCTGCGTGAAGTGGAACGCCTCGCGCAGCGCGATGGCCGAGGAGAGGTCGCGCCGCTGCAGCTGCGCGCCCAGCCGATGCAGGGCATACAGGTCCTCCTCGGCCGGATAAGCATGGAAGATGTGCGGCACCGCCCTGTAGAGCACGCGCTCCACGCCGAGCGCCCGGTAATGGTTGGCGATCTGCTCGAACACGGCCAGCGTCGATTCGGCGCGCAACGCGTGCGTGGTGATCAGCCCGGCATAGGTAAGGCCACCGTGGCTGGTCACCACGTTGTCCCGGATGTTCGCGGGAAACACCGCCACGGCCTCGCCGTGCCGCTCGACGATCAGCGACTGGTCGACGAAACGATCGGCGTGGTAATCCATGTAGCCGCGCCGATGCAGCAGGTTGCCGTTGCGGGAACGCGCGACCAGTGCGTCCCAGGTGTTCACGTCGGCGGCGGTGTAGGGCCTAACGCTGCACATCGCCATCACCGTCGCCATAGTCGGCTTCGGCCACGCCGAAGCCGTCCACGCCCATGTCGTTGCCGTTGTAGAACATCAGCAGCTTGTCGCGCTGGCGGATCAGCGCGGGATAGCAGAGCGTGCGCGAGTCCCAGCCGCTGGCCGACAGCGCGATGCCCAGCGTTTCGTCGTGGCGCTCCCACGCGATGCCGTCGTCACTGAAGGCGACGCCGGGAAAGTATTCGCCGGTGCGATTGCCGCGCGTGAAGTACATCACGTAGCGGCCGCCGAAGCGGTATACGCGCGGCCGGCCGATGCGGTACTCGCTGCCTTGCGGACGCAGGCAGACATGGTCCGCGCGCGGCATCGCCGCGAGGTCGGGCGTCTGCGCATGGCGGATGTGGTAGCGCGGAAACGGCTGGCCGCCGATGGTTTCCCAGTCGTCGCCCACCGCGTACCACAGGCGCCAGCGGCCGTTTTCGTACATGGCCGAATGCACCGCGCCGATGGTGCTGCGGCCGGGCGCGCGATCCAGGATCGGGGTTTCCTGCGTGCGCCGGAAGCTGTTGCCGCCGTCGCGGGAAATGGCCAGGCCGCTGAAGGCCAGGAACTTGGCCCGGGCCACGCGCTGGAAGCCGACATAGAACATGTGCAGGCCGCCCGGCGCGTCGACGAGGTCGCCCAGGATCATGCCGTTGTCGTCGAAGCAGCCGGGCCGGCCGATGTCGAGCACCGGCTCGGCGCTGACCCGCACGACCGTCGCGGGATCGTCCGCCCGCACGTCGACGTAGCCGATCCGGCTGACGCCATCGGCATCGCGGAATCCCGCGTAGACGCGGATGAGTTCGTCGTCGATCCGGTACGGCGTCGGCGTGAGCGCCGAGTGGCGCATCCAGCCGCCCACGCCCCGCCGCGCGGTTTCGAACACCAGGCCCTTCTTGGTCCATTCGAACATGCGCTCTTCAAAGCCTCACGTCGAGGCTCGAGCGGCCGTCAACTGCACGGGCCGGCGAGCCGACGTAGACCCGACCCGGCTCGGTATCGCGGGTGACCAGCGCACCGGCGCCGATCACGTTGTCGGGGGCGACTTTCACGTGATCGTTGAAGGTGCTGTTCACGCCGACGAAGCTGCTCTCGCCGATCTCGCAGTAACCCGAAATGACCGCATGCGAGGCGACGAACACGTTGTCGTGCACGACCGTGCGATGCCCCACGTGATTGCCGCTCCACAGAATGCAGTTGTTGCCGATGCGCACGAACGGCTGGATGACGTTGCCCTCGAAGATGAAGCTGTTCTCGCCCACCTCGGCATTGCGCCACACGAAGGCGCGCGAGCTGACGTACGTGGCGCAGCGGTAGCCGCGGCGCTTCGCATCCTGGTACAGGCGCGTGCGCAGCCGATTGAGCTGGCTGGCCGGCACGGCGACGAACACGTCGACGTCCGCCGGCGGGTAGTGCGCCTCCAGCGTTTCGTACGCCACCACCGGCCGGCCGGCCAGCAGCGGTTGCGCGAGATAATCGCGTTCGACGCTGAAAGCCACTACGTCATGCTCGCTGTCGTGTTCGAAATATTCGCAGGCGATCTGCGCGAACTCGCCCGCGCCGATGAGGACTAGAGGCTTTGGCATGCTGCCATGCCCTCCTGGTACACGGGGCCACGGACCTCGCGCAGGAATTCGGCATAGTCGGTGATGTAGTCGGCCGGGTCGTACAGATGGTCGGCCAGCACCATCAGCACGCAGTCCTCGCTGAAGTCATACAGCTCGCGCCACACCATGCTGCCGAGCTGCAGGCCGTACGAGGGGTCGTCGAGCACGACCTCCACCGGCCCGCTGCCGTCGTCCAGCAGGAAGGTGACGGAGCCGCGTACCGCCACCGCCAGCTGGTTGAGATGGCGGTGCGCGTGCCGGCCCCGATGCACGCCGTCGTGGGTGGCGAACAGGTAATACACGCGCCGGATCACGAAGGGCACGTTCCGATGCTGTTCCAAGGCGATCAGCATGCCGCGGCTGTCGCCATGCTTCTGCAACTGGATGCGTTCGATTTCCATGTTCCGGGCCAGGCGAGATTTCGAGGATGACCGA
>NZ_BAAAFK010000001.1:142289-194446 GCF_039523495.1 Rhodanobacter soli | reverse complement strand
ACGCAACCTTTCATGGCTTGACCGGCACTCATGTTTTTCAGATCACTCCCGGCTCGCGCTCAAGTTCTGCCGTGAAGGCGAGGCTGGCCATGGAGTGCGCAAGGGGATCGGCTTGATGACGGCAACGCGCAGGGGCACTCGGGGATGGGGTTGAAGAACGAAACCCTGCCGGGGGAAAACGGCGAGGGTGCATCCACGCGTCCCGGAAAGTTGGTGGTGCTGCACTGGCTCACCCTGCTTTGCGTGGTTTCCGGGGTGGTGCTGATCCTGATCCGCGACGAAGTCGCCGGACGCGCCATGCGCCAGTGGCTGCTCGATGGGCATCGCCATTTCGGGGTGCTCGTGCTTCTGCTTTTCGTCGCCCGCGTGGCCTTGCGCATCCGCTCGGGCAAGCTGCCGCCGACCGGCGATCCGTCACGGCTTACCCGCGCCGCCGCGGCACTCGTCCACGTCGCCCTGTACGCCCTGCTGCTCGCCCTGCCCCTGTTGGGCTGGGCCCTCAACGATGCGCTGGGCAAGCCAGCCCATCTGCTCGGCGTGGCGCTGCCGGCACTGGTGGGCGCCGATGAGGATCTCGCCGACGAACTGCTGGCATGGCATCAGGATGCCGCCTGGCTACTGCTCGGATTGGTTCTGCTGCATGCCGCCGCAGCGCTGTGGCACCACTTCGTCCTGCGCGACGGGGTGCTGCGCACGATGTTGCCGAAACCCCGCCGCTGATGGGCCTGCCGCCCCTCACTTACTGCGGCGCCCCACCCGACAAGGAGACTCCATGTTGTCTTTTCTGAACCGACGCACGAGACGCCGGCCCGGGAACACGCACCTGTGGTACGGCCTTGCAGCGCTCCTGCTGCTCGCCAGTACTGCCGCCCAGGCAGTGCCGAGCTATGCCCGCCAGACCGGCGCCGCCTGCGCGGATTGCCACGCCGGCGCTTACGGCCCCGCGCTGACGCCCTACGGCATGCGTTTCAAGCTCAACGGCTACACCGACACCGACGGCAACGGCGGCAAGCTTCCGCTGGCCGCGCAGCTCATCGCCACGCGCTCCATCCCGGCCCGCGGCGAGAGCACGACGCGGCTGACCGAAGCCGATCTCTACCTGGCCGGACGCCTCACCGACCAGGTCGGCGGTTACGTCAAGGTCGAGAACAGCAACATCGGCAACAACACCTTCCGCACCCGGCTGAACAACGTCGACCTGCGCTTCGTCGCCAAGGACCTCAAGCTCGGCGACAAGCAAGCGACGCTCGGCGTGACCGTCAACAACAACCCCGGCTTCCAGGATCCGATCGCCGCATTGCCGGGCGCCGCGGGCATCGGGCCACCGTCGGTTTCCGGCAGCTTGCTCAACCTGTCTGCACTGGCCCACCGCGTCATCGGCGCCAGCGTCTATGGCCTGTACGACTCGACCTGGTATGGCGAAGTCGGCTCCTACACCGCCCTGCCGACGTCCCAGCAGGATCACCTGGGCTACGCCGTTTCGGGTGACCCGGGCAAGCTCAGCGATACCGGCTATTTCCGCTTCGCCTACATGAAGGATCTCAAGCGCCAGTTCTTCTCGGCCGGCGTGGTCGCGCTGAGCACGCGGCGCCAGCTCCCCCGTACCGGGCCGCGCGACGACATCACCGACCTGGGCTACGACCTGACCTACCAGTTCCTCGGCAACCGGGAACATATCGTGCAGCTGAGCTACACGAACATTCTCGAAAAACGCCGGTACGGCAGCACGCCCGCAAGTCCCTCCACTCCGGGTCTCGCCGCACGGACCCGCGGGGTCGTGCGCGACCAGACCACCAGCCTGACCTACACCTTCCGGCAGAGCTACGGGATCACCCTCACCCATCTGGTGAACAGTGGCAGCCGCGACGCGGTTCGCTACACGCCGTACGGCGTGCCCGACACCACCAGCAACCTCATCGGCGTGTTCTGGGCGCCGTTCGGCAAGGACGACTCGTACACCTCGGTGGCGAACATGAAGATCGCCGCCACCTGGTTCCGCTTCGCCCGGTTCAATGGCAGCCGCACGAACATCTTCGGCGCCGCGCCGGGATCGGCTGTTGCGGCGACCGATGCGCGGGACCTCGATGCGTTCTCGCTTTCCCTGAGCGTGGCCTTCTAGAAAACGTGTACGGGAGCCGGAACGTGACCAAGTTGCTTTTACGTGGCGCCGCCGTCGCCGGGCTCTGCCTGGGCGGGGCGCTGGCCTCGCCGCTCGCCCATGCCGGCAATGTCGCTGCCGGGTCGGATGTGTTCAAGGCGGAATGCGCCGAATGCCACAGCGTCCGGGCCGGGCGCAACAAGAAGGGCCCCAGCCTGTTCGCGGTCGTGGGGCGCGCGGCGGGCACCTTGCCGGGTTACAACTATTCGGATGCCCTGCGCGCGGCGCACTGGACCTGGACACCGGAAAAGCTGCATGGCTATCTGTCGCAGCCGGCAGGAAAGGCCAACCCCGGCACCCGGATGAAATACGACGGCCTTGCCGATCCCCGGGATCTGGACGATCTTGTCGCCTACCTCGGCACCCTCCATCCATGACATGCTTCGGCCAGCGCAGATCGATGGAAACTCGCCGCACCATCCTGCCCGGGATGGTGCGAACGCCGCCGACGTCCACACTGGCCGTTTCATCACGAACCAATGTGCTTAACGACACTCTGGCAAGCAGTATTGGACTGCCCCGCGGCATGGCCGCCGGCATGTCTGCGCGGGCGTGGCTTGCGTGCGGCTGATCCGCTCCTGATGCGTTCGCCTCGTGGCCATGCCATCCGGGCCGGTTTCGCAGCACTGATCATGGGCGCATGCCTGGCACCGGCGCTGCATGCCCAGTCGACCACCTTCAGCGGCGCCGTGGCACTCAGCTCGCAGCTGGTGGACCGGGGCCAGGCGATGACCCGTACGACGCCCGTCCTGCAGGGAGCCGCCTCCTGGGCTTTCCCGGCGGGCTGGTCGCTGGGTCTGTCCGGCAGCGCCGAGGTGCAATCGCCCAGCCACGTCGTGGCGGCCCTCGCCCAGGCGTCGCGCCACTGGTCGCTTGCCGGCGACTGGCAGATGCAGGCGAACCTGCTCTACTACAGATACTCCGGCACGGCCCGTTCCAGAGCCTTCGACCGCGCCGAAGCGGGGCTCAGCTGGACCTATCGGGACGTGCTGACCCTGGGTCTGTCGACCATCTACGTCATCGGCAGCAAAGGCCAGCATCGGCCGCGCGGCGCCGCGGATATCAGTTACCACTGGCCGCTGGCACGCCAGCTCTTCCTTTCCGCCGGGGCGGGTGCGACCCAGTCTCCCATTGCGCCCTACAACGCCTACGGCTACAGCCACGAGTACGATCATGTGGGTCCCCGTCGCCGTGCCCGCGAGGGCATCCACGCCTACGGTCACGTGGGCTTGCTGTGGAGGCATGGACCCTGGCGGATCGAGCTCGACCGCATCCTGGCCGACCCGAAAACGCGGTGGCAGTGGGACGTCATGGATGCCTCGCCCTGGGTCGCCACCCTTTCGCGGTCCTTTTGATCCGGAGGCAACCTTTTCGCGTTGATACGGTACCTACTTCGCAGCCGAGTCCCCGACCTCTTCCAGGCCCATGAACGACGACGATATCGACTCTGACGCCACCGACCGCATGCTGCTGCAACGCATGGCGGCGGACGACCGTGTCGCGTTGGGGATCCTGTACCGCAGTTATCACGGCAGGCTGTGCCGCTTCCTGACCCGACTGACGCGGCGCGCCGACGTCATCGAGGAAGTCATCAACGACTGCTTCTGGATCGCCTGGCAGAAGGCCGGCAGCTTCCACGGAGACTCGCGCGTTTCCACCTGGCTCATGGGCATTGCCTATCGCTGCGGGCTGAAGGCGCTGCGGCAGCACGGCGATGAACCCGTCGAAGACGACGCCCGGCAGGAAGAACGCACCCCTGCCCACGACCTGGACGAAGACCGCGAGTTGCGCGACTGGTTGGGCAAGGGGCTGGAGCGCCTGTCGGTGGATCAGCGGGTCGTGATCGAGCTGGTCTACGGGGTGGGTCACACCCTGGACGACGTCGCGGTAATCATGCAGTGCCCCGTGGGCACGGTGAAGGCACGCCTGTTCCATGCGCGGGTCAAGCTGCGCAACGTGCTGCCGGCCTTGGCGGGAGAATCGCCAAAACGCACGGAGAACGCACCATGACGTTTCCGATGGATTCCGGCAAGGACTGCGTCCGCGCCTGGGAAGCGATGCCCTGGGTCCTGCAGGACAGCGCCACGCAAGAACAGGGCGCGTGGCTGGAAGACCACCTTGCGCAGTGCGAATCGTGCCGCGCGGAGTTCGCCCAGCAAAGTCGCCTGCGGCTTGCCCTGTCGCTGCCGGCGGACGTTCCGGTCGACGCTGACGTCGGGCTCGGTCGCCTGCTGGCCCGCCTCGACATGCCCGACCCCCAGGAGCTGCGCCTGCGCTCGCGCCCGGGAAACTGGTTGAGCCGGGCACTGGTTGCCGCGGTGCTGGTCCAGGCGCTCGGCCTCGGCGTACTGGGCGTGAAGCTGTGGTCGGGGGGCGGCGAGCCTTCGTACCGCACGCTCAGCCAGGAAACCCTGCCCGCGGCCCCGGGCGCGATCCGTGTCGTGCCCGACGCGGGCATGACGCTGGCCGACTGGAACGCGCTGCTGCATGCCCTGCGGCTGCAGGTGGTGAGCGGTCCCAACGATGTGGGTGCCTACACGGTCGCCCCGGTGAGTTCCGCTTCGACGGCGCAGCATGCCTTGCAGCAGCTGCGCACCACGCGCGGCATCCTGCTGGCGGAGCCTGTCGCCGTCACGCCATGAGATACGGCATCCCCTTCCTTGTCGTGGCGGTGGCCCTGAGCGCGTGCGTGCCCACGCGCCCCATGGTCACCCCGGACAACCACGCCGGCCTCGGCCGCATGGCGGTCGCCAGCGCGTCCGCGATGGACAGCCAGCGCGACATCATCCTGGCCGTCGCCAACCCGCTGGAGCCACCGCCGATACACGCCGGCTCCAGCCTGCTCGGCTATGCCCCGTCCAGGTACTACGGCGCCGGCCAGCACGCGGCATCCACCCTGGCGGCGCTGAAGAAGAGCTACGCGTTCAGCGAGGTCGCCGGCTGGCCAATCAAGACCCTCGACCTGTACTGCATCGTGCTGCAGCCGCCGCCCGGCACGAGCCGCGACAGCCTGCTCAAGGCGCTCGCCGGGGACCGCCGCGTGCAGCTCGCGCAGCCATTGCACGACTATGCCGTTTACGGCAAACGGTCCGCTGAGGCGGCACACCACTACAACGATCCCTACGTCCGCCTGCAACGCGGTTTCCTCGAAACCGATACCGCGCTGGCACACGACTTCAGCCAGGGCAGCGGGATCCGCATCGCGGTCGTCGACACGGGTGTCGACCTGACGCATCCCGACCTTCGCGGGCGCATCCACGATGCGCACAACCTGGTCGACGACGACGCGGCGGCGTTCGACCGCGACAGCCACGGCACGGAAGTCGCCGGCATCATCGCCGCGGATGGCGACAACCACCAGGGCATCGTGGGGATCGCGCCCGAGGCCACGCTCAGCGTCTACAAGGCCTGCTGGTACCCGCAAGTGCCGAACGCCGGCGCACGCTGCAACTCCTTCACGCTGGCCAAGGCGCTGGCGACGATCATCGACACCGACGCCCGCATCATCAACCTGAGCCTGGGCGGGCCCGCCGATCCGCTGCTCAACCTGCTGCTGGTGCAGATCCTGGAACAGGGCCGCATCGTGGTCGCCGCCATTCCGCCGGAAGGGAACGTCGACGGCTTCCCCGACAACACGCCAGGGGTCATCCTGGTTCGCGTGAGCGGCATGTCGGCGGCCCCGCCCGGCGTCCTCAGCGCCCCCGGCGACGACATCCTGACCACCCAGCCCGGGGGTGGCTACGACTTCACTTCCGGGCCGTCGATGGCGGCGCCACACGTGAGCGGGATGGCCGCCCTGCTGCTGTCCATTGCGCCGGGACTGGATGCGCGAGCGATCCGTGATCTCCTGCTACGCAGCAGCAAGGTCTCCGACGGAGTCCTCCAGGTGAACGCCGCGTCGGCCGTGACCGAGCTGCGCGACACGCCGAAAGCCACCCGCTGATCCGGCCGCGGACGAGCGGACGGCTGTCCACCTGCCGATTTTTACAGCGCATTCACCCGGCTGATTCCAATGTGCGCAGACGCGCACGGACAGGTGCTGCGGGCAGGAGCATTTCATGTCGTCGGAACAGCATGCCGACCTGAGCCGGGCATTCATCGAACGGCAACGTCAGCGCCTGGTCGCGCTGCGCAACCAGCTGCTGGGCAACGAGGAAGATGCGCTGGCCAGGGAGCGGGGGTTCCAGCTGGAGCATGGTGACGAGGCCGAAGAGGAAGCGGACCACGCACAGGACATGGCTCAGCGGGAAGTCAACCAGGCCTTGCACGACGCGGACAAACGCCGCCTCGCCAGCATCGAGCGTGCGCTGCAGAAGATCGCGGAGGGCAGCTATGGCCTGTCGGATCTCAGCGGCGAGCCGATCCCGAAGAACCGGCTCGAGGCCACGCCCGAAGCGATACTCACCGTGCAGGAGGAGCGCCGCCGCGAAACCGGCGGATGATCCGCGCATCGTCCACGTCGCCGACCACACCTGAAACGAGCCAGTCATGAGCATGCTTGCCGCCGGCACCGCCGCACCGGAATTCACCTTGCACTCCACCCCCGACCAGAGCGTGGCGCTGAAGGAATTCCGCGGCCGAAACGTGATCCTGGCGTTCTATCCCGCCGACTGGAGCCCGGTGTGCAGCGACCAGCTGGCGCTGTACAACGAATTGCTGGACGAGTTCGCCCGCCTCAATGCGCAGCTGCTGGCGATCTCGGTCGACGGCGCGTGGAGTCACGCCGCGCTGGGGCGCGATCGCAAGTACCACTTCCCGCTGCTGTCCGACTTCGAGCCCAAGGGCCAGGTGGCCCGCGCGTATGGCGTGTACGAAGAGCAGGCCGGCATCGCCCGGCGCGCGCTGTTCGTGATCGACGGCGACGGCGTGATTCGCTGGAGTCATCTCTCGCCGATGGGCGTGAACCCGGGGGCCGCCGGCATCGTCAAGGCGCTTGAGGCGCTGCCCTCGAACAACGTCCAGAAGACGCTGCCCGCGGACGTGGCGCAGGAGGCTCGCTGATGCTGCACGAGGATGCGATCCTGGCCGTGCCGGTCTCCGCGCACGACCATGCCCAGGGCAACATCCATGCGGTAGTGACCCTGGTGGAATACGGCGATTTCCAGTGCCCCGCTTGCGGCAGCGCCTACCCGCTGGTGAAGCAGATCCAGCACCGCTACGCCGGCAACCTGTATTTCGTGTTCCGCCACTTTCCGCTGAGCCAGGCCCATCCGTACGCCCAGCTGGCGGCCGAGCTGGCCGAGGCCGCGGCGGTCGAGGGCCGGTTCTGGGCGATGCACGACTGGCTGTACGAGAACCAGGCGGCATGGACCCCGCGTGGCGGCGCCGGCCTGGAGGCCGGCGTGCGCGCGCTGGACCTGGATGAGACCACGATCGCCGCCACGCTGCGCAGCCCCGACATCGACGCCCGCATCCGCCGCGACTTCATGGGCGGCGTGCGCAGTGGCGTCAACGGCACGCCCAGCTTCTACGTCAACGGCTGCCTGTACCAGGGCGACTTCGCTGCGCTGGTGCACAGCATCGGCCGGGTGCTCGCCCGGCGGGGCTGAACGCGCCGCGCGCGTTCAGCCGAACTGCACCGACAGCATCGAGATCGAACCACCGTCCATGCCCTCGGCCGGGAAGGTCACCGCGTCGTTTTCGTCGCTGGCGCCGAGCACGTACAGCAGCGGCAGGTAGTGGTCGGGCGTGGGCACCGACAGCTCCGCGTCCGCGCCCAGCGACTCGTAGTTCACCAGTGCCTGGTGGTCGCCCTGCAACATCAGCTCGCGCGCCTTCGCCTCGAAACGCAGCGCCCAGTCGAACGGCTCGGCTGGATGCCGCCCCCACGCGTAGCTGTGCAGGTTGTGCACCACGTCGCCGCTGCCGATCAGCAGGATGCCCTCCTCGCGCAACGGCCGCAGCAGCCGGCCCAGCCGGTAATGGAACGCCGGCGGCTGCGACTCGTCGATGGAGAGTTGCACCACCGGCACGTCGGCGGCGGGAAACACATGGCGCAGCACCGACCAGGTGCCGTGGTCCAGTCCCCACGAAAGATCCGCGCGCACGTCCAGCGGCTGCAGCAGTTCGCGCACGCGGCGCACCAGGCCATGATCGCCGGGCGCAGGATATTGCACCTCGAACAGCTCGCGCGGGAAGCCGCCGAAATCGTGGATCGTGCGCGGCGCCGCCATCGCCGTCACTGCCGTGCCCGGCAGGTACCAGTGCGCCGATACCGACAACACCGCGCGCGGCCGCGGCAGGCGCCGGCCGAGCGCGGCCCAGCCCCGGCTCCAGTCGTTGTCGTGCAGCGCGTTCATCGGGTTGCCGTGCCCGAGGAAGATCGTCGGCATACGTGCATTCATGGCATGGCCTGCTGCATCACCGGGCGCACCCTCGTGAGCACCCGCATCCACGCTGTGATGACATTCGACGCGTTAGCTTGGCGTGAGCGCGGGGAATGTGACATGGACGTCCATTCCTCGACGCCTCCTGCCGAAGCCTGCGTGCCGGCGCGCGCATGCGCCATCACTCGACGGGATCGTGCCAACCCCGACAGAGAGACAGGCATGAAGATCGCATTGATCGGCGTCAGCGGACTGGTCGGCACGCGCCTGCTGGCGGAGCTGCTTCGACGCGGGCACGAGGTCACCGGCATTGCCCGCGACACCGGCGGCGTGGCCGCACGGCCGCAGTTGCGGCTGAAAAACGCCGATGCCACCCGGCCGGCGCAGCTGGCGCCACTGCTGGCCGGCCACGAGGCGGTGATCAGCGCCACGAAATTCGCCACGTCCGATGCCGCGGCGCTGATCGCCGCACTGAAGCAGGCCGCCGTACATCGGCTGCTGGTGGTCGGCGGCGCCGGCAGCCTGGAGGTGGCGCCGGGCCAGGCGCTGATCGACGCGCCCGGCTTCCCGGCAGCGTACAAGCCGGAGGCGGAGGCCGGGCGACGCTTCCTCGATGCGTTGCGCAAGGAGCAGCAGCTCGACTGGACCTTCCTGTCGCCTTCGGTCGAATTCGTGCCGGGCGAGCGCACCGGAACATTCCGCCTCGGCGGCGACCAGCTGCTCACCGACGCAAGCGGCCGCAGCTGGATCTCGATGGAGGACTTCGCGATCGCCCTCGTCGACGAACTGGAGACGCCGAAACATTCGCGGCAACGTTTCACCGTCGGTTACTGAGCGCGTCACCGATCAGCAGCCCCACTTCACCCACCAGGACGACACGCACATGAAGACCTACAAAGTCGGCTATCTCGTCGGCAGCCTCGCCAAGGGCTCGATCAACCGCCTGCTGGCCAAGGCACTCACCCGCCTCGCGCCGGCGGAGCTGGAGTTGGTGGAAATCCCGATCCGGGACCTGCCGCTGTACAGCTACGACTACGACGCTGACTACCCACCGGTGGCGCGCGCCTTCAAGCAGGCGATCGCCGCGGTCGACGCGGTGCTGTTCGTCACCCCGGAATACAACCGCTCGATCCCCGGCGCGCTGAAGAACGCGATCGACTGGGCCAGCCGACCGTGGGGCAAGAACTCCTTCGCGCGCAAGCCGTCCGGCGTGATCGGCACCTCGCCCGGCTCGATCGGCACCGCGGTCGCCCAGCAACAGCTGCGCGGGGTCATGTGCTTCTGCAACTCGCCGCTGATGAACACGATGGAGGCGTACATCCAGTTCACCCCGGGCCTGATCACCGAGGACGGCACGGTCACCAACGACTCCACCGCCGAGTTCCTGGGCAACTACATGAAGGAACTGCAGCTGTTCATCGAGCGCGTACTCTCGGTGCATCCGCGCGAGGGCTGATCCCGCCGCGCGTCGGTCACCCATGTGACAACGGGCGCCGAAGCGCCCGTTGCATTTGCCGCACCGACGGTTCGCTCAGAGCGAGTAGTACATCTGGAACTCCAGCGGATGGGTGCTGGCGCGGAACTTGGTCACTTCCTTCATCTTCACTTCGATGTAGGCGTCGATGAAGTCGTCGGTGAACACGCCGCCGGCCTTCAGGAACTCGCGATCCTTGTCCAGTGCTTCCAGCGCCTGATCCAGGCTGGAGCACACCTGCGGGATGTTCTTCTCTTCTTCCGGCGGCAGGTCGTACAGATCCTTGTCGGCCGGTGCGCCCGGGTCGATCTTGTTCAGGATGCCGTCGAGGCCGGCCATCATCAGCGCGGTGAACACCAGGTAGCCGGAGTTCATCGGGTCGGGGAAGCGTACTTCGATGCGGCGGCCCTTCGGGCTGGCCACGTACGGGATGCGGCAACTCGCCGAGCGGTTGCGTGCCGAGTACGCCAGCATCACCGGCGCCTCGAAGCCCGGCACCAGGCGCTTGTAGCTGTTGGTGGTGGAGTTGGCGAACGCGTTGATCGCGCGCGCGTGCTTGAAGATGCCGCCGATGTACCACAGCGCGGTCTGGCTGAGGCCGCCGTACAGGTCGCCGGCGAACAGGTTCTCGCCGTTCTTCGCCAGCGACTGGTGCACGTGCATGCCCGAGCCGTTGTCGCCGACCAGCGGCTTGGGCATGAAGGTGACGGTCTTGCCGTTCTGGTGCGCCACGTTCTTGATGACGTACTTCATCGTCATCAGCTCGTCGGCCTTCTTCACCAGCGTGTTGAACTTCACGCCGATCTCGCACTGGCCGGCGTTGGCCACCTCATGGTGGTGCACCTCGACGGTCTGGCCGAGCGACTCCAGCACCTTGCACATGTCCGCGCGCAGGTCGCCCAGCGAGTCGACCGGGCTGACCGGGAAGTAGCCGCCCTTCACGCCGGGGCGGTGACCATGGTTCTCGCCGTCGTACTTGTAGCGCGACGACCACGCCGCCTCTTCCGAACCGATCTCGTAGAACACGCGGCCCGGGTCGTTCTGCCAGCGCACCGAGTCGAAGATGAAGAACTCCGGCTCCGGGCCGAAGAACGCGGTGTCGGCGATACCGGTGGATTTCAGGTACGCCTCGCCGCGCTTGGCGATCGAGCGCGGGTCGCGGCCGTAGGCCTGCATGGTGCTCGGTTCCAGCACGTCGCAGTGCAGGATCAGCTGCACGTGCGAGCTGAACGGGTCGAGGTGCGCGGTGTCCGGATCGGGCAGCAGCACCATGTCCGATTCGTTGATGCCCTTCCAGCCGGTGATCGAGGAGCCGTCGAACATCTTGCCGTCCTCGAACGTCGACTCGTCGATCGCATGGGCCGGGAAGGTGACGTGGTGATGCACACCGAGCATGTCGGCGAAACGGAAGTCGACGAACTCGACCTCGTGTTCCTGGATCAGGTCGAGCACTTTGTTGGCGGACATGGAGCAACCTCGGCGATGAATGGTGAGCTGGCTGGAGCAAGGCCCGTGCCAATGGCTGAGACCGTTGCGTGGCAACGGCTGACGGATGTTTCCGGCGCACCGGACGGATCGAAAAGAAACATGATGGTGCAATACGGTCGATGTATTGCACCATCATGGCTCGGCTGATTGCATCATGCGACGCCCTGCTCAGACATCGTAGGCGCTTTCGCCGTGCGAGGTAATGTCGAGCCCTTCGCGCTCGGCATCGTACGGTACGCGCAGGCCGAACACCGCCTTGACCACCAGATAGGCCAGCACCGAGACCACGCCGCTCCACAGCACGGTGATGCCCACGCCCAGCGCCTGCACGCCGAGCTGGTGGCCGATCGAGAAGCCCGCCGCGCCGGTGCCGCCCAGCGCCGGCGCGGTGAACACGCCGGTCAGCAGCGCGCCCACGATGCCGCCGATGCCGTGCACGCCGAACACGTCGAGCGCATCGTCCGCGCGCAGCAGCTTCTTCAGCCCGGTCACGCCCCACACGCAGCACACGCTGGCCAACGCACCGATCACGATCGCACCCAGCGGCCCTACCGTGCCGCAGGCCGGGGTAATTCCGACCAGGCCGGCGACCGCGCCGGAAGCGCCGCCCAGCATCGACGCATGGCCGCGCACGATCGCCTCGACCGCCAGCCACGCCAGCACCGCCGCGGCGGTGGCCAGCAAGGTGTTGATGAAGGCCAGCGCCGCGCCCGCGTTTGCTTCCAGGTTGGAACCGGCGTTGAAGCCGAACCAGCCCACCCACAGCAGCGCCGCGCCGACCATGGTGAAAGCGACGTTGTGCGGCTTCATCGGCTCGCGCCCGAAGCCCAGCCGCGGCCCGACCAGCCAGGCGCCGACCAGGCCAGCCACGCCGGCGTTGATGTGCACCACGGTGCCACCGGCGAAGTCCAGTGCGCCCCTCGCGTACAGGAAACCGACGGGCCCGGCCCACACCATGTGCGCGATCGGCAGATAGGCGAAGGTGAACCACAGTGCTGCGAACAGCAGCACCGCGCGGAAGCGCATGCGCTCGGCGAACGCGCCCACGATCAGCGCGCCGGTGATGCCGGCGAAGGTGGCCTGGAACGCCACGAACACGTATTCCGGCAGCGCCACGCCGGCGGTGAACGTCGCCGTCAGCGTGTCCTTCGTCACGCCGTGCAGGAACAACTTGCCGACGTTGCCGATCACCGCGCCGCCGCCGCTGAACGCCAGGCTGTAGCCGTATGCCACCCACAACAGCAGCAGCAGCGAGAACACCGTCAGCACCTGCATCAGCACCGACAGCACGTTCTTCGCGCGCACCAGGCCGCCGTAGAACAGCGCCAGCCCCGGCACCGTCATCAGCAGCACCAGCAGGGTCGAGGTGAGCATCCACGCGACGTCGCCCTTGTCGACCACCAGCACGGGCGTAGCGGCGTGCAGCAGCGGCGCGGCCAGGAGCAGCAGCAGGCCCCCGCCGATGCCGCGAGGGAACTTGCGCTCCTTCATGGGAATCCTCATGGGATGCGGATCAGAGGGCATCGGCGTCGAGCTCGCCGGTGCGGATGCGGATCACCTGGTCCACGCCGGTGACGAAGACCTTGCCGTCGCCGACGTTGCCGGTACGGGCGGCGCGCTGGATCTCCTCCAGCACGGCATCGAGCAGGCCGTCGGGCACCACCACCTCGACCTTGAGCTTGGGCAGAAAGTCGACCACGTACTCGGCACCGCGGTACAGCTCGGTGTGGCCCTTCTGGCGGCCGAAGCCGCGCACCTCCGTCACCGTGATGCCCGACACACCGGCATGCGCGAGCGCGTCGCGGACCTCGTCGAGTTTGTACGGACGGATGATGCTGGTGATCATTTTCATGGGTGACTCCACCGGTGGGACGTCATCACAGCAGTGCCGGTGCAAGGGCGGCTGCCATGGCCATCGGGCCAGCGCCAATTGCGGCTATCCAACATCGTTTCATGAGTTCGGCTCCCCCGAAGAAGCGGCAGGCGTGTAAACAGACGTCCAGACGTCCATTCATGGCCCATGCGTTCGCATGGCGTTCAAGCCATCTCAGCAAGCCCCGTGCCACGACGGGCAAACCTTGCTGCGGCAGCATCCGCCGGGCCGGAGCGCGTGGACCTCGCCTGCGTTGGCACCAGAAACACCCGCCGCCATGGGCGGTTTGCACTGTTCCAGTGCGTGCCGGATCGACCGTCCGCCCAGCCCGCGGCCATCCCTCGCGGCGGCAAACCCCTTAAGCTATGGCGCTTCATGCCGGCAGTCCGTTCGCCGGCCCGACCCATCCCGCAACGGATCCGCCCGTGATCGATCTGCTCTATGTCATCCTGCTTGGCATCATCGAAGGCATCACCGAATTCCTGCCGATCTCCTCCACCGGCCACCTGCTCATTGCCGAAAAATTCGGGCTGGGCGCGCGCTCGGACCTGTTCAACATCGGCATCCAGGCCGGCGCGATCCTGGCGGTCACGCTGATCTATTGGAAGCGCATCTGGCAGCTGCTGACGCAGTGGCGCGAGCCGGCCAACCGCGACTACCTGCTGAAGCTGGTGGTGGCGTTCGCGATCACCGCCGTGCTCGGCTTCATCGCGGTGAAGCTCGGCTTCAAGCTGCCCGAGACGGTGACCCCGGTGGCCTGGGCGCTGGTGATCGGCGGCCTGTGGATGATCGCCGCCGAGCGGCTGGCCGCACGCCAGCCGGAGCGCAGCGAGGTGACCTGGAAGGTGGCGATCCTGGTCGGCGTCGCGCAGATGATCGCCGGCATCTTCCCCGGCACCTCGCGCTCGGCCGCGACGATCTTCGCGGCGATGCTGTTCGGCACCAGCAACCGCGCGGCAGCCACCGAGTTCGCCTTCCTGGTCGGCATTCCCACGATGTACGCGGCCACCGGCTACGAGTTGCTGAAGGTGCTCAAGGGCGGCGGCGCGGCGCACGAGGACTGGAGCGCGCTGATCGTCGGTTTCGTGGTCTCGGCGATCGTCGCCTTCGTCGCGGTGAAGTGGCTGCTCGGCTATATCCGTAGCCACACCTTCACGCCATTCGCGATCTACCGCATCGCGTTCGGCGTGGCGCTGCTGTTGCTGGTGCCGGCAGGGGCCTGAGCCCGCAACCGGCACAGGCCTACGCCGCCTCGACCAGCGTCTCCCTGGGTACCGGTTTCGGCATGGCCTTCGACGTGGCGACCGTGCACTGGTTGGTGCGATCGAACAGCTCGCGCACCCACTCGATGAAGGCCTGCACGCGGGCGGACAGGTGGCGCTTCTGCGGGTAGACGATCCACACCGGCTTGCCGGTCGACCGGGTATCGGTCATCACCAGTTCGAGCATGCCCTTGTCGAGCATGCAGGCGGCCATCATGCGCGGCATCTGGGTGATGCCCAGACCGGACGCCACCGCCTGCAGCACCGACTCGCCGTCGTTGATCAGCATGTGCGCGTCGATGTCCACGCTCACCTGCCCGCCCGGCGTGTCGAACTGCCACTGGCGCGGACGGCCGTTCGGGTGGACGTAGTTGATGCAACGGTGGTCCTTCAGGTCCTCGATGCTGCGCGGCGCGCCGTGTTTGCGCAGGTACTCGGGCGAGGCGCACACCACGTTGATGAGGTAGCCGATCTTGCGCGCGATCAGGCTGGAGTCCTCCAGCTGGCCGACGCGGATCGCGCAATCCAGGCCCTCGCCGTTGAGATCCGCCGGCGAGTCGCTCATCGACAGCTCCAGCCGGATGTCCGGGTAGCGCTGCTCGAACTCGGTCAGCCGCGGGATCACCGCGGCGCGGCCCACTGACAGCGAGATGCCGACGCGCAACTTGCCGGTCGGCTTGCTGTTGGCAAAGTTCAGCGCTTCGGTCGCCTCGGCCAGATCGGCGAGGATTTCCTTGCAACGCGCATGGAACGCGGCGCCGTCGTCGGTCAGGCGCAGCGAGCGGGTGGAGCGGAACAGCAGCCGGGCGCCAAGCTGGGTTTCCAGTCGGGAAACCGCTCGGCTGACGCCCGAGGGCGTCATGCCCAGCTGGCTGGCGGCGGCGGCAAAGCTCTTGGCCTCGACCACGCGGACGAAGGTCGATATGGCGGAAAAGTCTTCCATTGCTTCGATTCCTCATCGATTCGTGATTGCGGGTCACGAGTGTAGTGCGCAAGAAACGGATTTTCTATACCGACAAGTACACCTATTCTCTCGACCCTTCGCCGGAGCCTCGTGCCCGGCCTACAAGATTCTGGGAGCGCAAGATGAAAAAACAATGGATGCTGGTTCCCCTGATCGCCGTCACCGTGCTGGGCAGCTGGGTGCTCCTGCACGGCAATGACAGCCAGGCGCAGACCCCGACCGGCGGGCCGCCGCCGGAAGTGACCGTGGCGCAGGCGCTGACCCGCAAGGTCAGCGACAGCGCCGAGTTCACCGGCCGGCTGGAAGCGGTGAACACGGTGCAGGTGCAGCCGCGAGTCGGCGGTTTCGTGGAGTCGGTGCATTTCCAGGAAGGCGCGCTGATGCACAAGGGCGACGTGCTGTTCCAGCTCGACGCCCGCCCGTACCAGGCCGAAGTCGACCGGCTGGCCGCCAACCAGGCACAGGCGAAAGCCGAACTGAGCCTGGCCGAAACCAATCAGCGCCGCGCCGAGATGCTGCTGGCCCAGCACGCGATCGCGCAGCAGGAAGCCGACCGCCTGACCACCACCGCGCAGAGCGCACGCGCCCAGCTGGGCGCCGCCTCTGCCGCGCTCGCCGCAGCGCGATTGAACGTCGACTTCACCCGGGTGCGTTCGCCGATCGACGGCCGCGTCAGCAACGCGCGGGTCACTCCCGGCAACCTGGTCAGCAGCAGCGACGTGCTGACCAGCGTGGTCTCGGTGAACCCGGTCTACGTGTACTTCGACGTGGACGAGCAGACCTGGCTCAAGCTCGACCATCTGCGCGCCGACGCGAAGCAGGCTGGCCGCAACGCACGGATCGAGGCCGCGATGGGCCTGGCCGACGAAGCGGGTTACCCGCATGCCGGCCGCCTCGACTTCGTCGACAACCAGCTGCACACCGGCTCCGGCACGATGCGCCTGCGCGCGGTGTTCGACAACGCCGACGGCCTGTACACGCCCGGCCTGTACGCCCGCGTGCAGCTGCAGAGCGGCCAGGTCCGCTCGCGCGTGCTGGTGGACGACCGCGCGATCGGCACCGACCTCGGCAACCAGTTCGTCTATGTGGTCGACCAGGCGCACAAGGTGCAATACCGCAAGGTCGACACCGGCGCGCTGTTCCACGGCCTGCGCGTGATCGACCGCGGTCTGGACGCTCACGACGTGGTGGTGGTGAACGGCCTGCAGCGCGTACGCCCCGGCGCCGAGGTGAATCCGCAGAAGGTGGCGATGTCGTATCGCCTCGACGCCACCGACAAGGCGCTGGTCGAGCGCGGCGACGTACCGGATGCCAACGATTCGCGCACCGCGCAGACCAACGCGGCGACCCCAACGACTCCGCAAGGCTGAACACGCGCTCCCTCCGCCTGCCGCGCGAGGGAGGAGCAAACAAGACCGAAGCCGCGCAGCGGCTTCGTCGAGGATTCATTGCATGAAAAACATTGCCCAATTTTTCGTCGACCGGCCGATCATGGCCGCCGTGCTGTCGCTGCTGTTTGTAATCACCGGCGCCATCGCGGTGTTCCAGCTGCCGATCAGCGAATACCCCGAAGTGGTGCCGCCCACCGTGGTGGTGCGTGCCGCCTACCCCGGCGCCAACCCGAAGGTGATCGCGCAGACCGTCGCCACGCCGCTGGAGGAGCAGATCAATGGCGTGGAAGGCATGCTCTACACCTCCTCGCAGGCGACCAGCGACGGCGCACTCACCCTGACCGTGACGTTCGCGCTCGGCACCGACCTCAACACCGCCCAGGTCGACGTGCAGAACCGCGTGGCGCAGGCGCTGCCGAAACTGCCTGAGGAAGTGCAGCGGCTCGGCGTGACCACGCAGAAGAGCTCGCCCGACCTGACCATGGTGGTGCATCTCACCTCGCCGGATCAGCGCTACGACATGCTGTACCTGTCGAACTACGCGCGGCTGCACGTGAAGGACGTGCTGGGCCGGCTCGACGGCGTTGGCGACGTGCAGATCTTCGGCGCCGGCGAATACTCGATGCGCGTGTGGCTGGACCCGCAGAAGCTGGCGTCGCGCTCGCTCACCACCGGCGACGTGATCAGCGCGATTCGCGAGCAGAACGTGCAGGTCGCCGCCGGCGCGCTGAATGCGCCGCCCGGCCCGGGCAACGCCGCGTTCCAGCTCAACATCAATACGCGCGGGCGACTGGTCAGCGAGGACGATTTCCGCAACATCATCGTGCGCACCGCGGCGAACGGTGGCGTCACCCACCTGGGCGACGTGGCCAAGGTCGACCTGGGCTCGAACAACTACGCGCTGCGCAGCCTGCTCGACAACCAGCCAGCGGTGGCGCTGCCGATCTTCGCGCGGCCGGGCTCCAACGCGATCCAGATTTCCGACGAGGTACGCGCCACCATGGCGCAGCTGAAGACAGAATTCCCGCAGGGCGTCGACTATTCGATCGTCTATGACCCGACCGTGTTCGTGCGCGGCTCGATCGAGGCGGTGGCGCACACCCTGCTGGAAGCGATCCTGCTGGTGGTGCTGGTGGTGATCCTGTTCCTGCAGACCTGGCGCGCCTCGATCATCCCGCTGGTGGCGGTGCCGGTGTCGCTGATCGGCACGTTCGCCGTGATGTACCTGGCCGGTTTCTCGCTCAATGCCTTGAGTCTGTTCGGCCTGGTGCTGGCGATCGGCATCGTGGTCGATGACGCGATCGTGGTGGTGGAAAACGTCGAACGGCACATCGAGCTCGGCGAATCGCCGCGTGAAGCGACGCGCAAGGCGATGTACGAGGTCACCGGGCCGATCGTCGCCACCGCGCTGGTGCTGTGCGCGGTGTTCATCCCGACCGCCTTCGTCAGCGGCCTTACCGGCCAGTTCTATCGCCAATTCGCGCTGACCATCGCGATCTCCACGGTGATCTCCGCGTTCAACTCGCTGACCCTGAGCCCGGCGCTGGCCGCCGTGTTGCTGAAGCCGCACGACGCGCCGAAGGATCGCCTCACCCGCGGCATCGACCGCGCGTTCGGCTGGCTGTTCCGTCCGTTCAACCGGCTGTTCCAGCGCGGCTCGGAGCGCTATGTCGGCGGCGTCAGGCGCATCGTCGGCAAGGGCAAGCTGGCGCTGATGGTGTATGCCGGCCTGATCGCGCTGACCTGGTTCGGCTTCTCGCACGTGCCGAGCGGTTTCGTGCCGGGCCAGGACAAACAGTACCTGGTGGCGTTCGCGCAGCTGCCGGATGCGGCCTCGCTGGATCGTTCCGAAGACGTGATCCTGCGCATGGGTGCGATCGCCTTGAAGCAGCCAGGTGTCGAACATGCCGTCGCGTTCCCCGGCCTGTCGATCAACGGCTTCACCAACTCGACCAACTCCGGCGTCGTGTTCGTCACGCTGAAGCCGTTCGAGGAACGTCGTGACGCCTCGTTGTCGGCCGGCGCGATCGCCGGTGCGCTGAACCAGAAGTTCGCCGCGATCCAGGATGCCTACATCGCCGTGTTCCCGCCGCCGCCGGTGATGGGGCTGGGCACGATCGGCGGTTTCCGCCTGCAGCTGGAGGATCGCGGCGATCGCGGCTTCGACGAGCTGTACCAGCAGACCCAGAACCTGATTGCCGCCAGCCGCAAGGAGCCGGCACTGGCCGGGCTGTTCTCCAGCTTTCAGATCAGCGTGCCGCAGGTGGACGCCGACGTGGACCGCGAGAAGGCCAAGACCGTCGGCGTGAACCTGGGCGACGTGTACCAGACCATGCAGGCCTACATGGGCTCGCTCTACGTCAACGACTTCAACCGCTTCGGCCGCACCTACCAGGTGAACGTGTCGGCCGACCCGGCGTTCCGGCATACGCCCGAGGACATCCTCGCGCTGAAGACGCGCAACGCGCAGGGCCAGATGGTGCCGCTGGGTTCGTTCGTCACCGTGCAGCACGGTGCCGGCCCCGATCGCGTGCAGCATTACAACGGCTATCCCACTGCCGAGATCAACGGCGGCCCCGCGCCCGGTTTCAGTTCCGGCCAGGCGCAGGCGGCGATGGAGAAACTGGCGAAGGACAACCTGCCCAACGGCATCAGTTTCGAGTGGACCGAGCTGACCTACCAGCAGATCCTCGCCGGCAACACCGCGATCCTGGTGTTCCCGTTGTGCGTGCTGCTGGTGTTCCTGGTGCTGTCGTCGCTGTACGAGAGCTGGTCGCTGCCGCTGGCGGTGATCCTGATCGTGCCGATGGTGCTCCTGTCCGCGATCGCCGGCGTGTGGCTGTCCGGCGGCGACAACAACATCTTCACTCAGATCGGTTTGATCGTGCTGGTCGGGCTGGCGTGCAAGAACGCGATCCTGATCGTCGAGTTCGCCCGCGAAATGCAGCTGGAAGGCATGTCGCGCCATGAGGCGGTGCTGGAAGCGGCAAAGCTGCGACTGCGGCCGATCCTGATGACCTCGTTCGCGTTCATCATGGGTGTGGTGCCGCTGGTCACCTCGCACGGCGCCGGCGCCGAGATGCGCCACGCGATGGGCGTGGCGGTGTTCGCCGGCATGCTCGGCGTGACCCTCTTCGGGCTGATCTACACGCCGCTGTTCTATGTCGTCATTCGCGCGCTGGTCGAGCGCCGCGAGGCGCGCGCGGCCGAACGCGCCGCCGCGCATGCGCTGCCGGCGCTGGAGAACCACTGATGAAAATCTTCACTCGCAACCCCGCGCGGGAGACTTCCACTCGTCATTCCTGCGAAGGCAGGAATCGCACTGTCGCACGCACCAGCAAACGAGCAAGTGCGATCCCGGCCTTCGCCGGGATGACGGCCAAGAGCGCCGGGACGACGATGGTGGTTCTTCGAGCGTCGTTGCTGGCCGCCGCCCTCGCACTGGCCGGCTGTGCCAGCGTTGGACCGAACTATCACGCCGCGAAGATTGCCGCGCCGCAGTTGCAAGGCCTCGACGCGACGCAGGAAAACAACGCGCAATTCCAGGCCGCCTGGTGGAAGCAGTTCAACGATCCCACCCTGGACGCGCTGATCCAGCGCGCCGCGGCGAACAACCTCGATCTGCGCATCGCCGTGGCGCGGCTGCATGAAGCGCGTGCCCTGCTCAGCGGCGCAAAGTCCGATCAACTGCCGACCATCGACACCGACGTGAACTACACGCGCAGCCGCGGCCAGCAACCCGGCTTCAGCGATCAGCGCAGCACCACGACGATCTACCAGGCCGGCTTCGACGCGTCATGGGAACTGGACCTGTTCGGCAGCGTGCGCCGTTCGGTGGAAGCGGCCGGCGCCGACCTCGGCGCCAGCGAGGCGGCGCTGCACGATGCCCAGGTCAGCCTGCTGGCCGAGGTGGCGCGCAATTATTTCGAACTGCGCGGCAGCCAGCTGCGGCTGGACATCGCCCGGCGCGACATCGACAACCAGCAGCAGACCGTGCACCTCACCGAGGTACGCCAGCAGCTAGGCTCCGGCGCCGAGCAGGACGTGGCCAGCGCCAAGGCACGTCTCGCTGCGGTGCAGGCGCAACTGCCGCTGCTGCAGACCCAGGCCAGCGCCAGCGAGTATCGCCTCGCCGTACTGCTGGGCGAACGCCCCGGCGAGCTCGACATAGACGTGTCGCCGAAGAGCTTCACGCCGATTGCAACGAGCCTGCCGATCGGCGACGCCGGCGACGTGTTGTCGCGCCGTCCGGACGTCCAGATGGCCGAACGCGAATACGCCGCCGCCACCGCGCGCATCGGCGTGGCCAAGGCGGACTTCTTCCCGCACCTCACGCTGGGCGGTTTCCTCGGCTTCCTGTCCGGGCGCAGCAACGACTTCGGCAGCCCCGCCACCCGTGCGTGGTCGCTGGCGCCGAGCATCAGCTGGGCCGGCCTCAACGTGCAGCGCGTGCGCGCGAACCTGCATGTCAGCGAGGCACGTGCCGATGCGGCGCAGGCGAGCTATCAGCAATCCGTGCTGCTGGCGATCGAGGACATCGACAACGCAGTCACCGGCTTCAACCAGCAGCGCGTGCGCGTCGATCACCTGATCGAGCAGGGCACGCAGAGCAAGCGCGCCGCCGACCTGGCCCGCGTGCGCTACCAGGAAGGCGCCACCGGCTTCCTCGAACTGCTCGACGCCGAACGCACCCAGCTCGCCGCCGAGGACGACCTGGCCCAGGCCGAAACCGCCATCAACACGCGCGCTGTGGCGCTGTACAAGGCACTCGGCGGTGGCTGGCAGGCCTGCGGCGACGAGACGTGTTCGTCGGTCGCGAGCGTGCCCTGAGCCTGCATACGCCGCTCAAGGCATCTCGTCCGGCAGACGTCTGCGGATTTGCACATCGATCTCCATCACTTCACAGGAAAGAACATGGGTGTACTGAGAATTGCCGCTTTCTCCGACGCAAATAGCGGAGGCAACCCGGCGGGTATCATGCTGGCCGACAAACTTCCCGATGCCGACGAGATGCAGCGGGTCGCCGCGGAGGTCGGGTTCTCGGAAACCGCTTTTGCGGCCCCGCTCGGTACGGGCTGGCGGGTACGCTATTTCTCACCGGAATCCGAAGTGCCGTTCTGCGGTCATGCCACGATTGCGCTGGGCGCGGCGCTCGCTCTCCGGCACGGCGATGGCATTTTCGGGCTCGCTCTCAATCAGGCGGACATCACGGTCGAAGGCTGCCGAAACGGCGAGGTCATTACTGCCGCGCTGCAATCTCCACCCACCCAAAGCATGCCGGCACGCGCGCCACTGGTGTCCGCCGCCCTCGACCTGTTCGGCTATACGGCTGACGACCTCGACCCACGCATTCCCCCGGCCCTCGTGCATGGTGGCGCAGACCACCTGGCGCTGGGCCTGAGATCCCGCGAAACCCTGGCCGCGATGAAGTACGACCTGGATACCGGTCGTCGCCTGATGAAGCAGGCCGGCCTGGTCACCATCCTGCTGGTCTGGGCCGAGACCTCGCAACGGTTCCACACCCGCAACCCGTTCGCCTCCGGCGGCGTCTACGAAGATCCTGCAACCGGTGCCGCGACGGCGGCTTTTGCCGGTTACTTGCGCGACATCGAGTGGCCCCACGGCGGCGTCATCGATCTGCTGCAGGGTGAGGACATGGGCATGCGCTCCCGCCTGCGGGCTGAAATCCCGACCACACCCGGAAGTTCGATCCGCGTCTCAGGCACCGCGCGGATCATGAGCGAGTTCGAATAGGACCTGGCAACTTCGCCATGGCAGAGGCTATCGCCGCACAACACGTGCAAACCCTGTTCAGCCCGCAGGTTGGGGAGAGGTGTCTCGATTTCTTGCGGGGAACTCCCCCGGTCCCGACCCAGGCCATCAGCGCTGCACGATGTGCGCGAACCACTCCCAGCCGCGCACGCGTTCGGTGATCAGCTTGGTGCAGGTCAGCATCGGCACCGCCAGCAGCGCGCCAGGGATGCCCCACAGCCAGCCCCAGATCAGCAACCACAGCAGGATCGCGATCGGGCTCAGGCGCATGCTGGCGCCCTGGATGAAGGGTGTGATCAGGTTGCCTTCCACCGCGGTGATGCCGGCGAAGGTCAGCACCGGCAGGAACACTTCCAGGCTGGCGTCGTTCGCGTAGAGCATGCACACGATCGCCAGCACGGTGGTGGTGACGATCGCGCCGACGTAGGGAATGAAGTTGGCGAACATCGCCACCGCGCCCCACAGCAGCGGATCGGGCACCTTGTACAGCCACAGCATGCCAGCGGTGACCGCACCGAGGCTGGCGTTGATCAGCAGCGCGGTGAGCAGGTAGCGCGACACCTCGGTCTGGATGCCGCGCACGATGGTCACCGCATGTCGCTTGTAGGCGAAGCTGGGGGTGATCTCCACCAGCCGGCGCAGCATCGAATCGCCGTAGATTAGGAAGAAGAACACCAGCAGCAGCACGCTGAGTACCGCGGCGAGCACTTTCGGTGCGGTGGAGACCACGTCCCAGGCGCTGATCGAGACCGGCGTGGACTGTGGCGCGGCCGCGCGTGTACTGGTGCCGCTGACCAAGGTCTGGGTGGCGCGGTTGGCCGCTTCCAGCGGCTTGGTGAAGCTGCGCAGTTTCGGCACGAAGCTCTTGATCGCCGTCGGTGCGCCATGGAACCAGCCGATCGCCGGCTGTGCCAGCTGGCCCACGCCGCTGCCGATGCCGACGATCAGGCCGAGCATCAGCACGCTGGCGGTGAGCCAGCGCGGCAGGCGCAGGCGCGCACCGAAGGCGACGATCGGGTTCAACGCCAGGCCGATGAACGCGGCCAGCACCAGCGGGATCAGCAAGGCCTTGGTCAGCGTGATGGTGTACAGCAGCGCCAGCAGCAACAGACCGTTCAGCACCATGCGCACCGCGCGCAGGTGACGGCGGGTGCCGCGTGCCACGTTCAGGCGACGTGCGCTCTGCGTTGCCGGTTCATTGGGCTCATCGGGTTCATTCGGCGCGTCTGGCCCATTCGGCACGTCCGGTCGCACGGTTGCGGCAACGTCGACGACGACGACATCCGACGCCGGCAGGAGCGCTTCGGGGTCGCTCATGAAGGTTCGCCGCCACCGGCATCCGTCGCGCCGGCGGCGCCGGCACCCGGCCGCATCGCGCCCAGTTCGGCGATCAGCCGCGCGCCATAGGCCACCGCCTCGGCCAGCCCGCCGCCGAGCAGCGGCACCAGTCCCGGCACGCGCAGCGGATGCACGTTGAGGCTGCCCAGCACGAAGCCGGCACCGGCGGCCACACCCACGGTGGTCAACGGATACTCGCTACCGCGCGCCAGCAGGGCGGCCGCCGGCGTGCTCAGCTCATGCCGCGCCGCGCGCACGCGCAAGCGCGCGGCCTGCACCCTGGCGTTCTGCTTGAACACGCTCATCGCCGATCCTCCCCGTCGCCCTGCCCAGCCGCGGCGTCCGCTTCGGCCTTGTGCAGGGTCTCGCGCATCATCGCACTCCATTCGTCACGCGTGGCGGGCAGGCTCATCCAGTGCATGCAGCGGCGGAACAGCAGAATCGCGCCGAGCAGGAACAGCACTTGCAGCACCGCCAGCACCAGCAGCGCCCAGATCCACGAGCCGAACCAGGTTGCCAGCAGGAGACCGACCAGGCCCAGCAGGGTCAGGCCGAGGCCGACGCCCGCCACGGTGGCGGCCAGGCCGGCCAGCAGCATCCACGAGATCGCGCTGCGCGCCAATCCCAGCTCCGCCGCCAGCAAATGCAGTTGCGCGCCGAACAACCGTTTCACCGCCCGGCCGAGCTGGCCCAGCTCGGTCAGCAGACCAGACGACGACGGCGCCGGATCCGGCGCCGCCGCGTCGCGGGATGATCCATCCTCGTCGCGCATTCCCTGCCCCTGCACCGCGTGGTTCAACGCCGCAGGATACGACCGAGCAGCCAGCCCGCACCCAGTGCGATGGCCACCGACTGCACCGGTTTCTCGCGCACGTAGTCGCGCGCCTGTTCCAACCACGCATCGGCGCGATCCACCGTTTCGTCGTACACCTCGCGGCTGCGCTCGCTGACCCGGGCGGCCTTGTCGCTGGCCTTGTGCGCGGCGTCGGCCGCCTTGTCGGTGGCGTGATGCAGGCCTTCCTCGACGTGGTCGGCGGCGCGCTCTACCTTTTCCTTGGTCGTGGCCACCGCCTCGGAAGTAGCCTGCTTGATCCGCTCGGCGCGCTCGTCGATACGGCTGCCAACGGGCTGTTCGGGGGTTTCGACTTGCTTGTTCATTGCATGCTCCGGAAAGACTTCAAGTGTGGCGCAAACGCGGCGCTGCAGACAGCTGTCAGCTGGCGCGGCGGAAGAACGCGATGATCGCCAGGATCAGGAAAATGATAAACAGGATCTTCGCGATCCCGGTCGCCGCGCCCGCGATGCCGCCAAAGCCGAGCACGGCGGCAATGATCGCGATGACCAGGAAAACCAGGGCGTAGTGAAGCATGGGGGCATCCTCTTCGGCAGTTAGGGCGATCGCGGCGGGGAAGACCGCGTACGGCCATTCACCCACAGCCCGTGCCATGCGGGTGTGAAGAGAGCCGGCGCCGCCCTGCACGCGACACCGACGTTTGCGCCGGCGTGCGTTCAGCCAGCAACGGCCGGATTCAGGCTGTAGGTGCCGACCAGCTCCGCCTCGGCCAGCACATGGCCGACCATCGCTGCGCGCAGTTCGGCCAGCGAAAAGCCCTTGCCCAGCGGCAGCGCGGCGACGTCGAGTGCATGGAGCTTGAAGTGATAGTGGTGCAGCAGCGCATCGTTCCATGGCGGGCACGGTCCGTCGTAGCCGAGGTATTCGCCGCCCATGTCGGCATCGCCGGCGAACCAGCCGGTGAAGTCGTTCACGCCCTGCACGCTGCCTGGCGGCCCGAACGGCTCGCGCTTGCCGCGCGGCGTGACCTGGTCGCTGCAGGCGCCGGCGGCAAGCTCGCCGCATTCGGCCGGAATGTTCGCCATCAGCCAGTGCGTGAACTCCACCCGCGGCAGGTCCGCAGGCACGCTGCGACCTTGCTGGTTCACGTCGTCGCCGCGGCTGGGCACATCGGTGTCGATACAGGTGAGCACGAACGAGCGCGTGGCAGACGGCGCGTTTTTCCAGGCCAGGTGCGGGCTGAGGTTGTCCGACAGCGCGAACGGATCGTCACGCTTGCCGAAGGCGAACTCGGCGGGAATCGGCTGGCCGTTGGCGAAGTTGTCGCTACGTAGTTGCATGGGGTGTCTCCGCTCGGGTTGCATATTGCGTATGAAGTGCGATTCCTGCCTGCGCAGGAATGACGAAGGTGGGCGCAAGTCGCATCTTTTACCGTCATTCCTGCGCAGGCAGGAATCGCACTTTGCAACAAAATGGCACCGCACTCACGGCTTGTACGTCACCCGATACACCGCGCCAGCCAAGTCGTCGCTGACCAGCACGCTGCCGTCGGGCAGCGGTTGCACGTCGGCCGGGCGGCCCCAGGCGCTTTCGTCCTGCTCGAAGCCGGTGATCAGCGGCTCGTACGAAACCACCTTGCTGCCGTTCAGGCGCGCCGTCATCACCCGGTAGCCGGATTTCCGTGTGCGGTTCCACGAGCCGTGCTCGGCCACGAGAATCGCGCCCTTGTAACTGGCCGGAAACTGCCTGCCTTCATAGAAGCGCATGCCGAGCGCGGCCACGTGCGCGCCGAGCTTCAACACCGGCGGCACGTAGTCCTTGCAGTTGTGGCCCTTGCCGAATTCGGGATCGAGGATGTCGCCCTGATGGCAGTACGGATAGCCGAAGTGCTCGCCGGTGCGGGTGATCTCGTTCAGTTCGTCGCTGGGAACGTCGTCGCCGAGCAGGTCGCGGCCGTTGTCGGTGAACCACAGGTGCTTCGACCCCGGCTGCCAGTCGAAGCCGACCGTGTTGCGGATGCCGCGGGCCACGTCTTCCCAGCCGCTGCCGTCGGCGTTCATGCGGATCAGCTTGCCGTGCGCCGGTGCCGGGTCGCAGATGTTGCACGGCGCGCCGATCGGCACGTACAGCTTGCCGTCCGGACCGAACGCGATGAACTTCCAGCCGTGGTGGGTCTCGCTGGGCAGCTGGTCGGTGACCACCGCGGGCTTCGGCGGGTCGTCCAGGTGGTTCTCGATGTCGCGCAGCACCAGAATCCGGCTCACCGCGGAGACGTACAGGTCGCCATCCTTGAACGCCACGCCCACCGGCAGCTTGAGGCCACTGGCGATCACCCGCACCTTCTCGGCGACGCCATCGCCGTTCGCATCGGTCAGCGCGTAGACCTTGCCGGCGCTGTTGGAGCCGACGAACACCGTGCCCTTCGCGCCCAGCGCGATCTCGCGCGCGTTCGGCACCTGGTCGGCATAGACGGCGATATGGAAACCCGGCGGCAGGGTCAGCCGGTCCAGCGGCGGCGCGGCCAGCGCCGGCAGGGACAGGGCAACCAGCAACAACGACAGCAGCAGGCGCATGGCAGTGCTCCTTGGCGTGGGGAAACTGCAGCGTATACCGGTACGCGCGCAGCCAGAAGCATCCGCGCTCTGTAAACTGCACCCTTCCAAGGGGGACACATGAGCGAATTGGAGGACCTCACCACGCTGGTCCGCGCGGCCACGCCGCTGCTGGTGATCGAGACAGTGGATGAGCAGCGGGTGATCGAGTGCTTCCGCCACGTGATCGCACAGGCGCTGCGTCCGCTGTGGCGCTGGACGCTGACCGACGGCCTGGACCGGCTCGACTTCGCGCAAACCGACGGCGAGGTGGCGCCGGACGCGACCGCCACGCTGGACGCGATCCGCGCGCAGGACGAGCGCGGCATCTACCTGATGTTCGACTTCCATAGCCTGCTGCGCTATGCGATGAGCCTGCGCCAGCTGCGCGAGATCGTGCAGCGCCAGCGTTCGGCCGCGCACACCATCGTGCTGGTCGGCGCCAAAGTGGAGCTTCCCGAAGAACTCGAAGCGCTGGCCCTGCGCGTGCCGCTGTCGCTGCCCGACCTCAAGGAGCTGGCCGGCATCCTGCGCGGCGAGGCGGTGGCCTGGCAGCGCGAGCAGGGCCGCAACGTCACGGTCGACAACGACGCCGCGCGCACCATCGTGCGCAACCTGCTCGGCCTGTCCGCACCGGATGCGCGGCGCATCGTGCGCAAGCTGATCTACAACGACGGCGCGCTCGGCCCGCAGGACTTGCCCGAGCTGATGCAGTCGAAGTTCGACCTGCTCAACCGCTCCGGCCTGTTGCACTACGAATACGCCACCGCCAGCTTCGCCGACATCGCCGGGGTCGGCCGCGTGCGCGAATGGGTGCAGCGCCGGCGCGCGGTGTTCCTCGCCGCCACCCCCGACCCCGCGCTCGACCCGCCCAAGGGCGTGCTGCTGCTCGGCGTGCAGGGTTGCGGCAAGAGCCTGGCGGCGAAGGCGATCGCCGGCGGCTTCGGCGTGCCGCTGGTACGGCTGGACTTCGGCACGCTGTACAACAAATACCAGGGCGAGACCGAAAAGAACCTGCGCGAGGCATTGGCCAGCACCGAGCTGCTGGCGCCGTGCGTGCTGTGGATCGACGAAATCGAGAAGGGCCTGGCCGGCGGCGGCGATGACGGCGGCGTGTCGCGCCGCGTACTCGGCTACCTGCTGACCTGGATGGCCGAACGCAAGGCCAAGGTCTTCGTCGTCGCCACCGCCAACGCAGTCGACGAGCTACCCGCCGAACTGCTGCGCAAGGGCCGCTTCGACGAGATTTTCTTCGTCGACCTGCCGAAGGAATCAGTGCGCGGCGAGATCTTCGCGATGCACCTGGCCCGCCGCAAACTCGATCCTGCAGGCTTCGACCTGCCCGCACTGGCCGCCGCCAGCGACGGCTTCTCCGGCGCCGAAATCGAACAGACCATCGTCAGCGCGCTCTACGATGCGGCCGGCAACGGCACGCCACCGGAGCAGGCGACATTGCTCAATGCGTTGAAGCAGACCAGACCGTTGTCGGTGCTGATGCGCGAGCAGGTGGAAGCGTTGCGCGCGTGGGCGCAGGGGCGGTGTGTGGCGGCGGATTGATCGGGCTGATTGAGCGATGGAGCGATGTGGGTTTTTATTGGTGGCAATGCCCGTTCTCGACCCAAAGCAGACCTAAGTGTTGAATGCGACAGGGGGCGATATGCTTCTCAGGGTTAGCCAGGCACTGGATTACCTATTTATCCAGTGCACCTCGATAGGATCGTTTGATAACGCGGACGGCCGCAGATTCAATGCAGTACTGCTCATGGCCACTTGGTTTTTCGCAACCTTCTTGACCATCCTCGCCGCCATAAGCTTTTGGCTATACGACTTCATGGAGCCGATACGGCAATGGGCGCAGGGGTTTTCCGGCCCCAAGGGGCCTGGCCTCATAGTCGTACTTGTAATTGGTACCCCGGCACTGCTGCTTTCCATGAGAATCGGTCGGCGATGCGCAGGCCGGATCGCGCCGCGAGCCACATTTCTAAAGTCGCTGGTTATTGGTGCGTGGTACATGGCGGTGGTCATGTCCATACTCCTGAACCTCAATAGGTATGGGGCATTGGTTGCGCTAGGCCTTCATGTAGTGTTCCTCGCGTGGATCATTTACGCCCCAAGACGAATTGAAGGCCACGGCTGAGCGCAAGCTCAAAGATGTCCGCTTTCGACCCGAAACGGACATTGAGGACACGTCCTTACAAGGTCGGCCACAATACGCTCACTAGTGCTAGTACTGACCAGCCAATCCCGGATTCTTGTGACCGAGACCGTTCCACTACGTTCGCCAGTGCTGATCTTCAATTTCAGACCCTAATGAATCTATTCCGCAAGGCGACCGAGGTCGTAAACAAGGACGCGTAAGCGTGCAGGAGTTAGCTCGAATGATCGCCGCTTCTCGCATGCACGATCGGGAATATTTTTATAAGTACATGCCGGCCTCGACCGCCAAATTGGTGCTCCAGTCGGGAAAATTGCGCTGGAGTTCGCCACTTCTGTTTAACGATCCATTCGACGTTCCAAGAACGCTCGCGGCAGGCTCAACAAGTAATGATATTGCCAAAGCGACAGCAGACTGTATCGATGCCTATCTGGATCAACCCCCGTCGGACCTGACTGATTTTGATCCCAGGTTTCGTCAACTCTTGACTCTCGCTAAGAGCGGCCTTCCTCAAGAGCTTCGTGCCGAAATGCGTAAAGTGACTCAAGAGACTAGAGACAACCCGAAGATTCAAGCTTCGCTACTTGAGGACCTACGAGAGCATTGGAAGCAGCAGGTGCCGATGATGCGAATTCTCTGTCTGACCGAAAGCCAGAAGCATGTTGCAATGTGGTACCACTACGCGGACAAGTATCGAGGCGCTGTGCTTGGCTTCCGGTGCACCGAGGAAGTGGACAGTTGCTTTCGAATTGCCAAACAGATTCAGTATCTTGACCAAAAGCCGGACGTATATACCGATCATGGGATCGCGAGATTGCTCTGCCTAAACGGGATGGCAGCAGCACGAGAAACAACCAGGCTTGCCACGCTAACCAAGGCGGCTGACTGGAGCTACGAGCGCGAATGGCGAATCGTATCTTACGCTGACGCTGGGGATGTCGGCCTGTTCAGCGACTGGCGATTTGAGAAGGTAGACCTCGCTTTCCTATATCTGGGTCCCCAAGTCTCAGACCAAGACGCCACCGAGCTCGTCGAACTGGCCCACCATTATCCAAAGGTCTCTGTCTTTCGGACGTCGGTTGGCCTCGATCGAGAACTTCACTTCCGGAGGATGTAATGGCCCAGTTATTCGTTCAAGGCGGCAGTTACTTCGCCAGTAAACAAAGTGCTGAATGACCGCTTCTGGCCGCAAGCCGACACTGGGGCGTTGCGAAATTTTCGCAAGCTGTCTAAACCGTACTGACGGGATGACCCAACGTGGTCGCACCAAAACGACGAGTGGTTCGAATAGACCCCTGCCTCGCATCCGGGATGCCATTCGCACTGGACAAAAAGACCCACCCGCGACTCTCCCCAGTACCAACTCCGACGCTTTTCCACCGGCGGCTGGCTCTCCGAGTCCCGACGCCGGGTCTTCGCCAGCCGAACGAGGGTCCCAGCCGGCGGAGCGTGGCTCCCGCGAGTACCAGGCCTGACTCTTTTCCGGCGGCGCTTGGCTCTCCGAGTGCCAAGACCGGGTCTTTTCGAGCGGCGCTTGGCTCCCGGAGTGCCGCGCGTGGGACTCCCGAGTGCCGCGCTCGACTCTTTCAGTCCCGCTCGGCGGAATCCGGCGCGGCGCGGCCGGTCCGCGCAACAGTGCCCCGGCGACTCCGGCGGCCGGCACGCGCTTCGTGATCGAGCCGCCTATCCGCTTCGCGGGCCAGCCCGGCGAGCGGGCCACGATGTTCCTGCTCGATCCCTGCGGCAACGCGCTGGAGTTCAAGGCGTTCGGCGATCGCGCGCAGTTGTTTGCGAAATAGCGCGGCGGTTGCCGCGGAGGACGGGGCTGGCACGGCCCCGACCCTCGGTTTCGGCGTAGTCTTGAACGCCCATCGTCAGGAGGGTCGAACCATGTTTCGTCGTACCTGCAAGCTGCTCATCCCGCTGCTCGCGGCCTTGCTGCTCCCTGCCGCCGCCAGCGCCACTCCTGCCACCGCGCCGGACAGCACCACCGCGGCGCTGCAGCAGGCGGTGAATGGCCACTGGCGTTCCGACGCGAACCGGGCCCGCGACAAATATCGGCATCCGGTCGAGACCCTGCAGTTCTTCGGCATCAAGCCGAACATGACGGTGATCGAACTGGCACCCGGCGGCGGCTGGTACACCGAAATCCTCGCGCCGTTCCTCCACGCGCACGGCCACCTGATCGAAGCGGCGCCACCATCAGCCGCGAAGTTCGCCGCCAAGCTGAAGGCCGATCCGGCGGTATACGGACACATCGCAAAAATCATCCCGTTCGCCCCACCGGATCAGGTGAAGCTGGGCGCCGACCACTCCGCCGACATGGTGCTCACCTTCCGCAACACGCACGACTGGCTCAACCACAGTCCGGCCACGCTCGATGCCGTGTTCAAAGCTGCGTTCAACGTGCTCAAGCCCGGCGGCGTGTTCGGCGTCACCGAACACCGCGCCAAACCGTTCGCCGATGGCGTGGAAAGCGCCGGGGCATTGCACCGTCTCCCCGAGGATTACCTGATCGCGCTGGCCCTCAAGACCGGTTTTCGCGTGGCCGGCGTATCGCAGATCAATGCCAACCCGAACGACCCGGAAGACATCAACGTGCACCGCCTGCCACCGGATCTGTCCGGGCCTGACAGCGAGCACGCGCAGATGAAGGCGATCGGCGAGTCGGACCGGATGACGTTGAAATTCGTGAAGCCATGAGGGCAACACGGATCCGTTGAATAAATAGTTGAGAGAGCGCACACCCTATTTGCCAAGTGGCGGCAAAGGCGCGCTCGAAGTCGGATGGTGAAGCAGCACGACAGGAACGACAGTGATGGATCCGGAAGACCTGCCAAAGCTGGTGAGTGTGCGCATGCCGTATGGCAAGTATCAGGGTCGGTTGATCGCCGACCTGCCCGGCGCGTATCTCACATGGTTCGCGCGCACGGGATTTCCGAAGGGCGAGCTGGGCCGGCTGCTGGCGCTGATGCTGGAGCTGGATCACAACGGGCTGTCCTCGCTGCTCGATCCACTGCGTCAACCGCCACGCTGAGCCGCCGGGCCGGTGCGGTTTTCAGCGTATGCTGCCGCCCTGCATCCACCCTTTTCAGCGCCGGCCGCCGATGGCCCGCACCGGATCGGCAACTCCGCGGTTCCGCGCATGCCAGGGCGCCAGATGACCACCGACCGGTTCGATTTCAAGGCCGCGGCGAGCTTGCTCGCCGCCGACGGCTGGTGCCTCGTACCGGACCTGATGGATCCGGCGCAGACCCGCGCACTGGCCCGCGAATGCGCGGCGATGCATGACGCGAAGCTGCTGCTGCCGGCGCGCACCGGAGCTGCGCATACCGCCTCGGCGCTGCGTGGCGACAGCACGCGCTGGTTCGTCAGCGGCGCCATGAGCGCGCCGCAGCAAGCGTTTGCCGAACGCATCGACGCGCTGCGCATCGCGCTCAATCGCGAACTGATGCTGGGCCTGGTCGAGTGCGAATCGCACTACGCGGTGTATCGGCCCGGCGCCGGTTACACACGGCACCTCGACCGCCTGCGCGACAACGATGCGCGGGTGGTCTCGGCGGTGTTCTATCTCAACGAGAATTGGCAGGAAACCGACGGCGGCGCGCTGCGGCTCTACCTGGAAGACGGCGCGTACCGCGACATCTATCCGCACGCCGGCACCCTGCTGCTGTTCCTCTCCGCGCAGTTCGAGCACGCGGTGCTGCCGGCCACGCGCGACCGCATGAGCATCGCCTGCTGGATGCGCCAGCGCTCGCTCGGCGCAACCACCTGAGCGCAAGCGGTTGCCGTGCTCGTCCTACCGGGTAGCCGGGCCGAGCAACTCGATCTCGGTCAGGGCCCGCGGCGCGTCCGTCGTCGCCGCGTCGATCTGCAAGCGGTAGTACGCGTACTCGCCGGGCTTCTGCACGACAAAGGCCCGGGTCTGCTGCGGCCAGGCGAAGGGTTCGTGCCGGCGCGTATCCAGGACGAACCAGTGCTCGCCGTCGAGGGAAGCCTGCAGCTGCCAGCTGGACGGCGCCGCGGCCGAGGTGCCCGAGGTCAGCGTGAGCACCGTCACCTGGCGCGGCTGCGCGAAACGCCAGTCAATCGTGGTCGACACGCCGGGCAGCACCACCTCGGCGCCGGAGTCGTTGCTGAACAGCAACGGCAGGCCGGGAATGGCGGGCGTGCCATGGGCGCGGCCCAGCCGCTCGTCGAGCAGATCACGCAGGGGTTGCGGCTTGCCCTGCGCGGTGAGTGACGGCGGCAGCGCGGCCTCGTCGCTGGCCCAACGCGACGGGCGCGGCCCCATCGCGAACTCCAGCCTGGCGCCCTGTGCCAGCAGCGCGTGCGGCAGGGTCAACCGATGCCATGGCCGGCCATTCACCCGCAAGCCCTGCACGTAGCGGTTGTGATCGCTGACCGCGGGCGCGTCGATCACCAGGTGCTTGCCGTTCTCCAGCGCGATGTCCATGTGCGGGAAGTACGGCGCGCCGATCACGTATTCCGGCGTGCCCATGCGCAGCGGATAGAAGCCGGCGGCGCTGAACAGGTACCAGGCGGACATCTCGCCGTTGTCTTCGTCGCCCGGGTAGCCCTGGCCGATCTCGCTGCCGACGTAGAGGCGACTCAGCACGTCGCGCACCTTGTCCTGCGTCTTCCACGGCTGGCCCGCATAGTCGTACATGTAGATGATGTGGTGCGAGGGCTGGTTGCTGTGGCCGTACTGGCCCATGCGCACGTCGCGCGCTTCGAGCATCTCGTGGATCGGTCCGCCGTAGCTGCCGACGTGGAACTCGCCCGACGTGGCGAAGAACGCATCGAGTTTCGCCGCCAGCGCGGCGCGACCGCCGTACAGCGCGGCCAGGCCGGCGCCGTCCTGCGGCACGTGGAAGGCCATGTTCCAGGCGTCGGTCTCGGTGTAGTCGCCGCCCCAGCGCAGCGGGTCGAAATTCTCGGCGTCGTGGTGCCAGTCACCGGCACCGTCGCGGCCGACGAAGAAGCCGACGGCGGGGTCGAACAGGTTCGCGTAGCCGAGCGCACGCTGGCGGAAGTACGCCGCATCGTCGGCGTAGTGCGCGGCATACGGGTCGTCCGCCGCGGGTTGCTGTGCCAGCGCCGCGGCGAGATTGCCGATCGCGAAGTCGTTGATATAGCCGTCCATCGACCACGACAGGCCTTCCTCCACGCCGGTCGAGGTGTAGCCGTGGAAGATCGCGCGCTGCAGCCCCTTGCGGCCGGTGCCGGCGAGCGGGCTGACCACGGTGGCGTCCTTCAGCGCGGACTGGTAGAACGCGTGGACGTCGAAGTTGCGCACGCCCTTCAGCCACGCGTCGGCGAATGCCACGTCGGCGCTGGTGCCGACCATCAGGTCGGCGTAGCCGGGCGACGACCAGCGCGCGATCCAGCCGCCGTCGCGGTACTGCTGCACGAAGCCGTCGATCATCTCGCCCGCTTGCGTCGGCGTGAGCAGCACGTAGGCCGGCCATGCGGTGCGGTAGGTGTCCCAGAAGCCGTTGTTGACGTACGGCTTGCCGTCGACGGCGCGCGCGCCGGTCTGCGTGGGCGTGTCCGGACCGACCGGCGCGGAGAACGGGCTGGCGTAACGGTAGTGCGGCTGCGCCGCCGTGCCGGTGTTCTCGTAGGCGGCGTTCGGATACAGGAACAGCCGGTACAGGTTGGAGTACAGCGTGGTCAGCTCGTCGCGGCTGGCGCCGCGCACCTTGACGATGCCGAGCTGCGCATCCCACTGCCGCTGCGCGCGTTCGCGCACGTCGTCGAAACTCGCGCCCGGTGCGATCTCCAGCGCCAGGTTGCGCTGCGCCTGGGCCAGGCTGATCAGCGAGGTGGCGATGCGCAGGTTCACCACTTTCGTCTGCGTGGTGTCGAAACCGAACCAGGCGGCCACGTGGTCGCGGCCTTCGCCGCGCAGCCGGCCGCTCTCGCGCACCGGCCGGTCGAGCGTGCCGTAAAAGAACAGCCGGGTGGCGCCGGCGGAGAGCCGGCTTTTCACGTCGGACCAGCCGCTGAAGCTGCGCCCGGATGGATCCAGCACGATGCTGCCGTGGTCGTCGCGGTTGTCGAACACCAGCTGCGCGCGGTCGCCCGCGAAGGTGAAGCGGAACATCGCGGCGTGGTCGGTCGGCGCGATCTCGGTGACGATGCCGTTGTCGAACGCGACGCGATAGGTGTGCGCGTGCGCGGTCTCGTTCGCATGGCTGAAACTCAGCGCACGTGCCGCCCGATTCGCACTCGGCGCACCGCGGGCGACCGCGGCCGGCATCAGCTGGAAGGTCTGCCGGTCGCCCATCCACGGGCTCGGTTCGTGCGACAGCGCGAACGCTTCCAGCCGCGGGCGGTTGTCGACATCGTTGCGCTCTTGGTACTGGTACATCCAGTTCGAGCCGGCGTCGGTCACCGGCGTCCAGAAGTTGAAGCCGTGCGGCACGGCCACCGCGGGAAAGTTGTTGCCGCGCGAGAAGCGCGCGTTGGAGTTGGTGCCGCGACGGGTGTCGACGAAGTCGCTGGGACGCCGGCGCGTATCGGCGGGCGCGGCGCCGAGACGCAGATCGTCCAGGTAGCCCTCGAAGCTGGCGGCTGGGCCGTCGTGCATCAGCACGATGCGCTTGATCGTGCGTCCGGCGGCGACCGCGCCCACGTCGATCGACAGGTAGTTCCACTGGTCCGGATACAGCGTGCGGCCGTCGCCCTGCGCGCGCGCCGAGGCACCGATCCGATGCTGGTCGCGCGCGCCGCGGGCGGACAGCCGGCTGCCGTCGTCGAACAGCAGGTCCACCGCGACGTAGGTGGAAGGATTGCGCAGGTCGCCCGCGTTCGACAGCGGGAAGATCAGATAGGACAGCTGCGTATCCGGGCGTACCGGCAGGTCTACCGCGTACAGCTCCGCCTGCTGTTGTCCGCTCGCGCTGCCGCGGTAGCGCAGCGAGCGCAAACCACTGAAGCCGACGCCGGGTTTGGCGGTGAGCGCCGCCGCCTGGTCGGGACCGCCCGCCACCTCGATGCTGAACGAGGCGTCGGGCAAGGGTGCCAGCGGCGCCGGCTCCGCGCTTTCGAACGAGCGCAGGAAGCTCGTATCCGCGGCGCCGGCTGCGAGGCACGGCAGCAGGCAGGCCAGCCATAAACCCCGACGCAGCCAACCGGCCGCGCGCCAGTTTCCCATCCACCCCGATCCGATCATGCCCCGCCCCTGGCCTGCCCATGGTGATGGTGCGTGTTCGTCCGTGGGCACCCGCTCTCCAGGCGATCGCGCCGGCGTTCAGCCGGCCGGCACGGCCGCGTCCGCCACCGCATTGAAGCGCGTGGCGATGTAGTCGTCGGTATAGCTGGTCATGCCCCAGCCGCGGATGAAACCGCAGTGGCCGCCGTACGGCGCGATGTCCAGCTCGACGTTGGCCGGCAGTTCGAGTTTCTCGAAGCCGCTGACCGGGATCACCGGATCGTCCCTGGCGGTGAGGATGGTGGCAGGAATCTGCATCGCCTGCATGATGTCGCCGGCCACCGAATAGCCGTCCAGATACTGCTGCAAGGTGTTGAAGTCGGTATGCCGCAGCACCAGCGACTCGGTCAGCCCGCGCAGATGCTGGTTCAATTCGGACATCTCGAAATACTGGTGCTGCGGGAACGCCTTCTGCTTGGCCAGCAGCGAGTGCCGCCACTTGCGCATGAAGTACGCCTGGTAGAACCACGGCGCGGATTCCTCCAGCGAGAACAGGCCCTCGCCGGGGTCGATGATCGGGCACACCGCCAGCACGTAGCTCAGCGGAATGCCCACGCGCGAGGTCTGCATCGCCGCGCGCAGCGCGAAGTTGCCGCCCAGCGAGAAGCCGGCCAGGGCCATCGGCCGCGTCGGCCAGCGCGCGGCGATGTCGCCCAGCGCGTGCACCACCTCGTCGAGGCGGCAGGAGTGGAACAGCGCCTCGTTGAGCCCGTAGCTGTCGCCGTGGTCGCGGAAGTTGAGCCGGAAGATGTCCCAGCCGTCGGCGAGCAGGCGGCTGCCGGTCTGCAGCACGTAGGTGGAATCGACGCTGCCTTCCCAGCCATGGAACAGCACGGCCAGGCCGCGTGATTGCGGCCGGGTTTTCTGCGCGGTGTACGCGCCGGTAAGGCGCACGCCGCCGCCGCCGTCGACCACGACGGCCTGTGCACCCTGCAACACGGTCTTCGCCGCGCGCGGCAGCAGGACGCGGCGCACGCCGCTGGAGGACAGCATGGTCTGGATGTGGCCGCTGCGCAGCGGCCAGGGCGGTTGGAAATCCTTTCCGTGCAGCAGGCTCATCCGGGGCGATCTTCCAGTGCGGCGGCGATGCGTTCGCGCGACAGCTCGGCCATGCGCCGGCGCGCCTCCGGAGCGGCCGGTACCGGCGTCAGGAAGTGCACCTCGGCATCCAGCGGTGCCTCGCCCAGCATGCGCACGATGTTGTGCAGGAAACTCTCGTCCTCGCGGAAGCCGGCGTCGATCACCCGGCGTCCGTCGCGGGCGAAGCGCAACGCCACCGGCTGCACCGGTACTTCGGCATCCAGCGCGGCCTGGAAGATGCGCGCGTGGAAAATCCTCAGCACGCCGTTGTAGCCGGTGCCGCCTTCCGGGAACACCGCCACCGAACGACCGCGGCGCATGCACTCGACCATCGCCTGCATCACCGTGGACAGCGAATGGTTGCTGCCGCGGCGATGGAAGATGGTGCCGCCGTTCCTGGCCAGCCAGCCGACCAGCGGCCAGCCGGCGATCTCCGCCTTGGCCACGAAGCAGGCCGCGCGCTGGCTGTGCAGCATCACGATGTCGATCCACGAGGTGTGGTTGGCGACGAACAGCACCGGGTCGCGCTGCGCCTCGCCGATACGCACCGGACGCAGGCCGAAGACCCGCAGCAGATTGACCGACCACCAGCGGATCATGCGGTGTGCGAACGGCTCGCGGCCGTTTTTCATCACCGCGTGCTGGTTCCAGCTGAGGATCAGCGAACACAGCAGGATGCCCAGCACGATGTGCAGCAGCAGCAGCGGCACCCGCCACAGATAACGCAGCGGGCGCAGCAGGTCGCGGTCGGGCTCGGTGGTGGTGTCGATGCTCATCAGTCGGTTAGTTTAGCGTCAGTTGGCGCAGGCGCGGAGGCACTCAACGCTCCAGCTGCGCGAGCGGCAGCGACGGCGAGCGCTTCACCGTGCGCAGCACGAAACTGGAATTGACATCGGCAACGCCGGCCGCGTTCAGCAGATGATCGAGCAGGAACCGCGAGAAGTCCTTGAGGTCGGCCACATAGATGTGCAGCAGGTAATCCATGTCGCCGGTCAGCGCGTGGCAGGCGACGACCTCGTCCCAGCCGTTGACGTGCTCGACGAAGCCCTCGATCGCCGCGCTCTCGTGCTTGCTCAGCTGCACCCGTACGAACGCCTGCAGGCCCAGCCCGACCGCCTGCGGGTCGATCTGTGCGGCGTAGCCGGTGATGACCCGCTCGGTCTCCAGTCGCTGCAACCGGCGCAGGCAGGCCGACGGCGACAGGCTGACCCGCTCGGCCAGTTCCGCGTTGGTGATGCGGCCCTCGCTCTGCAGCACGGCGAGCATGCGCAGGTCGGTGCGATCGAGTGTCGTCATGCGCAATAAACCTCGCGTCATATCCATCCAAACGCAAGAATAGTGCATTCATCGCGCCGATCAAGACAACAAAACAACCTTAGTGCGGCGAAACGGCCGTATGCTGTGGCTTGCCCCAGGCCGCACCGGAGTCAAGCCCATGGACACGCCCCGCAAAGTCGAACACCAGCAGACCGACCGCGGCTACGTGCCGGTGTACGCCACCGGCGTGGTCGAGCAGCCGTGGGCCAGCTACAGCAAGACCGATCACGAGGTGTGGGACACCTTGTACAAGCGCCAGCGCGAGCTGCTGCCCGGGCGTGCCTGCCAGGAATTCATGGCTGGCGTGGAGCGCTTCGGCCTGGGCGACGGCGGCATCCCGAAGTTCGCCGAGCTGAACAAGGTGCTCGGTGCTGCCACTGGCTGGGAAGTGGTGGCAGTGGAAGGCCTGCTGCCGGACGAGGTGTTCTTCGACCACCTGGCCAACCGCCGCTTCCCGGTCAGCTGGTGGATCCGCAAGCCCGACCAGCTCGACTACCTCAGCGAACCGGACCTGTTCCACGACCTGTTCGGTCACGTGCCGCTGCTGCTCAACCCGGTGTTCGCCGACTACATGCAGGCTTACGGCCGCGGCGGCATGAAGGCGTTCGCGATCGGTCCCGAGGCACTGATGAACCTCACGCGCCTGTACTGGTACACGGTGGAGTTCGGCCTGATCAACACGAACGAGGGCATGCGCATCTACGGCGCCGGCATCGTCAGCTCCAAAGGCGAATCGATCTACTGCCTGGATTCGCCATCACCGAACCGCATCGGCTTTGGCCTGGAACGCGTGATGAGCACGCGCTACCGCATCGACACCTACCAGCAGACCTACTTCGTGATCGACAGCTTCGAGCAGTTGTTCGAGGCAACCCGCCCGGACTTCACGCCGGTCTACGCGCGCCTGCGCGAACAGCCCGTGCATGCGGCCGGCGACGTGCTGGACGACGACCGCGTATTCACCCGCGGTGATCGCGTGGGTTGGGCCACCAACGCGGATACCTGAGCCGTAGGATCAGCGCAGCGTCGCGTCCAGCCAGGGTTTCACCAACTCGACCCACAGCGCATAACCCCGGCGGTTCATGTGCAGGCCGTCGGCGATGAACCACGGCGATTGCGGCTGGCCGTCCTTGCCCAGCATGGGCGTAAAGACGTCCAGATAAGCAACCCCTGGCTGGGTCGCTGCATACGTTCGCACCAGCGCATTCGCCTCGCGAATCTTCGGCAGCAGCCCCTGGCGCGCCACGCTCGGCTTGATCGCGATGAAGGCGATCGGCACGCCGGGATCGAACGAACGCATCTTGCGCACGAAGGCCGCGAAGTCGTCGCGCACGTGCGTCGGGCTGTCGCCGTCCTGCAAGTCGTTGTCGCCGGCGTAGATCACGATCGCGCGCGGGTGGTACGGCCTCACGATGCGGTCGGCGAAGAAAGTGGCGTCGTCGATCTCCGAGCCGCCGAAGCCGCGGTTGATCGTGCGCACGCCGGGAAAATCCGTCGCCAGCGAGGCCCACTTGCGGATCGACGAACTGCCGATGAACAGCACCGCGCCGGCCGCCGGCGGATGTGCCTGGTCGCCGGCCTGGAACGCGGCGATCTCCGCGTTCCACTGCGCGTGATCGTTCTCGCGGTTGTCTCGCGCCATCGCCAGCAACGGCGACAGCAGCAGGAACAGCAACAGGTTGCGCAGGGTCTTCATCGGCTCGGCTCGAACTTGTCCGTCTGCGGACTAGCGCGGCCGCGCCAGTTCCGATACCGCCAACACCTGCGCGATGCGCGTGCCATCCCAGCGATACACCAGATGCTGCGCCTGCACGCACGGCGCCACCACGTCGGGCTGGAACGCAGCCAGGCATTCGCCGCCGCGATGGCGGGCGCTGTCGTAGACGATGCCGTTGGAACCCGCGCCGCGCAGCTCGCGCGCCAGCGTGACGCTGGCGGTGTAGCTGGCGGGATCGTGCGCCGCAGCCCAGCCGCCACGGATATCGTGCAGCTTGCTGTCGACGCTGGTGCGGTAGCAGCGCATCTCGATGTCGCAGACCGGCTCGGCGGTGGCGGCGAGAAAGCGCTCGCGGTGATAGACGGTTTCCTCGACCGCGGTGGCGACGCTGTGCGCGGCGTAGAACACGCCCCAGCTGCCGTCGGAGAAGCGGCTGCCGTCCGGATTGAGGTGGGTGAACGCAGCCATCACCGGAGTGGAGCCCGGTCCGCTGATGCGATGCTCCTTCGGCACCAGCTTCAACGCGCCGGCTTCCTCGCGCAGGCGCGGGTTGGTCAGCGCCTCGATCGCGAACACCGCGTCGAGATCGGCCGGATCGGCGATGCGGTCGTACACCCCGATCGGCGGAAAGCGGCTGGGCACGATGCGGTAGGCCTGATTCCAGCGGATGCGTTTGACGGGTGGCAACTCGGTTGGCATCGAGATTCCGTATCGGGCAAGCGAACTCCCTCCTCTGCGACCGAAGGAAGTCCTTCAAGGGACAAGCAGGGGAGGAGCGAAGCGTGTGGCTTTCCTGTCTCGCTCACCGCGACGAGCAGCACAGCACCGCTCAGCCGCGCTGCGCATCCAGATACTGGCGCACCACGTACAGGTCGGCGACGTTGCCCGACAGCATGCGCTCCAGCGCGGAATGGCCGCCGAACGGCGGTGCCGTGTTCGGCTTGTGCAGCCAGGCATCGGCCTGGGCCGGGTCGGGGAACAGGATCTGCAGCGACTTCCAGATGCCGAGCAGGTAGCTGATCCGCTCCAGCGTGTCACGCCCCAGGGCACCGCCCTGCTGGCGCTTCCACTTGTAGAAGGTCGACTCCGGCGGGTCGCCGAGCAGCCTGCGCTGGTCGGCGATGCGCAGCTTCCAGTGTTCGGCGAGCTTGAAGAACGCGCGCAGCGCCGGATCGGCGAGCGTATCCGGCGACGCATAACGCGGCGCGACTTCGGCGATGCGGGTCGAATGAGCAGTCATGGCACTCGCTCTCCCTGTGAAGTTACATGAGATTCTACTTCATAACTGCAGTAAAGGCCAACGAGCCGCCGTCCCGGTCTCAATGCCCTGAAACGTCCCTCGCCTTCGCGCAGTCGCAAGCGTAGTCCGGCTCCGGGCCGCCGTCGGCGATAAAGCGGTCGATGCGCTGTTCCAGCACCGGCAGCGGCACGGAGCCTAGCTGCAGCACGGTGTCGTGGAAGTGGCGCAGGTCGAACTTCGCGCCCAGCGCCTGCTCCGCCTTCGCGCGTAGTTCGAGCAGCTTCAGGTAGCCCAGCTCGTACGACAGCGCCTGGCCCGGCCAGCTGATGTAGCGGTCCACCTCGTTGGCGATCTCGCGCGCGGACAGCGCGGTGTTGACGGTGAGGTAGTCGATGCCCTGCTGGCGCGTCCAGCCCAGGTGGTGGATGCCGGTGTCGACCACCAGCCGGCAGGCGCGCCACATCTGGTAGGTGAGGTAGCCGAAGCGCTCGTACGGCGTGTGGTAGATGCCCATCTCGTTGCCGAGGTATTCCGAGTACAGCCCCCAGCCTTCGCCGTAGGCGGAGATGTAACTGTTGCGACGGAACGCGGGCTGGTCGTGCTGCTCGTCGGCCAGCTCCAGCTGCAGAGCATGGCCGGGGTAGCTCTCATGCAGGGTCAGTGCCGGTACGTTGAACAGCGGCCGCGAATTGAGATCGTAGGTGTTGACCAGGTAGGCGTCGGCGCCGCCGCGACCGGAGGTGTAGTACGGCGCGATGTCGGCCGGTACCGGCTTGATGGTGAAGTGCGCGCGCGGCAGGTGACCGAAGTATCTGGCCATCTGGCCGTCCACCTGTTTGGCCACCCAGGCGCTGCGCATCAGCAGTTCGTCCGGCGTCTTCGCGTAGAACTGCGGATCCGTGCGCAGGAACTGCAGGAAGTCGGCGAAGCTGCCCTTGAAGCCGGTGTCCTGCATCACCTCCAGCATCTGCGCGTGGATCTTCGCCACCTGGTCGAGGCCGATCTGGTGGATCTCGTCAGGCCCCAGGTCAAGCGTGGTGTATTCGCGGATCTGCTGGCGATAGAACGCCTTGCCGTCCGGCAGCGCCTCGGCCGCCAGCGTGGTGCGCGCCTGCGGCACGTATTCGTCGCGGAAGAACGCCAGCAGCTTCGCGTAGGCGGGGATCACCTCGTCGCGGATGCGCCGCAGCGCCTGGCCCTGCAACGCCTGCGCCCGCTCGGCCGGGATCGACGCCGGCAATTGCTTGAACGGTTCGTAGAAGCTGCTCTGGGTGGGATCCTTCAGCTCGGCCACCGTGGCGATCGACACGTCGCGCCCGCCCAGCACGGCACGCGGCACGCTGAAGCCGCGCTTGAGGCCGGCGCGCATGTTCGCGATCTGCTGGTCGAAGTAGGCCGGGATCTGACCGAGCCGGTCGAGGTAGCGGTCGTAATCGGCGGACGTGCGCAGGCGGTCGCCGCCCAGCACGTAGCCGAGGTCGGACCAGAATGCGGAGTCGCTGTTGAACGGCATCTGCCAGTTCATGAACTGCTGGCCGGCGACGAAGTTGCCGATCTGCGCGCGGTAGATCGCGTAGTTGATTCGGTTGGCCGGCGAGAGTTGCGTCACGTCGACGCCGTCGAGCCGCTTCAGCACGCCCTGCCAATAGTCCAGTCGCCCCTGCTGACCGGCGGCGTCGACCTGGTCGAGCCGGCCATTGTTCGGCTGCGGCTCGCCGGAGGTGCTGATCCCGGCCTGGCCGGTGCGCCAGGCCCACTCGCTGCTGTAGATGTCCTTGAAGCGCACGTCGGCGCTGGCGGCGGCGCCAGCCGGCGGCGTGGTTGCGGCGTACAGCGGCACTGCGCTGCAGACCAGCGCGAGCGCGGCCAGCCGCGCCATCATCAGGAGCTTGTTCACACGGATTCCTTGTAGCGGGACGACGTCGGCATGCATCACGCGAAGTGACATGGACGCCTATCCTCGCCTTCATCCCGCGGCATGGCAACGTTGGGCTGGCCGCACTGCTCAGCCGAGATCGAGCTTGCCCACGCCGACCGCACGCAGGTAGGCGGCCAGATTGCGTTCGTCGGTCTCGACGAAGACTTCGTCGCTCGGCACGCAGGCGGTGATCCGGTCCGGGCGGAAATTGCGGAAGTCCTGGCGCAGCCGGCACCACGCGCCCAGCGTCCACTTGCCGCCCCAGAACGACAGGCACAGCGGCTCGACCTCGCGCGTGCTGGCGTTGCCGCTCTCGTCGCGATACTCCAGCCGCAGCACCCGGTTGCCCACGATGGCCGCGTGCAGGCGGTCGATCAACGCGGCGAAATCCTCGCGGTACTGGTCGCGCCACACCGGCGCAAAGATCCGCGTGCGCGTGGCGCGCTCGCGCAACTCCGGCGGCAGCACCGCTTCGATCTTCAGCAGGGCGGACTGCGCGCTTTCGGCCAGTTGGGTGCCAGCGAACGCGCGCACGAAGCGCGTGCCGACCACCAAGGCTTCGAGCTCGTTCGCGGTGAACATCAGCGGCGGGATGTCCGAACCCTTGCGCAACACGTAGCCGACGCCGGCCTCGCCCTCGATCGGCACGCCGGACAATTGCAGGTCGGCGACGTCGCGGTACACCGTGCGCAACGAAACGCCCAAGGTCTGCGCCAGCGCGCGCGCCTGCAGCGCGGTACGGCGGCCGCGCAGGGCATGGATGATGAGGAACAGGCGATCGGCTCGGCGCATCCGCGCATCATCGCCGAGGCGGACGATGGCGAACAGCGTCGAACGTCACGGCGCATGGCATCAGGCCGACTGCGCGGCCACCAGTTCGGCGTCCTTCGCCGCCGCACGCTGCATCGCCGGGCGCGCGAGCACGCGGTCGACATACGCGCGGATCACCGGCAGCTCCGGCACCAGCTTGAACAGGGTGGTCCAGTTCAGCGCGGTACCCCACAGCACGTCGGCCGCGCTGAACGTATCGCCGAGCAGCCAGGGGCCTTTTTCGAGCTGGTCGGTGAGCGTCTTCAGCATGGTGTCGTAGTCGCCATAGCCGCAGACCGAGGGCGGCGCCGGCTCGCGCTGCATCGACTTGTCGGTCACCGCCGGCTCGAAACACGAGCCGTAGAACACCAGCCAGCGCAGGTACGGCCCGCGCAACGGATCGCCTAGCGGCGGCGCCAGTTTTGCCGCGGGATAGAGATCGGCCAGGTAGATGAACACCGCCGGCTGTTCGGTGATCAGCGCACCGCCGTGACGGATCGCCGGCACCTTGCCCATCGGGTTGATCGCGAGATACGCCGACTCACGCTGCTCGCCGGCCTTCAGGTTGAGCACGTGCAGCTCGTAGTCGGCGCCGAGTTCCTCCAGCAGCGCGCGGGTGCCGGCGGAGCGGCTCTGCGGCGAATGGAAGAAGGTGACGCGGGGTGTCGTGTCCATGCTGGATACTCCTGACCAATGCGGTGATTCAATCCTGCGGAAGCGGGCAGACTGCCTCGATGTCGTGTCCGTCCGGACCGATCACGAAGTGATGGATTCTGGGCCTCACCGGTCGCGGGGATGGAAGACGATGTGGGTCAGCGCAGCCAGCAGGGTGCGCCGGCGCGCACGCGGGCTGCCGGCGGCATCCGTCGAGTCCGCCTTGGGCAGCTTGTACTGCCCGTCCAGCAGCAGGCCATTCAGATAGAGCGGGCGGTAGGCCATCAGGGTGCGTTGCAGTAGCGGATGCATGGTCTTCTCCTCACGCGGTCACGGCTTCGCCGACGCACCAGGGCGGCAGCTGGGCGTGCTTGAACAGGCGGTACCAGTGTTCGCGATCGCTGGGGCTGTACAGATCGAGCGTGTGGATCACCTCGCGGGCGAATTCCACGCTGCCCAGGTGGCTGGCGCTGATCACGCCACCGTCGCTGACCGCCAGCACCTCGCTGTCGTACTGCTCGACGCCGGCATAACCGGGCACCTGCGCGGCGATCTGGCCGTTCCAGTTGCCGGTGTGACGGCAGTGGTCGAGCAGGCCGGCGCGGGCCAGCGCCAACACGCCACTGTCGATGCCGGCCACCGGCGCGCCGGTCGCATGCAGCTGGCGGATCGCCGCCACCGCCGGCTCGCCTTCGCCGCGTTGCCACAGGTGGCCCCCGGGCACGATCAGCAGCGCCGCCCGCTTGAAGTCGAGTTGGGCCAGTGACAGGTCGGGCTGCACGCAGAGACCGCCCATCGAGGTCACCGGCGTCCGCGAGAAGCCCACCGCCTGCACCTGCCAGTCGCCGGGCCGGCGGATCTCGCACAACGCCAGCGCGGCCTGCCAGTCGGCAAAGCCGTCGAACACCAGGAAATAAACCGTATCGCGCATGTCGTATCCCTCCGCTATGGAGGTACAGCTTGCCCGCCCCCTGCTGCCAACGTGATGTCAGCAGCCGGGCCGGATGCGGGCCACGGGCGGCGCCAGGCTGGCACCGTTCAGCCGGAGCCGGGACAATACGCGTTCCTTCTGCCACGGACCCGACATGAAGCCCATCTCGCTGATCCAGTTCCTGATCGAGGAACGCCGCGCCGGCCACATCAACGCCGAACTTTCGCTGCTGATCGAAGTGGTCGCGCGCGCCTGCAAGCGCATCGCGGTGGCCACCAACAAGGGTGCACTGGGCGGCGTACTGGGCATGGCCGGCAGCGGCGACGCGCTGAGCATGAACATCCAGGGTGAGGCGCAGAAGAAGCTGGACGTGATCTCCAACGAAATCCTGCTGGAGGCGAACGCCTGGGGCGGCCACCTCGCCGCCTGCGCCTCGGAGGAAATGGAAGACCCGCAGCAGATCCCGGACGGCTATCCGAAGGGCCAGCACCTGCTGCTGTTCGATCCGCTGGACGGCTCCTCGAACATCGACGTGAACGTTTCCGTCGGCACCATCTTCTCGGTGCTGCGCTGCCCCGACGGCGTGACCGAACCGAAGGCCGAACACTTCCTGCAGCCGGGCACCACCCAGCTCGCCGCCGGCTACGTGGTGTACGGCCCGGCCACCGTGCTGGTGCTCACCTTCGGCCACGGCACCCACGAATTCACCCTCGAGCGCGAGGTCGGCAGCTTCATGCTGAGCCGGCGCGCCATCCGGATTCCGGAACAGACCGCCGAGTTCGCCATCAACATGTCGAACCAGCGCCACTGGCAGGCGCCGATGCAGCGTTACATCGGCGAACTGCTGGCCGGCAAGGAGGGCCCGCGCGGCAAGGACTTCAACATGCGCTGGGTCGCCTCGATGGTCGCCGACGTGCACCGCATCGTGACCCGCGGCGGCGTGTTCTATTACCCGCTGGACGCGAAAATCTTCGCGCAGGGTGGCAAGCTGCGGCTGATGTACGAGGCCAACCCGATGGCCTTCATCGTCGAGCAGGCCGGCGGCGCCGCGACCACCGGGCGTGAACGCATCATGGAGCTGCAACCGACCGGCCTGCACCAGCGCGTGCCGGTGTTCCTCGGTTCGAAGCAGGAAGTCGACGTGGCCACGCACTATCATCTGGAGGCCGACGGCGCCGTGGCGTAGGAGCCCGCTCGCGGGCGATGCTCCTTGCCCGGGATTCGCGAAAGCCGAAACGCATCGCGCGCAAGCGCGCTCCTACAGAAATCACGCACGCGTACACCATGACCTTCCGCCGCCTGCTCCTGCCACTGCTTGCCACGCTAGCGCTGGGCGCCTGCACCCACGCGGCGAAGCCTGTGCCGCCGCCGATCGTGGCTGCGCCGCCACCGGTGCCGCTGAAGATCGGCCTGGCGCTCGGCGGCGGTGCGGCGAAGGGTTTCGCGCATATCGGCGTGATCAAGATGCTGGAGGCCAGCGGCATCCATCCGGACGTGGTCGCCGGCACCAGCGCCGGCAGCGTGGTCGGCGCGTTGTACGCCAGCGGCATGGATGCGTTCGCGCTGCAGCAGACCGCGTTCGGTCTGGATGAGGCGAAGATCCGCGACGTGCGGCTGTTTTCCGGCGGCCTGGTGCAAGGCCAGGCGCTGCAGGACTACGTGAACCAGTTGCTGCACAAGCAGCCGATCGAGCAGTTGAAGATGCCGTTCGCCGCGGTGGCCACCGAGCTGGAAACCGGCACGCGCACGGTGTTCGTGCGCGGCAACACCGGCCGCGCGGTGCGCGCGTCGTCGAGTATTCCCGGCGTGTTCGAGCCGGTCGAGATCCACGGCAAGCACTACGTCGACGGCGGCGTGGTCAGCCCGATCCCGGTCGACGCGGCGCGCCGGCTCGGCGCCGATTTCGTGATCGCGGTGGACATCTCCGCTGCGCCCGACGGCAGCAACCCGCAAGGCATGATGAACATCGTCGGCCAGTCGATCAGCATCATGGGCCGGCAACTGGCCGCGCAGGAAAGCGCGCGCGCCGACGTGGTGATCCGGCCCGACCTGCGCGGCATTGGCCCCACCGATTTCGAGCAGAAGAACCAGGCCATCCTCGCCGGCGAGAAGGCCGCGTTGGCGGCGATCCCCGCGATCCGCGCCAAACTCGCCGCGATGGTCGCGGCGCGCCAGGCCGCCGCGACCATCGCGCCCTGAGCCACGCCGGCCATGCCGTCCTGCACTTGGCGCCTGTGACCGGCGGGTTGTAGCGTTGAGGATTCCCCGTGCCGGAATCCTCCCATGCTGAAACGCTCGCACCTGCCCGCTCCCTTGTTGCTGCTGGCCCTCGCGCTGGCACCGCACGCCTTCGCCGCCGCGCCCGCGGTCGATCCGCGCATCGAACAGGTACTGGCCCAGCTGGGCAAGGCGCAGTCGATCCAGGCGGTGGCGATCTCGCCGGACGGCAAGCAGCTGGCGTGGGTGATCCAGCGCGACGGCAAGCCGGCGATCGAGGTGGCCGATGCCGCCGGCCGCCATGCGCATCGGGTGAGTGCCGCGGCCAAGCCGGGCAGCTGCGCCGAATCCGGCGTCGCCTGGGCGCCCGACTCGCGTCGCCTCGCCTTCGTCTCCAACTGCAGTGTCGACCTCACCAGCACCAAGGTCATGCAGAACGCGATCTACCTGGCCGACACGCGCGGCAGCGGCGCACCGGCACGGCTGGCCGAACTGCAAGGCTACGTGCGGTCGCTGCAATGGACCACCGACGGCAAATCGCTCGGCTTCCTCTACGTGCCCGGCGCCACCCGTCACGCCAGCGCAGTGGCCGCGGCCAAGCCGGCTGCTGGCGAAATCGGCGTGAGCGGCGTGGAAGTGCAGCGCGTGGCCAGCCTCGATGTGGCCAGCGGCGCGCTGCGCGAGCTGACCCCGGCCGGCCTGTACGCGTACGAATTCGACTGGTCGCCGGACGGTTCGCGCATCGCCTACACCGCCGCACCGCCGCCGGGCGACAACAACTGGTGGGTCGCGAAACTCTACGTGCAGCCGGCGCAAGCTGACGCCAGCGCCAGCGTGCTGGTCGATCCCGCCGGCACCGACAGTGGTTCCCTGCGTGGCCTGCAGATCGCGCTGCCGCGCTGGTCGCCGGATGCCACGCGGATCGCCTTCATCGGCGGCCTGATGAGCGACCAGGGCGCCACCGGCGGCGACCTCTACGCGGTAGCGGCCGGCGGCGGCGCGCCGGTCAATCTCACCCCGGGCATCCGCGTCACGCCGTCGTGGCTGCGCTGGAGCGGGCCGCAGTCGATGCTGGTCAGCCAGGTCAGTAACGGCCGGAGCCAGCTGGCCGATTACGCGGTTTCCGCCACGCGTGCACAGCAACAGCGCGTGCACTTCACCGTGCCGGCCAGCATCGGCGACGGCAGCGTGTCGATGGCGATATCGCTGTCCGGCGACCTCAGGTCCGTGGCCTTCCTGCAGAGCTCGTACACGGCCGCGACCGAGGTTCACGCCGGCGCGCTGGGCCATACGCCGCCGCCGGCGGTGACCGCGTTCAATGCCGCACTGAAGCCGGCCTGGGGCAAGGCCGAATCGGTGGAGTGGAACAACGAAGGTTTCCACGTGCAGGGCTGGTTGCTGTATCCGGCCAACTACGATCCGAACAAGACCTACCCGATGATCGTGGTGGTGCACGGCGGTCCGGCCAGCGCGGTGCTGCCGCGCTGGCCGGGCGTCGGCTACGGCGGCGCACCGCTGGCGGCACTGGGCTATTTCGTGTTCATGCCGAACCCGCGCGGCAGCTTCGGCCAGGGCGAAAAATACGTGCAGGCGAACCGCAAGGATTTCGGCTACGGCGACCTGCGTGACATCCTCGCCGGCGTCGACGCGGTGGAGAAGAAGGTGCCGGTGGACGACCAGCGGCTCGGCCTCACCGGCTGGAGCTACGGCGGCTTCATGAGCATGTTCGCGCCGACCCAGACCCAGCGTTTCCGCGCGGTGGTCGCCGGCGCCGGCATCGCCAACTGGCAGAGCTATTACGGCCAGAACCTGATCGACCAGTGGATGCCGCCGTTCTTCGGCGCCACCGTGTACGACGATCCGGCGGTGTACGCGAAAAGTTCGGCGATCAACTTCATCAAGCAGGTGAAGACGCCGATGCTGATCGTGGTCGGCGACCGCGATGCCGAATGCCCGGCGCCGCAGTCGTTCGAGATGTGGCACGCGCTGCGCGCGCAGAACGTGCCGACCTCGCTGGTGGTGTACCCGAACGAAGGCCACCACTTCGTCGACCCGGCGCATCAGCGCGACGTGCTGCAGCGGGCGCTGGGCTGGTTCGCGAAGTACCTGCCGGCCGGCGGCTGACCGCGCGCGGCGTGGTTCCTTCCGGTGCTTGCCGGAAGGAACCGTCGCTCACGATTCGGGTGGATCGCGCCGACGTGTATGCGTGACCGCGCCGACGATGCCGATGCCCAGCAGCACCACCACGCCGACGATGATCCATTGCGTGGGTGCGTGCAGCAGAAAGGCGGCATAGGCCAGGCCGCCGATCACGACGATCATGCCGATCAGGTAAAGCGCAAATGAGGACATCGGTGCCTCCGTGTTTTCCGGTCCTGCGCCGCGAAGCGGAACAGCTGCCGGAATAGCAACTTGTGGCAGTCGATTTGACCCGGGTGGCCATCAGCAGCGCGTGAAACTCCGCGCGGCGGGATCGGCTCAGAACAACTCACCCTGCGGCGACGCCTTGCGCGGCGGCACGAAGCGCAAGGTGTCGAGGGTGAGTTCGCGGGCGCGGCCGAAGCCGTGCTTGCGGCAGGCGACCTCGAAGCGGCGGCGCAGCAGGTCGGCGAACACGCCCTGCCCGCGCATGCGGGTGGCGAAGTTGCTGTCGTAGTCGCGCCCGCCGTTCATCTGCTGCACCAGGCTCATCACGTGCTCGGCGCGCTGCGGCGCGTGCAGGGCGAGCCATTCGCGGAACAGGGCCTTCAACTCGTGCGGCAGGCGCAGCGTGGTGTAGCCGGCGCAACTTGCCCCGGCCTCGGCCGCCTGCGCCAGCACCGCCTCCATGTCGCGGTCGTTGAGCGCTGGAATGATCGGCGCCACCAGCACGCCGACCGGCACGCCGGCGTCGGCCAGGGTGCGGATCGCCTGGATCCGCCGGTGCGGCGCGCTGGCGCGCGGTTCGAGTTTCGCGGCGAGATGGTTGTCCAGCGAGTTGACCGAGACGAACACCTGCACCAGCCGTTCGTGCGCCATCGGCACCAGGATGTCGAGGTCGCGTTCCACCAGCGCGTTCTTGGTCACGATGGTGCACGGGTGATGGCATTCGGCCAGCAGTTCCAGCGCGGCGCGGGTCAGTCGCCAGCGCTTCTCGATCGGCTGGTACGGGTCGGTGTTGCTGCCGATGTTGATCGGGCTGACCGCGTAGCCCGGCTTGGCCAGCTCGGCGCGCAGCACCTCGGCGAAGTTGCCTTTCGCGCGCAGCTTCGTCTCGAAATCCAGCCCGGGCGAGAGGTTGAGATAGCTGTGCGACGGCCGTGCGAAACAGTAGATGCAACCATGCTCGCAGCCACGGTAGGGGTTGATCGCCTGGCTGAACGCGATGTCCGGCGAGTCGTTGCGGCTGATCACGCTGCGCGCGCGTTCCTCGGTGACCTCGGTGCGCGGGCGCGGTGCGTCCTCGTCCAACAGCGCGCTCTGCCAGCCG
>NZ_BAAAFK010000001.1:134609-142180 GCF_039523495.1 Rhodanobacter soli | reverse complement strand
GGCGAGGGATCGTCCATCGGCACAGTGTCGCGCGGCGACGTCTCAGCCGTCGCGACATTTTTTTCGCGGTGTGACCCGGCTTGCGCCGGACATGCGGTGGCGGCGCTATGATGCGGCCGTCCGCCGCCGCCGGCGGCGCGTTTCCACCTGTCGGGGCTTCCTCATGCGCTGGCTGCTGCTCGCCCTCACCGTGTTCGCATTCGTGCTGTGCTTCACCCGCCACAGTGCCGGCGCGTGGGGCTTCTGGCTGCTGGTCGGACTGGTCGGCATTTTCGCTACCGCACTGGCCTTCGTGCAGGCGCGCATCGCCGGCCGTGCGCGTGACGACAGCCTGTCCGAGTACGACCTGAAGCGGCTGCGCGAGGGCAAGGTTCCGCTGAAGCACGAGCGCACCCCGCGCTAGGCCCGTCGCGCTACCGCTCCAGCTCGGCCACCATCGCCTCGCGCATCAGGTGCTTCTGCACCTTGCCGGTCACCGTCATCGGGAACGCATCGACGAAACGCACGTAGTGCGGCACCTTGTAGTAGGCCAGGTGATGGCGGCAGTAATCCTGGATCTCGGCCGCGCTGGCCGCGCTGCCTTCGCGCAGGCGGATCCACGCACAGACCTGCTCGCCGAACTTCGCATCGGGCACGCCGAACACCTGCACGTCGAGCACCTTCGGATGGGTGTACAGGAACTCCTCGACCTCGCGCGGGTACACGTTCTCGCCGCCGCGGATGATCATGTCCTTGAGCCGGCCGACGATGCTGCAGTAGCCGTCCGCGTCGATCACCGCGAGGTCGCCGGTGTGCATCCAGCGCGCTTCGTCGATGACCTCGCGGGTACGCGCCTCGTCGTCCCAGTAGCCCCGCATCACCGAGTAGCCGCGCGTGCACAATTCGCCCGGGGTGCCGCGCGGCACCACCCGGCCGCGTTCGTCGACCAGCTTCACTTCCAGTTGCGGATGGATCCGGCCCACGCTGTCGACGCGCCGTTCCAGCGGATCGTCCGGCACGGTCTGGAAACTCACCGGGCTGGTCTCGGTCATGCCGTAGGCGATGGTGATCTCGCTCAGGTGCATCTCGCTGACCACCCGCCGCATCACCTCGATCGGGCACGGCGAGCCGGCCATGATGCCGGTGCGCAGGCTGCCGAGATCGAACTCGGCGAAGCGCGGATGTTCGAGTTCGGCGATGAACATTGTCGGCACGCCGTGCAGGCCGGTGCATTTTTCCGCGGCCACGGTTTCCAGCGTGGTCAGCGCGTCGAACCCCTCGCCGGGGATCACCATGCAGGCGCCGTGGGTGACGCAGGCGAGGTTGCCCAACACCATGCCGAAGCAGTGATAGAACGGCACCGGGATGCACAGCCGGTCGCGCTCGGTGAGGCGCATCGCCTCGCCGATGAACCAGCCGTTGTTGACGATGTTGTGGTGGGTCAGCGTGGCACCCTTCGGCGCGCCGGTGGTGCCGGAGGTGAACTGGATATTCACCGGGTCGTCGAAACCGAGCTCCGGCTCCACCGCATGCAGCTGCGCCAGCGCGCTGGTATCGCCGAACGCCACCAGTTGTTGCCAGCTGCGCGTCCCCGCGGCCGCCACCTCGTCCAGCAGGATCACTTCGCGCAACGCCGGCAGCCGTGCCGCATGCAACTGGCCGGGTGTACTGGCGGCCAGTTCCGGCGCCAGCTCGCCGAGGATGTCCAGGTAATGCGAGGTCTTGAAGCGCCGCGGCAGCAGCAGCGTGTGGCATGCCACCTTGTTGAGCGCGTATTCCAACTCGTGCACACGATAGGCCGGGTTGATGTTGACCAGGATCAGCCCGGCCTTCGGCGCGGCGAACTGCAGCACCACCCACTCGGCCCGGTTCGGCGACCAGATGCCGACGCAATCGCCGCGCTGCAGTCCCAAGGCCAGCAAACCGGCGGCGACGCGTTCCACTTCGGCATGGAATTCACGGTAGTTCATGCGCACGTTCTGCGCGCGCACCACCAGCGCCGGCCGCTCGGGATGGGCGGCGGCGATGCGGTCGATCAGCGAGCCCAGCGTGTCGCCCAGCAACGGTTTCGCGCTGGCGCCATGAACGTAACTTGGTGCGGCACTCATCGGTGCTCTCCCGTAGTCATCGTACGGAACCGGGCCGCCAGCATAACGCCCGGATCGCGGCAGCGCGTGCATGGCGCGGGACGGCAGCATCACCCTTCAATCACGATCGCTGCACGGTGAAACAACGACGCTTGCGCTGACGTCACGGCGTGGCATCCCGCCGCCCCGCACTTCCTGGGAGTTCACAATGACTGCATCCGGCTTGATCATTTTTCTGCTCATCGGCGCGATCGCGGGCTGGCTGGCCGGCCTGATCGTGCGCGGTTTCGGCTTCGGCCTGCTCGGCAACATCGTGGTCGGCATCATCGGCGCGTTCCTCGCCGGCTGGCTGCTGCCGATGCTCGGCGTAGGCTTCAGTCTCGGCAGCCCGATCGTCACCAGCATCGTCTACGCGATGATCGGCGCGATCGTGCTGCTGGTGCTCATTGGCCTGATCAAGCGCGCCTGACGATTCGTCCGGTTCGCGGCGGCCAAAGAAAAACGCAGCGGCACGAGCCGCTGCGTTTTCCGTACCTTGCTGGCCGCACTCAGTCGCGCAGATCGACGTCCTTGGTTTCGCCCACGAACAGCAGGCCGATCACGAAGGTCATCATCGCAATCACCACCGGGTACCACAGGCCGGAGTAGATGTTGCCAGTGAGCGCCACGATGCCGAACGACACCGAAGGCAGGAAGCCGCCGAACCAGCCGTTGCCGATGTGGTATGGCAGGCTCATCGAGGTGTAGCGGATCCTGGTCGGGAACATCTCCACCAGCCACGCCGCGATCGGGCCGTAGACCATGGTCACGTACAGCACCAGCAAGGTCAGCAGCACGATCAGCATCGGGTAGTTGGTACGCGCCGGGTCGGCCTTGGCCGGGTAGCCGGCCTGGTCGAGCGCGGCACCGAGACTGGTGGTGAACGTCTTGTTCTGCGCGGTGAAGTCCGCCTTGCTCAGGCTGCTGCCCTCGAACGCCTCGTGACTGGCTTCGCCCACGGTCACCTTCGCCAGCGAACCGGCCGGCGCCGCGACGTTGTCGTACGGCACGCCGCGCTTGGCCAGGTAGCTCTTGGCGACGTCGCAGGAACTGGTGAAGACCTGCGTGCCGGTGAGGTTGATCTGCAGGTGGCAGGTGGCCGGATCGGCGAGCACGGTGACCGGTGCCGTCGCACGCGCCGTCTCCGCGCCCGGGTTGCCGTAGTGGGTAAGCCCCTTGAAGATCGGGAAGTAGGTCAGTGCGGCGAGCAGGCAACCGGCCAGCACCACCGGCTTGCGCCCGATCTTGTCGGACAGCCAGCCGAACACCACGAAGAACGGCGTGCCGATCAACAGTGCCGCGGCAATCAGCAGCTGGGTGGTGGTGGCGTCGATCCTCAATGTGCTGCCGAGGAAGTACATCGCGTAGAACTGGCCGCAGTACCACACCACGGCCTGGCCGGCGGTGGCGCCGAACAGGGCCAGGATCACCAGCTTGAGGTTGCCCCAGCGCGCGAACGACTCGGTCAGCGGCGCCTTCGACTGCTTGCCTTCCTCCTTCATCTGCTTGAACACCGGCGACTCGGCCAGCTGCAGGCGGATGTACACCGACACCGCCAGCAGCAGCGACGACAGCAGGAACGGAATACGCCAGCCCCAGTCGTCGAACTTGTCGCCGAGCAGCCACTTGCAGCCCAGGATCACCAGCAGCGACAGGAACAGGCCGAAGGTGGCGGTGATCTGGATGAAGCTGGTGTACAGGCCGCGCTTGCCTTTCGGTGCGTGCTCGGCCACGTAGGTGGCCGCGCCGCCGTACTCGCCGCCCAGTGCGAGGCCTTGCAGCATGCGCAACGCGATCAGGATCACCGGCGCCGCCATGCCGATCGAGCCGTAACTGGGCAACAGGCCCACGAAGAAGGTCGACAGGCCCATGATCACGATGGTGATCAGGAACGTGTACTTGCGCCCGACCAGGTCGCCGACCCGGCCGAACACCAGCGCACCGAACGGGCGCACCGCGAAACCGGCGGCGAACGCGAGCAAGGCGAACACCAGCTGGCTCGCCTCGTTCAACCCCGAGAAAAACTGGTGGCCGATGATCACGGCGAGCGAGCCGTACAGGTAGAAGTCGTACCACTCGAACACGGTGCCCAGACTGGACGCCAGGATCACCCGCTTGTGGCTGACGTCGAGCGCGGCGCCAGCATTGCCGCCGGTGGCGTCAATCGCATTTGTGGCCATGATGTTTCCCCTCCCGAGATAGTGAAATGCCTCTCCCGGGAACCCGGGGAGAAGTTGGGAGGTGCGGTCGTCCCTCGAACGGACCGCACCTCGTCATCCTCCCGACGCGACGGGAGGGCAATCAACGGGCGGCGTACACGCGGTACGCCGCCGTGAAGTTTTCAGAAGCGATAAAGCGCGTTGAGGCTGACCTGGTTGCCGCTGGTGGTCTTGCGGTCCACGCCGTTGCTGGTGGAGTCGAGTTTGTCGTGCATCCATTCGGCACTGAGGTCATAGGAACCGGCGGTGTACTGCAGGCTCAACGCCGTCTGGCGGTTGCGCAGCAGCCCGGTCGCGCCGTTGCCCATCCAGGTGATCACGTCGTGGGTATCCGGTCGGCTGTAGGCGTAGAACGCGTACAGGCTCCAGTTCGGCGTGAAGCTGTAGCCCGCCTGCACGAAGCCGCCGCTTTCCTGGATGTCGCCGAATTGCGACATCGCGCCGAAGATCTCGCCGAGGCCGTTGCCGGTGTAGGCCAGCCCCTTGAACGTCCACGGACCGGGCTTCCACTGGCCGCCGATCTCGTAGCCCACGCTCTTGACGTCGGAGCGGATCGGCGTGGGTGCGGTGCCGCCCACCCCGCGCAGGTCGACCTTGCTGTAATGCGCCGAGAAGTACGCCAGCCAGTTCTTGTCCTGCACGTGCAATCGCGCCTCGACCTGCGGACGGAAACCGACGCTGCCGGCGGTGAGGTAGTTGACGTTGTTGCCGGGTCCGCTCCAGGTGCCTTCGAACACGCCCACGTCGAGCCGCCATTGCGCGCCGGTGCTGCCGTGGTTGAGATCCTGCATCACCACCACGCCGGGGAAGCGCCAGCCGCCGTAGCCGGAACCGAAGCCCAGCGGGAACGCGATGTGCGCCAGCGAGGTCGGCGAATTGTCGACCGGGAACATCAGGTCCCACTGCTGGCCGATGCGCACCGTGGTGCCGCTTTCCGGGTTGGTCAGGTCCATGTAGGCCTGGCGCAGCCGCGGCGTCGGCTGCTGCTGGCTGTAGGCACCGGTACCGTTGAAGCCGCCGAAGAAGTCCATCTCGATGCGCCCGCCGCCGCTCCAGTTGCCGGCGAACTTGGCGCCCTTGAAATCGAGCCAGAAGCGCGTGTTGCGCACGTCGACGCCGGAGAGCGAACCCTTCGAGCCGGGGATCGGGAACAACGCGTTCTGGCCGTTGCCGTAGGTGAAGCTCTTGTTCTGACTGAACGCGCTGGCGCTGACGAAGCCGTGCAACGCCACCGATACGCCGGGGGCGCTGCTGAATACCGGCGTCGCGGCGGCCGGAGCCGCCGCCACATTCTGCGCGGGTGCCGCCGGCGCGGCGGGCGCGGCTTTCTGCGCCTGGATCATCGCCTTCAATTCGTTCAACTGCTGCTCGAGTTGCGCCACGCGCTGTTCGAGTTGCTGCTCGCGCGTGTCGCTCTGCGCATGGCCAGCCAGCGGGAGCATCAGGGCGCAAGCCATGCTCAGGGCAAGCGCGGAATAACGGTTGGTGTGTCGCGTGGTCATGCGTGCGTCTCCCCGAGGTCGATGACGGGCCGAGCATGGCCATGCTGCAGCGCGGGCGACTATTCGCCATTGGTCGAACATCGACCAAAGTCGAGCCGGCTGCGCGCCGCCACCTCCGTATCGATCGGGCTACACTCGAAGTCCGCACACCGCCGGGCGCTGACGCCTGCCGCGGTATCCCTGTCGCCACCTTCCACGCCGAGCCAGCAGGAGCCCAGCCATGTCCAAGCTCTATCCGGTCAACCCCTCGTTTGCCGCCGCGGCGCGTCTGCGCCACGACGACTACACACGCCTCTACGCCGAGTCGGTCAACGATCCGGAGGGCTTCTGGGGCCGCATCGGCCAGCGCCTGGACTGGATCAAGCCGCCGACGAAGATCAAGGATGTCTCGTTCGATCCGAAAGACCTGCACATCCGCTGGTACGAGGACGGCGAACTCAACGTTTCGGCGAACTGCCTCGACCGCCAGCTGGAAAAGCGCGGCGACAAGGTGGCGATCATCTTCGAAGGCGACGACCCGAAGGAGTCGCGCAAGATCACCTACCGCGAGCTGCATGCCGAGGTGTGCAAGTTCGCCAACACGCTGAAGCATCTCGGCGTGGTCAAGGGCGACCGCGTGGCGATCTACCTGCCGATGATTCCGGAAGCCGCGGTGGCGATGCTGGCCTGCGCCCGCCTCGGCGCGATCCACTCGGTGGTGTTCGGCGGCTTCTCGCCCGACTCGCTGGCCGGGCGCATCGCCGACTCCACCGCCAAGGTGGTGATCACCGCCGACGAGGGCCTGCGCGCGGGCAAGCGCATTCCGCTCAAGATCAACGTGGACGCGGCGCTGGAACGGCCCGGCACCAACAGCGTGGAAACCGTGATCGTGGTGCGCCACACCGGCGGCGCGATCAACATGCAATCGCCGCGCGACCGCTACTACCACACGCTGATGGACGGCCAGAGCGCCGAGTGCCCGCCGACGCCGGTCGAGGCCGAGCATCCGCTGTTCGTGCTGTACACCTCCGGCTCCACCGGCAAGCCGAAGGGCGTGGTGCACAGCACCGGCGGCTACCTGGTGTTCATCAGCTACACCCACGAGCAGGTGTTCGACCTGCGCGAGGACGACGTCTACTGGTGCACCGCCGATGTCGGCTGGGTCACCGGCCACAGCTACGTGGTGTACGGCCCGCTCTGCAACGGCGCGACCACGGTGATGTTCGAGGGCGTGCCGAACTACCCCGACCACAGCCGCTTCTGGCAGGTGATCGACAAGCACAAGGTCAGCATCTTCTACACCGCGCCCACCGCGATCCGCGCGCTGATGCGCGAAGGCGAGGAACCGGTGAAGAAGACCTCGCGCGCCTCGCTGCGCCTGCTCGGCTCGGTCGGCGAACCGATCAATCCGGAAGCGTGGGAGTGGTACAACCGCGTGGTCGGCGAGAACCGCTGCCCGATCGTCGATACCTGGTGGCAGACCGAAACCGGCGGCATCATGATTTCGCCGCTGCCGGGCGCGATCGGCACCAAACCGGGCTCGGCCACGCTGCCGTTCTTCGGCATCAAGCCGGCCATCGTCGACGCCGAAGGCACCGTGCAGGAGGGCGTGGCCGAGGGCAACCTGCTGATCACCGACTCCTGGCCGGGCCAGGTGCGCACCATCTACGGCGACCACCAGCGCTTCATCGAGACCTACTTCAGCGCCTACCCCGGCAACTACTTCAGCGGCGACGGCGCGCGTCGTGACGAGGACGGCTACTACT
>NZ_BAAAFK010000001.1:0-134526 GCF_039523495.1 Rhodanobacter soli | reverse complement strand
CCCGAAGGTGGCCGAGGCCGCCGTGGTCGGCTGCCCGCACGAGATCAAGGGCCAGGGCATCTACGCCTATGTCACCCTGATCGCCGGCGAAACCGGCAGCGACGAACTGCGCAAGGAACTGGTCGCCTGGGTGCGCAAGGAGATCGGCCCGATCGCCACCCCGGACTACCTGCAGTGGGCGCCCGGCCTGCCGAAGACCCGCTCCGGCAAGATCATGCGCCGCATCCTGCGCAAGATCGGCGAGAACCTGCCCGACCAGCTCGGCGACATCACCACCCTGGCCGACCCCAGCGTGGTGAAGAATCTGGTCGATGAGCGGCTTATAAAATAGGGGAGCCTGTAGGAGCGCACTTGTGCGCGATGCTCTTTCCCCGCACCCGAGTAGAAGCATCGCGCACAAGTGCGCTCCTACATTCACAACGAAGCCCATGCCCGACATCCTGATCGCCGACGACCATCCGCTGTTCCGCGACGCCCTGCAGCGGGCGGTGCTGACGGCGTTGCCGCAGGCGCGCGTGCACGGCGCCGACAGCGTGCACGCCCTGCTCGGCCTGATCGAACAATTCCCCGACGCCGAGCTGCTGCTGCTCGACCTGCACATGCCGGGCGCGCGCGGCTACTCCGCACTGGCGCATATCCGCGGGCAATATCCCGGGCTGCCGACCATCGTGGTGTCCGGTCATGAAGAGGCACAGGTGGCGCGCCGCGCGCTGGCGCATGGCGCCTCGGCGTACATTCCGAAATCCAGCTCGGGCGAAAGCATCGTGGCGGCGATCCGTGCCGTGCTCGACGGCGATGTCTGGCTGCCGCCGGCCCTGCTCGGCACTCCCGGCGAACTCCGGCCCGATGAAGCCGCCGCCGCCGCGCAGATCGCCGCGCTGACGCCGCAGCAGTTCCGCGTCATGACGATGATCGCCGAAGGCCTGTTGAACAAGCAGATCGCGTGGGAACTCGGCGTCTCCGAAGCCACCGTCAAGGCGCACATGACCGCGATCATGCGCAAGCTCGGGGTCAACAACCGCACCCAGGTCGCGTTGCTCGCCAGCCAGCTGGCGGTCGACCAGGGAAACCTGCCGGCGCTGCCCGACGGCGAGGACTGACGTTCCAGCTAACGGCGAAGCAACGCCGTCAGCAACGCACGCAGCGCGGCCGGCCTTACCGGCTTGTGCAGTACCGGATAACCGAGCGCCCGCGCCTTCTGCTTCAGCTCGCTACTGCCGTCGGCGGTGATCATCGCCACCGGCGGCAACTCGCCCAGCACGCCGCGCAATTGCTGCAGCGCCTGCAGGCCGTCGACGCCATCGGCCAGGTGGTAGTCGGCCAGGACCAGGTCGATCGAACCCCGCGCCAGTTCCCCACGGGCCTGTTCCACATCCAGCGCGATGCGGCAATCGACACCCCAGCGGCTGAGCAGGGCACGCATGCCGTCGAGAATGGCGGCGTCGTTGTCCAGGCACAGCACGGTCAACGGCAGCTGCTTGTCCGGACCGGCGCGCTGCACCCGCTGGCGGCGCGCCGGCACCGCCTCGTTGCGCGGCACCGTCACCGCGAAGCAGCTGCCGTGCTCGACCCGCGAATGCAGGTCGAGGCGGTGGCTGAGGATGCCGGCCAGGCGGTCGCAGATCGACAGGCCCAGGCCCAGTCCTTTCTCGCCCCACGGCGAAGGCTGTTCCAGGCGCTGGAATTCGTCGAAGATCCGCGCGCGCTGTTCCGCCACGATGCCGGGGCCGGAGTCCCACACCTCGATGCGCACCTCGTCGACACCCACCCGTCGTGCGCCCAGCAGCACGCTGCCTTTGCTGGTGTAGCGCAAGGCGTTGGAGAGGAAGTTCTGCAGGATCCGGCGCAGCAGTTGCGGATCGCTGCGCACCGCCAGCTGCGTCGGCACCACGCGCAGGCGCAATCCGCGCTGCTCGGCGACCACCGCGAACTGCGCTCTCAGCGAATCGAACAGTTCGGCCAGCGCGAAGGCGCCGACTTCCGGGTGGTAGCTGCCGGCATCCAGCCGCGAGACGTCGAGCAACGCATCGAGCAGGTCTTCGGCGGCGCGGAACGAGGCGTCGATGCGTTCGGCCAGCCCGCTCGCCTCCGCATCCAGCCCCGGATGCTGGCGCAGCGCCGAGGTGAACAGGCGCGCCGCGTTCAGCGGCTGCAACAGATCGTGGCTGGCCGCGGCAAGGAAGCGGGTCTTGGAGATGTTCGCGGTCTCCGCCGCGCGGCGCGCCTGCGCGGTGGCGGCCAGCGCCTCGGACAGCTGGGCGGTGCGCTGCTCGACGCGCTGCTCCAGCGTCTCGTTCACCTCGATCAGCGCCTGTTCGGCGTGCTTGTACGCGGTGACGTCGGTGTAGGTGGTGACGTAGCCGCCGCCGGGCAGCGCGCGGCCGCGCATCTCGATCACCGTACCGTCCGGGCGGATGCGCTGGAACAGGTGCGACGAGCCGGCGCGCATGTAGTCGATGCGCTTGGCCACATGGCCGTCCACCTCGCCGGGGCCACACTCGCCCAGCTCGGCGTTCCAACGGATCAGCTCGGCCACCGGCACGCCGACATGCACCATGCCGTCGGGGTAGTCGAACAGCTCCAAGTAGCGCCGGTTCCATGCCACCAGGCGCATCTGCGCGTCGACCACGCTGATCCCCTGCGAGACGTTTTCCAGCGTGGTGGACAGCAACTCGCGATTGAAGCGCAGCTCCTGCGAAGCCTCGTCCAGCAGCGCCATCGACTCGGCCACGTCCAGGCCGCTGCCTGACAGCGCGCTGATCAGGATGCGCCGCGCATTGGCCGCACCCACCGCCGAGGCCAGCAGCCGTTCGGTGTACTGGATCAGGGCGCGGTCGGCCGCCTCGCCAGGCAGCAGCGGCTTGCCGCGGCGCTGGCCGTACTCCTCGAAGGCGCGCACGCTGCTGCGCTCGCCCACGATGCGTTCGGCGATGGTGCGCAGGTCGGCCACCGCCACGCGGCCGCGCCAGTCGCCGCTGCCGCTGCCGCTGGCCGGATCGGCGTCCATGAACATCGCCGCGTGCAGGCGTTCCTCCAGACTGGGCCGCAGGCGCAGCGAGACGAACACCAGGCAGCCCACGTTGACCAGCAGCGACCAGAACGTGCCGTGCATCACCGGGTCCCAGCCGCTCAAATGGAACAGCGCCTGCGGACGCAGCCAGTCCCAGCCGAACGGCCCGAACTGCAACCACTGATCGGATCGGATCAGCGCCGGCAGCAGCAAGGTGTACAGCCACACCATGAAGCCGCCGGCCAGACCCACCATCACGCCGCGCCGGCTGGCGCCGCGCCAGTACAGCGCCGCGATCAGCGCCGGCGCGAACTGCGCCACCGCGGCGAACGCCAGCAGGCCGGTGGCAGCCAGGTTCTCCGCGTTCGCGGCGACCCGGTAGTAGGCGTAGGCCATCACCGCCAGCAGGATGATCGCCACCCGGCGCACCGCGAGCACCAGCTGCGACAGGTCGCTGCGCTGCTCCAACCGCAGCGCCCGGATGCGCAGCAGCGCCGGCATCACCAGGTCGTTGCTGATCATCGTCGACAGCGCCACCGAAGCCACGATCACCATGCCGGTCGCCGCCGAGAAGCCGCCGATGAAGGCCAGCAACGCCATTCCGCGATCGCCGTACGCCATCGGCAGGGTCAGCACCCATGCGTCGGCGGCGCCATCGCGCACCAGCGGCATGTGCGCGCCGGCCGCCACGATCGGCAGCACCGCCATGCTGATGATGATCAGGTACAGCGGCACCATCCAGCGCGCGCGCGTGAGGTCGCCGGCGTCCTCGCACTCGACCATGCCGATCTGGAACTGCCGCGGCAGGCAGAACATCGCGCAGAACGCCAGCATGGTCTGCGCCAGGAAACCCGGTGACAGGCCGTGGCTCAACTGGGCGAGCGGCAGTTGCACGGTGCGGGCCAGCCCCGGCCCCTGCCACAGCGCGTACCCGGCCAGCGCCACGAAGGCGAGCAGCTTGATCAGTGACTCCAGCGCGATCGCCAGCATCATGCCGTGGTGATGTTCGGTGGCGTCGATGCTGCGCGTGCCGAACAGGATCGCGAACACCGCCAGCAGCACCGCGCACCACATCGCGCTGTCGATGCCGCCGGCCGTCACCATGCCGTGCCTGACGCCGCCCAGCACGCCGAACGACATCGCCACCGCCTTGAACTGCAGCGCGATGTACGGCACCACCGCGATCACCGCGATCACCGCCACCAGCGCCGCCAGCCCGTGCGACTTGCCGAAACGGGCGCCGATGAAATCCGCGATCGAGGTGATGTTGCGCTGCCTCACCGTCTGCACCAGTCGACGCAGCAGGCCGAAGCCGAACACGAACAGCAGGATCGGCCCGAGGTAGATCGGCAGGTAGGCCAGGCCATCGCGCGCCGCCGTGCCGACCGCGCCATAGAACGTCCACGACGAGCAGTACACCGCCAGCGCCAGGCTGTAGACGATCGGGCGCAGACGCGGCTGGCGCGGATACAGCGGCCGGCGGTCGCCGGCGTAGGCCACCACGAACAGCAGCCCGACGTACAGCAGCGACACCAGCAGCAGCAGCCACCCCTGAATCAAGTCGCCTTCTCCCGGCCAGACGTTCGACGGGCGGTGCGCCCGTGCGACCCACGCTTGTGCCATGACGGTACCGGCGGCACCATGCACGGATGACCGCCGCGCACGTACCGACGCTTGCCAACGTAGCAGAGCATTTGCGCGATGACGAGATTCATGTGTGGCGGCTGGACTACCGGTCGTCGCACGGGCGGGCACCGCTGCGCGCGGTGCTGGCCGCCTACCTCAATGTCGCCGTGGAGCAGGTGGCGCTGACGGACGGCGAGCACGGCCGCCCGGCACTCGCCGCCGGGCTTGATCCATCACTCGGTTTCAACTGGTCGCACAGCGGCGGGCAGGCCTTGATCGCGATCGGCCGGCACTTCATGCCAGGGATTGATCTCGAGCGTCTGCGTCCGCGCGCCCGTGCGCTGGAGATCGCCGAGCGCTATTTCAGCACCGACGAGGTCACCGCCCTGGCCGGGTTGCCGGCGGAGCGGCGCAGCGCCGCCTTCCTCGAATTGTGGACCGCCAAGGAAGCGGTGTTGAAGGCGCTGGGGCGCGGCATCGCGTTCGGCCTGAACCGGCTCAGCATCGCCAGCGCCGTCGATCAGCTGCAATTGCAACGGCTGGAGGGCGACGACGTCACTGCCTGGCAGCTGCGGCGGCTGGATATCGACAGCGGCCTGATCGCGGCGCTGGCCTGGCGCGGCGGCGAACGCCGGATCCGCCTCGGTGCGCTTGCCAGCGGCGACTGATCGGTGCACTGTTCCCGGCCCGTCGACCGGCTCCGCGCGACCCGGGGTCGTCATGCCGGTCACCCTCAACCGCCCAGGATCGTCTGTTCGCCATGACCCTGCTCAGCGTCAACCTCAACAAGATCGCCGTGCTGCGCAATTCGCGCGGCGGCCAGGAACCGGATATCTGCCGCGCCGCGCAGACCTGCATCGAGGCCGGCTGCGGCGGCATCACCGTGCACCCGCGCCCGGACCAGCGCCACGTGCGGCCGCACGACGTGCGTGCGCTGGCCGCGATGCTGCGCGGGCGGGTCGAGTACAACATCGAAGGCAATCCGTTTGCCGACGCCCGCGGCGAATACCCGGGCCTGCTCGCGCTGGCGCGTGAAGTGCGCCCGACCCAGGTAACCCTGGTGCCGGACAGCGACGGCCAGATCACCTCCGACCACGGCTTCGACCTGCGCCGCGACATCGCGCAGCTGCGCCCGCTGGTCGGCGAGCTGTGCGACCTCGGTTGCCGGGTCAGTCTGTTCGTCGACGCCGGCAGCCAGGATTTCGACCTGGCCGCGGTAATCGGCGTGCAGCGCATCGAGATCTATACCGGCCCTTACGCCGAGGCGTTCGCCGACGGCCAGCCCGCGGCTGCCCTGGCGACGTGTGCCGACACCGCGCGGCGCGCGCAGCAGGCCGGCTTGGCGGTGAACGCGGGGCACGATCTCAGCCAGGCGAACCTGGGCACGTTCAAGGCGGCGATACCCGGGCTGGCCGAGGTATCCATCGGCCATGCACTGATCGGCGAGGCGCTGTACGAGGGCTTGGCCACCACCGTGCGCAACTACCTGCAGATCCTGCGCTGAGTATTGCGGCCGGATCCGGCCGCACAAACAAAAACCCCCGCGCAAGGCGGGGGCTTCGATGTTGCGTGCTGCCGAGGCAGCGCCGGGTCAGAAGTTCTCGGTGAAACCGATCTTGACCAGGTTGTAGCTCTTCGCGTCAGCCAGCACCCGTGCCACGTGCTGGTAGGCCACCGCGTCATCCGCAGCGATCTGGATTTCCGGCTGGTTGCTCTGCTGGGCGATCACCGCGAGCTGTGCCTTCAGGCCCAGTTCGTCGACCGGTGTGTCGTTCCAGTACAGCGAACCGGCCTGGTCGATCTTCAGATGGATCGGATCCAGCGGCGTGGTCGGCGGCGGCGGACCTGGATTCGGCTGCGGCAGATCGACCTGGATCTTGTGCGCCAGTACCGGTGCCGTGATCATGAAGATGATCAGCAGCACCAGCATCACGTCGACCAGCGGCGTGACGTTGATCTCCGACATCGGTCCACTGGTGTTGGTAGAGAAAGACATCTCGTCACCCCTTCGGCGCGTCAGTGGTCATGAAGCCGACATGCACCATGCCCGAATCCTTGGCGTCGCCGATGATCTTCTTCACGACCTTGAACTCGGTGTTCTTGTCCGCACGAATCTGCAGTTCCGGCTGTGGCGACTTCTGCGCATTCACCGCAAACTGCGCCCGCAACTCGGCTTCGGTGACCAGGTGGTCATTGAAGTACATGCTGCCGTCCTGCTTGACCGCCAGATCCAGCGGTGCCACCGGCAGCTCCGCATCCTTGGTCTTGGGGTTCGCCGTGGGCAGGTCGATCGTGATGGAGTGGGACATCAGCGGCGCAGTGATCATGAAGATGATCAACAACACCAACATCACGTCGACCAGCGGCGTGACGTTGATCTCCGACATCGGGCCGCCGGAATTGTCTCCTACGCTCATCGACATGGGTCAATCCCTCACTTCGAGCTTTCGACGCGCGAACCAGTCGCAAAGAAGTCGTGCAGGTCGTGCGCGAACTCGTCGAAGCGGGCGTAGACCACGCGATTGGAACGGCTGAAGAAGTTGTAGGCGAACAGCGCCGGGATGGCGGCGAACAGACCGAAGGCGGTCATGATCAGCGCCTCACCCACCGGGCCGGCCACCGCGTTCATCGACGCATTACCGGAAGCGGCGATGCGGATCAGGGCGTGGTAGATGCCCCATACCGTACCGAGCAGACCGACGAACGGTGCAGCGGAACCGACCGTGGCGAGCAGGGTCATGCCGCCTTCCAGACGCATGCTCTCGCGAGCCACGGCCTGACGCAGGGCGCGGTCGATGAACTCCGAGCGACTCAGCGACTCGGCCAAGCGACCGGTGGTACCCGCCGCCGTGGCCTGCTGGTGATGGGCTACTGCCGAAGCGGCGTCGAGCGCGATCTTGGAGAACGGCTCGCTGCGCGGCTGGGCTTCCAGTTCGCGGATCGCGTCCTGGGTGGAACCGTTGCCCCAGAAGCCGCCGATTACCTTGTCGGCACGGGCCTTCACGGTGGCGTTGCGGATGCCGTTGGCGATGATGAAGTACCACGACAGGAACGACATCACGACCAGGGTCACGAAGACGACCCAGCCGAGCCAGTCGAAGTTCTGGATCAAATTGTCGAAGCCCATGGCTTTCATGGCTTCGGCGTTGGTATTGCCACCCATGGCCTGTGCGGCATCGGTCGTTGCAGGAGTCTGTAGGAACATAACGCTACCCTAGGGAAGTCAAGCGTGAACTGTAACTGTAAACCGGAAGGACCCGGTTACAGCTGGTTGAGATTGAAGTTGACCGGAACGCGTGCGTACCCTTCAACTTTTTGTCCATTTCGAATCGTTGGATTGAAGCGCCAACGACGTGCGGCATCCATGGCAGCACGATCGAGTTCGTGGTAGCCGCTGGACCGGTCGATCTTGATGTCCTTCGGCGAACCATCCACGCCCACCAGGATCATCAGCACCACCGTACCTTCATGCCGCTGACGAATCGCCTGCGGTGGATACTTCGGTTGCAGACGGCTGTTGTAGCTGAGATCCGAACTGGCCGTGATATCCGAAGGCGGTGCCGGTGGCGCTGGCGGTGCCGGCGGCGGTGCCGGGGTCGCATTCGCCGAAACCTCTTCCACCGGCGGCGGCGGAGTCGGCGGCGGCGGAGTCGGTGGCGGCTTGATCTGCTGAATGATCTTCGGCGGCGGCTGCTTCGGCGGCTCCGGCGGCGGCGGTGGCGGCGGCGGCGGCGGCGGCGGCGGCTCGATGAAGTTCACCTGGACGATGCGTTCCTTTTCCTTGTGATTCTGATTCGGCGGCGCCATCGGCGCGACGATCAACAGGAATGCAAACGCATGCAGCCCGATGGCAACTGCCAATGCCCAGGTGCGTTTCCAACTAAACGGCTCGCGCCCGATTTCTTCGTTACTTGAGGCCATCTGTCACTATCTGAAGCTGATCAAACCGAAGGAGAACGTTGCCGCAGGGCTTGGCCCGAAACCGTCTGATGCCTGGACGGACCCGGAGGGAACTTAGCCACTGGGGAGACGCTAGGGAAAGGTTTCAACGGTACAACAGCACATGACATTTGTATAGCACCACGGGGCAAATGATATGGACGTCCATCTACCCCGCGGCCTGCCGCGCGCTTCAATCTGTCAGCCAGCGCCGGCCTTTTTCAGCCAGTCCTTGGCCTTCGCGGCCGTCTCCGGGTCCTGTGCCGCGTTCTTCATCGCGGCGATCGCGGCGGGCTTGTTTTTCAAGCCACGCTCGGACTCGGCCAGCAGCATGTATGCCGTGCCCTTGTGCTTCACGCCCTTGTCGATGGCTTGCTGGATCAGGCCCTTGGCTTGGCTGTACTTGTTCTCGCTCAACAGCAGGCGTCCGGCACGCAACGCGGCTTCGCCGTCGGTGGCGAGCGGCTGGGCCTTGTTGTAGTAGCCAATCGCCTTGTCGATGTTGTTCGCGATCTCGGCGGACTGACCCAGCAGCACATAGGTTTCCGCGTCGGGCTTGAGCACGCCCTTGCTCATGCCTTCCTCAAGCACCTGCCCGGCCTTGATCGCGTTCGGCGCGGGATCGGCACTTTCCTGGCCGGTGATCAGGTACAGCTTGGCCAGGTTCACGTACTGCGAGTCCTTGGTAAGCGTGCCGGCGGCGCGGGCTTTCTCCATCATCTGGATCGCTTCCGGGTACTTGTGCGCCTGCATCAGCACCGCGACCGCATTGTTGAGCGCGTTCGGATCGCCCGGATTGGAGTTGAGCTGGTTTTTGGCCAGTTCGGCGGCTTTTTCATCCTGACCGGATTCAGCGTAGCTGGCCATCAGGATCTGGTCCCAGCTCGGTTCCGCTTTGTCAGTCAGCGACTTGGCCTTGTTGATCGAGGCGATCGCCTCCGCGTACTTGCCCATCCGGTACTCGGCGTTACCCTCGAGCGCATACGAATCGGCGGTTTCCTTCTTGCCCTCGGCACGCCATTTGGCGATCGTGTCCAGCGCCGGCTGGTACTGCTCGTCGGCCATTTGGAACTGCGCCAGCATGTACATCAGCTGGAAGTAGGTGTCGTTCGGCATCACGCCGAGCGCCAGCGAACGCTGCAGCGAGGCAATTGCGCCCTTGTAGTCGTTATCGTTGTACTGGAGGCTGGCCATGCCCTGCAGGGCCAGCGCCTGCGCGTACTTGCTCTTGCTGCCGTCGATGATCGGCTTCAGCAGCTGCTCGGCCTTGGCCTTGTCGCCCTCGTTGACCGCGTCCAGGCCTTCGTTGAGGTTTTTCTGATCCTTCTCACTGGTCAGGTCGAGCTTCGGCTCGGCGCGGGTCGTGTTCGGATACAGCACTTCCTTCTTGGGTTTGGCATCGTCGCTCTTGCGTGCCAGCACCGGGCTGCTGACCACGCCCAGCAGCAGCGCAACGCTCGCCAGCATGGTTAACCCTCGGACATGCTTCATGGTGATCCTCATAATGTTCTGGGCGTGTCGTTAACGACGCGGGGGAACTGTGAAGCCTAACCCGACCCGGCAAGCGATAACAAGTTGCAGCGCCGCATCAAGTTTGTTAAAAATCAATTACTTGGCGATTTTCATTGGTCAATCGGGAAGTTGCTTGCCTTTTCACCGGTCGTCATCGGCCTTTCCATGAATCTGCGCGCCTGATTTGAAAGCCCGCCGCCGGTGCCACGGCATATGCCGTGGCACCGGCGAGAAAGGCTCAGATATCCAGGTTGGCGACCTTCAGTGCGTTCGCCTCGATGAAGTCGCGGCGCGGTTCGACCGCTTCGCCCATCAGCATCGAGAACATCTGGTCGGCCGCGATCGCGTCCTCGATGCCGACCTGCAGCATGCGCCGGGTCTCCGGGTTCACCGTGGTGTCCCACAATTGCTCCGGATTCATCTCGCCCAGGCCCTTGAAGCGCTGGATGCTGCGGCCCTTCTTGGCCTCGTCCAGCAGCCAGTTGCGAGCCTCCAGGAAGCTGAGTACGCCGCGCGAGGCATTGCCCCGGCGCGCCACCGCGTCGGGCTGGATCATGCCGGCGATCTGCTGGCTGATCGCCAACAGCGGACGGAACTCGTTGCTGCCGAAGAACGGCTGCGGCAGCAACCAGGTGTGGCTGAGCCCATGCTGCTCCTTCACCACTTCGATTGCGGCCGGCTGCTCGTCGTAGGCCGGGCGTAGCGACATGCGGTAGTGCGGCTTGCCCAAGCCGCTGGCGGCCAGGCGCCGGGTGGCGCCGTCCAGCCAGGCCTGCATGGCAACCGGATCGGACCACAGCGCCGGTGCCATCGGCGAATGTTCGAGCAAGGCGTTCAATACGGCGGCATCGAAACGGTGGGCCAGCTTGGCGATCTGGTCCAGCGCATGCTGATAGCCGCGCAACAGCTTTTCCAGCGCCTCGCCGGTGATCGGCGGCGCGTCCGGGTTGTAGGTCAGCGCGGCATTGTCGACCGCGCTGGAGATCAGATAGTCGTTCAGTGCGGTGTCGTCCTTGATGTACAGCTCCTGCTTGCCCTGCTTCACCTTGTACAGCGGCGGCAGACCGATGTAGATGTGACCGCGCTCGATCAGCTCGGGCATCTGCCGGTAGAAAAAGGTCAGCAACAGGGTGCGGATATGCGAGCCGTCCACGTCCGCGTCGGTCATCAGGATGATGCGGTGGTAGCGCAGCTTGTCCGGGTTGTACTCGTCCTTGCCGATGCCGGTGCCGAGCGCGGTGATCAGCGTGCCGACCTCGGCCGAGGCCAGCATGCGGTCGAAGCGCGCCTTCTCCACGTTGAGGATCTTGCCCTTCAGCGGCAGCACGGCCTGGGTCTTGCGGTTGCGACCCTGCTTGGCCGAGCCGCCGGCGGAATCACCCTCGACCAGGAACAGCTCGCACAGCGCCGGGTCCTTTTCCTGGCAGTCGGCCAGCTTGCCGGGCAGGCCGGCGATGTCCAGCGCGCCCTTGCGCCGGGTCATCTCGCGGGCCTTGCGCGCGGCTTCGCGCGCGCGGGCGGCGTCGACCACCTTGGAGGCGATCGCCTTGGCCTCGTTCGGATGCTCCAGCAGGAACTCGCCGAGCTTTTCGTTGACCACCTGCTCGACCACGGTCTTGACCTCGGACGAGACCAGCTTGTCCTTGGTCTGCGAGGAGAACTTCGGGTCGGGTACCTTGACCGACAGTACCGCAATCATGCCTTCGCGCATGTCATCGCCGGACAACGCCACCTTGGCGTTCTTGGCCAGCCCGGATTTTTCGATGTAGCTCTGCAGCGAGCGGGTCAGCGCGGCACGGAAGCCGGTGAGGTGGGTGCCGCCATCGCGCTGTGGAATGTTGTTGGTGAAGCAGAACATCGTCTCCTGGTAGGAGTCGGTCCACTGCATCGCCACTTCCACCACGATGCCGTCCTGTTCCGCAGTCAGACTGATCACGTTCGGGTGCAAAGCGGTCTTCAGCTGGGCCAAATGCTGCACGAACGAGCGGATGCCGCCGTTGTAGGCAAACGTGTCCTGGCGACCATCGCCGCGTTCGTCCTTCAGCTCGATGGTGACACCCGAGTTGAGGAAAGCCAGCTCGCGCAGGCGCTTGGCCAGGATCTCGTAGTGGAAGTCGATATTGCTGGTGAATGTGGCCGGACTGGGCAGGAAGCGCACCAGGGTGCCGCGCTTGCTCGACGGACCGATCACCTTGAGCGGGAACAACGGCTCGCCGAGCGAGTATTCCTGCAGGTGCTCGTAACCGTCGCGATAGATCGTCAGCCACAGATGGTCGCTCAACGCGTTGACCACCGACACGCCCACGCCGTGCAGACCGCCGGAAACCTTATAGGAATTCGCGTCGAACTTGCCGCCGGCGTGCAGTACCGTCATCACCACTTCGGCGGTAGAGCGGCCCTCCTCCGGGTGCATGTCGACCGGGATGCCACGGCCGTTGTCGCTGACGCTGACCGAGCCATCGTCGAAGATGGTAACCACCACCTTGTCGCAATAACCGGCCAACGCCTCGTCGATCGCGTTGTCGACGACCTCGAACACCATGTGATGCAGGCCGGTGCCGTCATCGGTGTCGCCGATGTACATGCCCGGGCGCTTGCGCACCGCCTCCAGGCCTTTCAGGACCTTGATGTTGCTTGAGTCGTAGTGCGATTCGTTCATGGATTCGTTCATGCGTTGACCGTTTCCTGGCGCCAGGCGACCCGCCCGACACGGCGCCGTGAAAGGCCGGACAGGGTTATGCAATCCTTGGGAGATGCAACCCTTCGATTATAGCAGGCGCACCAGCTCACCTTGTTCCACGTGGAACACGCGCGCCGGAAGCCCCTGCAACGCCGCCGGCAGCTCCGTGCCGGTCAGCAGAATCTGGGCATGGGCCGCCATCAACTGAGCCACCACAGCGGCCTGATGGGCCTGGTCCAGCTCCGAGGCGAGATCATCCAGGCACACGATCGGCCATTCGCCGCGATGCTCGGCATACAGCTCGGCCTGGGCCAGCATGCAGGCCAGGGCGGAGAGCTTTTCCTGGCCGCGCGACAGATGCTCGCGCAACGGGGCATGTTCGAACCCGACCGACCAGTCGGCGCGATGCGCACCCAGCGTGGTATGCCCGCGAGCCAGATCCCTGCCCCGCTGCTCGCGCAATTGCCGGGCCAGGTCGTGCTCTTCCGACCAACCGCGGCGGTAGCGCAGGTCGAGCGCGCCCAGTTCCGGCAGCAAACCGGCAACGCTGGCCAGCAGCTTCGGACGCAGCAGGTCCAGATAGGCGCGTCGCTGCAGGTCGATCTGGCGGGCGGACTGCGCCAGTTCCGTCTCCCACGGCACGAACAATGCGTCGGTCGATGCCGACGCGGAACGCAGCAAGCTGTTGCGCTGTTTCAGCGCCCGTTGATAACGGCGCCAGCCGGACAGGAAATCGTGTTCCACGTGGAACACGCCCCAGTCCAGATAGCGACGGCGCTCTTCGGCCGAACCCGCGATCAGTGCATGCGAACCGGGCTCGAAGCAGACCACGGCGCATTCGCGCACCAGTTGCCCGATCGCCACGTTCTGGCCGTCCACTTTGGCTTCCCAGCGCACTCCGTCCCGACCCAGACCAAGTCGGCAGACCCGCTGGTCGGCGTGGCGTAGTTCGGCAAAGATCGACAGCTGCGGTGTGCCCCGCTGCAACAGCGCCTCTTTCGCGCCACTGCGGAACGAGCGTGCATGCGACAGCAGGAACACCGCCTCCAGCACGCTGGTCTTACCGGCGCCGTTGGCGCCCACGAAGACGTTGATCGCGGGGTCCAGTGCCACGCTGACGTCGGTGAGGCAGCGCAGTCCGCGCATGCGCAGCTGTTCCAGCCTCATGCGTGGCGCGTCCACAAACAGGAACGCCGGGGTCCCTGATGGGAATCCCGGCGTCGCCCGTTCTTGCTGCACATGGCGAAGACCATGCGGTGGCCGTCAGAGCCGCAACGGCATGATCACGTGGCGGGCATGCTCGTTGTCGTGTTCCTGCACCAGGCAGCTGGACTGGGCATCGCGCAGGCTGAGCCGGGCCTGGTCACCACGCAGGGCGGCCAGCGCATCGAGCAGGTAACCCACATTGAAACCGACCGCCAGATCGGACACGTGGGTGTCGGCCTCGACTTCCTCGACCGCCTCCTCCTGCTCCGGGTTGTGCGCCACGATGCGCAGCTTGCCCGGCGACAGCTCCAGCCGCACGCCACGGTACTTTTCGTTCGACAGGATCGCAGCGCGCTGCAGGGCGCCACGCAGCACTTCGCGGTCCAGCGTGGCGGTCTTATCGGCACCGAGCGGGATCACTGCCTCGTAGTCCGGGAAACGACCGTCGATCAGCTTGGAAGTGAACACCACATCGCCACGGCGCACACGCAGGTGGTTGCGACCGAATTCCAGCTCGACCTGCCCGTCGCCGGTTTCCAGCAGGCCGATCAGTTCGTTGACGCCCTTGCGCGGAATGATGATCTGCCGACGCGTGCTGACCGAGCTCAGCAACTCGGTTTCCTTCATGGCCAGGCGGTGGCCGTCGGTAGCCACGCAGCGCAGCGTGTGTTCCTGCAGGTCTAGCAGCATGCCGTTGAGGTAATAGCGCACGTCTTGGTTCGCCATCGCGAACGCGGTGCGTTCCATCAGGTCGCGCAGCACTTCTTCCGGCAGGCTGACCTTTTCCACCAGTTCGATCTCGTCGACCGTGGGAAATTCGCTGGCCGGCAAAGTCGTCAGGGTGAAGCGGCTGCGCCCGGCGTTCAGCGCCACGCGATCGCCGTTGAGCTTGAGGTCGATTCGTGCGCCGTCGGGCAGGGCTCGCACGATGTCGAACAGCTTGCGCGCAGGGATGGTGATTTCGCCGTCCGCCAGCTTTTCCGCCTCGGTGGTGGCCACCATCTCCACCTCGAGGTCGGTGCCGGTCAGCGACAGTTTGCCGTCGCCGACCTTGACCAGCAGGTTGGCCAGCACGGGCAGCGTCTGGCGGCGTTCAACGACACCAACCACCTGCTGCAGTGGCTTGAGCAGAGCTTCTCGTTGGATGCTGAATTGCATGGCTGTGCTTCCCCTATACCTGCTGTTCTATCTTTAAAAGAAGTTTAGTGGTTGTTGTAGGTGCTGTGGGTAACTTTTATAACTAAAATTTTTGTTTGAAATCAATCGTCTGGGAGATTTTATGGTTGTGCTTGAAGCGGCTGCCTGGCGGTGGACGATTTGTGGATAACTCCAGGTGCGAATCCATCCACCCATTATCCACAGCTTGAACCCCCGCTTATCCATAAACTTTTGCGCGTCGCCGCTCAGCCGGTCAGGGTGCGAATCAGTTGTTCCCAATCCTGGCGCATCCGTGCGTCGGTCTCGACAAATTTGCGGATCGTCTTGCAGGCGTGCATCACCGTGGTGTGGTCGCGCCCGCCGAAGGCTTCGCCGATCTCCGGCAGGCTGTGCTCGGTCAGTTCCTTGGACAAGGTCATCGCGATCTGCCGCGGCCGTGCCAGCGAACGTACGCGCCGCTTGGACAGTAGGTCCTGCAGGCGCACGTTAAAGTATTCGGCGGTGATCTTCTGGATGTTCGGAATGGTGATCGCCTGCGCATGCGTGGCCAACAGGTCGCGCAAAGTCTCCTCGGCAAAGTCGGTGGTGATCGGCTTGCCGTAGAAGTTCGCCCGCGCCGCCAGCGTGTTCAGCGCGCCCTCGAGGTCACGCACGTTGGAACGGATCCGCTTGGCCAGCAGCATCGCCACGTTCTCGTCGACCGCCACGCCCTTCTCGTGTGCCTTGGCCAGCAGGATCGCCGCCCGGGTCTCGAAATCCGGCGGCTCGATCGCCACCGAGAGACCCCAGCCCAAGCGCGATTTCAACCGCGGCTCGAGCTTGTCTACTTCCTTCGGATAGCGGTCGCAGGTCAGGATGATCTGCTGCTTGGATTCGAACAACGCATTGAACGTATGAAAGAATTCTTCCTGCGTGGTGTCCTTGCCCGCAAAGAACTGGATGTCGTCGATGAGCAGCGCGTCGACCGAGCGGAAGCGCCGCTTGAACTCATCCATGCTCTTGGCGCGCAAAGCCTCGATCATCGAGCCGACGAACTGCTCCGAACGCAGGTACATCACCTTGAAGTCCGGATTGCGCTCGCGCATCAGGTTGCCGGCAGCGTGCATGAGGTGGGTCTTGCCCAAGCCGGTGCCGCCGTACAGCAGCAGCGGGTTGTAGGCCCGGCCCGGGTTCGTTGCCACCTGCATCGCAGCGGCCTTGCCGAGCTGGTTCGACTTGCCTTCGACGAAGGTCTCGAAGGTGTAATGCGGGTCCAGGTTGTGGTTGAACGCGGGCGCCGGCGCGGCGGCGGTCCGGGGTGCCGCCGCCGGTTTGGCGGGCGGGGTCGAGCGGACCGCACTGGAGCCGACTTCCAGCCGCACCGGGCAGGGCTTGCCGCCAAGCTGCAGCAGGACCGCCTCGATCTGTTCCAGATAGCGCCCGCGCACGGTGTCCAGGGTGTAGGAGTTCGGCGCGAACAGCTGCAGGCCGTTGGCATCGTCGCGCGCCTGCAGCGGCATCAGCCAGGTATGCAGGTCTTCGGCGCTCAAATCGCCTTCGAGGCGCTCAAGGCAGCGCCGCCACAGATCACTCATGAATAAAATCGACCACAGCTCAAAGCGCTTGCGCGCGGGGGTGATGGGTTAGTCTAGCAGCCTCCTCCATACCCTCGCGGCCAAGATATCCACATGGGTATCCACAGGGCGCCTTCCGGCGTCATTTGACAGCGGCGACGAATACCCCACATACTTTCTGACCTTTTTATCCACATTCCCTTCGGAGTAAGCCATGAAGCGGACCTTCCAGCCCAGCAAGCTCAAGCGCGCTCGCACGCACGGTTTCCGTGCCCGTATGGCCACCGCCGACGGTCGCAAGATTCTCAACGCCCGTCGCGCCAAGGGCCGCAAGCGCCTGATCCCGTAAGTACCGATCAAGTATTGGGGACGAGCGTCATGTCCACCGCCGGGCTGCCGCGCCAAGCGCGGTTACGTCGGCCGGGTGACTTCGCCGCCTTGCGGACAAGCAGCGGACGCGCAGGCGGCCGCTGTTTTCATATGCGCTATCGCGACAACGACCTGGGCCATGCCCGGCTTGGCCTGGCGATTTCCAAGCGCGTCTCCAAGCGTGCGGTCGAGCGTAACCGGATCAAGCGGTTGCTGCGCGAGTCGTTCCGGCGCGTGCGCCACCAGCTGCCGGCGGTCGACATGATGGTGATGGCACGCGAACAGGCTGCCGGCGTACCTGGGCCGCAACTGCTGGCCGAACTCGACGGCCTGTGGAAAAAACTGCTGGCCAGCCATGCTGCGACGTCGGGGCCATTGAAGCCCGCCGACGACACCAGCACAATCGAGCGTTGACCTTTTTCCTTCCTGTCTCCGCGGCGTTGACAAGTGTCGTGGCGTTACCCGGATCTGCTACGCGATGAATCAAACGCGCACCTTCCTCATGTTCGCCCTGCTGGCCGTGGCTTACTTCCTGTTCCTGGCCTGGGAGAAGGATTACGCGCCGCCACCGCCACAGGCCGCGGTGGCCAGCGCAGCAAGTGCGGCCACCCCGACGGCTGACGCCAGCGTGCCTGGTGCAATCCCGGTGGCCTCGGCGCCGGATACCGCCACGCCGCCGACTACCACCACCGCTGGACCTGCCGCGCCGACCTCGGCGCAGCTGATCACCATCGACACCGACGTGCTGAAGCTGAGCGTGGACACCCGCGGCGGCAGCCTGGTGCACGCCGACCTGCTGGCCTACCCGCAGGCGCCGCGCACGCACAAGGCACCGAACCCGCCGCCGACCGTGCTGCTGGCCAACGACGACGCGCACTACTTCGTGGCCCAGAACGGTCTGGTCAGCAGCAGCAACAGCGCGCCGACCGACCAGCCGAACCACCTGGCACTGTTCCACAGCGAGAAGACCGCCTACGCACTGGCCCCCGGCCAGGACGAGCTGAAGGTCGACCTCACCTGGCAGGACGCCGCCGGCCTCAAGGTCACCAAGACCTACAGCTTCAAGCGCGGCAGCTATGTGATCGGCGTGAGCCAGCGCATCGACAACGGCGCTGCCACGCCATGGCAGGGCAATGCCTATCAGCAACTGCTGCGCGCCGAGCCGCCGAAGGCCAGCAACTGGCTGAAGAACTACACCGACCCGGAAACGCGCAGTTTCCAGGGTGCCGCCTGGTACACCGGCGAGAAGTTCGAGAAGCTGTCGTTCAAGGATTTCGCCGAACCGAAGGACCTGCTCAACGCCCCGATCAAGGGCGGCTGGGCGGCAATGCTGAAGCTGTACTTTTTCGCCGCGTGGATCCCGCCGACCGATCAGACCGAGCAGTACGTCACCCAGACGATCAACCCGGACAGTGCGCATCCGCGCTACCTGATCCGCACGGTCGGCCCCGCCCTGAGCGTCGCGCCGGGGCAAAGCCTCACCAGCCAGTCGCGCTTGTACGTGGGCCCGAACCTGCAGGGCACGCTGGACACGATCGCGCCGGGACTGGACCTGACCATCGACTACGGCATGTTCAAGATCATCGCGGTGCCGATGCACTGGGTGCTGTCGCAGTTCCACGCAGTGTCCAAGAACTGGGGCGTGGCGATCATCCTGCTGGTGCTGTTGATCAAGGGTCTGAGCTGGAAGCTGACGGCGGTGCAGTACCGCTCCAGCGCGAAGATGCGCAAGCTCGCGCCGCGCATCCAGGCGTTGAAGGAGCGTTACGGCGACGACAAGCAGAAGATGCAGATGGCCACCATGGAGCTGTACAAGAAGGAGAAGGTCAACCCGATGGGTGGCTGCCTGCCGGTACTGATCACCATGCCGGTGTTCTACGGCCTGTTCTTCGTGCTCGAGTACAGCCTGGAGCTGCGTCACGCACCGTTCCTGTGGATCCCCGACCTCAGCGCGCCCGATCCGTTCTACATCCTGCCGGTCATCTACGCGATCGTGATGCTGGGCACGCAGTGGTTGAACCCGGTCGCCGCGGGCATGGACCCGACCCAGGCGAAGATGATGAAGGTGATGCCGCTGCTGTTCACCGTGATGTTCGCGTTCTTCCCGGCCGGCCTGTGCCTGTACTACGCGGTCAACGGCATCGTGGGCCTGGGCCAGCAATGGTGGATCACCCATCACGTCGATCGCGAGGACGTGGTCAAGCCGGCCTGAGCCCGACCTGCCGCGTTCATGTCGTCAGCCGCGAGCGGGCAACCATCGCGGCTGACTTCATTTAGAGTCACCGCATCATGACCGAGCACTCCAGCGACACCATCGCCGCCATCGCCAGTGCGCCCGGTGCCGCCGGCGTGGGTGTGCTGCGCGTGTCCGGGCCGGCGGTGCCGGCGATCGCGCAAGCCTTGCTCGGCCGCATGCCGCAACCTCGGTACGCCCACTTCGCCGCGTTCCGTGACGCCGCCGGCGTGCTGATCGATCGCGGCCTGCTGTTGCACTTTCCCGCCCCCGCCTCGTACACCGGCGAACACGTGCTGGAACTGCAAGGCCACGGCAGCGCCGTGCTGCTCGACGGGCTGCTGCGCCGCTGCTGCGAACTCGGCGCCCGCCTGGCGCGGCCCGGCGAATTCACCGAGCGCGCGTTCTTGAACGGCAAGCTCGACCTGGCCCAGGCCGAAGCCGTTGCCGACCTGATCGCGGCGCGCTCGCAGGCCGGCGCGCGCGCCGCGTTGCAGTCGATGGAAGGCGTGTTCTCGCGCAAGGTCGAGGCGCTGCTGCAGGCGCTGATCGCGCTGCGCGTGCATATCGAAGCGGCGATCGACTTTCCGGAAGAGGAAATCGATTTCCTCGCCGACCCGGCGATCGCGGCACAACTCGAAAGCCTGCGTGTCGAACTGGCCGAACTGCTTCGCGAGGCACAACGAGGCCTGCGTTTGAACGATGGCCTCAAGGTGGCCATCGTGGGCCGCCCCAACGCCGGCAAGTCCAGCCTGCTCAACGCGCTGGCCGGCAGCGAGCGCGCCATCGTCACGCCGGTTGCCGGCACCACCCGCGACGTGTTGCGCGAATCGCTCAGCCTCGATGGCATCGCGCTGGAACTGGCCGATACTGCCGGCCTGCGCGACACCGACGACGAAGTCGAACGCGAAGGCGTGCGCCGCGCCCACGGCGAACTGCAACGTGCCGATGTCGCCCTGCTGGTCACCACGACTGCCGACTACCCCGCCGACCTGGCGCTCTTCGATGCCCTGCCCGCCGGCGTCGAGCGCGTGGTGATGATCAACAAGATCGACGTGGACCAACTACCGCCGCGCCACAGCCAATGCGAAGGCATGCACTGGCTGTGGGCTTCCGCAAAAACCGGCGCCGGCCTCGACACCTTGCGCGAGCACCTCAAGCGGCTGGCCGGTGCCGGCAGCGGCGAAGGTGCCTTCAGCGCGCGCCGTCGTCACGTGCTGGCCTTGCAGCAAGTCGGCACGCATCTCGATCGCACTGCCGCCGTCCTTGCCACGAGTCGTGCCGGCGAGCTCGCTGCCGAGGAACTGCGCCAGGCCCAGCATGCGCTGGGCGAAATCACCGGCAGCTATTCCAGCGACGATCTGCTCGGCGCAATCTTCGGTTCGTTTTGCATCGGCAAGTAGGGAAAAGCGGTAACTTTTCTTACATGCATCAGTACCCGGCAAAGACACCAGGTACTTTCCTTGATCGATGGATAGTGCCCGTCCTCAAGGGCCGGGGAAGCTCTTGTTCCTGGCTCCGCGGCGCGACATTGGCCGACTCAATGGACGACCGCGGCGCGATATCTTCCATCGTCGTACATGATCGGCATCCAGGCGTAGCGCAAAGCCGATCCGGCATCCGCAGCTGTGGGGCGAACGGTCATTTCCCGGGCGTATCTGCGCAAGGCCACGCCCAACTCCGGATCGGGAACCGCGTCCAGCAGCCACACATCGGCGAGCGACCCGTCTGCATTGAACGCCAGCAGGCAGTCGGCAAACCCCGCGCGTGGTGCGAAGCGGCCGTTCGGAGGCAAGAAAGCCTTTGATTTTGGGGCTGGAGCCAACTTCTCGGTCGCGAACTTGCTGTCAGTGCCGGCTCGGATTTTTGCGTCGTTCAAGGCAATGAAGCTGTTCACGTCGCTCATGATCCCGGGCATGGCAGATCGTCCAAGCTTGTCGGCGATGCGTTGCACCAGTTCCGCTGCATAGCCGTCGTGCGGATGCTCGCTCTTCGGCAGCAGCCGTTCGTAGTGACCGTATATTTGCGCCCAATTCATCGCTTCCCGATACTGACGCATAGCCAGCTTGATCTCGGCCATCTTGGCCATCGCCAGAACGCTACCTCGCGTGGCGGCGTTTCCCAGATAGAGGCTGGCTTTGACGAAATCGCGCTGCACGAGTGAGCCGTGTGCATGCTGGCCCATGTGATAAAGCGAGCCGAGCAAGTACAAGTCGTGTTGGTCACCCGTTTGAGCCTCTTGCTCGATCCTGGACAATGCCTGTTGCCGCTGGGCGCCGGGGATGTTTTCGTTCAGCACCTGTGCCCAGGATGCATTCAGTTCGGCTCGAGTTGGTGCAGCCGTGCCTGAAGGGGTCGGTGCTGCCTCCGGCGTTGCGGCCGCGACATCCCTGCACGGCATGAGAAACATTGCCAGGGAAATAATGAGAGCGCGCCAGTAGGCGTATTTCATCGTACCGTCCCCTTACAAGTCCGCTGGAACAGACAGTTTGTCGGTGCGCGCCAAAAGGCTTTTACATCGACAAGTATCAGCCCTTCTGCTGCGCCAGGAAAAATGTCACTTCATGCAAGGTGGGCATCCCGCCCTGCGCGCCGAGCTTCGTCACCGACAGCGCGGCGGCGGCGCAAGCCTTGCGTACGGCGCTGGGCAGGCCTTCGGCCAGGAACACGGCCAGCGCGGCGTTGAAAGTGTCGCCGGCGCCGGTGCTGTCGACCACGGCGACGTTGAAACCGCTCCGGTGGATCGGGTCGCCCTGTTCGCGGTACCAGGCGCCGTCGCCGCCGCGGGTGAGTACGATGGGACAGGGCGCGCGTTGCATCAATGTGCGGAAATCCTCTGTCGGATCGGCGCCCAGCAGGATCGCCAGTTCGTGCTGGTTCGGAGTGACGTAGCGGGCGAATCGCAGCCAGTCGATTGGCAGCTTCTGCGCGGGGGCGGGGTTGAGGAGCACCGGCACGCCGAGGCGGTGGCCCAGGCGCAGGGTGGCTTCGACGGTTTCCAGCGGGATTTCCATCTGCACCAGCACGGCGTCGGCGCGGGCGATCAGTGACTGCGCGCCTTCGACTTGCGCCGGGGTGACGCGTGCGTTGGCGGCGGGGACCACGATGATCTGGTTCTCGCCGCCGGCGACGGTGATCGACGCGGTGCCGCTGGCGCTGCCGGCGAGTTGCACGACGTGGCTGAGGTCGACCTTTTCGGTCGCCAGGCCCTCGCGCAGTTGCCGACCCAACGCGTCGTCACCGATGGCGCCGACCAGCGCCACTTCGGCGCCGAGCCGCGCCGCGGCCACGGCCTGGTTGGCACCTTTGCCGCCGGGCACGGTGAGGAAACGTTCGCCCAGGATGGTCTCGCCGGGGCCGACAAAACGCGGTGCCTGGGTAACCAGATCCATGTTGATGCTGCCGACGACGACTATGCGTGTCATCTATTGTCCCCTGCCGTGGCGCGCTGGCTTCACGATGAACGTGAGAGCTTAACCGCTGACGCGACGGCGCTGGAACCGCAGGCACCGGACGGCGGTCGCGATCCTCTGGTCTCCCTGCGTTGCAGGGAGGAGCAGGCTCAGGGGGAGGGAGCGCGACCGAAGCCGGTGTCGCCGGGCAGCAGGGCCGGCGCGGGGCCGGCCACGGCGAGCAGGGACTGCGCGTAGCTGTCCTCGATGCTGACGGTGGAGACTTCGTCCCAGGCGAAGAACGAGGGCTCGCGCATCCACTCCGCGTCGGGGCTCAGTTCCTGCATGTTGAAGCCGTCTTCCTCGACGTCGATCAGGCGGCCGATGTAGCAGACCTCGGACTCGTCCTCGCTGTCCACGTGCACGCCGATCACCGCGGCCTGCGCCCCGGCGGCCTGGATGACCTCGCGGATATTGTCCAGCGGGAAGCCGCGCGGCATGCGCGGCAGGATGTGCTTCAGTGCCAGTGCCTTCTCGAAGAACACATGGTGCTTGTCGGGTGCCTCCAGCTCGCTGACGTCGCGATGGCGCATCACGTACATGCCGTCGTAGGTGACGCCGTCGCCGACCACCCAGAGCAGGAAGAATTCGCGTCCCACGCCGCCCACGTAGCCGCAGAAGCTGCCGTGTTCAAGCTCCTCGCGCCACAACCGCACCAGCGTCTGCTTCTGCTGCGCCTCGCGCAACTGGGCGCGCTGGCCGGTGTTTTTCAGTTCAATAATGTTGCTCACGGCGCCTATTTTAGCAGATGGGGGTAACCGGCTTGTTCAGAGGATGTAGCGGCTGAGATCCTCGTTCCGGGCCAGGCTTCCAAGGTTTTTGTCTACATGTTCGGCGTCGATAAGGTATTTTTCGCCGGACTTGTCCGCCGCCTCGAAGGAAATCTTTTCCAGCAGGCGCTCCATCACGGTGTGCAGCCGACGGGCGCCGATGTTCTCGGTGCGCTCGTTCACCTGGAACGCCACCTCGGCCAGCCGGTCGACGCCGGAGTCGGTGAACTCGATGCTGACGCCTTCGGTGCCGAGCAGCGCCACGTACTGTTTGGTCAACGCGTTCTGCGGCTCGCGCAGGATCCGCTTGAAGTCGTCCACGCTGAGTGCGGACAGTTCGACTCGGATCGGCAACCGACCCTGCAACTCGGGGATCAGGTCGGACGGCTTGGCCAGCGAGAACGCGCCGGAGGCGATGAACAGCATGTGGTCGGTCTTGATCGGCCCGTACTTGGTCGACACGGTGGAGCCCTCCACCAGCGGCAGCAGGTCGCGCTGCACGCCTTCGCGGCTGACCCCGGCGTGGCCGTGGTCGCCGCGCTGGGCGACCTTGTCGATCTCGTCGATGAAGACGATGCCGTTCTGCTCGGCAGCTTCCATCGCCTGGGCGCGGATTTCCTCGTCGTTGAGCAGCTTGCCGGCCTCTTCGTCGATCAGCAGCGGGCGCGCCAGCTTGATCGCCAGCTTGCGGTTCTGTGTCTTGGCCCCGCCCAGGTTCTGGAACATCTGGCGCAGCTGCGCGCCCATCTCCTCCATGCCCGGCGGCGACATGATCTCCACGCCCACGTTCATGACGAAATCCAGCTCGATTTCGCGCTCGTCCAGCGCCCCCTCACGCAGTTGCTTGCGCAGCTTCTGGCGGGTGTCGCTGTCGATTGCAGGAGCGGCCGGTGCGTCGTGGCTCCAGTCAGTCGGCGGGGCCTGCCGGCGCGGCAGCAGTGCGTCCAGGATGCGGTCTTCGGCGCGATCCTCGGCCTGTGAACGCACGCGCTTGATCGCCTGCTCGCGGGTCAGCTTGTAGGCACCATCGGCCAGATCGCGGATGATCGATTCGACATCCTTGCCGACATAGCCCACCTCAGTGAACTTGGTCGCCTCGACCTTCACGAACGGCGCATTCGCCAGCGTGGCCAGCCGCCGCGCGATCTCGGTCTTGCCGACGCCGGTGGGTCCGATCATCAGGATGTTCTTCGGCGTGATCTCGTTGCGCATCTCGGCCGGCAGCTGCATGCGCCGCCAGCGGCTGCGCAGCGCCACCGCCACGGCACGCTTGGCGTCGTGCTGGCCGATGATGTAGCGGTCGAGTTCGTTGACGATTTCGCGGGGAGTGAGTTCGGACATGGGCTTCGCCGGGATTCGGGAGACGAGATTCGGTATTCGGAAGATCAGCGGGTGGCGCATGGGAGTGGGGGCGGGTTTTTGCGAATCCCGAATCCCCCCTCCCGAATCACAGCTCTTCGATCGACACGTTGTGGTTGGTGTAGATGCAGATGTCGCCGGCGATCTTCAGCGCCTTCTCGACGATGGTGCGCGCGTCCAGGTCGGTGTTTTCGAGCAGGGCCATCGCGGCGGACTGCGCGAACGGGCCGCCGGAGCCGATCGCGATCAGGCCGTGTTCGGGTTCCACCACGTCGCCGTTGCCGGAGATCAGCAGCGAGGCCTCCTTGTCCGCCACGGCGAGCATCGCCTCGAGCCGGCCGAAGCGGCGGTCGGTGCGCCATTCCTTGGCCATTTCCACCGCGGCGCGAGTGAGGTTGCTGTTGTGCTTTTCAAGCTTCTGCTCGAACAGCTCGAACAGGGTGAACGCGTCGGCGGTGGCACCGGCGAAGCCGGCCACCACGTCGCCCGCCTTGCCCAGCCGGCGCACCTTGCGGGCGTTGCCCTTCATCACCGTGTTGCCCAGCGTGACCTGGCCGTCGCTGCCGATCACGACGCGGCCTTCGCGGCGCACGCAGACGATGGTGGTGGCGTGGAAGGATTCCATGGGAGCTCCGCAAGAAGATGTCTGAGCGGATGAGATGGGGTCGTGGGGGTATCGCTTCAATGTCGGGGGTAAACCCGGCCCCTTCCCTGCAGGCAGGGGAGGGAGTACAGCCGTCTATGGCTTGCGCTTCGCCCGCGGATGCGCGGCATCGTAGACCTTGGCCAGGTGCTGGAAATCCAGGTGGGTGTAGATCTGGGTGGTGGCGATGTCGGCGTGGCCGAGCAGTTCCTGCACGGCGCGCAGGTCGCCGGAGGATTCCAGCATGTGGCTGGCGAAGGTATGCCGCAACAGGTGCGGATGGATGTGTTTCGGAATGCCTTGCTGCAGCGCCAGCGTCTTCATGCGCAGTTGGATCGTGCGCGGATTGATCGGCGCACCGCCGCGGCCGCGGAAGATCGGACTGTCCGCCAGCGTGCCCTCCTCCGCGCCCAGCGCGCGCAGTGCGGCGATGGCATGGCGGCCGACTGGCACGATGCGGGTCTTGCTGCCCTTGCCGAGCACGCGCACTTCGCCCTCGTCGAGGTTGAGGTCGAGCCAGCGCAGGCCGCACAGTTCGGACAGGCGCAGGCCGCTGGAATAGAACAGCTCCAGCATCGCGCGGTCGCGTAGCGCCAGCTTGCCACCGCTGTCGGTCTCCACCAGCGCGGCGGCCTCGTCGACATCGAGCACCTGCGGCAGCTTGCGGCGTACCTTGGGGCCGCGCACGCCGAGCAGCGGATCACTGGTCAGCTGGCCTTCGCGATTGAGCTGGCGGAACAGGCTGCGGCAGGACGACAGCAGGCGTTGCAGGCTTTTCGGCGCCAGCCCATCCTTGCCGGTCTTGCCGCGATGCTCGCCGGCCACGAACGTGCGCATCCGGTTCGCGTCCAGCGCCTCGAACGAGGCCAGCTGCTGTTCCCGCATGAAGTGCAGCAGCTTGGCCAGGTCGCGGCGGTAGCCGGCGACCGTGTGCGGCGAGGCGTGCCGCTCGTCGGCGAGGCGGGCGAGCCATTGCTCGACCTGTTGTTCGGGCGTCATCGCCGGCTCAGGAAATATCCCGCGAGCGGGCCAGCGCGGCGGTGATGGTGGCGGCGATCATCTTCAGGAACAGCGTGCCCATGCCGGGCTGGAAGCGGTCTGGGTTGGTGCTGCCGATCGCCAGGATGCCGCAGTCGCCCAGCCGCATCAGCGCGACCGAGTGGATCTGCGCGGCGGCGTCGCCGAACAGGCGGGCGAGTTTCTCGGTGGACAGGCGGCCGGAGACCGGCTCGCCCTTGCGCAGGAATTCGGCGAACTCCGGCAACGCCTCGGCGCCACCGGGAATCTGCTGCAGCCAGTCCGCGCGCGGCAGCTGCGGCTCGTCGCCGAACAGCAGCAGGCGCACCTGCTCGGTGTGGAAATCCGCGCTGAGCTTGGCGATCACCGTGCGCGCGGTCACCTCCATCGTGTTCGCGCGCAGCAGTGCCACGGTGAGCCCGTGCACGCGTTCCATCAGCTTCTCGTTCTCGGCGGCGATCGCGATCAACTCGGCCAGCTGGCGTTCGAGCTCCGCGTTCTTGTCGCGCAGGCTCTGCAGCTGGTACACCGCCAGTGACGACACCGCGCCGCCCTGCTCGCGCGGCGGCATGGTCAGTCGGGCGGCCAGCTCGGGGTATTCGCTGAGGAATTCCGGGTGGCGCTTCAGGTAGGCGGCGACCACGCGGGCCTGGGTGGCGTCGTCGAGCAGGGTGGCGGTCATGCGTGAATGTCCTCGAACCGTTGCGGGGCGCGAAAGATGCGCGCCGTCCGGCTGGAGTGTGCGATGGACGCGGGCGCGCTTCAACCGCCGCGTCAGGCGCTGGTGGCCGGAACCGGCCATTCGCCCTCGAACGCGAACGCGGCCGGACCGGTCATCCACAGCGTGCGGCCGGGGCCGGCCCAGTCGATCCGCAACGTGCCGCCGGGCAGCTCGACGGCCACCGAATCGTCGACGTCGCCGCGCTGGTGCAGCACCGCCATCGCGGCGCAGGCACCGGTGCCGCAGGCCCGGGTCCAGCCGGCGCCGCGTTCGTGCACGCGCAGGCGCAGCTGGCCGCGATCGAGCCGCTGCACGAAGCCGGCGTTGGCGCCCTGCGCGAAGCGTGGGTGGTTCGTCAGCAGCGGGCCGAGCCGTTGCAACGCGGGGTCGGCCAGGTCGTCGACCGCCACCACCGCGTGCGGGTTGCCCATCGACACCGCGCCGATGTCCAGCCGTTCGTCGGCCACGACGATCGCGTAACGATCGGCCGCGACGTCGGCCGCGAACGGGATCCGCGCCGGTTCGAAGACTGGCTCGCCCATGTCCACGGTGACCTCATGTGCGTCGAGCAGGCGTACCGTCACCGGGCCGGACGGGCTCTCGATCATCACGCTGTCACCCAGCGCCAGCGCGCCGGCGCGGTGCAGCCACGCCGCCACGCAGCGCACGCCGTTGCCGCACTGGCCGGATGGCGAACCGTCGGCGTTCCAGATGCCGTAGTAGAACGCGCAGCCCGGGTTGCGCGCCGGCTCGATGCTGAGCAACTGGTCGAAGCCCACGCCGGTGTGGCGGTCGGCCAGCGCGCGGATCTGTGCCGCGTCCAATGGAAACGCGCGCTGCCGGCAATCCAGCACGACGAAGTCGTTGCCGATGCCGTGCATTTTCGAGAAGCGCAGCTGCATGGGCGGAATCAGTACTGGTCGGTAGGCGGGTTATCGACGCTGGCCGGCAGCGCGGGCGCGGCCGGTTTCGCGGTGGTCGATGTCGAGGCGGGATGGGTCGGCAGCACCAGCGGACCCTTGTTGCCGCAGCCGGCAAGCGTAGCGAGGGCGAGACAGAACGGCAGCAGCAAGAGGGATCGGCGCATGGTCGGAATTCCTGAAGACGGTCGCAGTATAGCGAGGCGCGGCGGATCGGCCGCGGCATCGCCGCTATGATGCGCGGATGAATCGCACGACGGGGCGATGAGGGAACGACGATGGACTGGAGCGCACTGCTGCGCATGCCGATGACCGTGCTGCTGGTACTGGCGGCGGTATTTGCTTTGATCACCCTGGTGCAGCTGGTGGCCTTGCGCCAGCGCCTGCACGACGGCCGCCGGTTCGCCGCCAGCGGGCGCGCGCTGCTGTGCCTGGCCTGCTTCGCGCTGACCCTGTTGCTGGCCGGCACCGGCTACGCGCTGCGTGGCTACCGGCTGCTTGGCGAGGAGGCGCCGGTGGTCGAGATCGACGCGCGCATCCTGTCGCCGCAGCGCTGGGCACTCACCCTCACCTGGCCCGACGGGCGCACGCGCCAGGTGCAGCTGGCCGGCGACGACTGGCGCATCGAGGCGATCGTGCTGAAGTGGAAGCTGCCTGTCCTGCTGGCCGGCGTGCCGCCGCTGTACCGGCTCGACCGCCTGTCCGGCCGCTACGACGATCCGGCACAGGAAGCCGAAGCGCCGCGCACGGTGATCGGCTTCGGCGAAGCCGGCGCGTTCGACCTGCTCAACTTGAAAAAACAATACCCGCGCTGGCTGCCGGAAATCGACACCGTCTACGGCAGCGGTGCGTTCCTGCCGCTGGTCGACCAGGGCCACTACAGCATCAGCCTGATGCGCACCGGCGCGCTGGTGGCGCGGCCGGACGAGGCGACCGAGCGGCGCATCGGGCAGCCGCTGGGTGGCTGAGCGCACTACGCCGCGCGGGCGCAGCCGCCGGGCCGGAGGATGCGCTCGCGCGGCGTCGCGGGCTGAAGCCGCCGCCGCAGTTCGGGCGCATCTGCAGACACGGGATTTTCCGGTAGCGGTGGGAGCAGCCGTGGCGGGCCGTCAGCCAAGCGCTTTCTCGTAGCGCCACGCGTCGGTGCCATCCTGGTAGTACTGCGCGTAGCGGCCGATGCGGCGGAAGCCGTGGCGTTCGTACAGGCTGATCGCGGCGGCGTTGTCTGTGCGCACTTCCAGCCGCAGCGCGTGACTGCCGCGGCGATGGGCGGCTGCGGCGGCCGCTTCCAGCAGGGCCGCGCCGACGCCCTGACCGCGGGCCTCGGGCTGGGTCGCCAGCGAGTACAGCCGTGCCGAGCCGCTGCCCTTGCGGAAGAACAGCACGGCGTTGCCGAGGAAGTGGCGGTGGTTGGCGCTGGCCACCAGCACCAGGGCCGAATCGCTGTCCAGGTGGCGGCGGTATTGCGCGCGGCTCAACCGGTCGCTGTTGAAGCTGCGCTGCTCCAGTGCGACCAGGTCGTCCAGGTCGGACGAAGCGGCGCGGCGCACGCGCAGCAGGCTGGCGTGAGCTGGCGGCAGGTCGGCGGATTCCGCCACGACGCGGCGGGCATGCTCGTATGACGGCAGGGGAAAGGTGGTCGGCACACGCAGACTTTAGCAGTCGACAGCGCGTGCGCGGGTGGTTTCCGCGTGTCGGTGCGCGCCGGGTCCGTTTATTCGCGCTTCAGCGCTTTCCCTTGTGCCACGCCGGCGCTGTGCCAAACTGCGCGTTTTGCACATCCTGCCGCGCCCCGCGCAGGGGCAACCCCGCCATCGCCGTATTGCCCGAGTGGTGCCATGACCCGTCTGGTCATCGTTGTCGAAAAAGCCTCCGACTGGAGTTCGTACTACCCGTCCGTCGACGTGATGAGCGCGATGGACTACCTGCGCAAACCGGTCGGCGGCGACGACGAACGCACCCACGTGATCAACCTGTGCCGCAGCTACAAGTACCTCGGGGCCGGCTACTACGTGTCGCTGCTGGCCGAGGCACGCGGGCACAAGGTGATGCCGTCGGTGCGCACGGTGAACGACCTGCGCCGGCGCTCGCTGTACGGCGTGGACATCGACGACCTCAACCAGAAGCTGACCCACTTCCTGCCGGCCGGCGGCCGCGACACTACCGACTTCGGCATTCTGGTCTACTTCGGCGAGACCGCCTATCCGGCGTTGCAGGATCTGGCGCGGCAGGTGTTCGAGACCTTTCCCTGCCCGCTGCTGCGGATCGAGTTCGAGCGCGAGCGCGTGTGGCAGGTCAGCTCGATCAAACCGGTCGGCCTGCACACGCTGGACGACGCGCAGGAGGACGCGTTCGCCGAGGAGCTCGACCGCTTCTCGCGCAAGCTGTGGCGCAAGCCGCGCGCGCGGCGCCAGTTCCGCTACGACGTGGCGATGCTGGTCGACCCGAAGGAACAGATGCCGCCGTCCAACAGGAAGGCGCTGAAATCCTTCGTCGCTGCCGGCAAGGAGCTCGGCATCGAGGTCGACCCGATCGGCAAGAACGACTACCAGCGCCTGGCCGAGTACGACGGCCTGTTCATCCGCGAGACCACCGCCTCGGACAATCACACCTACCGCTTCGCCCATCGCGCGGAGAAGGAAGGCATGGTGGTGATCGACGACCCCAGCTCGATCCTGCGCTGCACCAACAAGATCTACCTCAACGACCTTATGGTCTCGCGCAAGCTGGCGGTGCCGCGTACCGAGATCCTCTACCGCGACGACAGCAAGGGCATGAAGGAAGTCGTCGCCAAGCTCGGTTTCCCGCTGGTGCTGAAGATTCCGGACGGCTCGTTCTCGCGCGGCGTGGTCAAGGTGGAAGACGAAGAGGCACTGGCGCAGGCGGCCAGCGGCCTGTTCCAGCACAGCGCACTGCTGCTGGCGCAGGAATACGTCTATACCGAATTCGACTGGCGCATCGGCGTGCTCAACCGCGAGCCGCTGTACGCGTGCAAGTACTACATGTCGCGCGGCCACTGGCAGATCTACAACCACGGCGCCAAGGGCACCGCGAAATCCGGCGGCTTCGAGACCATCGCGGTGAAGGATGCGCCGGCCGAGGTGGTCAAGCTGGCGTTGAAGGCGACGCATCCGATCGGCGACGGCCTGTACGGGGTCGACCTGAAACGGGTCGGCAACAAGCCGGTGGTGATCGAGGTCAACGACAACCCGTCGATCGACGCCGGCGTCGAGGACGCCCACCTCGGCGACGAGTTGTACCTGCGCATCATGCAGGAGTTCCTGCGCCGGATGGAGCGCAAGCGGCAGGGCGGCACCGCCCACTGACTGGCGCCATCCCCTGCGCGTCAGGGGTTAATGCCAGGCCACGCCGCGAACCATGCGCCGGCGCGGCCGGCACAGCGCCAGCAACTGCCGCGGCAGCGAGGGTTCCAGCGCCAGCAGCACGATCAGCGGCGCACCGACCAGCCAGAACGCCGGCGTCCAGCCGAGCAGGTCGGTCTGCGCCGGCACCAGCGTGCTCAGCAGCAACGCGCCGCCGCCAAGCAACCACAATACGGCGGCGCCGAGCAGGCGTTGATGGTGGGGGGAAGACAAGGCGGGCGTGCGCATGGGCGGTCTCCTCGGGAAAGTGACCGCAGGTTGCCGTGCTCCCATCTCACCGATTGCGACGTCATGACGGCTTGTAGAATGAAGCCAGCCAACCATCAGGGAATCCCCATGCCAGCCGCCAAGTTCGCCGTGTTCGGCCACCCGATCAGCCACTCGCTGTCGCCGCAGATCCATCAGGCCTTCGCACGGCAGTTCGGCATCGAGCTGGAGTACCGCGCGATCGACGCGGCGCCGGCCGAGTTTGCCGCGGCCGTGCAGCGCTTCTTCGCCGCCGGTGGTCGTGGCGCGAATGTCACCTTGCCGCACAAGGCCGCCGCCTATGCGCTGGCCGTGCAGCGCAGCACGGCGGCCACCCGCGCCGGCAGCGCGAACGTGCTGACGCCGCTGGCCGACGGCCGGCTGGCCGCGCACAACACCGATGGCGACGGCCTGGTGCGCGACCTCACCGAGCGTCACGACGTGGACTTGCGCGGCCACACCGCCTTGCTGCTGGGCGCCGGCGGTGCCGCGCATGGCGTGGCCTGGAACCTGCTGGACGCCGGCGTGGAGACGCTGACCATCGTCAGCCGCACCGCCGAGACCGCCGATGCGCTGGCCGACGCGATCGGCGAACCGGCGCGCGCGCGCACCCGCTACTGGTCCGACCTGGCCGACATCGGCAGCTACGACATGATCATCAACGCCACCTCGGCCGGCGTGCTGGGCGCGTCGCTGCAGCTACCGCCCTCGCTGGTCGGCGCGCGCGCGCTGTGTTACGACCTTTCCTACGGCGGCGCCGCCAGCGGCTTCCTGAGCTGGGCGAAAACCGCGGGCGCGCGCTACGCGTTCGACGGCCTCGGCATGCTGGTGGAAACCGCTGCCGATGCATTCGAGCTGTGGCATGGCCAGCGGCCGGACACCGAGCCGGTGTACCAGCTGTTGCGCCGGCAGTCCGCTTGAACGCACTGGCTTGCCGCGTCGGCTGCGGTGCCTGCTGCATCGCGCCGTCGATCAGCTCGCCGATCCCCGGCATGCCCGATGGCAAGCCGGCCGGCGCCCGCTGCGTGCAGCTCACCGACGACAACCGTTGCGCGATCTTTGGCCGCCCCGAGCGTCCCGCCGTGTGCGCCAGCCTGCGCGCCGAGCCGGCGATGTGCGGCACGGACCGCACCCATGCGCTGGCCTGGCTGGCGCGGCTGGAAGCGGCCACGGCGACGCGTTGAAGCCGTGCCGCCACACGACTGAAACACCGCCTCGCTAACGTGGCGGAATCCGCCGGGAGTACGTCGATGACGGAGACTCCAGCGCGCGGCCATCGTTTGCGCAGCAGGTGTCATGCCCCGTTTCCTTTCCGCCGTATCGCATCGGTACGCGCTCGCCCTGCTCTGCTTGTCGTTGCTGGCCGCGGCCGGCGGCATTTTCTGGTACAGCCGGGCGATCGCGAACGCCGCGCCGAACGATGCCGCGACATCGTCCGCCGGATCGGCGGATGCGCCGGCCGATGATGCGCAAAGCGGCAGCGGCATCCTGCTCGGGCTGGCTCGCGATGCGATGCGTGACGGCCGCCTGCTGGCGCCGGCCGGCAGCAACGCGTTCGAGTTTTACTTGAGCGTGCTGCAACTGGAGCCGGGCAACAAGACTGCCAGCGAGGCTCTGCGCGAATCCTTCCCGCGCGCTGCGGACGAGATCGAGTACACCATCAACCGCCGGGAGCTGGAGGAGGCGCGACGCGAGATCGACCTGCTGCGCGAATTCGACCGCGACAACTTCACGCTGGCCTTGCTCGGCGGCAAGCTCTCCGCCGCGCGCAACATCGTGATGCGGCAGCACGAGGCCGAGGCCGAACGCATCCGCCAGGCGACAGCCGCGCGCGGGGCGGCGATGTGACTTCGCCTCAGGCGGACGCCAGGTACTCGTCTTTCAGGCGCACGTAGTGGTCGGCGGAGTAGTGCAGGTGCTCGATCTGGCGGTCGCTGAGCAGGCGCACGAACTTCGCCGGGTTGCCCAGCCACAGCTCGCGCTCGCCGACCACCTTGCCCGGCGGGATCAGCGCGCCGGCGCCGACGAAGCCGTACTTGTGCACCACCGCACCGTCCAGCACGCTGGCGTGCATGCCGATCAGGCAGTAGTCGCCGATCGTGCAGGCGTGCACCACGGCGGCGTGGCCGATGGTGACACCCTCGCCGATCAGGCACGGGAAGCCCGGACCGTACGGGCCGGCGTGGGCGACATGCACGATGCTGCCGTCCTGGATGCTGGTTCTCGCGCCGACGCGGATGTGGTTGACGTCGCCGCGCAGCACTGCGCCCGGCCAGATCGAGACGTCGTCGCCCAGCACCACGTCGCCGATCACGCTGGCGGCGGGGTCGACGTAGACGCGCTGGCCGAGGGTGGGCACGATGTCCTTGAAGCTGCGCAGGGGATTCATCCGGACATTCTAGCGGCGCGGCCGGGTCGTCACATCGTCATGCTTGATTTCGCCTGGCGCGGTCGCCACGCTGATGGCCTGAAAAGGAGCGTTCATGAGTCACGACAACCCGCTGCTGGCCGACGACACCCTGCCGGCGTTCTCGCAGATCCTTCCTGAGCACGTCACCCCGGCGATCGACGCGATCCTGGCCGACTACCGTGCCGGCATCGACGCATTGATCGCACCCGGCGCACCGCGCGACTTCGGCCACGTGATGCTGACCCAGGAGCGGCTGGAGCAGCGCCTGGCGCGGGCCTGGGCGCCGGTGTCGCACCTGCATTCGGTGGCCGACAGCGAGGCCTTGCGCGCGGTATACGGACCGGCCGAGGAGAAGCTTACCGAGCACGCGATCGAGCTGGGCCAGAACCGCGACCTGTACGCCGCGGTGCAGGCGCTGGCCGATGCGCCGGACTTTGCCACGCTGCCGCGCCCCGAGCGCGCGCTGGTCGAACATGCGCTGCGCGATTTCAAGTTGTCCGGCGTGGCGCTGGACGAGCCGGCGCGTTCGCGCTTCCGCGAGATCGGGGTGGAACTGTCGAAACTCTCCACCGAATTTTCCAATGCGGTGCTCGACGCCAGCGAAGCGTGGCACCAGCACATCACCGACGAACGCGATCTCGCCGGCCTCCCCGAATCCGGCCGCGCGGTGCTGCGCCAGTACGCCGAAGACCAGCAACTGGACGGCTATCTGGTCACCCTGAAGCAGCCCAGCGTGCAGGCGGTGCTGACCTATGCCGACAACCGTGGCCTGCGCGAGCGGGTGTACTGGGCGTACCAGACGCGTGCCTCCGACCAGGGCCCGAACGCGGGCAAGTTCGACAACAGTGCGCGCATCGAGCGGATCATGGCGCTGCGCCACGAGGCGGCGCAGTTGCTCGGCTTCGCCAATGCGGCGGAGGAATCGCTGGCGACCAAGATGGCCGCCTCGCCGACCGAGGTGATGGAATTCCTGCACGACCTGGCTGCACGCGCGAAGCCGGTGGCGCAGCGCGAACTGGCCGGGCTGCGCGAGTTTGCCAGCACCGAGCTGAAGCTGGACAACCTCGAGCCATGGGACGTCGGCTACGCCGCGGAGAAACTGCGCCAGCGCGAATACGCGCTGGACGAGGAACAGCTGAAACTGTATTTCCCGCTGCCGGCGGTGATCGACGGCTTGTTCGGCCTCACCACGCAGCTGTACGGCATCACCCTCGCCCCGCGCGACGGCGTCGACGTGTGGCATCCGCAGGTGCGCTACTACGACGTGCGCGACGCCGACGGCCGCGTGTTCGCCGGGGCCTACGTCGACCTGTACGCGCGCAACGGCAAGCGCGGTGGCGCGTGGATGGACGTCTGCCGCGCCCGCTTCGACGACGATGCGCAACGGCAGCTGCCGGTGGCCTTCCTCACCTGCAATTTCGCGCCGCCCACCGACGGCAAGCCGGCCCTGCTCACCCACGACGACGTGCTGACCCTGTTCCACGAGTTCGGCCACGGCCTGCACCACCTGCTCACCGAGATCGCGTTGCCCTCCATTGGCGGCATCGACGGCGTCGAGTGGGATGCGGTGGAACTGCCCAGCCAGTTCATGGAGAACTTCGGCTGGAACCGCGAGGCGCTGGACCTGTTCGCCCGGCATTGGCAGACCGGCGAGCGGCTGCCGGACGAGTTGTTCGAATGCATGCTGGCCGCGCGGCATTTCCACGCCGGCCTGTTCCTGGTGCGCCAACTGGAATTCGCGCTGTTCGATTTTCTGCTGCACCTGGAGTACGACCCGGCGCAAGGCGCCCGCCCGCTGGCGGTGCTGGAACAGGTGCGCAAGCAAGTGGCGGTCATGCATCCGCCGGCGTGGCAGCGCTTCCCGCACGGCTTCAGCCACATCTTCGCCGGTGGTTACGCGGCCGGTTACTACAGTTATCTGTGGGCCGAGCTGCTCAGCGCCGACGCGTTCGGTGAGTTCGAGGAGCATGGCGTGATCGATCGCGCCACCGGCGAACGCTTCCGTCGCGAGTTCCTCGCAGTCGGCGCCAGCCGCCCGGCGCTGGAAAGCTTTGTCGCCTTCCGCGGGCGCAAGCCGGAGCCGGAGGCGCTGCTGCGCAGCCACGGGCTGGCCTGATCGCGGCAGGTTGGGGTGGTGCCCGAGCCCGGGCACCACCAAACGCCAGGCGAAAAAAAGCCCGCCGAAGCGGGCTTTTCAGATTCGCTTAAATCCCGAAGGACTCAGGCAACCTGGACTTCCTCAGCCTGCAGGCCTTTCTGGCCCTTGGTGACGACGAACGTGACGCGCTGGCCTTCCTGCAGGGACTTGAAGCCCGTGCCCTGGATCGCGCGGAAATGCACGAACAGGTCGTCACCGCTTTCCGGGGTGATGAAGCCAAAACCTTTGGCGTCGTTGAACCACTTGACTGTACCGCTCTGACGATCCGACATGTAACATTACCTTTGAAGCATGGATGATTTGCGGCTCGGAGCGAAGTGCACTTGACCGCAATAGGGGCAAGAAAATCCGAGTTGCCTCGGACTCTTGCTTACCCAGCATACACCGGAATACCGGTTTTCGGTGATTTTTCCGTGCGAATTGCCTGAGGTGAGCCCGCCGACGGCCTCCAGACCTCTCGGGTTGTGCCACCCAGCCGCGCTGCAGCGCCATTCGACGGACCCTGGTGGTGGTTTCCAGGCCGCAAATTTTTATCCCCGGTCAGGACAGAAACGCGCCCGTCGGCCCGGTCCGGGCAACCCGTGACGGCGCTTCCCTTACAATGCCGCGATGAAAATAGCCTCGTGGAACGTCAATTCGCTGAAGGTGCGCCTGCCGCACCTGACCCAGTGGCTGGCCGACGCGCAGCCGGATGTGGTGGCGCTGCAGGAAACCAAGCTGGAAGACGCGAAATTCCCGGTCGACGAGCTCGCCGCGGCCGGCTATCGCGCGGTGTATTCGGGCCAGAAGACCTACAACGGCGTGGCGATCCTGGCCCGCGCCGACGTCCACGACGGTTTCGGCGACGTCGTCACCGACATCCCCGGCCTGGACGACCCGCAGCGGCGGATCCTCGCCGCCACCATCGGTCACCTGCGCGTGGTCGATCTGTACGTGGTCAACGGCAAGGCGGTCGGCGACGAGAAGTACGCCTACAAACTGGACTGGCTGGCCAGGGTGCGCGAATTCCTGGCGCGCGAGCAGGAACGCCACCCGAACCTGGTCGTGCTGGGCGACTTCAACATCTGTCCGGACGACCGCGACGTCTACGATCCGGTCGCCTGGGGTGAGGACATCCTGTGCTCGCCGCCGGAGCGAGCCGCGCTCAAGGCGATCACTGAGCTTGGCCTGCACGACAGCTTCCGGCTGTTCCAGCCGGAGGCCGGACACTACAGCTGGTGGGACTACCGGCAGGCCGCGTTCCGTCGCAACATGGGCCTGCGCATCGATCTGATCCTGATCGGCGAGGCATTGAAATCCGCCGCCACGGCGGCGGCGATCGACCGCGAACCGCGGCGCTGGGAGCGGCCCTCCGACCACACGCCGGTGACGCTGGAACTAGGTATCTGAATGACCGCAAAAACCGAATGGCCCAGCTCGCTGGACGACAACGAACTGGACGAGCTGGATCGCTACCTGCGTGCGCACACCGGCGAAGGCGACCTGCTGCTGGACGGCGTGCACGGTCTGCTCAGCGCGCTGGCGGTCGGCCCGCTGCTGGTGCTGCCGGACGAATGGCTGCCCGAAGTGCTGCACGAACCGTTCGCCGACGAGGACGAAGGCAACCGGGTGCTGGCACTGCTGGCCAAGCTCAACGACTCGATCGTCGCCGAACTCGAGGTCGACGCCTACGAGCCGATCCTCGGCGAAGTCGAGATGGAAGGCGGGCCGATGCTGTCCGCCGCCGGCTGGTGCGAAGGCTTCAGCCGCGGCATCGACCTGCGCGCCGGGCTGTGGGAAGGTCGCCTGGCCGAGGATCCGCAGCTGATGGAACTGCTCGGTCCGGTGATGGCCCTGGCGGTGGACGAAGGCATCCTCAGCGCCGACACCGAGTTCGAGAAGCTCAGCGACGACGAATACGACGAATGCCTGGCGCAGGTGCCGGCCGTGCTCGGCGCGGTGAACCAGTACTGGCAGGCCAAGCCCGCCACCGAAGCGGAAGTCGAGGCGATGGTGCGCCAGCAGCAGCCCACCGACGACGACGATGGCAATCCGCCGCGCCAGCGCAGCGGGCACTGGGTGCATTGAGGCCAAAGGTCAGCGTTGCGCCGTTGAAACAATCCGTTCCTGCCCAGATGCTTGGCTAGGCGGGCAAACAGGACCATCTTGGCTGCCAGTCACCTCTTATCTGGAGTACGCCATGAGCGATCGCCACATCACCCGCCGCATCCGCGGCATGGACACGTCCGACGGCGCCGGCGTGAAGCTGAAGCGCGTGATCGGCCAGCCCGGGCTGGACATGCTCGACCCGTTCCTGTTGCTGGACGAATTCCGCTCCGACAGCGCCGGTGACTACATCGCCGGTTTCCCGGAACATCCGCATCGCGGCTTCGAGACGGTCACCTACATGCTGGCCGGGCACATGCAGCATCAGGACAACCACGGCAACCGCGGCGATCTCACGCCCGGTAGCGTGCAGTGGATGACCGCCGGCCGCGGCATCCTGCATTCGGAAATGCCGCAGCAGGAAGACGGCCTGATGTGGGGCTTCCAGCTGTGGGTGAACCTGCCGGCGAAGGACAAGATGACCGCGCCGCGCTACCAGGACATCGGCCCCGAACGCATTCCGGTGGTGCACCCGGCCGACGGCGTCGAGGTGAAGGTGATCGCCGGTTCGCTGGCCGGTGCCACCGGCCCGGTCGAGGGCATCGTCACCGCGCCGGTGTACCTGGACATCGGCCTGCAGCCGGGCGCGCAGTTCACGCTGGACCTGCCCGCCGGGCATCACGGTTTCGCCTACGTGTTCGACGGCGAGGCGGCCCTGGTCGGCGGCGAGCAACTGCAGCGCAGCGAACTGGGCGTGCTGTCCGACGGCGAGCAACTGCAGCTGGCCGGTGGCGACAAGCCGGCGCGCCTGCTGGTGGTCGCCGGCAAGCCGCTGAACGAAACCGTGGCGCGCTACGGCCCGTTCGTGATGAACACGCCCGAACAGATCCACGAAGCCATCGCCGACTTCCGCGCCGGCAAGTTCTGAGCCCATCGTCCCGCCAGCGGGCTCCTACCGGGTGATGCGCAACGTGGCGGGGAGCCGGTGGATGGCGATTTCGCCGTTGTGCCAGGCCACCAATTTGCCGTTCAACCACGCCTTGCCGGTCGTCTTGCCCGCATACGGCCACGGCAACACCAGGCCGCCGGGCGGCATGGCGGCGTCGGCCGGCAGCGACAGCTCCAGCTGGCCGTCGCGTTCGCGGAGGCGGTAGCCGAGTTCGCCGTAGGGCGTGCGCAGGCGCGCGATGCCGATGCCCTCGCCTTTCAACCACGCCGACGGAATGCCTGCGGCCAGCACCAGCGCGTGGTCGCTGGCACGTTCCCAGGCGAACATGTCGTACAACGAGCGCAGGAAGTCCGAGGCGATCCACGCATGCGGCATGTCGCCCACGAAGCGTGGCTGGCGCGGCTCGCGGCCGACCACCTCGGCCCACTGGTTCCACGCCGCGGGGCGGCGATCGGCCATGAAGAAATCCAGTAACGACGGCACCCGCTCGCGCCAGCCCAGACGCACGAATGCGGCCACGTTGCGCCACTCGTACGGGGTGTAGTCGTCCCACGGCTTGTCGCCGTCGCGGCGCGCCGTGAAACCCTGCCAGTAGCGCTCGAACGTCTGCCGCAGCAAAGCCGGCGGCAGCCAGTCCTGCGCGCCGCCGGGCGACAGCGCGATGGTGGTCGAGGTGGCATCGAAGTCGCCCAGCTCGGCGGCACCGGGGAGATAGTCGATGTTGTGCGTGCGCATCGCGGCGAGGATCGACGCCTGCAGGTCGGCGCGGAACGCGTCGCGCGAGGCGGCCCAGCGCGCCGCGTCGTCGTGCTTGCCCAGCGCGTTGGCCAGCGCCACCGCATCGTCGTAGCCGCGCAGCGCCCAGAAATCGTCCCAGTACGAGTGCATCGGCTTGGCCGAGTAGCCTTCGTGGCTGATCGAGGCCGGCATCAGGCCGTACAGCGCCGTGCCGCGGTTCGCCGGTGTGCGTTCGCTGGCGCGCAGCCGGTCCATGTACGCCACCGTGCGTTCGACGTGCGGCCACAGCTTCAGCAAGCCGGCGCGATCGTGACCATAACGCCACCACTCGGCGATCGCGAACAGCAGCTCGCCGTGGCTGTCGTTCTCCGGCACCGGATCGGCGCCGCGCGCGTCGACGCAGCACGGTACCTTGCCGGTAGTGAACTGGTGCGGCGCGTACCACGACACGAACGCGCCGGCGACGTCGGCGTGGCCGCTGCGCAGCAGCGCCTCGCTCATCATCGCGCCGTCGCGGATCCACGTGCGTGCGTACGAACGGGTGCCCGGCTGCAGCGCCGGACCGTCGCGCGAGATCAGCATCTGCGCTTGCGCGCTGCGTGCGGTGTCGACCAGCGCCTGCTGTGCGGCGGGCAATTGCAGGTTTACCCGGTTGAGTTTTTCGCGCCATGCCGCGGCCACGTCGTTGCGTTGCTGCTGCAACCAGCTCGCGGCGGCGGCGGGCGGGGCGAACGTCTGCCCCTCAGCGGGCACCACCAGGCCTAGCGTGACGCTGGCGTGCGGCGGCAGGGTCAGCTGGTAGAGCAACGCGCCCTGCGCATGGCCGCTGTCGTCGTGCAGCGCGCGGACCTGTGGCCGTTCGCCGGCGGCCAGCCGCTGCGGCAGCGTGACGGCGCCATGGCGGCTGGCGACGAACGCGGTCGGTGGCCGCAGCGGCATGGCGCGCAAGTCGTGATTGACCTGCACCGCCTGGTCATCCCAGGCGAGATCGTGGATCGGGCTGATGCCGCCGGGCGTGTTGAGGAACTGGGTCGGTGGATTGACCTGGAACGGGCGCAGCAGCAGGGCCAGCGTGAGCGAACGCGGTTGCGCGCCGTCGTTGTGCAGGCGGTATTGCAGCAGCAAATTCGAGCGGTCCGGTGTACCGCTGGCGAACGCCGTGGTGTCCAGCTGCAGCGTGCCGGTCTGCCAATGCACGGTGGGGATCGGCAGATAGTCGTCCTGCAGACTCTGGGTGGTTTTCACCGTGGCCCAGTCGATCAGTTGGTCGCCGTCGAGCAGCATCGGCTCGATCGACCAGCCGCCCTTGCGCACTTCCACCGCGCCGTCTTCGGAGATCAGCGCCGACTGCCGCGCGCCGCCGTCCACGCCGACCAAGGTCCAGTAGCTCTGCTCGCCGGAGAAGCCGCGCGGATAGATGCCGCGCGGGGCGCGTTTCGCTTGTTGTTGCAGCAGCGCGTTGGGCGTGAGCTCGGCGGGCGCCGGTTCGCTCGCCGGCGCCGGCGGCAACGGGGTCAGTCGCAGGTTGCTGACGCACAGCTCGCCGCGACCGCCCTGTCCGGCGTAGACGGTGAACTCCAGCGTGCTGGTCTGTCGCAGCGTGCGGTCCTTCGCCGGGCCCCAGGCGGATTCGATCTCGCGCTTCGGCGCAGTGATCGTCTGCCAGTCGTCGCCGGGCTGGAAGTGCTCGCGCCGGTACCACCACACGTTGTCGCCGCTGGCGTCGATCAGCTTCAGCTGCAGGTTGTTCGGCGGCATCGCGCCACGCACGTCGAACGACAGCGCGTAGTTTTCGGGAAAGCTGATCGGCAGCGTGCGGCGCAGCGTGGCGCCGCCGGAGACGCCGTTGAAGTCGAAGTCGAGACAGATCGCCTTGCCGTGCATGCCGTTGGTCGGGCGCAGCGTGGCGCTGATGTCGTCGGTGCCCTCGGCTTGCCACGCGGCGGGACGGGTGAAGTCGTCGAGAGTGCGCGGCGCATCCGCGGCATGGGCCATCGAACCAAGCGCCAGCAGCAGCGGCAGCAGTACAGCCTGGCGCAGACGGCGATGCATCGGGTCAGCCCTTCACGCTGCCCAGCAGCAGCCCTTGCAGGTAATAGCGCTGCATCGCCAGGAACAGCAGCAGCACCGGCAGCACGGTGACCACCGAGCCAGCCATCATCAGTTCGCTGTCCTGCGAATGTTCGCGCGCCAGCGAGGCCAGCCCGATCGGCAGCGTGTAGTGTTCCTGCCCGGTCAGCACGATCAACGGCCACATGAAGTCGTTCCACGCGGCGAGGAAGGTGAAGATGGCCAGCGTCACCACAATGGGTTTGAGCAGCGGCAGCACGATCTGCGCGAAGATGCGCCACTCGCCGGCGCCATCGATGCGTGCGGCCTCCAGCAGTTCGTCGGGAATGCCGCGCGTGTACTGGCGCACCAGGAAGATGCCGAACACGGTGGCCATCGCCGGCACGACCACGCCGGCGTAGCTGTTGACCAGCCCGAGGTACTTCAGCAGCAGGAACAGCGGCAGCATCGCCACCTGGGCGGGAATCACCAGCGCCCCGAGCAGGGCCTGGAACAGGCGCTCGCGCCCGCCAAAGCGCAGCTTGGCGAAGGCGTAGCCGGCCATCAGGTTGAACGCCAGCGAAAGCGCGGTGATGGTTCCGGCGACCAGCAGGCTGTTGAGCAGGTAACGGCCCATGCCGGCGTGCACGAACAGCTCGCGGTAATTCGCCCAGCTGGGATGTTTCGGCAGCAAGGGCGGCGGCAGCGCGCTGGCCTCGCCCGGCGCCATGAACGACACCGACAGCATCCACAACAGCGGGAACAGCGCGACCGCCGCTGCGCCGATCAGCAGGCCGTTGATCAGCGCCTTCGTCAGTCGCGGGTTCATGTCTCGTCTCCACGCTGCGACAGCTTCACCATCAGCACGGTCACCGCGAACATGAGCAGGAACAGCAAGAACGCCACCGCCGAGGCGGAGCCGAGGTTCCACCACTTGAAGCCTTCGTCGTACATCAGGTACAGCACGCTCACCGTGCTCTGCAGCGGGCCGCCCTCGGTCATCACGTAGGGCTCGGCGAACAGCTGGAAATAGCCCGACACGGTGAGGATGCCGACCATCAGCATGGTGGGTTTCAGCATCGGCAAGGTGATATGGCGGAACTGCCGCCAGCTTGATGCGCCGTCGATGCGCGCGGCCTCGTACAGGTCCGGCGGGATCGCCTGCAGCCCGGCCAGGAAGATGATCATGTTGTAGCCGAAGTTCTTCCACACCGCGAACAGGATGATCGTCGGCATCGCCCAGTGCGGATCGCCCAGCCAGTCGATCGGGTGGATGCCGACCAAGTCCAGCACGTAGTTCGCCATGCCGTACTTGGTGTTGAACAGGTAGCGCCAGATCACCGCCACCGCCACCACCGTGGTCACCACCGGCGCGAACAGCGCCGTGCGGAACAGCGGCTTGCAGCGCGCCAGCGGCGAATTGAGCAACAGCGCCGCACCCAGCGAGGCACCCATCGACAGCGGCACGCCCACCGCCACGAAGTACGCCGTGTGGCCCAGCGCCGACCAGAACAGCGGCCGATGCAGCAGTTCCCAGTAATTGCCCAAACCGACGAAGCGCAAGTTGCGGATGTCGGCCAGCGCGTAGAGGTCGTAGTCGGTGAGGCTGAGCGCGAGTGCGGCCAGCACCGGCAGCAGGAAGAACACGCCCAGCACCAGCAGCGCGGGGGTGAGGAACAGCCAGGCGGTGCGTTGCGGATTCATGGCGTGATGGGTGCCTGCGCATGCTCGAGCACCCAGCGGCGCTTGGCCAGGATCGCGTCGGCACGCCGGTTGATCTCGGCGGCGGCCTGGTCGATCGTCAGCCGGCCGGCGATCGCCTCGGCGGCCACCAGCTGCATCTCGTTGGCGATGCGTTCCCACTCCGGCACCGGCGGGGTCGGCTTCACCTGTTCCAGCTGCTCGCGGAAGGCGCGCGCCTTCGGGTCGTCGCGCAGCGCGCCGCCCTCCCACGAACTGCGCCGCGGCGGCATGTCGCCGAGCAGGTCGTAGAACTGCTGCTGTACCGCCGGTTGCGAGAGATATTCGATCAGCTGCCAGGCGGCGTCCTTGTGCTTCGAGGCGCGGAAGATCACCAGGCTGGAACCGCCGGCCACGCCGATGCCGGCGCCATCCGGGCCGGGCAGCGGCGCGGTGGCCCAGTCATCCTGCTGCGTCGCGGGCAGGCGCGAGCGGAACTCGCCGATGTTCCACGGCCCGGACAGGTAGAACGCGTACACGCCGCGGCCGAATTCCGTCCACGGGTTGCCGGCCTCCACGTTGGTGATCGCCGGCGCCTGGCGCAGCCGGAACATGTCGACGTAGAACGCCAGCGCGCGCTTGAAGCCGGCGCTCTCGAAGTTGCCGTAGCGGCCGCCGTCGCGCAGCAGCGGCTCGGGCTGCTGCAACGCCAGCGACATCAGCTGCTCGTACTCGTTGGTCGGCAGCAGGATGCCGTAGCGATGCTGCGACGGCTCGCTCAGCGCCGCGAGCTGGCGGCGCCACTCGGCCCAGGTATGCGGCGGCGCGGCGAAGCCGGCTTTCTCAAGCAGATCCTTGCGGTAGAACAGCAGCCGCGTATCGACGTACCACGGCACGCCGTACAGGGTGCCGTCGATCACGTTGGTGGCCCAGATGCTGGCGAAGTAGTCGTGCGGTTGCACCACCGCCGAGCGGTCCACGCGCGCCTGCAGCGGCTCCAGCGCGTGCAGCGCCGCCAACTCGGGCAACCAGGTGTTGCCGAGCTGGCTGAGGTCCGGCGTGGAGTTGCCGGCGAACGCGGTGAGCAGTTTCTGGTGCGCCGCGGTCAGCGGCAACTGCTGCACCTTCACGTGGATGTCCGGGTGCGCGCGCTCGAACGTCGGCAGCAACTTCACGATCGCCTCGCCCTCACGGCCGATCGTCCAGAACGTGAGTTCGTGCCCCGCCGGTGCCGGTGCGCAGCTGCCCAGCAATACGCTGCACAGGGTGAGGCAAGCCAGCCACGGGCCGCGCCGCGATCGCTGCGGGCGCGCGCCGCGGGTCATTTTTCCGGTGTCCCCGCGCCCAACCAGCCGCCTTCGAAGCCGGCGCGCTGAAGTCCCTGGCGGATATAGGGATTCTTCTTCATCACGTTCCACACGAAGTCGCTGCGCCAGTTTTCGGTCATCAGCACGATCGGGCCCTGGTCGATGCCCAAGTACACATTATCGACCCAGCCCATCGGCCGCAGCTTGCCGGTACGCAGCGGGGTCTGCACGTGGAAGCTGGGATTGAACGCGTCGATGAAACCGTATTCGCCGTAGATGTCCTTGCCGTAGCGGCGTTTCATCTCTTCCAGCGCGGGGATCACCAGTTCCGGCGCGAACGCGATCGAGCCGCCCGCCGCGGTCGGCACGATGGTGCCGTCGTCGACCGCCCAACCGAGTCCCGCGCCGCGCGCCGTGTAGCCGTGGAACTCGCGCCGGCCCTGGCCCTCGACGACGATGCCGCCGGGACCGTTGCTGGCGCTCAGCCCCCACACGTTCTTGCCGTAGCCGGTCCAGCCGCCGGGATTGGTGATCGCGTAGTTGCGCTGGGCGATCACCGCGCGACGGCTGTTCTCGAAGTAGTCCAGGTCGTGCTTGCGGTTCCAGGCGTCGCGGATGCCGCGGAAGTCGATCCACACGTGGCTGTACTGGTGGCCGAACATCGGCCCGAAGTTCAGCAGCTGCACGCCGTGGAACTGACCCCAGTGGCGATCGTAGGTGCTCGTCCACGCGCTCCACGCGTCGGCGTCGACCGGGTGGGTGGGCGAGCCCAGCGCCAGCACGTACAACAGCATGGCCTCGTTGTAGCCCTCCCAGTCGTGCGGGATGAACTTGCCTTCCGGCGTCCAGCCCATGCTGACCAGCGGCGGGCGCGCCTGCGCCCAGGGCCAGTCGACGCGGCGGTAGATGCGGTCGGCCAGTGCGCGGATCTCGTGTTCGGCCGGCGTGTCGCGGTCGTAGTACGACTGCGCGAACAGCACGCCGCCGAGCAGCAAGGTGGTGTCCACGGTGGACAGTTCGGTCCAGCGCGCGAAGCGCTTGCCGCTGTCCATGTCGAGGAAGTGGTAGAAGAAACCGCGGTAGCCGCTGGCGTCGTCTTCACTGTCATTCTGCGGCGCGGTGTCGAAGAAGCGCAGCGTGGCCAGGGTGCGTTCGATCGCCTGTTCGCGCGTGATGTAGCCGCGCTCCACACCCACGCCGTAGGCGGTCAGGCCGAAGCCGACCGCGGCGATGCTGGAGAAGGAATCGCCGGGGTAATGGTCGGGAATCAGCCCGTTGGCGGGGTTCGCGCTGTCCCAGAAGAAGCGGAAGCTGCGCTGTTCGAGGTCGTTGACCAGCGCCGGGACTTCGACGGTACTGGTGGGTATCGCGGCGGGCCGGGCCTGCCAGGCGGGACTGGTCGGGGCTGCGACGACCAGGGCGAGGCCGAGCAGGAGCGAGAAAAGCCGCGCGGGCCGGTGGAAAAGCGTCATGGTTGGTCTGCCGTACTTTGCGTTTGCAGTCACGCGAACCCGTACCTTCGCACGGATTCGCGTGGCCATTCAGACGTCCGCCCGCGGTCTGCGGGCGGACGGGTGAAGCGGCGGTGCCAGCTGCCGCGGGTGGATCAGAACGTGTAGCGCGCGCCGACCTGGAAACGGCGGGTCTGGTTCGGGTCGGCACTGGTGGCGCGGCCGAAGTCGGGGTTCGGGTTCATCGAGCCCCAGTTGTACTGGTTGTTGATGTAACCGTTGTCGACGTCGCGGTTGAACACGTTCATCACGTCGAAGCGCAGCTCCAGCGCCTGGCTTTCGCCCCAGCGGAATTCCTTGGCGATTGACAGGTCGAGATTGAGGTACTTCTGCCCGTACTTGCCGTTATGCCGGAAGATGCAGTTGTAGTCGCAGTTCGGCACGTTGGCGAAGTAGTCGTACGGCAGGCCGGAGCCGTAGGTGAAGATGCCAGTCAGGCGGGTGTCCCACGGGCCGCGCACGATGCCGTTGAGCACCAGGTGCTGCTTCTCGCCCACGTGCCCGCCCGGGTAGCCGGCCGGATCGACGTAATCCAGCGAGTAGTTGTCGTTGCCCTGCTGGCGCGCGCGCTGGTAGGTGTAGGCCACGCCCACGCCCCAGCCGGAGGCTTCGGTATACGGCTTGTCCACGCTGATCAGCACGCTGCTGGACTGGGTTTTCTTGTCGGTGTTGTGCAACACCACGCCGTACGGGCTGCCGGGCATGATGTCGAGCGTGAAGCCCGGCAGCGGCAAGCGGTTCCACACCCAGGTGAATTGGTCATAGCCGAGCACGCGGGCCAGAGTCAGCGATGCGGTCCAGTCGCCCATCACCTGGCGCACGCCCAGGCTGAACTGGTCGGTGTGCGGCGGCTTCGTGTTGTTGTTGATCACGTCGATCTCGGAGCTGAAGCCGGGCGAGCCCGACGCCAGCAAACCATTGAGGCCGGCCGGCGTGAGGTAGCTCGGATCCCACGCGATGGTTCCCGGTGTGACGCCGCCCGGACTGAACAGGAACGTGTAGTTGGGCACCAGCGAATGCAGTTCTTCCTGGCTGACCCAGTCGAACGGCGTGCGGTCGTAGTAGCGGCCGGCGCCGCCGAAGACGGTGGTGCTCTGGTCGCCGCTCGGGCTGACGTCCAGCGAGAAGCCCAGCCGCGGCTGGATCGCGCCCTTGTAGCCGTCGCGGTTGTGGCCGGTGCTGATGTAATTCTGCAGGCCCAGGTATTCCAGGGTGGGGATCTGCGCGGCCGGCGTTACGTAATCCTTGTTCAGCGCGTTGGTCTCGTAGTCCCAGCGCAGGCCCAGGTTCAGCTGCAGGCGCTCGGTGACGTCCCAGTCGTCCTGCACGTACAGGCCGAGCTGGTTGGTGTGCAGGTTGGCGCTGGCGCCGGTGGGCGAATACACCGCCTTGTAGGGCGAATTGAAGCCACCCGGGTAGGCGGCGTCTTCGCTGAAGTAGTAGGTCGGCACCGTCGCGCTGTTCTGCTCCAGGGTGATGCCATAGGCGGCGTACTTGATGCCCGCCTTGATGGTGTGCTTGTCCAGGCCGAACCAGGTGAAGTCGTTGCGCAGGGTGCGCTGGTCCTGGCCCTTGTCCTGCAGGTCGCTGCCGCTGCCGATCACCGCGATGCCCGGGTCGTAGATGCTGCGCACCGAGCCGGATTCGGCCGAGGTCGGGTGCCACTTCGCGGTGCCGGCGTCGAGCAGCAGGTCGTTGGTCCAGCTGTCGCCGCGCGACTGCCATTTCACCAGCAGGTCGTCGACGTTGTTCTTGCGGTTGCTGCGCGCGCTGTAGGTGGTGTTGCCGCCGAAGCCGAGTTGTTCGCTGTCGCGCCGGGTGGTCAGGCTGAGGTCGACGTTGTTGTCATGGTTCGGCTGCCAGCTCAACTTGCCGAAGAAGGTCTTCTCGTTGAACGGCGCCGAGAAGGTGCCGTTGTACTGGGCGAAGCGCGGGTCGTTGATCTGCACCGTGGTGTTCGCGGTGTCCTTGCGTTCCTCGTAGTTGATGAAGAACTGCGCCACGTCCTGGATGATCGGGCCGCCCAGGGTGAAGCCGCGCTGTTCGCGCTTGTACTCGGGCTTCTTGACGTGGTTTTTCTTGTCGAACGAGTTCTGCGCGATCATCCCCTGGTTCTGGTAGTAGTCGTACAACGAGCCGTGGAATTCATTCGTGCCCGACTTGGTGACCGCGGTGATGATCGCGGTGCCGGCCTGTTCGTACTCGGCCTTGTAGTTGTTGGTCAGCACGCGGAATTCCTGCACCGCCTCCTGCGAGAACGGGTTGCCGCGGGTCGAGTCCTGGCCGGCGATACCGCCCTTGAGCACGTTGTTCTTCAGGCTGGCGCCGTCGATGAAAACGTTTACATTCTCGGCCGATTGACCGCCTGCCGAGAAGGTTTTCGTGTTGGGGTCGCGCGAGGTGATCACGCCCGGCACCAGTTTGGCGAAGTCGAGGAAGTTGCGCTCGTTCTGCGGCAGCGTCTGGATCTGCTTCTGGGTGACGTTGGTGGCCACTTCCGAGGTGCGCGTCTCGACCAGTGTGGCTGCGGTCACCGTGACGCCCTGCAGGTTGGTAGCGTTGACGCTGCCGGATGCGACGGCGTCGAGGTTCAGGTTCAGCGACTGGCCGACCTGCACGGTGACGGTCTGGCTGGCGTTGCTGCCATTGCCGCTGGCCACGATGGTGTAGCTGCCGGGGCTCAGTCCGGCCAGGGTGTAATTGCCGTCGGTGTTGACCTTGGCCTTGTTGACGAAGCCGGTGGCGGTATTGGTGGCGATGACCTCGGTGGGTACCTGCCCCTGCGGTGCGTTGACGTGTCCGCGCAGGATCGCCGTGCTGGTCTGGGCACCGGCGACTCCCGGCAGCAACAGCGTGGTGACGAGCAGGCCGGCGAAGGCCAGCGAGATCTGCCTGGGTAACGTGCGTTGATTGACCATGATCTGACCCTCTCCCGTAATTGTTGCAAGTAGTTCGGACTTTTCTGCTGTCACGTTGCTGTGTAGCCCGCGCGCGGAACGCCCTTGATCCGCTCGCACCGAACCGCCTCGCAGATGGATGCGGCTCTGTCCGGCGCGCTCCTGCACCGGTCTGGATTTTCTGTCTGCTACGCGACCGGCGCGCCGCTGGACGCGCGTACCACCAGTTCGGCGCGGACGCGGCGACGGGTGCCGGCGGCGACGCTGCCGGGGTTGTCGATCTGCTCGCCCAGCAGTTCCATCGCCTGTCCGCCGAGTTCGGCGATGTGCACCTGGATCGTGGTCAGCGGCGGCGTTACATAGCGCGCCATCGGCACGTCGTCGAAACCGCAGATGGCGATTTCCTCGGGCACGCCGATGCCGGCCTCGCGCAAGGCCGCCATGCAGCCGATCGCCATCATGTCGTTGGCGGCGAACACGGCGTCCGGTCGCGGTCGCATCGCCAGCAGCTGCTGGCCGGCGCGATATCCGGATGCCTCGCTGAAATCGCCGCCCAGGGTGATCACCGGGTTGCCCGGCGCGTGGCTGGCCAGTGCTTCGCGGCAGCCGAGCTCGCGCTCGCTGGCGTCGCGGTTGCCGGACGGGCCCTGGATGAACACGATGCGTCGGTGGCCCAGCGACAGCAGGTGCTCGACCATCAAGCGGGCGCCGCCGTCGTTGTCCACCGACAGCGCGCAGTAGTCGGCGCCGGCCAACCGGGTATTCATCAGCACGGTGGGCAGATCCTGCGGCAGGTTCTGCCGCAGAAAGTCAGCATCGGCGTGCGGCGACATCAGCAGCAGGCCGTCGACGCGGCCCTGCATCGCGCGCAGCGCGACGGCGGCGGCCGCGGCGTCGTCGTGCGAGCTGGACACCAGCAAGTGCAGGCCGCGCGCCCGTGCGGCCAGGTCGATGCCGCGGATCAGCTCCGAAAAGAACTCGCCGTACAGATCCGGCAACAGCGCGCCGACGGTGTTGGTACGGCGGGTGATCAACATGCGCGCCGCGGCGTGCGGCACGTAGCGCAGGCGTAGCGCGGCCTCGCGGATGCGCTGGCTGGTCTCGGCGGTCACCCCGCGGCCGCCATTCAGTGCGCGCGACACCGAGGCCACGGATACCTTGGCCTCGCGCGCTACATCTTTGATGGTTGCTGCCGACATGTCGTGAGTTGTCCGGGAAGGGCTCAGAAACCGCATTGCCGCGGCAACGTAAACGTTTTCATGGCGTATTGTAAAGTGCTTGTAAAGCCGGCTTTATGCTGCGCCGCCGCAGCTTTCTATCCCTCATGGCGGGCATGCCGCATAGATCGCCGGTGAGGCGTGGAAAACGTGCTGCGGCGGCGCAGCAACCGGCTCGTTGGCACGATTCGGGCAAGCCCTTCAAGGGACTTGTCGATTCTGTGATCGCGTCGCCAATACATGGGTTGCTATCTATTGTTAAAGATTCGATTTTGCCGTTAAATGAAGGTTAATCTTTGTGGACTCAGGTAGCTGTATCCTGAAGCTACCGCGAATTTTTAGAAACCATAGGCAAGTTACTGTTTTTTCAGACCATGATGACTCTGCTGACCTTGCTGCTTGTTGTGCCTGCCGTGCTGATTGCCAGCGCGGTCAAGCATGTGCCGGCCGGTCAGGTCTACAGCCTGTATCGCCACGGCAAGCTGGTGCGCGTACTGCAGGCGGGCACGCACCTGGTCTTGCCGGTGCTGGATCGGGTCGCGCACAAGATCAACCTGGCCGGGCAGACCCTGCGTTTCGAGGAGCCGCTGGCCGATGCGCACGACGTGCGCGGCACGGTGTACTGGCAGGTGCTGGAGCCGGAGCGCGCCGATGCGGTGTTCGCGCAGGTCGACCAGCTGATCCGCCGCGGTGCGCAGGAAGCCTTGCGCAGCGAGCCGGCCGTCGATCGTGCCGATCGCCGCGATCTGGGCGCGCGGGTGAAGCAGTCTCTGAACAGCGCGCTGCGCGAGCGCGGCATGATGGTGACCCGGGTCGACCTCGACATCGCCTGACCACGGCATTGCGCCAGGGCGCCCGAGAGCGCTCGCGCCGCAGGGGATTTGCAAGTCTTCGACCCGCCTCGGCGGGTTTTTCTTTTGGCGGGATTGGCAATGCCGGGGCGAGCCACGGATACTTTGCGCCCCACGCCCCCCGAGTACCCCCGATGACCACGCGCGACGCCTTGCAGGCACGACTCGAACAAGGCATCGCCGCACTGGGGCTGCAGCTGCCGGTCGGCGCAGTGCCGCGGCTGCTCGACTACCAGGCTTTGCTGGAACGCTGGAACACGGCGTACAACCTCACCGCCGTGCGCGATCCCGCGGAGATGGTCACCCGCCACCTGCTCGATTCGCTGGCGATACTGCCGTATGTGCAGGGGAAAACCCTGGCCGACCTGGGCACCGGTCCCGGCCTGCCCGGCGTCGTGTTGGCGATCGCCGCGCCCGGCCGCGAGATCCTGCTGGTCGATTCCAACGGCAAGAAGGTGCGCTTCCTGCGCGAAGCGATCCGCGCGCTGAAACTCGACGGCGTGCGCGCCGTGCAGTCGCGGGTGGAAGACGTCGAGGGCCAGTACGACTGCATCACTGCGCGCGCGTTCGCCAGCCTCGCCGACATGCTCGGCTGGGGCGGCCACCTGCTGGCGCCGGACGGGATCTGGCTGGCGATGAAGGGCAAGCGGCCGGACGACGAACTGCCGGGCATCCCCACCGGTTTCGAAGTGCGCGGCATGCACGAGCTGGCGGTGCCGGGGCTGCCGGCCGAGCGGCATTTGCTGGTGCTCGGCCGCGCTTGATCTGGGCGCATTGATGGACCCGAAACGGTGGCTCCATTCACCGTTTGCACTGAGCGTAGCCGTTCGCAGAACGGCGAAGTCGAAGTGCTACCGCAAATTGTCGGTGGCGTGCCCTGTGACGCTGTTCGTTATTCGGCCGACGCTCAGGGTGAACGGTGGCGGGACCGTGCAGAAGGCCGGCGATTATTCGCCCAGCACGCCGCCGTTGCTTTCGATCACCTGCGCGTACAGTTTCGCGGTGGCCTTCGGCGTGCGCTGCTGGGTGGCGAAGTCGACGTGGTACAGCCCGAAGCGCTTGGAGAACCCCAGCGACCACTCCAGGTTGTCCATCAGCGACCACGCGTAGTAGCCCTTCAGGTTCACCCCGGCCGCGATCGCCTTGTGCAGCGCCTTGAGGTGCCGGCGCAGGTAGTTCGTGCGCAGCGGGTCGTCGAGTTCGCCGTTCTCGGCCACCGGCGGGTCGTAGAACGCGGAACCATTTTCGGTGATGTACAGCGGGATGTCGCCGTAGCGCTGCTTGAACCAGGTCAGCGTATCGGTCAGGCCCTGCTCGAACACCTCCCAACCGGTCTCGGTGTAGGTCTTGTTCGGCTGCCGTACCGGCGAGGCCTTGAGCGGGTACTGGTTCGGGTCGTGCTTCACCACGGCACGGGTGTAGTAGTTGATGCCGACGAAGTCGACTTTCTGCCTGGTCAGTTTGAAATCGTCTTCCGGAAACTCCGGCCAGGCGTCGCCGAAGATCTCCTTCAGCTCGGGCGGGTAGCTGCCGAGCAGCGCCGGATCGGCGAACTGCTGGTTCATGTAGGCGTGCGCGCGACCGGTGGCGGCGAGATCCTCGGCGCTGTCCGAATGCGGGTACTTCGGCTCGATGTTGAACACCACGCCGATCTCGTGCCTGCCGTGCGCGCGATACGCCTGGATGCCGGCGCCGCTGGCGCGCATCAGGTTGTGCGCGGCGATGGGCGCCTCGTACTTGCTGCGATGGCCCGGCGCCAGCGCGCCGTGCAGGTAGCCGCCGTCGGTGACCACCCAGGGCTCGTTCAGCGTGGACCAGCGCGGCACGCGGTCGTCCAGCGCCTTGAACATCACCTCGGCGTACTCGGCGAACCAGTGTGCGATATCGCGATTGAGCCAGCCGCCGCGGTCGTCCAGCGCGGCCGGCAAGTCCCAGTGGAACAGCGTGGCGTTCGGGGCGATGCCATTTTCCAGCAATTCGTCGACCAGCCGCGAATAGAAATCCAGCCCCTTCGGATTGACCCGGCCGGTGCCCTCGGGCAGCACGCGCGCCCAGTTGATGCTGAAGCGGTAGCCCTGCAGGCCGAGCGCCTTCATCAGCTGCACGTCGTCCTTGTAGCGGCGGTAGTGGTCGCAGGCGACGTCACCGGTGTCGCCGTTCACCATCATGCCGGGCGTGTGCGCGAAACGCTGCCAGATGCTGGGGCCGGCGCCGTCGGCCAGCGGCGAGCCCTCGATCTGGTAGGCCGAGGTGGCGGCACCCCAGTGGAAACCGTCGGGAAAGCGGAAGCGGGGGTGCGTCATGGGGGTTCCTGCGATCAAAGCGCTTGATGTAAACGATTACATGGGCAGAATAGCCGAATGTTTCGCCGATGTGCAGACAAGCGCATGCTGCGGCGAAGACGGGCCGTCGTGGCCAACCCCCACCGGAGATACCCATGGCTGCCGTACGTCTGGACCAGTTGCGCAAGGTCTACCCCAACGGCCACGTCGGCGTGGCCGAGGCCAGTTTCGAAATTGCCGACGGCGAGTTGCTGGTGCTGGTGGGGCCGTCCGGCTGCGGCAAGACCACCTTGCTGCGGATGATCGCCGGGCTGGAGTCGATCAGCGCCGGCACGCTCAGCATCGACGGCCGCGTGGTCAACGCCGTGGCGCCGAAGGATCGCGACATCGCGATGGTGTTCCAGAACTACGCGTTGTACCCGCACATGACGGTGGCCGAGAACCTCGGCTTCGGCCTGAAGCTGCGCGGCCACAAGCAGGCCGACATCGACCAGCGCGTGGCCGCGGCGGCGAAGACGCTGGAACTGGAAGCGCGGCTGGCCTCGCGTCCGGCCGCGCTGTCCGGCGGCCAGCGCCAGCGCGTGGCGCTGGGCCGGGCGCTGGTGCGCGATCCCAAGGTATTCCTGCTGGACGAGCCGCTGTCCAACCTGGACGCCAAGCTGCGCTTGTCGATGCGGGTGGAGATCGCGCGGCTGCACCGCCAGCTCAAGGCCACCATGATCTACGTCACCCACGACCAGATCGAGGCGATGACCCTGGGCCAGCGCATCGTGGTGCTGGACGGCGGGGTGATCCAGCAGATCGACACGCCGATGAACCTGTACGAGAAACCGGCGAACCTGTTCGTCGCCGGCTTCGTCGGCAGCCCGGCGATGAACCAACTGCACGGCACGTTGCGCCACGACCGCGTCTGGACGCTGGCCACCGCACACGGCGACATCGCACTGGGCGCCCCGGCGCAGGCGGCGGCGTGGCAGCCGTGGCGCGATCGCGAGGTCGTGCTGGGCATCCGCCCGGAGGACCTGCAGCCGCACGATGCCGGCGATGCCGCGCTCAGCGCCCAGCTGGAGGTGCTCGAACCGGTCGGCAACGAGATCTTCCTGAACCTGCGCTATGGCGACCAGGCGCTGGTCTCGCGGGTGGCGCCGCGGGCCTTGCCCGAGCCGGGCAGCACGCTGGCGCTGGGCCTGGTGGCCGAACGGCTGCACCTGTTCGATGCCGCCAGCGGCACGCGGATTGGTGCTTGAAGGCGGGCAGCGCTGGGCGGAGTGAGGCATTACACTAACCTCCCCGCGTACGGTAGCTATCCACCCATGGCCCGCATCATCGCTGTCGCCAACCAGAAAGGCGGCGTCGGCAAGACCACCACTGCCGTCAATCTTGCCGCTGCGCTGGCCGCCGCGAAGCGGCGGGTATTGCTGGTCGACCTGGACCCGCAGGGCAACGCCACGATGGCCTCGGGCATCAACAAGCGCGACGCCCGGCCGGGCGGCTGCGAAGTGTTGCTGGAGGAAGTGGAGATCGGCGCGGCGATCGTGCCCACCGACGCGCACTACGACCTGCTGCCGGGCAACGGCGACCTCACCGCGGCCGAGCTGAAGCTGATGGACGCGCTGGCACGCGAGCACCGGCTGAAGGAAGTGCTGGCGAAGGTTTCGGCCAATTACCACACCATCCTGATCGACTGCCCGCCGTCGCTGAACCTGCTCACGCTCAACGCATTGACCGCCGCCGATGGCGTGCTGATCCCAGTGCAGTGCGAATACTTCGCGCTGGAAGGCCTGTCCAGCCTGCTCGACACGGTCAAGGCGGTGCGCCACCGGCTGAATCCCACGCTGGAGATCGAAGGCCTGCTGCGCACCATGTACGACGTGCGCAACAACCTCGGCAACGAGGTCTCCGCGCAGCTCACCCAGCATTTCGGCGACAAGGTGCTGCGCTCGATCATCCCGCGCAACGTGCGCCTGGCCGAAGCGCCCAGCCACGGCCAGCCGATCCATCTGTACGATCGCAGCTCACGCGGCGCGATCGCCTACATCGGCCTGGCCGGCGAGGTGATCCGGCGCGAGCGCGGGCTGCCGCGCAGCGGACCGGTCGATCCTCCGGTCGACGACATCGAACCACCCGCGCCTGCGCACGGCGACAGCGGTCCGACGCTCAAGGCGCCGGCCGCCAACCATCAGGAATAAGGCATGGCTGCTGCAAAGAAACGTGGATTGGGACGCGGGCTGGACGCCCTGCTCGGCGGCGCCGGCGATGCCGCACCGTTGGTACTGACCCAGGAAGGCGAGCTGCGCTTGCTGCCGATCCAGCAGATCCAGCCCGGCAAGTACCAGCCGCGGCGGCACTGGAACGACGAGGCGCTGGACGAACTGGCCGCGTCGATCAAGGCGCAGGGCCTGATCCAGCCAGTGGTGGTGCGCGAGATCGGCAAGAACAGCTACGAGCTGATCGCCGGCGAGCGCCGCTGGCGGGCGGCGCAGCGCGCCCAGCTGAGCGAACTGCCGGCACTGGTGAAGGCGGTACCGGAGGCGGCGGTGCCGGCGATGGCGTTGATCGAGAACATCCAGCGCCAGGACCTCACTCCGCTGGAGGAAGCCGACGCGTTGAAGCGGCTGATCGACGACTTCGACCTCACCCACCAGCAGGCCGCCGACGCGGTCGGCCGCTCGCGCGCCGCGGTGTCGAACATGCTGCGGCTCACTGAGATGCCGGAGTCGATCAAGCGGCTGCTCGACGACGGCAAGCTGGAAATGGGCCACGCCCGCTGCCTGCTGACCCTGGAGGAATCCATCGCGGTGCCGCTGGCGCGCCAGGCCTCGACCCTGGGCTGGTCGGTGCGCGAGTTGGAAGAAGCCGCACGCCGCGCGCAGACCGCGCCGAAAGGCAAGGCCAAACACGCGCTCGCGCGCGACCCGAACATCACCGCACTGGAACGCGAACTGGCCGAGCGCCTCGCCACCCGCGTCGAGCTGGCGCAGGGCCGCGGCGGCCGCGGCAAGCTGGTCATCCACTACCACAGCAACGACGAGCTGGAAGGCATTCTCGGCAAGATCCGCTGAGGACAGAAATGCACTCCTTGCTCCGCTTCACGTTCACGTAAATATTCAGGGCCTGCCCGATGCCGCAACTCTCTGTCGTCGTCCCCGTCTTCAACGAACGCGACAACATTCCGCCACTGCTGGCCGAGATCGCCGCTGCGCTGCGCGGTCGGGTCGCCTACGAGGTGATCTACGTCGACGACGATTCCAGCGACGACAGCCGCGCCGTGCTGGCCGCGCAGAAGGCGCTGCACCCGGAGTTGCGCGTGCTGCATCACGTCACCCGCAGCGGCCAGAGCACGGCGGTGTGGAACGGCGTGCGCGCGTCCGCCTCGCCGTGGATCGCCACGCTGGACGGCGACGGCCAGAACGATCCCGCCGACATCCCGAAGCTGCTCGCCGCGCGCGATACGGCATCGGTCGACACGCGCCTGTTCGCCGGCTGGCGCACCACTCGCCGCGACAGCTTCAACAAGCGCATTTCCTCGAAGGTCGCCAACGCGGTGCGTTCACGCATGCTGCAGGACGCCACCCCGGACACTGGCTGCGGCCTGAAGCTGTTCGAGCGCGAGGTGTTCCTGCGGCTGCCCTACTTCGACCACATGCACCGTTATCTGCCGGCGCTGGTCAAGCGCGCCGGTTTCGCCAGCCAGAGCGTGCCGGTCGGCCACCGCCCGCGCACCGCCGGCGTATCCAAGTACGGCATGCTGGACCGGCTGTGGGTCGGCCTGGCCGATCTGCGTGGCGTGGCGTGGCTGATGCGTCGCGGCAAGGTCACCCGGGTCGAGGAACTCTGATCCGGATCATGCTGCGCCGATCAGGTCGTCGTATGCTGGGAATCTTCCTTTCGGGAGAACGCCGCCCATGAGCATCACCATCAAGCGTGTTTACGAACCGGCCACGAAAGCCGACGGTTATCGCGTGCTGATCGACCGGTTGTGGCCGCGCGGGCTGAAGAAGGAGGCGGTGCCGCTGGACCTGTGGGCGAAGGAGCTGGCGCCGTCGACCGCCCTGCGCCAGTGGTTCGGCCACGACCCGGCGCTGTGGGACGGTTTCCGCCATCGCTACGCCGGCGAGCTGGATGCGCTGGCCGAGCACTGGCAGCCGCTGGCCGAACGGGCCGCGCGGCACCACGTCACCCTGCTCTACGGCGCGCGCGACGAAGAGCACAACAACGCGGTGGCGATGAAGGCGTACCTGGAGAACTGGTTGCACTCGCACGGTCCGCGCTGAGGCCGCGGCACGGCGCGACTCAGGCCTCGCGCTGCGGCGTACCGGCGCGCGGCCAGTTCGCCAGCGTCGCGCGCGCCTGCACGCGACCCAGCTCGATCAGTTCGCGCGCGCGGTAGAACTCGTAGGCGAGCGCCATGTTGTGCGGCAGCTGGATCAGCAGGTCCGGCGCGTACGCGGCCAGGCGCAGGCGCGACAGGTTTGCCTGCATCAGGTCCATCGACTGCGTCAGCAGTTCGAACGTGCCCGGCTCGCGCGGGCGGACTTCACCGCGCGGAATCATCCGGCCGATGAACTCGCCGATGCGGTGGCGATAGCCGTTTTCCACGGCCGTCGGCTGGATCGGCGGTTCCGGCGGCGTGACCGTCACCGCCGGACCGTCCACGCTGACCGCAATCAGGTAGTCCGCGGTTTCGCGGATCAGCGGCGTCACCGGCACCGGATTGAGCAGGGCGCCGTCGACCAGCCGACGGCCGTCGATGAGGTGCGGGCGGAACACCGTCGGGATCGCGATCGACGCGCGGATCGCATCGAACAGGCCGCCGCGGCTCAGCCACACCTCGCGGCCACGCTCGAGGTCGGTGGCCACCGCGGTGAAGGTCAGCGGCAGCTCCTCGATCTGCACGTCACCGACCAGCGCGCGCATGGTCTCGATGATCTTTTCGCCCTTGATCAGGCCGCCGCCGGTGAACGTCCAGTCGACCAGCCTGAGCACGTCGAGCTTGGCCAGCGCGCAGACCCAGTCGCGATACACGTCGAGCTTGCCCGCCGCATGGATGCCGCCGATCAGCGCACCCATCGAGCTGCCCGCGATCGCCACGATCTGGAAACCCTGCGCCTCGATTTCCTCGATCACGCCGATATGCGCCAGCCCCTTCGCACCGCCGGCACCGAGCGCCAGCGCCACCGTCGGCCTGCGCGGCACGGGCGCCGGGGCGGCAGTGGCGAGATCGGTGACGTTCATCGCTCAGCCCGGCGGCGGCTGGTAGCCACCGAGGGCCAGCTGCAGCAGGATCTTCATTTCCTCGCGCAGCGACAGCGGCGCCACGATTTCCGCGTCCGGGCCGTACTTGAGTACGTCCATCAGCAGTTCCTTCGAGTTGGAGTAGGGCAGCTTCAGCTCGTAGCGGCCGTCCGGCAGCCACTCGCCCTTTTGCTGCGAATGCCAGTGTTCGTCGGCGACCCAGCGCGCGGCGTGTTGCGAAAAGCGGATGGTCGCCCACGCCTTCGGCTTGCCGGCGAAGATGCCGTAGCTGGAGGCGAGCAGTTCGTTGAGATCGGCATCGGCCACGTCGGTGGCGGTCGTGTCCAGCGCCTGCGCATCGGCGATGCGGTCGACCGCGAAGCTGCGCAGCGCGTGGCGGTCGTGGTCCCACACGTCGAGGTACCAGTTGTCGCGGTAGTGGGTCAGCCGTTGCGGCGACACCGTGCGCCGGCTGTCCGCATTGGTAGTGCGTGCGCGGTAGCGGAAGCGCAGCTGTTTGCGCTCCAGTACCGCGCCGGCGACGATGCGGAACACCTGCTGGTCGAGTTTGCGTTCGCCCCACGCGACGACGCGGATGCGCTCGATCGGCAATGCCTTGCCGCTGTCCTGATGCGACAGCAGGCCTTCGATGCGTGCCTTGAACGGCGCCAGTGCGCCGGCCAGCACGCCGGGACCGGAGCGGCTGATCAGCTCGTTCAGTGCCAGCAACGCGGCCAGTTCGTCGGAGGTCAGCCACAGCCCGGGCAGTTCGAACTTCGCGCCCTCGCCCGCTTCATAGCGGAACGCGGCCTGGTCGGTGCCGGCGCTTTCGATCGGCGCGCCCAGCGCATCGCGCAGGAAGGCCACGTCGCGGTACAGCGTGGCGCGCGAGCACTCCAGTTCGCCGAGCAGGCGCGACAGCGGAATCGGGTAGTGCGCCGACTTCAGCAGTCGGTGCAGGGTCAGTATGCGTTCGTAGCGATCCATGGGGTCGTCGGCATATCGTGGGGAAGAGGCGTTGTGTAGCATGGCGGCGGCCTGTGGTGGCTGCAAGTCGCCGCGCGCATCGCCGCCGACTCCTCTTGGACGCCTCATGCCGCCCATCCGCGAACTGTCGCCCAACGCCTTGCCCGACCCCGGCGCCACCGCTATCGACGCGCACCTGCCGGGTTACGCGAAGATCCTGCTACGGGTGCTGGCGATCAGCGGCTACGGCCTGTGGATCTGGCGGTGTGGGCTTGGCGCAGGGGATGGAGCAGATCGGCCGCTGCGACATGCGGATGCCGTTGGCACGTCTACGAAACGGCGCTGGCAGGCGGGTTGCTGGCGGCCGGGTGACGCGCGCGGGGATGGCTTTGCAGCACCGTTCATTGCGAGTTCAAGCCGTCCCGTTAAGGTAGCTTCCTCACTTTTGTTTAACAAATGGATCGTTCCTCGATGAAAAAGACCTTGATAGCCGGCCTGCTGCTGGCTGCCTTCGCAAGCTTCGCCGTCCAGGCTCAGGACACCGATACCAACCCGGCCAGCAACGGCGGCTGGAGCGGTTCGGGCGAATTCGGTTTTGCCTCGGCCACCGGCAACTCCCGCTCGGAGAACGTCAATGCCAAGCTTGGCCTGAGCCAGGAAAACGAACAGTGGAAGAACAACTTCTTCGTCGACGCGCTGCGTTCGAAGAGCCAGCAGACCGTGGTCGATACGAACGGCAATACACTCAAGCAGTTCAACACCACCGCGAACCGCTATGACGGCGGCGCCTCGGTCGGCCTCAAGCTCGACCCGCGCAGCTACATCGTCGGTGCCGCCCGTTACGAGCACGACGATTTCGGCGCGAACCTGTGGCAGGGCATCGTCTCGCTCGGCTACGGCTACATCGCGCTGAAGGACGGACGCAACGAGTTGTCGTTCGAAATCGGTCCCGGTTACAAGCGTTACCGCCCGGCCGACGTCGATACCGTGGTCGGTGGCGTGGTGGTACACCAGCAGCAGCCGACCGAGAGTGAGATGGTTGCCCGCGGACTGGTCAACTACAAGTACAAGCTCACCGAGAACACCGCGTTCGAGGACACGTTCCTGATGGAAGCGGGCTCGAAGAACACCTACCTGCAGAACGACGCGGGCCTGGCGGTCAGCATGACCACGAAGCTGGCGCTGAAGGTCGGCTTCCAGGTGCGCCACAACAGCGACGTGCTGCCAGGGACCAAGAAGACTGACACGCTGACCACCACCAACCTGGTCTACAGCTTCTAAGCCGGTACTTCCGGAGCGCGGCCTTGACGGCCCTTCCGCGCCAGCGGGAGGGCCGTTTGCGTGGGGTGGTGTCTCAGAGCCCGAGCAGGGTGCCGGCGCCTTGCGCCAGCAACGCCGCCGCCACTTTGCGGCCCAGCGCGACCGCCTGGTCGCTGGGGGCGCTGGCTTCGGCATGCAGCAACCGGCCGCTGGCCGCGTCGCCGACCATGCCGCGCAGGTGCAGGCCGTGTTCGCCGAGCATGCACCAGGCGCCGATCGGCACGGTGCAGCTGCCGCCCAAGGCCTGATTCATCGCGCGCTCGGCGCTCACGGTGAGCCGGGTATCGGCATCGTCCAGGGCGGCCAGCAGCGCCAGCACGCCGACCTGGCCCTCGCGCGCCTCGATCGCGATCGCCGCCTGGCCCGGCGCCGGCAGCCAGTCCGGCGCGGTCAGCCGCGAGCGGATCCGCGTGGCCAGGCCCAGCCGTTCCAGCCCGGCGCAAGCCAGCACGATCGCGTCGTAGTGACCGGCGTCGAGCTTGCCCAGGCGGGTGCCGACGTTGCCGCGCAGGTCGAGCAGGACCAGGTCCGGCCGCAACGCGCGCAACTGCGCCTGCCGCCGCAGCGACGAGGTGCCGACCCGCGCGCCCGGCGGCAGCGCGGCGAGGTCGGCATAGTGGTTGCTGACGAACGCATCGGCGGCGTCCGCGCGCGGCAGGATCGCCGGCAAGGCGAAGCCCGGCTCCAGCTGCGCCGGCACGTCCTTCAGCGAATGCACGGCGAGGTCGGCACGGCCTTCCAGCATCGCCACCTCCAGCTCCTTCAGGAACAGCCCCTTGCCGCCGATCGTGGCCAGCGGCTGGTCCAGGATCTCGTCGCCGCGGGTGGTCATCGGCACCAGCTCCACCGTCAGCCCCGGATGGGCCGCACGCAGCAACGCGGCGACGTGCTCGGCCTGCCACAGCGCGAGCGCGCTCTTGCGGGTGGCGATACGCAGGGTGGAAGGATTCATCGGGACTCCGCGACGTTCGACAGGCTGCCATTGTCGCGTAGTTTCCCGGCCGCGGTGCAACGACGTATTGGCGCAGGAAAGGTTCCAAGCCGGCCACGGCCCGGCTACGATGGTCGCAATTCACGGGAGCAGATCATGCAAAGCGGCAATCCGGCGCTCAACAAGAACACCTTCCTCGATGCCGCCAGCGGCGCGGTCTTCACGCGCGGCGACGAGGCGATGACGATCAACGGCACGGTCAACAAGACCGGCCTGCTGCTGATCCTGGTCTTGGTCGGCGCGATGTTCAGCTGGGGCCGCTTCAGTGGCCCGGACAGCTTGCCGGCGATGCTGCCGCTGATGCTCGGCGGCGCGATCGGCGGCCTGGTGCTGGCCCTGGTCACCGTGTTCAAGAAGGCCTGGGCGCCGATCACCGCGCCGCTGTACGCCGTGGTGGAAGGCGTCTTCATCGGTGCGCTGTCGGCGATCTTCGAGATGCGCTATCCCGGCATCGTGATGCAGGCGGTGGGGCTGACCTTCGGCACCATGGCCGCGATGCTGCTGGCCTATCGCAGTGGGCTGATCCGCGCCACCGAGAAGTTCAAACTCGGCATCGTCGCCGCCACCGGCGGCATCATGCTGCTGTACCTGGCGAACTTCGCGATGGGCTTCTTTGGCCACTCGATGGGCTTCATCAGCGGCAGCAGCGGCGTCGGTATCGCGTTCAGCGTGGTGGTGGTGGTGATCGCAGCGCTCAACCTGATCCTCGACTTCGACCTGATCGAATCCGGCGCCCAGTCCGGCGCGCCGAAGTACATGGAGTGGTACGGCGCGTTCGCGCTGGTGGTCACCCTGGTCTGGCTGTACCTGGAACTGCTGCGCCTGCTGTCGAAGCTGCAGTCGCGCAACTGAGCGGATCAGCGCGCCAGCACGGCTCTGGCGCGCTTCACCACGTTCTCGACGGTGAAGCCGAATTCGCGCAGCAGCACCTCGGCGGGCGCGGAAGCGCCGAAGTGGTCGATGCCGAGCATCTCCCCCTTCGACCCGACATAGCGGTCCCAGCCTTGCGAGACGCCCAGCTCCACCGCCAGTCGGGCCGGCACGTCGGGCGGTAATACCCGATCGCGATACGCCTGCGGCTGCGCATCGAACAGTTCCCCGCTCGGCATCGACACGCAGCGCACGGCGATGCCGTCGGCCTGCAGCTGGTCGGCGGCTTCGACGATCAGGCCGACCTCGGAGCCGCTGGCGATCAGGATCAGCGACGGTTTGCTGTCCTTTGCATCGCTGAGCACATACGCACCTTGACGCAAGCCGTCAGCGCTGGCGTAGCGAGTGCGGTCCAGCGTGGGCACGTTCTGCCGGGTCAGCGCCAGCAGCACCGGGCGGTTCTTCGTTTCCAGCGCCACCTTCCACGCCACCGCGGTCTCGTTCGCGTCGGCGGGGCGGATCACGCTGAGGTTGGGGATCGCGCGCAGGCTGGCCAGTTGCTCGATCGGCTGGTGGGTGGGGCCGTCCTCGCCCAGCGCGACGCTGTCGTGGGTGAACACGTGCACCACGTGGAGGCCCATCAGCGCGGCCAGGCGGATCGCCGGGCGCATGTAGTCGGAGAAGATCAGGAAGGTCGCGCCGTACGGCACGAAGCCGCCATGCACGGCCAGTCCGTTCGCGATCGCGCCCATCGCATGTTCGCGCACGCCGAAGTGCAGGTTGCGCCCGGCATGGCTCCAGCCGCCGCCGTCGGAACCCTGGCTGTCCTCGCCTGGCGCCAGCGGTGGATTGAAGTCGCCCAGGTCCTTCAGTGCGGTGTGCGTGGACGGATCGAGGTCGGCCGAGCCGCCGCCCAGCGCGGGCAGTTTCGGCGCGATCGCGTTCATCACCTTGCCGCCGGCGACGCGGGTGGCGAGGCCCTTGGCGTCGGCGGGGAACACCGGGATGTCCGCGTCCCAGCCCGCCGGCAGTTCGCCATCCAGGCGGCCTTGCAGCTCGGCGGCCAGCTCGGGGAAGGTTTTGGTATAGACGTCCATACGGCTGTTCCAGGCGCGTTCGGCCTGCACGCCGCGGTCCAGCGCCGCGCGGAAATGTGCCAGCGCCGGCGGTGGCAGCAGGAAGTCCGGTTCGACCGGCCAGCCCAGCTTCTCCTTCGTCTTCCGGACGTCTTCGACGCCCAGCGGCGAGCCGTGCGCCTTGAACGTGTCCTGCTCGGGCGAACCGTAGCCGATATGCGTGCGCACCAGGATCAGCGAGGGCCGCGTGGCGTCGGCGCGGGCTGCGTCCAGTGCGGCATGGATCGCCGTCAGGTCGTTGCCGTCGGCCACGTGGATGGTCTGCCAGCCGTACGCCTCGAAGCGCTTCGCGCGATCTTCGGAGAAGGTGATGTCGGTGCCGCCGGCCAGCGTCACGTAGTTGTCGTCGTACAGGCAGATCAGCTTGCCCAGCTTCAGATGCCCGGCCAGCGAAGCGGCCTCACTGGCCACGCCTTCCATCAGGTCGCCGTCGCTGACGATCGCCCAGGTGCGGTGGTCGATCACCATGTGGCCGGCGCGGTTGTAGCGCGCGGCCAGGTGCGCCTCGCCGATCGCCATGCCCACCGCGTTGGCCAGGCCCTGGCCGAGCGGGCCGGTGGTGATCTCGACGCCCGGCGTGTGGCCGTACTCGGGATGCCCCGGCGCCTTGCTGCCCCACTGGCGGAACTGCTTGAGGTCGTCAAGTGTGAGGTCGTAGCCGGTGGCGAACAGCAGGCTGTACAGCAGCGCCGAGCCGTGCCCGGCGGAGAGCACGAAACGGTCGCGATCGGGCCAGTGCGGATTGGCGGGGTTGTGCTTCAGCTGCCGCGTCCACAGCGCGTACGCCATCGGCGCGGCGCCCAGCGGCAGGCCGGGGTGGCCGCTGTTGGCCTTCTGCACCATGTCCACCGACAGGAAACGCAGCAGGTTGATGCATTGCTGGTCGAGGGCGTGGGACATGGCGATTTCTCCGGTACGGTGGAAGGTGTTTTGTAGGAGCCCGCTCGCGGGCGATGCACCTGGCTCTTGGGATTTCCAATAAAGAGCATCGCCCGCGAGCGGGCTCCTACAAGGGCGAGGCTCAGGCAAGCGCGGCGTCGACGATGCCCTGGGCTTCCTTCAGCAGCGCTTGCAGGTGTTCTTCGCTCTTGAAGCTTTCGGCGTAGACCTTGTAGATCGCCTCGGTGCCGGACGGCCGCGCGGCAAACCAGCCGTTGGCGGCAATCGCCTTGATGCCACCGATCGCGGCGCCGTTGCCGGGCGCCTTGTCCAGCACCTGTTCGATTTTTTCGCCGGCCAGCCGGTCGCTCTTCACCTGATCTGGCGACAGTTTCGCCAGCTTCGCCTTCTGTGCCGGCGTGGCGACGGCATCGACGCGGCTGGCGAACGGCTTGCCCAGCTCCCTGGTCAGCTGCGCATACAGTTCGCCCGGGTCCTTGTCCTCGCGTGCAGTCATTTCAGCCGACAGCAGCGCCGGCACCAGACCGTCCTTGTCGGTGGCCCAGGCCGTGCCGTCGCGGCGCAACAGCGAGGCGCCGGCGCTTTCCTCGCAGCCGAAGCCGAGCGAGCCATCGAACAGGCCGGGCGCGAACCACTTGAAGCCGACCGGTACCTCGTAGAGTTTTCGCCCCAGCCGTTTCGCCACGCGGTCGATCAGCGCGGTGCTGACCACGGTCTTGCCCACCGCAGCATTTGCGCCCCATTGCGGGCGATGCCGGAACAGGTAGTCGATCAGCACCGACAGGTAGTGGTTCGGCTCCATCAGCCCACTGCTGCGGGTGACGATGCCGTGGCGGTCGTGATCGGTGTCGCAGGCGAACGCCACGTCGTAGCGGTCCTTCAAGCCGATCAGCCGCTGCATCGCGTACTTCGACGACGGGTCCATGCGGATCTTGCCGTCCCAGTCCACGCTCATGAACGCGAACTGCGGATCGACCACCGCGCTGACCACGGTGAGGTCGAGCTTGTAGCGCTCGGCGATCGGCGCCCAGTAGTGCACGCCCGCGCCGCCCAGCGGATCGACGCCCATGTGCACGCCGGCGCCGCGGATCACGTCGAAGTCGACGATGTTCGCCAGGTCGGCGACGTAGTTGTTGAGATAGTCGTGCTCGTGCGTGGTGGCCGCCTGGCGCGCCTGCGCGTACGGCATCCGGCGCACGTCCTTCAGGCCGCCTTCGAGCAGGGCGTTGGCGCGGTTCTCCACCCAGCGGGTGATGTCGCTGTCGGCCGGACCGCCGTTGGTGGGGTTGTACTTGAAGCCGCCGTTGTCCGGCGGGTTGTGCGACGGGGTGATCACGATGCCGTCGGCCAGGCCCGAGCTGCGGCCACGGTTGTAGACCAGGATCGCGTGCGACACCGCCGGCGTCGGCGTGAACTCGCCGCCCGTGGAGATCATCACCGCGGCGCCGTTCGCGGCCAGCACTTCCAGCGCGTTCTCGAACGCCGGCTGCGACAGCGCGTGGGTGTCGGCGCCGATGAACAGCGGGCCGTCGATGCCTTTCGAACGGCGGTACTCGCAGATCGCCTGGCTGATCGCCAGGATGTGCGCCTCGTTGAAGCTGCGCTCGAACGAACTGCCACGGTGGCCGGAGGTGCCGAAGGCCACCCGCTGCGCCGGCACCGACGGGTCGGGTTTCAGGTCGGCGTACGCGGCCAGCAGTTGTGGAATGTCGACCAGGATCGACGACGTTGCCGGCTTGCCGGCGAGGGGGCTGATCTGCTGGCTCATGGACCTTCCGTTGTCTGGCCATCGCGCAGCTGGCGATAGCGGTGAATCAAGGCGTTGGTGGAGCTGTCGTGGGCGAGCGTCGACACGTCGGGCGCGGTCAGCTCGGCGATGGTGGTCTTCGCCAGCTGCTTGCCCAGTTCCACGCCCCACTGGTCGAACGAGTCGATGTCCCAGATCGCGCCCTGCACGAACACGCTGTGCTCGTACAGCGCGATCAGCGTGCCCAGCGTGTGCGGGGTCAGCTTCTGCGCGAGGATGGTACTGCTGGGGCGGTTGCCGGGGAACGTGCGATGCGGCACCAGCGCCGCGGGCGTGCCTTCGGCGCGCACCTCTTCGGCCGTCTTGCCGAACGCCAGCGCCTCGCCCTGCGCGATCAGGTTCGCCATCAGCAGGTCGTGCTGATCGCCGCCGCTCTGTACAGGCAAGGGATTCAGGCTCTGCCCGAAACCGATGAAGTCGCATGGCACGATGTGCGTGCCCTGGTGCAGCAACTGGTAGAACGAATGCTGGCCGTTGGTGCCCGGCTCGCCCCAGTAGATCGGACCGGTGGCGTAGTCGACCGCGCTGCCGTCCAGGGTGACGCGCTTGCCGTTGCTCTCCATGGTCAGCTGCTGCAGGTAGGCGGGGAAGCGTTTCAGGTACTGCTCGTACGGCAGCACCGCCACGGTAGCGGCGTCGAGGAAATTGCTGTTCCAGATGCCGAGCAGGCCCATCAGCACGGGCAGGTTGCGTTCCAGCGGCGCGTGACGGAAGTGTTCGTCCATCGCGTGGAAGCCGGCCAGCAGCTCGCGGAAATGCGCGGGTCCGATCGCCAGCATGGTGGACAGGCCGATCGCCGAGTCCATCGAGTAGCGCCCGCCCACCCAGTCCCAGAAGCCGAACATGTTGGCGGTGTCGATGCCGAACTTCGCCACCTCGGCGGCGTTGGTGGAGACGGCCACGAAATGCTTGGCCACCGCGCTCTCGTCGCCCAGCGCGGCCAGGCACCAGGCGCGCGCGGCGTGCGCGTTGGTCAGCGTCTCCAGCGTGGTGAAGGTTTTCGAGCAGACGATGAACAAGGTCTCGGCGGCGTCCAGGTCACGCACGGCTTCGGCGAAATCGGTGCCGTCCACGTTGGAGACGAAGCGGAATGTCAGGTCGCGCCGGCTGTAGTGACGCAATGCCTCGTACGCCATCACCGGGCCGAGGTCGGAACCGCCGATGCCGATGCTGATCACGTTGCGGATCGGCTTGCCGCCGTGGCCCCGCCACGCGCCGCTGCGCACCTGCTCCGAGAACGCGGCCATGCGGTCGAGCACGTCGTGCACGTCCGCCACCACGTTGTGACCGTCGAGCAGGATCTGCTCCGTGCGCGGCGCGCGCAGCGCCACGTGCAGCACGGCGCGATCTTCGGTGGTGTTGATCTTCTCGCCGGTGAACATTGCCTCGATCCGCCGCGGCAGTTCGCAGGCCACCGCCAGCTCGCGCAGCAGGCGCAACGTATCGGCATCGACGCGCTGCTTGGAATAATCCAGATACAGGCCGACGTCCTCGACGACGAATCGTTCGCCGCGCTGCGGGTCGGCGGCGAACAGCTCGCGCAGATGCTGCCGGCCCACGGTGGTGACGTGCTGCCGAAGCGCCTGCCACTGCGGGCGCGTGGTGAGGGCGAGGTGGCTCATCGGGCAATCGGTTCCCGCGATTTCGCGTCGAGCGCGCTGGCCTTGTCGGCGATCCGCTGCAGCAACTGCTGCCACGATTTCACGAACGCCGCGGCGCCGTCCTGCTGCAGCTTCAGCGCCAGCGCGTCGATGTCCACGCCGGCCTTGGCGATCTGCGCCAGCACCGCGTCCGCGTCGTCGCCGTCATCGGACATCACGCCGTGCAGCTGGCCGTGGTCGGCGAACGCGTGCAGGGTCTTCTCCGGCATCGTGTTGATGGTGTCGGGCGCCGCGAACGCGCTGATGTACAGCGTGTCGGAGGCATTGGGATCCTTGGCGCCGGTGCTGGCCCACAGCAGGCGCTGCGGCCGGGCGCCGGCGGCAGCGAGTTTCTGCCAGCGCTTCGACGCCAGCAGTTCGCGGTAGGCGCGGTAGGTCTGCTGGCCCACCGCGATGCCCAGCTTGTTGTGCAACGCGTCCGGCAACTGTTTGTTGGCCGCCACGTCCCAGCGGCTGATGAACAGCGAGGCGACCGAGCCGACCTTCGGATCGAGCCCGGCCGCGATGCGGCGCTCGATGCCGCGCAGGTAGGCCTCGGCGGCGGCCTGGTACTGCGCGCACGAGAACAGCAAGGTCACGTTGATCGGGATGCCGAGAAAGATCGCCTCCTCGATCGCCGGCACGCCTTCCGGAGTGCCGGGAATCTTCACGAACAGGTTGTCGCGCCGACCCTGCGCGTGGATCTTCTTCGCCGCCGCGATCGAGCCGGCGGTATCGGCGGCCAGCAAGGGCGACACTTCCATCGAGACCCAGCCGTCGACCTGATGAGTGGCATCGAACACCGGCTTGAACAGGTCGGCGGCGCGGCGCAGATCCTCCAGCGCCAGCTCGGTGAACAGCGCCTCGCCGCGCATGCCGGAAAGCGTCTTGGCGTGGATGCCGGCGTCGTAGGCGTCGCCGCCGCCGATCGCCGCATCGAAGATGCTGGGGTTCGAGGTCAGCCCGGTGATCGAGTCCTCGGCGATGTAGCGTGCCAGCGTGCCCTCGTCGAGCAGGCTGCGGGTGATGTTGTCCAGCCACAGGCTCTGGCCGAGGTCGTGCAATTGGCGGGTCGCTTTCATGCTTGCTCCGTGTTTCCGATTCGATCGTTAGATGATTTCAGTCCGCCGGCAGGTTGATCGCGGGCGCGCTCGGCAGGAAGTCTTCAAGCTTACGCCGGCGCAGATCGCCGATGCACGCGATCGCGAGGTCCGGCGCCGGTTCGACGACTTCGTTGGCGCTGTCGGCCGCGTAATGGCCCTGGCGCACGAACACCGTGGTGAGCTTGTGGCCCAGGCGCTGCTTCATCGCGGCGAGGACGTGCGGCTTGTCGTCAACCATCACGTAGTGCGCGGCCGGGTAGCGCTGCTGCATCGCCACCAGCATCTGCTGCTTGTGCACGTAGATCAGCACCTCGCCGCGCAGCGCGGTCCACAGTCCCGCGCGCTGGATCTTGCGCGGCTGGAACACCACGTCGCCGTCGGACAGGATCGCGGTGGGGCCCAGCGTGCGCAGGTGCGCCACGGTTTCCAGCGCGTGCGGGTAGAGCCGGTCGGCGAACGGGTAGTCCAGCAGGTAGTTCGACATCTGCAGCAGCGACGGGTCGTTGTCCAGCCCGGCGCGGAAGCGCTGCAGCGCGCCCAGGTAATCGGCGAAGCCGGACTGCTGGCGCAGCTCCTCGTAGATCGCCCAGTAGCGTTCGCGCCCGGCCGCACCGAACGCCGTCTCCAGGGTGTCGCCAAGGTCGGCGCCGAAGCGGTCGTTGTCGAGCAGGGTGTTGTCGACGTCGAGCAGGAACACCACCGCGGCGGCCTCGGACGTGTGGTTGCTCAACATGGCTTGCCCTCCTCCACCTGCGGATCGTGCCAGCCTTCGTCGCCGTGGACGATGCGCGCCGCCTCGGGCGGACCCCAGCTGCCCGGCTCGTAAAATCCCACCGGGCCCTCGTGGGCGAGTACGCGGTCGACCACCGCCCACGCCGCCTCCACGCATTCGTCGCTGGTGAACAGCGCGTTGTCGCCGCGGATCGCGTCGCCGAGCAGGCGCTCGTACGGCGATTTCTCCGGCGCCAGGTCATGCCGCACGACCAGCTCCACCGGCTCGCCGTGCATCTCCTCGCCCGGCCGTTTCACCCGCATGCCCTCGGCGAGGATCACCTCGGGGCTGAGCCGGAAGCGGAAGTAGTTCGACTGCGCCGCGCCGATCGCATCGAACACCGACAGCGGCGGCGCCTTCATGTCCACCACCACCTGGGTGGTGGTGAGCGGCAGCTGCTTGCCGGCGCGGATGTAGAACGGCACGCCGGCCCAGCGCCAGGTGTCGATGTGCAGGCACAGCGCCACGAAGGTCTCCACGTTGGAATCGGCGGCCACGCCTTGCACCTTGCGGTAGCCCTCGAACTGGCCGCGCACCACCTCGGCCGGATCGAGCGGGCGCATCGCGCGGAACAGCCGCAGCTTCTCGGCGCGCAGCGCCGCCGGGTCGTTGCCGATCGGCGCATCCATCGCCAGCAGCGAGGTCACCTGCAGCAGATGGTTCTGCAGCACGTCGCGGATCGCGCCGACACCCTCGTAGAACGCGCCGCGGCCGTCCACGCCGAACTGCTCTGCCATGGTGATCTGCACGCGGTCCACGTAGCGGTTGTTCCACACCGGCTCCAGCACGGTGTTGGCGAAGCGGAAATACAAAAGGTTCTGTACCGGCTCCTTGCCCAGGTAATGGTCGATGCGAAAGATCGCCGACTCCGGGAACACCGCATGCAGCGTGCGGTTGAGCGCCTGCGCCGAGGCCAGGTCGCGACCGAACGGCTTCTCCACCACGATCCGCGCGCCGTCCGCGCAGCCGGCCTGCTGCAGGTTCTTCGCCACCACGCCGAACAGACTGGGCGGGATCGCCAGATAGTGCAGCGGCCGCTGCGCCTCGCCCAGCGCCTGCTTCAGCCGCTGGAACGTGGCCGCATCGTTGTAGTCGCCATCGACGTAGTGCAGCCGCGCCGCCAGCTTCGCGAACGCCGCCTCGTCGACGGCACCGCCCTGTTCCTGCGCCGCTTGCGCCAGGCTGTCGTGCGCGCGCTGGCGCAGCTGCTCCACGCTCCAGCCCGAATGCGCCACGCCAATGATCGGCAGGTCCAACCCGTCACGCAGCATCATCGCCTGCAATGTCGGAAAGATCTTCTTGTAGGCCAGGTCGCCGGTGGCGCCGAAAAAGACCAAGGCATCCGAGCGGGGTATCGGCATGGTGATGACTCTCTCCATAAGGCTGGCGGGCTTCGTTGCCCGACGTGGCGCGCCGGGCACGCGCTGCGGCATGGCGCGGTTCCGCCAACATGCCGGACATCGGGTTCACTTTCCAGCGTGCACGCCGACAGGTTAAGTCGATGCATAAACCGGCGAAATCGTCAGCCGTCCGCCAGGTCGCCCGGAACCAGTGAATCGACCACGGCTGCCGCTGCGCCTGCCCGCCTGCGCCGGAATGCGCTTGCTCCACCCTGGCGCGAATGGCGTCCTTCATGTGCTTTGGTGCTTGACCACGTCCTTCAACTTGCCTCACATCGCTGAAAGAAGGCCAACGGCCCAGTACACGCCGATGGCCATCTGCACGGCAAAAGCGGAGAAACGCACAGTAACCGCGGCCGCGCTCACCGATGCCAGATGCACCAGCGACTGGAACACACGGCAGCCAAGGAACAGATAGGCCGCCGGGTCGGTAACCGAGCTGTGTCCGGTGATGATGGCGACCAGCAACAGTCCGCCGAGTACGGGAAGGCTTTCGACGCAGTTGGCATGGGCCCGGGCCAGCCGTTGCATGAAAGGCGAGAGGTTCGCATTGTCCGGAACGAACCCATTGGCGGGGATCTTTCCGCGCAGGACAAGCTGCGTCCGGATGATTTCCATGAGCACAAGAAGCAGAAGGGCCCAGGCAATAAATCCGGTCAGTGCAACGGTGCTTGAATGGGTCATGGCAATGCCCTCGCTGGTGAGGCCCGGCGCCGCCGGGAAGCGCCCACCCCAGCAAGCAGGTCAGGCGGAAACGTCGTGACGCGCACAACGGTTGCATGCATCCGCTTGGACGGTCGTACCCAATGCTGCCAGCCGAGACCGCCGGTTTCCAGAAAGCCACACCCCGGCAACCGGCTTGAGCACAGGGTCAGGCGGTGGACGGGTCAGGCCGCATCTTGCGGGATGCCGCGAAGCAGTAGCGGCAGCGTTGGCCGCAGATCAACCACGGTTTCCTGCACGGCGAGGAAGGTGAGTTCAAGCACGTGCTCTGCCGCGAAGCGATAGGTCACCAACCCGGCCGAAAGCGCCGCCTGTGATGGCCTGGACAGGGCGCCGGCTGGAAGGCCGACCGCTACGCTGCACAACTCCCGAATGGGTAAAGAATGATCCGTTGGCTCGTACGTGGGTGGGCCGGCGCGGTGCAGGTACGGAAGGTAGATAAGTTCAGGTTCCTCGAGCGGCACGTCTTCAGCAAACTCGATCGCCAAACCTGGCGGCAGATAGTTCGGGCGGTAGGCCCAGGTGGCGAATGGGGCTGTCGCGGTGTTTGCACCCTTTGGACGAAAGACGAGGCCGAAAGGGCATGCGCTCGACGCGCGCTCAGACCAACGCTCCCAGAGCTTTGTGCGGCGTGTCTGCTCGCTGCGAGCCTCTGAAGGCTCGGACACCCAGAGCAGTTCGAGGAATGCGTTGCGAAAGAAGAAGCGCCTGTTGGCAGTTCCCTGCCCGGGATGCGTGTTCGGCGCCCCCTCGTTGAGGCCAAGACGAACCAGCGCGTCACCCTCGGGAGCGCCACGCGAGCAACAGATGAATACGTGATCGAGTTCAAGCGCCATGGCAGGATTCCTGCGGCTTAACGCTGGAGTGAAGCGGCGGCGAAACCGTCGAGATTTCCTAAGGAAAATGGACACCCACCGGTTAGGCACACCGGGCTTCGAACTCGACGGTAGAACGGTAGCCAAGTGCCGAGTGTAATCGCTGACCGTTGCAGAAATCGATGTATCTGCCGCTGGCCGAGGCACGGTCCGACGTCTTTCGGAACGGGGTCAGGTTGAGCTGACCCCGATCTTGGCAAGTCCAGCATTTTCGCATGGCCATCCGGACGGCCATTTCGAACTCAATCGATCGGCACATCCTAAACGCCCGAATTGAGTTGAGCCGTGAAGCAGCCCCGGCTTGAACGAGTTTTTAGGCAAAACCGAAGTCCGTGGCGTAGCCATTGAACAAGCGCCATGCGGGATCGTCATGTCGTTTCCAGGCGATGTTCTCCTGCGGGAAGCGGGCCTCAATGCCACTCATGAAGCGATCTGTGTCAAACGCCGACGTGAGGTACACGTAGTAAGTGCGCTTGCCGGCAAATGTTTCCACCAGGGCGACAAGGCCATCTGCCTCGTCTCGAAAAGGCTCGATTAGTGCGGCATCCAACGGTGCAAGCGTTTCGTTGTAATCAGCCTCCGGAAGACCATTGTCCTTCACCTAGGCAAGTTGATGCTTGACGGCCAGCAGGGCAGGGTACTTCGGACGCAGGGACTTGAACTCCGCAACGCGAACATCCGGTCGTCGGAAATAGATCGGGAAGCCCTCATGCTCGGTGTTGGCGCTGAGCCAGGTTCTTTGCTTTTGAGTGGTCATGGCTGTGGTGGTTGGCTGCCTGGCGTTTGAGTTAAGCCGCGTTGCGGAGCGGCGGAGAGTTCCTACGAAAAAGTGGACACCATCGGTCAAACACATGGGGCCTCGAACTCGATCGGTGATCGATAGCCCAAGGCCGAGTGTAAGCGGTGCTGGTTGCAGAAATCGATGTAGCTGCGCAAGGCCGAGCGCAGCGTCCGATCGTCGATGAAGTGCTGGCGGTGGTACATGTCCGACTTCATGGATTTGTTCCACGACTCCATGTGCGCGTTGTCGGTCATGCGATGGGGGCGGTTCACGCTCTGCTGTAGTCCGGCCTTGGCCAAGGCGAGCTTGAAGGTGCTGGCGAGAAACTCGACGCCACGATCGCTGTGCACCATTGTGCCGGGTTGGGGGTGCCGGTAGCGCACGGTCGAAGCCGATGCTCGGCGGGTCAGCTCGGCCGACATCTCCTTGCCCAGTGACCAGCCCAGCAGGCGGCGTGAATACCGATCCATCACCGTCGCCAGATAGCGCCAGGTGCCGGCAACTTTCAGTTAGGTCATATCGGTGACCCACACCTGGTCGATGCGCTCCACCGTCGTCGCATGGATCCGGTTGCCGACACTGGCGAAGAAGTGACCCAAACCGGGCAGACGTCGATACAGCGTGGCCGTACAGGCCTTGATCGCGTGCTCACGCATCAGCCGTTCAATCCGGCGGCGTCCGATGGCCTCCCCTTGCTTGCGCAGCGCGGCATGCACACGCGGGCTGCCGTAGGTCTCCCGGCCCGCTCGATGCACCTGCCGCACACGATCGATCAGCAGGGCATCGTCCAAGGCACGCTCGCTGGCCGGACGATCCCTCCAGGCGTAAAACCCGCTGGCGCTGACACCGAACAGACGGCACAGGCGCCTCACCGGGTAGCTTTCTTGCTCCCGCTCGATGAAGGCAAAGCGTTCGCTTTTCGAGCGGAAGTGAACGCGATCGCTTTTTTTAAAACGGCGTGCTCGAGCTTCAGTTGCTCGTAGGCTTTCTTGACCCGCCGCAACTCCTTCAGCTCGGCGGCCACCCCTGGATCGACCGTCACACCCTTCGTCATGATCTCGTCCTCGCGCGCCTGTTTGCGCCAACGAGACAGCATGAAGGGATGGATGTAAAGCGACGCAGCGACATCCTGCACGCGCACACCGGGAAGCGCGCTCAGGCACACAGCGGTGGCCTTGAATTCGTGCTGTAGCGGGTCGTGGTTCGCGGACCTGGCTTGGGCATGGGGCACTCCTGAAAAGTTAGTTCAGGGTGTCCACTAAAGCGTAGGAACTATCCCGTTCGGCTTGAATCAATTGTTAGGTGGAAACATACGAAACAGCGTATGCAACCCACATAGCGAACATGAGAAAGAAACCAGCCAGAAAGACCGGGAACCTATGCATGACTTTGTTATAGGTGCATTGGATGGCGCTGTGAACGAGGCGTAAGGAGACGAATAGCCAAGCGAGCGCTGGCAGCCAAACCGGGATGTGACCGGTGGCAATTGCCACAAGGCAGAGGACATAGAAGACAACCGGGAGCTCGAACAGATGGTTGTAGTTGTCTGATGCGCGGGAGTCTTCAAGCTTTTGCGCTCGTTGAGCTGAAAGCGCAACGGATTGAGGATGAATCCGCCTGGCTCGCATCTCCAAGACGCGGACGTAGAGCATGCGGAGGCCAACAACGAAGGTGAGTGCCACCAACGTTGTACAAGCTGTAAAGAGATGTTGTGCCGGACTCATGAAATCCCCCTTGCCACCTAACGCTGGAGTTAAGCGGCGGCGAAGCCGTCCGCCTTGAACGAGTAAAAAGAGACTTCCTCCCCTTTCGGCCTCGAGGGCCATGATGGTGTTGCAACAACCGTCAGCAGAAGAGGAAGTCTCCATGAGCACTATAACCATCGGCGTGGATTTGGCGAAGAGCGTGTTTTCGGTGTGCGAGGTGGACGGCAGCGGCCACATGCTGCGCCGGCTGGACTTCAAGCGTGATGCCTTCGCGGTGTGGCTGGCGCAGGTGCCGGCCGGGACGGTGGTGGCCATGGAAGCGTGCAGCGGGGCGCATCACTGGGTGCGTCGTTGTATCGAGCATGGTCTGCAGCCGCGCTTGATGGCGGCACAGTTGGTGAAGCCGTATCACCTGCCCGCATCGACGTCCATGCGCGAGAGGACGCACGGTGTGTGCGCCTGCGCGTGATCATCGGTATCGGCCCGATCACCGCCGACGCGATGGTCGCCAGCCTGGGCTCAGCCAAGGACTTCAGAAACGGCGACAAATGTCCGCATGGCTCGGCCTGGTGCCCACCCAGCACTCCAGCGGGGGACGCGCACGACTGGGTGAAATCAGCTGTCGTGGCGATGCGTACCTGCGCACGTTGTTGATCCAGGCCGCCCGCAGCAGTCTGCAGCGAGCCAAGGCGGTCAGCGTGGGAAAGTCCACGCCCGAACAGATCTGGATCCGCCAACTGGCCTGCCGGATGTGCTTCGGCAAAGTGCTGGTGGCGATCGCCAACAAACATGCGCGGCAGCTGTGGGCGATGCTGGCGCACGACCAAACCTACGACGCCGACGCGTGGTTGAAACACCCTATGGTGCAGCGCCCGGCCGGCAAACATGCCATCACGGTTGCCGCGATGGCATGAACCAGTTCCACGTCAGCGCGAAGCGGTAACAACGGGTCAGACCCACCCGGAGAGAACCTGACTAACCATCTGGACGTCTAAACGTGTTTCGGCTGATCCCCGAACACCAACGACACCGATGAATGAACGAGGTCCCCGGGCGCGGTTTATACCCTGGTCCGCATCAGCCACACCGATGCAACAAGACCGTTTACGGAAATGCAGTCTGGCAACGTTCGACACCGCATCAAACTGGCAAAGCAACACCCGGAAAGAGGACAACACGATGACCGGCATTGGTCCGAAAGCTCAGGGCAAGAGCATCAAGCGCGTGGTGTTGACGGGAAGTCTCTTACGGAATGGTTAGGGCGCAGACCCTAGAAAAGCGGATTGAGTACGGCTGGCTCCGACATGAAGAACAAGTTGCCTGCAGCTAGCAGACATAGGTATGCGAGGCCCAAAAGCGTACGCCGAATAGCTGGACGGAATCTCAGTGTGTACGCGTGAAGTACACCAAGTGGAGCATAGAGAACAGCGTTCAGGACGAGGACCGCTCCGCAAACCCTAACCAAGAGCGATACGTCATGCGGTTGCCCAATTGTTCCCCAAAACAGCATCCATGGCGGACATGCTAGAACGGCAAGAATGCCAATGAAACGTGGAAAATCTTGCAGCCAGCTCGAACCTGTAGCGATGAAAAGGACGATCGGAATTGCAGCAGCGAGACCGGCGAATGAAGCAAGACTGAGCGATCTTAGTAGATGTTTCTTCACTGTAGCGGCCTAGCCCTAACGCTGGAGTTGAGCGGCGGCGTAGCCGTCCGCCTCGAACGAGATGTTAGGTGCTTCTACGACTGTGGGGGCCCCTTGTAGTCGGCCCACAGCGGAAGCTTATATGCACGGGCGATAGTACGGGAACGCTTTGCGTTGATGAAGCCGAACAAGGCTCCCACCAGCAGCGGAAGTCCGACTACGACCCACATTGATTCGCCGCCACGTGACCAAAAGACAAGCCACATGAACAGCCCCCAGAACACAGCGGCAAAGCCACCCGTGATTAGAGCCACGGAACCGAAGCGCAAGAAAACCAGCGGTGGGACCGGAACCCCGAAGAACCACAGAACACGCCAAATCCGTGGCGCTCCAGTAATAGGGCTGATGCCAAGAGATGCGAAATGCGCCCGCATTGCCTTCAATTTCTCGGAACTTGTCATTAGCGCCCAACGCTGGAGTTAAGCGGCGGCGCAGCCGTCCGCCTTGAACGAAATGTTAGGCGCTGTCGCGAGGTTTCCTGAAGGCGACTGCACCGGCAAATACGAGGTTAGCTAGTGACACGCTAACCAACCAAATCATTGAAGGGAAGAGAAAATTACGCATGGATTGACCGGACTCGTAGTCAACCTTACTCAGAGCATCGGACGTACATACTCCCGCGATGTGTGACGGTGCATAGTCAACTAAAAAATGCTCGGCGCCATGGTAAAGCGCGGCTAAGTTGATGATGACCAAGGCTGCAAAGAGAGCTTTGAACATAGTGGCGCCTAACGCCTGAGTTAAGCGGCGGCGCAGCCGTCCGCCTTGAACGAATGGTTAGGCCTCAATGCTAGAGACCTGCCACCGCGAAAAGATAGCTCGCAACTCCACGGGTGTGACAGAAAGCCATTGTGACCAAGCCGCATCCTGGCCGTGCGGGTACCCGAGAAGGTTGCCCATTGAGTTGTGGAGCGCAAGAGCTACCTCACCAGTGAGCGGAGTGGCAGACGAGAATGCATTTGCGATGGACTCAACCTCGGCTCGGTCTAAGCCAAACAGTGAGTGGAACTCCCAATCCGGGAAGAACGGACCACGAGCTGCAGCAACTAACGACTCTCTAAACGCTTGGATATCCGAGATGCTTTCCATGAGGCCTAACGCTGGAGTTAAGCGGCGGCGAAGCCGTCCGCCTTGAACGAGATGTTAGGTGCGCTGGCTAGTTGCTTGGCGTTGAGGAAAGAATGCGCGATGCCTCGCCAGGATATGAGATGAGCAGCACACCGACCACACCAAGAAAAATAGCGAACAAAATTGCCGAAGTGCCAGTTAGGTAAAAAGACGTTGGGCGCCCTTTGATGGCAACTGGTACGGACCGAGTGACTAGGACGTAACCCGCATGAAAAATTACGACGGCGCCCACTACGCGAAAAGCTGAGGTGTTGCTGAGTACAGCAAATGCCAGCAGGCAGATTGCGATGCCCGCCAAGCCGAGGACGTTGAACCTGCCATTGGATCCTTGAAGCATGTAGCACCTAACGCTGGAGTTAAGCGGCGGCGAAGCCGTCCGCCTTGAACGAGATGTTAGACGGCATCGTGAGGCCACGCATTGATTTCAGGGGTAGCCAGTTTTGAAATGGTGGTGCCCATGATGTAGCCACGAAGCAACTTTTTCTCAAAAGATAGATAAAGCGCAACTGTTAGACCACGCTTGTGCTCGAAGAGCACCTTTATAGCCTTTGTGGGGCGCTGAACTTCGAAGGTAACCGTGACGTTCTCAGCAACCCCGATAGCTTTGAGCGGCTGCTCTCTCGCCTGTTGGCGAAGACCATCGTGAAGTATAGGAAGAAGCTCAGTGGAGTTGACTACGTCGTTCTCCGCGGTTGCAGCAACCAGTTTGATTTCGCCGTCGTTTGTAAGAACCGCGGCGTGTGGCAAGAAGTTTCCCTGCTTACGCAGGAGCACTTCAGAGAGATCAAAGAGCTGATTTGCGACAGCCCCTATTTCGGGCTTTAGCTCTGCGTACAGCGCATCGGTTGAGGTCATGTGCTTTGCCGTCTAACGCTGGAGTTAAGCGGCGGCGCAGCCGTCCGCCTTGAACGAGTGGTTAGCGGTGCGCGCGCCACGCCTTTTACTTGCTAGCGACAACAACCACCGCGATCTGCGGTGCAAAAGAGAAAAAGAATCCGTACTTCTTGTGTAGCCACTCATCGGCTGTAGCTAGAGTACCGTTGGAAAGCGCAACAACAGTGAATCGACCAGCCGACTCGATTCCCCACGAGTCTAATGATATGCGCTGGTGGAATACAAAAGATTGGCCAGGGGCAAGCCAGATGAAGTCACCGTCTGCGTAGGGCGTGGGCGGCGGTGCCGGCGGGTCTGAGAGTGGAACAAGCACGCGCCCCGCAGAATTCTTGACCGCATACTCAAGAGACGTGACCGCTGCGCGGCCGACGTATCGCGGCGTTGACGAAGTATTCGTAAATGTAACGGTTAGATCTACCGATTGCCCGAGCGCCGCACACACTTCAGTGGGGGAAACGGAAAGCGAAATGACGTCCACACCGCGCGCCACCGCGCACGTGGTCGAGAAAAACAGCAGAGCAAGCCCCGTTAAATACGAACGCATGATCACTTACCGCTAACGCTGGAGTTAAGCGGCGGCGAAGCCGTCAGCCTTGAACGAATTGTTAGCCCGCCTAGACGTGTTTGCCTAGCCAGGCTGACGCATACCATTGTTGGAGCTTGCCAGCGAACGCGATCGATTGCGACAAGACAAGTTCTGTGGTGCCGAGGCCCATGTACTCGCCAACGATGTACGAAAGATATTTTGCTAGGTCTTCTGTTGAAGCGTCCTGCTCCAATAGCCGCAGACAAGAAGCGAGATAGTTGTCGTATTCGTCCGGCGGGCAGCCTGAGTCCGGATTGGCATAGACACCAATTGGATCGAACTCGCGCCATAGAGCGCGAATCTCTTTTACCCGTTGGCGAGATTGTTCTTTTTCGAGATGCATCTGTTGAGGGCTAACGCTGGAGTTAAGCGGCGGCGTAGCCGTCCGCCTTGAACGAAATGTTAGGCGCTATGCACGAGAACGGAGCGGGCACATTCCAGGAAGTCATCGAGCTGCGCCGGATCTGCGGTGCCGCCATCTTGTTGGAGCTCCAGCCAAGATGCCAGCAAGTCGGTCTCTTGGGGACCCCGCGCATTGAACTGCTCCAAGAACTTGCCGAGAACATGAAATGACTGGCGAAGCGTCATCGTCTGGTCGAAAGCAGGATCAGAGATAGTGGTCATCGAAGAGGCTCTCATGATCGCGCCTAACGCTGGAGTTAAGCGGCGGCGTAGCCGTCCGCCTTGAACGAGATGTTAGGCAACGCTGCCGCGAAACGTCTTGAGTGCGACAAGCTCGCCTGCTGTTGAGCCAAACGCCATAGCAGCGTGCCACCACACAATCATGGCGCCTTGCGAAGTGGCATGAGGCAACGTAAACAGTGAACCAAGGAACATGCCGCTAAGCAACAGGCTAGTTACGCGAAGACACTGTAACGGGTCCGCCCACCACCCACCGCAAAACCCTCGCAAAAACGAAGCGACAGGAAGGCGAGTTACTTTGCGTGAACGCGCATACCTGACCGCCAAGGACGGAAAGACGAGGAGGCCTAAGAAAGAAACGATTACGAACAACCAGTCGACGTTGGTGTGGCCTTGAGCTTTGCCAAAGGGCGACAGGCCACCAACGAAGGCGGCTGCAAACGACGCTAAATATATCCATGGCCAGAGTCGCTTCATTGCGCTGCCTAACGCTGGAGTTAAGCGGCGGCGCAGCCGTCCGCCTTGAACGAGTAGTTAGGCCTTGTACCACGCCAGGAACCACAGCGCGATTGCAATCAAGAGAAGTGGATACCCAATGAAGGTTAGCGAGACGTCGAGCCACGAAAACTGATGGTGAGGTGTGAGTCGGCTGCCAACTGGACTGAGCAACGCCTTGACTGAAATTGGACGGCGATACCACAGAGGCGCCAGGACAAGAAAACCGACGCTCGCGAGGATGTATGAAGTGGCTCCGAACGTATGCCAAGCGAAGAAGCAAGACAGCGAAGCAACGAGCATTAACGCCATGCTGAGGAGCGAGGTCACGACAGATGGATTTGACGACTCAGTCACGGTATTGAGGCCTAACGCTTGAGTTAAGCGGCGGCGAAGCCGTCCGCCTTGAACGAGATGTTAGGCGCCATGCCTGAGAACGGCGCGAGCACATTCCAGGAAGTCATCGAGCTGCGCCAGATCTGCGGTGCCGCCATCTTGTTGGAGCTCCAGCCAAGACGCCAGCAAGTCGGTTTCTTGGGAACCACGCGTGTTGAACTGCTCCAAGAACTTGCTGAGAACACGGAATGACTGGCGAAGCGTGATCGCTTGGTCGAAGGCGGGATCAGAGATCGTGGTCATTGGGGGCTTTCACAATGGCGCCTAACGCTGGAATTGAGCGGCGGCGGAGCCGTCCGCCTCGAATGAACTGTTAGACCTGCGAGGCGCGAGCAAGGAGATCTCGAACCTGTGGCCAGGTGTACTTTTTGACGGGATCTGTGCCAACTCGGTCTCCGCTAGGCAAAAATTCCCCGTCGTCGAATGCCAAGAACACGTCTTTGGCAAAGCCAGAGAGGTTGAAAGCCGACTCGGCCCAAAGAAAGTTTGCCACCGCGTCCGCGTCTTCGAAGCAAAGGCGCCCAGATGCAAATTCTCTAGTGATGTGGGCAGCAATCATGTCATAGACGTGAGGACGATCCGACTGCGACAACAGACAGAGTCTGTCGATATCAGCACTACCCACAGCTTCCTCCTTGGCGCACCTTTCGACCAGTTCTGCTAGGTACTTTTCCATAAGGTCTAACGCTTGAGTTAAGCGGCGGCGCAGCCGTCCGCTTGGACGAGGAGTTAGACGGTTGCGACGCAGCATGCTCGGGCGACGATGTTGGCGCACGACGAACGCGAAGCTTGAGCAACCGACTACCCCCAAACTGCCAGCTCTGAAAGCTCAGGCTTGCGACAACGCTGCGCGAAATGCTGCGGCGGCGACGGACGACAAGGCAGCGCGAAGCTGGGCGAAACACTCGATACGACAAACCTACACGAGCTACCGACTAACGCCTGAATTAAGCCGAGCCGCGAAGCGGCTTCGGCTTGAATGAATTGTTAGAGCCCACGCTAGCAGCTACCGACCGCTGACCGCCAGCAGGTACGCGGCTCCCGGCTGATTTGACGGATCCAGGCCTGGAAAGTCCGTGTCCGTAAGCTGCACAAGGCTGGTGCCATGGGCAGCAAGCGCCTGATCTATAAGATCGGCGAGCTCAGGGGAGGCGCCCACAACAGTCACGTCGGCATCTGCGAGTACGGCCCAACGCTCGGATTGATCAAACAAGACGTACTCAAGGGACCAGTTAGCGTCAGTGAATACATAAGCACGAAAGGTCTCCCAGTTAGCAGCGAAACTGTCGCAGCTATCGCTGTCAGGAGAGTAGCGGGCAATTAGAAGTTCGTTTGCACCGGCGCAGCGAACAATTGCATTGAAGAGCTGCTCGGGAAGACGTGTGTGATCAAAGCGATCCCGATCGAGGGCGCAACCGCGCCACGTCGGGTCGACGAACGGAGGAATCATGGACCCCTCCTCGTTGAAGAGGCGGGCGCGGGGATCTGCAATTCGCTCTTTCATACGCCGCGATATTCCCGGTGGGCTCTAACGCTGGAGTTAAGCGGCGCGCGGCTTTTCGCGCGTCCGCTTGGACGACTGGTTAGGGCGCCTCGCGAAGCTACCCAACCAACCAAACAAGAATCCCACGATGCTCAAAAGCAGAAAAATTATTGCTGCTGACAGTAGCGCATAGAGCACATAGCCGGCGGGCGTTGGAATGGGCCAGCCCTCGGTCGAAGGCCGCAGAGTTGGGGCTGCCGACTGATTGAAGAAGTCGAGGCTCAATGCCATGAGCGCGTAAATAAGATTGCCTGCACTACTGCTGCCAAAAAGCAAAAGGTACTGAAGGCACGCCGCAGAAAGGCTGAAGCCTAAAAGCCACCATGTACGCTTTTTGATCATGAGCCCTAACGCTGGAGTTAAGCGGCGGCGAAGCCGTCCGCCTTGAACGAATTGTTAGGCGATTTTCTAGAGAGAAATTGCATACGAGACGTCCTTAGTGATCGGCCTTTTCATCTGTTTGAGAAGTACGGCATCGCCTTTCTTTCCACCAGGAATGAAAACCCAAACCTGTTCGCTCGAAGGTGAAATAGCAACAACGCATTGCTTCGAATGCCCACCCACGCAGTCCAATACATTTCCGGTCACACGAACGCCAGTATCTTCGGACGCATCAAGTACTGACCATACCAGCGTGGCTAAGATCAGGACTACTACGATGATCGTAGCAATTGTTGTGTTGTAAGGCTTATGCACTACAAGGCCTAACGCTGGAGTTAAGCGGCGGCGAAGCCGTCCGCCTTGAACGAAATGTTAGGCCTCACTTGCCGAGACCTGTTTGGTGTAAAGCTCTTCGAATACGTGATCAGGCATCCATGTCTCATATTGGTCAGAACGCCCAAGCTTGCGAATGACGACATACCCCATGAATATTCGCCCACAACTCGGTGGCGGCTTCATTGACGAGTCCGCGTGGAATCTTGCGTACCGCATTTTGTAATCGACATTTGAAATCTCGGCGGCCTTGACTCTTGCCCCATACATTGATGCTGTCTCGGCATCGGTGGCCACGAACAATGCCATGTCCTGTTCCAGGATGTATGGGCGGTCGGGGCTGTACTCACTCATTCCATGTGCCTCGCCATCTGTCTGTGAGACCTAACGCTTGAGTTAAGCGGCGGCGAAGCCGTCCGCCTTGAACGAGATGTTAGGCGCCATGCCTGAGAACGGCGCGAGCACATTCCAGGAAGTCATCGAGCTGCGCCAGATCTGCGGTGCCGCCATCTTGTTGGAGCTCCAGCCAAGACGCCAGCAAGTCGGTTTCTTGGGAACCACGCGTGTTGAACTGCTCCAAGAACTTGCTGAGAACACGGAATGACTGGCGAAGCGTGATCGCTTGGTCGAAGGCGGGATCAGAGATCGTGGTCATTGGGGGCTTTCACAATGGCGCCTAACGCTGGAGTTAAGCGGCGGCGAAGCCGTCCGCTTGGACGACTGGTTAGCTGCTTTGCTCGAAGCCTAGCAGCAAAGATGAGAGGACGGTTTGCTCGTCTTGGCCGAGTGACTCCGTGCATGAGTCGAGGATGCCTTTGACGAGATAGAACTCGGTTGCGTTGCGGATACTGCCGCGCTTTAAGACCGCCTTGTATTGCTTTGAATACCTACGGCGCATCTCCGCGAGCGTGATTGAGCCCGTCTCGTGCAAGCTGGCATCAAGGGCCGCGAGCTGCTGCTGCGTAAAGGTTTGAAGCGACTCGATTGCGTCGTTGGCGGCTTGCCGCGCACCAATGAGAGCCTGTGCCTTGCCCGACGTCGCAGCAATGTGCGCGGCTATGTTTGCGGGATGAACGGGATCGACCGGATCAACCTTCCAGGCCTGAGTGGCGAAGATGCTCACGAACGAAATGAGCTCTGAATATTCACGCTCTTTGTCCGGTGACATTCGCAATCTCTTGGAAGCTAACGCTTATTAGACAACTCGATGAGCTGCCCAGCCAAAAACCAATAGAACACCAGCCAAACTATCGCGCACCAAACAAGACCAAGAACAGTGGGTGTTGGCAGCAAATGCGATGTCACTGCGATGTGCGCCCAAGCAAGCGGAAGCCAAGGCAACCAGCTTAGGAATAGGACAACTCCGCCGAGAGTTTGTGGCATGAGCGACGTTTGATACAGAAAAAGATGCAAGCCACTCAGGCCAGCAAACCACGTGATCCGTCTCTTGAGTGTGCTGTTCATAGGGGTCTAACGCTGGAGTTAAGCGGCGGCGTAGCCGTCCGCCTTGAACGAATGGTTAGGCAGCGAGGAACTGCCTACATAGCTAGGTTGAGCAAAGCATAAGAAATTGGAGCGGACACCATGCCAACAAAGTATCGGCCGAGCAAGTTTGATGGCTTGGGGATGAATGCTAGCGCCGTGCCCCCTAGCGCAACCGCTAGATAAACAGCAAAAGACATTACCCATATGGCGGAAAAGGGAAAACTGCGGGAAGGCACTGCCGGAGCGAAAAAGTACGACCCAATCGCAATCGCATAGAAGATTAGCAAAGGGGTCACAGCTCCCAGCAATACGACAGCGAATTTCCGCATGCGCGGCGCAAACGCGATGGCAGCGGTTGCTGCCATGGGAACACCGAGCTCGAACGTCGCAGCCCCCAAGGTCAAGTAGGTCTCAGAGATGTCCATAGCTCTTGTGGCCTAACGCTGGAGTTAGGCGGCGGCGTACCCGTCCGCCTTGAACGAATAGTTAGGCATCACCGCCGTCAGAAATAAACTGTTTTGTGGACTTGCTTCGGTACAAAATCATGAAATGTAGCAAAGCGATCACTCCAAATATTGAAAGTCCAATGGCACTTAGCTGCTCCCTCAGAGCAAATAAAAAGAAGTCAACTAATTGGGAGAAAGAGTGCTTCTTCGACGATTGTAGGATGTTTTCATGAAACGAATCGTACATTCCGGCTATAAAAACAACTAACAAAAATCCAATCAAGGCAAGAGTTAAGTGCTGACGATATCGAGAACTTCCCACAATTGCGAGATACAAAGAAAATATCACGACAAGTGCAGCCGCTAGAGACAATGAAACGTCAGAAACCACCTGATAAGGAGCAACCATGCCTTCTCGGAGTGGAGTTCCAATATGTGAAGCCATGGCGATCATGACGATCCCAAAAAGGCACACATAGAGTCCACAAAGGAGTGCTACCGGCAACGGTACCGCTTTAGTGCGGCGTTTTTTTGTTTGCGCTGCGAGGATCATCACGTGGTGCCTAACGCTTGAGTTAAGCGGCGGCGAAGCCGTCCGCCTTGAACGAATGGTTAGAGCCCGAACAACGCCCCGTGGCAATGTGGGCAGAGACCGCTGGCCGTTGCCTTGCGCCATGTGAACAACCCTGCGGGCTTGTGGCATGCAGAACAACAGGGTGCATTGTGCGCAAACGCTCTGCGCATGGGGATTGCCCAAAGCCATATGGCTGCGATGCACACGGGTGCAGCGATAGCAAAGTAGATAGGAGCGTGCTCAGGGTATGACTTAAAAACGATAAAGCCTGCGATGACGATGGACAGTTGAACAACGGAAAGAGGTGCGCCGTACAAAACCAGCTTGCGGCGCGTATGCGCCAAGGCAACTCTGGTTTGCTGAATGTACGAGATTCTGTCCATAGGGGCCCTAACGCTGGAGTTAAGCGGCGGCGAAGCCGTCCGCCTTGAACGAGATGTTAGGTTGCAGCTACGCGAGAGTCGCAACCAGCGCTGCTGCAGATTGCCTTGTAAGGGGGCGCGTGAGCAAGGGGTTAGCAAGCTCGTGAAGCGCCAGGCCGGTTACCGATGAAGGATCGTACTCAATGTCATCACGGCACTCGATGCAGTTGGCCCACTCCTCGACCTGCGCGGAAGAAAGCTCGCCAGCAATGAACCGATTGAGCGCCGTGGAAAGATGGATAGCGTCCAGCACGGCCAATGGGCGGGGAGCGTCCCAGCCGTAAGCCGAGAGGTCACGAGCGATTCCCGGAATAGGCCGCGTGAACGAAAGAAGGATATGTAACAAGGATTCGCGACTATCCATGGCTGCGACCTAACGCTGGAGTTAAGCGGCGGCGTAGCCGTCCGCCTTGAACGAGTTGTTAGGCGGTTGCCTGTCTGTAGCCGCAATGCCGGCAGTGGGCGTTGCGCATGAAAAAGTAAGGATTGCGGAAGGCGGGCTTGCCACATTGCGGGCACAAAAGCTTTCTGACTCTTAACGCGATAAAGATCCATGCCGCCCACCAGCTAAATAGCAAGGCAGCCATGAGAGGAAAGGGTGGGTCACCGCCAAAAAATTGATACGCGATTACGACAATGCCGCCGGCAGGTACCCACGCAAGCCACCAAAGGAAATAAAGATTGCGACGGCGTTTTGCTTCAGACCAGAAATTTGCTGTGTTCATTCCGTTGCTGCCTAACGCTTGAGTTAAGCGGCGGCGTAGCCGTCCGCCTTGAACGAAATGTTAGACCACAACGCCTGCTAGCCTACACACTGACAAAGCCACAAGCACAACAAATGCCGCAAGCGTCATGGTGCGAGACCAACCAGGTTTGTTGCCGAAGAAAGCGAGCGAACCCCATGCCACAATTCCTGCACACTCAAGCGACAACTGTAGGACGGTGCTTGTGCCGTGAAGAATTGAGAAAGCGGCAGCTACTGCGCTGAGAACAGCGATGAAACCGCAAACGATACGTAGATTCAGAGCAAGCGATGGAGTTGTTGCTAAGTTGACTGCCATGTCGTTTCCCATGTGGTCTAACGCCCGAGGTAAGCGGCCGACGGCCTGCGCAGCGGGACGGCGGTCCGCTTGACCAAGATGTTAGGCACCGCCCTGCTTCTTGTGCGGCCCGAATAGAAGACCTGTCACGATTGCAAGCGGGAGAGTAATAACTACAGAGAGTGCGTGCACCTCACTGTACTCGAACACTTGCTTTGAAACCTCAGTGTAACTCCCCTTGTAGCCTAGGAAGTACCGGCCGGCATCGATTGTGCCGCTCAACGCATCGCCTCGAAGATGGTATGCCACAGCTGCGAACACAAGAAAGTTGATCACCACAGCAAAGCAGAAAGCGGTATGCGCTTTAGCAAGAGCCGGGTGGCGAGAAAACAAACCCATGACCTATAGACCTTTCCGTGGTGCCTAACGCTGGAGTTAAGCGGCGGCGTAGCCGTCCGCCTTGAACGAATAGTTAGACGCCTACAGTATTGAACCCGCTAATGGCGAAAACAGGGGCATGCTCGTAGGCGCCCATGAGAAGGAGATAAAGGTCTACTTGATCCCCCGGTCGAACCTGGTCCTCGAATGGTTTGACAAGCACATCTTGTATTGGCATCCAGTAGTCGGTTGTGCCTTGACGAATTTGGACTTCCATCTTGAAAAAATCGACGTACTCAGCGGGGTGCTGCATCGCCTTCACCCACATGACAATAAAACCCTTAACGCCAGGCGCCAACTTTCGAGTTTTGCCGGTGAACGTGGCCAGCGCATGGTACCTAGGGTGCGCCGCGTCGAGCCAATAGTTTGCACGAGGATCAACCGCGAGGGCCGCCGCTGCGTCCGCCAGGCTGACCGTCTTGTACGAGCTATAGTCGAAATCCCTCCCGGAGACGGGAGCGGCTAAGGCGAGGAGGACGATCAGGATTGCAGTGCGCATAAGGTCTAACGCTTGAGTTAAGCGGCGCGCGTCCTTTCGCGCGTCCGCTTGGACGAACGGTTAGGCGCTTCCAAAAGACGATGAAGCTGAAGTTGATAATTTGGAAGGCTACCGCACGAAATGAGATAAGTGACCCCAGACTTAATGCTTACCTGTTGGTGGCCGTCGAAGTCCAAGACCCCTGAGCAAAAATACTCTATTTGCCACGAACCAGCTCGAATCGAGAGAGTTCCAGGCTCACGACCCGCGATGGATGACCACGCGACACGCCCTGATGGATACTTAATTTGAATTAACGCAACTGCAAGACCTGCAACGCACCCGGAGCACATCGGCGGTTCAGTAGCCACAACCAACGTGGCGAAATTTGGGCTGCTCACAGAAGATTCGACCACGGAAGGATGCAACGTGCAGCCTCCGAGAAGCAGCAGCAAAACTATTCCGTGCATTCTTGACATGTGATGCCTAACGTCTGAGTTAAGCGGCGGCGAAGCCGTCCGCCTTGAACGCATTGTTAGGCTGCACGCTGACGCCGTGTGATAGCGCTAATGCCGCCGCCGATAAGGCCGTAGACCGCACCAAGTACGACAACGGATACTGCGGTGAGGAGCCAGACAGCTACTGTGAGACTGCCGGGCGGCAGCCTGCCAGGGCCAATGGCCCAAGAGACCGCCCAGCCTGCCGATGCATCTACCAACCCCATGGCCATCCCGAGCAGAACCGCGGCCCAGAACCCCGAGCTTCGCGCGATAAGCCGGGCGAAAAAGATGTACAGGAGGGCGGACCCAAATGCGGCGTAGGCGTACGGGAAGCCGACTGTTTGAGATGCAATCGCAGCAAGCGCATCAAACGCGATGACAGCGAGGAGTGCGAGCAGAATGCTCTTTAACGGCTTCAAGAAACTCTCCTTGTGCAGCCTAACGCTGGAGTTAAGCGGCGGCGAAGCCGTCCGCCTTGAACGAGTTGTTAGGCGGTTGCCTGTCTGTAGCCGCAATGCCGACAGTGGGCGTTGCGCATGAAAAAGTAAGGATTGCGGAAGGCGGGCTTGCCACATTGCGGGCACAAAAGCTTTCTGACTCTGAACGCGATAAAGATCCATGCCGCCCACCAGCTAAATAGCAAGGCAGTCATGAGAGGAAAAGGTGGGTCACCGCCAAAAAATTGATACGCGATTACGACGATGCCGCCGGCAGGTACCCACGCAAGCCACCAAAGGAAATAAAGATTGCGACGGCGTTTTGCTTCAGACCAGAAATTTGCTGAGTTCATTCCGTTGCTGCCTAACGCTCGAGTTAAGCGGCGGCGCAGCCGTCCGCCTTAAACGAAATGTTAGACCTTATCGCTGCGCCAAACATCCGCCCACATACCCCTGGTGTTCTTGCCCGTCGTAGCGCCGCACTGATGCGCAGCCTCTTTGGCTTCGACCTCCATGAACACATGGAAAGAGCCTGTGCCAGTACGGAAGACCAAATATGCATTCCCGTCCCCGCCCTCGAACGTTTTCATTTCGAGGCCGAAGCCCTCACGCTTTTTCTTTACGACCATGTAGGAATGCTCCTTGTAAGGTCTAACGCTTGAGTTAAGCGGCGGCGAAGCCGTCCGCCTTGAACGAGTGGTTAGAGCTCGCCCTCGGGTGAGGTGCGACCAACCTGCTCACCCCAACGAGCGTCGGTGTTGAAGATTACCTCACAGTCGCAACCCGCGCCGTTGTTGCCAAGCCAATTGAGCATGGGTTCAACGGGTAGCGACTTGGCAGCTAAGAACTTGGCGGTTTCCTTGAAGGTGTGCGTACAAGGTTCTGGGTTTGCGCGATCGAGATGGTCAAACAACGCGCGAAGCTCGTCATTTGAGATCGGCAGGCCCGGAATTTTTGCGGTCATTCGCTGTGAGCTCTAACGCCCGAGGTAAGCGGCCGACGGCCTGCGCAGCGGGACGGCGGTCCGCTTGACCAAGATGTTAGGCACCGCCCTGCTTCTTGTGCGGCCCGAATAGAAGACCTGTCACGATTGCAAGCGGGAGAGTAATAACTACAGAGAGTGCGTGCACCTCACTGTACTCGAACACTTGCTTTGAAACCTCAGTGTAACTCCCCTTGTAGCCTAGGAAGTACCGGCCGGCATCGATTGTGCCGCTCAACGCATCGCCTCGAAGATGGTATGCCACAGCTGCGAACACAAGAAAGTTGATCACCACAGCAAAGCAGAAAGCGGTATGCGCTTTAGCAAGAGCCGGGTGGCGAGAAAACAAACCCATGACCTATAGACCTTTCCGTGGTGCCTAACGCTTATTAGACCCCACATCGGGGCATATGCACGGATGGTCGGCGCTTTCGCATGGCTTCGTCAAGCGGACAAATCCTACGATATGACAAGGGTTTGCCGGATGGTGGGGGCGGTTCCGAGGGGCAAGGATGGTTTTGCATATCTCACGGAATGAGGCGCTATGTCTTATACCCCCGGAAACGCGGAAATAAACCGTATCGAAGATGGTGGCGCGCCGGCACCACGATTGCTGGACGAGGTTCGGCGTGTGTTGCGGCTGAAGCACTACAGCCTGCGGACAGAGGCGGTATATGTGGGCTGGATTCGCCGCTTCATTTTGGTCAACGGCAAGCGACATCCGCGCGACATGGGTGAGGTCGAGGTCGAAGGTTTTCTGTCCCGATTGGCGGTGCAGGGCAAGGTGGCGGCAGCAACACAGAACCAGGCACTGGCGGCGCTGCTGTTTCTGTACAAGCAGGTGCTCGGGATCGAGCTGCCATGGATGGAAGGGGTGATACGCGCGAAACGGTCGCAGCGCGTGCCGACGGTACTTTCCCGCGAGGAAATAACCCGGGTATTGGGAAGGATGGACGGGAGGCCGTGGCTGCTGGCGAGCCTGCTGTACGGTACCGGCATGCGCCTGATGGAAGTGTTGCGGTTGCGGATCAAGGATGTGGACTTCGGTCGCAACGAGATCACCGTGCGTGATGGCAAGGGTGGCAAGGACAGGCGCACCATGCTGCCGCGCTCGTTGGCCGAGGCCCTGCAGCGAGAAATCGAACGCGCCAGTCTGCTGCACGAGGCTGACCTGCGGGAGGGATTTGGTGCGGCATGGTTGCCGTACGCGCTGGCACGCAAGTACCCGGAAGCTCCGCGGGAAATCGGCTGGCAATACGTCTTTCCGGCTGCTCGCCGTTCCCGCGATCCGCGCGACGGCACGGAGCGCCGGCACCACTTCGATGATGGCGTGCTGTCGCGTGCCTTGAAGGGAGCGTGCCGCCTCGCCGGTATCGTGAAACCGGTAAGCGCACACACGCTGCGCCACTCGTTCGCCACGCATCTCCTCGAGGCCGGCCATGACATCCGCACCGTGCAGGAGCTGCTCGGCCACAAGGACGTCGCCACGACCCAGATCTACACCCACGTTCTCAACCGCGGCGGCCACGGCGTGCTGAGCCCGCTGGACAGGTAAGGTTTCCATCGATCTTCCATCGCGGCCTTCAATCGCTGCGCGGCCAGTTGAGCTCCACGCTGTGCTCCGCCCCGTCGTCGGTCAGCGGAATGCAGCCATCGGCCAGCGCCACGCCGTCCAGCCACACGGTGCTCGGCGTGCCGGCCTCGCTCTGGCGCAGGTTGATCCGGTAGGCCGTGTCGTGATGGCGGTAGTCGATGGAGAAGCCTTCCCACTCGGGCGGCAGCACCGGCGCGAAGCGCAGCTTGCCGGCTTCCAGGCGCAGGCCCAGCAGGGACTCCACGATCAGCCGGTACATCCAGCCGGCGGAACCGGTGTACCAGCTCCAGCCGCCGCGGCCGACGTGCGGCTCGACTGCATAGACGTCGGCGCTGACCACGTAGGGCTCGACCTTGTAGACGTCCATCTGCGCGGCGTCGATGCCGTGGTTGACCGGGTTGATCATGCGCAGCAGTTCCCAGGCGCGCGTGCTGTCGCCCAGCTCGGCGAACGCCATCGTGGCCCAGATCGCCGCGTGGGTGTATTGGCCGCCGTTCTCGCGCACGCCGGGCACGTAGCCCTTGATGTAGCCGGGGTCGAGCGTGGACTTGTCGAACGGCGGCCGCAGCAATTGCACCAGGCCGGCGTCGCGGCGCACCAGGTGGGCATCCAGTGCATCCATCGCCTGCTGCCGGCGTTCCGGCGAGGCCATGCCGGACAGCACCGACCAGCTCTGCGCGATCGAGTCGATCCGGCATTCGTCGTTGCCGCTGGAGCCCAGTGGCGTGCCGTCGTCGAACCAGGCGCGGCGGTACCAGGCGCCGTCCCAGCCGTGCTGTTCCAGCGCGATGCGCAACCGGGCCACTTCGCCTTCGCAGCGTTGCGCGAACGCCTCGTCGTCCTGCAGCCGGGCCACCTCGGCGAAGCGGACCAGCACCTCGCCGCTGAAGAAGCCCAGCCATACGCTCTCGCCGCGGCCTTTTTCGCCGACCCGGTTCATGCCGTCGTTCCAGTCGCCGCCGCCGATCAGCGGCAGGCCGTGCGCGCCGCGCTGCGCGAGGCTGCGCTCGATCGCGCGCACGCAGTGCTGGTACAGCGTCTCGTGCAGGCCCGAGGGTTGCGGCAGGTCGTAGTACGACTCCTCGCCGGGGTGCAGCTCGCGGCCCTCGATGTAACCGATCCGTTCGTCCAGCACGCCGCGGTCGATGCCGGCCAGCACGTAGCGGCTGGTGGCCAGCGGCAGCCACAGGTAATCGTCGGAACAGGTGGTGCGCACCCCACGGTCCAGCGGCGGGTGCCACCAGTGCTGCACGTCGCCCTCGACGAACTGGTGCGCGGCGCACAGCAGCAGCTGCGCGCGCGACAGCGCGGGTGCGGCGTGCAGCAGTGCCATCGAATCCTGCAGCTGGTCGCGGAAGCCGAACGCGCCGCCGGACTGGTAGTAGCCGCTGCGCGCCCACATGCGGCAGGCAATGGTCTGGTACAGCAGCCAGCCATTGGCGAGTACGTCGAGTGCCGGCTCCGGCGTGCGCACCTGCACCGTGCCGAGCGTGCGCGCCCAGTGCGCACGCACCTTGTCCAGCGCGTCGGCGGCGCTGCCGCTGCCGCGGAAGCGCTGCACCAGTGCGCTGGCGTCGGCGGCGTCGCGGCCCAGGCCGAGGCGGAAGATCAGCTGGCGCTGCTCGCCGTCGTCCAGGTTCACGCTGGACTGCAGTGCCGCGCACGGGTCCAGCCCCGCGCCGAGCCGGCCGGACAGATGCGCGCGGCCCAGCCCGACCGGTGCGCGCATGCTGCCGTTGCGGCCGAGGAATTCGCTGCGATCGCCGTCGATGCTGCGGCCGGCGTCGTCGACGTCGAAGAACGCCACCCGGTTCGGGAACTCGGTGTTGTACGCGTTGCGCGCGAGCAGCGCGCCGCTGGCCGGGTCCGATTCGGTGACCACGTGCATCGCGGTCTTCTCGCGCAGGTCGCCGAGCAGCCATTCGACGTAGCCGGTGACGCTGAGCCGGCGCGCCTGGCCGGACTCGTTGCGCAGTTTCAGCACTGAGAATTTCACCGACGCATCCAGCGCCACGTACACCCACAGCTCGGAGTGGATGCCATCCTCATGGTGCTCGAACACGCTGTAGCCGAAGCCGTGGCGGGTCACGTACGTACCGCTGCCGCGGCACGGCAGCGGAGTCGGCGACCACACCTGGCCGGTCTCCTCGTCGCGCAGGTACAGCGCCTCGCCGCCGCCGTCGCCGACCGGGTCGTTGTGCCATGGGGTGAGCCGGAATTCGTGCGCGTTCTCGCCCCAGGTGTACGCGCTGCCGCTGTCGGAGATCACCGTGCCGAAGTGCGGGTTGGCCAGCACGTTCGACCACGGCGCCGGCGTGCTGTCGCCAGCGGCCTGGGTGATCACGTACTCGCGGCCATCGCTGCTGAAGCCGCCGTGCGGATTGGCCAGCTGCAGTGTCGCGGCGGCGCGGGCGCTGGTGGCGAGCATGGCGCTGCCGATGCGCTTCGGCCGGCTTGGCTCGAAGCGCGGCGCATGGGTTCCCACTCGGCGCCGGCCGATCTGTTCGGCCAGGCTGCCGCGGCCGTCGTTGAGGATGATCCGCGCGCTGGCCAGCACCACCAGCCGGTCCTCGCTGGACAGCTGCTGCGCCGGGCGCACGAAGATGCCGCCGGGGCGATCGAGCAGACTGGCTTCGCTGCCGGAGGCGATCAGGCCCATGATCTGGTCGTGCAACTCCTGCCGGTAGCCGGCGCGGTCCTCGTTCCAGATCACCAGGTCCACCGCCAGCCCCTTCAGTCGCCAGTACGCGTGTGCCTGCACCAGTTGGCGCACCAGTTCGATCCGCGCCGGGCTGGCGATCTGCAGCAGCACGATCGGCAGGTCGCCGGAGATCGCCTGCCCCCACAGCCCGGACTGGCCGCGGCGGTTGCCGCGCAGCGCGGCCGGTTCGGCGCGCAGGCTCGCGTTCGGGTAGATGATCGAGGTGGCCAAGTGCTCGTACAGCTGCGCGTCGGCGAGGCTGGCATTGAGCTGGCGCAGCAGCACCTGGCTGTGCGTCCAGGCCAGGTCGAACACGCGGTCGGCGAGGTGGCGGTCACGGTACTTGCCGATCAGCCGCAGGCAGTCGTCGCGCCGTTCGGCGATGCCGGTGACGAAGTCGATCGTGGCCGATTGTTCCGGCTCCAGCGTGATGCGGCAGCGGATCGCCACGATCGGGTCGAGCACCGAGCCGGCGCTGTTGGACAGCTGCGCCTGCTCGCGATCGAGCGCCTGCGGCTCGGCGGTGCTGCGGCCGCGGCCGATGAAACGGGCGCGGTCGGTCTCGTAGGAGATCGCGTCGATGTCGGCATCGTGCACCGCCAGCAGGTGGAACATCCACGGCACGTGCTCGTCGGCGGCGCGCGGGCGCCGTGTGCACACGATCGCCTGCAGTGCCGGCACCAGTTCGGTCTGCACGAACAGCTTGCTGAAGGCCGGGTGCAGTGCGTCGGCGAGCGGCCGTGCCAGCACCACCTCGGCGTAGCTGGTCAGCTCGATCGTGCGGCGCGTGCGGCTGCGATTGGTGATGCGGGTGCGGCGCAGCTCGATGTCGTCTTCCGGCGACACCACGATCTCGGTGTGCGCGTCGAATTCGTGTTCGCGCACGCGGAACTCGGCGCGCGCGTCGGAGAAGATCGCCTCGAACTGCTCGGTCTTCTTCAGCGTGGGCTGGTACGCGGTGGACCAGCAGTCGCCGCTGGCGACGTCGCGCAGGTAGCAGAACATGCCCCAGTGGTCGCGCGTGATGTCCTCGCGCCAGCGCGTCAGCGCCAGCTCGCCGCGCCGGCTGTAGCCGCCGCCGGCGCTGCTCAGCATCACGTGGTAGTGGCCGTTCGACAGCAACTGCACCGCCGGGCGCGCGCGGTCCGGGTCGGCGAACACGCGCAGCCGTGCCTCGGTCGGGCGCTCGCTGCCGTCCGATTCGGGGAAGCCGGCGGCGTGCAGGTATTCCGCCGCGGTCTTCGGCACGCGTTCCTGCAGCAGCAGGCTGGTGGCCTGGAACTGCGGGTCGGATTCGAAGCGCCGCTGCATCGGCCGATCGAGCAGCGCATGGCCCAGTGCCAACAGGCTCATGCCCTGGTGGTGCGCCATGAACTGCCGCACCAGGGCCGAGTCCTGGCCCATCGGCAGCCGCGCCGGGGTGTAGTCGATCGCCTCGTACAGGCCGAAGCGGCCGCGCGCGCCGGCCTCGGCCAGCCGCTGCAGGTTCCGCGTGGCCGCGGCCGGCGCCACCATCAGCGCCAGCGCGCTGGCGTACGGCGCCACCACCACGTCGTCGCCCAGCCCGCGCTTCAGCCCCAGTCCGGGCACGCCGAACGCGCGGTACTGGTAGGTGAAGTGCGTGTCCAGCGTGTTGTAGCCGGATTCGGAAACACCCCACGGCACGCCGAGCTGGCTGCCGTATTCGATCTGTCGCGTCACCGCGGCGCGGCAGGTCTGGTCGAGCAGGGTGCCCTCGTAGCTGGGCATCACCAGCATCGGCATCAGGTACTCGAACATCGAGCCGGTCCACGACAGCAGCACCGGTTCGCCGCCGACGGTGGTGAGCAGGCGCCCCAGCGAGAACCAGTTGTCCTGCGGCAGCTGGCCCTGCGCAATGCCGACGAAGCTGGCCAGCCGCGCCTCCGACGCCAGCAGGTCGTAGTAGCCGGCGTCGAGCCGGCGCTGGTCCACGTTGAAGCCGATCGCCAGCAGGTCGCGCGCGCCGTCGTACAGAAAGCGGTAGTCCACCAACGCCAGCTCGCCGGCCTGCTGCGCCAGCTGTTCGATCGCGGCGAGGCGCGCGCGCGCGCGTTCGCGCACGCCTTCGGCGTCGGCCTCGGCCGGCCACGCGAGCGGTTCGATCCGGCCCAGCTGGCGCAGCGTGGGAATGCCGCTGAAGCCGACCTCATCGTCCGCCGGCGGGTCGAGCTCGAACGCGGCGGCCTCGGCGCACAGCTCGTCGCACTGCGCGAGCAGTGCATCGAGCCAGAATCGCGCGTCGCTGCCGGGTTCGCTGTCGAGCCTCGGCTGCAGCGCCTGTGCATGTCCGCGTAGCCGTTGCAGCAGCACCGTGGCTGCGCCGGTGATCGCCGGCGGCGTGACGAGTCCGGCCTGCAGCTGCTGGCGCAGCGGTTCCAGCGCGCGTGCGGCGTCGGCGTCGAGCGTGTCGTGCAGCAACGCCAGCGTGTCGAGCAGGCCGTGCAGCACGCGCGGCTGGAACACCGGCTGGTCGGGCAGTTCCTCCAGCCCGGGGCGCAAGGTCAGCAGGTGGCCGGCCAGGTTGCCGCTGTCCACCGCCGAGACGTACAGCGGCGCCAGCGGCTGCAGGCTTTGCGTGTCGTACCAGTTGTAGAAGTGGCCGCGGTGGCGCGGCAGCTGCTGCATGGTGGCCAGACTCAGCCGCGTGCGTTCGAGCAGGCGGCCGGCGCCGAGGAAACCGAAGTCGTGCGCGGCCAGGTTCGCCAGCAGCGCCATGCCGATGTTGGTGGGCGAGGTGCGGTGGGCGATCGCCGGCCCGGGTTGCTCCTGCAGGTTGTCCGGCGGCAGCCAGTGGTCGGCGGCGCCGACATGGGTGTCGAAGAACGCCCAGGTTTGCCGTGCCAGCGTGCGCAGGAAGCGCCGCTGCGCCGCATTCGGCGCGAACGCGTCCGGCGTGCGCGGCTGGCTGATCCACCACGCGATCGCGGGCGAGCCCAGCCACAGCAGCAGCAGCGGGGTCGCCAGCCACAGCGCCAGCGGACGCTGCAGTACCAGCGCCACGCCCAGCAGCACGGCCAGCACCGGACCGATCCACATCGACCGCCACAGCGTCGCCGGTGCGTTGCCGCTGCGTCGCTCGACCTCGCTGGAGGTCTGCCACTGCAGCAGGTGGCGCTGGCTGATCGCCATGCGCCACAGCGTGCGCACGATCGCATCGAGGTGGTACAGCGCCTCGTGCGGCAGCCATGCCAGCCCCAGCGCCATCCGCGCCAGGTGCTGCAGGCCGGCCTGGAAGCCGGCGCGCAGGTGCTGGTCGAGCTGCACCTCGCGCGGCTTCTGCACCAGCTCCAGCAGTGCCGACAGCAGCGGCGGCACCAGCACCATCGACAGCACCGCCACGGTCCACGACAGCACCGGCGCAACCAGCAGCCAGCCGGCCACCAGCAGCACCAGCACCGCTACCGGCACCAGGCTGCGGCGCAGGTTGTCGAGGATCTTCCAGCGCGACAGGGCGGTCAGCGCATTGCGGCGCCAGCCGGCGTGCGCGGTCGGCGCCCATGGCAGCAGCCACGGCAGCAGCTGCCAGTCGCCGCGGATCCAGCGATGCCGGCGCCTCACGTCGGCGCCGTAGCGGGCCGGGTAGGTCTCGAACAGCTGCACGTCGCTGAGCAGGCCCGAGCGCGCGTGGCAGCCTTCGACCAGGTCGTGGCTGAGGATGCGGTTGTCCGGGAAGCGGCCGTCCAAGGTGCGTTCGAACGGGTCGATCGCGTAGATGCCCTTGCCGATGAACGAACCTTCGCCGAATACATCCTGGTAAACGTCCGAGACCATCTGCGTGTACGGGTCGATGCCGGCATCGCTGCCGTACAACTGCGCGTAGCGCGAGCGCGCGGTGCTGGGCAGGCTGATCCCCACGCGCGGCTGCAGGATCGCGTAGCCGCTGACCACGCGGCGCCGCTCCGGGTCGTACACGGCGCGGTTGAGCGGGTGGTCGATGGTGCCGACGAAGGCCTGCGCCGCGTCGCGCGGCAGCTCGGTGTCGGTGTCCAGGGTGATCACGTACTGCACCGGGCCCAGCGCCGCGATGTCGCCCACGACGAGCATGAAGCGGCCGTGTGCGTTGCCGCGCAGCAGCGCGTTGAGGTCGGCCAGCTTGCCGCGCTTGCGCTCGTGGCCCATCCAGCACCGCTCACCCGGATTCCAGTGGCGCGGCCGGTGGAACAGGAAGAAGCGGTCGGCCCCGCCGTCGGCATAGCGTTCGTTGAGCGCCTCGATGCGTCGTTGCGCCCGCTGCAGCAGCGCTTCGTCATCGGGCAGGGTTTCGTGGTCCGCGTCGGCGAAGTCGGTGAGCAGGGCGAAGTGCAGTTGCTCGTCGCGGTTGCCGAGGAAGCGCACCTCCAGCGACTCGACCAGCTCGTCGACGTCCTGCGCGCTGGCGAACAGGCTGGGAATGACCACCAGGGTGCGCGCGCTGGCTGGGATGCCGTGCGAATAATCCATGCGCGGCAGCTGTTGCGGCGCGATCGACAGCGTGGCGATCCAGTTGAGCAGGCTCAGTCCCAGCTGGCTGGCCAGGATCGCGGCGGGAATCGCCAGCGCGAGCAGCGCCCACGTCGGCCAGCGGTCGTGCGCGCCGACGGCGACCAGTGGCTGCGCGAACGCAAACGTGAGCAGCGCCAGCAGGCCCAGGTAGATCGGCAGCGGCGCGCGGTCGAAGCCGCGGCGCAGCGTCTCGCGCAGCGGCGGCCGGATGCCCAGCTGCTGCTCCAGCCGGCACCGGCCGCGGTCGATCAGGTAGTAGCCGACGTGCTGCGGCAACGGCACGGTGCAGTCGGTGGGTGCGTCGGCCTGGCTCAGTGCGATCGCCGCCTCGGCCACCTGCAGCTCGGTCAGCCGGTGCCGGCGCGCCATCGCTTCCACGACGTGGCGATAGCGGTCGCGCGTGGCGAAATCCATCGCCGCGTAGACGTCGGCCGGATCTTCGCGCAAGCATTGCTCGACCAGGCTGGAGTGCTCGACGAAATCGCGCCAGTCGATCGCCGACAGCGTGCGCAGGCTGCCGATGCTGTTGCTGATCGTGACCTGGTTGGCCGCCTGCTGCTGCGCTTCCAGCTGCACCAGGTGCTCGATGCTCTGCCCCGAGGCGGCCAGGCGCTGCTCGATCCAGCTCAGCGGCAGCGCCAGCGCCGGGCTCTGGCCCTGCAGCCGGCGTGCCATCTCGGCCACGAACGGGCCGTTCATCGGCGGGTTCGAGCGCGCCATGTCGGCGACCACCAGCACCACCGAGTTCGCGTCGCGCTCGGCGGTGCTGGTCATGCTGTCGGCCCAGCGCACGGCCTTGCCGCGGCAGCCCCAGTCCGCCATCACCCGCGCGGCGACCCGGCGCAGGTTCTCGATCAGCGCCAGCCGCAGCATGATCGGGATCGCCCACAGCTCGCCCAGCCGCAGCGGGGTGACGTCCTGGTAGGCGCCGATGAAGTGCAGCAAGCTGTGCGTGTCGACCCGGCCGTCGCCGTGCGAAATGATTTCCAGCGCGATGTCGTAGACCCGCGGCAGGCCGGCCGACGGGCCGTTGGCCAGGCGTGGCAATTCGCGGCTGTAGCCCTTCGGCAGATGTCGGCGGGCGATCCGGATCTGTTCTTCGATCAGGTAGAAGTTGTCCAGCAGCCATTCGCCGGCCGGGGTGATCCGCCGGCGCTTGCGGGTGGCATCGGTCAGCCGCTCGCAGGTGTGGGTCAGCACCGCCTCGTTGTCAGCCAGCCGCACCAGCAGCAGGTCCATCCTGGAGCGCGCGCTCAGCCGGTGCTGGCCGGCCAGCGTGCGGCCATGCCGCTCCATCTGCTCGGTGCTGAACAGCTCTGCGCGCAGCGCCGGCTCCTGTTCCGGCCGCGTGCGTGCGGCCGCACGACGACGGCGGAACGCGCTCAGCCGGCGCAGTTTGAGCAGGTCGAGGAGGTTGCTGATGTTCAAAAGCGGTTTTCCTTGGGCCTCGTGGGATCGGCCACGAGGCGTCCATGCGGGCGGAGTGCTGGCGGGAACCCGTGCGAGGGGCTGCGACCGCCGGCTCGGTCCGACCCTACGCGCCGGCATGTGAAGACGGCGCACGCTACGATGGGCGCCCGCCTCTACCGGAGCCATGCCGTGTCGTTGCAGATCCGCGCCGCTACCCTCACCGACCTGCCCGACCTGGCCGCCTGGAATGCGGCGATGGCCTGGGAGACCGAACACAAGCGGCTCGACCCCGCGACGCTGGAGCGCGGTGTTGCGGGCGTGCTCGAGCAGCCGCGGCGTGGCTTCTACCTGGTGGCGGAGCGCGACGGCGTGGCAGTCGGTTGCCTGCTGGTGACCTACGAGTGGAGCGACTGGCGCGACGGCGACTTCTGGTGGATCCAGAGCGTCTACGTGGTTCCCGCCGCGCGCCGCGACGGTGCGTTCCGTGCGCTGTATGCCGACGTCGCGCAACGCGCCGCGGCCGCCGGCGCGGTCGGCCTGCGCCTGTACGTGGAAACCGAGAACCGGCGCGCGCAGGCGACCTACGAAGGGCTCGGCATGCAGCGTTGCCATTACTTCATGTACGAGGCGCTGCTGTCGGACTCCGCGGCGTAGCTTCGTAGGGCGGAAGGCTCAGGCGGGTTCGGCCAGCAGCTTCTGGAATGCCGCCGCCGGCATCGGCGCGCCGTACAGGAAACCCTGCAGCTGCGAGCAGCCCGCATGACGCAGGAAGGCGCCCTGCTCGCGCGTCTCCACGCCTTCGGCGATCACCTCCTTGTTGAGGCTGCGCGCCATCGCGATGATCGCGCTGGTGATGGTGGCGGTGTCGCGGTCGGTGGTGATGTCGCGCACGAACATGCGGTCGATCTTCAGCGCGTCGATCGGGAAATGCTTCAGGTACGACAGGCTGCAGTAGCCGGTGCCGAAGTCGTCCAGCGACAGCCGTACGCCGCGTCGCTTGATCCGCTGCAGCAGGCCGGTGGTGGCGTCGCCGCCGGACATCACCATGCGCTCGGTCAGTTCCAGTTCGAGCAGGCCGGCCTCTAGTCCGCTGCCGTCCAGCACCTCGTCGAGCCAGTTGTAGAACTCGGCGTGCTGGAACTGCAGCGGCGAGACGTTCACCGATACCGGAATGGGGCGGCCGTGGCGCTGCCACAACTGCGCCTGCCGGCAGGCCTGGCGCAGTACCCAGGCACCGATCGGCAGGATCAGCCCGGAGTCCTCCGCGACCGGGATGAACTGGTCCGGCGTGTACAGCTCGCGCCCGTCCACCTGCCAGCGCAGCAGCGCCTCGGCACCGACGATGCGGCCGCTCTGCGCGTCCACCTTGGGCTGGTAGTGCAGGCCCAGCTCGTGCCGCGGCAGCGCCTGGCGCAGCGCCGTCTCGATCCGCCGGCGCGCTCGCGTGCGCTCGTTCATCGATGCGGTGAAGAAGCGGTAACCGTGCAGGCCCTGCGTCTTTACCGCGACCAGCGCGGTCTCCGCGTGCTGCAGCAGGTCGTCCGCTTCGAGCGCATCGTCCGGGTACACGCTGATGCCGATGCTGAGTTGCAGGCCGAGTTCGGGCAGGCCGTCGACACGGGTCTGCTCGCCGTGGTTGATCAGGGTCTGGCACAGGCTGGCCGCCTCGCCCGCGCTTTCCAAGTGCGGCAGCATCACCACGAATTCGTCGCCGCCGTGGCGGCTCAGCAGCTCGTCGCCGGGCAGGCAGCGATGCAGCTGGGCGGCGAACGCGCGCAGCACCCGGTCACCGGCAGCGTGGCCATGCAGCTCGTTGACCTGCTTGAAGTTGTCGATGTCGATGTAGAGCAGCGCCGCGCGCTGCTGGCGGCGGTTCGCGGTGGTGATCGCCTGGCCGATGTGGTCGTGCAACTGGCTGCGGTTGGGCAGCCCGGTGAGCGTGTCGTGCTGGGTCAGATGGATCATCTTCAACGCCAGCGCACGGGTTTCGCTGACGTCGTGGAACACCAGTACGCCGCCGATCACGTTGCCGGCGTGGTCGTGGATCGGCGCCGAGGAATCCTCCACCGGTGTGTCGAAGCCATGGCGGTGGCGCAGCAGGGTCTTGCCGGCCAGGTCGACGATGGTGTTGTGCCCGATCGCCGCGCGCAGCGGATTCGCCACGGCGTGGCCATGCTGCGCATCGAACAGCTGGAAGATCTCCTCGATCGGCCGGCCCTGCGCCTCGATGCCGGTCCAGCCGGTCATCGCCTCGGCGATCGGGTTGAGCGAGGTGATGCACAGCTGCCGGTCGGTGGTGATCACCGCGTCGCCGATCGAGCGCAGGGTCACCTCGGCCAGTTCGCGCTCGCGATGCAACGCGTCCTCGAACGCCTTGCGCTGGCTGATGTTCTGCACCTGCGAGACGAAGTACAGCGGCGTGCCCGGCTCGTCGCGCACCAGCGACACGCTGAGCTGGATATGCACCACGTGGCCGTCCTTGTGGAAGTTGCGTTTCTCCAGCTGGTACGACTCGCGCTGGCCGGCTAGCAGCTGCGCCATCAGCTCGGCGTCGGCGGTGATGTCGTCGGGATGGGTGAGGCTGGCGATGTCCAGCTGCAGCAGTTCGTCCTTGCGGTAACCGAGCATCTGGCAGACCGCTGCGTTGACGCGCAGGAAATGGCCGTCCGGATGGGTCAGCGCCATGCCGATCGCGGCATGCTGGAACGCGCCGAAGAAGCGCTGCTCGCTCTCGTGCAGCTGCAGTTCCAGGGCGTGCCGTTCGGTGATGTCGACCAGCGCGGTGAAGATGCCGCGGACCCGGCCGCCGGCGTCCAGGTCGGGCTGGAAGTTGCCGTGCGCGTAGCGCCGCTCGCTGCCGTTGTACAGCTCGCCCTCGTAGCTGGCCATGCGGCCGGCGTAAGCGCGCGCCAGCGCTGCGCTGGCCAGCTCGTGGTTGCGCCGGCCGACCACGTCGATCAGGCGTCGGCCGATCAGTTGCTGCGGATCGATGCCGAGCCAGCGGCGGTGGGTGTCGTTGGCGAAGCGGAAGCGCTGCTCGAGGTCGAGGTAGGCGAGCAGCGCGGGCGTGCCGTGGGCCACCCGTGCCGGCCAGTCGGTTTCATCCGGAAGCGATGGCGATACCTCGGCAGGCTTGAGCGGCCGCATGGTCATTCCGTCAGCATGGCGCCCCCTGTCGGCGCCTTGCCATCATGCGCCGAGTTGGCGCCGTTGCCCAGCTACCCGATTCGCGGCCCCGAGGGGTTCAGTGCAAGGCGGTGGGTGGTGCGCCGAGCCGGCCGTCGCCATCCAGCACGACGCGACCCAGCGCGTGCAGTTCGCCGGCACTGCCGTAACGGTCCGTCAGCAGTGCCAGCAACGGCCCCAGCGCCTGCGGCTGCAGCGGGTAAGCGTGCGCCAGCGCGCGCGCACGGCCGCCGTCGCCGCGTTGCGCCACGGTGATCGCCACCACGCCGAGGCCGGGCGCTTCGTGGGCGAACAGTGTCGGCGGGTCGTAGCCCGGTTCCACCGCGGCGAGCGTCTCCAGCAGGTAGCCGTCGGCCGCTTCGGTCTGCCCTGTGGTGTCCGGTTGCAACTGCAGCGGCAGCTGGTGCGCGTCGAGCAGCGCGGCGTACTGGCGCAGTTCGAACACGATGCCGGCGAACCCATGCGCGCGCTGCGCGACGTCGCCGCCCTGCGCGGCCAGCCATTGTGCAGGCGACTGCGCCAGCACCTTGCCGTCGGCGTAGCGCAGGGCCAGTCCGCGTGCGCTCATCGTCGCTTCCTCGCGGTATGGGGTCAGTAGCGCCGCCTCCAGCAGCGCCCACAACGGTGCCAGGTTGACGTGCTCGTACTGCACGCAGGTCAGCGCCAGCAGGTCGTTGCGGCTGAGGTAGCGCACGTGCTCCAGCCGGATGCCGAGCGCGCGCATCAGCCAGTCGGCGGTCAGCGTGCCGGCCTCGCCACGGCCGACCAGCTGGATCTCCAGCTGCTCGGACAGCTCCTCGGCCAATTCCGCCGGCGCCAGCAGGCTCATCGGCAACAGCCGCATCGGGCCTTCCGCGTACACCGGCGACGGTTCCAGCGACGGCGCCGGCATGTGCCCCTCATGGCTGCCGAAGGCCACCACGTTCTGTAGATGACCGCGCGGCACGCGCTTCGCCAGCTCGTCCAGCGTGGCCCACACCGGGAAGCCCGGCCGCAGCAGCTCGACCTGGTCGAACAGCGCGCCGGCCAGCGCCAGCCGGGCGGCGTCGACCTGCGGCACCAGCGCGTGCAGGTCGGCGGCGACCAGGGCGGCCAGTTCGGCCGCCGCGTCGCGGGTGAGCGTCAGCGGAGCCGGTGGCTCGCCCGCGACCGGTTCCAGGGCCAGCACGACCGGCAGGGCGAGCAGCGTTTGCGCTTCCACGAGGCGGTGATCCTTGGGCAAAGAGAACTGATTCTACCATTCAGCGTTTTGGGCTTCCGCCGCGCGGCATGGCGGGTTAGCCTTGACAGACTTGAGTGGTGGACTGTTCCGAGCATGGAAAACACGCAAAGGCGCGTCGGCATCATCGGCGGCGTACGCATCCCGTTCTGCCGCAACAACACGGCGTATGCCGACGTCGGCAACTTCGGCATGTCAGTGAAAGTGCTCGGCGCGCTGGTCGAGCGCTTCGGGTTGCACGGCGTGGAGCTGGGTGAAGTGGTGATGGGCGCGGTGATCAAGCACTCGTCCGACTGGAACCTGGCACGCGAGGCGCTGCTCAGCTCCGGGCTGGCGCCGACCACGCCCGGCATCACCACTGCGCGCGCCTGCGGCACGTCGCTGGACAACGCGATCATCATCGCCAACAAGATCGCCGCCGGGCAGATCGAGGCCGGCATCGCCGGCGGTTCGGATACCACCTCGGACGTGCCGATCGTCTACGGCCCCCGCCTGCGCAAACGGCTGCTGGCGATGAACCGGGCGAAGACGCCGCTGGACAAGCTGAAGGTGGCACTGCGCGGGTTCTCGCTCGGCGAGCTGAAGCCGTCGTTCCCCGGCGTGGCCGAGCCGCGCACCGGCAAGTCGATGGGCGACCACTGCGAGCAGATGGCGAAGGAGTGGCATGTCACCCGCGAGGCGCAGGACCAGCTGGCGCTGGACAGTCACCACAAGCTGGCTGCCGCGTACGACGCCGGTTTTTTCGACGAGCTGCTGGTGCCGTTCCGCGGCCTGAAGCGCGACGGTTTCCTGCGCCCGGATTCGACCATGGACAAGCTGGCCTCGCTGAAGCCGGCGTTCGACAAGACCTCCGGCCACGGCACGCTCACCGCCGGCAATTCCACCGGTTTGTCCGACGGTGCCGCGGCGGTGCTGCTGGGCAGCGACGCGTGGGCCGCGCAGCGTGGCCTGAAAGTGCAGGCGTACCTGCGCGACGCCGAAGTCGCGGCGGTGGATTTCGTGCACGGCGAAGGCCTGCTGATGGCGCCGACCATTGCGGTGCCGCGCATGCTGGCGCGCAACGGGCTGACCCTGCAGGACTTCGACTACTACGAGATCCACGAGGCGTTTGCGGCGCAGGTGCTGTGCACGCTGCGCGCGTGGGAGTCGGCCGACTACTGCAAGAACCGGCTTGGCCTGGACGCGTCGTTCGGTTCGATCGACCCCGCCAGGCTCAACGTGCACGGCTCCAGCCTCGCCGTCGGCCACCCGTTTGCCGCCACCGGCGCGCGGATCATCGCCACGCTGGCGAAGATGCTGGAGCAGAAGGGCTCCGGCCGTGGCCTGGTCTCGATCTGCACCGCCGGCGGGATGGGCGTCACCGCGATCCTCGAACGGTGACGGGTCGGCGGCTTCAGCCGCGATTCGCCCTGGAGGGTGCATAAAGGCCGCTATGTTTCGCCTGCGCACCACCACCACCCTCAGCTTGCTCGCTCTGGCCGTCGGCATTGCCGGCACCGGCTGGCTCAGCGCGCTGACCACCGACTGGTCGGGCCCGCCGCCGCGCTATGCCGCCGCGCGGACGGCATCCGCGCCGCGTGCCCCGCCCGCGCCGCGGCGCTCGCATGCTCCTGCCCGCGTGGTGCGAACCACGCGCGTGCCGGCCGATCTCTCCGCTGTCGACGCTGGCGCTGCGCAGGCCAGCGTGCCGCCGACACCGGAACTGGTGCCGCTGGCGATGCCCGCCGACACGTCGCAACCGTGGTACAAGCTGCGCGGCCATCTGGACGGCCGCGTGCTGCTGCGTGTCGACGTCGATGGCGCCGGCCAGGTACGCAGCGCCAGCATCAGTCAGTCCAGTGGCGATCCGGTACTCGACGAGCACGCGTTGCGCAGCGTGCACGGCTGGCGCTTCGCGGTACCGACGGATTGCCCCGACGGCCTCAGCGGCGAACTGCCGATGCGCTTCTCCTCGCAGGGCGACCGCATCGCGCAACTGCCGTAGGGCCTTGGTCCAATCGTTGAGCGGGCGTGCCTTTGAGCGAAAGCGCAGAGCTTTCGCCCTCCTGCGGAGGGCGAGTTACTTCTCTTTTGCTTGTCCAAAGGAGAAGTAACCAAGAGAAAACGACCCCCCGCTTCCGCGCTTTCCGGGCATCCTGCCCGGAAAGTTCGCGTGCGGGTTACGGGGTTTGTCGACAGGGCATCGGACAACCGCTCCTGCGTTGCCTCAACTCCGGCATCCATGCCGTCGCCTGCCCTGACGCCAAATTGGCTTGCATCCCTGCGAACCACCCTGCGGGCTTTCCTCCACCCGCCCGCCGCTTCAGAGGGGACCCCGGGTAGAGCGACGCGCATCCTGCGCGTACTTTTCAGAAAAGCCAGTTCAAGTGCGAAGCCGCGGCGGAGCGATGCCTTGCTGTGGCTTTTCGGCTTTGTCATCGAGTGCGGGCCACGATGGCCCGCTGCTCTACCCGGGGTCCCTTGCGCGGCGGTGAGTCGGGGTCGACAGGCCGCGCAGCGGGCATCGACAGGGATGTCGATGCCTTTTCGCCAGGGCAGGATGCCCTGGCGAAAAGCCCGGCCCCGGCTCACGGACTTGCCGGGCAGGAGCCCGGCAAGCGCCAAGTGGGGTGCCCATCTCTTTGGTTACTTTCTCTCGGGCAAGCGAGAGAAAGTGACTCGACCTCCGAAGGAGGACGAAAGCTCTTTGCTCTTGCTTCAAAAAACACAGCCGCGAAAGCGATTTTCTCGGAGCGAAAGGCACGGCCAGCGACGCTCACAGCACGCCCTTGGCGCCCACCCCGAACGCGGTGACCAGCCGCGTGATGATCAGCTTTGGCGACAGCGCCACGTCGGGGAAATCGCCGACCGGCTGGTAGCAGGCGTAGAAGTTCGGGTCGGTGGCGCGCAGTGGCTGGCAGCCGGGCTTGAGCTCGTAGCTGGTGGCGTAGCGGAACGGCCACAGGTCGAACAGCGGCAGTTGCTCGGAGACCGTGCCGATCGCCTGGTTGATGTCGGTCAGCACCGGCACCTTCGACTGTCGCGGTGCGATCACCCACGCGTTCTCCGGCTGCGTGCTGCGCATGACGCTGTGGCGCAGCTGGTCGGCGAAGCCGTGGTCGTAGACGATCACGCCGGCTTCGGTGTTGTAGCGATCCGAGCGCGGGTCGAAGTTGTGCGAGCCGATCATCGCGAAGGCGTCGTCGACCACGATCGACTTCGCGTGCAGGCCGAAGCGGCGGCCTTCGCTGCGCAGTGGTGCCGGTCGATTGTTGCTGCCGCGGCTGCCGAGCAGGTGCAAGCGCGCCTCGGCGGCGCCGGCTGGCCCGGCGGTTTCCCGCGGCGGGCCGGCCGCATCCATGCCGAGGTTGGCCAGTTCGTTGTCCACCGCCGCGCTGGGTGCGTGCGGCTTCATCTCGTGGATCTCGAAGCCGAATTTCTTCAGGTAGCGCTTGCGGTGCTTGTACGACATCGCATACACGGCAAACGCATCGGTCGAAGCCAGCGAGTTGGTGGAGACGATCACCCGCGGCGGATCGGCGCGCCGGTGCAGCACGCGGAAGATGTGCTGGGCGTGTTTGCTCATCACCAGGTACGGTGTCTGCAGCAGCACCTCGCGTTTCGCCGCGCCGATCATGCGCATGATGTGGTGGGTGAAATCCAGTGCGCGCCGCTTGTCCGGCTTGTCGGTCTTCGCCGGCAGGTCGCTGAAGTAGTCGACCTTGCCTACCCGCAGCGAGGCGTCGACCAGCCAGGCTTGCAGCCAGGCCGGATCCTCGGCGGCCTGCTGCACGCGGGCCACCCGCGCCGGCCGCAGGTAATGCGGGGTCGGCCAGACCAGTGGCGCGCGGTCGGACAGGATGCGCCGGTTGACGTCGCGCAGGTGGGTCAGCGCTACCGAGCGCCGGTGGTTCCAGAACAGCTTGAAGCTGGCCGCCATCTGCTGCGCGGCGGGGCCGCCGACCATCACGTCGCGGTCGACGTAGTCGAACGTGTCGTCCCAGTTGAAGTAACGATCCTGGTAGTTGCGCCCGCCGGTGATGCCGATGCGGTCGTCCACCAGCAGCAGCTTGTTGTGCATGCGCTGGTTGAACTGCATGAAGCAGCACAGCACGCCAGCGGCGAATTCCAGCGGTTGCGTGTGGGCTTTCTGGAAGGTCGGGTTGTACAGCCGCACCTGCAGGTTCGGGCTGACCCGCGCCAGCCGGTCGAGCAGGTCCGGGTCGTCGAAGGAAAACAGCTGGTCGGCCAGGATGCGCACGCGCACTCCGCGCCGCGCCGCCTGCACCAGTTCGTCCAGCATCAGCTGGCCGGCGTCGTCCTGGTCCCAGATGAAGGTCTGCACGTCGATCGACTGCCGCGCCGCGCGCACCAGGTTGATCCGCGCGGCCATGGCCGGCTCGGAGTCGTCGAGCAGGGTGACCACATGCACCGGCCGCTCCGGCGTGGAGGCGGCCAGTGCTTCCGTGGCGGCGGCCAGCAGCGGCGACGGTTGCGCGCAATGATCGGCCTGCGTGCAGCTGACACGGCGATCGGTGGTGGCGGCGGCCACCGCATCGGCGCGACGGATCTGCGCGCGTGACACCGTGCAGCCTTGCAGCAACAGGAGCACGAGCAGCAGCGGAAGGGTGAGTCGGTGCAGGACAGGCATGCAGGGATGATACGTTTTGTGCGTGCCGTGACCGTGAGGGAGTGGCGGCAGGCGTCGCATGGCCGCGCCGGATGGCTGGCGCGACCTGTCCAGGTCAGGCCGGCGCGCGCGTCAGGGCGACCAGAACGCGTCCAGGCGCGCGTTGCCCGGCTCCAGTGCGCCGTCCAGGTGCAACACGGCCAGCGCGCCGGGCGGCATGCCGCGGAATTCGTCGGAACGGCCTTCGACCAGCAGGGCGACCAGCCGCTCCATGCCGGGGTTGTGGCCGACCAGCAGCACCGTGCCGGCGTCGGCGTGCTGGTCGAGCAGGGCCAGCAGTTCGCCGGGCGAGGCGTCGTAGATCTCGTCGGCCTGTTGCGGCACCGGTGCGTTGTCGATGGCGGCCAGCGCCAGCCGGGTGGTCTCGTCGGCGCGCCGGGTCGGCGAACACAGCACGCGGTCGGGGCGCAGGCCGTGTGCGGTCAGCCACAGCCCGGCAGCCTGGGCTTCCCGCTCGCCGCGCGCGCTGAGCGGGCGTTGCCGGTCGTCGCCGGAGGCTTCTATCGGTACGGCTTCGGCGTGTCGCAACAGGATCAGTTCGTGCATGGGGAACTCCGGGGGTGTGGTTGCGCAGGCGCGCGATGAACGTCGGGAGGGGCGCGCTTCAGTGCTGGCGCTTGATCCAGCGCAACAGGGCCTTCCAGTCCTGCTGGTGACTGCGGACCTGTTCGGATTGGTAATCGAAGATGCCCTTGCCGAGGCCGCTAAGCAGCACATAGGCCTGGCTGTCGCGCAGCTGCGCGGCGATCGGGAACGGCGATTGCTCGGCGAGTTGGGTGAGCGCGTCCTGGCTGGCGTGGGTCCACGGCTTGAGCCGGTTGGCGACCAGCGCCACCGGCAGCTTGCCGCGGCGGATGCGATTGATCGATTGCAGTTCGCCGAGGAAGCGCAGCGTGGCGTCGAGATCGAACGAGGACGGCAGCACCGGTACCAGCAGCACGTCGGCCACGTCGATGAAGGGTTCCAGCTCGCGCTCGCCGGAACCGGCGGGGGTGTCGATCAGCAGCTGCTGGGTGTCCGGCGGCACGCGTTGCAGGCTGCGGCGGCCGCTGTCGAGCGCCAGCACGCCGGGGACATTGTCCGGTCTGAGCTCGGCCCAGCGGAGGCTGGAGTGTTGCCGGTCGGCGTCGATGATCGCGGTGTGCTGCCCCGCCTGTGCCCAGTGCGACGCCAGTTGCGTCACCAGCGTGCTCTTGCCGCAACCACCCTTGCTGCTTGCCACCAGCGTCGTAAGCATCGGATCACCCCTGCCACGGAAGGTGGACCAAGCCTACCGGGGGGAGCGGGAAAGGGAAACAGGGAACGGGGAACGTGCAGCGCGGCAGCGTGGGTTCCTCCGACCCCTGCTCGATTCACTCCGTCTTGCGCGGCTGCCAGTCGGCGGGCGCTTCGGCCGGAATGCCGTTGTCGCGCAGGGCGGCCAGCTGCAGGCTCATCTCGGTGCCGCCGCTGCGAGCCAGTGCCAGCAGGCGTTGAGCCAGCGCCGCGTCATCCGGCGCCCGGGCCAGCAGCTGGGTGAAGCTCTGCACCTGCCAGACCAGGTTGCGGCGGGCGGCCTTCGCTTCCTGCTGCTGCGCCGGGTCATCGGCCAGCAGCTCGCGCAGGTGCAGGCCGAGCGAACGCGCCAGCGGACTGGAGCCCCACTCCAGCGTCTTGCCCAGGGCCAGGCAGTCGGCCTTGATCGAGGCATCCTGGCCGGCGTTCTCGCACAGCTTGGCGATCAGCTGCAGGCTCGGCTGCGGCTGCGTGCCGGCCAGGCCGTAGACCAGCACGGTCTGCATGCCCACCGCGCCGCCCGGGTGGGCCGGGTCCAGCGTGTCGGCGGGTGGCGGCAACACGCCGACCGAGGTGGCCAGCGCCTGCAGGCTGGTGCCAGCGTAGTCGTCGTAGAGTTTCGCCGCGGCGGCCTTGGCCAGGTCCTCGCGGGCGGCGTCCTGCTTCATGCTGCGGGCGTCGGCGCCGAGCTTGAGCAGCCATACCGCGGCGTTGTCCGGCGCCTGGCCGAGCAGATGCTGCAGCGCTTCGCCGTTTGGGCAGGCGTCGGCGTTGGCGTCGCAATCGGCCAGCTGCATCCAGTACGCCGCCGCGCCAGCGCCTTCGGCCTGGGTGGCGCGTTCGATCAGGCGGTGGAAGCTGTTGCTCGGGGTCTGGTTGAACAGCGGCCGCGCCAGCAGGGCCGCACCGAGCAGCCGCAACGGGTCGCCGCCCGGCGCCAGCACGCTGACCAGGTCGCGCTGGAACGCGAGCTGGGCCTTGTCGCGGGCCTGGGCCGCCTTGTCCGGCGTGCCATGGCTCTTGCCGGCGGCGGTCTTGCTGGCGAATGCCGGCGCGACGGCCAGCGACAAGGCGCACGTCAAAACGAGGCAATGCAATCCACGCATCATGGGCTGGGGTCCGCAGTCAAAGCGCGCAGCATACCGCCCGGGGATTAAGCGCGGCTGATCCGTCGGTCGGCGAAGACGGATCGGAGCGACAAGGCTTGCTAGGATGGGAGTCCCGGCGCAGGGCCGCGCCCTCATGTCATCGTTCGGGAGACGCGTAGTGGATCATCTGTCGACATTCGCCGGCGGCGCACCCTGGTTTGTCGGCTGGGGCACGCTGGCCTTGATCAACACCGCCCTGGCGCAGGGCAAGAACCGCAGCGGCCTGCTGTGGTTCCTGCTGTCGCTGCTGTTCGGCCCGCTCGCCACGTTGCTGCTGGTGCTGCTGCCGAAGGTGCGCTCGAAGATGTTTTGAGGGCGGGGAATAGTAGGGAGTGGGGAACAGGGAATGGGAGGAGCGACCCGCCGTGGCTCTTCTATTCCTCGTTCTCTATTCCCTATTCCCGGCTTTATTCGCCCAACGCCTCGCGCATGAACTCCGGCTGGGCCAGCGCGCCCTTGTGGATCTCGGCGTTGTAGTAGCGGGTGGGGAAGTTCTTGCTGATCGCGCCGCGCTCGCGGAAGCCGGACAGGTCGCCGCCCTTGCGCGCCATCGTGCAGCTCCACCAGCCGGTGGGGTAGCACGGCTGCGGGAACGGCAGCGTCTTCACCGCGTTGAAGCCGGTGGTGCGCATGGCCGACCGCATCGACTTGATCAGGTCGATATGCGCCAGCGGCGATTCGCTCTGCTGCACCAGCAGGCCGCCGTGACGCAGCGCCTTGTAGCAGCTGGCGTAGAACGCGGCGTTGAACAGGCCCTCGGCCGGGCCGACCGGGTCGGTCGAGTCGACGATGATCAGGTCCAGCGACTCGGGCTCGGCCTCGGCCATGTACTTGATGCCGTCGATGAACAGCAACTCGGCGCGCGGGTCGCCGTTGGACTCGCACAGCTCGGGGAAATACTCCTCGGCCAGGCGGGTCACGCGCTCGTCGATCTCCACCTGCACCGCGTGCTCGACTTCCTCGTGCCTGAGCACTTCGCGCAGCGTGCCGCAGTCGCCGCCGCCGATGATCACCACGCGCTTGGCGCGCGCATGGGTGAACAGCGCCGGGTGGGTCATCATCTCGTGATAGAAGAAGTTGTCGCGCGTGGTCAGCATCACGCAGCCGTCGATCACCATCAGGTTGCCCCAGTCGGTGGTCTTGTGGATCTCGATGGTCTGGAACGGGGTCTTCTCCGCATGCAGCAGTTGCTCGGTGCGAAAACCGATGGAAGAGCCGGAGGCCTGATGGGCCTCGGTGAACCAGCTGACTTCATTTGACGCGAGCTGCTGCGACATGGCGGGCGTTCCTGGCGAACCGGGTGGAAGAGCAAGACCGCCCATTGTAGCGACAACCGCGGTGAACGTCCCGGGAGCACCCTGGCGTTCCATGCGCATATCGTCACAGGCGCCCATTACAATGGCGCCCTGGCATGGCCGGCGCAGCGCGCCGGCCGCCGACCAGTCCGATCGGCCCCGCGGCGTGCGAGGCTTCCGGTCGCTCGGGCTCGTGCTCCTTCGTCGAGCAACACCGTCAAGGCTCGCCGCTGCGACGACATCATCCGTTGGTAAAAGGAACCATGTTGATGTCGAACCCCTGGAATACCGACTCCGCCCGCCACACCTACGCCGTGCCGCACTGGAGCGATGGCTACGTCGACGTGAGCCCGGCCGGCGAGATCGTGATGCGCCCGCGCGGCGCGAACGGCCCGGCACTGTCGCTGCCGCAGATTGTCGAACGCGCCCGCGGCGAAGGCCTCAGGCTGCCGCTGCTGGTGCGCTTCCCGGACATCCTCGCCGATCGGCTGGCGCGGCTGCAGGGCGCGTTCGCCAGCGCGATTGCCGACAGCGGGTATGCGGGCGGCTATACCGCGATCTACCCGATCAAGGTCAACCAGCAACGCGGCGTGGCCGGCGAGCTGGTCGCCGCCGGCACGCATGGCTTCGGTTTGGAAGCGGGTTCGAAACCCGAGCTGATGGCGGTGCTGGCGATGGCGCGGCCAGGTTCCATCGTGATCTGCAACGGCTACAAGGACCGCGAATACATCCGCCTGGCACTGATCGGGCGCAAGCTCGGCCTGCGCGTGCACATCGTGATCGAGAAGCTGTCCGAACTGGATCACGTATTCAGCGAGGCCAAGGCACTGGGCGTGGAGCCGCTGCTCGGCGTGCGCGTGCGGCTGGCCTCGATCGGCGCCGGCAAGTGGCAGAACACCGGCGGCGACAAGGGCAAGTTCGGGCTGTCGCCGCAGCAGGTGCTGAGCCTGATCGAACGGCTCGACGCGGCCGGACTCAAGCACACGCTGAAGCTGCAGCACTTCCACATGGGCTCGCAGATTTCCAACGTGCGCGACATCGCCAACGGCATGCGCGAGGCCACGCGTTACTTCGTCGAGTTGCGCCGGATGGGCGTGCCGCTGGAGATCGTCGACGTCGGCGGCGGCCTCGGCGTGGACTACGAAGGCTCGCGCTCGCGCAGCCACAATTCGATCAACTATTCGATCGAGCAGTACGCCGCCACCATCGTGCAGTCGCTGGCCGAGGCGGTGGCCGCCGAAGGGCTGGATGCGCCGCATATCCTCACCGAGGCGGGCCGTGCGATGACCGCACACCACGCGGTGATGGTGGTCAACGTGACCGAGGTGGAAGAAGTACCCCCCGGCGCGATCCCGCCGCCGTGCGTGGATGAACCGGCGGTGCTGCGCCGGCTGCGCGAAACGTATGAGGAACTGGACCACCGCCCCGCACTGGAACTGTTCCACGAGGCGCAGCACCATCTCAACGAAGGCCAAACGCTGTACGCGCTGGGCCAGCTGGCACTCGCCGACCGTGCGCGGCTGGACGAGATGTACTACGCGATTGCCAACGCCGTGCGCACGCGGCTGCTGCCGGCGGAACGCTCGCATCGTGCTGCGCTGGACGAGCTGGACGAGAAGCTGGTCGACAAGTACTTCGTCAACTTCTCGGTGTTCGAGTCGATCCCGGACGTGTGGGCGATCGGCCAGATCTTCCCGATCGCGCCGATCGCCCGGCTCGACGAGCAGCCGACCCGACGCGGCGTGATCGTCGACCTCACCTGCGATTCGGACGGCCGCATCGACCACTACGTCGATGCCGAAGGTGTCGACGTCAGCCTGCCGCTGCACCCGCTGCGGGACGGTGAAAGCTACCGGCTCGGCATCTTCATGGTCGGCGCCTACCAGGAGACCCTGGGCGACATCCACAACCTGTTCGGCGACACCGATGCGGTCAACGTGCGCGTGGATGGCGACGGCTACGTGTTCGGGCACAAGCGCCGCGGCGACACCACCGACCTGATGCTCGATTACGTCGGTTATGACCTGGAGGTGTTGCGGCAGAGCTACCGCGAGCGCATTGCCAGCGCCGGCGTGACCGGCGATGAAGCCGGGCGGTTGTACGACACGCTCAACGGCGGACTCACCGCGTACACCTACCTGGCTGAAGACGTTCGTTGATGGTGTGACGGTGGTGCCCGGCCAGCCCCAAGGTCCGATGGCGGCCGTCGTGGCGGTGCCTACAATCCGGCGGATGGGTGCGGTCCCGCGATCGCGCCCTCCCCATTCCTTACGAAGGAGCAGCGCATGACAAGTCTGAACGGCAAGGTCGCCCTGATCACCGGCGCAGCCAGCGGTCTCGGCAAGGCGATCGCCGAGCTGTACGCGCAGCACGGCGCCAGCGTGGCGATCGCCGACATCAACCAGGGCGCCGCGGACAAGGTGGCAGCGGAAATCAATGCAGCCGGCGGCAAGGCGCTCGGCGTGGCGATGGACGTCACCAGCGAGGACGCGGTCAATGCCGGCACGGACAAGGTGGTCGCCGCGTTTGGCCGTCTGGACATCCTGATCTCCAACGCCGGCGTGCAGATCATCAACCCGATCGAGCAGTTCGCGTTCGCCGACTGGAAGAAGATGCTGGCGATCCATCTCGACGGCGGCTTCCTCACCACCAAGGCCGCGCTGCAGCACATGTACAAGGATGACGGTACCGGCAAGAGCCGCGGCGGCATCGTGATCTACATGGGCTCGGTGCACTCGCATGAGGCGTCGAAGCTGAAGTCGGCCTACGTCACCGCCAAGCACGGCCTGCTCGGCCTGGCCCGCACGCTGGCCAAGGAAGGCGCGCCGCACAACGTGCGCTCGCACGTGATCTGCCCGGGCTTCGTGCGCACGCCGCTGGTGGAGAAGCAGATTCCCGAGCAGGCGAAGGAGCTGGGCATCAGCGAGGCGGACGTGATCAGGAACGTGATGCTGAAGGACACCGTCGATGCCACCTTCACCAACGTCGAGGACATCGCGCAAACCGCGCTGTACCTGGCCACCTTCCCGTCCGCCGCGCTGACCGGCCAGTCGATCGTGGTCAGCCACGGCTGGTTCATGCAGTAATCGGGGCCTGCGGGTTGCGGCGGCCTCAGCCGCGGTGCACCTGCAGCCCGGCCGCCGATTGGCTGACCGGCATCACTTCGATGCGGCAGATGTCGAGATGCGGCGGCAGGTTGGCGATCCACCAGATCGTGTCGGCGATGTCGCTGCCGGTGATCGGATGGGCGCCGGCATAGAGCTGGTCCGACGCGGCCTGGTCGCCACCGGTGCGCACCAGGGTGAACTCGGTCTCGGCCATGCCCGGCTCGATCGAGGTCACCCGCACGCCGGTGCCGTGCAGGTCGGTGCGCAGGTTCTGCGAGAACTGGGTGACGAAGGCCTTGGTGCCGCCGTACACGTTGCCGCCGCGGTAGGCATAGCCGCCCGAGATCGAGCTGATGTTGACGATCGCGCCGCGGCGCTCGATCAGTTGCGGCAGCAGCAGGTGGGTCAGCGACACCAGCGCGGTGACGTTGACGTCGATCATCTGTTTCCACTGCGCCAGGTCCGCCTGCTGCGCCGGTGCGGTGCCCAGCGCCAGGCCGGCATTGTTGACCAGCAGGTCGATGCCGGCGAACGCGGGCGGCAGGTTCGCGTGCGCGGAGCGCATCGCGGCCTCGTCGCGAACGTCGAACGCCGCCGCATGCACGCGCTCGGCGCCGTGCCCGTCCACCAACTGCTGCAGCCGTTCGGCACGGCGGCCGCTCGCGATCACCCGCCAGCCGCCGGCCACGAAGCGTTCCACGGTGGCGGCGCCGAACCCGGAGGTGGCGCCCGTAATCCAGACAGTCTTGGTCATGCGAGGAAGTTTAGCGGGGATGGCTGCGGCCGGCTCAGCGGCCTTCCTTTAGTGCGATCGCATTGATGCCGGCACCGGCCAGGCGCTGCTTGGTCGACTCCAGCTCGGTGGCCGAGCGGAACGGGCCGAGGCGCACGCGGTTGTAGGTCTGTCCGCCGATGTTGACCGACTGCACGTTGGCGACGAAGCCCTGCAACGCGAGTTTTGCCTTCAGCGTTTCCGCGTCGGCGGCGTTCGGGAAGGCGCCGACCTGCAGCAGGTAGCCGCTGCCGGCTCCGGGTTGCGGTACGGCAGTGGCCGGTGCGGCGGTGACGTCCTGGCTGACCGCGGCCGGCGCATTGGCCGGCGCCACCGTCGGTGCCGCCTGGGCAGCCTGCTGTGCCTGCAGCTGGGCCGCCTGTTGCTGTTTCTGTTGCTGCTCGACGCGCGCTTGCGCGCTGATCTCGGCGTCGGGGATGCGCACTTCTTTCTCCGACAGCACCGAGTAGAAGTCGAATTGCGGCTTCTTCGGTGCGTTGTCGCCGGTCGACTCGAGTACGCCCGGCGCGCTGCCGCGCTCGGCCGTGGCCTGCGGATTCGCCTGCGGGCCGTCGGCCTTGCGCAGGCTGGTCAGCAGGCTGCCGCGCATCATCACGGCCATCAGGATCGCGCCGGCCACCAGGCCGATGACCGCGTAACCCCAGCCCGGGAAACCATTGCTGCCGTTGCGCACGGCCTGCCGACCCCTGCCCTTGCGTGCTGCCATTACATCTTCTCCGGGGCGCCGAGGCCCAACAAGTCCAGACCATTCTTCAACACCTGGCGGGTCGCCACCACCAGCGCCAGGCGCGCGTTGCGCAGCTCGGCATCCTCGACCAGGAACTGGTACGAGTTGTAATAGGTGTGGAACGCGTTGGCCAGTTCACGCAGCCACGCCGCGACCAAGTGCGGCTCCAGGTTCGCCGCCGCCGCCTCGACCAGTTCCGGGTATTTCGACAGCTCGGTGAGCAGGATCTGTTCGTGTTCGGTGTCCAGTCGCGCCAGGTGGGTGAGACCGTCGGTCAGGTCGACCGTGAAGCCCTTCTCCGGCGCCTGGCGCAGCACGCTGCAGACGCGGGCATGTGCGTACTGGATGTAGTACACCGGGTTGTCGTTCGACTGCGAGCGCGCCAGGTCGATGTCGAACACCAGCTGCGAGTCGGACTTGCGCGAGATCAGGAAATAGCGCGTGGCGTCCTTGCCGACCTCGTCGATCAGGTCGCGCAGGGTGACGTAGCTGCCGGCGCGCTTGGAGATCTTCACCTCCTCGCCGCCCTTCATCACGGTGACCATCTGGTGCAGCACGTATTCCGGCCAGCCCTTCGGGATGCCGCAATCGAGCGCCTGCAGGCCGGCCTTCACCCGCGCCAGCGAGCCGTGATGGTCCGAACCCAGCTCGGTGATCGCGCGTTCATAGCCGCGCTGCCACTTGCTCAGGTGGTAGGCCACGTCGGGCAGGAAGTAGGTGTAGGTGCCGTCGGACTTGCGCATCACGCGGTCCTTGTCGTCACCGAAATCGGTGGTGCGCAGCCACAGCGCGCCGCCGTCCTCGTAGGTGTGGCCGTGCGCAATCAGCTCGCGCACGGTCTCCTCCACCTTGCCGTCGCTGTACAGCGACGATTCGAGGAAATAGGTATCGAAGCCCACGCCGAACGCCTGCAGGTCCAGATCCTGCTCGCGGCGCAGGCTGGCCACGGCGAAGCGGCGGATCGCGTCGAGGTCGTCGACGTCGCCGGCCGCGATCACCGTCTCGCCGTCGGCGACGACCGCCTCGCAGTCGAGATAGGCGCGCGCCACGTCGGCGATGTAGTCGCCGCGGTAGCCGTTTTCCGGCCAGCTGCTGTCGTCCGGGGTGATCCCGCGGGCGCGTGCCTGCACCGAAATTGCCAGGTTGGCGATCTGCACGCCGGCGTCGTTGTAGTAGAACTCGCGCTTCACGTTCCAGCCGGTGGCATCGAGCAGGCGGCTCAGGCAGTCGCCGATCGCCGCGGCGCGGCCGTGGCCCACGTGCAGCGGGCCGGTCGGGTTGGCCGAGACGAATTCCACGCCGACGGTCTTGCCGTTGCCGCTGGTGCTGCGCCCGTAGACGTCGCCTTCGGCCATGATCCGGCGTACCTCGGCGTGGTACGCACCGGCGGCGAGGAAGAAGTTGATGAAGCCGGGACCGGCGATCTCGACCTTCTCCACCAGGGTATTCGTCGGCAGTGCGGCGACCAGCTTCTCCGCCAGCTCGCGCGGTTTGGCGCGCACCGCCCCTTCGGCGTGGCTCAGGACATGCTTGGCCAGCAGCATTGCCACGTTGCTGGCGAAATCGCCGTGTTCACGGCTGCGCGCGCGCTCGATCACGAAGCCGGGCAGGCTGAGGTCGGTGGGCAGGGTGGCGTCATCTTGCAGGGTCTGGATCGCCTGCAGCACCAGTTCGCGCAGCTGTTCTTTCACAGGTGGGGTCGGTTTCGTGATGGAACCGCCAATCCTAACAGACCGCCTTGCCGGCGAAACGCGTTGGGATGGGGCGTCGCGGCGTGGGCCAGTCGGGGTGGCCTGATCGTGGCCGGATTTTGATGCGCCGCGGCGAGCCGTCTTGTGGATAAGTCTGTGGGGAAAGCGCCGACCGGCGATTTGGCGTGCGCCCGGAAGTGCCGTAAATCTGATTTTCGCAAGAAATTGTTAATTAATATCAGCAAATTATGGCATCAACTTAGAGTCAAGGTCCCGATAGGTGCGGCAAGTACCGGTACCACTGTCATGTGCATAAGTTGTTGCGACTTGGTGGGGGTTCCGGGGGAGCGTGGATGTCATCGGTTTGACATGCGGCGCTGCGACACTGACCGCGCCAAGACATGAACTCCCCTCCATGCCATGGCAACCGGGGATGCCGCTCTCCCCACCTCCCCAATCGGCCTCGCGGCGTGGCTCGTGCCACGCCGTTTTTTTGCCCGCGAGCCGCTCGGAGGTCGTGAACGGGCTCTCAGATCAGGCCGCGGGCCGCCATCGACACTGGCTCGCCGCTGCCGATCACCAGGTGATCCAGCACGCGCACGCCGACCAGTTGCAGCGCATCGCGCAACTCGTGGGTGATCGCGCGGTCGGCGGCGCTGGGTTCGGCCACGCCGGAGGGGTGGTTGTGAGCGAAGATCACTGCGCAGGCATTGTGCTGCAGGCACGCCCGCACCACTTCGCGCGGATGCACGCTGGCACCGTCGACGGTGCCGCGGAACAGCTCCTCGAACGCCAGCACGCGGTGGCGGTTGTCCAGATACAGGCAGCCGAATACCTCGTACGGCAGGTGGCGCAGACGCGCGCGCAGGTAGTCGCCGCTGTCGCGTGGGTTGCCCAGGCTGGGCTTTTCCTGCAGCTGTTCGGCCAGGCTGCGTCGGGCCAGCTCCAGCGCGGCGGTGATGCGTGCACGCTTGGCCGGTCCCAGTCCGCCGACGCGAATGTGCTGTTCGGTCCGGCTGAGCAGCGCGCCCAGGCTGCCGGCGGTGTTCAGCAGTTCGCGACCCAGCGCGAGCGCGTCCTTGCCGCGGCTGCCGCTACCCAGCAGCACCGCCAGCAGCTCGGCGTCGGATAGCGCGCTGCTGCCGCGCGCCAGCAGTTTTTCACGGGGGCGTTCGCCTTCGGGCCAGTCGCGGATGCTCATGCCCCCCAACTTGCCCGACGGCGCCTTCGTTGGACAGCGGTGCCGGTGAGTGAATCCGGTAAGCTAGGCCTCTGCCCGATTGTCAGGCCCGCCTTACATGAGTCTTGCCCAACGCCGCATCCTGCTCGGAGTGTCGGGCGGCATCGCCGCTTACAAGTCCTGCGAACTGGTTCGCCGCCTGCGCGATCTCGATGCCGAGGTGCGCGTGGTGATGACCGAGGGTGCCACCCACTTCGTCAGCCCGACCACGTTCCAGGCGCTGTCCGGCCAAGCCGTGCGGGTCAGCCTGTGGGACGCGCAGGCCGAGGCCGCGATGGGGCATATCGAACTGGCGCGCTGGGCCGAACGGATCCTGGTGGCGCCGGCCAGCGCCGACCTGCTGGCGCGGCTCGCGCACGGCATGGCCGACGACCTGCTGACCACGCTGTGCCTGGCCAGCGCCGCGCCGCTGTACCTGGCGCCGGCGATGAACCAGCAGATGTGGGCGCACCCGGCGGTGCAGGCGAATATCGCCACCTTGCGCCAGCACGGCGCGCAGCTGCTGGGGCCGGCGGTAGGCGACCAGGCCTGCGGCGATGTAGGCAGCGGCCGCATGCTGGAACCGCATGAGCTGCGCGATGCGCTGGCGGCCTCGTTCGGTAGTCAATCGTTGGCCGGGTTGAAGGTGCTGGTCAGCGCCGGCCCGACCTACGAGGACATCGACCCGGTGCGCTTCATCGGCAACCGCAGTTCCGGCCGGATGGGTTTCGCGGTGGCCGAAGCGGCCGCCCAGGCCGGTGCCGAAGTGACCCTGGTGGCCGGGCCGGTGAATCTGGCCACGCCAGCCGGTGTGGCGCGCCGCGTCGATGTGCGCAGCGCGGCGCAGATGCATGCCGCGGTGCTGGCCGCTGCCGCGCAGGCCGATATCTATGTTGGCGCGGCGGCGGTCGGCGACTACCGTCCGCTGGAAGTGTCCGCGCAGAAGCTGAAAAAGCATGACGGCAGCGAGCTGACCCTGCTCCTCGGCGAGAACCCGGACATCCTGGCCAGCCTTTCGGCGCAAACCGCGCACCCGTTCCTGGTCGGATTCGCCGCGGAGACGCATGATGTGGCGAGCTATGCGCAGGGCAAGCTGCGCCATAAGGGGCTGGACATGATTGCGGCAAACCAGGTCGGCGGCGGTCTCGGTTTCGAGGCGGCCGACAATGCGTTGACCTTGTACTGGGCCGACGGCGCCGTCGAGTTGCCGCGGACATCGAAAGCCGAGCTGGCGCGCCAGCTGGTCGCCCACGTGGCCGCACGCTACCGGGCGACGCGCGGATGACGATCGACGTCGAGCTGAAGATCATCGATCCGCGTCTCGGCGACAGCATCCCGCTGCCGCAGGCCGCCACGCCGGGCAGCGCCGGCATGGACCTGCGCGCCGCCCTGGACGCGCCGCTGACCCTGGCGCCGGGCGAAAGCGCACTGGTGCCCAGTGGCATCGCGATCCATATCGGCGACCCGGGCTGGTGCGCGCTGATCGTGCCGCGCTCGGGGCTGGGCCACAAGCACGGGCTGGTAATGGGCAATCTGGTCGGGGTGATCGATGCCGACTACCAGGGTCCGCTGATGATTTCGTGCTGGAATCGCGGCAGCCAGTCGTACACCATCGCGGTGGGCGACCGCATCGCCCAGTTGCTGCTGGTGCCGGTGGCGCAGGCGCGGTTGAACATCGTGAGCGACTTCGCGCCCAGCCAGCGCGGCGGCGGTGGCTTCGGCTCGACCGGCATCCAATAATCAGAGGGGCTGGCCCGAGCGGATCGGGCCGGCCTGCAGCTGCGGGGGCGGGATATGGCGTTGAACATCGCGAAAGAACGGTTGCGCGGTCTGCAGGTCGACTGGCAGGCTCTGCTGCCGCTGGCCGGCGGCACCGTGCTGCTGCTGCTGGGGCTGTTCTGCGCGTGGCAGACCTGGCTGATTGCCGACGAAGGCAATGCGATCCAGCGCGTGCACATGGCCCAGGACCAGGCCGTCAAGGCGCTGTCCCAGGAAATCGCCAGCCAGCGCGGCGCGGTCGAAAACGTACTGGCCGGCGTGGACCCGGCGACCCTGATGAGCGATCCGGTGCAATCTGCCGCGGCGCTGCGTCAGCAACTGCCGCAGGCGAAGAAGCTGGAGCTGTACAGCGGCGACCTCAACGAGGTGCTCAAGGCCAACTACCGCGAGTTCGGCTACGCCAAGGCGGCCCAGCTGATGGCCGCGCAGAGCGCCGAAGGCGTGCCGCTGGTGCAAAGCGTCTCCTACGGCAATGGCGATCGCCGGTTGAGCCTGGTGATTCCGCTGGGGCCGCCGCAGCAAGCCCAGGCCTGGGCCTGGGTCGAGTTGCCGTTCGCTCCGCTGCGGCAGCGTTTCGACGCGATTTCACCGGCCGGCGGCCGGCTCGACCTGCGCCAGGGCGACGATCGCGGCTACGTGCAACTGTTCTCGCACGGCACCACCTCGGCCGAAGCCGAAGCGGCCGGCAAGCCGATCGCGGGCAGCGTGTTCAGTGTCGGCGCCGGTCTGCCGGGCGCCTTCATCGTGTTGCCACGTTCGTGGCTGCTGAGCGGCTTGCTGACCTTGTTCGGCCTTGGCGGTGGTGGCTACCTGTTGTGGCTGCGCCTGCGCCATCTGCAGGTGCCGGCGCCGTCCGAGGCGGAACAGCCCGAAGCACCGGTCGAAGTCCGCAAGGCCACCGCGGTCCGCGTCCGGCCGCCTGCGCCGGTCGCGCCGCCGGTCGCCGCGGCGGTCAGCGTAGACCCGACCATCTTTCGCGCGTACGACGTGCGCGGTGTGGTCGGCAAGACCCTGAACAAGGACGTGGCGCGCGCGCTCGGCCAGTCGATCGGCACGCTGATGGGCGAGAAGGGCCTGCGCGAGATCGTGGTCGGCCGCGACGGCCGCCTGTCCGGGCCGGAACTGGCCGGGGCGCTGGCCGACGGCCTGCGCGAAGCCGGCGTGGACGTGATCGACATCGGCGCGGTGCCGACGCCGGTGGTGTACTACGCCGCCTACCGCCTCAACACCGGCTGCGGCGTGGCCGTCACTGGCAGCCACAACCCGCCGGACTACAACGGTTTCAAGATCGTGGTCGGCGGCGAGACGCTGTCCGAAGGGACGATCCAGGACCTGTACCAGCGCATCGCCAGCGGCGCGCTGGCGAGCGGCGGCGGTGGCGGCCTGCGCCAGGTCGACGTGGCGCCGGACTACATCGAGAAAATCGTTGCCGACGTGCTCGCCGAGCGCCGCCTGAAGGTCGTGGTCGATTGCGGCAACGGCATTCCCGGCGCGATCGCACCGCAAGTGCTGGAAGGCGTCGGTTGCGAGGTGATCCCGCTGTACTGCGACGTCGACGGCACGTTCCCGAACCATCACCCGGACCCGTCCGATCCGGCCAACCTGGAGGACCTGATCCACGCGGTGAGGCAGACCGGCGCCGACCTGGGCATGGCGTTCGACGGCGACGGCGACCGCCTCGGCGTGGTCACCCGGGCCGGCGAGATCATCTATCCGGACCGCCTGCTGATGCTGTTCGCGCGCGACGTGCTGTCGCGCCAGCCCGGCGCCACGATCATCTACGACGTGAAGTGCACCAGCCACCTGAAGGGGCAGATCCTGGATGCCGGCGGCAGTCCGCTGATGTGGCGCACCGGGCATTCGCTGATCAAGGCGAAGATGCGCGAGACCGGCGCCGAACTGGCCGGCGAGATGAGCGGGCATTTCTTCTTCAAGGAGCGCTGGTACGGCTTCGACGATGGTGTCTACGCCGCTGCGCGGCTGCTTGAGATCCTCGCCGGCGACCTGCAGGGGCGCAGCCCGGAGGAGATCTTCGCGACGTTGCCGAAGAGCGTCTCCACGCCGGAACTGAAGGTCGAACTAGCCGAGGGCGAGCACTACCGCTTCATGGACAAGCTGCGCCAGCAGGCCAACTTCGAGGACGCCACCCTGATCACCATCGACGGCGTGCGCGCGGACTGGCCGGACGGCTGGGGGCTGGTGCGCGCGTCAAACACCACGCCGGTGCTGGTGCTGCGTTTCGAGGCGGACAACCCGACTGCGCTGAAGCGGATCCAGCAGATCTTCCGCCAGCAGCTGCTGGCGGTGGATCGCGGGCTGAAGCTGCCCTTCTGACATCGCGGGCTTCGACAAGATATCGAAGTTCACTCCGGCGGATGATGGGGCTCACATCGCCGCAGAACTGCCCTACTCCGCCGGCTGTTCCTGCGCCGCCTTGAGTTCGCGGTAGCGCGCCAGCTGCCCGACCTGCTGTTGTACGGTTTGTGCGCGCAAGGCCTGTTGGCGGCGCAGCGTATTGCGCAGGGCGGCGACCACGTTGCGCTGTTGCGCGATGCTGTCGACCAGGAATTTCGGCACCGGGCTCTTGGCATTCTCGAGGTCGGCCGCGCGGCCGAGCAGATCGGTCAGGGCTTTTTCCTGGCTGCGCAGGTTGATCTGGGTGGTGTGGATCTGCTGGTCGCTGGTGTCCAGCGTCTGCTGCAGCGCGATCTGGTAGGACTCCTCGTCCGGATAGGCCGCCAGCATCTGCGTGTCGGCGTTCGCGCGCTCTTGCGCGGCGCGCTGCTTGGCCGCCTGTTCGGCAGCCAGCTTGTTGGCGGCGGCGCGTTCGGCGGCACTCAACTGGCGCGGTACGCGCTGCACCACCATGCCACGGTCGTTGACCAGGTCGTAGCCGTACTTCATCGCTTCGGCGGTCAGGCTGTCGCTGAAGTGCATCAGGCCTTGCCCGTCGTACCACTTGTAACGGATGTTGCCGGTGTTCTGGGCGTGCGCCGAGAGGCTCGCGACCAGTACGACAGCAGCAATGACGAGCAATGGTTTGCGCATGGATTCCTCTCTCGTTGTCCAGTATAGCGACCGCCGTCGCGCTGCCTAGCTCCGCGCCGACGGCCGCGGCGGCAGTGTGACCGGGTTCGCCAGAGTCTATCGGCCAAACGGTGAACTCAGCGCTGAACCCCGTAGCGCTCGCGGTAGGCCAGCAGGCGTGCATGCTCGGCGGCCAGTTGCGGCCGCTCGCCGGCGTATGCCAGCACGTCGTCGAGGGCGGTGATCGCGATCACCGGGATGCCGTAGTCGGCGGCCACTTCCTGCGCGGCCGAGCGTTCGCCCTGGCCGCGCTCCTGCCGGTCCAGCGCGATCAGCACGCCGGCCGGTTCGGCCCCATGCGCGCGGATCAGCGCCAGCGATTCGCGCACCGCGGTGCCGGCGGTCATCACGTCGTCGACGATCAGCACGCGGCCCTTGAGCGGGGCGCCGACCAGCACGCCGCCCTCGCCGTGATCCTTCGCCTCCTTGCGGTTGTACGCCCACGGCAGGTCGCGGCCGTGGCCATCGGCCAGCGCGATCGCGGTGGCGGCGGCCAGCGCGATGCCCTTGTAGGCGGGGCCGAACAGCATGTCGACGGCGATGCCGGCGTTCACTACGGCGGCGGCATAGGCGCGGCCGAGTTGGGCCAGCGCGGCGCCGGAGTCGATCCGCCCCATGTTGAAGAAGTACGGGCTGTGGCGGCCGGACTTCAGGGTGAAATCGCCGAAGCGCAGCACCTCGCGCTGCAGGGTGAGTTCGATGAAGTCGCGCTGGTAGTCGTGCACGGGTCTCTCGCAAACGGTGGGGTCAGGGCAGCGGTCGCAGCAGCAGGTGCTGCGGGCCGGAACGCCCGCCATGGTACAGCTCGCCGCTGTCATTGAAGCCGGCGCGCAGGTACAGCCGCAGGGCTGCGTGATTGCTGCGGTTGACCGTCAGCGCCAGCTGGCGCGCGGCGGGGTGACGCCGGGCGAGGTCGCTGAACATTGCCTGCAGCGCCAGTTGACCCAGGCCGCGGCCTTGCCAGGCGGCATCGATGAAGAACCCGCGCAGACCCAGCGACGGCAGTTCGAGATCGCGCCCGGTCACGCTGCGCGGCGTGGGTTCGATGCGGTAGTAGCCGATGGCTGTGTCACCGTGCAGGATCGCCATCGCTTCGCTACCGGGACACAGCGTCACGTCGGCCAGCAGGTCGGCGATCGCGCCGACCCAGTCGCGCTGGGCCGGCAGTACGTGCAGGCCCAGCAGCCTCGGACGCAGCGCATCGTCGACCGGAACGACGCGGATGGCGACAGTGATTGGCATGTTCGCTTCCATGGCGGTGGCGGGGTGCCGTGGTTGTTATGATCACCCATCACGAGATCGGGAGAGTCCATGCGCATCATCAGCCTCAATGCCAACGGCATCCGCTCGGCCGCGACCAAGGGCGTGTTCGACTGGCTGCGCAAGCAGGACGCCGACGTGGTCTGCCTGCAGGAGACCAAGGCGCAGGAAGATCAGCTCACCGACGCGATGTTCCGACCCGACGGCCACCATTGCTTCTACCGCGACGCCAGCAGCAAGAAGGGCTACAGCGGCGTGGCGATCTACGCGAAGCGCGAGCCCGACCAGGTGCTGACCGAACTGGGCTGGGACGAATTCGACAACGAAGGCCGCTACATCGAGGCGCGCTTCGGCAACCTCAGCGTGGTCTCGCTGTACTTCCCGTCGGGTTCCTCCGGCGACGAACGCCAGCAGTTCAAGTTCAAGGCGATGGAATGGATCACGCCGATCTTCGACCAGTGGCTGGCCAGTGGCCGCGACTACGTGATCTGCGGCGACTGGAACATCGTGCACACGAAGAACGACATCAAGAACTGGTCCTCCAACCAGAAGAACTCCGGCTGCCTGCCGGAAGAGCGTGCGTGGCTGGATCTGCTGTTCCAGCAGCGCGGCTGGGTCGACAGCTTCCGCGCGATCAAGCCGGACGCCGTCGAATACACCTGGTGGTCGAACCGCGGCCAGGCGCGTGCGAACAACGTGGGTTGGCGCATCGACTACCAGGTCGTCACACCGTCGCTGCGCGAGCGCCTGCGCGATTGCTCGATCTACCGCGAGCAGCGCTTCTCCGACCACGCGCCGTACACCGTCGACTATGCCGACTGAGCCGCTGGCGCGGAAGCCGGCGAAGCCGTCGGTATGGCGGGCGTTTGCCCAGCCGGCGGCGTGGACCATGTTCCTGTTCGGCTTTTCCTCCGGCCTGCCGTTCCTGCTGGTGGCCGGTACGCTCGCGTACTGGCTGAAGGAAAACGGCATCGATCTGAAAGACATCACGATGATCGCCAGCGCCGGCATGACCTATGCGTTCAAGTTCGTGTGGGCGCCGTTGCTCGACCACTGGCGAATCCCCGGCTTCGCCCGCCTCGGCCAGCGCCGCGGCTGGCTGCTGTTCGCGCAGTTGGGTGTGGTGGTCGGGCTGCTGGCGATGGCGTTGCTGACGCCGGCGCTGCTGGTGCCGTTCGTGGCGGCCACGCTGGTGGTGGCGTTCTTTGGCGCGACCCAGGACATCGCGGTGGATGCCTACCGCATCGAGATCGCGCCGATCGAGGCACAGGGCGCGCTGGTCGCCACCTACTCGCTGGGCTATCGGATCGGCCTGCTGCTGGCCGGTGCGGTGGCGCTGATCCTGGCCGACCATCTGCCGTGGCGGTTGGTCTACGCGCTGATGGCGGTCGCGATGGGGGTGCCGCTGGCGACCACGCTGATGGCGCGCGAGCCGGACGTGCTGCGGATACGGGCCGCGCGCTGGCGCGACGCGATGCGCGAGAGCGTGATCGATCCGTTCGCCGATTTCTTCCGTCGCTACGGCTGGGCCCTGGCCGGGGTGACCCTGCTGTTCCTTCTGCTGTTCAAGATGCCCGAGCAGGCCACGATCGGCGGCATCATGAGCCCGTTCTACCGCGACATGGGTTTCTCCAAGACCGAGATCGGCACGGTCACCAAGATCTACGGCATCTGGATTGGCATTGTCGGCGTGTTCATTGGCGGCGCCGCGGTGGCGCGCTGGGGTGCGTGGCGTCCGCTCGGCGTCACCATCGTGCTGTGTGGCTGCAGCAACCTGCTATACCTGTTCCTTATCGCTCATCCGGGCGATCTGCTGGTGCTGACCCTGGTGATCTCCGGCGAAAACCTGACCCTGGGCATGCTGGGGCCGCCGACGGTGGCGTTCCTGTCCTCGCTGGTCAACCGCCAGCACACCGCGACGCAGTACGCGCTGCTGAGCTCGCTGGTGAACCTGCCCGGCAAGCTGCTCGGCTTTTTCGCCGGCGGCATCGCCACGGCCACCGGCTACGGCGGCTACTTCGTCATCACGGTGCTGGCGGTGCTGCCGTCGATGCTGCTGTTCGCCTGCCTGTGGCGCTATTTCCGCGGCGTCGAACGCGCGCGCGTGGCGGCGGAAGCGGCTGCATAGCCGATCAGCCGGGCAGCGTGGCGGCGCTCACAGTAAAACTGCCAAGTCATCCACGGAATCGCCGTCGCGACGTCTGGCCTCGCCATGGCTGTGCAAACATCCGGCGCAACAGGGGCACGTGCAACAAGGAGTGACGCTTGTGCCGGACATGATCTTGCAGCACGTCGACAGTCTGCTCACCGAGCGCATCCGGGCGCTGGCCAGGGAGCGCCAGTGCTCGATCAATGACGTGATGCTGCACGCCTTGCGCAATGGCCTGGGCATCTCGGCCGCCCAGCATTTCAGCGAAAGCCTGCGCGACCCGGAGGCGCTGACCGTGCTCGAAGGTCAGTGGGAGGCTACGGAACAGGGCGTGTTCCAGGAAGCGCTGCACGCGCTGGCGCAGACCCGCCCGACTCAGCTGGCGCCAGAGCGCATCCGCTACGGCGAACCGGCGGCGGGCGCGGAGTAGATCGCGCCCAGCACCCGCGGTCCGCGCGCGCCTGTCACTGCCGGCAGGTTCCCGGGCAGGCCGAGCAGGCGCTGTCGTGCCAGCCAGGCAAACGCGGTGGCTTCGAGGAAGTCCGGGTCGATGCCGTAGCGCGATGTGCTCAGCAGTACGCGCGGCGCCAGCAGTTCGCCCAGCCGCCGCATCAACGCGCCGTTGTGCACGCCGCCGCCGCAGGCCAGCACTTCGTCCGCCTCCGGGGCATGTTGCGCGATCGCCATGGCGACGCTGCGCGCGGTGAGCTCCAGCAGGGTCGCCTGCACGTCGACCGGGTCCAGCGCAGCGCATGCCGCGTGTGTGGCCAGCCACGCCAGGTGGAAATGCTCACGGCCGGTGCTCTTCGGCGGCGGCAGCGCGAAGTAGGGGTCGGCCAGCAGGGCGTCGAGCAGGTCGGCGTCGAAGCGGCCGCTGGCGGCGTACGCGCCGTCGCGATCGAACGGCTCGCCGCGCTGGCGCAGGCACCAGGCATCGAGCAGGCCGTTGGCCGGGCCGGTGTCGAAGCCGAGTACGCGGCTGTCGGCGCCGAGCACGGTGATGTTGGCGATGCCGCCGAGGTTGAGCACCACCCGGGTGTGTCCCGGCCGGGCCAGCAGCATCGCGTGCAGCGCCGGCAGCAACGGTGCGCCCTGCCCGCCGGCGGCGATGTCGGCGCGGCGGAAGTCCGCCACCACGTCGATACCGCAGCGTTCGGCGATCACGCTGGGATCGCCCAGTTGCAGCGTAAACGGGTACGTCCCGGTGGGGCGGTGGCGCAGGGTCTGGCCGTGCGAGCCGATTGCGCGGACGGCCGCTGTCGGGGTGCCGCTGTGTTCGAGCAGCTGCAGCGCCGCGTCGGCGAAGCCGTGGCCGATTTCGACGTCCAGCCGTCCAAACGCGTCCAGGTCCAGCGCGGTCTCACCCTGGGCCAGCGCCAGCATGCGTTCACGCAGTGCCGTGGGCCAGGGATGCGCGTGGCTGGCCAGCAGTTGCGGTACGCCGCGGCTGAAGCTGACCAGCACGCTGTCGATGCTGTCCGCGCTGGTGCCGGAGATCAGTCCGAGGTAGAGCGCCGAGGCGTCGTCCACGCGCGGCGGATGCTCAGTTGTCGTGGTTGGCGGGGGCGTTCGCACGCGCCAGCTGGATGCGGGAGTCCAGTTCGGTCAGCCGTGCCAGCTGGGGTTTCACCACTTCGGCCTTGAAACGCGCCATCTGCACGGCTGGCAGCGGCTCGGGCTTCGGCAGCGTGACCGTCTGCGGGTTGCGCTGTACACCGTTGACGCGGAATTCGTAGTGCAGGTGCGGGCCGGTGGCGAGGCCGGTCATGCCGACGTAGCCGATCACTTCGCCCTGGCGCACGCGTTCGCCCACACGTTGACCCTTCACGAAGCGCGACATGTGGCCGTAGGCGGTGCTGATGGTTTTGTCGTGCTGGACCACCACGAAGTTGCCGTAGCCGCGCTCCCAGCCGTGGTACTTGATCACGCCGTCGCCGGCCGCGTGGATCGGGGTGCCGCTGGGTGCGGCGTAGTCGACGCCCTTGTGTGCACGCATGCGGCCGAGCACGGGGTGCATGCGGGCCGAGCTGAAGGTCGAGGAGATCCGGGTGAAATCGACCGGGATGCGCAGGAACGACTTCTGGATCGGCCGGCCGTCCTCGCTGTACCAGCCGTAGTTGCCGTCGGCCTTCTTGAAGCGGTAGGCAGTGTAGCGCTTGCCCTGGTTGATGAACTCGGCCGCGATGATGTTGCCCTGGCCGTAGCGCACGCCGTCGCGATAGATGTCGTCGTAGATCACCGTGAAGCTGTCGCCTATGCGGAGGTCCTGCACGAAGTCGATGTCGTACTTGAACAGGTCGGCAAGCTTGCCGACCATCGCCGCATCCATGCCGGCCTGGTCGCCGGCGGCATACAGACTGCTGCGGATGACGCCATGCGCCACCTGTTCGCGCAGGTCCATGTCGCGCTGCTGGATGGCGACGGTGGGCTGCGCGCCGTCGAGACGGACGGTGGCGCGGCTGGCCTGGTCGCGATCGAAGCGGAAACCCTTGAGACTGCCATCGCTGCCTAGCAGGAAGTCGAATTCCTGGCCGGGACGAATGCTGTGCAGGGCGGATTTCGCGCCGGCGGCGGCGTCCATCACCTTCTGCAGATCGGTCATGTCGAGGCCGCGGGCAGTGAAAATGTCCGACAGCGTCTGGCCCGGCTGCACCCGCACCACCTGCCAGTCGTCCACGGTCGCGGCCGTGACGCTGACCGGCGCGATCTTGGGCAGCGCCAGCGGCAGCAACGAGTGCACTTCCGGCGTGGGCGCGGGGCGCATCGCGCTGGCCCAAGCGGGCATGATGAAGCCGGACAACAACGTGATCAGCAGTGCGGTGCCGGCGAGTACCAGACGCTCGCGGTTCCAGCGGATCGGCTCGATTTCACCCGAGCGATTGAACGACCAGTGTGCACGGCGCTCGTAGAAGTGGGAGTGCCGACGCTGTGCCTTGCGACAGATCGCCTGCTTGCGGGTTTGCCGCGCCCCCTGCTTTTCTTCTGCCATGCTGTACACGCCCGCGCTACAAAGTAACAAACTGCGCGTACCATAACGGTCATGTGCAAAGGGCGTCAACGCCTTTCGCATCAAGGGTTTGCAACGCATTCCTGGTTAACACACAATTAACGTTGACGGCACGGTCACATTGCGGGCCGCTGCCCACTTCATCAGAGAGAAACCAATGAGCGAGCTTGAGCAGGCGCTGGCCACGATTGCGCGCGGCACCGACGAAATCATCAAGCGGGAGGATCTGGTCGAGCGCCTGAAAAGCGGTCGTCCGTTGCGGATCAAGGCCGGTTTCGATCCGACCGCGCCGGATCTGCACCTGGGCCACACCGTGTTGCTGAACAAGATGCGCCAGTTTCAGGACCTGGGGCACCAGGTGATTTTCCTGATCGGCGACTTCACCGGCATGATCGGCGACCCCACCGGCAAGAACGTCACCCGCAAGCCGCTCAGCCGCGAAGACGTACTGGCCAATGCCGAGACCTACGCCGAGCAGGTCTACAAGGTGCTCGACCGCGAGAAGACCGAGTTGCGCTTCAATTCCGAGTGGTTCGGCCAGATGTCCGCGGCCGACATGATCAGGCTGGCTGCCCAGCACACCGTGGCGCGCATGCTCGAACGCGACGACTTCACCAAGCGCTATGCGGCGCAGCAGCCGATCGCGATCCACGAATTTCTGTATCCGCTGGTGCAGGGCTACGACTCGGTGGCGTTGAAGGCGGACGTGGAACTGGGCGGCACCGACCAGAAGTTCAATCTGCTGATGGGCCGTGCGCTGCAGGAACACCACGGCCAGCCGCCGCAGATCGTGTTGACCATGCCGTTGCTGGAAGGCCTGGATGGCATCAACAAGATGTCGAAGTCGCTGGGCAACTACATCGGCATCAACGAGCCGGCGATCGACATCGTCACCAAGACCATGAAGATCGGCGACGAGCTGATGTGGCGCTGGTTCGAGCTGCTCAGCTTCGATGTGTCGCTGGATGAGCTGGCCCGGATGAAGCAGGGCATTGCCAGCGGCGCACTCAACCCGCGCGACGCCAAGCTGCGTCTCGCGCGCGAGCTGGCTGCACGCTTCCATGACACGACTGCCGCCGAGCGGGCGATCGCGGGCTGGCATGCCGTCGTACGCGGTGAGGGCGATACCTCGCTGCTGCCGCAGGCCGATGTCGTGGTCCCGCTTGAAGGCATGCGGCTGGCCGCCTTGCTGACTGCGGCCGGGCTCACCGCCAGCAACTCCGAGGCGAATCGCAAGTTGAAGGAGCGCGCCGTGCGCATCGACGCCGAAGTGGTGGAGGACGCGCAGCGCGTCTTCAGCGCCGGCTTCGAGGGCGTGCTGCAGGTGGGCAAGCGCAACTTTGCCCGCGTGAGGCTCGTGCTCGCCTGATTCCGGTACGTCTGCGCCGACAGGCATGGCGGGGTGCAGGTGTGTCCGGGAAAAGAAAATTCGGTGACACTACAGTTGTTTGCGAAGATTCCGTGAAATTTTTCTCAAGAAACGCTTGCCAAATAAAGCACAGCCCGTATTATTCGCGGCCCGCAGTCGCCCAACGTCGCAAGACGGACTGCCGGGACCTCGAAGAAGCCTCACCGAGGTGTTGACGGTCAAGAAAAGCGATGTAGAATGGGCGGCTCACCCGGGACGAAACGTTGCGGGGTGCAGA